>CP070680.1:3259097-3261444 GCA_020352555.1 Caldifarciminota bacterium | reverse complement strand
AGCTCGGTTGAAGTGATCGACCCGGTGGCACGGGAAGTAGTGCGGAGGGTGGACATCGGATTCAGGCCGACCCGGCTGACGCATGACACAGCGGCCGACCGCATCTACGTATTTGGCGACGATGGGGTCGGGGTGTTCGGTTGCGGGGTGGATACCATCGTGACATGGTTGCCGGTCGGTTTCACCAACTATTCCGTCTGCGCGCCGAGGCACCGAAGGGTCTACGTCTCAGACTGGGGCGATACGAGGGTTTGGGTCATTCGCGATACCACCACGGTTGGCATCGGTGAGGAAGGGCAGAAGGCCCGGCCTGAGACAAGGATGCAGACGCTGGTGCGTGGCGCTTTGCGATTGGTGTCTTCAAGAGCTCGCACCCGACAGACAGCGGAACTCGTCGACATCACAGGACGGAAGGTGATGGACCTGAAGCCCGGCGAGAATGACGTCAGACGTCTCTCGCCCGGAGTGTACTTCCTGCGGTCAGCGGTAGGCGGCAAGCGGTCAGCGGTCCGGAAAGTGATTGTCAATCCGTAAGGAGGCAACGTGAGGAGCATTCTTGTTGCGACAGTCCTGGCTGCTTCAGCTGCCGCAGCCCAGTACCTTGAGGCGACCATACCGATAGACGATTCCCTTACCAATGCTCTTTTGTACTCGGTACACACTGTCGGAGGCAAGGTCTACATCGGAGGGCAGGGGAATACCGTGATAATCGCCGACGCCGACTTCGGCCGCACAATCGCCAAGGTCCGCGTGTCAGGCAACGTGTACGGCCTCTGTTCGAACCCCCGAGGCACCAAGGTCTACGCGGCAAGCTACAACCGCAGGTACGTTGCCGTCATCGATGTGCGAGGCGATTCGCTGCTGACCGAAATCCCGGTCGGCGGCATGGCCTATGCCTTTGCCTACGACGAACCGACCGACAAGCTCTACTGCGTGAGCCTCGGCGGCCAGCCGGTGGCGGTGATCGACGCGATTGCCGACACGCTCCTGTACAATCTGCCTGCCGGGGCGATACCGACCGATGTCTGCATCAACCAGACCGACCGCAAGGTGTACGTGGTCAACAGCAGTGGAAGAAGCGTGACCGTGATCGACGCTGATGCGGATACCCTGATCACGACAATCGGCGTCGGATACTCTCCGGTCGAGGTGCTCTGGAACCCGGTCGCGAACAAGGTGTACGTCGCCAACTACGTGTCCGGCGAAATCACGGTGATAGACGGGGCCGCAGATACCGTGCTCACCGTCATCGACGCGGTGTACGGGGTCGGGGCACTGGCATGCAACGCGGCTGAGAACAAGGTGTACTGCGCCGGGGACGAGGGAAGCGACCTGTTCGTCATCGACGGGTCCGTTGACACCGTGCTGAGCCATCTGACCGATGTCGGAGCCCGGGACATGTACTGGCTCCGGAGCGAGAACAAGCTGTTCTGCAGCGGCGGCGGCCGGATTCACGTGCTCGACGCCCACGCGGATACGGTTCTGGCGCAGTTGAGCATCGGCGGCTACATGAGGCAGGTGGATTGCGATACATCGACCGGTCGTGTCCTTGCGGTCAGCGAGGATGCGGCCCGGCTCGGCGTCGCCGACGGTATCGGTGACAGTCTGATTGCCGTCCGGACCTTCGGGGTCGAGCCGCGTGACGTTTGCTACAACCCGTTCGAGCGCGAGTTGTACTGCGTCAACAGTGACGGAGACGAGTTGGTGGTCATCAGCGGCGCGACCAACGAGATAGAGAGGCGCGTGGGCATCGGCTGCGGTCCTTTGGCCTGCATCCACGTGCCGAACGGAGACAAGCTCTACATCGCCAGCGCGGGGCGGTCGGGCGTGGGCGGACCCGGCATTGCAGTTCTGAATACCTACGGGTATCAGGTCGACGGCGTGATCCCGTTGGCACACTCCTGCAATTCAATGTGGTACAACCCGTTCAACGAGAAGGTCTACTGCCCCAGTTCCCAGTACGCCGATTCGCTTGTCACCGTGATTGACGCGTTTGCCGATACCGCCATCAGGGTGCTGACCGTGGGAAGCGGGCCGGCGGCCTTCGCCGCGTGCCCGGCGGAGAACAAGGTCTACTGCGCGAACAGGAGAGACTCCACAGTCACGGTCATCGATGCTGCGGCCGACACCGTCATGACGACGGTCGTGGTCGGGCGCGGTCCGGCCGCTCTGGTCTACGACAGGCGCGACAACGAGATGTACTGCGCCCTCTCTGACGAAGATTCGCTGGCGGTCATTGACTGTCACAATGACCAGGCCACCGGCCGCATCGGCGTCGGATGGGGGCAGTGGGCGGGCTGCTACAGTCCGTTCTTAGAGCGGATGTACTTCGTGTCATACTACTATG
>CP070680.1:3237188-3258997 GCA_020352555.1 Caldifarciminota bacterium | reverse complement strand
GCCCCGAGCCCGCGTCCAGAAGAGATTGCCACGGCCGCAGACGGCCTCGCAATGACGCGGGCGTGGGGGCTGCCGCAATCCAAAGCCCGACACTATTGACGTCCGGCCGCCCCGAGTTCGGCCGCTTCGTCTGCGTTGACACTGGGACCTGTTCGGTCAGAATCGGGCATCAATCTGAAAAGCTAGTCCGACCCATGCCCGAAAGGAGGCAACGTGAGGCTGTTGCTGGCAATCATGCTGTTCGCGCTGGCGGGCGCCGCCGGTGCAACCGAAGAAGACGCGCTCTGGACGCAGCCGGAAGTGACAGGAGTGCCGCTTTCGGAAGGAGTGGTCGCAAGTGCCGACGCGATTGCGATACCCCGGATGCTGTCATATCAGGGCAGGCTTTTCGACACGCTGGGCATACCAGTGCCGGACACGACTTGGTCGGTCCGGTTCAGGCTGTACACCCAGGTGTCGGGCGGGACTCACTACTGGGAGGAGACCCGGGTGGTCCGGACCGAGGAAGGGCTGTTCAGCGTTCTGCTGGGTTCGGTGACGCCGATACCGAGCGTGCCGGATGCGGGTGAGCTGTATCTCGGGATGCGGGTCGGGTCGGATGCGGAGATGACGCCACGGCTGCGGATAGTGAGTGCGGCGTATGCGTACAAGGCGGACAGTGCAGACTACGCTGCCGCAGCGTCGCCTGTCGGTCCGGCGGGTGGAGACCTTGACGACAGCTACCCCGACCCAACTGTCGGCGGCCTGCAGGGTCGGGCGGTGTCTTCGGCGGCCCCGCGCACCGGCCAGGTCCTGAAGTGGACCGGCAGCCAGTGGACGCCGGGCGATGACAGTACGGGAGGAGGAGGCACGGTCAGTTCAGTCAGACAGGCAACCGGAGTTGTCTGTACTCCTAACCCGATAACAGCAACCGGCTCAGTCAGGTTCGACTCGACCTGGGGAGACTCCCGGTATATCAACGAGTCGCAGGGCGCAGGTGGTGACCTCGGCGGCGACTATCCTGACCCGACCGTAGCAGGGCTGCGGGGAAGAACGGTGGCAACAACTGCGCCGGCGACAGGCCAGGTCCTCAAGTGGACTGGCAGCCAGTGGGCTCCGCGTGATGACAGCACGGGTAGCGGCGACAATGCGTGGAACCGGGGTTCGCCTGACAGCGTGCTCTTCACAGTCAACCGGCTCGGTATTGCTCGGGGCGGTGCGGACAACATGCTCTACGGCAGCAACCGACAGACCCACGTCAACCTCGGTGTCGCCTGCACAACCGGTACGAGTGGGCAGAACTACTCATGCGCCACGGTGAGCGGCGGCACCCGCAACGTTGCGAGCGCCAGCGATGCCACGGTCGCCGGCGGGTCCGACAACACCGCGAGCGGCTGGTACGCCACGGTCGCCGGCGGGTCAGGCAACACCGCGAGCGACCGCTACGCCGCGGTCGCCGGCGGTTGGGTCAACACCGCGAGCGGCTGGTACGCCACGGTCGGCGGCGGCTACAACAACGCTGCGGGCGACCGCTACGCCGCGGTCGGCGGCGGCATCGGCAACACCGCGAGCAGCTGGTACGCCACGGTTGACGGGGGCCGTACCAACATCGCCTCGGATACTGCCTCAGCGGTCGGCGGCGGCGAATACAACAGTGCGACGGGCCATGCCGCCGCGGTCGGTGGTGGCGTGCGCAACCTCGCCTCAGGCGAATATGCCGCCGTCGGGTGCGGCAGGCAGAACACCGCGAGCGGCTATGCCGCCGCGGTCGGCGGTGGGTCCTCGAACACAGCTAGCGCCTCATCCACTACGGTCGCCGGCGGCAATTCCAACGCCGCGAGTGACTTGTACGCCACGGTCGGGGGCGGCCGGGGAAACACCGCGAACGACCCTTACGCCGCGGTCGGCGGCGGCAGCAGCAACAGAGCGAGTGGCTACTGCGCGACGGTCAGCGGCGGACGACACAATGTCGCGAGCGACAGCTTTGCGTCGGTCGCTGGTGGACATGCCGATACTTCGGCTTCCAAGTGGAGCTTCACCGCGGGGAGAAACTCGGTCGTGCCCGCTGGCTTTACCAACTCGGTCGCGTTCAACGGAGTTACCGCGAGTTCGGCCAACCAGACCAGGGTCGGTATACTGGTCAAGGCTGCCGGCAACTTCACCATCGACCACCCGCTCGACCCTCACGGCAAGATACTGACCCATTACTTCATCGAGGGTCCGGAGATGCGCAACATCTACGATGGCGAAGCGGTGCTGGACGCAGCCGGCCGGGCCGAAGTTGTCCTGCCCGACTACTTCGACGCGCTGAACCGCAATCCGAGGGTCCAGTTGACCGGTGTCGGGACAAACGACGTCTTCGTCGCCCAGGAGGTCAGCGCAGGTCGCTTTGTCGTCGGCGGAAGGCCCGGCACCAAAGTCTTCTGGCAGGTGACCGGCGAGCGCAAGGATGTGTCGGCCGAGGCGACGAGAAGGATGATCCCGGTCGAGCAGCCCAAGACCGGTCCGCTGGCGGACAGGATGCTGGACGACGAGTTCATTTCCGGGTGCATGGAGCAGCTCGAGCGCGAGGGCAAGGCCGAGGGTATCGGTTTCCGCACTGCTGCTGGGCGACAGCGCTACGAGAAGATGAAGCGCGTCGCCGGCGAACCAGGGAGGTAGTGGATGCGACTTACGCTTGCGTTTCTTCTCGGACTGGTCGCGGCCGCAACCGCCCAGAGCTACAGGTGCGACTGGTCGGTTGTCGGTTCAGGCGGGGGCGAGATGAGTTCCAGCACGTACCGGTGCGGTTCGACGGCTGGCCAGACTGGGTCCGGTTTTCTGACCGGAGCCGAGTTCCTTGCTGTGGTCGGGTTCTGGCAGGCCGACTACCAGGTCGGTATCGCGGAGAAGCAGGGTCCGGTGTTCCCGAAGGTGCTTATCACCGGACTCGAGGCCGTTTCCCCCAACCCGTTCCGCGAGTGGGCCCAGGTGCGGTATTCACTGGCTGCCGAAGGTCCGGTGAGCATCGTTTTCCATGACCTTGCCGGGCGTGCTGTCCGGACGCTCGTGAACGGCCCGCAGGGTGCGGGGCGGTACACAGCGGGCTGGCGTGGCGACGACGATGCTGGCAGGGAGCTGGCCAACGGCGTCTACTTCTGCAGGTTCAGGGTGGGCGACCTTCGGGAGGTCAGGAAGCTGCTGCTGACGCGCTAGACGTCCGGCAGGACCCGAGGTCGGCAATACGTAGGTCGGGGGAGCCGCGGGTTGCCCGAGGAGCTGTGTCAGGCGCTGTTCCTTGACGGATTGGGTTTTCGGGATATAGTTTTGCTCGACAATCCAATACGGTGTTCGACAGTCCGGCCGCAGGGCCGGACGACACGTGCCGACATAGCTCAGCTGGCAGAGCAGGGGTTTTGTAAACCTCAGGTCGGGGGTTCGAGTCCTCCTGTCGGCTCAGACAATCGATTCCGGACGGGTTCCCGAGTGGCCAAAGGGGGCAGACTGTAAATCTGCTGGCATTTGCCTTCGGAGGTTCGAATCCTTCCCCGTCCATCCTGCCCTTGCGGGCGTGGTGTAGTGGTAGCACAACAGCCTTCCAAGCTGTTTGCGTGGGTTCGACTCCCATCGCCCGCTTCGGGCCGGCAGCGGTCCGGAAAGTAAGTCGTTCTCTTTTGGCCACTTGGGGCACAGTGTGGCCGTCGGTACAATCTACGCCCGGCACAGGCGTCAAGGGGTCGGATTCGGCCGGCCTTCGGATGCATTTAGTCATTGACACGCCGTAAGTTGGACCTATAATAGCCGACTGTCGAATACCGCCCATGTAGCTCAGTCGGTAGAGCACTTCCTTGGTAAGGAAGAGGTCGTCGGTTCGATTCCGACCGTGGGCTCATGAGTTGTGTACCCAAAGATGGCGGTGCAGCGCCGTCTTTCGATTTGAAGACGATAAACGATAAGGAGGCACAGTAAATGGCGAAGGAGAAGTTCGAAAGAACCAAGCCTCACGTCAACGTCGGAACCATCGGTCACGTCGACCACGGCAAGACGACGCTGACTGCCGCCATGACCAAGGTTCTCGAGAAGAAGGGCCTGGCGACGTACACGTCGTACGACCAGGTTGCCAAGGCCAGTGAGGCCCATGGGCGGCGCGACGAGACCAAGATTCTGACGATCGCCATCTCGCACGTCGAGTACCAGAGCGAGAAGCGCCACTACGCCCACATCGACTGCCCGGGTCACGCTGACTACATCAAGAACATGATCACCGGCGCGGCCCAGATGGACGGTGCGATACTGGTGGTGTCGGCGGCCGACGGCCCGATGCCGCAGACGACCGAGCACGTGCTCCTGGCGCGCCAGGTGAACGTGCCGGCCATCATCGTCTACCTGAACAAGACCGACCTGGTCGACGACCCGGACCTGGTCGAGCTGGTCGAGCTCGAGATCCGCGAGATTCTGAACAAGTACGAGTTCGACGGCGACAACGCGCCGATCATCCGCGGCAGCGCGCTCAAGGCGCTGCAGGAAGAGGAGGGCGAGAACATCGACTCGATCACCAAGCTGGTCGAGGCGCTCGACAACTTCGTGCCCGACCCGCAGCGCGATACCGAGAAGCCGTTCCTGATGCCGATCGAGGACATCTTCTCGATCACCGGCCGGGGCACGGTGGTGACCGGCCGGGTCGAACGGGGCAGGCTGAACGCCGGCACCGAGATCGAGATCGTCGGCTTCGGCAAGCACGACAAGTGCGTGGTCACCAGCGTCGAGATGTTCCGCAAAATACTCGACAGCGCGGAGGCGGGCGACAACGTCGGCCTGCTGCTGCGCGGCGTGGGCAAGGACGAAGTCGAGCGCGGCATGGTCATCGCCATCCCGGGTTCGATCAAGCCCCACAAGAAGTTCAAGGCCGAGGTCTACGTGCTGACCAAGGATGAAGGCGGCCGTCACACACCGTTCTTCCCGGGCTACCGCCCGCAGTTCTACATCCGGACCACCGACGTCACCGGCGCGGTCACGCTGCCGGAAGGGGTCGAGATGGTGATGCCGGGTGACCACGTGACGATGACGATCGAGCTGATCACCGAGGTGGCGCTGGAGCAGAACTCCAAGTTCGCCATCAGAGAAGGCGGCCGGACGGTCGGTGCCGGGACCGTTGTCGAAGTCATCGAGTAGACGATGCGGGTGCTTGTGACCCTCGCGTGCTCAGAGTGCAAGAACCGGAACTACCACACCGGGAAGAACAAGCGGCAGACCGAGCGGCTGAAGCTGCGCAAATACTGCCCGGCGTGCCGGAAGCACACCGAGCACAAGGAGGTCAAGTAAAGGCCAGTAGCTCTAACGGCAGAGCGGCGGACTCCAAATCCGTAGGTTGGGGGTTCGAATCCCTCCTGGCCTGCTGACACGGTGAACATCTTCAAACGGATCCGAAACTACCTCGCCGACGTCGTCGCCGAGCTGAAGAAGGTGTCGTGGGTGAAGCGCAAGGAGCTCTTCACCACGACGATGGTCGTCATCGTTTTCTCGATGCTACTCGCGGCGTTCATCGGCGTGTTCGATTTCATCTTCTCCCGGCTGCTGCACCTGATCCTGAGATAGACGGAAGCCGCAGAGCATGAAGTACTTCGTGGTCCACACCTACACCGGGCGCGAGAAACGGGTGAAGGAGCTGCTGGAGAGGGCGATTGAGACGGGCGGTTATGTTGAGCTGTTCGGCAAGGTCATCCTGCCCGCGGAGAAGGTTACCCGAGTCCGGAAGTCGAAGCTGGTCGCAGAAGAGCGGCGGCTCTATCCCGGCTACATCGTGGTCGAGATGGAACCGACCGAGGAGAGCCTGAAGCTTGTCAATTCGGTGCCCGGGGTCACCCACCTCCTGGGCACGAGCAACGAGCCGGTCCCGCTGTCCGAGGAGGAGGTGGCGTCGATGCTCGAGCAGATCGAGCGCGGCCGCGAGCGGGACGAGCCCGAGGCGCCGTTCGACAAGGGCGAGAGCGTCCGGGTCGCGAAGGGGCCGTTCGCCGGCTTCACCGGCACGGTGGACGAGGTGTTCACCGAGCGCCGCAGGGTGAAGGTCATCGTGACGATCTTCGGCCGGCCGACTCCGATCGACCTCGACTTCCTGGACGTACAACCGATCTGATCTAGCTAGGAGGAGCGAGCCATGGCGAAGAAAGTAGCAGCGGTGGTGCGCCTTCAGATCCCGGCTGGTCAGGCGACACCGGCACCCCCGGTCGGCCCGGCTTTGGGCCAGCACGGGGTGAACATCGGCGAGTTCATCAAGGCGTTCAACGACGCGACGCGCAAGGAACCGCCCGGCATGATCATTCCGGTGGTGCTGACCATCTACGCGGATCGGAAGTTCTCGTTCATCACCAAGAGCCCGCCCGCGTCCGTACTCCTGAAGCAGGCAGCCGGACTGGCCAAGGGTTCGAGCGAACCCAACCGGGCCAAGGTCGGCGTCGTCAGCCGGAAGGCACTTCAGGAGATAGCCGAGCGGAAGCAGAAGGACCTGAACGCCGCCGACGTCGACGCTGCAGCCAAGATCATCGCCGGAACCGCCCACGCGATGGGCCTGACCGTGGAGGAGTGATGAGGCGCAGCAGGCGATACCGGACACTGATCGAGGGGGCCGAGAGCCGGCGCGAGTATCCGCTCGACGAGGCGGTCGAGGTCGTCAAGCAGAAGGCGAACGCGAAGTTCGACGAGTCGGTCGACGCGGCGGTGAAGCTCGGCGTCGACCCGAAGAAGCAGGACCAGATGGTGCGCGGCACGGTCAGCCTGCCGCACGGGACCGGCAAGCAGGTGAGGGTGCTGGTCTTCTGCAAGGGCGAGAAAGAGGGCGAGGCCAGGGAAGCCGGGGCGGACTACGTCGGTTTCGAGGACCTGGTCGAGAAGATCCAGGCCGGCTGGTTCGAGTTCGACGTGGCGGTCGCGACGCCGGACACGATGTCGGCTGTCGGCCGGCTGGGCAAACTCTTGGCCCCGAAGGGGCTGATGCCTTCGCCCAAGACCAAGACGGTGACCTTCGATATCGGGCCGGCGGTCAAGGCGCTGAAAGCAGGGCGCATCAACTACCGGACCGACAAGACCGGCAATGTCCACGCGCTTGTGGGCAAGGCTTCGTTCGAGAGCCAGAGCCTGGCCGAGAACGTCCGGGCGTTCGTTACCGAGCTGGTCAGGACGAAACCGTCCTCGGCCAAGGGCCAGTACATCAGGAACCTCGTGCTCTCTTCGACGATGGGACCAGGGGTCAGGGTCGACACCCGCGAGCTGACCGAAGTCATCAGGAAGGGAGCGTAGATGCCCAGCCAGGACAAGGTCGACAGAGTCAAGGAGCTGAGCAAGGACATCGGGCAGGCGAGCGCGCTGTATTTCCTCGATTTCACCAGGGTCGGGGTCAACGACTTCAACGGCCTGCGGCGCCAGCTCGGCGGTGTCGGCGCCGCGGTGAAGATCGTCAAGAACCGGCTGGCGCTCAGGGCGCTGAGCGAAGCCGGGGTCGAGTCCGACCTGGCCGGGATGCTGCGCGGCCCGACGTCGGTGGTGTTCGCGGGCGAGGACCCGGTCGCGCCGGCGCGCGTCATCAGGGACGCCCAAAAGACGCTCGAAGACCTGCAGTTCAAAGGCGCCTACCTGGATGCGGCGATCTATGCGGCGGACCAGTTCGCGTTCCTGGCCGGGCTGCCGACCAAGGACGAGCTGCGGGCCGAGCTGGTCGGCGTGCTGCACGCCCCGGTCGCGCAGTTTGCCCTCGGTCTCGAGGACCTGCTCGGCCAGATGGTTTTCGCGCTGGAACAGCTCCTGGGCAGGAAATCAGAGACTGCGCCGGCCGGATGATGCGGCGCAGCCGGAACCGTTGCGAGAACAGTACAGAGAATTGCTGCTTCGAAGCCGACATGGCTTCTAGTGTTTGTGAAACCCGTCAGGAGGAGTGATGGCTGCAGATAAAGTCCAACAGGTTATGGAAATCGTCGAAGGGCTCAAAGTCACCGAACTGGCCCGGCTGGTGAAGGAGCTCAAGGAGAAGTTCGACATCCAGGCACCGGTGTTTGCCGCCGGCGCGTCGCCGGCAGCCGCCGGCTCCGGCGCTCCGGCCGAGGCGGCGGCCGAGGAGAAGACCGACTTCACGGTCGTCTTGACGTCGGTCGGCGACAAGAAGATCCAGGTGCTGAAAGAGCTGCGGGCCCTGACCCAGCTCGGGCTCAAGGAAGCCAAGGAGATCATCGACAAGGTCCCGGGCACGGTCAAGGAGAACGTGCCCAAGGAAGAGGCGGACAAGATCAAGTCGAAACTGGAAGAAGTCGGGGCAAAGGTAGAGGTGAAGTAGAATGCTGCAGCAGAAGGATTTCTCTAAGACCAAGACACTCTTAGGGATTCCCAATCTGCTTTCGCTCCAGCTCGACTCTTTTGGCGATTTCGTCCAGTCCGACGTCGAGCCGAGCCAGCGACAGCGCCGCGGACTCGAGGGGATTATCCAGGAAACCTTCCCGATTGAGGACGTTCACAAGAACTTCCGCCTGGAATACATCAGCTACAACTTCGGGGAGCCCAAGTACTCGCCCGAAGAAGCCATGGCCAAGGGCGTCAACTACGCGATGCCGCTCAAGGTCGTCTTCCGCCTGGTTAAGATGGAGTTCGGCCAGGAGACCGAGAAGGTCCGTGACATCATCGAGCAGGAGGTCTATTTCTGCGACCTCCCGTGGATGACCAAGAACGGCACCTTCATCATCAACGGCGTGGAACGGGTGGTGGTCAACCAGCTGCACCGCTCGCCCGGCGTCTACTTTTCGCACGACAAGCGCGAGTACTCGGCGCTGTTGGTACCGCTGCGCGGCGCGTGGTTCGAGCTGATCGTCGACAAGCACAACGCGGTGGTCGTACTGCTCGACCGCAAGCGCCGGATCTCGGCCGCAACGTTTCTGCAGGCGATCGGCTACACCCACGACCAGCTGGCCGCCGAACTGTACAATGTCGAGACCAAAGAGCTCGCCATCGGCCAGATGGTGGCCAAGGACATCAAGGGCGAGGACGGCGAGGTGGTGGCGAGGACCGGCGAGTTCATCACCGAAGGGCTGCTCGACTTCCTCGCGTCCAAGGGCATCACCGAAGCGAGGGTGGTCGAGGGCGACCCGCCCGGGCTCGAAATCCTTGCCAACACCCTGCAGTCGGACAAGGCCGAGTCAAAGGAAGACGCGATCAAGCGCATCTACTACCGGCTGCGGTCGATTGCGCCCCACTCGCTCGAGGTGGCGGAGAACGTCATCCTCGGGATGCTGTTCGACCGGCGGCGCTTCGACCTGGGCAAGGTCGGCCGGCACAAGCTCAACCGGAGGCTGATGACCAAGGTCGACGAGGAAGAGACCGGACTGGGCAAGGAAGACGTACTCGGGATCATGTCCAGGCTGCTCCGCTTCGCGGACGAAGGCCGGCAGTACCGGATCGTGGCCAGGCTCAAGGAAACCTCGGAGAAGGCCGTGGTGATGAAGGCGCTGAAGACGGCAAGGCTTGAACCGGGTGAACTTTTCTGGCACGAGCGTCCGCTGACCCTGGAGCTGACCTACGGCAGCGAGGAGGAGGGACAGCAGGCGGACAAGGTGCTCAAGGAGCTGGGGGTCAAGGCGACCAGCGACTCGGTACGGCTCCAGCCCGACGACGTCGACCACCTGTCCAACCGCAGGGTGAAGCAGGTCGGCGAGCTGCTCGAGAACCAGTTCCGGGTCGCGCTGCTGCAGCTGGCCCAGAACATCAGGGAAAGGGCGGCCTTTATCGACGAAAGCCAGCTTGCACCCCAGGAACTGGTCAACACCCGGGTGGTCGCGAACTCGATCATGAAGTTCTTCACCCAGAGCCAGCTGTGCCAGTTCATGGAGCAGACCAACCCGCTGGCCGAGCTGACCCACAAGCGGAGGATATCGACCCTGGGGCCGGGCGGGCTGACCAAGGAGACCGCCGGGTTCGAGGTGCGCGACGTCCACTACTCGCACTACGGCCGGATTTGTCCGATCGAAACCCCGGAAGGGCCCAACATCGGGCTGATATCGACCGTGGCGACCTACGCCAAAGCGGACGAGTACGGATTCCTGGCTACGCCCTACTGGCCGGTACGCGACGGCAAGGTCGTCAAAGGCAGAGGCAAGGAGGTGTACCTGAGCCCGGAGGAGGAAGAACGGTACACGATCGCCCAGGCCAACAGCGAACTCGACGAGGACAACCGGTTCGCGCGGGAGCTGGTGATCTGCCGGCACCTGGGTGACGTCGTGTCGGTGCCACCCGGGCAGGTGGACTTCATGGACGTGTCGCCGCAGCAGTTGTTCTCGACCTCGACGGTCATGATACCGTTCCTGGAGCACGACGATGCTGACCGGGCGCTGATGGGCTCCAACATGCAGCGCCAGGCGGTTCCGCTGCTTTTGCCGGAGAAGCCGCTGGTCGCGACCGGGGTCGAGGGCAAATTCGCCTCCGAATCCGGCTCGGTGCTGCTCTCTGACACCGACGGCGTGGTGACCAAGGTCGATTCCCACACTGTCGTGGTCCGCAGCGACGAGGGCCTGCGTGAGTACCGGCTCAGGAAGTACAAGAAGTCCAACCAGTACACCTGCCTGTCGCAGCGACCGGTCGTGCGGGTGGGTGACCAGGTCAAGATCGGTGACCTGCTGGCGGACGGAACTTCGACCCACGAGGGCCAGCTTGCGCTCGGGCGCAACGTGCTGGTGGCGTTTGTGCCCTGGCGGGGCTACAACTACGAGGATGCGATAGTCGTGTCCGAGAACCTGCTGAAGCAGGAAGCGTTCACCTCGATCCAGATACTCGAGTTCGAAATACAGGCGCGCGAAACGAAGCTGGGTTCGGAGGAGATTACCCGCGACATCCCGGGAGCGACCGAAGAGGAACTCAGGGATCTGGACGAGTTCGGCGTCATCAGGGTCGGGGCCGAGGTTGGGCCGGACGACATCCTGGTTGGCCGGATAACGCCCAAGGGTGAGACCGAGTTCACGCCGGAAGAGCGGCTGCTGCGAGCGATATTCGGCGAGAAGGCGTCGAACGTCAAGGACACTTCGCTCCGCGTCGACCCGGGCGTGTACGGAGTCGTGGTGAGCCGCCGGATACTGAGCCGCAAGCTGGGCGGCGCAATGTCGCGCCGGCTGGAGAAAGAAAGGGTCGCCGAGGCCGAACGGAAATATGAGATGAAGAAGCAGTTCCTGCTCGATCGCAGGACCGAGAAGCTGAGGGGTACGCTCAGAGGGCAGAAATCGGCGGCGCCAGCCAAGGACGGCCGGGGCAAGGTCCTTCACAAGGCGGGCCAGCCGATGGGCGACGAGTTCTTGTCGTCCGACGACTTCGCCCGGGTCAAGAACTTCGAGCAGCTGGTCTCGAGCCCGAAGCGCCAGGCCGAAGTACGGAACGCTGTCAAGGAATACGAGGAAGCGCTGTCCGAAGCCGACCGCGAGAAGCGTCAGGAGGCAGAACGGGTTTCGCGCGGCGACGAGCTGCCGCACGGCGTGCTGAAGTGGATCACGATCTTCATCGCCCAGCGCCGGCGGCTGGCGGTCGGAGACAAGATGGCGGGCCGGCACGGCAACAAGGGCGTCGTGTCCAAGGCGCTGCCGGTCGAGGACATGCCGTTCATCTCGGTGGCGCCGGAAGGCAACGGTGAGAGCGATACGATCCGCGAGATGCGAGGCCTGCCGGTCGACATGGTCCTCAACCCGCTGGGCGTGCCGTCACGGATGAACCTCGGGCAGGTACTCGAGGCGCACCTGGGCTGGGCCGCAAACGTGCTCGGCTACCAGTCGGTCAACCCGGTGTTCCAGAGCGCCACCCCTGAGGAAATAAGGGAGGAGCTCAGGAAGGCCGGGCTTCCCGAAGACGGCAAGATCACGCTGTACGACGGCAGGACCGGTGAGCCGTTCGACGAGAAGGTGACGGTCGGCATGCTGTACATGATGAAGCTGATCCACATGGTGGATGACAAGATCCATGCCCGCTCGACCGGGCGCTACTCACTCATCACCCAGCAGCCGCTCGGCGGCAAGGCGCAGTTCGGAGGCCAGCGCTTCGGGGAGATGGAAGTCTGGGCACTGGAGGCCTACGGTGCGGCCCACGCCCTGCAGGAGATGCTGACGATCAAGTCGGACGATGTCGAGGGCCGAAGCGCGCTCTACGAGGCGTTGATCCGCGGCAAGAACCCGCCGCGGCCGAAACCACCGGCGTCGTTCTCGGTGCTGGTCCGCGAACTGCAGGGGCTTGGGCTTGAACTGATCCCGGAACGGGGAGAGGAGGCGGCATGATCAGCGAGCGCGACTTCGTCGACTTTGATGCACTGAGACTCAGGATTGCGTCGCCAGAGACGGTCCGGAGCTGGTCCAGCGGTGAGGTCATCAAGCCCGAGACGATCAACTACCGAACCCAGAAACCCGAACGCGACGGGCTGTTCTGCGAGCGGATCTTCGGGCCGGTCAAAGACTACGAGTGCAACTGCGGAAAATACAAGAAGATACGGTACAAGGGGATTGTCTGCGACCGGTGCGGCGTCGAGGTAACGACCTCGGCGGTGCGTCGGCACCGGATGGGCCACATCGAGCTGGTGGTGCCGGTGGCCCACCCGCTGTTCTACCACGTGCCGCCCTCCAAGGTCGGGCTGATGCTGGCGCTTTCAATCAACCAGGTGGAGACGATCCTCAACTACGAGGCCCACGTCGTGCTCGAGCCCGGCGAGTCGCCCTACAAGAAGCTAGAACTGATGACCGAGGAGGAATTCCGGGAGAACGGGCACAAGTTCGAGGGGTTCGAGGCCGCGACCGGTGCACCGGCACTGAAAACGCTGCTTTCCCGGATCGAGCTCGACGACCTGGCTGCCGAACTTCGGGCGCGGATCAAGCACGAGACTTCGCGCCGATTCGACCTGCTGCGGAGGCTGCGGGTGGTCGAGGCGTTCAGGACCTCGGGCGCCCGGCCGGAATGGATGATACTCGAGGTGCTGCCCGTGATACCGCCGGACCTGAGGCCGTTGGTACCGCTCGAAGGCGGCCGCTACGCGACGTCAGACCTCAACGACCTGTACAAGCGCGTCATCGTCCGCAACAACCGGCTCAAGCATCTGATGTCGATCAAGACTCCTGAGATAATCCTCAAGAACGAGAAGCGGATGCTGCAGGACGCGGTCGATACGCTGTTCTCGAACGAAAGCAGGCCGAGGCCGGTCCGCGGGCGCGGCAACCGGCCGCTCAAGTCGCTGTGCGAAGCCCTGCGCGGCAAGCAGGGCCGGTTCCGGCGCAACCTGCTCGGCAAACGGGTGGACTACTCGGGCCGTTCGGTCATCGTGGTGGACCCGAGGCTCAAGCTGCACCAGTGCAGCCTGCCCAAGGAGATGGCGCTGGAGCTGTTCAAGCCCATCATCCTGCGCCAGCTCGAGGAGCGCCGCCTGGCGGAAAGCGAGAGGGGCGCGAAGAGCATGTACCGCAAGGAAGCGCCCGAGGTGTGGGAGGTGCTGGAGGAGGTGACCCGCGAGCATCCGGTGATGCTGAACCGGGCACCGACTTTGCACCGGATATCGGTCGAGTCGTTCTTCCCGATCCTGTCCGAGCACCGGGCGGTCGGCATCCACCCGCTTGTCTGTCCGCCGTTCAACGCGGATTTCGACGGCGACACGATGTCGGTCCACGTGCCGCTGACCCCGGAAGCGATCCTGGAGTCGGCGGTCCTGATGCTGTCCTCGCACAACGTGCTTTCCCCGGCCCACGGCCGGCCGCTGATGGTGCCGTCCCAAGACGTGGTCGCCGGGCTCTACTACATCACCAAGCCCAAGCCGAGCCTGGGCAAGGCCAAGCACTACTTCGACGACTTCGCAACGGTCCATTCGGCCTGTGACCTCGGCGAGATCGACGTCCATGCGCCGATCAGGTTCAAGTACGAAGGCGAGTACATCGACACCACGGTGGGCAGGGTGCTGCTCAACGAGGTGCTGCCCGACGAGCTGCGTTTCGTCAACGAGCTGTTCGACAAGAGCCGGCTGGTGTCGCTGATCGACCGCTGCGCACGGAGCCTCGGGCTGGCCGCAACCGCCAAGCTGCTCGATGCGGTCAAGGACCTGGGGTTCGAGATGGCGACCAAGTCCGGGCTTTCGATCGGCATGGACGACGTCGTCGTGCCCAAGGAGAAGTACGACATCCTCGACAGCAGCGAGAAGTCGCTGCGCAAGGTGCACCGGGCCTACGAGCGGGGCCTGATGACCGACTCGGAGAAGTACAACCTGGTCGTCAACACCTGGACCCTGGCAACGGCCGAGGTCGAGGACGCGCTGATGGCCCAGCTGAGCAAGGACCAGGAAGGGTTCAACCCGGTGTTCATGCTGATCGACTCGGGCGCCCGCGGCTCGCGGACCCAGGCGGCGCAGATCGGCGGGATGCGGGGACTGATGGCCAAGCCGCAGCGGAGGTCGGTGGGCGAGGAGGTCATCGAGACACCGATCAAGAGCTCCTTCCGTGAAGGTCTGTCGGTCTGGGAGTACTTCATCTCGACCCACGGCGCGCGCAAGGGTCTGACCGACACCGCGCTGAAGACCGCGGAGGCCGGGTACCTGACGAGGAGGCTGGTCGACGCGGCCCAGGACGTCGTCATCACGATGGAGGACTGCGGCACGATCCTCGGCCAGGAGGTCACCGCCTTGCGCGAAGGCGGCGACATCGTCGAGCCGCTGAGCGAGCGTATCGCCGGCCGGTTCGCGGTCGACGACATCGTCAACCCGGTCTCGGGCGAGGTGGTGGTCGAAGCGGGCGAGGAGATAACCGACATCCTGGCCCAGGAGATCGAGGACTACGGCATCGAGCAGGTGAGGGTGCGGTCGGTCTTGACCTGCGACGCCACCAGCGGGCTGTGCGCCAAGTGCTACGGCCGCAACCTGGCCACCGGCCGGATGGTAGAGATCGGCGAGGCGGTAGGCATCATCGCCGCGCAGTCGATCGGCGAGCCCGGTACACAGCTGACCCTGAAGACTTTCCACGTCGGCGGGGTCGCGTCCCGGGTCGCCGAGCAGACCAAGGCGACCGCCAGGTTCACCGGCAAGGTCAAGTACGAGGGGTTGAAGACATCGACCCGTTCCGACGGCGAGAAGGTCGCCCTTGACCAGGGCAGGATGATTCTGACCGCTGCCGACCGGGCGGTGCCGTTCAATGTCCCGGCCGGTGCGGTCGTGCGGGTCGCCGAAGGGCAGGAGGTCCATGAAGAGGACATCCTGTTCGAGTGGGAGCCCTACTCGATACCGATCATGGCCAGGACCGAAGGCAAGGTCGTGTTCCACGACATCGAGGTGGGCATCACGGTCCGGGAGGACATCGACGACCGGACGGAAAGGATGCAGCGCATCATCACCGAGGACCGCGAGAAGAAGCGTCACCCGCACATCACGGTGGTCGGTGCCAAGGGCAAGGTGCTGGAGACCCACGCGCTGCCGGCCGGAGCCTACCTGGTCGCCGAGGACAAGCAGAAGGTCCAGCGGGGCGACACGCTGGCGAGGCTGCTGCGCGAGATGGGCCGCACCAGGGACATCACCGGCGGCCTGCCCAAGGTGGCCGAGCTGTTCGAGGCCAAGCGGGTCAGGGACCCGGCGGTCATCTCGGAGATCGACGGCACGGTCGAAGTCGGCGAGCCGAAAGAAGGCATCCGCGAAGTGCGGGTGATATCCGACGGCGGGGCGTCCAAGCACTACCGGATCCCGTACGGAAAGTACCTGCTGGTGCAGACCGGTGACTCGGTCAAGGCCGGCGACAAGCTGTGCGAAGGGTCGGTGGACCCGCACGACGTCCTGGCTGTCCGGGGCTGGATGGCGGTCCAGGAGTTCCTGACCAACCAGATCCAGGCGGTCTACCGGCTGCAGAAGGTGTCGATCAACGACAAGCACATCGCGGTCATCGTCAAACAGATGCTGCGCAAGGTGAAGATCCTCGACGCCGGAGATTCGAACTACATCGAGGGCGAAATCGTCGAGCGCAGGCGCCTCTTGGCCGAGAACCAGAAGCTCGCGGCCGAGAATCTGCGGCCGGCGAGCTACCAGCCGATACTGCTAGGCATCACCCGGGCGGCGCTATTGACCGAGAGCTTCCTCTCGGCGGCGTCGTTCCAGGAAACGACCAGGGTGCTTTCCGAGGCCTCGATCCAGGGACGGCTGGACGGACTGAAGGGGCTCAAGGAGAATGTCATAGTCGGCCGGCTGGTCCCGGCTGGTACCGGTTTCCGGGAATTCAGCCGGGTCAGGCTTGCGGCCGAGGAATCCGAACAACAGGACCAGGAGGCTGTTTAGAATGCCGACAATCAACCAGCTTGTGAGAAAGCCCCGCAAGGTTGTGCACAAGCGGTCGAAGACCCCGGCGCTGAAAGGCAATCCCCAGAAGCGCGGGGTCTGCACCCGGGTGTACACCACCACGCCCAAGAAGCCGAATTCAGCCCTGCGCAAGGTGTGCAAGGTCAGGCTGACCCACGGCCACGAGGTCAGCGCCTACATCCCGGGCGAAGGGCACAACCTGCAGGAGCACTCGATCGTGCTGATCCGGGGAGGCCGAGTCAAGGACCTTCCGGGAGTGCGCTACCACGTGGTCCGGGGAGTGCTCGATACCGCCGGAGTCGACGGCCGCAAGCAGGCCCGGAGCCTGTACGGCGCCAAGCGGCCCAAGGGCGGCTAGCCGGGGGACAGGACAGTGGCAAGGCGACGCAGAGCAGCGTTACGTACACCCAAGCCCGACCCCAGGTACAATTCCGTATTCGTGTCCACCTTCATCAACAACCTGATGTGGGACGGCAAGAAGACCGTAGCCCAGCAGGTGTTCTACGGCGCGATGGACTCGATCGAGCAGAAGACCAGGGAGGACGGCTATTCGGTGTTCCAGAAGGCGATGAACAACGTCAAGCCAGTGCTCGAGGTGAGGCCGCGCCGGGTCGGCGGCGCCACCTATCAGATCCCGATGGAGGTGAGGCCGCGCCGCAGGGACGCGCTGGCGATCAAGTGGATGATCAGGGCGGCCCGCGGCCGCAGCGAGTACACGATGACCGAGCGACTGGCCGGCGAGCTGATCGATGCGAGCCGGAACCAGGGCTCGGCGGTCAAGAAGAAGGAAGACACTCACAAGATGGCGGAGGCAAACCGCGCGTTTGCCCATTACCGCTGGTAGTCATGGACAGCATCCGGTGGCATCAGGCATTCGACGCGGCATCCGGCCGCGCGGGTGCCGTCGGATGGCACAACCGCGCGTTTGCCCTCTACCGCTGGTAGTCTTTCGCGACAGCCTTTTCGGATTCCAGCCGCCCTTCGGGGCGGCTCTCCTTGTGTCAGCTTCTGATGGCGATGGCCGCCAGGTTGCGGCCGGTCTTCTGGTCTCGTCGTGCAGAGTAGAACAGGTCGGGATTCTCCGCGGTACACAGCTCGAGGCCGGTGACTTCCTGCAGTCCCAAGTCGGCCAGCAGGTGCCGGTTGGCAGCTCGCAGGTCGAGATGCCACATCTCGGGCTCGGATGTTGCCGGTCGGAAGAAACGCCTGTAGTCGGGAAACGACAGCCTGAACTCTTCGTAGACTTCGGCCCCGACCTGGTAGCAGTCAGGGCAGATGCAGGGCCCGGTCGTGAACCGAAGCCCGAAAGCCGGGACACCGTGGTACTCTGACATCTCGGCCGCCAGCTTCCCGGCCGTGCACGCGGCAGTGCCCCGCCACCCGCAGTGGGCAATGCCGACACACGAAGCGTCCTGCGCAAACACGTAGACCGGCAGGCAGTCCGCAACTTTGACCCCCAGCCCGATGTAGTGCTCGGCCGTGTGCAGGCCATCGCCCTCGCGTACGCCTCTGTCCTCGAAAGGCACTCGAAAGACCTTGTCCGAGTGGACCTGCGTCAACGTCGTCAGCCGGGCGAGCCCGAGCGCCTCTTCGAGCAGCCCGCGGTTGCGCGTGACCGATTCCGGACGGTCACCGACTTCGGGCGACAGGTTGAGGCTGTCGTACGGCTCAGCCGAGACTCCGCCCTGCCGGGTCGCGAACGCGGCCGCCACGTCACCGAACGCCAGCTCGTAGTACACCAGTTTCCCGGCGGACTTCTGTCTCCAACGCGGCTCAGTCGGCGGGTTCACCGGCGGAAGTCCCCTGGTGGGTCCGCATATCGCGGATGCTCAGCCGGGTCGTGGTCCGGCTGCGGAAGGTGCTGCGCTCGACCGTGTAGCAGATGTCGAGCGCCTCAGGACAGTCAGGCTGCATGTCGGGCAGGTCGTGGCTGCGCTTCCAGGCAACGGCTTCGAGGATTTCGGTTCCGGCGCGGACGTTGAACTTGAGGTGGTTGGTGCCGAAGCGGCGCGGGTAGCCGACAATCCCGACCCCGAGGCTGGCGAACACCGGCCGGCTGTTGCCCGGACCGAACGGCTCAAGGGTGCTCAGCAGGCATACCAGGCCCGGTTCGACCGCGTCCAGGTCTGCAACCACGTCGATGTCAAGCGTGCGCCTGAACACGTCTTCGGGCACGTCGGCAGCAACCGCGTTGATGGCGCTGCGGAATGTGTCCACCTCGTCCTTGCTGATCGTGAGGCCGGCCGCGTACTTGTGGCCGCCGAATCCCAGCAGGTGGCTGGAGCACGTCTTCAGGCTCGCGTACAGGTCGAACCCGCTGACCGAGCGTCCTGACCCTCTGCCTCTGTCCCTGGTCAAGGCGATGACAAAGCAGGGACGGTGGTAGCGTTCGACGAGCCGGGCTGCGACGATGCCGATCACGCCCTCGTTCCAGCCCGGCCGGGCCACGACCACGACCCGCTGCTTGTGCAGTCCGGGCGGCTCGATGAGCTGGACTGCCTGGGCCATGGTCTTCTCCTCGAGGACCTGGCGCTCGCGATTGAGCCGGTCGAGTCGGGTTGCGAGCCGTGCGGATTCTTCCTGGTCTTCTGAGAGCAGCAGCCGTGCCGCGTCGTGGGCATGGCTGACCCTGCCGGCGGCGTTCAGGCGCGGGCCGAGGACGTAGCCGACATCGTAGCTCCTGAGCGGGCGGTCCGAGATGCCGCACTTGTCGCAAAGCGCGCGCAGCCCGGGTCGGCGTGAACTCCTTATCGCCTCGAGCCCGAAGCGGGCGAGGATGCGGTTCTCGTCGATCAGGGGCACGACGTCGGCAATGGTCCCGAGTCCGACTAGGTCGAGCAGGTCTGTCAGCTCCTGCCTGGGCCGGCCGAGCCGGGAGAGCAGGCTCCAGACCAGCTTGAACGCGACCCCGACACCGGCCAGCTCAGGGAACGGGTATTCGGAATCCGGGCGCTTGGGGTTGACCACTGCCAGGGCTGGTGGGAGCTCGGCAGGGGGCTGGTGGTGGTCGGTGATGACGACGTCGATGCCGGCCTCGCGGGCAGCGTCCACCTCGGCGTGGTCGGTCGAGCCGCAGTCATTGGTGACCAAGAGGCAGACCTTGTGCTGCCGGCAGTGTTCGACCCCGTCCAGCGAAAGGCCGTAGCCTTCTGACCGGCGGTGCGGAAGGTAATGGATGACATCGGCGCCAAGTCCGCGAAGCGCGACTGTGAGCAGCGCGGTTCCGCACACGCCGTCGACATCGTAGTCGCCGTACACGCAGATGCGTTGGCCCTTCTCAATCGCAGCCAGGATCCTGTCGGTTGCCGGGCCGATGTCAGGCAGGCTGTCCGGTTTGTTGAGCCGGGCCGGAGAAGGTTCGAGGAACTCGCGGACCTCATCAGCGGTCCGGCATCCGCGCTGCAGCATCAGGGCGGCTCCGACCAGCGGAATGCCGGCTTCAGCGGCCAGGGACGACGCCTGCTCAGATGGCGGGTCAGGCATGCGCCAGTCGAACTCAGGAGTCAGCGACAAGGTGAGGTGGCCCGAAGGTCAGGGTCGGTCTGTGTGCGCGTCACGGCTGAGTTTCCGTTCCACGGCCTGAAGGGCTTCGATTGCGCTCTGGTGCCCGGGGTCAAGACCAACCGCCTGCTGAAGGCTGAGTCGCGCTTGGGCCAGGCTGTCCATGCTGACGTAGACCAGGCCGAGCAGGTAGTGGTTCTCGGCGTTGTGCGGGTCCCTGCTGACGACCGAGCTGTAGAGCCGGGCGGCGTGCGGGAAGTCGTGCCGGGCGACTGCAATCCGGGCTGCGGCCAGAGACTTGAGCAGATGCCCTGGAATTCCGGGATTCCGGGTCGCGCCCATCCTGCGGTATTCTGCCACCGCATCCCTTGTCCTGCCCATGCCGGCAAGGACCAGGATCAGGCTGTACCGGGCAGAGAGGTTGTCCGGGTCGGTATCAAGGGCGCGGTGGAGTGCGGCCATTGCGGGCCGGACCTCTTTCCTGCCCAGAAGGATATTGCCGATCTGGGTCCAGGCCTGGGACGAGTAGGTACTGCGGTCAACTGAGACAAGAGAGGAGACGACATAGACGGCAGCGGCAATGGCCAGACTTCCGGCAAGCCGGGGCCAGGCTCGTTTGCGGGCGTAGTCGAGAAGCCTGGAACCGGCAAAGCCGCCGAATGCCAGCAGGAATGGGATGACCGGAGCGCGCAGACGTGAGAGCACGCAAAAGGCGAGCGGAGAGAGCATGTAGCCGCCGATGAAGACGTAGACGAGCCATACCTTGCTTCGGATGGGCCAGGCGAGGACCATGCCGGCCAGGCCGAAGCCAGCGGCCAGGGCGAAGTTGACGAACGCAAGCCTGAGCGGAAGCGAGCCGACCGTTTCCGGATAGTAGTTGTTCGGAATCTCGTAGTTACTCCAGAAAAGCATGAGTTTGCGGACGGTCAGTTCCAGGAAGGCGAACGGACGCGAAGCCACGAAACCGAGCGCCTTTCCGGTCCAGTAGCGCGACGCTTCTGACCAGGATACTGTCCTGCTGTCGATGGTCCTGGCCTGCTGTTTGAGCCGCGAGTGTGAAAAACCGCTGGCTTGCTCCAGCTCGGCCAGCGGCTGCCAGGTGCCGTCAGCGTTCGGGTTGTTGCCGTAGTAGAGGTTGAGGCCCGAATACCCGGTGCTGAGCACCGGCTCGCCGGCAACAGCCAGATTGCGGACCGGGACGACCGCGGCGACGACCAGGGCTGCTGCCGAGAGGGCGAGGATGTTGCGAAGGCGCTGCCCGGTCCGCCAGAGCACGATTCCTGACACAGGCAGGATGATGACCAGTTCGGGTCTGAGGATGAGCAGTACGCCGAACGACGCTCCGGCAAGGATCCAGCGCCATGCCTTGTTGCCGGCAGACACGACCAGCCAGAGTGTGAGCAGCCCGAACAAGACGTTGAGCTCGGTGTGGAGCAGGGCTCCGGTGTAGAAGACGAGTATGCCGGTGAGCGCGAATCCGAATGCGGCAAAAGCGGCTGCCCGGCGGCTGAACACCCGGCGGGTCGAATCGTGAAGCAAGAGGCATGAACCTGCTGCCATCAGGGCCTGGATGATGCCGAAGAAGACCAGCCGCTGCCCGAACACGGCGTAGACGAGCGCGAGCAGGTAGGGCAGGAGCGGACGGAGCAGGAACACCTCGCTGCCCCAGAAGCTACCGCCGAGGATGTCGAGTGCCCAGCGGTGATAGAAGTAGGAATCGACGATGTAAGGACTGGCCGCTGCATAGGGATGGGTCTGCAGGTCGAGGACGAACCAGAGCCTGACAGCGAATGTGAGCACTGCTGCTGCGGACGGCAGCAGCCAGGGCCTGAGTCCGGGTTTCAGGGTTTGCTGAGAGCTGGTTGTTGGGCGGGGCATCAGAGAGGCAGTATAGGATTTGGAGCTGTTCAGGTCAAGGCAGCCTACCGGCTGTCGGCTGAATCAGGACTAGGGACGGCCAGCAGTCCAGTCACAACTGAGCACGACCATGGTGCTCGGCTTCGGCTCGACCGACATTCGGGTGACAAGCACCCCGAGC
>CP070680.1:3226834-3237088 GCA_020352555.1 Caldifarciminota bacterium | reverse complement strand
CTTGTCCGGCGCCTGCTTTCCCGGGTCACCGGTTCGTCCGGAGGAACTGGTCTGTCCGGTACCTCCTCCCCGTCATCCGGCGCCAGGAAAACGACCGTCTCCGGCGGGTCGGGCTACGGCTGTGGCTCTATCCTCGCCACCGGTTCGGGCGGAACCGGCTTCGCTTCGACGGGGTTCGGGTTCCGCGGCCGCAGTTTGCTCTTCGGCGGTTCAGGCCCGGGCGGTTTCTGCCCGCGCGAACCCCGTTCGCGCGGCGACCGGCGCGGGTGGCCCCGGTGCGGACGTGAAGGCGGCGGATCGGATACCAAGACGTAGGACTCGTCCTCCTCCACAACGAAGACCGCCTCCGGCAGAGCCGGCTCCTCTTCGTAGTAGCATACCGGTTCCTCGACGTACACCGGCACCTCCACGGGCACCTCCTCCACGACGTAAGTCGTCTCGACCGCGACCGTTACCGGTGCGGAATCGACTGCAAGAGGCTCCTCGGACTGCAGGCCGGGAAATTGCAGAGTGCAGCCGGCCAAGAGCGCGGCCGCACCGGCCGGGACCAGAAGACGGCTCATGATGGCTCGGTTCAACATAACCGGTAAGACCACGAACCGACCAGATCCCTGCGGCCAAGCAGACCACCGAGATCGGCACCGACTCTCACGCGTCGAGATCGTGTCTGGCTGGGGTGTCTGGCGGGCATTGACAGGGCCTCATAACAAGCAATGTGTCCTCGTTTGTCCCCAGGCAGCACCGCGGACCGGCGCTGGTCAGGGACCGGGCTCCGCCCTGCCCCGTCTCCGCGCCCTCGAGCCTCCCTGGCTTCTCCCGGAACCTGGACCCTTCCCCCTGTTCTCCACCCCTTCTGTCCGCAATACCCGCCGGTCCAGGCCTGAGGCCCACCACGCGGCGCGCAGGACCTCGCGGGCCCGATCCAGAATCCGCATGTCGCGCGGCGACTCGTCGCTCAACTCATACCGGCCCAGCAGACCGCCCAGCGCCAGCATGTGGGCGGGTGTGTTCAGCCCCTCGGTCTCCACCCGGCGCATGAACGTCGCGGCAGTATGTTCCACCGCCTCGGGCTCGGCGCCCGGCGCGGCCCCGATTACCGTCTTCACCATCGCCTGCATCGTGTTGACGATGAACTCCCCCCGCTGGTCCGAGTAGGTATCCGTGCCCCTCGCGCCCCACCACAACTCGCGGAACACCACCTGCACGTCGGCCCCGCGGAACCGGATCCGGCCCACGACCACGATCACTGCCCGAACTCCACGTCTGATGATGCCGCCGTCCGTCCCGGTGTCGAGTCCGCCGGCATCGTGTGCTGTCCGCTTCGGGGCACAGCTGCGCCCGCCTGACCCGGGGCCAGCGGGTCAGGCGGCAGATCTGCTGAGGAACGAAGGGCTGAGAGCTCCAGCCGGGTGTCAGGCGGGCATTGACAGGCCCTCATAAATGGCAATGCGTTCCCATTCATCCCCCGGCCCTGGACACCCCGGATGGTGCTACTCTGAGGCTCGGCGCAGCAACGGTCGGACCACCAGCGGGGTCACAATCGAGGTCGCCGCCACGACGACCACCATTGCGGCGAAGAGCCGGGGCGACACGGCCCACTCGCCCAGCGTCGCGCCACGCAGCATGATGACGGTGGCAATCTCGGCCCTTGGCACCATGCTCAGCCCGAGCACGACCGAGCGGCGCAGCCCGGAACCCGGCAATGTCGGCAGTGCGGTTCCGACCACCTTCGACAAGAAGGCTGCCGCGAGCAGGACGGCACCGAGGCCGAGGGCCGGGAGCAGGACCGACGGCTGGATGCTCAGACCGATGCCGATGAAGAAGAACGGGGCCAGCAGGTCATACAGCACCCCGTAGGCAGCGTCGTACCGGCCCGACTTCGGGTCCCGGCTGAACGCGAGTCCGGCGAAGAACGCGCCGATGGCGACCGAGAACCCGCCCAGCCGGGCCGCCGCGGCCAGGATGAACCCGGCCCCGGTCAGCAGGAGCACCGGCCCGGACCTCGAGTGGAGGCGGCTGAAGAATGCAGTGACCCGCCGCTCCGCGAACTGCGAGAACGCCGCGCACGCCGCGACGAATACGACCAGCTTCAGAAGCATCGGCCAGACGGTTCGCCCCAGCAGCGGAAGAAGCGAGCCGCCGCCGTGCCCGGCCAGCAACGGGGCGACCGCGAAGAGCACGGCCATCAGCAGGATGCCGGACAGGTCATCCAGCTCGGCGGCATCAACCAGCAACTGCCCGTCCGGACTGCCGAGCAGGCCGGCATCCTGCCAGACCCCGACCGAGACACCGACGCTCGTGGCGGTGAAGGCAAAGGCAACGAAGAGACTGGGAACCACGCCCAGCCCGAGCACGAACGCGCAGACCCCGTAGCCCAATGCCGCGCTCAGGAACACGTTGCCCGCCCAGACGAGGCTTGCCCGGCGCAGCTGCCGGACCAGGCCGGCAAGGTTGGCCTCCAGCCCGACCCGGAACAACAGCACGATGACGCCGAGATTCGCCAGGAAATCGAACACCTCGTCACCGCCGCGTGACAGGAACCCCCACCTGTTATCGGCGAGTCGCACCGCCAGGCCGAGCAGAATCCAGCCGACCAGTGCAGGAACCCTCAGCCGGCTCAGCAGCGCCCGGACCAGCGCCGCCGCGATGATGCCGGCGCCGACCAGCAGGATTACGACCGGTAGTTCAAACCAGGGGCCCTGCATGATTCGGAATGAGCCGTCCCAACAAGGAGTCAGCCCTCAGGCAACTGCCGACCGCCGGACCGGGCCGGCATCGACATGGCCACAAGAAACAGCGCGCCCCTGCTATCCCGACTCCGTGAAGCGGCTTCGGACCTTTGCCCTGATCTCGGGTTCGGTCATCTTGTCGGTCGTCTCTACCTCGACGCTGCGGCCTCGACCCGGGACCCGCTCAATGCGCTTCTTCAGCTCGCCCTTCGCCTCGCCCGGGCCGAAAATCAGGACCGCCTCCGCGTCCCTGACGTGCGCCGCCACCTCGTCGTAGTACCGGTTGAGCTCCCCGGTGTACATCCGCTGTTGGCTGTCGTCGGCCGGGACGGCCTGCGACTCGAACGGACCGCCGTGGCGGGAACCTGCCGCGCGCTGGATGTGTTTCTCGACGTTCGATAGAAACGTCCGGGTCTCTTCGCCCTTGTCGGAAATCGTCACGACAACCGCCCGTCGATGGTCAATCCACAGGCCTGCTGCGAACCTCATGGTTCCCTCCCTTCCAGTTCGACCGGCCTTCACTCATGTCCTGGCTCTGACGGTTCTTGCCTCCTCGCCCGCCACCAAATCCCGAACTCCCTGCTCATGCGGCCAAGATAGGACGTCAGGCTGGGGTGTCAAGGTATCGGCTGCTGACCGGACACAGACGGCGGGGGTCAGTCATCGCCTCGCCCGTCGGACGGCATCCCGAGTGGCAAGTTGGTTCGCGAGCGGGGCGGTGACGCTGGCATCGGCGGATTGACGGCGAGCGGATACGGAGCTAAGCTAATAGCCGTACAGCAGTACGTCAACGGCACGGTGGTGTCGCGGTACCGCTGGTCAGAGCATGATGGAACGTCTCCGGTCCGGGGATGAAACGCGGGCCCGCTGCAACGCGCGGTCCGAGACAACGAGCGGCGGACCAGTTCTCAGTTAAGGCGGAAACCCCTACAGAGGAAACAAATGGCTACCTATCGGAGAAAGAAGAACTGGGACTTGTGGCATTGGTGTCGAAACTGCTCCTACTGGCCGACAGCCGACTACGTAGAGCAGCAGGAAAAGCCATCCTCCGGCCAGCTCTGCGATGAATGCCGAGCCAAGGAAAAGGCCGGTACCTGCCGCAAGTCGTAGAGCCCCACTGCTCGTGCTTCCCGAACCGTCCTGAGAACTCGATCACCGCGGCCTGCGGGTTCGGGACCTCGACAGTGACCAGCCGGCCTGGCCCGCAGATGTCGCACGCCACGCCGGCGGCCAGGGCCAGACTGAAGGCGATAAGAGCTGTCCGTTTCATCGCCGACCACCTTTCGGAACGGGCCTACCCGTAGGGGAACGACGCCCGGCAGGGCTGCGAGACAGCCGACGGAAGAAACCTGCCTTCGTCCGGCAGATAGACATTGGGTGCGGCCCACGACCAGCAATCCACAATCTGAAACCTGCAATCGGGCGCGGGCATCGTGCCCCTGATTGTGTCGAACGGTCAGTCAGTAGTGTTCTTTGGCTGGGCGGAACTGGGACGTGGCCCCGAAACTCAACGGACGATGTCGGGCCGAACGACTCCGACCTCAGTCGCCATTCTCATCAGTCTTCTTGAGCCTGATTGTGTAAGAATGGGGATTCTCGAAGAGATAGTGGATAGTGTGCCCTGCAACGATGTAGCCACCATCAGCGGTCTGTTCCGCCCACGTGCCGCAGTCCTCCCCATCTGCACCAAACTCACGACGCCACTCTTCTCTCCCGAGCGAGTCTGTTTTGACTAGGGTGATGTCACCGTGCCCTCCTGCCAGTATGAACCCGCCGTCCGACGTGGGCTGCACTGAGTGGATCTTTGGCTGGATTTGACCGAAGTCCCTCTGCCACTTCACGTCCCCGGCAGCGTCGACCTTGGCGATGCGGGGTGCGTCCGAGGAGGCCAACACGCATTCACCACCGGGATCGAGGTATGCATATGAGATCGAGTTCATGAGAGCCCGAAGGCTCCGCGACCAGACAACGGTGCCCGCCGAGTCAAACCTGCAGAGCTTCGTGGGCCAGTGGCAAGCGACGAGATAGCCGCGGCCGGACGTTTGGACAACCCAATTGCCGTAACCCGAGTCGCCGTACGTTCGCCACTCCTCCGTGCCGTCCGAACTGACCTTGACTAACGTAGTCGAGGGGCCTCCGGTGACCACGTAGCCGCCGTCAGCGGTGCGGCAGGTGGCATTGTCGAAACCACCAGTAGTGTGGGCTAGGCCGACATTGAGCCTCCACACCATGTTCCCGCTCGAATCAACCTTGAACAGCGACGTTCCAGAGCCATTTGTGCCTTCAGCCGTCACTAGATACCCGCCATCCGCAGCTGTCAGAACAGCGCCCGCGGTCAAGTATACTGAGGGATCGCAGACTACCGACCACTTCTGTCCGAACTTGCTGTCAGTGCGTAGAAGCCCGACACCGGAGTGACGTCGGGCAACGACATAGCCTCCATCCGGGAGTTCGTGAACCTGCCCGCAGGAGCCATCGAAGCTGGCCGACCAGTAGTCATCGTCACCGACGTGAAGTTCGCAGCCGATGATGGCGAGCGCGGCAATGAGAGCCGCAAGGGTCACCACCCACGTCACGTATCGCTCTCCGAGTATCCGCTCCATCTCAGTACTAGCAGGCGCCGCTGAGGCAGGATCCTGCCTGCTCACAGCTGGAGTGTAAGACTCGCAGGGACGGGTGTCAAGCCGAGGACCGCAGGAGGAACGCGATACGCGCGGCCGCCAGCCGTTCTGCAATCGACAATCTGAAATCTAGGGATGAGGACGCTATTTCTGTAGGTCGCAGTTCGGGTTAGTGGTTGATATGAGGTAGGTTGGGTCCTGTTTTGGGTGAGAATTCGCATGTATGGCCAGATTACATGCGAAGTGTTGCTGTTTGGACCAGCGGGTACAGCGCCATGGTCCCCGTCGCCGGCGCTGTGTCAACTGCGGCAAGACGTGGTCCGTTCGGCCGCGACGGCGGGGTCCGAAGCCGCGCAGAGTCAACGAGCGACTGGCGGACGCAGTGCTCGTGGGACATGCGAGCACAAGACACCTAGGCAAACGCCAGGGGTGCACCGCAAGAACCATTCGTAGGAGATGCGGAAAGGCCCTTGAGTGGCTTGTCCGAAACCGGATGGAGATGGGACCTCCGCCTGACCGAGTAGCTCTGGTGTTGCTGGTCGACGGCCTGTGGTTCTCGTTCAACAGGAAGCCTTGGGTGGTCTACAACATGGCTCTGAAGCCGGTCGGCTTGGGTGTCGCTTTCTTCCTCGACCCGCTGATGCTTTGTGGTAAGGAATCTGCTGTGGGCTGGCGAGAGGCGATCGCCAGCATGCCGCTGGAACCGCGCAAGCGCATACGGGGCCTGGTCTCAGATGGATTCCGAGGCTCAAAGAACGTCGCCCGGGAGAACGGATGGGTACATCAGTTGTGCCGCTTCCATCTTCAGGGAAAGCTGAGGGGATTCACCGGTTGTGTGCAGAGTACCGTACCCGACAGACATGTCCGAAGGCTGGCGTTCGAGCTGGTCTGTGAGGTAATCAAGATCCCTGACGAGAAGCTGTGTACGTTGCTGGCGACGGCACTACAGAACTGCCTTGTTCAGTTGACGCGTTCGAGAGCGGTCTGTGGCATAGTGCGTCAGTTGCTCCGTGACCTGCAGCTCTACCGATCCTATCTGCTTCATCCCGAATTGGAGCTTCCGACTACGACGAACGCCGTTGAGTCAATGCACAGCCTCCTCCGCAAAGTCGCATCGTGCGTGAACAATCCCCAGGCCCTGCTCGTGCGGGCCCGAAGCCTCCTGAGACTCCATCCAGTGATGACCTGCAACCCAAACTACCTACAGAAATAGCGTCCTCATCCCGAAATCTACAATGGTCAGCGGGCTTCGCCCGCCAGTGTCGAAAGGTCAGTCGTAGTCAGAGAATGGAATCGCGTCCCCGGCTTTGCCCCGGGCTCGGCTGGTCCCGGTTTGTGTACGGGGGTTCCCTGATGATCGGGAGTTTCTCGTACGGGTAGCTCTCGGTGTGGTACCGGCCCTTCCGGAGCTCAGCTGGCTTCGGCGGAAAAGGCCGGTCCGGGTGCCTGCTGATGTGGAACTCCGCCACGGCCAGCACTTTCTTGGATTGCGGCTGGCACAGATAGCCGACGCGGCGCGGTCCCGGCTCCAGCCCAAGCAGAGAACGGGCGCTGAACTCATCAAGCCGCAGCAGTCTGAAGAGCCCGTCCATGCGGACTCCCATGATATCCCGGACCGAACGGGTTCCGTGGGTGTAGAATACAAGCATCACAACTTCCCGCCCCCAGTCAGGGCCGTCGCCGAGCAGAAGCCGGGCGTAGCGGACGCGGTCCAGGGTGAACAAGTCCCGCTTCATCGATAGCCGTATGCCCTGCCACAAGCAGTCGGAGTACTCGGTGTGCAGCGGCACGGCGCCGAGCCGGAGGGCAAGGCGATCCTGGTAGGGACCATTCAGGAGGAACCTGCGGCCGCGCAGAGAGCCCAACTTCCGGGCAAGGTGCTCCTTCAGAGGCTCAAGGTCGACCATGGCGAAACGTTGACGTCGGTAACACTATACAGCTCTGAACCGTCTCTGTCGAATCGCCCAGATTGCGTGCACGCCAGACAAGCGCCCAGACACGTTCTGGGAATTGAAATATGGGCACTGCACTCGCGCAGGTACCATCAGATGGCTCATCACCTGGGTACTCTGTTTCTCGGTCACTCTGCAATTGGCAATCTGCAATCGACAATCTGAAACCCACAATGGGCAGCGGGCTTCGCCCGCCAGTGTCGAAAGGTCAGTCAGCAGTCAGGAAATGGTGTCGCATCCTTCTCCTCCCCGTCAGCCAGTCAGCGGTCTGCAATCTCTTTGTCTGTCTGCATGTGTTCCGGCTTTCCGTGCCTACTCGCCGGGCAGGGACTTAATGAACCTGCCGACCGTGCTGACGATCGCCCCTTCGTACTCCCATCCTTCGCCGGCCGGCGCATCGTACAACGGGTCCGCGGTCGTGACAATGACCATGTCGTGGTCGTCCAGCAGGACAACCAGGTTTCCGCCGTGTCCAGCGGCGTAGTCGAACCAGTGGTCGCCCGCCCTGGATGACCACCACTGGTACCCGTATCCAACGTCGCTGAAGTTGGCGTACTTGCTCTCCCAGGGAAACCATCCGGACCGGTTGATTCCCTCAGAGTACCGCTGCAGCGACGCCTCGACCCACTCCGCAGGAAGGAGCCGGGTTCCCCTGAACTCGCCGTCGTTGAGGTACATCAGCCCGAACTTCGCCATGTCCCGCGCCCGGACGTAGATTTCAATACAGCCGATGTTGTAGCCATCCGCGTCGCGCCCCCATTCGCCAAGCTCCGCGCCCATCGGGCCGAACAGGTGCTTCTGGGCGAACGAGTCGAGATGCGCGGAGCAGGCTCGGGCCACTATGACTGCGAGCAAATGGGACGACAGGTTGCTGTACCTGAACTGCGCCCCAGGGTCACTCGAGAGCGGGAAGTCCGCCAGGTGTTGCACCATACGTGGAGGCCACGGCTGCTCGTAGAAGAGCCGGCGCAGGTAGTTGGACTCGCGCTCCTCGTCTGGGTACCCGCCGCGCATCTGGAGCAGGTGCCGGATGGTGATGTCATTCTTGCGCGGGTCGGTTATCGAATCGGCGTACTCCGGGAAGAAGTCCATCATCTTCTGGTCCACGCTCGACAGGTAGCCTTCCTGGAATGCGAGACCGACGCAGGCGGACGTGAAGCTCTTGGTGGTCGACTGTCGGCCCGACAGCTGGCCAATCGAACCTTCGTTGAAGTACTTCTCGGCTATCAGTTTCCCGTTCTTGACAACCAGCAGGCCGTACAGGGTCGGAAGATATGTTGCCTCGGAGTAGAACACATCCACCAGTGTCGGATCCAGTCCTTCGGCTGCGGGTGTCGACACCTCCCAGTCGCCCCCGGTCTGCGGTGTGTAGTCGACAGGCACGAACTCCAGCGACTTGCACCCGCTGCAGGCGATGCAGCCGACAAGTGCTGAAACCGCCAGAGCCACCACTGCCATCCCCTTCATGGCGTCTCCTTCGCTATCGTGGTCTCGCCTCCGGTTCGGTCGTTGCCGACTGCTTCGTGCCGTACACGATGTTTGTGGTCTTGCGCTCAACCATCAGACCGAGCCTCCTCATCAACCTCGCACTGTAGAAGACCGAGGAAGGTTCATCGTAGACTGCCAGCCACCCACCAGGCCTCAACACCCGCACCATCTCCCTCACGGCTCTCTCTGTGTCGAAACCCAGGTGATGGACCGTCAGCCCGCTGATGACCACGTCGAACGCCCCGTCATCGTAGGGCAGATTCCTCACGTTCTCGTTCTGAATCTCCACTCGGTCGGCGACCCCTTCGATCCTGGCATTCTCGACAAAGACATCCAGACGGTTGGCACCCGAACCCTCTGTCCAGACATCAGTGCCAATCACCTTGCCCTCGGTCAGACGCTTGGCAACGCCCATCGTCAGGATGCCGTTTCCACATCCCACATCGAGAACATTCTCGTCTCCCCTCCAGGGAATCCCGTCCAGGAACTTGTCGCGGGCCTGAAGACGGAACTGCAGGTTTGTCAGCCGCCTCAGGAAGACATGGACGCCAGTGTATACCACCCCGACCAGGAGGCTCAAGCCGCACAGGACGCCCGCAAGCACCGGCATCCGACGCAGCAGGAAGTAGAGGAGCGTTGCGAGCCCTGCCGAGACCAGGGCGACGGGGACAGGATAGGTCAAGGCCTTGGGCAGGTGCAGGTCATAGTCAGGCTGCTCAGGCATCTGGGACCTCCGTGCATGGAAATGGAACATGGCTCTGCGACCTTCCAGGCGGGCCAGTCGGGATCTTGCGCTCACCGAGTCTGGCAAACGCCGACCGCTCGACACAGTACGGGAGGCCGAGTCTGCCCTCGACCTCAGAAGACGACACCGTCAGGCTAGTTGACAAAGAGAGTGCTGTCATCTGAAGTCCTTTCGATTTCGCGCCCACGACAACCTCCACTCTGGCGTGGTGTTTCAGGCAACTCACAGAAAGGGCCGCAGGGCGCGTGGGCACCAGCCAATCATCGGTCTGCGGGCTGGTGAACGGGAGTGACCTGGGATTGCCGGGCTCACGGTTCAGTCCCGGGGATGAGAACCACCTTGCCGGCGCAGTCGCCGCTCTCGAGCAGTTCGTGGGCCCGGGCGGCCTCGACCAGCGGGATGCGCGCCGCTACCACCGGCCTGATTCTGCCCGCTGCCAGCGAATCGAAAAGCTTGGTCAGCGTGGAGCGGTACCAGTCACTGTGCTTGTTGGCGAATTCCCCGACATTCGGGGTCAGGGGCGCTCGCCGTCCGTCCGGGATGAGTGAAAGCAGCAGCCGGGTCAGCAGGCTTGCAGGGATGACCATCATACCGCTCCGGGAAGAGGCGGCCACGCCGAACCAGATCAGCCGACCGCCCTTGCGCAGGGCCCGGTACGAACGCCATAGCTGTCCGGCGCCACCGACCGGGTCGAAAACGGCATCGACACCGTCGCCGGT
>CP070680.1:3220263-3226734 GCA_020352555.1 Caldifarciminota bacterium | reverse complement strand
TCACAGGCTTTGACCTGAACCCGCTCAACCCTGCTGTGGTCTATATCTCGGCCAGTTGCTCCTCGCGGGTTGTTGTCGGGCGCAGCACCGACGCCGGTGCGACCTGGCGGTCATTCGTCTGCGACTCCACCGAAGGCCGGAGCGGAGGCCCGGTAGCGGTTGACCGGTCGGACACGAATGTCGTCTGCTGTGCAGGCTATGCCAGTGACCGCCGGACTTTCGTGTACCGCTCGACCGACAGGGGCGAGACGTGGACAGGGGCGCAGGCAGGCAACGGCTATGTCCCGTATGCCCTGCTGGTCAGTTCTGCGGACAACCGGGTCATCCTGGTCGGAACCTATGGCAGCGGCATCCTCCGGTCCACTGATGCCGGCGCGACATGGACCCGCACCGGCACGATGAGCGACTATGTCTACTGCCTGGCCGAGACTCCGCAGTCGCCTGAAGTGGTCTACGCGAGCACAAACCTCGGGGTCTATCGCAGTGCTGACACAGGCCGGACGTGGGTTGGCGCAGGGACCGAACTGGGCAAGGACGTCTATACCGTATTTGCAGACCCGGCAGACGACTCGACCGTCTACTGCGCTTCCCGGGCCGGTATGCACCGGTCCCATGACCGAGGCAACTCCTGGCAGTTGCTGATGACCGAGTTCCCGTTCAGCCGGATTTCGGCCATCGGCCTTGCTCCGTCAGACCCGGGCGTGCTTTATGTGGAGAGCGATGACAACACTGTGTACAGCTCCACGGACAACGGCGAAACCTGGACCCGGTGTCCGTATTTCCTGTCCTGCGGTCTGATCTGCGGGTTTCTGGTCGACCCTGTCGACCCGCAGACTGTCTGGGCGCTCGAAGGGTCAGGCTGATACAACGCCGAGCTCTTCAGGAGCACGGACGGCGGGACCGTCTGGACCGAAATAGAGAGCTTCATGGAAGACGGCGCAGCGATAGCAGGCTCGGCTCATGACCCTCGCGTCATCTTCACCGCAGGTTACATCTACCTGAATTCCGAGCACTGGTTCCAGACTTCGGTCACCACAGACCGCGGCTCGACCTGGCGAAACGACACGGTCGAGTCGCAGCGCCGAGCGCACGCGGTCGCGTTCGACGTTGGAGACCCGGACCGGGTGTATCTTGGGGGAGACTCACTCTACGGCAACCCGATGTTCAAGATAAGCACCGACCTCGGGCTTACCTGGACCGAGTCTCACTCAGGGCTTTCGGGTAGCGTTGCGGCGATTGCGACCGTGGCCCGCAGCCCGAGCACGCTGTACTGCGGCACTTCGCAGGGGTTGTTCAAGTCCACTGATGCTGGTGTCGGCTGGACCAGGCAGGGCTCGATGAACGCGGTGCGGGCAGTCGCGGTCGATACCGTGAACACCGACATCGTGTATGCCGGTACGGCCAGCGGCGTGTACGTCTCGACCGACGCAGGGTCAAGCTGGAACCCGTTCAATGACGGGCTCACAAGCACCGACATCCTGTCCCTTGTCCTGCGCTGCGGGCCGGGGGGACAGCTCTTTGCGGGCACGAACGGCAGGGGAATGTTCCGCACCGAGCCGCTTGTCGGCATCCGGTCCGGCCGTACAGGCGGCAGGGCAGGCGCAGGGTTTTCGCTCTGGCCGAATCCGTGCCATGGGCGGGTCCGAGTCTGCTTCGGAACCGGTTTTCCCGGCGCGGCTCAGGTCCGCGTTTTCGATGCAGCAGGCTGTCTGGTACTGCGTGAGACCCTGGGCGCGAGCCCTGACAGCGCTGAACTGGTGCTCGACCTTGGCCAAATGCCTGAAGGTGTGTACGTTGTCAGTATCGATGCCGGGCGGCAATCGAGTCGGCACAAGCTCGTGGTCCAGCGCTAGCCAGGGTTGGCCAGGCCGGGGCCCCGGACTGGAAGCTGGAAGTGTTTGTCGTATCCTGTTTCCGATGGCTGAGTTCGCAAAAGACAGGAGGTCGATGTGAAGAGAGTGTTGTTCTTGCTTGTGGTTGTGGCACTTGTACGGGTCGGAGTCGGGCAGGACCGAGAGTTCGGGTTCGGCTGGATTCCTGAGCGGTTCGAGGACATGCCGGATTCGATCAAGGTGTCCTCGGTCGATGTCGCGCCAGGATGCGCGAATTGCGACTCGGTCGATTCCATCGATATCTCGCACGAGATGCCGCCGATCGGCAACCAGTCGAGCCAGGGGTCGTGCGCAGCATGGGCCATGGGCTACTATCACAAGAGCCATACCGAGTGGCTCGAAGACACCACCCTCGACCTCGCAGACCCGCACAACCAGTTCAGCCCGGCGTTCATCTACAACCAGGTGAACTGCGGGGTGGACGGCGGGTCGCGCTTCAGCCACATCGGCCAGCTCATCAGGCTGCAGGGCTGCGCGGACCTGGTCGACTGCCCGTACAATGTCAGGGACTACCGGTCCTGGCCGTCTGAGAGCGCATATTTCAACGCCCTGCCGTACCGGGCCCAGCGCGGCTATTCGATTTCGACAGCGGACACTGCCGGGATCAACATGATAAAGCAGCGGCTGTGCAACGGCCAGACCACGGTGCTCGGGATCCTGTGCTGGTCGAACTTCGCGAACATCAATGCCTATGACACGGTCTACTGCGTGTCCGATGTGACCGGGTCGCTGCTGGGCGGGCACGGGGTTTGCGTGACCGGGTACAACGACAACAAGATGACCAATGACGGGCCGGGTGCGTTCAGAATCGCGAACTCTTGGGGTACTGGCTGGGGTTCGCGAGGGTACTTCTGGATGTCGTACCGGGCGGTAATGGACACCCTGACCAGCGGACAGGCCGGCTACTACATGACCGACCGGATCGGGTACCAGCCGAAGCTCATCGCCCGGCTCAAGGTGTCGCACCGGTCCAGGTGCAAGGTCGGGTTCGCGCTCGGCGCAGGGCGGTGGTCGAATCCGCTCTGGCATCAGGATTTCCGCAGCTGGCGGGGCTGGCGCGTGCCTCTGGATTCGCTGCCTTTCCCTGACCAGAACATCGTGCTCGATATGACCGAGGCTGAGTCCCTTCTTGTCACCGGGCGCACGGATTCGGCCTATGTCCTGTGCCGCGACGACCGGCGTGACAGCGTGACCGGGACAATCGACTTCTTCCAGGTCGAGCATCTTGATTCCGGCTGGATACTGGTCTCTCCTGACCCGCCGGTGCAGATTCCAGACTACCTGACCGCGGCATTCGCCGTCGTGACGCTGAATTCAGGAGTGGCTTCGAGGGATGAGGGCGGGAGGATGAAGCACGAATGGGAGCCCGCGACTATCGTCCGGGACGTGTTGACACTGCTGAAGGGCATGACTCGGCAAAACGGGGACTGTCCCTCCGGAGGAGGGCCTGTCCCCGTTTTGCTGCTGGACCTCGCCGGGAGGGAGGTCATGCCGTTGCGGCCCGGGCAGAACGACATCCGGCACGTCGCGCCTGGGGTCTACTTTGCGCGGACAGCGGAAAGAGGCAGGCGGTCAGCGGTAAGCAAGGTCGTGATTCAGAGGTAGCGCGGAGAGAGCAGGGATTCGTTGGAGGGCCTGTGGCTCCGCCGCTTCTTGCCAGCGGACCGAGCTGGCTAGGGCATTCGGTTTGGTGCGACGCCCTGCTAGTTCAGCCGGTAGGTCACTTTGCCACTGACCGAGAGGTCAGTGACGAACTGGGAACCGTGCCCGGACACGTATCGTCTGGCTGAGGCCCGACCGCCGATGCTCAGGACTAGGCGGTCCTCAAGAAACCAGTCTAGGTCGGCGTCGGCATTGACTCCCCACGGTCTGCGCTCGAACTTCGGGTCCCAGTGCGCGGACTGGTAGAGTGTCAGCATCCCGTGGTAGCGCTCACCCAGTAGCGTACTGGCCCGCAGTCTGGCCGACTGCCAGTGCTCGTCCATTGGGTGGTAGTCTAGGTCGGCCAGGAGATGTAGTCGGGTCGTGAGCGGCCAGCCCGCGTCAAGTTCGAGGCCCGGCGAGACTATTGTGTCGTGGGTGAAGAACTCGGACCAGCTGGTGTCACCCAAGGTGTGCTTTCTCCACCCGGAGTTGTAGCGGAAGGTGACCTTCGGGACAAGCCGCAGGCCTACCGTGCGCCTGGGTACGTTATGAAGCCCGTAGCCTTCTCCAAGAGAGCTGTACCAGTTGAGGACAAGTGCTTCCCTGATGCGCAGCCAGGCGCGGGCCGGGATCGGGGCGCGGCCCGGGCCAAGAGCCCTGACTCTGGTTTCCAGCTCGTCGAACCACCAGCGCTCGTGTCTGCCGTGGTCGTGTACGAACTTCGGCAGCCATTGGCGGTCGATGACTCGGGCGAGTTGCTGCAGGTCCGCCTCGTTGAGTCTGCCGTCGAGCAGGCCTTCGTCTCTGAGAACCTCCTCGACGCGCAAGGCAAGGATGACCGGCGTGGCGTCGCGCAGTCGGCCGATGCTCAGGCCGGGCACCAAGGTGGTCGCGGTTTGCAGAGCACTATATGTCTTCGCCGGGATGGTCTCGCCTTCTTCCGCATAGTCATATGGTGCAATGGGGTCGTCATGAGTCGTATTCCACTCCGCACGGGAGTAGAGGTAGCAGCGAAGGCCGAGGGGGATGGGGGGTACGGGGTACCAATTGGCAGCAATATTGGTCCAAAATCCGACACCAAACTCGTAGCCCGGTCTACTGCCATGGCTGAAGGGTTTCCCTTCTACCTCGAGCGTGCCGTCCAGCTGGAGGTCGAGGTTCTCTCCGGAGTAGCGGTACTCGACCCAGGGTCCGGTTCTGCCGTACAGCAGGAATCTCAGTGCGTCCCTTCCCTTCGCGCCAGGATGCCAGGACGCGGACAGCGACCTGATGTCCAGGCCCCAGACGAGGGCGTGGGCTTCGGGCTGACGAAAACGGGACACTACGTTGTCGGGCAGGAAGGTGCAGCACAGCACGGCCAGGAGGGCGCTAGTAGACATGGTTCTCCCATTCGTGCTGGGGCCTTCCCCAGCTAAGTCTGACCTTGAACGCAAAGCCTCCATCGGTCGTCGGTGCGCTCGGACTGCGGTCCCCGCGTTCCCACTCGTGGAACAGGTAGCCGGACCAGGTGATGCTCCCCGTGATGCGGAGGCGTTCGGCCAGATAGTATGCGCAGTCCATTCCTATCTCGGGGTCGAGACGAAGCTGTTGCGGTTCGTAGTTCGGGAACTTCCACGTCAAGTAGGAGGCTCTGCAAGCGGGGACGAACGCTACTTCCAGTCGGTCGAGAACCTGGTACCGGGCGCCGAGCACAAGTTCAAACCGATGCTGGAAGTCGTTGTACTCGGTCTGGTTCCATGTCGGCCGGTAGGTGAGATCTGCCTCCAGGACCGAACGGGTGCCGGCCGGCCGGGCAACGGTCAGGCGGGTGGAAGGGCGCGCCTCAGCGTCTGAGAATGCCCGAGTCTCGGAGGTGTCTTCGTTGGTCTCCGATGAGAAGTACTGCCTTGCGTGGTAGTAGGTCCCGGCCGACACCCGACACCCGAAACGGCGCTCGAAGCTGCCGACGTACAGGTCTTCGTCGAGCCGCATGAGTGCCCGGGCCGGGAGCGGGCCGCGCGTTGCGCCGGTGCGCACGAGCAAGGTCGCGAGCGAGTCGTAGAGGTGGCGGTGCGGGCGCTGGTGGGCAAGGAAGAGCCGCCACGAGCGGGACAGGAACGCGGCGACTTCAAGCAGTTCTTCATCGGTCAGGTCACGGCTCAGCACGCCTTCCTCGGTCAGGATGCGCTCGACGTAGGTCGCTTTGAGCAAGGGCCAGGCGTCGCGTACACGTCCCCAGCCTAGGGCGATATCTCCTTCAGCCTCGTACTCCTCTTCCCGATAGTTCTCACCGTTGCTTCTGCTACTCGCTCTGAAATCGACACCGGCATCAATACCGGCGTGGATGAAAAGGTCGGTACCAGGTTGGTAGCCGAAGACCTCAAGCCGAGGGTCGAGGACCAACCTGCCACTCTGCCAGGACTTCTCGGATGCAGTGTCATTCCATACCGAGGTCAGGCCTGAGCCATAACTCGCGGACAAGGGTGCCTCGATGAACCAGTCCAGGTTGTCAGACAGGGTACGGGCTTCCCATTTCACCCAGCCCGACGACGAGAGACCGCGCTGTGCCACGTCTTCCAGGGAGTCGAACTCCAGTGCTCCCGAAGCGCTGAGACGTGCACTCCACGAAAGGAGCGAGTGATGCGCGTATTCGGTGCGGAAGGTGGTCAGGTCGATCGCGGCGCAGGCCACGAATGCGGCCAGCAGCAGGGAGGTGGTTCGGGCAGGCCTTGCCATCGGAAGCAGAGTAGGGTTTGGCGGCCGGCTGTCAATCCGGAAGGCCGGGACGAGTCTAGCCGGTCAGTGCTTTGAGGATTGTGATGGCGGCGTGTTTGTCCATCGGCTGGTTGTTGTCCCCGCAGCGGGCCGTGAGTCCGCGGACGGTTCACTTCGGGCGAGCCCGAAGGCGTGTCAATGGGTCCGGCTCAGTATCAGGGCAGGCGCCGGTCGAGCGAGA
>CP070680.1:3216174-3220163 GCA_020352555.1 Caldifarciminota bacterium | reverse complement strand
TGTTCGTTGAGTGGTCGGGCAACGCCTACGTCTTCGGTGCCTTCTCAGACACGACGAACATGGAGTTTCCCAAGTTGCCCCGGCACCTCGGTCTGCGGATTCTGGTGAACAGCACCGTGGTCTGTGAGCACCGTGGACCTGCCTACCATGAGTCGTTCAGGATCTTCGGCACTGGCAACTTTCCTCCCGGTGATCTCAGCATGAGACTCCAGTTGAAGATCACCTCTGTGGGACCGGATGATCCGCTCACAGCCAACGGTGTGCCGGATGATATCCCGCAGGCTCATGCCTACAGCAACAAGTACCTCGCCATCGGGAGGTTCCGATGAGCCGTATCGAACGTGATCCCATTGAGGACGGCGACGAGATCACCGCTGCTTCGTTGAACACCCGCTTCAATGACTTCAGCCAGAGCAACCTCAACGCCTTCAACACCCGTGATGCAGCGATTGATCTGCCTCAGTTTCGTATCCAGAACGACCGGGGCTTCATGGCTCCCGTTGCCACGGATATCGTCATCGGTGAGGTCAGCCTCAAGCACAGCACCTCGGTCACGCTGAACGGGCAGACAGCGGCTCCTGCAAGCCCGTATATCATCGGAGATGCAGGCGGGAATCCTACCTACATTGGACCGCTCAACATTGGTCTGGTGAGCATCGGCGCCTCTGATATCCTGCGTGTGTACTGGCATCTCAACGTCCGGCCACTGTACGCAGGTACACCGTGGACGACCACGGACAACCCCATGCCAGAGTATGACATTGACCACACGGGAGGTGGTCAGCAGGGTGTGGCGACGTGGGGCACTTGCTGGGTGTTCTACCTCCAGTGGGATATCACCGATGCCACGCTGACCAACTGGACTGAGGTTCCCTTTCAGGGCGACTTCCGCACCGCAATCGCCGGGGGCGTGGTCGGTGACCCTCTCGCTGCTTGCACGGCTACCTCGGTTGTCCCGGCTTGGATCACCTACCATGACGCCGATGAGCGAGTCGGCACAGGCTCGGACACAGGGGTGCCTGTAGGCTGGAGATCAGTCTCAGGGGCGTACTACTACGACGCGAGCATGGCGGGGGCTGTAGGCACCGTCTACGGCTTGAGACTGGTCGCCAAAGGACCGATGCACCCGTACAACAACGGGGGCACCAACTACCTCGTCCATCAGACAGCGGTTCCCGGTCAGGGTGGAACGTCTGTGCAGTTGGAGCACACCGATGGTAGGCTTGGCTTCATCCTTCAGAGGCTTGGCTGATGGCATACACACCACCGAACACCTTTGTCTCTGGCACCACGCTGACGGCAGCAGACCTTGAAGGCAACTACGAGGCTCTGCGGGTCTACCTGCATGGTGCGATTCCTTCAGCGGACGTACAGAACGTCAACTGGATCGACACCCGGCACATTCAGCCGCCTCTGGTCGAGGCGTTCTCTGGTGTGCAGCACGGTGTCTCAGGGCATCAGGGTGGTCAGTGGAGTGGTGGAAGCATCGCCCGTCTGACTTTCGTGACCAAGTACCTTGCCGGACAGGGTGCTCAGGGCACGACGGCATGGCACCGGATTCCCAACACGTCCTTCACGCTGAGTCTGAGATCACCCGCCTTCGTGATCTACCACTACTCGTATGAGGTCGAGGTCGGTCCTGACTGCGGAACAGCAGGGGATCAGGTCGCCATCGCTGACCGTCAGATCTGGGTCGCTCCCTATGATCTCGCAGGGACAGTGCAGCCGGGATTTGTAGCATCCAGCGAGACACAACAGACTCCGAATCACTTCTCGACCAACTTCCGCACTCAGCCCATCGGGGCGACCATCCCATACACCATCGGGAGGGCATGGGGTCAGCGCACCGGAACCAAGATCATCGACGGTTCTGGAAATAGTGAAACATATCCCCGGTCTGTGGGACAGGTCGAGATCGGACTTTGCGGTTACTCAACGGTTGACAGAGCCGCTGTAGTCAACTGGTCTGTGGCAATCGAGACTTACTACCTTTAGGAGCGAACATGGCAGTCACCGCTACACTCCTTGCTCTCGGTGCAGCCGGGGCACTCGCTAAGGGTGCTGGTCAGATTGGCGCTGCACGGGCGATGAAACTCAGCAAGGAAGAAAAAGAAGAACTTGCTGAACTGCAAAAACTCAAGGAAACCGGGGAGTTGGGTCTTACTGAGGCTCAGGAAGGTCGCCTTGAGCAGCAGTTTCTTGGTCGGCGTGGTGGTCTTCTCCGTGAGCAACAGCAGGCAGCACTCCAGCAGCAGGCGGCGGGAGGTCCGGTATCCGGTCGGGATATCTTCCTCCGTGAGCAGGCACGACAGGCTGGACAGCAGGAGTTGATTGCTCAGGAGAACCTGCTCAGGGCACAGGCTGATGAAGCCGCTGCTGCCACGCAGGAAGCCCGTATCGCGGCTCTCCGGGGTCAGGAGATGCAGGCGAAGGCTGCAACCCGCGCAGCAGTCGGTGAAACCATCGGTGGTGCCCTCCAGTACGCGGGTGATCTCGGTATGCTGGGTGCGATGGGCAAGATCGACCCCGCGTTTGGCGGCGAGATGGATGCTTGGCTCCAGAACTTCTCCGCAGGCACCGCGTCCCAGACTACAGGAGGCTGATATGCCCCGCGCCGCTGAATACCTCAACACCTTCATGGCGGGACTGGCATATCCGTCTATGTATGCCCAGATTCGCGGTGATATCGACACCCTTGAGCGTCAGCGGGAATACATTGACGGTCTGATTGCTCAGGAGCAGCAGCAACTTGCTCTGGCAGAGCAGCAGTTTTCCACGCCTGCTCAGGATCTCGCAGCACTGAACCTGCTGGTCGAGGACTACCGCGCCAACCAGAAGGCTCTCGGTCTGACTGAGGCAGAGATCGGACGTTTCCGTACGGGTGGTCTGAGTGAGGACACACGCCGGGATCTCAACCTCGCCATCAGTCAAGGCGCGGGTGCAACCTCCGCATGGATTCAAGCCAACGCTGGCAACTTGTCTGAGGCGCAGCAGGCAACGGTGGCGCAGGCGGTCAGGGCTGCTTCTGAGCAGGACATTTCCCCCGCACAGAAAACCGAACTGGTTGGCGAAAGAGGGGTGTTGAGCCAGATCACCCCCAGCATCGAGGAGCGCCGAGAAGATCTGTCAGCAGATCAGCAGCGTCTTCTCCGTGAGCGTGACCAACTTGAGCGGTCGATGCAAGCCATCGAGCAGGCTGGTCCGTCTGGATACCGTGGTCTTGCTGAAGGTCAGGCAGTCGCGGAAGGTCGTACTGCGGATCAGGAGCGGCTGTTCAACGACTACCTGACGGCTCTTGAGGACGACGGGCAGGCAACCCTTGAGGACTTCGCCGGGGACGCTGACAGGCTCGCTGAAGCCGCTGATCTGTACCGTGAAGCCAAGACCTTCGGTGCGTACCGCAACGACCAGCGGAAGTTCTTTGAGCAGTCCTTCCTTGATTCCAAAGCCCGTCTTGCCACCCTCCGCGCACGGGCAGAGGAGATCGCTCGTCCCGCTGGGATGACCCGGCAGGATGAGATCGCACGTCGGTATTGGGAAGCACGGGGCTACGACTTCGACAAGCCCTACCTCGCCCAGCAGAAGGAGTGGTACTACCAGAACCTCGTCCGTGGTGACGAAATGTACGAGGCGGGTCTGGAAGCGTCCCGCAGGCTGTTTGAGGAAGACCCTGACCGCTTTGTTGTCCCGCAGGGCTACGTTGTCATGCTGACCCCTGACAACGAGGCTCAGAGGCTTGCCCGTGACTACGTTGCCCAGCGGTTCGCCAGCGGTGAGCGCACTCTGAGCATGGGTGAAGCCCGTCGTGAGTTGCGGAAGGTTCTGAGCGGGGATGATCTTGATGAAGCCCTCGCCTTTGCCCATGCCTACAACCGTGGACTGAACCAGAACGTCCAGACTCCTGACGACGCAGAACGTGAGATGGAGCAGATGAGAGCCGCCCGTGCGGAGCAGGACGAGATGCGGAGAGCGGCACGGGAGGCACAGCG
>CP070680.1:3207523-3216074 GCA_020352555.1 Caldifarciminota bacterium | reverse complement strand
GTGAGTTCATCGGTGTCATCGGGCCTAACGGTGCGGGCAAGTCGACGCTGCTGCGCCTGATGGCAGGCCTGCTCAGGCCTTCGGCCGGCCGGGTCTCAGTCACGGGAAGAGACATTGGCGGCATGTCACGCCGCGAGGTCGCGCGGCTGGTTGCCGTGGTGCCGCAGGAGAGCCATTTCGCGTTCGACTACACGGTTCACGATGTGGTGATGATGGGGCGCAACCCCTACCTTGGCAGGCTCGAGCGTCCGGGGTTGCGTGATCTTGAGCTGGTCCGCAAGGCGTTGGACTTTGTGGATGCCCGGGGCCTGGCCGACAAGCCGGTGACCCAGCTGTCCGGCGGGGAGAAGCAGCGGGTGGTCCTGGCCCGAGCCCTTGCACAGGAGACCGACCTGCTGCTGCTCGACGAACCCACCGCACACCTGGACATCCAGCACCAGGAGTCTTTCGTCCTCCTGCTCAAGCGGCTGAACTCACAGGGCAAGACCGTGGTCTTCTCTTCCCACGACCTCAACCTGGCTTCGGTCGCATGTTCCAGAATCCTGCTCCTGGACAACGGCCGAGCCGCGGCCTGCGACGCGCCGGACAAGGTTCTGACTCTGGAGCTGATAAGGTCTGTCTACGGGGTGGAGCCGGTGTTGACCAGACACCCCGTGACCGGCAGACCCCAGGTCACGCTCACATTCACCGAGCCAGGCTAGCCCCGAGAAACGGAAGTTGCTGAGACGGTCCTACCGGGCGGGATGCGTCGTGTCGGGCACAGGCGGCCGGCCAAGGCAGCGACGAGCGTATTCGGTGGCGAACTCCGGGTCTTCGAGTTGGGCACGCCAGGTCTCGAGGCTGTCGATCCTGCGGTCGGTCTGGTCCAGCTGGCGCCGCAGAGAACCGAGCTGGTGCCTGCGGGACAGGACTTTTATCAGGCCGTTCGGCCCGGGCAGGAACACCAGGGCGAGAAACACGAATACGCCGCCGGCAACGTAGGGCAAGAGCCGCCGGAAGGTGCTTGTTTTCTTCTTCCTCAACGCTTCAGCGTGCTGAGACCGGCGTAGCCGAGCTGGTCATGCTCCTCGATTCGGAGCAGGCGGTTGTACTTCGCGACCCGTTCGCCCCGGCACGGTGCCCCGGTCTTGATCTGGCCCGCGTTCGTGGCGACAGCGAGATCGGCGATGAAGTGGTCGGTGGTCTCGCCCGAGCGATGCGAAATAACGGTGCGGTAGCCGTGGTCGACCGCGACCTTGATGCAGTCGAGGGTCTCGGACACGGTGCCGATCTGGTTGGGCTTGATGAGCACTGCGTTGGCCACGTTCTCGTCAATGCCTTTGCGCAGCCGCTCTACGTTGGTGACGAACAGGTCGTCGCCCACCAGCTGGACGCGCTTGCCGAGTCGCTCGGTCAGGGTCTTCCAGGCTTTCCAGTCGTCCTCGGCCAGCCCGTCTTCGAGCGAGATGATGGGATACTTGTTGATCCAGGACTCGTACTGGTCGATGAGTCCGTCGACCGTCATCCTGCGGTCGGCCGGGTTGGTCAGAGAGTAGTGGCCGTTCTTGTGAAACTCGCTTGCCGCCACGTCGAGCGCGAGGTAGATCTGCTCTCCAGGCTTGTACCCGGCCTTCTCGATGGCACGAAGCGCAAACTCAAGCGGCTCTTCGTCGTTGTCGAAGTTGGGCGCGAATCCGCCTTCATCGCCGATGGTTGTATTCATGCCTGCGTCCTCAAGCAGCAGACGCAGATGCTGGTAGACCTCGGTCGCTGCCTGCAGCGCGTCGGCGAAGCTGTCAAAACCGGCCGGGACGACCATGTACTCCTGGACGTCGAGGTTGTTTGAGGAGTGGGCACCGCCGTTGATGATGTTGAGCAGCGGAACGGGCAGATACTTGGTACCGGCGCCGCCCAGGTATCGGTAGATGTCGAGCTCGGCCGTCATCGTCGCCGCGCGACAGACCGCGAGCGACGCGCCGAGGACGGCGTTCGCTCCAAGCCGGCTCTTGTTGGGCGTGCCGTCCAGCTCGAGCAGAGCACGGTCGATGCGGTACTGGTCGGTGGCCGACATACCGACAAGCCGGTCGCAGATGATGGTGTTGACGTTGTCCACCGCCTGCAGCACGCCCCGTCCGAGATACTTGGATTCGTCCTTGTCGCGGAGCTCGAGCGCCTCGAAACTGCCGGTGGACGCTCCGGACGGTACCGAGGCACGGCCGAGAGTCCGGTCGTTGAGGATGCAGTCGACTTCGAGTGTGGGGTTGCCCCGGGAGTCGAGGACCTGGCGGGCACGGATGTCGGCGATGTGCCTCATCTAGGCGTCCTCGTCATGCAGCCGCTTGTACTCCGTGCGGCGCTCGGCGTAGAGCGGGAAGGCCCCGGTCAGTTCCTTCACGTCTTCTTTGACCTTCTCGGTCGCGGGCTCGTCGCCGATCGACGCGATGGTCCTCTCGATGAGCTCGGCAATCCTGGCCATCTCGGGTTCCTTCATGCCACGGGTCGTGAGCGCCGGGGTCCCGAGCCGGATCCCGGAGGCGATGAACGGTTTCTCCGGGTCGAACGGGATGGTGTTGCGGTTGACCGTGATTCTGACTTTGCCCAGCGCGCGCTCGGCGTCGCGGCCGGTCACCTTCTTGGGCCGGAGGTCGACCAGCATCAGGTGATTGTCTGTGCCGCCGGACACGATCCGGAAGCCGCGGGAGGCCAGGCCGTCGGCCAGGGCCTTGGCATTGGCCAGGGTCTGGCGCTGGTACTCCTTGAACCCGTCTGACATCGCCTCCTTGAACGCGACCGCCTTGGCCGCGATACAGTGCTCGAGCGGGCCGCCCTGGGTCCCTGGGAACACCATCTTGTCCACCGCCTCGGCGAACTCCTGCTTGCACAGTATCATCGCCCCGCGCGGTCCGCGCAGTGTCTTGTGGGTGGTGGTGGTCACGATCTGGGCGTGCGGGACCGGCGACGGGTGGAGTCCGGCTGCAATCGGACCCGCGATGTGGGCGATGTCGGCGACCTGGGCAGCGCCGACTTCGTCGCAGATTTCCTGGAACCTGTCGAAGTGTAGGGTGCGCGGATACGCTGACGCGCCGCTGATTACTATCTTGGGCTTGTGCTCGAGCGCGAGCTTGCGGATGGCGTCGTAGTCGAGCTGCTCGGTCTTTTCGTCCACGGTGTACTGGACCACTTTGTAGTACTTGCCCGAGAAGTTGATCGGGTGGCCGTGGGACAGGTGGCCGCCGTGAGACAGGTTGAGGCCCATGATGGTAGCGCCCGGGTCGGCCAGGACCAGGTAGGCGGCGATGTTGGCGCTGGTCCCGGAATGGGGCTGGACATTGGCGTGGTCGGCCTGGAAAAGCGCCTTGGCCCTCTCCCGGGCAAGGTCTTCGGCGATGTCGACGAAACGGCACCCGCCGTAGTAGCGCTTTTTCGGGTAGCCCTCGGCGTACTTGTTTGTCAGGGGAGAGCCGAGCGCTTCGAGCACCGCTTCTGAAACGAAGTTCTCGGATGCGATGAGTTCGAGGTTGTTGTGCTGGCGGTTTGTTTCGCGACGGACGGCGTCGAACACCTCGGGGTCGGTCTGCTTCAGCATGTCAGGCTTCATCCGTTCAACTCCTTTCAGACTCCGTAGAAGGTATTCAGGACAATCCGGTTGTCAAGGAGAGGGCGGAACTGACCGAGCGGTCGAGAGACCCGGCGGCCAAGCGAGTGGGAAGAGGACTGCGGACAGCGGCAGGCGGGCAGGCGTCAGGACAGGCCGGTTGTCCGGCCGCCTGGCCAGACCCGGCATCAGCATCATGTCGCCCGCAATCGGCACCAGGAACCCGGCCCCGGCCGAGATGTTGACCGCGCCGATCGTGACCTTGAAGTTCGAGCACGCGCCGACGCAAGCAGGGTCGTCGGAAAGGGACAGCGGGGTCTTGGCGATGCAGACCGGCAGCTTGTCAAAACCCAGGGCCTGGACCCGCTTCAGGTCGCGGCGGAGGGTGGTGCCCGCTAGCGCGCCTCGACCCTTGGGAGCGGAGGAAACGGCGGGAACCCGAGGAAGCGGTCGAACAGAGGGGTCTTGCGCAGCCGCAGCTCGAGTCTGGCATCCAGTCTGCGCGCCGGTTCACGGTCGGTCTCCAACAGTCCGAACCACACCAGCGGCTCGAGCGCGCGACGCCACACGAGGTCGAGCCTGAGATCCGGAGGCCAACGTTCGGCCTCGTCGATATCCTTCCGCACCTGGTCGAGCAGGATCTGCTGCGGCAGCAGTTCGAGAGGCATCCAGTCCCCGGCGACGACGTGCAGCCGCCAGAGCACCACCGCCATCGACTGCTGCAGGGTCGGGACCGAACCTTCGGGCCCGTACAGGCAGTCCAGAGGCAGCCGCCGGAACAGCGCCAGGAACAGCAGACGGTACAACCGACCGCCCTCTTCGTCGCGCAGGAGCGGCAGGATCCGCTTCGGCACACGCATCCTGCCGCGGCGATTGTAGACAAAACCACCCGCATAGGCGACGTCCCGGATGACGCCGATTGGCTTGACGTCGCGCTCCTCGATCCGCTTGAAGACGCCCAGCATCGGCTCGATATACCGGCGCGCCCAGTCCAGCTCCTCGATCATCCGTGCCACCACGGCACGCTTCAGCCAGCCGTTGGGGGTGAGCCCGACCCCGTCGCTCGCGGCAACAAGCCTCAGGAATCTCCTTGCCTGGTCCAGGAAGAGCGTCGAGCCGACCTCGTCCGGGGCCAGGTCTTCGGTCAACCGCAGGTCAGATTCGGAGGATTTCCAGTCGGCCTGCAGCAGTCGGCGCACGTACTTGTTTAGGTCCTCGATGGACGGCTGGCCGACCGCCGGGCTCCAGTCCGGCCTGCGACCGACCGGGACCGAGTCAAGAATGAAACTCGTCCTTTTCAGGGCCTCCGGCTCCCCGTCTTCACCGCTTCTGACCTCCTTCTGCGATGGCTCGTCCGGCGGGCGCATCATGCCCGGCACCAGACCGATCAGTTGCCGGTCCGCGCACGCCTCGCAGTAGTAGGTGCCGTCCGGCATCACAGTGTGCCCTTCGGTGCCGAGCCGGATGCGTCGGTGGCAGGAACGGCAGAACGTGGCCCGGAACTTTGGCGGGTCCGCCAGCTTCTCGAAGTTGTACTCGTTCGTGCCGTACCAGACGTACATCTCGGTCTCGGCTATCCCTTCAAGGCAGTTCCGGCAGTCCTGCCAGCGTCCTTCGTGTCCTTCGGCCCAGTGATACCCGCACAGCGTGTAGCGCCGGTGATTGCGGTGACAGCTGTTCCGGGCATAGGAGAAGAGCACGTACTGGTCCTCGTCGTCGCAGATCCACTGGCCGCAGCATTCGGTGCGGGTCAGATTCTCGGTCTTGCCGCACAGGCCGCAGCGCGGCACGTCATCCGCAATCGCGTCTGGGCGCGCTTCGTTCATCATTCCGCTAGAGTAGAGAGCAGCATCGGCCTGTCAACATGCCGACATTCCTCCCAGATAATCTGCACGAAGTGGGGTAGTTTCCTCAGAATCCACCTTCCCGGAACTGCAGTGTGCCAAGGGTGCGTCGGCACGGCGGGCAGGTTTCCCAAGTCCCAGATGGGCGTCAGTCGGCAGCATCACCCGCTGCCACAGCAGGCGCTCGCCCTGCTCCTGCGCCCCGTCTGCCGAATGTCTTCATTCTTCTCCGCCGCGCCGGTGTGGTCCGCTGGGGGATAGCGTCAAGGCTGTCATTGCCTGAAGGGGCAGGCGTCAGGACAGGCCGGTTATCCGGCCGTCCTCGGCCAGGTCGATGCGGGCCGCGTTCGGCCGCTTGGCCAGACCCGGCATCAGCATCATGTCGCCCGCAATCGGCACCAGGAAACCGGCCCCGGCCGAGATGTTGACCGCGCTGATCGTGACCTTGAAGTTCGAGCACGCGCCGACGCAGGCAGGGTCGTCGGAAAGGGACAGCGGGGTCTTGGCGATGCAGACCGGCAGCTTGTCAAAGCCCAGGGACCGGACCCGCTTCAGGTCACGCTCGGCCCGCGGGGTGTAGACCACCCGGTCGGCACCGTACACCTTGGTGGCGACCGCTTCGATCTTGTCCTCGACCGGCGCCGCATAGTCGTATATCGGCTTGGCAGCGCCCGGCTTGTCCTCGACCTGGCGCACGACCGCCTCGGCCAGTTCGACGCATCCCTCGCCGCCTTTCTCGAACCCTTCGCTCACCGCGCACGCGACATCCTGCTCGCGGCAGTACTTGCCCATCATCTCGATGTCGTCGTCCGAGTCGCCGGCAAACCGGTTGACGCAGACCACAGGCTCGAACCCGAGGGTGCGGCATATCTCGATGTGGCGGAGCAGGTTGTTCATGCCCTGCCAGAGGTCGGTGAGCTTGCCTTTGCGCGCGTCCTGTGCCCCGCCCTGAAGTCTGAGCGCGCGCACGGTCGTGACCAGCACGCATGCGGCGATGTCCCAGCCCGCGGCCGGAGCAACGATATCGACGAACTTCTCGGCGCCCAGGTCAGACCCGAACCCGGCCTCGATGACCGCGTAGTCGCACATCCTGAGCGCCATGTTGGTGGCCACGATGCTGGCGGTGCCGTGGGCGATATTGGCGAACGGCCCGGCGTGGATGAACGCGGGCGTGTGTTCGGTAGTCTGGACCAGGTTGGGCTTGAGCGCGTCCTTCAAGAGGACCGCCATCGAGCCGGTCGCCTGCAGGTCCTGTGCGGTCACCGGCCTGTCGTCGTAGCTCATCGCCACCAGCATCCTGCCCAGCCGCTCCTTGAGCTCGGTCCGGGACCCGGAAAGCGCCAGTATCGCCATGACCTCGGACGCGGCGGTGATGACGAAGTTGTCTTCGCGGGCCGGGCCGTTGGTCCGGCCGCCCAGCCCTACCACCATTGTCCTGAGCACCCGGTCGTTCATGTCCATGGTCCGGGGAAAGACGATCTCCCGTTCGTCGATGCGCAGCGGGTTGCCGAAGTGGATCGAGTTGTCGAGCAGCGCGGCCAGCAGGTTGTGAGCGGACGCGACCGCGTGCATGTCACCGGTGAAGTGCAGGTTGATGTCCTCCATCGGCAGGACCTGGGACCAGCCGCCGCCCGCGGCTCCGCCTTTGATACCGAACACCGGGCCGAGCGACGGCTCGCGCAGCACGGCCACCGACTTCCTGCCGATGCGGTTGAGCCCCATCGACAGCCCGACCGAGGTCGTGGTCTTGCCTTCGCCGTACCTGGTCGGCGTGGTAGCGGTGACCAGCACCAGCTTGCCGCGCGGCTGCTTGGGCAGCTGGTCGAACAGGCGCAATGACAGCTTCGCCTTGTACATGCCGTTGGGCAGGACAAGGTCCATGTCCTCGATGCCGCACTCGCGGACGATGTCGGCTATCGGCTTGAGCTTGACGCTGTGGGCTATCTCAATGTCGGATTTCATCGTCTTCTCCTCGGGCTTGACGTGCTGTTCCTAGTGATAGCCCATTATACCGGCCCGGGCTTCGGGTCAAGGGGCAGGGAACAGGTGAGTGACCCAGTGACCGAGTGATCTGGCGGCGGGAGAAAAGCGGCCCAGGGGCGGAACGAGGAAGGAAGTGATCAAGAGACAGAGTGACCAAGTGATCGAGTGGCAGATGACCCTCATCCTACCCCTCTCTACCTGAAGGGGAGAGGACAACGAGTGAGGGGGAGAGGAACAGCCGAGTGACAAGACGTGATTGACCCAGTGACAGAGTGATGAGCCATCCGATGGCACCAGTGCCAGAGGCGCAGAGCAAGTGGCCCAGGGACAGGCGGTCTGTCTCTGCGAGGGTCTCGCTGAGATTGCCGCAGCCGCTCCGCGGCCGTGCCTACGAGGCACCGCCCCCGGTCCGTGAGCCATCCGATGGCACCTGCCAGAAGGCAGAGCGTGCGCAATGACCCTGGTGCGAGACCCGTGGAAGTCTCAGGTTCAGGACGTGGGCTGTCTGCTGTGAGCTGTTGGCTGTGAGCTGAGTGCGGCTAGCGGCAAGCTGTTCGCTGTCGCCTGGGCCGGTCAAGCAGGCGGGCGGGGAGGACCCCGCCCGCCTGAGCATTCTGTCTTGGTGCTAGCGCTCGACCACGACGAGCTTGGCCATGCCGGACTCAGAGCCGGCATCGACTCGCACGAAGTAGATGCCGCGGGAGACCTGCTCGCCGGTCTGGTCGCAGCCGTCCCATGTTGCGGTGTGCGCACCCGGGGCCATGAGCCCGGAGGCGAGCATCCTCACGGTCCGGCCGGTGTTGTCCACGATGCTGACCGAGCCGCGACTCGGCCGGCTCACCTGCCAGCGCACTTGCGCCGGCCCGGGGCAGGGGTTGGGCCCCACCGCTATGAGGTTCCGGGTCTCGACTCTGGCCGGGTTCGGCTCCTGCACCCCGGTAAGCGGGTACAGGAACGGGCAGAACGGCGACGACATCTCGTCGACCGCGACCTGGACAAGGTCCGGGTAGTCGTTGGGCTCGAATCCCTCGGCTTCGACATGGAGCAGGTACTCGCCCGGTTCGAGGTCGTCGAACACGAAGTCGCCGTGCTCGTCCGCGGTCACCTCGATGCCGAAGTTCTGCGCGGTCGCGGTCACGCGCGCGTACGG
>CP070680.1:3204661-3207423 GCA_020352555.1 Caldifarciminota bacterium | reverse complement strand
GATCGGCGCATCACTGCTTCTGGCGCTTGCCATGGCCTACCTCGGCTGGCGACTGATGGGAAATCCGGCAGTGTTCGTCGCCATACTCCCGGTCCTGTTCATCCAGCCCTTCCAGCGAATCCGAAGAAAAAGCACCTACTCGCGTCTGGGCTGTCCAGACCATGAGCCGACCGATGATGTCAGGTTCTTCTTGATCCTGCTCACCGCCTTCGCTGTGCTCGGTGTGGTCGCGATGCTGGTGGTATCCTTGCGTGGCATCGGGTCAGCACGACCGGTCATGTCATGGGCCCCAGTCTGGATCCCTGGCATCGGATTCGCCCTGCTCTGTCTGCTGGGCTGGTGGTACCGCTCAGCCCGGTACTTCCTGTACGCCGCACTGCTCGCTCTGTCAGTTGCAGCAGCCCATCTGCTCAGACTCCCTGCCCCGCTCAGGCTGGCCGGAGCTCTTGCAGTCGCAGGAGTCGCAATGACAACCGGAGGTACCCTCCAATCGGTCCGGTTCCTGCGCAACACCCGAGTTTGCCCCGGCGCCTAGCGGGACGACTCCCTTCGATACTGGCGTTGCAGAACCGCCAGGATCCGCAACCTACCCGACAGAGGCACGCTGACGACTGCATACGGACGAGTGTCGCGTAGACGATTCTCGTATGGCACAGTCACGGCGGTTTGGATTCATGGAAGCAGGGAGCCGGAAGTCCTAGGCAGGACAAGCGTCAGAAGCCGATGGAAGAAGGCGTGGAGCCCATCTCGGAGTTCGGGGCCTGGCGCCACGGTCGGGAAGTCGGTCGCGGGGCCGGTGTCAGCAAGATGACTCTCCAACAGCACTTCGCGGACAAAGCAGATCTGGCCAGAAGCATACGCGGCAAGTGGATTGAGGAAGGCTTCCGACGGTCCGCCGAGATCGAGGCAATGGACATCCCCTTTCCTGACAAGATTGACTTGATGACACAGTGGAAGGTCGAGTTCGGCGGGCGCGTCAGCGCGGAGTCCATCCGGGAGAGCTCTGCTGACTGCGCAATGGGAGAGTTCAAGACCCGCTGCCTAGCCAACGTCCGGGCCGCGCAATTAGCAGGAGCCATCCGTTATGGCATCGACCCTGAGTTCCCGTGGCTGGTGATCGAGAAGCTCTGGACTGGGTCAAGGACGGAAGCTGGAAGGATGTATCTCCGGACCGATCCCAGTTCCGGCTGCAATTGGGGCCTTGCCCTGTCGTGGACTGCGCGTCCCGCAGGTAGACAGGTTTGTTCCGGGCCACTGGCAAGGACGCTCTATCCAGAAGTTGCCCGGCCCAGACCGTGCCGCCAGAGACCGGTCGAACGCTGGCCGACCTCCGGCAGCCGCCGGGCAAGATCCGGGTCTCTGGCCTTCTCGGCGATCTCCAGCTCCTTGCGACCCATGTACCGTCGTCCGGTGAGCGTGTCCGACTCCCGGGCTGTCGCCAGCCACATCAACCTATCAACGCCCTACTCCGTGTCCTACCACTGAGAAAGCCGGCCAGCCGCCAACTCCAGGCAAGAAACCCGCCTTCATCCTGGCCGATGCTGGTCCTGGTAGGCCCTGTGCCATGGCGTCGACCGCCACGTCTTCGCTTTCCAGCCTGCGCGCAGGCTCGACGGTGAACAGCAGATTGGCCAGCTTCGAGTTGGCATAGGCACGCATGGCTGAGCATCCCCGCTCGAGGCGCAGGTCATCGAAGTCCAGCCTCCCCTGCTTGTAGATCCCTGAGGTGACATTGATGATCCTTGCCGGCGCACTGGCCAGGAGCAGGTCCAGCAGCAGATTGGTGAGCAGGAAGTGGCCCAGGTGGTTTGGCGCGAACGTCTGCTCATATCCCTCGGCTGTCTCACGACGCCGGGCTGGTGAGATGCCGGCGTTGTTGACGAGAACGTCCAGCCGGTCGTAGCGCCTACGGAACTCAGCTGCCGCCTGCCGGACTGCGGCCATCAAAGACAGGTCAGCCGCAATGAAACCTACATCGCGGTTGCCGGTCTGTTCCCGCAGCTCCGCTGAAACCCGCTCGCACTTGCCCGGGTTGCGGCTGGCGATGACGACTCGACAGCCGGCCTGAGCAAGCGCCCGGGCGGTCGGCAGCCCGATACCTGAGGTGGCTCCGGTCACCAGGCAAGTCTTGCGCACGGCCCCGGAATCTGCGCTTGTCATGCCCTCAGTGGAACAGCTAGCGGTGAGTGTGGGACCCGTCGCAGAACGGCTTGTTCGCCGACTCGCCGCACCGGCACAGCGTGACGCGATTGCGGGGTTCGTATCTGAAGCCGTCTGCTGACATGACCGGGATTCCGCCCCGGACCCAGAGCGGGCCGAACATGCCGGCATGCGGGTCGCGGACCAGCGCGATACTCGGCTCGTTCTCAGGCTCTATCGCCTGCCCGTCCTTTGTCCAGACAACCAGGCGACCGGCCGGGCAGTTGCAGCCCTCGGCAATCACGGTCCTTCGCTTGCCGGGATATCGAGTCCTGCGCATCAGGTTCCAGATGTCACCTGCCCGCAGGCAGAACCCGGCAGAAGCGCACAATTCCTCGGCATCGGTCAGGTCCAGGCAGGTTCCTTTCAACCACCTGGCCGCCTCGAGGTACGGCTTCCGACTTGCGGTTTCGGTGCCGTCGAAAACCACCCTGTCATGGCTGCGGTCGCAGTATGGCTTGTCTTTCGACCGACCGCACCGGCACAACGCAAACCGTTCCGTTGCCGGAAAGGCGCTGCCTCTGCGCCACCGGTAGGCAAACCCGCCTGTATCATACCCGATG
>CP070680.1:3179415-3204561 GCA_020352555.1 Caldifarciminota bacterium | reverse complement strand
CCCGCTCTATCGCCTGGCCTTCTCCTTCGGCCACTGTCAGCAGTTTGAACTTCTCGGCGTCCGCGACCTTGCGGATTGCCTCGGCTTCACCTTCAGCCTGCAGCACGCGCGCCTGTCGTTTGCCGTCGGCTTCGAGGATTGCCGCCTGCTTGATGCCTTCGGCTTCAAGCACGCGGGCGCGACGCTCACGCTCCGCCTTCATCTGACGGTGCATCGCCTCTGTCACGTCGCCCGGCGGCTCGATGCGCTGCAGCTCGACACGTGTGACCTTGGCGCCCCACTTGTCGGTCGCCTCATCGAGCACATCGCGCAGCTTGGCGTTGATGGTCTCGCGCGAAGTCAGAGACTGGTCGAGCGACATGTCGCCGACCACGTTACGCAGGTTGGTCTGGGCCAGCTTCACGGTCGCGAGCCGGAACTGGGCAACGTTGTACAGCACTTTCACCGGGTCGGTGACCTCGTAGTAGATGATGGCGTCGACCGTCACCGTTGCGTTGTCCTGGGTGATGACCTCCTGGGGCGGCACGTCGACGACCTGTTCGCGGATGTCGACCTTGATCAGCCGTTCGAGGAATGGGAGGATGAAATTCAGGCCCGGGTGGACCGTTCGCTGGTACTTGCCCAGCCGCTCGATGCACGCAAGCTGGTATGGCCTGACGACCTTGATGCCCAAGAGCGCCATCAGGAACACAAACACTATGATTACGATGATCAACACAGTCGGCACGACTAGCTCCTTTCCGCAGCACCCTGGGTGCCATCTGCCTGGCTCTGCCCGGCAGGCTCCACCAACAGGTGTGTGCCTTCGACTTCCACGATCTTCACTCTTGTCCCTGGTTCGATGGCGGTCTTCGCATCGGCCCGCCACTCCTCGCCCAAGACCTTGACCCGGCCCATCTCGGGCGGCGCGATCGGCCTGAGCACGATGCCTTCGACCCCGACCAGCCGGTTGGAGCCGACCGGCTCGGGTTCAGGCTTGGTTATCCGTCGCGAAATGACCTGCGATGCAACGACCAGGATTCCCGACAGCCCGACGAAGATTCCGAGCTGGACATAGACGTTCTTGATGAAGAACGCCAGGATCCCGGTCACGACCCCGGCTACCCCGAACCAGATGATGACGAATCCCGGCACGACCATCTCCAAAGCGGCCAGGGCCAGTCCGACGACTATCCACAGAGCAGGACTTGGTTTGATCATGTTGTACACCTACTTGTTATACAGCTGACAGGACTCTGCTATTCACGACATCTGCCCAGCTATTGTCGGTTGGCGCTGGTTGATGTCAAGCCGGCGGCCGGGCCGGCGACAGCTCGAACTCGGCAAGCTGGAAGTACTCCGGGCCTTCGGGCCTGAGCACGCTCTTGTACAGAATGACCCGGTCCACAAGGAAACCCCTGCCCCTGTACTCCTGCCCGCATACCTGCGTCACATCACCCGGTACACGCAGCCTGCCGAGTGTCAGGTGGGGGCTGAACGGCCTCTGCTCGGGCTTGAACCCGACCTGTTTCAGACTGGCCACGACCCTCTTCTGCAGCAGGCACAGTTTGTCCCTGCCTTCTGACGTGCCGACCCAGACGACCCGCGCCTTGCGCGGGCTGGAGAACGCGCCGAGTCCGCCCAGCCGGGCATCGAAGGCCGCGCACCCTCGGGCAGCTTCCGCCAACTTCGGCTTCGCGGACCCGATGAATTCCTCAGACACTTCGCCCAGGAACGCCAGGGTCAGATGCATCCGGTCCGGTCTGACCCAGCGTACGCCTTCGGCCTTGTGCTTGAGACCGCGCTGCAACTCGGCCACACCCTTGCGCTCCTTATCGCCGATGTCGACCGCCACAAAGCTTCTCAACGGCCGCGCCCCCTGCCCATTAACACCAGCCGGCAAAGGTCCATCGCCGCCATCGCGGCCCTTTCCTTGACCGTCATGCGCGAGCCGGAAAACAGGTGCTTGCGCGTGCGCAGCCCGGCCTCGACCGAGACCCCAACGTACACCAGCCCGACCGGCTTGTCCTTGGTGGCCCCGCCCGGACCTGCGATGCCCGACACCGCAATTCCCACGTCACATCCGAACAACCGGCGTACGTTCCTCGACATCTCGCGCACCGTCTGCGCGCTGACCGCGCCGTAGCGGTTCAGCGTCTCCGGCTTTACCCCGAGCCGCCTCACCTTCGCCTGGTTCGAGTACACTACAAGGCCTCCGGCAAAGTATTCCGAGCTGCCTGGGACCGATGTCAGTCGGTCACCGATTCTGCCCCCAGTGCAGGATTCTGCCGACGCGACGACAAGTCGTCGCCCGCGCAGCAGCTCGCCCAACACTTGCTCCATCGTCCGGTCTCCGACCTCGTACACCGAATTGCCCAGTATCCTGACCAGGCTGTCGCGCACCGGCTCAAGATCCGAACGCCTGTGGGCCTGAAGCACGACATCAACGCCTGACGTCAAAGGGTAGAATGCCGGGCTCACTCCAGGGTGCCTGCCGAGCAGGCTGCGTGCTCTTGATGCAATCGTGGCTTCGGGCAGCCCGAATGTTCTGATCCGGGCTGTTGCCGCAGGCCGGACGCGGAACCGCTTGCGCAGGAGTTCCTCGAGTCCGCGGATGACTATCGCCTCGAGCTCGGCCGGCACTCCTGGCAGCAGGACGATGAGCGAGCCCTGAAACTCCAGCGCCATGCCCGGCACCATGCCGACCGGGTTGTGCAACAGCCTGGCGCCTTTCGGCACCAGGGCCTGGCGCCTTGCCAGCTTCGGCATCTTCATGCCCCGGCCGCAGAACCGCGCTTCCACCCTGCGCAGTATCGACCGCCGTTCGACCAGCTCTCTGCCCACAAGCCCGGCCACGGCTTCGAGCGTCCGGTCATCGGGTGTCGGGCCAAGCCCGCCCATGACAAGGACCAGTCCTGAGCGCGAAGCCGCCAGTCCGACCTCCCGCTCGATTGCTGCACCGTCGTCCTGGACCCGGACCACCCTCGACGGCACAAGGCCAAGCCCGGCAAGACGGCGGGACACGAACGCCGAATTGCTGTCTGCAATCCGGCCAGAGAGCAGTTCGTCTCCGACCACTACCAGCTCGACCCTGGGAACTGTCATCGGTTTCACCTTGTCAGCAGAGTGTGGACCGCCGGCACCAGGGTCGAACCCCAGACCAGCAGCCGCATCGCCAGGTTGGCCAGTATCCCGGCCAGCACGTCGTCCGTCATCACGCCCCAGCCCCCGGGCAGATTCTGTGAACGGTTGACAAACGGCAGCTTGACGATATCGAAGAACCGCCAGACCAGGAAACCGACCAGCATCCCCCAGATCGAGACCGGCAGCCAGAAGAAAGTGATCAGGGTGCCGACCACCTCGTCGATCGTGACCTTGCCCGGGTCCCTGCCCCAGACCTTCTCCAGGTCTCCGGCAACGAACACGCCGACGGAAAACAGGACGACGATGGCAAGACCGTGCCAGACCGGTGACGATGCCAGGAAGTAGGCCGGGACCAGGGTGAACAGGCTGGTGACTGTGGCCGGAGCTATCGGGAAGTACCCGGTGAAGAAAGCGCTGCCGACCAGCGCCTCGAAGAGGAAACGCGGTCCTGTTAGCGGCGGCGCTTGGTGGGGAGTCTTGTTTCCCATTCCACCACCGAGTTGGCCACCACGAATATCGACGAGTAGGTGCCGATGACAATGCCGATCGTCATCACGAAAGCGAAGTCCCTGATCGTCGCCGCGCCCAGGATCAGGATCGCCAGCGTCACGAACAGCGTCGTCACCGATGTCACCACCGTCCGGTTGAGCACCTGGTTGATGGCGGTGTTCACCACCGTAGAGAAAGACTCCTTGCGCATCTTCCTGACGTCCTCGCGGATCCGGTCGGACACCACGATCGAGTCGTTGACGCTGTACCCGATCACTGTCAGTACCGCCGCGATCAGGGTGATGGTGACTTCCCTGCTGAACAGAGCCACCAGGCCGAGCGTGATGACCGTGTCGTGGACCAGGGCCAGGACCGCGCCCAGCCCGAACCGGAAATCGAACCGGAAGCTGACGTAGACCAGGATGCCGACGATGCCGATCAGCACCGCCAGCAGTACCTTGCCCTGCAGCTCCTTGGAGACTCGCGGACCGACCGTCTCTTCGCGCAGGACCTCGAACTCGTTGCCCGGGAACGACCGGGCGAGCTGTTCGCGCACGCGGACCGAGAAGGTCTCCTCTCCGCCGGTCAGCTCCTTGACCTGGACCCTTATCAGGAAGTCGCCGACCTCGTCCTTCTGGATCGAGGCGTTGCCTTCGCCGATGGCGTTCATCGCCGAACGCAGCTGGTCGGTGGTGACCGGGTCCTTGAAACTGACCTGGATGAGCGTGCCGCCGGTGAAGTCGACTCCGTAGTTGAACCCTCCGCGCAGCACCACGACCAGGATCCCGGCCGCGACCAGTGCCAGCGAGATGATGAAGAACAGCCGTCGCCGCCCGACAAAGTTGATCCTGGTCTCCCGGATGATCCTCATCTCAGATCCTCAGCTTCCTGATTTCGAACCGGCTCAGAACCCAGTCGAAGATGAACCTGGTCAGGAACACGGCGGTGATGACGTTGATGACCAGGCCGGTTATCAGGGTGATCGCAAAACCCCGCACCGGGCCGCTGCCGATGAAATACAGCGCGATCGCGGTGATGACCGTGGTCGCGTTGGCATCGATGATGGTTACCAAGGCGCGGTCGTACCCGGTGTCGACCGCCGCCATCGGGGTCTTGCCCGACCTCACCTCCTCTCGGATCCTCTCGAACACCAGCACGTTGGCGTCCACCGCCATGCCGATGGTCAGCGCGATCCCGGCCAGACCGGGCAGGGTCAGAGTCGCCCTCAGCCCGGCGAGGACCGCCAGCAGGAAGAAGATGTTGAACACCAGCGCCAGGTCGGCAAGCATGCCGCCGACCGCGTAGTAGATGATCATAAAGGCGAGTACTGCCAGCGCGCCGATCAACCCGGCCTGGATGCCCCGGCGGATCGAGTCGTTGCCGAGCGAGGCGCCGACCGAACGCTCCTCGACGTAGTCGAGCGGAGCCGGCAGCGCGCCGGAACGCAGGATGATCGAAAGGTCGCGGGCGTCGTCCGGGTTCACGTCGTTGGTCGTTATCATCGCGTTGCCGTCCGGTATCCGCGACTCGATGACCGGAGCCGACTTCACGACGTTGTCGAGCACGATTGCCAGCCTGCGCCCGATGTTCCGGCCTGTGACCTGGGCGAACACCGCCGCGTCCTTGCGCTCGAGCTTCAGGCTGACGATCCAGGTGTTGGTCAGTGCCGGGCTTGAACCCTGGTACGGCGCGGGCCGGGCGTCCTTGATCGCGGACCCGTACATCTCCGGCTCTGACTTGAGCATGTAGAACCTGCGCACGGTCCGGCCTTCGAAACCCTCTGGCCGGCCGAACAGGAACTCGTACTCCTTGGGCCAGTACGGCCGCCCGCTTTCCAGCAGGCTGCGGAACTCCGGGTAGTCGGCGTCGTCGACCCCGAAGTCTCCGCCGACCGTCATGATGTAGCCCATGAAGCTGCCGAGCTGCTCCTCATCCTCAAACCCGGTCTCGAGCCCTGCGGCCCAGCCGGTGTCCTGTTCCGAAGCGGCAAACTCGCCGGCCGAATCGGGCTCTGGCTCTGCTTCTGCTGGTGAGCCGGTGTCGGACGTGGTCTCACCGGTGAGCATGGCTTCCAGTTTCTCGTCGATCGTCTTGAGTGCATCGTAGGCGGTGCGCTCGTCGGCAACCAGCTGGAACTCGAGCTGTGCGGTCTGGCTGATCAGCCCTTTGGCCCGGTCCCGGTCAACGCCCGGGAGCTGAACCAGGATTCGGTCCTGCCCCACTTTCTGGATGATGGGCTCGGACACGCCGAACTCGTCGACCCGGTTGCGGATGACCTCCAGGGCGCGGTCGCCGGCGTCTCGGGCGTCCTCGGCCGACAACTTGGTCTTGTCGACTTCCAGCACCAGATGCATCCCGCCGACCAGGTCGAGTCCGAGGTGCAGCGCCCGCTTGTGCAGGTTGTTCTCCGCCTTCTTGAACTGGCTGATTTCGAGCTGGACTTTCAGGCTGTCGTCCTCCGTGGTTGCGCTCGCGAGCTTCTGGTCCAAAGCCCGCGCCCTGCCCGGCATCACGAAGTAGAGCTGGAAAGTGGGATACAGCGCCCATATCGCCAGCCCGAGCGCTACCACCAGCAGCGTGAACTTCCACCTTGCCCCCTTCAAGAATGGACCTCCAGGATCTGCTTCATCTCGGCGACCGCTTCGGTCAATCCGATGAGCAATGCCCGGGCCACAATCGAGAAACCGATGCTGAAGCCCTGGGCAATGTCCATTTCGACCACCGGCACGACGTTCCAGTAGTCCAGACCGTGTCCAGCGTGGACAACCAGCCCCAGTGCCCGGGCAGACTCTGCCGTTTCGGCCAGTTGGGCCAGGATGTCCTGCCGGTGGGTCACGTCACGGCTGTATCGGTCGGTGTTGAGCTCCACCACCTGAGCCCCGAGTTCTGCAGCCGCCTCGACCTGCGCCTTTTCCGGGTCAACGAATACGCTGACCCTGATTCCTGCCCGCTTCAGGCGCCGGACGAACGGCTTGAGCTCGGCCGCATTCCTCATCACGTCCAGCCCGCTGGTCGTGGTCACCTCAGTTGTAAGCTCGGGAACCAAGGTCACTTGGGCCGGCTTCACCCTGGTCGCGAACTTCACCGTCTCTTCTACCGCCGCCATCTCCACGGTCAGCTCGGTCTGGACCGTCCTCTTCAGGAGCTCGACATCCCTTTCGTTGATGTGCCGCCGGTCCAGACGAAGATGCACGGTGATTCCGTCCGCCCCGCCCAGCTGTACAAAAGTGGCCGCCTGGACCGGGTCAGGAAAGGTCTCCTGCCGGGCCTGGCGGAGTGTTGCCACATGGTCTATGTTGACAGAAAGTACTCGCACAGTGCTGCGGATTGTATGGAAGAATGCCAGTACTGTCAAGGAAACCCGGGATTTAGGAGGCCTGGTTGACATTGACCCCTGCTCGCCTACAATGCTGACTGCTTGCCGGGATAGCTCAGTTGGTAGAGCACGGGACTGAAAATCCCGGTGTCCACAGTTCGATTCTGTGTCCCGGCACTTCTTGTCAATTCGAGGAGGAATATGCCCGGAAAGTCATTGTCCGTGGTCAAACGTGTCCGACAGAACGAGAAACGACGGCTGCGTAACCGCAAGCGCAGGCAGGAGTTGAAGGACATGCTCAAGACCATAAGAGCCGAGAGCAGCAAGGAAGCGGCCCAGAAGCTGCTTCCCAAGGCGCAGTCGATCATCGACCGGTCAGAGCGCCATCACGTCATCCACCGCAACGCAGCTCGACGGCTGAAGTCTCGGCTCGCGAAGGAAGTCGCCGAGAAGCAGTAGCCTGCCGCGCGGGTCGCCGATGAACCGGCATCCTACCCAGCGGCCGACCCGCACCTGACCCCTGACAATGAAGATCGCGATCCATGCCATCTACTATCACCCGGAAGTGGGCGGCATGGAAAGCCACATCAAGGACCTTGCCGAGGAATTCATCGAGCGGGGGCACGAGGTCCACATCGTCTGCGGCCGGTCGCTTCCCGGCTTGCCCAGCCAGGAAACGATTGACAGCGTCCGGGTCACCAGGACGAGGTGGTTCGGTCGTCATCCCATGGGCTGGGTGCTCTACGTCCTCGGGTCGATGCGCACGTTTCTGCGGGTCGCCGAAGGCGCGGACGTTGTCCACGGACAGGGCTTCCCCTGCGCACTGGCGACCAGGGTGGCGAAGAAACGACATGGCGCTGTGAATCTGGTGACCATCCACTCATCCCACTTCCTCAAGCTGGCGCCCAAGAAGGCACTGGGACCGTTGTTCCGCTACATGTTCGAGGCGGCTGACCACATGCTGGCTCCGAGCTCGCAACTCGCCGAAGCGATACGGTCTGTCTCACCCGGTCGGCAGGTCGAATGCTACGTGAATTCGGTGAACACCAGGGTGTTCCGCAAGGTCGAACCGTCGCTGAACCAGCCGGGCAGGGCGATAGTCGTCTGCCCGAGGCGTCTGGTCGAGAAGAACGGAGTGCGGTTCGCGGTCCGGGCACTGCCCCTGATCCTCAGGCACGCGCCCGCTCACCTGTACATGGTAGGTCCTGGCCCGCTTCACCAGGAACTGCAGTCACTCGCCCGCGAACTCGGGGTCGCCGAATCGATCACCTTCCTGGGCAGGGTGCCTCACGGACAGATGCCCGGAATCCTGAGCTCGGCCGATGTCATCCTGATACCTTCGCTGATGGAAGCGACTTCGATTGCAGCGCTCGAATCCATGGCGTGCGAGCGAGTCATCGCCGCGTCCAATGTCGGCGGCATTCCCGAAATCGTCGACCAGGACGTCGGCGTGCTGTTCGAGCCCGGCAACGTCGAGGAGATCGCAGCCAAGGTCAGGCAGCTGCTCGCGATGGACCGGGAAACCATGGGACGTACAGCCCGCCAGCGGGTGGTCGACAAATGGAGCGCCGCGCGCCTGGCAGACCGGCACCTGGAAATTTACCAGCGGCTGGTGGCACGGTCCGCAAGCTGCTGTGGCGGCGACTGATGGCTGACACCAGCCTGGTAGGCAAACCCCGCATCCGCATCCCGGCCTGGCTCCGTATCACCCTCGGCGTGGCGGTGGTGGCGGCCACGTTCTACTTCCTCATCGGCCGGCTGGTCACAGACTGGAACAAGGTCCCCTGGCACGAAATCCATCTCAGTGTGCCGCTGCTCGTCATCGCGTTCGCGATCCTGCTCCTCGGCTATATCCCGGTGTTCGGCATCACCTGGAAAGTGCTCCTGGCCGGGCTTGGTGAGAAGTTGCCCGCGGTCAGTGCCGTCGCCATCATCGCAGTGTCGCAGCTCGGGAAGTACATCCCGGGCAAGGTCTGGTTCACGCTCGGTCGGATCTACCTGGCGAAGCGGCACGGGATTCCAGAGTCCAAGTCTGCTGTCAGCGCGGTGATGGAGATCGGCTTTGCCCTGCTCACCGCCCTGATGCTGTTCGCGCTCACCGTGCTGCTTCTTCCTACCGGCCAGGCCCCGGCCCAGGTCTATCTGGCTTTCATCTTCGTGCCCTTCTGCCTGCTCATCATCTACCCGCCTGTGCTGAGGAGAATAGCCAACTTCGTCCTGCGCAAGCTCAGGCAGCCTGCCATCGACATCCGGCTCTCATTCGGCCGAATCGCAGCATTGGTCGGGTTGTATCTGTCGATGTGGCTGGCCCAGGGCATCGGGTTCTTCGTCCTCATCAACTCCTTCTATCGGCTCTCTGTCACCCAGCTGCCTGTCGTGGTGGGCGGCTATGCGCTCGCCTGGATTCTGGGTTTCATCACCCTCATCAGCCCTGCCGGGCTCGGAATCAGGGAAGGCATCCTGACGTTCGCGCTGCGGCTCGTCATGCCCGAGCCGGTTGCCATCATCGCTGCACTGCTCGGTCGGGTTTGGATCACGGTTGCAGAAGCCCTGGCCGCCGGTATCATGGCATTCTTCCTCAGAAGACGGCAGCAAGAGACAGAGGCCAGATGAAGAAGCGGAAGAAAGCCCGGCCGGCCAGAGGCAAGGGAACAGCCCGCCGGCAGCCCCCCCAGCCCGCACCGGCCGGACCGGCTGTGCCTGAACACCGGCTGCAGCGGGTTGCGCTGGCGGTCATGTTCCTCCTGCCTCTGTTCTTCTACTGGAAGTACCTGTTCGGCGGCCAGATGCTGCTCGGCACGGACTGGCTCGGTGCCGGCGGCTACCAGATGAGGCTGTTCATGACCGAGTACATCAAGTCGCACGGCAACGTCGCATTCTGGATGCCGGCGATTCTGAGCGGACAGCCGACTCTCGCCGCGTTCTTCGGCGACCTGTTCTATCCGACCCAGCTCTTCCGGCTGTTCATCCCGATCCACGTCGTCTGGGCCTGGACTTTCTATCTGCACCTCTTCGTGGCCGGCCTCGGCACATACCTGTTTCTCAGGCAGCTCAGAGTTTCGGTACTGCCTGCCGCGCTCGGTGGGGTTGCCTACATGTTTGCCGGCAGCCTGATCACCCTGACCTATGCCGGCCACGACGGCCGACTGATCGGCTGCGCCCTGATGCCGATGGCGATGTACTTCCTGCACCGGGCCATGGACCGGCGCAGCCTGCTCAACTTCCTGCTCTGCGGCCTGATGGTCGCGCTCCAGCTTCTGTCCGGTCACATGCAGAAGGTCTACTACACCGTCCTGATCCTGTTCGCCTACTTCCTTTTCAAGTGGGTCCGGACAATCCGGGCCGAAAGGTCCGCCTCGGTTGCGGTCAAGCAGGCCGGCTACTTCGCACTCGGCATGGGATTCGCTCTCGCACTCTCGGCAATCCAGTATCTCCCCATCATAGCCAACATGCCCTATGCGGCCCGGGGCAGCGAGCGCGGATACGAATACGCAACGTCCTGGTCCATGCCGATAAAGGAAACGTTCGACCTCATCTCCCCCAGCTTTTCCGGCATCCTGAAGCAATACCGCGGTACCAACCCGTTCAAGCTTCACAGCGAGTACATGGGCCTGCTGCCGCTCGTCTTCGCGCTGTGGGGTATCGTCCGGGCATGGAAGAGCGCATCGACCAGGTTCTTCCTGGCCTCGTTCGTGCTCACACTGCTGATGGCCTGGGGCGGCAACACGCCTTTCTACAAGTTCGCGTACGTGCTGCTGCCCGGAGTGAGCAAGTTCCGCGGCCCGGGCATGATATTCTTCCTTGCCTCGTTCAGCATCGCGGTCATGGCCGGCATCGGGCTGGACAGGGCAATGCAGTGGGCCGGGAAGAAGAACTGGTACCGTCCTCGCACCGGCCCGTTCCTTGCCGCGATGCTCGCGATTGTCATGACCGTCGACATCGGGCTCTCGCTCAAACTCTGGAACGACGAGGAAGGCTTCATCAGGGGCGTGCCGCCGCCCGGGCAGTACTTCGGTTCTGACGAGGTCATCTCCTTCCTGAAGCATGACACCCTGCTCTACCGTATCCTGCCGATGAACTACCAGCGTTCCGACGCCGGAGTCCTGATGGGCTACGGGATCCAGAGCGCAGGCGGTCAGATGCCGAACCCGCTCCAGAACTACCAAGACTTCACCGGGGCTGGGACGAGCGTCATGTTCCAGGCCGGCAACCTCATGCAGCCGAACTTCCTCAACCTCCTCAACGTCAAGTATGTCGTGTCGGTCGCGTTGCCCGACGATGACTCCCGCTACGATGAGCAGAGCCGGCGGGTGATTCGCCAGCTCAAGGGTTTCTTCTCCCGGCCGCAGTTCCAGCTGGCGCGCCGCGGGCCGACGCACTGGGTCTACCTCAACCAGTCGGCCCTGCCCCGGGCGTTCGTGACGTCCGGGTACGAACTGGCCGGCAGCAAGGAGGAGGTGCTGGCAAGACTGGCGCAGGCAGACTTCGATCCCGGTCGCACCGCGCTGCTCTATGAGAAACCAGAGCACGAGATGACCGGACAGCTTTTCGCCAGTACGTCCGAGATAAGGGAGTACGACGCCAACCGGATCAGGCTCAAGGCGGTCCTGAGCGGCCCGGGCCTGCTCGTGCTCAGCGAGAACTGGCACCCGGACTGGAAGGCCTATGTCGACGGCAAGCCCGCCCCGGTGCTCAGGGCATACCACACCCTCAGGGCGGTGTCGATGGACAGGGGAGAGCACGAAGTGGTCTTCATCTACGAGTCCGCCAGCTACCGTAACGGAAGCTGGATGTCGCTCACCGCACTCGTCCTGCTGCTTGCTGTTGCCGTTGTCCAAGCGGCCCGCCGCAGACGGCCCCGCTCATAGGGCCTGCTGGACGCCGGCTGCTTGACACCGGACACCCCGAACCTAGAATCGCCCGTGGACTTCCGAGTTCTGTCAGCCCTTGTGGCAGCGCTTGCGGTCGTCTCGTATTCCGCCGCGCAGACCGCGGCTGAAGACGCTCGCCCTGACCCGGATGGGCTCCTGCTTTCCGACGTCGGCGCCACCGAGATCCTCGCCCCGATCGGCTATGTGGACTCTGGGACCACCGTCGGGCCGCGTGCCGTCATCGAGAACTTCGGTGATGAAGATGCCGTTTTCCCGGTGCTGATGCAGATCGGTGCAGGCTACGCGTATCTGGTCACCGAGTCGCTACCCGGCGGCGCAATCGATACGGTTCTGTTCCCGGACTGGATCGCCGCGCCGGTCGGCACACTCGCTGTGACCTGCTTCACCGACCTGGAAGGCGACGAGAACCGGACCAACGACACCGCCCGGGCTGCGGTACAGGTCATCCGGCCGGCCGAGCGGGACGTTGCCGTTGTACGCATCCTGTCCCCGCCCGGCAGTGTGGACTCAGGTGACTACCTGGTTCCGTCTGCACTGGTGGCCAACTACGGACAGGGCGTGAGCTTCCCTGTCACGCTCACAATCGGTACCGGCTACACCAGCACCGTCAGCATGACGCTGGAGGTCGGCGAAACCGACACGGTCAGGTTCACCGGATGGAGCGCCCGTCCGTCCGGGCTGCTCGAAGTCACCTGCTACTCTGAACTGGCTGGAGACCAGAACCGGGCGAACGACACGGTCGTCGATACCGTCTACGTCATTCCCGGCGCTCTCCATGACTTTGCGCCGGTCGCAATCGTCGCACCCGGCCTGACTCATGCCGCCGGAGACACCGTCGTTCCCAAAGCGTGGGTCAGGAACATGGGCACCAGGACCGAACGCTATGCCCAGATCCGGTTCCGAATCGGCAGCAACTATGACCACACCGTCAACCTGCCGTCCGCGGTCCGTCCTGGCGACAGCATCGAAATAGCGGTGGAAAGCTACCCGTGGGTGGCGGTGCCCGGCGCTTTCACGGTCAGCTGCTCCACCCTGCTTGCCGGTGATGTCCGGCCGTCCAATGACATCCTGACCCACACGACCCAGGTTTCTGTATCGACCAGCCTGGACATCAGACCCGGCTACTCGGTCGAATCGGTCGACATCGGCACAACCAGGAGCCTGCCGTTCTCGGCGAGGATCTACGGCGACACCGGCGACGTTGTAGCGCTGCGCGCTCTGAACGTAGGTCCGCAATGGACGGTCCGATTCTTTGACCCGGACCAGAACCAGCCTCTACCCGACACCGACGGCGACGGACTGCCCGACCTGTCGTATCTGCGTCCAGGTATTGCTGAGAGTTTCGACGTTGTTGTCGAAGCACCGAGCGGACTGCACGGTGACCTGAAGTCGATCGAGTCCTGTACGGCAACCGTCCGCGGCAGCGCTGTCGGGCACGAGGAGGTCGCTGACGACGCGGTCCTCGTGCTTGTCCTGACGCCTGTCCTCGACATCCACAACTACCCTAACCCCTACAACCCCTACGGCAGCCGACACCACTTCTTCAGGATAGGGGTGCAGGACACAGGCATCGTCTCACTCACGGTCTACGACCGGGCAGGCACACTGGTTCGCCGCGTTCTGCGTGATTCACTGTTCCATCCGTCCGTGACTGACAAGCAGTGGCCCGGCGAGAACGAAGCCGGACAGGTTCTCGCGCCGGGCACGTATCAGTACCTGCTGGAGTTCACCGGCAGAGGAGAGACAAGAACCATCCTGAAGAAACTGGTCATAACCCGGGAGTAGAGAATCAACTTGAGACTTCTGACCTTCGCCCTGGCTCTTGCCGGCATCCTGTGCCCCCTCCACGCCCTGACCTGGGTCGAAACCGAAGCCGTTGACTTCCAGGACGGTGGTTTCACCCGCAACCTGTATTCGTCCCACCGCGACGGGGGCGCGGTGGAGTTCGTGCCTAGGCTCGACCTGAACAACGACGGTTACATCGATCTCGCCTGTCCTGATGACTCCGGACCCTACCTCAGGGTCTACTTCGGGTCCGCGACCGGCTACGACTCTGCTCGCAGCCGCTACTACCCGATCCCTGCTGGCGGCGGCGGGGTCGACTTCGCCGACCTCGACCATGACGGCAATGCCGACATGATCCACTCTGGCTGGCGCGCCGAATACGTCACCGTCTACTGGGGAGACGCCCTGGGACCGTCACCGGATGACACGACTCGACTTTGGCTCTCTGGCTGGAGCGAGACCGTTGTTGTCTGCGACCTGGACCGCGACTCCTACCTCGACATTCTGGCCGGGTCCAGCAACGACCGGCTGTATATCTTCTGGGGCTCTGACAGCGGATACACCAGCACTCGCGTCACCCCCGTCTCGCTTGGCGGCAATATCGGACACAACCTCGAGCTCGCAGACTACGACCAAGACGGACTCCTCGACGCCGCCGCAATACCCTGGAACAGGAACACCGCATTGGTGATGTACTGGGACTCGTTGCGAGTCCCGCGTGAGTTCGTCTACCTCCCGGTGTCGGGCAGCAATCCCCACGGCATCACGACCGCGGACCTTGACCACGACGGCTGGCTCGATCTGGTCTTCACCGGGTACGATACCGCGACGACCGCCTACATCTACTACGGCAGCGAAGACGGCTTCTCCGAGGCAAACCTGGAACTCATCCATCCTGACCTGTGCTACGGCGGCAGCGCAGCGGCGTTCTGGGATGACGACACCAGCCTGGATCTGGTATTCTTCAGGGGGGACTTCAATCCCGACACCCTGCTGATACCGGGCGTGTTCTTCAACGACCCTGCGGCCGCACCGCACTTCAGTGACCTTCGTCGGGCCGACATCGGCAACGAATCACTGAATGCCTCTGGCGGGATGATCGCCGACCTCGACCGCGACGGCCACACCGACGTCTACATCGACGGCTATAATGACGGAGACCCGAGCCTCGTGCTCTACGGCCCGGACTGGACCCGAAACGACAGGCTGCCGGTTGACCGGAGTCATCATGGGCTGGCGCGCGAGTTCGGGAACGCCTACAACCGAGCCTACCGCGAGGAGTACCTGTCTTCGGTTTTTGACGGCACCCTCCCCCAAATCTGGCATGTCGTGTCTTGGGACGACACCACGCCCGGCAACACTCTGGTCGAGCTCGCGGTGCGCACCGGCGATTCGCTCGAACCGGGCATTGAATGGAGCGACTGGCTGGCGGTCGGGAACGGCGACTCGTTGCCCGACACTCTCGCGTCCCGGTTCATCCAGTACCGCGTCTGGATGAGCTACGAGACTCCGGCCATCCTGCCGATCCTGTCCGAGGTCAGGATCGACTACGAACCGCTGCCGTACCACGACGTCGGGCCGACCGCAGTGCTGGCACCTTCCGGGCTGGTCGATTCCGGCTCGGTCATCGTCCCGCAGGTCGAGGTCAGCAACTTCGGGAACCAGGAAGCGGTTTTCCCGGTAACGCTCAGGATCGGCGGCGACTACGATGAGACGGTCCAGGACTCGCTGGCCGCCGGGGCTACCGACACCGTCGCGTTTCCGGATTGGACCGCGCTGCCGATGGACACTCTTCCGGTCCTGTGCTTTACCGCGCTGATCGAGGATGAAGACCGGTCGAACGACACCATTGCCGGTTCGGTCATCGTCGCACCGCCGCCGCATCTCGACGTCGGGGCGGTCGAGATACTCGCTCCTTTGGACTCGGTGGACTCCGCTGACGTCATCGTGCCCAGGGCCCTGGTCCGCAACTACGGCAACGTCGCGACGGGTTTTCCGGTGACCCTGGAGGTCGGCGACTACTCAATGACCGTCTTCGACACGCTCGATGCCGGCACGTCGGACACCGTCTCCTTCCCGGCGTGGACCGCTTCCCCGGTCGGGTCCCTGCAGGTCATCTGCTACACCTGGCTTGCCGGCGATGAGAGACCCGGCAATGACACTGCGAGAGCCCTGGTCTTCGTCAAGGAACCGCCGCATCCTGATGTCGGTGCCACAGTCATCCTCCGCCCCACCGGTGTCATCGACTCGGGGTACGCGATAACGCCGGTCGCGGTCGTCGAGAACTTCGGCAACGTCGACGCACGTTTCCCGGTCGTCATGACCGTCGGCACGTCTTTCTCGGACACGACTGAATCTGTCCTGACCCCGGGTCAGACAGACACGGTCGAGTTCGCCGAATGGACCGCGTCAGTGCCTGGGACCCATCCGGTACTCTGCTATACACTCCTTGACGACGACGAGGACCGGTCGAACGACACCGCGCGGACAACTGCGATAGTCGTGGTGCCTGGACACTACGACGTGGGCGTGGTCGAGGTCATTGCGCCACTCGGCCAGGTCGACTCGGGCGAGTCCCGCGTCCCCCGCGCCGTTGTTCACAACTACGGCAACCTGCAGACCTCGTTTCCGGTGACCATGACGATCGGTGTCGACTACGCCGAAACGGTCACGCACCAGCTGACACCCGGTGCAACCGACTCTATCGACTTCCCGAACTGGACAGCGACCCCTGTCGGCCTGACACCCGTCATCTGCTTCACCCGCCTCCTGCCTGACGACAATCGAACGAACGACACCGCCTACGCAGAGGTCGACGTCCTGCCCGCCCCATTCCACGACATCGGGACCTCGGCAATTCTGGCACCTGTCAGCAGCATGGTCGCCGGCGACACCGTCTCTCCTCGCGCGACGGTTCACAATTACGGCGACAGGACCGAAGACCGGTTCCGGGTGCTCTTTCGCATCGGTACCGACTATAGCCGGGTGTTGAGCCTCGATACGCTCCTCGACCCAGACTCATCGCTCGAAGTCGCTTTCCCGGTATGGACCGCACGCCCGGGTACCCATGTCGTCAGCTGCTCGACCCTGCTATCCACCGACCTCGCACCTGAGAACGACCGCAAGCAGTTGACGCTGGGTGTTGCCCGGCCCTACGTCCTGCGCATCGAGGAAGACATCAGTGCCTCCCTTTCTGTCGACGAAGACAGTACATTCGGATTCTACGCCATACTCACCGGAGACTCGGGCGCGGTCGTCGACCTAAAGCCGCCGGAATCACTCCCGGGTTGGTACCTGGAACTCGAAGACGACCAGGGCATTCCGCTCGGTGCGACTCTCGGCTGGCTCGACACGAACGAGACCCGACGTTTCAGACTGCACGTGAAGACCCCGTCCGAAGACCTGGCCGGAGTCAGAGATTCGATGACATCACTCACCCTTTTCATCACCGGCTACCTGAGGCTCCGCTCAGAGGTCAGGGACAGCGCCGCACTCTCCCTCGTTCTCACACCGCCGCTGCAGATCCACAACTACCCGAACCCGTTCGCCGGTCACACAAACTTCGTCATCGGTATCCCGTACAGCGGCAACGCCAACCTGACCGTCTACGACCGGTCAGGAGAAAGGATTCGCCGTATCCTCGAGCAGGAGCCGGTGGAACCGGGCATTCACATCATCCGGTGGGACGCCAGTGGAGACCGCGGAGTTGATGTCGCACCGGGCAGCTATCGCTACGTCTTTGAGTTCAACTCCGGCGACGCGGCCCACAGGATTCTGAAGAAACTCGTCATCATCCAGGAGTAGACCATGACTTTCCTGACTGCAGCACTTGCACTGTCGCTGGTGGGCTGGGGCCAGCCCGGCACATCGGTATTCCCTCTTGCCCGGATCGGCCAGGGCCCGAGGGCTGCGGCGATGGGTGAAGCCTATGTGGGCCTTGCCGGCGACGCGAGCGCCAACTACTGGAACCCGGCCGGGCTCGGTCAGTTCCCTGACTACCGCTTCGCGGTGTCGCACCATCAGTGGTTCTCTGACATCATGGACGAAGTCTTCCACGCCGCACTTCCTGCCGGTCCCGGAGCGATCGGGTTGGGAGCGGTCTACAGCGGCGACCCCGGCATCGAGTACTGGGATGCGGAGAACCAGCCTGGACCGAGTTTCCGCACGTGGAACATGCTGGTCTCTGCCGGCTACGGGGCCATGGTCGCAAGCGGCTACTATGTCGGTGGTGCTGTGCAGGGCATGTACGAAAACCTCTACAGCTCAGCCGGGTACGGCGGCGGCGCCAACTTGGGTGTCCTCGCCCAGCCGCTCACATTCATTGGCCTGGGTCTTTCGGCACGGAACCTGGGTGTGATGCGCTACGGCAGTGAATGGGAAATCCTGCCGATGGAACTGACCCTCGGTGGCAACGGCAGAATCGGTCCGGTCACCGCCACCCTTGACGCGGTACTCCCCTACGACAACACGTTCAACGCCCGCGCCGGGGTCGAGTATTCGCCTGTTCCTCAACTCGCGCTGCGCCTTGGCTACCGGACCGGGCCGGCCGACATTGCCACTCTCGGCATCCTCAGCGGTCTCACCGCCGGGCTCGGGGTGACGCTCGGCAGCTTCGGGGTGGACTACGCGGTCTCGCCGTACGGCAAGCTCGGCGTCGCCCATCGCCTCGGCATCAGGACAGCGCTCGTCAAACGCGGTTCCGGCTCGGTCGTGGTCAATGTCGTCGATGCCAACACCATGACTCCGCTCTGGGCAAGTGTCAGCTTCTCCGGCATCCGGGAAATCGCGACTGAAACCGACAAGCGCGGCAAGCTCGAACTCAGCGGGCTGCCGCGAGGACAGCTCGTAATCCACACCATCAGGAGCGAATACGTGCCGCGCAGCGACACCCTGCTCGTGCTCGGCGACCGTGAACAGCATGCCACCATCGCACTCCGACCGCTCGAGTACGGCGGAATATGGGGCCGCGTGTTCGATGCGGCGACCGACAAGCCGATAGGCGGAATCATCACCTACCGCGGCCCGGCGTTCGGCGAGCAGACCGTTGATCCGGCGATGGGCAGCTACGCGCTCAGAGGGATACCGTCGGGCGAGTACACGGTTTCTGCCAGCGGGCCCACCGAAGACTACTTCCCCCAGACCTGCACACTCGAAGTCGAACCCGGCAAGGTGCTGGAAAAGAACTTCCGGCTTCTCAAGCGCCGGCAGACGATCGTGCTAGAAGGCATCAACTTCGAAACCGGCGAGGCCGAAATCCTCCCGAAGTTCCGAGGTACGCTCGACCGCGCGGGTGCGATTCTGAAGGAGAACCCGGACATTGTCGTTGAACTCGCCGGACACACCGACTCCCGGGAAATCAACACCGAGGTCTATCCCTCAAACTGGGAGCTGTCCCAGGCGCGCGCCGAGGCGGTCAGAGACTACCTTGTGAGCAATTTCGGCATAGCGGCAGCGCGGCTGACTGCCCGCGGATACGCCGATACTCAGCCGGTGGCGAGCAACAGCACTGAGGCCGGCATGGCCCGCAACCGCCGAACCGAGTTTCGGATAATCGAGCAGTAGCCTACGCCTGCAGTACGTCGGCGGATCGCCGGCACGCCCGCCATCGCTTGCTCTCTTGTCTCCGGCCCGAGGTCACGCCGTGTCCGGCGCAGAACCGAGTCGAGACCGGAGCACTCCCCCACACTTGCCGCCGTGTGACCTTCCGTATCCGGTACCGGCGACACGCATCTCTGCCGTCACGCTCGATGTGAAAAAGTCTCTTGACACGAAAAGCGAGAAACATATGATGACGTTGTATCAACAAAGGAGGTCTGATGGCATGCATGAAGCGCGGCACTAAGAAGAAAGCCGTGAAGAAGAAGGCTGCCAAGAAGAGGCCGGCCAAGAAGAAGGTCGCCAAGAAGAAGCCGGCCAGAAAGAAGAAGGTAGCCAAGAAGAAGGTCGCCAAGAAGAAGCCGGCCAGAAAGAAGAAAGTAGCCAAGAAGAAGCCGGCCAGAAGAAAGAAAAGGAAGTAGCGTCTGACTTTCTTCTTCCGGGGGGCTCTCGCCCCCCGGTCTTTTGTTCCCCCGCGGCCCGCCGTCACCAATCCACCAGCTTGACAGCAACCACCCCGGTGCCCTAGTCTCAACCGCCTTGCCGAACCAGGACCACCTTGGCCGGATTGTCAGCGCCTTCGGCGGTCTGCCCATCCTCGACCGGTTGGTCGAGTCGGCCTCACACAGCACTCCGGTTTCAGTGACCGGATTGCCCGGCTCGGCCCGGGCGCTGGTTGCCGGAATCCTCGCCCGACGTCTCAAGCGACCGGTCACGCTCGTCTTCTCCCACGACCACGATGCTCGGTCCGCGTTCGCCGATCTCGCCGCGTTCCATCCCAGGCTTCCGAGCATGCTGTTCGATGTCTCATCACCGATGCTGCAGGACAACGTCCGGACCATGGCCGGCGCAGCGGGGTCGGTCCTGGTCGCCAGCAGCTCGGGTCTGGCTTCGAACGCGCCCGCGCCGATGCGGGAGGAAGACCTTGTGCGGCGTCTGGCCGTCAACTCACGCCAGGAGATCGCCGAACTGCTGACCTGGCTTGACGCCGCGGACTACGAGAGGGTCGACCTCGTGACCGAGCCGGGCGAGTACACCACCCGCGGCGGAATCGTCGACATCTACCCGCCGCGCTACGGACCCGACCCGCTGCGTTCTACAGGACCGGTCCGGCTGGAATTTCTCGACGACATCGTCGTCGGCATCCGCAGCTTCGACGCGCTGTCGCAACGCTCCACCGCCGCGCTGGGCAGCGTGAAGGTGGACACGCTGAAGAAGCCGGGTGTCACCGACCGCCCGGCAGCAAAACTCCTGCCTGCCGATTCGTTGGTGGTGGCGGAACGCCGACTTCCCGACCGAGCGACCGACGTCGTGCTGGTGTCCGACCCAGAGGCCGACTTCGACGCCGGCTGCAGCCCGGCTCCTGCGTACTTCGGCAACTTCGGGCTGCTGCGTTCCGAACTCAAGGCCTCAGAGCACCACTACTACCTGGCATGTACCACATCGGAGAGGTGCGACAGAATCGGACAGGTGGTTGGAGAAGGCCCCAGCTTCCTCGTCGCCGAGCTAAGCTCCGGGTTCGCCTGCCCGGGCGCCGGGTTCGTGCTGATCACCGAGCGCGAGCTCTACGGCACGTCGGTCCGACACCCGGCAAGACACCGGTTCAAGGGTCTGCCCTTGGACAACCTCGTGACCCTCCGGCCCGGCGACCATGTCGTACACATCGACTACGGGGTCGGCGTGTTTGAAGGTACCAAACGCATGGCTCACGAAGAAGTCGTTAAAGACTACATCGCCATCCGGTACGCAGGCTCGGACCGCGTCTATGTCCCGGTTGAGAACCTCGGCCTGCTCGACCGGTACGTCGGGGCCGACGATTCGCCGGTCAGACTGGATCGTCTGGCCGGCCGGTCGTGGCTGACTGCAAAAGCCCGCGCAGCGCGGGCCAGTGCCGAGTATGCCGCCGAAATTCTCGAGAACCGCGCCCGGAGGTCGGTGACGCGCGGCTTTGCCTTCGGGCCTGATGCAGAATGGCACCGTGAACTCGAGGCGTCTTTCCCCCATACCCTCACTCCGGACCAGGTCGAGTCACTCGATGCGGTCAGGGACGACATGCGGGTGTCCCGTCCGATGGACCGGCTCGTGTGCGGAGATGTCGGCTACGGCAAGACCGAGGTCGCGCTCCGTGCCGCGCTCAGGGCCGCGGCCGCAACCAAGCAGGTCGCGGTGATTGCGCCCACAACCATCCTCTGCTATCAGCACTACCGCACGTTCAAGCACCGCCTGGTCCCGCTCCCGCTTCGAGTCGAGATGGTATCCCGCTTCGTGGCTCCGGCAAAGCGCAAACAGATCCTCGAAGACCTGGCCTCGGGCAAGGTCGACATCGTCATCGGCACACACCTGCTGCTCGGTCGCCGGGTCCGCTTCCATGACCTCGGACTGCTGGTCCTTGATGAAGAACAGAAGTTCGGGGTACGTCAGAAAGAGCGGATCAAGAACCTCAAGACAGGCGTCGACATCCTCACGCTCACCGCCACCCCGGTGCCCCGCACTCTCTACATGGCGCTCTCGGGCCTGCACGACATCTCGACAATCCACACCCCGCCTCAGGGCCGGCAGGAAGTGCTGTCCGAGGTCTCGGCGTGGGACGACGCCAGGATCGTCGACTATGTCCGCCGCGAACTGGACCGGGACGGACAGGTGTTCTTCGTCCACAACCGCATCCAGTCCATCCGCTCGGTCGCCAACCGGCTTGGCCGCCTGCTGCCCGGCATCGACATCGCCGTCGCCCACGGCCAGATGCCCGACCCGGAACTCGAGAGAATCTACGTCGACTTTGCCGGCGGCGAGCACCGAATCCTGCTGTCCACCGCCATAATCGAATCCGGGCTCGACATGCCTAATGTCAACACCATCATCGTCGACCGGGCGGACCGGTTCGGTCTCGCCGACCTGCACCAGCTGCGCGGACGCGTCGGGCGCTCGGGCAGACAGGCCTTCGCGCTCTTCCTCATCCCGACTGCCCACGACATCACGCCCGAAGCCCGCAAGAGGCTCTCGGCCCTGCTCGCCTACTCGAAACTCGGAGCCGGTTTCAAGCTGGCGCTGCGCGACCTCGAAATCCGGGGTGCCGGCGACCTGCTCGGCACGCGCCAGCACGGCCATATTGCCCGCGTCGGTCTCAACCTCTACGCCAAGATGCTCAAGGAGGCTGCCGCAAGGATAAAGGGTGAGGATGTCCGTCCCGAGCCTGAGCTGTCGCTGGACACCACCGCGTATCTGCCCGAATCCTACATCCCGGACTCGTTCGAGCGCATCGCGCTGTACCGCCGGATCATCGGCCTGGCCGATGAGAAGGAACTGGCCGAGTTCCGCACCGAACTCGTGGACCGGTTCGGCCGCTATCCGCCTTTGGTCGAGGAGTTGTTCAAGATCGCCAGAATCAGGATTCTGGCCGCCAGGCTCGGACTGCTGAAAGTCACCCTGAAGAAACAGAGGCTCTTGATAGTGACCGCAGACAGAACGGCCCGCATGCCCGGAGACCTCGACGACCTGCTGCAGCGCCTAGTCCGGCAGGACTTCTAGCCCCTGGATCCTGACCTTCCGTCCTGTGCCCGAGAATTCGATGTGGACACTGATCCGCTCTTCAGGCAGAGTCTCCTCCGCGCGGTCGGCCCATTCTATCAGGCAGACCCCCTTTTCGCTGATGTACCCCTCGAGGTCGATGCTCCCAAGCCCTTCGGGTCCTGAGACGCGGTAGAGGTCGACGTGAGAAACCGGAAGCACGCCCTCGTACACGGTTGCCATGACATAGGACGGGCTCTTCACCGTTTCTCTGACCCCGAGCCCTTCGGCGATGCCCTTTATCATCGTGGTCTTCCCCGCTCCCAGTGCTCCGTAGAAAGCGACCACGCAGCCCGGTTTCAGACTGGCGGCAAGCCGGCGGCCGAGACTCCTGGTCTCGGCCGCACTCGACGTTTCGAAGACGGGCATCGCGCCCGCGGCTGCTAGACCAGCTCGATGCTCATCGCGGTGGCTTCGCCCCCGCCAAGACAGATGGCTGCGAGCCCCTTCTTGAGCCCGCGGTCCTTCAAGGCGTGGATCAGGGTGACGACTATCCGGGCCCCTGAGCACCCGATCGGGTGGCCCATCGAGATACCGCCGCCGTGGACGTTGAGCTTGTCCATGTTCCAGCCCAGCTCCTTGCTGTCTGCCAGGACCTGGGAGGCGAACGCCTCGTTCAGCTCGATCAGGTCGAAGTAGTCGACATCAACGCCCTGGATTTCGAGCAGGGTCTTTACCGCCTTGACCGGGGCATAGAACAGCATCTTGGGCTCGACACTGCCGGTGCTGTAGGCGACGATCCTCGCCATCGGGCTCAGCTTGCGCTCCTTGGCGTACGACTCGCTGGCCACGACCAATGCGGCAGCACCGTCGTTGATAGAAGACGCGTTGCCTGCGGTCACCGTGCCGTCCTTGGTGAAAGCCGGGCGGAGCTTGGCCAGCTTCTCCAGCGTGGTGTCCGCGCGCGGGCCTTCGTCCTGCTCCACGACCACCGGTTCTCCTTTGCGCTGCGGGACAGAGACCGGCACGGTCTCGGCCTTGAACTTGCCGTCCGCAATCGCCTTGGCCGCCTTCTGATGACTGCCGAAAGCCCACTTGTCCTGCTCCTCGCGGGTGATACCGGAGTTCTTGGCAGTGAAGTCGCCGAGCTCGCCCATATGGATGTCGCCGAAATAGTCCCAGATTCCGTCGTAAATCATGCCGTCCTGCAGCGTGGCATCGCCCATCTTCTGCCCGGTCCGCAGCCGCTTCAGGTAATAGGGCACGTTGGACATCGACTCCTGTCCGCCCGCGACAACCAGCTTCGCATCCCCGGCCTTGATCATCTGGCACCCGAGCGTCACCGCAATCATGCCCGAGCCGCACACCTTGTTCACGGTCACCGCCGGTATCTCGGGCGAGAGACCCGAATGGACAAGCGCCTGCCGCGCCGGTGCCTGGCCGATTCCGGCCGGACATACGTTGCCCATGATGGCACCTTCGACCTCTTTCGGGTCGACCCCGGACCGTTCCACTGCAGCCTTGATCGCGACCGCGCCGAGGTCCGGTGCGCGCAGAGTCGACAGTCCGCCCAGGAACCTGCCGACCGGGGTCCTGACCGCGCTGAGTATCACTGTGTCTTTGGCCTTGCCGACAGTCATGTCAGAATCCTTTCTCTTAGTCTTCCTTGCTCCTTGCCCAGTCCGCCTTGCGTTTCTCAAGGAACGCCTTGGTGCCTTCGGCCGGCTCCCCGGTCGAGAAGCAGACGCCGAACGCCTCGACCTCGTACGAGTTGCCGGTGGTCAGGTTCGAATCGAGCCCGCGGTTGATGCAGGCCTTGGCAAGCCTGACCGCAGCCGGTCCGTTGGCCGCAATCGCGTCCGCCAGCTCGGTCACCTTGGCGATGAGCTCGCCTGCCGGCACCACTCGATTGACCAGTCCTATACGCAGCGCCTCGGCAGCGTCAAGCTGCGCCCCGCTGAATATCAGCTCCTTGGCCGCGCCAGGACCGCAGAGCCGCGACAGACGCTGCGTTCCTCCGAAACCCGGTATCAGGCCGAGCTTGACTTCAGGCTGTCCTATCTTGGCCGAATCGGCCATGACCCGGATGTCGCAGGCGAGAGCGATCTCGCACCCGCCGCCGAGCGCGAACCCGTTGATGGCCGCAATCACCGGCTTCTCGATATCGGCTATCTTCCCGAGCGCGCGGTGCCCGTTGGCTGCGAACTCCCTGGCCTGCATCGGCGTGAACGCGCTCATCTCCGCGATGTCCGCGCCCGCAACAAAAGCCTTGCCCTCGCCTGTCAGCACGATGACGAGCACGTCGTCCTGTGCCGCGAACCAGTCGAAAGCCCTTTCCAGCTCGAGCACGACCTCGGTGTTCAACGCATTGACCGGCGGCCGGGCGAACCAGAGCCACCCGACAGCACCGTTTTTGCTGACCTTGATGTGTTTGAATTCCAT
>CP070680.1:3172920-3179315 GCA_020352555.1 Caldifarciminota bacterium | reverse complement strand
TCGTCTCTGCGTTTGTACCACGGATATGCTTTCCCGAAGAACCTCTCTCTGACCGCTCCAACCACTATCTGTCTGTCCTTGTGCTTGGCAGCCACGTACTGGGCAACACGGGCCAGGTCCCTACGGGTTTCCTTCCAGGGGTAGTGGTAGCTGCGACTCAGCCACTCGGCGATATCGCCGCCCAGCATACCAACCGGGAAACAGGCGCCGGCTCCCAAGAAGGGCGTGCATTCTCCGTCTTTGATCTTTCTGAGGAGCGTACCCCAGTCGGTATCATCCATCTCAGCCATCTATCCCTCTTCCTCCCGCGGGGTCCTGTCCCGTACAGCGCGACCTCTGTCCGGCGCGCCAACATGCATTGTCAGTCTTCATTTCTTTTCTCGTCGCCGTCAGGCGGGGCAGACTTGTCAGTTACGCTGTCGCCACCAGGCTCCGGCGTCTTGCCGGAGTCCCCAGCGGCCCTCTTCTCCTTGGCGGCGTCCCCTGGACGAACGGCTCCAAGGGGTGTGCTTTCGCCTTCGGACTCGGGTCCTTCGAAGTGATCGCTGCCGCGCTCAGGCTCCTTGAAGAGCCTAGCCGCGACGTCCTTGAGCTTCAGAATCGCCTGCTCCGAGAAGAGCCCCACCAGCGCAGCGAGTGCCGCAAAGCCATACGGGCTGGCCGCCTCCGCGGGAGTCCCGGGGGCGAAGAATCCGCCCCGAATCACGAGGTAGAACACGAGTGCAAGCGTCGCACCCACGAAAGGCAGGAGGACGTACATGGCCAGCCAGCGCCAAGCCAGCTTTCCGTGTCCAACGTACGTATAGAACGACCGAAGCGCGTGGACCATGCTGCCCAACGCCCCGGCAAGGGCCACTATCCACAGTAGGTCAAAACCGTTGGCGTCTCTGGGGTTCGCGCCGAAGCCGACGTGGGGCCAGTAGTAGATCAGAACGAAGAGCACTGCTATAGCAGCGAGAATGAGGTAGGCTGCGAATATGACCGTAGCGAATGCCCCGACCGGCTTGGCCTTTCCCGCCTGCCGGCCTCTGTCTTCTCCAGTGCCAGGTTCAGTCATCTCGGCTCCTTCCGCCTAGGTCGGTTCTGTGCTTGGAGTATACGGGCCTCGAGTCGCAGTGGCCTCGCCTGCGCGGCCGCTGAGGTGCAGTGTCGGTCGGCTGGAGGGAGCGGCGCTGCAGCCCGCCCTTGGCGGACGGTACCTGTGCCAGTGCTTCTCTTGTGGACAGGGATCTTCATCGGCGCCGATTCGCAGTTGGCATCGATGCCATCCACCGGCCAACCTGGCAAGCCGCTCGGATTCGGTGTCGAGTGTGCGCTCGCGTGCCGGGACGCGACGCTAGCTGACCTCACCGAGCGCAGCAGGACGCACCACCTCAGGCTCATACCGACAAGGCCCATGCAAGACCGGCCACGAACACCGCCAGAATTCCCGCGTTGGCCCAGGCCCCGTTTATTCTTAGTTCGCCGACCCCGGGCGACGGCGCAGCAAGCCCAACCAGGGCCTTGCCCACCCACATGTTGCGAGTGCCAGGGACGCCGGCCCAATCATCACTGAGAGCCGTGTAGTTCAGGTGGGCCGCTGCGATTCCTCTGGTCGGCCAGTCCCGCTTCCCGATCAGACATCCCAGACCGACGCTGGCAAAGAAACCACTGGTTGTCTGTGTGCGGGTCAGCGTGTCATGCCAAGTGAAAGACGTCAATCCGCCGCCGGCAGCAGCGAACGGAGAAAGGAAGCGCCTGAGAGGAACGTAGCAGGCAGACAGACCGATGCTGTAATCCTTCTCGCTGTGCTTGCCCCGCATGAGTTCGAACTGAAGTGGGAACAGCCAATGCTCGGTCTCGTGGTAGGCAGAGAGACTCACGTCTATCAGCCGTGAATCGAAGTAGGGGTCATACGGCCCCATGGCCGGCCTTGCCTCAAGGAAACTGGCCCCGGCGGCTACAGACAGCCCCAAGCCGGAGCCGAATGGCGCCTTGGGCCTCACCATTCGGGATGTGATGTCGCGAGCCAAGTCGTCAGACTTGTCGTCTAGTGGAAGCGCGACCTTCCGGGACTGCAACACTCTTGCCTGCTTGGCGTCCAGCGACTGGTAGTCCAGGTGCGTTCCAGTGCTGTCAGTCTTGACTTCACCGATGAGCGCCCACTCCGCGCCCAGCTCGTAGGCCGAGTCAGCGGCGTCAACGAAGTTCCGGTAGTCGGGATCGAGGGTGGAGTCCAAGACCGCATACCCACAGATTCTGCCCAGCGCCTTGCGCATGGCCCGCGTCGCCGCCTTGGCATCCTCGGCGTTTGCGCTGTCCGCTTTGAAATCATGGACGAGTATCTTTGCCGGCTTTGACATCGCCGCCGAGCAGAGGACAAGCAGCGAGACCGCGGAGCGGAGTTTCAGCACTTCAACCTCCCGGAGTCACATCTTTCTGCTCCATACCCACAGTTGTCAAGCCGTACAAGTGCGGCGGCCGGAACGAGCAGCGTCCGACATCCCAGGGGCGGGAGTAACGGAGGCGCCGGGTCTGCGGTGGCAACCGCCATCGGGCGTATCCTTGGGCTCGGGGGCAAGGGGGTCAATGGGTTGCCGCGGGCGTCGGGATCTTCAATACCTATCACAGTCCTCCCGTGTCCTACTCCGTGCCGAGGTAGCGCTCGCGAGTGAAGCGATTCACGGTCGAGATGGCGAGAAGTGAGGGCCCTAGTGGGCAACCGCCCCTGACTCCCTACCATTGCTCACTGCGGCGCTTTGAATGCGGACCAAAGTTCATATGGCGCATCAACGCCGTCATCATATCGCGTGGCCGAACCTGATTCTCAGACTCCACGCCAAGGTAGCGTTTGCGTTCATCGGGAGTCAGCTCGCGGTTGGCAATCCGCTTGGCCCGGGTGATCCATGAATCGATGTCGACGTCCCAGGAGGGTCTAGCAGGACACTTCCCATATTCCGGCCCTTCCGTTTGCGGCTGGACTGCTTCCTCTGCCACCTGGGCTCCGCCCAGGCCGCACCAGAGCGCCAATGTCAGGGCTGCAGCGGAACCCGACTCGCATGGCGTCGTCTTTCATCTGGAGCCTCCTAGTCCTCCTAGCCGGGTAGCGCACCACCCCCTGAAGGTGCGTGCGTTGACCCTTGTTATGGTCCGTACTCCCGCACCTACGGAACCCTTCGCTGCTTACGGGTTTGTTTTACTTCAGTTGTCAGGACGTGTCAAGGAAAACTTGTTGTCCGGTTGCTGATGCCTGTGGCCCAGCAAGCGGCGGGGCGAGCGGCGTGATGAGCAGCTCAGGGAGCAGGGGAGAGGGCGGGTCGGAGAGCAACTGGGCGAGCGACGGGCTGAGCTGCGGGTAGAGCCGCGGACAGGGTGGCAGGGAGAGCAGGGGACCGAGCGACTGGGAGAGCCGACGGCGGAGCAACTGGGAGAGCCGCCGACAGAGCAACGGAGAGAGCGGACCATAGAGCCACGGTCCGGGCGGCAGGGAGGGCGACTCGGAGAGCGGCTCAGAGGGCAGTGGGCCGGGCAGCTCGGTGAGCGGTGGGGTGGGCTGCTCAGGGAGCCGCGGGCGGAGCCGCTCAGGGAACGGTAGGGGGGCTTGCGATTTGCGTCACTTACGCGATTTCGGTCCCTCAAGTGCAATAAATCAGGGGTCTGGAGCGGATAGTATATGAGGATGAAAAGATATGAATACTAAATCAGCGATACTCGCACCCCAGACCCGTGCCCTGCTCGAACAGGTCTGTGCCTTGACCTCTGGTCAAGGCACAGACTGGCTGGGCAGGCTGCTGAACAAGGAAGTGTTCATGCCCCTGGCCCAGGACTGGCTGAACCGGGCCGGGATACCCCAAGTCGAGTACCAGGTCCTGATGCGGTTCTCACGCAGCCTGGAGAAGACCCTGTTCGCGTACCGGGGCCAGGAACTGGGCCGCAGGCTCGAGGCCCTGCTTTCGCGCTGGTGTAGCCAGGGGGTCGACGAGGTCAAGGTCCAGCGTCTGGCTGTGCATTGCTGGGAAAGCCTGTGCAGGATGGCGGGCAAGGAACCAGAGCCGGAATCGGTGCAGGAGGCCGAGGATGGCCAGGAAGACGGGCAGGAGGCAGCCGAGTGAGAGGCCCAGGGACCCGCGCGAAGCGGTCGCGGCCATGGTCCAGAACCTTGGTTGCGCCGAAGAGCAGCGCGGCTCGTACCAGGCTTTCGCGTTCGAGCTGCTGCGGGCAATGACACGTCCGCCGGTCCCTTGTTTCGAGGAGCAGGCCAAGCGGGTGGTCCAGAAGTGGTTCTAGCGCGGGTTGTCCGGAAAGAAGATGTGGCTGCTCGGACAGATGCTGATTCGCTGGCGGTTCGGGAAGACAGCCAACGGCTCACAGCAGAGGTAGCCGATGGACAACTGCACCTGCCGAGCGCGGCGCGGCCGAGATCCTTGAGCCGTCTGACTGCACCTGCGCCGAAGGCGCAGAGCCCTCGCGTCAGGATGACAGACCGGCCGCGCCAACGTCCTCTCCCCTGGAGGGCTTGGCGCAGCCGGGCGCCTCGCCCGAGGAAGGAGGTGAGGGGGACAAGAGGCTGGCGTTGCGGACGTGAATCATGAAGGACATTGACGACATCGTGATGCGGTACGAGGAGTCTTTGCGCTTGGGCAAGGCTGGGCTTTCTGCCGGCCAGGTGATAAGGGAGCAGGTCGAGCGATACAGGAGAACGGTGGGGCACGGACAGGAAGTCAGCCGACAGGTGTGCCGGATTCTTGAAGAAGAGGGAGTGTACCCCGGGCTGTATCTCTACTACGTCGCGTTCGGGAACAAGCTCGACAGGCTCAAGCGGACGCGGTCAGGCGAGACCCTGGCGCTCGAAGCCCAGATCCAGCTCACGCTCTGGATATTCCGAGGGCTCAGCATCTCCGTGCTCGAACGCATCAGGAACGAAGTGTTAGGAATCGGCCCGCCGGCCGGGCCCTGAAGCCAGCGGCCCTACTTGAGCTTGTGGTACTCCCAGGCCCTACGCCTGGTCTGCTCCTGCAGGCTGGCTGCCCGCACGTTGTAGGCATCGCCTGGAGTCAGGAACAGGTCCTCCAGGAACTCGGACGGGAAGAGCTGCCGGACACTCTCGGCATAGTCCTCGCCCTCTTCTGGCATCCGGTGGCTGAAGACCTGATACCCGCCACCTGAGTGCAGGGCAACGAGCACGATCGGAGCGCTGATCCCTGAACTCAGCACTAGGGAATCCGCTTGCTGCGACCACTCGCTGCTTGCTGCCCACAGGTAGACGATGACAGAGTCTGCCTTCTGTTCAGTGCCCAGCAACTGGTAGGCAGAGAACACCGGCCCGACTCCTTGGAGCTGGGCTCCATGGTCGAGGTAGCTGAGAATCGCGTCCTTCAGGCCAGGACGGCCCGGGATTTCGGGTGAGACCTTTTCCATGGGCCAGAGCTCGGACGGCCACGGCTCTTCCGTCGCCTTGGTCTTGAGCTTTGCCTGTCCGGCCGACGTGGGCGGTTCCTGCTTCGGGCCGCAGCCGAAGAGGAGCAGGACAGCGCATGCTGCGAGCAATGCTATGCCTGGCTTCATGTCTGGACCTCCAGTTTGTGCCATTCTCCAGCCTGCAATCCCGCGGTCAAGATTCAGGCAAGCACGGTACCGCGGTGACCGCTGGTCTGCTCAGAACCTGCATCCGAACCCGGACATGCTCGAACGCATCCGGGACAAAGTCTTCGGAATCCCCGCGGCCGAAGGGCCGTGAGCGAAGCAACCCGACAGCCGGCCCGGGGCGTCGGACAGTTGTATGAATTTCAACCATATAGTTGACAGGAAATCGAACAGGGCTATACTGAGGCCTGCAACCAAGGAGGACTGATGGCTGATGGAGCCAGCGGCGTCGGCGCGCGGGTCAGGCGTCTGCGTGAGAAGGCCGGCCTGAGTCAGGAGCAGCTTAGTAAGCGTCTGGGAACCACGCGTCCGGCGGTTTCGCAAATCGAGAACGGGCAGCGGAACGTGACTGCAGACGAAGTTGCACGGCTGGCCGAAACCTTCGGTGTGAGCTGCGACGTCCTGCTCGGGCTGAGGACAGAGCCGGTGGTCATTCTGGCTCGGGATGCTGGCCGCAAGCCGGCCGAGTCCGGAATGCGGATAAGCGTACCGCAGAAGAACCTGCGGAAGTTCAAGGAGGTGCTGCTCTACGTCCTGAGCCGTGTCGGCGGCAAGCCGCACGTGGGCGAAACCGTCATCTACAAGCTGCTCTACTTCATCGATTTCGACTACTACGAGAAGTACGAGGAACAGCTCATCGGTGCGACCTATGTCCGCAACAAGTACGGCCCGACGCCGGTCGAATTCGGCAAGGTGGTGGAGCGAATGGAGCAGGAAGACGACCTCATGCGCGTAAAGAGCAAGCACTTCCAGTACCAGCAGCGCAAGTACCT
>CP070680.1:3165663-3172820 GCA_020352555.1 Caldifarciminota bacterium | reverse complement strand
AGCAGGCTGATTTTCATCGTGGCTTCCAGAAGCCAGATTAGGCCTGCGTGGGTGCTTGTCAACCTGCCAGGAAAGGAGGCGTCACAATGCCGTTTCCTCTCCGCTCCAACGGGCTTGGGCAGGCGGCGCCCGCGGATTTCCGAACGTTGACCCTGCCTAGCAGGCGCTGCCCGCAAGGGTGGACACTCGGTCATCAACCGGATGCGCTTGTGCAACTCCCGGAACATCCGCTCGATGGCATTCATCGCCCTGACTTCAATCCACAAGTTGCGGTCTTTTCGCAACACCCTCGCGTGGGTCAGTGGTTCCTCGGTGTCTGTCTCCAGTCAGGCCAGTGTCTTGGCTACGCTTTCACGCCGCCCGCATCGACGCTTGATGACTTCAGCCTTGGCGTATCCTCGAAGTAGTCCTCGAACTCCTGCCAGCGCTCAACGTGGTCCCGCTTGCTCAGATGCAGGTAGTGAGGCTCGAGCAATCCTCCCTGAGCTCAATGGTCTGCATGATGCAAGAGGGATGCCCTGCCCTTCTTCTCCCACCACACATTGACACAAGATCAAGGATACCACGTGCGTTTTCACTGTCCTTGACGGCGAGCCGCGTATGTGGTAACCTTCTTGGCTCGTCGTTGTGACACGGAGGGAGTGGCCTTGTTCCGGGCAGGCACCGGGCCTGCGCTCGGTTGGCGACCGACGCAGCCGCCTGCATCGCCGCTCTATCAATGTCGAATGAGCGATAGGAGACGCAATGGCAGAGAAACCACTGATTGTGATGTCTGCAAGCCCACCTACCGGTGATGACCCAAAGACAATGGTACCGAAGCGTCGAGAAATCTGTGAGTTTCTGTACAGGCATCGTGGCGCACTCAAGGGCAAGTTCAGGCTTCTGGCAACCAAAGGTCTGGCCGATTGGGTGGCTGGCGGATACAAGAACGTTGCAGGAGAGGGTGAGTTTGGGGATGTCTACAGGGAGCTGAGTCAGTGGGAGTTCAAGGGCACAGCCTACAGCGGGCAGACGGGTGGAGTAGTCGAGTTGGCCAACAAGGTCGTGTCCAACCAAAGCAAGTTGGTCCTCTTCTTCATCAGCAACACCGACCGAACAGGCATCAACTCTCCTGCCAACCAGGCACTAGCCAGGATCTGTGACTTCAAGAATGTACCGATCTACTTCAATACGACCTCGGCAACCTTCTGGGCGTCGTGCGTTGACTCTGGTACTGTGACCCCTGAGAAGGACTACGCCCCGGGAACTGATGAGGTGCGTTGTTCAGCTGGAGATCTTGCCGACAGCATCCCGACCCACATCGACCCCCATGCCATCTGTGCTACCCCAGAAGGGTCCCTCACCAAGTTCGGGCCTACTGTTGACATAGCACACCGTACCTTGGCACTGATCTCACATGATGAGCTCAAGACTTCCATGCGGAACTTCGTGCTGTTCTTTGAGCGGACCCTGAGAGAGTTCGACAGGATAATCGCAACTGGGACTACGGGTTCTCAGATAAAGGAACTGGCACCGCTGTTGAGGTCCAAGATTATGTGCTACGAGTCCGGTCCGGAGGGAGGAGACATCAGGATAGCCTTCGAAATCCTCGCAGGCACGTGTCACGACGTCGTATTCTTCATGGATCCACTTCGGACGCATCCGCACGCCGCCGACATACGAGTGTTGACAATGGCGTGCAACGAGACAGGTGCGAATTTGATCACCAACCGCAACACAGCTCGCGATTGGGTAGCCAGGCTGTCGAGAGAAGCCTGCTAGCGCAGGGCACCCCGTGGGGTTCCAGACTCGCCGCAACGAAGCGGAGTCCATCTCTTGCCTCTCAAGACGATCCGAGGGACAGGCAACGAGTAGTGCACCGCATGCGTTGCAGTCACAACACCCTACGCACCCGGTGCGTCAGTGCGACGGAGTTGACTTCGTGGTTGTCGATGCTATGCTTCTGCTTGGATAGCTCTGATTTGCAGGATGCAGTTCGATCCGACAGCAATGCCCTCGTCCATCGGGCGGGGGCTTACCCTAACATGAAGTGGCGTCAAGGCACTCCTAAGCGGAGTGGCTCGAGCCGTTTACTCTTGGGAGGTGAGAAATGAAGAATCGAGCTCGAGCGATTACGCGACCAGCACGAGCCAAGATCTCGAGCAGAACCAGGGCTGCAGCAAAGTCAGCGCCGAAGGCCAAGGCCATCACCCTGTCGGTCCTGAAGGCCGACATCGGCGGGTATGTCGGGCATTCGGCCAGCCATCCCGAAATACTGGCACGGGCCAGCCTGATGCTGGACAACGGCCGGTCGGACGGCGCGATCGTCGACTATCACGTCACGAACTGCGGCGACGACCTCGAGCTGATAATGACCCACCGCCGGGGCACAAACAACCGCGTCATCCACAGGCTGGCGTGGAACGTGTTCCTTTCGTGCACCGAGCTGGCCAAGGAGCTGAAGCTCTACGGCGCGGGCCAGGACATGCTGTCCGACGCGTTCAGCGGCAACGTCAAAGGCATGGGCCCGGGCGTGGCCGAGATGGAGTTCGTGGAGCGCAAGTCCGAGCCGGTACTCATCTTCATGGCCGACAAGTGCGCGCCCGGCGCCTGGAACCTGCCGCTGTACCGGATGTTCGCCGACCCGTTCAACACCATCGGGCTGGTCATCGACCCGTCGATGCACGGGGGCTTCAAGTTCGAGGTGCACGACCTCAAGGGCGGGCGCGACATCATGATGAGCTGCCCTGAGCAGATGTACGACCTCCTGGTGCTGATCGGCTCACCCGAGAACTACGTCATCAAGAACGTATACCGGAAGAGCGGTGAGATTGCGGCCGCGAGCTCGACACAGAAGCTGGCCCTGATTGCGGGCCGGTACGTGGGCAAGGACGACCCGGTGATGATGGTCAGGTGCCAGTCGGGTCTGCCCGCAGTCGGCGAGGCGATGGAGCCGTTCGCGTTCCCGCACATGATTTCGGGCTGGATGCGCGGTTCGCACTACGGTCCGCTAATGCCGGTGCCGCACTGTCAGGCGACTCCGACCCGGTTCGACGGGCCGCCGAGGGTCATCTGCTTCGGGTTCCAGCTAAACAACGGCAAGCTGGTCGGGCCACGCGACATGTTCGACGACCCGTCCTATGACCTCGCAAGGCAGAAGGCGAACGAGGTCGCCGACTACCTGCGGCGGCACGGTCCGTTCGAGCCGCACCGGCTCGGGTTCCAGGACATGGAGTACACGACCCTGCCGCTGGTGCTCGCAAAGCTTCTGCCCGGCCGCAGGAGGAAGAGGAAGTAGCGGGCCGGTAGTACCGGCATCCGGCGGCTGCGGGGGCACAACCATGCCTGCCCGCGGGTCGTCACACTGACTGGAGCCCAGCATGTCGAACGAGCGCGCACCAGCAACCATGACCCCGAAAACCGATGACGTCGAGGCGGCCAGACGCCTGGGCGAGGCCAGGCACAGGATAGAGTCCGAGGTCGAGAAGGTCATCGTCGGGCAGAAGGTGGTGGTCGAACAGGTACTGACCTGCCTCTTGGCCCACGGCCACGGCCTGCTGGTCGGAGTCCCGGGACTGGCCAAGACCCTGCTCATCAACACCCTTGCCCAGATTCTCGACCTGTCGTTCAACCGTGTCCAGTTCACGCCCGACCTGATGCCGTCGGACATCACCGGGACCGAGATAATCGAGGAGGACCAGACCACAGGCAAGCGGCAGTTCAGGTTCGTCAAAGGGCCGGTGTTCGCCAACGTGGTGCTGGCCGACGAGATTAACCGCACCCCGCCCAAGACCCAGGCCGCACTGCTGCAGGCGATGCAGGAGTACAGGGTCACGGTTTCCGGGCAGACGTATGTCCTGCCGACACCGTTCTTTGTACTCGCAACCCAGAATCCGATTGAACTGGAAGGCACCTACCCGCTGCCCGAAGCCCAGCTCGACCGGTTCATGTTCTCGGTGTACGTCGACTACCCGAGCGTGGAGGAGGAGCAGGAGGTCGTGAAAACGACCACTTCGGCCTATGTCCCGGACCTGGCCCGGGTGCTGTCGGCAGACGAGATAACACAGCTGCAGGACCTGGTGCGCAGGGTCCCGGTCGCGGACGAGGTCGTCGGGTACGCGGTACGCCTGGCATCATGCACCCGGCCCAGTTTCAGGGACGCGCCCGGATTCATCAAGGACTGGGTGAGCTGGGGCGCAGGGCCAAGGGCTTCGCAGTACCTGATACTCGGGGCCAAGACCAGGGCCTTGCTCCAGGGCCGCTACACTCCGGGCAGGGACGACGTCCAGGCGGTTGCCCAGCCGGTGCTCAGGCACCGGATTGTGACCAACTTCAGCGCCGAGGCCGAGAGCGTGAAGCCGCCCGACATCGTGGAACGGCTGCTAAGGGAGGTCGAGATTTGAGCCACAAGCCTCAGGCGTGGATGATTCCTGTCTCAAGCCTGGTCAGGGGCGAGAACCGGCTCGAGTACTCTCTGGGCCTGGACGAGTTGGGGGTCGAGGAGCACGAGGTGGCAGAGAACCCTTCTTTCGAAGCGCTGGAAGGGCTGGTCGACGTGACCCTGTCGATCTCGAGGACCGGGCGCCAGCTCTTGATCCGTGGTGAGGTCAGGTTCCACGCACTGCTGCTGTGTGCGATCTGCGGGGTTGAGTTCGGGCGGTACTACAGGGAGCCGATCGCGACCCAGCTGGTTGCCCTGGAAGGTCTGGCCGAAAGTGAGAAACCTGGGTTCGAGCCGGACGAGCCCGAGCGTACGGCCCTGCACGGAGACATGCTCGACCTCAGGTCCGCGGTCAGGGATGCCATGCACCTGGCGATACCGATAGCGCCGCGTTGTCGTGAAGACTGCCAGGGTATATGTCCGGATTGCGGCGCGAACCTGAACGAACGCCGGTGCGGTTGTCTCCACCCTGATTCCGGGAAGGAACGGACCCCTTTTGCCGAGCTGGAGCGCCTGACAAGGACCGGTGGCCCGGGTCCTGACTCATAGGCCCTAGCCGGCCGGGCGTGCTCAGCCCGGGACTTCTCAGCAGCTTGACATCTGAGCGCTTTGACCTACCTTAGAGCGCTATGAGTCACGCCGGCCGCAGCCGTGGTCCGATGCTTCCTGCCCTGACCGCACCCGCCACTGCATGACCATCAGCCTGCTCCTCGCCATTCCGGCCGCGCTCGTCCTGTGTCTGGCTGCCGGAGTAATCTTTTTCTTCGTCGGCCGGGCGAGCGCAGCGCGCCAGTACCAGGGCAGAGAGGTCCGTCTTGTCCGTCTCGAGAAGAAGGGCAGCATGGACCAGGCTGCCAGGCTGCGAGTGATGAAGCGCAAGGTCGGGGTGCTGTACCTGGACGGGCTGCCTTTCGCCGGGCCGGGCGAGGTCGGCCGGCTTTACGAAGCCGGGCTCAAGCACGCGGCCAAGGGAGGCTGGGACCGCGCGCTCAAGGCCTGGGCCGAGGCATCGGCCAAGGCGGAAGGAAGCGAGAAGGCGGCGCTTGAGTTCCTGTGCGGCGGTTGCCATCTGCTGCGCAGACGCACGGACAGGGCGAAGCGGGCGTTCGAGCTTGCTCTCCGGCTTGCGGCAAGGGCTGAAGACAAGGCCGGGATTGCGTCCTGCCGGTTTGCGCTCGGTGAGATGACGGTGTCGACCGAGCCGGCCTTGGCCGAGGAGCACTTCACCGAGAGCGTGAGGCTGTGGCAGGGCCTGGGTGATGCGGCCGATGAAGCCAGGGGTCTTTCGCGCCTGGCCGAGCTCGCCCGTCGCGAAGGAGATACCGAGCGGGCACTGCGCTTTCACCGGCAGGCGCTCTCCGCGTGCGAGGAGTCGAAGGACGCTGTCGGCGCCGCACTGCAGTATGCAGGGATGGGCGACATAATGTCCGCAGCCGGTGAACAGGACAAGGCCCGGGCCGCGTACGAAGACGGGCTGCAACTGGCCCGTGAGGCGAAAGACCGTCGGGCCGAAGTGCGCATGCTGTCGTCGATCGGCCGGATTCACCTTGTCCAGGCAGGGTTCAAGCGAGCACTGGACACATTCGGTCGGGTGCTGAAACTGCACCGCGAGCTCGGAGACCAGTCCGGGCAGGCGTTCGCTTTGCTGCAACTGGCATATGCTCACCAGGGGTTGGGCCAGGCCGACGTCGCGCTCGAGTTCTTCGAGCGGGCGCTGTCCCAGGCGCGCAAGGTGGGCGACCGGCGTCTGGAGGCCGGGTGTCTTGCCGGCATCGCGGTCGGCCGCGCGGCGCACGGCAACTACGAACGGGCGACCGAACTGCTGGAACAGGCGGTCGGTCTGGCACGGGAAGCACGGGCCGATGCCGACCTGAGCAGCCTTCTGAGCAGTCTGGGCCAGGTTCTGCTCAAGCGCCGCAAGCTGGGAGAAGCCGAACACCAGATGCGGGAAGCGCTGGCCATTGCCGAGCAGGGCGGCGACAGGACCGAGGTCATGAGGCGCAAGGTCGAGCTGGCAGGAGCTTTGCGCCTGCAGGGGCAGACCGAAGAGGCGCTGGTGATGCTCGAAGGGTCAGGCGTGCTGCAGGACTCGGCCCCGGAAAGCGAGCTGCGGGCAAGGGCGAACCACGAAGCCGGTCTCAACCACCTGGCTGCAGGCGATGCCGAACGCGCGGTGGCCGAGTTGACCCGGGCCGTGGCGATCAGGCGAAAGCTCAAGACCGAGCTCGAACTGGGGCGGACCCTTGTCGGTCTGGGTCTTGCCGAGAAGTCCAGACGCAATCTGGATGCGGCCCTGAGGACGATGGAGGACGGGCTCAAGCTGCTGAACAAGGCCGGCACTCGGGCGGATGAGGCCTGGGCGCTGCGCAGAATCGGGGGCGTGAACGAGCTGCGGGGCAACCCACAGGCCGCAAAGGACAACCTGTTGCGGGCACTCGAGCTTTCCCAGGAAGTCGGGGACGGCCGGGGCGAGGGCAGTTCTCTGGTCAGGCTGGGTCGGCTGTGCGCGGCTCACGGCGAAGTCGAGGAGGCCCGGGGCTACCTGGAGCAGGCGGCTCGGGTCTATGTCCGGATCGGCGCGGAAGCGGATGCCAGGGACGTCAGCCAGGCGCTGAGGCGGCTGCCGCGGCCCGGCACCGGTGTCCGGTTCGTCGACGACAGCGAGTAGGGGCTGCTGCCGGCCGGACAGACGTCCGGCCGGTTGACTTGAACGGACGCCAAGCTACAATGGCGGCTG
>CP070680.1:3129192-3165563 GCA_020352555.1 Caldifarciminota bacterium | reverse complement strand
GCTTAAACCGATCGTGCAGGCCTGGCTCAACGACGCAGGACTGAGGATGTGGAGTACTCGGTCAGGTCGGACGTGTGCAACGTGAGCGCGCCGGCCAGGCTTTGGTGTGCCGGCAGTCGGGCCCTGACTGCGGTCGGGCGCGTGGGACGCTGTTCACGTTGCGTCTCGGCTCCTGTTGGACCTCAATCCCGGTGCCTTCTGAGCGCAGGCCCGGCGGGTGCGTCTGCCCGCACCTGCCGGGCTTCTTGACAACAGCACCCGGATTTCACATCGCTACGGTGCGGTCGGCGGTGCGCTAGGAGGCGGAGCTGGCCTGCTCGATCTTGCGGAGCAGCCGCTGGAAAACCCCGAGATGCCCGGTGCTGAGCGCCTTGTCGAGCTCGACGAGCCACTGTTCGATGTACTCCCGGTCAAAGCCCGGGTTCTTGACCAGGATGGTGCGCACGTCTTCCAGGTCCCGGCCGCGCCCGGCCACGACCTTGTGCACGACCAGGTCTTCGAGTGAGGCGAACCGGACCGGGTGTCCTTTCAGCGTTTCGGTCCTGGCCCGCTCGAGCGCCAGCTGTTCGTATTCCGAGAACGAGAACACGAAGTCGACCCGGATCCCGCTCTTCTCCTCCAGGGCCGGAAGCACCATTGTCTCCTGGACAAACTTCTCCTCGTCCGAAACCAGTACCTTGAGCCCGGTCTCCAGACAGAGCGCCAGCACGCGCGGCAGCCCTTCCACTCCCATGCCGAGCGTCAGGTCGATGTCGCGGGTCATCCTCGGCTCGCCGTAGAGCTGGACCGCCTGGCCGCCGATGACCATGTAGGGGATTGCGGCCTTGTCCAAGGCCTGTGCGACCCGGGCCAGGAGGGTCTCAAACACTGTTGACGGCCCGGGCCACGCGGATGACGGTCTCGATGCCTTCAAGCGGGTCTTGGCGATGGAAGGTGCCGAGGCTGCCGGCTTCTTCGGCCAGCGCCTCGACGATGGCGAGGTTCTGCCTGAAGTCGGGCGGGCTGCGGCGCAGAAGGTCGAGCTCGAAACGCTCGAGCGCCGCCGGGTTCCTGACCACGGAATAGTATGACAGGAATCGGGAAGAAGTCAAGAGATGAGAGGAGCGAGTGGCGGACCGGCAGACACCCTCACCTCCATCCCCTCGCCCGAGCGGGCGAAGAGCAGAGCGGACAGGCACTTACGGAGACGCTGTGTACTGGATGGTCCTGCCCGTGTTGCCCAAGGTTTGCCATTCCGGCAGACCTGCCGCGCACAGCCGCAGGCCCTGCGCGGCCGCGGGCTGGTCCGGATCTCCGCGATGTCGGATGCGGACGACCCGGCACAAGCCCGGCCCGTTGCGCGGGTCTGGCCCGGCCCGGACCTGTTTCTCTTGACCCGGCCCCGGTTTTCCCCTATTTATCCATGCCTTGTCTTATTTCCTGCAACAGCTGATCAACGGGCTCCAGCTCGGTTTCGTCTACGCGCTGATCGCGCTCGGCTACACGATGGTCTACGGCATCGTCAAGCTCATCAACTTCGCGCACGGCGACGTGTTCATGGTCGGCGCCTACCTCGGGTTCTTCGCGATGGCGAACTGGGCCCTGCCGTTCCCTGTCGCGATACTGGTGGCGATGGTCGGGTGCGCGGTCCTGGGCATGGTGATCGAGCGGCTCGCCTACAAGCCGCTGCGCAACGCACCCCGCATCTCGGCCCTCATCACCGCGATGGGGGTCTCGCTCTTCATCGAGAACTTCACCAACCTCAACTTCGTATTCGGCCCGGCGCCGCGCGCCTTTCCGCGGCCGTTTGCGGTCCGGACCTTCAACCTCGGCGGGGTGTCAATCACCAACATCACCGTCATCGTGTTCGGGGTGTCGATCCTCCTGATGGTGGCGCTGACCTGGTTCGTCAACAGCACCAAGACCGGGCGGGCGATGCGGGCGGTGTCGATGGACAAGGACACCTCCAGGCTGATGGGCATCGACGTCGACCGGATAATCACCATCACCTTCGGGATCGGGTCCGCGCTCGCGGGCGCGGGCGGTGTGCTGTTCGGTTTCGCCTATCCCCAGATCCAGCCTTTGATGGGCATCATGCCCGGGCTCAAGGCGTTCGTGGCCGCGGTCCTGGGCGGGATCGGCATCATCCCGGGCGCGATGCTGGGAGCCGTGATCATGGGCGTGGTCGAGACCTTCACTTCAGCCTACGTCTCCTCTACCCTGCGCGACGCGGTCGCGTTCGGAGTGCTCATCATCGTGCTGCTCGTGCGGCCGACCGGAATACTGGGCAGGCCGGGGAGAGAGAAGGTCTAGAAAAGTGGAAAGTATAAAGGACAAATGACCGGCACGAGGCGAAGGCTGAGCCCAGGCTGGCTGGCACTGATCGTGACCGTGTTGGCTTACGCCGCGCTGCAGACACTGATGTCGACAAAGGTCATCAACCCCTACTGGCAGCAGGTCGCCGGCCTCGCCGGGATCATGGCGGTTTCGGCCCTGGGCCTGAACCTGGTCTACGGGTATACCGGCCAGTTCTCTCTCGGCCACGCCGCGTTCTACGGCATCGGCGCCTATGCATCGGCACTGGTGACCCGGAGCCTGGGCCCCAGCATCTGGACCCTCTTGCTCGGCATAGCGGCCGGGGCGGTGATTGCCGGGCTGGTGGCGTTCCTCATCGGCCTGCCGATCCTGCGCCTGCGGTCCGACTACCTGGCTATCGCGACCCTGGGGTTCGGCATCATCATGAAGGTGCTGTTCGACAACTCTGACGCGGTGATACCGATGATGGGCGGGTCAGCCGGAATGACCGGCATCGCGCGGCTCACCAACTTCGCCTGGGTGTTCGTGTTCGCGCTCGGTGCAACGGTCGTGCTCAGGAACCTGGTGTTCTCCAGTGTGGGCAGGGCCCTGGTATCGGTGCGCGAGGACGAACTCGCGGCCGAGGCGGTCGGCATAAACACCACCAAGTACAAGACCTTGGGGTTCACGCTCGGGTGCATGTACGCGGGTGTGGCCGGCGCGCTCTACGCCCACCTGTACGCCTATCTCAACCCGTTCAACTTCGACTTCCTCAAGTCGATCGACGTGCTGCTGGTCGTGGTGCTCGGCGGGCTGGGCAGCATCTCCGGAACCCTGGTCGCTGCGGTCGCCTGGACATTCCTGCTCGAAGGCCTACGGGTCGCTCTGCCCGCCTCGATCCAGGACTGGCGGATGGTCATCTACCCCCTGGTCATGGTCGTGTTCATGATATTCCGGCCCGGCGGCCTGTTCTCAGGGACCGAGTTCGGATTCCTCAAGCCCAGGTCGGCCCGGAGGCGGACATGAGCCTGCTAGACATCAGAGGACTGACCATGAAGTTCGGCGGCCTGGTCGCGGTCAAGGACTTCACGGTGAGCATTGACGCGCACGAGCTCGTCGGGCTCATCGGCCCGAACGGCGCGGGCAAGACCACGGTTTTCAACCTTGTGACCGGGATGCACGCGCCCGTTGCCGGGACGATCGAGTTCCAGGGCCGCAGGATCCAGGGAATGAGGCCCTGGCGGGTCTACGCGCTCGGAATCGCCCGGACATTCCAGAACATCAGGCTGTTCGGGATGCTCTCGGTCCTCGACAACGTCCGGGTCGCAGACCACCACCGCGGCGAAGCCGGGCTGGTTCACTCGATACTGCGCAGCCCCAAGTTCCGGCACGAGGAGAAGCGCACAACCGACCGGGCGCTCGAACTGCTCTCGATCCTGGGCCTGGACCAGCGGAGGGACGAGCTGGCCCGCAACCTGCCCTACGGCGAGCAGCGCAGGCTCGAAATCGCCCGGGCCCTGGTGTCTGACCCCAAGCTGCTGCTGCTCGACGAACCTGCAGCAGGCATGAACCCGTCCGAAGTCGGGCAGCTCATGGAGCTGATTCTGTCGATCAAGGAGCGTTTCAATCTCACCGTTTTCCTCATCGAGCACCAGATGAAGGTCGTCATGGGGGTGTGCGAGCGGGTGGTGGTCATGGAGTTCGGCGAGATCATCTGCACCGGCAAGCCGGAACAGGTTCAGTGCGACCCCAAGGTCGTGGAGGCGTACCTGGGCGTGCAGGCCGAGGAGAGCCAGCAATGACACAGCAGAGCAACGGTGTCCTGCTCTCGGTCAAGGACCTGGTCGTCAGCTACGGAGCGATTCGGGCCCTGCACGGCATCTCGTTCGAGGTCGGTGAAGGAGAGGTCGTCACCCTGATCGGTGCCAACGGTGCAGGCAAGTCCACGACCCTGAACGCGGTCTCAGGCCTGGTCCGGCCTTCGGGCGGCGAGATCCGGTTCCTGGGCCGGCGCATCGACGGCAAGCCCGGGCACGCGATTGTCCGGCTCGGCCTGACCCAGGTGCCTGAAGGCCGCAGGCCGTTCTTGGGTATGACGGTCAGGGAGAACCTCCAGCTCGGCGCGTTCAACCGGCCCAAGTCCGAAATCAGCGAAACAATGGACCGGGTGTTCAAGAGCTTTCCCAGGCTCAAAGAAAGGCTGGGTCAGACCGCAGGCACCCTGTCCGGCGGTGAACTGCAGATGCTGGCCATGGCCAGGGGACTGATGGCACGGCCCAGGCTGATGATGCTCGACGAGCCATCGATGGGCCTGTCCCCTATCCTGGTTCAGGAGATATTCTCCATCATCTCCGAGATCAACCGGCAGGGCACCTCGATCCTGCTCGTGGAGCAGAACGCCTACATGGCACTCCGGGTCGCGCACCGGGTCTATGTGCTTGAAACCGGCGAGGTTGTGCTGTCCGGGACCGCGGCCGAGCTTCGCGAGAGTCCCAGGGTCAAGTCGGCCTATCTCGGCGAATAGGCGCCTTCTCTCCCCCGATTCCCTCCATCTTGATGTGCGTTTCGGTCTCGTCGACGCTGCGGAATCCCAGCCCCCTGTAGAACCGAAGCGCCTGCCGGTTCACCTTCAGCACATCCAGCCTCACCGGCAGCTTCAAAGCGGCCGCGTCGGCCAGGATGCGTTTCATGCATTCGGTACCGAGGCCCTTGCCCTGGTGCTCGGGCAAGACGAACAACTGGTACACCGCGATGTGGCTGGGCAGGCGCTCGGCGACCAGTATCCCGACATCGGCGCCGGACGTCTGTATCACATGGTACTCGCGTCTGGCATAGCGGTCCTCGTGGAACCGGCGCTGTTCCGCCTCATCCCAGCCCCAGACCTGTTCGATGTACCGGCCCAAGGCCGCCTTCTTGGTCTGGAACGCGAATTCGCTGTCCGCAGGGGTCGCCCTGCGCAGCTTCACTTCTCGCCCGATACCCCGGTCGATGCCGGGCTCCTGCCTTCTCATCGCTGCGAGGATACCGGGACAGCCGCTGAAATCAATCCGCCGGCTAGGACCCGGGTCGGGTAGGCTGTCGGCGGCAGTTGCTGACCTGTGTTCAGGTTCAGAGGCTGGGAACGCGAGCGGTCGACGGCCTGCTCAGCTCTTCTTGTGAGGGCCCTGAGAAGCCGCGGTCAAAGGGCGGTCGCCGCATCGCAAGAAGGACTGTGGCTGACACCACGCCCTCGACGACCGCCCCGGCACAGATTCAGCCCGAGCATCCCGCACCGGCCGTCTAAGGAGAATCCGCATGCCGGTCCTTCCCGGGTCGGTCACCTGCCGATCACCTTGCGCAGGTCTCGGGCCTTGCCCAGCTCGCCCTTGATTTCTTTCATCTTCGCGCCGATTTCTTCTCCGTCGGTGAGTTCCTGGATTTCGGCGAGCCCGGCATTGACATTGTCGAAGTGATTCCGGATTTGGGCGAATTCCTCGGCGTAGTCGCTGCCGTATCTGGACTGGCGTTTCGCGACGCGATTTCGCTCCCGCGCCATCTGCGACTGCATGCGCGCCACGAAAGGACCCACGTCTTCAGTGGACACATTGCGGCCGCCAGGGGTAGTGCCCCGGCGGGCGACAATCAGAAAGATGACCGCAGCAACGACCAGTATGCCGACGACAGTCCAGACGACTACCCTGCTTCTGTTCTTTTCTGCCATTGTGCCTCCTCGGCAAGCCTTACCGATGCTTGTATCACAAAGCTGGCCGGATGTCAACCCGTTGGCGCAACTGGAGCTCAAGCACAGCACACATCGACTACTTGTGTCACGCCGGCCCCGCCGCTGCCAGAACGGCAATCTGCCAGGAGAGTAGCTGAAGACCGAACCCCTGCCTCTCTCCGACCTGGGGAGTGACTGCCTGCCTCTCGTCCTGGCAGCCTCGCCCGCCGAGAAGCCGCACTCGCTGACTGAGACCGCAGCAGGCTCCTGCGCCACGCGCCTCCAGGCGTCGTCCCGGCGCCACAGACGCGCCCTGTGCCCCCTTGACCGGCCCTGCGAGGCATACCTGCATCAGACAGGAGAAAAATCTTGACACGGGGGCGAGGGGGGTGTAATATTCAGACGCAGCCATAATACAAAACTGGAGAGAGACAGAGAGACGGAGGATGTATATGGCAGAGACACCGAAATACGAACCCCCGAAGGCAGTACGCCTGCGTGATGCAGAGACAGCTCAGGGCGACGCAGCCCGCAACACTCAGCCCGAGCTGATGGGCGTGTGCTGGGAGACCGGCAATAGCCCTATCTACTAGCAGAGCTACCAGTCGACCCCTGCTGCGGCGCACGCAGTAGGAAACAATCAGTCCAGGCTAGTGAGTTCCTCCAGGCATAGCGGAGTGACTTGCGTCGGACCCAGAAACGCTGCTTCAGCCGCAAGGTCGGCATCCTCCCGACAAGCGTGACAGACAATGGTCTGAAACTCGAGCTCGCTGACGGGCAGCGATGGGTCGTCCGCCCGGTCGATGACCGGGCGGCCTCGATCGTAGCCGAGCTGGGCAAAGTCATGCGCCTGGGCCAGGGCACGGCTGGCAAGGAGCTTTGGGCTGCGGTGTACGACGAGCCTGACGAGTTTGACCGACAGAACACCGAATCCCCGAGCACGGTTGTTTGTCGGCTTGACGCGCCGACCGACCGGGAGTCGCAGGTCCGTCAGTTGCAGCGAATCGACACCGCAATCACCCGTGAGGCCCTGGTCGGTGGCGGCCTTCTGCTCCACGCTGCCTTGGCCGAGTATCAAGGAAGCGGCTTCATCCTGGCAGCACCCAGCGAGACAGGCAAGAGCACGGCCTGTCGCCGTCTCCCCTCCCCCTGGCGTTCACTGAGTGATGACCGAACCCTGGTGGTGCGGGTTCAAGGGGGCCGCTTTCGGGCTCATCCATGGCCGACCTGGAGCCGGTTCAGAAATGGAGGCCCGGGCGGCTCGTGGGCCGTGGAGCAAGCCGTACCCCTTCGGGCGATGTTCTTCCTGATGCAGTCTTCATCCGACCGACTGGAGCCCCTTAACGCAACCCAGGCAACCGCCCTGATAGTGCATTCTGCCTGGGACCTTCAGCGGATTGCGCTCAAGCTGGCTGAGGCAGACCCTGCCTTCGTACCGCTCTGTAGTGAAGGAGTAGTTGCTGCCAAGGCCCTGGCATCTGCGGTCCCGGCGTACTCGCTCAGAATCAGTGCTGGCGGCCGGTTCTGGGAAGAGATCGCGAAAGTACTCCCAGTCGGTGATTTGCCGAAGCCTGACGACTGCAGTCGTCTTCCGGGTCCGGTGTCAGCCGAGTCTTTGATGGCGCGCGACTCGGAGCGAATGGTCTACACCGGCACAAGCATGAGCCCCACTCTCCAGGAGCCAGACCTGCTTGAGGTCAGGCCGTACGGTGCGGGGCGAGTGAGGCCGGGCGACGTGGTGTGCTTCAGGTCACTCGAGAACGACACGAAGGTCGCACACCGTGTCATCGACGTTGGCCCTGAAGGAATCCGCACGCGAGGGGACAACAGGCAAACGGACGACCCTTGGGTGCTGCCAAAAGGTGACATCATCGGACGAGTTGTGACTGCTCAGCGGGAGAGTAAACGCAGGGTGGTCCCTGGCGGAAGAAGAGGTGCTCTGGCACTTCGCTGCGCCCGTCTGGGCCGCGGTTCACGAAGACTCGTCGGAAGCCTGCCCAACGCGCTGTATGACGTACTTGCCGGACTCGGTCCGCTCGGCCGCCTCCTCCCCGCGAGCCTCAGGCCAAGGCTGGTTCGCTTCGCCGTTCCATACCGGTTCTGGTCACACGGGTTCACTGGCACCAGCTATCGGGTGTTCCTGAAACTCCTGATGGGCAGACGCACAATCGCATGCTACGACAGCCGCCGCAAGAGGCTGGACATTCGGCGGCCTTTCCACCTGTTCGTGGACGAGCACACGCTGATGCAGGCCGTTCTTCCGGCCATGAGGCTCGAAGCATGACCGGCTCGTGACCATGCGGCGAGAGGGTCGGCTGACGTCCGAGCTTGACAGGACTCCATCAGGCTGGCATAATGCCAGCGAGGCATGGGTTACTCCTCGAGTAGCGCATTGCGATGCCCCAGCCGGTACCCCTGACCGACAGCAACATTGGGGTAGCTTTCGCTCACTGGAAAACCCTTTAGGCCGCGGGCGCAGGCCCATCTGTTCGCCTGCGCGCCCGCAGCATGGCAGAGACAGCAAAGCACACAGCGGTGACGACCGAGGCACCGGACACGTGCGTGCGGCGCCCAATCCCCGCGACCCGCTGTGAGAAGGAGGAAAAGATGAAGAAGAGGCTGTGGATACTGCCCCTTGCCCTGATCGCGGCCGCCGGCCTGTTCATGACAGGCTGCGAGGACATGTGGGCAGACCAGGATGCGCTGGTCCGCACGTCGGGCATTGGTCCCCAGGAGTTCGACATCATCGCTGGCCAGAACGATACTGTCGGCGAGCTGCTGGTGTGGGAGAACGGAGACGACCTCGTCGTCGACGTCCTCATATACGACCCGTGGGAGATGACCGAGAGTGCGCTGGCCTGGGCCGATGACTGTGCCAACCTGCCCAGGAACAAGAAGGGCCATCTGGTTCCGGGCAATTTCCCTCTGCAGACGGACCACGACCCTGCGGTGACCGAGTTCACCTATAGGATCCCGCTTGACAGCATAGTCTGGGGATACGACGAGGACAAAGGCGAATACTATGTCGCTCTGGCCTTCCACGCCGTAGTCAGGAACACCGAAACCAACCAGGAAGAGACCGGCTGGGGCGGCGAGTGGAAAGGGTGTTTCAAGTACTGGCGCAGAGAAGGCAAAGACGTCAAGCTCCCGACATACTGGGTCGAGATGCTGCTTCACTGGCCGTGGGAAGCCGAGGAATGCTATTTCCGCGTCGAGTTGAAGGGCATCGGCACTGGCTTCAACGTCTGGGACAGCGCCTACTGGCGCGGCTGGTGCGCAGAGTGGGGCGTCAGCATTGACACCGGCATCTGGTACGATGTAAAACTGCACTCGAGCCAGGGCTCGACCCTGCCTGACCGTGCCAAGAACGGCTTGTACGGCCCGCGCCGGTGGGACCGCGTGAACTGGCTGCTGAACAACATGTCCAAGTACACCGATGCGACCTGGGTTGAGTTCCAGCGAGCGATCTGGTATCTGCTCGGCGACTACGCAAGCAAGCCTGCCGGCCTGGCCGGCCAGATAGCGGACGACGCAATCACCTACGGGACAGGCTTCTGGGCCGAAGAGGGCGAACTGCTGGCCGTGATCATGGAGCCGAAAGAGTCCGAAGGGAAACTGCAGTTCGCCTTCATCGAGGTAGACCCATAGACGTATTGGTCAAGCGCCTGACGGCGCACAACTACCGGGGGAGCCTTGCGGCTCCCCCGGCCTCAATACGGCCAGGGAGCGCACACAGGACACATTTCACTGCTGCAGCTATCCCCCTGGCAACGGGTCCTCCTGCTTGCGGGCCGCAGCTTTCGGGTGGGGTGTGGTCGCGGGCGACGCGAAGCTATCTGAACGGGAACACACAAGAGCCTGTGCAAGCGCACCGGGCTGCTGCTGCTATACGGACCCGGGCCGCCAGGCTCCAGCTGATACCGGCCAACCTCAACCGGGCGGTGCTCGCCCGGCGACAAGGTGCGCTTCAAGCCACCTGGGACGGCCTGGCGCTCGGGCGCCTTGTACGGAGCATCGCCGCTGGCTTGTGTATTGTTCTCTGGTTCTGACCCTTGACCGTCCCTCCGAGTTTGTCCCCATAACCAGCAGAGAAATCTCTTGACACGGCGGACCAGGGGTGTATATTGCGATGCAGCCATACAACAGAGTAAGAGGAACCGGAGGTATGCATGGCGGAGACAACGCATCCAAGAACGTCCCAGGCAAGGTACGAAGCCCCGCGCGCAGTACGCCTTGGTCAGGCCGTGATGGCCAGGGGAGTCTGCGGACCCGGGTCATTCGGCGACCTTTGCCTCTGCAACAACGGCGGCAGTCCGGACGTCTGTGGCTGCCAACCAGGCAGCTCCCCTGAGGGCTGCTACACAGGTACCAACACCTAGGGGCGCGAAAGCGGTCTCAGTTCGGCACGGGCAGCAGTAGGCAACTGATTCAGTAGCACAGGCCTCCGACCTCCGGCAGAGCACCTACTGCACCATCTGGTTCCACAGAGTCAGAACGACGTAGGATCGAGTCTTGCTGGTTGCGGCGGAATGTCGGCCGGCCGGGCGTCCGCACAGTTTGACTGCAGCGAGCCGGGCTGGGTCAGGCCCTGGTTCTCACGGAGGGCTGTGAAGGCTCGCCAGAGGACCGAATACCTCCCTGGACACCGCTCCCTGGTCACAATCGTACGCCTTGACTGACCCTTTGGAGGTGGGTCCAAATTGACGCAGAAATCTCTTGACACGGGGGCCAAGGCGAGTATATTCCCTGTGCAGCCATAATAATAGAGCGGAATCGGAGGTATGCATGGCGGACACAGTACGTCTGAGCACAACCCGTGCAAGGTACGAAGCCCCGCGCGCAATACGCCTCGGCCAGGCCGTGATGGCCAGGGGATACTGCGGTGTCGGGTCCTTCGGCGAACCCTGTATTTGCCAAGACGGCAGCAATCCGGATGCCACTGGCTGCATTCCTGGAGGCAGTCCGGGATCCGGGGCCTGCAACGCCGGCACTGGCATCGGTACCTAGGGACGCAAGCGCCGGGCTCTTAGCGGCAAGGGTAGCATAGACAACTGATTCAGCAGCGGTAGCTTTCCGGCACCCAGCGGAGCAGCTTCTGCAGGCCAGCCTCATGCGTCACTCCTGCGCCCAATGCCATCAGCTGTATCTCAAGTGCCACATGGTCTGAAACTCGAGTTCGCTGACGGACAGCGATGGACCATCGTCCCGGTTGACGGCCGGGCGGCCCTGATCGTAGCAGAGCTGGGAAGAGTGATGCGACTGGGCCCGGGCAAGGGCGGGCGCGAATTGTGGGTTGCCGTATGCGAAGAATCTGACCAGCCTGACGCGTCGGTCCGTTCGGAAGCCGAGTCCGCAGGTGCGGTCGTGTGTCGTCTTGTCGCACCGACCGACCGGGAGACGCGGGTTTCCCAGATGGAGCGAATCGATTCGGTTGTTACGCGTGAGGCCCTGTCCGGGGGCGGCCTGTTGCTCCACTCCGCCCTGGCCGAGTATCACGGCAGCGGCTTCATCATGGCCGGGCCCAGCCAGACCGGCAAGAGCACGGCCAGTCGTCGTTTTCGCTTCCCCTGGCGCTCGCTGTGCGACGACCGGACCCTGGTGGTGCGCGACCGGAACGGATGCTTCTGGGCTCATCCAATGCCGACCTGGAGCCGCTTCAAGGACCGGGGGTCAGGCGGTTCCTGGCCTGTCGAGCATGCGGTACCTCTTCGGGCAATGTTCTTCCTTGCTCAATCACCCGCTGACCGTCTGGAGCCGGTCAACGCGACCCAGGCAGCTGCCCTGATTTTGGATTCTGCGGTCAACCTCGCACTGAAGGCGCGTGAACTGACCGAGGAAGATACAGCCCTGGCACACTGTAACGGGGGTGTCAACGCTGCCAGGGCTCTGGCATCGGCGGTCCCAGCCTATTCGCTGAACCTCAGCCGCGATGGCCGGTTTTGGGAAGAAATCGAGCGGGTGCTTCCGGTCGAAGCGGTGCCAGGGTCTGGCCGGGATGATCGCGACTGGAGTCCGGTGTCGGTCGAGTCCTTGATGGCCGGTGATTCACAGCGAATGGTCTACACCGGTACGAGCATGGATCCCTCACTACGGGAGCCCGACCTGCTTGAGGTCAAGCCGTACAGCGCAGAGCGAGTGCGGCCGGGCGACGTGGTGTGCTTCAAACCACCCGGGACCGACAGGACGATAGTGCACCGTGTCGTCGGCGTTGGTCCGGACGGAATCCGGACCCGGGGGGACAACAAGATAGCGACCGACGACCCGTGGGTTCTGCGGCAAGGCGACATCATCGGACGCGTTGTGGCTGCGCAGCGCGAGGGTAGACGCAGGGCGGTTCACGGCGGATGGAAGGGTCGGAGAAGCCTTCTGGTACGCCGCGGTACGCTTCTGGGCCGAGGCATCCGAAGACTCGTCGGCAGCCTGCCTCACGCGCTGTACGACTTTGTGGCCGGTCTCGGGCCGTTCGACCGCCTCCTCCCCTCAAACCTCCGGCCAAGGTTGGTGCGTTTCAGATGCTACGCCGCCCGCCGCCAAATGTCACTGAAGCTGCTGATGGGCAGGCAGACGATCGGGCGCTACGTCGGCCGCTGCGACGAGTGGCGCATCAGGCGACCGTTCCGCCTGTTTGTGGACGAACAGGCACTGAGGCGAGCCGCTGCCCCGGTCTTGAGCAGCGAGGTGCGGGAATGAACGCCAACGGATTCGCGGACTCCGGGCCGGTCGACCTGCTCCTCTGTTGCCTGTCAGCCCGGGCCGATTCCCTTCAGTCGCAAAAGGTCCAGCAGAGCACTGCCGACGATTGGCATGAAGTCGTCGACCTGGCAGCCAGGGCGAGTCTCGCCCCGCTGCTGTTCAAGCGCCTGAAGGAGTGCGACGCGCGCGCCCGGGTCCCGGCCGATGCCTGGGAGCAGCTGCGCCTGGCTTATTTCCGCAGCGCCCACACCAACGCGAGCGGCTATCACAGGCTCAGGCCCGTGCTTCGACGCCTGCGCAACTCTGGCATACCGGTGATCGCCCTGAAAGGAGCGTTTCTGGCAGAGTCTGTCTACGGCGACATTGCACTCAGGCCGATGTGCGATTTCGACCTCATGGTCCCGAGAGCTCAGCTGACAAGGACCCGACTGATCCTGCTCGACATGGGATTTGCTCCTCAAGAAGGTGAGGAGGTCGAGACTCGCCGCAGCAAACACATTCCCCCGTTGGCCGACAGTAACCTGATCGTTGAGATTCACTGGACGATTGCCACGCCATCCGGGCCGGTCAGGGCTGACACCGCCGGTCTCTGGAACCGCGCGCGGCCGTCGAGTGTGGCCGGTGTCGATGTTCTCACGCTGTCCCCTGAAGACTTCCTGCTGCATCTGTGCGTTCATTTCGGCTGTCAACACGGTCTCGGGATACCGAAAGCGGTCTGCGACATCTCCGAGACCATCCGCCGCTTCCGCAGTGAAATAGACTGGTCCCAAGTCGCGAACCGCGCCCGCCAGTGGCATGCGCCGAAATACGTGGGTTTGACCTTGCACCTCGCCGTCGGTATGCTGGGTACGGAAGTGCCCAATAGCATACTAGAGCGGCTGGTCCCAGGGGGGATCGACCAGCGCCTATTCGATGCTGCTAAGGAGGCGGTTCTCACCGGCACCAGCGTGCGGGAAGCGGCGCCCTTTGGTGACGAGCTCAGGCAGGCCCGCGAGCGGATCTTCCTCTCCCGAGACGAGATGGCCAAGAGGTATCCGGCGTCCCGCGAATCCCGCCACCTCTATCCGTACTATGCACTGCGACTCAGAGACGCCGGCCGTTCTTTCGGGTCCCGTATCGCGAAGCAAAGCCTGGCTCTGGTGCGTAGTCGCGAACGCGGGGGCATATCCGCGCTTGTCAAATGGCTGAGACCGGCAAGGCCCTGATGAAAAACCGGTCCTTCTTCTCTCCTTCCTTCTTCCCCTCTGCCCTTTCAGTCCGTGCCCGGTAGACCGAAGGTCTCGGAAGCGGTCCACAGAGGACTGCACCTCGGTCGTGCGATCCGCTTAGTCTGGACCTGCGCCCCGGGCTGGGCCACGGTGAACCTGTTTCTGGTCGTGGCCCAGGGTCTGCTTCCCCTTGCCGGGCTGTACCTTCTGAAACGTCTGATCGACTCTTTGCAGGCCGGCCTTGCGGCACAGGACGGAGCTGCCTCTTTCCTGCCGGTGCTCTTCTGGGTGATCCTGGCCGCTGCGGTTGCCTTGCTCACGACACTCGCGCGCTCTCTGGCCGAACTGGCCGGCCAGGCGCAGTCCCTGGTGCTGACCGACAGAGTCACCGATGTGCTCCACAGCCAGTCGGTCGAGGTCGACCTGGAGTACTACGAGGACTCCCGCTACCACGACACGCTTCACCGCGCCCAAGGCAATGCCATGTCTAGGCCGATAAGCATTGTCAACCGGCTGGTCCAGATCGGCCAGAGCGGAGTGTCGCTGGCCGGTGTCGCGGGTCTGCTGTTCGCCTTCAACCCTTTGGTGGCTTCGGTGCTCCTCTTCGTCGCCGTGCCGGGAGCGTGGGTGCGGCTGAAGTACTCGCGCCGGATGTACAGCTTCGAACAGGAACAGACACAGAAGGAGCGTCGGGCGTGGTACTACCACTGGATATTGACGAATTCGTTTTTCGCCAAGGAAGTACGGCTTTTCGATCTCGGGTCCCTGTTTCGGGACCGGTTCCGTGTCCTGCGCCGGCAGCTGCGCAAGGGAAGGCTGGCGCTCACCAGGCGGCGCATCCTATTCGGAGTGCTGGCCCAGTCAGGGGCCTCGCTTGCCGTCTTCGGGACCCTTGCCTATATCGCATATCAGACGTACCGGGGAACCATCACCATCGGCAGCCTCGTGATGTACTACTCGGCTTTCCAGCTTGCCGTCAGCTCGGTGGGCGCCGTACTCAAGGGGTTCGCCGGGCTCTATGAGGACAACCTCTTCCTGTCCAACCTCTACAAGTTCCTCGACCTGAAGCCCAGGGTTACCGCACCGGCAAAGCCGCTCGCGTGCCCGGCGCGGATCGCCCGGGGCATTGCGTTCCACGACATCGGCTTCGCATACCCGGGAGATTCGCCAAGAAGAGTGCTGGAGGCGATTCGCCTGACCATCGCACCCGGCCAGGTGGTAGCCCTGGTCGGTGAGAACGGTTCGGGCAAGACCACACTCGTTAAACTGCTGTGCCGACTCTACGACCCGGACGACGGCAGGGTCACCGCCGACGGCATCGACATTCGCCAACTGGACCCGGTCAAGTGGCGGCAGGGAATCAGCGTCATCCTGCAGGACTACGCGCAGTACTATCTGCCGGCCTGGGAGAACATCTGGCTGGGCGACGCGCGGTCCGAGCCGGATCGGGAGAGGATTGTCGAAGCGGCTCAGCGCTCCGGTGCAGACCCGGCGATTCGCCGCCTGCCCGATGGCTACGACACGCAGCTGGGCCGCTGGTTCGATAAGGGTCATGAGCTGAGCATTGGCGAATGGCAGAAGGTGGCGCTGGCCCGGGCGTTCCTGCGCGATTCGCAGCTGGTGGTGCTTGACGAACCCACCAGTTCACTCGACCCGTTGGCCGAAGCGGAGCTTTTCAAGCGGTTCCGCCGGGCAATCCGGGGCCGCAGCGCGCTCCTCATCAGCCACCGGTTCTCAACGGTCCAGATCGCCGACTACATCTATGTGCTTGACAAGGGCCGGGTTAGGGAACACGGAACGCACCGGGACCTGCTTGACCGAAACGGCCACTATGCCCGCCTCTATCTGGCCCAAGCCGCTCCGTATCAGAGAAGCTGAGTTCCTGGCCCCAGGCTTCTGCCGGAGTGTGTCCCCTTGCAGCCGCGTCCCCGACCGGACAGGCACCTTGACCGGAGTCTACGCGGCTGCCGTTGTGCAGTGAGATGAGCCGTCACCTCTACTGCACCCTCGAAGGCTTCAAGTACCTGTTCGCCCCGAAGCCATACCTCGGCGCGTACGTCGCGATGGAAGCGTGGCCTAGGGGACTGCTCAGATACGGCACGTTTGATGCGTACCACAACTACTACACGGACCCGGCGTTCCAGAACCGGTCATTCGATCCCTTCACGCGCACCTGTCAAGAAAGCGGGAAGCTCGAGCTGGTCCCGTTGCAGGATTTGGCAGGGACCGAGCCTCCCGGCTATGACATCCTACACTTCGAAACCATCCGGCCTGCCCAGGAGATCGTGTTCCGAACCCTCCTGGGCGATGCGCCGGTCCCCGTGACGAGACGGGCTTATACTATCGCCACCATCGCTCACGCGCGCGAGTTCCTCGATCTGTGCCTGCTGGACCAGGGGTGCAGACCGTACGACTCCATTGTGGCCCCTTCCCGGGCAGCGGCCGAAGTCATCACCGCCTACATGTCGGAGATCGAATCCTGCACTCAAGGCAAACTGCGCTATCGGGGAAGGGTGGACATCATCCCGTACGGGCTCGATACCGAGGAGTTCAGACCGGTGGACAAGACCGGTGCAAGAACAGCGCTGGAACTGTCACCGCATGCCGTGATACTGCTATCCTTGGGCAGAATATCGTGGCTGACCAAGATGAACTACGACCGCCTCCTGCGGTTCTTCGCTCAGCTCACCAGAGCATCTGAGGCCGAGCTGGTACTTGTGGTCGCAGGTGCAGACAGTCAGGGTGAGTCGACACAGGTGCTGAATCTAGCGGCGAGACTGGGACTGTCCGGCAAGGTCAGGCTGATCACCGATTTTCCCGACGAACAGAAGGCAACAGTCTACTCCGCCTCGGACATCTTCGTATCCCTGAGCGACAGCCTGCAAGAATCACTCGGGCTGACACTGGTGGAAGCGATGGCAGCAGGATTGCCCGTGCTCTGCACCGATTGGGACGGATATCGCGACATTGTGGCGGACGGGGTGCACGGTTTCAGGATACCGGTCGAGTGGCGGGCGCGACAGAGACCAACCGACGTGCTCGCGCAATTCCGCCACCCCTACGACCACACTCTGATTCACCAGTCAAGCCGGGACCTGAAGATCGACGTCAGGCAACTGGTCTCGAAAGCCCTCGACCTTGTCGGCAACGCCGACCTCAGGCGCACCATGGGTGAGCGCGCACGGCAGAGGATCAGAGACGAGTTCTCGATGAAGGTCGTTGTCGCCCGGTTCGAAGATCTGTGGGCAGAACTCAAAGGAATGGCCGACCTTGACCCGGGGGAGTACCCCAATCTCGGGCCGGTTCTCAGCTACGACTACCCGAAGCACTTCCAGGGCTATCCGACAAGCTTTGCCGAAGAGAGTCGGAACGGGTAGTGGCCATGCGGGGCACGAAGATGACGCGTTCAAGTCACTCACAGGGCGTGAGTTGGGCGGAATCAGGAGACCGGCAGAGGGCACAAGGCACGACCCGGAGTTGCTTGCCAAAACTGCTAGATTTCGATATAATCTGCGATGTCTGTTCCCGACAGACCAATACCGAACCCTGCAGCAGTGCAGGAAGAAGGAAATGACGGATGGACACTACTGGTCAACCCGGATACAGCCGGCGCAATGGCCGTGAACAGGACGGGCGCGATGGTCTGGAAGCTGATCGACGGAAGGCGCACGACCGACGAGATTGTCGCAGGGATACGCAGCCGATTCCCGGACGCGCCGGATTCCGTGGACGAAGACGTTCTTGAACTGCTGGCCAAGCTGGCCGAGGAAGGGTTCATCGGTCAAGAAATTCCGCTAAAGGGGGTGCCCTGATGAGTGGCAAGACCTATCGAGCGAACGATGTTGTTTCCTGCGTTGACGAGGGTGAAGACGGAGCAATGCTCTACAACCCGGATACCGACGAGTCGGTCCTGCTCAATCCCTCGGGCCTGACGATCTGGACGCTGCTGACCTCTCCCCGGACTATCGAGGAAATCGCGGGTCACCTGGCAGCCGCCAATCCGGGCCTGACGAGCGAACAGGCAAGGAAGGACGCGGAGCAGTTCATCCAGTCAGTGGTGCCTGACTTCGTCATTGAAGCACCGAATGAGCACTGAAGCACTGACCGTCCCTGACCTGACAGTGCCGCCTACCGGGCTGTCTCGTGCTCCGCGGGAACTGAGTCTCTGCGTTACCGGACGCTGCAACCTCAAGTGCCGCTACTGCTTCTACGCCGACGAGATGACAGGCCGCAGCGACCTCCCGACCGAACGCTGGCTCGCCCTGTTCGATGAACTGGGCGGGCTTGGGGCGCAGCGGGTGACGCTTTCCGGCGGGGAGGCCTTCCTGCGAGAAGACCTGTTCGAGCTGATTGACGGCATCATCGCCAACCGGATGCGCTACGCCATTCTGACCAACGGCACGCTTGTCAGTCAAGACACGGTGGAAGCATTCGATGAAGGCAAGCGCCGCCTACGACTGAACTACGTCCAGGTCTCGATTGACGGGTCGCGTGCCGAGGTCCATGACCAGAGCAGGCCCCCGAAGAGCTTCGACCGGGCCCTCTCCGGACTGCGGATGCTCAAGCAGGCCGGACTGCCGGTAACAGTGCGCGTTACCGTGAACCGGACCAACCTCGATGACCTCCCGAACATCGCCCGACTGTTGATCGAAGATGTCGGTCTCGATGGCTTCGGCACCAACGAGGTCGAGCAGATGGGTTCGGCGCGCTGCTACGGCGAGAGCGTGGTGCTCACCCCGGCCGAACGCCTACGCGCGATGGACATCCTTACCGAGCTGAACGAGCAGTACGAAGGCAGGATAAACGCCCAGGCCGGCCCGCTTGCCATGGCCCGGCACTTCGCCAAGATCGAGGAGTCGCTTGCGCAGGGCAAGAATGGCCTGCCGGGAAGGGGAATGCTCAACTCCTGTGGCGGCTGCCTCACCAAGATGGCGGTGTTGCACGACGGGACCATGGTGCCCTGCGACCTGCTGCCGACCTTGACCATGGGCGTGATCGGGCTCCATTCGCTGGCCGAGGCGTGGCGTTCCAGCCCGGCCATCAATGCGGTGCGCTACCGGCGCAAGATACCCCTCACCTCGCTTCCCACGTGCCATGATTGCACCTATGCCGGGTTCTGCTCAGGCGGATGCCCGGGTTCGGTGATGGCCAAGTACGAACTTCTGAACGCACGCGACCCGTTGGTCTGCTATCGGATATTCAAAGGGGAGGAACCGGGCGATGCCGCTGTGTGACCCGGCCGATGGGGTGGTCGCGCCGGAGAAGAGTTCGACTCCGGACCTGCCCGAAGGCGTACCCCGGCTGGGGTCGTTCTACATCTACCTGTCCGACAGCTGCAACATGCGCTGCCGCCACTGCTGGATCGAACCGCAGTTCACCAAGGGTAAGCCGGACCCGGGCCATTTCGTCGATATCGACGCCCTGGGTCAGGCCGTGCGCGAAGCCAAGACCCTCGGCCTCCGCGCAGCCAAGCTCACCGGCGGCGAGCCGATGCTCCATCCCCGTTTCGCGGAGGTCGTGGACTTGCTGACCGCCGAAGGGCTGAGCATGAACATGGAAACGAACGGTACGCTTCTGACAGCCGAGGCCGCCCGGCAACTCAAGGACAAGACCAATGTCACATTCGTTTCTGTCAGCCTGGACGGAGCCGACGCCCGGACCCATGACACGTTTCGCTGCGTAGCCGGCGCATTCGAAGCAACCCTGCGCGGGCTGTTGTTCCTGAAGGACGCGGGCTTCAAGAACAGTCAAGTCATCATGAGTGTGCACCGCGGGAACCGCGGCCAGGTCGAGGCGGTCGCCGAGGTAGCCGCCAAGCACGGCGCTGCATCCCTCAAACTCAACCCTGTGACCAAGACCGGCCGCGGGACCGAAATGCACGAGCACGGCGAGGCCCTGGACTTCGATGAGCATATGGCCCTTGCGCGCTATGTCGACTATGACCTGGGCCCCCGCGCGCCGTTGAGAATCATCCTGAACATCCCCCCGGCACTGTCCTCGCTTCGCAGCCTGCGCCGCACCGGCGGCAACTGCGGCGACTGCCACGTGCGCGGGATCCTGGGCATCCTGGGCACCAACCAGTATGCACTGTGCGGCATCGGCTCGACCTATCCCGAGTTCGTCTACGGACGACTGGACAAGGACAGCATCCGTGAAATCTGGCTGAACAATCCGACGATCCTCCACCTGCGCCAGGGACTGGGAGATGCTGATACCTTCCCGGGCATCTGCGCAAAGTGCATATTCGCAAGGACCTGCCGGACCGGCTGTGTGGCCAACAACTATGCAGTAGGCGGGCAACTCATTATCCCCAACTGGATGTGCGCAGAGGCCGAGCGCCGTGGGCTCTTCCCGGCCGACCGGGCACAGAGAAAACCTGCTGCTGTCGAAGCCGGCAAGTCTTCCGGCTGAACCTTTTCTACCGCCCGCGACCCCGAACTCCTCTGAGAGCCTTCCCCTTTCCGGTCCGGAACTGTGTCACCTGTCAGTTCGCGGCGTTCTGAGTTGAGATACGAGTGGAGTCGAGCGCTGCGTTGCCGGGCAGGGGTCCCAGGGCTTCTGATGTTGCCTGGGGCGGGGCTCAAAGATACGGCTCGCCAGACGCATGAGCAGCTCGCGGTCACAGGTCCTGTATTGGTCTTTGGACAGGCAGGCCTCGACCGCCTTGCCGCGCTGCTCTGAGCCCGGCTCGGTGTGCCGCGCGACCTGCATCAACTCGCAGGAGGCATTGCCGTACCAGCGTACCAGGCCCCTGTCCACACTTTCTTCTTCCACCAGGTTCCGTGCCTCTGCGCGAGCCGCTTCCATATCCTGGTAGATTTCGTCCTCCTCAGGTCCCAGGGTCGCCAGCTGGCCTGACGGCTCAGGTCAACATCGGTTCTGACCCGCTTCCTCGGCGACTGCGCAGTCAGCTTCTCTGCCAGAGCAGTAGTCGGGTACTTGTCCAGTTCGCCTGACTGCTCCATCCTGTCGAACAGCTCGGTCACCTGCTGTGCGACCGTGCGCGCCAGGTCAACCGGTGCCAGGTGCTCCTGTTTGAGCCTGTCAGCAGCCTGTGCCAGCAGGCTTGCACGCCTTTCCTGGTTCTTGAGCCGGGTGCGGTTCAGTATGCCCCACACCTTGCGCCCGTGGACTGCAAGCTGCTGCCGGACCGAGCTTGCCGGTGACAGCCGCAGCCGGTTGAGCACAGAGTGGGGTCTTGATGTGCAGGCATCCAGTATGTCGAGCACATCCCTGAAACCGGCACGGCATGCCCGCAGATAGTCGGCGATGAACGCGATAGTCGGAAACTCAATCTTGCCTGTCTCCAGCCGGGCGATTCGTGGCTGCATGGCCCGCGCCTTGCGACCCATCAGACTGGCCAGTCTCTGCTGGGTCAGCCCTGCCTTGAGCCTGAGCTCACGCCGCCTCTGCCCGAGCTCGGGCGGGAAGTCAAACGTGCTCTCAGGTCTCTTCTGCACCATTATGCTCCTGAGACATATTCCCATAAGGTCCTGCTCGAAACAAGGCCATTCTTGACGCCAAGTCATTGGCCTGCAGGTCGTTGCATCCCTGGAGCACAGGAGCACCTCCCTCGTCCCCCAAGGAGACTCCAAAGCTCAATCCGAGTCGCAATCTGGCTTGCAGTCTGACCCAGATACGGACCGACAGATTGATGCGCATTCTGATTCAGAATCTCGGAGATGGTTTGAGTCTCAGCTTGGTCGTCAGGCTAGCCGAGGCGCTGACAGACACCCTCCTTGTCAGGTCCAGTGTCGAATCGGGTGGCAATCTAGCTGAGAGTATGAAAGTCACCTTGAAGCAGACCCCGAGTGAGCGTCTGGAAGAGCAACCGGAAGAGCGTGCGGGTTGGCACACGAAGGATGGCCGGTGCTCGATCCGCTGCAACCCTCGCCGCCTACCCTTGCGAAGGTCGACAGCGCGCACCCGAGGGCGAACACCCCTCCGCTGACCGAAGCCCGCTTTCGGCCCACTCGGTCATTATGTCTCTCTGTCTATCGATCACATTCTCATTCTTGACAACCGGCGTTGGCCTGCCGTAACCTATGGCGTGCAAGGACGCAAACCGCCTACCGCTGACCGCTCACCGCTGGCTGCCTGCGATCCCCGCCGCTGCCACTGCGTCCGGCCAGCAGGACGGGAGGAGAATTGACACAGGAGACACCGTGATAGTACTACTAGTCGTCCTGCTCGCGCTTACCTCGGGGGCGCTGGCAGATGACAACCGAGAAGTCCCCTTAGCTGATGTTGCAGTCACGACCGCCTCAAGGCACGCGACGCACGAGGAGTACCTGAGTCTGGTCGCAAGGTTCGGTCAGGATGCGGTCTATAGGGTCCTCGATGAGGATGCGCATCCCTTCGACGCAATGGTCGGCTTGCGCTGGCAGAGTCTGGATCTGCACATGGGCATGAAGCCCGGCGTCGAACTGCGAGTTGGATACGTCCAGGCAGCCGCCGTCGACAGAACCGAAATCCCGATTGAGGTCTACACCAGCAAGGACTTCATCGAAGGCCTGCGTGTGGTCGTCGCCCCTTGCGCCGAGCGCAGCTACCACGCGGGGTACGCCCGGGCTGAAATCGGAGTCGGCTACCACCTCTTTCGGTCTCGCTCAAACCGGACATCATACGGTGAAGGAAGCTACACTGAAGTATGGGAGAATGGCGCCGACGCGACGGGTGCACTCGGGTTTGGATACAATCTGACTCGACGAGCTGCAGTTGAAGTCAATCTGCAGCGGCTGCTGCTGCATTGGACCCGCAAGAGCCGAGTTTCCCAGAGATGGGACGGATCGGAATACGTAGAGAACGGCAGGTCTACAGGTTCGACGGCCGGCTCACAGCCCCTTCGAGGGTTCGGCCTGTCTGCTGGTCTGACCTGGCGCATCAAGACGACCGGCCGAATCCGCAATCGAAGCCGCAATTAGTCATGCCGAAACTCCTGCCCCTTCTCCTTCTCCCCTTTCTTCTGGTCGCAGGAGAACCTGTCCTGGTCCTGCTTGACGGCGACACTGTCGAGTTGGACTCGGCCCTCGCTCGGCTGTGTCCTGACTCGTCCGATTTCGTGTTCGAGCCGCCCGAATCATGGGGCGAGAATCTGGCATTGTCGGCCAGTGTCACGGTGGACTCGGCCGCATATCAGCCAGGCATCGAGGCTTTGACTGATGGCGACCCATGGACCGCGTGGTCCAGCAAGCCGGGCATTGAGAAGCCTGTCATCGAACTCTCGTTTGAGCAGCCGGTGGAGTTCAACCGGCTTGTCATCTTCAATCGCCATACCCACGCCTGGGGCACAGCGGGCGGCAACAACGCAGCAAGACGCATCCGGCTGCAGGTCGACCCGTCTGCCGAAGACTCAGAAGCATACGTCCGGGAAATCGAACTGACCGGGCCGGTGCCGCTTTGTCTGAGGCAGGCGAGCGGTGTGGGCCAGGTGTGCTTCTTCATACAGGACACGTCACACGACGTATTTGAACTGCCTGACCTTGAGAGCAGACATCTCACGCTCGAAGTCACCGGCACATCTGTCCAAGACATTGGCCGGGAGACCTGGCCGGAACAGGTCAATTGCGCGTTGTCCGAAGTAATGCTTTTCTACGTTCCTCCCACAGACAGCTGAGAGATGTCTCCACTTCGGTCGACACGACAGGACTCCCTCAGACAGACAGTGGGAAGCAGTAGCCAGTGAGCGGCAGGCGCCAGAAGTACGACATCGACCTGACCGTGATGCACAAGCCGCTCGAGGTCATCGACCTCTCGAGCGTTGTCGCGGCGCGGAGCGAGCAGTGGTGGAACCGGACCCTGACACAGGTGAACTCGAGCGTGGTGCGGCTCTGTGGCTTGCACGGTGAGTTCCACTGGCACAAGCACGATGATGACGATGAGTTCTTCCTCGTGCTCGAAGGCAGGTTGTTCATCGACCTCGAAGACCGGGTCATCGAGCTCGGACCGAGGCAGGGCGTGACCGTGCCGAAGGGCACAAGACACCGGCCCCGGGCACCGAAGAAGACCGTGGTCCTGATGGTCGAAACTTCAGGCATAGAACCGACCGGCAGCGATACCTAGAAACCAGGGAGGACTTCTTGCCAGGCAAAACTCTGATAGCCTACGCGAGCAAAGGTGGAGCAACCTCGAAGTCAGCTTCGATTATCGCCGAGGTACTGAAGACCGACTACGGGCATGATGTCGACGTCGTGGACCTGCATGAGAACAAGAGACCCGACATCTCAGGCTATGACAACGTGGTCATCGGTTCGGGCATCCGCATCGGCATGTGGTATGGCCGGGCCAAGCGCTTCCTGGGCACCGACTTCACGGGCAAGAAGGTGGCCGTGTTCCTGTCCTCGATGCGGGCAGGTGACCCCAAGCAGTACGAAGAAGCCCGCGCCAAGTACATCGACCGGGTCCTGTCGAAGAAGATGAAGACTGCACCGGTCGCAGCCGAGGCATTCGGCGGCTGGTACAAGAAGAAGGGCGAGATTACGGACAACAACCACGAGCCCGACAAGGTACGGGCCTGGGCCGTCGAGCTGGGCCGGACTCTCAGCAGCTGACCATACTCTGCTTGACAGGACGGCACAAAGGCGCATCATCAGACAGCTATCGACGAGTGCTTGAGATGGCACTCGTCTGTTTCGGCCGCTGGGACTGCGCTCACCACCTCCTCCTGCAGTCCCGGCGGCCTCAATTCTGCCTCAACCTTGACACTTCGCTTGTCCCCGGTCTGGACTGTTTCAGCGGGACAAACACTACCCGGACCACTGTGCGGTCTGGGCCCGGCGCGTAGCATGAAGACCCCGGACCTGACCGGTAGCGGCCGCGGCAGGCTGAGCCCTCGGGCCGAGGCAAGGCGAAGGGCAAGGGTCAGGCGGGCAGTAGACCGTGCGGTCGCCTGGCACAAGGCGGTGAAGGCATCAAAGGCCACCCGAGTGACCGGTGTCCCGTCCCGGAGTCACAACCGGCTCGAGGCCAAACTTGCCGCGATGATGGACTCCTGGGGCATCGACTACCAGTGGCAGTTCCGGCTCGGCCGGTACGTCTACGACTTCAGGGTCGAAGACCGGTCTCTGGTCGAGGTCCACGGAACGTACTGGCACGCAGACCCGAGGTTCCACCCGGTCGAGTCCCTGACCCCTGACCAGCGCCGCAACGTGCTCCACGACCTGGACAAGAAACGCTATGCGGCAAAGCAGGGCTTCCGTCTCAGGGTGGTCTGGGAGCACGACATTGACAAAGCTGCTGTGAAGCCGGAGGATGTCGGCGCATGAGACTCGTCGTCGCTTTGCTGCTCGCCATCTGCCCAATTGCCGCAGCATCGCCTGACAGTCTGGCGGTCCTTTTCGTGGGCAACAGCCATGTCCATACCAACGACCTGCCCGGGATGTTCTCTCTCCTGGCCCAGGCCGGCGCCAAGCACGCAATGGTCGACATGAGCGCACCGGGCGGGTTCTGGCTTGAGCAGCACGTTGTCGAGCCGCAGACCCTGGAGAAGATCGCACTCGGAACCTGGGACTATGTTGCGCTCCAGGAGCAGAGCCAGGTGCCGGTGATCGAGCACTGGCGGTTCAACAGCATGTACCCTTCTATCCGGACACTGGACTCGATGATCCAGGACCATGGCTGCAGCACCGCCCTCTACATGACATGGGGATGGCAGGACGGTGGTATTCACGAACTCGGGGGCCATACCAGCCCTGAGTTCCGGGACTACTTCCACATGCAGGACTCGGTGTCTGCTGCCTACCGGATGATCGCCACAGAACTCGGTGCGCGGCTGTCGCCGGTGGGCGAGGCCTGGGCGGTTGCCCGCAGGCGCGACCCGCTCGTCGAGCTGTGGCAGTCTGACAAGTGCCACGCGACGGTCAAAGGCACCTATCTCGCTGCCTGCACCTTCTACGCGGCCTTGTTCGAGTCCAGCCCGGTAGGTCTCAACTACACCGCAGGCCTGGACACTGCTGATGCCAGATTCCTGCAACTCGCGGCTGAGCGGGCCGTGCTCGTTGTCTCGGAGTCAGAACCGCCAGCCTTGTCCCCTGCCGCCTTCACAGCAAGGCCCAACCCGTTCAAACAAGCTGTGACCCTGAAAGGCCAAGGACTCTTCTCGGTCAGAATCCAGGACCTTCAGGGACGTGTGGTCAGGCATCTGGAAGCACAAGGAAGCGTGCTCTGGGACGGTACGAATTCGGCCGGACACAAGGTGCCGGCCGGTGTCTACTTCGCCGAGCCTGTGCCGCGCACCAGTCCCCCGCAGCGCCTGGTCCTGCTCAGGTAGGACGAAGGCTGCTCACAGCGATGGACGACCGCTGCTGCGCTACTCGGACAGGGCTTTGTCGAACGCCGCGAGCACGAACCGGTTGGTCTCCACCGCACGCGCGGCCTCGAGTTCACGCCTGAGCGGTCCGTCCATCAACGCATCCAGCGCCTCCACTGCCGTCATTCGCACAAACTCGGACTCGTGCCCGACCTTGGACAAGAACAGTTTCCGGCACTGGACCCTGAGTTCCCGGTCTTGCAGGGTGTCGAGCCCGGCCGCCACCCTGCCCGCAGCGCGGAGCGCATGACCGAGCGCCGGCGGCCTGAGGGTCAGCATCGCGTAGAGCACGGGTTCCAGCACAGGCTTGCCGATTCCTTCGAGCGCGGCTTCGGCAGCCGAGCGCACAGTGAACAGCCGGTCATCGAGCGCCCGGATGAGCTCAGGTATCGCCACCGGGTTCTTGAGCTTGCCGCAGGCCTCTGCTGTCACGATCCGCGACGGCTCGTACTCGTCCTCGAGCAGGAAAAGGATTCTGGGAACGACCAGCGAATCGCCGATCTCACCCAGGGCGCGAGCGACCCATCGCGGACTGGCCCGCTCCTGCTTCATGGCCAGGAACAGCGAGTCCACCGCGTCCTCGGCTTCGGCCTCGAGCTTGCCGAGCCAGTAGACGGCGTTGGCCCGTGCCCTGAGCTTGTCGTGGCGCAGCGCCCTGAACAGATACGGCTTGGCAATGTCCGGGTGGTCCTTGAGAAGTTGCTCGACCGCCCGGGATTCGAGCCCGTCCTTTGAGTCCGCCTTGTTCTCGAACACCCACTCGATCGCCTCGCTCCCGAGCGCACTCAGCTGCTTTCTGGCCTGCTTCACTTTGGCACGGGCATTGCCGACTTCCCACGTCGCCGCATACTTGAAGATGGAATCGATCGGCAGGTCCAGGCTGTCGGACTCGGGTTCAAGGGTGTCGCCTTCGTCTGCCTCGTCACCGGCCACCCGTTCGCCCTTGAGGTCGATGCCCGCACCATAGGTGCCGTTGGTCCATGCCCCGAGATTCGAGCCGACGCTCGCTCCGGTGTAGAAATCCTCGCCTTCCGCATCAAGGAAGCTGCCGATGCTGGCAAACCCCCGGGCCGGTCTGCCGCCGGCCAGGGCCAGCCTTTCAGTAGATGAATAGACGTCGTTGCCGGTCAGGTCCACGAACAGCCCGACCGAGTTCGTGAGTGCGGTGCCCTGGCCACCAGAAGCATGGTACACGTCGTGGCCTTTGCGGTCGACAAGCACCCCGACCGAAAGGTCGTGACCTTCGCCCTGGCTCGGGCCCAGCCGCGAGTAGTAGGAGTCGTTGCCGTCGTTGTCGATCAGGCATCCGACCGCAAGGTGGATGCCCGCACCCTGGGAATACTGCTCGGCGCTGTAGTGGTCGTATCCTGCTCCGTCCCAGAGCGCGCCCAAAGAGTACCAGTAGCTGGTCCCCTGGGCAAACACCTCGGCATTGTAGAAGTCGTTGCCTGACCGGTCGCACAGGAAACCGATGCCGCCCGAGGCATCGGGCCGCCAGCCGATGGAGAATCCCTGTGACAGCGACCGGTACTCCTTGGGCAGCAGCGGGTCATGGGTGTACTCACCGCCCGAGTAGTAGAGGTCATTGCCTTCACCTTCGAGCAGCAGGCCGTGTCCCCAGGTTGAGGCGAACGCCTGGCCGTGGCAGAAGCACCGATAGACGTCATTGCCCTGGTCGTCGATCAGGAGCCCGACCCCGACATGACCTGCAGCCTGGCTGAAACATCCGCCAGAGTACTGGTCGCGGCCGCCCAGGTCGCACAGCACACCGGTACCCAGTATCCCGGCGCCCTGACTGCAGTGCTTGGCCCGGTAGGTGTCGTTGCCTGACCGGTCAAGCAGGACCCCGGTTCCCATGATGGCCGCTCCCTGTGCAAAGGCCCGTTCCGAGCAATACAGGTCATCGCCTTCCAGGTCGATACACACCGAGAAGGCTCCACCCAGCCTGCCGATTCCTCCTGCCCCGCGGCTGGCATGCACGTCATTGCCGCCAAGGTCGATGACCAGGCAGCGATCCCGCTCGTACCGGTCATTGCCGAATCCGCCCACGGTCACCAGCCCGAACTCGGTCTCAGCCTCGAAGAGCACCGGCCCTTCCCTGCCTGATACGAACTCGGCCTCCATCTCGTGGGGGAAGGCCAGCGGCTCTTCTGTGAGCAGACGCTCTGCCTCCTGGACCGCGAACAGCACCGAGAGCCCGGACAGGGCAAGCGCCTTGCGGTCGACCTTGCGCAGGTACCTGAGCAAAGTCTCGGCCTTGACTTCCTGAGCCGTGTCATACTCGCGGCCGAACTCACGGTGCAGTACCCCGCACATCGTCGGCTCGAGCGAATCGTCCTCATCGGTCCAGAAGTCAGGCGCCTCGCCCAGCAGCCGGTCGACCTCCAGCTCGTCGAGCCCTGACAAGGCCTTGTCGTTGTACCCGCTTGCGACCCTGAATCCGGCCAGGATGACATTGACCGCCTGGCCCAGACCGGGCGGCATCATGTCGGTTCCATCCAGAGCCTGTCGGGCCGCAGCCAGAACCTGCTGCCGCAGCTTCGCAGAATCGCCGGGCCTGAGCTCGGCGTCGGTCTCCTGCCACTGTAACCACGCCAAATCAAAAGGCTTATCCTCGTTTGCCAGAAACCGCTGTGCAAAGGAGTCCACGTAGCCGGCGACCTCCAGCGGTTCGTCCAGCAGAAGGTCCACAGCCGCCAGCCTGAAGAAGCTGTCGGTCGCCCACTGCTTGTAGAAACCGAGCTCATTCTCTCCTATCCCGAGAGCCCGGAATCCCATGCCCACGTTCTCCCGGGTCGCCTGGTCAAGACCCTGTGCCCAGACAGGCAGGGCCGCCACCAGTACCGGTATCAGAAGTCTCCTGTAACAAAGCACGCTACCCCCTTTCGGGTGCTGCCGCCGACTGCAGGATTGTTGTGCCGGGACAGAAGTCCGGCCTACTGAGGTTCAATAAGTATCAGAGGCTGGCCGTACTCGACCGATTCGCCGTCCTGAACAAGTATCTCGATGACTCGGCAGTTCATCTCGGCCTGGATTTCGTTCATCAGTTTCATCGCCTCGACGATGCAGAGCGTCTGTCCGACCTCAATCACATCGCCCGGCTCGATGAAAGCCGGAGCATCAGGCCTCGGCCTGAGGTAGAATGTCCCCACCATCGGTGAGGTAACCTCCTCGACGTTCGGCCCTGCCCCGACCGCGGGCTGCCGGGCAGGCTCGGTGGCGAACGACACGGGCTCTTGTTCCGGCTTTTCCTCCACAGCCCGAGGTTCAGGCTCTGCTGCAGCTTTCTCTACGGCCGGGGGCGTCCTTGGCGGTGTCGGTGCGGAAGGAGCGGCTGCCGCAGGCAAGAGCTCGCCGCCGCGGCGGATTCTGATCTTGTCCTTCTTGTGCTCCCATTCCAGCTCACTCACGCCGTGGGCAGCAGTGAGTTCGATCAGTTCGCGCACGGTCCAGACTCCGACCTCGTCCGGCTTGACCCCGGCCTGGACCTGGGAAGCTTGCTGGACGGTTGCCGGCTTGTCTGACTTGCCCTGGTCCTTGGGCTTGTCCGGCTCTGGCTTGGTCGGATTCTTGCGCCACTTGAAGTAGTTGAGCGAAACCTCTGGGAAAAGGGCGTAAGAGATGTAGTCCTCGTCCTTCTCGACCAGGTCCTTGGGCAGGTCTTTGCGGACCTTGGGCATCAGGGGCTCGAGCCTGTCTGCCGGCCGAGTCTTGATCGGCTTTTCCTTGCCCAGGATTTTGGTCATCACCGACTCCCGCACCGGAGCCGGCGACCGGCCGTAGAGCCCTTTGACGTAGTCCCTGACCTCATTGGGAATCAGCTTGTACCGCTCACCCGCCAGCACGTTCATGACCGCCTGGACCCCCACGATCTGACTGGTCGGAGTCACCAAAGGCGGGTACCCGAGGTCTTCGCGCACCCGCGGCACCTCGTCGAGCACCTCGGCCAGCCGGTCCCCTGCCTTCTGCTCGGTCAGCTGGTTCAGCAGGTTTGATGCCATGCCCCCTGGTATCTGGTGGGTGATGACCATCGCGTCAACGACCTTGGTGCCCTGGATACAGCGGCCGGACTCGGCCTTCTCAAAATGCTTCTGCACGAACTCCATCTCCTCAAGGTTGAGCTCAGGGTCGCGTTCTGTTCCCCGGAAGCTGGCCGCCAGGGTCTCGCCGGCCGGCTGGGATGTCGAGAAAGACAAGGGCGCGGACGCGGTATCGATTACGTCCACACCGGCCTCGGCCGCCTTGAGATAGGCGGCGACCGCCATCCCGCTCGAAGCGTGACAGTGCAGCTGCACCACGAGTCCGAGTTCTGACTTGAGAGCTGACACCAGGTCAAAAGCCGGCTGGGGCGCCAGTATCCCGGCCATGTCCTTGATGCAGATGGAATCGATGCCCATGTCTTTCTGCTCGCGAGCCCGGTCCACATAGTACTCGAGCGTGTGCACCGGACTGATTGCATAGCACAGCGTGCCCTGGGCGTGCTTGTCCGCCTTCTTGACGAACTCGATCGCCTTTTCGAGATTCCGGGCGTCGTTGAGCGCGTCGAAGATCCGGAAGATGTCGAGCCCACGGTCAGCGGCGTGGCTGACGAACTCCTCAAGCACGTCGTCCGGATAGTTGCGGTAACCGACTATGTTCTGGCCCCGAAGCAGCATCTGGAGCCTGGTGTTCTTGATATTCTCGCGGATTTCCGACAGACGCAGCCACGGGTCCTCGTTCAGGTATCTCAGGCAGACGTCGAAAGTCGCTCCTCCCCACACTTCAAGCGAGTAGTAGCCGACCTTGTCGATATGGGCCAGGACCGGCCGCATGTCCTCGATCCGCATCCTTGTCGCCCACAAGGACTGGTGCGCGTCACGCAGAGTGGTGTCGGTAATCTTGATGGGGCTACTGGGCATATTGTGTTGTAATAGCGTCGGTTATGAGCTCCATTCTCATCGCGCGCGAGCCTTTGACCAGGATTGTATCGGCCGGCCTTACTATGTCAACAAGGTCAACCAGAACGTCCTTGCTGGAGCGGTAGGACCGGAGCTTGCCTGCTCCTACCCCGCTCTTCAGGACCACCGAAACCGCGTGCTCGCCCATCGGACCCACGAATACCGCCCGGTCAACGCAGCTCGCCACATGGTTGCCCATCTCGGTGTGTGCCTGCAGCGACACGTCCCCGAGCTCGAGCATGTCGCCCAGGATGACCAGGCGCTGGCCCGCGCATTCGTGGCCGCAGAGCACGTCGAGTGCGGCGTGGACCGACTGCGGATTCGCGTTGTAGCTATCGTCGAGCAGGGTGATACCTTCGGCCAGATGCAGGACCTTGAGCCGCATCGGCGGGCCCTGGTATCCTTCCAGCGCCCTGGGCATGTCGTCGAAGCGCATCCCGAGAGCGCTGGCAGCAGCACACGCGGCGAGACAGTTGTAGACACTGTGCCTGCCGGGCGCGGCCAGACTCACCCTGTGCTCGCCGTTGAGCAGAAACTCGATGCCCTGTAGCCCCAGGTCCTTGATCCCGGTCGCATGGACATCGGCCTTGGCACGGATACCGAACAACAGCTTGCTGCAGTTGCCGAACTTCTCCCCTATTGCCGCGGCCAGCCGGTCGTCGGCATTGAGCACAGCGGTTCCTTGCTCAGGAAGCTCCTCCACCAGCTCGGCCTTCTCCCTTGCCACACCCTCCCGGGTCTTCATGGTCTCGAGGTGAGTGTCGCCGATGTTGGTTACCACACCTACTTCAGGCACACACACCCGGGCCAGGGCTTTGGTGCCGCCGAACTCGTTCATCTCGATCTCGAATACCGCAGCCTCGGTGCTCGGGTCGATGCGGAACGCGGTCAGCGGAACCCCGATGTCGTTGTTGAAGTTGGCCTCCGGCTCTAGCACGCGATATCTCCGGGCCAGAATGGTCGCCAGCATGTTCCTGGTCGTGGTCTTGCCGTTGCTGCCGGTCACTGCCGCGACCCTGACGTCGAACAGGCCGCGGTAAAGGCCGGCAAGCTCGTTCAAAGCCTTGCGGGTGTCCGGCACAAGAACCGCGAACCCGGAGCCGGGAGCGAACCTCTTGTCCGATATCACGACCCCGGCCGCGCCCCTTTTCGCGACCTCGAGCGAATACTGGTGCCCGTCGAACCGCTCGCCCTTGATGGCGAAGAACAGTTCTCCCGGCTTGACTGTTCGCGAATCGATGGACACCCCGGTGAATGCCTCTCTGTCCTTGCGCAGCAGTTCGCCGCCTGTCGCTTCGAGCAGCCGAGCTACCTTCAGTTCCTCCACCTCTTCCCCTAGACGATCAGCATCGCATCACCGAAGCTGTAGAACCTGTATCGCCCGGCGATCGCGTGCCGATAGGCCTCAAGCACCAGCTCGCGCCCGGCGAATGAAGCGACCAGCATCAGCAGTGTCGACTTCGGCAGGTGGAAGTTCGTGAGCAGAGCTCCGCAGACCTTCCACTCGTACCCAGGGTAGACGTACAGGTCGGTCTGTCCTTTGAACGGCTCGAACCGCCAGCCGTCTCCCGTTTGCCTGGCCTGAGCTTCGACCACCCGGACCGAGGTTGTGCCCACGCACACGATGCGCCGGCCCGCGGCAACAGCCTGGTTCAGGCTGTCTGCAGCCTCGGCGGTCAGCTCGAACTCCTCGGCGTGCATCGAATGCTCTTCGACAGTTTCTGTCTTGACCGGCCTGAACGTCCCGAGTCCGGCGTGCAGAGTCACCTCGACAATCCCGCAGCCCTTTGCCCGTATCCTGCCCAGCAGCTCTGGCGTGAAATGCAGGCCTGCTGTCGGCGCTGCCACAGCCCCTTCGAACCGCGAGTATACGGTCTGGTAGCGCTCGGGCTCCTGGCACTGCTCGCGAATGTAAGGCGGCAGGGCAAGCTCGGCACGCTCTTTCAGCAGCGGGCTGATGTCCGCAGGCTCAAACCGGACCACCCGCATGCCTGCTGGCTTGCGACGCAGTACATGGGCCTTGAACCCGTTGAAGTCAACCGCTGTTCCTGGCCGGGCCTTGCGCGCCGGCCGGGAAAGCGCTTCCCACATACCAGGCTCGAGCCGGCGCAGCAGCAGCAGCTCCAGCCTGCCGCCGGTCGGCAGCCTGCCGTACAACCGTGCCGGAATGACCCTCGTGTTGTTGATGACCAGTACGTCGGCCGGCTTCAGCCAGTCGAGGATGTCGGTGAACACGGCGTCGCGTATCTCGCCGGTCGTCCTTTCCAGGACCAGGAGCCTGGACCGGTCTCTTTCCGGTGCCGGATGCTGGGCGATCAGTTCAGACGGCAGGTGGTAGTCGAAGTCGGCAACCAGCATGCGGGAGCAGGCGCTATCCCAGTTCCTGTCCGGTGATACGGTGATATGCTTCGCGGTACCGGCTCGCGGTTCCCTCGACCACTTCGCCGGGCAGTTCTGGCCCGGGCGGGGTCTTGTCCCAGTCCAGGGTATCGAGGTAGTCGCGGACGAACTGCTTGTCAAAACTCGGGGGCGAGACCCCGACCCGGTGGTCACTAACGCTCCAGAACCGCGACGAATCCGGAGTCAGTAGTTCGTCGATCAGCATCAGCTTGCCGTCGTACAACCCGAATTCGAACTTGGTGTCCGCAATGATGATGCCCTTGGACTCGGCGTGCCTGACCGCCTGGTTGTAGATTCTCAAGGATGTCTCGGCCAGCAGCCGGGCGACCGAATCACCGACGATACCCGCGGCCTGGTCCAGCGATATGTTCTCGTCGTGTCCGGTCTGGGCCTTGGTCGAGGGCGTGAACAGGGCCTCGGGCAGTTTCTGAGCCTGCTGCAGGCCTGCGGGCAGCTTGATGCCGCACACCTCACCCCGGGACTGGTACTCGCGCCAGCCCGACCCGGCAAGGTATCCCCGCACCACGCACTCTACCGGCAGCGGCTCTGCGTGACGCACCAGCATCGAACGTCCCTCGAGCTGGTCCCTGAACCGATGCAGGCTCTCGGGGAACGAATCGACGTCAGCCGCAACCAGGTGGTTGGGTATCAGCTTCGCGAACCGGTCGAACCAGAACTTGGACATCTGGGTCAGGACCTTGCCTTTGTCCGGTATGCCGTTCGGCAAGACAACGTCAAAGGCCGAAATCCTGTCAGTCGCCACTATCAGCAGGTCGGTACCAACGTGATAGATGTCACGCACCTTGCCCTTGGACGCGAGCGGAATTCCGCTCAGCTCGGTCTTGAGAAGCTCGGCCACGGCTAACCCTTGAGCCTGCGCGACACTGACCTCGACTTCGCGGCAACCGAAGCGGCCTGCTTCTTCCTGAATCCTGCCAGTTTCCTGGCCAGAGTCCGGTCGGACAAGGCCAGGATTTCGACAGCATAAAGCGCTGCGTTGGCAGCACCGGTACCGCCTACCGCCATCGAGGCCACCGGCACCCCTCTCGGCATCTGCACAGTGGCGAGCAGAGCGTCCATTCCGTCCATTCCGGCATCAAGCGGCACTCCGACGACAGGCAGGACAGTGTGGCTGGCGATGACCCCGGCAAGATGGGCCGCCCTGCCCGCGCCTGCTATCACGACCCTGACCCCGCGCCTAGCCGCACTGCGGGCAAAAGCCCGGCAACGGTCAGGCGAACGGTGGGCCGAAATGACGCGCACTTCCCAGGAAACGTTGAACTCGTCCAGGACCCGGGTCGCCTCGTGCATGACATCAGCGTCCCGGTCGCTTCCCATGACTACTGAAACCTGAGGCTTCTTGTCCATGCCCCATGATATGCGGTTGCCCTTCCATGTAAAGCACGCGGGCTCATGGTTCTTGACTGAATTGAGGACTGCAATAAGATGCCGCATGAGAACGACCGCAATCATCCTCGGCCTTGTACTGCCCTGCTCCGGCCTGCTTGCCGGCATCGACATCAGCAACCCGGCTCTTCTCGCCCGTCTCAGAGACGCGGACAAAAAGGTGCTGGGACAACACGGCATGGTGGCGCACACCACTGAGTTCGACCAGATCTACGAGCTCTACGAACAGGCTGCTGACCAGGACCTGCCGGTCCTGGTCACCACCGACCCCCTGCTCCACGTGTTCCACATCCTCTATGACTATTCGTTGCGGGTCGCTGAGCTCGAACTTTTCTCCCCTGCAATGCAGACAATGCTCTCCGCGCTGGTCGTTCACCAGCTCGGCCTGTCAGAACAGGCTTCCAGCCTTGCGGTCCGCGAAGCAGCAGAAGCCAATGTCGCCTTCCTGCTCGTGCCGCTGAGTTTTCTCGACACCGGGTACCCGATTCCGCCCGTAGTGGAACAACAGGTCCTGGCAGAGCGTGCGCTCATCGATTCCGCAGCCGGGTTCGACACTTCGAAAGTGATGCTTGTGCTCGAAGATTTCTCTCAGTACAAGCCGCGCGGCCATTATACCCGTTCCGAGGAGTTCGAGCGCTATTTCAAGGCAATGATGTACCTTGGCCGGATGACATTCAGGCTCAGCATCCCGGAAGACCAGGCATTGGCCGTCCGCCATACCCGCCAGGCGATTCTGCTCGCTGACGCAATGGCGGAAGCAGCGACCGAATCCGGTGTGCGTGCAGAAGGGCTCTGGTCCAGTGTCTACGACCCGACCGCATACATGGTCGGTGAGTCCGAAGACCCGCTGCCCCCGGACTATCGCACCCTGGCCCTGGAGATGGCTGCAGCAAAGCCGCTGAACCAATGGGCGGCTGTTGACTCCAACATCAGGCTCTTCATCCCTGCAGCCGAAACCCTGTCGTCCCCGACCATCGTGTCCACATACCTCCGCGACATCGACGACCCGGTCGAAACCGAAGGCATGCGGCTGATGAGCCAGCGCTACATTCCGGACTCGTACATGCTCCAGGAGCTTGTCTATACGAGCGTCGGAACCCAGAACAAGCCCCGTACTATGCCGATGGGGCTGGACGTGCTGGCAGTGCTCGGGTCTGGACGCGCTCGCGAACTTCTGGTCGAGCTCTACCAGCAGGACCAGTACAAGAACTACCTGACCCAGCTCGACAAGCTCACCGAGGAGTTCTCGAAGCTCAGTGCCGAGGACTGGAACCGCAACGCCTACTTTGGCTGGCTCTATGCACTCAAGCTCAATCTCGAACCTGTGCCTCTCGCCCGCCGCCATCCGCTTGTCGCGCGGTTCACCCAGTCCGAAGCCTATCCTGACAAGACCCTGATTTCGTCCGGCGGTTCATGGGCCGAGCTGCGTCACGACACCATCCTCT
>CP070680.1:3117799-3129092 GCA_020352555.1 Caldifarciminota bacterium | reverse complement strand
TCTTCGATGCTTCCTCGTTCAAGCGTGCTGCTATTGTCTGGCCGCAGCCATCACTGTCAAGCCCTAACCCTTGTCCAGACCTGTTGACATCCAGAGGCGCCATCCTACAATCCGCCTATGCAGCAGGATGCTCTCATCGACACCATCGGCAAGCACCAGGACGGCAAGGTCACGCTCAAAGGCTGGGTCTACAACAAGCGCTCTTCCGGCAAGATAAGGTTCGTCCTGCTCCGCGACGGCACCGGTATCATCCAGTGCGTCTTCCTAAAGAACGATGTCCCTGAACATGTATTCGACCTGGCCGATTCGGTGACCCAGGAGTCTTCGGTCGAGGTCACCGGCCTGGTCAGGGCCGACGCCCGCGCACCGGGCGGGTTCGAGCTGACCGCGGACGGGCTCAAGCTCATCCAGCTGGCCGAACCCTACCCGATAACGCCCAAGGAGCACGGGGTCGATTTCCTGATGAAGAACCGCCACCTCTGGTTCCGGTCCGCGCGCCAGGTCGCCGTTCTCCGCATCCGCAACGAAATCATCAAGGCGCTGCGCGGCTTCCTCGACGACAACGGCTTCCTGTGCTGCGATACGCCGATCCTTACCCCGGCCGCCTGCGAAGGCACGACCACCCTGTTCGAACTCGACTACTTCGGCGCGACGGTGTACCTGGCCCAGTCCGGCCAGCTCTACAACGAGCCGCTCTGCGCCGCGGTGCGCAAGACCTACTGCTTCGGGCCGACCTTCCGGGCCGAGAAGTCGAAGACCCGGCGCCATCTGATGGAGTTCTGGATGCTCGAGCCCGAGGTCGCATTCCTGGACCTGGCCGGGAGCATGGAGCTGGCCGAGGAACTCGTGGCCCACACCGTGGCCCGGGTGCTCGACAAACGCAAGCAGGACCTCGAAACGCTCGGACGCGACCTGTCCGGGCTCGAGGCGGTCAGGACACCGTTCCCGCGCCTGAGCTACGCCGACGCCATCGACCTGCTCAGGAGCAAAGGCCGGAATATCGAGTTCGGCGACGACTTCGGTGCCGAAGAAGAGACGGTCCTGGGCCAGAGCCACGACCGGCCTGTCATCGTCCACCGCTACCCTGCTGCCGTCAAGGCGTTCTACATGAAGAGGGACGAATCCGACCCTAGCCTGGCCCTGGCCATGGACATGATTTCGTCCGAAGGATACGGCGAGATCATCGGCGGCGGCCAGCGCGAAGAGGACAGACAGAAACTGGAAGCCAGCATCAAGCAACACCGGCTGCCGCAGGAAGCGTTCGAATGGTACCTCGACTTGCGGCGCTACGGCTCGTTTCCGCACTCGGGCTTCGGCCTGGGCCTGGAGCGATTCGTCGCCTGGATAACGGGCGTGCGCCACATCCGCGAGACCATCCCTTTCCCGCGCATGCTGGAAAAGGTATATCCTTAAGGGGGATACATGCCAGAAATCAAAGTCGGACACATCACTCACTACTTCGGCAGGATCGGAGTAGCGGTACTCCAGTCAACCGACTCCGGACTCAAGGCCGGCGACACCATCCACATCAAGGGTCACTCGACCGACTTCACCCAGCAGGTCGAGTCCATGCAGGTCGAGCACGAAACGGTCGACGAGCTGAAAAAGGGCGGCGAAGTCGGGCTCAAGGTCACCGAAAAGGTCCACGAGCGGGATGAAGTGTTCAAGGTCGTGGACTAGCCCGGCCCTGGTCTTCGTCGCTCTCACCGCGCTCGCGGCCGCAGACTGGGTCACCACCGGCGTCGACACGCTCGCCCACGCGCCCGGCCGCCGCTGGCTCGGAATCCAGGCCATCGTCATTGACAACCACGGCCGGCTACACGCCTGCTGGAGCGAAGCGATCGAAACCGGACGCCGCCGCATCGTCTACACCTGGAAACACCCTGATTCTGCCTGGGCCGTGCCCGAAGAAGTGACGGACAGCGCAGGCTCCAGCCCGGCGCTTGCGGTCGAGCCGTCGACCGGCCAGCCCCACATTGCTTTCCACTGGCCTGCTGACCCGCAGGCCGAACTCCACTACGCGCGCAGGACCGGCCAGGACTGGACAATCGCCCGGCTGACCCAGAACAGCCTTTACGACGTCAGCCCCTCCATCTCGCTCGAACCCGACGGCTCTGTCCACATCGCCTGGGTCACCAAAGACTCGACCGACGAGTTCCGCATCGGCTACGCGACCGACCGCTCAGGAGACTGGCAGACCCAGGTCCTGCTCGGCAGCGAGCCCGGCCCGTTCGGCACCGGTGCCGCACCGTACATGGCTGTCGAACAAGACGGCAAGGCCCACGTCAGCTATCGGGGCGGAGACTTCGGCAACTACCAGATCCACCACGCCGAGAACGAATCAGCGGGCGATAGCTCCTGGACTTTTGAACAGCTCTCGACCGTCAACCTCGAGGACTACAGCTCTGCAATCGCCTGCGGCAACTCGGGCGAGCTCAGGCTTGTGGCCAGCGGCAACGACGGCTGGGGCATGCCGTTCCGCACCTGCTACCTTCGCCGTGCTGCGGGTTCGAGCACATGGGACCCGTACCAGCTCATGACCGCTTCGGCCAGCGCCGAAATGCGGGGCTTCTGCCTGGACCAGGGCGACGTCCATGTCGCCTGGGAGCGAATCAACGGCAGCATCGCGACCGGCAACATCTGGCACTGCACGAATGAATCAGGCCTTTGGTTCAACTCCGCCTTGCGCGAGGACGACCAGACCCATTATGCCGCAATCGCGGTAGACCATTGGCACAAAGGCCACTGCCTGGCCGTATCCGGGCCTGGTCTTGATTCCCAGTACGTGCTCTGCATCCACAGCGAGCCCCTGACCGGGATGGAATCTCTGCGGCCTAGACCCGTACCCGGCCCTCTCCTGGTCCCGAGCCTGGCCCGGTCGCCGGTACGCTTCGAGAACCCGGGCATCGATATCTACGCGCTCGACGGCAGGCTGGTCCATCGCGGAACAGGACCGGTCTGGGACGGAACCGACCTCCAGGCCCGGGTCTTGCCTCAAGGCACATACATCGCGCGTCTCGGCCCACTTTCGCAGGCGTTCGTCCTGACCCGCTAGTCCGGTTTCCCGGCCTTGCCGCGCAGACTGCTCCTCGCCCCGTTCTCGGCCCACGACGCCACCGACAGGCTTCTGAGTGATGCGCTGGAACTCGCCCCTGGTCCAGACTACCGCGACATCCTTTGCCTGGCACCGAGCAAACCCAAGATGCGCGACGCGCAGATGCGTTTCGCGCGGCTGACCGGCCGTGATGCACTGGTCTCTCCCCGGTTCGCCACCACTGACGACTTGGCGATGGAGCTTCACGAGAGGCATTCGGACCGTGCCCTTCTCAGCAGCAAGCTGAGACCCCTGGTCGTCCGCAAGCTCCTGTCCGCAGACTCCGGCGATGCTTCGCTGGGCTACGCGCGTGCCGTGTCGGACTTCATCGCTTCTGTCAAGCGCCATGTCCCTGGAGACGAGCGTCCCGGCCTCCGCGAACGCTTGAATGAGCTGCTCGCCGCATTCGAGAAACCCCTGGCTCGGGTCAATCAGGCGCTCGACGTGATGGAACGGTACGAGAGCCTGCTCGGCGAGAACGGCTGGTTGGACGAGGACGACAGGCTGAGTGAGGCTGCAAGTCTCGCTCAAGAGCATCTCGAGTGCAGGGTACTGGTCCTTGACGGATTCGCATACCCCTACGCTGCCGAGGAGCAGCTCCTTGAAGTACTGGTGCACAAGGCCGAACACGCCCTGGCTCTGGCCTGGAGCCCGACCGGGGAAGACGGATACGCTGCCCGGTTCCCGGGATTCCTCAGGGCTCTCGGGGGCTTCGAGGTCGAGCGCCTCGAAGCCGGACCTGAGCCCGAACTCGAACTCCGGGCGTTCAACAGCATCGACGACGAAGTCCGGGGCATCTGCCGCGACATCAAACGCCGGTTCCTCGGCCGCGAACTCGACCTCGGCGGAACCTTCATAGCATTCCCCAGCCTCTCCCGATACGCACCTGTGCTCGAGCGAATGCTCGACCGCTACGGTATCCCCTACACCATCTACCCGAGCCCGCGCCTTAGCACATCCCCCCCGGTGGTTGCGGTCCTCGAACTGCTGACCGCTATCGAGACCGGGTACGACCGGCTCGCGTTCGCGGCCGTGCTTTCGTCGCCATTCTTCCCCAACCTGCTGCGCCTGTCCGGAGGCGAAGGCACCGACTCGGCCGTCCGCGCCGCCCGGCGGGTCAATGTCGAGTCCAAGCGCGCCGGCATCATCAAGGGTCGTGCTGACTGGAGTCGCATCGGTTCCCGGCTCGTCGCCGCGTTCGAGCTCGAAGGCAAGGAACGCGACGAGGCGAAGGACCTCGAACGCCGGGTGCGCCACGCACTCGGCCTCTGCGACAAGCTGCTCTGGGAAGAGAGCCGCAGGCCCTGGCAGACCCTGGGCGAGTATGCCCACGCGCTCAAGCAGTTCCTCGAGGCGGCACGGTTCCGGTCCGACCCCGCGACCGACCCCGAGGAGAAGGACGAGCTGCGCAACGACCGCCGACAGCTCTACAACATCCTCGACGACATCATCGAACTCGACAGGAGCTTCGGACCACTGCAGGCAGACGGCCCGGACTTCGCCCGCGCACTGTCCTACGCAATCCGAATGCACGACCGGGACACGTCGGGCCGCAGGCCAGAGGGAATCACGGTGACCGGCATGACCCGTACCCTTGGGCTTCACCCGAAACACCTCTACTTCGCCGGGCTCACCGAGCCTGACCTGCCCGCGCCCTATCCGCCTGACCCCATCCTCCCCGACTGGGTGCGCACGAGAATCGGCATGCCAGACATCGACACCCACAGGGACCAGCAGCAGTTCGATTTCGACCGCACCCTGGCTTCGTGCCGCGAAGCGCCGTTCCTCTGCTTCCACAACTCGGACGCGGACAGCCCGGTGCTACCGACCCCTTTTCTCGACCTCGAACCCCAATCACGCCCCCTGACCGACGTCATCTACTCCCAGCAAGAACACCAGCAGGCCGACGGCGAACAGCTGCGCGCTCAGCTCGAGACCGCCACACCGCCGGTGGACTTCTCCACAGACAAGGAGGTCCTCAAGGCCCTCTCCGCGACATGGGGCCCGTCCCATTCGGTCTCGGTCACCCGGCTCGAAAGCTACCGCCGCTGCCCTTTCCTGTTCTACCTCGAGCACATCCTGGGCCTCGAATCCCTGCCCGAGCCGGCCTATGAAATCGATGCCGCAGAATGGGGACTCCTCGTCCACCAGGTCCTTGCCGAGGTCTATGCCAAAGGCCCGGCCCCGCTCGAACAGTTGCCCGACCTCACCCGCAAGGCCCTGGACCGCGCCTTGGCCGACTCCGGGCTCCCGGTCTTCTGGCAACAGGTGTCCCGCAAGGTCATCGACAACTTCCTGCCCGAGTTCATGGCCCGGGAAAAGGAGATGCGCGAACAGGGTTTCCAGCCGACCAGGGTCGAGGCCAGTGTGAGCGGCGAGCCCGCCCCGGACCTCAGAATCCACGGCCGGGTCGACCGGGTCGACGAGGACAAGGACTCGCTACGGGTCATCGACTACAAGACAGGTTCCACCGCCTTCGTCACCGGCAAGGCCGTGACCAAAGACCGCACTCACGTCCAGCTCCCGCTCTACGCCCGGCTCCTGCAGGACGAGCAGCCCGGCCGGCTCATCGACAACCTCGGGGTCTGGTCAGTGCGCGATGCCCGGGTCAAATGGCTGGCCGGTCCCCGTTACCCGGTGCCCGAGCTCATCCAGGCCGCCATCGACACTGCCCGCGAAACAATCCACGCCATCCGCGCCGGCCGATTCCCGGTCCAGGACACCGACCCTCAGGTCTGCCGCAACTGCGACCTCGGTTTCCTGTGCGGCCGCCAGCCCGGATCGTGAGGAGCGATGACTGACCCGCAACCGCTCGGCCACACCATCGTCCTCGCCCCGGCCGGCTCGGGCAAGACCCAGAAGCTCAGCGACCGCTACATCAGCCTGCTCGAAAACGGCGTCAAGCCCGAGCGCATCCTGACCATCACTTTCACCCGCAAGGCCGCGGCCGAGATGAAGGAACGCATCCTGAGCCTGCTCCACGACCGCAACGCCGAGCTCTACAAGACCATCCGTCAGGACATCCTCAAGCTCCGCATCATGACAATCGACGCGTTCTGCAACACCATTGTGCGCCGCTTCGCCGCCGACCTCGGACTCGACCCCCGGGTCGAGGTGATCGAAGACCCGTCCGACATCTGGACCCGGGCCAAGTACGACACCCTGATGCAGGTCGCCGAACGCCGGCCTGCAGGCGAAGACCGCGACCTGCTTCTCGACCTCATCAGCAGCACCGGCTCGCGCGGCTGGCCCGAACTGTCCGACGAATACGACGGCTTCTTCTCGAACCGGGCCATCGTCCGCGCGGTTTCAGCCCCCTCGGACACCGATGCCCTGTCCCGCCTCGCCGCAAAGCTCCAGACCAACCCGCTCAGCCAGGAGAAACTCGAATCCCAAGACACCCTGTTCCCCGAAACCTGGACCGAGGACACCTTCGGCTCTGTGGCCAGGGCGCTCGAAGAGCAGCGCTCCGTATTCCTGCGTGCCGGAGGCGACCCGCGCACCGGCCGGGGCAGGACCAAGCCCGAGTTCGACCCATGGGCCGAGGCGATGGCCGACTACCGGGCCCAGGTCCTGGCCGTGCTCGAGTACCGCGCTTTCTCCCGCAAGTTCGGCCTGTTCCGCGACCGGTTCCTGGACGCCTACCACCAGGCCAAGAAGCGGGCAGGGCTCGTCGACTTCCCTGACCTCGAACACCGGACCTATGACCTGCTCGCGAACAGCGAGGACTGGCAGAACATCCTGCGCGCGTTCGACGAGCACACCGACCACCTGCTTGTCGACGAGTTCCAGGACACCAGTTTCCTGCAGTGGGGCATCATCGACAAGCTCACCGAGGAATGGCGCTCGGGCGAAGGCGCCAAGACCGAGCTCGGCATCATGCCGACAGTGTTCCTAGTCGGCGACGACAAGCAGTCCATCTACTTCTTCCGCGGGGCCAAGGTCGAAGTGTTCGCCCGGGCCCGCAACCAGCTCCGGGACTGGCTCGGCAAGAGCCGGCTCGACGAATGGTACCCGGATGACAACTTTCGCAGCCTGCAGTCCATCATCGACTTCAACAACGCCCTGTTCTCGCGGCTGATGTCCCCCTCTCCTCAATCCTCCCCCACCAGGGGGGAGGAAGCCGGAGAGTCTCAAGACTCTGCCGCTTCTTCTCCCTCTGCCTCGACAGGTGATGGGCAGGACACAGCGAGTTCCATTTCTTCTCCCTCTCCCTCAACGGGCAGCGGTCGGGATGGACCAGGCTCTGCTTCTTCTCCCTCTCCCTTGAAGAAAGAGGGCTGGGGTGAGGGTGATCCCACACCCCCCTGGCGGACCCGCTACATCCCGTTCAAGCGTCGGCGCGACAACCGCGACCCGGGCCTGGTCGAGCTCCTGCTCTTCGTGTCCGAGGACCAGATGCCCGGCCGGCGCCAGACCGAGGCCGAGCTCATCGCCCGCCGCATCCGGTCCCTGGTCGGCTCGCACGAAGTCTGGGAGGTCAACGATGACAGGACCGAGCACTCCCGGCCCTGCGAATGCCGCGACATCGGCATCCTGCTCCGCAAGCGCACCCACCTCCCGGCCCTCGAACAGGCGCTACGCGAGGCCGGCATCCCGTTCATCGTCGACGGCGGGGTCGGGTTCTGGGAAGAACCCGAGGTCGGCCACGTCCTGTCCTTGCTCCGGTTCCTGGCCGACCCGGCCGACGACCTGTCGCTCTACGCGGTGCTGCGGGGCCCGCTGTTCCGGGTCGCGGAGCGCGAACTCTTCCTCGCCGCGCGCCAGGACGGCCCGACCCTGTTCGACCGCCTGCACGACCGGCCCGGGATGGAAGAACCGACCGCCCTGCTCAGGGACTGGCTGGGAATGGTCAATCACCGGCCCCTGGCCCACATCCTCGCGACCGCGCTCGAAGCCACCAGGGCCTGGGAGGTGTTCTGGGAGCCCCAGCGCGCGGCCAACGTCCGCAAGCTCCTGCGCTTGGTCGAGGACGGTGAGTTCGAAGGACTGCACCCGCTCCGCATCCTCGACACGCTCAAGCCCGAGGACGGGTCCCGCGAGCCCAAGGCCGCGGTCCCGACCGAAGGCCGCAACGCGGTCAACATCCTGACCGTACACCGGGCAAAAGGACTCCAGTTCCGGGTCGTGTTCTTCCCCGGGCTCGACGTCTCGCGCCTGGGCCGAAACGAAAATCCCGCGACCGTTGTCGAGGAACTCGACGCCGACACGGTCTGGGTCTCCCATATCACCGACCCTTCGGTCCGCAACCGCATCGCCCTGCACCGCGAGCACGTCGAGAAGCAGCGCGAGGAAGACAAGCGGCTGTTCTACGTCGCCTGTACCCGGGCCCGCGACGCGCTCATCCTCACCGGGGCCTGGATCGACCGCCGGGCCAACACCTGGCTCGAATGGCTCGAAGAACACCTCGGACTGGCGAAGACCGACAGAGCTTTCACACTGAGCGTTGACATTCCGGGCCTCGCAGTCCGGACTCCGGACCAAATCACGGTTCCGGCCGCACCTGCGCTCAGGGAACAGGCCGCGCCCCCGCGCAAACGAGCCATCCACACCGGGCGTATCGAGAAAGTCGAGGTTCCGCACGTCGAACCGGTCTCGCGCAACATCCCCCACGACTACGAACGCCACCCCGAGGACCTGCTCGGTCTCGGTGACGTCATTCACCGCATCCTCGAGCTGTTATCAATCGGCAGGCTCAAACCCGACGCAGAAAGCCTCACTCCTGAAATCACCCGCCTGCTTCGGCTCAAGGGCATGAGTGGCTCAAGGTCAGTCCCCTCTCCCTTGACGGGCTTGGCAAAGCCGGGCGCCTCGCCCGAGGGCAAGGGTGAGGGTGATCGGAAGAAGGACTACATGAACGAAGTCTTGCGCCAGGTCGAAGCTCTCAAAGCCGACCCTGACCTCTGGGCCATCGTGGCGCCCAAGCCCAACTCAGAATCCGAGTTGCCTTTCATGCTCAAGGAAGACGGCAAGGTATGGTCCGGCCGCATCGACCGGCTCATCATCACCGACGACGAAGTCCTGGTCTACGACTACAAGACCTTCTCGGTCGGGCAGACAGAAATACCCGAGCTGGCGCAGGAATACCATGAGCACCAGCTCCAGGTCTATGCCCGCGCTGCCGCGGCCCTGTACCCTGACCGCAAGGTAAAGACTTTCCTGCTCTTCACCTCGCTTCCTGCTCTTGTCCCGACCGGCTGACGAAGAAGCGGCGGGGCGCAAGCCCCGCCGCTTCTCTTGCCGCCTCTCGCACTATCTTTGCACTACAATCTTGCGGACCGCCGCTTCCCTCTCCCCTTGCGGGAGAGGGCGAGGGTGAGGGGTAGCGAAATACACACCCGACGCGAGATGCCGGATGTCGTTGGGCCCCGGCAGCAGGGTTGTGACACGGCGGCCACAGGCAGAGTAGAGCGGAACAGGGCCTGGGTTGCGGAGCCAGATCTGGTCGCGTGCTGGATTGGGCCAGACTCGGATTGCGTGAACCGGCCGACCGAGCGCAGGTTGCTCCCGGATCGGCTGCAGTTCCTCTATGAAGACATAGACAGCCGAGTCCCACCGGACGGAGATGTAGATCCTGTGGTCGACCGGGTTGCAGACAATCTCTCGGGCCGAAGCGTTGCGGCCGAATCGAGTCTGTCCGATGATGGAGTCGGTGCGGCAGTCGAAAACCGTAAGCAGATTGGCGTAGCGGGGAATGTGGCTGGCCACATACAGGCGGTTGCTCCATTCCGCGTAAGCGATGTAGCTGACGTCATTCCCCCCTGGAGCCGGGATATGGCGCACGATCGAATCGGTCCCGCAGTCGATAACGTAGATGGGACCGCGATAGTCGAACCAGTAGAGTTTGTCCCCCGCACTGCAGTACGCTGGCACTTGGTCGAAGTCGGACCAAATGCTGTCGAAGCGCGCAGCGACCGTATCGCCCGCGCAGTCGACCGCGCAGACGCCGTAGTCTCCTTGTGCGCCGAGGTAGATCTTGCGGCGGAACGGATTGTACACACCGATGCAAGGACAGACTATACCCGAGCGGATCACGGCCACCACCGAGTCAGTGATGCAATCGACCACGGTCACGCGGTCGCAATTGGTCCAGCCGCTGCACCCGACGTAGATCTTCATCCCGACCGAATCCCAGAGTGCAACCCAGTCCGGGCTGTAGTCTGGGGGCTTGATGACAGCCAGCACGGTGTCAGCAGCGCAGTCGAGCGCGGTGATGATGCCTCCTTGGCCCGTCACTGTGTACAGCTTGTCAGATGTTGAGCTGTAGGCGATGCCGCGCATGTAGACTCCAACCGGAAGGCGCCGGACAACTGAATCGGTCGAATTGTCGATAACCAGCAGGCCAGCGGTGTCCGGACCTCCCCAGTGGACGCCGAGGTAGACCTTGTTGTGATGCGGGCTCCAGGCAGCGCGACGGTCGCCGAACCTGCTTCCGGTACGGACGACGGCCCGCACGACCATGGTTGAGCAGTCGAGTATATGTATATGGTCAGTCCAGGTGTCGCGCACGTAGGCGGTGACATAGAGCTTGTTGCCGCCGGGTACGTAGAAGAGCTCGTCGACCTCGCGCGGGAAGTGGACAACCGTGTCGAGGGTCTGGCCGCCTGCAGCAGATATGCAGAGAGCAACTAGAGACAGTCTGGACAACATTCAGAATCGTCCCCTGCAGGAGGGAGCTGTCAAGCTCCCTCCTGCAGGGCCTGGCTTACCAGACAGGCACCTTGGGGTAGATCTGGGGACACAATAAGAGATTATTGACGTTTGGGAGGGGTCTGCGTGGGGTGGTGGTGTGGCGCGATGGCCGCGGGTGGTTGTGCCTTCGATGCCGCACCACGTCATGCAGCAAGGGATTCACGAGAGCTGGAGCGGCAGACGGGCCGGACAGCACGGCGACAGAGGCCAGAACCGAAGGGGCCGTGGATACACAAGAACCGGCCGAAAGAGACTTAATCTCACGTTATGTCCCCGAAATTGCCGAAGGGCTGGGAACCCGTCCGGCCTCCAGTCTGCCCACGATGCTGTGCCCGCCCTTGCCTTTCCTGCCCATGAGAACCGCGACCTGTTGCTGGGTCAGACCTGCCTTCAGCCTCAGCTCCCGCAGCCTCTGACCCAGCTCAGGGGTGATTCGGAACCGGTCTTTCTCCTTTGTCATGAGCCTGAAATGATACATATTAGTATCATCGAGAATCCGCGATTCGT
>CP070680.1:3097604-3117699 GCA_020352555.1 Caldifarciminota bacterium | reverse complement strand
GCCGAAGGCCAGGAGCAGGTCACCATCAAGGTCCGGCGGGGAACCGAAGAGCTGGAGTTCACGATAGAGCCGGGCCCGATCGGGATCTGGACCGAACAGCGCCCCAAATAGAATGCCTTGACCCGCAGACCCGGACAGCGATGCTATCGACATGACTGAAAAAGAAGACACCGGTCTTGTCGGACAGGTGGTTGACCTGGCCGGACTGGTCGAATACCGGCAAGCCTCGGTGGTCAGCCGCGAGTTGGTCCGGCGCGGGAACGGAACCGTGACCGTGTTCGCGTTCGACGCCGGTCAGGGACTGAGCGAGCACACCTCGCCTTTCGACGCCATGGTCTGCATACTCGACGGTTCTGCCGAGATATCGATCGACGGCAGACCGAACACGGTGTCGGCCGGAGAGATGCTGATCATGCCGGCCAACCGACCGCACGCCCTGCACGCACAGGAGCGGTTCAAGATGCTCCTGACAATGATCCGGGGCGAGTGAACCGCCTCGCAGGCGGGTCGACACCTGGACAAAGTCTGCCCGGCTTTGCTGCGGCAGCACCAAAGGAGGTCAAAGTGAAACCATCTGCCCTGGTCCTTGTGGCAGCAGTCCTGGCCATCGGCCCCGCTTTCGCGGGAGACCCGGCCGGAGAGGAAGTTGAGCGAATCGTCGTCGAGCAGCAGTACGACCTGGGCAGCGCCAAGGTCGCTGAACTCGAGCTCATGATGCCGGTCGGTCATCTCGAAATCGAGCCTGGGTCAGAAGCCCTGGTCCAGGCCCGGTACGAGGCTCCGGACTCGACCTTTCTCCCCGAAGCCGAATATGTCATCGAAGACGGCCGCGGCCGTCTCGAAATCGGCCTCGAGGACGTCGAGGAAGGGCTCGAAGAGGACCTTGATGTCGCGTGGAGCATTCGCCTCAACGGCGATGCGGTCGAGGAGTTGAATCTCGAACTCGGAGTAGGCGAACTCGAAATCAAGGGGGTCTGGCCCGGTCTCAAGGAAATGGACGTCGAAGTCGGAGTCGGTGAGATAGAAGCCGCGCTCGAAGGCGAATGGAACAGCGAGGTTGGTGAAATCGACTTCGAGCTCGGGATCGGCGATGTCCATATCCTGCTTCCCGGCGACATCGGGTTCCGGGTGGAAACCGAAGTCGGCATCGGCGACGTCGATACCCGCGACCTGAAACCTGTCGGCGATGACAAGGAGGAAGAGGACGATGCTGACGACGCCGATGGCGATGGCGAAGAGGATGACGATACCGAGCAGGCCTGGGTCAACGAACTCTGGGGCAAAGCCGCGGTCAACGTCGAGATATCGATCGAAGTCGGCATCGGTGAGATAACAATCGCGACAGCCGAGCACGAGTAGGCAGGTCCGCAGCTCTCAGGAAAGGGCGAAGTCCGAAGTGCCAAGCAAGGAATCCGAGCCTGGTCCTTTGTCCTTTGCACTTTCCTATCTTGGGCCTGCCCAGACCGATTGGCTGCTGGGAGAGGACAACCCGTCGGTCCGCTTCTTCGCCCTGACCGATATCCTTGACCGGAGTCCGCGCGGCCGGACCGCAGTGCAGGCGAAGCGTGCCATCATGGCGCGCGGCCCTGTGCCCGAGATACTGCGCCGGCAGAACCCGGACGGCGGCTGGGCTCCAGCGCACCGGCTCTACACCAGCAAATACTGGGGCACGGTCTGGACCCTCATCGTCCTGGCCGAGCTTGGTGCAGACCCGAACGACGGACGCATCCGCAAGGCATGCGACCACATCCTCGAGCACTCGTGGTCGCCTGCAAGCGGCGGGTTTTCGACCCATCCGTCAAAGCAAGGCGGCGGACTCGAGTCTTCGGTCATCCCTTGTCTGACCGGCAACATGGTGTTCGCTCTGGTTCGACTCGGCCGGGCCGAAGACTCCCGGGTTCGTAGGGCGGTCGAATGGCTGACTCGAAACCTCCGCTTCGACGACAGCGGGTCGCAGCCGGTGGTGCCCAACCGCTTTCAGCACCACGACTACTGCTACGGCCGACACTCCTGCCTCCACGGAGTGGTGAAAGGACTCAAGGGCCTGGCAGCACTGCCTGTTGACCTGCACTCGCCGGCTGTGAAGCGCACAATCAGGCGCGGGGTCGGGTTCATGCTTCTGCACCAGGTCTACCGGTCGAGTCACCATCCGAGTCGAATCGCCCGCCCAGGCTGGGCCAGCTTCGGGTTCCCCAACATGTGGAACACTGATGCGCTTGAGATACTCGACATACTCACCCGGCTCAGGGTCAAGGACCACCGGATGCTGCGGGCCGTTGACCTGCTGAAAAAGAAGCAGGACTCGGGCGGTCGCTGGAACCTGGGTCATACATGGAACGGCAGCATGCTGGTCGACATCGAGAGGAAAGGTCGGCCGAGCAAATGGATAACCCTCAGTGCGTTACGCGTGCTGAAGCGAAGCCTGCCGGTTCTCCGGCAGGACGGTTCTACGAGATCGACCGACTCTAGTTGGTGAAGAGGAAACTGGCGGTTGCCGACCCGAGCAACGGAGAGTGCAGGCGCAGAACATACACCCCGGCTGCGAGCCGGGGAAGCTCGATCCGGCCCGCGCCCTCGATTTCCCGGACCATCACCCGCCGCCCGGTAGCGTCGAACACGGTCGCTGTGCCCGGTCCGTCCCAGCCTATCCCGCGGATGAAACTTCTTGCCGGATTGGGCAGTATGCGCAGGCTTCTCGGACCGGTACTGACGTGCGGCAGAGGCGGCTCCTCGGCCAGTTCGGACACGCTGAATTCCCTGACCCGGGTGTCGTTGCCGGACTCGCTGTCGTCGCGCTGGTAGATACTGCAGCGCGCCACGTAGTGGCCGGGGTACATCACCCAGGGTGTGAATTCCACCGGCAGTTCCTGACCAGGCTCGAGTCCGACCGTCTGCGAATCCGAGTAGTAGACAGTCCGGAGAATGACATCATCCAGGCACACGCCAATCCCTGGCGCACCGGGCTCGCGAAGGTAGCGGAAGCCGATGTACACGCTCGTATCCCCGACGTCGCTGAAGTCAACCCAGCCCGGATCTGCTCCCTCGAGCTCACAGCAGACCGTTCTCACGGTCTGACTGAACGACTGAGGTGCCGAGTCTGAGTAGGATACCCGTACTTCAACCGATTCGGCTTCCAGACCGAGCGCACGGAACCAGAACCGAAGCGTATCGTTCGGCCTTACTCTGACCTTCGGCGTGACTAGCCAGTCGTCGCTGGCCGGCCGCGACGCATCACGCACACAGGCCGCGCGTCCGTCCGGCGCGGCATCGACATCCCACTGGTCTTCGCAGCCGTCGACATTGAAGCGGTGCCAGCGGGCCGGAGGGAAGCTCAGAGTGTCGTCGAACGATTCCGACAGACCGCCACCCGGGCGCTCGACCCGGAAGAAAACGTCCGCCTCGGTGGCCGTGCCTCCGAGGTTCTCCAGCCGCACCTTCGGCCTGATTGCGCCGGGCCGCACCCCGTCTTCAGGACGGGCAATACCCGCAACGCCGATGTCCGGGGCAGGCGGGTCGCCGGGAACGATCGGAATGACCCCGACCGGCGCGCCGTGGTCATAGCGGATGACGATGTCCTTGTACGCCTCTCCCCACACGTCCCTGACCGCTATCCAGCCGGTGTCAGGCGGTCCCCAGCCATGGAACGTGACAGCGTGGCTGCCGTAGTCAGGATGCGCGGTCAGTACCATGACCCCGGGCCGCCCTGCTTTCACCTCCTCAACGATCAGGCCGTGCTCGTTCCATGCCAGGAAGCTTGTGAAGTCATAGTGGTTGCCCCAGTCCGACCCAGCGCAGACATCGGCGATCCCCATCGGGATTGAATTGGCATCGGTCCGACCCGACTCAATCGTGTCTGTTCCCATCGCGACCGCAAGCTGCCAGCTGACATTGGGCACGCTGTCCCTGTCGCCTTCGATCGGGTCAGGCACATTCGCCATCACCGAGTCGACCAGCAGACCATAGCCGCACTCATCCCAGAAGGTCAGGACATTGGCCGCAGCGGTCGGTGCACAGCCGTAGTGCCAGTCCCAGTCCGGCACATCCGGGATGCGCTTCAGGCCGTCGAGCAAAGCCGGTGGCTCGCCCGCCAGATAGCTTGCCCACTCCTCCTCGAACCGGGTTTCTTCGGACAGGGACCTGGTCAGAGGCTCCACGCCCCTGACACGTTCTGGCTCACTGACCCTGAAGTCGCGGGCCGATATCATCGTCCGTCTGCCGTCTTCGGCTTGGTACTCGAACCACAGGTCGAGCGGCGAGTAGTACACCGACGCCACCTTCCAGACATCCGAGCCGTCAAGTTCTCTGCTCGCGGCCTGCAATGCCGTTTCTCCACCCGAAACCTCGGGCGGCCGGCCTTGGTAGTAGAGCAGCACCGGGGGCATGTCTGTCCGCCCGCCAACCATCAGCGTAATGCTGGTTCCCCCTTCCAGCACACGTTCGCAGCAGTAGGCTCCCGGCCCTCCTGTCACATCCTCGTACTTCCAGCATCCGTTGCTCGAAGTCTTTCCCCACAGCGCATCGGCAAACAGCCGGCTGACGGCCATCGCCTCGGTCTCGGTCACCGGCCTCGCGGCCGCGGCACTGGCCTGGACCGCCACGGTCGCTACCAGCACCAACTGGATCAGGACACCGGGCAGGGATCTGGTATGCCGCGACATGCGTCTGCCCTGCCGAAAGCAGATGCAGACCCTCCGGCTCACCAGCCAGAGCCGGCCAAGGACGTTGCTTGCTGGTTTGGATGCTTCCGGAGTCCTGAGGCGAAGCACGGGGTTTACGCGCCAGAACCCGGAGCAGGTCCGCGCAGGGACCCTGAAGGGCGCAACTGGGCAAATCGCGCTCATAAGGAGTAGGTAGGCCGTTCACAGAGTTACACGCCGTGTGCCAGTTGCTCACATGTCAGACATAACTACCTGATATGTATAGCCTTAGCCCATGGACCACTGGTCCGCGCCAGCCTGTGTCATGACGAGGAACGGCATCTTCTCCAAGGTCCAACCTATTGACCAGCAGAAACTTATCTGCCGCGACAAACAAGCCGAACGGCGACAGTCTCAGGTTGGATTCCAAGACTCAAGTCTCTGTACCGGAGTATCTTACGCAAGGGAGAGTCCGTGGGTTCGCTCTACGCCTGGGTGTTGGGCACGACTGCTATTTCGCCATCCGGCTTGCTCGAGTCCGGGACAGCAGAAACGGCTTGACAAAACCTCCGGGAGGTGGATAATGCTGTTGAGAAATGGGTTAGATCCGCAGCTAGAACACAATCTAGTCTGAAGGCACACACCAACTGGGCTTCCTCGTGATGCGGCAACATAGCGAGGAGCCGGGTAGGAGGCAGAGATGGCAGTAGTCAAAACAACCCTGTGTCTGGGCGCGATGGTCTGCATCGCCCTTGCAGGCACCGGTATGCTGTCGGGCGCTGACCCCGGGATCGAGGTCATGCCCGGCAAATCCCCGTCACAGACGGTCACGATCTGGGCAGGTCAGCACTACAATGTCGGCAGCGTCGTCGTCCGGCACTCGGCAACCCAGCTCTACGTCATCATAGCTCTGAAGGACAACTGGCTGATGTCGGCCAGCCACCTCGCGGTGGCCAACAGCCCGGAAGAGCTGCCGCGCAATTCCCTGGGCGAACTGGTCCCAGGCCAGTTCCCCTACGGCACGGCGCACGACCCTACCGTGGCCGAGTTTCTCTACACCGTGCCGCTGAGAGGTCTTCGGCCTGACGACACGCTCGCCGTAGCGGTCCACGTCGTGGTCAACAACGGCCAGCAGACCGAGTCCGGGTGGGGCCGACAGCGCAAGGGCTGGTTCCCGCACATCATCCCGTCAAGCGTCCACGACGTCGCCGCGGTTGAGATCCTGTGTCCGGTCGACACCGTGTTCCTGGATTCGGCCTACACGCCGACCGCCGTCATCCGCGAGGAGGGCGGGATGACGTCGATCTTCCCGGTCACGATGAAAATCGGGACCCTCTACAGCGAGACCAAGACTTGCACGCTGGCTCCCACCCAGACCGACACCATCGAGTTCTCGCCCGACTGGACTGCCAGGCCTGTCGGCACCCACGCCACGGTATGCTACACCGCGCTGGCCAAAGACGTCTACCGGGCGAACGACACCGTCTACGGCGAGGTCACAGTGGTCGAGCCAGAGTACCACGACGTCGGCGCGGTCGAGATACTCGCCCCGGTCGGAACGGTCGACTCCGGCACCGTCCACACGCCGCGCGCCGTCATCACCAACCACGGCAACCAGGCCGAAACCTTCCCGGTGACTTTCGAGATCGGCAGCATCTACAGCGAAACCATCACCCGGTCGCTCGCGGTCGGCGAGACCGACACGGTCGACTTCCCGGACTGGACCGCCCTGCAAATCGGCGGGTTCGGCACGATGTGCTACACCGCCTTGACCGGAGACCAGGACCGGTCCAATGACACCGTCTGGAGCGAAGTGAGCGTAGAACGTCCGGGAAGCCACGATGTCGGCGCGGTCAGGATCTACTCGCCGCCCTATACCTCGTACCTGGACTCCACCTACACCCCGAGCGCCCTGATCCGGAACTTCGGCGACTTCACCGACACGTTCCCGGTCGTGTTCATGATCACCGCCGGCTACGCCGACACGATCGCCGCCGTCACGCTCGACCCTGGCGACAGCACCGTCGTCAGCTTCGCGGACTGGACACCGGATACCACCGGCTTCTTCTACTCCTACTGCTACACCGTGCTGGATGTCGACGAAGACCGGTCCAACGACACCGCCCGCCGCTACGTGCGGGTCATCCCGACCCCGTACCACGACGTCGGCGTGCTCGAGATACTGGTCCCGCCCGACACTGTCGACTCCGGCTCGGTCCACACGCCCGAGGCGGTGGTCCACAACTTCGGCAACAGCTACGAGTTCTTCCCGGTCATCATCGAAATCGGCACCGGCTACCGCGACTCGACCCAGGCCTACCTGCCCCCTGGTCGGACCGATACCGTCGAGTTCACCCTGGACTGGACAGCCGAACCGAACGGCAACCACGCCATGATGTGCTACAGCACGCTGGCGACCGACCAGAACCGGTCCAACGACACCGCCTACGACAATGTCTACGTCCGGCCGCCGGACAAGGACGTCGGGGTGGTCAGCATCCTGGCGCCGCGCGACACCGTGGACTCCGGCACCGTCATCACGCCGATGGCGGTCGTACACCGGTTCATGGACTTCGACCTTGCTTCCGACCTCGGCACCGACGTCGCGTTCCCGGTGGTCATGAACATCGGCGGGACGTACAGCGACACGGTGCAGGTCACCATGCCGACCCAGGGTAGCGTTACGGTGACCTTCAATGAAACCTGGGTTGCAGAGCCGATCGGCACCATCCCGTGCACCTGCTACACCGTGCTGGACGTTGACTCCGACCGCTCCAACGACACCGCCTACGGTGCGGTAGTCGTCGTCGAGCCGGCCCATCATGACGTCGGCGCGCTGGCGATACTAGTCCCAACCGACACCGTTGATTCCGGCTCGGTCCACACGCCGCTGGCGGTCATCCGCAACTACGGCAACCGCGCCGAGACCTTTGAGGTCTTCTTCTCGGTCGGCGACCGCTACACCAGCTCGACCCTCGCTTCACTCGGCGTGGGCCAGACCGACACCATCGCGTTCCAGCCCGACTGGGCCGCATCCGAGCTCGGCACTTATGCCTGCACCTGCTACACCGACCTGGCAGCGGACGAAGACCGGTCCAACGACACCGCTTTCGGCTCGGTCGTAGTCGAACCAGGGGAACCACCCCAGCCGCCCGATGTCGGCGCGATCGCCATCCTGGCACCGGTCGGCACGGTCGAGCAGGGAGCCGACATCCGGCCCCGGGCCATCGTGCTCAGGTTTGCGGACTACGGGTTCGATGCCGCGACCGGCGGTGACCCTGGATCCGCGGATCTGCCCGACCTCACCTTCTGGGTCACGATGATGATCGGCAGCGACTACGTCGACTCGCTCGAAGTGACGCTCGGTACCAACATCATCGACACCGTCGAGTTCGCGAACTGGACCGCCGACCCGCTCGGACGGCTCGCGACCGTCTGCTTCACCCAGCTCTGGAACGACGCCAACCGCTCGAACGACACCGCCTACGGCGAAGTCGAGGTGACAGCCGGTCCGTACCTCGACGTCGGCGCGGTCGCAATCCTGGCTCCCGGCGGCACGGTCGATTCCGGGTCGGTGCACACCCCGAGCGCGACCGTCACCAACTACGGCAACCGGCCGGCGACCTTCCCGGTGACCTTCGAGATCACCGACGGCTACGCACAGACTGTCGGGAATGTGACGCTCAACCCGAACGACACGGTGACAGTCAACTTCCCGTACTGGACCGCGTCCCAACCCGGCGACTACTCGTGCGTCTGCTACACCAGCCTCTCCTTTGACGAAGACCGGTCCAACGACACGGCTTTCGGCGCGGTCAGGGTGGACACGCTTGACGCCCGGCACGATGTCGGCGCGTTCGCGATCCTCGCCCCGCTCGGCACGCTCGACTCCGGGACAGTCCATACGCCCAGGGCCAGGGTCACCAACTACGGCAACCGGACCGAAACCTTCCCGGTTACCTTTGAGATCGGCACAGTCTACGCCGACACCTTCCCTTCGGTCACCCTGGCGCCCGGCGACACGGCGACGCTGAGATTCGCTTCATGGGTCGCTCAGCCTGTCGGCAAGCACCCGGTGGTCTGCTACACCATGCTCGATACAGACCAGAACAGGAGGAACGACACCGTCATGGGCAACGTGTCCGGCAGGAGGGATTCGATCGAGGTGATACCGGTGACCAGGCACAACGTCGCCACCATCGAGATCCTGGTTCCGGTCGGCAAAGTCGAACTCGGTTCGATCCATACTCCGGCAGCAGTGGTAGAGAACCGCGGCAACCGGACCGAAACCTTCCCGGTTACCTTTGAGATCGGCACCGAGTACGCCGAGACCTTCGAACACACGTTGATGCCCAGCCAGGTCGATACCGTCATCTTCCCGTACTGGTCCGCAGCCCCGGCCGGCATCCTGCCGACAAGGTGCTACACCAGCCTGGAAACCGACGCCGACCGGTCCGACGACAGCGCCTACGGTGAGGTCGAAGTCATCCTCCTGCCCGATGTCGGAGCCGAGGTCATCCTCGCCCCGACCGGCCAGGCGGTCATCACCGGCGCACCGTGGAAAGCCTCTATTTCGCCCAGCGCACGGATCCGGAACTACTACCACTTTGCCGAACCTGATGTGGAAGTCCGGTTCCGTATCGAGCTGATGCGGATAGTATTCACCGGGGAAAGACCCGACACTGACTTCGTCAGCGTCTACGAAACCACTACCGCCGCCTCGCTCGAACCTTCGGCATCCCTCGTGGTCTCATTCCCGGACTCGGTGCTCGACTTCGGCGTCTACACCGTCACTTGCTGGACCATGCTCGACACCGACACCGACCACTCGAACGACAGCTGCTCAGCGTCGTTCGTTGTCCAGGGTCCTGCACCGGCCGGAGCCAGCAGGATCCGGATCTACACCCGGGCCGGCGAGTTCATCCGCGACCTCGCTGTGCCCGAAGGTCCGGTCAGGCCACCCTGGGTGAACTGGGACGGCAAGAACCACAACGGACAGCTGGTGGCCAAAGGCAAGTACCTGTGCCTGCTCCTCGACGCGGGTGACGAAGTCATAACCAGCTACAACGCCCTCGTGCCCGAGCAGGGACAGGCGGTGCGGCTGTCGACCAGCAGGGACTAGGGGGAAGACATGAACCTGATAACGATTCCGCTGATACTGACCATCGTCGGTTCCGGCAACACCGGGACCGCGGTACTGCCGCTGATGAAGATCGGCCAGGGCCCGAGGGCAGCGGCCATGGGCGAGTCCTTCACCGGGCTGGCCGATGACGCCAGCGCCGTGTACTGGAACCCGGCCGGTCTGGGACAGCTCACCGGCTACCAGTTCGCGCTGTCCCATCATCAGTGGTTCTTCGGCATCACCGACGAGGTGTTCCACGGAGCCGTGCCGCTCGGACCCGGCGCCTTGGGATTCGGCGCCGTGTATTCGAGTGAGCCCGATGTCCAGTACTGGGACGAGGAACTCAATGACTTCTCGTCCTATCGTGCCTGGACCGGTGTGCTGACCGCAGGCTACGGGGTCCGCTTCTTCGACGACTACCGGTTCGGCCTGACCGCCAAGGGCATGTACGAAGCCTTGGTCGACGGCGCCGGTATCGGCGGCGGCATCGACCTGGGCCTGTCCGGCAGCCCGGTCAAATGGCTCGGACTCGGGGTGGCGGCCCGGCACGTGGGCATCATGTCGTTCGATGAAGGGACCGACACCCTGCCGGTCGAGATCGCCGGCGGCGTGAGGCTGGGCAGCCGTATGTTCAATGCGACAGTCGACGCGGTCTACCCGCTGTTTGACAACGACCCGAACTTCCGCGCCGGGGTCGAGTTCTTGCCCGTGCCCGCGATCGCGCTGCGGGCCGGGTACAGGAACGGACCGGTCGACCTCGAGAAACTCGGCTACCTGAGCGGCCTGACCGCCGGAGTCGGCGTCACGGTCGCCGGTTTCGGCATCGACTACGCCTTCGTGCCTTACGGCGAACTGGGCATGACCCATCGCCTCGGCATCAGGATCGCGCAAGCCGGGCCGGCGGACGCCGGTCTCATCATCCACGTCGTGGATGCCGACACCAGGGTATGGCTCAAGGCCAGCGTCGCGGTGTCCGGTGTCATCGACAGCACCGCGACCGCATCGGTCGTCAGAATGCCGAGCCTGAAGCCGGGCAAGGTGTTCGCACGGGCAACACTCGAAGGCTATGAGCCCGACACCGACACATTCCTGGTCAGGGTCGGCAGGGTCCGCGAGGACACTCTGTTCCTGCGCCGGCTCAGGTCGCACATCAAGGGCGGCATCTACGATGCCAAGACCAAGGAACCGATCGGCGGTGCGCTGGTCTACCGCGGGCCGATGGGCGGCAGGATACCGGTACCTCCGGACCCGGGGACGTTCCACATCAGCGACGTAGCGGTGGGCGAGTACGCCCTGGACGCGTCCGGGCCGACGCTCGAGTACCTGCCCCAGACCTGCACCATCAGCGTGCCTGCGGGCGAGACGGTCGAGCGCGACTTCTATCTGTGGCGCAAGTCCGACTTCCTTGTGCTCGAAGGTGTCAACTTCGAGACCGGCAAGGCCGACATCCTGCCCCAGTTCTTCCCGATAATCGATCAGGCAGGCCAGATTCTCAAGCAGACCCCGGACATCAGACGGGTTGAGCTCGCCGGGCATACCGACCCGCGCGACATCAACACAGCCGAGTTCCCGTCGAACTGGGAACTGTCCGATGCCAGGGCGAACGCGGTAAGGACCTACCTGATAGAGAAGTGGGGCATCGCCGGTGCGCGGCTGTCGGTCAAGGGCTACGCCGACACTCAGCCGCTGGTGCCCAACACTTCGATGGAGAACATGTACAAGAACCGACGGACAGAGCTGAGGATACTGGAATAGCAGCTTCCCTAGCTGCAGCCAGGAGGGAGACGCAGCGTGACCACGACCGCCTTCTACCCGCGCTGCGTCTCCCTTGCCCTGTCCTGAATCCGGTCGGCGGCCCCTGAAAGGAGGGCATTGTGAAACCAGGCAGATCCGCAGCGCTGCTGCTGTTTCTCCTCCTGCTCCCCGCAGTCCCGGACGCGGCGGAACAGGGAATCAACTACATCAACATGTACATCCGGCTCGACTACCAGAACGAATACGGCCTGCACAAGCTCACCTCGGCCGAACGCGCCAAGCTCAACGGGGTGTTCGGCGAGATCACCGAGCGGCTCAACGACAACCTGCGCAACGGCGCACTTGCCTACCTGGAATCCGAAGGCTGGTCCGAACTGCAGATCACCGGCACCGAGTTGCTCGAACTCGACGAATTCCAGGGCGAGATGAGATACGTCACCGCGGCCAGGCCAGACGCCAGATACACGCTCGAGCCCGCGTCGTACTCGACCCTGATGCCCGGGCGCTACCTCGCGAAGTTCGACGACGACCGGTGCCGGGTCATCAACACCCAGGGCAAGGTCGTCGAGTTCACGGTCCGGGCAACAGCGCCGGGCGGAGAATAGCCCGGCTGGAGGATGGCGCTTGTCCTTGTCGCCAACTCAGAGTCCCGGGCCGGAATCGAACCCGCCCGCCGCGTGCTCGAAGCGAAAGGCTCTGCGCTCGACGCGGTTGAGCGTGGCATCCGGCCGGTCGAAGCCGACCTGTCGGTCAGAACCGTGGGACGCGGCGGCGCTCCGGACCTGCTCGGCAATATGGAGTTCGATGCCGCAATCATGGACGGCCGCACCCGCAGGGCCGGCGCGGTTTCCGCGCTTCGTGACCGGCTCCACGCGATATCGGTTGCGCGCCAGGTCCTGGAACGCCTGCCGCACGTCATGCTCGTGGGCAAAGGTGCGTCCCGGTTCGCGGACGAGGTCGGTATCAAGGCCGAGCCCTTGCTCACCGAACAGGCCAGGGCCGCGCACAACCGATGGCTCGAGACCCATGTCCGCGCCGAGGACCGCGACTTCTGGCCCGACGTCCCTCTGGCAAGCTATGCCTGGGCATCGAGCAAGGACTATGCCAAGGCCGGCACAACGGCCTTCATCGCGGTTGACGTCAAAGCGGACATGGCAGTCGGAACCAGTACCTCAGGATGGGCCCAGTGCTACCCAGGCCGGGTCGGCGATACGCCGATCATCGGCGCCGGCCTGTATGCCGACAGCCGCTACGGCGCCTGCGTCTGCACTGGTGTCGGTGAAATGACGATCCGGACCGGTGCGGCGCGTACCGTTGTCGCCCTGCTCAAAGCCGGCGCCCGGGTGCGGGACGCCTGCGCCGATGCTTTGGCCGATCTCTCTGAGCTGGCCGAAGGCGTGCTCGGCCCGGTCGTGGTCCACGCGGTCGACACCTCGGGAGCCTGCGCCGTGCTCTGCAATCAGGACATCGGCAGAGACTCGTCCTGGTTCTACTGGACCGAAGGCATGGCTGAAGCCGCACTCCGACAGGCCGAGGTGTTCGGTGGCGGTTGACAGGTCAGACTGACAGGACATCACTCTTCTTGACAGGCGGCTGGCGCTTGTACATCATGGTTCGAGGATTGGTGCTGCACCAAACGGCCGCAGCGGCAAGGGCCTTGCCCGCCGGCGGCCGGGAAGGAAAACTCATATGACTTGGCACTACGACTGCCCTGACTGCGGAAAACCGGTCAGCGTGTTCTGGGACAACCTGACCGAGGAGAAAGTCTGCCCGAACTGCCACAAGTCCCACTTCCCCCCGACACCGGGAGAAGATCAGGACGCCTATGTCGCAACCGACAAGTGGCCTGAAGACATGGAGGCTGCGGTCATCGCCTTGCGCGGTACGGTCTGCTCGATACCTGGCTGCTTCCACGAATACCACACTCTGGTCCACCGTCATCCGGCCTCCAAGGGCGGTCGCACCTGTGTGTCCAATCTCGTGCAGCTCTGCAAGAAGCACGCTCACGACAAGGGCGAACAGGAATACGACGACTGGGTCGCCACCCTGTCTAAGGACGAGCAGCAGGACGAGGTCCCGTTCGAGATCGAGTTCACCCACAAGCGCCGCGAGCCGGCCCCGACCCGGATCACCCCGGTAACCCCGCCGCCTCCTCCGCCCCGACGTACCAGGCGAATACTTCGCATCGCGGGCGAAGCCCGCGTGTCCGGCGACCTGAAGCCCGGCCTGCGCCTGGTCGCGGCCGAGCCGTTCATGCCCGGGCCATCTTCCCGGCTCGTGCTCCACTACGGCTACGACTCCAAGTACAGAGACAGCAAGGTGATCCTCGCTGCCTGGCCGATGAGCGAGAAGCCCGACCTGTCCGAGGGCGTCGAATCGCTGCAGGACCGGAAGGTCGTCAACCTGCACGACCAGACTGAGCACGGCGCGGGCAAGCTCGAGTTGTCGGTGACCAACAGCACGGACCAGCCCTGGGTCGTGGCCGTATTCGAGGAAGGTCAGGAGGACAAGCCGGTCGTCATAAACTACTTTCTCGGCGGCACCGAGTAGCCCGGGTCAAAGCTCGGCAACTCGGCTCCTCCTTCCCCCCTCCCCTTCCTCCCGCATCATCAGCCTCCTGTCTCTGTGGCTTGACACCGTCGGCCCGGCCAATATCCTGGCCCGGAGATGCCATGTTTCCGCTGCCATCGACCGCACCCCGCTCTTCGGCGCGGACCGGCACCCGGGTGAGGAGGACCGTCCTGCTGCTTGCGCTGCTGGCAGCATCGGCCGGCGCGACCAACATCATCGTCAACCCGTCGTTCGAACTATGGCTCGGCAACCTGCCGGTGGCCTGGGTCACTTCCGAGCTCAGCCACCCCGGCTCAGCGGTCCCTGACTCCGGCTCCCATTCGGGCGACCTGTGCCTCAAGCTCATCGGATCCGACACCTCGGCCTACGCGACCAGCGCCACCATCGTGCGCCCCGGACTACACTACGAGTTCGCGGGCTGGGTCAGATGTCCCGGCATCGTCGGCGGCTCGTTCGTGCTCCAGTTCGCCAAGATCAACCTTGAGCTCATCGGCACACCGGTCCTGATACCGGTGGTGTATTCTGGCAGCGACTATCGCGAGTACGGGCGCTGGGTCTCCTCGCCCGACTCAGCGGCTTTCATCCTCGTCGCCTTTGCCACCCTGCCGAGCGCCGCAGCGTACCTGGACGACGTCACCCTGGACGACACAACCCTGCCCGGAGTCCAGGAACCCGGAATTGCGGATCCGCAGGCTTCGCGAACCAGGGTGCGCAAGTTTGTACACGGTATCGACCGGCTTGAGGAAATCGGGCCTGGATCCCGGGTATTCGACCGGTCCGGCCGCGAGCTTCCTGATCCGGCCCTGATGTGCCGGTTCAGCGTCTACTTCGTCCTGGAGTAGTCGGAAGCCGGGAAACCGTTTTTGCAGACCGCCTGTCTAAACATATGAGCGCGATATGAAGACACTGATTATCTGCCATTCTGTCCATCATGGCAACACCTGGAAGGTGGCGAGAGCCATAGCGCGCGAGCTGGACGCAGACCTGATCCAGCCCGAGCAATTCCGGACCGGGATGCTCGACCAGTACGACCTCGTCGGTTTCGGGTCAGGCATCTACATCGCCCGTTTTCACCACGACATCCTCGACCTGATAGCCGACCTTCCACACCAGAATGGCAAGAAGGCGTTCGTGTTCTCCACGGCCGGTAACTGCTGCGAAGACTACCATTTCGCGGTTGTGTCCGTGCTCCACGCAGCCGGCCTCGACGTGGTCGCAGAGTTCTCCTGCGAAGGCTACGACACCTACCGCTTCCCAGGCCAGTCGGTCAACTCCGGCCGGCCGGACGACGCCGACCTGGAGCGCGCCCGCCAATTCGCCCGCGACGTGCGGGACAAAGTGACCGAACCGGTCGCAGTGTCTGGCCAGGCCGGTCTTTGACTCAAGACTGCGGCCCGTTATAATAGCACGGGCGAGTCCACCCGAGAAAACGTGACAGACCATTGCGCAGAAGAAGCCTGTTCGCCTGACCTGGCCGAGGGCCGGCTGGTGCAAAGCCGGCAAGTCCGCGCGCTGAACCGCCGCGCGCTCGGGCTCTCTATCACCACCGTAGCCTACAATCTGCTCGAAGGCATCGCTTCGCTCATTGCCGGCGGCATGGCCGGCAGTGTCGCGCTGGTCGGGTTCGGTCTCGACAGCTTCACCGAGTCGCTCTCCGGCAGCATCATGATCTGGCGCTTCGGCCGGCATCGCGACCCGGAACAGACCGCCCGGGCCGAGGCGAGGGCAGTCAGGCTGGTCGGCATCACGTTCTTCGTGCTCGGGGCCTACGTACTCTTCGAATCGGTCCGCAAGTTCGTCGCCGCAGCCCCGCCCGAACCCAGCCTTTTCGGCATCATCATCGCGGTCATCTCGCTGATCTCGATGCCCATCCTCTACTTTGCCAAACGCCGCACCGCGAAGAAACTGGGCAGCCGCAGCCTTGCCGCCGACTCACGCCAGACCCTTGCCTGCATGTTCCTTTCATTCGCCCTGCTCATCGGGCTCGGTCTCAACTACCTGTTCGGGTTCTGGCAGGCCGACCCTATCGTCGGCCTGCTCGTTGTCGCCTACCTTGTCAGGGAAGGCATCACCGCGCTCAGAGAAAAGGAACTCTGCAACTGCTGACCTGCCTGCGACCGAGCACCGGCCGTATCACGACCGACACGGCGTCCTGACCTCGACCTCTCAGCAATCCTCCCCGCCTGTCTGTACAACCCACCCACAACCAACAACTTGTAGCTCAGAACCGAACTGAGCCAGGTTCAGGCACACCCGGTGCTCTGGACCTGTCCGAACATGACTAGCCAACCACTGCACTGCCTGCCCAGCACTGAGCAGCCCCTCAGGAGCAGACCTATGCTGCTGCAGGCGGCAAGCGTCTTGGCCGCAGGATGTCTTTCACTGCTCAACCGAGCATGAAAGGAGGAAACATGAGACAAGCACTGCCCATAGTCCTGGCCATGATGATGGCCCTGGTCGGATGCAGCGAGAAGTCCGACGAGCAACAGGTTCAGGCAGCATTCGAAGAAAGCGCCTTCTTCAAGGCGCTCGGCCGGGTCCCGGCCTCGGACGATGGCTATCAAGGCAAGGGCGGCGGACTGGACGGCGACACTACCTGGCCTGTCGGCGCCTGGCGTGCAATCCGCGACCCGGAAGTCAACTGGGAAATCAGGGTCAACAACCCCTATGCCGAAGTCGACTTCTTCATCGAATGGCCATGCACTCTGTACGTGGTGTACACCGACCTGCCCGACACCAGTATCCGCGACACCGTGGTCAAGCCTGCGCCAGAAATCAAGGGCGAGTGGTCGCTCAAAGCCGAGTTCGACGGCCGCGAGTGGCATCTGACCGAGATGTCGCCAATCGATGCTGAATTCGACTCAGCGGTCTGGATGATCGAACTCGACTCGATCCAAGTGACCGTGCACCGCGCGGGTGAGGTGATACCCTACCCCACCCTTGCGGGCACCGGGAGGCTGCCCCTCGACCCCTACCCGTATACTTTCCGGCACGGAGATTCGGTCGAGCTGCGCTTGTGGGAAAACCACGCACCCGGGCTTGGCCTGGTCTGGTCCTTTCTGCACGGACCACCGCGCCATCGGTACAGCCCGTTCCAGCAGGACCCTGTCAACGGCTCCTGGGTCGGGACCTGGGTCATCAGCCCGGCTGCAACCGACCTTGAGCAGCACTGGGTCTACTTCGAGGTCGTGGACTTGGACGGAGCTATCCTGAACAAGACCGGGCCTGACCGCTCGGTCCTCTGGGGTGTGCCCTACATCGTGGAATAGAACGCGGCTCTTGCCAGCACTCACCGGCAGCGGGTGGTTCTACACCGCCCGCTGCCTTCTTTGTACCAGGAAATACAGCCCTATCAGCACCGACACCAAAAGGCACAGGCCGAAGTGATACCAAACCCAGCCCGGCAACCCGAGCCAGGACAACTGCGCTCTGCCCCAGTTCCAGAAGTCGATGCCGAGCGCGAACACGATTCCGAATATCATCACCCAGCGCCACGCAGCGCGCGGCGCTTCGGCCAGAGGCTCCAACCCGCGCGCAGGCCAGACAAGGCTGCCGAAAACCAGGACCAGCCCTGCGGCCAGCACGACCGGTATCACCGGCAGCAAACCAAATGTAGGCAACAGCTTGTAGTGATACAGCACCACCAGCCCTTCGCCGACCAGGATTGACGCCAGCCCGGCCCATGGGTTGGTCCGCTTCCAGTAGATTCCTGCGACCGTGACCGGGAACAGCACTGCCAGGCCAGTGAAAGCCTCGGTCGCAATCTGGAGTATCGTTGCCACCGGCCTTAGCGCGAGCACCAGCCCGACCAGGGCCAGCACCGCGACCACCAGCCTGCGATGAACGAATCTGTGGCCCCGCGGCGCTGCGAGCTGGCGCACGTCGCGCGAGAACATCGAGCCCAGGGTCAGCAATTGCGAGTCCATCGTCGACATCAAAGCGGTCAGGCCTGCTCCGATTGCGATTGCCCCCATCCACGCGGGCAGCGTCTTGGCCACTGCCAGAGGCAGGACTTGGTCGGTCGCCTTGCCCTCAAGCCCGGGCACGATCAGCCTTCCCATCACCCCGACCGCGACCGGCAGAAAGAACAGCACTCCGGTCACCAGCGGGTACAGCAGGGCGGTCAGCCTCAAGGAGCGCTCGCTCTTCGCGGCAAGGAACCGCTGGAACAACTGCGGGAACATCGGGTCGCACAGGAACCAGAGCACCATGTACGAAAACCAGATCCCGAGCGTGAACTGGGCAGCACCACCGGGCCGCGAGAACAGCTCCGGCGCTTCGGAGAACACCCTCGCGTTTGCCGTCTCGAACCCGGCCAGAGCCTTGGCCAGGCCGAAGAAAACCGCTGCCATCGCTCCGAGCATCAGCAGCCCCTGCAACGCATCGGTCCACACCACGCCCCGCATCCCGCCCAAGAGCACATACCCGACCACAACCAAGGTCACCGCCACCGCGCCCCAGACATACGGTATGCCGAGCAGCCCTTCGAGCGCGTAGCCTGCACCCATCGGCTGGATTGCGAGATAGGGCAAGGTGAACACAATCATCACCAGGAGATACGCAGCCCGCAGCGGCCTGTTCCTGAACCTCAGCCATATCAGCTCAGGTGGCGAGACCGCGCCCAGCCTGAGCCCTGCCTGCCACACCGGTATTCCGATAAACAGGAAAGTCAGGGCCATGAACCCGGTCCCGAACCCCATTATCGGGTAGTAGGCATACCCGAACCGGTATCCTGCTCCTGCGAACCCGAACACCGTGAATGCCGAGAAGTTGGTCGCCGCCATGGTCAGGAGCAAGAGCACCGGCCCGATGCTCCGCCCGGCCAGGAAGAAATCGGTAGCTCCCTTCTGCGCCCGCCTGCGCGCAAGGATGCCGATCCCGGTCACCACGACCAGGTACGTGACGATGATTGCGGCTTTCATGTCGATATCGAGGTCACTTCAAAGCACAGAGCCATCCCGCTGGCCGGGATGGCTCTCGCCTGACATAACCAGCAGCCGATGATATGTACTCCTGCCGCCCCTGTCAACAGCCCGGCGGGCACGAGTAGACTGCCCGCCGGGCTTGCGCTTGGAAGGCACCGGGACTGAGGTCCGACCGGAGCCGGGACGTGCACGGAGAGCAGAGCGAGACGCAACGTGACTAGCGCATCACGCGTCCGACCGCAGGTCAGGGCCCGCCTGCCGGGACGCTATGACCCGACAGGCGCGCTCACGTTGCACACGTCCGACCTGATGGCCTCAAGCACAGCCAGAGCCAGGCCGCGGGACACCCACTTGGCGATCAGGGTTGCACACTTCTACGCCAGTGATGCTCCCGAGATGCCTTTCTGCTGCAGGCTTCACACTTCGCGTCCGAAATCGAGGTAGAACGGGTAGAAGATGGAGGCAGCGCCCTGGCTGTCGCAGGTCTGCCAGAATGGTACGGCCTTGGCCAACACCGGGCCAGACCATCCAGCGGACAGCTTGTCCAGACCTGAGATGCGGAAGAACAGGGGTGGCATGTCGTCTCTTGCTCTGGACAGAAAGACCGAGACAGGCCTTGAAGAGACGGACCGGTTCCTGGCTCGCCGGATTCACAGCTCTTTCAGTGCTGAGCGTACCACCCGACTGCGGCTTGGCGATGATACATATTAGTATCATCGGGAATTCGAGGTTTTTCGCTCCAAGTCGCTGCTCAACAACAAGTTACGCATCTGAGACCAAAACCACCCCCCTCGTCCCCCCGGTGGTCTGCTAGACTGTCTGGTAGGTTGTCTGCTGGGCTGTCTGGCAAGCTGTCTCGTGGGCTGTTTGCCAAGCAGTCTGCAGAACTGTCTGCCGCGCTGTGAGGCCTGCTGTGAGCCAAGTTGTGAGCCCTGCTGTGAGCCAAGTTGTGAGCCCTGCTGCGAGCCGCGCTGTGAGTCCTGTTGTGAGCCGCGCTGTGAGTCCTGCTGTGAGCCGTGTTGCGAGCCAAGTTGCGAGCCCTGCTGCGAGCCAAGTTGCGAGCCAAGTTGTGTGCCGGGCTGTGT
>CP070680.1:3077245-3097504 GCA_020352555.1 Caldifarciminota bacterium | reverse complement strand
CCGCAATCCAGGTCGGCGACCGCCCGGTCGCGATCTGCTGCAACACGACGAACGGCAAGGTCTATTCCGCCAACCGCGAGAGCGATGACGTGACCGTCATCGACGGGACCTCGCGCAAGGTAGTCGCCACAATCACCGACGTCACCGAACCCGGCCTGCTGTGCTTCAACCCCGTGGACAACCATGTCTACTGCGCGAACGGAGACGAGGCCATCACAGTCATCGACGGTCATCGCGACGTCGTGCTCTCGGTCATCGAGATCGACATGGACTGCAGGGCGCTGTTCCATCACCCTGGCGAGGACGAGCTCTACTGCGCCTCCAGCGACGAAGAGGTCTACATCATCGACTGCCGCCGCAACGCGATACTCGCCAGGCTCGAGGTCGGCTACGAACCAGTCGCCCTGGCGTTCGACCCGTCGGTCGACAAGCTGTATTGCGCAAGCAGAGGAGGATCACGGTCTCCAGAGCTCTGCGTCATCGACTGCTCGACCAACAGAGTGATACGCGAGTTCCAGTTAGAACCCCCGGGGCGACGGATTCTGGCAGTCGACCCGGAACACAGCACCCTCTACTGCGTCAGCCGGGAGCCGCCGAGCGGTGTCATCATCGACACGGGGACCGACAGCATCATCGGACTGCTGGGCCTGTCAGACCGGCCGGCCGCGCTGGCCGGTGACGACGCCCGGCGTCGGGTCTATTGTGCGTGCAGCGGCACCGGGGTAGTGGCCGTCATCGACGCCGTCACGAACCGGGTGACAACGACCATCGATGTCGACAACTCCCCGGCGGCACTCTGCCTCAACCCGACAAGGGACAAGCTCTACTGCGCTGACGCCTCGAGCAACACGCTCCACATACTCGACCCCGGTTCCGGGTCGGTCATCGGGAAGCTGACGGTCGGTTCCGGCGCCTTCAAACTCGCCTACAACCCCTTCAATGACAAGGTCTACTGCCTGGCAGGAGACCAAACCCTCACCATCGTCCACGGCGAGCTGAACGGCATCGTCGGCGTCCTGACCCTGGGCCCGGAACCGGAGGACATCGTTTGCGCCCCGGCTAGCGGCAAGGTCTTCTGCACCAGCAGACCGGACGACGCGGTCTGCGTTGTCGACCCTGCGACCAACCGCATTTCCAACATCATCGAAGTGGACGCGCCCAGCCGGCTCCAGTACGATTCGCTCCGGCAGTGGGTGTATTGCCTGAGCGGCAACGATGCCGTAAGCGTCATCGACTGCGCCGGCGAAGTCGTGCTGAGAACCATCGAACTGCAGCGGTCCCTCGATGTGTATGACATCTGCCTCAGTAGAGACGGCGGAAAGCTGTACTGCGCGGATGAAGACGAAGACAGCGTGCGTGTCCTGGTTCTGGATTCGGACACGGTCAAGGCCGGATTCGAGGTGGGACGAGGACCGGTCAGCATGCTCCAGAGTCCCGGCTCGGACCTTCTGTTCTGCGCCAACCACGCCGACGGGTCCGTGACAATAGCCGATGCCATTTCCGATACCGTCCTGGTCTGCGTGAAGGTAGGCAGGGGCCCGGGTCCGATGGTGTCCCAGCCTGAACTGAACCGGATCTATCTGGCCAATACGCGAGGATCCAGCGTATCGGTGCTCCGTGCCGTGGTTGGCGTCGCCGAAGCCGGTCCGGCGGTCCGGCCAGGACCTGCCCCCACAGTTTGGGTGCGCAGGTCGCTCAGACTAGAGAGCCGGGACCCGGCCGCTCTTCGCGACATCGCGGGGCGCTCGGTTGCCGTTCTCTCGCCGGGCGAAAACGACGTCTCTCAACTTGCGGCCGGAGTCTACTGCTACCGCCCCGGCCCCGGCCACCCTCTCCGCCGAGTCATCATCTGCCGCTGATTCTGTCAAGTACTTGACAGACGGCCCACCCTGCGGTATAAATGGGTGACGCGTTGCGTCCAAACTAGGAGGACGAGATGACTAGATGCTTCTCGAAGTACGCGTGCGTCGTCACGCTGCTGGCGCTTGCCGCGACTGTGTGCGAGCGCGGCCCGTCAAACCTGGCGCCCGAAGAGCCAGCCCGTCCGTCAGGACCCGCCAAGGCGGCAATAGGCTTCCCGTCAGTGTACTCGACCTTCACCGTCGACCCGGAAGACGATAGCGTCGCATACCGGTTCGACTGGGGTGACGGCCGGGTATCTCCGTGGAGCCGCTATCTGCCTACAGGATCGACCTATGCCCTGAGCCACGGCTGGGACACTGTTGGCGGCTACTCGGTCAAGGCCCAGGCGACGGACCGGTCAGGTGCCATTTCCGATTGGTCGGTACCTGCGACGGTCTCGGTGAGTGAGGACCGCGAGCCGAAGTGGGTCAACGACTCGCTCTATCCCTACACTTCCATGCTTCTCCTCAACGACGGCCGCGAGGACCTGATCTACTTCGGAGACGATGAGGGAAACATCAATGCGGTTTCGCCAAAAGGCGAGATCAAGCATACGTACAGCCAGCAGTGCGGAGACCTCTTTTCGGGGCACCCTTGCTGGAATGCCGCGACCGGGCACATCATTGCCGGAAACGAGAGCGGAGAACTCTACGCGTTCACGCCCGCGCTTGAGGTTGCCTGGCATTGGCCTGGCAATACTGGCGAACAGTGCGACGGCCTCATCTGGGGTACCGCCGTGGTCAACGGCGACCGTGTCTACGTCGTGCGAGAAGATTCGGGGCTGAGCGAAAGGGTGTACTACTTCCGGGACCTCGGCACCGAAGCCGTCCTGATGAACACCTTTGCTGTCGACGGCGATGAGGTCTGCGATCCTCTGGTGCTCGACAGCAAGGGCAACGTCATTTTTGTGACGTCCTGGGGAACGGTCGGCAAGCTCACGCCGGACATCGACAGTCTGCTGTGGGCGGTGGAACCCGGGAGCTATGAAATCTACGGGCAGGCAATCGACGACGAGGACCGTGTCTACCTGGGTTGCGGCCGCGAGCTGGTCGTCCTGAACCCTGACGGCAGCTTGGCCTGGTTGACCTCGATCGACGGACCGGCGTGGCGCCCGGCGGTCGGCGCGAACGACGCTTTCATCGCCAACGACGAAGGCTCGCTGTTCGCAGTTGACCGAACAAGCGGCGAGATTCGCTGGAGCACTCTGCTCGAGCACAGGGATGGCGGCCCATGCGACGAATTCGACGCTCCGACACTGACCGAGAACGGACTGCTCTACGTGGCAGCGGCATGCGGTGAGATGCTGTTCTGCGTTGACCAGACCGACGGGCACATTGTTTGGCAGTGCTGCTTGCTCGACTTTCCTCGCAGTTGCCGACTCGACCTGTGCGAAACAGAAGGGGCGTCGCTCACCATTCTGCCGAACGGCGACATCATGGCGCCGGTCTGGTGCGACGCACTCGCCTACGTCCGGGGTGAACCGCAGGCCCTGCTCGCCGACGCGCCCTGGCCCAAGTGGCAGCGCGACCTGTACAACACCGGCAAAGCCGGAGGCCAGTAGCACTTCCGCTCTCCGCCGATTTGACACCCGGACAGACCTGACTACCATCCTGGCCATGGCCCGGAAGAGGAAGAATCGGCCGTCCAAGGCCCAGCCCCGACCGAAGAATCGAAGGAAAGGCGGCAAGGTCCAGGGTTTCTGGCTCTGGATTGTGGTCGGCATCGTGGTCGTGGTCGCGCTCTTCATGCTCGCGCGGACCCTGGCCACTTCGACCGGACGAGTCCCGCCCACACCGATGCTCTCGCTCCAGAACCGGGACCTGACCACGGTCACCCGGATGCTGGGCGACATCGAGCGGGACACTGCGGGTATCGAAGGACTTCCTGACGAGGTCCGCACCCGGTTCGAGGATGTGGACTCGGTCATCTCCGAAGGCAACTGGCCCGAAGCGATCGGGCTGATACGGGGCCTGCACAAATCCGTGCCCGAAGACAACCTTGATGTCTACCACGACTATCTCGGGTTCTGCTTCTACAAGTCGGCAAGCCCGGACTACGCCCTCGCCGAGTTCCGCTCCGCGCTGGGCACCGCTGACACCGCCGACCCGGAACTCGAAGCCCGGATGGCGTTCTGCATCGGCTACCTGTTCCAGAGCCGCGGATACGCGGACAGCGCGCTCGCGATGTACGCCCTTGCCCGGCAGGCTCTGGGTGAGGAACTCCTGACCACGGCGCTCGCCCCGGCCCTGCTCAACAACTACGGCCTGGCTCGCGAAGCCTCAGGCGATACAGCGGGTGCCGTCGAGCTGTACGACGCGGCCGCTCTGCTGTTGGACACGACCGGTACTGACCGGGCCTCGCGCACGCTGCGGGACAACATCCGCCGGTTGTCGGGCTGGAAACCGTCTGAGCCTCTGCCTGATTCCAGCAGGCCGGAACCGGCCGAAGGCTAGGTCACGTCCAGCGGGTCGACATCGACCCGCAACTCAACACCCCTCGACTCCAGACTTCCCGGCTGCAGCACGCTGTCCAGCCGCTGTCGCCTGCCGGTCCTGACCAGAACGCGCCACACCTTTCCCCTGTGCCTGCCGGGCAGCTCCACCGGGCCGACAGCATCGGCGCCCTGAACCCGGCTCACCGCGCGGGCGACTTTGACCGCAGCGTTCCTCGCCTTGACAGGATCCCGGCTCTCGAACTCAAGCAGTGCCAGCCGGCGGAAAGGCGGGAAGCGCAGCTCCCTCCTTGCTTCCATTTCCTGTCTCATGAACCCGCGGGTGTCCAGCCCGAGTCCGGAGACCACCGCCGGGTCATCCGGCCGCCGGGTCTGCACCACCATTCGTGCCCCGTGCCTGCGCGCCAGGGTCTCGAGCCGGAACAGCACCTGGAACGCCCGTTCGCGTGCTCTGAAGTCAGGCAGAATCAGCTCGTAGTCGAAACACACCGCCGCCACTACCTTGGTGGCTGCCGGCCACGGTCTGGACAGCAGCGCCCTGGTTCCGACGACAACCGTGCCCGGCTCACCCGGCAGCACCCCGACAGATTCCTTGGTCACATTGACCACGTTCCGGCCCGGGAACCTGCGCTCCACCTCGGCCGCCGCCATATCCACGCCCGGCGCCCGGAACTTGAAGTCGGTCCCCTGGCATTCTGGGCAGGACTCTGGAGCCGGCTCGGTCTCACCGCATACCCCGCAGCGCAGCAGTCTGCCGCCGGTCAGAACCAGCGGTATCCCGCAGTTCGCGCACTCGAGCACGGTCCCGCAATCAGAACAGGCCACGTGCCGGCTCAGGTCCCTTCGGTTGACATAGAGGACCGCGACGTGGCCGGCGGCCCGCTCCAGCTCCCGGACCAGCCTTGGTGAGAGCAGCTCGTCGCCAAGCCTGCGCATGTCGGCAACGTACGACACGCTGCGCCGTCCCGGCTTTGCCGGCTGCTCCAGCCATCGGTACATCCCGGTATCGAGGTTGAACCAGGTCTCGGCCGACGGTGTGGGGTCACACAGCAGCACCGGGCTCTCCGCCATCCTGGCGCGCGCGACCGCCACGTCCCGGGCGTGAAACCGAGGATGCCGCTCCTCCTTGAATACCCGCTTGTGCCCGTCAACCACCACCACTCCGGCCAGCCCCTCGACCGGCGCGAACACCGCCGACCTCGTGCCGACAACGACCCAGTGCCCGCCCTGCCGGATTTTGAGCCACGCCCGCTTCCTCTCGGTGACCGACATCCCGGCGTGGTATTCGATGACGTCCGAGCCCAGTACTCCTGAGAGCTGCGGCAGCCAGTCGGCAAGCGCCGCGTCGGGCAGCAGCACCAGCACCGGACCGCGTTTGCGTGCCTCGTGCACGAAGCCGGCCACCAGGTCCTCGCGTCCCTGCCCGCGAGCCGAACAGACCACCCTGAACCCCGGGAGTGCGGCATGCCCGAGCTCGCCGGCCGGGCCGGCGGTCATCGCCGGCATCAACGCCTCGGCTCCAGGCTGCTTCCGCGGCCGATACCCGCATATCCCCCTAGGCATGACCAGACTCAGCACCTCACCCATCGAACTCCAGTAGTACCCGGCGACCCAACGCAGCAACCCGAGCAGCTGGGTGCCGACCATTCCCGGGTCCACCAGCCTGCCCACCTCGAGCGGCTGCGGTACCGGGCTCTGGTCCCGGACTTCGAGCACCACGCCTTTCTTCGGCCTGCCCCTGAGCAGGACCTCGACGCAGTCCCCTGGTGCGAGCTTCCCGACCTTGTCCGGGTCGAAACAATAGGTCAGCTCATTGAGTCTGGTCCTGGGAATGATGACGTCGCAGAATCGAGGACAGCCGTCGACCTGGCCGGACATGACTTCCTGCTAGTACCGGAGTTTGAACTGGTACCGGACCGAGAACCGGCCGTCCTCCGACCGCTCACCGACGATTTCGTTGCGGCGGTTGAGGTAGTACTCGACGCTGAACGTGGGGCTGAGGTCGCCGGTGAAGTTCTGGGTATAGGTCACGTAGAAGTTGCGTCCCACGTACTTGCCGACCGTGACCTTGTTCGCCTCGCCACCGGCAAACTCGCTCTCGACGTTGACGACGTCAAGCCCGATGTACTTGCGCACCTGCTTGGTGGCCTGGGTCTGGAAATAGCTCAGCAGACGTTGCGAGACATACTTGGCGATCTCTTCCCGGTTCTCCATCGCCGACAGCTCGTCCGCCGTCACGTTCAGGCTCAGGTAGGTGATGATGTCGTTCTCATCCCATCCGGCCGGGTCGGACGTGAACTCGAACTCGGGCTTCTCGAGCGTGCCCTTCACCGACAGGATGACCTTGTCCGGCGCGGTCCCCTGAGAACGCAGCCGTGCCCGCACCGGCAATTCGGCCGCGATATCGAGCTCCGGGTTGATGGTGTTGATGTTCGGGAAGCTGATGACCCCGCGCGTCACCCGCAGCGTGTGGTCCAGGTAGTAGACGTTGCCCTGCCGCGACTCCAGCTGCCCGGAAAGAACCTGCTCTCTGGGCGTCATCCGCAGGGTGATGTCGCCCGACAGCTCGATGTCGACCAGCCTGTTCCTCAGCCACACGCCCCGGTCGGCGACGATCCTCAGGTCGAGGTCGAGCGGATACTCGCTCTCCTCGGCGGCGCCCGCTCTCTGTCCCAGGTCATAGGTCAGCAGAGCCTCGTCCACGTCAACAGAACCCATCACTGTCAACCCCCGGCCGTTGCCCAACAGCAGCGTCACGTCGCCCCCGCCCAGCGCGAACACCTCGGGCATCGGATTCATCGACACGCCGTCGAATCTCAGCCGTATCGCCAGGGTGTCGACCCTGAACTTCGGGCCGAAGTCCAGGAACCCGGTGCCGGTCACGATGCCCCGGCTCGATTCGCCGCTAATCTTGTCCAGGACCAGCCGCTTGCCCGTGGCGGTCAGCAGGCCGTTGACCCGCGCCACATCGGTCCTGACCGACGGCACGTGCAACTGGCCGTGCACCACCCGTATCCGCCCGTCGATCTGCGGCTGCTGGAAGGTTCCTGTCACTGCCAGCCGGCCGTACAGCTCGCCCTCCTCAAGGTGCAGGACCTCGTCCTTGAGGAAGAACAGCACCCACGGCCCTGGGTCTGCGCCGTCCACCGTGAAGTCCATCTCTCCGGGCTCCAGGGTCCTGTCGATCTCGTAGTCGAGCTGCCCGGCTATGACCGATGTGTCCTTGCGGTGCACGAACCAGAACCGCTCGACTTCTGCCCTGTTCATGGTCACGTCCAACGTCGCTCCCATGCTCTTCATGCTCAGGTTGTCGTAGGCCGGCACGCTGATATCGCGCCCGGTGATACTCACATGATAGGTGTCCGTGCCCGTGACCTCGAACCCGATCACGCCCGACATCTCGTCCTCGATACGCAGCAGCTCCCGCAGGCCGGCAAGGTCCAGGCTCTCGGAGCGCGCTTGAATCCAGGGGTTGCCCCGACGCCCACTCCTCAATTCCAGCTCAAGCCAGCCTCCGGCAAGCTCGTACCGCACCCCGGAGACGTACAGCGAATCGCCTTCCAGCTCGACCCGGAACGGCTGGACGATGCTGAGAGTTTCGGCCGCGGTCGCGTACTGGAAGCCGAAGACATCGGCATCGAACCCCTGGCGTGTCAGCTCTACCGTACCCGAAGCCAGCAGCCGGTCCTCAGGCCGGTCGAACCTCAGGTCGAACTCCATGTCCTGCATCACGAACTGCGCCGCGTCGAACTCCAGCCCGGACAGGTCCACCCTTTCTCCGCCGGCAACAAGCCTGCCTTCCAGCCGCTGGCCAACGACAAGGTCCAGTTCCAGAAGCCCGTCCTCGATCGAGAACCCGTTGGTCATGAACCCGGCAACACGAAACCCGCCGCTTACATCCACGCTGTCGATGTCGCCCTTGGCCCGGCACATGCCCGTTGCCCTTCCGCCCAGCTTGGCCTTGGCGAACAACCCGGCCAGCTCCAGGTCGAAGCTGTCCAGCACGAAGTCCGCCTGCAGGAAACCGTCCTTGTACCACCCGTCGGCCCAGACCATGCCGTCATCGCCCCTGACCTCGAGCTTCTCCACGTCGATCCTGCCGGCCCGGTATTGCGCGACCAGCTCAACACTGTCCTCAGCCACCTTCCTGTCCGGCCCGCGACGAATCCTCGCTCGGACACTGGCTCCCACCGAATCGGTCTTCCTGCCCCCGACCACCAGTTCCGCGTCCAGCATCAGGTCCGGAAGCGAAGAATCCACCAGGCGCAGCGCGATCGAATCCAGCCTCATCTCGCCCAGGAAGCTGATGTCTTCGGTGTTGACGGTTCCGTCAAAGCTGAACCCGCCGCGTTCCGGGTCCCTGCCGTACACCTCAAGTTCGGCAACAGAACCCTCCAGGTCCACGCTGCCGACCAGCCTGGGTAGTTCGAACCCGGACAGGACCAGGCCTTCGGCCGCGTAGTCCACGTCCGCACTCCTCGACCCGTCCTCGAGCGCGGCCGAGCCCTGCACCCGAATCCTGCCCGACTGGTCGGTGAATTCGGCCAGCTCGACCCTCAGGTCATCGAGCTCACCCGATATCGACTTGCCGTCGATCGTCAGCGCGACATCGCCGGTGAGCCGCGAACTCCTCGTCGCCGCTTCCAGCCCGTCCAGCACCACCGAGTCTCCTGTCACCCGGCATCGGGCCGTCAGCCCGGTCAGGGTCAGCTTCTCCCTGACCGCAGTCCCGGCAGCGCTGTACAGCATCGCCCGGAGCACTTCGGGCGCGGAGTTCAGGGCCAGCTCGACGTCCAGCGAGTCGACTCTGAGCTCGTTGTCCAGCCACACCTGTCCGCCCCGGAGCAGCAGCCGCTTGACGGTCGCGCGCGGGAACTTGGGCACTCTCCGAGCGGTGTCGGGTTCTTCTCTGCGCTCCTTCGAAACGAGGAACAGCCGCGGCTCCTCGATGCTGACCTGTGAGAACGCGAACCTGCCGCGGACCATCCCGAACAGGTCGTAGCCGAACGTCAACTCCGCGACACTGAGCGAATCGCCGTTCATCGCCACAGCCAGACCCTCGAACGTCGGCCTTGAATAGATGTCACCGGTCAGCTTGGCATAGCTGATCCGGACGTTCATCGAGCTTCCGACCCGCTCCAATGCCCTGTTGATGACGTACCTGCCGATCCCCTGCCTTGACACCAGGACCAGCAGGAACAGCACGACCAAGACCGCGAGCGCAATCCACCACCCGGTCCTCCGACGGTTCTTTCTGGGCCTAGAACGCATGCAGCAGTCCCAGATACCACTTGCCCCAGTCGGCCTCGACCGGGTCCTTGAGACGTTTGCCCCAGTCCAGCCTTGCCGGCCCGATCGGCGTCCTGACCCTGATCCCGGCCCCGGCGCTGTACTGGTAGTTGTCGACAGTCAACTCGGACTCGGTCCTGACCACCTCGCCGCCGTCCAGGAAACCGACCAGCCCGACCCAGCCAAGGATGTAGGGAGTACGCAGTTCGACGTTGGTGTTGAGCATGACCGGGCCGTAGTTCTCGCCGTCGACCGAATCCGGCCCCAGTGACCGGTCGCCGTATCCGCGCAGGCTGTTCCTGCCGCCGAGCGTGAACACCTCGTAGTGAGGCACTTTCTCGGTCCCGCCGTACGGTATCGCCCGACCGTACTGGGCCCGGGCCGCCAACACCAGCCCGTACAGAAGACTCTGGAACCAGCGCGCTTCGCCGGTGAACCGGTAGAAATCGTTCGCCCCTCTGAGCAGGCCGCCGGCCACTTCTGCCACCGGGCGCAGGTACACTCCTCGCTTCGGGTCGAAGAAGTCGTCGCGCGTGTCGTACTGCAGATTGAGCGCGACCGAGTTCGTCACGCTCCTCGACTGCCTGTTGACCCGGCGCAGCCGGTTGCCGAGCCCGACCTTGAACTCCGGGGTCAAAGCCCGACTCAGTTCGGATTCGGCCCCGTACTCGGACGTCAGCGTAGAGTCCCTCTCCCAGTAGAAGAAGGGCCTTGTCTCGAAGTCAACCCTGGTGAATATCAGGTACGGAAGCCGGTACTTGCCGTCCACCTCGATCCGGTGGTCGCCTCTGAAGCTCGGGCTGTAGGCCACGTTCGCACCCAGGTGGTGCCCCCGGTTCAGGACGTTGTCGTGCTGCCAACCCACCGAGAGCAGTCCCCGCCACGCCGACAGCTCAAAGCCCGCGCCTTCCAGCCCTGTTCCGAACAGGAACATCTGATGCGGCTGTTCGATTACGTCAAAGCGCACGACTACGCTCCCCGGGCCAGACGCGCTCTGAACGTCCAGGCCGGGAAGGCTCTCGGCCCCCGGCTGGTACACCCGGAAACTCACCTTCTGGAAAAGCCGGGTCGCGTACAGCCTGCGCCTCGCGTCGTTCAGCCTTTCCTGGCTGAACATTTCGCCCTTGTCCAGCTCGCATGCCCGGAGCACCGTCTTCTCTCGCACGGTCTCCAGCCCGCGCACCCGGATTCCGGATATCCGGCACCTCGGCCCTTCCTCCACCTCGAGCCTGAGCACGACCGCAGTGTCGCTCGTCTCCCACTCGCCGGTCACCTCGACGAACGGGAACCCGGAGTTGAGATACAGCCTGCCGACCTCATCGGCGCTCTGGGATAGGAGTCCGTGCTCAAACCCTGTTCCGGGTTTGACCGCAAGCAGTTCGAGCAGCCGGCCACCGCTGAACTCGCGGTTCCCGGTCACGACCACCCGGTCGACCAGCGCCCGCTCGCCCTCGGAAACCGAAAACACGGCCACGGTCCGCCGCTTGCCCGGCCTGGTCCCGGGCTCGACGTCTACGCCGAAGAACCCGAAGTCCTGGTACATCTTCTCCAGCACCCGGGCGTCCTTTTCCAGCCCGCGCTCGTCAAGCGCCAGCTTCGGACGGGTGGTGATCCTGGACAGCAGGGTCCCGGAGCGGAAGAAGCGGTTGCCTTCGAACCTGACCGACTCGACCGTGTCGGACGGGCCGAAGCCGGTCAACAGCAGAACGGCGACCGGGAGCAGGCCGAACGTCAAGACCTACCTGCCGCCGCGGTTTCGGCCGGGGTCCGGAGCTTGAGCAGCATCGAGCCTCATAATACAGTTGGCACTCGGCGAGTGTCAAACTCAGACCGTCGGCCGGACGTGATTGACATCAACTGCCGCGCTCCTATCCTGCGCGCATGAAGGTGGTCATCTACGACCAGCTCGACGACCCCTATGGTTTCATCAAGCTCATGGAACCCGCGTTCGGCTGGACCGCCACCCCGACCCGGATCGCCCGCATGCGGAGACTGGACCAGCGCTACAAGGACACCTTCGGCTTCGCCGCCCTTGACAAAAGCCGGCTGGTCGGGTTCGTCGGTGTCATGGACATCCGGGTCCGGACTCTGGACCGCGGGGTCGAGACCATCGGCGGAATCCACGGAGTCGCCACCGACCCCAACTTCGCCCGCACCGGCATCGCCACCCGGCTCTTCCCGTACGCCCACCGGCATTTCCGCAGAAAGGGCTACCGGTTCTCGTTCCTGTGCACCGGCCGCAATCTGGTCGGACACAACCTCTACCGCAAGCTCGGGTACACCGACACCCCGCTTGCCGACCGGCTCACAGCCTACCGCATCTACCGGCCCAGGAAGGCCAAGCGCCGGCGAAAACCCAAGCGGATCGACTATCGACGGATGGAGCGCGTCTTTGCCCAGGTCATGAAGGACCGGACCGGGTTCTCGGTCCGCTTTCCGCACTGGGCCAGAATCAAGGCCAAGATGCAGAGATTCCAGCCCGGGTCAGCCATAATCCGGCCCGGCGGCTACGCACTGTTCGAGGAGCGCCGGAGGACAATCGAAATCCTGGATTTCCACGCCGTCGACCGCGCAGCGTACCAAGACGTCCTCTCCCGTGTCAAAGCCCGGGGCAAGGCGGTGCTGTGGGACCCGTACGTGTCCGACCCTATGCTCGAGCAGCTCTACCGCGATGAGGGCTGCGAATTCCGCCGCGGCCGCTGGTTCACCGTGATGTGCAAGCCGCTCGCCCGGACTTCGTTCGACCGGGCATTCGGCGACCGGTTCGCATTCACCTGGCTCGATGTCTTCTAGCCCCGCGCTTTACGCCTGGTGCGGTTGCCGCACTGCACCGCACCCCAACCATTGCCCGCGGGTTCCGGGCAACCGGAACACCGGTGTCCGCGTCAGACCTTGTGTGAAGCACATGCACAAACGGAGGCATCCATGAAACCCGCCTTATCTGCCCTCATCGCTCTGGCCCTTGCCGGAGCACTGGCGTGCGACGGAGAAACGCCCAGCTACAATCCCATCACCCTCGTGCTGTCCGACCCGCAGGGACACCCGCTCGAGTTCAAGGGCCGGTTCGGCAAGCACGGGCAGTGGGAAAAGGTCGAAGGCACGACACCGGACACGTTCGAGTTCGACCTCAATGACTGGCCCGCCTGCTTCTGCCTGCACCGCCTGACCATCCGCAAGACCACTGCGGGCGACGACACTCTCCGCATCCTCGCCCTGTGCCACGACGCAGTCGTGTCCGACACCTTCACCACGACCCAGGATTCGCTCGACTACTGGCCGACCGCTCCGTAGACCGCAGCAGACAGCCCGACCGCCGACAGCCCAGAGCAGTTCGCGCACGGCATCTGCTCCGTGCGCCAGCAGACACCCCCGACAACCCCTCACCCTTCCCTCTCCCTCAAGGGGCGAGGGTGCACAAGGTCCTGGTTGCGGACTGACACAGGTCCTTCTCCACACTCGGCCTCTTGCATCACCCCTGTCCTTCTCTACACTACCCGCGTGCGGCTGGCCGCGCTGCTGCTGATCTGCGAGACCGCTGTCGCTTCTCCCCTCTTGTTCGAAACCGGCAGAAGCCAACAGGCGGTGCTGGTCGGTATGCGACACGAGGCCGGGGTGGAATCCAAGGCACTGGTCTCGATTCACGCATCGCAGTCAGTGCTCTCGTTCCTCAATATCCACGCCGGAATCGGTCTCAGCCTGTTCCAGCACAACGGCCTGTCCGACTACGGGCTCGGAATCCGGGTCCGCGCACTGCGCCTGGCCGGCGTCGAACTCGACGCAAGCTATCGCCACAATCAGTGGAACGAATGGCGCATCGGAGAGAACCGGGTCATCGCTGCTGCCCACACCACGCCGCTGCGCACCCTGCACCTCGGCGCCGGCATCGCATACCGCGCCCCGGCGTTCGAGCACGGGTTCGCCAGCCCGCTGGCCTGGGATTCCGACATGCCGGAATTCAACCTGGTCTACCAACTGGACTGGACCTTCCTCGAAATGGCGCCGTTGGACGCCGTACTCACTGTGTCGAATGCAGACCTGCTGAGGATGTCGGTGCCGAGCCGCATACCGCTCCGGCTGTCTGCCAGGGCTGACCTGGTACCTGGCTGGGACTTGTTGTTCCGCTGCGCCACCGGGATAACAGGCCTGTCCAGCCTGCTGCTGTCTGTGTCCGAGTTTACCGCAGAACTTGGGGTGTGCCATGAGTTCTAGACGTGTGCTGGTCATGTCCGTCTCGCTCTTGCTCTGCGGCTGCGACTGGGACCTTTCCCAGGTCCTGTTCCATCCTACGGTCGAGCACCGGGTGTCCGAAAGCCTGTCCGGCAACCTCGGCACGCCCGGGCCGGCCGAGGTAGACCCGGACTCTTTCCGGTTCGCGGTGTTCGGCGACCCCCAGGTCCATTCTGACAGCGTCCACATGCTCGAGCGCTTCGCCAGAGACGTGGGCCCGAACCGCATCGACTTCTTCTGTGTGCTCGGCGACCTGACCCACGACGCGACCAGGGAACAGGTCGGTTTCATCAGCCAGGCGCTGGACGCAGTCGGCATCCCGTACTACGTCACGGCCGGCAACCACGACCTGTATCAGGCAGAAGGCTGGGACAGATTCAAGCAGGCGTTCGGCCCGGCCACCTATTCGGTGGTATTCGCAGACAAGGTCAAGCTCGTCTTCATCGACACAGCGAGCGAACTCATCGGACCGACCCAGTTCGACTGGCTCGAAACCGAGCTGGGCCAGGCCGGCCAATACGTCACCCTGGTCGGCACCCATTTCCCGGTCTACGACGGCACCTTCCCGACCTTGTACCGGACCGGCAGCACGGCAGAGCGGTACAAGCTCCAGCACCTGCTCCAGTCATCAGGCGCCTATGCGCTCGTGTCCGGCCACATCCACGGGTTCCGCCACACCCTGGCAGGCAAGCTGCACCATTTCATCTGCGGCACAATGGCTCCGGACGAACTCGACTACGGCAGCAAAGGCTACCTGTTGTTCACCTTTGCCCACGATTCCCTGTCGTGGGAATTCGCCGAGTTCTAGCGCCCCGCTTGACCGGACCGGCCGCGCGTCTACCCTGAACCTGAAACGCAGCAACTCATGAGCACCGCATTCCTCATCCCGTTTCTGCTGGTCTCCTGGACCAAGGACTCGGTAATGATGCCGATGCGGGACCAAACCGAACTCAACACCAACCTCTATTTCCCAAACGACACGACGCAGTTCCCCCTGCCTGTCCTGCTCATGCGCACACCGTACGGTGCCGACAACGCGATGAACAACAACACCATTGCGCGCTGGACCGACGGCCGCGGCTACATCGTCGCGACCCAGGACTGCCGGGGCCGGTTCGAATCCCAGGGTATTGACAGCGTGTTCCTGGACGACGGCTGGCGCTGTGACAAGCGCGACGGGCACGATGCCGTCGACTGGCTCTCGTCCCAGCCCTGGTGCTCGGGCCGGGTCGGCACGATCGGCGGCTCTGCCTGCGCCATCACCCAGCTCCTGCTCGCCGGTGCCTCGCACCCGGCCCATTCCTGCGCCAATCCGGTGGTCGGCGCGTTCGACATGTACCGCCACGCCGCGCTGCCTGGCGGCGAAATGCGGCAGTACGATATCGACTACTGGCTCACCCGCCAGAACGCCCGACACATGCTCGAGTACTATGCCGACCACTACTGCAAAGACTCGGTCTGGGACTATCTCGACGTCTGGACCAGGCAGGACTCGCTCCGCACCCCGATGCTGTTCTACGGCGGCTGGTACGACATCTTCTCCCAGGGAACGGTCGAGGGATTCCAGGCCTGCCGCCGCCTCGGCAACGCCCGCCTGGTCATGGGCCCGTGGAGCCACCTCATCGGCATCCCGCTGGTCGGCGAAATCCTCTACCCCCGCGGCGTGTTCGACAGCCTGCAGGCGTTTGCCGACCGCTGGTACGACTGGTGGCTCAAGGACTCGGGCAGCATCTCCCACATCCCGCCGGTCTCCTATTACCTGATGGGACCGGTCGACACTGCCGGGTTTTGGAACAACTGGCTCACAGCCGACGACTGGCCGCCTTCTGCCGACACGTTCTGCCTGTACCTGCGCGGGGGCAGCTCGCTCTCTTTCTACCGGCCCGGCAGCAGCGAACCTCCTGACACCTTTGTCTACGACCCGCGCGACCCGGTGCCGTCAAACGGCGGCAACAACCTCGCCCTGGCTGCCGGCCCGCGCAACCAGCACGACCAGCTCTATCGTGATGACGTGCTCTGCTACGTGTCACCTCCGCTCGAACAGGACGTGGTCATCGAAGGACGAATATGGGTGCGTTTGCACGCATCCTCCGACCGGCTCGACACCGACTTCACCGCCAAGCTCGTGGACCTGTACAACGACGCCCGGCAGCGCAAGATGCTGGTCATTGACGGAATACTCATGGCCAGGCACCGCAACGGACTCGGCAGCGAGAACCTGCTCGTTCCGGGCCAGGTGTACGAGTTCAACATCGACCTCGGCAACACCGCCTACTGCTTTCCTGCCGGGCACCGCATCTGCCTGGCGATATCATCGAGCAACAGCCCGCGCTTCCGCACCAACCTCAACAACGGCGGCCACCCATTGCGCGACACGGTCGACACCCTTGCCGCCACCAACGTCGTACATCACAGCGCCGAGCACCCGTCGCGCATGGTGTTCCAGGGCCAGGGCCCGACCGGCATCACCGGACCTTCGAGAGGAAGTCGTGTTCGTCGTGGCAGCTTACTGGAAGGCACATTCGATGCGGCCGGCCGCCGCGTGCTCGGCCCGGGCATCAACCCTGCGACCAGAGCCCTGCGTCCCGGCTGCTACTTCCAGGCCAGGTCCGGCCAGACCCGCAAGTTCGTGCTGGTTGAATGAAACACCAGGCCCTTGTCCTTGAGTTCGTCGACCGCATCAACCGGCAGGACGAGCACGCCCTGCGCAGGCTCATGCACCCTGACTTCGCGTTCATCGACTGCGAGGGTGACGCTTGTCGCTGGGCAGACCGGATGCGGGACGGTTTCCGCGTGTACTTCGACGCCTACCCTGACTATCTCATCCATGTTGACAAGCTCGTGAACTCGGGCGAGGACGGCGTGCTCGTCATCGGCCGCACCACCGGCTCCCACATCAAGCCTGAGACAGAAGTGCGGGAAACCGTGGTCTGGAAGGCAGACATCCGCGACGGACTGGTCTGCGAAAGGCGGATCTACGCGGATACCGACGCTGTCGAGTAGTGTCGGGTTGATGGTCAGCGAGATCCAGGCCAGGGTCATCCTGTCCCGTGTCAGACAGCCGGACGACTGGTTCGGCCTGGACTACGGCATGAATCTGTACCGGGGCTGCCAGCACCAGTGCATCTACTGCGACTCCAGGTCCGAGTGCTACGGCATCGAGGACTTCGCACGTATCCTGGTCAAGGCCAATGCCATCGACCTGCTGCGCGACGAGCTGAGCCGCAAGCGCAAGAAAGGCACCATCGGCACCGGCGCGATGAACGACCCCTACATGCCGGTCGAAGCCGAAGTCAGGCAGACCGGCCGTGCTCTCGAACTCATCGACGAGTTCGGGTTCCAGACGCACATCATGACCAAGAGCGACCTGGTGCTGCTCGACCTCGAACTGCTCGAGAGCATCAACCGCAGCTTCGCCGCTGTCAGCTTCACCATCACCACCACCGACGATTCGCTGGCCGCCAAGCTCGAACCCGGCGCCCCGGCTCCGTCAGCCCGGCTCAAGGCCATGCAGACCCTGTCAAAGCACGGCATCACAACCGGCGTGGTCATGATGCCGATACTGCCTTTCATCGAGGACACACCGGACAACATCGCCGGCATCGTCATGCAGTCAGCAAGGCACCAAGCCCAGTACATCATCCCAGCGCTCGGCATGACCATGCGCGACCGGCAGCGCGCCTGGTACTTTGACCGGCTCGACGAGCTCTTCCCCGGGCTGCGGCAGAAGTACGAAGCAAGGTACGGCGACCGGTACCAGTGTCCGGTCCCGAACGCGCGCAGGCTGGAAAAGCTGTTCAGCAAGCTCTGCGCCGAGAGGAGAATACCGACCAGGTTCCCTCGCTACCGCGGCCACGCGCCTGAGCAGGGCAGCCTGTTCTGACCCGTCTGGATTGACAGTCCGCCTTCGCTCCTCTACTCTGCGCTGATGGAAGCGCCAATCCATCCCCTCGAACCGGCTGATCTCGAACTCGTCGAAGCTGCCCGGGATGCGCTCCGCAGGAACGAACACCCGGACCGTCATGGGGTCGGCGCCGCAGTACGCTGCGGGTCGGGCAGAGTCTACGCCGGCATCAACGTCGAAGCCTGCCCCTCCGGTCCCTGCGCCGAGCCGGTCGCCATCGGCACCGCACTCACTGCCGGCGAACGCAGGTTCGTCGCCATCGCGGCAGCAACGCACCGCGGAGACGACTTCCCGGTCATCCCGCCCTGCGGCAGTTGCCGCCAGCTGCTCGTCGACTACGCACCCGAATGCATGGTCATCCTCGATTCCGGCGGCGAGCTGGTCAAGGTCAAGGCCATCGACCTGCTGCCCATGCCCTACCGTTGTGGATTCCGGGGATACGACGAAGGAGACAGGTAGTGCTGAGAAGAAGGTACTCGCCAACCGCATCCTGGTGCTCACCCCCTGGGCCGCGGTTGTGGCCGGGCGCCTGGGAGATGACCGATACGGCTTCCCGGAAGACAGCATAACCTCTTGAAGGACCATGAAATAGGCGCGGCTTCGTTCACAGGGCTCGTCACCAGGGCGATCAAGAGCATCCCCAAAGGCAGGGTCGCGACCTATGGCCAGGTCGCCCGGATCGCCGGCAACCCTCGGGCCTCCAGGCTTGTGGTCTGGACCCTGCGCGCCCTGTCCGACAAGCACGACCTTCCCTGGCACCGCGTCGTCAACTCGCAGGGACGCATCTCGCTCAAAGGCGACGGGTACAAGCTTCAGAAGAAGATGCTCGAAACAGAAGGCGTGAGATTCAGTGACCAGGACCGCATCGACATGAACCTGTACCAGTGGAAGGCCTAGCAGGCCGGAACGCGAAGCCGCGACTTCGGCCTAGCCGACCTCAGCCAGCCTGACCTTTATCCAGATCTCCAGGTTCTCGTCCGTGTCTGTCGGCTGACCAGCCGGCCCTCCAGGACCGCGTCCCCCCATACGCCTGCGACCGCCCATTCCTCCTGGCAGCCGCATACCGGGTTCTCTTGTCCTCATCTCCTGCATCCGCTCCCGCATCGCTTCGCGCTCCTCCTCACTCCAGCCCGCGGTGATGCCGACCATCACCGACTTGCCTGGCTCGATCCCAAGCCCGAAGCTTCCGTTGAGCTCCAGCGGCACGCTCAGCTCGTAGGAACACATGCCGTCCTGGCAGGTGAATCCTGCAGCCGGACCCAGCGACCCGTCTGCAGGCAGGTCATAGCTCGTCTCAAGGATCCGGTCGATAACCTGGATCGAACCGTCCATCTTCGGCCGCATTGACTCGAACCGCGGCCGCAGCTCCTCAGGCAGGTGCATCCCGAGCATACCCGTGCTATCTCCTCGGCTTTCGAATCCGGGCAAGTCATCAGGCCTTGGTCCGGTCGCGATGCGCAGACCCAGGTCCTTGCGTTTCTTGCCGTTCGGGTTGAACCACAACCGCAGGCCTGACCGCATCGTGGCCCGCGCCCATTTCTCGTCCGATGCCCTGAACCTGACCATCAGGTTGAGATTCTCTTCGTCGTTCCGTGCCGACACCTGGACATCGTCCTGCATCAAGGTTCTGCCGCTGGCCAGGGACCATTCTCCCGCCTCGCCGTCTGCTGTCACCGGCTCAGCTGCCCATTGGCTCATCAGGGAAAGTGTCCTGCACCCTGCAATCATCAGCAGCCCGCACCCAGCCAGCACTGCAGTACAGGCCATCTCGCGTTTGGCTCTGCTGCTCATGAACTCTCTGACCCTGGACAGAAGGTTTCCCTGCGCCTTGACCGAATAACCAAAGCTCATACAGTGTATCAGTAACAAAGGAGTATCATGCCAGAACCGACCGCCTACCCTGCTGACCTGACCGTCGACTTCCCGGACCGGGACCTGGACCGGCTCACTACCTTTTTCCGGGGGTTTGTCATACTCCCCATCCTGGTGTTGCTCATCCTGCTCGCCGGACCGGTAGGCGACAACGATACCGTCGGGATCCTGCCCTACACCTTTGCCATCTTCGGCCTGGTCTGGGGCCCGGTCATGATGATGCTGCTGTTCAGGCAGAAGTACCCGCGCTGGTGGTTTGACTGGAACATCGCCCTGACCGCGTTCGCGCTCAGGGTCTACGTCTACGGCCTGCTGCTGCGCGACGAGTATCCGTCGACCGACGAGGAGCAGGCGGTTCACCTCAGGATCGAGTACCCGGACGCCAAAGAGCTCAGCCGCGGGCTGCCATTGGTCAAGTGGTTCCTTGTCATCCCCCACGTCATCGTGCTGGCGTTTCTCGACATCGCGGCCCAGTTCTGCGCAGTCATCGCCTGGTTCGCTATCCTGTTCACCGGACGCTACCCGCGCGGCCTGTTCGACTTCGTTGTCGGAGTGCTGCGCTGGAATGTCCGGGTCCTGGCCTACGCTTTCATCCTGTCGACCGACGTCTACC
>CP070680.1:3069269-3077145 GCA_020352555.1 Caldifarciminota bacterium | reverse complement strand
TGGACTTCGAACCGGGCATCGGCGCGGTTGTGGCCCTGCATGAGCAGCGTGTCGTAGCCGGTGTTGCGATGCCGGACGTGGGCCTGGACTGCGAGGAAGACCGCCTCAGGGTCAAGCTTCCTGGCCGCGGCGCTGCGGCCGACCCGACCGCTGTACTTGAGGCAGGCGTGTTCGGCGACCTTCTCGGCTGTGCCAGCCGGGCAGCCGGGGAAGAGCCTGCGCACTGCCGTGGTGAACTCGGCGACGTACTCCCGGTCCAGTCTGGCGCGGCGGGTCGCTTCGCGTTGCTGGCGGGCCGCGCGCAGGTCGGCATCGGCCAGGCATTCGGCCTGCGCCTTTTGCAGGCCCTCGGGTTCGACCAGCACGCCCTGGCGCTCATACCGCTTCCGGGTCCGGCTGAACTCGAACACGACGACTGACAGGCCCGAGTGTTTGCACGCGCGGCGTGTCAGGGCCGCGTTCCCGCGCGGCAGGTATTCGAGGTGGTCGAGGTCGGCGCAGGCGAGGCAGAGCGCTGCGCCCGCTTCGAGGAAGAGCAGGTTGCCGCGAGGCACCGGCTCGCCGCAGTCCGAGCACCGGGAGTCCCGACGTATCCGGAACGCGGCCATCCTGTTTGAACCAGGCAAAGCCGCATGACGATGAGGGCTCAGGACCGGCTGTTCATCTGGACCGGTCGCACCGCCACCCGAGCGTGAACGCGCGTGTGATGTTGCCGATTCTCCGGTCCCGGTCTGACCGCGGACCGATGACCGCCTTCGCGACCGACTCACTCCAGGCAGACGTTGTTGCCCGACTTGCACTTGTCACACTCGAGTTCGAGCGTGACGTGGTCGATGGTGAATTCCTCGCCCAGCGCGCATTCGAGCCTTGCCAGCATCGGGTAGTAGCCGCTCAGTTCCCGGTCCGGCACGACCAGGTGGGCCATCAGGGCGCGCTCGCCTTCGCCCAGGGTCCAGATGTGCAGGTCGTGCAGTCCGGTTATGTGGTCGTCAAACCCGATGATGTAGTCCCGGACCTGGTCGAAGTCGATGTCCTTGGGTGTGGAGTCGATCAGGATGCTGGCCGACTCGCGGAACACCGACCAAGCACCAAAGAGCACGAACGCGCTCACGGCCAGCGACAGGATCGGGTCGACGACGTACCAGCCGGTGAACCGGATGACGATGCCGCCGACCAGGACCGCAATCCAGCCGAGGAAATCCTCCATCAGATGCCACATCGCGGCCCGGATGTTCAGGCTGTGTCTGTCCCGGCGCAGGAGCAGGACCGCGAGACCGTTGACCAGCAGCCCGACGATGGCCATGGTGATGAGTATCGGGCTGCGGACCGGCTCGGGCGAGATGATGCGGAGCACTGCGGCGCGGACCACGAGCACGGTAAGGCCGATGAGGATGACGGCGTTGAGGAACGCGGTCAGTATCCGGACCTTGCGGTAGCCGAAAGTCCGCCGGCGGTTCGGCCTGCGCTGCGAGAGTCGCAGCCCGGCATAGGACAGTCCGAGCGCGACCGAGTCCCCGAAGTCGTGGAGCGAGTCCGCGACCAGAACCAGTGAATTGGCGATGAGCCCGAAGACCAGCTCGGCCACCCCGAACCCGAGGTTGAGGACAATGGAGACGATGAGGCTGCGGCCCTGGCGCCCGGCTTTGGTGGCACGGCGGTGATGTCCGGTCATGAGGCTGATGTTAGGCCGGTATCAGCAGGGTGGCAAGCCGGGCCTGATTCACGGCCGGCTCCGGAGCGGGTGGTGCGGACGTCGCGGACCGCTTCGGTGGCAACGTTCATCTCCTTGAGGACCGCTGTCTCGTCCTCGATGTCGAGGATGTTGAACGACGGCCAGGACCGGCCTTTGAGCCGGCGCGAGGTCGCGGTTCCGGCTGTGACAAGGTATGTGTCCTCGATGCGCCATATCCAGTGCACGTGCTTGTGCCCGGACAGCACGAAGTCGATGCCGAGCTCGAGGCAGAGGTTGAGCACGTCGCCCGAGTCCACCGGAATGTGGCGCTCGCGGCCGGTGCCCGGAATCGGCACCAGGTGGTGGTGCATGGCCAGGATTCTGAGTCTGCCTGTCGTGCCCAGCTTCTCACGGATGAAGTCGTACTTTTCGCGTCCGACGTGGCCGTCGTCCAGGTCGGGCTCGGTCGAGTCGATGCCGAGCACGGCGACACGGTCGTTCTCAAAGAACGGCATCCTGGTGCCGAAAGTCTCCTTGAATATCCGGTAGCCCGGGTTGCGGGCATCGTGGTTGCCCGGGACCAGCAGGAGGTTGTCGGTGTCGAAGCGGTCGACCCAGGACTTGGCGGTGTCGTACTCATGGACGTGGCCGTCGTCGGTCAGGTCGCCGGTCACGACAACGACGTCGGGGTTCAGGGAGCGGACGTTGCCGACAACGGTCTCGCCCCATTCGGCGACGAAGTTGGGGCTGGTGGTGTGCAGGTCGGAGATGTGGAGTATTCTCATTCCGCTCCTCCTCTGGTCAGGCAGGGGTCGTTTCGGTTCAGATTCCGGCGGCTACTCGTCCGGGTCGTCGGGCGAGCCGTCGGGCTTGTACCCGAGCTTGTGGTACGGGTTGACCAAAGAAGACGCCACGTTCTTCAGATGCGCGGAAACCCGCTTCAGGAACCGCAGCAGCAGGGCACGGATCACGGCGTTGCGGCCAGGCATCTCGGTCTCGGCCAGCAGCCGGTCGGTCAACCCGTCGCACTGCCGCGAAAGCTCGGCCTGAAGCTCCATCGCCTTCCGGCCTTTGTCGCTGTCGCCCTGCTCGAACGCCTCGACCGTCATCTCGTACAGCCGGACGACTTCCCCCTCGATCTCCCGGATCCGGTCGATGTAAGGACCTTCGAGCTTCTCCGGATAGTGGTGGGCAAGCTCGATGACGTTCTTGCAGTAGTCGCCGATCCGCTCGATGTCGCCGACGATGGTGGACAGGAACAGCGCGGCGACGTAGTCCTGCTCAGGATTGACCGCCAGGTGCTCGGCGACCTTGCGCCGGACCGATATCTCGTGGCGGTTCATCTCGCGGTCGATGGCGTAGATGTCCTCGACTTCTCTCTCGTTGTCGAGCAGGACCCGCATCGAGTACTCAAACATCCGGAGCCCGGTCCTGAGCATCTCGGTACAGGTGTCGGTCGCTTCGCTCAGGAGCGTGGTCTTCTTCCAGATGTGGACGAAATCAGAGAAAAGCATGGCTACCTCCTTGACAGTATTGTCACTGTCAGCGGGATGACAAAGAAAAGCACGATGACGTATACCAGGGCCCAGACCCGGTGCCGGGCGCAGAACCCGCCCCACCATTCGGCGAACCATATCGGAACGATCCTGAAGGGCGACCAGACCGCGGCGCCCAGGACGTTGAACGAAAGGTGGGCGAGTGCGAGCTGGATCCCGGCCGGGGTACCGGTCACCAGCGCGGCCAGGATAGCTGTCACTGTCGTCCCGATGTTTGCGCCGACCGCGTAAGGGAATATCTGGCGCACGGTCAGCAGCCCGGCACCGGCCATGGGCACGACGATGGATATGGTGGCCGAGCTGGACTGGACGATGGCGGTGAACACCAGCCCGAGCAGGAAGGCCCGGATCGCGCTGCCGAACAGATACTTGTCCACGACCAGGCTCATCCTGCGGCTGACCAAAGACCGCATCATGTCGACCACGAACTTGAGCGACACGAAGAGCAGGATGATGGCGAGCACGAGCAGGACCACGGGCTGGTTGCCGACCAGACTGTCGACCAGCGCGGCGACCGGCGTAGTGGCAAGCTTGAGCGGGCTGGCGAACGTGAACCCGCCGGCACCGGCGAACAACCCGGTGAGCCCGGCCGAGATGCGGGCCAGAGGGTGGAACATTATCTCGACCGGGAGCAGGACCAGCACGGTCAGCAGGTTGAACGAGTCGTGGACCACTGCGGCCGGAAACGCGCGCTCGAACTCCTGGCGCCGGGTCACATGCATGAACGACACCAAGAGCCCGGTTACCGTGGTGCCGATGTTGGCCCCCATGATGATGCTGATGGCGTTCGGCATCGCCAGAGTGCCGCTGGCGACCAGGCCCACGACCAGCGAAGTGGTGCAGGACGAGCTCTGGAGAATCGAAGTGGCGAGGATGCCGACGAACACGCCCGCGATCGGGTTGGCGGTCAGCGAGATCAGGGTATGGGCAAAACCGGTGCCCAGACCTTTGAACGCATCGCCGAGCAGGCTGATCGACAAGAGGAACAGGTAGAGGGCTACGACGAGGATTGCGACGCGGACGGTCCGGGGAAGGGTCTTGGGGTCAGGGGATTTCACCCTGAGCCGAGTGTAGAAAGGCGCGATGCTGAGTCAAGGACGAGGAAAGCGGTGAGGTGCCCAGGGTCCGGGGGCCGGGCGGATGACGGTCAGCTGAGGCGCAGGACGAGTACCCGACCAGGATAATCACCATTGCGACCAGGACGGCCACCACTCACGGCCAGCGCGGCAGTTTCCTGTCTTCTTCGCCCGGTTCAGAAATGAAGGGTACGCCCTTGAGTCAGTGTGAGTCAGGTGCGGCGGTTGTCAAGCAGACGGGGTCAGTTTCCACGCCTCGGCCGACACGGCGTGGAGCAGACCCTGAGTCTGCGCGAAAGAGGTCCGGCTGAGGATGCGGTTGCGGCAGGCTGCTGAGGTGCAGTCCCAGTACCAGTCCTTGCCTGCTCTTGTCTCAGTTATACCAGACCCGCACTTCGGGCATTTCGGGGGTTCAATCACGATTGCGGGTCTGCCGTCCGTCCGGTTCCCTTGGTCGGTGCTGGTCCGCGCAGTCCAGTTCACTTCGCCGAGCGGGACGTCGATGACAGACATCCGGTTCTTCTGCCATCCGTTCCAGAACCGCGTGAACGAAGCGAGCATTGCAGGGTCGTGGCGCTGCCTTGGCCGGGCGACGGCGAAGCGCCAGCCGGCCCAGCCGGCTAGCAGGGCTGCGGCCAGCCAGTCGAGCCAAGTCATTGCTGCCGGCAGGCTCAGGACATTGCCGCGCGTGTAGAACATCAGCATTGTCAGGCGCAATGCCAGCAGCGGCACCAGGACCCACGGAGCCAGTCGCCGGACTATGTCCATGTCAATCCTCGCAGGAGTCTGAGGAACAACCTCGTCACACCCTTGTTCTTCTAGTCTTCACGTCCTGCGAATCCAGAACGGGCAGCGTCGTGATTGTAGGTCGGCCAGGGCGCGTCAGCCGGAGAGATTTCTCCGCACGACACAGAGTGTATGCCAAGTCCCTCGCTGCCGAGATAGATATTGCCGTCCGGGGCGACGACCGGTGATGGGCAGTACCCCTCGTACTGAGGCCGGGGCCGCGGTTCGTCCCCGACTATCGAGTCATACATCCAGCACTGCCAGAGCACGGTCCCGGTCGGGCTGAGTGCGAACAGTGCATCATCCTCCGGGCTGTGGACGAATATCGTCCCGTTCGAGGCCAACGCCGGCGTGTTCTCGTCGTCGCCGCACCAGTAGTCGCTGGTCCAGTCCAACTCTCCGTCAGGAGTGATTCGATGTATATGACCAGACTCGCCCGATACGTAGATGCTGTTGTCGGCAGCAACAGCCATTCCGCATTCGCCCGGTCGGATGTCTCTCTGGTGCCAGGCGAGGCTGCCATCAGGGTAGAAGCAGTAGATGCCCGCTTCCTCCCCGGCGAACAGAATCCGGCCTTCTGAGTCGAACACAGGAGGCATCTCGTACTGCTGCCGGTCTATGGTTGTCGAGTCCTGCCAGCGGATGCTTCCATCAGGATTGACCGCAAACAGCCTGGTGTGTTCGTCCCAGAGCTTCCCCGCGGCCACATACACTGTACCATCCGGTCCGATGGTCGCGCCGGTTGAGGTGCCCTCTTCGCCGGTAAGCAGGAGACTCCACTCTACGTGAGCCGACTCGCCATCATCGACCACCTTGGACAGCGTGCCTCTGTCAGGGCAGGTGACGTACAGCGCGCCATCCGGGCCGATGGCCGGCGTTCCTTCGCACATGACCGAATCCAGATGCCACACCAGGGTTCCGGTTGCCGTTGCGTGACAGACGATTCCGTGTTCGTCGTCCCCGAGGTACAGCCTTGAGCAGTCGCGACTCAGTGATGGTGAGTAGTCGGCAAAGACGTCAAGCCACTGTTCCCACAGCACATGGCCTTCAGTGTCAAAGCAAGCGAGCTCTTCATCTTCCCTGACGGCGTAGATGACGAGCTGGTCGCCTTGCATGCCGAGAACCAATGAGGCATCGTAGTAGGCCTCATCGATGGCGGTGCACCAGTTCACGGCAGCTTGGGTGACCTTCACGGGCAGTCCAGATGCGGGCCTGCCGATGGTGTAGCCCTGGTCGCGGAGTGTGACCCTCACGGTGCAGACTCCGGTCCACGGGTACTTAACCGAGTCGACGATGGTGTCGCCTGAGGCGACAAGCGTTGTCCACTCGGTGGGCAAGCCCGAGCCCCATGAGAAACGTGCAGCCACGCTGTCTCCTTCCGGGTCAGCGGCAACCGCCTTGAACTTCACCCAGCTCCTGGCAGCGCACCACGTCTGGCCGGTGATGCAGGAATCCAGGTGAGGAGGCTGAGATTGGGAGAACTCGAGCGCCCCGGACCAGTCGGATTCCCGGCCTGCCCGGTTCACGGCCCTCGCGCGAATCGAGTAGGTACCGGTGTCGGGAAACGAATGGCACACGTAGCCGCTGTCCCCACTCTTCACAAACGGTGTTGTGTCCATCGAACCGTCGCCCAGGTCGAACACAAACATGATGTCGTGGCCCTTCGGCTCTGTGGCGGTTGTGAAGAACGCCAGGGAGTCACCGACCACGCCGGCGAACGGAACCATCGGAATCGACGGGGCGGCTGCCGGGCAGTTCATCATCAGAAGAGCAGCCAGGCAGCAGATCACTAGAGGACCTAGACCGGTGTTGGTATTCATGGCGGTCCTCCTACTCAGGCACCGGCAGCCGAGTCTCTTGGCCCGGAGTTTCGTTCGTCTCCACGAAACGCATCTCGGGCAGTGGGTCGGCTCCCGCAACCACCATCAGCAGGGAGGGGAGAAAGAGGAGGTTCAGGAGCTCCATTAGTCTGCGGCTAGCGTTCAAAGGTCCGGGCGGTGAGTCCGGCGCGGAGGTAGTTGTTGCGCCCGTATCCATCCCTGGCCATGCCGTCGTCGCTGTAGATGACCGTGCCCACGTACGCGTCAAGGAACAGGCCGGGCACAAAGCCGCTGAACCGCAGCCCTGAGAGGTAGAACACAAAGCCAAGCTGCGGGCCAGCGTCGCAGCGCGTGAACGTGTAGGGCTTGCTGCCTTCGGCGATGCCTCGGTCCGAGACCTTGAGCAGTGCGGTGTACCCGCCAGACATTCCGAGTTTCAGGTCCGCAACTGGGAGTCCGCTGCTGTCGCGGAGCAGGTCGAGGTTGTAGGTCAGCGGGACCCGCAACTGGCTGTATTCGAGTCTGCGGTCTTCGATGGTCCTCGAGGGCCCGGCGTAGTTGAGCATGTGGTCGAAGACGTGCCAGTCGAGGTCGGTCTCCACCGGGTGGCCTTTGACTTCGAACTCTGCATGGGCACCGGCAGAGTACATCCGACGGGGCTGGCTGTAGAGAGAGGCGGGAACGTAGGACGGGTGCACTGTGACTCCGCCCCAATTGAATCCGCCATAGACCGGGACAGAGGAAAGTCGAACCCATTCCCCGGTCGACACCCGGGCGCAACCGGCTCCCATCAGCAGGAAGTAGGGGAGAAGCACGAAGACCAGCGGCCTTGTCACGGTGTCAGGACGGAGGAGATAGTTCAGTCTCCGCAGCGCACCTTCGATATGTATGGCAACGCCCGGCCTTGTTCGTCAGGGTCTGCCGGGACGATGTACGCCTTACCGTTTTCGACGCTGGTTCTGAAGG
>CP070680.1:3059406-3069169 GCA_020352555.1 Caldifarciminota bacterium | reverse complement strand
AGGATTGCGCGGACCGCCATCAGGGCCGGGGATCGGTCTCGAGGATGGCGTAGTTGATCAGGTCGTGCCACCGCCCTGCACGGTAGGCGGCATGACGAGAGAAGCCTTCTTTCTGCATCCCCAGCTTCTGGATCACCCGTCCGGAGGAGGGGTTGCGCTTGAAATGTTGGGCCTGGATCCGGTGCAGGTTGAGACGTCGGAAACCGTAGTCGAGCACCGCCTGACCGGCTTCGGTCGCGTACCCCTGGTTCCAGTGGTCAGGGCCGATCCAGTATCCGATTTCGGCTCGGCGATGCATTTCGTTGATCGACATCAGCGATACGGTGCCGATGATGGTGCGGTCCGTCTTCAGAGTCACCGCGAAGTGTACGGCAGTGCCTCTTTCCAGGGACGCCTGGTGGGTCGATATCCACTCGACCGCATGGTGCTCCTCGTACGGATAGGGCAGTGCCAGCGTGGTACTGTAGATCTTTGGGTTGTTCAGCCTTTCTGCCAGCTCGGGCGCGTCGTCGGGCGTGTACGGTCGCAGGATGAGGCGATCAGTGAGAAGGACAGGCTGCTCGATTGCCATGGGGCAGGATATCAGGCAGAGGTATGCGGGTCAAAAGCAGCGGGCCGGGAACTCGTGCCCGGCCCGACTTGAGCTCCAACCAAGGAGGCTAGTGAGATGTCCAGATTCTCAACTGCACATATCAGACGCCGTTCCCGGGAAAAGGGTTTGCCGGCTAGCGAGCGACGACCAGACGGAGAATCCTGGCAGTGTCTCCCAGTGTCAGACGCAGGAAGTAGATACCGGGCGATGCAGTGCCCGGATGCCAGATGTCTGCCTCCAGTCGCTCGAGCATCCGGCCCGAAGGGGTGTAAATCGAAGCACTTGCATCATCCGGCAGTCCGAACACCCGCACAGGTCTCCCGCAGGTGAGGCCGGGATGAAACGAGACTCGGGCAAGAGGGCCGTCAACCGCTGGCTCTGAAATTCCGACCGGGTCGTAGTAGAGCCTGAGGCAGACACTGTAGGGCCTGAGGGTGCCGGTCGGGCTGGTGAGTGAGTAGCCGTCCAGAGTGCGGTTGCCGCCGGGCGGGTACCAGCCTCTGGCGTACACCGCGCGACCGTCATCGCCGTTCCAGCGGAATTCGAGCAGCAGGTTGTCTAGACCGTTGTACTCGAACGGTGTGTCGAACGGCAGCCTGCCCCACTGGTTGTTGACCCAGCTGAGCTCGAGTATGCCGGTCGATGTGACGGTGTCAGGTTCGCTGCCGTCGTAGTTGGCGGCATAGGTGTCGGTCAGCTCGGACAGCGAGGTGTGGCAGGCAAGGAGCCGGTAGTCGTAGAAGATTCCGCTGTCATAGGTCGGGCTGGCGCAGAGCAGGTCGACTTCGGTGAACGATGCCCGGCCGGGAAGCTCGGAAGCGAGCACCAGGACCTGGTGCCTTACCGAGTTGCCTCAGGAACCGCAGAACGGACGGTTGGTGGTGACCGTTCCCGGCACACCGACCTCGACGTAGTCAGCGGCCAGGGGAAGGGCCAGGAGTAGAACCAGAGTGGCGGCTTTCTTCATCAGTCCATGTTAGACCGGGCGCAGACCTGGGTCAAGCGTGTGAGTTCATCCAGTCCGGAGGCGGTCGGTCTGGTCCGTGTCTCCAGAGAAGGAGGATTGTGCGGTCACCGGTTGATCCGTCCGGCCAACTGGCCGCAGCCGGCGAGGATGGCTGAGCCGCGACTGCGCCGGACGGTGACCGCAGGCAGGAGCGGATAGAGCGACTTCGCGAACCGCTCGACGTCGGCAGGAGGAGGCGGGCGCAGGGACGTATCCGGGAAACGATTGAAGGGTATGAGGTTGACCTTGCACGGGACGTCCCTGAGCAGCTTGGCGAGCTGGTGGATGTCCTTTCGGCGGTTGTTGATGCCGTCGAGCAGCACGTACTCGAAGGTCACACGTTTACCCTTGACCCTGGTGAATTCCCTGACTGCCGACATCAGTTCCTCAAGCTGGTGAGTCCTGTTGATGGGCATCAGCCGGTTCCGGGTCTCGTCGTCGCTGGCGTTGAGCGAGACCGCAAGCTTGGACTGGAGCGGAAACCGGGCATAGTCGCGGATTCGGTCAGGGATGCCGGCGGTCGAGACCGTGATCCGGCGGGCGCCGATGTTGATGCCGAAGTCCGAGTTGACGGCGCGGACCGCCTCAAGCACGGGCTCGTAGTTGAGGAACGGCTCGCCCATGCCCATCAAGACCACGTTGGTCACACGGTCTTCTACCCGCTGCTGCACAGCCTGGACCTGGCCCGCGATTTCGTGCCAGCCGAGGTCGCGCTCAAGCCCGGCCTTGGCGGTGTAGCAGAGCTCGCACCCCAGGCCGCAGCCGACCTGGGTCGAGATGCAGACAGTCTTGCGCCCGGGCTCAGGGATGTAGACCGACTCGACCACAGCCCCGTCGTCCAGGCGCCAGGAGAACTTCGTCGTGCCGTCTTCGTCACGAAGGACTGAATCCTGGACCAACTTCCCGATCCGGAAACGGTCAGCCAGTTGCCGGCACCTGTCCTTGCCGAGATTGGTCATGGCGTCGAAGCCCGTGGCATCCTTCTGCCAGAGCCAGGAGAAGAGCTGCCGGGCCCGGTAGGATTCCCAGTTCATCTCACGTGTCAGCTCTTCGAGCCCGGACAGGGTGAGGGACTTGATATCGGGCTTTCGAGTCATCACGCCGGCCGGCTGGAGACGTTGAGTACCAGGCCGACCAGGACGTAGGAAAGAAGCAGGGAGGAGCCGCCGTAGCTGATGAAGGGCAGCGCAACACCAGTTATCGGCATTATCCCAAGCAGCATGCCGATGTTGATGAACGCCTGGTATCCGATCACCGCGGCACACCCGACACAGAGCAGAGAAGAGAAGTTGTCGCGTTCGTGCCGGGCAATGACCAGCAGCCGCCGGATGAGGAACGCGAGCAGCCCAAGCAGGAACAGGGCACCGATGAAGCCGAATTCCTCACCGAGGCCGGAGAACACGAAGTCAGTGTGGCGGTTGGGCAGGAACCCCAGCCGGTTCTGGGTCCCGCAGAGGAAGCCCTTGCCGAACAGCTGGCCCGAACCGATGGCGATACGCGACTGGATGGCGTTCCAGCCGACGCCGTGCGGGTCGAACCACGGAGCGAGAAAGCTGCGGATGCGGTCGGCCTGATAGTCCCTGAGCAGGCGCAAAGACAGAGGCGACAGCAGGGCGAAGAAGGAGCTGAAAGCCAGGGTGATGACGGCCTTGAACAGGTTGGTGCGGACGAGCATGATGACAGCGAGAAACACGAAGAACGGTATCCAGGTCCAGAGCGAAAAGCCGGCCGCGAAGGAGAGGAGCGGTATGAAGAGGAGCAGAAGGTGGAGGGGTCGCAGTCCCTGCCAGTAGAGCATCGCGGCGAGGATGGCGCCCAGGGTCAGCGCGGCGCTGAGGTCGGGCTCGACGACGATGAGGACCGCGGGTGCCAGGCAGATGAGAACCGGCACGGCAAGGGACCGGAAACTCAACTCGAGCGAGCGGCGGCCGGCAAGATGGCGGGCCAGCAGGAGTATGACGGCGAGCTTGGTGAACTCGGACGGCTGGAAGGCGACCGGCCCGAGCACAAACCAGCGCCGCGAGCCCGGACCGGCTCCCAGAAAGAGAACCAGTCCGAGAAGCAGGACGATGGCACCGTAGAACCAGATCGACGTGCCGTGCATCACACGACGGGGGACGAACCAGGCCGCGAGCAGACCGGCAACCGCCACCGGCAGAAACACCAGCTGGCGGACCAGGTATCTGGTCCCGCCCGCCGAATAGACGGCGAGCATGCCGACAGCGGTGAGAAGGATTGTGAGAACGATGACCCAGAGATCGACTCGCCTCACCGTGCGTCCTCATCTGGAATCGAGAACCAGGTCCGTATCAGCTGTCGGGCGATTGGCGCAGCGACAACACCGCCGTGTCCGGCGTTCTCGACCAGGACCGCGAACACGACCTCAGGCCTGTCTGCCGGGGCGTAGCCGACGAACCAGGCATGGTCGGCTCCGATGTTCTCGGCAGTACCGGTCTTGCCCGCGATCCGGATCTCGCGCAGCCGGGCGGTTCGGGCTGTGCCGTACTCGATGACCCGCTCGAGCGCGCGTTTGACCTGGGCCAGGTCATGGCTGCGAATGCTTACCCTCTCGACGTCAGCCACGGCTCGGTGGACCGTACGTCCGGCCGAGTCCACCCGGGCAAGGACATGGGGTCGACGGAACACGCCGTTGTTGGCGATTGCAGCGTAGGTGACCGCCATCTGGAGCGGGGACGCGAGGATCTCACCCTGACCGATGGCGAAGTTGAGCAGTACGCCCATGTGCCACCGGCCTTTGCCGTAGCGCTGGTTCAGCCACTCACGGGACGGGATGACGCCTGGATTCTCGCCAGGCAGGTCGATCCCGGCCAGCTGGCCGAGAGGCATAGCCTGGCAGTAGGACACCAGGCTGTCGAGCCCGAGCCTCAGCCCCAGCTGATAGAAATAGACGTTGCAGGAGTGGGCGATTGCGCCCGGCAGGTCGAGGATGCCGTGCCCGGTCCAGCACTTGAACGCCCGGTTGCCGTAGCGGTATTGACCGTTGCAGTACTGGAAGCGAGTGCCGGTCGTGGCGACGCGGGTCTTGAGCGCTGCCAAAGCCACCACCGGCTTCAGCATGCTGCCCGGAGGATAGGTGGCGCTGATGGCCCGGTTGTAGAAGGGCTTGGACGGGTTTTCCGACAGTTCGCTCCAGGCCTGAGCCGAGATTGTCCCGGTGAACAGGTTGGGGTCGAAGCCCGGTCGGGAGTGCAGACAGATGACTTCGCCGGTGGGTATCTTGATGCCGACGACGGCTGCACGCTGGTATCCCCGAGTCAGTCGGTAGGCAAGCTGCTGGAGCCGGTCGTCGATGGTCAGGTAGATGTCTCTGCCGGCGGCCGCAGGCACCGGCCGCTTTTCCGGCAGAGGGCCGATTTCATGGCCCCGGGCGTCGATCTCGACGTATTCGTAGCCGTCCCGTCCACGCAGGAGCTGTTCGTACTTCGCCTCAACTCCGGCCCGGCCGATGTAGTCCAGCATGCGGTAGCTGGAGTCACGACCGAGGTCTTCCTTGTCTACCTCGCCCAGGTGACCGAGCACGTGGCAGTAGCGGTCTTCCGAGGGGTAGGACCGAACCGGGTCAACGCTGGTCCTCACTCCTGACAGGCGGAACCGGTTCTCTTCGACACGGAACAGCGCCTCTTGACTGAGGTTGCGCAGAACCTTCACCGGCGATGCCAGGAAGGCTACCGGCTCGACTCTGGTCTCGAGGTCCTCGAGCGGAACGTCGATGAGCCGGGCCAGCAGGGGCAGGGTACTGTCGGTCATCTCGGTAGGTATCACCGACACTGTAAACGACGGACGGGTGTCCGCTATCGTCCGTCCGCCGCGGTCGAAGATTCGACCGCGCGGGGCGGAAAGCACTATCTTGCGGATACGGTTGTGGTCGCTGAGTTCGGCGTAGCGTCTGCCTTGGACGAGCTGGAACTGCACCAGCCGCAGTGCCAGCAGTCCGAACAGGACCAGCAGGACCTGGGTAAGGCGCTTTAGCCGGGCGTCCATCGCCGGTAGAACAGACGGGAGATGAGCAGCTCGGCCGGCACCGCCAGCGCGACGGTCAGCGCGGCGGAGACGACAGCCTGATTCCAGCCCGGAAACCCGGTTCCGGCAAGCACCGGTATCGCGTGACGCAGGACGATTCCGATGATGGCGAGGAGCAGCACGTACCACCGGGCCCGGTACAGCAGGTTCTGGAGCGATGCGGCACCATAGGCAAGGGCGGAGTAAGCCAGGATGCCGGCACCGGCTGTCGCCGGAGCGGTGAGGTCGGCCAGCAATCCGCCGAAGAATCCAAGAAGCGTCACGACCAGCCGCGTTTCACGGAGCGCGAAAGCCAGCAGCGCAAGCAGGATGAGGTCCGGGCAGTATGGAGTGAGGCTGGCCTGGATGAGAAAGAGGACATACACCAGGAATGCGGCCAGGATCGGTCTCATCGCGGCGGCGGTTCGTCGGGTATTTCGATTCCGGCCGGGCCGATATTGTCAAGCCAGTCGTCCTCATCGCCGGTCCGTGTCTGCGGGAAGCGGAGGGCAAAGACCTGTTCCAGAGTGCTGATTGTGACGAACGGCCGGACCCGCACGCTCTTGAACATTTCTGCTGTCCGGTCAGCCGCCGCAACCACGATACCGACGAGCAGCCCGTGCGGGAACACACCGCCGAGCCCGGCAGTGACGAGCGTGTCCCCGGTCCTGAAGTCCGAGCCCTTGGGCGCGAATTGCAGCTCCAGGTAATGGCGGGTGCCTGGGCGAGCCAGGGCCGGTACCCGGGACCTCCGGTTGAGTACCGCGACCCGCGAGTCGGGATCGAGGATGGTCTGGACCAGGGATTGGTGGGCACCGGCCTGCACCACCTTGCCCACAACGCCCTCGGGAGCGACCACCGGCGAGCCGGCTGCGAGGCCGTGCCGTGTGCCGCGGCTGATGACGAGGTGGCGTTCCAGTGTGGCTAGGTCGCGGGCGATTACCGGCGCGCGGACAAGGTCGACACCAACATCGGGCGGCTCTGCTGCGCCTCGGGCGAGAGTGCGTAGCCGGGCGTTGTCCACCGCGAGTTCGGCGGCCAGGGCCGAAAGTCTTCGATTCTCCTCATCAAGCCACCGGACATCTGCCCGTAGGGCCCGAACAACGCGCATCGGCGCGAGCAGCACGGTCTGTAAAGGAACAGCGGCCGCCCGCTTGGGCTGCGGCGGAAGGAACAGCAGGACGAGGCCGGCCGCGACCAGAACCCATGCGAGCCAGTCCTGCCAGGTCCTGATGGTCTTGTGCTGCAACTACTTGCTTCTGGAGATCAGTTTCGCGTTGAGTGGTATGTTCTCCAATATGCGGCCCGCCCCGCGCACGACACTCTCGAGCGCATTCTCGGCAACGTACACAGGCAGGCTGGTTTCTTCCTTCACCAGCAGGTCGAGACCGCGCAGCAACGAGCCTCCGCCGCACATGTAGATGCCCCGGTCGACGATGTCGGCCGCGAGCTCGGGCGGAGTCTTTTCGAGCGCAAGCCGGATAGCGTCGACGATGAGCGAAACCGGCTCCTCGAGGGATTCGCGCACCTTGGTGCCGGTGATGTTGATGGTCTTGGGGATTCCGGAAACGAGGTCCCGGCCCTTGACTCCGAGGGTCTCGTCTTTTCCGGTCGCGTACGCCGAGCCGATGGATATCTTGATGCTCTCGGCGGTCTGTTCGCCGATGATGAGGTTGTAGTTCTTCTTGACGTAGTTGATGATGGCGTCGTCCATCTCATCGCCGGCGATGCGGATCGCCGCCGCGTTGACGACGCCGGACAGGGCCACGACCGCGATCTCGGTGGTGCCGCCGCCGATGTCGATGATCATGTTGCCGGTCGGGGCCTCAACCGGCAGGCCGACACCGATGGCGGCAGCGATGGGCTCGGACACAAGGTAGATCTCCCGGGCGCCCGAGGCCTCGACCGAGTCACGGACGGCGCGCTTCTCGACTTCGGTTATCCCGGATGGGACGCAGACGATGACGCGGGGACGGACAAAGAGCTTGCGGCGCTGGACCATGCCGATGTAGTGCTTGAGCATGATCTCGACGATGCCGAAGTCGGCGATGACGCCGTCTTTCATCGGCCGGATGGCTTTGATGCCGGTCGGTGTTCGGCCGAGCATCCGCTTCGCCTCGGTGCCGACCGCGACGACCTCGCCCGTGCTTTCGTCGATCGCGACGATCGAGGGCTCGCGGAGTTCTATCCCTTTGCCCTTGACATAGATTAGGGTTGTCGATGTCCCGAGGTCGATGGCAACGTCGTTGGAGAACCGCTCCGCAAGATTCCTGAGAAACCCGGGAAGCTGCACGGGCACAGAGTAACGCAAAGCACTTGGGTGTCAAGCGGATTGAGCCGGAGAACCGGCACCTGCCTGCGGCAGAGCGGCCAGGCCGGTTGACTCGCCACCGCCCTGTCCTAGAATTGCGCCGATGGTCAAGCCCGGCGACATCGTCTACCTCTACCATTCGGAACGGATGAAGTACCTGGTCGAGGTGCCGGAAAAGGGCCACTTCTCGACCCACCGGGGCAACATCCAGTTCGAGGATGTGCTCAAGCAGGACCTCGGCGGAACCGTCCAGACTCAGATGGGATTCAGGTTTCACATCCTCAAGCCGACCTTGTCCGACCTTGAGATGAAGGTCAGGAGGACCACGACCATCGTCTATCCCAAGGATGCAGGGATGATGCTGCTCCAGACGGTCATCCATCCGGGCGCCAGGGTCATCGAGTGCGGCTCGGGTTCAGGGGCTTTGACCACGATACTGGCCAACTTTGTCAGGCCCGGCGGCAGGGTCTTCTCTTACGAACGGAGACCGGAATTCAGTGCGAACTCACAGGCCAATGTGAAGCGGTACGGACTGGCGGAGTACTGCGAGTTCTTTGTGCGGGACCCGGAACACGAAGGCTTCGAACAGGAAGAAGTCGACGCGTTGCTCCTGGATCTGCCTGAGCCGTGGACCCTGGTCTGGGCCTCGCACCGGGCTCTCAAGGGCGGGTACGCGTTGGTCGCCATCGTGCCCACGGTCGAGCAGGTCCGTAAGACAGTATCTGCACTGGAGATAGGCGGTTTTGCCAGAATCCGTGCCAAGGAGATGTTGGAGCGCAGCATTCTGGTCCGGCACTCCGGCATCCGGCCTGCTGACCGGATGGTGGCACATACCGTGTACCTCATCTTCGCGCACAAGGTGATGCTTCTGCCGGCAGACCCCGGGGCCCGAGGAGCCGTGAGGCATCAGCAGGCGGAGGAGCCATCCGACGACTTGGCCGGCTCCTGAGTCTGGTCCTTGTGCCGGGCTGCGGCGGGCCGGACGTCGCGGGCAGTGGCGGCCCGCGGATCGTGTCCCTGGTTCCGAGCGCGACCGAGGTCGTCTATGCGCTGGGCGCAGGCGGCCAGCTGGTCGGCAACACGACGTATTGCACGTATCCTGAGCGGGCGAGGTCGGTGTACAAAGTCGGGGACTTCGTCAACCCGGACATCGAGCGGATCGCTGTACTCAGGCCCGACATCGTGCTGCTGACCCTGCCGACCCATCGGCTGGTCGCAGACAGGCTGGCCGAGTTGGGCCTCAGGTTCCATATCTCCCAACCGCGCACGATCGAGGAGACCCTGGGCGAAATCGATTCCATCGGTGTTCTGCTCGGCAGGAGAGGCAGGGCGCGCTCGTTGACCGACAGCCTGAGGCTGGAGCTCGGGCAGATCCCGGCAGCACCGGATTCACCGCGAGTGTACGTCGAGATTTCGCTGAGCCCGCTGATGTCGGTCGGTGCCCGGACGTTCATGAATGAGCTGGTCGAATACGCCGGGGGCAGGAATGTCTATGCATTCTCGGGTCAGCAATACCCGCTGGTCGAGGCAGAGCGGGTGGTACGTGCGGACCCTGAGGTCATCATCGTGCTTCATCCCGGGGCGTCAGCCCAGGAGATTGCTTCGCGTGTCGGGTGGTCTGGGATCAGTGCTGTTGAAGGCGGCCGCATCTACACCGACATCGACGACGACCTGGTGACCAGGCCAGGGCCGCGCCTGGTCGAGGCGGTGAAAGTCTTGGCCGAGAGGTTGAGCCGGAGGACCGGCTCCTGCCTGCGGCAGAGGAGCCGGTGACCGGCACCGCCTGCGGCAGAGGAGCCGGTGACCGGCACCGCCTGCGGCAGAGGAGCCGGTG
>CP070680.1:3054448-3059306 GCA_020352555.1 Caldifarciminota bacterium | reverse complement strand
GCAGACAGCTAGGTGTCCACACGGACGCGGCCAGAGACAGCTTTGCCTACATGCACTTCTCCGTGTCCCTGCTCGACCTTCGGGTCATCGACGTCACAGACCCGAGAAACCCGGTCTCTGCCGGTGGCTACAATGCTCCCAACTGGCCCGAAGACATGGTCTTGAGAGACACGTTGCTGTACGTCGCGGAGGGCTACCGCTTCGAGGTCCTCAACGTTGCTCGGCCGCGTGAGCCGGAGCTGGTGGGGAGCTGCGTGAGTACCGACGGAAACTACTTTGGCCTGGCTGTTCAGGACACGTTCGCGTATGAGGTCAGCCTATACGGGTTGTGGGTCATCAACGTCGCCCGGCCCGTTTCGCCATTCGTAGTCAGCAGCAACGTGGGCAGGAACGCGGCAGGCGTTGCCGTCAGAGATACGTTCGTGTACCTACCAGCAGCGTACGACACGCTCTGGGTCTACAGTGTTGCGAACCCGGCGTCGCCTCGCATCGTGGGGTTCGCGCCACTGCTCACTCACAGTTCCGACGTGGCGCTGGCGGATTCCCAGGCCGTTGTGTCTACATCCAGCGGGCTGGAGTTGTTCAACCTCGCCGAGCCTGCACGGCCCCGGAGGGTCGGGACGGCCACCACGCCTTACGGCCCGCGACGTGTCGTCTACTCAGCGCCGTACTTCTACGCAGCCATGTGGGATGCCGGGGTCGGCATCTGCGCGGTCGAGTCGGTCGGAGTGTCAGAGGGCGACCGGATGACGGCAGAGCAGCCTTCGGGGCTATCGGTCCGCCCAAACCCTGCTCACGAGGCCTGCGTCCTGGCAGCAGGGAACCGGAGCATCGAGCAAGTCACCGTCCGAGACGTGGCAGGACGGGCGGTGATGAAGCAGTCAGTGGAGCCTGCTATAGAAAGGAGGCAGTTGCGGCTGGACCTGAGCCATATCAGGTCTGGAGTCTACTTCATTGAAGTGGACACGGGCAGCAAAGTCACGGGCATGAAGCTCGTGAAGCAATAGGAGGACAAGATGAAAGCGCTGTGTCTGGTGCTGATGGCACTGGTTGTGTCGGTGTCATCGGCGCTGATGCAAGCATACTCTGTGGAGCCGGTCAAGGCTTCCTGGAGCGGATGGACGGGGTTCCAAGATACCGTCTCCCAAACTGTCACATGCTGCTGGGATGAGCTGGACAGCACGTGCTACGTGGAGCTGTCTCTGGACTGCGCTTGCGCGCTTGGAGCGCCAGCCTAGAATCGAGACATGACCGGGCGGGCCTTCATCCTCCTCTGCGTGCTCGGAGCGGGCAGCTTCGCGAAGGAGCATCCTGATTTCTCAGTGCTGCGGGACAGCCTGCTGACCGTCCCGCCCAAGATTCAGACCAGATGGCTGAAGGAACGTGGGTACAGGCTTCCGGGACTGACCGAATACCTCAAGCCGGAGAGCACGGGTCTGCGCCTTGTGGGCAAGTGGGGTCGAGGCAGGGCTTGGGAAGTGACCGGGCAGGACAGCCTTGTCTTCATGTCGCTCGGCAGCGAAGTCGCCATCCTGAACTTCGCGGACCCGGAACAGCCGGAACTCCTCACCGAGCTTCAGCTCGACTACCTGGCACTCCAGGCCCGTGTCCGGGATTCGCTTCTGGTCACCGGACGCAACGGCATCGACCTGTGGAGCATCTCCGACCCACGCCAGCCGACGCATCTCAGCCACATCCCGTGCTTCGTCAGCGACTTCGACGTAGTCGACACGTTCCTGTACTTCGTCAGCACCGACACGTTCAACATCTACAACATCGCCCGGCCCGCGAGCCCGGCGAGGATCGGGTTCTGCCAGGACAGCGGCGAGGTCGTGACCGCCACCCGCAATACGTCCGTCCTCCTGCTGCGGGACTTCCTCGCGTTCATTGACGTCAGCGACCCGACCGCACCGCACCAAGTCGGGACCTATGGCGGCTGGCCCCTGGCAGCAGCGGCCCGGGGCAATCTGTGCTGCGCGACCTTCGAGAATCCGAGCCAGCCTGAGGAGTCCTGGTTTGACGCAATTGACATATCGAATCCGGCTGCCCCGGTCCGCCTGGCCCGGCTCGACGATGTGAGCGGCATTGATGTCGCACTTGAAGGGTCGTACGCCTTCGTTCCGATGCAGATTGTGAGCATCGCTGATTCCACGCATCCCTACCTTGTAGGGGAACAGGGCCTCGGCGGCATGAAGTGGGGGATTTGGGCCAGCTTGACCCTGAGTCGGTGTCTTGTCGCATCAGACTGTGTAGGCTTGCAGTCGGTGGATATCTCGGACCTTGGCAACCCGCAGCTCGATACGTTTCTGCTGCGAGCAGACATGGCGGTGGACGCGTGGGTGGATGGCGACCGTGCCTACGTGGCGAACTACCGAGATGGGCTGAAGGTTCTCGATGTGACGGTCCCTGCAAGTCCCGTTGAGTTGGGTGGCCGAATGGAAGACGGCTCGTGGTGTGAGACAGTAGTCGCACGCGACAGCTTCGCCTTCGTCGGCTGGTGGCCCAGGCCGACGTTCAGGACGGTGTTGGTCAGCGACCCGACGAATCCTCAGGAGGTAGCCGGATTCAGCGTTCCCAGCAAGCCCGAAGATATGGTCCTGCGAGACACGCTAGTCTTCGGTGCGGGCAGGTTGCGGTTCTACGCTGTCAACGTTGCCCAGCCGCGCGAGTCGGTGCTGGTAGGGAGCTGCGTGACGGGGGACGCGACTTCGGCAGGACTCTCGCTGCGGGATACGTTGGCCTTTGTCGGCAACTTCGTGTCGCAGGTTGTCAGCATCGCAGACCCGGCGAGTCCAGCAGTTGTGGGTACGTTCGGAAGGGGAGCTTGGAATGTCGCGCCGCGGGACACGTTCGCCTTTGTGTCCTCCGGTGGCGTCATCGTGTACAGCATCGCTGATCCATCCCAGCCACATGCTATCGACTCGCTGAGTCTTGGCCCGAGCACATATTGGGTCGAGCCTGTCGGGGGTCTGCTCTATACCGGCAACCGCGACGGGGTGCATGTTGTCGACGCCACTGACGTTCACAACATGCGGGAAGTCGGGTTCTGCGCGACTCCGTACTCGGTGAAGCGGCTCCACTATTCCACGCCGTACGTCTATGCGTCATGCTGGGATGCTGGGGTGTGTATCTTCGAGTCGACGCAGGTTGCAGTGGGGGAAGTGACACCCGCGCTGAGAAAGAGAGCTATTGGACTGAAGGTGCTGCCGAATCCGGCAGCCGACAGGGCTCGGTTGAAGTGGGCCGAACCTCCCGGCTGGGCAGCATCGTTCACGGTGCGCGATGTACTTGGAAAGGAGGTGATGCGACTGGACCGCGCAGCCGTGGTCGGCCGGACAGTCAGTCTGGATGTGACGACACTGGCCAGCGGCGTCTACTACGTGGAGGCTGCTGGGCAGGGCCGTCGAGAGTCGGTCAAGTTCGTGAAGCGCTAGGAGGAAAGCATGAAAGTCACATGCGCTTCGCTGACGATGCTGCTCGTAACGGTATCGTCGGCATTGGTACAAGGGTACTCGGTTGAACCGGTCATGGCCAGTTGGTCTGGATGGACGAGGACTGTTCCCGGTCAGAACTACGTTAGTGAGATAATCACCTGCAACTGGGACAGTGTCGTGTACTGCGAGCTGTTCGTCGGTGACCTGGGGGCAAGTCCCGGCAATGCCTTCCAGGCGAACGTCTACGAAGTCGGGGGCGGTGTAGAGCCGGTTGCCTGGAGCCTGGACACCGCGGCATCTAGGGGCCACACTTGGCTAAAGATGCCGCTAACGACGGAAACAGAATACTCCTTCACCAAGGGCAAGGAGTACGAGTTCAGATTCACGCGGGTGGGGTCGGACTCGATTCACTACTACCTCGACTCCACGGATTCCTACTCCTGGGGCCACATGGAGGTGGCGGGCGAGAGCACGGGCTGCGACTTGTGCGCCCGGGTATACGGTCTGCTGGACCCGGTCGACTCGACGTACTGGGGCGCAAATGTGTATTACCTGCCGCCAACCGTCCCCTCGCGCCGTCAGTGGGCGGACTCGCTGAAGGGCAAGGTCGACTGGGGGGTCTGCTATGTCTGCTGGGATTCGATTCAGCCCCGGTTCGACTCGCTCTGCTTCGCGAGTCTCGACACAAAGCTGGCCTGTATGGACACTGCCGACGTGGAACCTGTTGCCTGTCCAGTTCGGTGCCCGAAATGGGCGAGCACACGCATCGACACCTTCTATGTGGATACATGGTACATCAACGGCATCCCTCACTTCGACACCCTCGTCGACACCTGCGTCTACTGTCCGCCCCGGGGTCTGTGGGCCACCGGCGACAGCAACTACTGGGCCGTGTACCTGAAGGCGCTGGTCGACCACATCGATGAGTGCGGCTGGCAAGTGCACACCTGGGAGATCTACAACGAGTCCAACGAGGGCTGCACCCTGAAGCCATGTTTCCCACACCCCTGGCCCGGTTACACCGGCTGGTGGCGCAGGCCGGAAACGCACTACGCTGTGTCGTCGGACGCCCATGACATGTGCTCGCTCTACGTCCGGCTATGCGAAGTAGCTGCCAACACAATAAGGAGCATCGATGGCCATGAGGATGACCGAATAATCATCGGGGCGGTCAGCCGGGTGAGCGAGTCGATTCCCTGGATGCGCAAGGTTAAGGGCAAGTGGTGGGTCGACACCTGCTACCAGGTGGCGACCCGGACCTGCACTACGGGCGTATTCTGGGATGGTGTGTCGGCGCACCCGTACCAGTACAAGAGGGGCTTCAGTGAGCCGTTGCTGGAGCAGGATGGAGCTGACATGCGGGCGGTGATGAGGGCACATGAGCACTGTGATGGCCTGCTCTGGAACACCGAACTCGGGTGGTC
>CP070680.1:3051777-3054348 GCA_020352555.1 Caldifarciminota bacterium | reverse complement strand
TGTCAAGGCAGTTGCAGAGCCGAAGCAAGCTGGTCTTGCCCGAGCCGGAAGGGCCGAGGATGGTGAGGTTCTGGCCGGGTTCGACCAGAAGGCTGATTTCGCTGAGGACCTGCCGGCCACCGCGCGTTTTGGATATCCGGCGAAGTTCCAGCGAGGTGCCGGAGTTCATCGGCACAGTATAGTCGGGCGCACCCGAACGCAAAAGGCAGGAGGCGCGGTCGCCTCCTGCCCGAGTCGGTGTTTCGGCTACTTGATGTCGTGTGAAACAAGCTCGTTCCTGACCACTGTGACAAGGCCGCCCTGTGAGGTTTCGAGGTAGCTCTTGACCAGTCCCACGCCTTCGGCATACCACCAGTACATCTGATACGACTGCGAGCCCATCGTGGTCGTGGTCCTGACCTTGAAGCAGTCGTAGGTGCCGGCAGGCACGGTCACGCTCTCCTTGACCAGCACGGTCGCGGTCGTCGTGGTGTCGGCCCATGACTGGACGGTCCAGGTCTTGCCTTCTTCTAGCGGCAGGACGAGCGCGGTGTCGGGTTCGGTGTCGTCAAGGGACTCGTAGCCGAGGACATAGTCGTCGGTCTTGCGGGTGTAGCTGACGCTGGTGTAGACCAGAGTGGTTTCTGAAGGAACCTTGGCAAAGGTCGTGTCGATGCGGGTGATTTCGAACACGTCCTCACCGCCTGTCAGCCGGGTCTCGGCGGTCACTTCCGTGACGCCGGACGAGCTGCTGATCGTGTCGCCGTTGAAAGCCTTGATCTCCACCAGTCCCTTGTAGTTCCACATGTTGCCGAGACTGATCGGGTAGTAGTCGTCTTCCTGCACGCCGAACAGGTCGCAGGCGGTGAGCAGCAACGCCGCGGCAAGGACCGGGGCGCTTGCGAGCATGATTCTCTTCAAGAGTTCCTCCTTTCGAGCCGGCAACAGGGTAATGTCATCGATACGAAGGTCAAGGCAGGCTGCTTGACTGCGAGACCGAATCGGCTACATTTCTCGCCTATGAAGATCCACGAATACCAGGCCAAGCACTTCTTCGGCGCAGCCGGGATACCGGTGCCGCGCGAAGTGGTGGCTTCAACAGCGGACGAGGCGGTGGCGGCTGCGGCCGAGATAGGATTGCCGGTCGTGGTCAAGGCCCAGGTCCTGGTCGGGGGCAGGGGCAAGGCCGGTGGGGTCAAGAAAGCGGACTCGATCGAGGACGTGCGCAAGGCGGCAGGCAGGATCCTGGGCATGGACATCAAGGGCCTGAAGGTGCGCAAGGTGCTCGTGTCCGAGTGCGCGGACATCGATTCCGAGTTTTATCTCGGGTTCATAGTCGACCGGACCAGGCGCAGGCCGGTGATGATGGCCTCGGCTGCCGGCGGGGTGGAGATCGAGCAGGTGGCAAAAGACAGCCCGGAGAAGATACTCAAGGCTGAGATCGACCCGGGAGTCGGGCTGCTCGGGTTCCAGGCCCGCAATGTCGGGATGGCGATGCTGGGCGACGCCAGGCTGGCCCGGCAGTTCGCAGGCATCGCGCAGAAGCTGTACAGAGTATTCGTGGAACAGGACTGCTCCTTGATCGAGATCAACCCGCTGGTCAAGCTCGCTGACGGCAGCCTGCTGGCACTGGACGCGAAGATCAACTTCGACGACAACGCGCTCTACCGGCACAAGACGCACGAGGACCTGCGCGACATGAGTGCCGAGGTCGAGGCCGAGGTCGAGGCAAAAGAGGCCGGGCTGTCGTACATCAAGCTCGAAGGCAATGTCGGGTGCGTGGTCAACGGCGCTGGCCTGGCCATGGCGACCATGGACCTGATCAAGCGTTACGGCGGTGAGCCGGCCAATTTCCTGGACGTGGGCGGCTCTTCGAGCCCGGAGAAGATGAAGACCGCGATGCGCATCATCCTGTCGGACGAGAACGTGAAGGCGATACTGGTCAACATCTTCGGCGGGATCACCCGGTGCGACGACATTGCGCATGGCCTGCTGCTGGCCAGCAAGGAGGTTGACATCAAGGTGCCGCTGGTCGCAAGGCTGACCGGGACCAACCAGGACAAGGCGCGCAAGCTGCTGCAAGGGACCGACGTCACGCCAGCGGCCACGATGTCCGAAGCGGTGAAAAAGGCGGTCGAGCTCGCAGGGGGTGTGCGGTGAATTCAGAGTGCATGGGTCAGGGCCGAGAAGGCAGGGGCAGGAGACTACAGGCCGGCGGGTCGGCATTCACCCTCACCCTTTCCCTCCCCCTTCGAGGGGGAGGGAATAGAAGGGAGGGGGTGCGTGTTACTGCCCCGGAACGCCAGAGCGAACTGGCAGGAGGTGGCTGGTGAGCATACTGGTTGACGGGAACACGAAGCTGATTGTCCAGGGTATCACGGGCCGGGACGGCGCGTTCCATGCCAATGCGATGAAGGAGTACGGAACCAAGGTCGTGGCAGGGGTGACGCCGGGCAAGGGCGGACAGGATGTCGAAGGTGTGCCGGTGTTCGACTCGGTCGAGCAGGCCGCGAAAGAGACCGGGGCCAACGCGTCGATCATCTTCGTGCCTGCTGCGTTCGCGACCGACGCGATGTACGAGGCGATAGCGGC
>CP070680.1:3027993-3051677 GCA_020352555.1 Caldifarciminota bacterium | reverse complement strand
GGGCTTCGGTCAGTTCCAGGAACTGAAAAGGCAGCTTGCCGAGCTGGAGCAGGAGATGGCGACCCGACGTGAACACCGGGAGTTGATCGAGTACCAGCTCAAGGAACTCGCCGACGCCGCGGTCTCGGACGGCGAACTGGACGAACTCCATCAGGAAAGGGAACTGCTGGAGAGTGCCGAGAAACGCCACCGGCTCGCTTGCGAAGTCGAGGAGCTCCTGTCAGAACAGGAAGGGTCGGCGATCGAACGGCTCGAGGCGTGCGCGCACCGACTGGACGAACTCGGACGTCTGGACCGGAGTCTGGACTCCGAGAAACTGCGCCTGGGTGAGGCCCAATCCCTGCTCGATGAGGTCTGGCGGACTATAGTCGGGTACCGCGACGGGATCCAGTTCTCACCTGACCGGCTGGAGGAGGTGAACAACAGGCTCTTCCTCCTTGAGAAGCTGGGACGCAAGCACCGGATTCCGGCCGCCGGATTGCCCGGGCTCAGACAGCAACTGCAGGCGGAGTTGGACGGCATCGAGCTGTACGGAGAACGTCGGGATGAACTCCGCCGCAGAATCGCCGAGCTCGAGGCCCGGCTGCTGAGCCGGGCCAGTGCGCTCTCGGCAAAACGCTCGGCAGCCAAGAAGAGACTGGAAGCCAGAATGAGGACCGAGCTCAACGCACTCGGCCTGGCAAGGGCGCAGCTCGTCGCCCGGGTCACCCGGCCCGACCGCCTGACTGCAGAGCTTCTGGAGCGCACCGGGTTTGACAAGGTCGAGTTCCTGTTCAGCGGCAATCCCGGAGAGGAAATCCGACCGCTGCGCAAGGTGGCGTCCGGCGGCGAGCTGTCTCGGATCATGCTGGGACTCAAGAACGCGCTGGCCAGAATCAATCTGGTGCCCACCATGGTCTTCGATGAGGTTGACGTCGGCATCGGGGGACGGGTCGCCGAGTCGGTGGGACGGCGTCTGGCCCGGCTTGGCAAGACCCAGCAGGTTGTCTGCATCACCCATCTGCCCCAGATCGCCAAGCACGCCGACCGACATTTCCTTGTGACCAAGTCGACCAGCAAGCGGAGGACAACAACCGCCATCCGGCCGCTCAATCACGAAGAGCGCGTAAGGGAACTGGCGCGCATGGCGGCCGGCACAGAAGTCACGGCGACCGGGCTTGCCCATGCCCGGGAGATGCTGGAGCGGAATGCCGGATAGGGCGGATCACCGGAACTCCTTGCTCGGAGCCGCCAGGCTTGTCACCGTCCCCAATCTGCTCAGCCTGTCGCGCCTTGTCCTTTTGCCCGTGGTCCTCCTGCTGCTCGCCCGGAACCAGGACATCGCGGCTCTCGCCGTCATGGCGGTCTCATGGATCACCGACGGCCTCGACGGCTTCCTGGCCCGTCGCCTGCATCAGGTTACAGACCTCGGACGCGTCCTCGACCATCTCGTCGACAAGATCTGGACCGGGGCAGTGCTCGTCACCCTGGTCTATCTGCGGGACCTTCCGCTGCTTATCGCGGCGGCGGTGATTCTGCGTGACTTGCTCATTCTTACCGGGAGCTTGGTCATCATGAGGTCACGCGGTTCGTTTGTATCCTCCGACGTGCTAGGCAAGATCACGGGGTTTGCGTTTGCCCTGCTTGTCGTCTACTATACGCTACAGCTGTCTGCACTCCAAGGCTACAAGACATACGTCGACTACACGATCGGAATACTGATCGTCGTGTCTTTCTTGAACTACGTGGCCGTCTTTCTGAAGAGGATGGGCAGGTTCAGGCTACCGGCGGACGAAAACGGACGGCAGCACCCCGACCGCTAGCGACAACACGACCCCGCGCAGTCCGGCCGGGTTCTACCGCCTGCGTCCGGCCTCGGCCTTGATCGCCCTCCGGAAACTCGCCAGTGCCTTCACCATGTGAGATTTCTTCACCGGCCCCATGTGTCCGATGCGCACTATCTTGCTGCGGAGGTTGGCCTGACCGTTGGCGAAGAGAAAACCCTCCTTCTTGCACCTGTCGACGACCCTGGCCCCGTCCACGCCCTTCGGCATGTTGACGACGGTCAGTGCGTTCGAGGGATTCTCCGGGAACAGCTCAAGCCCCATCCTCTTCACCCCGGAGCGAACGAACTGCGCCATCCGCCGGTGCATTGACCAGTAGCTGGATACCCCGCCTGACTTGACAATCCGCCTCAGTGCCAGATCGAGCCCGTACATGAGCGAAATCGCCGGCGTCCACGGGGTCTGTCCCTTCTCAGCGAACCTCCGGTAGCTTTTGAGGTCGAAGTAGAAGCAAGTGCCTTTCGCGCTCTCTACCTGGTCCCAGGCTCTCGGCCCCAGGGCGATGAACGCGAGCCCGGGAGGGACCGCCAGCGCCTTCTGCGACCCGCCGATCACGACGTCGACCTTCCAGGCGTCCGTTCTCATTTCGTCGGCACCCAGTCCCGCGACCGCATCGACGACGAGGATCCGGTTGAGCCGGCGGCAGATTTCGCCGAAGGACCTGATGTCGTTGAGCGCACCGGTAGAGGTCTCGGTCAGAGTGGTGAAGACGCATTTGATCGTGTCTGTGGCGCGCAGGTGCCGCTCCACTTCCATTGGAGGAACCGACTCACCGTAGGGCCGCGTGAGGGAATCCACGTATCCGCCGAAGCGGATGCACAGCTCTCGCCAGCGCTCCCCGAACTTCCCGGACACCGCCACCAGCACCTTGTCTCCAGGCCCCACAAGGTTGGACACGGCGGCTTCCATGGCCCCGGTCCCCGACGATGTCAGGAGAAAGACATCGCCCTTGGTCAGCATCACCCGCTTGAGGCCGCTCCGGACCGAAGCGTAGATCTTGCCAAAGGCCGCTTCCCGGTGGTAGACCAGGTCGCCCGCAAGCTGCGACCGGATATCTCGAGGAACCTGAACCGGTCCCGGCGTGAAAAGCTGGTACTTCGGTCTAGCCGTCGGCTTGGTCATCAAACGTCTCCTTCGTCTTCTTGATTGCACAGAACTCACCGCACATCGTGCAGACACCAGCGGTCTTGGAGCGCTCGGACTCGAATATCCTCCGAGCGCGTTCAGGATGTATGCAGTCTTCGATCACCCTCTTCCAATCCAGCCTGCCGCGGGCCCGCGAGAGCCGTCGGTCCCACCGGACCGCTCCGGGATGGTGGCGCGCGACATCGGCAGCGTGAGCGGCGATTCTGGATGCTATGACTCCTTCACGGACCGCTTCGATCCCGGGTAGTGCCAGATGCTCGGTCGGAGTGAGATAGCACAGGAAATCGGCTCCGTAGTAGGCGGCCAGAGCGCCTCCGATGGCTCCGCTGATGTGGTCGTATCCGCACGCCACATCCGTGACAAGCGGGCCCAAGAGGTAGAACGGTGCCCCGTCGCACAGGTTCTTCTCGAGCATGACGTTCTCCCTGACCTGATCGAGCGGCACGTGACCCGGGCCCTCGACCATGACGTGCACGCCGGCATCACGGGCCCGCCGGACAAGCTCGCCCAGCGTCACGAGTTCGGCAACCTGGGCTTCGTCGGTCGCGTCGGCGAGAGCCCCCGGCCTGAGGCCGTCGCCGAGGCTCAGGCACGCCCGGTGGTGCTTGGCCATGGCCAGCAGGTCATCGTAGCGCTCGTAGAGGGGGTTCTCTCTGCCGCTGTACTTCATCCACTCGGCCATCATCGACCCGCCCCGAGACACGATCCCGCATACCCGCTTCGACCGCCGGACCACTTCGAGGTTCAGCCGGGTGACCCCGCAGTGCACGGTCACAAAGTCCACCCCGTCGGCAAGGTGCTTCTCCACCCCTGAGAGAATGTCCTTCGCCGTTGCCTCAACGAATGACCGGCGCCTCAGCCTCAAGTCGAGCGCCACCTGGTAGACCGGGACAGTGCCGACCGGTACCGACGATTCCCGGAGCACGGCCCTGCGAACCTCGTCCGCATCCTGTCCCACCGAAAGGTCCATTACGGTATCTGCGCCGGCCGCGATTGCCGCGTGGAGTTTCTGCAACTCGGTCTCGAGGTCGCTCCGGTCCGGGGATGTACCGATGTTGGCGTTGACCTTCACCCTCGTTCCCTGGCCGACCGCCAGCGGCTCTGTGTCGTGCGTCCGACTCCGGAGGACGACGATGCGCCCGCTTCGGATGCCCTCGCGCAGGCGCTCGGGCCTCATTCCCTCCTCCCGGGCCAGAATCCCTATCCACTCACTCTTCACGCCCGACGTCCTCCAGAGAAACAACGTACTCGACAGCGTCTTCGTATCTTACACTGACCGTGCGCCGCATTACGTCAATGCCGGTGACCTGTCCTGTTCCCCTGCTGGTCCGGATCTGACTGCCGATCCGGGGCATCTCGGCCATTGCCTGTCGGTACGTCTCTTCCTCGAACCGAAGACAGCACAGCAGCTTGCCGCAGAGACCCGAAATCTTTGACGGCTCCACGAACAGGTTCTGCTGGCGCGCCATCCGAAGCGCGATCGGCCTCAGCTCTCTCATGAATCCCTTGCAGCAGAGCTCCCGTCCGCACGGACCGAGTCCGCCAACCATCCGGGCATGGTCTCTTACTCCGATCTGCTTTATCGCGACGCGGACGTTCAGCGCGGACGATATCACCTTGTGAAGGGCCCGGAAATCCAGCCTCTCCTCCGAAATGAAGTAGAAGCAGACCTTCTTGCGGTCCCAGCGCCAGTGCGCGTCCACGACCTTCATGCGCAGACCGAACTCATCCTTCAGCCGGCGGAACAAGTCCAGCACGCGCTTGGTCTTGGTGACCAGCTCGCGCCATTCCTCCATGTCGTCCGCCGTGGCCTCGCGCACGACCACGCCCCTGCTCTCCTCACCGTCCAAGTAGCCAACCAGACGCCCGAGGTCTTCGCCCTCCTCGTCCCTTATCACGACCATCTTGCCGGGGTCTATCTCAAGATCTGCAGGTACGTCACAGACCTCGGACTTGAACGGATGCAGCTCAACCTGAGCGGTCCTGAGCGTGTCCGACCCGTTCCCTGCGGCGTCTTCGCTCAGCCGGTCGGACGCCATCTACCTGAACATCTCCAGTTCGTCTTCGGTAAGGTACTTCTCGTATCCGGTGACTGGAATGTCTGGGCAGTCTGTCCATGCGAGGCGGTAGATGTTGTCGGCGCGGAGGTCGATGAACACGAACGTGTATCCCAGTCCGTAGTACCGCCAGTACTCGCGCGGCCGGCGATCGACCTCAATGACAGTCCGCTGGACCTCGTCGGGTTCTCCGTACCGGATGTATATTCTGCCCCTGTCCTCCTTGATGCCTGAGGTCCTGGCCGTGCTGTAGCGCTGCTTTGCCGTCTCCATCCTCCGGGCGAACTCCGCCAGGGAAGCGCGTCCTCTGCGTCCCCAGAACCAGGCCAGGTACTGTTCTTCCTTGGAGGAGTCGCCGAGGGAGTTGTACTGCTGGAGTTCCAGGGAAGTGGCAACGTATTCGAGGTCCCGGTAATACTCCCGCTCTAGCTGAGTAAGGTCGGTCAGGCGCATCGGCGCCGAGCCGGCGTCCGCAGCCGAAGGGACCATCGTGAAACCGGCCTGTCGTTCCGTTGTCCGTCCGAGGCCGATATCGGTGATCCTGACTGTAAGGACGTAGTCGCCGGCCTCGAGATCGGCCACGCTCATCCCCGAGACTGATGAAACGTCTGTCCCCGACTTCGCCTCGGCGCTGGGAACGGTGTAGACGAGTGTTTCTGGCTTGGGCCCGGGAGTGGCAACAACAGTGCCCACCAGGAAGCTGTCGGGCTGCGGTGAGAGGTTGTACCCCTCGAAGTAGAAGAAGAGCTGAGTGTCGGCAGATTCGCCAAAGCGCCTCGTAGGATTGGGCAGCACTGTGTATCCTCCATCCTGGTGAACCACCACACCGGACGCAAGCTGAATCGTGCTCATCTGCAATCCGTGCCTGAAGTCAGGCACGGTGACCGAATCATCCCAGCCTCCCGCCTCCACGAAGACTTCTCTGTCCTCGAGTGTATCGAGAGCCGGACCAGCCGGTTTGGCGAGTATGGCCCTGGCCAGGTACTGCCCGGGCGGGACCATTACGCTGAACGCATCCCTGAACCGTAGCCCTGTCTCCTGAGCTTTGCGGAAGGAGTCCAGGACAGCCTGCTTGAAGAGCGTGGCTTCGCGTTCAAACCCGGCGCCCTCGATGGAGAACCGGACTGAGTACCTCGCCACAAGTCCGTCTTCGCCCGCCACGTAGTCCAGTTGGGAATACGGGACGGAGTAGAAAAACTCCAGGCGCGAAGAGTCGCCCTGGCCTTTGAATGCTGCCCAGTCAACGTCGAATTCGACAGCACCGCCGACGCCCGACCATAGAAAAGGGACGACCGCGGCGACCAGAAGACTAGCCTTCATGCCAGAACTTCGGACTCTCAAGCAAGTACTCGCCGAATCCGTAGCGATCGACAAACACGAACTCAATGCCGGAATCATAGTAGGACCATATTTCATATGCACGCTGGTCAATCTCAAACGGTCTCTTCTCCTTGTGATCGGGTGGGCCGTACCGAACATAGACGCGCGCTCGGTCACTCCTGAAGCCCCTGTCGCCGTGGGAGAAATGCTCCCGGGAATAGTCTATCCGCTCGAAGTACTCCTCTTCCTTCTCATTCCGGTCCGTTGCCGGAACCGGGTCCTTGGGATCCCAGAACTGCCGCCACGCCTCCTCCCTCAGTGCAGATGGCACGCCCTTGAGGTGGCGGATTTCCTGGGCGGTCGCAACGTACAGCAACTCGTCTACTCTCTGCCGGTAGGCGGCATCGTCGAAGAAGAGAGGGAGCTTGATGCGGAAACTCAGCCGTCCAAGTACCGCCGCCCCGCCGCCGACCTCGACGGTTTCGAGGTCGTAGGAGCCGCTGCCGAATCGGGAACTGCCTGAGGAATCTGCGACCGGGAAGCTCAACAGCGCCCTCCTGGCGCCGGCCGAATCGACGAGGGGGCGTGTTGAAGCGGCAACGATTCGTCCTTCCTGCTTTATCAGAAACCGGAGGCTATCCGAATCAGGCCCTTCACCCACCACCGTTGCCACCGCCTTGAAAGTATCGCGCAGCCCGTAGGTTCGCGTCTGGAGAACCTCGCCGTCTTTGAGGAACCGTATCCGCACGCCGTCTGGCGGTACATCCAGTGTGAAGCCGGCTGCTGCGGTCTGCGTCGATTGGAGATCACGGACCTCGACCCGAGCCTCCACAACATCGCGCCCCAGTCGGATGGCGACACTGCCGGCGTTTGTCGAATCCTTGCTCACTGTCAGGTCGTATTCGGCGACTCGCACCGCCCGGTGCCACACGTCGCCTGCTCGCGGATTACCCTGGGGATCGAGGAGCTGAACCGCGATCCGGAACCGCGCCGCGTAGCCGAGGCTGTCTTTCAGGAATGCCAGGGATGAGTGTGGAATCTCGTAGGAGACCTCCAGTCCGCGGACCCCTTCTTCGACGACGTGTACCGCCGCGTCGAGCGAAACGTCCATGCTCCCGCTGACTGATAGCGAGGCCACAGCCAGAAGGCCGAAAACCAGCATAGAACTTCTAGTCTATGCCGGTCGCGAGTGAAGTCAACCACCCAGACATCAAGGCGCCAAGTCAGGGGCGATCCGGCTGTCAGGCTGTCTCAGCCGTCCCCAGCCTGCGTGCCCCTGGACGAAGAAACCGCCCTCGTACCCTCTAGTATCTGTACTCGGCCCTGAGTTCTGCCTCCCAGCCGTCCTCCGTCTTGCCCGGTATGCCCAGGTGATTGATGCTGCGACGGTAGTATGCCTTCCCTTTGATTGCCAGGTCTCGCATCGGGCGCCACTCGAACTCAGGACCCGCTCTGAGCGTGTTATCCACTGCCCAGTCATCGGCGAGCGTGTCGCCGGTCACGGGATCGATGCCCAGAGCCGGGAACTTCTCGGGCAGGGGCTCACCTTCGTAGAACGCTCTCCTGAGATAGTCTCCGCGATTGAAGTAGCCGCGCCGGGTCAAGTCGCCCCAGAGACCGACTCGCAGTGATGGCAGCACAACAGACCGCGCGGAGGCATAGAGCTGATCCGCGTCAGGACCAATCTCGTGCCCCAGCGGCACCAGATAGTTCTCGTACATGATGTAGTGCTTACGGTGGTAGTAGGTAAATGCAGTCACCCTGGCATACTCGAACCTAGCCTCAATGGGCAGATGAGGTGCCCAGAACGCCCCCGCCTGCAGGCCGACGGCATTGGGGGAAATGCGGCGGGTGTTGAACTCATAGTTGTCGATGAACAATTGCCCGTACAGCTTCGTGCGGGGAAGATAGACCGCTGCATCCCACCCTACCATCAGGTTGTCAACCTGACCGCCGTTGGCGGACTCGAAGTGGATGGGGATGAGTGGGTTGACGATCCCCCCCAGCGAGGATGGTTGGACCGAATCCCAGGATGTCACGCTCATCATTGCACCACCGACAGTGAGGCAATCCCAGAGCGAAATCTCCAGACGCTGTGCGGGAAGAAAGCGCGGCTTGGCGTCCCAGCGGGACAAGTACGAAGTGAAGGACACGAACTTGAACCCGCGGAACCTGGCGGAGAGCTGAACGTGGTCAAGTGTCGGCGCGTTGTCGCTCAGCATGACCGAGCTGACGTATCCCGGCCCCCAATAGAAGCCATCTCTACCCAACTCCAATCTGAGCCAGGGTATCTTGAATGCGAGATAGGCGTGCTCAACCTGGAGCATGATTGCACCAGGAAAATCGGGGTTGCTCGGCCAAGGCGTCACCCGGGTCCCTGGTATGTGATGGCCCGACGAATCCCTCACTCTGGCGGAGTCAGGACGGAACCATGTAGCCTCGAGGCGGTCATAGAACGCAAAATACCTTGCAGGGCTGTTCGACAGAACGGCACCCAGCGAGACGGCCTGCCTTCGGCGCGACAGGTGTCCTCGAGAAAACACATCAGCGGTGGCCCGCCTCGCGTCGGAACCAGGAACAGGAACGTTCAGAACAGCGCGTCTTCTCCTGCGGGTCTCGCTGCGCCCTGGGAGTTCCTCACTGAACTCGACCAGCAGACGAGCCAACGCTGCACGCTGACCGGGACCGAGCGATCGACCGGTGGCTAGCGAATCCGCCTCAGCGACCAGACTTGCGGCCTCACCTCGAGTCCAGGGTCTGCTGGTTGATGGCATGCTCGCTATCGTCCCCGACGTCTTCAGAAGATCGATATCCTCGTACACCCATGAATCCGTCCCTATCCCGAGGATGTTCCCGGCCGCGACGAGACATAGCGTCAGAGAGCACAGCAAGGCACGTCGATACAACGCTCGCGTGCAGCGTCGTGGAGCGGGAAACATGAGTCTGGCTGGATCTCTTCTCATCTAGTCGCTATCTCGCTTTGTTCTGAACCAGTTGTATGCTAGCCGGCGACCAAAGAGGAACTGCCAGTAGCCGGCCACTAGCGCGGCATTGGCGTACAGGTAGTACTGCACCACCAGCAGCCCACGGAGCGCACCACGCGTAACCAAGACCAGCGGCGTGGTCAGGTAGGCGACTACCTGCAGCCAGAACACCACAGCGAAGAATGGCGTCCCAAGCTCGGTCGCCGATCCAACCAGCATCATCACAAGTAGCACCGGTACAAACCACCGGATGTACTTGTGGGAGAAGTAGACCCAGGCCGTGACACCATACTTGGGCAGCAGCACGCCACTGTACCTCAAGAACGCCTGAGCGCTGCCGCGGCTGTTCCGGGCCTTGCGACTGAACTCGACCGCAGGAGTCTCTACTCTGGTCTCCGACACACACCCAGCCTCGTAGACCGCGCTGTACCCTCTCCGAAACGCACCCACCGCAATCGCGTAGTCATCGAGCACAGTATCCGGCGGTATCGCTCCAAAGGAGGACCTCCTGACGAACATGGCCCAGCCGTAGGCACCCACTGCAGACCCGAGCTCGCCCTCCAGTTCTTTCAGCTTGTTCTCGTACTTGTCCCACAGCCCTTCAGCCGAGTACCCCTGGGCGTTGACCCGGCGGTAGAGGGGCAGCACGACTCCCACCCCCGCGTCCCGGAACCGCTCGACCCCCAACCTGAGAGCGTCCCTCGCCATCCTGACGTCCGCGTCGGTGAAGAGGACTATCTCACCTTCGGCCTTCACCGCCAGCATATTCACAACTGCCGACTTGCCGAGTCTCTCCTCCACTGCATACAGTTTCACCCTGGGATCGTCGAAGCCACGGACAATCTCGTTGGTCCTGTCCGTCACGGCATCCGTTCCCACGATCACCTCAAGGCGGTCAGCCGGGTAGTCAAAATCAAGGCAGTTGCGGATTTTGTCAGCGATGTGTCGCTCTTCGTTCCACGCCGCGATTGCCACCGTCACTGTCGGGAGCTGCTGGAAGGGTGGGAGTTCTTGCTCCTTTCTTCGCAGCCGCGTGACAAGCAGGAGCAGCAGCGGAAACCCGAACCAGTTGTACACCATCAACCCTGCCGGTAGCCAGAATAGCAGAACGGCCGTGATGTCAGACATTCAATAGCCCAGAGTAACTACTACTCTCCGGCATGTCTGCGTCAAGCTGGACCCGGGTGGGTACGTCGTCGCATGGATTGGCTAGGACCGCTCAGGACCTCACGGTAAAGATCCAGGTGACGGCTGACTGCGGTTTCCCACGAGAAGTCCTTTGCCCTTTCGAATCCTCGACTACGCATCTGCCGACTGAGTACCGAGTCGGCCAGAACCTGGGTCAGAGCTGAAGACAGAGCCAGGACATCGCCTGGATCGAATGTCAGGGCAGCATTCCCTGTCAACTCGGGGAGGGACGAAGTTGTCGACGCAACCACTGGCGTCCCGCAGGCCATTGCTTCCAGTACTGGCAGACCAAAGCCCTCATAGAGTGAGGGAAAGACAAAGACCGACGCCATGGAATAGACTGCGGGCACCCACTCCTGAGGAACGTAGCCGAGGGAACTCACACGTGACTCCAGTCCAAGCGAAACCACGCTCCTGTGAACTTCACCGGCTCCCCGTCCATCCTGCCCGACAAGGACAACGCCGTCGAGGAGTCCCTGGTCGATCACAGTCTTGCACGCCTGAAGCAGTGTGACGAGGTTCTTTCGATGCTCGACGGTGCCGACGTGGAGTGCAAAGCGACCCGGAAGACGGTACCGGACACGCAACGAATCAAGAAGTCCGGCGTCCTGACACGGCACAAATTCTGCGCCCACTCCGTGGTGTATCGTCTCGATGCGGTCACTCTCGAAATCGAATGTTTCCACGACGTCTCGCTTGGTCGACTCGGAAACCGAAATGATCCGCTGTGCGCGGCGAAGCGAATTCCTGACCTGCAGCGACATGTAGCGCCTGTACAGTGCATGGAAGGACTCAGAGCATCTCAGGAACGAAAGGTCATGGATGGTCGCCACATAACGGCACCTGCCACGCAGGGGAAGCACGAAGTTCGTGCCGTGGTACAAGTCGATACCACTCCGCCTGATGAAGCTGGGCACGAGCGTGTTCAGCCAGACGGGTGAATACGTCATCGAGAAAGGCCTATTGCCCGGATGGAAGCTTCCGAGGACTACCTGCTCACACCCTCTGGGCTCCACATCCTGGCCAGTGGGTCGGTCGTGAAGCAGGTAGACTCTGAAATCGGGTGCCATCAGAGCTATCCTTGCCGACAGTTGACTCACGTACTGTCCGACACCTGTTCTTTGCCCCTGCAGTTTCCGGGCGTCTAGTGCGATTCTATACATTGTTCGTGCTGAGCTCGGGACCGACCGTCGCGGAGACGTGATGCTCCTGTGGCAGAGCCGGCAGCATCAACGGCAAGAGGTCCGACTCCGTAACCTCACCTCATTCCCTGTCATGCTCAGAACGCAAGTTGCCGCAGGCTCGGAGCCGCATTCCCTTGCTCGATTCAGACACGTGTCTGACATCCGGCTGCAGAGAGCGCGACTCGAAGGCAGGAACGTGGGTCTGTTCGGAAGGACGTAGACTCCCCCTGTCTGGGGACCGCAAACAGCCGACCCGCCGACCATGTACCAGAGGTACCGAGGAACACCGGCTTGAGGGAGCACGAGCAGACCGACTTCAGCATCGAGTCTCGCGACGTGCTTCATTCATCCTGGCGCCCCACCCAGGGTGGAATCAGCACGCTGCCTAGCCGGTGTTTCACTGCTGGTATCAGTCCGAATCACGCGAGTATAGCCGCCGAACAAGTCTCGTCAAAGTGGAAGTCCTTGCCAGATTCCGGGCCGCTGGTATATTGCCGTGTTGAGACTCATCATCAATGCGCCCTACGACACGAGGTGCAACGACGGAATCTCTCTGTACTTGCGGCGCGTAGCCACCGAACTGGCGCGGCTCTCGCCCGTTACCGTTCTCACACCTTACGCGGACACGATTTCGGCTGACTGCCGCATTGTGACGATTCCACGATGGAGCACCTCACGAACTGGAGGGCTGGTCTGGACAGCGGGCATTCTGCCCTTCCGCGGCATTGAAGGAGACGTCTTGCTGTCGATAACACCGGTGACCCCTCCCATTGCGGGAATGCCGACCATCTCGATTGTCCACGACCTCACTCCACTGGTGCTGGCTGCCACTTTCTCTGCAGGGACAAAACTGGCGCTGTGGGCCTCTTTGAGGACGCTCCGATATGCAACGGCGGTCGTGGCCGTGTCGGAGAACACGAAACGGGATCTGGTCCGAATGCGGATTGTCCCAGAGGAACGTATTTCTGTTGTGTATGAAGGACCCGGGGTTGAGCCACGCTCTTCAGCTGGCGGATTTGGGGCTGGGTATTCCCCGTTCTTACTTTACGTTGGCGGCTACGGCCAGAACAAGAATGTCAGCAGGCTGCTGGAGGCATTTGCACGACTCCGAACCGGAGGACATACAAAGCTTGTCATGGTCGGCTGGGGAACCCCCTCACTCCTCGCGCGCACGATTTCGACTGTCCAGAGATACCGCCTCACCGATCGAGTAGTCCTGCTGTCGAATGACCTCTCCAATGCCGACTTGTCCGCCCTGTATCAGCGTTGTCAGATGGTTGTGTACCCGTCACTGTACGAAGGATTCGGTCTGCCGGTGCTGGAGGCGCTCGCACACGGCGCACCGGTCGCATGCAGCGATTCATCCAGTTTGCCTGAAGTAGCTGGAGATTCGGCGCTTTACTTCAACCCTCGGTCTGCCGAAGACATGGCTCGGCAGATGCAGAGGCTGGTGGACACCCCCGGACTGCGGAAGGAACTCGGGTGTCGAGGGAAGATCCGAGCAGAGAGCTTCAGGTGGCAACTCACCGCGCAACGACTCCATGAGATAGCCTGTGATGCCGTGAAGAAGGCGAACCTCGAGGTTCGGTGCCGGCCTATCACCTAGCCAGCGGCTCCTCAGCAGCCTAAGCAACAGCCCCGTCGCGTCCGCTGGAGTTGGAAGTAGTACGGACACCGCGCAACCATCCGAAGGGGCGAGAGCAGAGACTCGATCTCACCACTTGGGTCACCTGCAGGCACACCGGGCAAGTGGAGCACACTCGTACCTCCGACCTCCGAAGGAGTCGGTGACGAACTGTCCAGTTGCGCAGACACCGTGTCGCTATTTGTGCCGCAGTCCGAACTCCTCCCGCGGCGAGATGCACGGCTGCGCCCGACCAAGCTGTACAGACTGGGTAGAAGGCGAGAAGATCGGCCACGTGCAGTCGGACCCAGTCCGAGAAGTTCAGGATCAATGCTGCACTTGGAACGCGATCATTGCGCCCCGAGGATTCGAGCATTCAATCACGACGCCATCCACAGGTCCATTGTGTCTTGGGCAGAAGCGACGACTGAAGCCGGGGAGTCTTCCTGGTCTCGATGCCGGGCGGGAAGGATGAGTCGGGCGACCCCAATCGGCCCCTGACTCAGCAAAGACACGCGGCGACCTCGGCTATCCGATGATTTCCCCGCATTCCAGGACAGACGAACCCGGATCGCCGCTCAGGTTGCGGCAGACTTGAGGCGTTCGTGATTCGCCAATCCGGACGAGATCGTGACTCATCTGGCCACCCAGACCGTGATTCCTGCCCTCATCCGCGCACGGAACCGATGGCCTGGTTCACTGGGCACAGACACCCGGGAGCAAAGTGGGTCGCGGACCGTGGGTGCCACGGGACACGGTGTGTCGAGCGTGCGTTTTCTGAGCGTTGTGGACGGAAACGCATCGGCGATTCAAGACAACCAGGAGTACACACAACACCAAGAAGGCATCCCAATGCTCTCCCACCTGAGAAGGGTGTCATACTGACTCCCGGACATCCCTCCGGCATTCGGACCTCAGGAATCGGGCAGTTAGCGAGAGACGTAGAAGGCGAGAGTAGTCCTGGGGAATGACTCACTAGACAGCGAACGTGCTCGCCGGTCCGTCATCCAACCATCTCAGGTTCGCAGCCTGACCTAGGCTCTTCCGAATCACCATCTCGGATTCGGCCAGCTCCACACTGGGACCTGCTACCGAGAACATCATCGACCGTGCGCCGAGTCTGGACATCGTACGCAACGCCGCATGACGGAAGTCCGGCTGCCAGAACCACTCAGGACCCCGCTTCGCGATCCTGATGCGCCGCTTGAGCGCGATCCTGCGAACTCAACTTTCGCGAATTCAATGCCGGGCCCCTGTGGTCTTCTGGTCGCCCCGATGGTACGGGTTGCGCGTCAACCGAAGGTATCTGGAATCCTCCAAATGCAGTTCGAGCCATGTTGTGAGGGGCCAGGGAATCGCGAGGGCCACGAGCGAGAAGCACACGATGCACGGCCCCAACCCGGCGTGGGACCGCACCGTTCATCTGGCCACTTGGCGACGACGTGCGACCGCTCCTTCTCGGAAAATGAGACGGAGTTCCCGAGCGGCATTCCGAAAGCTGAAGCCGGCCGCCTGAACCAGACCGTCGCGTGACATCCTCCTGAGCTCATGTTCGCGTTCAAGCAGCGACTTCAGTCTGGCCGCGAGATCCGCCTCGTCACGCGTTCGGAAATACCGGGCGGCGTGCCCACCTACCTCGGGCAGGCTGGAAGACCAGCTGCACAGCACAGGGCATCCACAGGTCATTGCTTCGAGTATCGGAAGTCCGAATCCCTCGTAGAAGGACGGGTAGATCAGCAGTGTGGCGGCGCTGTAGAGTGCGGCCAGCTCAGCATCAGCAACACGTCCAAGATATCTCACCTTCCCCTTCGACTCATCAGACCGGATGCGCGCCATGATCTCAGCACAGCGCCAGCCCTCTCCTCCGACCACCGCAAGGGGCGGCGCATCAGGCAGCTTCGCGAGAGCATTCAGAAGAGTAGGGTAGCCCTTCCGGGGTTCAACGGTACTCACGGAAAGCAGAAATGGAACAGGCAGACCGAAGCGCTGCCGGACGACTCTCTGAGCCTCGGATCGGGAAAGCGGCTGCAGATGCGAATCGCAGCCTTCGTAGACGACTCTGATTCGGTCCGGTTCGACCCTGAGGAGTCTCTGGGCAAGCCGCGCTGTCGCGCGTGAAACAGCAATCACGCAGTCCGAAGCTCGAACGGCTGAACCATAGTAGACCCTCGACTTCAGCCAACTCCTGCGCGTCATGGTGGAAGGCCATAGAAAGGACGTGAGGTCGTGGACGGTCATCACGCGGAAGCAGCGCGTGGCACGCTGCAGAGGCATTGTAATTCCCTGCCCCCAGTAGGCATCGAGCCCATCCCGCCGCACCCACTGCGGGAGAACCCTCCGGAGCCACCATTGAGATCCACCCGGGAAATGACCGCCTCGCTGCACCCGGACAGTCCAGTTCCCCGGGGGCAGGGGCGGGTCAACATCCCATCTCGTATAGAGGACATAGCGGTCCTCCGGAGATATCTCCATCAGACTGCGCAGCATGTTTGTCAGATACCGTGCGATGCCGGCCGGCTTCGACGCAAACGGCTCCGCATCCACTCCTATGCGCAAACCTCCAGTCATCTGCCTGGTCGTGGACGCGCGTGCCCGGTCTGAATCGGTCCTGGCAAAGGGCTGGGATCGCAGGCGCGTGCGACCCTGCCTGCCGCAAGAGACAAGCCCAGAATTGCTCCGAGAAAGAGGAATGTGCCATAGTGCCACACAACACAATCGACAAGGTTGTGGCCTAGGAAGGCGACTAGACCCGCATTGAGGCCAAGAGCAAGGTATGAGATGGTCGGTCTGCCCGAGCGGTTCCTCGCGACTCGGTCCAACCCAAAAAGCGTTCCCAACCACAACCAGAGAAACGACACGAGACCGGGAAGTCCAAGACCTGTAAGTAGCTCTAGGAAGATGTTGTGCGTGTGGTATCGAAACCCGTAGGTCCGAGCACCCGGGAATCCATAGAGGTACTTGACGTATCTGAAGGCGTCCCAGCCTACGCCGAACAGCCAATTGTGTCTTGCCACCTTGAAGGCGTAAGACCAGAGCGTGAATCTCCCCAGGAGCGACGGATCGCGAAGGCTTGTTTCCGTAGTGCGCACAGCGATAATTCGGGCGAAGAAGTCCAAAGAGAACAACAGCAGGGCAAGGGCTGCGGTTCCCAGGACCAGCTTCAATGATCGCTTTCTGAAGAGTATGTACACGTAGGCCAGACCCAGACCAAGCCATGCTCCTCTCGACTTGGTAACCACCAGCGCAGCTACCAGAACAACGAACGCCGTCCCCAGTGCGATCGACTTTGCCCTCGCTGCGCTGGAGTCGAGCGCCAAGCCCAGCACAATGGCCGCGGACGCAGCAATCACGGACCCGTAGGCGTTCATATTGATTGAACCGAAGATCGAGCGCACTATCTTGCCACCCAGTATGCCTCCCTCGCCGGTCGGAGCGGGCATGATCGGCAGGCAAAGACAGGACAGCACGACTATGGCAGTCATCGTCAGAGCCAGACGCCTGAGTTGACCGATCGTTCGTGGCAGGACGAACAGAAACCACGTCACGCCCAGGACCTCGACAAACGTCACTGTCTGACGAACGAGGCCGGGCCTTGCCCAGCCCTTCCGATACGCATTCCAGGCGGCAAGGAGCACAACCGTCAGCAACGCGATAATCGGTATGACAACGTGCCGGGGGGCATCACCCCGCTCCCCGACCGACCCTGGCATGAACCGTGGGTACCTGCACGCTGCCAGCAATGCCAGAGAGCCGGGCGTGAACACGAAGATCACGTACTCACGCTGCAGCAGGCCGAAGGCGGCGAGTGATGCGACCGCGACCATCGCCATCGCCATCCGTGACTCCTCGCGAATCAGATACGCCCATATGAACACCTGAAGAGGGACAAGAAGAACGCTCACCGCAACCACGGTCTTGCCGTAGGCGAGTGCGAATGCGAAGCCGATTGCACAGGCAAGTTCAATGAGAACGAACGCGGTGATTTGGCCCCGCCTCAGCCCCAGTGCCAGCATCCGGCTATTTGACACGGACCCTCTTCACGAGTGACGTCAGCAGCCTGATGTCACCCCTATCGATGCCCCGCAGAACGAATGCCATCGCAAGATAGGCAACAAGAAACGCAACCAGCGCGACGACGGGATTCCAGCGGATCGCCAGCCAGGCGGCCACCCCTGCCGGGACCGCACAGCCGATCGCGGTCCCATGCGCCCGGAAGGCGAGTGCGAAGCTCAGGCTGGGCACAGTGATTCTCTGCCAGACGGCTAGGATTGAGAAGCCGACGACCTCAGCGGCAACGAGAGCCGCTGCCGCCCCAAGCGGCCCCAGGACGGGCAGCAGGAGCAGGTTCAATGTCACGTTCAGTCCCAACGAAACGCCGGTCTGGACCGAGACTACCTTTTCTCTGTTCGCGGCGAAGAGGTAGTTGCTGAGCAGAGCGTTCAGCCACACGATGGCGGCCCACCAGACCAGCACCACAAGCACTGGTACGGACCCGGAGAAGTCCGGTCCGAATGCGGCCAGGATTATGTGTCGCGATAGCAGGGTAACCAAGGTCGCAACTCCCATCCCAGCAAGCACGAGGTACTTGTATGCCCTTTCGAACAGAACACGAAGACGCTCTCTGTCGAACGGGGAGACGCGGGACATCTGCGGGTACAGAGCCCCCGCAAATGCATTGCCGACGACCACCACCGCCAGAGCGATGCGAAACGCCGCACCGTATATCCCTGCAGCTTGATCGCCGACGAGTCTGGACAGCAGCGGGAATCCATTCCAGTAGTAGAACATTGAGAAGAGAGCCGATATCCCGAAGGGCAAAGCAACCCTCAGCATCCTGCCCCAGTGAACCATGGAGAATCCGAGCCCTGGCATGATGCCGACTCGGAGCGCGGCAAGTGCCAGCGCAACCACGGCGATGGCTCCCGACAACAGGAACATGAACGCATACCGCTCCACGTACGGCTGACCAAAGGACAGGAGCACTGCCCCTGCGAGTAGGATCAGCGCCTGGAGGGTCCGTCCGACAAACGTCCAGTGTGTCTTCTCAAGGCCCTGGAACACGTGACTGTAGAAGACCGCCACAGCCGTGGTCAGGACAGTGAAGCTGCAGATGTAGGTCACCCTGGCGGTCGCAGCCGGATACTGCATCAATCTGACCACAAGCATCACGATGCCGATCGTGACAATCGAAGCGACAAGCTTGATCGACAGCACGTTGGGCACGTAGCGACTCAGGACTCTCCTGTCCCGGGCGATCTCTCGAGCGGTCAAGCCACCGAGCCCGAGGTCAGTCAGAACAACCCACATGCTGACGAAAGCGAGCGCAGTGTTGAGCACACCGAAGCCCGCGACACCGAGATGCCGTGCGGCAATCATGTGGAACGCAAACATCATCAGCTTGCCGACGACATCGGACACAGCCAGGAACACCGTGTTCCTGGCAACGCTTCTGACTACCGGACCTGTCCTCGAGTGACCGGCCTGATTGCCGGGCGTCATCTAGTTGTGGCGACGGAACAAGGGTGCGAGATAGGATCGAACTGCCGTCTTGACTTGTCTCCAGGTATCGCGCCAGAGGTCAAACTCCTCTGCCTGTGTGCCTTTGATCGAGTGGAAGTACTCGACCACGAACGCAAAAGCCGAACTCACCGCCAGCCCGAACAACACAAAGACCGCCACGATCCGCTTCCGCCTCGGGAAGCTACGCCGCTCGGGCGGGACCGCACGGTCGAGCACGGTGGTCGTCGGTGTGTCCCGCGCCTCCATAATCTTGGCGTACTCATACTGCTGGGATAGGAGTGTGTAGGATTCCTCTTGTATCTTGAGTTCCAGGTACCTTGTCAGCAGACCAGCCGCTGTCTCCGGTAGGTCGTGGAAGGAAACGGCGAATCCTGCCCCGAAACCGTCTGCCGACCGCCCCTGCTCAAGCAGGAGGAGCTCATTCCTGAATGCGGCGATTTCACGGCGCAGGCTCAGAACGTACGGGTTGTCGGCAGACGAGACGGGCTCTACCATTCCCAGCTCGGCCTGCATGATGTAGAGCTGGGACTTCAGCTTGGCGTAGGCATCGACCGCCGCCTCCATCTCCTCCTCCAGCGAAATCATCCGATGCCGGCGCTGGTAGACCGCCAGCGACTCCTTGGCGGCATCGAGAGCGGCTCTGACCTCGACAAGCCGTCCCTCAATGAACACCCTGGTGTTCCTTCCCCGACTGATGTTGGAGGTCCGTAGAAAGTGATCGAGCTCCTCCACATAGGCGTTGGCAACATCAGCTGCCAGCTCAGGAGTCTTTGCGTCTACCGAGATGCTTACGATTCCTTCGTCGCCAGCGGTCATGCTCGTCATCCTGCCGAGTTGGAGGATTGCCGCCTCCATACTGCCGCTGCGGATTCCGTAGTGCTCTGCAATGCTGCAGCGTTCGACCACACTCTGCGCTATAGTCCGGCCGCCGAGGATGCCGAGCATGACGTCCGACGGAGTCGCCATCGCCATGAAGCCCGAGCGCAATCGACTCAGTCCACCTGCCATGCCTCCGCTCAGTATCGATGTGACACCGAAGAGGTCGTCCTCTGGTGGCGGCAGCAATCTGGCTGCTGCGGAGAAGCGGGCCGGGAGAATGAAGCTCATTGTCACCCCAATCAGGGTGAGCCCCAACGTATTGACCAGAATGAGGCTGCGCCACTTGAGCAGAACCTGAATGTACTGGAGAACTCGACTCACCGAGCTAGTCTAGAGAATCGGATTGTGGTGTCAACACAGCTGCCATTCAGAGCTGGAAACGCCTAAGAATCCGCACGATACGCCTTGCGGCCTGACCGTCGCCAAAGGGGTTGGCCGCCTTGGCCATCCGGGCGTAGGTTTGGGGCGACCTGAGGAGCTTCTCGGTCGAATCGACAATCCTCGCCACGTCGGTCCCGACCAGCTCGGCTGTCCCGGCCGCGACCGCTTCTGGTCGTTCGGTCTTCTCCCTCAGGACAAGGACAGGCTTGCCGACAGCCGGTGCCTCCTCCTGTATCCCGCCCGAGTCGGTGAGAATCATGTGCGCCTTCTCCATGACATGGGCGAAGGGCAGATACTCAAGCGGTCTGATGAGGTGAATCCGGTCTCGACCACCGAGCCGGTCATGAACCGGCTTGGTCACATTGGGGTTGGGATGCACCGGGTACACAATCTCGACGTCCGGGTTCCTCCGCACTATTAAGGACAGCGCCCGGCAAATCCGCCTGAATCCCGCCCCAAAGCTCTCGCGACGGTGCGCAGTAACCAGAATCACGCGTTGAACGGGCCTGATCCTGTCGAGAACAGGCACGCGCCAGGGCTTCCCGCTCTTCAGGGCCATCAACAGCGCATCGATAACCGTGTTTCCGGTAACGCCCACCCTGCTGGCAGGCACTCCCTCCCTCAGCAGGTTGTCCTTCGCCCAGGACGTTGGGGCAAAGTGCAGGTCGGCAAGAACACCAACCAGTCTGCGGTTCATCTCTTCTGGGTAGGGAGCATACTTGTCCTCGGTCCTCAGCCCGGCTTCGACGTGACCCACGGCGACGCGCTGGTAGTATGCGGCAAGCGCCGAGACGTAGGCGCTCGTCGTATCGCCCTGAACCAGCACGATGTCAGGCCGAGTCTTGAGCAGTACTCGCTCGAGGCCAACGAGTGCACGCTTGGTAATCTGCGTCAGCGTCTGCCCTGCCCGCATGATGTCGAGGTCGTGGTCAGGCTTGATGTCAAAGACGTCGAGGACCTGGTCGAGCATCCCGCGGTGCTGTGCGGTGACCAGCACCAGAGTCCTGAACTCACCGGGGTACTTCTCTAGCTCCTTGATGACCGGGGCCAGTTTGATCGCCTCTGGCCTGGTGCCGAACGAAATCAGCACTCGCTTCGGCCTGGACCGGGTCTTGCTAGCCATGAGCTTCACTCCAGTTCTTCCCGCACCCGATGCCGACCACCAGCGGAACGTCCAGGCCCCAGGCATTCTGCATGGTCTGACGTACCACCGCCTCTGCCCGTTCGCTCTGATCCTCTGGTATCTCGAACAGCAGTTCGTCGTGAATCTGGGCGACCATGCCGCCTCCGATTCCGGCGTTCTCGAGTGCGTCGTCAACATCCAGCATTGCGCGCTTGATTATGTCGGCAGCCGTACCCTGGATCGGCGCGTTCAATGCGGCCCTCTCCGCCGCCTCGGCGACATTGCGGTTTCGACTGACGACCTCTGGGACCGGCCTGATCCTGCCGGCCAGGGTACGCACCTGACCGTCTGTCCGTGCCTGCTCAAGAGTCCGGTCTCTCCATTCGGCGACCCCGGCGAAGTGCCGCATGTAGTCAGCCAGGAAGGCACGGGCCTGGTCTACAGGTATCTTCATCCGAGACGACAGGCCGAAACCGCTCATGCCGTAGAGCAGCCCATAGTTGACGACCTTGGCCAGTCGGCGATGCTCAGTTGTCACCGCCTGGGGTTCGAGGCCGAAGACCGCCGCGGCCGTGCTTGCGTGGACGTCTTCGCCAGCCTCGAAGGCCTTCTTCAGTTCCTCGTCGCCCGACACGTGGGCAAGCACCCGGAGCTCGATCTGCGAATAGTCGGCCGACAGCAGCACTGAGCCTGGCTCCGCGACAAAGGCCCGGCGCAGAGACCGGCCGACGTCTGACCTTATCGGTATGTTCTGGATATTGGGATTGGTCGCAGACAGCCGGCCTGTTGCGGTTCCGGTCTGGTTGAACTCGGGGTGGACCCGTTGGGTCTGCGGGTCTGCCTGCTGCAGCAGCGGTTCGATGTACGTGCCGATCAGCTTCGCAAGCTCCCGATACTCCAGCACGAGGTCGACGACCGGGTGTCGCGACTGCAGCCGCTCGAGCACCGCCGAACTGGTCGAGTACCCGGTCTTGGTCCTGCGGCCCTTGGGCAACCCCAACCGGTCAAACAGGACACCGCCGAGCTGTTTGGGCGAAGCGATGTTGAACTCCACCCCGGCAATATCCCAGATTGCACGTTCGGCCAGCTCCCGCTTGTGCAACAGCTCTTTTCTGATCGACTCCAGAAGGCCTGTATCCACGCGCACGCCCCGATCTTCCATCCGCGCAAGCACAGGGATCAGGGGCATCTCCATCTCTTCGCAAACCGGGTCCAGGCCCATCGCCGCAATCAGCGGCGCCAGCCGCCGATGCAGTTCGAAAACCAGAACCGCCTCGTACTCTGGCTTGGGTTCGGCAAAGGGACGTCCGAGCACGCTCCTGACAATGTCGGGCAGCCAGTAGCGCCGCCTGTTTGGACCAACCAGCCAGGCACCGACTCCCACGTCGAACAAAGGCTGCCCGATTCTGAGGCCATTCGACCATGCCTTTCTGATTTGGCCTTTCACGCCAAAACCGGACTTCAAGACCTCGCCTGCCAAGTAGCTGCCGAGCACCCCGCGATCCGTCCACGGAACCCGATACACCCTGCTGCCGTCGTCGGTGAACCACAAGCCCTCACCTTCTCGCAGACAGAAGGCAAAACCTGCGCCGCCGGTGTTCCTCTGCTCCCTGGTTACGCGGACATCGACGGAAACGCTGTCCTCGGATTCGGCGAGATCGGCCAACAGCGAGCCGAACTCCATGTCCTCGAAAACCCTGCGCAAGGCCTGCTTGTCAATCTCACGCACTCTGAACGCCTCGACCGATGTCTTGACCTCTTCCATGTCGGTGCGTACCGCGACGAGTTCGCGACTCAAGAGGGCGGTGTCGCGGTGGTCTGCCAGCTTCGGCTCGGACTCCAAGGCCCGGTCGAGCGTACCGTGACGTTCCAGGATCGCTTTCGCTCGCTTGGGCCCGATGCCGGGTATCCCGGGCACATTGTCAACCGGGTCTCCGGTCAGCGCGAGAAAGTCGGCAACCAGCTCCGGCCCCACCCCCATCTTCTCGACGACCTCATCGGGACCGTACTTCTTCTCCTGCCAAGGGTCGTATACCGACACGTGTTCTGCCACAAGCTGGAGCATATCCTTGTCCGACGTGGCGATGACGACTTCGGTTTTCTCATCGTTCAGTCTGCTGGCGACCGCACCGATCACGTCATCGGCCTCCACTCCCGGGACTTCGAGTCTGGCAAGCCCCCACGCAGCAACCATCTCCTTGATCGTCGGCACCTGTTCGGACAGCTCCTCGGGTGCCGGTGGCCGCTGGATCTTGTACTCCTGGTAGAGCTCGTGGCGAAAGGTCTTGCCCGGAGCGTCGAACACTACCGCGCAGAACCCCGGCCGCAGCGCTTCCAGCAGCTTTCGCAGCGTGTTCGCAAACCCGAATACGGCTGACGTGTTCTGCCCTTTGGAGTTGCGCAGCGGCCGGCGTATGAAAGCAAAGTAGCTTCGATAGGTGAGCGAGTGGCCGTC
>CP070680.1:3018422-3027893 GCA_020352555.1 Caldifarciminota bacterium | reverse complement strand
CCCCAGGGCGAGTCAACGGTTGTCGACATCTTCTTTCACCGTGACAGCACGATCTTCAACCGGGGCTACTACTTTGGCAGACCACCGGCGACAAGGTACGCGCATGCCATGACCTGCGGTTGCCCGTTCGACACCAGGTACTGGTTCGCGTGCTGGGACCTGCCGCACGACAAAGCCGAGCGCGGCTGCATGATCAACCTGACTGTGCCGGACACATTCCAGACCTGCTCGAACGGGATCCTGGATTCGGTGACTTCGAGTGCGGGCAGGAAGACCTACTGGTGGCGGCACCCGTACGGCATCGCGACCTATCTGATGACGTTCTCGGCGTCGCGGTTCGCGAGTTGGGACACATTTCACGTCAACCCGGGCAACGGCGAGACGATTCCGGTCATCCACTGGATGTGGCCCGAGGATTCGGCTGCGACTCGGGTCGGATACCAGCGGCTGCCGGATATGTTCGACTACTTCACCCGACCCGACGTGTTCGGCGACTACCCGTTCGACAAGTTCGGGCACGTACCCGGGTACTACGGTTTCCAGTGGGGCGGGATGGAGCATCAGACACTGGTCATGTTGCATCCGTCCTACATCGGCGGAGGCCGCGAGAGCACGATTGCTCACGAGCTGTCGCACATGTGGTGGGGCGACATGGTGACCCATGTCGACCACCGGGATGTCTGGCTTAATGAGGGATTTGCGACCTATGCCGAGTGCATGTACATGGGGCACTGGCGAGGCCGGCCCTTTTTCAGCAACTACATTCTGGGTAAGGCACAGAGTGCCATATCCCAGGACCGGGCAAGGCGGTTTGCGATCTACGACCCGCCCGAGCTCTACAACTACGGGACCATCTACTGCAAAGGCGCCTGGGTCCAGCATATGCTTCGCTGGGTCGCGGGAGACACCGCCTGGGAACAGCCGGGGGCGTTCTTCGAGGGGCAGCGGGTCTACGGCGATTCATTCAAGTACGGCACGGTCTCGACAACCGACTACTGCCGGATCATGGAGCAGGTGACAGGGATGGAGCTCGACTGGTTTTTCGACGAGTGGATCTATCTGGCCGGATACCCGAAGTACTTCCTGAACACCGTCTCAGAGCAGGTGGGAGACAGCTTCCGGGTGGTGACTACCCTGGCACAGTCCAACGGGCAGCAGGCCCCGGACTTTTTCCAGACCCCGCTGCCGGTGAGGTTCAATTGCCTGTATGTCGATACGATGGTCATTATCAGCCCGCAGGCGAACCCGCAGGTCGACACCTTCATGCTCTTCTCCTGTCCGGAGAGCGTGACCGTTGACCCGGATGACTGGGTGCTGGACAGTGCCTATGTTTCGGTGACCGGCGTAGCAGAGGCGGAGCCTGGCTCTTCGTCCTGGGTCAGGCTGTTTGCGGTCGGGCCCAACCCGTCTGTCGGCAGGGTGAGGTTTGAGATGTTCGGCCAGCCGGGCGGAGATGCCAGGGTCGAGGTGTTCGACCGGACGGGCCGCAGGGTCGCGGAGGTAGCAGGCCGTTTTGGTACAGAGGGTACGGCGCTGCTGGGCTGGAACCATGACAGCCGTGTGCCGGCCGGGGTATATTTCTGCCGCGCGGCCGGGTCCGGACAGGAGCCGGTCAAGCTGGTGCTGGCAGACTAGCCGGGCTTGGCATTGACCGTCCGGACGATCTCGGCCCAGGAGCTGGATTCCTTTGCCGCTCCGTACGCTTCCGAGTGGGTCAAGGAGATGCTGAGCAAGTTCTGGCAGGAAGGACGTAGCTCGCCCGAGCAGTGCTTTCTAGCTGAGGACGAACAGGGGATCGTGGGTCGGGTCGCGTACTGGTCGCAGGCGTCGGCCCCTGCTGACCTGTTCGTGTTCGGCCTGCACCTGCCCTGGAAAGCCGACTACGTCGAGGTAGGGAAGGAGTTGTTCAGGGCTAGCTTGGAACTGATGAGTGGCCGAGGCGCGAGGTCGGTGACCCTTTACTTCCACGCCGAGTTTGACGGCCATGTCGAGCAGCGGCACCGGCTGATGCAGGAGCTTGGGTTCGAGCAGTCTCAGGACAAGGTGCGCTATCTCTGGACCGGGGACACGCTGCCACAGGTCGCTGACCGTCTCGCGTATCGAACCATGCCTGAGCTGGGTGAGGAGGCGTTCCAGGACGCGGTACAGCGTGTCACTGCCGGCACGCTCGACCGCGAAGACCAGGGCCGGGTCAAGCGGCTCGGGCCCGAGGCCGCGGCCAGGGAGTACATGCAACTGCTCGAAGACGCCGATGACCCGAGACATGACTGGTGGCTGCTCGGGTTTGAACCTGATGGGACCCTTGTCGGGCTGGTCGTTCCTCAGCCGCTCGACGAACAAGAATGCGGGATCGGCTATGTCGGCGTGGTGCCGGAGAAGCGCGGCCAAGGCTATTCGCTGGACCTGCTGGTCAAGGGGACAGCGGTGGCGCACTCCCACGGGTTCCGCAAGTCGGTGGCCGAGGTGGACCGGCTCAACGCGCCGATGCGGGCCGCGCTGGAACGGGCCGGGTACAAGGAAACCGGGCAGCTTTGGGCCTACCGTCTCAATCTGTAACCCTGCGAAACGCGTTCCTGGTGGCAGGGTCTAACGGGTTATGCTCCAGCATTCGGACACAAGAACGTGCACAGGAGGATTGCCATGAAAAGACTCACAGCTTTTTCGGTAGCAGCTCTGATAGTCGGTTTCCTCGGGTGTGGCCCGAGCGAGCAGCCGGCCCTGCAAGCGCCAACTGAAGTTCCGGTCGAGGAACCCGCAGCCGACAGCGCTGGACAGACAGCCGGTAGCGCCGAATCCGACAGCGTTGCCGAACAGCAGCCTAACGCGCCCAAGCCCGAGTCGCAGGAGCCAGGTCCCTTGCCGAAACTCTGGGATTTCTCGGCCGAATGGTGTCCTCCTTGCCAGGACCAGAAGCCCATCATTCACGAACTGGAGGGCGAGCTGAAGGGCAAGGTCGAAGTCAAGATCATCGACGTGGACCAGGAAAAGGACCTGGCAAGCAAGTTCAACATCAAGGCGATACCGACCCAGGTGTTCCTGGACAAGAACGGCAACGAGCTTTCCCGGCATACTGGATTCTTCTCGAAGGACTCTCTCATCGGCCGCATGACGGCCCACGGATTCATCAACTAGGCTCGAGAGGACGTATTCCCTCGCCCGTACAGAAGCGTAGCCGCAGGTGCTGTCCTGCCTGTCTGGAGGGCGACGCCTCACGGCCATGTGCCAGAGGTCGGCTGCCCCAGGCTAGGCCATGACAGCCTGGTACACTGACCACCAATCAAGGCTGCGTGACTCCACCGTTCATATGGATCGCGCGGAGCTGCCTGTCCGCTGCACCGGGTCAGCCGAGCCGAGGACAGGATGATGCTGCGCATTCTGTTCGCCTGCGTCGCGAATTCTTGCCGGAGTCAGATGGCCGAGGCGTTAGGCCGGGAGCTGGGCAAGGATGTCGAGTGCTCGAGTGCGGGTTCGCATCCGGGCTTCGGAGTGCACCCGGACGCGGTGAAGGCGATGGCCGAACTCGGCATCGACATCTCAGGCCAGCAGGTCAAGGGTCTGGCCGCGCTCAGGGGACAGCGGTTCGACCTTTTCGTGTCAATGGGCTGCGCAGAGACCTGTCCGTACTGGACCGGGGCAGAAGAACTGCGCTGGGATATACCTGACGGATGCGGCGGCTCGATGGAAGAAGTGCGTCAGGCGCGGGACATGATTCGGGACCGAGTCGTTGCACTGCTCGGAGAGCACGGGTGTCTGAAGGAGCGGTAGGGATTGACAGAAGCATTCGTAGACCAGGAGCTGTTCGACGCAATCGTCGGCCGCCGGTCGGTCCGCAGGTACGCAGACAGGACGGTGCCCGAACAGACCAGGCGTCAGATTGCCGAGTTCGCGATGAAGGTCAGACCGCTGGTTCCAGAGAACCGGTTTTCGTACTCGGTCCTGCCGATAGAGCGCAACGGCGGGAACGGACCATCACGCAGCGAAGAACTCTCCCTCGTAATGGGTGGGTACGGCAAGCTGGTGTCAGCCCGGCACCTGCTGCTGCCCAGGATCCAGGGTGATGCTCATGTGCTCGAGGACTTCGGGTATCGGGTGGAGCAGTTGGTCGTAGAACTGACCCGGCTCGGACTCGGTTCCTGCTACATCGGTGCGCTCGGGCACGAGGCCGAGGCGCTCGACCGGCTCGGGTCTCTGCCCGGAGAGCGAATACCTGCTGTTGTGGTGTTCGGCTACCCTTCGACCGCGACCGCTGGCAAGGGTTTCAACAGGATGATCCGCTCGGCAATCGGCGCTGACCGCAGGTTGCGGTTCGACAGGTTCGTCTTCGCATCGAGCTTCAACAACCCTGCTGAACTGGGCCTGTTCCAGGAGAAGGTGATGGATGCGCTCCGGCACGCACCTTCGGCCGGGAACTCACGGCCGTGGCGAGTCGTGATCCACGGTGATCTCGCCTACTTCTGCGTGGCACAGAACACCCCCTACTATCGGATGACCAGAGCGGTCAGGTGGGGCTACCACCTGGTGGATGCCGGCATCGGTATGGCGAATGTCAGCCTGGCGGTGGCGGCGCTGGGCCGCGAGGCTCAGTGGGAGCTTGTGGGCGACCGGCTGGAGGCTCGCCAGATGCTCGGCCTGCCGCCTGATGTCCAGCTCATCGGAAAGATTCGAATCAACTAGACTCGTTGGGCCCTAGAGCCCGCGCATGAACTCGGGCTTGAAACGGTGGTCCCGGATAGCGCTGTCGAGTTCGCCCAGCAGACGCTGCTTGTCCTTGGGCAGGCGGCCGGCGAGCGGCACGTAGTTCGATGCGTGGTTGGACCGGAACACCGTGGCCTTGACATCGACGTTCTCAAGAAACAGCCGGAGTTCGGTTGCCAGTTCCTCGGGCTCGGGCAATTCGTACTCGCCAGAGGCCATCGCATCGGCGAGCGGGGTATTGGATATGACCGTGACGGTCAGTGCCGATAGGTAGTTGGGGTTCATTGCCGACACGGCGCGGGCGGATTCCAGCGCATTCTCCTGCCAGAGCTTCCGTCCGCCCAGGCCGAGCAGGTAGATGACCGAGGATTTCATCCCGGCCTTCATGGCCTTGCGTACGGCTTTCACCATGTCTTCTGCGGTCGCACCCTTGTCGATCCATTTCAGGACGCGGTCTGAGCCTGACTCGAGCCCGATGTAGAATATCGAAAGCCGGTGACGCACCAGTTCTTCGAGCTCCTGGTGTTTCTTCTTCAGTATGTCGCGGGCGTTGGCATAGATGCCGACGCGTTGGAGTTCGGGGAAGGCCTGTTCGAGCGCGACAAGGATCTTGACCAGATGCGGGGTCGGCAGCAGCATAGCGTCGCCGTCGCAGAGGAACGCCCGACGCACATCAGGGCCGTAATGGTCGCGGGCCATACCAATGTCCTCGAGCACGTGCTCGAGCTTGCGGACCCGGAACTGCTTGTCCCGGTACATGGCGCAGAACCCGCAACGGTTGTGCGAGCAGCCGACAGTGGCCTGGATCAGGACCGAGCCGGCCTCTGACGGCGGGCGGAAGATGTTGCCGATGTAGCGCACGGTTTACCCTACTCGATTACACCTTCAGGACCAGAGTGGCTGAACGACCAAGTACCAAGGACAAGGTGCAGAGGACACAGTGCAGAGGACAGGTTCTGCTTGGTCCTTTGTCCTTTCCGTGCTTTCTGGGTTTTCCTCTGCATGCCGCAGTAACTGTGCTTGCTGGGTACCCGATTGTCAACAGCCGGGCATTTTCAGGATTGACAGCCGGGGTTCGCTGCTCCAGTCTTGGTTGTGGCGAATACGTTGAGAGTCCTGCTCGGGACAGCTGTGCTGCTCTCCTGGGCACAGGCTCAGTGGCATCACTATGTTGTCGACAGCATGGCCGAGAACCAGCTGCCCAGGCTGGTCATGCGGGGGAGAATCCCGCATATCGTCTTCTACACCGACGCAGGCCTTGAGTACGCGGTCTGGGATTCCGGGGTCTGGAAAAGGGACACGGTCGACATCGCTGAAACCTTTCACAACGGCAACCCGGCGTTGGCGTTCAGCCGCGGCAAGGCCCGGCCGACTGCGTTCGACCGGGAGGGCAATCCTCATGTGGCCTGGTTCAAGGGCACTCCCTGGTATGCGTACTGGGACGGTGCCGAGTGGCAGCGCGAGGAGATCGACACGGATTCTGGCGGCGACTACATCTCGCTGGCGCTTGATTCTGTCGGCATGCCGTGCGCGGCATATGCCAGGCGCAGGGGTCTCTTCAACTACATGCTGAAGTTCGCTTTTCGGGACAGCCAGGGCTGGCATCCGGCTTTGGTGGACTCTTCGGGCGGTGCTGATTGTGTGCTGGCGTTCGATACTCTCGGACAGGCCTGTATCGCCCACTGCGAATCGTGGTCCGACGCAGCGCTGTTCTTTCACACCAAGACCGACACCGGGTGGGTGAAAGAAACCGTGGTCCCTGAGCATACGAGCCAGTGCAAGATGGTGCTGGACCAGAACGGTGACCCGCACATCAGCTACTACTGGGCTGGTGGCGGTGCCTATGACCTGCGATTTGCCGAGCGGGTCGGAGGAGAATGGCGGTTCGACATCATCGACCCAGGGCAGCAGACGAGCAAACGGGGATGGGACAACTGGATCGTGCGCGACCAGTCGGGCACACATCACCTGTCATATCACGCCCACAACGAGCTGCAGGTCAGGTACGCGTGGGGCATGTACGGAGACTGGCAGGTCGAGGTGGTGAATACGGTCGGCGGCTGGAACCTGGGCAGCTCGATCGACGTGGACGAGCTCGGCAGGCCGTGCATGGCCTATGTGAACGAGCACCAGTCTGACCGGCTGTACCTGTCAACCAGATTTGACCTGACCGGCATCAACCTTGGTCCAGGGCGCTGCCCTGAAGCTGCAGAATCCCGGATCCCGGCAATCGTCCGGGGTTCGGTGAACCTGGAGGGCAATGAACCGGCCCTACTGGTTGATGCACTCGGACGAAGGGTGATGGCGCTGAAACCCGGGAAGAACGATGTCGGCCATGCGGCTCCGGGTGTTCAATTCGTGGTGCGCGGAGCGCACGGCAGTGACAAAATTGTCATCCAGCGGTAGTATCTGAGGGGAATTGACTGCGTGCCGAATGCCGGGTGCGTATTGAGTCCGGACCGGTCGCACACCTCATCGAGTGTTGCTGACTGAGAAGGGAGCACAGATGCGTCTTTTGGCTCTGGCGATCACAATCTGTACAGCGGTCTCCGCGGCTTCGGGTTGTGTGGATACGACCTGGGTCAACCGACACGACGGGCCGGCCAGCGGCGATGATGCCGGCCTGGCCATTGCGCTGCACCCGCAGGGCGTTGTGGTCGCCGGTCGTCACATGGACACGACCGGGCAGAGCGATTTCGTGACGATGCTGTACGACCCGGCCGGCGAACGGCAGTGGATCTCGACCTATGACGGTTCTGACAACGGTATCGACGAGGCCCGGGCAGTGGCGATCGACGCTGCCGGCAACGTCTATGTAGCAGGACCGAGTCAGGGTGAGGGCACTGGCCACGACTTCGTGACGGTGAAGTACAATTCGTCCGGGGTCGAGCAATGGGTCAAGCGGCTGGACTACGAGGGCAACGACGACTCACCGAACGCGCTTGCGGTGGATGATGCCGGCAATGTCCACGTGACCGGGTTCGGAAGGGGCGACGCGACTGATCAGGACTGGGTCACGGTGAAATACGATGCCGGGGGGACCGAGCAGTGGCGGCGTTTCCACGACGGTGACATGTACCTTTACGACGAGGCGTTTGGGATCGAGACCGACGACGCTGGCTGCGTCTACGTGGTCGGACAGTCTTCGTTCCCGGGCGCGTACCTGCTCGACTACGCGGTCATCAAGTACAGCACGGCCGGCGAGACGCTCTTCGTGGCGGAGTATGACGGAGGTTCGTACCGGTTCGACAACGCGTACGCGATGGTGCTCGACGATTCCGGCAACTTCTATGTCACCGGCCGCAGCTACGGCGGTGCGTCGTACGACATCGTCACGGTAAAGTACGATGCTGCCGGCGACCGGCAGTGGGTGAGCCGGTATCGAGGATCCGGGACCGGCGACGATGTCGGTAGGGACATCGTCCGGCTTGGGAACGGCGACGTCGTGGTTGCAGGCTACAGCAAGGGCGACGGCACCGGTTTTGACCTGACCGCGATCCGGTACCGGCCGGAAAGTGACACGGCCTGGGTCAGGCATTACAACGGGCCGGCCGGCAGCGACGACTTCGGGACTGCCGCGGCCACCGACCCCGAGGGCAACATCTACGTGGCCGGACACAGCCGCAACGCCAGCGACAACGACGATATCCTGGTGGTGAAGTTCGACGGCGCCGGGAACCGGCTTTGGGCAGAAAGGTACGACGGTACGGCTCAGGGTGGGGACGTCGGGTACGGGATTGCGGTGTCGGGTTCGCTCGAGGTGTACGTCACCGGCAAGAGCGCGGGCAGCGGGACCGGTGACGACTTTATAACGATCCGGTACGGCCCGGCGGCCGGGATTGAAGAGCAGGTCTGGTCCGAGCCGGCCGGTAGCTTCAGGCTATCACCGGTCACCAGAGGGCTTGTCACGGTGCACTACAGCCTGCCAGAGGCCGGGCCGGTGTCGGTCCGGGTCTTTGACATCGCAGGACGGACTGTCTCCGACACTCGGTCACTGGGTCACTCGGTCACTGGGTCACTCTCCGTTGACCTGCAAGGCCTGAGCCCAGGTGCCTACCTGGTCAGGCTACGAGCCACCGGGTACACAGCGACCGGCAAGATCGTGGTCAACCGGTAGGCGCAAAGCACCATTGCCAGGGCCCGGTTCGGTAGCTCCTTCGGCTTCGGTGCGTTGACACTGCGCAGCACGGTTCTACAATCTTTCTGTCCGCTCGACAACCCAGGAGGCTCAATGTCGCCCAGGAAGTTGCAGACTTTTCTTGTCGCTTTCGCTCTGCTGACGTCTTTCGCCAGGGCAAAGACCTCGATTGTCCGCGTCTTTGCTCAGGACTATGAGGAGCTGCACCGGCACGTGAGGTTCAAGGGCAGCTCGATCGAGATAGCGTCCGCACGGCCGGCAGAGCATTTTGACCTGATCGCCGACAATGCCGATATCGAGCTGGTAAAGGAATGCGGTCTGAGGACCGAAGTGGTTGTCGAGAACGTCGAACGGCAGCGGGAGTTTGCCCGTCAATTTGGCCAGTACCGCTCATACGCCGAAATCGTTGCCATCCTGCGCGGGCTGGCCTCGAGCTTCCCTGACATCTGCCGGCTGGACAGTTTCGGCCCGACCTATCAGAACCGCTGGTCCTATGGCCTGAAGATCAGCGACAACCCAGGCCTGGACGAGGACGAGCCCGAGGTCCTGATCGTGGGCGTGCACCATGCGCGTGAATGGGCCTCGGCCGAGGTGCCGCGCTATATTGCCGACACCCTGGTCAGGAACTGCTCGACCAA
>CP070680.1:3013153-3018322 GCA_020352555.1 Caldifarciminota bacterium | reverse complement strand
CAAGATGAGTGCCGATGCCTTTGTCGATGTCGTACACTTTGATGCCGTGAGTCCGGGCGAACACCCGGCAGAGCTGCTGGTTCTCGGCATAGCGTTGGTCTGAGCCGGTCGGGTTGCAGTCGAACGTGAAGAAGGTGCGGGACTGGTCGTGGATTCCCAGTCCGTTCTGCTCGATGTTCCTGACTACACTGGCGCCGCCGAAGTCGCGGGCCAGCCTGGCGTCCACCTCGAACTCGACGATGTCGCCGGCAAACGCCCGGGTGCCGGAATGCCGGGTCAGTATCTTTTCGATCAGGGTCTGGGCCACGGCTACCGGATCAGTGTGCCTTTTTCGAGCATGACCAGCGGGTCGAATGTCGCGAAGTCAGCCTGGTGGACGAGCACGGTCTCGACGACCTGGGGCCGTCCTTCGCCTTCCTTGGCATGGCAGGCCACGATGTTGATGACCTCGTCGGGAAGTCCGGCTTTCGCAGCCAGGATCGCGCCAGATATCGGGTGCCGGGCGCATCTGCCGCTCCGGCTCCTGCGATACCTGTCTTCAGGGTCTTTCTCGATTTCGAGCAGCTTGCCGACGTCGTGCAGCAGGCCGCCCGCGATCAGCAGGTCCATGTCGATTTCGTAGGGCAGCTTGTCGCAGGCGTCGATCTGGGCCTCGGCCAGCCCGGCCGCGCCTTCGGTCACTGCAATAGTGTGCTCGATCAGCCCGATGCCGCGGCTCGGGGTGAGCAAAGTGAATGGAATCTTCTTCACCTCCTCGATGCTGTCCCAGTTGCCCTGCTCGCAGGCATCGACCCACACCTGAACCGTCATGTCCCGCAGCTCCTGGTCAGTGATGCCGGCGAGCTGCTCGTGGAAGACCGTTTCGATGTCCTTGGTCTGGACCATGTTGCCTCACAGTGCCGCGATAACGGCGTCAGTCATCTGCCGGGTCGAGGCCGCGCCCTGGCTGATGGCGTCCGGCCCGCCCTTGAGTTTCATTATGTCATAGGTCCGCACCCTGCCTTCCTTTATCACTTTGCCGATGGCGGTGCGGACGCGCTCCGCCTTCCCGGTCTCGCCGATGTGGTCGAGCATCATGCAGGCGGACAGGATCATGGCGATGGGGTTGACGACAGAAGGCTCGAGCTGTTCGTACCTGGGTGCTGAGCCGTGAGTCGGCTCGAACACCGCCACCTCGCGGCCGATGTTGGCCGAGCACGCGAATCCGAGCCCGCCGACCAGGCCGGCGAAACCGTCGGACACGATGTCGCCGAACATGTTGCCGGCAACGATCACGCCGTAGTCCTCAGGGTTCTTGGTTAGCCACATCATCTGGGCGTCGATGTTGGTGTGCCAGAGCTCGATGCCGGGGAAGTCCTGGCCGACCTTCTTTGCCTCGGCTTCCATCATGCCCGATGTCTCGCGAATGACGTTGGGCTTTTCGCACACTGTCACCGACCGGTACCCGAACTTCCGGGCATGCTCGAACGCGGCCCGGCAGATCCGGGCACAGGCCTTGCGCGTGAAGATGCGGGTCGACACCGCCAGGTCTGGTCCGGGCACGTCCTTGAAAGCAGCCATCTTCGGATGCGTGTCGAGCGCCTGCCTGACCATGGCGGGCGGGTCGGTCCATTCGACACCAGAGTACAGGCCTTCGGTGTTCTGGCGGAAGATGACGACGTCGACCCGGGGCTCTTCGAAACCCACGCCTTTGCGGCGGATGAAGTTGAGCGGGTTGCCCGGGAACGAGCGGCAGGGCCTCATGCAGATGTCGAGTTCGAAGTGCTGGCGCATGCCGACGATCGGGCTGTAGTAGACGCAGCCTTTGTCCCGAAGCCCGGGGTCGAGCTCGGCTGCGGCCTTGTCCTTGGGCTTGGAGGTGATCGAGCCGAACAGCCCGAGCCGGTGCTGTTCGAGCAGCCGGATGGTCCGGTCAGGCAGGGCGTTGCCTTCGCATTTCCAGAACTCCCAGCCGACGTCGGCGTGGACATAGTCGGCCTGGAACCCGGCGGCTTCGAGCACGCGGATGGACTCGGGAAGGACTATTCTGCCGATGCCGTCACCCGGCATGGCGACGATGGTGCGCTTGGGCATGCTATCTCCTGTTGGCCGATTCGGTCACAAGGGCCGAATTATACCGCTGGCTCGGTCAGCAGGCAAGGTGACGGCCAGGGTCTGCGCTCAGCCGAGCTGTGCGCAGAGCCGGTCGATGTCGGCAGTGTGTTCCTCGACCAGCTGCTCGGCGATCAGGACCAGGGCCCGCAGGTTGTCCTGGTCCGCGTTGTCGAGCGCCGAGTTTTCCTTGCTGACCTTGGTCTGGAACCGGTAGTAGCGCTGCACCCCGTTCTTTTCCGGCAGCAGCTGTCCGAGCTGGTACTCGACCGTGTCGCTCACTCCGTCGAACACCACTCCGAGAATCGGCTTGGCCCAGCCGGCAAGTCCCCAGTCTTTTGCGTCGTGGTACAGGATCGGGCTCTGGCGGGTCCCTGTGCCCAAAGAGAGAACCAGGAAGTCTCCGGCCTCAGGAAAGGAGGCCAGCGCGTCAACGTACGCGCACATCGCCGGGTTGTTGGCGTACACACCGCCGTCGACGACGGCGTAGTATTCGGCGCGGCCCTCAGCTTCGATCCGGATGGGCTCGAAATAGGTCGGCGCGGCCGAGGTCGCGCGGGCGACCTGTTTCATGTCAAAGTCATACCCGGGTTTGGTCCGGGCCGATCTGCGGCGGAAGAACCAGGGCGAGCCGCGCTCGATTTCGTAGCCGGTGACCAGGACTTCGGTCACCGAGTCCTTGAGCCGGGCGTCGCCGAAGTACTCCTCCAGTACTTCCTCGATGCCTTTTGCCGGGTAGCGCTCGTCGGCAAGGCCGCCGGCGGACCGGATCTTGTGCCAGATCGAGCTGGAGAAGATGCGCGGACCTTTGTCTTTGTAGAGCTGGATAAGGCGTTCGGCCGGGTATTCGGCCCTGCCGTCAGGTCCCGGCTTGGTCAGGCCCAGGGCCAGGATCCCGCCGGTCGAGGTCCCGGCGATGAGGTCGAACAGCTCGCTGACCGGCTTGCCGGTACGCTTCTCGATCTCGGCCAGAACCACTGCCGGAATCAGGCCGCGAATCCCGCCGCCGTCGATGGACAGTATCTTGATGACATCAGACATTTCGGTTCCCTCCAGGTTGTTGGCCTGGCCCTTGAACTGGATATCGACTCCCTCGACTCGCGTCTGCTGTCCGGACAACCCTGACAGCGGCATCGGCCGGCCGGGCTGGGGCCCGGCACGTCAGGTGCACACCAAAGCGGCCGCCCGGTGTAGGTTGGGTCGGGGGGAGGCATGATGCGATGCGTTGTCTCGTCCCCTCGGGCGGCCGCTGTTGTTACGGCTTCCCGGATCAGGACCAGATCGACGTATGTCCCAGTTCAGCGCCCGTGCGCGCCGGCACGGATGCGAAAGCTGAACAGATGGCTGCGGACCTGACCATAGCAGGGGTGAGTGGGGAAAGCCGTAACCAAGGCAATATAGATTATGATGGTGAAATGCGCTTGTCAAGTCTGCATTCGACAGCCGGCCTGTTTCATGGCGGGCCGGCCGGAGTGACGGAGAATGCTAGCGGTCGGGAAGGTCTACGTCGGCGAACCGGTAGGTGCGCTCTTCCCAGCCTTCGGTCCTGACGTTGAACACCTCCATGTAGATTCTGTCCTTGTCAATAGCGCCTTCGAACTCCAGGTCGGCGACCGAGGCGGTGACGGTCTTGCCGGCGATCTGGAAGGTGCCGGCGGTGCTCTCGTGGTGGCTGCGTACCATGTAGCGGGCTATTCCTTCGGCGGTGGTGTTGCCTTCGGCCCAGACGCAGACACCATCCGGGTAGAAGCGGAGGAACATCGAGCTGTTGGCCTGCCGGTCGACGTACAGGCCGTCGAACCGAATGCCGTGCTCGTCGGAGCTGTAGATGGGTTCGCCCATCGGCGGCCCGGTGCCGCCGCACCCGGCAATGAGGGCGAACGCGAACGCAAGCAGAAAGACGGAACAGCAAGGCTTCATATTCGTGCACTCCTTTCCTCTTGCTGCCGACACGAGTCTACCGATATCGGACCAGCGCGCAAGAGGCTGGGGATGGGCTGGCTCCGCGGTGCTTCTGTTCCCGCTGTCCGGCTCAAGGCAGTGCAGTGCAGGGGCACGGTTCCTGCCTGTTCCGTGCCTTCTGTTCCGCTTCCTCTCCCTTTGGGAGAGGATTGAGGAGAGGGTGTTCGGATAGCCCGGTCGATGACCTTCAGTACTGCGTCCGTCCGTCTCAGCACGTCGCTGTCCCAGAACCGGAGGACACGGTATCCACGTCTCGCCAGTTCCTCGTCGCGAATCCAGTCCGACTCGTTGCCCGCGTGGTGTCCGCCGTCGACCTCGATGACAATCCGTCCGGCTAGACAGGCAAAGTCGACGATGTAGGGCGGAATCGGATGCTGGCGTCGAAACCACGCACCCGCAACCTGCCTTCGCCTCAGTCTGCTCCACAGGCGGCGTTCTGCATCAGTCGATTTCAGACGGAGGCGACGAGCAGCGGCAGTCAGGTTTCGACACCCTTCCACCCTCACCCGGCTTCCCGGGGAAGCCGCCCTCTCCCTGCAAGGGAGAGGGGAAGGTCCAGCGGTCCTGGAGGTCCGGTTGTCCAGGCGCTTCTCTCCTGCCGGCCCGGGAGAGGAGCCAGGGGACGGTTTTGTGCGGCCGTATGGGCTCATCTGGTCAGGACCAGCTTGAGGGTGCGCTCGGTCCTGCCGGCTGACAGGCGGCAGAAGTATGTGCCTGGACCGACCCTGCGGCCTGAGTTGTCTGTCCGGTCCCACTCAACCGTCTGACGACCCGGTGACCGGAATCCGTGCACCAAAGAACTCACTTCCTGGCCGAGCACGTTGTAGACCTTGAGGTCGGCGAGTCCGGCCCGGGCAAGCTCGAAGACGATTACCGGCGACCTGTGGGCCGGGTTGGGTGCAGCGCGCAACTCGCGAATCGGGCGGGCCGGAACCCGGGTCCTGGTTGCGACCGGCGGGCCGTACACGGTCTCGTAGTACTCGATTGCTCCGTACTCGGTTTCCAGGTCGGTCCTGACCTGGACCCAGTAGTAGTCATAGGGCTCGACCACCTTGGCCGGGGCTACGAACTCCTGCCACGGCTCCCATTCGATGATGCCGATGTCGTCGAACCAGG
>CP070680.1:3001808-3013053 GCA_020352555.1 Caldifarciminota bacterium | reverse complement strand
CGGGCACCTGTGGGTCGTGTACTTCATGATGGCCGGATACCGGATGCTGGTATCGGTGGAGCTGGAGAACGGCGTGCCGCTGGACACCCAGATGATATACGCGCTCGGGGGAAACGACCCGTTCATCTGTGCCGACACTTTCGGAGCTGTCTGGGTGCTGTGGACCAGGTACGGGGACCAACTTCCGGTGGTGAGCTGGAGCGACGGTCACGGATGGTCTTCGCCTGAGCGGGCAGGGTCTGGAGACGGTCCTGCCAAGGGCCTGCTGCCGGTCGACCGGTGCGGTGGCATCATCGTGCTCTTCCAGTCTTCTGACGGGCACTACTACAGCACGGTCGGAGCACCGATGCCTGGAGTGGCAGAGAAGCGGCCCACAGCTCACAGCCGACAGCCAACAGCCACGGTTGTGCGAGGTGTGCTGATCTGGAGTGCAACGACTCCGTCGTTGCGCAATGTCGGAGACATTGCACTCCATAGCAGTGCGAAGATGCTGGACGCTTCCGGTCGCGTCGTGGCGGAGCTGCAGCCGGGCGAGAACGACATCCGGCATCTCGCGCCGGGGATATACTTTGTGCGGTCAGCGGAAGGCGGTGACGCCCATGCCGGTGGCGAAGCCACACGGTCAGCAGTCAGCAAGATAGTCGTACAGCGATAGGGAGGGTCTATGCCGAAACGCAGTCCCATCCTCCTGGCAGTCTTGGCTGTGGGTGTGGTGTGGGGGCAGGGGTTCGGATGGCATGAGATGGCCAGCCTGCCCTGGGAGCCTTCGGGCAGGGGTTGCTACAGCGGGGCCTGGCTTGCGACGATGGAGAGGGATGGGCGACCGTTCATCTACGCGGCCAAGGGACGCTGGCAGGGTGATTTCTACTGCTACGATGTCGAGGGGGACTTATGGCTTGCACTCGGGCCCATACCTTGGGGTGCAGAGAGCTTGGGATTCTCCATTGGCAGCCGAGGAGTGACGGACGGTCGGCGTTTCATCTACGCGACCGAAGGGAACGAGACCTTTGGATTCTGGATGTACGATGCTCACGAGGACTGGTGGATACGACTTCCGGATCTACCCAGGCAGCCGGATACCTTCGGGGTCCGGCGGGCAGACCTTGCATATGTGGAGCTGGGAGGGAAATGGGTCTACCTGCTCTGGAGCGCGGACGGCAACTTCGCCCGCTACAACGTGTATCGGAGGGCGTGGGAGGTACTACCCAGTGCACCTGATGGCGGCACGTCCTGGCAGAGGAGTCCTTCCTTGGTCTACGACGGCCACGAACTGCTGTATGCATACAAGACGCAGTACGAAGAAATGTGGGTGTTCGACCTATGGAGGCAGGCGTGGCTACCTGAACGACTCCATGGAGCACCTGGACGAGGGCAGGGGTATGAGATGAGCGGCTATGGTTCCTCGGCAGCCTGGCATTTGGGTAGTATCTACCTGCTCAAGGGCAACAATAGCAACGAGTTCTGGCGGTACTGCGCCAGTGGCGACTCCTGGGTCCAGCTTGACACCATCCCGACGTTCGGGTCGACAGGCAGGGAGAAGCCAGTGTCCAAAGGAGGGTATCTGGCAAGTGTCGGGGGCGGGGTCTTTTGTGCGCTCAAGGGCAACAAGACGGTTGAGTTCTGGCGGTTCGGACCGCCGGTCGGGGTGGAGGAGAAGCCAGGGTTGAAGGACGAGTGCGGAGGGATGAGCCAGTCCATCTGCCGAGTAATGCTGCGGTTGCCTGGGAAGCAGAATGCCGCTCTTCTCGACATCACGGGCAGGCGGGTCACGGAACTGCAGCCGGGGGCGAATGACATCCGGCATGTTGCGCCGGGAATCTATTTCGTCCGGCAGAAGGGCCCAAGGGGCCAAGGATTCGAGAGGTCCAGTACGAGGAAGTTGGTCGTTCAGAGATAGGAAGGGACCATGCGGTTCCGCATTCTGACTTCAGCCGTCTGCCTCCTGGCTTCGTCGGCTTCCGCTGACCCGCTCTGGGTCAGGACATACAACGGGCCGACCAGCCTCAGCGACCACAGCTGTGACATTGAGGTGGATGATTCAGGCAATGTCCTGGTTTGTGGCCTAAGCTACGTTGATGACACTTCCACGGAATTCGTGACCATAAAGTATCGGCCGGACGGCGATACCGCTTGGGTGCGGCGTTTCGACTCCGATGCATTCGTTGATGCCGCCACCGCGCTGGCTCTAGACCGGTCGGGCAACGTCATCGTTGCCGGCTATAGAATTGCGTCTGAGTATGAAGACTGGGCGACCATCAAATACAGCCCAGACGGCGACTCGCTCTGGGTGGTGTTCCACAGCGGCGGCGACATGAACCGAACTTCCTTCATCGCGGTCGACTCGGGGGGAAACAGCTATGTGACCGGCTGGACAGCCGACTGGTACTACTGGTTCTACCACGTGGTCAAATACGATTCTGCCGGCGACTTTGTGTGGGAATACAGCCAACGCACAGGACGGAATGGCTATTCGAGGGCAGTCACCGTCGACCGGCAGGGCTATTGCTATGTGACCGGCGGCGAGCCGGTCCAACGGGAGCCGATTGTCACCTGCAAGATCGGCCTGGACGGGCAGGAAGTCTGGGTCAGCGAAGTGCTGGAAGGATCAGCCCGAGCCATTGCCGTCGACGATTCTGGGAACGTAGTCGTGGCCGGCTTGACCCACGGTGTGGGCGGATACGATGACTACATCACTCTGAAGATCGGCCCGGACGGCGACACAGTGTGGACCCGCAGCTATGACGGGCTGTGTACGCGCTTCGACCGCCTCTCCGACCTCGCGCTTGACGCGGCTGGCGGCGTATATGTGACAGGCACAAGCGACGTCGACACCGTGCACTTCAATTGTGTTACCATCAAGTACAGCCCCGAAGGTGAAGAACGCTGGGTTGCCCGTTACGCTGGCCCAATGGATTTTGACCACGGGCTCGCGATTGCGGTGGACGCGAACAGCGATGTCTACGTCACCGGCAACAGCCTGAACAGCGCCGATACATGGGACGCAGTCACCATCAAGTACGACTCGGCGGGGAACCAGGTCTGGCTCGACCGCTACGACCATCCGGGGTCGCGCGAGAGCGCCAGCCTGATTGCGCTTGGTCCGGACAGAAGCGTTTTCGTAGGTGGCGGCACGCAGGTTGAGGGCCATGGCTGGGACTGCATGACGCTCAAGTATGCTCCAGTCGGAGGAGTCGTGGGCGCAACGCCGCAGGTCGGTCGTTACAGGCCGAGGCCCACCATCGTCCGCGGTCTACTGATGTATCAGCCGACAGCCAACAGCTCACAGCTGACAGCAGGACTGGTCGACATCACGGGCCGGAGGGTCATGGAACTGCAGCCGGGCGTCAACGACATCCGGCATGTTGCGCCGGGAGTCTATTTCGTGAGAGAAGAGGAGCCGAGGGGCCAAGGGGTCGGCGATTCAAGTGTGCGGAAGGTCATCCTGACCCGCTGAGGGCCAAAAGCCGGCAGCCAATCTGTCTCTGCGAGGGTCTCGCCAGGAATGCCGCCGACCCCGGTGCATGAGCCATCCGATGGCACCTGTCCTGAGGCAGAGCGTGCGCGTGACGCGGGTGTGGGGCCTGCCTCGACCCGCGTACCGGAAGATTGCCACCGACCTCAGTCCGTCGTGCGCAATGACGCGGGTGTGGGGACTGCCTCGAGCCGCGTACCGGAGGATTGCCACGGCTGTTTCGCAGCCGTGCCCATGAGCCACCAACCCCAGTCCGTTGTGCGCAATGACCCTGGTGCGAGACCCGTGGCAGTCTCCTGCCTTCTTCGTCTTTGCGAGGCCCGCAGGGCCGTGGCAGTCTTCTGCCGCAGACAGATGCTGAGAGATGTCTCGACTTCGTGTGCCTTCGGCACGTGAGCCATCTGATGGCACCTGTCCTTCGGACAGCGCGCTCGACATGACAGAAGACCGACCGCTCCCCCGTCATTCCGACCGACCGAAGGGAGCGGAGGAATCTCTCTGAAAGATATCTCCACTCCGGTGAGCCGGAGAACCTGCACCTGCCTTGGGCAGAGCGACATGACAGCAGGCTGCAGGCTGTCGGCTGGAGGCCGTAGGCTGAGTCCCCGGCAACATCAGACAGGACAATCGGTTAGGCTGAGAAGCTTGAGTCTATGCGGGTGCACATTCGGGCCTGCTACTGGGGTTGACGCTGGATGGCGCGCAACTATAGTTAGCCGCCAACATGACCAGTCTGCGCAGACTGCCGGTCGGACACGGCCTGATTGCGAGCCCTGCCAGGGTGTGTCGGTGACATCGGGCGAGGTAACGATCAAGGGCGAGGTCGGGCTGCACGCCCGGCCTGCGGCCGATTTCGTGCGCGAGGCCGAGCAATACGAGTCTGAAGTCTGGCTGGTGAAGGACGGGGGAAAGGTAAACGGCAAGAGCATCCTCGGTATCCTGACCCTGGCCGCGGAGAAGGGGTCGGTCCTTGTTCTCGAGGTGGACGGCAAGGACGAGAAGGATGCGTTCAAGGCCCTGAAGGCAAGGCTTGAGAGCGTTGAAGCGTAGACGAGAGCGGATTCTGCGCGGCATCCCGGTCTCGGCCGGGTTCGCGGTCGGCCCGGTGTTCGTGTACCGGCACGAGCTGCCGGAATTCTCTGAACAGACAATCGAGTCGGGTTCTGCCAAGGAGGAGGTGAAGCGGTTCCGCGACGCGGTGAAGAGTGCGGAGAGCGACCTGCGCAAACTGCACGACGAGGTGAAGAGCGACATGGGCAGGGACTTTGCCGAGTTTATCAGCATCCAGATCGCGCTGCTGACCGACAAGGACGTGCTAGGCCAGACCGAGCAGTTCATCACCGATGAAGCCAAGAACGCCGAGTTCGCGTACACCGAGACCCTGAAGAGGCTGGCCGGCCCGATGGCGACATCGACCGTGCCTTTTTTCCGGGAGCGGGCACTCGACGTGGGCGACGTGTCGGCCCGGGTGCTGCGTCAACTGCTGGGCGAGGAGCTGCCGTCGCTGCACGAGGTGGAGCAGGGCTCGGTCATCGCGGCCCATGACCTGCCGCCGTCAGAAGCCGCGCTGCTGGACCCGCAGGTGGTGCGCGGACTGGTGCTCGAAGGCGGGGGCAGGACTTCCCACACCGCAATCATGGCCAAGGCCAAGGAGATTCCGGCCCTGGTCGGCACCGAAGGCCTGCTGCACGAAGCCGTGAAAGGCCAGCAGGCGGTCGTTGACGGGTACCGCGGTCTGGTGGTGCTGAACCCGAGCCGGAACCGGCTGGGCCAGTACCAGAGCGAAATGGAGCGGTACGAGCGCCACCGGGAGTCGCTGGCCGAACTGACCGCAGAAGAGGCGGTGACCCAGGACGGCAAGATGATCGACCTGTCGGCCAACATCGAGTTCCTGGCCGAGGCCAGGGCAGCGCAGAAGTACGGGGCAAGGGGCATCGGGCTGTTCCGGACCGAGTACATGTACCTGGCCCGGCGCAGGCCGCCGACCGAGGACGAGCAGCTCGAGGTCTACACCGAGGTCGCGAAGATGTGCGAGCCGAACCCGGTCATCATCCGGACTTTCGACATCGGCGGTGACAAGGTCGTGCCCGGGTACACCGAGCCGAACCCTTTCCTGGGCTGGCGCGGGCTGCGGCTGTGCTTCGACCACCCGGAGCTGCTCAGAACCCAGCTGCGTGCCGTGCTGCGGGCGTCGGTATTCGGAAACGTCAAGGTCATGTACCCGATGGTGTCGACGATGGGCGAGTGGCGGAGGGCGCGGATGATCCTGGAGCAGGTGAAGAAGGAGCTGACCAAGGAGAAGCAGGAGTTCAACCGGCAGCTCGATGCCGGGGTGATGATCGAAACCCCGTCCGCGGCGATGATGGCGGACCAGTTCGCCCTGGAGTGCGCCTTTCTTTCGATCGGGTCGAACGACCTGACCCAGTACACCCTGGCAGTGGACCGGGGCAACGAGCGGGTGGCCCGGCTCTACGACAATTTCCACCCGTCGGTGCTGAGGCTGATCAAGGGCACGATCGAAGCCGCGCACCGCCACGGCATCTGGGTCGGGCTGTGCGGCGAATTCGCGTCCGACCCGCTGGGCATGCTGATCCTCTTGGGTTTCGGCATCGACGAGCTGTCGGTGACACCGGGCGCGATTCCGGAGGCGAAGAACGTCATCCGCTCGATCGACACCGGGTCGGCCGGCGAAATCGCCCAGGCGGCGATGCAGCTCGGCACCGGGCTCGAAGTCAAGAGGATGCTGAGGCAGGGGCTGCACAGCCGGTTCCCGAAACTGGCAGAGTTCCTGTTCGAACTCGCGGGAGAGGAGATTGATGACGAGTAGGTATCAGGAGATGACGATGCTGGACCTGGTGCTCGGGCTGCCCGAGCAGATGGCCGAGGCCGAGGTCAATGCCCGGCGTGCCGGGCTCGGACGAAGGCGCAGGTACTCGAACGTTGTGGTGGCCGGGATGGGCGGCTCGGCCATCAGCGGCCACATCTGCCGGACCCTACTGGCGGAAACGAACCAGGTCCATGTCCTGGTCTGCCGGCGCTACGATCTGCCGGCCCTGGTCACGGACAAGACGCTGTTCGTAGGGATCAGCTACTCGGGCAACACCGAGGAAACCCTGTCGGCTACAAGGCACGCACGCAAACGGGGCTGCGACATGGTGTTCATCACGACCGGCGGCAGGTTGGGACGGATGGCGAAGCGGATGGCGGTCCCGGTGGTAGGGGTGCCGGCCGGGCTGCAGCCGAGGGCGGCGCTGGGGCATCTGTGTACGTCGCTTCTGGTGGCGCTGGAAAGGCTCGGCATCTGCAAGTCGTTCAAGAGCGCGCTGAACGAGGCGGTGACCCTGATGGTAGACAGGCGCGAGGCCTGGCTTCGGCAGGCGGGCGCGATAGCGAGGAAGCTGGACGGCAACCTGCCGATGGTGTACGGCACGTCTCCGCTGCTGGAGGCGGTGCTGGACCGGTGGCGAAGCCAGCTGAACGAGAACTCCGAGGTGATGTGCCACACCAGCATGCTTTCCGAGCACAATCACAACGAGGTGGTCGGTATGGGGCGGCCGGGCTGGCTGGCAAGGCGTTCGGTCATCGTGGCGCTGCACGACCGCTCGAGCCCGAAGCAGAACCGGACCCGGCTGGCACATGTGCTCGACATCACCCGGGGAGGTTACCGGGAAGCGATCCACGTCGAGAGCGAGGGGCGTTCTGCGCTGGCCAGGGTGTTCTCGCTGATCATGATCGGCGACCTGGTCAGCGTCGAGCTGGCGGCGCTCCGCGGAGTGGATGCGATGCCGGTGGAGCGGATCGTGGAACTCAAGCGCCGGATGGCGGGAGGAAAGAAACGGAGCAGGCGATGAAGTTCAAGGCGGTGATTCCGGCGGCCGGCGAAGGCCGGCGCCTCAGGCCCCACACTTTCGCAGTGCCCAAGGTACTGGTCGAGGTGGCGGGCAAGCCGATCATCGGCCACATCATGGACCGGCTGCTCGAGGCCGGGCCTGCCGAAGTGGTCGTGGTGGTCGGAGAACAAGGCGCGATGGTTGAGGAGTACCTGCGCAGGACATACGACTGCGCGTTCAGCTTCGTGGAGCAGACCGACCCGCACGGGCTAGGTGACGCGGTGTACCGGGCGCGCGACCGGTTCGACGGCGAACCGGCATTCGTGCTCTTGGGCGATACCATCGTCGACGCGGACATGACCGAGCTGGTGGGCGAGCACAACGTCATCGGGGTCAAGGAGGTGAAGAACCCGCGGCGGTTCGGGATCGCGGAGATGGAAGGAGAACGGGTGAAGAGGCTGGTCGAGAAGCCGGCCGAGCCTGCGAGCAACCTGGCGGTCGTGGGCGTGTATTTCCTCCACGATTCGCGAAGCCTGTTCGAATGTCTGCAGAAGCTGATCCAGGCCGACCGTCGGACCCGCGGCGAGTTTCAGCTGACCGATGCGCTCCAGATGATGGTCGAGTCGGGCAAGGAGATAAGGACCGTGCGGATCGAGCACTGGCTGGACTGCGGCACGCCCGAGGCGCTGCTCGCCACCAACCGGCACCTGCTGGCCAGAGACGGGAAGTACTCGCCGCGCAAGGGCTGCGTGCTGATCCCGCCGCTCAGCATCGCGGACTCGGCCCGGATCGAGCATTCGGTCGTCGGACCGAACGTGTCGGTGGGCGAGCACGCGGCGATACGATGCTCGGTGGTCGCTGATTCGATCATCGGCCGCGAATCCGAAATCGCCCACTCGGTGCTCGAGAAGTCGCTGGTCGGCGAGAGGTCGATAGTGCGCGAGCGGCCCTGGCAGCTCAACATCGGGGGGTTCTCGGAGCTGAGCGTCGATTGACGGTTCCGGCAGCTTGTCCAGCCCATGCGGTTTGAGGTCCTGAAAACCGACCCCGGTTCGGGTGCGAGGCGCGGCCGGCTGCTGTTGCCCCACGGCGAAGTCCAGACACCGGTGTTCCTGCCGGTCGGGACCCAGGCAACGGTCAAGACGCTGACCCCGGCCGAGCTGGAACAAGCCGGAGCCGAGATGCTGGTCTGCAACACCTATCATCTCTATCTCAGGCCCGGGCATGAACGCATCCGGGCCCTGGGCGGGCTGCACGAATTCATGGGCTGGGCCCGCCCTATTCTGACCGACTCGGGCGGATTCCAGGTGTATTCGCTGGCCGCGCTGACCAGAGTCACTGACCAGGGTGCGGAGTTCCGGTCGCACGTCGACGGCAGCAGGCAGATGTTCACACCTGAGAGCGTGGTCGAGGTGCAGGCGGCAATGGGTGCCGACATCGCGATGTGTCTGGACGAGTGCCCGGCCTACCCGGTTTCCCGGGACAGGGCCGAGCAGGCCCTGGTCCGGACTTCGCTCTGGGCCGGGCGATGCCGCGAGGCATGGTTGGGATCAGGCGCAGCCGAAGCGACAACGCTGTTCGGAATCGCTCAGGGCGCGACGTACCCGGACCTGCGCGAGCGAAGCGCGGCAGAGCTGATAGAGCTGGACCTGCCCGGGTACGCGATCGGCGGGCTGTGCCTGGGAGAGCCGTCGGACCTGACCTACGAACTGGTGTCCACGGTCAATGCGCTGCTGCCGATAGAACGGCCGCGCTACCTGATGGGCGCCGGGTATCCGGAGGACATCATTGCCACGGTCGGCAGAGGAGTGGACATGTTCGACTGCGTGCTGCCGACAAGGAACGGGCGGACCGGCACCGCGTTCACTTCTGCCGGCAGGCTGGTGATAAAGAACGCCCGGCACCTGGATGACAGGGCTCCGCTCGACCCGGACTGCCAGTGCTACACCTGTCGCAGGTTCTCCCGCGCCTATCTCAGGCACCTGTTCATCGTCGGCGAGGCGCTCGGACCGAGGCTCCTGACACTGCACAACGTCTGGTTCTTCCAGAACCTGATGCGGCGGCTGAGGAGCGCGATCGAAACCGGCGAGTTCGCGGAATGGAGCGGTTCATTCCTTGACCGCTACCGCTCGGTGAGGCAGACTTCACCGACCATTGAATGAATCCTAGGAGGCTTTGATGTTCCTACACAAGCTGATCCAGGCAGGGAGACTGCTGGCCGCCGGTCTGTTCCTCGGACTCGTCACCTGCGGCGGCGGGGACATGCTGAAGGTCGGCCTGATCGTGCCTTTGACCGGCGAAGTCCGGACGTTCGGGATCTCGGCACGCAACGGCGCGATGCTGGCGTTCGAAGCGGTCAACGTCGCGGGCGGGATCGAAGGCAGGCAGATACAGGTTTTTGCGGCCGACGACCGCAACGACCCGGCGGAGACGGGCAGGATGGGCGCGACGATGATCGCGGCCGAGGGCGTTGTCGCGATGATGGGTTCGGTGTCTTCGGACTGCGCCGAAGCCCTGGCAATCAAGTGCCAGGGACGGCTGGTGCCGATGATCACCCCGACCGCCACCAGTCCGAAGATCACGGTCGACCCGACCGGCGAGCGCCGGAGCTGCGTTTTCCGCGCCTGCTTCACCGACCCGTTCCAGGGCAAGGTCGCGGCCCGATTCGTGCGCGACAGCCTCAAGCTCGAGACCGCGGTGGTGATGTACTGCCCGGACAAGGAGTACTCGGCCGGGCTGGCCGAGTACTTCACCGAGTCTTTCGAGGAGCTGGGCGGCAGGGTCCTGGCGTCAGAGGAGTACGATGACGGAGTCCAGAACTTCGCCGGAATCCTCAACCGGGTGAAGGAGCTCGGGCCGGACCTTCTGTTCCTGCCCGACTACTACAACGTTGTCGGCACGATTGCGAGGCAGGCCCGGGAGCTCGGTGTCAGGGCCCAGTTGGTGGGCGGCGACGGCTGGGATTCGCCCCATATGGACCGGATCGCCGGGAGCGCGATACACGGCGGATACTTCACCAATCACTTTTCTGCCGCGGACCCGAGGCCCGAAGTGCAGCAGTGGGTTGCGAGCTACCAGGCCAAGTACGGCCGGGAACCGGACGCGCTGGCGACGCTCTACTACGATGCCGCGCTGCTGCTTGCCGAAGCGATGAGGAGGGCGGCGCGGCCAGAGACCGAGGACATCTGCATTGCGCTGACCCAGATCCAGGACTTCCCCTGCGTGACCGGCAGGGTGAGTTTCGACGAGTGGGGAAATCCGATCAAGAGCGCGGTGGTGCTCAGGTACACGGCAGAAGGGCAGCAGTACGTTGCGACGGTCACTCCCTGAGCCCTGGTCCTGGGTCGTGTGCTGCGGGTTTCAGACAACTGTGTGCAGGCCGGCCCGGGCCGGCCTGCCGGAGCATGGGAGACAGACCGTCCTGCCGGCAGGCACGGCCGGGCGGCAAGGCAGAACCAAAGGAGGAAGATTGTGCGAAGTCCGAGCATTGTAGCTCTGGTCCTGATTCTGGGGCTGATGGCGGCAGCCAACTTCGGCTGCATGAAGTGCGGTGAAGGCATGGCCGAGAAGGCGGTCGAGAGAGGACTCGAGGCGGCGATCGAGAAAGGGTCGGGCGGCAAGGCCGATGTCGATGTCGGCGAGTCGGTCGACCTGTCCGAGCTGCCCGACATCATGAAGTACCCGGGAGCCAAGGCGGTGGGCAAGTGGTCGATGTCGACCGAGGACGGCACCGGCACCAACTTCATGCTCGAGACCGGCGACGCCAGGCAGAAGGTCAAGGACTGGTACCTGTCGAGCATGACCGGCGCAGGGTACAAGAAGGCGATGGAGATGGATACCCGCGACGGCCTGGTGATGATTTTCAGCAAGGAAGGGGACGACAAGACCGCGGCAACCGTGACCATCGCCACAGAAGACGGCAAGACCACCGTCGGTGTGCTCT
>CP070680.1:2995804-3001708 GCA_020352555.1 Caldifarciminota bacterium | reverse complement strand
TGACACCGGGTCCGATGCTGCTGACCGTGAACGCGCACGACCACTACATTGTCCAGGACACAGTGTTCGTCATAGCCAGCGACAGGTACGTCTGCTACCTGAGCTCGATGATCCTTGACCCGGCCGGCAACAACGACTCGATCCTGAACCCGGGCGAGACGGTCGACATTCCGACCTGGGTCAAGAACTGGGGCCAGCTGACGGCATACGGAGTGACAGCCAGGCTGCGCACCCATGACCTGAACGCCCGGGTGACGGATTCGGCCAAGACCTTCGGCGACATCGTTGCCGGGGACTCGGCATGGACCGGGACCGACGGGTTCGGGCTCCAGGTCAGCAGTAGTGTCGGGAACGGCTACGCAATCGCCTGTTCGCTCATCTGCCGGGACACAGACGACTCGGTCTGGGTGTCGAACGTCACGTTCCTGGTCGGAACCGCGGTGCTCAAACAACCGTCGCTGGTGGTGGTGGATACAGCGCACGGCGGCAACGGCAACGGCCGCGTGGACCCGGACGAGACCGCGGACCTGGTCATCGGCATCAGGAACAACGGCATGGGACACGGGTACAACTGCCGGGCGGTGCTGCGCTCGACCGATGCGAGGTTGCACGTCGAGGATTCGACCGCTCTATACGGCACGATCCGCAAGGGAGACAGCGCGAACAGCGGCACCGACTTCTTTACGGTCCGCGCCGAGGCCGGGATACCGCTCGAGACCGAAATCAGCTGCACGCTCGACCTGTATGCGGACGGCGGGTATGCGAACTCTGAGCCGGTGACAGTGGTGGTCGGCGAGTTCCGGACTGTTGACCCGATACCTGACGGCCCGCGGCTGCCCGCGCTCTACTACGCCTACGACGAGTGCGACACCGCGTACCAGCCGCACCCGACCTTTGAGTGGACCGAGATCAGCGGCGTCGGCACGGCCATCACCTTCTCGCACAACGACGCGGTGGTGACGGTCGATCTGCCGGCTTTGTTCGGGCCGTTCTACTTCTATGGCCAGCGCTACACCAGGATTTCGGTCAGCGCCGACGGCTGGATTGCACCCGGTGCAGACACGACACGGCGCTACCACAACGTGCCGCTGCCCGACCCGTCGACGCCACCGGGTATGGTCTGTCTGAACTGGGACGACCTGTACCCCAACTACCAGAGCCAAGGATACGTCTACCACTACCACGATACCGACAACCACAGGTTCGTGATCGAGTACGACAGCGTCGCGTACTACAATCCCCGTTCGGTCCGCGACAAGTTCCAGGTGCTCATCTACGACACCACGGTCGTGACGTTCACGGGCGACAACGCGGTCGTGGTCCAGTACATGACCGCCAACCGCTACACCAGTTCCACGGTCGGAATCGAGGACCCGGAGCGGGCGATCGCGATACAGGCGCTGTACGACGGCAACTACCACCGAGGCTGTGCCCAGATTGCTCCGGGCCGGGCGATCAAGTACACCACCGACCCGCCGGATCCGACCTGGATTGCGGAGGAGACGCCGGTCGGATTGCTGCTGGCGCGGCGCGGGCTTGTCGTGGCCCCGAACCCGGTCAGCCGGGCCGCGCTCGTGTACTGGCAGGTGGAGCGTGATGCCGAAGTCAGCCTGCAGGTGTTCGACCCGTCGGGCAGAGTGGTCAGGACTCTCGAGCACGGCAGGCATGCGGCCGGGACCTACACCACGAAGTGGAACGGCAGAGACGATGCGGGCAGGGAGCTGGCGCGCGGTATCTACTTCGTAAGGCTGGAAGCCGGCGGCGTGCGGCTGGTCAGCAAGACGGTACTGACAGAATAGTGCGGGCCGGGCCCTGACCTGGCCTGTCGAAAAAGAGCGGGGCGGGTAGACCCGCCCCGCTTGAAGTTCGGACAGAACTAGTGCTCGACCACCAGGGGTTGAGTCACAGTCTGCTCACCGGCCTGGATCCGGCAGTAGTAGACACCTGCCGGAGCCTGGCTCGAGTTCCAGCGGACCGTCTGCTCGCCTGCTGCCTGGGAGGCGTTGACCAGCTCGGCCACCACGCGCCCGCTGGCGTCGAACACGCTGACATTGACCTGACACGGGCCGCTCAGCTCGTAGCGGACATGCGACGCCTGGTTTGCAGGATTGGGCAGGCTCTGGAAACGGCCGGACTTCAGGGCGCGGCCGGCTTCCTCGATGCCGGTCAGCGGCGCAAGGACAAAATCGTCGGCAGAGACCTCTGCCCACGGGTCCCCTCAGCCGCCTGACGTGTAGTCGTAAAGGGCGACACCGATCTTGGCAACCTGCTCGGCATCCACGCCCGGCAGGTTGTAGGTGATCTCCTCGCGGACGTTCAAAGACCAGGGCATCCACTGGTTGCCGACGACCGGGATGAGGTTGCAGGTACTGGACGGGGTCCAGTTGCAGTACGGGCTGGCGTGGCAGAACCGGGTATCGCCCAGCAGGGCGCCGCCGGAGTTGTAGTAGGCCAGGATCACGGCCGCGACCGGCCAGCAGGTCGAGGAGCCGTTGCCGATGTCGAACTTCGCGATGAAGGAGAAGTCGATATCCACGTCCTTGACTTCGACAACCTGCTCAAGCCTGTTCCAGCCCAAGCCGTCATACTGCTGTGCCCAGACTTCGTAGTCCGGGTCTGGATGACGCCAGGTGGAACGCTCGACGTTGTGATAGCCGTAGCCGCCGTAGGTCTGGGTCCAGCCAACGGTCAGTTCCTGCTCGAAATCGCCGTTTGTCAGCAGGTTCTCACCAAAGGCGAATCCGAGTACGACCGGCAGTATCAGCAGCAGTCTCAGGTTCATACGTATCTCCTAGGATTGCACTCAGTTTATTGTAGGTCCTGTCAAGCGCGGCGTCAAGCCGGGAACCGGGCAGGAAAGGCCGGGCTCGGGCCGATATCGGCAGTTTCTGATTGACAGGCTGGTGCCGGAAACTAGCCTGTGTCCGGCCAAGCCGCGTATGCTCAATGCGCTTTTGCTGCTGGTCAGCCTGACGCCGCCCTCTGGGGTGGCGGCATTCGACAACCCAAATGACGAGGGGTCGGCAATCATGGTCTCCTGGTCTGCGGCCGAGGAGCCTGCTGCACAGCCGGTTCTCTATCAGGTCCAGAGAGCGGCTGTACCGGATTCGGGGTTTGCCACAGTCAACAGCGAGCCGTTGGTTGGAACCGAATACCTGGACAACAGCGTGGAGGACGGGGTCGGCTACTTTTACCGGGTCCTGGCGTTTGCCGGCGCTGATTCGGCGCTGAGTCAGGCCGCCGGGCCGGCCAGGTCTTCGGCCCAGTGGTTCAACCGGGCGCGTGCCAACATCCTGGTCCTGGCTGTGCTGATATCAGCGGTGTTCATCATCTTCATCTCCAGGGCCAGGCGCGGAGCCCGGATGTTCGTGCGCAAGATTGCCGGGCTGGACGCGATCGACGACGCGCTGGGCCGGGCGACCGAGATGGGCAAGCCGATTCTTTTCAGCTTCGGGCTCGGATACATCACCGACATCGTCGTGATCGCCGCACTGCCTTTGCTGCGCAAGGTGGCGGCCAAATCGGCCGAGTACGGCACGCCGCTGATCGTTCCGAACTCGGACCCGATCGTCATGACCGTGGCCCAGGAAACGGTCAAGGAGGCCTACACCGCGACCGCCCGACCTGATTTCTACAACGCTGACAACATCTCTTTCCTGACCTCAGACCAGTTCGGGTACGCGGCCGGGGTGGACGGAATCATCATGCGCGAGAAGCCCGGGGCGATATTCTGGCTCGGGTACTTCTTCGCCGAGTCCTTGATCATGGCAGAAACCGGGCACTCGGTGGGCGCGATCCAGCTCGCGGGCACGACCGAGACCACCCAGCTGCCGTTCTTCGTGGCAGCCTGCGACTACACGATGATCGGGGAAGAAATATACGCGGCCTCGGTCTATCTAAGGCCAGAACCGGTGATGCTGGGCAGCCTGAAAGGCGAGGACCTGATAAAGTTCGTGCTGATAGTCATCATCTGCGCGACCGTGGTGCTGGCCACGGCTGCTGCCTTGCTGGCCGAGCGGTCCGGGATTCTCGGCCGGGCGGTCGAGACGATAGTCAGGTGGTTTACGCCCGCGTATTAGGATGCTGAAGCGCAACGTCCCGCTGGCTATCGTGTTCGGGACCGCGGTGCTCTTGATAGTGGCGTTCTTCATACCGCACAAGCCGTTCGGAGACCTGGAGTCGAGGTTCCTGAACTGGTACTCGATCGTCTCAGGTTTCACTTTCCTGCTCGGCTTGGATTCGCTGACGCGGCACCACCTGATCAGGGTGTTCAGGCGCAGGCAGGGATGGGCCTACAGCCTGCTCCTGCTGGGTCGCGCTGTTCGCGACCCTGGGACTGGGGCTATATTCCTGGGCGCGGTTCAGGAGCCCTTTTGCGCTGCAGGCGCCGTTCATGTGGCTGTACACCTACATGATAATACCGCTGCAGTCGACGATGTTCGCCACACTCGCGTTCTTCATCGTGTCGGCAGCCTACCGGGCGTTCAGGGTGCGCAATTTCTCGGCCACCCTGCTGCTGATTGCGGCCTGCCTGGTGATGCTGGGCAATACGCCGCTCGGCAGCACGCTGTGGCTTTTGCTCGGCAGGCTGGCGCAGCTGGTGATACCAGGCATGGACGTGGCAGGCTTTGCCGGGCTCGAAGTGCCGGCAGTCGTCAAAGACTGGCTGATGGCAGTGCCCCAGGCAGCAGCGGTGCGCGGCATCGGAATCGGGCTGGCCCTGGGCGGGATCGCGATGTCGCTGCGCATAATACTCGGGATCGAGCGGACCTACCTTTCTTCCTGACAATGGGATTCTGGGACAGGGCAGCCAATGTCGACCGCAGGGTCCTGTACCTGCTCCTTGCCCTGGTCGTTGCCCTGCCCCTGGTCATCAGGCCACCGACCGCAATCAGGGTGTCAGAGCCGGTGCGCAACGCGTTCAAGGCGGTCGACCGGCTGGCTCCGGGCTCGGTGGTGATGATATCGATCGACTTCGACCCTTCTTCTGCGCCTGAACTGCAGCCGATGCTGATAGCGATTCTTCGTCACTGCTTCCGCAAAGGGATCAAGGTCGTGATTACCGGCCAGCTTGCTCTGGGCCTGCCTCTGGCCGAGATTGCGCTGAACCGGGTGGGGCCAGAGATGGGCGCTGAGTACGGGCGCGACTTTGTCAACATAGGATACCGGCCAGGGTACACTGCGATGATGGTCGGGATCGGCCGCGAGATACGGGACTATTTCAAGACCGATTACCGGGGCGTGCCGGTGGACAGCTTCGAGTTCATGCGCGGGGTGCACAACTACCGCGACGTCGGGCTGCTGGTGTCTTTGGCACACGGCGCTGTTGCCGACGTCTGGATTCAGTACGTGGGGGGCAGGTTTGACCAGGACATCATCGTCGGTGTGACCGGTGTCAATGCGCCGGGCATGTACCAGTACCTGCAGGCAGGGCAGATACTGGGACTGGTCGGCGGGCTCCAGGGTGCGGCCGAGTACGAGACCCTGGTCGAGCGGCCCGGTTCAGCCACACTCGGGATGCCGGCGCAGTCGTGGGCACATGCACTCATCATCCTGCTGCTGGTGGTCGGCAATATCAGCTTCCTCATCAGCCGGCGCAGGAAGCGGGGCGCCCAGAAATGATCGCCAGCATCATCGGCACCTGGATAGCTGCCACTCTGACCCTGGCGATTCTGTCGTTCCTGTACCGGGACAACCCTTTCTACAAGGTTGCCGAGCACCTGTACGTCGGTATCTCGGCAGGGTTCGCGGTGGTGTACGTTTGGGCGTTCGATGTCTGGCCGATGCTGGTGGATTCTTTTCGGACCCATCTGGCTGAAGGGAACCGGGTCGAGGCCTGGATACTGATCGTTCCGGCTCTGCTCGGAGTGGTGATGCTGGCCAGGACCATCCCGAGGATATCGT
>CP070680.1:2958448-2995704 GCA_020352555.1 Caldifarciminota bacterium | reverse complement strand
GACCCGATCGTAGAGTATCTCCGGGCCGCAGGCCACTCGGTCTTCGACACCAAACGCACCGAACTGGCCGGAGCGTCCGACGACGCGGTCTACGAGAGAGCGGTCAAGGAAGGACTGGTCATCCTGACCATGGACAAGGACTTCACCCGGTCGATGAGATTCCCGCCGGCGCGGTGCGGTGACATCATCGTCGCCAAGCTCCACGGGATGACTGTGGCAGAGACAACGGCTCTGTTCCGGCGCCGATTCGAATCACTGACCGAGGACCAGGTCCGTGGCCGGCTCGTCATCATAACCCGGGACGGGATAAGGCTGAGGCTGGCGACGCCCAAGGCCTGAGTTTCCGCCCGGGATGAGAGCGGAACGCCCACCCTCTTCGGGGGTGTCAAGGCGTGCTGGAGTAGGCGAGGATACACTCTGAAGACCCTCCGGCGGCAGGTCGATAGTCGGAAACACAAGACTGCTGCCGGTGAGCCGGGTCGTCGTTTGGACCCGGTTCCGGCGATCAGGTCCTGTGGACGGCCACCGGCCAGCCGAGGCCGGCAGCCAGTCCTACCTGGATATAACCAACTTCTGATTCCGTGCCGGCATACCCTCCGAACGGACGAAGTAGACGCCGGGCAGGACCTTGCTGATGTCATTTGTGCCCGGGAGGAGGTCGAGGACCCTGCGACCGGAGGCGTCGAGCAGGACACCGCCTGCTTGTTGCTGACCGCTTTCCGCTGACGGCAGGAACAGGACGTCGTGGAGGATGGTCGGCCGGGTGTCGTTCGGGACGGGTAGGCCGATTGGTACCGGTTCGTGCACCCCGGTCCAGTCGCTGCGGTCGAAGTAGGCCACGCCGTTGCGCGTGCCGCGGATGTAGACAACTCCATAGACCCCGGTCCCGATATGCTCGATGTCCGAGAGCCGGTTGGAGTAGGAATTGTGGTCCTGGACGCGGACCGGCGTGGACCAGGGGCCCGTGTACCTCCGGTGGGTGAAGGAAATCCCGGCTGTCTGCTGTGGATACTGCCAGTATGAAACCGCCTGGCCGTAGCCGTTTCGGCCCGTGATGTCCGCTGACCTGACCGTGGGCGTGGTCGTGTCCCCGAAGAAGCCCCAGCGCCAGGTCGCGCCGTCGTCGTAGCTGGTCATGTACCGCGCCTGGATGCCGTCGGTCGAGACATGGTCATAGGTGACCATGAATGTGTCCTGCCACGCCGCGAGCCCGGTGTATGAGCCGTTGGTCGGAGGAGAGACATTGAACCGGTGGGTGTCGGCCCCGATATAGGTGAATCCGTACACCTGGGCCTGTCCCGAAGTGTTGATGTAGGAAAAGAGCAGGAAGTAGTCCCCGCTGCGTTCCTCGTTCCAGCATATATTGAGCCCGTTTCGCGCGTCGTCCGGGTAGTTGCCCACGCCTAGGTCGTGAAACAAGAAGTCGTTGAACGCGGCGCGGCGGAAGTGAATTCTGTTGTCCGCGGTGATGACCCCGACGTATACGTTGCCGCTGGCGGGTCCATGGTTGGTTTCGAGTCGACAATCCACGATGTCGCTGTCGAACTCGCCGACCTCGATGATGCTCTCGCCCCTCGGGAACGTGTCCTGCCGCATGTTGTGCGCATGGAAGCGCCGGAGGTACACCTGGCGCGACGGCAGGTTGTGGCCCGTCACCATATACACGTGGTCAAAGCGTATCCCGAAGTCCAGTCCGGGAATCGGGTTGACGCTGGAGTAGGTGTGGGGACCGCCCCAGGCCGTGCCCCCGTTGACGGAGTATAGCGGTTTGATGTTGACGGTGCTGCCGTCGCCCTCGTACTTCACCAGGCAGTAGAGGTAGTCGAGGCTGTCGTGGTAGTCGAGCCGTACCTGGACGACCGAGTCGACGTCTCGGATCAGGTCGTCATCGCCCCAGTCGAGCTCGGCCTCCGGGGCTGGCGACTGCTCTTCGAGTCCCTCGACCACGGCGTAGTCCGGGCCGGACCAGGGGGAGCCGGCGCCGAGCGCGATACCGACAACGAGCGCAAGAACGATGGTGCAATTCACTTTTCCTCCTTTGTTCGGTTCAGGGTAGGAAAATACCGGGGGAAGTAAAGGGGCGGGGAGACATCACTGACAATCCTCCTCCCACCCGGTCGATAGCCGGGAAACATCTCTGTTTCCCCTGTGTCGGCCGTTGACTGATTCCGGGTCCGCGGCTAGGCTGTGGACGTGGAAAGGTACAACCTGCCGATAGTCATCCAGAAGGACGAGGATTGGTACTACGCCTATTGTCCCGAACTTCAGGGCTGCTACACCCAGGGCGAGACCTATGAGGAAGCCCTGTCCAACCTGAAGGACGCCATGGCCCTGCATATCCAGCACCTGCTGGCGCAGGGCGAGACCGTCCCGCAACCGGAGATCCTGAATATCGCCACTCTGGAAGTGGCGGTATGAGCCCCAAGCCACTACGCAGAACCGCCGCCGAAGTCCGCAGGGCGATTGAGAAGAAGAAATTCCGGCTGGTGAGGCAGTCGGGCAGCCACCAGGTATACCGGAACGATGCCGGCGTGAGAACTACCTAGCCGGCGCATGCCGGGAAGACGGTCCACCCGAAGATACTGAAGCGCATCCCGGCCGACGCCGACCTGACTATCGACGAGCTGTAGAACCGGCCTAGGTCGCTCGGGCTTGTCAAAACGTGCGGGAACAGCCAGGGACACATCTCTGAAAACCTTCCGCCCGCAAGTCCACAGCCTCCTTCCTCCAGAGCGAAGCTCGCCCCCCTCACCACGTACCCCACGGCCCTCGACGCCTTGACGTTACGACGTCCTGACGCCAAGCACAATCCGGGTCCTTGAACAGTGAGACGGATAGACTCAGTGGGTTCGTCAGAATAGAATGGCGCGATGAGCGGCGCGAGTTCGAAGGCTACACTCTTCGTCTTCACAATCGGTCACTCCAATCAGTCTCTTGAGGGATTCCTTGGCCTGCTGAAGCAGAGCAGCATCGAGGTCCTTGTCGATGTTCGGTCTGCGCCGCATTCGACGTATGTCCCGCACTTCAACCGGGAGTCGCTGGAACCGGCAGTGACAGACGTGGGTATCGACTACGCGTTCATGGGCAAGGAACTGGGCGGGAAGCGGGAAACGCCGATGCCGTTCAGCCGGATTGCCGTGCTGCCCGAGTTTCGCGCAGGGATTGAACGGCTTGTCGGCATGGCCAGGCGAAGGCGCCTGGCCGTAATGTGCGGAGAGGAGGACCCGGCGCATTGCCACCGCCGGAATCTGATCGGGCCGGCGTTGGCTGCGAGCGGTGTCAGCCTTCTTCATATCCGTGGGGACGGCAGGATTCAGACCGAAGAGGAGTTGCAGCGCGAAAGCACTGGCGGACAGGAGACGTTCGAGTTCGGAGAACCGGCTTGAGAATTGTCATCAATCACGTGACCCGGATGAGGCCGGGCTTCGTGTGCGCGGCGGGAGTGGACACCGAGCGTATGGTCCACGTGCGGCCGGTGTTCAGACGCGGCCAGCTGCGGCGCTGGCTGGTGGACGAGCCAGGCGCGCCGTTCAACATGGGGTGCCTGGCTGACATCGGGGATGCGCGGGTCAGACACAGGCCGCCTGCGGTCGAGGACGCAGTGTTCCAGCGCAGGAATGCCCATAAGCTCGGAGATGTCCCGGCTGGCCACTTCTGGAAGATGCTCGTGGCCATCTCTCAGAGTTCTCTGCATGACATCTTCGGGCACGGCCTGCAGCCGCAGGGAGAGACATATGCTGTGCGACGGCGAGGCGGCGCTGCGTCGCTCGGATGCCTGGTCCCATACGAGGTGCGCAGTCCTGAGTTTCAGCATTTCGAGCGCGACGGAAGGTCTAGGCTGCGCCTGTCGATGTTCGTGTCCGACGGGTCGGTTGCCGGGTGGCTGCCGGTCACCGACCTGCGGCTGTACGAACCAGACCAGCAGACCCCGCTTCGCCTGGTCATCGAGCGGGTCGGGCAGCGGATCGAAGCCGGGGTGAGGACGGTTCTGTCGGTCGGGCTGACGAGGCCGCTGCACGGCGGCATGCACTGGCTGCAGGTGAACAACATCCATCTTGAGGACGACCCGACGTGGCAGGTTGACGTCCGACCGGTCGGGTGGCTGCGCCGAGCACTGCGGAGGATCGTGTAGACCCAGGCAAGCCCAACACCAGCTGAGCGAAAACGGGGACGCGCGAGGGCGTGAGGGATTGGGCGAGGACATTCTCTGAGAACCTCCAGCCGTTTGACAGTCGTCTGGCTATTGCCTATGCTCGGGGCAGACCGGGGAGTGAGTACGCCCGGGTTCCTCCCAAGAGGAATCGTGGACCCCGGTCGTGGATTTGGCTATGAAACAGGTTGAGACCCTCGACGGCCGTGGCTTGCACGCGATGCTCGGCTGCGCGACCGCCTGGCTCGAAAAGAGCGCCTCGGACATCGACGCGCTCAACGTCTTTCCGGTGCCGGATGGCGACACCGGCACCAACATGTTGCTCACCATGAACGCGGCGGTGGAGCAGGCGGGTCGTACCGCAGACGGCAGCGCATCAGCCGTGGCTCATGCAGCGGCCAGCGGGGCGCTGACCGGAGCGCGGGGCAACAGCGGGGTGATTCTGTCCCAGATCCTGCACGGTCTGGCCCAACGCCTGGCTGGTCAGGACACGGTCGCTGGCAGGGGCCTGGCAGAAGCGCTGCAGCACTCTTCGGCAAGGGCCTATCAGGCTCTGAGCGATCCGGTCGAAGGCACGATCCTGACTGTGGTGCGCGACGCGTCGGACGCTGCCCAGGCCCAGGCATCGAGGGGGCAGAGCGACCTCGTATCTGTAATGACAGCAGCAGTGGACGCGGCCCGGGAGTCGGTGGCCAACACGCCATTGCTGCTCCCGGTCCTGATGGATGCCGGAGTGGTGGATGCCGGCGGCCAGGGCTTGTATACCATTCTCGAGGGTGCGCTCCAGTACCTCCAGGGCGAAGCTGACCAGATGCAACTGCGCAGGCCCTGGCTGGTCACTGCGGCCGTCCCGCAGGCTCACTTGACCCAGGCACCCGAAGGTAAGCGCTACGGGTACTGCACCGAGTTCATGCTCAGCGGACAGGAACTCGATTCGGACCGAGTCAAGTCAGAACTCACGTCCTGCGGACAATCGCTGATTGTGGCTGGTGATGACTCGGCCATCCGGGTCCACATCCACACCCAAGACCCGGATGGAGTTCTTCGCCTTGCCCGTGCACTGGGCAACGTGGACCGGGTTTCGGTCCGAGACATGGACGCCCAGCACCAAGGTTCTGCGCAGAAGAGGAGCCAAACGACAGCGGCGACCGGTGCCGCTGTCATCGCGGTCGCATCCGGAGACGGGATTCAGGATGTCTTCAGAAGCCTGGGAGCCGTGGCAATCGTCGACGGCGGTGAGACCATGAATCCGAGCACCGGCGACTTGCTCAGGGCGGTTGAGTCGGCGCCTGCACAGAGCGTCGCCATTCTCTGCAACAACCCGGACGTTGTACTCGCCGCAGAACAGGTCCGGCCGCTGTCGAGAAAGACCGTGGCGGTCGTGCCCACCGAGACCGTTGCGCAAGGCGTGGCAGCGCTCCTGGCGTTTGACTACCAGGCTGACTTCGAGACCAACCTGAGCCTCATGAACCGGGCCAGGTCTGCGGTAAAGACGATTGCGGTCACCCGTGCGGCCCGGGCGACCAGGCTCGGAGGCAGGACAATCAAGAAAGGCCAGGCGGTCGGATTCCTGGACCGGAGCCTGGTAGCGGTTGCCGACCGCACCGACACTGCCCTTGACCAGGCGATGGCAGGTCTGGACATGGCAGCTGCCACATTGGTCACTGTCTACTACGGGGCTGACACTGACCCAGACGACGCGCGGCAGGTCGGGGCCAGGATCCAGGACCGTCACGCCGGGCTTCAGGTTGACGTGGTTCGCGGCGGGCAACCGCACTACGGCTACATCGTCTCGGTCGAGTAGTGGTCAGAATAATCACCGACAGCGTCAGCGACCTGGCGCCAGAGGTGGCTGAGGATCTGGGAATCGCTGTTGTTCCGCTCATCGTCCGCTTCGGAACCGAGTCCTTTCAAGACGGCGTCGACCTGACCAACGAGCAGTTCTACGAGCGCCTGAAGAACAGTCCGGTCCTGCCGGTCACATCAGCGCCGACGCCCGGGGCTTTTGCCGAGACCTGCGACCGGCTCGCCGAAGAAACCGATGAGATAGCCATCATCACTGTCAGCTCCAGGCTGAGCGCGACCCGTGATGTAGCGCGCCAAGGCGTCGAACTGATGAAACGGCGGTGCCGGGTAGAAGTGGTCGACTCGAGGTGTGGCGCGATGGCCGAGGGATTCGTGGCCATCAAGGCCGCAGAAGCAGGCCGGGCCGGAGCCGGCCTTGATGAGGTAGCCGAGACGGCCTGTCGGACCGTGCCGCGGGCCAGCATCTTTGCGGCGTTCGAGACCCTCGAGTATCTCAGGAAAGGCGGGCGCATCGGCGCGGCCCAGGCCCTGCTCGGCTCGGTGCTCAAGGTGAACCCGATCATTGCCCTCAAGGACGGCGTGGTCGTACCCGCGGGCAGGGCACGTTCCAGGCGCAAGGCGCTTGACCGCCTGTTCGAATATGCCGCGGCCTATTCGCGAGTCGAGGAACTCGCAGTCGAGGATGCCGCCTGCCCTGACGAGGCGGAAGCGTTGGCCCAAAGACTGGGTTCTGCCTTCCCTGGGGTCCGCATCCACCGTTCCCACACGACGCCGGTTATCGGCACGCACACCGGCCCTGGCCTCCTGGTGGTTGCTGTGCTGGGTGACAGCTAGCTTCATCCCAACGACAAAGGCGGACGTCAGCCGTTTTTCGGGAGCGCTAGGGTGTGCGGGAATCGGCACGGGGACGCCTCTGAAGACCCTCGGGCTGTCAGGCCGAAAGCCAGCAAGCACGAGCCATTCCTCGTCCGCTGACGAGGACTGCCAGGCGAACGAAGGCGACGCATTCGGAAAGCCAGCCTCTGCGGGTGGGCCACCACCACTAGTCTGCTCTAGGCTGATCTGGAGGCGGTGTCCAATCCGTGTGATTGACACATAGCCGCTGACCGATATCTTGCCCCACCGGATGAACCGTTCGACCGGCGCGAGAGCCGAATCCAGGCAATCCCCAAAGCGCAGGAGGTGGAGCATGTCCAGTATGGTGATACCGACGGCAGTCATGGCTGTGGTGGCGCTCGGGCTGGTGGGCGTCGGCCTTTTCAGGGGCCAGGGCGAGCACGTTGCCGGGCTGAAGGCTTCCCTGAATATCACCCTGCAGACACTGCCTTTGCTCGTCTTCGCCTTCATCGCCGCGGGCATGATTCCCGCGCTGCTGCCTCAGGGACTCATCGCCAAGTGGGTGGGTGCGCAGTCCGGCTCACGGGGAATCTTCATCGGCACCCTGGCCGGTGCTGTGGCGCCAGGCGGGCCGTATGTGAGCTTGCCGATTGCGGCAATGCTGCTGCGTTCCGGGGCCGGCATCGGCACGATGGTTGCCTTCCTGACCGGCTGGTCGCTTTGGGGAGTGAGCAGGCTGCCTTTGGAGTTCGGTCTGCTGGGCTGGAAGTTCTCGCTCATCCGCCTGGCCTGCACGTTCTTCTTCCCGCCGATAGCTGGCTTCATTGCCACTACGCTTTTCTCCTGGGTCAAGACCTAGGAGAACCCTGATCTGCCGACGCCCAGTTCCATTTCCCGGCCGGACTGGGGGCTGGCGAGGGCTGGGGCCTGTTGCCTCATATGGGTCTACTCGAGCGGGTCCCGTTGCCTCAAAATAGATTTCTACTCGTAGCATCAGCCTTGTCCAGCTCGGGCCGGGCGGATCGGTGCAGCCTGTTCTTCGACTTACTTGAGCAGTAACCGCTCAGCCGCTCGCATTGGCGTTTCAGGTCTGCCGGGTTCAGCTCGTGGTACAATGTCGCTAAGCGGGCCTGGTCCGCCTGTCCCCATCCCTTCCAGGTCTGCAAGCGCTGATTCGGGGTCTTGGCCGGGTCGTACCGCTTGTGGACCCGGCTGCCGACCCGGGTCTTCTCCAGAAGCTTCACTACCGGCTGGAAGAAGTTGGTGTAAGGCCGCAGCACCGTATACAGCCGGTTGAGTAACGTCAGGTGCTGCTCGGTCTCGTAGCGCAGATAGCCTACCGCCCGCCGTACCACCGAGTAGTTCTTCTGCTCCACGCAGCAGTTGTCGTTCTTCTGGTACGGCCGCGAACGACTGAACTCCAGCCTTTCGTCCTGGCAGTATTGGTACAGCGCTTCGTTGATGAACTCGCCGCCATTGTCCGAGTGGATGCCAAGCAGGGGAAACGGCAGCCGCGCCCGAATGTCGCGCAGCGCGGCAAAGGTCCAGCATTGCGCCTTGTTGCGTACCACCTGGGTCTCGGTCCATCCGCTGTACAGATCGGTCACATCCAGCGTCTGGCAGTACTCGCCTGCGGCGCAGCCACCGTCGTGACCCACCAGGTCGACCTGGACGTAGCCGGACTGCCCGCTCCGGCGCTCGGCATGCGTCACAACCGGTATCTGCCGCAGCAGCAGTCTGTCCGGCCTGGGCCGAGCAGAATCGATCAGCCGCTGCTGCCGTTTCTCCCCGGGCGAACGCGAGAGAAATATGGGAAGTGTATTGGCTCTTTGGACTGCGGCAGCCCCCACGCCCGCGTCATTGCGAGGCCGTCTGCGGCCGTGGCAATCTCTTCTGGACGCGGGCTCGGGGCAAGCTCCGCTGCCGCTTTGTCCTCTAGTCAGCCGTGTGCGGTCAGTGCTTCCCGGCGGAAGCCGTTCCGAGCAAGTGATGCGGGCGGTCTGTGCCCAGCGTGCTGTCGAACGGCTCGACCGCGGCACGCAATCAGGATCACCAATCCTGGATCTGACATCCGCCTCGCTCTTCTCAGCCCCAGGTGTTGCGCTTCATTGCTGAACTCGCCGTCGTTCGCAAAGCGGGCAACGTCCCCACTATCCCCCATCGTCCTCCTGCTGGGTGAGCGGGCCAGAGAGCGGTGTGGAGAGCGGGTCAGGAAGCAGGAGACAGGGCGGCAGGGCAGGCAGGAGGGAGAGCGGCGGACAGAGCTGCTGACAGAACGGCTGGGAGAGCCGGGGACCCGACGACTGACAGAGCTGCGGTCTGGGCCAGGAGCAGAGCGACCCATAGAGCCACAATCCGGGCGGCTCGGAGGGCGACTTGTAGAGCGGCTCGGAGAGCTGCGTACCGGGCTGCTCGGTGAGCAACCATCTGAGCGGCTCAGGGAGCGGCCCAGCAAGCCGCTCAGGGAGCAGTGGGGGGGCTTGCGATTTGCGTCACTTACGCGATTCTGGTCCCTCAAGTGCAATAAATCAGGGGTCAGAAGCGGATAGTATATGAGGACAAGAGGGCCGGCACTTGAGGCAGCGATGCCGGACAACCGCGCCCGCTGAGAACGCAAGAGGTCAGCATCAGTCCCGGGCAAACCTGGGGACACAGCGAGACTACCTGTCGCCTCATATATGGATATGGTTCCACTCGAACGGGTCCCGTCGCCTCAAAACAGATTTCAACTCCAAGCATCAGCCTTGTCCAGCTCGGGACAGGCGGACTGGTACCGCCTGTCCTTCGACTTCCTCGAGCAGTAGCCGCTCCGACGCTCGGCATGAGTCACGATCGGTATCTGCCGCAGCAGCAGTCTGTTCGGCTTGGGCCGAGCAGGATCGATCAGCCGCTGCTGCCGTTTCTCCTCGGACAACAGCCGGTCGATCGTCGCCGGACCGATGGCCAGCAGCTTGGCCCGGGTCTCGGTGTCAAGCACCAGCTCCTCATGGCGCTCCAGTACCGGCACCGGCTCGCCAAGGAACGGGGCCAACCGTTTGCCGCAGATGCAGTCCTCGATCTGCCAGACCCGCCTCAGCGCAGCAAACACCTGCTCATCGTAGACGCCCGGCCGCGCCCGCCTGCGGGTTCCTCTGTTGCTATCTGCCTCACAGACAACGACTTGTCCTCTGGCAGCGGGCAGCGAGACGGGCCGTCCGCAGGTCCGCAGCAGCCAGGCGGCGGAGGAACGGTTGCAGCCTGTCAGCCCTATGGTCTGGGTGATGATTGCGGCCTTGGACCTTCTGTCTGCCCGCGCATGGCGGCGGGCCAGTTCTTTGGTCACAGCCTGTTTCTCACGTATCGTCAATGCCATCTGACCGGCTCCTTTCAGAGCAAGAGACGGTCAGACCATACCTCCTGTTCGAGTAGATTCCTTACGTGAGGCAACGGGGGCCTTCGAGTAGATTTCAGGTGAGGCAATGCGCAACCTTGACATCCTCCGAGATAGCATGTAACATTACGTCGAGAGAGACAGAGGATGGACTTGGGTTGTTCTCGCATCCCAGCGTGCAACAGCCGGACGTGCCATCCCTGCCGCCCAAGGAGGTATGCAGTGAAGAGCAGAATGGCATCGCCTGGGTTCGTGGTCCTGACAGTCGGCACGATTCTGACTGTCTCCCCGACCAGCTGCGAACAGGACTACATGAATGAGTTCGGCTGGATCGGTGAGACTCATTGGCGCCGCAGTGACGTGCGGATATGAAGAGAGGACGATGATGCGCAGACCCGCACTTGTACTGACCGTGGGTGTCTTCCTGCTGACTTCTCTGTCAGTGGGCCAGTGGGGACCGGACATTAGGCTTACAAACGACGGCAGTGCCTCACGTCTCGGCTACAACAATGCGCGCAACCTGGCAGCTGGCGGCGAGACGCTGCATGTCGTCTGGTCCGACACGCGCGACGGCAACGAGGAAATCTACTATAAGCGGTCGAACAACGCGGGCCGCGACTGGCAGGCCGACGTGAGGCTGTCCAATGCCACAGGCAGTTCATGGTACCCGGCCGTAGCGGCTACGGGCAATGATGTACACGTCATCTGGAAGGACGATCGGACCGGAACACGTCTGATCTACCATCGATGTTCGACCGATGGTGGGCAGAGTTGGTCCGAGACGCAATGCCTCTCCGACACCTTGATCCTGACCGGGAACCCGGCACTTGCTGCAACCGAGAGGGCCGTTCACTTGGTTTGCCACAGGTTTGACAACGAGGTGAATCGAATCTGCTACCGACGTTCGGAGGATCGTGGGTCGACCTGGAGCAGTCCTCTGGAGCTTTCACCGGACAGCATCAGTTCCTGGATAGCGAGCATTGCTGTTTCTGGCGCAGACGTACACGTTGTGTGGTCAAGTGACCAGGATGGCGATCAAGAGGTCTACTACCGGCGGTCTACTGACCATGGGGAATCCTGGGGAGAAGGCGTCCGGATTACATCTGACACAGCCCCCAGCGTCAATGTGGCGGTCGCTTCCACTGGCACTGACGTCCACATCGTCTGGCAGTATGTCTGCACGCCCGGCCAGAGTCACCTGCGTCACGCTGTTTCGACGGACCGCGGTACGACGTGGCAAGCATCAGCTCAGCTCACGACAGTGCCCACGCAATGGATGCGTCCGACAATCGCAGCTTCAGGCGGTTTCGTCCACATTGTCACAAACCTCTGCCGTCCCTCTGAAGAGCTCTACTACTGGCTCTCGACAGACCGAGGCAGCAGCTGGGAGCCCGAATATGTGCTCACTCCAGACGACTCCGCGACGTCGATATGCCCGTTCATTGCGCTATCCGTGCCAATCGTGCACGTAGTCTGGGAGGAATACAGGGATGGCAATTCTGAGATCTACTACAAGCAGAACCCGAACGGGAGTTCGGGGATAGGCGAAATCGGTGCTAAGGGCGCTTCGCACACCCGCAGGCCTGCTTCAGCTGTCCGTGCCGTGCTTCAGTTACGTCAGACCCAGGCAGCAGAGCTTCTCGACATCTCTGGCCGGAGGGTTATGGATCTCTGCCCCGGCGAGAACGACGTCCGGCATTTGGCGCCGGGGGTGTACTTCGTCAGAACCGAACGCGGTGCCAAGGCAGGTCGAGTGCTGATTGTCAGGTAGGGCCGCAAGCCGCGCTCGTACAGAAGGGATGCGGCTACCGAAGCCGGGGCTGTCGGACAGGCGGTCCGACACGGGACAGCCGAGGCACAACTCCGGTTCTCGGGAGCCCCTGGAGTTGCCTGTCCGAATCGAAGTCCTGATACCGTTTCGCTGACGAATTCGAACCTGGGCTGCGCGCCACCTTTCTGTGTCAGCTCCGCAGCCCGCCCCCACCTCGCCAGGCCCTCCCCTTCCTGCTCTCCGGCTTCCCAGGCTTTGTAGAAAGCCAGGTGGATGTGAACAAGGAAGTGACCGCATGATCTAGTGACCGAGTCATCGAGTGAGAGGAAGGACGTTGGTGCAGCAAGGAGGTGTGTCGGCGGGCATTGACTGATTCCGGGTACGGAACTACACTCGGGCGTGGAAGCGTGCGACCGGCGGGAGGTCATCCAGAAGTACAGGGGCGCGTCCTAGGCCAAGGGTGGTGCTTTCGCGGAAGGAGTGTGAACATCGAGTTTCCGAATGCCCATAGGCCCCTGCCTGACAAAGCGACCGAGATGTTGGACTGGAAGTGGCCGGATTTCGAGCCGCAGTTCCGGGATTTGGCTTCGCGGAGACTGACCGCGGACACGGTCGAGAAGTTCCTGACCGACTGGACTTGGCTGCACGACCGTGTTTCCGAGGTACGCAACCGGCTCCAGGTCGCGAGCTGGCGCAATACCGCAGACGCGAAGCTGGGGCAGCGGTTCGACCAGTTCCTCAGGGACATCCTCCCGAAGTGGCACGAGGAAGAGCAGAAGCTGAGGACGAAGCTGCTGGAGAGCGGTCTGCAGCCGGCCGGGCTCGAGCTGCCGCTCCGCAGGATGAGGACCGATGCCGCGCTGTTCAGGGAAGAGAACCTGGAGCTGGAGGTGGAAGAGGAGCGGCTGCACAGGGAGTACGAACAGGTCAGCACGGCGAGGACGGTGGTGTGGGAGGGCAAGGAGGTCCCGCGTGCCGCGCTTTGGCCGGTTCTCGGCGGCCCCGACCGAGAGCGGCGCGAGGCGGCCTGGCGAGTGAGGGCGACCCGGGAACTCGAGGACCGGACAGCGATCAACTCGCTCTGGCAGCGGCTGCTGGAGAATCGGCTCAAACTGGCCGCCAACGCCGGGTCCCGCAGCTTCCGTGACTACGGCTGGCAGTTGCTGAAGCGGTTCGACTACACCCCGGAGGACTGCAAGCGGTTCCACCGGGCGGTGGAGCAGGCCGCGGTTCCGGCTGCCGGACGCGCGCGCGAGCGGCGGCGCCGGATGCTAGGTCTCGACTCGCTGCGGCCGTGGGATGTTCACGCGGACGTGCTCTTCCGTCCCCCGCTCAAGCCGTTCGCCGACGTCGGCGAGCTCAAGGCCGGGGCAGCCAGGCTGTTTGCGCACGTGGACGAGGACCTGGGGCGGTACTTTCAGGCGATGGTCGACGAGGACCTGCTGGACCTGGAGTCTCGCAAGAACAAGGTGACGTACACATGCTGCGTGCCCTTTGCCGCGGCGAGGCAGGCGTTCATTATGGCGAGCCGTGAGTGGGAGTCAGACAACATAGTCGGGGGCCTTGCTCACGAGTTCGGCCACGCCTGCCATGTGTTCGAAAAGAGCCGGCTGCCATGGTACCAGCAACGGGAAACCGGCCACGAAGCCGGGGAGCTTGCCTCGCAGAGCATGGAGCTGCTCGTTCTTTCGCACCTGGCAAAGGAGCAAGGCGGGTTCCACACCGAGGAGGAGGCCCGGCGGGTGGCGACCGAGCACCTAGAGTACGTCCTGCGTTTCCTGCCAAGGGTCGCGGCCGTCGACGCGCTACAGCACTGGGCCTACGAGAACCCTAAGGATGCCCAGGACCCGGACCGGATGGACGAGCAGTGGCTCGGGTTGATGGAGCGGTTCGAGCCAGGAGTGGACTGGACCGGGCTGGAGCACGTGCTCAAGACCGGCTGGTGGCGGGACCAGTCGCACATACTTGTAGACCCCCTGTACTACATCGACTACGGGGTCGGGATGGTCGGAGCCTGTCAGGTCTGGGCGAACTCGATGAAGGACAAGGCAGCCGCAGTCAGTGCCTACAGGCAGGCGCTGGCGCTCGGAGGTACGAAATCCCTGCCTGAGCTGTACCGGGCTGCAGGTGCGAAGTTCGCATTCGATGCCGACACCCTGGCCGAGGTGGTCGACCTGGTCGAGTCCAAGCTCCCTGGGGAGCCGGGTTAGAACCGGCGACGCGGTAGGAGACTTTCGGCAGCCGCAGCAGGGCTGTGTGTGGCCTTCCGGCTGTGGTGAACCGCGTCAGACCTAGGCGAGGAAAGTGAGAAAGAGACTGTGAGATGGAGTGATTCGCGTCAGAGCAGCGAACCGGAGAATCTAGTAGCCAGAAGTGGCCGAGTGACGAAGCTTGCGGCGTGGCGGGGGGGGTCGTCTCTGTCCTGTTGAGTCTGGAACTGCCCAGCAACAATCTGTAGGCTGTAGGATACCCGATGGAGAATAGAGAAGAGCATCCGAATTCCTCGCCTGCGGAAGGCATTCGGGCCGACTGGCTCAGGCCGCTGGATGTCGACTCGGTCAGAGAGTTGTGGTCCAAGACCTACAACCAGGCCGGGAAGCCGGACTGGGCCCACATCTTCCCGTACTATCACCCCGACGTGGTGTTCCAGGATTCGATCCAGCGGATCGAGGGCAAGAAGGAGTTCGTTGCCATGTGCCGGCGCCTGACCAGGCGGTGCGAGAGGCTGGAGATGGACATTCGCGCCGTCGCCCGGCACGGGAACTTCATCTTCATGGACTGGAAGATGACGATGGTGTTCAGGAAATTTCCGAGTACGCCGATCTACGGAAGTACGAAGCTCACGCTGCACGCGGACGGACGGATAGTCGAGCAGCGCGACTTCTACGACCTGTGGGGCGACATCTTCAACGGGGTCCCGTTCTTCAGGAAAGCTTACCGGAAGTTCATGCGCCGGTTCTTCGGATAGCCGGAGCCGATGGCCAAGCGCCGGATGCCCGACGAGCTGATGTTCCTCGTGAACAGGAACGCACTGCAGAAGACGACTGATGTCTCGATGAAGGGAAAGACCTGCGTGGTCTCCGGGTCAACGTCAGGAGTGGGTCTGGCCGGGGTGAGGCGGCTTGCCCGAGCCGGCGCAGACATCGTGCTGGTCTGTCGGAACCGGGACAAGGCCGAGTCTGTTCGCAAAGAGCTCGTGGCCCAGCACGATGCCAGGGTCGGCATGGTGCTAGCGGATTTCACCGACCTCAGTTCGGTGCGCAGGGCTGCGGACACTCTGCTCGAGGACTATCCCAGGATAGATGTGCTCATCAACTCGGTCGGGCTGCACTCGACCAAGCGCATGGTCACCAGAGACGGTCTTGAGACCGTGTTCTGTGTCAATCACCTCGGCGCGTTCCTGCTTACCCGGCTGCTGCTCGAGCGCATGAAGCAGAGCGCGCCGTCCCGGATCATCCAGGTGAACTCCGAAGGACACCGGTTCGGCGGTCTGGACCTGGATGACCTGGACTGGAAACGCCGCCGGTACAAGGGACTGAAGAGCTACGGCGCGTCCAAGGTCGCCCAGCTGCTGACCGTGTGGGAGTTCGCCGACCGGCTAGAGGGCACGGGCGTGACCATCAACGCGATGCACCCCGGTGACGTGCGGACCAACATCGGCAACAACAACGGCTGGCTGTACAGGTGGTGGCTGCACAACGTGACCTGGCATTTTCTCCGGGACCCGAGCATATCAGGCGAGGCGCTATACTACCTGGCGGCAGCGCCCGAGATGGCGGATGTTAGCGGCCGTTTCTTCCACCTGACCATTGACGAGAAGCCGGCAAAGCACGCCCTGGACCGCGAACTGGGGCGCAAGGTCTGGGAAGCGAGTCTGAAGCTGACCGGGCCTAAGACAGGTCCCTGACGACCCTGTCTGCGGCGAGCTTGCCGGTCAGGATCGAGACGGGTAGGCCGGACGGGCTGTACGTCCACTGTCCGGCCTGAAGGGTGTCGGGTATTGGGGTAAGCACTGACTTTGCGATCTTCGGCATCCGGCTTTCCGCCGGGATGAAATCGTTGGTGTAGGCCCAGCCGGTTATCGCGCCCTGGTGGGTGCCTGCGATCCGCTCTATGGTCAGCGGTGTTGAGGTGAAGCTGTCGAATACTGCGGTCTTGAGCCCGGGGTAGATGCTTGCGTCGAGCACTTCGATGATGCGGTCGGACATGAGTTCCCTGAACTCGTCGTACCAGCCCATTTCCCGGATGTGCCTGGTCAGTCGGTAGTCGAACAGCAGGCTGACAATCAGCCCGGTCTTGCCTGCAGGCGCGAGGCTCGGGTCCCGGAGAGCCGGAATCGATATCTCGAATGTGTTGAGCTCCAGGTGGCGCTTCAGCCAGTCGACAATCTGTGCCTTGTCCGAGATGAATCTGTCAGGGCTGCTTCCGGTCAGTTCGGCCAAACCGGCGCGGGATAGCCCGGTGGTGGAGGGGGTATAGAAGAAGTGGCCGGTGGATATCTTGGCGAAGTGTGAATGGTCCTGGTTCACGGCGAGATAGAGGGTGAAGACTGAATCGCCGCCGGTCTTGCCCGACATGGCCTGCTGCTGGGCCTGAATGCTCCGGACCGCTGCGCTGTCGCCCAGGGACGAAAGGTCGATGACCCGGTACAGGGTGTTCATGTCCGCGGCCCAGACCAGTTTCCGGTATCGGTACGAATTGCCGGCAGTGTCGGATGCCTGTCTCCTTGCGGGGTCGACGCTCGTTATTTCGGTCTCGGTTTGGATGCTGCCGCCGCGCTCGAGCACGAACCGCTCGATCGCCTGGGGGAGGACGCCGGTGCCGCCTTTCGGATACCGGTAGTCAAGGTAGATGCTGAAGTAGCTGAGAGCAAAGAACGCAGGTGTCTTCTGGAAGAAGTGCTGTGCAATGATGTCGACCAGCGCCCGGTTGTCGGTGAATCTGGGCAGGTATTCGGCGACCGGTGTGCTCAGTTTCGCAATCTTGGGAACGGTCAAACGGTACTTAAGCAGCCAGGGAAGTATAGTCTTGAACATGTAGCCGGGATTGGCCTTGAGGTCAAGGAACAGCGGGTTATCGATGCCGTAGAGCACATCTAGGTAGCCCATGACTCTCTCGATCTCCTGGATGATGGCTCTGATGTCGGACTTGTTCTCAGGGAACTGCCTCTCCAGCAGCGCTTGGTAGTCGGCCAGGCTGTCCTTGGACGATATCGTGGCCACGTCCTTGCCGATGCCGATGGAGACCGGGTTGGGCATGAAGTGGACATCGATGCCGAGCTGTCTCAGCATCGGCAGCAAGGTGCCTGAGTTCTCGGTGGCCCGAATGCCTCCGTCGAATACAAAGCCCCTGTACTCGAACGAATTGACCAGCCCGCCGGAGCGCTTTTCCTTCTCGCACAGCAGCACCTTGAGCCCGGCCTTTGCCAGGTAGGCTGCAGCGGTCAGGCCGGCCATCCCTGCGCCGACGATTAGCACGTCATTCTGGGCTGTGTCGGTGGTCACGTTGTTTGATCGGGCTGCGATATCCGAGACTGCCTCAATCTGTGTGAGGATATGGGGCAGGCGACTTGGGTCAAGTGGCCCTTGCCGGGGTCCGGATCTGTCTGAGTCTGATGCGGGCTAGAGCCTGACCCGGTAGACTTCGCCTTTTCTGCCGCCTAGGTAGAGAAAGCCGTCCAGGACCGCGATGCGACCGGCGCCGAGCTCCTCGCTCAGCTCGACCTCGGTCTCGAACTCGGCCAGGTCTCGGGTACGCAGCACCCGTCGTCCATCGCCCTGTCTGATCAGCAGGTAGAGCCATTCGCCGTCCACGAACATATCGCTGATTCTCAGCAGTTCCCGGTCCAGGACTTTGTCCGCCTTGCCTTGACCGCTGTAGGCGTAGAGCTTCGAAAAGACCGCAGGCGGCGAGGTATCGACCTCAGGGTCGTAGAACCCGGCGTTGATCACCAGCCGGCCGTCGAACTCCTCGGCGTCGAGCACGGTGAGCAGTCCCTCTTCTTGGATCAGGTCCTGAGTTGACCAGGCCTTGCCGTCGTAGACGATGGCCTCCTCCTTGCCGAATGCGTCCGGGGTGAACAGGAACCGGTTGTCCGCATCGACCGTGAATGCGAAGCCGAATGCCCAGAGCCTGTCGCGGAAAGGCCGGATGATACCGAGCCGGGTGACCGCTTCCTCAGGTCCTTCCAGGTCATGGGCCGAGGTCCAGGTGACGCAGCCGTCGGTGCTCCTGAATATGGCGCCCCAGGCTTTCTGCCATCCTTCGCTCGCAGTCCCGGCGGTGCAGAAGTAGTCCGGGCCGAGCTTGGCGATGTCCTGGATATGGAGTGCGACCGGCACGGTCCGGTACTTCACGAACCCACCGCTGGGGAAGAGCCTGAAGATGTTGCCGAAGTCGTAGTTCTTGAGATAGTTGCGGCCCGGGATGCCTTCGAAAGGCTCGGCGCCAGGGATGAAGAGCTCGTCGCCGATATCGCGGAACCGGGCCACCAGATGCTCCTGGGCCATGAAATGGTAGCACCAGTCCAGCTCGCCGGGCTGGAAAGAGACGATGGCAACCGGTCCCTTGTTGGCCATACCGTCGCCATAGCCCAGGTAAAGCTCACCGTTGAACGGATGCAGGTCGCGGATCGACCTGGCACTTTCGGGTACGGTATCGGTCGGGAGGCCTACCAGCTCGAACTCGTGGCCATTGACGACCTTTGTCTCGCCCGGGTTGAGCCAGAACTTGTAGCCGCGTTCGCGTTCCTCGGCCTTCTGTTTCAGGTCGGCGACCAACGCCTTGTACTCGGGCTCGTCGCGGATGTTGTCGAGGTCGGTGTCGCGAGCCATGTGGTCGTAGTCGTCCCAGCCCGCTTCGATTGTCAGCTTGAGGAGTTCGATGGCTCGCTGTTTCTCGCCGGCCAGCGAGTAGGTGCAGGCCGCGTTGTACAGCTGGTGGGCATCGTCCTTGATCGAATCCAGCACTGTCTCGTACAGCTCGACCGCCCTGCCGTATTCCCTGTCCCGATAAAACTCGGTCGCCTGGTTCAGGATTTCCTTCACAGACCGGCTATCGGTTTCATCGGCTGCGACCGCTGCCAGGACAAGCAGCAACGCAATCAGATTCAGGTATCTCACATATCCTCCTGGTCTATCCAACACCTAGTCGAAAGGTGCTGAGAGTCAAATGGCAGCACGGCACGGTGCTGGGCTGATGTATGCCTGGAGGCCGACTCGATGTGTCCGTACCTGGAGGCGCTAGTCTGGGGTCTTGGTGATCAGCAGCGACCGGCAGCCGGGAGTTGACAGATAGTAGACTCCGGGTGCGAGATCGGCGCCGAACGACGTCTTTCTGACGACTTGGACTAGGCGTCCGGTGGGATCAAAGACCCGGAACCGGCCACGGGCATTTGTCACCTTGGTCGAGTGGGCGAACGGGTTGGGACAGGCTCTGAGCCTGGGCGTGGCTGAGCGGGGCTTCGAGTTCGCGGACCTGCCGGAGATGCCGGGCGAGGACTGGACCAGGGTTATGGTTGTGTCGGCCGGGAGCCCGAGGAACACGTCGCGTCCGCCGTCAGGCCAGCGGACAATGACCGAGTCGACAATGCGGTGCTGGCCGAGCCCGAGATGCTGGCGTGCGACGAACATCGAGCCGTAGTGGTGACCCTGGTTATGAAGCACTTCGCGGGTGACCCGCAGGTTGCCGGCAAACGCGTCGATGCGGGCACCGATGCCGAAGTGGTTGGGCAGGGTGGCGGCGAGGTCGATCTCGAGCCAATGATTGCCGGTGCCGCCCTGGTTTTCGTAGAACTCGTAGTGGTAGGCCGAGCCGTCGTGCCGGGCCCAGAAGATGTCGATGAGACCGTCGTGGTTGTAGTCGGCCCAGAGAGCATAGTTGAGCCGCTGGTGGACACCGAGCCCGACCGAGTCGGTGACGTCGACGAACCGGCAGTCGCCATCGTTGCGGAACAGCCAGGCGTCGGGTCGGGGAGCGCCGTACAGGTTGACGTACATGAGGTCGACGTCGCCGTCGTTGTCGAAGTCCGCACAGCTGGGGCTGGACCCGATCTCAGAGTTGCGTAGCCCGGAGCCCGGGAACCGACAGGTAAAGTCCCAGTCGGGCGGGCCGTTGGATATCCAGAGGTGACCGGTCGAGTCGCCGGGGTATCCGGCGTGGTGGGTTATCGGGGTGAAGATGTCGATGTGGCCGTCGTTGTCATAGTCGGCGAGCGCGGCGCCGATGTTGTGACCGTAGTAGCCGGAGATGTAGAGCCCGGTGACCCCCTTGGCGCCGGCGACATCGAAGAAAGTGCCGTCGCCCTGGTTCTCGAACAGGATGTTGGCCTGGAGCCGGTAGACCGAGACGAAGATGTCGATGTCGCCATCCTCGTCATAGTCGAACAGGCCGGCACCACGAGAGCAACGCCAGACCCAGTCAACACAGGATGAGTCCGAGGTCTCTGCGAAGCACCGACCGCCGTGGTTGTGGAACAGGTGGTCAGGATGAGCCTGGGCCGAGTTGACCGGGTATTCGTAGCTGGTCAGAAAGAAGTCGAGCCAGCCGTCTCCGTCGTAATCGAACCAGGCCGGGTCGACGAGGTCGCGGTTGTAGATCGGGTAGGAGAAGCCGAGGCCGACCGAGTCCGAGACATCTCGCAGGGTCCAGTGCGGCGCACCTTCGTTGCGGTAGACGAAGATGTAGTTGGTGTCCTCGGTGTTGCCGCCCCATTTCCGGTTGGTGACTAGGTCAGGCAGCGCGTCGCCGTCGAAGTCGCCCCAGTCCACGACTTCAGAGTTCGTGATGCGGGTCGAGTCGAGCCGGGTGAAGTTGCCGGTGCCGTCGTTGAGGTAGACGACATTGGTGAAGAAGTCGAGCCAGCCGTCCTGGTTGTAGTCGACGAACGAGCAGCGGTTGTAGCCGAAAACAGAATCGATACCGAGCTCCTGCGGGGTACGCAGGGTGAAGGTCACCTGGGCCGACACGATGCCGGCCAGAAGGGTTGTGAAGAAGATGATCCTTTGCAGAGCCATGGTTGAGCCTCCCTTGAACACAACTAGTTGGCGAGCTTCGTGACCCGGACCGGGTGACTGCCGCTGGCTGATACGAAGTAGACCCCGGCCGCCACGTCAGGCCCAATCCCATTGCCGTTTGACATCCGGGCAAGGCGGCCGGAAGGGCCGCGGATCGTGAACGGGCCGTCTGCGTTGAGCGCACGCGCCCGGCTGGCGAACGGGTAGGACAGGACGCCAAGCGCGGGCAGCGGCGGAGGCCCGATTGCCCGGTCGCTGATGGCAGCGGGTTCGTTGAGAAACAGTTGGGCCCGGGCGCCGGGATACGCGGAGAGCAGCAATTCAAGGTCGCTCGAATACCAGCATTCGCAGAGCAGGGTGTTGCCGCCAGTGGTTGCGGTCCAGGTCGGGTCTGGGTCGAGGGTGCCGCCGAGGTTAGCGTGACCCTCGGTGCGGCCGCCGAGAAACTGGCAGCAGGAGACCGCCATTTCTGGGTCGCCGTCGTATCCCGGGGTCGCGTTGACTTCGCCTTCGGCGTTCTTGTACAGGTGGCATTTGCCGCTCTCAAGTACCGTCACAATGTCGGGGTAGCCGTCGCTGGTCACGTCGAGCAGGCCGGTACCCCAGATGGAGCCAGACTGGGCGGGCGCAGTCCAGTAGGGGTTGGGATTAAGGGGGATCTGGAACGGCGTGAGCGGTACGGGCTTTGACGGCAACTCAATTCCACCTGCTTCTGACGCCACTTCGGCAAGGTCCGCGGACGTGATACTGGCGCAAGCAAGGCCGGACAGCAGACCGACGATGACCGGATTCCGGTCCATTTAGTCCTCCTTGGGTCGCGACAATGTAGCGCAGTCTCCTGCAGCATGCAAGGGGACAGGGAAGAAACCGGCCGGCGCAAGGCCGGCCGGTCTTGATTGTGTATGTCCAGCTAGCGCCCGAGCAGCACCTTGGTGGTACTGGCCTGGTCGCCGGCTTCCAGCCTGATGAAATACAGGCCGCTGGCAACCTCGTTGCCGAGGGCATCGGTGCCGTTCCATACTGCCTCGTACGACCCGGCTTCGCGCGAGCCGCTCGCCAGCGATGTCACTTCCTGCCCGAGCATGTCGTAGACAGCCAGCCTGATGCGTCCGGGATGCGACAACTGGTAGCTGATGCTGGTGTGGGTGATGAACGGATTCGGGACCACGCGGTCGGCCAAGAACATCTGATCAGGCCCGGGGGCAACGATACTACTGGGGACAGGCAGAATCCTGACCAGCCATGCGTCGTCGCTGACGCCGCATTTCACCCCTCCGAACGTGAAGTTCTCGTCATCGCCCTGGATGATGCTGTAGGCTATCTCGGGCACGCCGTCCTCGCCATAGACGTGTGACCACATCACCGTCCCCTGCGCGTCGAGTCTGGCGATGAAGGCGCCGGTGTCGCCATCGGTCGCCGCAATCGACATGCCGGCAATGATCATGCCCCCCTCTTGGGTCTCAAAGATCGAGTATCCTTCCTCTGCGCCCTCGCCGCCCAAGGACCTGGTCCAGAGGGTCTCGCCTTCGGTGTTGAACTTGAGTACCCAGACGTCGGAGATCCCATTGCAGAAAGACTTGGTCATCCCCGCGACTGCATAGGCATCGTCCATGGTTTGGATGATGTCATACCCGATGTCGTCATTGGACCCGCCGATGGTCTTCTCCCACATGCGATTGCCTTCCATATCGAGCTTGAGGAGATGGAGGTTACCACCGCGGTGGCCGACAGCGACGATCTCCCCGGTGTGGGTCCCGACAACGCCGTAGGCTACGTCGTCACCCGAACTGCCGTAGGCTCTGGTCCATAGGCTTTCACCGTCAGGACCGATACGGGTGAACCACATGTCCTTCTGGCCGCTGCCGTAGGATTCGGTGTAGCCTGCTAGAACCACGGCGTCAATCGATTGGGAAGCGGAGTAGGCGACATCGTCTTGTGCACCACCGTACGTGCGGGTTCTTGTGGTTTCGCCTTCGGGATTCACCGCCACGACATAGAAGTCCTTGCCGCCGGCACCTTCGGATTCGGTGTAGCCTGCGAACATCGTACCTTCAGGCGTGAAGACTGCCGAGTAGGCTCCGTCGTTCTGGGTACCGCCGACAGTTTTGGTCCATGCCGTGTCTCCCTCAGCATCGAGCTTGACAAGCAGCATGTCGGACAGGCCACTGCCAGAGGAATAGGTGTAGCCGGCAAAATAGCATTCGCCGCCATCTGCGCGAGCCACCGCCCTGCCTTGGTCTTCCTGTTCGCCGCCGAACTGCTTGGTCCAGATGGTGTCCGGACCCTGGGCCAGTGCGACGGTGACCGCAAATAGGGTTGCCGCCAGCACCACAAACTTCGCTTTCTTCATTCGGCCTCCTTGAGGGTTCTTCCCTTCATGCCTTGATTTGCGTCACCGACAGCCTAGTGTCGCAGGAGCGGTGTAAACAAGCCGTCCAGCAGCCGCCGGCGGAGGACGATATTGACTATACGGCGGGTGCCGCAGTCTGTCAATCCCGCAGTAAGCCTATTCGACACGGCGCCCTGGCAGCATGTTTGTTGGCTTTGCGTCGCGTTCACGATAGGCGCGCCGGACGAAAGAGTGCCGTGCGGCACTGAGAGTCTGTTCACGCAACCTGGGATCGGGTCGAAGTTGATGCGGACAGGTCTTCTTGATCGGCAGCGTTCGCCGCAAGGCCCTGATTGAAATCCAGACCCGCGGCTTCACGCGAGCTGTAGCGAGCTGAAGTGGCTTCCCAGGGAATCTGCGCGCGGTTGCTCATCCGATCGCTGCCGGGAGTCGGCTGGTGCAGACTGACCGGACCGGACTCGTGCCGGGCCGTCGGAGGTCGCCGAAGAACGGTATCATCAGGTACTTGTCCGAGGAAGCGGTCAGCATTCCGGAGCTGGCGGCCGAGAGCCGGTGCGCCATTGCGTGCTGTTCATCCGTGAGCAGTGGGACCGTCGCCGGCATCCCCGGCGGCGCTGGCTTGACTGCGGCTTGCTGGGGGTCGTATGCCGCCTGCTCGAGGTGCCAGGGTCAAAGGTTCTAGGGCATCTCGCCGACTTCCTCGGACTGATGCCGGGTGAGATCAGGGCGCCGCTCACCTCCGGACTTGGCTGATGCCGCCTGCAGTTTTCTGGGGAAGCCAAGGCGATGGCTGCTGCCTGCGGGAAACGGGAGCGGTCAGGCCCGGGAGAACGGGAAGGGCCATTCTCTGCGTCCGGAATCGAACCATCGGGCGCGCTCCTGTTTGCGGCAGTCGGCTCTTTCCGCAACGCACTGGTCGCGCGGTTCCGCGTCGGCTCCTTTGCCGCGTTGACATCAGAAGGCGGCCGGTTAGGATTCGCCCCGAAGACCGAAGCCAAAGGAGGCGCTGTGAAGAAGTATCTGCCGGTTTTTGCCGTTGCTTCCCTGCTGCTGCCGACAGCGACGCGTGCCAAGTTCACGCTGGGCGGTCCTGAACCGCCGTATCTCAACGTTGCCGGACAGGCGAAGTTCGGTACAGACTACGATCTCGAAGCCGAAGAAATGGAGCCATTCCTCAGCTTCAGCAACGGCAGCATCAGCATGTTCCTGACCGGCAAAGCGGCACCGAGGCTCGACTACTTCTTTCATCACTCGTTTACAGACGGCAGGTACACCATCTACGAGTGCTACGTCCGCTGGCAGGCATTCAGGCTGTTTTCGCTGACCGCCGGGCAGTCCAAGGCTCCGTTCGGCCGGGTGTACAACTCCTCGGCCGCACGTCTGCTGTTCAAGGAGCGCAACCCGCTGGCCGCGGGGTTCGCCCCTCAATACCAGATCGGCGTGAGGCCGGAGCTTGAGTTGCTCGACAACAAGATCTCGGTCCATGCGGGTGTGTACAACGGCAACGGGCGCAACGTCCCAGCCAATCCGGACCCGTACTTCATGTACACCGGCTGCGTCCACATCGCGCCACTCGGTCCGGTGCCCTTGGGCGAGTCCGCGCACGAAGGCTACGACAGTCCCGTGTTTGCAGTTGCGCCTGGTGGCTATGTGAATCCGATGAAGGTCGTGTCGGGCGAGATGCGTGTGGACTCGTTGATGACAGCATATGGCGTGCACGCGGCGCTGCGCTGGGATTACTTCGCCCTGGACGCGGCCTACTACTTGAGCGATCTGGACTACCAGCTCCGCGAGCGCGTGTTGACATCGAGCGGGCTGACGGTACAGGCCGGGTACGCGATCGAGGGCAGGCTTGAGCCGATCGCACGCTTCTCGGTCATCGACCCGGACGTTGATGACGACGATGACGCCAAGACCGTCATCGAGGCCGGCCTGAACTACTACTTCAGCAGCTACGCTTCCCGATTGGGCCTGAACTTCCACACGTCGACACAGCAGAAGCCCGACGGCGAGAGCACCAGGATTTCGCAGCTCAGACTATACTACGAGATGCAGTACTAGGGTGTCATTGCCACGCATGACGGCTGAATGACCCTCCGTCTCCTTCTGCCTGGCGTGTCAGGTTGACACGAGAGATGAGTATGGGACAATCACCTGATGAACGCCGGCGCTCTGCTACTAGCCCTGGCGCTCGAGGCGGCACCGGATGACGCCCGTCGCTTCGCTCGGTTCAGGCGGCGCAAAACGGCCTTTGTGGCGACACTGCTGGTCAGCCCCGAGGAGTACGAGATGCTGGGCTTGGTGGAGTGTGCTGACGGCGTTGACGTTCTCTGGCGGCAGACCGGGCAGCCGCGGCTGACAACATGCGGCGTATGACATGGAGCGGAAGCACAGGAAGAAGATTTTCTGTATTGAGGGGAACTGGAACCCGCGGTTGAGCGATCGGGCCTCGGTCCGGCCCGTGCTTGAGCTGCTCGAGATCAATTCTGACATAGGCTACATCTACAAGGATTGCTCGACCGAGGAGGAGCTTTACTACCTGTTCGAACGGTGGCAACAGAAAGCCTATGCCGACTACAAGATCCTCTACCTGGCGTTCCATGGTGAGCCCGGACGGATCCTGATCGACACCAGGCACAAGATTTCTCTCGACCAACTCGGCGAGCACCTTTGCTGCCGTACCCACCGCCGCATCATCTACTTCGGAGCCTGCTCGGTACTGCGGATCGACATGCGCGTCGTCAAGAGGTTCATGAGAACGGCCGGGGTCAGGGTCGTTTGCGGATACACCACTGATGTCGACTGGATACCGTCCACCGCCCTTGACCTCATCGCCATGAACGAACTCCAGCGGTTCTCGACGACCCAGCAGGGCATGGAGGCGGCCGAAAAGAGCATCCGCAGCAACACACGTCGTCTGGCAGGTCGTCTCGGGTTCCGCATGGTATACGCCTGACGCGGATGCCGCCAACGCAGGACTTGCCTGATCCAGAGCAACTCCGAGGTAGGAAGATACTCCACGAAATGGAGAGACTGGAGCGACGCCGGAGGTCACCCAACGTCCTGGGCTATCTGCCGTGGATGTTGTTCGCCTTGCTGCTGCTGGTCATCGTCGTAGCCGTCTTCAGCAATTGGGGAGGTCTCTCGGGCTACTGGCAGCGTCTCGTCAGCCCAGACTCGATTCCGGGTCTGGGCCAGTAGGGCCCCAGGGCCGTTGACTTGGTTGGCCTCCTGACTATCCTCTTGCGCACTCGGCGTGGTCCGTCCGTCGGGGTGTGCCTGCGGTCGGCAATCCTAAACACCAGGCTACAGATGACCTGCATATCGGACTAACACCACAGGAGGAGCAATGCTTCCGAAGTTTGCCAACGAGCCATACTTGGACTTCTCGGACGAGAAGCATATCAGAGGGATGCAGGAGGCCTTTGTCCAGCTCAGAAAACGCGCGTCAACACCCAACATGCTGTACGTCGGCGGTCGGTGGACCAAGGCCAAAGAGGTCTTTGAGTCGCTGAACCCGGCCACAGAGGAGTCAGTCGGTATTTTCCAGAAAGGCGCTATTCCGGACGCCGAGAAGGCAATGAAGGCCGGACTCAAGGCTTTCGAGACATGGAGGAAGGTGCCGGCGATCGAGCGGGCAGGGGTGTTCTTCCGGGCGGCTCGGGTCATGCGCAGCCGACGCTACCTGTTCGACGCCGCGATGGTGCTGGAAGAAGGCAAGCGCTGGCTTGAGGCGGATGCCGACTTCGCTGAAGCAGTGGATTTCCTCGAGTTCTACGGCCGGGAGGCGATCCGCTACGACCAGGCGGCACCGGTGACACCCTACCCGGGTGAGTCGAACGAGGTCCGCTACATCCCGCTCGGTGTCGGGGTCGTGATCCCGCCGTGGAATTTTCCGTGCGCGATCATGGCCGGAATGACATCGGCGGCCGCGGTCTCGGGCAACGCCGTTGTTCTCAAGCCGGCGACAGATGCACCGCTGCTGGCAACGTTATTCGCCGAGGCGCTCGAAGAAGCCGGACTGCCCGCCGGAGTGGTCAATCTGCTCACCGGGCCGGGCAGCGGAATCGGCGACCACCTTGTCGAGCATCCGGAGACTCGCTTCATCAGCTTCACCGGCTCGAAGGAGGTCGGACTACGGATTTTCGGGAAGGCGTCGAAAGTGAGCAAGGGCCAGGTCTGGGTGAAGCGGGTCGTTGCAGAGATGGGCGGCAAGGACTGCATCATCGTCGACTCAGAAGCCGATCTGGACGCCGCGGTCGAAGGTGTGGTGGTCAGCGCATACGGGTTCCAGGGCCAGAAATGCTCGGCCTGCTCGCGGGCGATCGTCGACGCCAAGGTGTACGGCGAGTTCTGCAAGAGGGTGGTCGCCAAGACCAAGGAGATGGTCAAGGTGGGACCGCCCGAGGACCCGAAGAACTGGATGGGACCGGTCATCAACAGGCGGGCATTCGAGCAGATTCTCGAGTACATCGAGGTCGGCAAGAGGGAAGGCAGGTTGCTGCTCGGCGGCAAGAAGAGGCCGGGCAAGGGATACTTCATCGAACCCACGATCATCGCCGACGTCAGGCGCAACGCCCGGATTGCTCAGGAGGAGATATTCGGGCCGGTACTGGCGGTCATCAGGGCACGCAACTACGGCGACGCGCTGGCGATCGCCAACGGCACCGAGTACGGGCTGACCGGCGCTGTCTACACCCGCAACCGGGAGAAGATCTACCGGGCAAAGCAGGAGTTCCACGTCGGCAACATGTACATCAACCGGAAGTGCACGGGTGCCCTTGTCGACGTCCAGCCTTTCGGCGGCTTCAACATGTCGGGCACCGATTCCAAGGCCGGAGGCCGCGACTATCTGCTGCTGTTCCTGCAGGCCAAGTCGATGACCGAACGGTTCTAGACGCTCCGACGAGCCGGGGCGACGAGGCGGGACAGATGAGCACAACAAGGAAACGGGTCATCATCGTCGGCGCGGTCGGAATGGACTATCACGTCTTCAACACCGTGTTCCGCGACAATGATTCCTACGAAGTGGTCGGGTTCACAATGGCGGCCGAGCAGAACCTCGGGACCGTCGCCGGAGGGCGCCCCTACCCGGCAGCCTTGGCCGGCAGCCTCTACCCGAGCGGCATTCCGACCTTTTTCGAGCACGAGCTGGGCGAGAAGGTGAAGGAGCTGGACGTCGACGAAGTCGTGTTTGCGTATTCAGATGTCAACTACCGGCAGCTGATGAACCTGGCAGCCAAGGCACTGGCCGCGGGCGCAGACTGGCGGCTCGTTTCGCCTCGTTTCACCCAGCTCAAGGCGAAGAAGCCGGTGGTCGCGGTATGCGCTGTCCGGACCGGCTGCGGCAAGTCGCAGACTTCGCGTCGGGCGTACGAGGTGGTGAAGTCAAAGGGGCTGAAGGTCGTTGCGGTCCGCGAGCCGATGCCGTATGGGGACCTCGAAAAGATGGTGTGGCAGCGGTTTGCCAGCTACGAGGACCTCGATCGGGCAGACTCGACGATTGAGGAACGCGAGGAATACGAGCCCTATATCGAGAACGGGATGGTCATCTACGCGGGCGTTGACTACGCCGAGATACTCAGGCACGCGGAGGAAGAAGCTGATGTCATCGTGTTCGACGGCGGCAACAACGAGCTGTCGTTCTACAAACCGGACCTGCTGATCGTGGTCACCGACCCGCTCCGGGCCGGCCACGGTGTCGAATACCACCCGGGCGAGGTCAATCTCAGGATGGCGGACGTAGTGGTCATCAACAAGGAGGATTCGGCGTCGGCCGAGCAGGTCGGCAAGGTGCGCGAGACAACGAGGTCGGTGAATCCGACCGCGGTCATTGTCGATGCCGAGTCACCGCTCGAAGTCGCGGACCCGGACGCCATCCGCGGCAAGCGGGTACTGGTGATCGAGGACGGACCGACTGTGACCCACGGCGGAATGCCGTGGGGAGCCGGGCGTATCGCCGCCGACCGGTTCGGGGCAGCAGAGATAGTCGACCCCAAGCCGTACGCCACCGGTTCGCTCGCCCGGGAACTTGAACACAGCACGCACCTCGACCGCGTACTGCCCGCGATGGGCTACAGCGCGGACCAGCTCAAGGAACTGGAGGACGCGGTCAACCGCGCCGACTGCGACCTGGTGGTGAGCGGTACGCCGATCGACCTCAGCCGGCTGATAAAGACAAACAAGCCGCTGGTTCGTGTCAGATACAGCCTGAAGGTGACCAGCCGGCCGGGTCTCGATGAGCTGATTACGGCAAAGCTGAAGGAGCTCGGCGCACTCTCCTAGCCAATGCGGCGAGCGGCTGCCGCCGGTCTGCTGGCAGCCGTGCTGCCACGTCGGTCCCGGTAGTTGTGGCGGACCATGTGCTTTGCGGTGTCTTCAGCCGTTTCTCAGGACAGAGTCCTGAACAGGCAAACCCTTGACATGAGTGGGTTTTCGGCGATATTGTGCCAGAATCTTTCGTAACGCTCAACCATGACACGACTGCCTGAGATCGAATACAAGCTGCTTTCGGCGCTCGCGCCGGGTGTCCCGGTCGGAGTTGAGGGTCTGGTGAAGGAATCCGGGTTGGATCAGTCGCTGGTTATGGCGGCAGCCAGGTCGCTGTCGGACAGGGGCTTGATTGAGATCCACGAGCAGGTCCGGGAAGAATACGCGATCACTGAGCAGGGCCTGAAGGTCAGCAGGGAAGGTCTGCCCGAGAAGCGCGCTCTGCAGGCCATCATCGACCAAGGCGGGGAGGTTGCGTTTCAGGATCTGCCCGCATCGCTGGGCAGGGAAGATGTCCGGGCCGAGGTCAAGTGGCTGACCAAGAAGGGTTGGTGCAGCCGTGTGGCCGGGCGACTTGTGGCGACCGACAAGGGCAGGGCGGCACTCAGCGACGCGGGACCTGATGAGGTATTCGTATGCCGGCTGGCGCAGATGGGGCGGGCGTTCTCGGACGACCTTGCTTCCCTCGGCACTGATGTCGAGGCCGGTCTGGCCGCGCTCAAAGGCAGGTCTGGACTATTCAAACGCAAGCAGCGTACCGCCCGGAGCATCAGTCTGACCGATGCCGGCAGCAGGCTGAAGAACGAGGGTATCGAGCCGGCGCAGGAGGTAACACAGCTCACACCCGAACTCATCGTCTCGGGCGAATGGCGAGACGTGGCCTTCAAGGAATACGATCCGCGGCTCGAGACAGCAGTGCTTCAGCCGGGCAAAGCCCATCCTCTGCAGCGCGTCATCCAGCAGACGCGCCGTGCTTTTCTCGAGATGGGGTTCGAGGAGGTCGAGTCGCCGACGGTCGACACCGCGTTCTGGGTGTTCGACGCGCTTTTCCAGCCGCAAGACCATCCTGCGCGCGAGATGCAGGATACTTTCTACGTGGCGGACCCGGAACGAGGCCTGCTGCCTGCGGACGAACTGGTTCAGAGTGTCGGCCGGACGCACGAAGACGGAGGAGATACCGGCTCGACCGGTTGGCGGTACAAATGGAGCCGGGCCAAGGCCGAGAAGCTGGTGCTGAGGACCCACACCACTGCTGCTACTATCCGCGCCCTGGCTCAGGACCCGAAGCCGCCCCGCAAAGTATTCTCGATAGGCAGGACGTTCCGGCGGGAGAACGTGGACCAGACCCACCTGCCGGAGTTCATCCAGATCGACGGCATCATCATCGACCAGAGGGCTGACCTGGCGAGCCTGTTCGGGACCCTGGCCGAGTTCTATCGCAAGATGGGAGCCGAGGATGTCAGGTTCAGGCCGTCGTTCTTTCCGTACACCGAGCCGAGCGCCGAGGTATTCGCCAAACTCGGGAGCCTCGGCTGGGTCGAAATGTGCGGTTCCGGCGTATTCAGGCCTGAGGTTACAGAGCCGCTCGGTTGCGACGTGCCGGTGCTGGCCTGGGGCGGTGGGGTGGAGCGTATCGCGATGATGCGCTTCGGCCTCGATGACATCCGCAAGCTGTACCTCAGCGACATCGACTGGCTGAAGGAGGCGGCGCTGTGCCGCTAGTCGGGATTCCGGTCAGTCGTCTGAAACAATTGCTCGGCAAGGACCTGGACCGGGACGATCTGCAGGTTGCGCTCGAGAACCTTGGCAACGACGTGGACGGTTATGCAGTGGTGAAGCGTTTCCGGTGCGACCGGTGCGGGGAAATCACCGAGGTGCTGGAGCACGAGGATTTCAACGACCTGTGCGCAGGTTGCGCGGGCGGCGACCTGGTTGAGATCGGGTCGGCCGAGGTCGTACGCATCGACCTGCTGCCGGTCCGCCCCGACATGCTCAGTGCGGCAGGGCTGGCCAGGGCGCTGCGCGGTTTCCTGGGCATCGAAACCGGGTTGCCGGAATTCAAGCTCTCGGACTCAGGATTCAGGGTTGAAGTGAAATCCGGGATGGACGAGATCCGACCCTACATCGTCGGCGCGATTGTCCGCGGCCTGAGACTGGGCGACGAGGGACTGCGCATGGTGATGAAGATGCAGGAGAATCTGCACTGGGCGCTGGGCAGAAACCGCCGACGGGCGTCGATCGGGGTGTACGACCTTGGGACCATCGAGCCGGGATTCGTGTTCCGGCCGGTCAAACCCGATGAACTGAAGTTCGTGCCTCTCTTCGGCTTGCCGGACAGCCCGAGGGCTGAGCTGACCCCGAAGCAGATTCTCAAGAAGCACCCGAAGGGCATCGGCTACGCGCATCTGCTGGCCGGCATGTCGACCTACCCACTGCTGACAGACTCCGCGGGCAAGGTGCTGTCGATGCCGCCGATCATCAACAGCGACGACACCAAGATGACGCCCGAGACCACCGATGTGTTCATCGACGTGACCGGGCCGGACCGGAACGCCATCACCCGGTCGCTCAACGTGCTGGTCGCCGCGCTCGCCGACATGGGCGGCAATGTCGGAAAGGTCGAAATCAAGTATCCGGACGGCACGTCCGAAACCACGCCGGACCTGACTCCGGCCCGGTGCGAACTTGACCCGGCAGAAGCCAGGCGGGTACTCGGCCTGGACCTGGATGCCGGGAAGATCGCGGAACTGCTCAGGAAGATGCGCTACGGCGCGAAGACGGAAGGGAGCAAGGTCGTGGTCGACATACCGGCCTACCGCTCCGACATACTGCACGAGCAGGACATCATCGAGGACATCGCCATCGGGTACGGATACCACAACATTGAGCCCCGACTGGTTCCGACGATGACAGTCAGCCGGGCTCTGCCGGTCGAGGAGATCTCGGAGGCGGTACGCCGGGTGATGACCGGGTTCGGGCTGTTCGAGGTGATGACCAGTGTCCTGGTCAGCGAGAAGGAGCAGTTTGAGCTGATGCGGCTGCCCGTGACCCCGCATGTGACGCTCGAGAACCCGGTGAGCGTGGAGCAGACGATGCTGAGGACCAGCCTGATCCCGGGATTGCTGAGCACCTTCCGTGCGAACTCGACGCGCGAAATGCCGCAGCAGATATTCGAATGCCAGGACGTATTCTTTCTGGACTCTGGAGCCGAGACCGGGGTCAGGACCAGACGTCGGGTCGCGGTCGGCCTGACCGGGCCCAAGGTCGGTTTTGCCGATGTCCGGGCCCTGGCCAGCGCGCTGGCCAGGGAACTGAATGCCGAGGCGGCATTCACCGCAGCGAACCATCATTCATTCATCACCGGGCGCTGCGCCCGGATAGATACACGAGGAGAAGATACAGGAATCCTCGGTGAGATGCATCCCGAGGTGCTTGAGAGATTCGGGCTCGGGCAGCCGGTAGCGGTGTTCGAGTTCGAACTAGACCACTTCATCAAAGCCTATGCCTAAGTGTCCACATTGCGGTGAGCCCTTTCGGAGAGGGCAGGAGCGCTGCTATGCCTGCGGACAGAGAGTGTCAGCGCGCGCCGCAGGCAGGAAGTCGCCGGTGAACGCGGTCGTGTTCGTCATCGCCGGTGCGGTGATGCTGATCGCCCTGGTCGCGGCCATCATTCTGCTTCCCAAGGCCGGGCGAGAGGCCCAGAACAAAGCCAAGATGGCCGAGGAGGAGCGGGTACGCGATTCAGTGCGCAGGGCCAACCGGGAGCGGATGTCCCAGACACGTGAGGATAAGAAGGTGGACCGGTTGACTGCTGAACTGGAGAAGCTCGAGTCCAGGTACCTTGCGGTCAAGGGCCAGGTCGTCGGCAAGCAGCCGAGTGCGGAGCAGCAGCGGCTGGTCAACCAGATACAGGGTGAGCTGGCCAGACTGAAAGCCATGGCGCAGAGAGCGAATTCGATGACCGAAGAGAAACGCAAGCCATACGCGGACACGATCCGGATTGGCGAGCGCCAGGTTCGTTCGCTGATATCCGACCTGAGCCGGTCGGGGAAGACCAAGTAGCGGCTGCCCCAGCAACCGAGAAGGCCGTCGATGACGGCCTTCTTCTCTTTGCGCGGAGCGTTGCTAGAACGGGGCGAAGCGGGCTTCGCTCCAGTAGGCTTCGCGCAGCAGCTTCGACTGCTGCTCCAGCGCCCGGGCGTGTCCTTCCTCCCAGTGCATGAGCTTCTCGAAGAAATGCTTGAGCTCAGGCGAGTCGGATTCTGCCGCAAGGTCGCGGTACCGGGCGATTGTCGCGTGCTCGAGCTGGAGCCCGACCGACAGAGCCGTCATCTCCCAGTGGGCTTCGGCAATCCGCTGCCTGAGCTCCGGGGAGAATATCGGGCTCTGGTCGTCCAGGATGGCGCCCGAGTCGGTCGAAATCAGCGGCTCGGGGCTCTTGCCCTGCTGCAGCAGTCCGTACTGCTCTTTGAGCCATTTCTGATGCAGGGCCTCCTCGGCCGCCAGCATCAGGAACACCTCCTTGCCCTGTTCATCGGCGGTGTTCTGGGACGCCACGGTGTAGAAGTTGTTGCCGGTCTGCTCGGTCAGGATCGCGTCCTTGAGCCCGGCCAGAATCCTGTTTCTGTTCTCAGGGTTCATCATACCTCCGGATTCTCTGGGTTCAGACGGCAAAAAGGATAGGGGGATTCAGGCATCAGTCAAAACAGGAGCTTGACGGTTCGGAGGATACCGCTAGGCTGTCTCGACGATGACAGCAGAGTACCGTTGCTCAAAACCGAAGGGGGAACCAATGACGGTCAGAACTCTCTGGGTCCCGGCTTTGCTGGCAGTGCTGCTCGCAACAGGCTGCGGCACGGTCAATGCGGTCCGGCCCCTTGCCAAAGGTCGGTCTTCAATCGCGTTCTCGTTGGGCGGTCCGGTTGCCGAGGTGGCGGGCGCGGACATGCCGATGCCGTACGCGGTAGTCAGGTACCGGCATGGTCTGAGCGACAACACATCCGTCTACGCGGGCGGGCACCTGTTGATGGCGGCGTTCGGCGTACTCGGGTTCGACGCCGGGGTGACCCACCAGCTCATCGGACAGCGAGGAGCGCTGCCTGCGGTCGGGGTCGGCGCAGGGCTGTGCGGGCTGATCGAGCCGGGCGGCGAATCACTTCTTCTGCCCCAAGCAGAACTGGTCGGCAGCTACCTCATCGGCGGGCGCTCCCTGACCTATTTCGGGGTCCAGAGCATGTTCCAGACCAGCCGGGATCCATACTTCGTGCTCGCGCCGTTCATCGGCGAGGAGTTGCGACTGGGTCGCAGGTTCTCCTTGAGCCTGGAGTCGAAATGGTATGCGCCGGGGCACGAAACCAAGCCCCGCAACATCGACTACCGGATACCGATTGCGGGCAAAGGCGCGCTCGGGTTCGTTCTGGGCGCCAACTATCACATGGGGGGCTGGTATGAATAGGCTGCTGCTTCTGCCGCTTGCCGGCCTGGCGGCAGTGTCCTGCCTGACCCTGGATTCGTTCCTGTTCGAACCTACGAGGTCGGACGAGTACCTCGAGTACTTTCACGAGAACTGGCGTGTGCGAGGCGACGTGATTCCGGATTCGCTGGTCGAGCCGGCGGTGCTGACCTCGTCCGGCGGAAACCGTATCTACGGATTCCTCGCCCGGCAGCCGGCCAGGGTCCGCAACCAGGACAGCATCGTGACGATGCTCTACTGCCATGGCCGGTCCGAGTACATCAACCGGTATTGGGGCCGGGTCGAGTACCTGTGGGAACTCGGCTACCACGTGTTCATCTTCGACTATCAAGGGTACGGGAAGAGCGAAGGAAGTCCATCGGGCGATGCCTGCTACGCCGACACCAGGGCCGCGCTCGAGTTCTGCCAGGGCCACCGGGCAGTCAACCCGGAGCTCATCGTCTACTACGGCTGGTCGCTGGGCAGCTTCATGGCCACCTATCTGGCCGCGGATTCGGTACGCCCGCTCGGGCTCATCCTCGAAGCGCCGATGGCATCGGTGTCAGCAGTGGTCCGCGAAGGGGCGCTGCTCGACATACCGGGCAGCTTCGTGACGGACCTGGACTTCGACAACGAGAACAGGATCGGCCGGGTGAAGACCAGGACGCTGATCGTCTACGGAACTGCGGACGAGACCGCGGTGCCGGAGCGGAACGCCGAAGTCCTTGTCGAGAAGGGCAGTCCATGGACCGACATGACGGTGGTCAAGGTCGAAGGCGCAGTCCACGACGACATTCCTGAGGTCATGGGCACGGAGTACTACGCCACGGTCCGCGACTTCGTGGCCGGGTGTCTGCGTCCGGGGCCGTTGAACGTACCGGACTAGAAACTGGCTATTGCCGCGGCCTTCATGCCGCGCAGGCGCTCGAGGGCCGCGGCGTAGCGGTCGTTCTGGGCTGCCCAGTCCCTCAGTTTCGAGCAGGGGAAGTCCGGGCATTCGGAACAGTGCTCCCGGCCGTGCTTGTCCACGCAGCACTCCAGTATCCAGCAGTCGGCAGACCAGTGGCCTTCACGTTCGCCCCGGCACCAGGTACAGCCGATGTCTTCCGGGTCGACATTCTGGTTCAGGTTGGTCCTGAACCACTGGGCGAACTCCTGCTGCATTTCCGGGTCTGAGGCCGCCGCGCGCATGTCGCATTCGTTGCAGTCGAGGCCACAGCAGGCGATGAGTTCTTGGTTCATGTCTTCTTTCCCCAGGGCTTGGTTCTCTGCCCGCCTTCTGGGCAGAAGCCCCAGATGCACCAGAACTGGGAAGACCAGGCGTAGGCAAGGGTCCTGTTCCGAGCCGACTTGCGGAGTCGCTCGAAGGACCGTCGGTTCCTGTTCTGCATGCGGCGTATTGATTTCTCGTCCGCGCCTCCGGCGCGGAGCTGCTTGTAGTAGACACGTTCGGGTCTGGGCCGGGTGATACGGGCCCTGATTCTTTCTCTGGTGTTGCTCCAGTCGGTCTGCTGGGCAGCAGACCGGTAGGGCGGGGCCACCCAGCGGACCCTATCGTTGCAGCGGACATCGACATCCTCAAGCCCGCGTGCCTCCATCCACAACGGCAGGTAGCATCCGACCCGGAAATCGCCTTGCCCGAGCCTGCGGATGCCTTCGAGCGCGCGCAGGCCCATCTCAAGGTCGAACAACTCGCTCTCGACCGTCGGCTTGTGGATGCTGCTCCAGCCGCCCTGCGGCCCGCCGCTGACAGCGTTGTCGAATACCGCAACGCAGCCTCCGGGTTTCGTCACCCTTATCATCTCGTCGAGCGCCTGCTTCTGTTCGGCGAGGTGGCAGAACACGACATGAGCGATAGTGATGTCGAAAGTGCCGTCATCGAACGGCATGTCTCGGATGTCGCCCTGGACGAATCCGGCAGCTTTGCCGAGCCTGTCCCTGTCCAGGTTGCGGCGCGCCTTGTTGAGCAGATCCGGCACCGGGTCCAGGCCGGTCAGTCTGCCGCCCGGCATCACGTACGGTCCCCAGGTCTGCATCGCGTACCCCAGCCCGCACCCGCAGTCGAGCATGTGCATGCCAGGCCTGAGCCGGAAGTGTTTCGCCAGGCTTCTGACCTGCTCCGGGCTCCACAGCTCTCGGCGCTGCCGGACCAGGACTTCCTGTCTGACTTTCTTGTCGGTGTAGTCGATGTGGTGTTTCTTCTTCCGCTCGGACATCACTGGCATCAGGGGGCAAC
>CP070680.1:2941545-2958348 GCA_020352555.1 Caldifarciminota bacterium | reverse complement strand
TCTCAGCCTCTGTCTGCGGCAGAAGACTGCCACGGCCCTGCGGGCCTCGCAGTGACGGAGAAGGCAGGAGACTGCCACGGGTCTCGCAGTTCCGTCGTGCGCAATGACCCTGGCGCGAGACCCTCGCAAAGACAGACCGCTGCTACCGACCCGAGCCTATCTACGCATTGCGGACCGGCTCGCACAGCGGGGACAGGCCTTCTTCGGAGGGCAGTACCAGTCTTGTCTCCTGATGAGAACGCACCCGGCGCGAAGCCGGGTGCGTTGAGTAGTGACGCAGTCTCTAGCGGGCCTTGACCAGGCGTCGTGTCGCAGTGGAGTTCTCGCCAGCGTCTAGCCGGTAGTAGTAGACACCGGCAGGCACTCGCCGGCCCTGGTCGTCCAGGCCGCCCCACCTTGCCGTGTGCTCTCCGGCCTCGAGCTCGGCGTCGAGCACGCTTGACACCAGTCGTCCGGCCGGGTCGAACACGCTGAGCCGGGCACGCGCCTCACGGTCAAGACTGAACGATATTCTCGCGCCGTCCACCACCGGGTTGGGCGCGCTCTTTCCCAGGAAGACCCTGCTCTGCTGCCAGTGCGACGGCCTGCCCTCCTCAGCCACGCCCACCTCAAAGGTCGGCAGAGCCCGGCGCGCTGCCGCGATATAGCTCCACGAGGTCCGGCCGTTGCGGTGGTCGCTCCACTCGCAGTAGACGTAGTTTGTGTCGCAGGCTATCTGCTGGTAGTCACCCATCTGCATCCTCGACGCCGAAGTCCAGCACGGCGAGTGGATGCTGTCGTTGACCATCTCGTTCGGCTTCCACGTCGTCCCGACATCGTCAGACCACGAGTAATACACGTCTCCGCTGTTGACCGGGTAGTAGTTACGCGAGTCGTACCAGAAAACGTGAGGCCGCTGGTACCGGTCGAGCGCAATCCACGGACAGAACTGGTCAGAACCGGCGGTCGTGTCGTCGTTGACCCGTACCGGTCCTGACCAGGTGCTGCCTGCATCAGCGGACGTCCAGATACCGACATCCCAGCCCTCATCCTCCATCTTCGTTTGGCAACAGACGTAGATCTTGCCCGCCGAGTCCACGACCACCGCCGGGAAGGTATGGTTGGCACGCCAGCCGGACAAGTGACCGGAGGTTTCGAGCCCGGGGATCTGGGAAGGCGTTCCCCAAGTCGCCCCGCGGTCAAACGACCTGTTGAACCAGAGAGTACTTGGCACCCATGAAGCGGGCTGGCCCCAGACCGCATAGACCATGCTGTCCGGCCCGATTGCAGGGCACGAACCCTGGCTGCTCGCGTTTGACACCCTGACGTCGCCGGATTGCCAGGTCACACCGTAGTCGGTCGACCTTGCCATGGTGATGCGTCTGTTGGCGTCGGTGAAGTCGGTAAAGGTGACTATCTGCAGGCTGTCCTTGGTCACGTACATCGGCTTGTCCGGAAACCGCGTGGTTCCGAGGTCGCACCTGGTAGTGTCGCCCCACGTGACTCCAGCGTCGTACGAAGGTCGGACGAACAGATGATATACACCAACGCCGACAGCGACCAGCGACAGGTTCCAGCAGGTGTCCCGGCCGTTGCCGTGCAGGCAAACGTCAACGAAGAATCCGGTATCCAGGGTGAACGGCTGATAGGTCAGACCGCCGTCATCGCTCCGAGACATACGTGCCCACCATCCCGAGTTCTGGTAGTTGTACCCGAGCAGGATGACACTCGAGTCCGGGCCGGCCTGTCTTGTCACGAACAGCGCGCCGTCCGGCGGAGGCGATGTATCGAGGCTGTCGGCCAGCGCGTTCGGTTCCCACGGCGGACTGAGGAACAGCGGCTTGTTCAGTCTCTCCGGCAACTCGGTGCTCGTGGTTTCGGCCCAGGGCAGGGTCACCGGGCCGGTGTATGGAAGTGTGTGCGCCTGGTCCTCGGCCACTGCCGGGCCGGCCGCTAGCAGCACAGAAACGGCTGCCAAGAACAGCCTGCGAATCACGTTTCCTCCTTTGGGACAGACTGTCGGTACGGGATTGGGCCCGGCCAACTTTACCGCAGTTGAGCGTTCGAGTCAACAGCGGGTCGTCCCGAGACTGGGTGGGCGGTTCCGTACTTGCACCGCTCGCCTGGCTCCCTAGAATTAGGTTAGAAGCAAAGGTCGAGTCAGACTCGTCCATTGGACACTGTCAGGAGGAATTTTGAAGAGAGCATCTCTCTTTTTTCTTGTCCCGATCCTGGTTTTGGCCGGGACTTCGTCTCATGTTCTGTCGTTCGGCCGGAACGACTTCAGCTTCGGCCGGTACAGCGAGTACGACGTGGTCGAGCACGTGCGCGGCTACCTGGCCGAACAGACCGGTCTGCCCGCACTGCCCTACGTCTCGTCTCTGGTCGCTATTCCGGCCCATGCCCAAGTCGTCTCAATCGAAGCCGAGCCCCTTTCCACCCAGGAGCTTCCAGGCGAATACAACATCCTGCCGGTCCAGGCCCCGCGGCCGATATCGACCCGCGACCAAATCGGGTTCGTGCCGCCTGACCCGGGCATCTACGGGTCGGACACGCCCTACCCTCCGGCTCTTGTCGACAACGTCAGGCCCGGCAATGCCGGCGGAGTCCGGCTTGCCGGATTCGGCATCTGCCCGTTCTCCTACGTCCCGGCAGAAAAGAGACTCTCGCTCCACACCCGGATTCGGGTCACCGTGACCTGGGAAGACCGAGCGGTCCAGGAGCACACCCCGACTCAGTCCCAGAGACAGAGGACCGTCAACAGCCTGCGCGGACTCGTGCTCAACAGCGAGGAGCTTGACCGCTTTGCCCCCCGTGCGGTCGCGACCGACCTGCCCCAGATCGACCTGCTCGTCATCACCAGCGACCTGCTCGCCGCAGAGTTCGAGCCCTATCTCGAGTACCGCACAAGGCGCGGGATCCGGGCCGAACTGCGGACAGCCGAATGGGTCGAGCGCAACTACCCGGGCCGGGACCTGGCAGAGCGGATGCGCAACATGGTCCGCGACTACTTCGAGCACCGCGGCCTGTCTTACTTGCTGCTCGCCGCAGACAATCAGCTCGTTCCTTCGCGCCGTATCCGGGTCTACGTGGGCCAGACCAGGGGCGACGTGCCCACTGACCTGTACTTCGGTGACCTCGACTTTTCCTGGGATTCGAACAACAACAACCTGTTCGGCGAAATGGCCGATTCTGTCGACCTGTTCGCCGACGTCATCGTCGGCCGCGCATCGGTCGACAACGCGGACGAGGTCCGCAACTTCATCGACAAGGTCCAGACCTATGAGCAGGACCCGGCCCCTGACTACATCAAGCGCTCTCTGCTCCCGTCCGGCTGGCTCTGGCGCTCGATCGGCTACCACGGCAGCTTTGTCAACGACTCGATAGCCGACCTCACGCCCTCAGGCTGGCAGGACCTGAAGATGGTCAACCCGCGCGGGTCGGAGGTGGTAGGCGACACGTTCGAGAGCGGTTTCGCGCTGTTCGACCCGGCCGGGCACGGCAACGAGCAGGGCGTCTACGACGAAGACGGCACCGGTATCTATACGAGCACGGTCGCCGCGCGCCAGACCAACGACCGCCGCTTCACCATCATGACCTCGCTCGCCTGCACACCAGGCAACTTCGAAGCCGAGGACTGCATCGCCGAACTGTCCCACAACTGCGTCGGCGGCGGATGCATCGCGGTGATGATGAACTCCCGGTACGGCTGGGGCACTCCGCCCTCGATGGGCCCGTCCGAGAAGCTCTGCATCAGGTACTACGACCACTACTTCAACCTCGACCAGCACGTCATCGGCGTGGCCCACTCGCGCTCGCGAGAAGTCTACGCCCCGACGTCCCAGTGGAACTCGCTCTGGCGCTGGTGCATGACCGAGTTCAACCTGCTCGGCGACCCGTGCCTCGATGTCTGGACCGAGCCGCCTTCAGCCCTGCAGCTCGCCTGCCAGGACACGGTTATCAGGACCGGCCAGCAGAACCTGCGGGTGTCTGTCAGCAGCACCTACGGACCGGTCCAGGATGCGCTGGTCTGCGCCTGGAAAGACGGCGAGGTGTTCGCCACTGCGAACACCGATGCCTCGGGCTCGGCTACTCTTGACATTCACCCCGCAACCCCTGGTGAGCTGCCGGTGACCGCGACAGCCCATGACTGGCTGCCCGACCGCCAGACCGTAACCGTGACCCAGGGCCAGCCCGAGCCGATGGTGGTCTTCCTGCGCTCCGCAATCAACGACCAGGGACAGCAGCATGAGAACGGCATCCTCGAACCGGGAGAGACCGGCCGGCTCACCTTGGTCGTGCTCAACACCGGGCTCGCGCCTGCGACCGGCGCCAGGGTGTCCTTGCAGGCTCTGGGCCAGGGCATCTCGCTCCCGGACTCTGTCGCGGATATCGGAACCATCGGTCAGCAGGACTCGGCCTGGACCAGCAGCCTGAGCATTGCGGCTGACCCGGACGCCCGGCCGGGCTCAGCGCCCGAAGTCCTGGCCACGGTCGTCTCAGACCAGAGCACATGGGAACTGGTGTTCCCGGTCAGCATCGGGTATCCGGGCCGGACCGTTGCCGAAATCGACACCGGTGCCTGCGCCCTGAGCGTGACCGCCCGGGGTCAGCTCGGGTTCGACACCGGGGACGGCCGGAAAGGCCGCGGGTTCCGGTTTCCCAAGGCCGACACCAGCTCGCTCAACACCGCATCGCTCTGCATCGGGAATTCGGCCGACTATGTGGTCGACCGTTTCTACACGCTCAGGCCGGACCGGCTCGACACCGACTGGGCCCTTGTCGACAGCATCCGTGCCGAAGCCCCGAAATGGGACTCCCGCCAGCTACTGCTCGGCAGGTTCAGCGATTCCGGGCACCCGGACGCGAAAGGAATCTCGGTCTCGGTCCAGGCCCTGGGCACCGACGCCCCTGGCCAGGACCGCTACGTCATCCTGGTCTACGACATCGCCAACACCGGGCACCAGCGTGTCCGGGCCCTGTACACCGGAATCCTGGCAGACTTCGACGTAGTCGCGACCGACCGGTTCCACGACCTCGCCTACAGCAATCCCGAGCTGCGCACGGTGTTCACGCGCAACGTCAGTCGCAGCGGGCCCTGGTGCGGGGTCAAGCAGCTCTTCCCGCCAGGGTCCAGCTTTCTGTCCTGCATCGACCACGGGCTGTACGTCTATCCTGACTCCGGGCTCAGCGAGGACATGAAGTTCCGGGCCTTGAAAGGACTGCTCGGCGATTCGTGCACGCCTGAGCCGTTCAACTGGTCTATGGTGGTGAGCAGCGGGCCGTTCGACCTGGAACCCGGCAGCGGGCAGCGAGTCGCCTTCGCCTTTGTCGCGGGTGATGACTCGACCGCATACCTTGACGCCTGCCGCAGCGCCCAGGAGTGGTTCCAGGCCAATGTCGGCGTCGACGAACGGCCAGCAGCTTTCACAGGAACCGTCGCAGACGTCGAAGTGTTCCCCAACCCCTTTGCGCGCTCGGCCGGCATCAGGCTTGGGCCGGGCTTTGACGGAAACGTCTCGGTCCAGGCCTTTGACCTGTCAGGCCGCCTGGCACAAAGCATCTACACCGGCAGCGCTTCTCCGGGCCGGGCTTTGACCTGGACCCCGGGCAACCTGGCCCCCGGTGTGTACATCCTCAGGGTGACTTCTGACCGCGGCACTCTGCTGCGCCGGGTGGTGCTGGCAGACTAGAAGAATAGAGGCAAGGGCAAGGGAAGAACAGGCTCCCTTTGTCTCGACCTCAACCTTGACCTCTGTCTTGTCTGCCGGCTACTTCGGCCTCGTCACCTTGTTCTTCTTCATCAGCCGGTAGAACTGAGCCCGGCTGTACCCGGCCAGCTCCGCAGCCTTACTCACGTTCCAGTCAGCCTTGCCCAAATACTCGATTATCATCGCCCGCTCGTAGTCCTGGGTCGCCTGGGCCCGGGCCTGCTGCCGCGCATTGCGCAGCCCGCCGCCAGAGACCTCCTCGACCCCGACCGGCTGCAGCTGCTGGAACTCGTGCGGCAGGTCGGTCACCCGGAGCACTTTGCCTCTGGCCAGCACCACCGACCGCTCGATAACGTGCTGGAGCTGACGGATGTTGCCCGGCCAGTCGTATGACATGAGCCTGCCGATGACTTCGCTGCTCGCCCCGGTAAGCTCCCGCCCGAACTCCTGGTTGCTCCTGGTGATGAAATACCGCACGAACTCCGGTATGTCGGCCTTGCGCTCCCTGAGCGGCGGCAGGGCAATCTCGATCGCGTTCAAGCGGTAGAACAGGTCGGACCTGAACTTGCCCTGGTTCATCAGCTCTTCGAGCGGCTGGTTGGTCGCAGCGACGATCCGGATGTCGACCTCGACCCGCTTCTGCCCGCCCACCGGCTCGACAGTCTTCTCCTGCAGCACCCGCAGCAGCCTGGCCTGCAGCGCGGTGCTCATGTCTCCGATCTCGTCCAGGAACACCGTGCCGCCGTTCGCCTGCTCGAACTTGCCTTTGCGCGCCACGACACCGGTCGCCGCACCCTTCTCAATCCCGAAGAACTCTGACTCGAGCAGGGTCTCGGGCACCGCCGCACAGTTGATGGCCACGAACGGCCTGTCGCGACGCGCTCCGGACTCGTGCAGCGCCCGGGCGGTCAGCTCCTTGCCGGTCCCGCTCTCGCCCCGTATCAGCACCGGTATCCCTGCACTGGCAACACGCGCAACCGTCCTCAGCCCGTCGATCACCTGAGGGCTGGTCCCGACAAATCCCCGGTACTGCAGACCCGGGACCACAGCCTCGGCCTCGGCCGGCGCTGCCGAAAGCTCAGTCAGCCTGCGCAGCGGCCCGACCAGAATCCGGGCGATGTCCGCAAGCACCGCCTTGCCCTTGTCCTGGCTACCGGGCTTGGACCGGTCCAGGAAAACGCTGCCCAGTGCGTTGCCGTTGTCCTCGATAGGCAGGCTCAGGGATTTCTTCTCATACCTGAACCCGCCCTGCCGCAGCATCTCGACCGCGGTATCCACCTCTGGCCAGCCGTGCAGCACTACCGGCCTCTCGCCCGCAATCACCGCGCCGCTCTCAAAACCCAGACTCTCGCACAGCATCTTCATCGTGTGCTCGAAGAAGAGCCCGGGCTCGAGCCCGACCGAGGCCAGGCCGTTGATTGCGCCGACCAGCGCTGCCTCGGTGTCGCTCGGCTTCTCGAGGTCAAAGAGCAGGCGGTTCGCCTCTTCTGAGCCGGCCACGATCGAAAGGCTCTTGAAGGTCTCGGCTGCGAGTCTGAGCAGGGGCTCGGCGTTGGCAGGCTCGCTGATGGCGAGCAGGTGCTTGGCGTACTGGAGCCTGGTCTGAGCCAGCTCATAGCTGTCCGGCGTCTCGGCCAGCTGGCTGATGGCCTTGTCGAACGCCTCGGCCGCTCCTACTACGTCGCCTTCCTCGGCCCGGACCCGGCCCCTCAGCCGCCACACATCGCCTTTCTCGATCCGCAGGTCCAGGTCCTCAGCCAGGCGCGAGGCCCGGGCGACATAGGTCTTGGCCCGCTCGAGCTGCCCCTTGGCTACTGCCAGCTCGGCGATGCAGACGTACAGCCGGGCAAGCTGCTTCCGGTCGTCCACTTCCTCGTTGATTGCGGTCGATTCGGAGAACGCACTCTCTGCCGCTGCGAAGTCGTCGGACCGGAAACGGGCAAGCCCCAAGTTCATTAGGGCGTCCCCAAGGACCCGCCTGTCAGTCGGGTTCTGCCTTTCCCCGGCAACCACTTCGCTGAAGATGGCGACCGCCTCCTCGAGCCTGTTGCGCTTCAGGTAGACCTCGCCCAGGGTATTCCTGGCGCACATCAGGTCACAGCGGTATCCGTACTGCTCGCTGACTGCGATTGCCCGGAAGAGATGTTCGGCTGATTCCTCCCACTTGCCCTGCAGCTGGAGGATCAGACCGATGTTTGCGTATGTGCCGGCAACGTACGCGGTGTCGTCCATTTCAGTAGCCAGCGCGACACATTGCCGGTAGTAGTCCAGGGCATCCTGGAGTCTGCCCTGCTCAAAGCACACGTTGCCGAGGCCATTGAGCGCCGCAAACCTGCCCTCTCCGTAGTCTGACTCTTCGCTTGCGGCCAGCGCTTTTCCGAAATACTCCCGCGCCTGTTCAAACTCGCCCTTGCCTTCAAATACCTCGGCAATGACTTTATACGCCCCGGCTTCGTGCCTGCGGATGCCTGCTTCGTGTGCTGCATCCAGGGCTTTGTGCGCCCAATCCCGGGCTTGTTCCTCGTGCATGAGGTCCGAGTGGATCTGTGCCAGCATGTTGCAGGCACGCGCAGTCCGGCTCTTGTCACCGACTCGCACGGCAATCCGGAAGGCTTCATCCAGATACAGGAGCGCTTGCTGCGGCTCGTTGACGTGGAACAGCTTCCCGAGTCTCAGCAGTATCTCGTTCCGCTCCTCCCCGTCGGGCAGCGAGGCGAGTTTGGCCTTGAGGGCGTTCACCTCTTCTGCGTGTTGTGTCGGTGTCTTCATAACCTGCCAGCCCAGAGTATCGGGCAACGGCCGGGCTGTCAACCCCCTTCGGCGCCGGGCAATTTTGACTTGACAACCCCCCAGCATGTCCTAATTTGAAGCCGCGGGACGCGGGGTCAGCGCAAGGGATTCCTCGTCCCAGACAGATTGAACAATTCGGATCAGAACGCCGGCGGGTGTGCTTCGCCCTCGTTGGATTGTGGGCGGCGCGGGGCCCGACCCACAACTTCGGGGTCTGCGCTCGCGCAATATCAAGACGAGAGGCCACCGGCCTGAAGCAAGGAGAACCGGCGACTCTTCAACTGGGTCGCCATCGAAAGGAGCCTGCGATGTGTCCATTCACGGTCGATGAGAACGGCAAGTGGAAATGCGACGAGTGCACACAGATAACGCATGTTCGCGGCCTGTTCATCTGCCCTGACGACCAAACCCACCAGGAACTGGGGCCTCAGCCCACCGGAGTTCCGCGCAAAGCACCTTGCCCGGACCCTGCGTTCAGCCACGAGGTGTGGCCCTCGGGCCTGACGTGCGTCCAGTGCTACCCGTGGGACATGTGGTTCGACCCTGGTCCAGAGCCCCCACCCGGCGGCTAGAACCGTCAGCAAGCACACGACGGAGGCTAGACCATGAGCAGCAAGAAGTTTCCCAAACCAGGGTTTGAACTCACCGCTGACGGACTCTGGAAGTGCCTCAGGTGCGGGCACACGGAATACGTCCGTGTACAGCATGGTTGCCGGAGCGACCAGTATTTCAGGGAGTATCGGCCGCATAAGGAAGGCCACAAGGTTGACAAGAAATGCCCGGGCAAGGGGGGAAGACGCAAGCACGTCATGCTGAGGGGCTTCCTCAGGTGCGACCTCTGCTGGCCCTACCCCGTGAGGATCACCAACGAGATGCGGGCCGGCAAGGGCCCGGGTATGGACACGACTGAGAAGAAGTAACGGGAAGCGAGCCAGGGGAGGCTGAGGACAAGTAGAGACCGAGTCTCTCGTGCCGGCCGAAAAGCCGGCCCGGAGAGATGAGACATGGCACGACGCGCAATGTGTGCGTCGGGTACGAAAGGAGAATAGCCATGCCCATGCCTGATTTCACGTGGAAGGACCTGAGCGGAACCAAGGTTGCCGCGTGCAACACCTGTCCTGAGGAGCCAAGCGAGCCCGGCGTGCCGAATCACCGGCACATCAAAGGACAGCTCGACTGCCACAGCACGCACCTGATCGGACCGCAGCCGACCGGCGTGCCGAGAAAAGCACCCTGCCCTGACGGCGCATCCCCCGATGCCAGCGTTCACCAGCTGATGTGCACGCACTGCCAGGATGGAGTGTGGCATCCTGCTCCTCCTCCTGAGTAGGAGCGAGATCCTCAACGCCGGAAGTGCGCAGGACAGCGGATTCGGAAGCAGGGCGGGAAGACACCTGAGGAAGACGGGCTGACGAGCGCCGAGTTCGACCAGGTCGAACACGTGCCGCTGCTCGCCCGGTACCCGGTGCTGCGACATTCGCGGCACAGGCGGTCCGGTCGGGTGGGAAAAGGAACTCTGCCGCGCCTACATCAGCATCCCGCCGTCCACCCGGACGGTCTGGCCGGTGATGTAGGCGCTGCTTTCTGAAGCGAGGAACAGGCACGCCTCGGCGACATCAGCCGGCGTGCCGAACCTCTTGAGTGGTATCGCGCTGCTGTAGGCCTCGCGCGTGGCGTCGTCCAGCTTCCGGGTCATCGCGGTCTCGATGAACCCCGGCGCCACCGCATTGACCGTGATGTTGCGGGAGGCCAGCTCCCTGGCCACCGACTTGGTCAGCCCGATCAGCCCGGCCTTGGACGAGGCGTAGTTCGCCTGCCCGGCATTCCCCATCTGGCCCACCACCGACGCGATGTTGACGATCCTGCCCCAGCGTGCCTTCATCATCGTGCGTGCGCATCCTTTGGTGAAGTTGAACGCGCCTTTCAGGTTGACCGCGATGACCTTGTCGAAGTCGTCCTCGCTCATCCGCAGCAGCAGCCCGTCGCGGGTGATGCCGGCGTTGTTGACCAGGATGTGGGTTCCGCCGAGGTCCTCGGCAATCTGGGCGCAGACCTTCTGCACCGCCTCGAAATCGGACACGTCGACCGCATAGGCCTTCGCCTTGCCGCCTTTGCCCGCAATCTCGACGGCAACAGCCTTGGCCGGCTCCTCGGCCACATCGCAGACCGCCACTCGGGCACCGGCGTCAGCCAGCCTGAGCGCTATCTCGCGCCCGATTCCCGAACCCCCGCCGGTGACGATCGCCACCTTGCCTTCAATGCCGGGGCTCATCCTGCCTCCTGTCGGGCGCGGGTGGTTGTCGCTTGCGGATGCTGGTGACGGACACCGGCTACCCGGCCGGGGTCGTGTCCTCACCGGCCCTGGACATCGTACAGTTGCCTTCGAAGAAGCAGCCCTGCTGTATCATCAGACCCCGGCAGTCGATGTTGCCGTACACCTTGGCCCCGGACTGCAGTTCGACCATCTCCTTGGCCGTGATGTTGCCTTCGATCCGGCCGGCGATGACCGCGTTCTTGCAGTGCAGCTCGCCTTTCAGCCGCGAGTCCGGCCCGGAAAGAAATGTGTCTCCGACATCGACCTTACCGTCAATCTGGCCGTCAAGACGCAGGCTGCCGGTGACCCGGAAATCTCCTGTGACGGTCGTGTCCGGCCCGATGACCGTGTCAAGCTTGCCTTCACCGTGAATCTTGGCCATCAAAGCTCCCTTCTGTCGGGCAGTATATGTGTCGGCCGGACGCTGTCAAACCTGCGTGAGCCGGTCACTTGCTGAGCCGGGCGACTACCCGTCCGCCGTCCCTCGGCGCGGTCCTCGATACGGTCAAGTGCTGCAGCAGCCGGGCCGCTGTAGCCGCGCCCAGCTTCTTCTCCGCAGCCAGCACCTCGACCAGTACCTCGCCGGGCTCGACCCTGTCACCGACCTTCTTGCAGAACCTCAACCCGACTCCGGGGTTGACTTTCGACTTGAGCGTCTTCCTGCCTGCGCCGAGCTCGACCGCCAGCAGCCCGACCTGCAGCGCATCGATCAAGCGCACGTACCCTGAATCCGGACTCAGCACCGGGATCGTGTACCTCGCACGCGGCAGCAGGTCGTAGTCGTCGACCACTGCCGGGTCCCCGCCCTGTGCCTTGACCATTGCCCTGAACCGGTCGAGCCCCGCTCCTCCGGTCAGCGCCCGCATCAGCAACCGCCGGGCCTGTGCCCTGGTGCCCGCCCTTCCGGCCAAGAGCAGCATTTCCTCGCCCAGCGCCAGCGTGACCTCCTCCAGGTCCAACCGCCAGTTGCCCTTGAGCGCCTCGATCGCCTCGACCACCTCGACCGAGTTGCCGACCGCCTGGCCCAGCGGCTCCCACATCCCGGTCACCAGCGCGACCACCTTCTTGCCCATCCGGGAACCGATCCCGATCATTGTGCGGGCAAGGCGCCGGGCCTGGGGGGTCCGGCTCATGAAGGCGCCGGTCCCGGTCTTGACGTCCAGCACCAGGCCGTCGATGCCCTCGGCCAGCTTCTTGGACATGATGCTGGCCGCAATCAGCGGAATCGAATCGACGGTCGCGGTCACGTCCCTGAGCGCGTACATCTGCCGGTCGGCCGGGCACAGCTCGCGCGTCTGGCCCATGATGCAGCAGCCGTGGTTCTGCAGGTTGTCGCGGAACTGCCTGAACCTGAGATTGGACCTGAAACCCGGAATCGAGGCGAGCTTGTCAAGTGTGCCGCCGGTGTGGCCCAGACCCCGTCCGGAGACCATCGGCACCTTCACCCCGCACGCCGCGACCAGCGGCGCCAGTATCAGCGAAACCTTGTCGCCCACCCCGCCGGTCGAATGCTTGTCGACCTTGGGTCCCGGCACGTCCGACAGGTCGAACACCCGGCCCGAGTTCATCATCGCACTGGTCAGGGCAGCGGTCTCCTCGCTCGTCATTCCCCGGAAGTAGACCGCCATCAGCCAAGCCGCCATCTGGTAGTCTGGTACGTCTCGGCTTGTGTACCCGGCGACCAGGCCTTCGATCTCGGCCGGGCTCAGCCGGCCCCGGTTCCGCTTGCGCAGAATCAATTCATACATGCCGGGGGACGTGCTCATGGGGATGTCTGCGCATCATAGCCTGCGCGCCCTGACTGTCAACGTGGAAGAATCTGCGGAAAGGAGACTAGTCGAGGTTGGCCAGCAGCACGCTGACGACCATCCCGACTCCGAGCAGCACGGTCCAGCCCACGAACGTGCCGAGCAGGCAGGAGGAGTCTTTGCTGTAGGTCTCCCTCACCTTCTCGTGCGACAGCCGGACCAGCACCGTGTCTTCGGGAACGACGTACACCCATCTGGTCCCGACCCTGACCGCGCCCCGCTCGTAGCTCGAAATCAGCTCACGCTCCCCGCCCAGGGCCCGGGCCTCGCGCAGCGGCTCCCAGAACTTCTCCGGGACCTCGTCCTTGAAAGCCAGGAACACCTTGCGCGGCGGGTAGAAGCTGACAAAGTGCTTGCCCGGCTTTGCCTCTGCCACCACCTTGTCCTGGTCCATCACCACCAGCTGGCGGTCGAGGAACACCTCGGACGGTGCCGAGTCGGTCTGGATCTCGATGTACCCGAGCGGTCCTGCCCACGACGTGGTGAAGAGGAACGCGGCCGCGACGACAAGGCGCATGAGCCGCAATGATAGTGACCAGCCAAGCCGAGTCAACGGAACAAGACGCAGACCCGTATTGTTGACACCATGTCGGCCCTTTCTATGATGGCTGCCACGCAGCACGACAACCAGGAGATGAAATGAGCAGCATTCAGGGACTTCTCTTCCCGGGCCAGGGTGCCCAGTTCGTCGGTATGGGCGCGGACCTGTACGACAAGTACCCCCAGGCACGTGACGTCTACGACCGCGCCTGTGACGTGCTCGAAACCGACATCCGCAAGCTCTCGTTCGAAGGGCCGGACCAGACTCTGCGCCAGACCCGCTACACCCAGCCCGCAGTCCTCACCCATTCGCTCGCGGTCCTCGCCCTGCTCCCGGAGCAGAAACCGGCCTATGCCGCCGGCCACAGCCTCGGTGAGTACTCGGCCCTGTACGCGGCAGGCGCGCTCGACTTCGACTCGGTGATGAAGCTGGTCAAGCGGCGCGGGGAACTGATGTGGGAGGAAGGCGACAGGAACCCCGGGACAATGGCCGCGATCATCGGCCTGTCGGCCGAAGAGGTCGAGCAGCTTTGCCAGGACGTCGAAGGCATCGTGGTCCCGGCGAACTACAACGAGCCGACCCAGACTGTCGTGTCCGGTGAAGTCCCTGCGGTCGAGAAGGCGGCCGCGCTCGCGACCGAGCGCGGAGCGACCAAGGCGGTGACGCTGCCGGTGTCCGGTGCTTTCCACTCTCCGCTGCTCGAGCAATCGGGCCGGTCGTTTGCCGGTTTCCTCGACCGCTTCAAGATTTCGAGCCCGAGTTTCCCGGTGATCGCCAACGTCTCGGGCGTGCCGGTCGCTGAGCCCGACATCATCCGCGACGCCCTGTCGCGCCAGCTCACCAGCCCGGTGCGCTGGACCGAGACCATGACCTTTGCCCGCGGCGCGGGTTGCACCGAGTTCCTCGAAGTCGGCCCGGGCCGTATCCTGATGGGCCTTGCCCGCCGCATCGACCGTTCGCTCAAGGTCACGCCGGTAGGCACCGTGGACCAGGTCAAGGCCCTGCTCGGCTGAGCGGTGAAACTCAAGAGCCGGCCCGAGGACTTCCGGGTCGAGGAGAAGCTCAGGCTCGAGCTTCGCAAGCGCGGCCGCTACGCGGTCTACCAGGTCGAGAAGCGGTACTGGAACACCCTTGACGTCATCCGCGAACTCGAACACAAGTACCGGCTTCAGCGCGTGAGCCGGGCCGGTCTCAAGGACCGCTACTCGCTCTCGACCCAGTTCCTCTCCGCGCTTCCCGGCGGCCCGCGCGCAATCAAGGAGAAGAACTTTTCGGCCGTGCTCGTCGGCCACTCTGACGAACCGGTCAGCCGCGACATCCTGCTCGGCAACCGGTTCACCATCGTGCTCCGCGCCCTGCGCGACTCCGAGGCCCAAGCCGTGCTCAACAACATGCCGCTGGTCAAGACTCAGGGCTTTCCCAACTACTACGACGAGCAGCGGGTCGGGTCTGCGCGCCATGGCCAGGGCTTCATTGCCCGCAAGCTTATCGCCGGCCACTACAACGGCGCGCTCAAGCTGCTCGCCGCCACCCCTTCGGCCCTGGACGACCGGCAGGTCCGGCGCTCCAGGACTCTGGTCGCCGAGAACTGGGGCGACTGGCAGAAATGCCTGCCCCATGTCGACTACCAAGCCCGGCCCGCGTTCAAGCACCTGGCCAAGCGCAAGAGCGACTTCAAAGGCGCGGTCAAGCTCCTGCCCCGCACCATGCTCGAGCTGTTCATCAACGCCTACCAGGCCTGGCTCTGGAATGAGACGCTTTCCGGAGTCCTGGCCCGGCTCAAGCTCGCCCGCTATCGGTTGGGCTACTCGCAGGGCGAATTCTCGTTCTACGACCGGCTCACACCCAGGCAGCTCAAGTATCTGCTGAACCTGACGATCCCGGCTCCTGCACCGTCGGCCCTGACCCAAAGCGACCGGGTTGCCGAGGTGATGAACGAAGTGCTCTGCCGCGAAGGCCTGGAGCTCAAGGACCTCAGGCTCAAACTCAGGCTCAGGAGCCTGTTCTTCAAGTCCTGGGACCGCAGCGCGGTCGTGGTCCCTCGCAACTGCAACGTCTCTCAGCCCAAGCCCGACGAGCTCTATCCCGGCCGCAGCAAGCTGACCCTCGGGTTCTTCCTGCCGCCAGGGTCCTACGCAACCATGGTCACGAAACGGCTGACCCTCGGCTAGATGGCGTTCATCCTCGCCTGCGCTGTCTTCGCCAGTGTACCGGGTTCCCTGACCCTTGACCCGGGTCTTGACTGGTACACTCTTGAGACCGAGCACTTCGCGGTCCATTTTCCCTGCCGCGGGCCATTGTCCGACAAGGCCCGAGCCCTGCCCGTTAGGATCGCGGCCATCGCCGAGGGCCTCTACGGACCGATGACGCGACAGGCAGGCTGGACCCCGAAGTCCCGCACCAACATCGTGGTCGCCGACTTCTCCGACCATGCCAACGGCTGGGCAGCACCGATACCGGACAACACCATCACCGTCATCCCTGCCCAGCCTGCCTGGCTGCGTTCGAACTACGACGACTGGCTGCGCGAGCTCATCGCTCATGAGTACGCCCACGTGCTCCAGTCCGACATGGCGTACGGGTTCCAGGCAGTGCTGCGCGCGGTGTTCGGACGCATCGCGATGTTCAACGCCCTGCTCCCGCGCTGGACATCCGAAGGCTATGCCCAGCTCTACGAATCCGGGATGACGAACTTCGGCCGGCTGCGCAGCACCGAGTACGACATGATGCTGCGCGCCGCAGCCCTGGACAACGCCCTGCTTCCGCTCGACCGGTGCAACATCTATGAGCTTGAAACATACCCCGGGGACGAAGCTCCCTACCTTTACGGCGGGATGTTCATGCGCGACGCCTTGCTCGACCCGGACTGGGACCGGTACTCCAGGAGCAGGGCCGGCGGCCCGCCGTTCTTCGACAACCTCTACTCGCGCCGGATGTTCGGCTCCGGCTTCCCGGAACTGTGGCAGACCTGGCAACAGCTGGCAAGGACTCACGCCCAACTCACCGCAGACCGGCTGCGCAGCCAGCCCCTGACCCCGCTCCGCACCCTGACCCGCGAAGGCTTCCACACTTCTTCGCCCTGCTGGTCCAGGTCCGGCGACCGGGTCTACTATGTGTCGCGCACCGGCGAGCAGTACACCGCCATCGCCTCGGTCGACACCTCAGGCCGCAATCCTCAGCGGCTCTACGAAGGGCTGGTGACCGGCAACCTCAGCCTGTCGCCCGACGGCCGCAGCCTCGCTTTCGGAGAGTACTCGCTGCGGCACAACTACTACTACTTCTCCGATATCACGGAGCTCGACCTGGGCACCGGGTCCACGCGCCGCTTGACGAACATGATGCGAGCTCAAGACCCTGACTATGCGCCCGACGGCTCGACCATGGTGTTCGTTTCCGCAGACCAGGCACGCAACGAGCTGATCCTGCTCGACCTCAACACCGGCAAGACGTCACCCCTTCTCAGGACCCTTGACTACACCGGCTACTCCTCCCCGCGTTTCAGCCCTTCGGGGAGATTCGTCGCGACCGTGGTCCGGAACCCGGGCGGATATGCCGACATCGTGCTCATCGACCGCCGTACCGGCTGGCAGATTCCGGTGACCGAAGACCGGGCAGTGGACATGGACCCCTGCTGGTCCAGGACCGGCCTTTACCTCTACT
>CP070680.1:2935591-2941445 GCA_020352555.1 Caldifarciminota bacterium | reverse complement strand
TCTGGTAGACTGCTGCTGCCACTCTTACAGGAAGAATAGGACATCACCTCCTGGACAGCTTCCCGAGTCGTGTTCGAGAGACACCATGCGCATGAAGAGCTTCTACAGGAGAATCCGGACTTGACCTGTTCGAGAAACCGCCCGATTCCGCGAGCGCTTGGTCACTATGTCTCTCTGTCTCATGGTCGCTTCTTCTGCTCTTGACAACCGGCCTTGACCTGCCGTAACCTATGTCGATCGAAGGACGCGAACCGCCTACCGCTGACCGCCCACCGCTATCCGCGGGCCACGACCGGCTTCGTCCCGGCCCTCGGCTGTTCCGCCCTCATCCCTCCACCTTCATCCTTGTCCTCGCTCTCCCCTGCCTGCTGCTCGGCTCCGTACGGCTTGGTGGCCTTGGGCCGGATCTCGCAGGCCTGATTGACGACCCGGTTGCCGACGTGGTTGGATACCCGCAGCGAAGCTGCTTTCAGGACGGCTGGCTCTTGGGAACGGAGCTGCTGCCTGGCGGTGACTACCGTCTTCTGGGAGTCCGAGGAGGGCGCCTTTCGTTCGGTGCCGACCTGAAAGCCTGGCTCGGAACACCCAAAGACTGGAAGGCACAAGCCACGGCCCTGGCTGCATTCAGGAGACAGGGACTTGCGTTTGGAGGCCTGGTGACCGTACCCCTTCGCGTACCCTGAGGATATCCCGATCCTAGTTGAAATTGATGAGAGCGGTTCCCCTGCCCGGATGGTATCATCTGGGCCAGAAACGAAAGGAGAACCGCATGAGAAGGTACAGCAGATGGTCGTCGGCGGCAAGTCGGAAGGTGCGGGCGGTGGGTGGACAGGTTGTGGCAGCGCTGGACCGGGGCGAAGTGCTTGAGCTGCTTCGGGAGGGTCTGCACAACCTGGCGGTCGAGCTTGGCCGGGTGGTAGCAGTGGGGTTACTCGAGGATGAGGTGAACCGGGTCTGCGGGGTGCGCTATGGTCACGATTCGGCCGGGCGGAAGGCGACGCGGCACGGTGGCCAGCGAGGCTGGGTGATGGTGGATGGCCAGAAGCTGCCGCTTGCGCGGCCGCGTGCGCGCTATACGGACGGCCGCGGCGAAGTGAAGCTGGAGCGGTATCGAGAGTTGCAGCAGCCGCGGCGGCTGCGGGAAACGGTGTTGCGGCGGATGCTGCACGGCGTGTCCGGGCGGAACTACGAGGAGGTGGTCGGGCGGGTGCGGGAGAGCTTCGGGGTGAAGCGGGCGTCGGTCAGTCGAGCGTTTGTGCGGGCGACGGCGGATCGGGTCCGGGAGCTGTGTGAGCGGCGGTGGGATGGCGTTCGGTTTGCCGCCATCGTCATCGACGGGAAGAGCTTTGCGCGTGAGATGATGGTGGCGGTACTGGGGATAACGGTCGACGGGGCCAAGCAGATACTGGGACTGCGGCAGGGCGCGAGTGAGAATGCGCAGGTGTGCAAGGATCTGCTGGAGTTGCTGCGCGAGCGGGGCGTGGCGACCGACGTGCCGACGCTGTTTGTACTGGATGGAGCAAAGGCGCTACGGGCGGCGGTGATTGGGGTCTGGGGAGAGAACGCGCTGATCCAGCGCTGCCGGGTGCACAAGAAGCGCAACATCAAGGCCTACTTGGAGCAGCAGCACTGGCCGGAACTTGAGCGGCGGCTGGCCGAAGCCTGGGGCGAGGAGGATTACGGGCGGGCGCTTGCGCTATTGAAGCAGACCGTGGCCTGGTTGGGACGGATCAATCCGGATGCGGCGGCCAGTCTGCGGGAAGGGCTGGAAGAGACGCTGACTATAGTACGGCTGGGCGTGCATCGTGCGCTGCGCAAGACGCTTGCGAGCACCAACGTCATCGAGTCGGCCTTCAGCGTAGTGGAGCAGGTGACCGGGCGGGTGAAGCGCTGGCGTGGGGGTGATATGCGGTGGCGCTGGTGTGCGGCCGGACTGCTACATGCCGAGCAGCACTTCCGGCGCGTGGATGGCTACCGGCACATCGGCGCGCTGATGGCTGCCTTGGACCGCATCGGCAGGGCCGCAGCCGTTGACGGAACGGAAAAGGTCGCGTAGAGTGAGCCGGGAACCGCACGCAATTCCAACTAAACCAGGGACATGCTCGCTGTTACCCAAGTTGTTTGGCAGGCTGTTTGCCAAGTTGCACTTGCAGCTTGGGGGAAATCCGGACACTTTTCATATTTTCGGGCCGGGGCGTTGACGAGATTCTCCTCTCTCCACTCACTTGACACCTGCCGCCTGACGTCCGCACCCAGTCTCCCGCTTGACACCAGCCCGGTTTCGGATACAACAGGGCATAGTGAAGGGCACGAAGGACTGTCTCCATCTCCGCCGGGGGAATGAGATGAAACGGCTGGCCTTGAACACAAGGGGCAGCATGCGAAGGAACAACTCGGTTGGAGTGGCATGGGAGTTCATTGAAGCCTTGCTGGAAACGGAGGAGCTATGCTGACAACAGCACTGCTAGTGGTGATAGTGGTCGCGATGCTTGTTCTTGTCGTACATGTGCACACGACCGTCAAGCGCCTCAGCGAAATTCGAGACCTGCTCAAGAGACAGGCCGAGAAGCAAAGCGGCCAAGAGAAGCCGGACGTGTAGGAGTCCGGGGAATGGCCAAGGCGTGCCCCGGGTGTGAAGAACAGACGGGTGTTCAATGGGGACATTTTGCTATTTCCGTGGTCTCAAGCACGTCCAGGGCAGGAGAAGGGCGGAACGCAGGCCATTCCCAGACCTGACTGACCTTTCGACACTGGCGGGCGAAGCCCGCAGACCATTGTAGATTCCAGATTGTCGACCACGCCAGGGCGCGGCTCTCTTTTCGCTCTGCCACTGACAGCCGTGCTGGCTTGACCGCGCACGGCGTTGACCGGGGTGAAGTGGGTGGCTACACTGAGGCGTGAGCCTCAGAGTCAGATTCGACCGACAGAAGGTCGCGGAGCTGTGCCGGCGCTACGGCGTCGCGGAACTGGCGCTCTTCGGTTCGGTTCTTCGCGACGACTTCCGAGCCGACAGCGACGTCGACGTGCTGGTGTCATTCGAACCGGAAGTCCATCCCAGCCTGCTCGAACTGGTCGAGTTGCGCGAAGACTTGAAGGACCTCTTCGGTCGCGAGGTCGACCTGGTTGAGCGCGCCGGCCTGCGCAATCCGTTCCGGCGTCGGGCGATTCTCTCTACCGCCGAAGTTGTCTATGCCTCCTGAAGACCGAGACGTCGCTCTGCTCTGGGACATGCGTGAAGCGTGTCGCGCTGTCTCGGAGTTCACTGCCGACGTGGACTGCTCCAGATTTGAGCAGGACAGGATGCTGCGTTCGGCGGTCGAGCGTCAGTTCTTGATTCTTGGGAAAGCTGCCAGGCAGGTGTCGGAGGCCTTTCGCAAGGCACACCCGGAGGTGCCGTGGCGAGGCTTGGTCGGTCTGCGGAACGTGCTGGCCCACGAGTACGGCGAGGTGCTGGTCGAACGGCTCTGGTTGTTCGCTACGCAGCACGTTTCTGAACTCCTGACCTTCCTCGACAAGGTCGTCCCTGCCGACCCCGGCTAGTCCGCCGCTCTTGGACGGTCGCGCCTCGACCTCCAGCACCCGATTTCAGCCTCCTCTCTTCTTCCGCTAGGCCGCGGTCTGTGCCGCTGCAGATCTTGCAGACTACCATGGATTTGCGGCTCATGGTTCACGGTATGCGGGGGGAGCACGATGCCCTTTCCTGACTGCTGACTGACCTTCCGACACTGGCGGCCGCAGCCCGCCGCCCATTGTAGATTTCAGTTTGCCGGACGCAGTCTGCTGATTGGCAATTCCGCTTGACACCAGCCCGCAATCCCCCGTATCTTCATTCCGTGGCAAGGCTGCTTTCTGTTCTTCTGCTTCCCTGCCTGCTCGTGGCGGTGGGTTTCGGTCAAGCCATCGAGTCCACGATACACCTGCCCGACTCGTTCGGAGGAATCCGCAGCCCGACTGCGCTGGCCCTGGACATTCCGGGCAACAGGGTCTTTGTCGCCGGGACGCGCGACGACCGGGTTCTCATCATCGACGGCCGGACCAACCAGCGTGTCGGGTGCATCCCGATGTGGGCCGGCTACGGGCCCAGAATCTGCTACAACCCGGCGAGCCGCAAGCTGTACTCCCGCTCCGGAGACGGTTGGTACTGCATCGCGGACGCGGACTCGGGCCGGGTGGTCCTCCAGTTCACTCCCTGCTGGGAGCCGGGGGAAGGTCACCGGCGGTTCTACTGCGACTCTGCGGACAACAGGGTCTACTGCCTGACCGAGGACGGCACCCCGGTCGGAGTGATTGACGGCCGGACCGATAGTGCGGCCGCGACTCAGTTCACCGAACAGCCGACCAGCGGCAGCCGGTACGACACAACAACCAGGCGCTGGACAGAATACCGCTGCAGCACGGTCGTCGTGGACAGCGCCATTGCCAGGGCCGCCGGCCCGCTCGTGTATCCGACGCCTTGCTTCAACCCGCGCACCGGGCGGTCCTACGAGATTGACGGCGGCGACCTGGTCGTGACCGAAGGCGACAGTGTCGTGGCCCGGGTTCTGCTCAACTTCAACTCGCAAGGCTGCTACAGCCCCAGACACGACCGGCTCTACGTCCCGGATGGGGACCTGTTGGCGGTCGTCGAACTGGCAGAGCAACGCGTCATCAACCTGCTCCCGGTCGGAGGTCACCTGACCGCAGCATGCTACAGCCCTGTCCACAACCGCATCTACTTGGCGAACGACTCCGGGTCCGCGGTCCTTGTCTCCGACCCTGACTCGAACCGGGTGGCCGGGAGAATCGGGCTCGACATCCAGCCGACCAGCCTGTTCTACAGCGTCGTTTTTGACCGGCTCTGGTGCGGAGACGCGGATGCCCGACGCCTGGTGACAATCGACTGCCGGACCGAGCGCGTGCTCGCGGACGTCGATGTCGGGTTTGCCGGCTGGGCGTGGGAGGGGTTGTGCCTCGACTCGCTTGGTCGCAAGCTCTACTGCGCGAGCATGGACGACAGCACCGTCTACGTTGTCGACGCCGACAGCGGAAAACTGACCTCGCGGCTCAAGCTGCCGGGTGCACCGGGCAGCATGTGCGTCGACAGCCAGGACCGCAAGCTCTATTGCGCGCTCTTCTGGGAACCGGCACGCCTGGCCGTCATCGACGCACGGACCGATTCCCTTGTCAGGACGATTCATCTCGGGGACGAAGACATACGCTGCCCGTACGAGCTCTGCTACAGCGCGCTGACGAACCGGGTCTACTGCGCAGGATGGGAGAAGACCCCGGTCGTGGACTGCGTGACCGACAGCATTGTCCGGACCACCAGCCTGGGTACGCTTCCGAGCTCGGTCCTTTCCAATCCTCGCACCGGTCGAATCTACGCCTCGGACGTGGCGTCCGTGGGAATCCATGTTCTCTGGGCGTACGACGAATCGGCCGACAGCGTCTGGTATGTTGCCGGGGTCGGACGCCCGGGCCAGATACTGTGGGACGGTGAAGACCGGCTGTTCGTCGGCGGCTCGAGCCGGATCTATGTGCTCCGGGATGAATAGCGGATAAGGGGATACAGCCTAATGCCATTTCCCGACTGCTGACTGACCTTTCGACACAGTCGGGGGCACGACAAGACCATTGTAGGTCTGAGATTCTGGATTGCTGATGGAGGACCGGCGCAAGACGCGGAATGCGCGGCCACAACTGGCAGGCTGGACTCTGGGTGTAGGTGCTGAGGGACCCGGAACGCATTCCCATCCACCGTTTGCAGATTCCTGATCGATGATGCGCTGACGGCCGCGCGTCCGCGCGGCGCTCTTGTTCGGCTGCTGCCGTCCTGACCGCAGGTTGACCCGGAGAATGGCTTGTCTAGCATCAG
>CP070680.1:2931187-2935491 GCA_020352555.1 Caldifarciminota bacterium | reverse complement strand
GTTGGGGGCCTGCGCTCTGGTTTGGGCGCTACCGATGCGGGCTTGGCCGCCGGTTCACGTTTCGGCTCGGGCTTTGTGGGCTCTGGTTTCGATTCTGGACGGGTTGGTTCGGCGGCACGCACGGGTGTAGGCTTGGGCTCGGGCGGCTTTGGTGCTGCGCCCGGCCTGATGCCGAGCAGAGCCAGACCCTGCACAATGCGCGGCACAACCGCGGATGCACCCTCGGCTGGGATCGATATCGACGTGGCGGCGCCGAAGCACTGACTCCAGTCGTCCCGCAGCTCGAGGAACTCCGCGTGGGTGATGCCGTGGAGCACCGGTACGAAGGGCTTGTGCAGCTGGTGCGCCCGCGCAATCTCGTTCGTCACCTCGTGGGACTTGAGGGACGCGGGGGAGACGAGGACTATGACCGCCTGGGACTCACGCAGAGCCGCGGCGACCTGGGTCAGGTAGGTCGGTCCGGGCAGGCTGTCTCGTTCGTGGAACCAGACTCTGAGGCCGGCCTTTTCCAGTTCGGTGCCCAGGTCCCGGGCGACCGGCTCGTCGGTTTCTGAGTGGCTGATGAAGATGTGGCTCATCACCCTACTCCTGTTTCTTCTCCTTGTCCTTCTTGCGCTGGGTCGAGAGCCAGAGCGTGTTCTCGCGTGATATCACGGCCTCGACCCGCTCCACGAACAGAGCGCGGCGGTCCTCCGGCTTCTCCAGGCCCACGTAGTCCCCGGTCTCAGTGTCGTACTGGACCTTTTCCTTCTTCAGGGTCTCGGCAGTGGTCCGGTAGTTGAGCCAGGTCTCCTGGTACTTGAACGTCTTGAGCAGCGCGGTGCCGATGGCGACCAGGATTGAGCAGACCATGGTCAGCCAGATGGCCCAGACGTGCTCACCGGTCTTCGCGAGTCCGGTCCCGGCAAAGGCCGGGGTGACCGCGGCCAGGCCGATGACGATCGACTGGACCCAGTAGTAGATGCGTTTGTTCCTGGCCGACCGGTCTTCGTACCACTTGAGCTCGTGTTCGCATCTGTCCTTGAGATACCGGTCGAAGGCCTCATCGGTCATTGCTCACCTCGCTGTTCCCGGGCAAGGTGGTAGCAGTGCCGCCCTACACGCCTGCCCATGGGGACAGGTTAGGTTCACGGCTGCGTTTTGTCAAGGGGTAGAAGAGCGGTCAAACGGTTGAGTGGTCTAGCGGTCATGCGGCCGACGCTGACGAAGGGCGGAGTCGGACTGCAGCCGTCCGCCACTCTGTCTCTTTGTCTCTGTGTCACTCGGTCACCCTGCATGTCCGCGGGCAGGAGAGGCGTCAGGCGGGCAGATGGGATGACAGGACTAAGGCCGGCCTTCGCGTTCTCGCAGGGCCGGTAGCAGAGTGGTCGTCCTATGCGTCTGCCGCTATCTATCCCCGAGCCTGGATTCCAGCTCGGCGACGCGCCTGGCCAGGGACTGATTCTGCTCGTACAGCGCCTGGATTGCGGCCAGGGCGACGCCGTCGGCATCGGCAAGGTTGATGCCGATATTGGTCTCGCCGTAGCCGAACGCGGCTGAGAAGTCCTGGGCCACGGGACCGATGTGGCGCGTGCCGTCGTCCTGGTCCTTCATCCTGTAGTCGCGCACGCTGAGCCTGGCGACCTTCTCGAGCAACGCCCGGCGGTCCACGTCCCGGAAGTCCTCCTTAGTCGCCGAGTCGCAGACCGAGGCCCACGAATTCGACCCGGAGGCAAGATAGGCACCGGTCGTCATCGCCCGGTTCGAGAAGAACCAGGTCCCACCCCGGGCCCGGACCCGGAACTGGTTGCTGCCGGTCGTGTAGACCGAATCCCAAAGGGACAGGGTCGAGTCACCCCACACGAAGCAGGCATTGTGGTTCGAGTGGGCATGGGTCCCTGCGGCAAGGCTGAGGTAGCCGCGTGCGCAGTTGGAGCGGCCGCCGAGGATGACCGAGAAGGAGCCCAGGGCGTCGTTGCCCTGCCCGCCGATGACCGTGGCGCAGAGCTCGGTCGCCCGGTTGATCTGTCCCCCGCCTATCGTCGCGTAGTCCCCGGTTGCGTCGTTGTTTCCCCCGCCGCCGACCGTGGCGCAGGCGGAAGCATCGTTACCGAACCCGCCGCCGACCGTGGCGCTAGTACCGTTCGTGGTGTTGCTGCTGCCACCGCCTATCGCGGCGTGCACACCGCCGGCGCGGTTGCCTTGGCCGCCGCAGACAGTGGCGCGGTTGGTGTCGGCACTGTTGTTGTATCCGCCGCCGATAAACGACCAGAGCCCGAGCGCGCGGTTGCCTTCGCCACCGCAGACCACTGCGTACGGCGCACCGGCGGAATTATCCTGTCCGCCGCTCACGGTGGCCGCGGTGTCGCTCGCCTCGTTTGCGTAGCCTCCGCCAATTGCTGCCCAGCGACCGCTGGCTCGGTTCTCAGTACCACCTCCGACGTGGGAGAATACGCCACCAGAGGTGTTGTCCTCACCGCCGGTGATCGACGAGCGGTCACCACCCGCGCTGTTGCCGTATCCTGCACAGAAGGCGGCGAAGCCGTTGTTGTAGCAGGAGTACCCGAGCGCGGCCTTGTCATAGGTGCGGAGCTGGGCACCGATGCTCAGCCTGCCGGACATCGAATCACCGTTGGCGTTGACGTAGCGGTTGTCGGTGTAGTTCCGGTTGAGCGCAACGGTGCCGGTGGTGGTGATGGGGTTAGGGGTACAGTTGATGCCGGTCGACTGGGACACGGATGTGACGCTGCCGCCACCCCCGCCCGACAGTGCGTAGTCGGCTGTGTCGGCGTGGCGGGCGTCGTCTGAGGTGAAGGCATAGGCCGAAGACACGATCCGGACTCGCGGGGCCATCTCCGGGTCAGCGCCGACCCTCATCCCGAGGTACAGGTTGCCGGCATCCGGCACGCTTGATATCGGTGTCACCGAGCCGAGCAGGGCACTGAACAGCCCTTCGTCGGTCCGGACCGTCTGGGTCTCCTGCCAGTAGTGAGTCCCGCCCGTGGGCTGGGTGTACAGTCGGAACCTCACCGACCAGGCCGTGTCAGGCACCGGGACGCCGAGCGTGTCGGTCAGCTTGCCCTGATACGACAGCATCCGGGGTATTGAAATCGCGTCAGCGCCCGCGACCGGTGCTTCCGGAGCCAGCGTTCCTGCCGCTTCCGGCTGCGTTCCGAGCACGGATTCTTCGGTTGCACCGGCGACACCTGCCAGCGCGCACAGCATGACCGTCAACATCAGTCTCATGTTGCCTCCTATTGGTTGTGGACCGCCGAGTCAGAATGTTGTTGCGAATCGATGCTCGATTGTGACGGAGCGGTGCCGTTGTGTCAACGCAGACGAGCGGCCCGGCCCGGGGATGTCGTGGGCGGGTCGGGCAGGGGAGGCGTCAGTTCTAGCGGGCGAGCACGAGCTTGTGCCTGAAATCTCCCGCGGACACGATGTACACGCCGGGGCCGAGTCCGGAGACCTGCAGGCGGTCGGATTCGCGGCGCCTGGTTGTCGCGAGCATGCGGCCGGTCGGGTCGAACACCAGGACATGGTCCAGCGCTTCGGCAGGCCCGTAGAGCACGAAGCCGCCCGGGGCAGGAACAAGCCGTAGAGGTTGCGCGCCGGGGCCGCCGACCGGCACGTCTTGGATGTGCGCCCCGACAACCAGGGTGTCGTAGTTGTTCTCCATCCGCATGTCCGCACTGAGCGAAGCGCAGTAATACCACAGAACCGGCGGCGGGGAGTCGTAGAAAGGGAACACGACTGTTTGGACATCACCCTCGTCGAGGAAGAGAGAAATCCGGTCGGAATAGCGAAGCCCGTGAAGACTGTCTTCCAGGTTCAGTGTGACCACGACGGACGAGTGGACGTTGCCGTAGTTGTGGACCACGACATATGTGCAACCCCCCTGCCTGTACATGGTGTCGATGCCGATGTCGCACACGACCACAAACGTGGTGTCACACAGCCTGAGGAAGGCGGTGTCTTCTCCTGCCAGGACAAGGGAGCACGCAATCGTCTTGTGGCCTCGAATGACCGGAAGCCACGTATCGAACGCCACGGTCATGCTCGAGCCGCCGGCGAGCGAAACCAGGGCTGTGTCCGTGTAGGCGGGCCCGATGTGCAGGTGGGCGTCGGCGACAACAGGCAGTGAGCCGTAGTTGGTCGCTCCGGCCCCCGGTATCAACGGCACGCCTGAGTCAGCGTAGAGGATCGGATACAGGAAGAACTCCAGTTCGACCGGCAGGAGGTCTGCCGGGGCGGCGAGGGCCAGGACCGGCAGGGCGAACAGGCAGGCGGCGAACGATTTCTTCATCTCAATTCTCCCACAACAT
>CP070680.1:2911887-2931087 GCA_020352555.1 Caldifarciminota bacterium | reverse complement strand
GTCGCGCTATTCCGGTGGGCGGTGGAACGAGCCGGAGACCATCACGAGCGACACGGACGACATGGTCGTGGCCGCGTGCTTGGACGCGGACCAGACTCCCTGGGCTGTCTGGAGTCTGATGCGGCGCTTGCCCGACTCGGCCTACAGCCTCTGGAGCCGTAGGCAGGGAGACTCCTGGACCCATCCCCGTTTCGTCACAACCGACACGATGGTATGGGGAGTAAACGGGGATGTGGCCGGTGACCCGAATCAGGGCATCTGGTCGGTCTGGACCTGGGTTGGGGAATACGCCAACAGCTACCGGTCGGTCTTCTCGTCCTACTGCACAGGCGACACATGGACGACCCCGTCGCTCCTCGACCGCTGCATCTGGTACATGCAGCCGTACAGCACTCTTATCACTTTCCCTCCTGGCGGAAGACCAAGGGCGGTGTGGACGGGCACATCTGCCGGGTTCGGGCTCTACACTGCCGTATGGCTCGGGGATTCGTGGTCGGGATCCGAACCCATTCCCAACAGCCAGATGGCCTGGTATCCCTCTGTCTGCAGCGATTCATCAGGCGGTTGCTGCGTGACGTGGCTGGACGGCTGGGCCCACGATTCGGTCTACTGGGCGTACCACGACGGCACAGGATGGACATACGGCGGCAAGCTGGGTACCGGCACGGTCTGGGGAGGTTCTGCGTGCTGTGACGAACTGGGTCGGGTCTGGGCCTTGTGGACGTATCATCGTGAGGAAGAGGACAGCACGGATATCTGGGTCCGGTACTTCGAGGCCGACACTTGGAGCGACCCGATTCTGGCCATCAGCACTGCTGGTCTGGCGTTCGAAGCAAGACTCGTTGCCGCCTTCGGCAGATTGTGGGCGGTATGGCTCCGATTCCCGTCTTGGCTCCTCTACTACAGCCACTCGCAGCCTGTCGGCATCTCCGAGCGTAGAGCCTCAGTTGCCTCAGGCCCGGTGCCCGAGCCGACGATTGTTGGGGATGTACTGGCTTGGAGTGCAACGACTCCGTCGTTGCGCAATGTCGGTGACATTGCACTCCACAGCAGAGCGATGCTGCTGGACGCTACCGGCCGCGTTGTGATGGACCTGCAGCCTGGTCCGAACGACATCCGGCATGTTGCGCCCGGCATCTACTTTCTTCGGCCAGCGGAGAGCGGTGGGCGGTCAGCGGTCCGCAAGGTCGTGATCCAGCGGTAGGGAGTCTACGCTTCGCGTCATTGGCTGTTGACGGGAAGAAGTTTCGGGGTTATCCTTTGTTGCGAGTCGTCCCGGCACAATTGAACACTGGAGGTCGTTCTAATGAGTTGTGCTCGACTCGTTTTCGTTCTTGTGCTGGGTGCAGCAGTAGCGTCCGGCAGCCCGTCCAGACCGGATTCAGTCTGCTTCCTGATCGACACCAGTCCTGTCTTCGTGCCGCCTCCGGGCCATCAGATGAACCCGGTCGCCGCATCGGACGGCATGGGCTCGCTTGTGCTGTGGTCCGATGCCAGGGACGGTGAGACCGATATCTACGCAGCGCGCGTGGGGCACGGCGGCGAGGTGTTCGACCAGGGTGGCATCATCGTCTGCAGCGCAGCGGGCAACCAGAGGAGTCCGGCTGTTGCTTATGGCAGCAACGGCTACCTGGCAGCATGGTCGGACCGGCGCACGGGTGACACCTCGGATGTGTTTGCCGCACGGCTGAGGCCTGACGGCACAGTGTTGGACACTGCCGGGATAGTCGTTTCCAGCCGGCCCGGGTTCCAGGGCGAACCCGCGGTTGCGTTTGACGGCACCAACTATCTGGTTGTGTGGACCGACGAACGAGACAGTGTCGCCGGTATCTACGCCTCGCGGGTGACGCTTGGTGGCGAGGTGCTGGATACGGCCGGCATCATGGTCGACACCTCGGAATCCGGGCTGTCTTCGCCTGCGGTTGCGTGGAACAACGCCAACTACCTTGTGGTGTGGTCTGACATGGGCAGCGGGCTCGGCGACATCGTCGGCGCCAGAGTGACGTCAGGCGGTACGGTGCTGGACACAGCCGGAATCGCAATATCGAGCGAGCCGCAGTGGCAGAGCGGGCCTGCGGTCGGCTTCGACGGGACGAACGTGCTGGTCGTATGGCATGACACCCGGCTGAGCGCGCAGACAGACCTGTTCGGTGCCAGGGTGAATGCCGACGGCGAGGTCCTGGACCCCAATGGATTCATCGTCTGTGCGGGCGGGGAGTATCAGTTGTCTCCGGCAGTTGCATTTGACCGGACGAATTTCCTGGTCGCGTGGCAGACCTCGACCGGGCACGGTGACATTTTCGCTGCCCGGGTGACGAGCAACGCCGAGGTGCTGGACCCGGACGGTTTTCTGGTGCGGGGCGGCGGGGAGAATCAGCTGAACGCGGGTGCGGGTTTCGACGGTGTCAACTTCCTGGTGGTCTGGGATGATTCCCGGGTCAGTGCTTCGGACCGGAACGTCTACGGCTCTCGGGTCAGTCCGGGTGGCGAGGTCCTGGACCCTGGGAGCATCGAAGTGTCCACAGCAGCGAACAGCCAGTCGAGCCCGGCCGCAGCCCTTGGGCAAGGGAATTTCCTTGTTGCCTGGGAGGACGGACGCAGCACCGGGCAGACCAGTATCTACGGGGCGAGAGTGGCGCGGGACGGCTCGGTGCTCGACTCGGCCCCGGTTCGCTTCGGCGTATCTCCGATGCAGCACAACGTGTCGGTGGCTTTCGACGGGGTGGTCTACCTGGCGGCCTGGGAGCAGGGCATGTCCCGCGAACGGGACGTGTACGGCGCGCGCGTCAACGCACAGGGCGAATTGCTGGACCCGGCAGGGTTCGTGATAACGGACGCGACCATGGAGCAGTGCAGCCCGGCGGCAGCTGGCGGCAGTGGAATCAGCCTTGTCGCATGGCGCGATTGGAGAGGTGCCAGCTTCTACGACATCTACGCGGCCCGGGTGTCGTCTGACGGGACCGTGCTCGACCCTGACGGCATCGCGATATGCAGCATTGCCGGCGCCCAGGTTTCTCCGGCAGTCGCGTTCGATGGTTCCGATTTTCTCGTTGTCTGGCAGGACCAACAGAGCTCAGGACGGTACGTCCGGGGCGCGAGGGTCAGTTCTGACGGCGAACTGCTGGACCCGGAGGGCATCGATATCGCGGCAGATTCCGGGTACAGAGGAGTCCCGTCGGCGGCGTACGGCGCGGGAAAGTGGCTGGTGGTCTGGGACGAGTACGCGGATAACGAATTCGATGTGTACGGAGCCAGGGTCGCGTCTGACGGCGAGGTTCTGGACCCGGACGGGATTGGGCTGTGCACGGCTGAAGCCTGGCAGTCAGTGCCGAAGACCGTGTTTGACGGCAGCCGGTTTCTTGTGGCTTGGGTCGACGAACGGAACCAGGACCAGGACATCTACGGCGCAAGAGTGACGCCTGAAGGCGTGGTTGACGACAGTTTTGCGATTGTGGTGCAGGATGGCGGGCAGCGAAGCCCCGCGCTTGCCGGTGACGAAACGGGTACGATTATGGCGTTCACCGGAAGAACCGGCACGGTGCAGGGCAGGGTGTACAACTGCATGCGGGTGTGGGCAGCGCTCGACGCAGTGACAGGCGTTGCGCGGCACAGGACAGAGAACGTCGAATGCCGCACTCCGGCTACGACCATCATACGCAGAATACTGAGCCGTGGAGGCAGGCAGGAAGCAGAGCTGGTCGATATCACCGGCCGCAGGGCTCTGGTTCTGCGCCAGGGTGAAAACGACGTCAGCCATCTTGCACCTGGAATCTACTTCCTGAGATCAGCGGCTGGCAGCGGCAGACCCGCAAGGTCAACGGTGACCAAGGTCGTAGTCCAGCGCTGATTGCCCCTTCCGCTCAGGACGACACCCGCTGACAAGTGTCGGCGGGTGTCGGTTTACCCTGCCGGTACCTGCTATATAATCTGCGCATGATTGCCCGTCGGACGGCTGTACCGAAGCCGGAGCCGAAGGTGGTCAAGGCTTTGCTCGGCCGGGTCAACGGGCTGGTTGAGGAGGTGTGCTCATCTCTAGGCCGGGACTATGTCAACATGATGGAGGTGTGCGGGACGCACACCATGGCGATATCGAGCTTCGGGATCAGGCGGGCGGTGGACAGGCGGCTGCATCTCTTGTCCGGGCCGGGCTGCCCGGTGTGCGTGACCGCGCAGGAGGAGATCGACGCGGCCATTGCCCTGGCCGGCAAGCCCGGAGTGGTGGTGACGACTTTCGGGGACATGATGCGGGTGCCGGGTTCGGACCACAACCTCGAGCAGGCCAACGCGGCAGGCGCGGACGTCAGGGTGGTGTATTCTGCCCTGGACGCGGTGCAGGCCGCTGCCGAGGACAAAGGGCACGAGTACGTGTTTCTCGGGGTGGGGTTCGAGACAACCGCGCCGACCATCGCGGCCTCAGTCCTGTCCGCGCAGGAGCAGGGGCTGGGCAACTTCTCGGTGCTGGCGATGTTCAAGCTGATTCCCCCGGCCCTGCGGGTGATTGCGGGGTCGGACCGGGTGAACGTGGACGGATTCATCCTGCCCGGGCATGTGTCGGTAGTCATCGGTACCGAGCCGTACCGGTTCCTGGCAGAGGAGTTCAGGATGCCGAGCTGCGTGACCGGTTTCGAGGCGGCCGACGTGCTGCAGGGCATCGAGATGCTGCTTCTGCAGATGCTGTCCGGTCCTGAAGTCGCGATCCAGTACCGGCGCAACGTGAAGCCTGAGGGCAACGCCGAGGCGCGGCGGGTGATGGATACGGTGTTCGAGCCTTCATCAGCAGCGTGGCGCGGGCTGGGCAATTTGCCGGGCTCGGGTCTGAAGCTCAGAAGGGGATTCGCCGAATTCGACGCAGGGAAGAAGTTCAGGGTCAAGCGGGCAAAGATGGTGAAGAAGACAGCGTGCCGGTGCGGGGACGTGATGCTGGGCGTGATTGTCCCGACCGGTTGCCGGTTGTTCGGCAAGGGGTGCACTCCCGGGACTCCGGTCGGGCCGTGCATGGTGTCGTCCGAAGGTGCCTGCGCCGCCTGGTACAAATACGACCGGGACGAATCATGAGCAAAACGCAGCCGAGGTACGTGGTCGGCGACATCTGGGACGAACGGATAGTGATGGGGCACGGTTCGGGCGGCAGGAAGATGCACCGGCTTATCGCCAGAGTGTTCCTGAAGCACTTCGGCAACCCGGTGCTCAGGAGGCTTGAAGACGGTGCGAGAATCGGGGTCAAGGGCAGGCGGTTGGTGATGTCGACCGACTCGTACGTGGTGCAGCCGCTGTTCTTCCCGGGCGGCGACATCGGCAAGCTGGCGGTCTGCGGTACGGTCAATGACATCGCGGTCATGGGAGCTGCTCCTGAGCACCTGTCGGTCGGGTTCATCGTGCGCGAAGGCGTGGAGCTGGACTTGATCGAGAAGCTGTGCCGGTCCATCGGCCGGACCGCGAAGCAGGCCGGGGTCAAGGTGGTCGCCGGCGACACCAAGGTGATCGAGAAGGGCGATGACGAAGGGGTGTACATCAACACGACCGGCATCGGAACGGTCAGGACCAGGGTGAAGCTCGGGCCCGAGCAAGTGAAGGCCGGGGACGCAATCCTGCTCAACGGCAGCATCGGTGACCACGAGGCCGCGGTTGCGGTGGCCCGGGGTGTGTTCCGGTTCAGGGCCAGGCTCGCGAGCGATTGTGCTCCTCTGGCAGGGCTGATTCAGAAGCTTGTTTCCGGGCCAGGGGTGAAGATGATGCGGGACCCGACCAGGGGAGGGCTGGCCACGACCCTGAACGAGATTGCGGAAGCGACCGGGCTGGGGCTGGTGCTGCACGAGGAACTGGTGCCGATTTCGCCGGCGGTGCGCGGCGTGGCCGAGCTGCTCGGACTGGAACCTCTGTACATGGCAAACGAGGGAAAGGTGATTGTGGTTGCTTCGCCTGAGGCCGAGAAGCGTCTAACAAAGGAGATGCACAAACACGTGTACGGACGCAAAGCCTGCCGGGTGGGCGAAGTCGTGGCTGAGCCCAAAGGCGTGTGGTTGCGGACAGCCATCGGTTCGCTCAGGCGTTTGATAATGCTCGAAGGGCAGCAGCTGCCCAGGATCTGCTAGGTCGCTCAGACAATGGAGCAGCGGATCGAACGCGAAGACCATACAGAACACCAGGTGGACCTGGGCCAGGTCACCCGGTACATGGAAGTGACCGAAGCCCGAGAAAACCACGTTTGGGGCCGGATCCGCGAGCCGCTGAAACAGAGCCTGGCGCAACTCAAGCAGGTGTTCAGGGACAACGGGTTCACCGCCTATTTCCGCAGGCACGGCCAGGGGCATGAGATCGTCTACGGTCCGCCGCGCGAGCTCAGGCCTTCGCGCCTGTGGGTCAACCTGCTGCTGTTCGTCGGCACGGTCCTGACCACGCTTGCGGTCGGGACCCTGCAGGCAGGGCACAACCCGCTCAACCTCCTGAACTGGGTCCACGGCATTCCGTTCTCGGTCAGCATCATCCTGATACTGGGCAGCCACGAACTGGGCCACTACTTCACCGCACGCAGGCTGGGGGTGGACGCGACGCTGCCGTATTTTCTGCCGGTGCCGCATCCGATGACGGGCACGATGGGCGCGTTCATAAGGATCAAGTCTCCGGTGCCGAGCAAAGGCGCGCTGGTCAAGGTCGGGGTGTCGGGGCCGCTGGTCGGTTTCCTGGTCGCGCTGCCGGTGACTTTCATCGGGCTCGGGATGTCGCGGACAGTGTCGCTGGGCGAGGCCCAGGGCGGGATCCAGCTCGGGTCGTCGTTCGTCTTCTGGCTGCTGTCTCTTGCCCGATTCGGCAGCCTGCCCGAGGGCGTGGACGTGATGCTGCACCCGATGGCGTTCGCGGGCTGGCTCGGGCTCTTCGTGACCGCGCTCAACCTGCTGCCGGTCGGGCAGCTCGACGGCGGGCACATCGCCTACGCGGTGTTCGGCAGGTGGCGCAGAGCGGCCAACTGGGTCATCGTCGCCGTGCTGCTTTTGATGGGTTTCTTCTGGCTGGGCTGGCCGTTCTGGGCGGTTCTGATTTCGATATTCGGGATGAGGCATCCGCCGCCCCTTGACGACATCACGCCCCTGAATGGGACCGAGAAGATGCTGGCGGTCGTCGCGCTGCTGCTTTTGGTCTTGACGTTCATGCCGGCGCCGTTCGGCTCGGTCCGGATCTAGTTTCCGGCTCAACAACCTGCCCTGATTGACCGGTTTGAGGCCGGGCATATACTGCGCCAGTGACCGATTTCGCCCAGGCCAGGACCCGGATGGTGGCAGAGCAGATAGCGTGCCGCGGGGTGTCTGACCCGGGAGTACTGGACGCGATGCGGAGGGTGCCGAGGCACGAATTCGTGGCCGAGGGGCTGAGGCACAAGGCCTACGAAGACCACCCGCTGCCGGTCGGCTCAGGACAGACGATTTCCCAGCCCTACATGGTGGCCGCGATGACCGAGGCGCTGAAGCCGGGCAAGGAGGACCGGGTGCTCGAGATCGGGACCGGGTCCGGGTACCAGGCGGCGGTTCTGGCCGAACTGTCCAAGATGGTGTACACGGTCGAGATCGTCAAGGAGTTGTCCAAGGCAGCGCGGCAGGTGCTGCACCGGGTCGGGTACCGGAACGTGCGGTTCAGGGTCGGTGACGGACACGACGGCTGGCTTGAGTTCGCGCCGTTCGACCGGATCATGGTGACCGCGGGCGCGGCGACGTTTCCGCACGGACTGGCCGGACAGCTCGCCGACGGCGGCAGAATCGTCGTACCGGTGGGCCGCGGCTCGCAGATCCTGACGCTCGGGGTCAAACACGGCGAGCGGATGGTACGCCGGTCGCTGATGGGGTGCGTGTTCGTGCCGTTCGTGAAGGGCAAGGTATGATGTTTGACTGGTGCGGGTTTCGGCCTAACATCTGGGCTCGCAGGCTGTCAAGGCAGCCTGGGACGACGCGTCATGTGAACCGGGGCGTAGCGCAGTTGGTTAGCGCGCTTGGTTCGGGACCAAGAGGTCGCTGGTTCGAATCCAGTCGCCCCGATACCGGCCGGAGCAGACTCCGGCCGGCCCGTTTGAAGGCGAAGCCGGATGGATGACCCGAACCGGCTGCCGGTCCGCGAACTGATATCCGAGGACAGAATCCAGGCCCGGGTGACCGAGCTCGCGCGCCAGGTATCGGCCGACCATGCGGGCAAGGAGCTGCTGGCGGTCGGCATACTCAAGGGGTCGTGGGTCTTTCTCGCCGACCTGGTACGGCAGCTGACCGTACCGGTCGTCATCGACTTCATGACGGTTTCCAGCTACGGCGAGACAACCGAGACATCGGGCGTGGTCAAGATCGTGACCGACCTGAAATGCCCCATCGAGAAGCGGCACGTGCTGGTGGTCGATGACATCCTGGACACCGGGCTGACGATGAAGTACCTGCTCGGCAGCCTCAGGCTGCGAGGTCCGGAGAGCCTCAAAGTGTGCGTGCTGTTGGACAAGCCGGCGCGCAGGAAGGTCGACATCAAGCCGGACTACGTCGGGTTCGAGGTGCCGGACAGATTCGTCGTCGGGTACGGGGTGGACTTCGCCGAGCGCTACCGCCACCTGCCCTATATCGGATTCGTGGAGGAGAGCGATGGCAGCGACAAGTAGTAGACCCAAGAAGCTCAAGGCGATGCAGCGGCTGCTTGCTGTTGCCAGAAGCGACGCGCCGGCAGACCTGGTGCTGGCCGGCGGGCAGGTGGTCGACGTGCTGACCGGCGAGGTGCGGCGTGCCGATGTGGCGATCAAGGACGGGCTGATCGCGGGTGTCGGTCACGAGTACCGCAAGGCCAGGCGGACGCTCGACGTGGCCGGCCAGTTCGTCGCGCCCGGGTTCATCGACGGGCACGTCCACATCGAGAGCTCGCTGCTGCCGGTGCGCGAGTTCGTCCGGCTGGTGCTGGTGCGGGGCACCACCGCCGTGGTCGCAGACCCGCACGAGATCGCCAATGTGCTCGGCGCAAGAGGCGTGCGGTACATGCTCAAAGCGAGCGCCGGGATGCCGGTCGACGTGTTCCTGATGGCGCCTTCATGCGTGCCGGCGACCGACACGGAATCTTCGGGCGCGAAGGTGACCGAGGCCGACATCATACGGCTGCTCGGGCACGAACGGGTCCTGGGCCTGGGCGAGGTGATGAACTACCCGGGTCTGGCGTTCGGGGACGGGCGGGTGCTGGGCAAGGTGCTGGCGGCGCAGGAAGCGGGCAGGATCGTGGACGGGCATGCGCCCGGGCTGGGCGGACCGATGCTGCAGGCCTACGCTGCCGCAGGCGTGGGTTCGGACCACGAGTGCGTGGGTCGATCCGAGGCGCTGGACAAACTGCGGGCCGGGATGCGGCTGATGGTAAGAGAAGGGTCGGCGGCGCGTAACCTGACCTCGCTGCTGCCCCTGGTCAACGACTTCAACCGGAGGCGGTGCTGTTTCGTGACCGACGACAGGCATCCCGAGGACCTGCTCAGGGCAGGACATCTTGACGACATTCTGCGGCATGCGGTCAGGCAGGGCATGGACCCGGTTGCCGCAATCCAGATGGTGACCCTGAACCCGGCCGAGTACTTCGGGCTCAGGGGCAGGGGTGCGGTTGCACCGGGATGGCGGGCAGACCTGGTCGTTCTCAGCGACCTGCAGCGATTCAGGGCCAGATGGGTGTTCAAGTCCGGGGAGCCGGTGGTGAAATCGGGCGAGGTCGTGGCAAGACTGCCCAAGCTCAAAGACAAGGCCGTGACCGGCACGGTCAAGCCGGGCAGGCTGACGCTCGGGTGCTTCGCAATCAAAGCAGAAGCTGACCTGTGCCGGGTGATCCGCGTGGTGCCGGACCAGATCGTGACCGAGCAGAAGGTGGTGCCTCCGACTGTGGAGAAGGGGCATGTGGTCGCGGACCCGGGCAGGGATCTGCTCAAGCTGGCGGTAGTCGAGCGGCACAGGGCCACCGGCCGGATCGGGCTGGGGTTGGTCTCAGGGTTCGGGCTGAAGCAGGGCGCGCTGGCAACGACCGTGGCCCATGATTCGCACAACATGATTGTCGTGGGCGCGGATGACAAGGACATGCTCAAGGCCGCACAGGAACTGAAGAAGGCAGGGGGCGGGTACGTTGCGGTGGCCAGAGGCCAGGTCGCGGCAATGCTCAGGTTGCCGATTGCGGGGTTGATGTCTGAGCAGAGCGCTGAGAAGGTGGTGCCCGAGCTGAGGAAGCTGATTCACAAGGCCGGAGTGTGGGGTTCCCGGCTGCACAACCCGTTCATCGCCCTCTCATTCCTGGCTCTGCCGGTGATACCGGAGCTCAAACTCACCGACAGGGGTCTCTTCGATGTCAGCCAGTTCAAGCATGTCGAACTGTTCGTCAAGAAATAGGCCCCACATCGGAGTCATCGGCGGCTCGGAATGCGCCACCGAAGTCGCGCAGCTTGCCGAGCGGGTAGGTGCCGGCATCGCGGAGCGCGGCGGGGTACTGGTGTGCGGGGGTCTGGCAGGTGTCATGGAAGCCGCGTGCCGCGGCGCGAAGCAGGCCGGCGGCACCACGATCGGCATCCTTCCCGGGCACGAGCGGGCCGCGGCCAACGAGCACGTCGACATTGCGATTGCCACCGGGCTGGGCGAAGCCCGAAATCTGTCCATTATTCGGACCGCGGACAGGCTCATCGCCATCGACGGCTCGCACGGCACGCTGTCAGAAATCGGCTTTGCTTTGCGGGTGGGCAAGAGGGTCGTCGGACTGCAGACCTGGGACATAGCCGGTGTCATTCGTGCCGAGTCTCCGGAACAGGCGCTGGATCTGGCTTTCGAGGGTCTTGGCCAGAGCCCGGGTTGAACTCCAAGAGATAATCACTAGTATTCTGGCCCAGCCAGGAAGACAAACAAGGAGCTGAAGTGTCCAAGCAATACCAGAACTTCATCAACGGCAAGTACGTTGCGTCCGGGTCGGGCAAGACGTACGAGAACCGGAACCCGGCAGACCAGGACGACCTGGTCGGAGTGTTCCCGCTGTCCGGACCCGAGGATGTGAGCGCGGCGGTCGCAGCGGCGAAGGCCGCCTACCCTGCGTGGCGCGCGCTCCCGGCCCAGGCGCGGGGCGACATCATGCGCAAGGCGACCGAAATCCTGGTGCGGAACAAGGAGGAGTACGCGCGGCTCGAGACGCGCGAGATGGGCAAGGTCCTCAAAGAGACCCGCGGCGATGTGCAGGAGGCGGTCGACACCGGGTTCTACGCGGCGGGCGAGAGCCGCCGGCTGTGGGGAACAGTCGCGCCGAGCGAGATGCCTGACAAGATGTGCTACGTCACCCGGCAGCCGATGGGTGTCTGGGGCATGATCTGCCCCTGGAACTTCCCGATGGCGATACCGTCATGGAAGCTGTTCCCGGCGCTGACATGCGGCAACACGGCCGTGATAAAGCCCGCGACCCTGACGCCGGCTTCGGTCGACGCTTTCGTCGGCGCGCTGCACGAAGCCGGAGTGCCGGACGGTGTGGTCAACGTCGTCTACGGCTCGGGCTCCGAGGTCGGCGAGGCGCTGATCGGGCATCCTGACATATGTGGGATTTCGTTCACCGGCTCGTCCGAAGTCGGAAGAAGGATAGCAGAGGTGACAGGCAAGAGCCTGAAGCGCTGCTCGCTCGAGCTCGGCGGCAAGAACGCACAGCTTGTGATGAACGATGCCGACCTGGAGCTCGCGCTCGAAGGCGTGCTGTGGGGTGCGTTCGGAACCACGGGGCAGCGGTGCACAGCGACGTCGCGGCTGATTGTCGAAGAAGGGGTCCACGACCGGATGCTCGAGATGGTGGTCGACCGTGCGGCCAAGCTCAAGGTCGGCAACGGGCTGGACGAATCGGTCGAGATGGGGCCGTGTGTGAGCGACGGGCAGCGCGAGACCGTGCACGGCTACGTCGAGATCGGGAAGAAGGAGGGGGCGAAGCTGGTGCTGGGCGGGGAGAAGCTGACCGGCGACGACTATGACAGGGGGTTCTTCTACCGGCCGACGGTGTTCGCCGACGTGAGTCCAGCCATGCGGATAGCGGTCGAGGAGATATTCGGGCCGGTTCTGTCGGTCATCAAGGTCAGAGACTTCGAAGAAGGCATCGCGGTGCTCAACGGCACGCGCTACGGGCTGTCATCTGCGGTCTACACCAAGGACGTCAACCGGGCGATGAAGGCGATCGAGCTGATCGAAGCCGGAATCACCTACATCAACGCGCCGACGATCGGGGCCGAGTGCCACATGCCGTTCGGCGGTGTCAAGGACACCGGCAACGGCCACCGCGAAGGCGGCTGGACCGCCTACGAGATTTTCTCGGAGCAGAAGACGGTGTACATCGACTACTCGGGCGGGCTGCAGCGGGCGCAGATCGACAACGCCTAGCGGCTGGTATCGAGAACCGAGCCGGGGCGGCATTGCCGCCCCGGGTCTCATCTTCGAATGCCTGCCCGTTGGAAAGGAACAGCCCCGGACCGAACACGATCACGGCAGAGGACCGGGGTCGGTGTCTGCGACGCTCGGTTCGGCTTCCCGACGTTTCTTGTTCAGGATTCGGATGATGACGAAGCAGACAAGCATGGCCAGGCCGACACATCCGAACACGAGGCCGGGCTCCATTTCAGCTTCGTCCGTCAACACGCCGACAAGGAACATGCCGATTCCGAAGGCAAACAGGATTCCGCCGCTGATGAGCAGGGCATACCAGTTGCCTTTCCTGGCTTTAGGCGGGGCGGGCATCATACCCTGCTCGATCATCTTCATCCGCTGCCGGTGGCGGTACTTGAGCGCGCCGAGGACGATGGCCAGGGTTGCGATGATGGCGAGGATCGGTATGCCGAAGATCAGGATCACGGCGACCACGCCGGTAAACGAATTCATTACGTCTGCTGGATTCACGGGACGACTCCTTTCAACTCTCGGGGGTCTTTCTTCATCAGTAGATGTTTGGCACTGGCCCTGCAGGACGATCGGCGTCAACAACAACTGGGTGCTCTGGTCTCACCACGACCTCAGCCATGAGTTCAGGCGGGCGTTCGGCCCGGACCAAGACTTCGGGCATCATGCCGGTGAGGTTCTGGTGAGTCAATGCCGGCGTTCGCCCGGGTTCATCAGACCGGCGGGCGCAAAGGATATTCGGCAGCGTGACTGCGGCGACCGCCAGCAGCATGGAGGCCACGGCTGCTTTCGCCAGTACGGCCTTGACGTCCGTTTTGGCTTTCTGTGACATCTTGCCTGTATGACGGGGCGGTTGCCGTTTTGTTGCGGATGGTGTAACATTCGTCGCCTGAAGGCGTCATATGGGTCGAGAAGTGGAAGCCACCGCCGAAGAATCGCTCGTCAGGCGCTCAGCGCACGGTGACGGGCGTGCCTTCGCGGTTCTGGTCAACCGGTACAAAGGTATGGTCTTCTCGACCGCATGCAGGTTGCTCAACGACGCCGGCCGTGCCGAGGATGCGGCCCAGGAGACCTTCATCAAGGCCTACGCTGCGCTCCCTGGTTTCCGGGGGGAGGCGAAGTTCTCGTCGTGGCTGTACCGGATATGCTACAATAGCTGCATCAGCATGCTGAGGAAGAAGCGGCCCGAGGTCGAGCTCAAGGAAGCCGCGACCGCCTCGGTTCCAGGCCCGGTCGAAGAAGTGAGGTCACGCAGCATCAAGCAGGCGGTGATGGATGAGGTGGTTGAGATGCCGGAAGACTACCGGGCGATGATAACGCTCTACCACTTCAACGGTCTGTCTTACGAAGAGATTGCCCTGACCACTCGTAAGCCGCTGGGCACGGTCAAGGCCCAGATCCATCGGGCCAGGGCCCTGCTGAAGACCAGATTGATCGAACGTGTGGGCTGGGAAGAGCTCAGGAAGGTGATGTGGACATGAACTGCAATGAACTGAAGTCTCTGGTCCAGGAATACGTGACCCGCGAATTGACACCAGAGGACCGGCACCGGGTAGACACTCACGTGATGGATTGTCAGGATTGCCGCAGAGAACTGGCGCTAATGTCGGCCGTGGTTTCAGGGCTGGACAGCCAGCCGGCCTCAGAGCCCCCAGCCGGGTTTGCAGCGAGAGTGATGGCCGGGTTGCCGAGGCAGCGGGAGCTCGTCCTGAGCCCGTGGTGGTCGCTGGCTGCCGCCCCGGTCCTGGGAGTCCTTGCCTACCTGTTCAGGGCGCCGCTGCTGGAATCGGTGCTCAGGCTGGCAGGACGCACCGGTATCGGGCAAGTTTCTGTCACCGAGCTCGGTCTTGCCCAGATGGCGATAGTCCCGGCGGTCGTTGTGCTGCTGGCGCTCGGAGTGACGGCCGCAGCCGCGACCTATTGCTGGCGTTCCTGTTAACCGGCCGTTGACAGGCAGACGGGACAGCTCGCGCTGTCCCGTCCGTCACAGAGCAAGTGCTACCGCAGCAGGCCCAGCCAGTCCCCGAGCAGGAACTGGAGTCTCCCGATGAAGAGCGAGATCCGGGCCATGACCGTGTATCCGAACGAAGCGCCGAAACCCACCATGATGAAGATTATGCCGATCCGGCTGATGGGCTTGAGGATACCCTTCTGCTCGGCCGAGAAGAAGAAGTAGGTCACCGTCGCTATGACACCGAGGGCGATGATGATCGACCAGACGCCGAGCTGCCAGCCGGGTCCTGCCAGCGTGGTGGCGAAACTCGAGCGGGTGACGATCGTGGCACGGAGCTGCTGGAGAATCTGCGCGTCAATGGCGCGGGGGATGTACGCACCGGACGAGTACCCGAGGACGACCGCGATCGGGATTCTGACCAGCCAGGAAACTTTGGGGATGAAGCGGGTGAAATAGAGCATGCCGACCATGGCGATGGCTATCAGCCAGAGGTCGCGGCCATGGCTGACCGGTTCGATAAGATAGGGCATCAGGATGCGGTGAAAGTAGAAGGTGATGGCGTAGCCGTTGGAGACGCCGACGAACAGGTGTTCGGCGAATCGGTAGAAGGGATTCTCCCGATAGAGGAAGGAGAAGACCGCGAGCGTCAGGATCGCCGCCACCCACACCCAAGGATCAGCCGCGACGTTCATTGCTTCCTCCTTCGGGTGATGAAGAACGCGATGTTGCCGATTATCAGAAAGGCCATGATGGCAAGATGGGCGGCTGTCTGTGATGACATCGCTTCGGTCCCTTTTCGAGGCAGGTCCCACTCGTAGCCGAGTTCGACCATCTTCTCAGACACGAGTTCTTCGTATTCGGCAGCTCCTTTCATCCCGGCGAGCATGCCGGTGAACTGCCCGGAGTTGAGGTAGGGATAGAAGTCCGCGGCCGACACTGCGGTTATTCCGCAACCGATCTGGCAGCCGAACTGGGTGTGGGCGTAGTTAACCCAGGAGAGCGGAATCGACGAGCCGGCGATGCAGACTACTATTCCCATGTCGTCGTAGTTCTTGAGGGATGCCATGATAGGCAGGGATTCGGTTCGATGGCCGTAGTAGTCCACCGGGAAGACACGAGTGATGCGCTCTCCCATTCCGAGCAGGACCGTGATGATGGGGTATGACCAGCCCCAGAACACGTAGTCCTCGCCGTTGATGATCGAGTCCTCGCGGGTCGTGGCCCGCGAGTTGAATTCCTCGCTGACCTGGCGCAAGGCGCCTTCGGCCAAGCCCAGGCTCATGACGGTGTTGAGACAGAGCACACCGACCCTGCGCTTGGTCGCGAATCCATGTCTCAGTGCCGCGATGGCCATCGGGTGAAGCTCGGGCCTGGTGTCAGGGGTGTAGTCGACCGAGATGACAAGAGACTTGTCCTCAGGCATGCTGTCGATGTACTCGAACAGCTTGCGCACCGGGGGCATGGCTTCGGGCTTGATGTCGAAAGGGAACAGCATGGGGACCATGACGACCAGCCAGATGACGACGTACAGCCACCGCCGGTCGACCAGCAGCAGTCTGTCCCAGAAACCGCGCTTCTCGCGCCCGGTCTGCGGGGTCACGAGCCGCCCCCTCCCAGCCAGCCGCGTTCAATGCCGAGGATGATCTTCAGCGAGGTTGCGATCGTCCCCAATCCTACCCCGAACATGATACCCCGTTTGGCAGCCGTATTTGGCACTGTCAGGATCCACTCCGCGAAGGCGGGGAGCGGCTTGATCAGCATCCGACCCAGCGGGACCGCACCCAGCATCAGTACGAAGGCGGCGACAAGCAGCAGCGTGGCCTCGAGGTTCCGGGCTCGGAAGGCACGGTAGGCGGCAGAAGCCATGAAGAAGGCAAGGAGAGCGAACATCGTGGCGGCGAGCGGCACCATGATGTTGTCGTACAGCGTCTGCATGTGGAAGTTGGACAGGAACTGCCCGACGCCGCCGGCCCGGAACAGGACTCCGGGAGCGTTGGGATCGATGCCGCCGAACAGCCCGAGAATGGCACTGACCACCAGGGTGCTGAGCGTGACCCAGCTGTAGGGCCAATGCTCGGCCTTCCGTTTGATTTTCATGTAGTGGTGCCGGATGATCGAGCCCACTCCAAGCACGAGGCTGAACGCCCCGATGATCCGCAGCACGTCGTTGCGCATCACATCGTCGACACCACGGACGCTGGGATGGGGGACAACGAACGCGATTGCGGCGAAGATGCCCAGCACCAGAACCAGAATCAGGGGGATGCGTCTTTTCATCGTATGCTCCTGAACCAATCGAGCACCTGCACGTTTGCCAACAGCGCCAGCATCGTACCAAGGACGATGACGGTGAGGATGACAATCTTGGAGTAGTCCTGGCCTTTGATTGAGCCGAGAAGCAGCGGCTCACGGGATAGATACGCTGAGGCGGCATACAGCTCTTCACCGATGAGGGTATAGTCACAGGCGGTGATGAAGAACGGCAACTGGTGGATTGCGTCTGAGCCTGCTATCTGAATCGCCCCCGTCGTTGCACCCGTTTCTGCCAGGATCAGCGATTCTGCCCAGAACATTCCGATGAAGAAGTTGGTTGCCGGTCTGTCACGGACCATGATCCCGTTGCAGGCCGCCGCGTACGCAAATTGCTGGGTCGTCACGAAGAACACCATGTCCTGGCTGAATGCGTCCGGCCGGCCGGCGGTCGTGTAGGATTCCTTGACCACCTCGCGGGCAACCGTGTAGACAATCGGGTCGCGCAGCGGGACCATCAGCGGGGTCCCGAACTTGGCGGTCTTCTTCGCGACCTCGCCGAGGATGTTGAGTGACGCGATTGTGGCTACATCGGCAATACTGGACAGCCCCGGTACGTACAGGATTGGTCTTCCCATCTCTGTCGCGCGTCCCAGCGCCTCCTCCACAGCATCCAGGCCCGATATTCTGCGGATGAAGAGGTTTCGGTTGCGTCTCGCCAGGTTGGTGGCAAGGACTATCAGGAAGGTGAAGATGGCGACGCCAAACAGCGCTGGTATCCGGTCGGTGTCGAACCACTGTGGGGTGCTCACGGCATAGTCAGACGGTTCTGACTCGGCTGTCTCTGTCTCGGAGGCCGCCAACACAACGTACCGATACCTGACTCCGTCCTCAACGTCGGTGTCGGCGTACGACCGGGCGAGGCGGCCGACCATCCCGACCGTGTCCCACGACTGCTGGCCTTCGGTTTGACGCAGAATCCTGTAGCTGGTGACGCCGGTATCACCCGACGGGCTCCAGAAAACAGAAATCTCTTTCCCGTTGTCGTTCGGTCTGTCCCGGGCCATGACATCCTGCGGTGGGCTGAGCGTCACTAGCAGCAGGAAGCTGATGGGTGCCAGCAAATCAGGACTTCCTGGCGGGGCTTGCGACGCGGAGGCATCCGAGTCTTGCCGCAATTTGGAAATTCAACTGCCAGGCAGTGTATTTGAAACCATAGGCAAGTCAAATGCCACGACGTCGGGGTCAGCCTAGGCACATCGTGACCCCCTTGCTGGCGCTTGCGTGCCTCGAATTCTAGCCGGGTGGCCGGCAGCTCGTCAAGGTCCAGCGCAGGCAGTAGCAGGACGCCCGGGTCTACGTCCGGTGCCACTTCTGCCAGGATCTCGCGGGGAGCCCGGTTCCCACGGTTGCAGTTCTTCCGCTCCCAGTTGTACCACAGCTGATACCCGCTCGCCTTCCGGAAGAAGTCCCGCCGGTCCCGGAATCGGTCCACCTCGAAGAACTCGAACTCGATCGTGTTGTGAATCGTCTCCACCTCGGCATTGTAGGTCGTCTTCGGTATCTCGAGACCCTTGATCCCGGCTCCGACCAGCACCTGCTGAAAGGCGCTCGGCTTCTTCGCCTGCCAGCTCCCGATGTACTCGCTCCCACCGTCATGAAGCCAGACACCGTCTTTCAGCCGCACCCCGTGCTGCCGATACCAGGCAACCAGCACCTCGCTGAAAACCGCCGCATGGTTCACCGACAGCTCGTCGGCAAAGCCCAGAAACATCGCCCCGGTCCGCACGTCCCGGTGACTGTACTGATACCAGGGCAGCCTCAGCCTCCGCGCCTGCGGCCAGTACTCCGCGATGTCGCACAAGTGCTTGGTGTCGTTGCAGGTGCGCCGACCAAACCGGTAGCGGGCCTTGACCGCACGCAGGTCGTTCCGCCGCGCACGCTTGCGCCTGCGCCGACGCAGCAGCCCGTGCTCACGACAGATGCGGTCGAAAGCCCCGTGGCTGCAACCCACAGTATAGTCCCGCACCAGCCGCCTGCTGCCAAACCGCTTCAGCCGCTTCTTGAGCCGGACGACCTTGTCCTCGACACGGGCCGGCGTCTTGTGCGGAATGTAATGGGGCGCCCGGCTCCTCTCCTGCAGCCCGGCGACCCGCGTCTCTTGATAGCGGCGCAGCCACTTCCGGACCGTGTTCCGTGACACGCCGTAGTAGCGGGCGGTCGGCTTGATACCATCCTCCAGGGCCAGCTTGACCATGCGGTCGCGGACTTCGTACCTCAGCGACTGATCTTTACCTCTGATCACGGTGCAGTAAGCTATTGGCGGCATCGGTTCCACCTTTCTGGCGCTTGTGTATCGCCACAGAAGCATAACCAGAACGGACGGCAACTCGATGCCTTGTCTTTCCCTTCGCCGCTCGCAGTAGAGCTCTCACACTCCCTCTCAGCGCCAGCCAATCCTTCGGTGGTATCCCCATTGACTTCCTCGCGACCCTCAGGGGGTCACCATGTACCTGGGCTAGAACTATTTTTGGGCGTGGGGACTCCGAAGACCTCGTTCCGGATGCGTTCGAGGACGGAGATACTGAGTCCTCTGGAGATCCAGAATATGAGCTG
>CP070680.1:2907564-2911787 GCA_020352555.1 Caldifarciminota bacterium | reverse complement strand
GCCGCGTGATCAAGCGCATCAACGTCGGCTGCAGCCTCGACGCGCCGCTCACCGAGTACGACGGTCGCGCCAACCGGCTCTACCTGGATTGCGCGGGCGGGCTTCTGATATTCGATTGCCGTTCTGACTCGCTGCTCGCCCAGCTACCAGACGAGCAGTACCGGTGCATGGCACTGAACTCGTTCGACCGCGAACTCTACGGCGCGTCAGGGAAGAGGGTTGCGGTCGTCAAGGACAGCACAACCGCTGTAAGAGAGAGGAAGGCCGTAGCCTGCTTAAGCCCTCCGACCGCAACAGCGGTCCGCGGGGCACTGCACTTACCCCTGACCGGCAGGCAGGATGTCGCACTGCTCGACGTCACGGGCCGGAGAGTGATGTCTCTGCAGCCGGGTGAGAATGACATCCGGCACGTCGCGCCGGGGGTCTACTTCGTACACCAGAAGGGTCCGAGGGGTCAAGGGTTCGAGGGTCCAAGTGTGCGGAAGATTGTGATACAACGGTAGGTAGGCACCATGTCCAGACGCAGTTCTGTCCTTCTACTGGCAATCCTGGCTGTGGGTGTGGCAGCGGGGCAGGACGGCTGCCTGCTGCATGATGTGTCAGCGGACAGCCTCAGTAAGGGGATGCGGTTCACGGCCCATCTCACCAATCGGGGAAGCGTGAGCGCGACCTTCTGGACAAAGCTCTCGATCGAGGACTCGACCGGATCTGAGCAATACGCCGATTCGATGCAGGTGGTGGACTTGGCTCCGGGAAGTCCTGCAGAGGTGACATTCCTGGACATCGGTATACTCAGGCCGGGAACGTACACTGCCCGGTGCTCGGTTGCACTGACAGGCGATGAGAACCCGGCGAACGACACGACATCGCTCAGGTTCGTGGTGCTGTACATCGATGTCAGGATATCGGCCATTCTCTGGCCGAGCGACACTGTGATTGAAGGCATGGAGGGGCGACCGGCGTACGGGGTCAGCAACTGGGGCGCAGAGACCGTCGACCTTTGGGCGTGGTTCAGCCTCGGCTACAACTATGCAGAGTCGCTGTTCGTCGAGGGACTTGCAGGGGGTACAAACATGACCATGGAGTTCCCGACATGGCGTGCCTCCCCGAGTGGTTGGATTCCAATCGCCTGTTCTCTGCTGGTTGTCTCACCCGAGAGCCTCATCTGCAGTCCTTACCAGGGAAGCCTGTACGTCTGGCCTGCCGGGGCAATTCTGGAAAGCTGGCCTGGGGGAGAGAAACTGCGGAGACAGGGAACTGTGTGTCTCGGTATGTTGCTGCACCCTGGCAAGCAGGAAGCTACCCTTCTCGACATCACGGGCAGGAAGGTCATGTCCCTGCCGGGAGCGTTCGCGAGCGGAGCAAGCGGTGCCGTCAGGCGCCACGACATCCGGCACATCGCGCCAGGAGTCTACTTCTGCCGTCCGACGGCAGGCTCCGCATCGTCGTGGTCAGCGGATAGCGGCAAGCGGCCAGCGGTCTCCGTCCGCAAGGTCGTGATTCAGCGGTAGGGAGGGGCCATGCCCAGACGCAGTCCTTTTCTTCTCCTGACAATCCTGGTTGTGGGTGTGGTGTGGGGTCAGCCGTTCCCGTCCTTCCTGCTGGATACGGTGCCGCACTACGGGCCGGATGTCGCATGGTCCCACAACAAGGCTGCGGCCTGGGGGGATTCTGTCGGCCTGGTGGTGTGGTCTACAGGAGGGCGCGTGCTCGGATGCAGAGTCGGTCGCGACGGTGTGCCCTTGGACTCTCTGTGTCTCGATATCGGGGGGCCAACCAGCAGACCTCCCATCTGGAATGATCGCCTCGGAGTTGCCTTCTCCGGGTCCAGTTTCTTCGTCTGCTGGCCTGACCACGTCCCCACTCACCACGGCTCTCCGAAGCTATCTGGCGCTCTGGTCGACACAAGCGGGGATGTGACTAACAGGTTCACGCTGGCAACTCCGGAAAGGGGCCTTTCGTGGGTCAGTGTCGCGTTCGACGGGACCAACTACCTCGTGACATGGATGCAGTGGGATGAGAGCAACAACCACCGGGCATGGTTCTCCAGGGTGAGGCCTGACGGCGTACTAGTAGACACCCTGCCGCGGAGAGTGCATCCCGGACAGACGCTATCTTGTTGCGACCTGGACGTCGCCTTCGGTGGCGGGGTCTATCTGGTGGTCTGCATCCAGGGCGACACGGCGTATGCCCCATGGTGTAACATCGTGCTGCCCGACGGCACGGTGCCGGATTCTGTCGGATTCCCAATCGGCGGGCTGGTTAACGCCGAGGAGCCTGCGGTCACTTTTAACGGGTACAACTTCGTCGTGGCGGCGCAGGAGAACGCCCGAGAACTGTGGGTTGCACGGGTCTCGCCCGCCGGGCATGTGGTGGATAGCTCTCCGCTGAGAATCGCTGACAATGTCTGCTGGTATCACGATATCGGGTCGGCATGTGACACCACGATGGTTGTCTGGTCGGGCAGAACAGGGGATTCGGCCTTCGTCTACGCGCTGCGTCTGGACACCTCGCTTGCTGTCATTGACAGTAGCCCCATTGCGGTGTCGTCGTCCACACACCACCCGGGCGAGCCCTGGGACTACTATGCTGACTACCCCGCCGTGGCCGGAGACGACCGAGGGTATCTGGTCGCATGGTCTCATGCCTTGGTCGGGATATCGCATACGACATCAACTGACGCGGTCTGCCGACGGGTGTCTGTATCCGGGGTCGTGCTGGACTCGACGGAGGCCCTGCTTTCCAGAGCGGCCAATCACCAAGAGGAGTGCGATGTTGCGTCGGACGGGCAGGACTTCCTGGCGGTCTGGACCGATGAGGGGGCGGACCCAGACTCTCCGGAGCGTGTGCGGGCAGCTCGATTCACCCGCCTCGGCGAGGTGCTCGACCCGGGAGGCTTCAACGTCGGTGAACCGCGTTCTTTCGACCCCGCCGTAGCTTTCGGCTCTGGGTACTACCTTGTAGTCTGGTGCAATGAGGGCGGCCGCATCCGGGCCACACGCGTAGGCCGAGATGGGAACCTCCCTGACACTATGCCGATACGGCTTCCGGATTCGCCCGACGGAGGACGCACGCCGGACGTGGCGTATGGAGACGGCCTGTTTCTTGTCGTGTGGTTCCGTTACCCGCCTGGCGACATCTTCGGGGCTCGCGTCAAACCGGACGGCACAGTGCTCGATTCTGTCCCTCTGTATCTGAAGATAGAGGACATTGACGAGCAAGACCCCCATGTGGCCAGCGATGGCCAGAACTTTCTGGTCGTCCGAAAGCACATAGGGAACGACGAGATTGCGGCTGTCAGAGTGAGTTCTGCAGGCGAAATACTCGACACGGCGGAGATTGAACTTGAAAGGTCAGCGGGTTCCAGCGGCAGGGTCGCTTTTGGCGACGGCGTCTATCTGGTGGCCGCTGAGGCGGGCGGGAAAGTCTGGCTGGTCGGGACTGATGGGACTGTGCTGCACGCCTTGCGCCTCCCCTACGAGCTGGGGAGGAACACTAGGGTGGTGTTTGATGGAACCAACTTCCTCTTGGCGTCCCGTTCTTACGAACCGGAGATGGCGGCAAGGAAGAGCCGGGACTACTTGGGGGCCCGCATCAGTCCGGACGGCAGGCTGCTAGACCCTGCCCCAATCCAACTCCTTGCATGGCCCGACTACAGGCTGATTGAGACGAGTGGCATCGCAGCCGACTCTTCAGGGTGCTTGGCCGTGGCGACAACTACGCGTGAATGGGACCACTACATGTCAGGCCGCGCGCGCGCGGCCGTCTTTCAGGACATTGTCGGCCTGGCAAGCCAGGGCGCGACTGCTTCGGCACGGCTTGCCCCGACTCTGGTCCGGCACACCCTGGCACTGGGCGGCGTCCAGCCGGCACTGCTGTTCGACATCGCCGGGCGGAGAGTTCTGTCCCTGCAGCCGGGGCCAAACGACATCCGGCGTCTCGCACCGGGGGTCTACTTCGTGCACGAGCCGACAGCTGACGGCCGACAGCTGACAGCCGTGCGGAAGGTGGTTGTGCAGAAGTGACGAAGGGGGAGGAGAGCGGCGTAGGGTCCGAGCGGTCGAGTGGAGAGGGACAACGCTGGGGAGCATGACCGGACAGGGCTGACCGGAAGTCAAAGCGGCAGCAGTGATGCCGTATTCCAGAGAGGCGAAAGCGGCAGCGGAGCCTGCCCCGAGCCCGCGTCCAGAAGAGATTGCCACGGCCGCAGACGGCCTCGCAAT
>CP070680.1:2904185-2907464 GCA_020352555.1 Caldifarciminota bacterium | reverse complement strand
CGGGCGCTCGAACTCGACGATGTCGCGCACCCTCTCCGGTGTCAGCTCCTCGAAGTAGAGCCGGTCTGACATGTCGTAGTCGGTGGACACGGTCTCAGGATTGCAGTTGACCATGATGGTGCGGTGGCCGCGTGCTGCTGCGGTGGAGCAGAAACCGACCGAGCACCAGTCGAACTCGACCGAAGAGCCGATGCAATACGGGCCGGAGCCGAGGATGACCACCGGCCGGCCGCGTTTCTCGGGCTCGACCTCTGGGTGCTGGCCGCCATAGGTCATGTACAGGTAGTTGGTCGCAGCAGGGAACTCGCCGGCAAGGGTGTCGATGCGGCGCACCACCGGCTTGACCTTGAGTTCGAGTCTGCGGCTGCGGACCTTCTCTTCGTCGGTGCCTGAAAGCCGGGCCAGGGCCCGGTCAGAGAAACCGAGGCGCTTGAATTCCAGGATTCCGGACTTGTCGAGCCTGGCTGGCGGCTGAGATGCCTGCTTGCCGGCTGCGACGATTTCCTGGATGCGGGCAACAAACCATGGGTCGATGCCGCTTGCTCGGCAGATTTCCTCTGAAGAGGTGCCATTGGCCAGGGCCTGAGCCAGGGCGAACAGCCGTCGGTCGGTAGGATGGGTGATTTCGTCGAGCGGGTCCTCGACCTTGGCCCTTGGGTCGGTCAGGCCGTCGAGCCCGAGCCCGAGACAGCGGACCGCCTTCTGCAGCGCTTCCTCGAAGCTGGCGCCGATTGCCATCACTTCGCCGACGCTCTTCATCTCAGTGCCGATACGGCGGGTGGCAGCCCGGAACTTGTGCAGGTCCCAGCGCGGTATCTTGACCGTGACGTAGTCGAGCGCAGGCTCGAAAAAGCAGCCGGTGACTTCGGTGACCGCGTTCTTCAGGTCGGCGAGCCCGTGACCGAGCCCGAGCTTGGTCGCGACCCAGGCGAGCGGATACCCGGTCGCCTTTGACGCCAATGCGCTGGAGCGCGAGAGCCGGGCATTGATCTCGATGACCCGGTAGTCTCCGTTCTCAGGGTGAAGGGCGAACTGGACATTGCACTCACCGACCACGCCGAGCGCGTCGACGATGCGGCGGCAGATCGAGCGGAGCCGGTGGTACTCGAGGTTGGTCAGGGTCTGGGAAGGCGCGACCACGATGCTCTCGCCGGTGTGCACGCCCATAGGGTCGAGGTTCTCCATGTTGCAGACCGTGACCGCGTTGCCGAATCGGTCGCGCACAACCTCGTACTCCACCTCTTTCCAGCCGCCCAGATACTCCTCGATCAGGACCTGGGGAGAATGGGAAAGAGCCTCGGAGACCCGGGCCTTGAGTTCTTCGGGCGTACGGGCGACGCCGGAGGCAAGGCCGCCCAGGCTGTAGGCTGCGCGGACCATTGTCGGGAACCCGATGTCTTGAGCAATGGCGAGCGCCTGTTCGACCGTTGCCGCCGCCTTTGAACGCGGGACTTCGACCCCGATGTCACGCATCCGGTCGGCGAACCGCTGCCGGTCTTCGGATTCCTCGATCGTGGCGACCGGGGTCCCGAGCACCGCGACTCCGTGTTTGTCGAGCGCGCCTGTTTTCCAGAGCTCGATACCGACATTGAGCGCTGACTGGCCGCCGACATTGAGCAGGATGGCGTCGGGCTTGTCCTGCTCGATGATGCGTTCGGCAAACCGGGCCTGTACCGGGAGCAGGTAGACCTTGTCGGCAAGTCCGGGCGTGGTCTGGATAGTTGCGACATTGGGATTGAGCAGCACGGTCGAGATGCCTTCTTCGCGCAGGGCTTTGAGCGCCTGTGAGCCAGAGTAGTCGAACTCACCGGCCTGGCCGATGCGCAGGGCGCCGGACCCGAGCACCAGGACCCTGGACGGCTTGTTCACAGCATCTCCGTGAACCGGTCGAACAGGTCCAGGCTATCGAACGGACCGGGTGCGGCTTCGGGGTGAAACTGGACCGCGAGGAAAGGCCGGCGCCGGTGCCTGATGCCTTCGACCGAGCGGTCGTTGGCGTTGGTGAACCAGACTTCCCAGTCCGAGTCCAGGCTGTCAGGCCGGACAGCGAAACCGTGATTCTGGCTTGTGAGCCGGCATCGGTCCGTGCCGGTTTCTTGGCAGGGCTGGTTCTGGCCCCGGTGTCCGTAGGGCAGTTTGTAGGTGCGCGCTCCTGCAGCCAGGGCCATGAGCTGGCAGCCCAGGCAGATCCCGAATATCGGGCGGTTCAGGGCCATGGCCCGGCCCAGGATGTCGATGGTGCGCTGGCACTGCTCTGGGTCGCCCGGACCGTTGGAAACCAGAATCCCGTCGAACCGCTCGCCGGTGTAGTCATGTTCAGCAGGGACCTGGAGGACTTCGATGCCGCGCCCCAGCAGTTCGCGGCGTATTGAATGCTTGGTTCCGCAGTCCACGAGAACGACCCGTTTCTGTCCCTGGCCGAATGTCTGCGGTTCGCTCGTGCACACTTCGGCCACGATGTTGACCTTGTTCGGGTCGAACATGGGCACCGGGTCGAAGCCGTCGACCAAGATACGGCCCAGCATGGTGCCGCGCTCGCGGAGCACTAGGGTCAAGTGCCTGGTATCGATGCCCCGGATTCCGGGTACGCCTTCGGCCTCGAGCCATTGGCTGAGCGAGCGGCCTGCGCCGGCATGGCTGGTGTCTTCGTGCAGCCTGGAGACGACGAGCCCAGCAACCTGAATGCGGTCGGACTCGTAGCGGTCTGATTCGCCCGGGCCCGGGACTCCGTAGTTGCCGACCAAAGGATAGGTCAGGACAAGGATTTGGCCGCGGTAGGACGGGTCGGTCAGGCTTTCGACGTACCCGACCATGCCGGTGTTGAACACCACTTCGCCCGATGCCGGTGCGTGCGCGCCGAAACCTGTGCCTGCCATCTGCGTGCTGTTCTCGAGTTCCAGGACCGTGCTGTTCTCAGCCATCGTCCTCGGACAGATTCAGTGCCTGCTTGATAACTTCATAGGGGAAACCGCGGCGTGAGAGCAGGGCATAGAGCCGGCGACGGCGTACAGCGGGTCCGAGCTTCGCGTATCTCGACTGGTACTTGCTGATGACTTCGCGCGCGGCTTCCAGTTCATCAGGCGCACTGTCGATTGCCTGCCGGGTATCTTCCTTGGACACCCCGAGCTTGATGAGTTCGAGACGGGCGATGCGCTTGCCCTTGTGACCGATTCTGACTCGATCGGCCACAAAGTCCCTGGCGAACTTCGTGTCGTCGACAAGCTTGAGTTGCTTGAGCCGGTCCACGGCCTCGACAGCGATGCCGGGGCGGAATCCCTT
>CP070680.1:2883279-2904085 GCA_020352555.1 Caldifarciminota bacterium | reverse complement strand
CGACGGCCCGGCGCACAAAGACGACCAGGGCGTGGGTGTCGCGGTTGTTGCCGAGGGATGCTGCTTCGTGGCAGGCAAGGCGACGTTCGAACCGCCTGGAACCGACATCGTCCTGCTCAAGTACGCCACGGACGGAGACCTACTATGGGAGCGGGTCATTGCGGGCGCTGGGCGCGGCAACGACATAGCGGTCGGCGTACTGACGGATGCAGCTGGGCGTTCCTACCTGTATGGTACCCAGTACAACAGAGGCGCTTCGTTCGACTATGTCACCGCGTGCTTCAGTCCGGACGGCGAGGAGCTGTGGAGGCGAAACGCAGACGGGTCGGGCAGTGTAGACGTACCTCAGGCCGCGTGTTTCACTCCGGATGGCGGAATATGCGTGACCGGCCAGTCCACGGGCAAGGGTTCATCGTTCGACATCCTGACAGTGAAGTACTCGGCCCAGGGAGAAGCACTCTGGGCCCGGCGCTACGACGGACCGGGGAACGGCGCGGACAGGGGTTGGTGCGTCGCGTCCGGCCCGGACGGCGTGGTGTTCGTTGGCGGCACTTCAATCGGGAACACCGGACATCCCGACATGCTGATTGCGTGCTACGGCCCTGGCGGGGATTCCGCGCTGTGGACCTATCGGCGGGCCAGTGCCGGGCCGGGTGAGACTCGTCCGGTTGCACTGGGGCTTGCGCAGGGCGACAGCACTGGTTCCGAGCCGCTTGGCAACCGTCTGCTGGTTGGCGGCTTCACGATGAGCCCGGAGAGCGGATCCGATTTCCTCCTGCTCTGGATGGAGCTGGACGTGTCGGACCGGTAGTAGACCGCGACCTCGCGCTGTACCGCAGCGCCGAACACGCCGACACCGCCGGTGATGCCCGCGTTCATCGAGTTCGACACGCTGCCCAAACCCTGGCCGCTACCTGACATCCAGTCAAAGTAGTTCTGGTCCAGCGCGCAAAGGCGCAGAGTGCACGGTCCTTCTTCCCGGTACTGGAGAAACACGAGCGGTACGCGCTCGGTCAGGGAGTCGTAGGGCCAGCCTGGGATACTCTCGTTCGGGATGACGATGGTGTAGAAGAACGTGTCTCGGCGGGTCGCCTGTTCCATCGACATGTAGTATCCCAGGCAGCTGCGGCTGCGCGACCACACCAGCGAGTCGTTCTGGTCGATGGTGTCGCCCGGCCTCGGGTGCAGCAGCGAGAACGTGTCGGGCACGATGGTCGAGCCGGCCACGGTATCAAAGTCAGGGTGAGTAACCCGGATACCGTAGGTGTCGTGTGGAACAGGCGGCGCGAACCGGTATTCCTTGTACCAGCTGTTGCCGAGTTCGCGGAATTCCCAGGTGTCTTCCCTCGTCCAGACCGCTACCGAAGCGCCCCGGAAGTCGACAATGTAGGGGTCGTCGATTGCGTATGTGCGGTCGACAAGAGCTGCCGCGGTATCGTGCTCGGCAACCAGCAGGCAGTGGACGTTGAGCTCAGGCTCAAACATCTCGGCCGGCGTGAGTTCGCAAGCAGAGAATGCCGTCAGGAGCAGGCTTGCCGCGACAGCGGCAGGAGGGATGAAACGGGTCATTCTAGAATCCCACTTTCACGCCGACAGTGGGAAGGATCGGCAGCATGCCGATCTTCTTCCGGGTCGGAAGCTCCTCGTCGTCCTCAGTGTCCCAGTAGTAGAGCAGGACGTTTCTGGCGTAGTAGACATTGATGACGTCGAGGAACCCGGTGACTTCGCCCCATTTGAACTTCCATGTCTTGGACAACCCGGCGTCGAGCCGGTGGTAGAGCGGGTAGCGGAAGGCGTCCCGCGGTCCCTCGATGTACCTTGTCCAGAACCAGGTCTGATTCCCGGCGTCCGGCCGGTAGAACCTGCGGCGGTAGTAGCCGATGATGCCGGCATAAGGCAGGCCGGTGCCGAGAGTGAACCTCGCGGTCACATCCACGCCCAGGAACAGCCTTGGAAAGTTGGAGACAACGTTGAGGTTGTGCCGCCGGTCGTAGTGCGGGCTGTAGCTCTCGCCCCTTGTGCTTCGTTTGGTCCACATGTATGAGTAGCTGACCCAGCCGTTGTACCAGCCTTCGGTCTTGCGGAGCATGAGCTCGGCTCCGTATGAGTAGCCGTCGGCGCCGAGCAACGAGTCGGGCGGTGTGAACATCTCGCCGTATCGAGTCTCGAGCAGGTTGTCGTAGTCCTTGTAGTAGGCCTCCAGTTCGAGGATGACGTCGTCCTGCAGCCACTGCTCTACTCCGGCGATGTAGTGCACGGCACTTGGCGTTTCCCGGTCCCTTGGCACGGCCACCCATACGTCGTATATGGAGAATACTGCTTCGGTCGAGTTGAGGGTCAGTACTGGCTGGGTGAAACGGCCGAACGCGACGTTGAATGCGGTGTTCTCCCATGGTTTGTACTTGACCCCGAGGCGAGGCTCGAGTTCGTGCCGGCTGCCCTTGGAGTACCAGGAGTAGCGTAGGCCGGGCCTGAAGAACAGCCGCTCTGGAACCAACTCCCACTTGTCCTCGACGTAGGCTGAGAGAGGCCAGATGGTGTCTCGGCGTTCGAACTCGGTCGTGTCGTAGGTGATGTTGATTGCCATCTGGGCCGCCTTGAGGTCGGTGCCCAGGGATAGAGTGTGCCGGTCGGCCAGGTACCAGGTGAAATCGGACTTGAGCATGAAGTCGGTCAGGTCGGTCTTGAGTACGGCTTGGTCTGCCGGCCCGAACGACACCCGGAATTGGGAGAAGAAATTGCTCCAGGCGCCGATGACCTCACCGTACAGGGTCGGGGTCAGGATCATGTTCGACCGCAGGGATACACCGCGGTTGCCCCAGTTCAACCGGGCGTTGAGGTTGTCCCGGTCGTCGGGGTCCCAGAAGTCGAGCACGTCTTCGGCCCCGAGCCCGGTCAAGGTGAAAGCGTAGTCAGGGCTGGGAGCATAGTTGACTTTGCCCATCAGGTCGTAGAAGTAGTAGCCGAGCCCCTCGACGTCGAAAGCGGAAAGGAGGGCGTCGGGCAGATATGTCCGTCGTCCGGCGACAAGGAACGAGCCTTTGGGGATCGGGCCCTCGGCGATGGCCTTGGCCGCGAGCAGGGACAGTGAGCCTTCGCCGGTGTACTTCTTGGAATTGCCTTCCTTGGTCACGACGTCGAGCACCGAGCTGAGGCGGCCGCCGTAGTTGGCCGGATGCCCGCCCGCGAGCAGCGTGACGTCGGAAATGGCCTCGGGTACGAACGGCGAGAAGATGCCGAACAGATGCGAGGGATTGTAGACCGTTATTCCGTCGAGCAGGATGAGATTCTGGTCCGGGCTGCCGCCCCGGATGTAGAGTTTGTTGGAGAAGTCCGAGGTCGAGATGACGCCGGGCAGTAGCTGGATGGCACGGAACAGGTCGACTTCTCCGCCGACTCTCGGAATCAGCGCAAGCTGCCGGGTCTCCAGCCTGGTGGCCGAAATCTCGACCTCGCGCTCGAAGCGGGCTCGTTCCGCGCTCACCACCACCTCATCGACCTCGACCGCGCCCAGGTCCAGGGTGATGTCCGCGGTGGTCGTCAGCCCTTGTTCGACGCTGATGTAGCGCCGCTCGGTCTTGTACCCGACGTACGATGCCGCGAGCTGATAGCTGCCTTCCGGCACACCGCCGATGTAGTAGTAGCCCCGGTCGTTGGTCGCAGCGCCCTGCCCGATGGGGTCCAGGTACACGTTGGCGAAGGCCAGCGGCTCGCCATTGGAGGCGTCACGCACGAATCCGTTTACCGCGCCGTCCTGCCCGAAAGCCGCTGCCAGCAGCAGGAAGGTCAAGGTCAAGCGTACCAGGGGCGGTCTTCCTAGGTTTTCAGTCTCTGACGCAGCTCCTTGCCGAACCGTTTGGCTTCCTCGCGGTAGGACGGCCTGCGGTTCATGGCCTGTCGACCGGGACACGGTGCAACAATGTGCTCGCCGAGGTACTCCATTCCGATGAAATGGGCGATGTCGCGGTACATCCGCGCGGCGAGATCGGCGCCGGCGAAGATGCTGCCGCCGCCGGTCAGGACCAGCGCTATCGGTTTGCCCTTGAGCATGTTCTCGCCCGTCATCAATGCAAAGAGCCGGTCGGTGACCAGCTTCAGCTGGCCGGTCACGCCCCAGCAGAAAATCGGGCTGGTGAACAGCAGCAGCTCGCAGTCGATTATCCTGTCATACAGCTCGGTCATGTCGTCATCCTGGGCACAACCGGCGCCGCCTTTGGTGGACACGCAAGTCGAACAAGCCTGGCACCCATTGATGTCGAGTTTCGGGACCCGGACGCGCTCGACCGACACGCCTCGTTTGCCCAGCCCTTCGAGAACCCAGTCAGTGACCAGGGCGGTATTGCCTCTTTCTCTCGGGCTGCCTTCGAGCACAAGCACTTTCTTCACGTGGCGGCTCCTTTATAGTCTTCTCGGTCCGCAGGTCGTTGTCGCTCCGCAAGCCCAGCCGGCTAGCTTAGCGGCTGGCCCCGAGCGGTCAAACGGCCCGTGCAGTGGGTGCGGCACGGGCCTTGCCCGCCCGCGGCTTGACAGCAGGTTGCCCGGCGCTAGGTTGTGAGCCGATGGACCAGATTCAGCTCCGCTACGGCCTGAATCCGCACCAGGCCTCGGCCCGCGCGTTCACGGCTGAGGGCAGACTCCCGACAGAAGTACTCAACGGGCAGCCCGGGTATGTCAATATGCTCGACGCCCTGAACTCCTGGCAGCTGGTGAAGGAGCTGAAGGAGCTGACCGGCCTGCCTGCGGCAGCCTCGTTCAAACACGTCAGCCCGGCCGGCGCCGCCGTGGGTAGGCCTTTGAGCGCGGAGTTGGCAGAATCATGTTTTGCGGGTGGAGGCGGGTTGTCACCACTGGCGTGCGCGTATGTCCGGGCACGAGGTGCGGACCGCATGTCGTCATTCGGTGACTGGGCCGCGCTGAGCGATACGGTCGACTTGCAGACTGCCAAGGCCATCAAGCGCGAAGTGTCGGACGGATGCATCGCGCCCGGGTACGAACCCGAGGCGCTCGAGCTGTTGCGGCAGAAGAAGGACGGGAAGTACCCGGTGCTGAGAGTCGACACGGACTACGCGCCGCCCGAGACCGAAACGCGGCAGGTCTTCGGAGTCAGCCTCGAACAGCAGCGCAACGACGCAGCCATCGGCCGCGCATTGCTGGACAGAGTGGTGTCCGAGCGATCGGCGATATCCGAGGATGCGGCCCGGGACATGATGGTGGCGTGCGTGGTGCTGAAGTACACCCAGTCAAACTCGATGTGCCTGGTGTTCGACGGACAGGTCGTCGGCGTTGGCGCGGGCCAGCAGTCGCGGATACACTGTACCCGGCTGGCGGCAGCCAAGGCGGACAAGTGGTTCCTGAGGCTGCACCCGAGGGTGCAATCGCTCAAGTTCCGGCGCGGGGTAAACCGGTCGGCCAAGGCAACGGCCATCGACCTGTACCTCGAGGACGAGGCCACCGAGCAGGAGCTCAGGGAGTGGCAGGAGCTGTTCGTCGAAGTGCCGGAGCGGCTGTCGGCCCGGGAGAAGCGGGCATGGCTGGACCAGTTCAGCGGCGTGGTGCTGGGTTCGGACGCGTTCATCCCGTTCCGGGACAACATCGACCGGGCGGCCCGTTCGGGAGTAAGCTATGTCGTCCAGCCCGGGGGTTCGAGCCGGGACGAGGACGTCATCAGGGCCGCGGACGAATACGGCATGGTGATGGTATTCACCGGCCTGCGCCTGTTTCACCACTAGGACCCAGACCGGCAGTTGCCGCGGCGACGTGCCTGAGCGGGTTGTCGTCGGGCGGTCGGAAACCGGACTTCCTTAGCAGGTAGACGCGGCGCACCGAACCCGGCAGCCAGGTGCCGGTCGGATACTCCTTGAAGGTATCGTAGCCCGGCAACGGACCGAGCGCCACCTTGTAGGCATCGTCCTCGACCCACCACCAGCTTCTGCCCGGAGCCCGCTGGTACTCGTGAGAGAAGCCGTGCCAGCCGTTGAATTCGAAACCGCCGTCGATCTCGGCCGGAGACACGGCCAGTTCCTCTGTGAGATGGTCGAGCGCATGCCAGCGGGCCCGGTTCCAGGCAAGGTAGTCGTGGGTCGCGGCGACCGAGAACAGGCCGTAGAGCCCGGCGCATGTCAGCGCCACGCTTCGATTCCACGCCCGGACCTTGATGCCCCGCAGAGCCTGCACGGTCAGCACGACGAGCAGCGGCAGATAGCCGAGCATGTAGCGGTCGAACTGGCGGCTCAGGCAGAACGACAGGAAGTAGCAGGCGAGGAAGGCGACAAGCATGACCGATACCGCGTTGCCGTGGAGGCTGCGGGCGATGCGGCGCAGGCTCTCGAGCAAGAGGCCGATGCCGAGAAATGCGAGGCCACCGAACACGGCCCTTGAGACGAGCGAGCCGGAGAACGAGCTGAAGTCCTCGGGCCGGGCCAGGGTGAACGGCCCCAGGCCCCGGTCAGTCAGGATGTTGCCGGGCAGGGTCAGGTTCAGCAGGTTGAACAGCACCAGGACCGCGAGAGAGACCGAGAAGAACAGCGCGAGCCTGGGCCGCGACATCGACCCGAGCAGAAGCAGGTTGAGCGGCAGCATGAACAGGCCGAGATAAATGAGGGTGGTGAGCAGATTCTGTCCGACGAGGCCGAGAATGGCAGGCAGGCCGGAACCGAGCGTGGCCACAATACGGTCGAAATGGGCATTGTAGGCGGCCGGCAGGCCGGGCCCGGACGCAAGCAGAAGGCTGTACAAGACATAAGCAGCGACGGTCAGGGACAGGAAGATGAGGGCCAGCAAGAGGTCCCTGGGCCTGGGGCGGTGACGAGTGAGGTAGCCGAGCCCGAAACCGACCGGGATCAGGATGCCGACCTGGCGGATCAGGGTCGCGAGTACCGCGGACGCGATGCCGAGCGCCAGGGTCGAAAGCCTGCCCGATTCCATGCCGATGGCGAGCAGGTGAAGGGACAGGAGCGCGAGCGCGATGAAGTGGACGTCGGTCATGAAAGTGTTCGACAGGCCGAGCCATACCGGGTCGAACAACAGGCAGAGTCCACCGGCGAGCAGTATCGACGGTCTGCTTTCGCCGGTGCGGCGGATCATGAGCAGCAGACAGACGAGGGCGAGCAGCGACATTGTGAGGGTCGACAGGCGCAAGGCGGTGAAGGAGAAACCTCTGGGCAGACAGAAGAGCGAGCCCCACATCACCTGGGTTAGCAGCGGCATAGCGGTCCAGTCCGAGAGACGGTAGACACCCTGTTCGACCAGCCCCTTGACAGCAGAGCCGTAGGACCAGTCGTCGTTGAGCGGGAAGTCGCCTGTCGGGTTGATGACCGCGATCGCGACCACGAAGGCTGAGAGGGAGACAAGCAGGGCCCTGGTCATCGGGTCACCGGTCCGGGCATTGGCGCAACCCTACCTCGGCGGTTCCTCGGTCCGGATGCCGCTCGAGCCCGCTCGAGCGTGAGTTCGATTTCTTCTTCACCGCGTCGGATCGTCATCTTCACTGCTTCGCCTACTTCCACCACCTCGGCCACGGCATCGGGTACGTCTTTGGCTACGAGGGTCGGCCTGCCTTCATGGCTCAGGACAACGCCGACCGGGCTGCGAGGTCCGGGCTCGGCTGTGTCATCCAACCGGCTGGTCCAGCAGGGACCAGAACATCGTCGAGGCGCCGACGATTGCGGCATGGTGACGACATTCACCGGCCTGCGGCTGTTTCACCGCCAGGACTCAATCCGTCCGCAAGGGCTAGTACCGCACGAGCCGGGCACTTGTCCGCGCCGTTCGATGCCGCAACCACAGATGATAGATACCGGGCGGCAGATAGGGCAGCGAAAGCTCCAGCCAGGCAGAATTCGTTTCGGCCCATTGCTGCCAGACAGCCCGACCCGCGATGTCGGTCAGGCTGGCGAGCACGCGTTCATGATGCCCGGGCCAGCGGACCCTGACGATACCACGACCGGGGTTGGGGACAATCTCCACACCTGGGCTGAGCGTGGGCAGCGGCTCTGTTCCAGCGATCCCGGTCTGGAATGACCAGACATAGCACGACCGGCCTGCGGTGGCAGCGATCAGGCAGTTACCGTCATCCGCGAACTCGAGCCAATTGACCCTGTTGGTATCCAGCCCGGAGTTCATTTCGAACCAGCTTTCGCCGCCGTCGGTCGAAACCACTACTCCGTTCATGCCTCCGGCCACGATGGTATCGGACGCGCCGGGTTTGAACCGGACAGATCTGAGCCTGTCGTTGCCGACCGGCAGTTCGACCGGTTCCCAGGTCTGGCCGGCATCGGTCGTGCGGAACAGCCCGTTCGCGGCCGCGTAGACGATTTCGGGGTCATCGTTGTGAATCGCGATGCTGAGGATGGAATCCCTCGGGGCATTCGGGCACTCGGTCCAGGTCAGGCCGATGTCGGTGGACCGGAAGACCGCGCCTTTGCCGGTGACCTGCCCCGCAGCATAGCCGATACTGCTGTTGCTCGGGGCGAACTCGACCGCGTAGCAGTAGCCGGTGTCGGCCAGTTCACAACGCACCCAGCTCGCGCTGTCGCCGTAGTCACGCGACCATGACACAGCGAAGTCCATGTCGGTCCATTCCGAGGGTCCGCGGCCGCCCGTGAAGATGATGTTGGCGCTGTCCGGATGCACGGTCAGGCAGCCGCCTTCGAGATACCAGTAGTCAACCAGTTCCCAGGTCGTGCCGCTGTCAGAGCTCCGACCGAGCTCGGCGAGGTCTCAGCCCTGGCCTTCCAGTGCGTAGAGGATGTCACCGCCCGGCGCCGGCGACCATGCCAACTCGGCGACCCTGCCGTTCTCCCGGCACCAGAAAGTGTTGCAGAGATACCACGAGTCGCCGCAGGTGAACGACTGAAACAGCCGGTGGTCGTTCGCTCCGACCAGTACGTTGCTCTGGACCCTGGGGTTGACAGCGACGGTGTAGGCATGGGCGAAGTACAATCCGTTGTTGACGAAGAACCAGTGCGCGCCTCTGTCGGTAGTCTTGAGAACGCCCCGATAGGCGTTCAGGTAGGCGATCGAGCCGTCGGTCGGGTCGACGACCAGGTGTTTGGCACGGAACATTCCCGTGTCGTGCGGCTGAGCGGTCCAGGTCGCCCCGCTGTCAGTCGACAGATAGACGATTTCGCAGGAGTCGTGTCCCAGGGCATACGCTATACCCGCATCGTCCTGTGCGAAATGCAGGTCCTCGACCTTCAGCGGCCCTGGGACCAGGCCCCAGGACGCGCCGCGGTCGGTGGAGCGATACATGCCGCGAACCGCGCCGGCGAGCAAGATGGCGTTGTTGGCCGGGTTGACCGCGATGCTGAGCACGACGTCATCGGCAGGAAGTCCGGAGTCGCGGCGGCGCCAATTCGAACCGCCGTCTGCGGTACGGTAGAGCCGGCCAGAGTCGCAGCCGACATAGACCGTGCCCAGATCCCGGGGGTCAGCCCGACAACTGGTGCCGCGGCCTGGGATGCTTTCGAGTACGGTCAGGGTCCAGGTTTCGCCGAAGTCGGTCGACAGCATGGCGACCGGCTCTCCGGTCGGTACCACGCCTGCGGCGTGGAGAATGCCTTCGTCGAACGGGTCTGCCGCCACTTCACTCACGTGGGCGGGTACGTCGATGTCGGTCCAGGTCTGTCCGCGGTCTGTGGTGCGCCAGAACTTGTAGCCTTCGCAGCAGGCGTAGACGTTGTCGGAGCGGTGCGGGTCCACGATCATGCCGAACACGTCCGAGTACACGAAAGTCCCGCCGGTCGGCCGCCAGCACGCCCCAGCGTCTGTGCTGATGTAGGCTTCAGGCCGGGCGGGGTAGGTGTAGTAGGCGGCGTGGAGGACTTGGGGATCCTGTGGGTCGACTGCGATCGCCTGGATGTGGCCACCAGTCGGCCCGATCGAGACCCATTCGCCCGAGCCGAATCCCCAGAGAGCAATCACAGCCAGAGCGACAACAACCGGTCTCATCGGGTTCCTTTCGCGCGATCCGTTTTGGGGCGCCCAACAGATGCTACCGCCCACCGTGTCGCGGGTCAACCGGGGATGCGAGGCTGGGCATCTTGACCTCGGTGCGGTTGATACATATGCTGGAGGATGGAGTCTGTGCGTATGCCAGCCGGAATCCGCTTGTCGAGGTCGGTGGCTACCGTGCTGGCGGCTTTGCTCCTGGCAGCCTGCAATGCCCCGCACGACAACCCGCTCGACCCAGCACTGGGCGGCAACCTCGAGGGTCGCGTTCTGAACCGCCGAGCCACCGGCATAGAGAACGCAGTGGTCACGCTCCCGGCGGCCGGCCGTTTCTGCCACACCGATTCCTCAGGGGATTTCGTGCTGAGCGGACTGCCTGAGGGCTCTTTCGTGCTGAGCATTGATGCGGCCGGGTACGCACCTGAGACTGCCGTTCTGGTATTCCGCAAGGGGCGGATAGATACGCTGACCCGATCCCTCAACGGGCTGCCGAATTTCACTGATAGCCGGGTGACGAGCCACGTCTACGGGCAGGGCTGGCCGCCTGAGCCGCTGCATTTCTTCCGGCTGACAGCTTCGGCAACCGACACCGACGGTGACACAGACATCGACTCGGTCTGGGCGGAAATTGCCGAACTCGAAATCTCCGAGCGGCTGACATTTGACCCGGAGGAGGGGCACTTCCGCACCACGCTGTGGTCGAACTCGGTGCCGGGACAGAATCCGGAAACCATGGTCGGGCAGAACGTCGAGTTCAATGTCGTGGACATCGAAGGCGCGCACACTGTCGGGCCCGAGTGCAGCCTGTCGCGGATCATCCACGAGCTGCCGACCGCGGTTTTTCCGGCTGGCGGGGTGGATACGGTCCGGAGCGACACGATGCTGGTCTGGAACCGTTTCCGGTCCGGGTACCGGGTGGCATACCAGGGCGAGGTTGTCAGGATCGAGGGGGGCGGTTCTGCCGGTGTTGTACTGAGCTTCGAAACCGGCGAGCCGAACGACACCACGTTCCGACTCGACGCATCCAAGCTGCCGACCGGCGACTACTATTGGACCATCGAGGCGATTGACGGCTTCGGCAACTCGTCACGGTCCCAGGAGGAGCGTTTCCATGCCGACTGAACCGCGGTCGGAGTCCGTGCAGGTCTACGAGGCGCTGTACCGAATCGGCCAGCTGTTCAATTCGATACTCGAACCCGGCGAGTTGCTCGGAAGAGTCATGGATGAAGCGCTCAGCACGATGAACGCGGAACGGGGACTGCTGATGCTTACGACAGGCCCTGAGGGCGATATGGAAGTGGCGGCGGCGCGCAACATCGAGGGCGCAATCGACAAGGAACTGAGCCAGGTCTCGCGTACCGCGCTCAAGGAGGTGCTGGAAAGCCGGGAGCCAAGGGTTTTTCTGGACGCGCCGGGAGCGTTCCCCGCGGCACAGAGCATCATTGTCAGCGGGGTCCGCTCGATCGCTTGCGCGCCGCTGGTCTGCAAAGAACGCGTCATCGGCGCAATCTACCTCGACAGCCGGACCGACAGGAACGTGTTCCACGAGGACGCCTTGCCGTTCCTGCGTGCGTTCGCCGGGGTCGCGGCACTCGCAATTGAGAACGCCCGGATGTACGAAGCGCTGGCGTCCGAGAGCAGGGAGCTGCGTGCCGCGGCCAAGCAGTGGCAGCAATTCCCAGAGATCGTCGGACGCAGCGCGTCGATGAAGCCGGTATACGAGATGATGAACCGGGTGATTCCGACCGACGCCTCGGTGCTGATCTCGGGCGAGACCGGGACCGGCAAGGAGCTGGTTGCCCGCGCAATCCACTTCAACGGCCCTCGAGCCAGACAGCCTTTCGTGCCGGTGAATTGCGGGGCGATACCGGCCAACCTGCTCGAGGCCGAGCTGTTCGGGTTCAGGAAAGGCGCGTTCACCGGCGCGGTCACCGACAAACGGGGGCTGTTCGAGGTTGCGAACAGCGGCACAATCTTCCTTGACGAGGTCGCCGACCTGCCGGTATCGCTCCAACCCAAGCTGCTCAGGGTGCTGCAGAACGGGGAAATCCGCTGGGTGGGTGATACTAGGACGGTCCACGTCGACGTCCGTGTGGTCAGCGCGACGAACCGGAATCTGCCCGGGATGGTCTCGCGCGGCGAGTTTCGAGAAGACCTGTACTACCGGCTGAACGTGATACCGGTCGAACTGCCGCCGCTCCGGCGGAGACGTGACGACCTGCCCCTGCTGGTCAACCACTTTCTGAAGCAGAGCGCCGAGCGACTCGGGAAGAAGGTGGAAGGGATCGCCGGTGCTGCGCTCGACAGGCTGGTGAAGCATTCCTGGCCGGGCAATGTCCGGGAACTGGAGAACGTGGTTGAACGCGCGGTGGTGTTGTGTTCGGGCTCGAAGCTGGAGGTGTCGGACATCATGCTGCAGGATCCTGCGTCGGTAGGGGCAGAGGACGCATTGCTCGATTCGAACGCCTCGGTGGCCGAAATCGAGAAGAAGGTCGTGCTGGAACGGCTCAGGCAATTCAACGGCAACCGGACCAGGACCGCAGCCAGCCTTGGTATATCCCGCCGGACCCTGCTCAACAAGCTGGCCGAATGGAAGAAGGAAGATGTCGAAGCGAGCTGACCGGTACGAGGTGCTTGAGACGGTCCAAAAGGGCCTGCTGGCGACCAGCTACAAGGCGCGGGACCGGGTGCTGGACCGCACTGTGTTGCTCAAAGTCCTGCTCCCCAGGTTGGCTCATGACGCCGACCTGGTCCAGCGTTTCCGGCGTGAGGCGCTACTGCAGGCCAGGCTCAAGCATCCCCATATCGTAACCGTGTATGACTTCGGCAGCGAGGAGGATTTCTACATCGCCTCAGAGTTCATTGAGGGCGAGACTCTGGCCGCCAAGCTGGCCCGGGACGGGCCGATGACTGTGGAGAGGCTTCGGCCGCTCCTGCTTCAGGTCGTGGACGCCCTGGCCTATGCACACGAACACGGCGTGGTCCACCGGGACCTGAAGCCGGCCAACATCATGGTTTCGAACCGGGGTGAAGCCAAGCTGACCGATTTCGGCCTGGCATTCGCGCGGGACTTCGGCCAGCTCACCCAGGAGGGCAGCATCATCGGCACTCCGGCCTACATGTCGCCCGAGCAGGCCCGGGGTCTGCCGACCGATGCCCGGACCGACATCTTCTCACTCGGCATCGTCATCTACGAGGCGTTGACCGGGAAGAACCCGTTCCAGTCCAAGACGTATGCGGATGCCATGAGCCGGGTCTTGAATCAACACCCCCAACTGCTCGATTCCGCAAAGCCGGGAGTTCCGGCGGAGATCGGGCAACTGGTGTCACGCATGCTGGTCAAGGATCGAGGGCAGCGCTGCGTCTCCCTGGATGATGTCCTGGGCGCCCTAGCGCCCGGAAGGCAGCCTGCTGTTCCTCAACGCCGGGGCAGACGAATGCTGATTCCGGTATCGGTCTCGGTGGCGGGTGCTGCTGTCGTGGCGGTTGCTCTGTTTCTTGCCTTGGGATTGCGCGGGCGCCCCGGCGAGCAGGCGAGCAATCCGGGCCCTGCGTTGGAGGCGGATACGATCTCTGCCGCTGCGAGCGAAGACAGCACCAGGATAGCAGTCGAGACCGGAACACAGGAAGCAGAAAGGCACGACTCAGTCCAGACTCGGGCGGACGAAACGCCGCTGACAGAGATGCCGAAAACAGAACCGGTGACGGCCGGTATGCTCAACCTGGCGGTGGTGCCGTGGGCAGAAGTGCTGGTGGACGGGAACCTCGTCGGAGTGACTCCGCTGTCCGGCCCGGTTCGGCTGGCGCAAGGCAGGCATGAAATCGAACTCCGCAACCCCTATTTCCCGGTTCTGCGCAAGACCGTGAACGTCACCGGACCCGAGTCCGGCCTGACCATCGACCTGAACCGGGAATTCGCAATGGTCGAAGTGGTGGTGTCGCCGTGGGCGGTGGTCGAAATCGACGGCCGGGTCGTGGACACCACCCCGATGAGCCGTCCGGTGCCGCTCGTCCCGGGTGAGTACCAGCTAAGGCTCTCCCACCCGGAAATCGGGTCCCGGACCACTGTAATCCGGCCCGATTCGGCCGGGCCCTTCCGGGTCAGATATGTGCTCACGGAGATGTAGGCATGGATGTTGCATATGACCATGTGAGGTAATATGGCCTTTCTGTTTATTCTCAGTCTTGTCCAGGCCTGGGAGACAGGCGCCCGGATGCCGACGCCCAGGATGGCATTTGCGACCGGGCGGGTAGGGACCCGTGTCTTTGCCATTGGCGGCTTCGGCGAGGACATGCGCTACCCCAGGGCCGAGGTCGAGGCGTACGACGTGGAAGCCGACTCATGGATAACGGGTTTCGCGCCCATGCCCTGGCCCAGGGCATACGCCGGCTGTGCGGTGCTTGGTGGCAAGATCTACGTGATAGGAGGGACCGATACCAGGATGGAGACCAACCGGGTCGACCGCTTCGACCCGGGCTCCAACACCTGGGACACGGTTGCGTCCCTGCCGTGGCCGGCCCAGGCGCTTGGTGCTGCGGTTCTGGGCAATCACCTGTACGCGGTCGGCGGATACAGCACGTACAACGAAGGCCGATATCTGAGAGAGGTCGCCTGCTATGTCCCGACGCCCGCGCCCGGGTCCTGGGATACGGTCTACTCTCTGCACGTACCAAGGGCAGGTCTTGGCCTGGCAGTGTCCGGAGACAGAATGTACGCGGTCGGCGGCACGTACTTCAATCCCCTGGCGTCGGCAGAATACTATGTTCTTGACCAGTGGCGCATTGAGCCGATGCCCATGCGGCATCCCCGGAGCGGGTTCCCAGCGGTCGGGTACGCGGAATACATCTGTGCAATCGGCGGACACGGTCGCATGAACATGGGTTCGGTCGAAGTTCTGAACACACTCATCGGCGAGTGGAGCGATGCCGAGTCTTTGCCATCCGCCAGGACCGAGCACGGGGGTGCGGTTGTGGGTGACCGGATTGTGGTCATCGGCGGCCGGGAGATGCACGGGCTGGTCGGGACGGTCCTGACCCATCCGCTGTTCAGCGGTATGGAGGAGCAATCTGAAGAGCCGTTTCGCCGGGAGGCAGCCCAGGCGACCGTGGCCTCGGGGTGTGTCCGGCTTCCCGGGGCCGGGGCATGGGACGTGTTCGACAACGCCGGCAAGAAGGTCGCAGCGGGCGCCGGTCCCGGTGAAGTCCGATTATCTCCGGGAATCTACTTCGTCCGGACAGCACTGCCTGACAGGAGCCTCACTACCTACAAGGTCACCATTCCCAGGTGATGCTCCTGCTGTTGGTCTGTTCGCTTGTCCAGGTCCAGGACTTGTATCGTTCCGGAGAATACGAACAGGTGGTCGAGCAATCGGCAGTGCTCTTGGCCGATGCCCGGACGATCGAAGACTCGGTCGAAGCGTACCGGTTGCGCGGGTTCGCACTGGTCGCTCTGGGCCGCAACCGTGAGGCGGCGGCAGCGTTCGAGGGTCTGCTCGACGTGGCTCCGGGACACGAACTCGACCCGGAGACTGTGTCCCCGAAGATTCGGGCGGTGTTCGACCAGGTGAAGGCGGGCAGAAAGCCGAAGCCCGAGCCGTTCGTCCAGACCGAGGTCAGGACCGACAAGGTCAGGGTCGGCCATCGGGCGTCGCTGTCCGTTCTTGTGCCTGGGTTGGCACAAATCCGGAACCGCAAGCCGGTGAGAGGCTACCTGCTACTGGGCGCCGGGGCCGTTTCGGTCGCAGGCCTGGTTTTCACCTACGTGAACTACCAGCAAGCCCACGACCAGTACCTCGCTGCGACCGAGTTGCAGGAGATTGAGGACCGATACCGGACCGCGAACACCTGGTACCAAGCCCGGTCGGTCAGCATTGGAACCACCGGCGCAATCTGGCTCTACAGCCTGGTCGACGCCCTGCTCGACCTGTAAAACCCCTACACTTCTCTGCGCAGAATCTGCACAGTCCATGACTGGATCCAGACGTGCATTCGACTCCGGAAACGCCTGTTCAGCCCGTTTCCCGGCTCGTTTCGCCACTGGGCACGCTTCTTGCTTCGTTCTCATGGTGGACTATTACCCACGTCAGGTACGCAGAGATATGACTACGAACACATCAAAAAGGAGGAACCAGTGAAAAAGCTGGTGATGATTCTGATGGTTCTGTCGGTTGCCGGACTGGCGACCGCACAGAGCATGAGCATCTCGGGCACAGTGACCGACTACGAAACCGGAAACCCGATCGAGGGAGCCTGGGTGCACGCAATGCACGCGGGCATGGCGTACACCGACAGCGCGGGAGATTACATGCTCAGGCCGATGCGGCCGGGCGCGTACGTGGTATCCGCGTGGGCCGAAGGTTACGAGTCGGCGGTGTACCCGGACACGATCTACATCGAGCAGGGGCAGACCATCGAGGACATCGACTTCGCACTGGTCCCGCTCCAGTCGCGCGAGTTCGGGGCGATTTCCGGTGTGGTAGTCGATGCGCGCACGCGCCTGCCGATTGCCCGGGCACGGGTACACACCATGCACCGGCTCGAGGCGTTCACCAACGAGCGTGGATACTACATCATCGACAGCGTGCCGGCGGGCGACTACATCGTCGCTGCCGGCGCTCTGGGGTACCTGCCGGCGGTCTACCCTGACACCGTCACCGTGGTCGCAGGCCGCACCACCGAGAACATCAACTTCGCCCTCGTTCCGGACAGCGGCGGGCGCGAGTTCGGCGCAATCTCGGGCATGGTCGTTGATGCACGCACCCGCAGGCCGATTGCCCGGGCGCGGGTGTCCACATCGAATCGGCTGGAGGCGTTCACCAACGAGCGCGGTCTGTACATCATCGAGAGCGTTCCTGCAGGTACTCACCGGGTCCATGCCGAGGCTCTCGGCTACCGCCCTGCGGTGTATCCCGACACAGTGGTCGTGGTGCCGGGCCGTACGAGCGAGCACATCGACTTTGCGCTCATGCCGGACAGCGGCGGCGGGCGCGAATTCGGGGCCATCTCGGGCCGGGTCATTGATGCCGATACCCGCGAGCCGATTGCCCGTGCCAGGGTGCATACATTCCACCGCCGCGAAGCCTTCACCAACGAGCGGGGCTACTACCTGCTCGACAGCCTGCCTGCCGGTGACTACATCGTGCACGCGAGCGCGATGGGCTACCAGGGTGAAGTCTATCCTGACACCATCATCGTGGTCGGGGGGCAGACGGTGGAGAACATCGACTTTGCGCTCGAGCCCTGCCAGCCCAGGCACGGCGTCATCAGTGGCGTAGTGACCGACGACGAGACTGGCCAGCTCATTCGCGGCGCGCTGGTCAAGGCGCAGAATGAAGAGGTAACGCGCCAGGTCACCCAGTGCTGCCGTGGATACGTCATCGGCATGCTGCCTCCTGGCAAGTACTGGGTCAGCGCGGTCGCGCCCGGGTACGAGCCGGGTGCGTACGGTGACAGTGTCGAGGTCCTGGCCGGGCAGGTGACCGACGGCATAGACTTCTCGCTCGAGCCGGACGGCCAGGGTACTGGCGGCATCGCGGGTCTGGTGACCAATGCCGAAACCGGCGACCCGATAGTGGGCGCCTACGTCGTTGCGAACGGCCCGTCGCGCGGCTACTCGAACACCAACCCGGACGGCGAGTACGTCATCCGCGGCCTGATTCCGGGCAGATACGAAGTCCGGGCCCATGTCCGAGGGTTTGAACCCTCGGCACCGGAAACTGTCGATGTGGTCGAAGGCCAGATCACCGAGGATGTGGACTTCGAGCTTGTGCCGTTGGGCGGCGGTCAGTGCGGCTTTATCGCTGGCACGGTGACCGATTCCGCGACCGGTGACCCGATCTTCCACGCCCATGTGTTCGTGCGCAGCATGCACGGCCAGGGCATGGCCTATACCGATTCGTCCGGCAACTACCTGCTCAGGATCCGGCCGGGTTCGTACCTGGTGCGTGCTTCGGCCCGCTATCACTTCCCGGCGGTGTACCCGGATACGGTCACAGTCGCAGACGGCGACACGGTCTATGACATCGACTTCGCGTTGCGCGGCTGCCCAAGGCTCGGCGCCGGCATCGCCGGGTTCGTGTTCGACGGCTACACCCAGGAAGACCTGGCAGGCGTGACCGTCACCGCCATCGGCGAGCAAGCCAGCCACGAGACCGTAACCGATGAGCATGGCGAGTACGTGCTCGAAGGCCTTGAGCCGGGAGACTACCGCATCGAGGTCAGCGGCAGAGGGTACGAGGACGGCATGTACCCTGAACTGCTCGAGCTCGAACCGGACATGGTCGAGTCGTTCACGACCCCTTGGATGTACCAGCTCAGCGGCATTGAGGAATCGCCGGCTCCGAAGCGGGCGGCAGATGTGCTGTTCGAGGCCCGGCCCAACCTGCTGACCAGCTCGGCGACGGTGCGCTGGCAGGTGCCGATGGCCGGGCACGTGACCGTGCAGGTCGTGGACAACACCGGCCGGGTGGTGACCGTGCTGCACAGCGGTCAGCAGAATGCCGGCCAGTACTCCGCGACATGGGACGGCCGAGACGGCGCAGGCAGAAGAGTCGCCAATGGGACCTATTTCTACCACTTGAACGCTCCGGGTGCCTTCGGCATCCAGAAGACGGTCCTGTTGGCGAAGTAGACCCCGAGGACCTGAAAGGGGCAGCGCATACCGGCGCTGCCCCTTTCCTTTATGCGCAGTTCTGCGGTGCGAGGTCCGGCAGGGCGGGTCGTCATTCCGGCAGACCAAGTTCCATTGACGAGACTCCAGGCAGGCATACAATTCCGCGATTGGAGGACGAATGCCCGTGATAGAAGTCCGTGACATGACACCCGACGACGAGGCCTACGTGGGCAGCAGTTCCCGCGAGACCGAGTCCTCGGTCCTGGACGCGGCCGGGCAGCGGCGAGTGCGCTGGCTGCACGCGATGGAGAGCAAAGGCCTGAAGATCAAGGTCGCGCTACTGGACGGCGAGCATGCCGGGGTCGCCTACGTGCTGCCGATCGAGATATGTCCCTGGTGCGCGACCGGCAAGGACTTGATGGCACTACCCTGCCTGTACGTCCACCACCAGCCTGAGAGCCACGGGGTCGGCACCGTGCTGATACGGGCAGCCGAAGAGGAGGCGCGGAACCAGGGGCGCAAGGGTATGGTCATCGTGGCCTACCGCGAGGACTTCTGGGCCGTTTCCCCAGCATTCTTCCAGGAGCAAGGCTACCGGGGGGTTGCGCACCACGGCAGGCAGGTCGTGATGTGGAAGAGGTTTGCCGACGACGCGGTCGCGCCCAAGGCTATCAAGCGCAGGTTCAAGTTCGAGCCGGTCAAGGGCAAGGTCGTCATCGACCTGTTCCACAACACCCTGTGCCGTCCAAGCGTGGTCGAGGCGATTCGGGTGAGGGACCTGGCCGAGCGCTTTGGGACCAAAGTCCTGCTGCGCGAGCACTCAGCCGACGAGCGCAAGGCGCTGGTGCAGCACGGTATCCCGAGGGCGATATTCATCAACGGCCGAGAAGTGAGCTGGGGACACGCCGCGCCGGACGACGCGCTGGCACAGGAAATCAGCCGGGAAATACTCAGGGTCAGCCTGCGCTGACCGGTGCTGCCGGCAGGGCTGTCTACCGGTCGGTCAGGCTGCCGGGACTTCGGCTTTCACGTCCCAGTTGCCGGGGTCCTTGGCCCAGGCGTAGCCGGCGGCCTCGTAGCGCTGCATGTCATCCCTGGTGAACTCCAGGGCAGGACCGATGTCGGTCCTGGGCTGAAGCAGCCGCAGGCTGACCGCACGAAAGGGCCGGTGCGTCTTCTCGTCCTCCATCGGCTCGAACCCGGCCGAGGCTGCCCGGAACGCGGCTTCGACTTCCTGCTCGTTGCCGAACCGTGAGACCAGCTGCTGCCTGAGCCGGCGTCGCCAGACCAGCTCCCGGGTGATGAGCGCGCCCATGTTCACGTCATTCTTCCCGACCTCGGAATCATAGACGTTCTGGGTGCGGAGCCCGACGTCGTAGATGGCGCTGTACTGCTTGTCCGAGCCCTGTTTCTTCGGGCTTAGGAAGATGGCGGTGATGTCGGTCGCGCCTTCCCGGATCGCGTACCCGAGCGGAAGCAGGTCGCGTACGCCGCCATCCACGTACCAGTACTGCTCATGGCCTTCGATCTTCTTCCTGGGCATGAACACCGGTATCGAGGACGAAGCCATCACCGCGGTGATGAAACGCTCGCGCTCGCAGTCCCGGGAGTTGAAGTACTCGGGTTCTGAGGTCTGCAGGTTGACGACGCAGACCGCGGCTTCGCGGCCGCTGTCCTTGAGCTCGGCGAAGGCCTGCTCGCTGAGCGCAGCCCTGAGTCTCTTCTCGAGCCGCTCAATCCGGTACAGCGAGTCCTTGCGGGCGACGAGGGCCCAGTGCAGGTTGGGCACCGGCCCGTAGCCGAAGAGAGGACACCGGGGAGCAAGGCAGTCTTCCCGGCTGACATTGGTGTAGAGGTCGCGCAGCAGGTCGACCTTGCCGAGCGCGGCGGCCCAGGATATCAGGGCGCCGGTGCTGGTGCCGACCACGAGGTCGTAGGTTTGGTTGTTGTCCTGGATCAGCCATCTGAGCGCGCCCGCGGCCCAGGAGCCGCGCGCGCCGCCGCCGCTTATGACAAGCGCCTTCTTCTGCATAGCGGGCCTCCTTTTCCCTGACCGCTCACTCTATCCATCCTGGGCCCGCCGGTCAACAGCCAGGTATGGAGCCGCACGGATGGCGACATGGCAGGGCTTTGGATTGCGGCAGCCCCCACGCCCGCGTCATTGCGCACGACGGACTGGGGTCGGTGGCAATCTTCCGGGACGCGGGCTCGGGGCAGGCTCCGCTGCCGCTTTGAGCTCTGGTCAGC
>CP070680.1:2878125-2883179 GCA_020352555.1 Caldifarciminota bacterium | reverse complement strand
GAATCGGGTCCACTGCCTGGATTGCGCCGACCTGAAGGCGGAACGACAGGGTCTTGGCATACCCGCCGGCAGCTGACACGTACAGGGTGCAAGGTATCTCGGTCTCAGGCGGCATCGCAGCGGTCATGACAACGAACCTGTCCGTCTCGTTCATAGCCGTGCTGTCAGCCATGATCTGGCCGAAGCTGCCGAACGAATCGCTGACCGTCATCCTCGAGTCGCCCGACTTCAGGACCGCGGTCACGCCATTGGCATGGCCGAACCCGGTGTTCTTCAGCAAGACCATCAGCTCTGCGGTCTCGTTCGGGTCGAGCCGGCCGTTGCCGTTTCCGCCAGCCATGGTGTCGATGACTTGGTAGTCAGCGTAGGCCAGGTTCGGTGCCCCGACCCTGACATGGGCATTTGACATCCACACCGAATCATCGGCGTCCCTGGCTTCGACTTCGAACACCACCAGGTGCCCGTTGGTGCATCCGACCGCGACCTCGAACTCAAACCCGTCATTGCCGGTGTGCGCACTGTCGCGCCCGGGCAGGTCGCCGAGGTTCTTCGCCGAATCGTTCACTGTGATGAAGCCGTCCGCTGTCCGCAGCTTGACCACCAGTGACCGCGCGGCCGAGTCGCCCCAGTTCTTGACCCACATCGGCATGTTGATGGTCTCGCCCGGGTTGACGCTGCCGTCGTTGTTGCCGCCACCCGAGTCGTCGATCGTATGGCGCAGGTACATGACGTACGGCACCCCGCCGGTCCGCGCCACGCAGCTGCCCTGGAACGGGACTATCGGGGTATGCGGCGCGGTTGCGGCATGCCCTTCACTCACCGTGACCGAAAACTGGCCCGGAGTCAGCGCATTGATGTTGAGCGCCGCGGTCCCGGTTCCGGTCGTCCGCTCGGCAACATAGAACTCACCCTGCTTCCAGGCACACACCAGCGCGCCCTGGACCGGGCGTCCGCTGACCGAAACGCTGACGTTCAGCGCATACTCGCCCACCGGCACTGCACCCGGGTAGTTGACCGTTGCGGCCTGCGGCACACCACCGGACCAGGCCGGAGTCGAGGGTTCGCCAAGGGTCAGGTACATGTAGATGTTGTGGTAGTACGGGTCCTCGGGCCAGTACTTGGCGATGTAGGCGTCCATGTAGTTCTCGATGCCGGACACCGAGAACGTGGGCCCGACATAGTCCCGCACTCCGGGTACGGTTATGGTCCAGGTGTCGCAAACCGCCCTGACAACGGTCGAACACTGGCCGTGGTTGGGATAGGTGTAGCTGGCTTGGGTCGCGCCGAGCGCGCTCACCGCGCCGCCAGGATACTTGCGCATCCAGGATTCGGTGTGGCTCTCACTTGTCGAGATGTCGCCGCAGATGCACGCAAAGTGATGGGTCACAGGGGTGTAGTCCTCGTTCGACAGATTCCAGACGTGCGAATTGTACCACGAACCCTGGGTGCCCCATTCCCACCACTCGGTCGCATCACCATGGCCCCGGTAGATGACATAGCCCCGGCCGTCGTTGACCACGTCGGTCACCGAGTCGTTGCCGGTGAACTCGCCCATGATGGTCTCTTCCTCAGGCTCCCAGTAGGGCTTGGGCATGTCGTAGCAGCCCCGCACGCAGCCCGAGTACTTGGCCGGGTACTGCTCGCTGTGTGCGACATAGGTCAGCTTGTTGAGCCAGTCGCCGGCCGCCGGGTCCTTCTGGTACTTGAGGATCTTCTTGACCTGATTCTCCAGGTCGGTCGCAGAAGTCGGAGACAGCCGTGCCAGCTCGACCTCTGGGTACTTGTCTCCTCCGGACCAAGGCAGTATGTCCTTGTACCAGAAGTCGCTGATACCGACTCCAGGATACGAACCTGTCGGGACCTCAGAATACTCGCCCACCAGCAGCACGTACTGAAGCAAAGCAGGCTCGTGCCGTTCGTACTCGGCCCTTATCGAATCCTTGATTTCCTGGGCAGTGAAGCTCGACTTGGTGATGACCCGGGTGTCATAGCCCCTCTTCTTGACCCAGCCCAGGAGCGAGTCGTGGAGCCAGGTGTGGGTCGCCCAGTTCTGGTGGCAGAACACCAGGTAGCGCACGCCCTGGTCGTAGTCGGTCAGCGGACGGGCCAGGACCTGGGAGAAGTTGTCGAGATAGTCGGCATAGACCCTGGCCATGTGGCCGGAGAAATGTTCAGGGTACGAACCGCCCGAAAAGTCGACATGGACCCTGACCCTGGTTGCGACAGTGACTTCGCCCTGAGCCGGGTTGACCTTGACCGGGTAGAGCTGCAGGTTGGCCACATCGAAGTCGCGCCAGACACCGGTCTCGATCACCGCGATGTCTTGGGACGGGTAGGTGACGTCCTCGGAATAGAACGCCCGGTCCAGCTTGAGCGGACCCGGGTCCTGGCATTCGAGCAGCGGCGGCTGGAGCGGGTAGACGTTCGCCACCTTGAGGGTCCGGGTCTGGAGCACCTCGGCCCTTGCCTGGACCCTTGCTCCGGTCGGTATGGCGAGCAGGATCGAGACCTTGGGGACCTGAGGCCTGCCTTCTTCGAGCACTGCGAAGACCTCGCCCGGAAGCTCGAGCTTGGTGTACTCGCCCTGGTCGGTCGCGACCTGTACCGCTTCAAGACCGGGCACCGTGACATCGAGCACGGTGCGCCAGGTATTCTGCTCAAAGATGGAAACCTTGGGACCGCCCTGCTGTCCTCCGGTGGACAGCCAAGATCCGAGTCCGACGCTCGCCATGAGCAGCGCCGACATGGCCACAAACCTGCTTCGGTCCATCCTACACCTCCTTGGTCAAGCCGGAATCCCTGTCCAGACAGCTCAGCAACTCATGGGCTAGCGCGTCATCACCGCCTTGCGTGCGATGCTGCCTTCAGAGGTTTCAAGCCGGTACAGGTAGATGCCGGCTGCTACGGCACGGCCGTTGTGGTCCCGGCCATCCCAGCGCACGGTGTAGAGCCCGGCCCGCATCTGCTCACTGCCCGAATCCACCAGTTCGCGCACTACCCGGCCCGACGCGTCGTACACCTTCAGGGTCACGCACGAAGCCTTGGGCAGGTTGAACCTCAACCCGACACTGCCCCGGAACGGATTGGCCAGAGGCATCAGAGCCAGCCGGCCCTTGCCGCCGAGCCGCTTGGCATCCGCGACTCCGGTGACCGTCGAGTCGGTCGTGTACTTGATCGCCCTGCCTTCCACCACGCCGGCCGAGGCCCGGTGGTACTCGCCGTTGAACAGGCACTGGATCCCGATCTCCATGCTCTGGTCCTGCAGCCCGACCGTGCTCGAATTGTACAGGTTCGCGGTCATGTACTGCACCACCACATCGTTGTTCCCGGTCACGTTCGCCATCGTCGTGTCGCAGATCAACATCTGGAACTTGTCGCGGACCGTACGAGAACTGTAGTAGGAAACACTGTCGTACTCGATCACGAACCGGTGGTTGTCCGCGTCGTGGTAATGGTAGACATACCCCTGGCTCTGGTAGTTCGGATACAGGTCGTCCCAGTTCAGGCAGATCGCGGGCGGTGCCTCGCTGCTCGGCAGCCCGGTGTTGCTGTAGTTCTCGACCGTGTAGTTGCCCGGACACACCCATCCGTCAGCACTGATTGAGACCTGGGTGTACCGCTGGCCGTAGTACTTGAACGGGCCGAACTCAGCCGGCAGGTCGACCACCAGCACGTCGTCGTTCTGCGGGAAAACGAGCCGGGTCCCCACCCCGTTGATCTCGAACCACTCGTATCGCGGCGCCTCGGTGTAGCCGGAGTCCGCGTCGTCGTACGCGTAGTAGAGCGACGGACGGCGGGGCCCGTCCGGGATTGGGTCGACTGCGGTCAGCCTGCCGACCTCGATGAAGAATGGAACGTTCTCGTCCTGGTACCCGGTCTGCGATATCCTGAGCGTGCAAGGAACCGGGAACTCGCGCGGTATCGTTCCGTCTGCCCTGACGCGGAACCGGTCGCCATCGTTCATCGCCCAGCTGTCGGCCGGCACCTGTCCGTAGGTCCCGGTCGAATCCAGAACCTCGAGTCTGGTGTCGCCCGAAACCAGAATCGCGCTCACGTCGTAGCCATGACCCTTGCCCGAGTTCAGGAGCTGGATCGCAATGTCGGTCTCCTCACCCGGGTCCAGCTTGCCGTTGCCGCCGTCGTACGCGTACACCGAATCCGGCATCATCTGCGGAGTGCCGCATACGAACTTGAGTCCGGCCACCCAGGTCGAGTCCAGCGTGTCGGACAGCACCAGGTCGAACTCGAGCGCATAGCCGTTCGTGCAGCTTGATGCCACCGCGAAGCCGAACCCGCTGTCCCCGGTGTATCCGGTGTCGCCCTCGCCGATGGTCCCGAAGTAGCGGAACGAGTCGGTGACGGTTATGAGCGAATCCTCGGTGCGCAGGATGCCGTAGGCGCCCCGCACCGCATAGTCGCAGGCATTCTTGACCCAGACCGGCAGGTTGATGGTCTCGCCCGGGTTGATGATGCCGTCGTTGTTCCCGCCCGCGCTGTCGTCGACAACGCTGTTCACGTAGCGGAGCCCGAACGGGAACGGTGTGTTGGCGATGCACAGCATCGCGTCTATCCTCCCGGTCCCGAAGGTATTGTTCTTCGGAGGCGTGCCCAGAGGCAGCACCGAGCTCTGCATGATCGAATCGACTTCTTCTGGCAGCAGCTCCGGGTTCTTTTCCAGCATCAAAGCACACACCCCGGCTGCGCAAGGGGTCGCCATCGAAGTACCCGACATCTCGGTGTATCCGCCGCCCCGGCGGGTCGAAATCACATCCACGCCCGGTGCCGAGAAGTCGGGCTTCAAGAGCCCGGGCGGGTACGGGTAGTCGAAATACGGGTCGATCGTGTCCCAGGTCACCGGCCCGCGGGAACTGAAGTTCGCGATGTTGTCCTGGTTGTCGGTGGCGCCGATCGATATCGAGCCGCCCAGCCCGCCCGACTCTGCTGCCGGATGGTGCCAGGGGCTCGGCACGTTGCCCGGGCAGCGCAGGCTCCAAGGAGGCGACTGGGACGTTGCCTCGTTGCCCGCTGCGATGAAGTACGGAATCCCGGCAGCC
>CP070680.1:2859321-2878025 GCA_020352555.1 Caldifarciminota bacterium | reverse complement strand
GCTCTACGGAGAACCGGAAACCGTTGCCGAGCCGCAGGAACCTCCACCCCCTCAGGTCGTCGAAGTGGTCCGGGAAGTGGTCCGGGAAGTCGAGGTGCCGGTGCCGAGCGAGCCCGTGGTCGAGAGGGTCGTCAACAACTACTACGTCGAGGCCGAGCCCGAACCGTTCGAAGAAGTCGTCATCGTCCACGAGCCAAGACCGAGGACCCGCTTGTCGATGGACATCCACGTCGGCGGAGGTCACAAGCCGCCCCGCCGTCACCGTCCCCGCTACCGACCCCGGCCCAGGCCCAGCCCCATCTGCTGGCCTCCGTTCCTGATCATCAATCCCAAAGGCCGGCATGGTGGCGGTCGTGGCGGCAAAGGTGGCGGAGGCGAACGTGGCGGACGCGGCGGTGAAGGCGAGCGCGGCCGCCGTGGCGGGAAAGGCGGTGAAGGCGAGCGCGGCGGTAAGACCAAGCCCGAGCCGAGCCGAAAGACCAAGGACGCCGGTGGCAGACCGGCCCCGAAACCCCGCGACCTGTACACCGACCACAGCGGCAGCTAGAACCTGACCGGAGGAATCCGGGGCAATCCGAGATTGGCCGCCCGGCTCTGCCGGGCGGCTTCTTGTTGACGCATGCCGCAGCCAGGCCGATAATCTGTTAGGAGGTGTCTATGTCCAGATGCACTCTGGTTTGGCTGGTCCTTGTTTGCTTCGCTCTTGCCCAGACCCCGGTGTTCGACGAGCCGGTGACGATCGATGCCGGCGGCGTGCCGATAAACGTCGGGCCCGGCGGTAACGCATCGCCGTTTGTCGTGGACTGGGACGGAGACGGCAGGCAGGACCTGCTGCTCGGCCAGTACAGCGGCGGCAGGGTTCGTTTCTATCAGAACGTCGGCTCGAACTTCGAGCCGGTGTTCGAAGGTTTCTCCTATCTGCAGGCCGACGGGAGCGACATCTCGGTCAGCTACGGCTGATGCCAGGGTGCAACAGTCGCGGTCTGCGACTGGGACGAAGACGACAGCCTCGACCTCGTCACCGGCGAGCGCAACGGGTACCTCACCCTGTTCCGCCGCACCATAGCCGGCGAGCTGACCAATGCCGGCCGCATCCTGTCCAACGCCAGCCCGATTCAGACCGACAACAACTCCTGGCCCTATGTTTGTGACTGGGACGAAGACGGCAGGAAGGACCTGCTGGTCGGGCAGGAAGGAATCGGCCAGCCGTGCAACGTCTATGTCTACCTGAACCAGGGCACCAACGAAGCGCCGGTGTTCGGCGACTCAACCCCGGTCCTGGCCAGCGGCCAGGCGTTCCGGAACTACCGCTGCATCCCGCTGCTCCGCGACATGGACAACGACAGCGTCAAGGACCTCACCCTGGGCGAGTGGTACTCGAGCATCCGGTTCTATCACAATTCCGGGACCAATTCCGACCCGTTGTTCACGACCTTTGTCAACCTTGTCGCCCCTGACCCGGACAGCTTCCGCAACGGCAACCCGCCCCGGATCGCCCTTGCGGACTGGGACGGTGACAGTGACCTCGACATGATAACCTGCGACTACTACGGCTGGGTCACCCTGCGCGAGAACATCACCGTGACCGGAATCGGTGGAGAGTCGAAGCAGCGGTCGGCTTCAGCACTGCCCACGGTCCTGACCCGCGCACAGCTCCTGGCCGAGCTGCAGCATGACCCAAACCTCAGCCTCCTCGACGCGACCGGCCGGGCAATCTACAATCCAAAATCTGAAATCTGCAATCTGAAGTCCCCCTCTGGCGTCTACTTCCTGCAGAAGCCGACGTCCACCCGCAAGCTCGTTCTGGGACACTGACCTGCACGTGAACCTGGCAGACCGGGTCGAGGTCAGGTTCGCCTCTGGCAGTGACATGAGCTGGCTCAGGGAGATGGAGATCGGCAAGGACGACCCGCAGGGCAGAGAAATGCTCGAACTCCACGTCAGGATGGACCAGGTCATCCTCGCTGTGCTGGAAGGACGGACCATCGGCTGCCTCAGGTTCGAGCTCCTGTGGTCGAAACTGCCGTTCGTCTCCCTTCTCTTCATCCGGCCTGACGAGTACCAGGGCCAGGGCGTCGGTCGCAGGATGCTGGGCTTTCTCGAAGACTCGCTCCGCCAAAGGGGCTACCGCAGCCTGATGAGCTCGGCCCAGACCGACAACCCAAGATCACAGGCATGGCACCGCAAGATGGGGTTCCACGAAATCGGCATCCTATACGACATTAACACAGACGGCACCGGCGAGGTGTTCCTGCTCAAGCAGCTGGCACCCCAGGACGGTTGACAACCGGCGCCTGCCGGATAGCTTGGCCCGATGTCGTCGACAGAGACAGCAGCAAGTGACGTGCGCCGCGAGCTGACCGTCACCTGGACCAGCCTGCTCGTCAACCTGGTCCTGGGTGCGGTCAAGATTGCGTCCGGCCTGTTCGGCCGGTCCAGCGCCATCATCGCCGACGGCCTGCACTCCCTGTCCGACCTCGCCAGCGACCTCGCCGTGCTCTGGGGCATCCGTGCGGCCAAGGTCCCGCCCGACGCCGACCACCACTACGGCCACAAGCGCCGCGAGCAGGTCGTCACCCTGGCCATCGGCCTGCTGCTGGTCCTGACCGCAGTCTACGTGGCCGCAGACGCCATCGCCACCATCGGCCAGCCGCACGAAGGCCAGGCTACGTGGTGGCCGTTCTGGGTAGCGGTCAGCTCCATCGTGCTCAAGGAAGCCATGTTCTGGGTGACCCGGGCCGTGGGCCGCCGGACCCGGAACACCGCGCTGCTCGCCAATGCCTGGCACCACCGCACCGACTCGTTCTCTTCGATAGCGGCCGCGGTCGGCATCGGCGCGGGGTTGTTGCTCGGACCGCGCTGGGCATTCCTCGACCACCTCACCGCTGTGGTCCTGGCGTCGTTCCTGGTCGTGATCGGGATCCGGATTCTGCGCGACGCGCTGCGCGAGCTCTCCGACCGCGCGCCCAGGCCCGAGATGCAGCAGCGGATGCAGGAGCTGATTTCGTCGATTCATGGGGTCAAGGGGTTCCATGCATTCCGCGCCCGGGTCACCGGCGGCATGGTCGAGATGGACGTCCACGTCCAGGTCTCGCCCGGACTGACCGTGGCCCAGGGACACGAGATTGCGTCAAAGGTCGAGGACAAGCTCTGCAACGCATTCCCTGAGCTCGCAAACGTCGTCGTCCATATTGAGCCGTCAAAGTCCGGCTGACAGGTTCGGGCATTCAAACGGCAGCGGGCGGGGTCTCCCCGCCCGCTGAATCATCGCGGTCTTCTACTGCTGGAGTACGACCTTGAGCGAAGCGCCGGTGTTCTTGTCCCGCACGTAGTATACACCAGGACTCAGGTGCCTGACGTCGTTGGCCCCTGGAACCAGGTCCATGACCTGCCGGCCGCTGATGTCGAGCAGCACCGCCGGCCGCTCGGTACCGGTCATCTCCGGAGCGTGGAGCACTCCGCTGACCATGGTCGGCGGCCTGCGCGCGGCTCCGACCCTTACATCCTCCTCGATGCCGGTTGAGCTCCTGACCCACACGCTGCCCGTGAGCAGATTGTTCTCCGGGAACATGTCCCAGCGGCCCGAGACCGTGCAGCGCACCGCGTGCTCGCCCAGCTCCATCGGGATCCACGCGTCGAACGCCGCGGTGTCGGTCCTGCCCGGCTGGAGCGGGACGTTGACGCTGTCGATGTAGGAGCCGCCGATGAAGAGCTTGACCCGCGCCATGTCGGCGACCGTCCCGTAGTTGCCGACCTCGACCATCGGAACTACCGCGGCACCGGAGTCGACCGTGTCGACCGGTACCAGGATGGCGATCAGTGCCAGGTCGTATGAATGCACCCGGACCGAACCGGTCATCTTGTCGTTGTTCGGCACGTCGTCGGTCGCCAGCTCGGTCGAGCAGGTCACCGCAATCTGGCCCCGCTCCGACGCAATCCATTCCGGGAACTCGACGTAGACGCTCTGGCCCGGTTGGTGACCGGACACAGTCGCGACGGTGTCGAACATCGTCCCGACCCTGACCCGTACCGGGTAGGTCTCAGGGTCAGGCCCGTAGTTGAACACCGAGCACGCCGGCACCACCACTGTCCCGGAGTCCACCGTGCCCGAAGGCGCGAGAATAGCCCTCACGCTTACGTCGTGCTCGATCGGCCCTGGCAGCCATTGCATGATGACCTGTCGGATGGTCGTTTCGCTGAACCCTTCTTCTATGTACCGGATCACCCCGTCAGGGCTGATGATGTAGTTGAGCGGGATCCGGCCGGTCTGCTGGTAGGTGCCCCAGACCGAACCGTTGTCAATCAGGTAGGGGTTGTCGTACTGGCGGGCGTATGCCTTCACTATGTCGACGCTCTCCCATAGGTTGATTGTCACCGGTACGAAACCGTTCTCCCCGTAATCGTCGTACATCACCTGTAAGCGCGGCAACTCCGCGCGACATAGCGCTCAGCCCGACTGCCAGAAGTTGAGCATCACGCACCGGCCCGCCCATTCGGAGAGCTGGTGGTTGATGTAGGCGGTGTCCGGCAGGGTGAAGTTCGGCGCCGTATCGCCCACATTGAGTACCGCGAAGGCGGCAGAAGGCAGCAGCGCCAGCAGTCCTGCGAGGACGGCCAGACTACGATACTTGTGTCTCATCAACACCTTCTTTCAAGAATGCCTTCAGGATTGCGCCAGCCGAATCATTCTAGGCCTTGTTAGGACCGCGTCAAGCGGTGGGTCGCTACCCGGCACCCGAGCTGCCGCCTCCACCGCCAGACCCGCCGCCGCCCGAGAAGCCGCCACCGGTCGAGGACTTGGGCGAGAACGAAGCCACCATGCCGGTGAAGTTCGAGCCCAGGCTCGACAGGCTCTGGATGCCCTGCTGCACCGAAGCGAACCCCGCGCCGCGGCCAGCCGCGCCTGCCGCGACGTACCATGCCGGCCACACCACCGCCTGGCCCCGGACCTCGGCAAGACGGCCGACGTTCTTCAGGAACTCTTCTGCCACCCCGAGCGCGACCGCGTACACGTAGTAATGCTCCCAGATAGCCAGCAGCTTGACCGGCGCTTCCTCGATGGCCGAAAACTCGCGCAGGAACTTGCGGAACCTCTTCCAACGGCTGTGCTCCAGGAACGCGGCTTCGTTCCAGCGCAGCACCGACCGGCCGAACGCCGAGAACAGAGCCAGGGCCACGACCCCGGCCGAAACCGAAAGGATGACGGGCAGCGGCCCGGGCCCGGTCACCTGCCTGAGCCCGTACACCCCGCAGACCGCTCCGATGCCGATTGAGGCGAACAGCAGCAGGGTCATGAGCTTGTACGCCTTCGAGCTCCGCTGGTCGAGCAAAGGACCTCCCAAGGCTCTCTCCCACCATCTGCGTCCGTCGTCGAACCAGGACGAGAGCTTCGACCGCACCGCCGACGCATGGCCCTGCCCGTACTCCCTGAATTCGTGGTCGGTGAACGAGCCCTTGCCCCGGGCTACGGTGTTGAACAGGAACTCGACCAGCTCCCGGTCATGCGGTTCCAGTTCCTTGGTCCTGTCCAGGCTGTCGAGCCCGAACTCGTAGCTGCCCTTGTGGTCCTTGCCCAGCTCGCGCACCGACACCACACCCTTGCCCGCGAGCCCGAGCAGCGACGCGAAAACGCCTTTGAAAACCTCTCTGGGCCTGGCCTTGCGGTCCAGTTTCTGGTGCATGATCCCGGGCAGGTACACGGGCGGCGCGTCGCGCGGCGGCTCGTGCTCGTAGACGGCATGGTACTCAAGCCTTGGTTCGCGCCCGAACCGGGCGTAGAAGACTATCACGAGGATGAGCGGCACGACCACTATCAGCAGCACAGCCAGCGGGACCAGCAGATAGAGCTTGAGCGCGGACGCAATGAACCCGCGCTTCTCCTCGACCAGTATCCGCTCATAGGCCCTGTTCCCGATGACGGTCGCCTGCGGAAACAGTTCCGGCCTTGCCAGGACCCTGACTTCCTGGAACGCGTTCCTGGGCAGCCGCTCCTGCCAAATCTCGACGCGGCTGTTGTCGCTGCCGAAGCGGATTCTCCCCGGAGCGGCCCGGGAATGGACGTAAGCCTTGAAGAGCTCATCCGAGCTGCCTGGCAAGAACACGACCGAATACACCCGTTCCACCGGCTCATGCTCGTCCTCGACCAGCTTCCAGTGGAAGTCGGCCACGTCTTCGTACCGCCTGACAGCTCCCTTGACCAAGTACTCGAGCCTGAACGCCTTCTGCTCATCCGACGCCCGGTACCCCCACTTGACGTACAGCGACTTTCGCGAATCACTCAGCTCAAGCGGCTCGATGCTGCGCCAGCCGGCATCGGTGGATTCGGCCAGGCGTCCGAACTCGATGCCACCGGCACCGGTCTTGTCCAGGTCGACGAACGCCCAGGAGAAGTCGCCGTCGAACCGGTAGGTCCGGGTCTGGCGCACCGCGGCGTCGCCGTCGGGCTGCAGCCGCACCTCGGTCCTGATCTCCGGATACCGGTATGATTTGGCCGCCGACAGAGCAAAGAGCAGGGAAACCAGGAGCAGCGACCTGCGCACGGGTCGATAGTAGGGCAGGTCAACGACCGGTCAAGGTCGTTTTCCGGACTTGACGGGCCGCCTCAGATGTTCTAGACTTGTGCGGTCGTATCGAGAGACCGATAGGAGATGCTTATGCGCAAGACACGTCTGATCTGCCTGCTCGCCCTGGCCGTCAGCCTGTCGTTCGGCCAGGAACTCCTCACCAACGGGGATTTCGAGCAGGACCTCAGTATCGGGTGGACCTTCACCGACAGCGGTGCCGGCACCCACACCTATGACCGGGCAACAGACTACCATCCTGACCCGGACTACGAAGCCCACACCTACCAGTATGACAACCCGGGCTGGGCCCGCCTCGGCCAGACGGTCGAATGCCCGCCGCCGTGCAACCTGCGCCTGGACTTCACGGCCAAGTTCGAGCAGATCGGCGGCACTTCATCCTGCTGGCCTGCAGCCTGCTTCAGCGTCTGCTACCTGGACGAGAACGACAACGTGCTGGGCGAGACCCGGTACTACTACTCGACCTACGCCACCTGGACTCCGTCACCGACCTTCAGCCTTTACCAGGTCACAGACCCTGACTGGACCGAGTACACGCTCGAGACCATGACCGAGCTCGAGGAGAAGCTCACCGGCGTCGACCCGGAAGAGATCGCCAAGATCGAGGTCGCGCTCTACTCCTACACCTACTCCGGCTGAGGGACCCCTTCGGCGAAGGTCTTCGCCGACGACATCACCCTCGTAAACCTCAGCACCAGCGCCTACCTGAGGTTCGGCAACTGCCTGGCTACTGACAGCGCGCCCCAAGGCAATGGCGACGGCGCCATCAATCCGGGTGAGGAAGTCAAGGTCAAGGTCATGATGCGCAACCTCGGCGGTTTCGAAGCAGAGAATGTCACCGGACACCTGTATACGTCGACCGCGGGCGTCACAGTTACCGACCCTGACGTCAGCTTCGGCAACATCCCGGCCTATGACTCGGCATGGAGCCAGACCGGCTTCGGCCTGGAACTTGACCCGGGACTGCCGGACGACTACCCGGTCGCCTGCTCGCTCGTGTGCCAGGACGGCTCGGACGACGTCTGGGTCTCGAAATTCGAGTTGCGCTCGTACGCACCGGTCCTGGTCTACGTTTCGACCACTATCCACGACGAAGGCGGCATCTGGCCCAACGGCAGGCTGGACCCGGGCGAGACAGCAGAAATCGAGGTCTTCCTCGAGAACACCGGCATGGGCAATGCCTTCGAGGTGAGCGGAATCCTGCGCTCTCTCGACACGATGTTCACGGTCAACGACAGCATCGGGACGTTCGGCACGATCCTCTCGGCCGAGACCACGTCCTGCACCGACCGTTTCTCTGTCACCGCCTGCCCGACCCTGCCGCCGGAAACCCAGCTCCAGGCCGAACTGGAACTGGGCTGGGACCACAGCAACGAAGCCAACCTCTTCTACGAGTTCTCCTCAGGCGGGCTGGTGGCTACCGACCCGATAACAGACATCGGCCCGGCCTCACCCAAGTACTTCGCCTACGACGACGGCGACGTGTTCTACACCGAGGCGCCAGTGTACGAGTGGGTCGAGCTGCGCGGTCGCGGCACGCTTCTCGAGCTCGCCGACCAGGAAACCAAGCAGGTCGCTCTGCCCAGCGCCTTCGGGCCGTTCGTGTTCTACGACGGGAGCTTCGGAACCATCAGCGTCTGTTCCAACGGCTGGCTGGCCCCCGGCGTGACCACCGACCGGGCGTGGCAGAACCGTGAACTGCCGACGACTCGGCACCGCTCGATAGTCGCCCCGCTCTGGGACGACCTGCTGCCGTCAATGGGCGGCGGAGTGCTCTACTGGCACGATGCCGACAACCACCGGTTTGTGGTCGAATGGGACTCGGTCCACTATTCGTGGGACCGTCTGCATTTCGACGAGTTCCAGATTCTCATCTACGACTCCACGATGGCGGCCGAAGACGGCAACACCGAGTTCGTGTACCAGTACCGGACCGCCTGGAACTATCTGTCCGCGACCGTCGGGATGCAGGACGGCCTGGACGACCCGACCGGCATCTGTGTGCTGTTCGACGGGACCTACCACCGCGGCAGCATGGAGATTGAGCCCGGCCGGGCGATCAAGCTCACGACCGACCCGCCCGAGCTCACCGGCATCCAGGAACCCGGAGTCGGAGCCACGCGGCTCGAGCCCGGACGTCTGACCGTTGCTCCGAATCCGTTCTCGGGCAACGCCTTGATTCACTGGAACCTCGAACGCGACGCCAACGTCGACCTCCGGGTGTTCGATGCCACCGGTCGCTCGGTCCGGAATCTGGCATCAGGACACATGGCATCCGGCAGCCACTCGGCGGCCTGGAACGGACTCGACGACAACGGCCACGCGCTGGCCCGCGGGATCTACTTCGTGCGGCTCAGCACCCCGTCCGAACTCGTCGAGACCAAGACCATCCTCGCGCGGTAGCGCAGGGCTTGAACTGACGGGGCGGAGCAGATGCTCCGCCCCGTCTCAGTCTTGGCTGCCCTACCGGCGGGTGCCGATGATACTCACCGTGCCGTCGCCCTCATTCACGACATACACCTTGGTGTCGGTGCCGTTCCAGCAAAGTGCCGTCGGCTGGCTGCCCACAGCCAGGCGGCCGAGCTTCTCGTTGGTCGGCCCGTTGATGATATGCAGGTCTCCGCTGCCGCTGCCCGCCGCGTAGATCATGTCGATACCCGATGCCCAGACCAGCGCCCTCGGGCTCTGGCCGGCTGTGATCGTCGCCACCACCGCGGTGTCCGATATGACGCTGACATTGCCGGTATACAGGTTCGCGGTGTAGGCCTTGCCGGAGCCGACACTCCAGGCGATCGCGCACGGTCCGGTCCCGACCGCGACGTTGGCCAGAGTCGAATTGGTCTCGCCGTCGATCAGGCTCACCAGGCTGCTGTTCTGGACCGCGGCGTAGACCCGGTTGGCTGCCGAATCGGCCACGACCGCGCTGGGCCCGAAACCGACCGTCAGGTTCGCCAGCAGGCTGTCGCCCGCGCCGTCGATGATGCTGATCTGGTCGGTCTGGAAGCAGGCGGCGTACACCTTGTTTGCCGCCGGGTTCCAGCACAGCGCCTGGGGTCGGCCGCCGGTGGTGACTATCGCCACGACCGCGGCCTGAGCCAGGTCGATGACCGACACGGAGTTGTCGAGGAAGTTGGCGACGTACAGCTTGTCGTCGACCCGGTTCCAGCAAACCGCCCGGGGCATGGTGCCGACACCGACCGAGTCCTCAACCACGTTGCTCTGCCCGTCGATGACGTAGACGCAGCCTCGGGCCGAGTCGACCACGTACGCCTTGTTCCTTTCCGGGTGCCAGAACACCCGGGCCGGTGCCTCGCCTACGTCGACCGTTGTCAACACCCCGTTGGTCAGGCCGTCGATCACTGTCACGCTGTTGCTGCCCGAGTTCGCGACATAGACCCGGTCGTTGATCGAGTTCCAGGCAAGTCCCCTCGGACCCTGACCCACGTTGACCACCGCGACGACAGTGTCAGGAAACGACACAGTTACCGAGAAAGCCTCGCTCGTGCCGACGCTGGAGTCGCTCAGGTTGAAAGCGCGTACCTGAATCCGCGCCTCGTCGGTCTCCGGTCCTGGCACGACCCAAGAGTACCAGCCCGGTGTCATGCTCCGTCCCTGACGGACCCAGTTCGAACCGTTGTCGCTCGAGTACCAGACCACGCTCGAGTCCACCCCGAACGTGCCGCCGATCCAGATGATGTCGTGCGTGTCTCCTGCGACCCAGCTCTCGCCGCCGGCAGGAGATGTAATCATGATCGGCGACGGTGGCAGCGTGTCGTACACCTCGAACCGGTCGCTCGTGACCACAGAGGTGTCCGGGCCGTCGTGGACCAAGAGCCGCACCTGGGCCAATGTCGTCGGCGGCTCGGGCACAATCCACGCAAACCGACCCGGCTCTGAGGCCGCACCCTCGCGGGTCCAGTTCTCGCCGTCCGGAGTGTAGTACACCACAATCGAATCCGACGCCGGGATACCCGCAGGCGTGATCCATCTGGACTTGGTCTTGGCCCGGCCGGCCCTGGTTGGTCCGAATGCCGTGTCACCGGTCCACTTGATTGCGGTATCCGCGCCAACACGCCACCGGGTTCCGACCGCCGGCTCGATGAACTCCACGCCGATGCCGGTCGTGAATAACCACACCGGTCCAGGGGTTTCGGCGCTGTCTCGGTCTCTGGCCACGATCTGCCAGTAGTAGTCGGTTTCGGCCGCGAGTGTGCCTGGGGCGAAGCTGTTGTCCGGGTGGTCTGCCTGCACCAGCGGCGGCGGAGTGGCCGTGCCGAAGTGTACGTCATAGGTCACCGTGTCACCGGAGTCAGGGTCACCGCCGGTCCAGGACAGGACCGTGAATCTGGACCGCCCGGTCGCGCCGCTGTCCGGGCTCGGGTCGGACGGAACATACGGCGGCCGATTGGTGTCGCCGAGCGATTCTGTCGTGAAATCCCAGACCTCGCCAACCGCGCTGTCGTTGTGGTCGTCCCTGGCCACCACCTTCCAGTAGTACTGGGTGTTGTGTTCAAGCCCGCTGATGTCGAAGCTCGTCGAGTCAAACCCGCTTCTGAGCAGCGGCGGCATCGGACCGGTCCCGAAATGGATGTCATAGAGCACGATATCCCAGGTGTCCGGGTCGCCGCCGGTCCACGACAGCGTCACTGCGGTGTCGATACCGGCGGCACCGTCGGCAGGGTCAGGATTGGACGGTACGTTGGGCGGGCTGTTGACGAATCCGGCATGCGCGGTCGTGAACGTCCAGACCGGACCGACCGCACTGTCGCCCGCCTTGTCCTGGGCCACCACCTTCCACCAGTGTTGGGTCAGACCGGCCAGCCCGACCAGCTGCACCGAGGTGTCCGCGATGTCGCCCTGCCGCAGCCGCGGCGGGTAGGCCGTGTCCGCGTACACGTCGTAGAGCACCGTATCGCCGGAATCCGGGTCTCCGCCCGACCAGTACAGAGTCAGGGTCGTCTCCCTGTGCTGGGCGCTGTCTCGCGGGTGGCGGTTCGAAGGCACATAGGGCGGGTGATTCGGAATGCTTTCGACTGCGGTGGTGAAGGTCCAGACCGGGCTCGCAGTGCTGTCCCAGTAACGGTCCTCGCTGATGACCTGCCAGCTGTATTGCGTGCCCGGCAGCAGTTCGCCCACTGCCAGGGTCTCTGCCGCAGTCGAGTCCAGGAAAGCAAGCGATATCGAGTCCCCGAAGTGCACGTAGTGCTTCAACACGTCACCGTCCGGGTCCTTGCCGGTCCAGCGCAGCACCAAGCCCGCAGTATCCACTCCGGTGGCGCTGTCTGCCGGGAAAGGGTCCGCCGGCACCTCTGGCGCCTTGTTCCATTTCCGGCAGGAATAGGGTACCAGCAGCACTGCGGTCAGACCGAGCACGATCAGCAAGCGCCTCATCCTGTCCCCCTAGAACGCGAAGTAGAACACTACACCGGCCGCACCCAGCGCAATCCCGATGTTCCTTCCCCAGTCCCATAGCTCTGTCGTCTGCCTTACCCTGCGCGCCTCTTCTTTGTTCTCTGCAGTCTCGTACTTGGCGTACTCGGTCCCGCCCATGTAGGCCGACAACGCGCCGCCTGCCAGGAGCGCGATGCCGCCGATCAGCGGCAGCGGGTTCTTGCGCTCCAGCCGCAGCAGCCGGGCGTAGACTTCGGTCGTCTCGCCGGGCAGGACATTGGTGTAGCCGACGTAGTCGTAGTAGCCTCTTCTGCTTACCGAAATCAGGTACCGTTCCGGCTTCATCTCGCCGACATAGGGCGTCTTGCCCTTCGGCCTGCCCCCTACTTCGACCTCGGACTCGACCGGGTCTGACTCGACTCTCAGTACTCCCAGACTCGGCAGCAGCTGCAAGGTGGTCACCGAAACCGGCTGGTCCCTGGTCAGGGTGACATCCTTGACAGCGTCAGTATATCCATCGAGCCTGGCCGACAGCCGGTGCGTGCCGTACTGCACGTCCTGCAGCAGGAGCCCGGACTCGCCCGCCCTGCCTTTTGATGAGCCGTTCAGCAGTACTTCGGCGCCGACCGGGTCTGTTGTCACCGCGATCGTACCCTCGGCCCTCGGTATCACGAAAACCCCGTAGTAGGTCCGATATCCTGACGCGGACGCGGCTAGTTCGTGGCGTCCTGGCGACAGGTTGCTGACGTTGACCGGTGTCTCGCCCTGGCTCCTGCCGTCGACGGTCACCGAAGCGCCGCTCGGGGTCGACCTGATTCTGGCCAGTCCGCCGGAAACCGTCACCTCGACCTGGACCCTTGGCTGCGAGGGCCTGGACGGTCTGCTGCTGGTCGGGAACCGGTAGCCGCAGTCCTTGCAGAATTTCGCCTCGTTGGCGTTCGAGGCCCCACAGTTGGGGCATGTCTTCGCTGCCAGCGCGACGGCGAAGCACACCAGCAGCACGGCCAGGACCAGTACCGGCTTGGACATTCTCTTGCTCACGCCTGCTCCTTGCTGCAACCGCTAGAACTCATACTTGTAGCCGCACGATATGCAGAATCTTCCACCTCGCTCCCTCCGCCTGCCGCACTCCGGGCAGGTCGCCCGGCCCGCGACAACTGTCAGTGCCAGTTCGGTCCGTGCCGCCACCTTTTCGCCCGCAGCCGGGCTGACCTGGAACACCAGACCGCTCTGGGCACGATCGCTGTAGATCGTATCGACAGTCCCGACGACAAACCCGCTGCTCACCGCCTGCTCCCGGGCCTGGGGCAAAGTCATGCCCGCCAGCTCGGGAACGCCAACGACCCCGGTGCTGATGAACACGGCGACCGTGGTTCCTTTCCTGGCGCGGGTCCCAGAGGCAAGGTTCTGAGCCGCCACCATTCCCTTGGCCAGAGTGTCGTCCTTCTCTCCGTCTACCGCGAACACCAGTCCTGCCGCCTTCACCCGCTCCTCGGCCTGCCCGCTCGGCAGCCCGACCAGGTCAGGCACCTTCGGTCCCCTTGGCAGCAGCAGGAGCAATGCACCGACCAGTACGACCACGCCGACCGGCGCTATCCAGACCAGCCTCGGCACCCGCCTTGCCCTGGCTACCTTCCTCACCTTTGCGTCGAGCCGCTGCGGTCTCGGCTGCGGCCTGGGTGGCCCCTTGTCCGACCGGTGCGGCTGTACCCAGCCCGGGGTCCTCGGCTTCTCACCTTCGGCCGCGGGCCTCCGCCCGCTCATGACACCTGCCAGGGTCCTGGTTTCAGGGAGCACCGACTCCTCTTCCGCCGGAATGTCAATAGGCTTCTCAGCCCGGGTCGGCTTGTCCTTCTTCTTCTTCTCTGCCGTCACCGGAGTCTGGCCCACCGTCTTGGACACCAGCGTCAACCTCAACTCTTCGAGTGCCTCTCTGAAAACCTTGGCAGACTGGTGGCGCGCCCTCGGGTCCTTGGCAAGTGCGGTCAGAATGATTCGCTGCAACTCGCCCGATATCTCGGGCTTGATCGACCTGGGCATCGGCGGGGTCTGGTTGATGTGGGCATCGAGCAGCTGGTAGTTCAGCTCGCCCCCGAACGGCAGCCTGCCGGTCGCGGTCTGGTACATCACCACGCCCAGCGAGTAGATGTCCGACCTGCCGTCCGGTTTCTTCCGCTCCGCCCGCTCGGGCGACATGTACTTGGCAGTGCCCAGGCGGGACATGCCGTAGTCGGCCAGCTTGTAGGTCCCTCTGACTGTCCGGACGATCTTCTCAGGCTTGATATCCAGGTGCAGCTGGGCCTGGCTGTGGTTCAGCTCCAGGTCCTCGAGCACCTGGGTGAAGAGCTGTACCAGCTGGTGCTCGGGAAGGAACCCGCGCTCTTTCAGCAGGTCTGCCAGGGTCCGTGCTTTGCCGGCTGTCTCTGCCATGGGACTTCTTCTCCCAGCCTATTCCACAGACATCGGTTGTCAATGACTTTGCCCGGCCTTCCTGCACCCGGAAACCGGGAACCTATCTGATGCCGCCCGGGTCGACACCCAGGCTGGTTTCGGCCAGCAGGCTGCGGGCGATCGGAGCATAACTCGACCCCGGGTACTCCACGACCAGACGTTCCAGCATCTCGCGCTGCTTGTTCTCGTCCTTGAGCTCACTGCCCGCGATCTCGGCCTGCTCAAGCAGTGCCTTGGCCCTGCGCGGGCTGGCAGGAAAACGCTCGGCAAAGTCATCCAGAAGCAGCAACGCATCCCTCGAACGCCCGGCTCCTCTCAATACTCCGGCCAGCCCGAAATGCGCCACCTCTGATACCGCATCCGAACCTGGCAACAGGACCCGGTACTGCTCTTCTGCCTTGCCCAGCCGTCCCTGGCGCTCGCTCAGCATCGCCTCACCCAGAATCCCGACACGCTGGCCTGCCATCGCCACCAGGGCCAGTCCCAGCCCGTCGTTGAGCAACTGACTGTTCGGGAACCGGGTCGCAAGCTCGGCGGTGCGTGACTTCACCGAATCCATGTTTCCGCGGTACAGCGCGACCTCGGCCAGCAGGAGCAGGACACGGTCGGTCTTCCTCTCCAGTCCCTGAAGCACGGCCTCGGCCTTGCGGGTCTCGCCGAGCCCGACAAAGGCGCAAGCAAGGCCGTACACGCTCGGCTCGTGCTGCGGTCTTCTGGCCAGCACTTCGGAGTATGACTCGACCGCTGACCTGAGTTCGCCCTGCTCGATTCTGAACAGCTCGGCCAGCTCGAACTTCGCTTCCACGCTCTGGTCCTTTGTCAGCACTGCCAGGGCCTCTTTGTCCCGCCCCATAATCCTCAGCACCCTGGCCTGGTCCGCGTACAGTTCCTGGTCCTGGTACACCCTGAGCGCGACATTCCATGCTTCCCGTGCCTCGGCTTCGCGCGCAAACCCGTACATCCCGTCGTCGCCGAACACCGGCTCGACCGCTTTCAGCGCCTTCTGCCAGTCCCCGTGCACCAGGTACACCTCGGCCTGTGCCCTTGCCCTTGCCCGTGTATCACGGATCTTCTCAACCTCGTCCAGCATCGGCTTCAGCTTCACCTTGCCTGCGTACAGGCTGAGCTTGCCCAGGAAACCCTCGAGCGCTTCCGGCTGCTGATTGACGACCCTCACCACCTCTCCGGCAGCCTGCACGAACCTGCCGTCCCTTTCATACAGCTCTGCCATCCTGCCTGCCAGGAATGCGCTGTCCCCTGCCGCCCGCCTGGCTTGCTGCAGGTATTCGATCGCCTGCTCGAACTCTCCCCAGTGCTCGAGCACACCCAGGTAGAGCATCATCAGCCCGGGCTGGGCATCCACTGCCAGCCGAACCTGGCTCAGCGCCTCACGACGCTGCCTGGTGCCGAACAGCCCGTCAATCCTGCCCTGTTGATACTCAACCCGGCCCGGGTCCATCCTGGCCAGCCTTGTGCTCAGGGTCAGCAGGCTGTCGTAGGATTCCAGCTCCATGCTCAACCTGTGGAACTCGTTGTAGGCTCCGATGTCTCCTGGTTCCCGAGCCAGCACGGCCCGATACTCGTCAAGCGCCTTGTCCGGCTGCCCTGCCCGCTCCAGCATCCGGGCGTTCTGAATCGACTGGGCCCATGCCGCAGCAAGACAGGCAAGCATGGCCGGCAGAATCTTCATTCCGGCGCCTCCTCTGGACCGGTCTCCATCAGCAGCTCGAAGTATGCCCGCACCAGCTGTTCGTACTCGCCGAGGTCGCCTTCTTTCAGCGCCCGCATCAACTCCTCGCGCAGCAGCCGGTTCCGGTCTCCCCTGTCCTCGGGCAGAGACGGCGCCCGCTCGATCCTGAACTCCCGCGCGGTCTCGCTCTCCCGTTCCTCCTTGTACCCCTGCTGGCGCACGCTCCGCTGCGCGTCGAGCAGGTGCGACAGGATGCTCTCCTGCCGCTCGATCAGCTCGCGGGTGACGTTGAGGTCGGCCATGTCCTCCTCGACCTGCTTCATGTCCTCCACCAGCCCTTCGAGCGAAGAAGTGAGTCCCGGCTTCTCGCCGGCCATCGACTGCAGCATCTGTTCCAGCTTCTCGCGCAATGCCCGCTGCGCTGCCAGCAGCCGGCCCAGCGCCTGCATCTGGGAGGCCGACATCCCGCCCGGTATCGGCAGCGGGATTCCGCTCATCCCGGAGTTGATCCCCATCTGTTCGGCCGTCATCTCGGACAGCTGCTCGAGCAGGCTCTCCATCCCGCCTGACATGCCTCCGCCCTGTTGTGCCGAAGCCAGAGCTGCCAGCAGCATCACCACTGCCCGGTCCAGCCCTGCCCTTGCCTCACCCATGTGCCGCACAGCCAGGCCGCGCTGGTTCTCGACCATCTCTCCTGCCGCGGTCTTCATCATGAGCATCGTGCCTGCCAGGTCGGCCGCAATCCTCGAGGTGGTCGCCATGGTCCTGCCGCCGAGCGCAACCAGGCTCTCGGCCACGATCCCGGTGGCGTCGTGAAAACTCATCTGCCGCTCTGCCCTGGGCGCGAGCGACTCCAAATCACCAAGCTCCTTCTCCAGCTCCTCCTGCCGCTCGGACACCGTCAGCAGCTGCTCTGCCGCTGCCGCGAGCTGTTTCGCCACTTCGGACGAGCGCTTCTTCTTCAGCGACTGGGACAGCGAGCTCAGCGACTGGCTCATGTCCTTCAGCTTGCCGCTCAACCGCTTGCCCGCGCTCTTGGCCTGCCGCATGTTGGCCTGCTGCATGCCCGACATCGCCTGCTCGGACATCTGCGAAAGCCGGTCTTCGCTCGCCTGCTCGGAAAGAGCGGCCAGGGACTCGGCAATCGCAGAATCCGACATGGTCGATGCCAGGTCCTGCAGCTCCTTGAGCAGGCTGTCCAGGTCCTGACCCAGCCGTTCCTGTGCCTTGTCCGGGGTCTCGCCCAAATCCAGCCTCTCCAGTATCTCGTCCTGTGACTTTGCCAGCTCCTCGGCTTCGCGCGCCAGAGCTTCCAGCCGCTGCTCCTCCAGCACCCGGTTCAGGAACTCCAGTGCCTGTTCGATCCCGGCCCTGAGCTGCTCCTGGTCGAGCTGGAACTGGTCCAGCGCCTGCCTGATGTCGGGCGTCTCCTGCTGGAGCTGCTCGCTCAGCCGGCGCAGCGACTCCTGCAGCTCGCGCGGCAGCAGTTCGGAAAGCAGCTCCTGCAACTGGCCCAGCCGCTGCATGGTCTCGGCGTCCAGAGCCATGCCCTGGAACAGCTCGTCCATCATCCTGCCCACTTCCTGGCTCAGTTCCCCGATCTCCTGGGCCAGCTCGCCCTGGTCAGCCAGCAGTTGCTCCAGAGCCTGCTGCTCGTCCCATGACAGCTCGCCTTCCCGTTTGAACTGCTCCGCGATCCGCTCCAGCTCCTTGCCCAGCTCTTCCTGTTCCTCGCGCATCGGCTCCAGCTCCTGGGCGGTCCATTCGGTCTTGCGCACCGAAGCGTTGAATATCTCGGTCATGGTCGGGAACCTGACCGAGAACACCTCGCTGCGAGTGAACTTCGGTCCTGACACTGCGTCGTTGTCGCTCACCGACACGAAGTACTTCAGCTCATCGCCCGGCAGCAGCCCGGCTTCGGACAGGTCCCAGGTATAGAACGTGGTGTCCTCCCTGCGCCCGCCAAGGCCCTTTATCCGTACCCGGTCGTCAGCGCTGTCCTGGCCGAAGTGCAGGTACAGGCCGCCGAGCCCGTAGTCGTCCAGGCTGTTCACTCCAAGCACGATCTGCTGGCTCATCGGCAGGTCGACGTTCCGGCCTGGCATGAACACCTTGAGCAAGGGATACTCGTCCGGCACGGTCCTGACCCTGACCAGCTCAACAGCCTGGAACTCACCGCCGAAAGCGTCCAAGAGCTCAATCCTGCCTTCTCCGTCCCGTCTCACCAGAAACTCGCCTTCGAACTCGCCGTGCTCAGCGGTCCTGACCTCTGCCGTATCTCCTGCCAGCACGAACCTGCCTGCATCAACACCCCTGCTGACCTTGCCCTTGAAACCGATTCTGGTCCCGGCAAGGCAGACCACATCCGGGCTCGTAGAACGATACTCTTCCAGGCCCGAGTATTCGGGATAGGTGTAGGTGAACACCAGCCGGTCGACCTTGAGCCGCTCGATGACATTGACCCTGTGCTCGGAAGACTGATACCCCAGCACCCTGAACCTGTACTTGAACCCATGCTCCGGCTGCAGCGCGACCTTGCCAGACCCACGAACCAGCCTGACGACCTCGCTCTTTCCTCCTCTTCCCGAGGT
>CP070680.1:2819520-2859221 GCA_020352555.1 Caldifarciminota bacterium | reverse complement strand
GTCAGGCCGAAGTTGTGCTACTCGCCTGGAGCAGGGCCGGGCGGAGGCGCGATATTCACCGGCGAGGGGCTGCTTCACATGTACTGGAACGCTCCGTGGAGGACAGGAGTGGCAGAGGAAAGTCCAAAGCACGAAGGACAGAGGACAAATCAGACCGTTTGTCGGGGAGTACTGAGGCTGGCAGACGGTAGTCGGGAAACGGTAGACAGGGCATGGCTGCTGGACGTCACAGGACGGAAGGTCATGGAGCTGGCGCCGGAACAGAATGACATCAGGCACCTGGCACCAGGAATTTACTTCCTACGGTCAACCGAAGGCGGTACGCGGTCAGCGGTCACCAAGGTGGTCATACAGCACTAGCGGCCAGACTGCCCACTGCACTGCGCCACTGACATCCGGCCCGCAGGGCCGGCACCCGCCCGCGCTTTCCAAACCCGGCAAGCTGTGCTACAATGGCCATATGGTCAGTACTCTGGTCTGTGCTGCCCTGCTGACAGGACTTTGGGTCGACTACGTGCCCGTGTGCCGCGAGACCACCGACCAGACTCATCCTGCTGTCTGCTTCAACGGCACCGACTTCGTGGTGAGCTGGACCGACACCCGGGACCTCGGGACCGACACCTCGGCCAATATCTACGCCTGTCGGGTCGGTCGCAGCGGCATTGTGCTCGACCCGGACGGCATCCGCATTGCGGGCGGCCGGGAAGAGCAGATGGTCTCGCGGAACTGCCCTGGCACATCCGACGTCTTCGTCATCTGGCAGGAAGGCTGCTGATTCACCCGGGACGTGAGAGGCGCCCGGGTGGCGCCTGACGGCAGCATCATCGACAGCATCGACGTCAACGTCGAAACGCAGGACCAGCTTGTCCCAGACTTGGCGTTCAACGGCGAGCGCTATCTCGTGGCCTGGCACGACCGCCGGGTCGCGCCCGAGCACGTGTTCTACACCCAGGTGACCGCTGACGGTACCGTCTTGAACCCGGAAGGAATCGAGCTGCCTTGCGCGGACACGACCGGGTACCAGGGGATGGTTGGGGTGGGCAGCAATGGCGACAGCTACCTGCTTGCCTGGGTCGAATACCGGCTCCGCGGCATGACGGTCCGGGCGACCCGGGTCTCGGCCGAAGGCGAGGTGATCGACACGACCGCATTCGAGCTTTGTTCCGACTCGCTCGGCCTGGACAATGTCGTGGTGGGAAGCGACGGCAGCGACTACATCGTGCTCTGGACCGGCGAGACTCCTGGCGCAAGGGGTGCCGACCTCTGCTTCCGCCGGATCAGCGCCGACGGCACGGTGCTCGACTCGGTCCCGGTCCTTGTTGCCCGCAGCTCGTACGGCCTGGTGAACGTTCGGGTCAGTTTCCTGGGCGACCGCTACTGCGCGGTCTGGGAAGGCATGGCCGCGCAACCTGACATCTACGCTGCGCTCATCCTGGCCGACGGAACCGTGCTCGACCCGAACGGCTTCCCGGTCAGTGCTGCACCGGCCGTACAGCGTAGCGCTGACATTGCGAACGACGGAGAACGGTTCTTTGTCGTCTGGTCAGAGCTGGCCGAAGAAGGATTCGACATACTCGGAGCCTTTGTCGACACGTCCGGTACGGTCGGCATCACCACAATCTCCCCGCGCCGCGCCAAGAGACCGGCAGCGTGTACCCCGACCATCGTCCGCGGCTCGCTCCGGCTCGGCGCGGGACATGACCGAAATCCCACCCTGGATTTCGGATCGTGTCCCAAGCCCGCGCTCTTCGACCCGACCGGCCGCAAAGTCCTCGACCTGCACCCTGGTGAAAATGACCTCGGCAGCCTCGCCCCTGGCGTGTACTTCATGGCGACCCCTCACCCCGGCCCTCTCCCTCAAGGGGCGAGGGAGCAATCTCCCGCGGTCACGAGAGTCGTCATCGTCCGGTAGCAGAGTCTGCCCAGGCCGACAGTCTGGTGTACAGCATTGTTGACTCATTAGTCAACAACCTCTTGGGCAGACCATCCGCAAGGCCACAAGCCGCCCATAACCCTATATATACAGCAAACTAAGCGCTTAGCCTCGGAATCACGGATCTGAAACTGACTCTCACCCCCCGCTTCCTGGGTGGTTTCCAGGGTGATGGGGAAGGTCACTCTGGAAGTTACATTCCAAGTCACTCCTGAAGTCACTCCAGAAGCCACAGCCTGCGCCATTCCTGCAGCCACTTCCCAATCCATTCTGCCAGGCATCTGCCCAGGCACTCCTCGATACATCTTCTGAGGCACAGTCCAGGACACTTCCCAAGACGTTCCCAGAGGCACTTCCCGAGATACTTCCTAGGACGCTCTCCAAGGCATTCTCCTCGTCACTTCCCTCGCCGCTCTCCAAGTCACTTCCTGATACGCTCCCCAAGTCACCTGGCCGGTCGCATGCCGGACCGCATCCTGTCGGGCAGACAACCATTGACAACTGTCGGACCGAGCCGGACCCCAAGCCCAATGCCGGAGCCGACGATTGTACAAGATGTGCTGGTCTGGAGTGCAACGACTCTGTCGTTGCGCAATGTCGGAGACATTGCACTCCAGAGCGGAGCGAAGCTGCTGGACGCTTCCGGCCGCGTCGTGATGTCCCTGCGGCCCGGCCCCAATGACATCCAACACATCGCGCCCGGAGTCTACTTCTGCCGTCCGACGGCAGGCTCCGCATCGTCGCGGACAGCGGAAAGCGGTGTGCGGTCAGCGGTCCGCAAGGTGGTCATACAGCGCTGAGAGATCCTTCGATTCCGCGCCCCCGAGGGCGCTCCACTCAGGATGACCAGCGTGCGGCCGGCGGTCGGCTGTGCGGTCAGGCAGGATTCGGTATGACGCAGATGAACCGGAACAGAGCTGTGCCGGTGTTCTCGAACCCGTGCTTCTCCCCCGGCTCTACAAAGACGTAGTCGCCCGGCACCAGGTCGCGGCTGCCGGTTTCGGTCAGCGCGCGGCCGGTCCCTTCGAGCACGAAGACCTCGTGCTCGTAGTCGTGCGCGTGCAGCGGTATCCGGTCACCTTTCCCGGCAATCTCGATGACCCGCATCGCGAAATGCCGCGCGCCTTTTTCACGCGTGATGAGCCAGCGGATGGTCGCCTGCGCGTCCGGCATCCCGGGAGCGACCGCCTCGACGTCTGTGTAGTGTCCGGTGAGCATTGTCCTATCGTAGCCTGACCCAGGCGACCTGCAAGCTGGGGACGAAGAGGACCCACCATTCCCCGACCGCCGCCACAAACACTCTGGGAAGAAGATGGGCCGCAGGCTGAAGCCTGCGGCCCGGTTTGTGAGAAGGCTTTCTCTAGCGCGTCTTTGCCAATCTTGAGAAGCTGGACCCGGTCGCGGAGACGACCTGGCACAGGTACACGCCCGGGCTGAGCCGGGACGCATCCCACGACAGGCTGTGCGCGCCTGGGTCCTGCATACCGTCGAACAGCACGTCTACCGTCCGGCCGGTTGCGTCGTACACAACGCAGCTGACCGGCTCGGCCCGGGTGAGCTGGTAGCGGACCAAGGTCTTGCCCTGGGTCGGGTTGGGCGTGAGAAGCAGCGGAATCTCGGACCTGACCGGCTGTTCGGGTTCCTCGATACCGGTCATAGGAGTCAGGACAAAGTTGTCGGCAGAGACCTCTGCCTGTCCGCCGCTTCAGGTACCGTTGTCATAGGCGAACATCTCGACCTTGATCTTGCGCACGTCGCCTGCACTGACCGCGGGTAGGTTGTCGCGGATTTCCTCCGCGACGTAGAGGACGTGTTCCTCCCAGACACCTGCGTTCATCAGCCTGAGATGCACCGAGTCGCTCTCGACCCAGTTGCAGTAGGGGCTGGGCAGATAGAAGACCGTCCGGCCGAGCGGCGAGCCCGCCATGTCCAGGTAGTGGACGAACACCGCTGCCACGGGCCAGCACGTGCTCGACCCGCCGATGATGATGAACCGGCCGTCGAAGCTCAGCTGCACGTCCGCATCCGGTACGTCGACGGTCTGGCTCAGCGAAGCGTAGTACGCCAGGTACTTGTAGACCTTGGCCGCCTGGCCCGGCGTCTGCTGGCCGAACGTATCGGCCCGCTCGAACCGGTAGCTGCCGGCCAGCGAGTACACGTCCTGGGTCCAGCCCTGGTCCAGCGGGAGTTCGAAGTCGCCGTTGGTCAGCAGGTTGTCGGCCTGCGCTGCGCCGAACGCAGTCAGCACCAGGGCCGCAACCATCAGGCTCTTCTTCATCACAACCTCCTGCTGCATCATGCAGCGAAACCTGCCCGCAGCAGACTCCTGCGGCGGGTTCTACAAACTTCAGACTTGCAACGTGGATTTGCCCAACTAATTCTAGCGGCAAACCCCGTATGCTGTCAACAACGGCCGTGCCGCAACGGCACGGCTCATTCTTCAGCGCCTGCCAGGAACCCGGCCGGGTCCTTGGCAAACCTCTCCTTGCACCCGACGCTGCAGAAGTAGTAGGTCTTGCCGTCGTGCTCGTACGTGGCGGCCGCACTCTCCTTGGTGACCGTCATCTTGCACACCGGGTCGACAAACTCGTTCTGCTCGGATGCCGCCTGCATCCCTTCTTTCATGGTCTCCTCCGTAATCTCATCTTCTACCCGCGCCACCTTGCCGTCCGAGCTGACGAACACCGCAGCCGGGCACTTCTCGACGCCCAGCGACTTCATCATGCCGCAGCCCTGGTCGAGCAGGATCGGGTAGTCGAGCTTCAGCCGCTTGGCGAAGTCAGCGGCCGGCTCGGTCCCGCCGCATGAGATCGCCCACACAGCGAAACCGGGTTCCGCTTCATGCGCTGCCTGGACCGCCATCGCGATGTCTTCGGTCTCGGACCCGGTCTTGATGCAAACCAGCGCGACCGGGTTGCCTTTCTGCTCCGAGAGCTGAAACGTGTCGCCGTCAGCCGATACCAGCGCCAGGTCTGCCGGCCCGGCTTTGGATGCCGAAGAGTGGCACGACGGCTCGCTCGCCTTGGCGGTCCCGCACCCGCCGCACTGGGCAGAAGCAACTGACACTGCCAGTGCAAGCACTGTCGCTATTGCCATGAATACCTTCATTTGATTCTCCTTTGTCTTGTCAGATGCATGTGAACGGTCATCGAACCAGGCCGTCAATCGCCGGACGGCTCTCAGAACTCGAGCCCGTACCCGACTACCTGGGCCGAACCGGACTCAAGCACGACCTTGCCCATGGCCCGGACATTGCTGCCGACACGCTGTGGGATGAACACGTTGGTCGGGTGCATGTTGACGTAGATTTCGCCAGACCCGTCACGCACCCATATCCACCCGCCCGAAGGGCACTCGCTTGTTATCTTGCCGCTGACCAGCACATCCTTGCCTTCGAACGCTTCAGGGCTGGCCAGTATTTCGGCCGCAGTGGTCACCGGCATGCCGGCCGGTATCTCGCGCCCGTACACAGGCGCCTGCTTGGCGCTGCCGCAACCGGTGGCCAGGACCGCGACCAGCACGGATGCCAGCACAACTGTCGCAATTGACAGATATTTCATATCACTTCCTCCTGTTCTGTGTCTCACGGACGACCTTGCCGTCCGAGAATTCGATTATCCGATCCGCCTCTCCGGCCTGCTCCAGGTCGTGGGTCGCCATCAGTATCGCGAGCCCGTCGGTTGCGAGCTCGCGGAAAATGTCGAGTACTGCGGCGCGCGACTTCTTCTCGAGCCGGCCAGTGGGCTCGTCTGCCAGCAGAATCCTGGGCCGGTTGATGAGCGCGCGCGCTATCGCCACCCGCTGCATGGCCCCGCCGTCGAGCTGCTTGGGCAAAGACCGTCTCTCCTTTGTCAGCCCGACCCGTTCGATGAGTTCATCCACCCGCTCGTCGTCTTGCCGCCGCGCAAACACCAGCGGCAGCCTGATGTTCTCTTCCACGGTCAAGGTGGGGATGAGGTAGAAGAGCTGGAAGATGAATCCTATGTGGTCGCGACGAAAAGCGACCAGGTCCTTCTCGCGCAGCCTGGTCACGTCGGTGCCGTCGACCAGGATGCTGCCGCTGCTGGGTCGGTCCAGACATCCGACCTGGTTCAGCATCGTTGTCTTGCCCGAACCGCTCCGCCCGACTATCGACACTATCTCACCCGGTCGCAGGTCGAGCCCGACCCCGGCCAGGGCATGGATCTCCTCGCTGCCGCGCCGATACGTCCGCCAGAGGTCACGGACACAAAGAAGGGGTCGAGGTTCTGTCAGAGGACTGGCAGGCTGCGCATCAAGGACTCCGGTGTCCGTCTCCGCCACTTGATCACTCGACCACTTGGTCACTAGGTCACTGTCCGACAACATTCCCGTCCTCCAGGCGCACGATGCGGCCGAACCGGTCTTCCAGGCCCCGGTCATGGGTAGCCACGACCACGGTCAGGCCTTCTTTCTCGTTCAGTTCCTTGAGCAGGGCGAAGATGTCGTCCCTGGTCCTGGTATCCAGGTTGCCGGTCGGCTCGTCGGCCAGGAGCAGCCTTGGTTCGTGGACCAGGGCCCGGGCCACCGCCACCCGCTGCATCTCACCGCCCGAAAGCTCTGACGGCCGGTGGGTCATCCGCCTGCCCAAGCCGACCCGCTCGAGCAGTTGCCGTGCGCGGTCTTTCGAACTGCCGTTGGCTCCTCCCCACATGCCTGGCAGAAGCACGTTCTCGAGCGCGGTCAGAGTAGAAATCAGGTAGAACTCCTGGAACACGAACCCGATGTTCTCGCGGCGCAGCGCGTCCATGCGCCTGTGCCTGCTCGACACGTCATGCCCGAGCACGCTCAGCCTGCCTTCGGTCGGGTGGTCCATCAACCCGACGAGGTTGAGCAGCGTGGTCTTGCCCGCGCCCGAATGTCCGACAAGGCCGAGGAACTCGCCCGGCCTGATACCGAAGTCGATGCCCTTGAGCGCCCTGATGCGCTCTGCGCCGCGCCTATACACACGCACCAGGCTCTTCGCTTCTACGACTGGCTTCATGTCCTTCACTTGGCCCCTCGGACCCTCGACCCCTTGGACCCTTTCTGCCATCAATCCGCCTTTATCGCCTCGACCGGCCGCACGCCGGAAGCCCGCCAGGCCGGGTAGAAGCCGGCGAACAGGCCCAGTGCCAGGGACAATCCCACGCACGCCGCCAGAGTCGGCAGCGAAAACCCGATCAGCGATCCTTCGGGCGCGAATGGAATCATGCCGCGGATGAACGCCTCGACCAGCCGGGAGGACGCGATGGCGACCGCCACTCCGACAAGTCCGCCGGCCAGAGTCGTCAGCATCGTCTCAGCCCAGACCAGCCTGAATATGTCGCTTCGAGACCCGCCCATCGCCTTCATCATCCCGATCTCGCGCGTGCGCTCGAACACCGCCATCAGCACGGTGTTGAGCACGCCCACCGTGCCGATAATCAGGGCGATGACGATGACTGCGGACACGAACACCCGTGTGCTCGCCATCAGGTCGCCGATGGTGTTCAGCAGCTCGGTCAGGGGAAACACGTTCATGTCCACCTCGTCCGCACGCAGCGACGCGACCAGCTCATCGGTCCTGTCCACGTTCCTAGCTTTGATCAGGATCGTCACCAGCTTTCCTTCGAGGCCGAATATCTTCTGCAGAGTACGGCGCGGCAGAAACACGAAACCGTCGTCCTGGGTCTTGGTCCGCTCGAGCACTGCCGAGACCTTCAGCGTGACGTCGCGGCCCGGTATGGTCCATTCGTCGCCCGGCCCAACACCCGCCTCGCCGGCCATGCTCGAACCCAGAATCACGGATGAGTCCGACTCAAACCATTGTCCGGTCAGTTTCCAGGCCGGCCTGAGCCTCGCATACTCCTCGTCGATCCCGAGCAGGATGACGTTCCGGCCGTCGGGCAGAAACACCGCGTCCATGATCACGCCCGCTGCCTGGGCCACGCCCGGGTTCTGCTGCACCTTGTCGAGCAGCCCCTCGTCCATGTACCGGGGCCACTTGCCGCCGTGCAGCGCAATGGTCGCGGCCTCGTACGGGCAGCCCTTCGGGACGACCAGCACGTGGGCACCGAGCGCGCCGAGTTCGTCCTTCAATCTGGACTGGTAGCCGCGCTGGAACTGAAAGAGCGAGTACAACACAGCGATGGCGATCGCGACCCCGAGCACGGTCAGCGTCGTCCTGACGCGACGCCGGACAAGGTTCTTGAACGCCAGGTAGAACCACTTCATCATTCGCTCCTGAGTGCCTCGATCGGCTTGGCCCTCGCGGCACGCAGGGCCGGGTAGAACCCGGCCACCAGCCCGATGCCGAGCACGAAAGCCAGTACCAGCAAGAACGAAGCCGGCTCCAGCGCCACCACGCTTCCCTTGGGGGCGAGCGGCAGGAACCTCTTCACCACGCCCTCGATTGCCCGGGCGCCGACCACTGCCAGCCCAAGTCCCCCGGCCCCGCCGAGCAGGCTCAGGATGACGGTCTCGAGCCAGACCAGCGAGAATACGTGCAGCTCACTGGCTCCGGTCGCCCGCATGACGCCGATCTCCTTGGTCCGCTCGAAGACCGACATCAGCACCGTGTTGAGAACACCGAGCGCGGAAATGACGATGATTATCATCACGATGGAAAGGAGCAGGGTCTTGGCCGAACCCATCAGGCTCATCATCGTGCCCAGCAGTTCACCCATCGTGATCACCTCAGCGCCCTTGATTTCCGAAAGCCTGGGGGTCACGACCGGCGCGTCGTCCGGGTTCTTCAGCCGGATCGAAACTGCCGTCAGACGGTCGATGCCTGCGACCGACGCCGCGCCCGAGTCCCCTTCGAGCCGCAAGAACATCTCCTGCGCCGTCTCGAGCGGCACGTAGAAGAAACCGTCGTCCTCAGTACCGGTTGGCTCTAGCTCGCCGACCACATCGAACGTCATGTCCAGCTCGGGCACGTAGATCTGGTCCCCGACATGGGAAAGCTCGATCAGCGTCACGTCGTACCCGAGGATCATCTCGTTGGGCTTCTCGAAGAACCTGCCTTTGAGCTTCCACCAGTTCTTCAGCTCCAGGGTCGTCGAGTCGATGCCGAGGTAGATGTCGGTCCTACCCTCCTCCGGCCGGACTATGCCACTCATCAGCGATGGAGCGGCGATGTCGACTTGGGGCAGCGCCCGAACCTCGTCCAGTGCCGAGCCGGGAAGGAAATTCGGTATCTTCCCTCCCTTGATTATCAGCGAAGCAGCCTCGTACGGACAGCCGACAGGCACCACCAGCATGTGGATGCCCATCGCCTGCAGCTGTTCCTTCAGCCCGCGTTCGTAGCCGCGGTTGAACGAGAGCAGGGTGAACAGGACGGCGACCGCGACCGTCATGCTGACGAGTGTCAGCAGAGTCCGCGTCCTGTGCGCGAAGAGGTTCTTGAGTGCGAAGCGGAAGAAGTTCACTGGGAGAGGGTTCGAGGATTCGAGGGTTCTAGGGTTCCAGGGGAGGAGCGAAAGGACGAACGCGGCGCCGCGGGACTCGGGCCTCCAGGCTCCAGTTCGCCACTCGGACCCTCGACCCCTTGGACCCTTGTCTCTGCGGGCTCGCGGGTGCCATCTGATGGCTCACCCTTTCCGTAGAACTCGTCGTAGACCACCAGCAGCTTGCGGACCGCTGTCGCCACAGCCTGAGATGCGACATCCGCTCCTTCGGCCGCTGGTTCAAGGTCTTCGCCGACCACAAACGGTTCGTCGACGCCCTTGCCCTGGAACTGGCCCAGGAATTCGCTGCTTCTCAAAGCCTGCTTGGCCTTCTCCCGGTCGCGCTGGATCCGGACCGCCTTGACGACCGGGCCCGAGTCAGTGTCGACGGCCGCGACAACCACTTCGATTGCCCCGAACTGGCCCTTGCCGACGTGTGTCATCACGGTCCCGACCTGTTCATCTCCCTGGAAGACCGGGAAGAACTTGAACTGGGTCTCGTCAGGGTCCAGCTCTGCGCCCAGCTGCTCCTCGATCTTGAGCTGCCGCGCGTCATCGATGTCTTCGAACACGGTCTTGTATGAGCCGGCGTCGAACATCTCGGCGATATCGGTGTCCGGGGACCGCCAGACGCACAGTGACGCCGATGCGCCACTCACCAGCAGAGCCACTGCCAGTACGCTCAGGACACGCAGGCTAGAAGTTGACCGCCACCTGTGAGACAACCGACCAGTCCTGTTCATCATGTGCTCCCGTATTCACGAAATCGATCTCGTACAGTAGTTGAAAGTCCACCATCGACACATCGGGCAGCCTCAGATTGACACCCGCGCCCAGGTTCCGGGCGCTGCCCTCCTCGGTGTGCCAGCCGTCGTACTTGCCGAGCGCCTGTATCCAGTAGGCGAACGAATACCTCGCCTCGCCGTAGTACCCGAAAACCAGCGGGTGGCTGAGCGTCGAGTCCTTGCCGATGACGCCTTCGAGCCGGAGAGTGAGCGGCCCCCAGTCAGTCGTGTTGTCGAGCCCAAGCCGGTACTTCGTAGCGTAGTCCCGGGGGCCGCTCATCATCGCGCTCAGGCTGTCAAGGCTCCAGTGCGGAAGAGAACCGAAAAGGCCGCTCAGCCCGGCCGTGACTTCTGCGTCACCCAAGAGGAACGTGGGCGCAATCCTCGTTGTTATTACTTTGTCTACGTCATTGTCCATGACGTAGGGACCGTTCCCGTTGGAGACCCAGAGCCAGTAATCGGCCGGGCCGAGCGAACCAAGTATTCCGATGCCCGGGTCCAGGCGCAGGCCCAGTGACCGGGCGAAAGACGTCTGCACGATCTGCGAATGGATGTCGTAGTCTGCCATCAGGCCGAACGGAATCACCGCCTGTCCGATGCGGACGGTCGGCAGCCGCAGCCCGGTCGGAAACAGGATGTAGGCCTCGCCGAAATGGAATCCGCTGGTCCAGCCCTGCATCGCACTGCCCGCACCGACCTGCACGGCAGCGGTGAGGATGTCGCGGGTCCTGCTCGTGACCTGGGCTCTGACATTGGCTTCGGCTCCCATCAGGAAGAAGGAGCTTTTCTCCGCGTCCACCGTGAAGCGGGGAAAGATGGCCCCACCCACGTCCACGCGCAGCCCGCCGGCCGCAATGGCTGCAATCAGAAGCATTCCGACGAGCAGACGCCTGATGCTCACTTCCCTACCCTCTGTGCGTGTCCTTCGGTCCGAAACGCCGGAGTACCAGCACCACGCCCACAAAGAGCAAAGCCCCGAACACCAGCAGAACGCCTACGTTCAGCAGCCAGGAAGAGGAGTAGTAGCCACACATCGAGAAAATGGAATGCATGTCGCGTGCCGACAGTGGCCGAGAAGCCAAGTAACTGACTATCAGTGTCTTGGCAGAAGGCCGATCAGAACGTCCTTTCGCAGGTGTCTGGAATGCTACAGGGGTTGTCTGTTATGCTGCAGTAGATCGAGGGCTGGGAGACCTAGAGCCCGTGTTTCTTGATTCGGTAGAGAAGCGTGGCTCGAGAGATCCCGAGCAGCCGGGCGGCGTGGGACTTGTTGCCTCCGGCCTTTTTCAGGACCTCGACCAGATAGTTCTTCTCCACGTCCTCAAGCGAGATGCCGTGCTCGGGTATCTCAGGTCGGGCCGAAGGTCCGGGAGCGGAAGGCATGAGCCGGTCCGCGATGTGCTCAGGTCTGAGAGTTCGACCTCGGCTCAGTATCAGTCCGGACTCGATGACATTCTCGAGCTCGCGGACATTGCCCGGGAAATCGTGCTCGGCAAGCAGGTCAAGAACGTCGTCTCCTGCCATCTCCCGGCTGAAGCCGCGACCGGCCAGGTAGTGTTCCACCAGCTCAGGTATGTCGGAGCGGTGCTCGCGCAGAGGCGGCAGCCTTAGCACGAACACGTTCAGCCGGTAGTACAGGTCCTCGCGGAAGCCGCCGCTCCTGATGCACTCGGCCGGGTTCCGGTTCGTGGCGCTGATGACCCGCACGTCTATCGTGCGCGCGTCGGTCGCACCGACCGCCTGGACCTCCATCGCCTCGATCGCCCGCAGCAGCTTGACCTGGGAGTCCGGCTTCATCTCGGTGACTTCGTCGAGGAAGATGGTTCCCCGGTCCGCCTGGACAAACCGGCCGTCAAAGTCCCGGACCGCGCCGGTGAACGCGCCCTTGCTGTGCCCGAACAGCTCGCTCTCGACCAGGTTCTCGGGTATCGCGCCGCAGTTCACGGCAACGAACGGCTCGCCGGCCCGCTCCCCGAGCAGGTGGATGGCACGTGCGGCCAGCTCCTTGCCCGTGCCGGTCTCGCCCTGGATCATCACCGCGGCGTCGCTCCCCGCGGCGAGCCTTATCTGCTCGCGCACCTTCTCCATCTGCGAGCTCGAACCCACGATGGCCGACAGCCCGTAACGCTGCTCGGCCTCGGAGCGCAGCCTGACGTTCTCCTGTGCCAAGTCCCGGAGTCGGAGCGCGTTCCCGACCAGAGTCGTGAACCGGTCGTTGTCAAAAGGCTTGGTCAGATAGTCGAACGCACCCCGTTTCATCGCCTCGACTGCGGTCGGCACGGTCGCGAACGCCGTGATCATCACCACCTGGGTGCCAGGACTCGCCCGCTTCACTGCATCGAGCACCTCGAGCCCGTCCCCGTCCGGAAGCTGGAGGTCGGTCACCGCCAGGTCGAACCCCCGGGCCAGAAGCGCGGCCTTGGCGTCCCTGACATTCGCCGCCAGGGTCACGGCGCATCCTTGTTCCTCAAGCAGCAACCTGACTACTCTGGCGAGCCCTGCGTCATCGTCAACTACCAGTACCTGATGCTTCGCTCTCATCGGCTCTTGGACAGCTCCACTGTCGCCCTGGTTCCGCCGCCCGGACTCGGTTCGAGACGGAGTGAGCCACCGTGCTCCCCGACGATGCGCTGGGCGATTGACAGCCCGAGTCCGGTCCCACCTTCCTTGGTCGTGAAGAACGGCTCGAACACCGCGCGCAGTCTGTCTCTTGGTATCCCTGGTCCGGAGTCGATGACCGATGCCCGTACCCGGTCACCGTGCCCATCGATCTTGAGCCGTACTGCGGTACCTTCAGGCGAAGCCTGCACCGCATTCAGGACCAGGTTGATCAACACCTGGCGTACCTGATCCGCATCGCAGGAGACTTCGGGCTCAGAGTCGGGCCGGTCGAGTTCGATCTCGACCCGCCTCCCGGCCGCGACCGGGTCGAGCAGTGTCTTGACCGATTCCATGATATCGCCGAGCCTTGCCGGGCCGCGCTTGAGCGGTGCGGGCCGTGCGTATTGTAGGAAATCGTTGACCACTTTGTTCAGCAGGTCTACCTCGCCGACGATGATGTCGACAAGTTCTGCATCCCCTCCCCTGGTTCGCGATGCCAAGAGTTGTGCCGAACTCCGAATTCCGGCGAGCGGGTTCTTGATTTCGTGCGCCATTCCGGCCGCCATCTCGCCGATCGTCTTGAGCCGCTCGGCCCGGCGCAGCGACTCGCTCGCCCGGCGCTGCCGGTCGGCCACGATGCCGGTCACGATGCCGACCAGGAAATAGAGCGGCATCTCGAACCTGGATTCGCTGGCCTGCACATATAGCGTCTGGCGCGTCATCAGAACATGGGGCATGAACGCGAACGATATCGCCGCCGCGGTGATAAGCCCACCCTTCAGCCCGTATCGCAGGCCGGCCAGGATGATGGGCAGGTAATAGAGCCTGCGGAAGAGGTCGTGCCAAAAGGGATCGTCAGTGGGCGCTGTGTAGTGGCCCACGGTCAGCACCGCGCCGGCCGCGACGATGATCCAGAACTCTGGCTGCCTCATGGGCCGCACCCTGCAGTGTATGACCCACGCCTGACCGGGTCAACTGCTCCGCGCCCTATCGAGACGTGCGTTCGCCCCGGTCAACAGCTTTACTTGGCCCGTGCTTGTGCCTATACTCCACCACGGGGAGTCAGCTGCCCCGAAAAGGAGCATTATGCGGAAACTTGCTGTACTTGTAGTCATCAGCCTGACCGGTTCCTGGCTCAGTGCCCAGGACTCGCCCGAAGGCTGGGTCATCCCGTTCGCGGCAGCCTACCAGCCCAATGTCACTGGCTTCAACGCAGCGTTCAAGGCAGAGAACCTCCCCGAGTCCCGCGCTCGCCACTTCGGCTGGGGTGTGGAAGTCAGGTCTCTGGTCAGCGGACTACTTGTCGGGCCGCTGTTCTTCCGGACCTGGGACGACGCCGAAACCGATTCCTGGCAGCTGCGTACCGATGCTACCGGGATCTTCGGTGAAGTCGGGTACAGAATCTCGCCCTTGCCTCTGCTGACGATCGTTCCGATGCTGGCTGTCGGCGGCCTGTCCGAGTCCTTCAACTTCCGGAGGAAAAGCCGCGACATCGAACTCGGCGAGTTGCTGGGGAACCCAGGCCAGAACGCCAGCATCCGGTCGGGCATGAAGCTCGCCGGCCTGGCCGCCCTTGAGCTTGGGCTTTCTGTCAATACCGGCGGGGGCCGGTACGGCGTCGCGGCCCGGGCCGGGTACCTGTACTCGCCGGTGAACGTCGGCTGGCACCTGGCCAACGGCGCCCGGATCCTGAATCCGCCGAACGGCAACCTCGGTGGTCCGTTCTTCTCGCTCGGGGTTCTCATCATGCCCGCAGCCCAGACCGCCGCCAACAGCACACCGCTGCAACGTCGGAGGGCGAAGTAATGCGAAGCCTACCTGTCTCTTGGAGAGTGCGAAGCCTGCCAGTCCTCTGGCAGAAGCACAGCCTACTTGTTGTCGCGGTCCTGGCCCTTGTGGCTCTGCTTGGCTCCTGCGTCTACACTTACCGCTTGGAGGTCGAAGACCCGACGCGCACCTGGGACGCGACCGGGCTGTCCGCGCTCGAGGTCGTGACCGCGAACGGCTCGATAGGGCTCGAAGCCGACTTCGGTGCCGCGGTCCGCCTCGACGTCACCCGGGTCTGCTACGGCCGCTCCAGAGCCGACGCCGAGAAATACATCGACCGGGTCAAGATCATCGACACCGTCGAGTCTGGCCGGCTGAGGGTCGAAGCCGAAATGCCGGCATCCGGCGGCCGCAACTACGGTGCGTCTTTCACCGGCCTCGTACCCGCAGATCTTGATCTTGACCTTCACGGCTCCAACGGCCGTGTCGAGGTCGTCGACCTGAAGGCAAATGTCCGGGTCCGGACCAGCAACGGCCTGATCGAGCTCACAAACACTGAAGGTCGGGCCGAACTGCACACCAGCAACGGCGCGGTGAAACTCAAGGTTCACCACGGCCCGGTCCAGGCCGAGAACTCGAACGGTGCGATATCGGCAGATGTCGCCGAACTCCCACCCGGTGAGGACGTCGAACTCAAGACCTCGAACGGCGCGATCGACCTCCTGGTGCCATCCGGCGTATCGGCCCGGTTCGACGCCTCGACTTCGAACGGCCGGGTGACTGTCTCGGGCTTCAGCAACGCGCAGTACGAAGTCAACGAACCGACGCACAAGAAGGGTACCCTCGGCTCGGGCGCATCGGAAATCGAGCTCAAGACCTCGAACGGCAACATAGAGCTGAAAGCCAGGTGAGCCAGAAGCTGGAGGAAGGCCGACAGGACTTCCTCCCTCGGTCAAGACCCCTCGCCTTGACTGGCGCACCCCGGTGCGGGCACGCCCGTCTAGAGGAAACGTGCCCGCAGTGATCGAGTGAAAGGAGCCCTGAAATGGCAGACTTGCTGCATGTGACCGACCACAATTTCGATGCCGAGGTCTTGAAAGCCGAAGGCCCTGTGCTCGTTGACTTCTGGGCGCCCTGGTGCGGTCCCTGCAAGATGATTGAACCGGTACTCGAGAAGCTCGCCGAGCGCTTCGAGGGCAAACTCAAGGTCTGCAAGGTGAATACCGACGAGAGCCCCGAGACCCCGGGCAGGTACAACATTCACGGGATCCCGACCCTGATCGTGTTCAAGTCCGGGTCGGAAGCCGAACGCATGGTGGGTTTCATACCCGAGCAGGCTTTGGTCGAGAAGATCGAGCCCCATCTCACATAGCTCGTACCGGCCGGTGACACCGGCCGTCCTCAGGAAGTTCAACGAAATTGCCGAACCCGGCCGGGTCACAACCGACCCGGCCGCGCTTGTCGACTACGGCCGAGACGAGAGCCCGGGCCCGGAGTTTCTGCCCGAGGCCCTGATCCGCGTCAAGTCGGTCGACGAAGTCGTCGCGGCAGTGAAGCTCTGCCGCGACGAGCGTATTCCTGTCACGCCGCGTGGCCTGGGCACCGGCCTCGCCGGCGGCGCGGTTCCGATACATGGTGGGGTCGTGCTGTCCACCGAGTTGATGACCCAGGTAGTCGAAGTCGACGTCGACAACCTCGTGGTCCGCACACGGCCCGGGGTCGTGGTCGAGAAACTCCAGCAGGCTTGCGAGCAGGAGGGCCTGTTCTACCCGGTCGATCCCGCCTCATTGGACACCTGCTCGATCGGCGGCAACGTAGCCACCAACGCGGGCGGAGCCCGTGCATTCAAGTACGGCGTGACCCGCGACTACGTGCGCGGGCTGCAGGCGGTCACGGCCGACGGGAGAATCATCAACTACGGGGGCAAGCTGCGCAAGAACGCAACCGGCTATGACCTCAACGCGCTGCTGGTCGGGTCCGAAGGCACGCTCGGCATCGTGACCGAGGTCACGCTTCGGCTCGTGCCGAAGCCCAGGCACCGGGTCGACATACTCATCCCATTCGAGCGCCTGGCTCAGGGCGTTGAGCTCGTATTGCGTGTGGTCCATGACACCCGGCTGGTTCCCGCAGTGGTAGAATTCATCGAACGCAAGGGCATCCGGGCCTGCAACGAGAAACTGGGTTCAGAACTGCCCTTCCCGGATGCCCGGGTCCAGGTTCTTGTTGAGCTCGAAGGCAACAACCTGGACCAAGTCCTTGACAACTGCGTCCGGCTCGGCGGGATTGCGATGGAGCTCGGGGCCGAGGAGCCGCTCGTGGCAGACAACCCTGCGGACCAGGACCGGCTCTGGACCGCCCGACGCAAACTCGCCGAGACGCTCAAGGACATCTATCCCGAAGTCGTGGCCGAGGACATCGTACTTCCTCTGTCCCGACTGCCAGCGACAGTCGAGCGGATAGCACGGCTTGAGAAGAAGCACGGACTGACAGTCGTACCGTTTGGCCACATCGGGGATGGCAATATCCACGTCGACATCTGCCGAACTCACGGCACCGACCCGTCGTCGTGGCGCAAGACATGCGATGCCTTTGTGGACGAACTGGTGGACTACGTGCTCGGATCCGGCGGCCAGATATCAGCCGAACACGGCATCGGGACTGAGAAGAAACGCCTCATGCCCAAGGCACTCGGGTCATCCGAGCTGGATGCGATGCGCGCCCTCAAGCGCGCCCTTGACCCCGACAACATCCTCAATCCAGGAAAGATCCTGCCCTGAAGGCAAAATCCCGGCCTGTCAGCGGCCGGTCTTCGCTATCCGACCGACCCTGCTGAAGCCGTCACCCCTGACCACGACGAGGTAAAGTCCGGCCGCGACCTCGCTGCCCGCTTCGTTTCGACCGTCCCAGGCCACGGCGTCTCCGGGCTGCAGAAAGTCCCGGCAGGGATTTGACCCGGCCGGGTCCGGCTTCAGGGTCCGCACCAGCGCCCCGGACAGAGTGTGAATCCTGACCTCAACCCCAGTCCCAGGCGGGAAATCGACGACAATCCCGCAGCTGTCCTGAAACGGAGCGGGCAGCGAATACGGCTCGGCATACTGCTCCACCGTCACACCGTACAGCTCGGTCACTGACGACCGGTTCCCGTACTGATCTTCTGCGGCTACACAGAACCACCACTCGCCCTGCGCTACTTCACGCAGGGCGAGCACCGTGTCGGGGAGATTTCCCGCAACCAGACCACCGGACCGGTGAGGTCGACCCAGGTCTTCGATGCTGATATCGTCGACGAACACGCCCAGTCGGCTCACCGAGCCATCGGTCTTGTACCGGAGCCGTAGGTGCAGCCGGTCGACCTTGGGAAGGAGGTATCCGAGATTCAACCACCCGTCTGACCTGCCGTACAGTGAGTCCAGCGCACGCCACTCGCCGGCAGGTCCATCCAGCGTGTCGGTCGACCACTCAACATAGCAGACATCCCGCTTGAAGCCGCCGGTGGCGCGGTACGGGCCTGGCCCGCCGGAGTCCTGCGATTCCTCGGTATCGTAGAAGGCGCTGAAGGTCAGCAGGCCGGCATTGTCGAAACCGAACGCCTGCTTCAAGGTCAACCGGTTGTCCAGGTTCTCGCCTGAACCGGAATAGAACGACTTCGGGCTGCTCTTGTAGTGCTGGCCGCTCGCAGTCCAGCCGGCTGTGTCCCACTGCGCGCCGACACTGTCGCAGGCGTCGCTGAACACCTCACTGCGGGAAGAGAACTGGTATAGGCTGTACGTGACCGACGAAGGGTCGAACGCCCGTCGCCACCACAGTGTCAGGTCGTTTCCCTTCGATCCGTGCCCCAGTATCGTAACAGAAGACGGCCTGTTGTCGTCGTACCCGAAGTAGGCGCCAAGAAAACCGGGCCATGCGGCGTGGACCTGGCCCGTCGGGGCCTTCCGAGCGAATTCGAGCCCGGAGTAGGAGCTGAGCGAGTACTTGAAGTCCAAGTACTGGTCCGGGAACCAGACCGAAAGCCCGCGGGCATTGGCAAGGTCGCCGGAAGCGGCGTTGGCCTTCACCGCCCGCCGGAACTCCTGCTCAACCCGGTCCGCATCCCCACCTGGCGCGAGTTCGAAGAAATGAATGAGGTCGATCTGGTCGTCGGCCGGGCACGGCCGGCCGCTGCTCGTGAAGGTCTGGACCTCTGCCCTCGCCTCGCGGAATCCGGCTTCGCCCGGGTCCAACCCTGACTCCAGTTCGGCCCCAAGCTGCTCGACCGCGTCGGCCAGGCGCTCCACGTTGATCGCCGACATGCACTCGCTCTGATTCGAGTAGTGGGCGACATACGCCGAGCATGCCTGGACGAGGAAGTCCTGTACCTCCATCAAGGGATTCCGAGTCAGCAGTGCCAAGAGCTTGTCGTACGGCCAGCCGGTTGCCGGCACGGTCGCCTCTGAGGCCAGAATATACTCGCAGGCATCGCGCGCCTCCCACGCGACCTCTACCGATTGCATCATGCAAGCGTCCATTCCCAGAACCCGCACCTTGCTGCCCAGGGCCTCCTTCACCCCGGCCAGCGCCCGTCTGAACTCGCCGCCCGACACGCCCATCATGTGCTCGTGCGAATCGTCGATGATGATGGCCTGGGTCCGGGCATCGCCCCGGCTTCGGCCTCGCCACCCGGCCCTCTGTCTTCTGTCATTCTTGCTCTCCTCCGGCCCATACCCCTCGCGCCAGCCGTCGCCGTGGTCCCAGAGCACGAAGAAGTAGTTGCGTGCAGGAAATCTCCTGTGCAGGAACTCGGCAAAGCCGCGCAGTGTGGCAGAATCGGCCATGTCGACCTCGCCCAGCTCGCCTAGCGGCTCGAGCCGGTCCGGCGCGACTCGATACCGCCGGCATCCAGGATGGGTGTCCCGGGCAACGTTGTCGACCTGCACGATGATGTCGACATCCTGGGTCGATCCCGTCGTCGTCATCTCGGCCAAGTCCTCGTACGCACGGTTGTTCAGGAGCTCGTTGTCGGCGCACATGTAGACCCCGACAGTCCATTGCGCGCCGGGCGTGACGCCCGTCCAGACGAACAGGAGGAGCAGAGCCTGCGGGGCACCCTTCCGGGTGCCCCGCGAAAGGCAAGTCACCTGGCGTAGCCGGCTAGAACCCCAACGTCAGCAGCAGACGGTGAGTGGGCTTGAGGTACTCGAAGAAGCGGAAGCTGTAGTCAAGCCCGATTGAGAACAACTCGGTCGGCTTGGTGTTCAGCCCCACGCCCGCGGACAGACCTGTCATCCAGCCGATGTCGGCCTGATAGTCGACGTCCGTGTTGAGGATGTAGCCACCGCGCAGGTAGAACAGGTCGTTGTACCCGTATTCGAGCCCGAAGTTGACCGTCTCGTTGATGTCCGACGGGTGGACCAGGTCCACCGCGGCCGTCAGCCTGCTCGGCGAAACGTCGACCAGGTCGTAGGCGATGCCGAACCGGAACGTCGTCGGCAGCGGCACTCCCTCGGTCTTGTACATCCCGATGAGACTCGAGGGCCCGGAGTCCGGCCAGTTGAAGCCAAACTCGAGGTCCCGGCCCGAAAACGACAGCCGGCTCCCGTAGTTGTTGACCACCGCGCCGATGCGCAACGAACGGAAACCGGTGTTGTAGTGCAAGCCCAGGTCGGCTCCGACCGCGGCGGCCGTCATCCGCCACACCGTCTGCTGCACGTAACGGGCGGTCAGCCCGAACGACAGCTTGTCGGTGATGATCCGGGCGTAGCTGGCCCCCACCGCGATGTCGCTCGCCCCGAACATCAGCCCGATGCCCTCGTCCTCGCGCTCGTCCGTGGTCGGGTCGTCGATGAGCGTCACTTCCATGTCGCCCATCGTCAGCGCAGTCGCCGCAAGGCAGACCGTGCCCCAGCTTGCCGGCAGCACGACCGCCACATTCTCGTGGCGGATGTCGGCGATCCACTCGCTGTGGTTGAGCTGGATCGAACGGCCCACCCGTGCCAGCCCGGCCGGGTTGAAGTACGAAGCCGAAGGGTCGTCGGCCACACCCACGAATGCGTCGCCCATCGCTGTGGCCCGGCCGTAGGCTATCTTCAGGAAGCTCGCTCCGGTCGTGCCAACTTTGGAAAACGCCGCCAGCCCGGTGCTCGCCACCAGGAGGCCGGCAAGGAGGACGCACAGTACAGAGTTGCGTGTCATGTCAGCCTCCCTCAGTGGATGAATACCAGCTTGCCGGTGTACTCCCCGACGTCGGATTCGACGTGGTAGACGTATACCCCGGCCGCTATGAGCTGCTGGTTGTCGTTCAGGAAGTCCCAGTTGGCCGTTCCGCCGTACTCGAACTCCTGGTCCTCGCTCGCGTGGTGGTGGTTGATTACTCTCACCAAGTCACCGGAGAGAGTGAAGATACGTATCGTAGCCCGGCTGGGCAGGTGGGTGAACTTCACCACCCGTTCCTCGGAGTTCGACTCCCAGGCGTCGAACACGATGTAAGGGTTCGGCACTACCTTGACCACGAACTCTCTTTGCGTGGTCGAGTCCTCCCGGCCCGGGGTGGACCGCACCTCGTAGACGTTGTAGTAAGGTGCGGTCCCGCCTTCCTTGCTGCCCCTGACCATCCATACGTCGCCGGATTTTATCTCGTTCATGTCCGGACCTATTTCAAGTCCGCGGCGGTTCGCGGTGTCGTAGTTGAACGCGATGTAGCCTCCGCATAGGTAGAACTGGGCTGTGCTGTCCCAGAGCGAGTCGGTCGGATGGCCGAACAGCTTGTTGGCGAAACACCAGCCCTCGGCTTCCTCAGGCCCGGTTCCCCGGGTCACGAACGGTCTGAACCCGAGCTCCATCTCGCCCTTGGAGATATCGTACACCTTGACCGTCATGTACCCGGGCTCGTCGGTCCAGACTATCTTGTAGTCCGAACCCCTGTACGCCCAGGCGGTCTGTGGCGTGAAACTCTCCGAGAGCTTCAGCTTCTCCACCGGGTAGTTGCCAGGAGTGCTCTCGATCCAGACGCTGTCGTGGGCCTTGTCCGGGACCTCGACGTTGAGCGTGCAGGCAAGCTCCATGCCGTTGAATACCCCGGCCGAGAATGCGTAGGTATCGCCGATGGAGTAGTCGAACATGATGGTGTCGAGGATCGTGTCCGGGGTGGTCTTGTTCTCCAGCACGTACCCGATCCGGGTCTTCGCGTTGCTGATGCGCCCGGGCCCGAGAAACGTGACCTTGTAGACCTCGTCGGTGACCTCGAACGGCACCACCACCTGCGGATACCACCTGATCGCCGGCGCGATAGTATCGCCCTTCATCGTCACGACTTCGATTATCGGGTCCACGTAGTTGACAGGGTCCCAGCGAGGCATAGTGAAGTAGTTGCTGACGATGCCGGAGCGCAGGATGAGAGGATGGAAGAAGGTATCGCTTCCGACGACGCTGTCGGTGATGTAGTTCCAGTCATAGGCGGTGACCGAGTAGTAGTAGTTGAACCCGTTGATTACCTCCTCGTCGAGCACGTTGTAGAACAGCCCGGTGTTGGCCATCTCAATCCACATGCTGTCGGGCAGGGACGAGTCGCCGCCAGGCGGGTAGGACAGAGTCGACTCGGCCGGGATATCGTCTCCGATATCGCACTGAGTCATCAGGTCCCAGGTCGAGCCGTCCGACGACTTGTACACGATGTAGCCCTGAAAGTCGTACTCGAGGTACTTCGGGTCGTGGCCCGGCGATTCGGGATCGCTTGCCACCTTGCGATAGTAGGGGTCGGGCGACCGCTCGGGCAGGTCGTCCCAGACGATTCGGATCGAATTGTCGCCCGGCACCAAGGTGATGTTGGGCGACGGCGGCGGACCGGGCAGCAGCCAGCCCTGGTCGTAGATGAACTGGGCGTTGTTGGCCACCGCCGCGAGCTGCCAGAGTGTATCGTTGTAAAGCGTACGGCGTTCTTCCCAGGTCTGATTCTCGACCCCGTACATCGCAGCGATGCAGGCCACGGTCAGTATCTCGACCTGCCCAGGGGCGAGGTCGAACGGACCCGAGCACTGGACGAACCGCTTGTCGGCAGGAGACTCATCGAGCGAGTCGTAGTTGGACAGTACGCCGGTTCGGTAGTCAAACCCGGCCATGGTCAGGTACTGGGTCGGGTCGGTGACCGGGTCGATGTCGATGGTGAACTTCTTGAACGACGTCATACCCAGCTGGACCAGCGTATCCTCGCCGCTCGGCAGTGTGCTGTCCTTCAAGGGGCTCTCAAGGAACTTGTAGGCGACCACCCCCGGCACGATGTCCTCATTCTCCCACTGGCCGCGGGCGTTGGGCACCTCGTGGTTGTCGTCGTCGCCTGCGAAACCGACGTTCTGGACCACGACCGTGTCACCGGTCGGCATCGCGACAGAGTCGTCGAGCAGCAGGCCGACCATGTCGTCAGCGTGCGCACCGATGTCGGGGTCCATCAGCGCTCCCGCGAAGCAGCGGCGCAGGGTGACCCCTTCGCCGCCCAACAGTACGTCGGTCGCGTTGCGCATCTTGTATATGATGAAGAAGATGTCCTCGTTCGACGGGTAGTTCCAGGCATAGACGGTCTGGTACACCTCGATGCCTTGCGGCTGGCCCGGGGAAACGTGGTTGTCCTCGCCCAGGTCGCAGTACACGCACCACATGTCCTGGAGAGAGAAGTTCTCCTGCGGGACCAGTTCGGCCTCGATCGTGTCACGCCGGTTGGCCCCGAACCGCCAGCCCTCGGTGGTGAAGCGCGAGAGCGGCGGGGGCCACTCGTCCGGGAACCTGTAGATCCGGTCTTGGGTGTTGCCCGCACCTTCGCTTGCATGCGCGGCGTCGGTCGGCGTCATCTCGGTGCCGCCCGAGTTCGGGTTGTAGCCGAAAGTCACCAGGGTATCGACCTTCTCCGGATCGTCTGCCCTGGGCTTTAGTGTGCCGAACCAGAGCCCGGCTCCGAAAATGTACTTGTTGAGATAGGGCTGTGGCCAGGAACCGCCGGCCTCACCCGTTCCGATCGTGATGTCGAGCGCGTACCGGCCGTCGTTGTAGAACGGGCAGTACCACTTGTTGATATCGAGCCACTGCATGTCGTAGATGCGCTCGGCGGGTGGCGGCGGGGTCGCCGTCCTGGCCGCCCCGACGCCGAACGCTAGGGCCAGCATCAACAGCACGCCGACGGTAGAGTGCCTGCTCGGTCTCGGTAGCATCCGTCCTCCTTAGAACGATAGCGTGACGCCGAACCGCACCTTGCGGCCAGCAGCGTAGTTGCTCGGCGAATCGTTGCGGTCCCGGTAGGCGATCATGTAGGAGGCGTAGGCCTCGCTCCGCGTCATGTAGCCGTCGTGGTTGTAGTCGCGGTTCGAGTGGTAGTACGGATCGCCAACCGCCAGGCCGCCGCCGAACTGGGTCGGCTTCGGCTCCCGGCCCGTTCTGTCGGGCTCTCCCGTGGTGGGGTGGACGTAGAGGATGTTTTCGTTGCCGAGGAGGTTGGAGATGTCGCAGTTGACGGCCAAGCCCATGCCGGCGAAGCGGAAGTCTTTCGCAATCCGCATGTCGACGTTGTAGCTGTCCGGCATCCGGTACTCATTCTCTTTGCCGATGCGATCGCCCCGGTCGTCCTGGCGAGTGTAGGGTCCGCCCGACCCGTAGGTGAACACCGTCGCGATGTCGAAGTCGCGCAGCGGCACGAAGGTGAACTCACCCGGGAGCGCAAACGTCAGGTCCGCGTTGACCGAGTGGCGCTGGTCCTGGTCCAGGTAGTAGTCGACCTGAAGCGGGGTCGAGCGCATGTACTGGTCGAAGGCGGTAGAGGCCGTGCCTCTCGCAATCTGGAACGTGTAGCCCGCCCGCAAGGACCAGTACTGGTCGAGGACCTTGGTCATCGTTGCCTCAAACCCTTGGATCCGGGCGTACTCGACGTTGTAGTACATCGTGTAGGGCTGGGGTAGCGCCTGCACCGGCCGCAGCCCTGACAAGTCGAACACGTCCTTGTAGAACATCGTCAGGTCGAAGGCGAAGATATCCGTGAGTTGGGCGTCGAACCCCAGTTCGTAGGCGATCGTCTTCTCGGCCGCCATGTCGGCGTTGCCGACCACGATGTTGCCGCGCGAGCGCAGCTCGGCCGCGGTACGGTCAGCGTAGCTGAACAGGTCGTTGAAACTCGGGTTCTTGAAGAAATGTCCGTAGCTGAACCGGAACTTGACCCGCTCGGTAATCGGGTAGGACAGCCCGAGCCTGGGCGAGAACCGGTACTTCGGGTCGACGATGACCAGGCTGTCGGCGATCTCGGGGCTGGAGCCTAGGCTCTCAGGGAACACCCGGACTTCGGCCTTGGAGTCGAGGTAGTCGAACCGCAGTCCGGCGCGAACCACCAGGTCCTCGAAATCGGCCTTGTCCTGCAGGTATACCGCCGCGACCAGCGGATCGTAGGAATAGGCGTCCCAGAACGGGTTTGGATCCCAGGGCAGCGAGTTCTCGTAGACCGATATCGTGTATGAGGTTAGCTGCACACCGGTCTTGATCTCGTGGACCTTGTTCAGGGTCTTGGTGAAATCGAACTTGCCCAGCAGGTGGTCGGTCGCCCGGTAGTGCCAGGAACGGGTGTCGCCTTCGCCCACAAACAGGCCTTCGTACACACCGTGCGGGTTGTTGATTGTGACCGTGTTGGTCTGCAGGAAGTTGCGGTCGAACCGGTGGGCGTACACCCGGTTGCCGTCGGCGTCGAGCCAGTAAGACCGGTAGAGCTTGAGCACCGCGTCCTCCTGGTCGGTGATCGGGTCAGGGTCGTCGTTTTCGAGCTGCTCTGCCCGGTACTTCTCCCAGTCGAACACCCAGTCTTCGGCACGGAAGAAGTAGCGGTCCCAGATCCCGGCTCCGCGCAGGAAACCCCAGAACCCTGTGGTGTCCGCCGCTTCGGCCGAGTAGTTGCGCACGGCACGCATCAAAGCGGTCGAAAACATCCCGACCTTGGCCTCGTACACCGTCGTCTCGTTGAGCATGTGGTTGATGGTGAAGTTGGCCTTGGTCGACCGCACCCGGTTGGCGTAGAGGGCCTCTTGCAGGTACTTGTAGGAGTTGGCGAAGCTCTGCCACTGGTAGTTCGAATGGTGGCCGTCGAAAGTGAACTTCAGTCCTTCGCGGGTCAACGGGAAGGACTTGGGCATCGTGTAGGTCAGCTTGCCTTCGCCCGTGTACTCGCCGCGCGGCGCGTGGACCTGGTACTGGATGTTCCGATCGTCGTCGGTCTTGAATAGCTCGGCGGAAACGAAGTACCGCAGCTTATCGACCAGCGGACCGCCGATGCTGAAAGAGGCCCGGTTGTACCCGAAGTTCAGGTCCGGGTCCGGGAACATCTCGTCGGTGTAGTACCTCAGCCTGCCGGAAGTCTTGCTGCCGCCTTCCTTGGTCACAGCCTTGATGACACCCGACATCGCGGACCCGTACTCGGCATCGAATCCGCCGGTCAGGACCACCACCGACTGCAACGCATCGGTCGTCGGCCGCGGGCTCGACCACAGCGTGCCGTAGACCGCATCCTGGGCCGCCACGCCGTCGACGAAATAGGCGACGTCGTCGTACCGGCCGCCGCGGATGTGTGTCCAGCCGGTCGTGGTCTGGCTAACGCCGGCTTGCAGCCCGACGATATCGGACAGCTGGTCAACCGGCAGCCGCTTGAACTCGTCGTCGGTGATGATGCGCTGGGTGAACGGTTCTTCGATCCGAACCAGATCGACCTTCTTGGCCACGATGTTGACTTCGGTCCCGGATTCGATGATCTCGGTGCCGAGCTTGAAGTCGACTGTCACACTCTGGTCCTGAATCACCAGCACGCCGGTTACCTTCTCAGTGACATACCCCATGAAGCTGCACTCGACGTCGTAGTAGCCGGCCGGGACGTTGATGATCTGGTACCGGCCGATCGCGTCGGTCGCGGTGCCGTAGTCGGTCGGGTTGTCCTGCTGGATCAGCACGACGCTTGCGCCCGCCAGCACTTCGCCGGTGCCCTTCTCGGTGACCTTGCCGTCGACCGAGCCGGTCACTCCGGCCAGCGCGAAGCCGGCCGCGGTGAATACCGCGACAAGAACGGCGCTGGATCTGGAGGTAGAAGAGTATTTCATGGTTTACTCACCTCCCTCGATGTTTATCGCGATACCCCAGACTGCAGAGACGTACCGGCCCTCTTCGGTGTCATCCGGTTCCCTCTTCTCGAAGGGTTTGCCGGACGCCTCGTAGTAGACCGGGATAGGCGTCTGTTCAACGTATAGCCTGTGAATTCCGGGTTCGATGTCTGCCGGCAGCGGGATTTCCCAGGAAGTAGTCGCGTTTCTGAAGTCGTAGCGCTTGCCGTCCAGGTAGGCGTAGAAATCCGCGTCCGGCACGTCGGTGTACGGCGATATCTGCACCTGGAGCGTTTCGCCCGCCGCGTAGGTCGGCAGCTCGCCTGCAGCGTACAGCCGCTGGATGCCGTTTTCCAGCGTGTCAGGCCGCAGCCAAATGGTGTCGACCTCCTCGGCACCGTACTCCTTCAGGTAGAGCAGCAGCAGGTAGGGAGCGTCGTTCGGGTTCGGGGTATAGAAGCGCGACCCGCCCATCGTCTTCTTGAACTTCCACTCACCGCTTTCCTTCTGCAGAAAGAGGCCATTGGAAGTGTGGGCAAGGAACTCCTTCTGCAGCTTGAAACTCGTGTCCGAGAACTGTGAGTCAAACATCCGAAGCACGAGCGTTTCGCCCGGCGAAGGGAAAATCAGCGTGTCTTTCAGATACTGCGTGTACTCGTAGACATGCATGTCGAGGTACCCGGGGATGGATTCGACAAAGAGCACCGTGCAGAAGGTATCCTCCCGCAGCGTGTCGAGATGGGCGTACAGCCTCTGTTCAAAGAAGTAGCCGCCCTGGTCGGTCTTCTCAAACACATGCTGCAGCGCGTCGACCCGGAAACGCTGACGGTAGGGGTTCTCCTCCATCTCATCCTGCAGCCTGGTGCCCTGTTCGTTCGTCAGTGACGTGTCGATCACAATCAGGCCCTCGATCTTCAACGATTCGGGGGCCGAGATTTGGTCGAAATCGGTAAGGAAATCGGCCAAGTGCTCGTCGACGACCGCCTGAATCGCGGCCGAGTCCTCTGCACTCGCCTCCCAGAAAGCCTCTGGGGGAACTCTCCCGCAGCCGAAGAAAAGCACGGCGACGGCCAGGGGCAACCCGAGCGCGGCCGCCGCAATGCGGCTGCGCGCTACAGACCCGACCCGCGGCCGGCTTCCACGATTGGGAGCGAAGCGGACACTGCCATCAGATGGCAGAACGCTAGCTCTCATCTTGCCTCCTTATTGGATCTATATCTCTGCCGCTGTGTGCCCCAGTACGGGCGCACTCCAGCGCTCAGAAACTGACCTGCCAGTTCTCAGGCAGCACACATGCTCGCGCACGCTCCGGAAGGCCTCAGGCTCGGATGGGCAGCCTGCCGGTGTCTCGCAGTCTTGAGAAACTGCCGGTTCTGCGGCAACGTCGCACTGCCGTCCTTCTGGCAGCACCACGCCTGCTCGGACATTGTCCTTCCGAGATGACGGTGTCGTCTTCCCGGAGTCAGGAGAATCTAGAACTTCTCGGTGCGGTGTCAAGCATTCTCCTTGGCGCAGGCGGCGCTGCTGCGCGGACTCTGAGCCTCCACTGCCCCGGCAGACGTCGCCAGAGCTGCGTGCCGCATCTCCCCGGCCGACCCTCCAGCGGCCTGACGCCGCCAACCTCCACCATATTGTACCCCAACCAGACGCGGAACGCCAGACCCTGATGGCGAAGTGCGCACCGTCCCTCGCAGGCAAGCGGCCGGAGTCAGTCTGTCACCTGCCGGCCCCGGACGGTGCCCTTGACACAATCAGCGCTGCGCCTATCTTGCTGAGTGCCGTCATACCTGATGCGTGACAACCCGGCAGCCAGCCGAACCGTCTCTCTACTGATGCCAGATTGCACAACTCAGAGTCCACAGAGGCCGGCCCGGGCCCGTGACGGGTGACCTCATCAAAGAACATGGAGGTTCTATGGACCGCAGGAGATCTTTCAAGCAGGGACTGATCCGACTCGCCGTTCCCGTTGCAGTCCCTTTCGTCATGCTGCTCTTGTCCGCCGGATGCCCGCCGGCTCAGCAGCAGGCCGGTGCCGTTTTCCCTTCCGAACGCTGGGGAATATCCAAGGCCCTGGCGCCGGCTACCGCCGAAACGCGCCTCGCCGCAGCCCACCGCGTACTCTACGAGCGCAAGTTCGAGGATGCGCTCGATGCCTACCGCGAGCTCGCAGCCGAGTTTCCCGCGAGCGCCGAGGCCCATCTCGGCCTGAGCATGGCGCTCCGCTACACCGGCAACGTCGATTCGGCTCTGGTCGAATGCGGCAGGGCGCTGGAGCTGGACCCGGACGCGGTCGCCTCGCTCTGCAACTACGCCGACCTCATCACTCCGTACCGGGGCGCAAAGACTCTGAAGCCGATGTCAGATGAGGAGAGGTTCGCCAAGGCCGAGGAGTACTTCAAGAAGGCATTGCAGTCAAGCCACAGGCTGGCCGCCTATGCCCGCACCGGGCTCTGGTGCAACTACATGGCAACCGGCCAGCTGACCAGGGCCCGCGAACAGATTGCCGAGTTGGGACGCGCGCACTACTTCCCCCCTGCGCTGCTGAGCATGGCCAACAACATGCTCGTCGATCTGGACAGCAACGCCGTGATCTTCACCAACGGTGACAACGACACCTACCCGCTCTACGCTCTGCAGCAGGCCGAGGGGTTCAGGAGCGATGTGAGTGTCGTCAATCTCAGCCTGCTCAATCTCGAGACGGTGGCCGCACTGTGGCGCGACTCATTCGATGTTCCGATATCGCTAACCGACGAAGAGCTCACCGGTCTCAAGGCTCGGAAGGGCGGAGACGGCTCAGTGGTCACCCCGTCGGACCGGCTCGTGGCCGACATCATCGAGCACGCGCCGGCGGCCGGGCGCCCGGTCTATTTCGCGATCACCGTGTACAAGGACCGGCTGGACCCGTACCAGGACAGGCTTGTGCTCGAGGGTTTTGTGTACCGGGTCGCCGACAGGCCCGTTTCCAGACCAGTCGACATCGACCGGCTAGCCAGTAACGTTCGACAGAAGTACCGGATGGACGTGCCCGGCGCCCTGGAGCCGTGGATCGAAAATCTGTCGCCGATAACCCGCCATCTGACCCCGCTCGCCTACAACCATTTCCACATCAACAGCTTGCTTGCCGACCATTTCGCTGAGGCGGGTGACCAGCAGGAGGCTCGCCGCTACCTGCACGACATGTATCACTCCTCCGAGCACGCCGGACTGGTGGACGGCATGAAGCTGGCGCTGGACCAATGGCTCAAGCTGTATCCCGACGACCCCGAGGCCCTGGACCTCAAGCACTTCTACGAAGGAAGATACCCCGCGACCGAGAGGACCGAACCGGAAGCTTCCTAGCTACCCGCATCCTCAGCGACATCCCCCTGCCGGTTCGGAAGGCAGAAGGGAATGCCGCTCTCTGCTGTCGGCGCCTTCTGCTCGCTTGACTTGCTGTATGCCGGACTGTAGCTTGGGCGGTGAACGCGGGTCTGTTGACCGCAGCTGCGACTGCACCGGCACGAGAGAACGCCGGAGGGGTCTGTCGAGCAACCTGCCAGTATGGCCCCGGCGCGGGCACGGCCCGCCGGAAAGCGCCGGGGGCATAGCCTGATGCCGATTGGTGGCGGGAGAGACCCTATACAGAAGAAAATCTGCATGCTGGGCGCGTTCGGGGTCGGCAAGACGAGTCTCGTCGACCGGCTGGTCCGCAACACGTTCTCCCAACATCCCCGCGTCGCGGTCGGCGTCCGCATCGACAAGTGCATGGTCGAGCTCGAGGGACGCAGGATGAACATGATCGTATGGGACCTCCACAGCGAAGAAGACTTCCGCCAAATCCTCAAGTCCTATCTGCGTGGCGCTGCCGGCTACCTGCTGGTCGTCGACGGGACCAGGCCGCCGTCTCTCGACGGCGCGTTCGAGATAATGGGGTTGACCGAAACAAGCTCCCGTGATACTCCTTGCGTACTGCTGCTCAACAAAGCCGACCTGGCTGAAGACTGGCGGCTGGAACCTTCCCGGCTCGACGAGCTGGAGAGGCGCGGCCTCACCGTCTTGAAGACCAGCGCCCGCACCGGCGAAGGAGTCACCGAGGCCTTCACCACCCTCGGCCGCGCAATCCTGGGGCGCGCAGAGCAGTGACCCGCATCCGTTGCCGCTCCGCGGCCGGGCCGCTCGGTCACTCGGCCGCTCGGTCGTTCAGTCGCTCGACCACTTCCTCGTAGATGCCGCTGCCCCAGCCTGTTCTCGACTACCTGTCCGACCTGACCATCAGGCGCCGGTCGCCCGCCTGCCTGCTGGTCAGCAAACAGGGACGCCTTGTGTCCTGGCACAACACCCTGGACTACGGCCTCTACGGGCTCAAGCCCGACATGGCCATCACCGAACGTGCGTGGTTCCTCGAGGGCATGCTGCCGTTGGAAGATGATCCGGTCGTGCTGCCGTGCGTGTTCACTACATCCCACTGGCCGGCCGAGATCCACCTGTTCCCTGGCAAAGAGGGTGACTGGATCATCATGCTGGACTCCAAGGTCGAGGAGCGCCAGCGGGTGTTGCTCCAGCAGCGTGCGGGCGAGCTGGCGCTGCTTCAGGAACGGCAGGCGGAGCTGATCCAGGAACTGGACGCCTTCGCCCACACCGTTGCCCACGACCTGAAAGGCCCCCTGACCGGTATCATGGGGTTCACCGAGCTGCTCAGGACCCAGTTCGACGACCTGAGCAGAGAGAAACGTGAGCGCTTCCTGGACCAGGTGGTCCAGAGCGGCACCCGGATGAACCGCATCATCCACGAACTGCTCCTGCTCGCCGGAGTCCGCAAGCAGAAGGTCGAGCTCAGGCCGGTCGACATGGCGGCCGTTGTCCGCGAGGCCCTGAACAGGCTTGACTACATGATCCGCGACCGGAACGCCGCCGTAACCGTACCCGATACCTGGCCGGCAGCGCTCGGCCACGCGCCCTGGGTCGAGGAAGTCTGGGCCAACTACATCAGCAACGCGGTCAAATACGGCGGCGACCCGCCCAGCGTGGAGCTCGGTGCCGAAGTCCAGCCGAACGGGTTGGTGAGGTTCTGGGTCAGAGACAACGGACCAGGCCTGTCCGAAGAAGACCAAGCGCGACTATTCAAGCCCCACACCCGGCTTGACGAAGTCCGGGCCAAAGGCCACGGCCTCGGCCTGTCGATTGTCCAGCGCATCGTCCGCCGACTCGGCGGCGAGGTCGGAGTCAGCAGCAGAGTCAACGAAGGCAGCGCGTTCAGCTTCACTCTGCGCTCGGCCCCGGAGGCACAGTATTCGGAGGCTTCAGGGTCTGCGCACCAGGACCCCTGACGCCCGCTCCTGACCTCTCTTGACCGTCCGCGCAGGCCGTCTACAATCCGCTGAATCATGACCAGCAGGGTTCGCAGGTTGCGCCGGCTGCTCGAGCGGAGCGGCGTCGACAGCCTGCTCGTGACCGACCTCTCCAACGTCCGGTATCTGTGCGGCTACTCGGGGTCGAACGGGGCGATGCTGGTTGCGCCGAACACATCCTGGTTCTACACCGACTTCCGGTACCAGGAACAGGTCAAGACCGAAGTCAGAGGCTGCCGGGTCAAGACCATCTCCCGGGGCCTATTCACTGACTTCCCGGTCGAGCACACCAGGAGCATCAAGCGGCTGGGAGTCGAATCCGCGAACTTGACGCTGGCGGTCCACAATGCGCTCAAGCGGCGGCTCAAGGGAGTGCGTCTGGTCCCGCTCAAGACAGACCTGGTGCTCGAACTGCGAAGATGCAAGGATGCGGACGAGGTCAAGGCCATCGAGGCGGCCCAGCGGGTCACCGACAGGGTCTTCAACGACATCCTCGGTATCATCAGACCCGGGATCAGTGAGCGAGAGCTGGCCGCCGAAATCACCTATCGGTTCAGCCTGCGTGGTGAGAACGCGTTCCGGCCCATCGTTGCGTCCGGGCCCAACGGCGCCAAACCCCACGCGGGATCAACGGACCGGAAACTGAGAAAGGGCGACGCGGTGACCTTTGACATCGGCTGCCAAAGGAATGGCTACAGCAGTGACATGACCCGGACCGTGTTCGTGGGCAGGATCGACCCGGACTTGAGGCAGGTGTACGACATCGTGCTTGAGGCCCAGCTCCGGGGCCTGGCTGCGGTCCGGCACGGATTGGCCTGTCGTGATGCCGATGAAGCCGCCCGTGGCTTCATCCGCAACGCGGGGTACGGCCCGTATTTCGGCCACGGCCTCGGCCACGGGGTCGGAATCGACGTTCACGAAGCACCCGCTGTCGCGCACACCAGCAAGCAGACGTTGACAGCAGGCGATGTGGTCACGGTCGAACCCGGCATATATCTACCAGGGTTTGGCGGTGTACGGATCGAGGATATGGTGCTGGTGACCCGTGACGGCTGTCGCAACTTCACCCGCAGCCCGAAGAAGCTGATACAACTCTAGTCTAGGAAAGGACAAAGGATGAAGGACAAAGTACCAGAACGGCCGAGTTCCGCTTTGTCTTCTGTACTTGACACTTCGTCCTTGGCCCAGATGTGATTACCCCCAACGAATTCAAGGCCGGCACGATATTCAAGCGCAAAGACGGCATCTTCGAAGTCCTGAGTTGCTACCGCCAGCGGACCGCCCAGCGCCGCGCTCGGGTCGTTGCCAAGATCAGAAACATCGATACCGGCGCGCTCATCGAGGAAAGCTTTGAATCCGAACTCAAGCTGGAGCCGGCCGATGTCGAACGCCGGCGCAGCCAGTACATGTACTCCGACGAGTTGGGGTACCACTTCATGGACATGGCGACCTACGACCAGTTCGCGCTGTCACCGGAAGCGATTGGCGACAGGGCACTCTACCTGGTTGAGAACGTCGAGACCGACGTACTCTATGTCGAGGGTAGACCGGTGACCGTCGAACCGCCGATGTTCCTCGAAATGGAGGTCGCCGAGACCGAACCCGATTTCAAGGGCGACACCGCGGCGGGTGGAGGCAAACCCGCACTCCTCACCACCGGCCTCAGGATCACAGTACCCTTCTTCGTCAAGGTCGGGGACAGGGTGAAGGTCGACACCCGCGACAACTCCTACGTCGAAAGAGCCTGAGCCGAAGAAAGGACAAGAGATGAAGGTCAGAGGACTGGCACGTCCGGACCGCAGTCTGTACCTGGCAACTGCCGCTTCCTCCTTGGCCTGATGTTCAGGAAGCTCCTCGTCGCCAACCGCGGCGAGATCGCTCTGCGCATCATCCGCGCCTGTCGCGACCTCGGTATCGAGACCGTCATTGCGTACTCCGAAGCCGACGCCGAATCCCTGCCGACCTTCGTGGCGGACGAGGCTGTCTGCATCGGTCCCCCTCCGGCCCAAGACAGCTACCTCAACGTCTCTCGGGTCCTGTCCGCAGCGGAGATCACCAAGTGTGAAGCCCTCCACCCCGGCTACGGTTTCCTGTCCGAGAGTCCCGAGTTCGTTGAGGCGACTGAGTCCTGCGGAGTGGCCTTCATCGGCCCGACCGCGTCCACGATGCGACTGCTGGGAGACAAGATCCAGGCCCGCCGGTCAGCTGCACAGGCGGGCGTGCCCGTTGTCCCGGGCTCTGAAGGCGAAGTCCGTGACGCCAAGGAAGCCGCACGGCTGTGCAAGAAACTCGGCTATCCTGTGTTCGTCAAGGCCGCGTCCGGCGGCGGCGGAAAGGGCATGCGGGTCATCCGACGCGAGAAGGACCTTGAGAGCGGTTTCCGTATGTGCCAGGCCGAAGCCAAGGCGTCGTTCGGCGACCCTCGGGTCTACGTCGAGAAGTACATCGCCGCCGCACACCACATCGAAATCCAGTTCCTGGCCGACCGGCATGACAACGTCGCCAGCCTCGGAGAACGCGACTGCTCGGCCCAGCGCCGGCATCAGAAGGTGCTTGAAGAATCGCCCTCCCCGATTGTCGACCCGGCGTTGCGTCGCAGACTGGGGGACTGGGCGGTCGCTGCGGCCCGGGCAGCCGGCTACACCAATGCCGGCACGGTCGAGTTCATCGTCGATAGGGACCATAGCTGCTATTTCATGGAGACCAATGCCCGGCTCCAGGTTGAGCATCCTGTCACCGAAGAAGTCACCGGTGTCGACATCGTCCGGGAACAGCTGCTGATCGCGGCCGGCGAGAAGCTCGACCTTCCGGCGGGCGGGATTGAACCGCGCGGCCACGCGATAGAATGCCGCATCTATGCCGAGGACCCGGACGCCGACTTCGAGCCATGCCCGGGCCTGGTCACCGAGGCTCGGCTTCCGGGCGGACCCGGCATCAGGGTGGACTCCTACATCACGGCCGGATACCGGATACCGCCCTTCTATGACCCCCTGGTCGCCAAGCTGGTCTCTCACGGCCGCGACAGAGAACAGGCCATTGCCAGGATGTCTCGGGCTCTGGCCGAGACCGAGATCAGCGGGGTCGCCACCACCGTCAGCCTGCACCGGCGCCTGGTGAAGAGCGGCCGGTTTCTTCGCGGCCAAGTCACCACCGGCACGCTCGACGAAGCGATCTAGCAGCCATCGCGACCCGGCTCCGGGTCCGAAGCAGCCCGGAATCGTCCCCCACCGGCCCCAGACAAGATGACGCAAAAACCTTGTTGACAGCCCCCAGGGGGGGTCTATAATCCAAGAGTCAGGGCTTAGGGTTAGGCTCTGTACTCCGTGCAACAAACGGAAAAGCGCCCACCTCCAGGAGCAGGGTGGGGTACGCCGAATTTCGGTCGCATATTCAGCTCCAACAAGCAACTGAAGGAGGTTAAGATGTCCAAGAAGCTTCTGCTGGTCATCTTGCCCTTGACCATCGTTGCCTTTGCCGGGAATGATGTCTATTGGGTGAGTGACCCAGATGCCCCTCGGATACCCGCTGATCCCGGTGCCCCCGGCGGCTACGAGGTACCGGTCCCCCCGGCCGGCGACCAGCCGCCGTTCGGCACGGTCATGCAGCAGTGGTCCCTCACGATGTCCGGTTCCTACGCCGGCTCGGGCGTCACCTGGCAGAGGGACTCGGGCAAGTTCTTCCTCATGGACCAGGGCTACGCGGGCTCGCCGCGGGTCTGGAAGCTCCTGCCCAGCGACCCTGCCGGGTCGATCACAGCGGTACCATGGACTTTCATCAACTGGGGAAGCAGCACGACCGACATCCCGTGGGGCTTCGCCTGGGACGATGACACCGCCTGTTTCTGGATGTCCAACATCCTGGACAACAACGTCTACGGCGGCTGCTATTTGGTCCGCTACATCTGGAACGGCACGAACTGGGTCTGGGCCGGTGCTGCCCGCGACTCGTGGCTGATCGGCAACGGGTCCAACGGCGGCGGCCTGTCAATGCTGTGGGCCGCCGGGATGGAGAAATGGATCGACCGAGGCATGTTCTGCGTGGCGCCGGTCCACTCCTCACCGAGCACAGGCAACTACGTCGACAAGTTCGACCCGTACACGAAAACCGACTACGGCCGGGTCGCATACGGTGACCAGACCTCGGAGCGTGCCTGCGCCCTGGTTCCGTGGGACAGCGCGTATATCCTGACAGGCGGCTGGAACGCCGCTAACATCCGCAAACGAGACTCGACCGGGTATCAGCTCGCGCAGGTCTCGTCCTCAATCGGACCTGCGGACTGGGCGGTCTGGGTACCGGAAATCATCAATATCACCGACACCGTATTCGCCTACCTCATTGGTTCGAACGCGAGCAATTACTTCCAGAAGATCTCAATCGGCCTGACTTGGGGCCTGCTGCCTTCGGTCAACAGATTCACCGTGCGCCCGACCCAGATCCTGTCGCCGGTCGGCGTCGTCGACAGCGGCCAGACCATCACTCCGCGTGTGGTCTACCGCAACATGTCCGAGGATGCTGCCGACAGTGTCGACGTTCACTTCCTGATCGACAACGAGATGGATGTGGTGATCTACCACGACAGCACGTACCTGCTCAACATGCCGGGCGGCTCATCCGACACCGTCGCGTTCACACCCTGGGTCCCGGTCGGCCGCGACAGCATGGGCTGCGTGACATGGAACTTCTGGCTGGGTGACTCGGTCTTCCGCGACGACACCATGCGCGCGAGGTTCCTGGTGCGGGTCAGGGATGTCGCCCTGACCGCGGTCAACAACCCGCTTCCTGGCGACACCATCGACCCTGGTACGGTCTACCCGCAGGTAGAGATCTTCAACTACGGCAACCTGACGATGACGTTCCCGATGATCTTCAACATCGGTGCGTACTTCGACACAGTCTGGGTCGTCAACCTGCTGGCAGGCGGCGCCCGGACGGTCACGGCGTTGAACCCGTGGACCGCGACCGCAGGAGTCTGGCTCTGCAACCTGAGGGCTCAGGTCGCCGGTGACCTGCACCCGGAGAACAACGACTCATCGTTCGTGTTCTACGTGCGCGGCACCATCAACAACGACGTCGCCTGCACCGAAATCCCGGTCCCTACCGGGGTGATGGACACGACACCGTTCACGCCTCAGGGGAAATACGCCAACTTCGGCACCAGCACTGAAACGTGCACGACCTACTGCTGGATCGAAGACACCGTCACCGACGCTGTCGTATACTGGGACGACTCCCCGATCACGCTCGCCCCGGAGCAATCCGCGACCGTCGCGTACACACCGTGCACCCTGACGGTCGAAGGTCCGTACGCGGTAGCCTGCTCGATCCACCTGGCGGCTGACCAGAACTGGCTCAACAACGCCATCCACCAGGACTTCCGGGTGGGCACCGGCGCCCAGCACGACGTGCTGGTATCGGCCATCCTGGTCCCGGCCAGCCTGGTCGACTCCGGCGTCGTCCTGACCCCGCAGGCCGTGATATTCAATGCCGGCCAGTGGGTCGAGACGTTCTGGGCCTACTTCGAACTACCGGGGTATCTGGACTCGCTCGAACTCACCGACCTCCCTGTCGGCATGTACGACACCCTCTCGTTCACGAACTGGGAAGCGGCGTTCCCGCCAGGCAGCTACACCGCGGCCGCGTGGACACTGCTCTCAGGTGACGAGAACCCGGGCAACGACACCGTGGTCAAGCCGTTCACGGTCCGGAAGCGAGACCTCGGCGTGTCCGCGATCCTCTCGCCGAAGGACACCGTGCCTGACGCGACCATGATCGAGCCGTCCTGCGAGGTCAGCAACTACGGCAACACCGTCGAGACCTTCGAGGTGCAGTTCGACATCGGCCTGTTCTCCACGCGTGAGACCGTAGTCGGCCTGGTCGGCGGCATGAGCGAGACCGTGGTGTTCAGCGACAGCTGGCTGTCGTCACCCGGTGTCTGGCTCAGCCGTGCCGAGGTCCTCCCGAACCCGGCCGACCCGTTCCCGGGCAACAACGTGATGTACGACACCTTCTGGGTGGTCGGAACAATCGAGCACGACGTCGAAGCCCTCGGCATCATCTCTCCGACCGGGACCAACAACGACACCACCGGGATGCTGGATGTCAAAGCCACGGTCCGGAACAACGGCCTCTTCGCCGAGACCTTCTGGACCTACTTCAGCATCTTCGACGAGACCAATGCCCTGGTCTACAGCGAGTCGCAGGAGGTACTCGACCTCACGGCCGGCAGCAGCAGGGAACTCACGTTCCCCCAGGCCGACCTCAACGTGCTCGGCTGGTACACCACGCGTTGCTCCACGTTCCTGTCCACTGACCAGAACTGGACCAACAACCTGGTGACCGGGACGTTCCAGATGTCGTTCGTCCCTCCGTACCCGCCCGGTTGGTTCGAGGTCGCCCAGATGCCGACCGCGCCGTCCGGCAGGCCGGTCAAGCGCGGCGGCTGGGCTGTGAGCCACCAGGGCAACAACCTTATCTACGTCGGCAAGGGGTACAAGACGAACGACTTCTACTCCTACAACCCGGTGTGGGAAGGCACGGTCAAGGGCACCTGGACCACGCTCTCCGGCATGCCGTTCCAGACCCACCCGAGGTGGCCCACCAAGCCTCCTCGCAAGGGCGCCAAGGGTGCTGCCATAGCAGGCGGAGCCGACAACGGCGACATCATCTACGTCACCCAGGGCAACAACTCCCTCGGTTGGTGGGCATACGACGTCAACGCCGACAGCTGGGAGTTCCTGGCCGACGTGCCGCTCGGCGTGAACCGCAAGAAGATCAAGGGCGGGACCGACCTCGTCTATGTACCCGGTGACACGGGCTTCGTCTACTGTCTCAAGGGCTACAAGACCGAGTTCTACCGGTTCAACCTCATGAACATGACCTGGGAGCCTCTGGAAGACGCGCCCACCGGTGTGCGCAACAAGTACGACAAGGGCTCCTGGCTCGTCTGGGACGGTGACCGGTACCTGTACGCCCACAAGGCCAAGTACCACGAGCTGTACCGGTACGACCTGGCAACGCAGAGCTGGGATTCCTCCCTTGCCGGCATGCCGTTCATCGGCATGATGGGACGCAAGAAGAAGTCCAAGGACGGCGGCTCCGCCGCTTACTACGACGGCTTCATCTGGGCGCTCAAGGGCGGCAACACCCAGGAGTGGTGGAAGTACGAGATCGCTACCAACACCTGGACCGAGAAGGAAACCATGCCCGCCTTCGGCTCCACCGGCCGCAAGAAGCGGGTCAAGTATGGTGCCGATGTGGTCCACTGGGGTGCTGGGGCGCCGCTCTTCTTCACCGCCAAGGGCAACAAGACCGTCGAATTCTGGGGCTACTACGAGCCGCCGACTGCGTACTCGGCCAAGCCGTCGCGCAGCGGCATCGCGGGCAGCGTGACACCGACAGGCAACTTCAGCTTCGATGTCATGCCCAACCCGCTCTCGGGCAAGGTCGCCACGGTTCGCTACAGTCTGCCCAAGGCCGGACCGGTATCGATCAGCATCTTCGATGTCGCCGGCCGCGGCGTGAGCAGCCGCAAGCTGCTGGCGTCGCGGACCGGAGCTGTCAACCTCGACCTGCGCTCGCTGAGCGCCGGTATCTACCTCGTGAGGTTGAACGGCGACGGCTTCGAGGAGACTCGCAAGCTGGTCGTTCAGCAATAGGACCAAAGACCTGAGAGACGGGGCGGCAATGCCGCCCCTTCTCTTTGTGTTTCACAACTGCGGAGCGGCCCGGTTGGGAAGGCCGTCGGATCCTCCCGCACGTGTACCGGACAACAGAACAGGCAG
>CP070680.1:2815102-2819420 GCA_020352555.1 Caldifarciminota bacterium | reverse complement strand
GAGTGCAGTGTCTTCGACATTGCGCAGCGACGGAGTCACTGCACTCCAAACCAGTACATCCCCAACTATCGTCGGCTCGGGCAGCGGGCCTGGGGCGACTTGCTTGTTGCGTTCGGCCACGCCAGACGGGGCAATGCTGAACGGGCGGTCCGAACAGTCGAACTGCCAGCCCGGGCCGTAGGCAATGGCCACTATCCACGCGGCCTCCAACACCGTGTCCGGCACTATCCAGGGATACGTCGTGTCTCCGGGCGCCAGGCCGGTCACAATCGTATCAAGCGGATAGAATCGCAGACTGCCAGTCCTCTGGCAGAACCATTCGCCCTCAGGCACGACCGTATCGGCCAGCAGGAACAACGACACCGAGTCACACCTCGGCGGCTCGAATATCTGCCAGCGGACAAGACAGGTTTCTCCCGAACAGAGTTCCCGGATCGTGTCCGGGTATAGCACCCGCACCGCCTCGACCTCAAGCACCGATGTCTTGCCCTCGCCACTGGCGTAGATTTCGTTGTACCCATTCCGGTTGAAGTCCGCAACGTTGCAGATGGTGAGCCGGAGTCGGCCATGGTCACTGTACCATCCCGCTACACGCTCAAACTGGTGCGGCCCGGTCGACTTCAGAATCCACATTGGGATCCGGGTTGTCCAGATGACCTCATCGACATTGTCGCCGTCCAGGTCGGCGCATACGCTGCCTCCGTCCCCAGGGTCACCAGTTGTGAATGAGTCGATCGCGTAGAATGCGTACTCATGCTCGGCAGTCGCCTCGAACATGTACAGCACGTGCTTCCAACCGACGCCAGGGATGTCGTACACGGCGAAGATCTCGGGCTTGCCGTTGTTGTCGGCATCCTCCCCTGCGAAGGCGTCATATCCGTTCGGGCGGCCTACACTGAGAGAACAGACGACCTGATATTCGTTGTCTCCTGTGCACTCCACGACACACTCGTGATAGGAGGCAATCCACCCGAAGGCGTCCATCCGGCCGTTCTGGTCAAAGTCCCCGAAGGCGCGTGGGCCATAAGGAGGGCCTCTATACACCAAGCTCTCCCGGTTGTCCCCTACGTTCTCGAACAGAGCACAGGTGCGGGACCAGTGTGTGCTTATCTCCCAGTTCGAATCCTGGTCCAAGTCAACGTAGTATCTGCGGTTCGCCCCGCTGGCCGAGTTGGAGTCCGGAATGACCCAGTTCAGCGAGTCTGGGTAGGAGTCTGGGCTCCGGCTCTCGATGGTGCAGAGGACCTTGTAGACGTACGGGTCCCGGACGTAGCAGATCTCACCGACCAAGTCAGCCTTGCCGTCGCGGTCGATGTCTCCGGCGTCGTAGGGAGAGAAGTTGCCGGTGACAATGGACTCGGTGGGCCACACGCCGGTGTCCACCTTGACTAGCTCGAAGCAGTTGACCGGCCGGTACTCGGCGACACCCCAGCGCGGAGGCATGCTGGCTGAGTATACGAACTCCCCCAGACTGTCGTGGTCCGTGTCGGCCATAACCGGGAGCTCTGGACTCGACCGATCCAGCCCGAAGTCGAGAAACGCAGTCCGCTTCAGTTGCAGCCCATCCTGTCCGAGTGCTGGGATGCCCAGCGCGAGAAACAACGTGAGCCAACAGCGTGAGCGCCAAGCTCGACGGCCCGGAGTGCGGGGAGAGCAAGCCCTCCCCGCACTCCCAAAGCCATGTCTAGCGCCCAAGCAGCACCTTTCGCGTCTGGCTGGAACCACCAGTGGTCAGGCGGAGCAGGTACGCACTGCAGGAAGACGGCGACCTCTGGAGTCGGTGCCGTCCCACTGCACTGCGTAGCTCCCCGGCCGGTGCTCACCAGCGGCCAGCTCTTTCACCGCTCTACCTTGCACGTCATATATTCTGAGGCTGACAGACTGGGCGGTCAAGATTGTGGGTCGAATAGGGTCAAATCTTGACATTTGACAACAGCGGGGGGATTTGCGGGATTCGGTCATGGCGAGACAACTGAGAATACTGTACCCTGATGCCTGCTACCATGTGACCTGTCGTGGGAATGCCCGGCAGAGCATCTTCGCTGGTGACGAGGACCGCGAGCAGTTCGTGGTCTTCTTGAAGGATGCCAAGCAGTTGCACCAGGTGATCCTGCACGGTTACGTGTTGATGGGCAACCATTTCCATCTGCTCGTCCAGACACCTCTGGCCAATCTGGCCGAGTTCATGCGCTGCTTCAACATCCGCTACACCGCCTGGTACAATCGTCGCCACCGACGCTGCGGCCATCTGTACCAGGGGAGATACCATGCGCGGCTGGTTGATGCGGATGCCTACCTGCTTGAGGTATCCCGCTACCTGCATTTGAACCCGGCGCGGGTAAGCGGCTTCGAGTCTGCCGGCAGCAAGCGCTGGCAGCGCCTGAGAAGCTATCAGTGGAGCAGCCTGCCGGGATACCTGGACAAGGGAAGGATGGAGAGAGGCATGACCTACGAGCCGGTGCTTTCCATGGCAGGGGGGCGGTCAGCCTATCGGGATTTCGTCCTGGATGGATTGAGGCGCAACGCCGGAAGCCCGTTTCTTGAATCGAGCGACCGGATGGTGCTGGGTGACGAAGCCTTTGTCGAACGAGTGCGAAGCGAGCACGTCAAGAGCGGGTCAAGGAGCGAGCAGCCTGCCTATCGAGAGCTGACCGCGGTCCGGCTGGAGCCGGAGCAGATTGTCGAGTGTGTGGCCGAGGCGTTGAGCATCGATAGGGAGGAGTTGGTGCCCGAGTTCGAGCGACGGCGTTGCGCGGGGCATTCTTGGGGAAATGCTTCAGCGCTATGGCGGCTTGACCGGCCAAGCCGTAGGCGACCTCCTCGGCGGAATCCACTATTCGGCAGTGAGCCAGCTTCGGCGCCGGCTAAGGCCTAGAAGAGAAAAGGACAAGCAGACAGCGAGGCTGTATGCTGACGTAGAATCGGAGCTTAACGCGTTGTTGTCAAATGTCAAGATTTGACCCCAGCTCCCCACAAGCGCGCCCGCACACGCCAGCATGACGCCGGCGTACATGGCTGCGAGATTTCTCACGCAAGCCTCCCTTCCCTTGTGCCCCCCCTTGAGGAGGCACTGTCTATCGAAGCAGGACTAGTCGTTCGTACCGGGAGCCGAGGTCCGTGTCGAGTCTAACGACATAGACCCCGCCGGGGACGGTATGTCCGGCTTCGTCTTTGCCGTCCCAGACGATGTGGTCACCCGGGTTGCTCCGGTCTGTTCCGGCAGCACCACAGGTCCCGACCACTCGTCCCGAGACATCCAGAATCGTCACTCGGGCACCTTCTGCAGGCATGTTCAGTACCATGCGTGTGCCGCTGACACATGGATTCGGGTAGATTGAGCCGCGGCCCTCAGGGCGAACGAGGCTTGGGGCAACCACGGCCGAGACAGCATCTCCGCAACGCTGCGCGTAGATGCTCCAGTTGGGCCACCCAAACCTCAGGTCCGACCAGCAGCCGATGGCGCCGCTCATACCGTCCGAGGTGGTTGCGATTCTGGGAACTAGCCAATGTCCAGTGTATTCGCAGATGTCCAACCCGTTGCCCCAACGCAGTTGACCGAGGGAATCGACCTTCTGGGCCAGTATGTCGTACCGCTGTCGCTCTCTGAGCCGGGGCCATGTGACTACCGCTCCGCCGTTCGTATCCGCATCGAAGCCGAACCACAGGTCGGTGAAGAGGGTATCGCGGTCCACTATCGTGCCGACTTCGATGCCCAAGGTATCCCACCTTCTCTCCCCGTTGGCATCGATTGACTGACAGCTGATGCCGGTTCTCCCCGGTCTCTGGTCGTACCACGCGACCGTGACACGCGAACCGGCGTGCGTGACAGCTCTGAGGGGCTCGAACCAGTCGCAGTACATGCCGCCCTGTCGCCCCTGGGCTACGCACACCGGGACGCCGTCCCCGGCCCACGCGCGGGTACCGTCGGGGTTCAGCTTCTGGGCGAAGACATCCCAGGTTCCGTGCCGAAGGTCTGACCAGGCAATCACAGTCCCGTCTGGCACAGGTGCTGCATACGCGCCGAGTTTGTCGTGCGGTTCGTCGCAGACGGCGACGCCGCCCGCCTGCCACTGCGGCTCGCCGTTGCGGTTGACCTTCTGTGCACGGATGCCGGAGTCAGATGTGGTCCAGACAACCAGCACATTCGAATCGTCCATCGGGAACAGCCCTCCCCACCAGAAGTAGTGCGCCTGAGAGGCAATGGCCCGGCCCTCGATTCCCTGGAGTCGCCGTCCGCTGCTATCGACTACCTGGAGCAGCAGCACTGACGAATCCAGGCTGACGATCTTGACCCACGCCAGCATGATGCCGCCGGCGC
>CP070680.1:2810948-2815002 GCA_020352555.1 Caldifarciminota bacterium | reverse complement strand
GAGCCCTCGACTTCCTCGAGGACCCGGACTCGTTCCTCTGCCCTGCAGTGCTCGACTTCTTCAAGAAGCCCTGCCCGGGCGAGGCCGAAGTCCTGGCCGCGATGCACGACGTGGGCAAGACCCCGCTCCAGACCGTGGTCGGCACGTTCATCTACCTTTACCGCCAGGTCCTGCGCGCCAAGACCGGAATACTCACACAGTACGCCTCGCGCGACCCGTCCGTGCGCCGGAAGGCCGAGACCATGACCACCGACTACCTGCGCCGGGTCATCACCTTTCTGGCCGAGCGCTACGACGATTGCCGGCTGCCGATCGAACGCCGGCTTTTCCTCTACACTCTGTTGTCTTCGGTGCGCAGGCCGACCCGCTGATCCGGCCGACTTCCTAGAACCTTCCCCCGATACCGAAGAGCGGCGTCAACTGGATTCCGGTGAACCGGCCGGTCGCGATTCTGCCGTCCAGGGTCTCGAACTGCACCAGGTGGTACACGTTCTCCCGGTTGTACAGGTTCAGGACCTCGATATAGATGTACGGCCTGAGCGGCAGGTGCGGCAGGTCTTTCTGCAGCTTCATGTCCAGCCGGTGATAGGTCGGCACCCGAAGCGAGTTCTTCGCACCTGAGACCGTGTAGCGCGACGGCCCCCGGTTGACCTCCTCGATGCCCGCGTCCGGGCTCCGGAAGTGCGTGAGCGGGGTGTAGGGTGCGCCGGTATGCAGGTGAAAGGTCGTGGTCCATGTCCAGTCACCCCTGAACTCCCTGCGTGCGATGAGGTTCAGCGAATGCCTCCGGTCATTGTGGTCCCAGTGCAGGGTCGTATCACTGCCCTGCTGCTTCCTGGCCCATGACAAGGCATAGGTCAGCCACCCGCTCCAGCCTCTCACGGCCTTCTGCTCAAGCACCAGCTCCACTCCCTGGGCCTGTCCGAACCCGCTGTTGCCGAACCCGTATACCCGGCCGTCCTGCCCTTCGCTCCATGTCGGCAGCCGTGTGTAGTCCTTCCAGTAGCCCTCAACCGACAGACGCGTCAGCTCGGACAGCTCGAAATCACCCGAGACCGAGTAGTGGTCAGCCTGCTTCGCACCCACCGCCCCGGCCCTGAACATCTCGTATTCCGAGTAGTCGTTGTCGAACACGACCGACGCGGTCGAGCGGCTCAGGAACGAATACGGCTGCTGCGAGCTCCTGCGATACCCGGCCGTGAACTGCATGCCCTTTGCCGGGTTCAGAGCTGCGACCAGCCTGGGCTCGAGCAGCCTATCAAGTGTCCACCGGACCGCTTCGTATCTCAGCCCCGCATCCAGGGCCAGCTCCTTAACCGGCAGCCAACGCGCCGATACATACCCGGCACCGATAGCATCGCTCCTCGTGAACCCGGCCTGGTCCAGCAGGTTGCCGTCAAAACCAGCCTGTCCGCCCTCGAACCCTGCAGACAGAAGCATGCCTGAAACCGGGGTCGAGGTCAGGTCCAGGCGCACGCCCATGTCGTGCTGCCGGGTAGTCGCGGTTCCCCACCACAGCGACGGGTTCAGGGAGAAGTCGTGGCTGTTCGAGAACACTGTCAGCTCGCTCCTCACAAACCCCAGTTCGGACACGAGCCCGGCCGAAACCGAAGTCCCCGACTCGGTCATGTCCTCCTGTAGCTCTCGCAGGTTGGTGATGATGTGGTCCGAACCGTGGACCACGGTGGCCTGCGCCTTGTGATTTTGGCCCATCGGAATCTCGACCTCAGCGGTCAGGTCAGAGTACGTCGGCCGGTTGTCCCGGCCTGCGCCCAGGGGCCCGAACACCACGAAATAGAACGTCCGGCGCAAGGACGCCAGGAATCGGATGTCGTCGTACGAGCCCGCGTACGACGCCTTCATGTTCATCGGGTCGTATGCCCATGCGCCCTCGCCCTTGTTCGTGAGCTTCGGCTTCACCACCGTGACCGACGATAGCGCTCCCCCGAACCTGACCGGAAACACGCTCGGATAGAACTCCATCGCATCGACCAGGTCAGGGTTGATGACCGAGCTGAACCCGAGCAGATGGAACGGCCACATCAGCTCGGTATTGCCGAAATACACCTTGGACTCGTCCGGGTCACCGCCCCGCACCGCGTATGTCCCAGACCATTCGCCCCTCGCGCTGTGTGACACTCCAGGCAGGAAGCTCAAAGACCGCACAGGGTCCTGCACAAACCCGCCTGCCCGGTAGCGCAGCTCGTCCGAAGTCACTACTCTGGTCGTGACCAAGCCTTCGCGCTCCGGGGCTGTACCCTGGACCTCAACCTCCTGCATCTCGAGCACGACCGGCCTGAGCCTGAATTCAATCCGCTTGGCCTGTCCTTCCCCGACCGGTACCGACACGGTCTCAGGCTCGAACCCGACATGGCTGGCAGCAAGACGGTATTCGCCCGGACGCAGAGACGTAATGACAAAACCTCCTGACGGACCGGCAACGACTCCGGCCCGCGTGTCGCAGACAACGACATTCGCGCCCACAATGGGCGCGCCTGACTCCGCGTCGTATACGTTGCCGGAAACAAGCCCTGGTTGTGTTACCAGGGACAAGCAGACGAGCAGGCTAGAAAGCAAACACGGTGTACTTCAATAAATGTTACAGAACAGGGCGACCCTACGCAAGAGAACAGCCGCCCTGCCGCACATACTTTGACGCCCCTTCCCCTGAATCGTTGCGGACCAGCCAGCTACCAGCCTGTGTTCAACGACCCGGTAGTCCCTGTCATAGGGACACTACCGCTGCCCAGTCTCTCGGTTTCAGAATCACTCCATTGCTCTGCCGTGACACCCGTTGGGTTCTCTGTCGATGTACGTATCCTGCTTTCCGTCCGGGTCGACAGACACGTCCGTCTCGATTGCGTCGAGCAGATACATGACCTCAGGACCCTCAGGGCCGTTCACATAGAAGTCCCCGGGGATATAGCAGACTTCCAGTATGTCGCCGACCGGCAGCCAACCCTTCGTGACGAGAACCAGTAGAGACACCCTGCGACCCGCCCTGTGCATACGGATCTTGCCTTGCCACATCGTCTGGCGCCTCAGCAGCGGGATGTCGACTCGATCGACCGTCAGATCGGGGAAAAGCAGGAGGCTCTCGCCAGAGGAGTTCGGGGTGTAGGGAAGTCCAACCGCCGGTGTGAGTGACCTGAGGTGCGATTGGAACAGATAGGGTTGGTCCATGGCAGACGACAAGAGAGCCAGGATGGATGCCCATACATCAATGTCAGATTCCCGGAACTCGAACCCCGTTTCGTAGAGCAGCTGGTTGACTTCCCTGGGGAGTCTGTAGCACTTGCCTTTCAAGATTGCCACCAGTATGCAGATGTCGGCGGACTTGAGGTTTTCTCCGTGGCGTCCCAAAGCTACAACATAGAAGTCAACACCGGGCATCGTGCTAGCCAGCAGAGGATGTGGATCGGCCTTGTACCATCTTCTGCCCTCGAGAAGCGCATCACCATATGGGTCCCCACCGCCCCGTTCGAGTATCCCCTTCTGGTACTTGCGGGAGAGGAAGGCCTTGTCAGCTCGTGAGGCCTCCGGTGCCGATTCCGGGAGCGGCGTGAGGTATGCTGCCTGGTAGTGTGCACCGACAAGTGCTGTCTTCAGGGTTGTATCGAGAGCAGAGCCCTCCGGGCTATCTCCAATCTCCTCTGCCTTCACGCCGGCTTCACGCTGCACCTGCACTGGGTCATCGGCCCTGCTGCCTTCGGCCATTCGGGCGGCCGTGATAGAAGCCACGCAGACGACCAGGGCTGCCGAAAGGGTACGTCTGCACATCGGCACAAGGCCTCCCTACCGCTGAATCACGACCTTTGTGACCGCTGACCGCCCACCGTCCGCTGACCGCAGGAAGTAGACCCCAGGACTGACCGAACGAACGTCATTCTCCCCCGGATACAGGTCCATGATCTTCCGGCCCGAGACGTCCGACATGGTCATTGGGACTTGGTCATTGGTCATTCCTGCCTTCGGCAGGAACAGCACGTCCCTGCAGATCGTCTGACTTGTTCTTTGTCCTTCAGCCTTTGTCCTTTCCTCCTCCACTCCTGCC
>CP070680.1:2795231-2810848 GCA_020352555.1 Caldifarciminota bacterium | reverse complement strand
GTCGTGCTTCTCGGCAAACCTGCGGTGGCTCGCTTCACTGTCTCTGCTCACGCCCAGCACCACCGCATCCAGTTCCTCGAACTCCTTCAGCCGCTCGCTGAAACCGCATGCCTCTTTGGTGCAGCCGGGGGTGTTGTCCTTCGGATAGAAATACAGCACCACCCACTGTCCGGCAAACTGCCCGAGCTCCACCTTGTTTCCGTCCTTGTCCGGCAGGCTGAAGCCCGGCGCCTTGTCGCCCGGCTTGAGCGGGATCTCGGTCATTGCTGCTCTCCTTCTCTAGCGAACCAGTTCTGTCTTTGTCGTCGATGCCCGGTCATCGGTCACCAGCCGAAAGAAATACACCCCTGTCCCCAAGAGTCGGCCGTCCCAGACAGCGTTGTGACGTCCGGCAGGCAGGACCCCCTGCATCAGCCCTGACACCCGCTTCCCGGCCGCGTCAAAGACCGCAATGTCAACGTACTGCGCTCTCGACAGCGAAAAGGACACGGTTGCGATCCCACGGCACGGTTTCGGCCAGACCCCGAACAGCTCGGTCCTCGGTACATGACCCCTGTCCTCGGCAATCGCATACGGCTCACCAAGGTCCTCCAGTACCCGGCGGGCTACTGACCTGGCCTCGTCATCCTTGGCGTAGTAGAAGGGAAAACCGAAAGCCACGGCGCGTCCCTGCCCTTCGGTCCAGCGAACGCCCACCGGCTTGCCGTCAAACGTGTCGCCGGAAGAAGACACGAATCTAAGTATCGTATCAGCGGCTCCGGGCAGCAGCGCATCGATATAGGGCAACCTTCCTCGCATCGCGGGCAGTACTTTGGCCGAGTCCAGGGCGAGGTCCGGAAACCCGGCGTGCCCGGAACCACCGGTGAAATCAACAACCGCTGACTGCTCAGCCCGGCTGATTCCCAGGTGGTCGAACGCGAAGTCGCCCGAACCGAACTCGTAGGGGTATGCGGGAATGCCGCCGGCGAGCGCCGCGGCCGGCTTCCACCCCACCAGCCAGAGCCTGCCGCCGTGACTGAGATGATTGGCCAGACCGTCGACGACGCCTGACATCAAAACCTGGCCGTACTCATCGCCGTGCCAGACAATGGTCGAGAACGGCCCGATATCTGCCGCAGCCGGAATGCCCTGTTCCGCCACATCCCAGTCGGTGTAATCGAACCCTTCAAGTGCCGCGTGGTAGAATCCGTCCTGTTGCTCGTCACTCGGACTGCCGGGCCGGCCGTTGCCGTCACGCGTCTCGTCCACCAGCAGGATACCGTGGTCCAGGGTGACCGGCTTGCCCCGGACTTCGTCCGAGTATCCGCTTTCGTTGCCTCCGGTATCGACCGCGGTCGCAACGTAGTAGTACATCGTGTCCGACATCAGTCCCGAGTCGTTGAACACGGTATCCTGTACCAGCCCGTGGTTCAGTAGTTCGTATCCCGAGCCCGACACCGTGGACCGGTACAGGTTGTACCCGGCAAGGTCGAGTTCGGTGTTCGCGGCCCACGACAGGTCGATGCTGAATGTCGCCGGCCATGCTTCCACCCTGGAAGGGCGCTGCGGCACATCTCGCGGAACCGCACTGTCCTCGACCGACCAGTGCCCTTCGAACCCCGAGGAATCCAACGGGGACACGGTCGCGAAGTAGACCGTGTCCGGCACGAGGTCGTGTATGACGTACGACTGCTCCAGGCCGAGCACGACTGAATCGGTATACAGGCGGGACACCGCTCCCCAGCGCAGGACATAGCCGGCAAGGTCCGGCTCTGTACCGGCTTCCCAGGATGCCATCAGACTGCGGCCGGTCCCGACGTCGGCCAGCCGGAATCTCTGCGGTGCCTGAGGAGCCTGCGCTACGGTCACCAGCGTTGCCACCGCCATCTGGCAGACCTCGCGCGCCAGCGGCATCGATAGGTTGCCGAGCGTGTCTGCGGTCGTGTGATACCAGATATACGGCTCGGTCCCGTACTCGTACCCGGACGTGGCGACATAGCCCTGCTCCTCGAACGAGCGAGAATCGCTCGGAAAGCTTCGAACCTGGTAGCTGTGGTCGAGGCTGGTGTACAGGTCTGCCATCCGCGCCTGGAGAAGCACCAGCCACAGCGCGTCGGGAAGACCGACCAGCCGCACCCCCCAGCGTCCACCCGGCCACGCCACCATGTCGAAGTTGATGACCCCGATGATGTCGGCGTTCAGCTCACGCATCATCTGGGCGTAATGGGCACTGCCGTATAGCCCTGTCTCCTCGCCGGTGAACGCCACGAACTTGACGGTGCAGTCCAGGTCCTCATCGACCAGCACCCGGCCGGCCTCGATCGCCATCGCGGTTCCTGACCCGTCATCTTCCGCGCCAGGAGCAAGGACCCAGGGATCCTCAGAAATCGCATCCATGTGCCCGCATACGATTAGGATCTTGTCCGGGTGCACCCTGCCGGTCCTGGTGGCCACGACATTGCGCCACGTGTCCAGCGACACCGCGTAGGTATCAAGCTCAACCTCATCGAAGCCGAGAGACACGAAGTAGTCGTACAGGTGCTGCTCTGCGGCCCGGCAACTCTCAGCCGGCGAGTATCGGGTCTGGACTCTCTGTAGCCTCCAGATGTGCTCGTGAATCGAGTCTGCAGTCACCTCGCTGACCACCCTCTGCACCATGGTGTCGGCGCTGTCCGGCAAGGACAGAAACCGGGGCTCTGGAACGTGGTAGGGATGGGGCTCGCTCGGCAGCCTCACCAGGTCTCCACCGAGCTGCGCCGCCAGCAGAGCCTGGTTCTGGGTCATCTGTACCAGAGAGACACCTTCTGCCCTGAGCAGAACCTCTGACCCGACCGCCGCTGGTTCGTCACTCTGTGAGTACACGAGATACAGGCCTTCCCGACCGTCGGCCGCAAGCCGATGGCTGACGGCTGTGCCCAGTACGCTCCGGGCAATCGGGTCATCTTCCAACAGGACCCAGGTCTCGTCCAGGCCGAAGACCCGGAGACCGTGCCGGCCGATTGTCTCGCGGACACCGGGTGAACCGGCGTCGACGACCAGAATGTCAGACCGCATCCTGGGCGCGGCATACCCAGACAGAAGACGGCAGAGCAGCAGTGCGGTCAAGGCACCGGAGAATGGCTGTCGCGGCAACCGGAGCGCCATGAATGATTATCGGACCAAGGAACTGTCAGTCAACGGGACGCGTGATCTGGGCCCGGGCTGCGGCTTCGGCCTTGCCCGGCCTTGACTGCCCACACATCTGCGCGCACACTTGTCCTGGTGGATGACTGCATTCAGGTGTTCATGACCGTCCCGACCGGACAAGACGGGAGACGACTGGCACAGGCGCTCGTTGAAGAGAAACTCGCAGCCTGCATCCAAGTCCTGGGCCCGATGCAGAGCAGCTTCCACTGGCAAGGCAAGGTGGAGATTGCGGCCGAGTACCTCTGTCTGATCAAGACCACATCCGACGCATTCGACCGACTCAAGGACCGGGTCAAGGAACTGCATCCCTACGATGTTCCCGAGTTGATAGCGGTGCCGATCACTGCCGGCAGCGAGGAGTATATCGCCTGGCTGAAATCGTCGGTCAGCGGCCCGGAGTCCTGACCGTGCCGGTACGCGACCTTGTCGAGCAGCTCCGCGATGAAGACCCTGAGGTCAGGTCCGAGGCGGTTGACTACCTGCGCCTGATCGCCACCAGCGAAGCAGCCGGCGCACTGGTCCTGGTCCTCAACGACCTCGAGCCCGAAATCCGGAGCAAAGCCGCAGCCGCGCTCGGCTCGATCGGCGCCGATGCCGTCGAACCGGTCATCAACTACCTGAGGACCTGGAACAACCCGCTCGACCCTTCGATCCCCGACCTGCTGGGCAAGCTGCGCACCCCCCGTGCCCTGCCGATCCTCCATACCCACATCGGTGACCGCGACCCAGAAGCCCGGGCCGCTATCGCGCGCGCGCTCGGCGGGATCGGCGACCGCGAGGGGATTCCCGACCTTCTCGAACTGCTCCGCGACCTGTCGGTCAAGGTGCGGGTCGCGGCCGCCCGGGCGCTGGGTGTGATTGCCGACCGTGACACCGTCGACCCCCTGCTGGACGAACTGGGTGACGACGACCCGGCGATGCGCATTGCGGTCGCCGAGGCGCTGAGCCGCATCGGCGGGCGCAGGGCTGCTGACGCAATCGCCCGCCTGGTGGCCGAGGACCAGAGCCCGGACGTCCGCCACGCCGCCGAAGTCTGTCTCCGCCGCATCGGTACCGCCACCATCGACCCGCTGGTGCGGCTCCTTGCCGGCGGCGACCTGAACGACCGAATCCGGGCGATGGCGTCCCTGCTCGAGGAGGGCCGGGCCGCGGTACTGCCGCTCAAAGAAATGACCCGGCACGAGAAACCCGAAGTACGGGCAGCCGCGGCCGAGATGCTGGGCATCATCGGCGAACCGGGTTCGGTTGACTGCCTTGCCGAGGCGTCGCACGATGGAGACACCAACGTGCGGATCGCGACCGCCACCGCGCTCGGCCGGATCAGGCATTTGAGCGCGGCCGAAGCGGTAGTCCCGATGCTCGAGGACCACGACCCGAAGGTCGCGGCCGCTGCCGCCAATGCGTCCGGGGCGCTCGGCGAGTTGTCGATCGAACCCCTGATCCGGCTGCTCGGCAGCGAGCGCGACGAGACCAGGATCAGGACTACCGACGTGCTCGGCCGACTCCGCCACAAAGGGGCCTGCGAACGCCTGATCGACAACCTGACCGACCCGACGCCCTGGGTCCGCATCGTGTCCTGCCAGGCCCTGGGCGAGATCGGCGAGAACATGGCGGTCGATCCCTTGATCAAAGCTCTCAAGGACCGCGACGCCATCGTTCGGGCGATGGCGGTCGAAGCCCTCGGCAAGCTCGGTGACCATCGCGCCACGATGCCGATACTCGAGCGGCTCGAGGACAGAAGCGACCTCGTCTGCAACAACGCCTTGGTCGCGCTCGGCCGGATCGGTAACCCGGTCGCGCTCCCGTTCCTCAATGCCGCGCTCGAAGACCAAGACCCTGACCGCCGCGTCGCGGCCATAGAAGGCTTGGTTGCCGTACGAGGCACCGACTCGATTCCCCAACTCCAGCGCATGGCGCGGCCCTGGCCCGTGAGCCGGCACCCGCGAAGGGTGCGCGATGCCGCCCGCTGGGGTCTGCAGGTCCTCGAACCCATTCGCCGCGAGCAGGAGACCGGTCGACCGCCTGCCGTGCCCGGCGGTGTCGGAAACGCGGACTAGCGCTGCACCGGTACAGGAGGTCCTGCCCGATTGTCGGTAGTTAGGATTCGAAAAGGGCGCGGGCAAACGCCTTCGGCTCGAACGGCTCGATGTCCTCCAGCCCCTCGCCGATGCCGACAAACCGGACCGGCAGCCCCAGTTCCATCACGATCGGCACAAGCACCCCTCCTCTTGCGGTTCCGTCGAGCTTGGCCACGATCAGGCCGGTCAGCCCGAGCCGCTCGTCGAACGCCCGCGCCTGGCGTAGGCCGTTCTGTCCCACGGTAGCGTCGAGCACCAGCCAAATCTCGTCCGGCGCTCCATCCCGCACCCTGCCGCACACCCGCTTGATCTTCTCGACCTCGGCCATAAGGTCGGTGCGGGTGTGCAGCCTGCCGGCGGTGTCGACCAGCACCAGGTCCATGTCTCTCTTTACCGCTCTGGATATCGTGTCGAACGCGACCGCGGCCGCATCCTGGCCCTTGGCCGACGACACGATCTCGACTCCGGCCCGCTCTGCCCAGATACCGAGCTGGTCCGACGCCGCGTCACGGTAAGTGTCCGCAGCCGCCACCACCACCTTCTTCCCTTCCTTGCTGAACCGGTGACAGAGTTTGCCGACCGTCGTGGTCTTGCCCGACCCGTTCACGCCAACAATCATGATGACCTGCGGTCGCGCACAAGACGGCTCGCGCGGCTTGACGCCCGGCATGAGCATGCCGGCGATCTCCTGCTCCAGCACCTGGCGCCGGTTCTGGCCCGCGTGCTTCACCTTCTGGGCCAACACCGTACTCGCCCTGACCCCGACGTCTCCTGCCAGCAGCAGCTCCTCGACCTCGTCAGTGTCCTGTACGACAAGCAGCCGGGCAAACGCCTGTCGGGTCTTCGCCAGTCCCTGCCCGAGCCTGCGCCCGATTCCGGATAGCGGCGGCATCGTCAGCTCACCGACGATGCGACCGGTGAGCTCTTGTAGTCAGCCAGGCTGACCGACACCAGCTTGGAAACGCCCGGCTGCTCTGCGGTCACGCCGAACAGCACGTCGGCCCGCTCCACGGTCAGCCGGTTGTGGGTGATGATGATGACCTGGGTCTGCTCGGCGAGTTCCTTGAGGTAGTCGGCGAAACGGCCGACGTTGGCGTCGTCGAGCGGTGCGTCGATTTCATCCAGGAAGCAGAACGGCGCCGGCTTCACCCGGTAGAACGCGAACAGCAGTGATACCGCCAGCAGCGCCTTCTCGCCGTCCGAGAGCTGCTCGAGCCGTTTCGGGTTCTTGCCCTTCGGCTTTGCCACGATGCCGATCTCGGACTCGAGCGGGTTTTGCTCGTCGATCAGCACCAGGTCGGCCTCGCCTTCAATGAACATCTGCCTGAACACCTCGCGGAACGCGCCGCGCACGTCGCGGTAGGTCGCCACGAACCTTTCCCGAGCGTGCTGGTCAATCTCGGCCATGGTCTGCAACAGGTTCTCGCGCGCGGTCGCCACGTCCTGGCGCTGGGTCTGGAGCCGTTCCAGGTCCTGCTTCTCCTGCTCGTGCTCTTCCCGGGCCAGCGGGTTGACCCGGCCCAGCTCTTCGAGCCGGCGCCTGACTTTCTCGAGGCGGTCTTCGTAGTCCTCGACCTCCTCGGGCTGGAACGCCGCGATGTCGGTCTTGTACACCGATTGCGCCTCCTGGACGATCGCACGACTTTCCTGGTTGAGGTCGTGGCGCCGCATCCGCCCCTCGATGATGATGCCCTGGTTCTTCTCCCGTGCGCTGCGCAGCTCGTCCAGGTTCCGCTCCAGTTCCTCCTCGACCCGCGCCAGGTCGGCGACCCGGAGCCCGTCAACCTTCGCTTCCAGTTCCGCGATCTTCTTCTTCTTCTCGTCCACCCCGGGCGCCCGCTCTGCGACACCTCGCTCCGCCTCAACCGCCCGCTCGCGGGACTCTGCCGCCGAACGTTCGAGTTCCGTGATCCGGCGCCGGCGCTCCTCGATCGTCCGACGCACGAAATCCCGCTCGGCCTCTAGCCTGGAGGCCTTGTGCCTTTCCTCGCTCAGCTCGGCCAGCCGGGCGGTGGACTCGTCGAGCCTCGCCTTGACATTCTTCTCCTGCTCCGACACCTGCGTCTGCACCTTGCGCAGCGCCCTGGTCTGGGCCTCGACCCGCGCGTCTAGCTTCGCCAGCGCCGCCTTCCGGTCTTCTGCCTCGGCGCTGCCCGACTCCTCGTCCGCACCCAGGCTGCCGACTTCGTCCTCGAGTCTGGACCTTTGCCGTCCCAACTCGGCCCGGTTGCTGCCCAGAATCTCAATCGTGGCATCGAGCGAAGACTTGGCTCGTTCGGTTTCGGACAGCGTTTCGCGGCTCTGGTCAAGGTCGACACGCAGCTTCTCACTCCTGGCAGACAGCTCCTTGCGCCGGCCGGTGAGCTCGTCAAACCTGGCGCGGCCGGTTGCCAGCTTCTGGCCGTTCTCGCGCAGCAGCCGCTCGACGCTGAGCCGGCCCTGTCGCCCTGCCGCAACGTAGACCCTGCCGTCCGCCAGCACCGCGCACCCGCTCCTGGTCACCAAGCAGTCTCCAGGTCTTTCCCGGGCAAGAGTCAGCATCTCGTCCTCGCTCTGTGCCACCCTGAACAGCATCAGCCATTCTCCAAGTCGGGCCGGAGCCCGACCCGCGGTCCTCACGTGCTCGGACAGAAGTTCCTGCCGGCCTCCACCGTCCGCAGCCTTCGTCTCTCCCCCTGCCGTGACCGGCAGCAGCCCGAGCCCGCGTCCGACATCGACCTCGACCAGCTTCACCAGTTCCGGCCCGGTCGGAATCCGGGCCACCACAATCAGGTCTGCCACCGGCTGGAGCGCAGCCTCGGCTGCTCGCTCCCAGCCTTCATCGATTTCGAGGAAACGGCCCAGCTCTCCGAGCACACGCCCGCCCAGCACCTGTCTGGTCTTCTCCACACGCTCCGGCGCCAGCGACCGCAGCACCGCCTGTTCCTTCTCCAGTTCGCCCACCGAACCACGCTCCTGCGCCAGCTCATTCTCGGTCCGGGCCAGCTCGTCAGCGTTTCGGCGTAGCTCTTCTTCCAACTCCCCGACCCGCCTGCGCCTGGCAGCGGTGTCCTTGGCCACTTCCGCGATGCGCTCCGCGTACTCCTTGGCGTCCCTGGACAACGCTTCCAGTCGCCGCTTCGTCTCGGCGAGCTCCTTTTCCAGCCGCACTCTGGTTTCCGACCGGTTCTGAGCCGCGGCTTCGAGTCGCGCCACCCTGCGCCTGAGTTCGTCCTGCTGCTCGAGCAGGCTCTCGAGATTCTGGCGCAGGGTGACCTCCTGGTCCCGCAACGCATACAGCTGCTGCTCCGCGGTCCTGGTGTTTTCGCGGGTCTTCTCCAGCCGGCCCTCGATCTCGGCCTGGCCTGTGGTCGCGGCGCCGATCCTGGCCAGCATCTTCTTGAAGCTGTCCTCGAGCTCGATGACCGCTGTCCCGAGCTGTACCCTCTCGGCATCGGCCCGGTCCGCGCTTTCGCGCAGGAACTCCACCTTCTGCTTTGTCAGCAGGTTTCGGCCCTCCAGTTCGGACAACTCATCCCGCTGCTGCCTGACCTGGGCCGCGACCTCGTCCTTGAGGCTCTGCTCCTGGCGCAGCTTGCTCCGGTGCCGGTGCAGCTCCTGGTCCAGCCGCCTGATCTCGACCAGCCGGTTGGCCTCTGCCTGCTCGAGCGCCGCCGCGTCCTGCCCGGCCCGCTCCAGTTCGGCGCCGGTGCGTTCGAACTCCCGCTTCAGCTCGATCAGCCGCAGGCCCTTCTCCTCGCTCTTCAGCTTGTCGAAGGAACGCAGCTTGCCCGCCTGGCGCTGCAGGCTGCGGACGATGCGTTCCCGCTCGGCGACGATGTCGTCGAGTCGGACTAGGTCCTTGTCGGTCAGTTCCAGCTTGCGCTGGCAGTCGGCCTTGGCTTCCCGGTACTTGGCCAGGGTCGCCGCCTCCTCGAACATCTTGCGGATGTGGCCGGCGATGATCTCGCGCATCTGGCGCAGGTCAAAGGTCGAGTACGTCTTGGTACCGATGCCCGAAGCCAGGAACACCTCCTGGATGTCCCTGAGCCGGCACTCCTGCCGGTTCAGGTAGTACTCGCTCTCTCCGGAGCGGAAGTAGCGCCGCTTGATCTCGATCTCAGACCCGTACTCCGGCAGCGTGCGGCACTGGTCTGTCCCGCCGTCGTTGGCCAGAATCAGTTTGACTTCCGCGTAGTTGGTCGCCGGCACCTGCGCCGTGCCGCCGAATATCAGGTCCTCGTTCTTGGCGCAGCGCAGCAGGCCGAATGACTGCTCTCCCAGCACCCAGCGCAGCGCGTCTAGGACATTGGTCTTGCCGCAGCCGTTGGGCCCGATGACGGCATTCAGCTTCGAGGAGAAGACGAGCCTTGACTTTTCCTGGAACGACTTGAACCCGGTAAGCTGCAGCTCCTGGATGTGCACGGTCAACTATATGGAGTTCGGTTCAGGAATCAAGGAAGAGGAGTGATCAAGTGACAGAGCGATCAAGTGACCAAGTGTTTGCTCACTCTGTCACTTTGTCTCTCGGTCACTCTCCTATCGTACTTTCACCACCCGGTGCTGCACACCTGCTGTCCCTACGACGTGGTACACTCCTGCGCTCAGTCCAACCAGTTCCAGCCTGCCATCCTCTGCTACCAACCTGCGCACCGTCCTCCCCGCCGCGTCCAGCAGGCAGACCGGGCCCTGGACCGCGCATTTCAGCACCACGCCGTCCAGGCAGACCGACGTCGCCACCGGCTGTCTTCTTCTCGCCGGCACGTCTTCAACGACCCCGGTTCCGACCAGCCGCAGTATCTGGAGCGAGTGGGCGTCAGCGGCATAGATGTAGTTACCGCTGACGTGCATGCCGTGCACGGTGCCGGTGGTGTTGTACCGGTCGACCGGCACCGGCTGTATCGGGTTGGTGATGTCGAACATCTCGACGCCGTGGTAGTAGTACCCCACGAAAAGGTAAGGGTAGCTGATGAACAGCGCCCTCGGCCCGAAGCTTAGGTCGACCGAGCCGACCACGCTCGGCGAAAGCGTGTCCGCGACCGAGATGACCAGTATCCTCGGGTTGGGCGAGGTCATCAGCGCGTAGGCATAGTCTCCGGCACAGTCAACACCGATCGGATAGCCTTCGGTGTTGCAGCCCGAAACCCGGTAGGGGTTGGTCGGGTCGGTGATGTTGACGATGGCGAATTCGTTCAGGCTCCAGCCCTGGCTGACCACATAGGCGTAGTCACCCCCGTACCAGGCGACCGCTTCGACCCCGCCGCCAGTGGTCGCGTACCAGCCGATCGCCTGTGGGTGCCTCGGGTCCGCGACATTGACCACAACCAGGTTGCCGTGCTGCGGGTTCCACTCCCGCTCCGCAATCAGCGCCAAAGTGTCTTTGACCGCAACCTCGTACGAGTAGTAGGTGGTGCTCACCAGCCCGAGCACCTCGGGGTTGTCCGGGTCAGCCACGCTCACTATCGCCAGCCCGTTGTACTCGGCGCAGTAGGCCAGCGATTCGACCAGCATGATGCGCCTGGGCCAGCCCGACAGAGGCACGTGGCCGCGCTCCACCGGGTTCTCGATGTCGGACACGTCGACCACGCTCATCCCGTACCAACGGTCCGCAGTCACCGCCAGGTCCCCGCATCGCCACGCGCCGTTCAGCTCGCCCGGACGGAACACCCGTCCCCGCACCACCGGGATCCCGGGGTCGCTGACGTCTGCCGCCAGCAGGTCCCTTGACCACACTCCGATGTAGGCCCAGTCTCCGGCCATTACCGCGCCCTGGGGCCCGTTCTGGGTCGAGAACGTGCCGCGCAGCACCGGGCTGGCCGGGTTGGAGACGTTGAGCACGTGGACGTTCATCTGCTGGCCCCGGCACACGACCGCAATCGAGTCCTGCACCGCCAGGGCAAACGAAAGATACCCGGCGTCGTACCTGCCGACCGTGACCAGGTTCTTGACGTCCACGACCACCAGTTCGGTGTCCCCGCACGCGTAGGCATAGTCGTCCTGCACCTGCACGTCGCGCAGCCAGCCGGTCTCGACAGTCTGGGTCACCGCCGGATGCGCCGGGTCAGCGATGCTGACCACCTTCAGCCCCTGCTGGGTCGCCACAAGGCACAAGGTGTCGTACAAGGCCATCCGGTAGACGCCGACCCCGGACGCGGTGCCGACAACATAGGGGTTTGCCGGGTCAGCGATGCTGACAACCTTCAGGTCCTCTGACCCGCAGAACGCCAGCGTGTCTCTGACCACCACCTCCTGTATCGACGACATCGCCAGGGTCGTGATGTACACCGGGTCTGCAGGGTCCGCGACGCTGACCACGATCAGGCCGCTGTAATTGTCGGCGATGTATGCGAAAGTGTCGCTGACCGCGCAGCCGTAGGCATACCCGGGCGTGTCAAACCGGCCGAGCAGAGCGATGCTCTCCGGTACCGCGACGTCGAAGATGTCGAGCCCGCGCTCGCACGCGGTGTACAGCCGGTCTTCGACAACGACCAGCTTTCGGTCTGCGCCCGAAAACACCGCAGCAGACACCGGCTCGATTGTCTGCCCCACCATCAGGACTGCCAGCAGAACGTTCATTACTGCCTCCTAGTGAACCATCAGCCGCGCCGACTCCTCACTGCTCAGCGGCGCTGCTTCAATCTCCTCGCCTCCGACCTCAACCTTTGCTTTCTCTTCATGCTTTCTGTCGCTGTACCGCACGCACAGAGATGCCGCCAGCTCCCGGTCCGCATCCCGGCCCGGTATCAAGAGGCACACCGGTCCTGGCAGCCTGCTGCCGTCGATCACCAGCGCATCTTCCGGCGCCAGGCGCAGCAGCTCGTCGTTCTCTTCCTTGTTCCGGCCCACAATCACCCTTGCGCCCGACTCCAGCCTGAAATGCCGCCCCAGGCGCAGCAGCTCCACGGTCCGTACATCCTGCTCTCTGTGGTCGAACGCCTCTTTCAGCCGCTGGGCGAAATTCTTGTCCGTGAGCAGGCACCCGCCTGCCGGCGTGCCGTATTCGGTGATCCCGTACTTCCTGGCCAGCTCGAACTGCCGCTTCCGGTTCCGGCCCTGGATGTCGAGCAGCCATCCCCGGTCAACCAGCCCTTGTTTCTCGGGCACGGTCGGCTCGAGCAGCCTTGCCGACAAAGGCCGCAGCAGCCTGCCCTGGGTGCCCGACCGCTTGGCCACGAGCATCAGCCCCTGCTTGGTCTGAGACATCGGGCGCTGGCCCAGCACCTCGCCGGTCGCCACGAACCGCGCTCCGTGCTCCCTGCCCCAGTTCCATGCCCGCTTCACCATCAGGATGTGGCAGTCGATGCAGGGGTTCATGTTCCTGCCCCGGCCGTAGCGCGGTGCCCGTATCTGGTCGATGAACTGCTGGTCGATCGGCAACTCGACCAGTTCGATGCCGAGCTGCCCGGCCGCCTTCTGCGCCCTGCTCTGACCGGCCAGAGGCCGGGGGCAGTAACCGCCGATGAAGTTGATACCGAAGACTTCGATGTGCTGGTCCAAGAGCAGGCGGACCGCGAGCACCGAGTCCAGCCCGCCCGACATCAGAGAGACCGCCTTGGCGACGCCCGTTGTCACAACCTCAGCATAGCGATGCCAGGCCGGCTTTTCAAGTGGCCGGTCTGGCCTTGACTGGAACCAGGCAGTGAGGTTGAATACACGCAGGACCCGGTCGGTAGTATCTGCAAAGGAGCATTCTATGGCTTATGCAGGAGGAGCAGCGGCAGCAGCCGCGCACGCAATCGCCAACGCAATCAAGGCGTCCGGCGCAATCGTCAAGGTCGAACCCGAGGAGTTCATCAAGGTCGTATCGCTGGGCGACAAGCCGCTCATCGTCCACGCCATGGGCGGCATGCTCAGCAAGCACCACCGCTACATCACCGGGCACAAAGGCCTGGTCTTCTTCGCCAAGTCCGACCAGCCGCTGGAAATCATGACCAGGTTCCAGCTCATCGAAGCCAAGAGCATCTCGGTCCCGGAGTAGCGGAGTACCTGCCTCGCCCAGCCACCCTCGCGGACATCTGACACCTCGCAAGAACCGAAGCCGTCTCGCCGGCCGGATGTCAACGGCGTCGGGCTTTGGATTGCGGCAGCATCGCTGCCGCTTCGACTGTGGTCAGCCCTACGCGGTCAGCGTCTCAACGCGTCACCGGGTTCGTAGTTGATGGTCCTTGGTTCCTAGTCGTCCATCCGCAGTCTACCGTCTACTGACTACGGTCTACCTTCCTTGTCCTGCCGGCTGCGCCCGCCAGTCCTCGGGCACGCCTGATGGAGAAGTCTCCTTGCTGCCGCCTGCCTTCCTCGCCCCTTGAGGGAGAGGACGAAGGTGAGGGGGCTTCTGAGGTCCGTCGCACGGCCACTGGTCCGCTCGGCCTTCGCTTGACCCCGCGCTCTGCGACCCTGGAGCAGATGCCATCGGATGGCTCAACCCTGGATTCCTTGGACCCTGTTCTATGCGGTCTGCGGACGGCGGAAAGCGGCCAGCGGCTTCCAGTCAGCAGTCAGGAAGTGGATTGCGTTCCCGACGTTCCCCCGGCGACCATTGAGCCCCGTCGCGCACTTGACACGGAAGAACCAGAGGCTACCATACACGGACCGGAGACGAAGTTCGGCTCCACGCCGCGTGATTGCTTTCGGCAATCCTATATCTCCGGTTCTCGTTTCACCGACGCAAGTGACAGCGGGTTCTTCTGAGTGAAGTACTCGCCGTACCCGTGCCTTCGCTTGTCGTCTACGTCGACCACTAGACGCACAAGCGGCCACGTGAACTGCCAGTATCTATCCTCGCCCCGCTCGTATAGCCGCTGAAGACCCCGGAGCAGATAGTCAACGGCCTGCAGCCCCGCCGACTGCGCCGGAGTTGAGGCAACCACGCTGATGGAACTGCAGCGCGCTACACCGAACTTCTCTTCGAAACGCTGCCGGGCAACGTCAATCGCTGCGCGCAGCGCGGCTGTCCGGTCCGAACCCCAGCGGCGGGCAAAGGTGATGCAATACGCCGACGCATCGTGCAGCCGGTCGCGGAACAACCGTCTCACGAGCAGGTCGTACAGCTCATTGGCGTGGTACCGATAGCGTGGCTCCGACGCGTTCCGACTCCTGACGTAGCCAAGAACTGCATCCTTGTGCTTGACGACCGCGAAGAAACGAATCGGGTGCCGGACGAGGACGGAGTACACCTCGCGCCGCACTTCTGGCAAGTCGTCCTTGGCGTGGAAGGCCAACGCTGTCTTGCGCCGACCTGGTTGCATGGAAGGTACGCCTTTGAAGTAGAGATCAGCAAGGAGCTTGGCACGCAGCGCATTCAGCTCGTCGGCCAGGACCTCTGGCGAACCGAGCTCGGCCAAGCCGAGAATGAAGTACCGTGAGCACCCCGGCTGGCCGACAATGACCCGTCCCCTGCGGTCGAACAGGGTGCCGTCGCCAGCTTCGTCTACGAAGTAGCAGCACGTCTTGCCATCCCTTGCGAGCAGTGGCTGGTTGTCTTGGGTGACGGCCCTGCCCTGAGGCATGCATCATGATGCCCCACGTACCCACCGCCTGTCAAGCCGTCAAGAAGAGCCGCGTTTGCGCTCAACCATCGGCCAATCTGCGGTCTGCGGTCGGCGGAAAGCGGCCAGCGGCTTCCAGTCAGCAGACAGGAAATGGTGTATTGCCCGGCTTTTCTCCGGGCTGCCTTGACACGCCTCCGACAAAAGAACTCGTATTATGTCCCTTTTTTCCGATACCGCGTTCTCCATCCTGCCGGCGCACAACGGCAGTGTAGAAGTAGACGCGGACGAGGTGCCTTCTGCCTGCCAGCTTCAGGGCGAACCGCTCGAAGTTCACAAGAGGTCCGGCCGGGAGGTTGTTCTTGCGGCCGTGGTAGAAGTTGCTGCCGTCGATGAAGATGGCTACTCGGTCCATCCTAGTCCTCCTAAGCTAATGAGAAACCGGAGGTTGCAGTGCAACCTCCGGGTGGTAATTGGCCGCCGTTGCAGAGCAAAGGCGGGTTTTAATACAAACCATGGTACAGGGAATGGACTGGTCTGCCAAGCTGTTCTCCGATACAGGTTATGCAGCGCACCCATCTGTTACAGTCAAATCCGGCCTCGCGACAGTATGGAGGAAGATCCCCGTTCATATTGTCGTCACTAGGGGAAAGTCGGTAACACAATACGACTTCCATGCCGCCCCCGGAATAGGGCTTCCTTCGCCATGCCATCATTCAAGCTGGAGCAGCCTGCTTGCCAACACCGCCGCGAAGTCGCAAACGATGCCGACCACATAGCCTACCTCACAGCCTACCACACAGCCCGGCACACAACTTGGCTCTCAACTTGGCTCGCAGCGCGGCTCGCAGCAGACCTCGCAGCAAGGCTCTCAGCAGTTCTCACAGCGCAGCTCGCAGCAGTGCTCTCA
>CP070680.1:2787645-2795131 GCA_020352555.1 Caldifarciminota bacterium | reverse complement strand
TGTATCCGGTGCCGCAGGCGACGGTCGAGCCGTCGCGCGATATCGCGATGCCGGCGACCCAGGGCGTGCCGACTTGGACCGCCCAGCGCTGGACATAGTCCGCACCGTTCCAGCGATAGAGACGGAAGTAGCCGAAGTAGTCGCCGGTGACGAGCAGCTCGCCGTCGCCCGAGAGCGCTGCCGCGTACTGGGTGCCGGTGTTGGTGACGCCGATCGGCAGCGCGTCGCGGCGGACGCCGTCCTCGAACACGACGCAGGAATCGTAGACCGTCACCGCGACGATCGAGCCGTCTTCGGAGAGGTCGATGCCCTGGAGCCGGGTCGGCTCCGGGACGGTGTTGTTGGTGTGCAGGGTTTCGCCGGTCGCGGCATCGAACCAGTAGACGATGCCGTTCTGGGCGGCCGCAACGGTCGAGCCGTCGTGGGACGCGCGCGAGAAGCCGTTGAGCCCGACCTCGAACGGGTACTCCCAGTCCGGGTACCGGCTGTTGCGCGACCACTTGACGCACTGGGAAGTCGAGGAAAGAGTGAGCACGTCGGCGTGCTCGGACGCGCCGATCTGCCTGCCGCCGTACATCCAGGTGAACTCACCCGGGCTTTCCCAGATCGGGTTCTGGTCGGCGAGGACCCGGTAGTATCCGGCCCGCTCGTTGTTCAGATACCAGTTGGAGAAGATGTGGCGTCCGTCGCCCGAGATCGCGGTGGACTGGCAGATGGCGTTCCGGTGGTTGCGGTCGACCCAGAGTACGCCGGTGTCGGCCGGCGTGTTCGGTGCCGGTTCATAGGGGAAGTTCTCGATTGTGCCGTGCCCGGTCCGGATCCGGACGTAAGTCTGTATGCTGCCGTCAGGCCCGGTCGCGGTCACGGGTTCGATGCCGACCTGGCCGGGCGCAAGCGGCCCGGCGGCCAGGATAAGAGAGAGTACGATCTGCATTTGCCCGCCTCCTTGTCAGCGGCCGGAGGTCCCGGCCGTTCTACTTTGCCAGCAGTACGGCCAGCAGCGCCCGCTGGGCGTGCAGCCGGTTCTCGGCCTGGTCGAGCACCACTGACCCGGGCCCGTCCAGGACTTCGTCGGTAATCTCTTCGCCGCGGTGGGCGGGCAGGCAGTGCATCACCTTGACTTCCTTGCCCGCCTTGGCGACCAGGTCGGAGTTGACCTGGAACCTGGCGAACATCTTCCGCCGCTGTTCGGCTTCGTCTTCCTGGCCCATCGAGGTCCAGGTGTCGGTGTAGATGAACTCCGCGTCCTTGACCGCTGCGGCCGGGTCGTAGCTCGTCTCGATCGAGGCATTGGTTGAGGACGCGTATTCCCTGGCCTGGTCGGTGAACCGCCTGGCGGGCTCGAATCCCTTCGGTGTCGCGACTCTCAGGTTGACGCCCAGCATGCCGCAGGCCAGGGTCAGCGAATTGCAGACATTGTTGCCGTCGCCGACCCAGGCGATGCGTGCGCCTTCGAGCGAGCCGCGGTGCTCGAGCACGGTCTGGAGGTCGGCCAGAATCTGGCACGGGTGCTCGTCGTCGGACAGGGCGTTGATGACAGGTACGGTGGCGTTCTCGGCCAGGGTAGTGATTTTGTCCTGTTCGAACACCCGGGCGATGATGCAATTGACCCAGCGTGACAGGTTGCGGGCAACGTCGGGCACGGTTTCGCGCTGGCCCAGGCCGATGTCGGTCGGGCCCAGGTACACCGCCGAGCCGCCGAGCTGGCGAATGGCGGTCTCAAAGGTGACGCGGGTGCGCAGCGAAGGCTTTTCGAACACCAGTGCGGCCATCGCTCCGTCGGCGAGCAGGACCCTGGGCCTGGTCTTGAGCTGCTGCTTCAGGTCACGGGCCCGGTCGAGCAGGCCCAGGATTTCGTCTCTGCTCAGGTCGTTGATTGAAGTCAGGTCCTTGGTCACAGGATGTACTGGCTGAGGTCTCTGCTTTCGGCGATGTCCTTGAGTTTCTCTCGCACGTCGGGCGCGGCGATACTGATTTTCCTGGTCTCTTTGTCGGGCAGGCGGAACAGGTGGTCTTCGAGCAGATAGGTCATGACGGTGTGCAGGCGCCTGGCGCCGATGTTCTCGGTGTTCTCGTTCACGTCGGCCGCGATAGCGGCGATTTCGGCGACGGCGTCGTCCCCGAACTCGAGTTCAACATTCTCGGTCTCGACCAGGCCGGTGTACTGGCGGATGAGCGAGTTCTCGGGCTCGGTCAGGATGCGGCGGAAGTCGTCACGGCCGAGCGAATGCAGTTCGACCCGGATCGGGAACCGGCCCTGCATCTCGGGGATCATGTCCGAGGGCTTGACCTTGTGAAACGCGCCGGCCGCGATGAAGAGGATGTGGTCGGTCCTGACCAGGCCGTACTTGGTGAAAACGGTCGAGCCTTCGACGATCGGCAGCAGGTCGCGCTGGACACCTTCCTGTGACACGTCCGGCCCAGAGGTCCGGGTTTCGCCTGCGGACACGATTTTGTCGATCTCGTCGATGAACACGATGCCGGCTTCTTCGGTGCGGCGCTTGGCCTCGGCGACTACCGCGTCCATGTCGACCAGCTTCTCGGCTTCTTCCTGGGCAAGGACCCGCCTGGCGTCCTTGACCTTGACCTTGCGCCTTCTCGTCTGCTTCGGCATCGAGGACGCCAGCATCTCCTGAAGACCGGAGGCCAGTTCGTCGTTGCCCATCGAAGCCAGGATGCCGTCCAGGGCAGCGGTGCGGGACGGGGTCTTGACCTCGACTTCGCGTTCGTCGAGCTGCCCGGCCAGTAGCTTGGACCGCATCTTCTCGCGCGACTCCCTGGCCTTGGCCTTCTCCTGCTCGGTCGTTGGCTTGAGCGGAAGCAGGATGTCGAGCAGCCTTTCCTCGGCCAGCTCGGCGGCGCGGACCGCGACGTCGGCCGACATCTCCTCCTGAACCATGTTGACACCGACCTGGACCAGGTCGCGGATCATCGACTCGCAGTCACGGCCCACATATCCGACCTCGGTGTACTTGGACGCTTCGACCTTGACGAACGGCGCCTGTGCCAGGCGGGCGAGCCGGCGGGCGATTTCGGTCTTGCCGACCCCGGTCGGGCCGATGAGGATGATGTTGTTGGGCAGGATTTCTTCCCTTAGCCCGGCTTCGACCCTGGAGCGGCGCCAGCGGTTGCGGAGCGCGATGGCGACCGCCTTCTTGGCTTTGTCCTGGCCGATGACGTACCGGTCGAGTTCCCGGACAACTTCGGCCGGGGTCAGGCTCCGGCCGGACCCCTCGCGCGGCCTGAGTTTCCTGTCCGAATCGGGCAGCGGTATTGCTTTCATAGAGAGCGACAGAGGATAAGGAAGCCGGCCGGACAGTCAAGGCGGCTGAGCGGAACCGCTTGACGTGGGGTCGAGACTGGTGCATAGTGAGGCGAGATGATAGAGATACTTGTCGGTGTCGCTGTCGTCGTACTGGCGGTGGCCGGCCTGGTCGGGCTGGCGATATGGGTGTCGCGGATGCGGGTGACAGAAGTCAAGGGCGAGCGGCGCGAGCCGAAGCCGGACAAGGAGTTTCTGACCGAAGACGACATCAAAGAACTGCTCATCGAAGAGGGCGGCGAGGACGAGGACGATGCCGGGTAGCACGCCGTGGCATGACGACGAACGGTTCTGGCAGGACTTCAAGGCTTCGCTGTTCAGCGAGGCCAGCCGGCAGCAGGCGGCCGACAAGACCGGACCGCTGGTCGAGCTGCTGGGGCTGGAGCCGGGCAGCGCGGTGCTCGACCTTTGCTGCGGTGCGGGCCGGTACGCGACCGAGCTGGCCGGACGCGGGTTCAGGGTGACCGGAGTGGACCGGACCTCGTCCTACCTTGACGAGGCGCGACAGCGGGCCGAGGAGGCGGGGCTCGACCTCGAGCTGGTGCTGGCCGACATGCGCGAGTTCGTGCGGCCTTACAGGTTCGATGCCTGCATCAACATGTACTCTTCTTTCGGGTATTTCGAAGACCAGGACCAGGACCGGCAGGTCGCCCGGAACGTGTTCGAGTCCCTGAAGCCGGGTGGTCGATTCGTGATTGAAACCATGTCGCGTGAGAACCTGTTTCATATCTTCCAGGCGCGGGGCTGGGAGGAGCAGGAAGACGGTACGCTGGTATTCCAGGAGCGCGAGCCGACCGATGACTGGTCGTGGCTGAGCCAGCGCTGGATAGTGATCAAGGACAGCGAGCGGGCCGAGTACAAGGTCTGGATGAGAATCTACTCGGCGGCCGAACTGGTCGGGTTGCTCGCGGAAGCGGGTTTCGAGAAGGTCGGAATCTACGGCAGCGTCAGAGGTGATCCCTACAACAAGGATACCAGCCATCTGACGGTCGTGGTGCGCAGGCCGGCCGGCAAGGACGGATAGTGGGCGGGGCCCTTATCATCGTGCTGGCGGTGCTGGCCGGACTGCTCTTCGTGCTGACGGCGGTGGGGTTGACGATGTCGGTGATGCTGCTGCGCCGGCGCACCCGGACCGGGCCCGGGGCTTTCATCGGCGGCGAGAAGCCCGAACCCGACGACCGGGCGCTCGACATTCTCAGAGCCCGCCGCGCCAGGCCCGAGCTGACGCGCGAGCAGTCCTGCCAGAGGACCGGCAGTGTCCCATTCGTGCAGATGAAGAGCGACACCGAATAGTCGCTTCGATGGATGACAACCGGCCGGCGCTGACACAGCTCGCCATCGTCAGCTCGGCCTACATCGCTGCGCAGATGCTGTCGGACGTGGCCAGCCTGCGCATCATAGCGGTCCTCGGTTTCAGCATGGACGCGGGCACGCTGGTGTACCCATTCACTTTCACGTTGCGTGACATGGTGCACAAGGTCGGGGGCAGGCGCGTCGCGCGGGTCCTGATCGTCGCGGCGGCAGTGGTGAACCTGCTGATGGCGCTGCTCTTCTGGCTGGTCGCGAAACTGCCGCCGGACGTCACGGTCGGGCCTCAACTCGAATTCGGGATGGTGCTCGCCCCGGTCTGGCGCATCGTTATCGCGTCGATCATCGCCGAGGTGGCGTCCGAATTGACCGACACCGAGATCTACCAGCTCTGGGTCAACCGGTTCAGACAACGTCTGCAGTGGATGCGGGTGCTGGTTTCGAACGGCGTCAGCGTGCCGCTCGACTCGGCGCTGTTCTGCGGCCTGGCGTTCATCGGCCGGATGCCGTTCGGCGTGGTCGTCAGCATCTTCGTCGCCAACATCCTGCTCAAGGGCATAGTCACGTTGGTCTCGCTCCCCTGGATATACCTGGTCAAGGAACGGCGGGCAGCATGACGCGGAGCGTGTTCTCGGCGGTCGTACTGCTGACAGCTTGCGGACCGGTGAATCCGCCCTGTGAAACTCCGGCTGGTCGAGCCGACGTGGTCGAACTGCCGTTCCGGCTGGGGAGAAACAAGGTCATCCTGCCGGTGAGCGTCGAGGGTTCTCGACCCCTGGATCTGATACTCGACACCGGGATGGCGTTCGACGGTGTCCTGGTGTACAACCCGAGGCTCCGGGACAGCATCGAGCTGACCAGCCCGATGGTGGTACAGGTTCCCGGTGCAGGCGACGGGCCGCCTTCGGCTGCGCTGATGACAGACTCCGGGTCGTTTTCCTGCGGCGAGTGGAAGGCCGAGAACCAGCGGGTTATTGTGCTGACAGACCCGACGATGCTGGGAATGCCCACGGACGGTGTAGTCGGCTATTCGCTGCTCGGCCACTACGCGGTCGAGCTGGACTACGACTCGATGGTCATCCGGCTGCACGAGCCCGGCTGGGCTCCGGCAGATTCGGGCTGGACCCTGGTCGAGCTCTCGTTCAAGGACAACCTGATACCGTGGGTCGATGCGACCCTGAACACACGCGGAGACAAAGCGGTCGATGTTGCGGCCTACATCGACTTCGCATCCAGCGACGCGGTCGAGATGATGGTCAGGCCAGGAGCCGGATTCAGGCTGCCGGACGGGCTTGAACAAGCCCATCTCGGGACCGGGCTGTCGGGAGACATCCACGGTCACAAGGGCCGGATAGCGTGGTTCGAGCTCGCGGGCTTCCGGTTCAACGACGTGGCGGCGACTTTCGCGCCGGGCGAGGTGCGGTCCAAGCAGAAGGACGCTGATGCCATCATCGGCAACGGTCTGCTGTGCCGGTTCAACGTTGTGTTCGACTACTCGGACACGAGCCAGGCTCGGCTCTGGCTCAGGCCGAACAAGCTCTACCGCGACCCGTTCTGAGCGCCGTCGCCTTGACTCGCAATACCCGGTCAGTAGATTGGCGGCGTGAGCTTCTTCGGTAAGGGCCGGGTCCTCGCGGCCGAACTTCCCGGGCACATCGGCAAGGAAGTGAAAATGGTCGGCTGGTTGCACCAGGTGCGGGACAAGGGCAAGATTGCGTTCCTCATTGTCCGCGACCGGACCGGGCTGGCCCAGGGCGTGGTTCTCGACCCGTCTCAGGTCAGCGTGGCCGGGCTGAAGCGGGAGAGCATCGTCGAGGTCACGGGCAGGGTGAAGGAGGAGAAGCAGGCGAGTGCCGGCGTGGAATTGGAGGTGCTCGGAGTGAAGCCGCTCATCGAGCCGGAGGACGAGCTGCCCTTTGAGATAAACCGGTCGCTGGACAAACTCAACCTCAAGATCGACGCGGTGCTCGACCACCGGGCGTTCTGCCTGCGCAACCAGGAGATCGGTGCCGCGTTCCCGGTCCAGGCCGAGATATGCCGGACGTTCCAGGACACGATGAGGGACGAGGGGTTCCTTGAGGTTCACACGTCGAAGATAGTCAAGGCCGGTACCGAAGGCGGGACCGCGCTGTTCCCGATCAAGTACTTCGAAGAGAGCGCCTTTCTTGCCCAGAGTCCGCAGTTCTACAAGCAGATGCTGGTCGGCGCCGGCTATGAGCGTGTGTTCGAGCTCGGTTTCGTGTACCGGGCCGAGGACCACGCGACTTCGCGCCACATCAACGAGTACCTGTCGCTCGACTTCGAGATGGGGTTCATCGATTCGTTCCGCGAGCCGATGGAGGTCGAGAAACGATTCCTCGGCCGGATGGTCGACAACCTGGACAAGAACTGCCGGCAGCAGCTCGGAATTCTCAAGGCCAGGCTGCCCCAGGTCGGCGACATCCCTGAGGTCCGGCTCAAAGACGCGCTGGAGATACTGAAGCGCGACTACGGCCGGGAAGTCGAAGGGATGACTGACTTGGACCCGCAGGCAGAGCGAGAGCTGTGCGACTACGCGATGAAGAAGTCGGAAAGCGAGTTCATCTTCGTGACCCATTTCCCGGCCGAGGCCAGGCCGTTCTATACCATGCCCGACCCGGACAATCCAGGATACACGCTCGGGTTCGACCTGCTTTTCCGCGGACTCGAGGTGACGACAGGGAGCCAGCGGATCCACGACTATGACATGCTGGTCGGCAACATGCGCAAATGGGGGCTTGACCCGGATGAGTTCGGGTTCTACCTGGAGATATTCAAGTACTCGATGCCGCCGCACGGCGGTCTCGCGATCGGGACCGAGCGGCTTACCCAGCAGAT
>CP070680.1:2768225-2787545 GCA_020352555.1 Caldifarciminota bacterium | reverse complement strand
ACGACACGGCGACGGTGGTCTTCGACTGCCGCGGGGATTCGGTGCGTGCTGTGCTAGACAGTATCGAGCCTCTCTCACACGACTGGGACAGAGGCAATGGCGAGGTGTACATCGCTCCGGACGGACGGGCAGGGGTCGCGGTGGTGGATACCAATGACAGGATTGACCGCTGGCTGCTCGCAGAACGCGGCGCTGCAGTCGCGTCGATTGCTCTGAAGCAAGACGCCATCACGCTCTATGCCGCGCTGTCCGAGGATACCCTCTTCCTGGTCGACCCACAGAGCGGGGCAGTCCAGAATATGATGGTCGCGCCCTACCTGGGGGTTGGTGGACTGCTGCACAACCCAGCCGGCAACGTGCTCTACGCCTTCTGCTACAACAAGGATGTGATTGCGGCCATTGACTCGGATGGCAGGGTGACCGGCTACACAGAGGGGATTCTGTTCGGGAACGACCTGAGCATGGTCCTGAACCCGGTCCTCAATCGGCTCTACGTGGCCGGGGATTCGATGCTTGGAGTTGTCGACTGCAACACCATGCTGGTCATCCACACCGAGTCGCTGCCCCACTTCGAGGAGACGGTCATGCTCCTGCTTCCGGACCGGGGCAAGCTGTATCTCTTTCCCCAGAACTTCACCGATTCGTTGGGTATCAACTTCCGTGTGTTTGATTGCTGGAGCAATACGATGGTCGCAGAGAGAGAGGTGCCGGACGAGGTCCCTCATGCGGTGTACCACCCTGGTGCAGGCCTCATCTACTTCTGCTGCCGGGACATGCCTTCAATCCGGGTGCTGGACCCGACGACCGATTCGGTAGTCCGGACGCTGGATGTCTCAGGCTCCCATCGGCGTGACCGCCTAGAGGTGGACCTCGACCGAGGTCGGGTCTACTACTCCGCGGTTCGGGACGACCGGTTGGTCATCATCGATGCGCTGACCAGCACAGTGCTGGATTCGGTGGACCTGCCTCGCGATGTGGACACCCTGGTCATGAACCACCCCCAGGACAAGCTGTACCTGCTCCGGCTTGCCTCATCCGGCCGGTTCTACGTATATGACTGCGCGGCAGACTCGCTGCTGCCGGAGAAGGAGTTCGACCCGAACCACGTGGCTTTGCTAAATGTCAGGAACGACAAGCTCTACTTCGAATCCAGCCTTGGTCTTCGGGCCGTAGACTGCCGGAGCGACAGCATGGTCGCGTACTGGCCTGAGGGCCAAGGCACGCGGTCATTGGCCTGGAACGCCATAGACAACTACGTCTACGCTGCGCCGCGGGGGGCGGAGATCCTGGTCATTGCCGACCATCCGACTGGGGTCCTGGAACTACCGCCGAAGTCGGTTGATGCACACCGGCCGTGCCCGACCCTGGTGCGCGGTTCGCTGGCACTGCGGGGCAGTGCGCCCGCGATGCTGCTTGACGTCACCGGTCGGAAAGTCATGTCACTGCAGCCGGGGGAGAACGACATCAGGCATCTGAGCCCGGGAGTGTATTTCATTCGGCAGGAGGACGCGAGAGGCACCACGAAAGTGGTGATTCAGCGATAGGAGGTATCGCTGACGGCTTGGTCAGCGGGCGGCGGGACTTCGATAGTCCCGCCGCTCCGCTATCATGAAGCATGGCGGACGAACGGCTGACACCCGAGCTGCAGCAGGAACTGAAGGGCATGGCTCGCGCCCGGCTGAGGCGATATCCAGACCTGGGATTCAAGTCGGTCCAGTACCAAGGTTTCGTGGTCCGCATCGCCAAGGCGCTGCGCAGGCTGGCGCTCGACGCCCAGCCGCCCTACATCACCTCGGTCGTGGACACCCTGACAGAGCGGGACGGTTTGGACCGCGATATCCTGTGCGACCTGCTCGAGAACGTGCTCGGGCTGGACAAGAATCAGGTCATCTGCCGCAAGCGGCAGGCCAGGAGACACCGGTGAGTATGACCCGGCGGTTTGACACCTCGGGAGTGCGGTCTAGACTCGGGCCTCGATGAGCCCTGCTGGATTCGCGGTTGCGGCTGTCGGCGTGCTCGGGGCCGGCGCGGCTGCCTGGCTCCTGCTCTGGCGCGGGTCGGCCCGTCTTTCGGAACAAGACCTTGTTGAGCTGCGCAAGGAGCTGGCCGACGTGCGGTTCACCGCCAAGGGGCTGAAGGATGCCGGACGTAGGGTCCGGCTTCCGTTCGAACACGGCGTGCTGCTGCTGCGGCAGTCACGCGCTGCAGAGGCGGTCAAGAGAATGGAGAAGGCTGCTGAGAATGCGGCCGAGAGCCTGGAACCGGCTCTGCACAACATGGTCGGGGTTTCGCTGTACCTGGCCGGCAAGCTGACCGAGGCGCCCTCGCAATTCCTCAAGGCGGTGCGGCTGGCCCGTGACCTTGGGCAGAAGGATGTCGAGGCTGCGGCGATGGGCAATCTCGGGCTGGTGTACCTTGCCCGGAACGAAAAGGACAAGGCACAGGAGCATCATCTGGAGTCACTGCGCATCGACCGGGAGGCGGGCAATGCCGAGGGTGAGGCGGTGAATCTCGGCAGGCTGGGCCTGATAAGCCAGGGACAGGGCAGGTCGGACGACGCGCTCGAGTATCTGGCCGAGGCGCTGGCCCGGAGCCGGGCCGCAGGCTTCAGGCTGGGCGAGGCGAACTCGCTGGGAAGGATGGCGCTGATTCATCAGGTCAAAGGCAGGCTGGACAAGGCGCTGGGACTGTGCGGCGAGGCCCTGGACGTTGCGCGTGCCGGCGGGCTGCGCCTTGTTGAGGCCGAGCTGCTGGGCAATGTCGGGCTGATTCACCTTGCCAAGGAAGACCAGGACAAGGCTCTGGCCTTCATGCTGCCTTCGCTGCAGCTGTTCATGGCGGTCGGCAGCGAGACCAGGACCCTGGGCGCGGTCAGCAACCTGCACCAGGTGTACCGGGTGCTGGGTCGCGACCGGTTCGCGGCCGGGTGCCGGAAGCTGACGGGAGACGAGAAGTTCATCGGCAAGCTGCTGCATTTGATGGGGACGGTTGACGAGAAGGTCAGGCAGCAGCCCGAGAAGCAGTCGGGCGGCAATGGTTCCTGACCTTCAGGCCGGTTGCAGGGCCTGCTGTCAAGTGCTATACTTGTTTCTGAAGTGACAGAGCCGAAAAGGAATACCAGATTGAGCGCTGCCGTTCTGGTCTGCTGCGTGTTCGCGTTCTGGGGAGGAGCGGCCGAAATCGACTTTGACAGCACCGAACGTCTGGTCTGGACCGACCCGCAGGGCAGGGAGCCGATGACGTACGCAGACTGGTCGGTCGGGCGCGAGGCAGAACTGGACCGTTGCCGGATCGGGCTTGCGGTTCAAACCGACCCTGACCCGCTTGCCGGGTTCACCGGCGTGGTGGACGTGGTGGTGAATGCCGAGCTTTATCCGGACGTGGCCACCGAGGTCGTGCGCTACATGTCAGACCTGAGTGCGACCGGGTACAACGTGCGTCTGGACACGATGCGGGGGCTGTCGCACCAGGGACTGCGCGACCATCTGGCGAATGTGGCCGGAATCGTAGGTGCGGTGCTGGTGGGCGAGCTGCCGGTTGCCTGGTACGAGGACGGTTGGGGCGGGAGCCCGACCGGCGAGGAGTTTCCGATCGAGCTGTACTTCATGGACCTGGACGGCAACTGGGTGGACGCGGACGCAGACGGCCTGTACGACCAGCACACCGGTGATGTTGCGCCCGAGATCTGGGTCGGCAGGCTGTATGCCCGGCCGCTGACATGGGACGACGAGGCGCGGCTCATCCGGCGCTACTTCGACAAGAACCACGCGTACCGGACCGGGAATCTGAGTCTGCCCGACCGGGCGCTCGCCTATGTTGACGACGACTGGTACTACTACCGGGAGTGCAACATGGACCTGGCCTACTCTTCGGTGGACGCGATCAACGACAGGAGTACGACCAGGGCATCAGACTACCGGGACCGGCTCGACGACGGCTACGAGTTCATCCACATCTGCGCGCACTCGTCGCCGTGGGGGCATACGTTCAGCGACTATTCGAACCATGCCGGCACGGTGTTCAACACCGAGGTGTACGCGATAAGGCCGCACGCGCATTTCTACAACCTGTTCGCCTGCTCGGGCACGAGGTTCGTGGAGGAGAACTGCTCGGCAGGCTGGGACATCTTCCAGGACGACTACGGGCTGGTTGCAGTCGGCAGCGGCAAGACCGGCTCGATGCTGTATTTCGCGGACTTCTACCGGCCGCTGGGCAACGATTCGTGCATCGGCGAGGCGTTCAAGAAGTGGTTCATCGTCCGGGGCGAAAGCAGCCGGGACTGGTTCTACGCGATGAACGTCCTGGGAGACCCGACCCTGACTCTGCACGGCAACTCGGTCGGAGAGTATGCGGGTGCAGAGCCCGAGCCGCTGCCGCCGACCGCCGCCGAGGTGGTGGGGACCGACCCTGAGACCGACGACAGCCCGCAGTTGCTGGCGATGCCGGAAGGCGATGTCTGGGCGATATGGAAGTCGGGCCGAAGCGTGAGGAACGGCAGGTTCGACATCTTCGCCTCGGTTAGGGACGACACCGGGTGGTCGAGCCCGTACAACATCGGAGCGCACGAGTACTGGGATACCGACCCGGCGATGGGACTGGACAGCTTCGGAAGGCCGGTCGCGGTCTGGGCGAACTTCACTCCGGACTATCACTACAATCTCTACTACAGCGTGTGGAACGGAACCGGCTGGTCGGCCAGGCGGGAGCTGTCCGAAGACTGCGCGTCCGACCTTGCGCCGAGCCTGGCAACCGACTCGGCCGGCACGCTCTGGTGCTTGTGGACCAGCAGGCGAGAGCTGTTCGCCGACGTCTGGGCTTCCTCTTACAACGGCTACTCGTGGACCACGCCGGTGAATGTGACCGCGGACAGTCTGGACGAGCTGCATCCCAAAGCCGCGGTGATGTCGGACCGGACGGTGTGGGTCGTGTACACCAAGTACCGAAACGAAGGGTCCGAGATCTGGGCAAGGTACCGGGATGGAAGCAGCTGGGTCGAGACCGGGCCGGTTTCCGGAAGTCAGACCAGGGCCTTTCGGCCGTCAATCACGGTCGGGGTCAGCGGTTCACCGGTCGTATGCTGGCAGGGCTTTGACACCGGCAACGGCGAGATATGGTTCAGCGAATACGAGGGGACATGGTCAGAGCCGGCGGTCGTCGATGCGGACTCAGGCCTGGACGTTCATCCGGCGATGGCGACCGACCGCAGCGGGCTGCCCTGGGTGGTCTGGATGAGCGACCGTGACGGAGACTGGAATGTCTACTACTCGTTCAAGGCGTCTGTGGACTGGATTCCAGGGACACCGGTTGAGCAGGGGACCGGGCTTGACCTGAATCCTGCGATTGCGGCCGGAGACGACGAGATGTGGGTGGTGTGGCAGAACCTCAGCAGCGGCAATTGGGACATCAATGCGCGGGCGATACCGATGATGGGTATCCGGTCGCAGCCGGAACCCAGAGGCGTGAGGCTGGTCCTGGCACCCAATCCGTTCACGACCCGGCTGAACATCACACTGCCGCAGGATGCGAAGCGGGTCGAGATCGTCGACGCGGCGGGCAGGGTAGTGGCCGAGCCCGGGCCAGAGGCGGGCAGGGCGTTGTGGGACGGGCGCAGCCGGTCGGGTTCGAGACTGGGCCGCGGCGCGTACTTCGTGAGAGTCAGTTCCGGTCAAGGGGTCTTGACCGCCAGAGCCGTCTACCTGCGAGATTGACACGCCCCGGCCCGGCAAATCATTGCCGGGCAAGGGCTGGCGGGTACGGTGGCCGGGAAAGCCGCATGAACACTGAATTTCCGCTTGACAGGGGACGCACGACCGGTATATTGCCGGCGTAGTGCCAACACGGTCGTCGCGGTCCGAGCGTGCAGACAGCGGTGCACCAGACATTTCAGCTGCTGTCTCGTCCGGCTCGGCATCGTCGACGGCAACTCCCGCACAGAAAGGAGGTGAACCAGCATGACCAAAGAACAGATCGTGGCCAAGATCGCCAAAGAAGCGGGGATCTCCAAGAAGGCGGCCACGGCTTCGCTGAACACTTTTGTCGGCGCAGTCACGACCGAGCTGAAGAAGGGCAAGCGCGTGCCCCTGGTCGGATTCGGCACGTTCGGTGTCCGCAAGGTAAAGGCCAGGATGGGGCGCAACCCCCAGACCGGAAGGCCGATCAAGATCGCCGCAGCAAAGAGGCCGGTGTTCAAGGCCGGCAAGGCTTTGAAGGATGCGGTCAACAGACGCAAGTAGGCCGGACAATACACGGGAGGGGAGTTCGCTCCCCTCCCGCGCGTTCCGCGCAGTCGGGTTCTCGACACGAGGCTTGAGGCTTCTCGATCAGCGGGCCCTGCCCGGGCGCATCAGCTACCTCAGGCCGACGACCGCAGGACAGGTCGCACGCGCGATTGAGGTTCTGGCGGTGCGGGGCGCACCGAACATCGGAGTCGCCGCGGCATACGGCATGGCGGTCGAATGCCGGCGGCTGCCGGACCGTCGGCTGCGGTCAGGACTGCGCAGCGCGGCAAGGACCCTGAGAAAAGCGAGGCCGACCGCAGTCAACCTCAGTTGGGCGGTGGACAGGGTCGAGCGGGTGCTGTCAGACCAGGGCCTGGCGCCGAGAGAATTGAGGCGGGCAGTGCTCAGGGAAGCGCGCAGGATCGAGACTGAAGAAGTAGAGCGTTCGAAGGCGATGGCGCGTGCCGGGTCGCGGCTGCTGGTGAAGAACGCCACCGTGTTGACCATCTGCAATACCGGCGCCCTTGCCGCGCCCGGCCTGGGCACCGCACTCGGTGTCGTGTTCCAGGCGAAGCTGGACCGCAAGAGACCGAGGGTGTACGCGTGCGAAACCAGGCCCTTGCTCCAGGGTGCGCGGCTGACCATGACCGAGCTTCTGAGGGCAGGTGTCGATGCCACGCTGATTGTCGACAGCGCGGCGGCGAGCGTGATGCCGGAATGCGACATCGTGCTGGTCGGCGCGGACCGGGTTGCGAGTAACGGCGACTTCGCCAACAAGGTCGGGACCAGGATGCTGGCCGGTCTGGCCAGGGAGCTTCGGAAGCCCCTGTACGTGGTGGCACCTTTGTCGAGCTTCGACCCTGAGTGTCCGGACGGGAGCGCGATTGCGATCGAGGAGAGAGACGGGGATGAGGTCAGGTTTTTCGGGCGCAGGCGGACCGCGCCCAGGCGGGCCAGAGTGTTCAACCCGGCATTCGATGTTACTCCGGCCAGGTTCGTCACCGGGTTCGTGACCGACAACGGAATCGTCCGGCAGCCCTTCAGTCAGAGCATCAGACAGGTTCTTGCCCGATAGCGAAGAGCCTACCAACCAGGAGGCCCGGCTGATGCCGGGCCTCCTGGTTTCAGATTCCGGAGCTACTCGGTGGTGACGGTCACCTTCTCCATGACGACGGGCTCGACCGGGCGGTCCATCGCTCCGGTCTTGACCTTGCCGAGCTGGTCCATGACGTCTTCGCCTTGGACCAGCTTGCCGATGACGGTGTAGGCGCCGTCGAGGCTGGGCTGAGGCTGGAGACAGAGGTAGAACTGGCTGCCGGACGAACGGCGCTTCGGGTTGACCTGGTCTCCGGTTCGGGCCATTGCGATGCAGCCTTTCTCGTGCTTGCGCTTGATCTCGGCTTCGACCGTGTAGCCCGGTCCGCCGGTGCCGTCGCCTTTCGGGTCGCCGCCCTGCACCACGAAGCCGGGCACGATGCGGTGGAAGGTCAGGCCGTCGTAGAAGCCCTTGATGCCGAGGTTGGCGACATTGGTGACGTTCTTGGGCGCGTCTTCGGTGTAGAACTGCACTTTCATATCGCCGTAGTCCTTGACCTTGATGTTGAGGAAGAGGTTTTCGGGCAGGTTGTCGGATGTCAGCGTATCGGTCAAGACGCCTCCTGTTTCGGGCTGTTCTTCGGCCGGCTGTTCGTCGGATACGTCCCCGGCAGCCGGCTCTTCTGCCGGCGTGGGCAGGGGCTCTTCGGTCGGAGCGTCGGCAGTCTGACCGCCGCATCCGAAGACAAGTGCAAGGGCAGCAATCGCCACCAGCGTTCTCATCACTGATACCTCCTGTGTCGGACTGGGTTGTGTCTTCTCGAGCTAACGCCCGGTCACGACGAGCTTCCGGGTGGAGCGGCCGCGTTCGGTTTCCTGGACGACCAGGTAGACCCCGGGCCTCATACCGGTTGCTTCAGGGTCGAGCCGGATGTCGGTTACCTCAGGTCGACAACATTCTACCAACTGACCGGCAGTGTCAATGATTTTGACGGTCGAGCCCGGTTCGGCGCGGAGGTTGACCGCGCCGGCCGCGGGTACCGGCCAGACGCGGAAGGCTTGCGCCGAGCCGGATTCAGGGCGGTGTGGCTCACGCGTCCCGGGATGGGCGGTGTTGAAGGTGACCGCGTCCAGGTCCAGTCCGGCACGCGGGTCTGAACTCGAGCCCGAGCTGTCGCAGACGATCCGGAGGAAGTGGGTGCTGTCGATTCCGGCGGGCCTCAGGTCGAACAGGGCGGTGCCCTGGCCGCGGCCGACGGCTGTCCAGGGACCGTTCCAGTCGTCGGCCGCGTGCAGCCAGAAGCCGTCGGCGATGGTGTCGATATCGTGGACCGTGATGTCGAATCCGTCGAAATCCCGGATCGGAGTCGGGCCTGAGAAAAGGCAGACGTCTCCGCGGATCCCGAGTGAGAATGCCCGGCCGTCGGGCGGGCCGAGACAGTCGGTCGAGCGGTCGGGAATCAGCCGGTCAGGGTCGGCATGAACCAGCCAGCCGACCTGGTCGATTGCCCTGTCGGTCGAAGGGTCGGGCACGAGTTCGAAGTCCAGCTCGGTTGTCGTTCCCGGCGATACGACCACGTTCGCGACCGTGGCAGGCAGGTAGCCGTCGGCACTGGCGGTGACGGTGTACTGTCCGGGCTCGAGCGGCTTGTGGAAGTCGCCGAGCAAGGGGTCGGTGTATACGTGCCAGCGCCGAGGGTCTGAGAAGGAGATTCTGGCCGGTACCGGTTCACCGGTCGCAGAGTCCTGGACCTGACCGAAGATGCCGGTGTTGATTGCTTCGAGCATGCCGAGCATCGCCCGGGTGTTGGCGCAGCCGATGGAGTCGATTGCCGGACGGTTCCTCGGCTGCCGGGTTTCGACCGTGTAGCAGAGGCTGCCCCAGAGCCCGAACCCGGCATCCTGGCACGAGCCGTAGACCGGATACCAGTCAAAACCGTTGACGGGTGCGAGTTCGGTGGTCCGGGAACCGGCGGTCGAGTCCGCATACCGCTCGGCAAAGGCGATGACCAGCCCGGAGTCGGGCGGGTCGGCAGGGTGATTGTCCCAGAGGTAGTTGACGTACGAGGCGACCGAGTGGAACGCGAACTCCGCGGTGATGTTGTTGGCGATGGAATGGGAACGGACCGCCCTGGATTCGGGCTGAGAGAACGGGCCGGTGCTGCTGCCAGAGCCGTACCACTTGTAACCGTAGTCACGGTTGATGTCCACGCCGTTGGCATTGCGGCGCCGGTCCTGGACATGGCCGTCGACGTTGATGACGGGGATGACCCAGATCTCGCGGCTGTCGACGAGGCCCCTGACCACAAGGCTGGTGTCGTAGCTCGAAACCAGGAACAGGATGAAGTCGAGCGAAACTTCGGTCGCTATCTTCTCGTCGCCGTGGTGCGCCCCGATGACACGGAACTCCGGCTCAGGTTCCTCGGCACCGGGGTTGTCGGTGATGCGAAGGCCGAGTATCGGGCGGTTCTCGACCGACAAACCGATCGTGTCTACCCGGCAGATTTCGGGATGCTGCCGCGAGGCCGAGAGCATGATGCTGCAGACCTCGGGATAGGAGCGGTACTCCTGCAGCCGGTCGCTGACCCAGGAGCGGTAGTCCTGCCGGACGACGGTCGGGCGAAAACCCTTGACCATTAGTTCTGCGAGCCGGTCGGGTGTTGCCAGGATGCGGAGCGAACTGTCGGTGGCGCCGAGGATGTCAATGTCGTCGGGCAGGTCAGCCATCCGGCTGCGGTCGAAATCCGGGAGCTCGAGCAGGATGTTGGGATGCATTGGTGCAATCGCACAGACGAGACAGAGGGCAACGGCCACTGCTGCTATCTCACCATCAGCAGGCGACGGGCAGCGGTGCCGGATTCGTTCCCCGCCCTCAGGAAGTAGCTGCCGGCAGGGAGCCGGCGCCCGTGCCGGTCCAGCATGTCCCAGCGCGCGGACCAGGGCGACCCGGTGCCTGGTTCGAAAGCGGCGACCAGAGTACCGGAGGCGTCGAAGACCCGGACCTGCGGCGGTTCGCCGGCCCAGGTGAGGATGACCGGCAGCGTTCGTCCGGAAACTACCGAGGGTGCCTGAAGCCTGATTGGGCCGGGCGCCGCTGCGCCGGGCCCGGCGATGCCGGCGTCAGGCGAGCGGAAAAAGATCGACACCGAGTCGTCGACCACGTGATTGTTGGGTATGCCGTCGACCAGGTATTCGGTGTACCAGTCCCAGGTGCCGGCGAGTCCCTGGATCCCTACGGTTGAGCTGGCCCGGGAACCGTTCATTTCGAGATAGTTGAACTGGATGTTGCCGGACCGGTACAGTATGGCCTGGAAGGTCAGGGCTGAGCCAGGCTCGTCGTAGCGGGGCACGTCCACCCATGAGTAGATGATGCGGTCCGGATACCGTTTCTCGAGGACCGTGCCCTGTTCGCGCAGGGTGAGGTCGTCCCAGAAAGGAGCGATGAGATGGGTGAGGTCGGGCAAGGGCATCGAGCGGTTGGCGTGCGCGATCGCGGGAGAGGCGGACAGGAATCCGTTGGTGCAGACGTTGATCGAGCTCAGCGTGTCGCCGTAGAATACGAACGGAAACGGGAGGTTGCGCCTCGAAGTGCCGTCATCCGGGTCCGGGAACCAGCTGCGGACCGTGTCGCTGTTCACCGGGTTGTGCCACTGGAAATCGACCGAGTCCGGTTCCTGGGTGCTCAGATAGACATACCCGTATCCGTCCGGTTCGCTGCCGGAAGTGGTCCGACAGCGGCCGAACAGCGTGTCGTTGAGCCGGTTTTCGTCTGCGGGAAGATGGGTCAGGACCCTGATTTCGTAGATCCGCCCCTGGTCCGGGTCAAAGCTGCCGAACAGGACCGTGTCCTTTTGTCCTGGGTCGAGGTCGAGCGTCGTGTCCCGGGCAAAAACCAGGCGCCGGGTTGCCGAGTCGATGAGCCAGAAACTGACGAACGGCCGGTCAGGTTCAGACCCGTTGTTGACTACAACGGCGGATGCGGAGTAGACCGAGTCAGGCCGGAGTCTGCCCAGCGGAGACATGACTTTCTGGATCCCGACGTCGTGGACGAACTGCCCAAGGTCCAATGCTTGGTGCAGCTTGGTGTAGGGCGCAGACCCGGCAAAGCCGCCGGCAACAAGCAGCCTCGAACCGAGTGCCGCCGCTTCGCAGACGTCGCTGACCGGGGTGGTCTTGTCGGCAAGCCGATGCCATGAGCCGGATTCGGGATCCAGTATCCAGGTCTGGGCTGTCACCGTGTGGTCGGGCAGTGTTCCGCCTGAGACGACGAGGAGACCCTGAACAGCTGCGCCGGCAGAGCGGGAACGCGGCTCACCGGGGAGCGGATCAAGCTCCTGCCAGGAGATCAGGTCCGGTCTGCCAGGCTGGATTGTGCCGCGCCAGGCCCGGCTGGTCGGGCCGCCAGAAGTCCAGCCGGTCGCGACCAGTATCGTGTCGCCGGTGATTCCGCAACACGAAGCGCCGAGCGGCGCAGGCAGGGGGGTGGCCGCACGCCACTCTCCGCTGCCCGAGTCGAGGAACCAGACTCTGTTGGACGGAGGTGACCCGGGCAGCCAGTTGCCGCCGCCGATGACGTAGATGATGCTGTCTCTCCAGGCCACGGCGCCGAAGTCATCGAGGTTCTCGGGCAGAGGTTGGGACCTGGTCCAGGTATCGATGACCGGGTCATAGGTTTCCACGACACTGAGTCTGTTGCCGTGTTTGCCGATGCCGCCCAGCACGTGGACAAGACCGTTGAGCGTGACCGCCTGTCCTCTGCCGCGTGCGGTGGGCATGCTGCTCAGCTCGAACCACCTGTCCTCGCGGGCCGAGTATCCCAGGCAGATTCTGTCCATGTCCGCGCCCGGGTACGCGGCTCCGCCGAATACGAAGCAGCGCAAGTCGGTTGTATCCGGTCCTGCAGCAGCCATGTGACTGGCCCTCGGACCGGGCAGGGAGGCGAGCGACTGCCACTCGTTGTAGAAGAACGGGAACCCGGCACCGGCCCCTGGGTGCGGGTCTGCCGCGACCAGCAGGACGAAGAGGATAGGCAGGTGGACCAAGTCACTAGAGGTTAGTCGCGGCTCAAGAGTGAGTCAACTAGAGACAGGCCTGGCTGATACGAATCCGGGTGTTGCTGCGTTGCCAGGCCCAGGAACCCGGAACTCAGGCCGAAGAGCCGTGTCCGGGCGCTAGTAGCCCCAGCGCCTGGTGCGTCTTGCCCAGGCTTCGTGGTAGCTGAGACTGAGCATGAGACGGGCCGCGGTTTCGGCCAGGCCCCGGGCGTTCCGGCGGGCGATTTCGGTGCCGAGGTCGAGGGACCCGAAGTTCGGTATCGGTATGCTGGTGCCCAGGTGCACGGCGTGCTGGGAAACCGGGCTGTCCAGCCAGATGACACTGTCAGGTCTCGCCGGGTGGACGCTGTCATACCGGGCGGTGACGTACCAGTCCTGGTAGGAGTAGCCCAGCCTTATCGGCCAGTTCTCGGCCAGTTCGTACCAGAACCCGGCCGATGCCCGGAATGCATCGCGGTAGTGCTGCCTGGTCTGGCCGTCGACCAGGATTTCAGACCAGGGCCGGAATTCGGCTCCAGCCGCGAGCCCGAACCGGTCTGTCGGCAGGAAACCGGCACCAGCGCCAAGAGTGTACGGCAGGCCGATGGTATTGAACGAATCCTCGACCGAGCCGTGGGTGAGGAACAGGTTGCGGACCGTGATATCGAGTCCGGGTTCAAAGAACGCTGCGGCCGAGAACTCTCGGCCCTGGACCGCTGCGCCGACCCGGAACGCGTGGGAAGAGAAACGCGCGGCCACGGTGTCCGAGGAAACATAGTTGCCTTCTGAGACCTGGATCTGGCGAAGCTCGCGCGAAGAGCCGAGCAGGTAGTTGTACTCTCCGCCGACGCACAACATGTCGAAGACCGAGACCGAGAGCCCGGCGCGGAGCGCGTACACACCGCCCCGGCCGATGATATGGTACCGGTACGGGGTGTCTGGTACGGACTCGGACCACACGTCATAGTCCTGTCCAAAGCGCTGGTCCAGGCCGAGCAGCAGCCTGGCTTTGAGCGGCAGCGGGACCGCGGCGTGAAATCCGGCAGGCCGGACATTGCCGATCAGCCGTTGGCTGCCGCCTTCCTCGCCCAGAGCCCCGGCTCCGAAGGCGCTGAGGTTGAACGAAGTCTGGTTCAGGTGGACGAGGATACCCGGGTTTCGATAGGAAAGGGCGAGCGGACCACCCAGTCCAAGGACCCGGGCGTCTGAAACCGGAGCGAGTTCGCCCAGGCCCCGCATGTTGAAGAACGACTGGCCGAATCCGAGCGCGGCGACCAGGAACAGGGGCAGGAGTCTTTTCATCAGAACCGGTCCTGAGGCGGTGTCACGTGCAACAGCTCGAGTTTCGGGGAGCTGGGACCGCTCATCGGAATCCGCATGCGAAAGAACTCGGCGTATTCGGGCTCGGCCATGAGATAGCACCCGAAGTTCGAGTCCGGGTGCGCGGTCCAGTACTGAACCAGGGCGCGGATATCAAGACGGGCGACCGAGTCAGTGTCCGGAGAAACGACGTACCTGAGCCGGTCATAGGCACCTTCTCTGAAATCAGAGTTCGGCCCCTTGTCCTCGAACGGCTCAAGCAGCCGGTGGATTCCGATGGCGAGCGTGTCCTGGCGCCGGTACTGGACTTCGGGCAGGAACGCCATCTCGGCCTTTGCCACCGTACCTTCCCCAGGCAGCGAGCCGACATCGAACTTCAGGTAGGTGCGGAATGCGACGCCGGACCCGACCGCAAGGTAGACCGGGCCCATGTCGACCCGGGTGGTGTCGACAAGGTGAACATCGGCAGCAGCGGTCGAGGAGACGTCGTTGTCGCCTGCATAGGTCATGACCATGCGCGGGTACTTGCCTTCGGTCGTGCGGCCGTGGATCGCGGTGAAACCGGAGTTCTTCGGAATCAGGAAGATGCCGTAGGATTCCCGGACAAGCAGTTCGAGGTGCTCGAGGTCGATGTCGAAGACCGCGCTGTCGCCTTTGAGCGTGCCTTCGAGCACCCTGGTGCGGATCATGTCTCCGCCCGGTTCAAGCCAGTTGTCCTCGAGCGAAGCCGATTTCCAGGTCGCGCCGTATTCGTCCCAGCTCACGGAACAGGGATAGGCCTCGAACCCCATCTGCACATCGTTGGCCCGGTAGAGCACCAGTTTCAGGGACCGGACCGAGCCCAAATCAGAGTCCGGTAGCCCGAACCTGAGCAGAACCCTGGATTCGTAGGCGCTGTCGTATCCGAGATACAGTCTTTCGGCTGTGCCGAGCGCAACGTAGCGGGCGAACCCGATTGCGGTGTCCGGACCGATAGTGGTGTCGGTCTCAGAAGGAATGCGGCCGAGCTGGCCGTAACCGACCGGCAGCGAGTTGCAGGCGGGCAGCGCGAGCAGGGCCAGCATCAGGCAGGCGAGCGGAGCTGCGGGCAAGCGGTTCATCATTCGGACCCCAACTCCTCGAACCGTTGGGCGATGTGGGCGGCGATGTTGTCGTCAGCGGCCTGGCGCGCGGAGCGCAGGGCGTTCTTTATCGCCCTGGGCGTGGAACGGCCGTGAGCGACGACCACCGGGGCACGGATTCCGAGCATCAGGGCTCCGCCGTACTCCTGGTAGTCCATCCGGTCGATGAACTCGTGCAGCACCGGCTTGGCAATCCAGCGCCGCATCCGGTACTTGGACTCGGAGTCCAGGTACTCCTGCAGCATGCCGGAAAGGACCTCGGCCAGGCCCTCGGCGTACTTGATGAGCGCGTTGCCGGTGAACCCGTCGCACACCACTACATCGACGCTGCCCTTGAGGATGGCGTTGCCCTCGACATTGCCGGCGAAGTTGAGCCCGCTCTCTTTGAGCAGCCGGTAGGCCTCGACAGCTGCCTCGCTGCCCTTGGAATCCTCGGTCCCGACATTGAGCAGGCCGACCGAGGGGTTGGCCTTGCGGAACAGGTAGCTGGCCGCAGTCGAACCCATGACGGCGAACTGGTAGAGCTGGTTGGCCTTGGAGTCGACATTGGCGCCGACATCGAGGACCAAAGTGCTGCGATGCTCGGTCGGGAAGAGGATGGCGAGGGTGGGCCGGTGCACGCCCGGGATCGCACCGATGGTGGTCACCGCGAACGCCATGACCGCGCCGGTGTTGCCGGCGCTGACCACTGCGTCCACCTTGCCTTGGCTGAGCAGCTCCATGCAGACCGCGATCGAGGACTTCTGCTTGCGGCGCAGGGCCTCGGCCGGGGATTCGTGCATGCCGACAACGTCCTGGGCCGGGATCAGTTCCAGGCGGCCGACATGAAAGGCTTTGGCGCCTTCGATTATCTCCTGCCGGCCGACCAGGGCGACCTTGAGCGAGGAGTCGTGCTCCAGGGCCAGGCCAACCCCTTCGAGCTCGGCGCGCGGGGCGTTGTCCGACCCCATCGCGTCAAGCGCGATCCTCACTTCTTTTCTTCCTTGCTGACGAAGATGACTTCCTTGCCGGCGTAGTACCCGCAGTGCGGGCACACGCGGTGGGGAAGCTTGGGCTCGTGGCAATGCGGGCAGTCGACCGTGGTCGGCGCGGTTAGCTTCCAGTGGGTGCGCCGGGTCCGGCCGCGCTGCTTCGAATGTCTGCGCTTAGGTACGGGCATTAATCCTCCTGCGATCTAGCTGCCGAGAGTAACCGGGGATTGTATCGCTTTCGGTTGAGAGAGTCAAGGGACGAGAAGCAGAAGGACAGTGACCGAGTGACCAAGTGACCGAGTGACCGAGCGTGGGAGGCGGAGAAGTCAAAGGACCGGCGAATGAAGAGACCTGGTTGCCTCGGGCCCGGTCTTCGTGATAATGGGAGAATACCGCAGTGTTTCCGTGTGATTCTAGACGTGAGGAAGTCATGAAAGCAGCAATATCCGTGTCGGTACTGTTCGTCGTGTTCGCGGCCCCGGCAGCAGACACCGAGGCAGTCCTGCCGAAACCCGAGTCCGCCGTCTCGCCGGCTGTCCTGGCAGGCGCTGTCACCATCCCCAGGGTCCTGAGTTTCCAGGGCAGGCTGACCGACACCGCCGGCGTGCCGGTTCCGGATTCGGTGTACCAGGTCAGGTTCCGGCTCTACGAACACGAGACCGGCGGCCCGATACTGTGGCACGAGCTTCAGCCAATCCGGACCGAAGCCGGGCTGTTCAGCGCTTTGCTGGGTTCGGCTTCTCCGATCGAGTCTGTTCCTGAGCAGGGCGGCCTGTACCTGGGGATCAAGGTGGCCGAGGACCCGGAGATGGTGCCAAGGCCAAGGCTCGTGTCAGCGGCCTACAGCTTCCTGTCGTCCAGGTCCCGGCACGCGGACACGGCCTGGTTTGCGGTCTCAGGCGGCGCAGGTGACAACGCCTGGACCCGGGGCGTGCCGGACAGCGTGCTTTTCACGGTCACGCAGCTCGGTATCGCCCGGGGAGGGGCGCTGAACACGCTCCTGGGCAACGGTCGCCACACCCACGTCAACCTCGGAATCGCCTGCACCACCGGCACCTCGGGCCAGGACTACGCCTACAGCACGGTCAGCGGCGGGGGACACAACCGTGCAACCGACGACTACTGCACGGTCGGCGGCGGCGGCGGCAATGTCGCGAGCGGGTACTACGCCACTGTTGCGGGCGGGGCCCAGAATACGGCGAGCAGCGGCAACTGCACGGTCGGCGGCGGGCTGAGCAACGCGGCGACCGTCACCAATGCCACGGTCGCGGGCGGCAAGTTCGGGGTTGCCAGCGGGTACTGCGCTGCGGTCGGCGGCGGGGTTGACAACATCGCCGGTGCCGAGTTCGCCACGGTGCCCGGCGGCTCGGGCAACCATGCGACCGGCGGCAATGCGGTGGTCGCGGGCGGGTCGGGCAACACCGCGAACCGGACGAACTCAGCGGTCGGCGGCGGGCTGCTCAATGTCGCCGGCGGGATTGGCGCAACGGTCGCAGGCGGGGAAGGGTGCCTGGCTGCGGGCGACCACGGGCTCGCGGCCGGGTTCGGGTCATCGGTGGATTCAGGGCACGGCAACTCGGTCGCATTCAACGGCCAGGCCACGACAGCATCGGGCCAGCTGAGATGCGGAATCCTGTCCAAGACGGGCGGCTCGTTCACGATCGACCATCCGCTCAGGCCGATGTCCGCGGTCCTCAACCACTATTTCGTCGAGTCGCCAGAAATGCGCAACGTGTACGAAGGCGAAGCTGTGCTTGACAGGAGCGGGCAGGCCGAGGTCAGGCTGCCCGAGTACTTCAGCGCACTCAACCGCAGGCCCAGGGTCCAGCTGACCGGTGTGGGCAGCCATGAGGTGTACGTTGCCGAGGACGTGTCGGGCAACCGATTCGCAATCGGCGGGCCTGCCGGGGCCAAGGTCTACTGGCAGGTGACCGGCGAGCGCAAAGACCGGGGTGCAGAAGCCATCAGGCTGATGATGCCGGTCGAGCAGCCGAAGACAGGCGGTCTTGCCGGCAGGTCGCTGGATGACGATTTCCTGGTCACGGCGATGCGGCAGCTCGAAGACCAGGGACTCGGCAGCGGTTTCAGATTCAGGACCGCAGAAGGACGCCGGAAGTACGAACAGCTGCGCCGGGCTCTGGCCGACGCAGACAGGTAGCCGGCCTGAATTCGGTCGCCGGTGTCAGTCCTGGCCTGGCACCACCGCCCGTCGTGTGACTCCGGCAGAGCGCAGGAATACGACTCCGGAGCAGGTCTGTCCGGACACAACACGCCGTCCGGCTGCATCGAACAGCGACAGACCAGGGTCCTGCTGCAGTTCGGCCAAGAGCTGCGCACGCGGCATCAGCGTGGACGCGCGGCGAGCGAGAGAATTCGGACTCGAGGCTTCGGCAACCCAGGTGCCCGAGTCGAGCAGGATTGACACGCTCGCGCTGGAGTAGTCGGTCGTATACACGCGGCCGTCAATCGGGTTGTGGAGCAGGGTCATAGGGCGCCTGCCGCCGATACCGACCCGGGCGATGATGCCGTGCGTAGCCGCGTCCAGGACCAGCACGGTGTCGTTTCTCAACCCGCAGAACACATGGCCGAAGTCCGGGGCCGAGCACAGGCCTTGCGGGCTTCCAGGGTTCGTCGGAATGTCGGCGATGACCGAGTCGCCCGCACCGTCGACAACCGAAATGGTGCGGCCTGAGGCGTTGCAGACCCAGACATTGCTTTCGGCCGGGTCATAGTTGACCGCATACGGCCAGGCACCGGTCTTCAGGGTCGCCACCACCGTGTTGCTGGCGCAGTCGATGATGGACACGCTGGAATCGGCGCTGGCTGCGGTCGCGGTGTAGACCTTGTTCTCCTGCGAGTTCCAGCACAGCTTGTTCGGCGCCGGACCGACCTTGATGGCGGCGATGACGCTGTCGGTGGCGCAGTCAATCGCCCGGACCGTGCTGTCATTGCGGGTCGAGACGTACACCCGGTCGTCGGTCGAGTCGTAGCAGACCCCGTAGGGAGGGTCGGGAAGCGGAATCGTGGTGTCGATTGCGTGGGTCGCGCAGTCCATCACCTTTACCGAGTAGTCGCCGTGTCCGAGCAGGTAGAGCTTGTTGTGCACCGGGTTCCAGACACCGTCCCACAGCCAGACGCCGAGGGTTTCGGTCGCGACCACGGTGTTGGTGGCGCCGTCGATGACGCTGACGGACTGGCTTCGTTCGTCGAGGCAGAACACCTTGTTGTCGGTCGGGTCGTAGATGATGGCATGCGGGTCCTCACCGACCTCAATGGTTGTGAGCACGCTGTCTCCCCGGCAGTCGATGACCGTGACGTTGTCACCGCCCCAGTTCGCGCAGTAGACGTAGCCGTTCTCGGTGTTGTGGCAGAGCATGGTCGGTGAGGTGTCGGCAGGCACAGTGGCCACGAACCATTGGGCCTGGACAGCGGTCGCGGCCAGTGCGGTCAGGACCACTATGATAGTTAGTCTCAACTGTCCTCCTTTCTTCCGGCCGGGCGTTCTCGTTGCAGAACAGATCTTCTTCAATATCCAATATCTAGCCACCCCCTGGCAGGTTGTCAAGGAATGGGAGCCGGTCGAGCGGCAGGCTGACCGGCCGGGCAGGGACCTGACAACGGT
>CP070680.1:2753256-2768125 GCA_020352555.1 Caldifarciminota bacterium | reverse complement strand
GGCGTGCTCTCGACCTGCCGCCGCGGTCGGGAAAAGGGCACCCTGGTGACCGAACTGGTCGATGTCGGCTCCCGGCTGTTTCCGGCCGGTCGCCTGGATCGTGATACCGAAGGCCTGCTGATATTGACCAACGACGGCGACCTTGCCCTGCACCTGACTCATCCCAGATACGCAAAAGAGAAGGAGTACGAAGTTGAACTCGCCGGCCCGGTGCCAGGGCTCGAGCAGAAGCTTGTGCAGGGTGTGCGACTGGATGACGGCCCGGCACGGGCGCTCAAGGCGAAGCGGATTCATGCCACCCGGGTCCGGCTGGTCCTGTCAGAAGGACGGAAGCGCCAGGTGCGCAGGATGCTGGAAGCGCTCGGGGCAGAAGTGACCCGCCTCCGCCGGATAAGGGTCGGCGGCCTGAGACTCGGGCGGCTGGCGCCCGGTGCCTGGAAGCGCCTCTCAGAAAAGGATATCGCCCGGCTGCTCGACCCGCCTTCTCCTTGACGCCACGCTGCCCTGCGCTAGCATTTCTCGAGGCGCAGTCCCCTGGATGCGAAGCCCGCTTGAGGAGCGAATGAAGAAGACACTCGCCGCGCTGACAGTGCTGCTGGCCTTTGCGGCAACGGCCAGCGAACTCGTGCAAAACGGCGACTTCGAGCTGCCGGCTGATTCCGGCTGGCAGGCCTTTGCATGGGGCGACTTCCCGGACACCGGCAACTGCCGGCTCTGGCGCCGCCACACCCATCACCAGGACCGGGACTTCGAGATGATGTTGCACAAGATGCTGAACAAGGGGTTCCGCCTTTTTCAGAAGGTCGAGATACCCGACGTTCACATCGGGTTCTCAGTGTCCTGCCGCCTGACATCGAAAACAGAATCAGAACCCTATTTTGCCGCCGCCTGCATTTCGCTCGAGTACCTGGACTCACGCGATACCGTGCTGGGCGAGACCCGCATCTACTCGGCGACCAGCGGCTGCGACTGGACCAGCAACTCGCGGCTGCACCTGATCCCCGCTCCGGATTCGCTCGGCTGGCACGACTACGGCTTCCGCATCGACGACGAGCTCGAAAACCTGCCCGGTGTGGACCCGGACTCGGTCGCCGCAATCACCCTCGCGCTCTTCGGCTATGTCGACCGGAACGGCTGAATGATCTACCCCGCGGCAAAGGTCTTTGCCGACGACATCTCGCTCCACACACTTGACGCTCCCGCGCTCCGGCCCAGGACGTTCAGGGTGAGCGACGAGACCGGGCCCGCGAACCTGAAGCTGGACCGCGGCGAGACCGCGGACATCGAACTCGTGCTGTACAATGCAGGCTCCGGCGTCAGCGCGATGCAGGCCCGGCTCATCAGTCAGGACCCAGAACTCACGGTTGTCGACGGCAGCGGAGCGTTCGGTCCTGCTGCCGAAGGTGACACGACCGTCTCGACCGACGGTTTCCGGGTCTGTGCCGGGTCCGAGGCCCGGGTCGAGCTGCCGCTCTACTGCGACCTGATCCTTGTCGCGACCGGCTACACCGACACTGTCCAGGTCCCGCTCGTTGTCGGCGACTCGATGAACCTGCCCACCGGTCCGGACGACTACGGCTACGTCATCTACGACCACACCGATTCCTGCTACGACCGCATGCCGGTCTACGACTGGGTCGAGCTGCGCGGCCTCGGCACCGAGCTGGTTCTGGGTGAAGACGACATCGCGACCCTGGCCCTGCCCGAGTCCTTCGGGGCCTGGCAGTGGTACGGCAGCAGCTTTGACAGCATCTCGATCTGCAGCAACGGGTTCGTGGTCCCCGGCACCGGCGACAGGGTCGACTTCGTCAACGTCCTGCTCCCCTACCGCAACGCCCCGCCCAACATCCTGGCGGTTGTCTGGGACAACCTGCATCCTCCCGACCACGGCCACATCTGGTACCATCACGACCAAGCCGGCCATCGCTTCATCGTCGAGTTCGACTCGCTCGCCTATTTCGCCACTCCGGGCAGGTGGGACAAGGTTCAGGTCCAGGTCTTTGACCAGACCGTTTCCACCCCGACCGGCGACAACTCGGTCGTCATCCATCTCAAGACCGCCAACTACTTCGACCAGGCAACGATCGGGATGCAGAACTCTGAGGGCAGCACCGGTCTGACCCAGACGGCCAACGGCTGGTACCCGCGGACCGCTGCCCCGCTCACAGCCGGAAGGTCGCTCCGGATCGAGACCCTCGCGCCCACCGGCATGGTGTCGAACCCGGCACCCGTGGCGCTTGCGAAGCGCCCGAGCCTGCGGGTGGCTCCGTCGCACTTCCGGAAATCGACGCGGGTCTCGCTCCTCGGACCTGTCGCCTCCAACAGCGCGCTGGTATACGCGGCCGACGGCGGTCTTGTCGCGACACTCAGCAGAACGGGCAGCGACGGGTGGACCTGGAACGGCACCGACGATTCCGGGATTCGGGTCAGGCCCGGCACCTATTTCATCCGGGTCGGGCACGGACCCAAGACCCTGAATGCCAAGGCTGTGCTGGTTGCCCGCTAGCGGCCGCTTTGACCTGACAGACGCGCGGACTATAATCTGGTCCTCTCTGTCTGCGGTAGACAAACATGTCCCTGTCCTTGTGGCTGGCGGCCTTCGGCCGCACGTCGGGCCCCACTCTGACAGGCAAGAGCGCAAACTCACAGGAGGCTCCTGATGACGAGAAGAGTGCTGGTCGCGCTGACCGTGCTTGCAGCCGCGGGCATTGGCTACGCCGAATGGCAGCCCCTGGGCTCGGGCACCGGCAGCGCCCGCATCTCGGTCCTCAAGAACAACGTCTCGCAGACCGTGTTCGAGGTGTCGATTCCGGGCCTGGACATCAGTCCGGTCACGGCCGAGGGCAATGAGTACTCAAAGCTCTCCCTGCCCGGCGACGTCTTCGCCGTGCTCGAGCAGGGCAGACCCGAAGTCCCCAAGGTTTCGGTCCTGCTCGCCATTCCGACCGGCGCCAGAGTCACGGCTCGGGCCGAGGTCCTGGAAACCAGAACTCTGTCCGTGGCCAAAGTCTACCCGCTCCAGCCCCCGCTGCTCGACGGCGACCGACCCGGGCCTCTTGTCATCGACTCGGACTTCTACGACCAGGACATCAGCTACCCGGGCTTTGCCGCCAAGGTCATCGAGACCGGTGTTTGGCGCGACCTCGACGTCGCCAACCTCCAGGTCTACCCGGTTCAGGTCAATCCGGCCAGGCGCGAGATAGCGGTCGCGTCCCGCATCCGCGTGTCTGTCGACTACTCGGGCGGCGCCTATCCGACCCGGGTCGCGGGCTGGATGATCCCGACCTATGCCTCATACATCGACAACTTCGGCTCGATCAGGCTCGCCCCGCAGACCGACTACACAGCAGGCGTGCGCTACCTTGTCTTCTGCCACCAGGACTGGGCATCCCACACCTGGCTCCGCGACTCGCTGCTCGGCTGGGTGCAGAAGCGCGGCTACGACCTGCGCGTCATAACCAAGTCGAGCTTCACCGCGACCGAGGTCAAGGACTCGATCAAGCAGGAGTACGACCGGCACTCCCCGGCTCTGCTGCAGTACGTGCTGCTGGTCGGCGAGTACAGCCAGATTCCCACCGGGTCTTACACAGGCGTGGGCAGGAGCGACTTCTACTATGCCGACATCGCCCCCTACCCGACAGGCGACAAGTACCCGGAGATCAACCTCGCGCGTCTCTCGCCCAGTTCGGCGGACGACCTCGAGAACCAGGTCAGAAAGATCCTCAAGTACCAGAAGCAGCCCGCATCCGGTGCCTGGCTCGAGCGGATGACGTTCGTGGCTCACCGTGAGCAGTATCCGGGCAAGTACTCGGGCTGTGTGCGCGGTGTCTACCACATGCCCAAGCCGTACTGGCAGCCCGACATCGACACCATCATGGGCCAGTACAAGAACAACGCCGACGTCGCCAACGCGGTCAATGCCGGGACCGGCATCCTAGCCTATCGTGGCCACGGCGACGCGCAGATCTGGGCCGGCTGGTGCGGCAGCAACTGGTCCAATGCTGAGGTGGCAGCGCTCGACAACGACGAATTGACCCCGGTGACCCAGCACTGGGCCTGCATCTGCGGCGACATCTCGGAAGGCGAGTGCCACACCGAGGCGTGGATGCGCAAGTACCCGGGCGGCGCGGTGAGCGCGCTCGGCGCGACCCAGGCCTCGTACACCCTTCCCAACCACGGCCAGTGTTCGACCGTGGTCCGCGCGATGACCGACACCTGGACCATCACGGTCCCGGGCGTGCGGGACTACGCCGGCCCGGTGTTCAGCGTGTCGGGCCAGATGAGCTACATGGACGCCTACCTTGCCAAGTACTGGCCGGACTACCCGTACTACCGCAACATCTGGATGTACCTGACCCTCGGCGACCCGGCGATGCCGGTGTGGGCCGGCACCCCGGGCACACCGGTCGTCTCCTATCCGGATACGATCCCGCTCGGCGCCTATGACTTCAATGTCCAGGTCGCAGTCAGTGGCCAGCCGGTCGAGGATGCGCTGGTCTGCGCCTGGAAACAAGGGGAGTTCTACGTCTCCGGACGCACCGACGCCGCCGGAAACGCCGGCCTGGCAGTGAACGCTGCCTCTGCGGGCGAATTCACGGTCACGGTCAGCGAAGGCCATGCCCGGCACTCGACACCCGGAGCCGCCCATACCCCGATCCTGCCCTATGAAGGAACGGCAACAGCCGCGGACCAGCCGCCGCACCCAGGCCAGTTCATTGTGACGCTCGATACCGGCGCAGTCCGGCTCTCGGTCTGCGGCATCGGCTCGATCGGCTACGACGAACCGCCCGAAGCCGAGGACGCCGGCTCCGGTTTCCAGGTACCGAAGAACTCCCCGAGCACGCTGTTCTTCGGCAGCCTGATGGCCGGCACCTCGCCCGGCTATCTGGTGGACCATCACTTCGGCCAGCCTGCCAATGGCCCGACCAACCAGGACTGGCTGATGACCGACAGCTTCAGGTTCTGGCGCCCGCCTGTGCCGGCCGATGTCCGCTGGCGCGGCAAGATGAGCGACCAAGGTCATCCTTCGTCACAGGGGCTCGAAGTCACCCAGGACTGGCACATGAACGCGGACGGCGGGTATGAAGACTGGTGTATCGGCGACTTCACATTCACCAACAACGGCACGAGCTCCATCAGCGGTCTCTACGTCGGCATGATCGGCGACTTCGACATCGGCTCTGACCCGAGGGTCAATGTCGCTGCCTCGAACGAATCCCAGCGCTCGGTCTGGATGCGGCAGTCCTCGTCCCAGTACCCGTGCGCCGGCCTGCTCCTGCTCCACCCGACCACCTTCGCCAACCTCACCGCTGTCGACCACGCCCGCTACGTCTACCCCAACGACACCTGCATGTCCGACGGCCAGAAGTTCCGCATCCTCGACGGCACCATCTCCCAGCGCAGCTCGGACCGCGACTACGACTGGTCGGTCGCAGCCACTGCCGGCCCGTTCGAACTCAGAGTCGGCGAAGAACAGCGCGTGGTGTTCGCCGTGGTCGGCGGCACGACCGAAGCCGATTTCGCGGCCAACGCCGACAGCGCCCAGTCCTGGTTCGATGCCAACCTGCTCGGGGTCGCGGAACGACCGGCAGAAACCGCAGCCGGTCAACAGCCGTTCTTCCTCAGTCCGAATCCGTTCACCAGGGGCACGTTCGTCAACTACTTCTCCGGGCTTCAGGGCGAGGTAGAACTGCTCGCCTTTGACCCGACCGGCCGCATTGCCGAGCGGGTGGTGTTCGATGCCCGGCAGGGCTCTGGCCGGTACTTCTGGCAGCCCAGGAACCTGGCCAAAGGCGTCTACTTCCTCAAGTTCAGGACAACCGACTCTGAGTCCGGGGCCAAGGTCCTGCTCATGGACTAGGCCTGAACAAGCCCGTAAGCCCACAGGGCGCCCGCAAGGGCGCCCTGTCATCTTGCGTCAGAAACTCAGCGTGAGATGAGCGGCCACATCAGCCACACCCCCCGGGCCCGGAAACACAGCGCGCTGTACACCCCTTTCCGGGCAGTGAAATAGCCCACTCCCCACCTGTCCACTGCCCCGCCTCGTTCCAGCGATTCCAGCACAGTGAACTGCTGACCCGCTGCCCTGCGCGCCTCGCGAAGCGGGAACACTGCGGAGCTGAAGAAAACCGGGGCCCGAGCGGTCACGAACCGCACCCTGTTGTGCGACGCCGGATTCAAATCATACCCCTTGTAGCGCTCTGCCACCTCTGCCACAATCGGGACACCGATGTCCTCCGGGTTCCCGCCCAGGAACTCCTCGAGCTCGGCCAGGGAATCGAACTCGTACACCGCCGCGATTTCCAGGTCAGACCCTTGTCTGAAGTGCCCGGCCAGCCAGGCCGCTATTTCGTGCCAGTTGTAGGTCGTGCGATAGAACTCCCGCTGGGCCCTGATGTAGTCGATGTGCTGCTGCTCGGCTTCTGTCTTGCCGTAGGGCTCGGCCAGGAACTTGCGCAGCGCATAGTCCAGGTAGTCGGCAACCGGCTCAACGTCTCCGTCACGCACCACGGTGATGTTCATCTCCATCACCTTTCTCGGCCCAGGGTCTCTCCGACAGGCCAGCACGGCCAGCGCCAACGCGACGATGACTGCCGGTCTGCCATATCGACGCCGACGGAGATATCTCTCAGCCAGTCTGCCGCTCACTGCCGTCAGCATGGCCACCGCTGTCCGATTGTCAACAGGCTTGGCCTATCTCTGAATCACAACCTTCCTGCTCGGCCCCTCGAACCCTTGGACCCTCGAACCCTCTCTGATGAAGTAGACTCCGGGCGCTGCATGCCGGATGTCGTTCTCGCCCGGCCGCAGCTCGGCGACGCTTCTGCCCGACAGGTCAAGCAGCTTACCCCGGACACCGTCCGGCAGTTCAAGGATTCTACTGACCATCAGCACCCGCGGCTCCGGCTTCTCAGGCCTGGCTGCAGGCCGGAGCTCGACTCCGACGTCTTCCGAGTACTTGATCGTCAGGATGTCGCGGCCAGAGCTGCTCCAGTATATCCCGGTGACGTACACGTCACCTTGTTCGTCCGGTGCCACTGCCAGTGCCGAAGTCTGGTACATGCCGATGTAGCGCATGGCCCACTGCTCCTCCCCGGCAGAATCGTAGACAGCAGTCAGGTACCCGTCGCTGCCCCTGCCGCAAACGTAGACATATGCCGAGTCGTCGACCGCCACATCGCACGCCCGCGCTCCCAACTGGGTCGTGGACCATTCCCTGACCCCGGCCGGGCTGTACTTGACCGTCGCGAAGGACCCGCTGGCACCGCCCGCCACATACACCGCACCCGAACCGTCCACATCCAGCGATCGTGCCTCGTCGGTGCCGCCGCGGTCATAGGTCGCAGCCCAGAGCTCGACCCCTTCCGGGTCGTACTTCACTGTTGCGAAATCGTCGCCGCCCCGGCCTGTCACGATGGCGTTGCCCGACCGGTCCACGACCAGAGCATGCGGCCAGTCGTCATCGCCACCAGGGCTGTCATAGGTCCTGGTCCAGACCGTGTCACCGTCGGCCGCATACTTGATGGTCAGGTAGTCGAAGACGCCGTCCAGTGACCCGGCATCCCCGGTCACGTACACGTTTCCTGACCGGTCCGCGCCCAAACCGTGCCCGCTCGCCATCGGCATCGAGCCGGACAGACCGTGAGCCCGTGCCCACGCGGTGTCGCCGTTCGGAAGGTACTTCACCGTGCCGATTTCGTACCGCGTCATGCCCAGGCTCTCGCGGTCGCTCTGCCCGGTCACGTACACGCAGCCCGAATCGTCCACGCACATCGCATGGGCAGCGTCAAGCCGCCTGCCGATGCCGTTGTGCTTCCTCATCCAGAGCAGGTTGCCGGCAGGGCTGTATTTGGCCGTCATGTAGTCGGCATCGAACCCTGGCCCGAAACTCGTTCCGGCCACGAGGACATTGTCCGATTCGTCCACTGCCAGGCCGATGAACTCGTCATTGTCTCCGCCGTCAAGGCTCCTCACCCACAGCGTGTCGCCGTAGGATGAGTACTTGATGACAAGAAAATCCGCTCCGCTCGTTCCGCCGACGATGACATTGCCTTCGCTGTCAACCTCAATCGCGCACGCGCTGTCCCCGTCGTGCCAGCGCTGCCAGGCGATACCGAAATCCGCCTGCGCCGTGCTTACCAGCCCGGCCATGGCGACCATCAGCACCAGCGTTCTCATATCTTCTCCCTACCGCTGCACCACTACCTTTGTGACCGCTGACCGCCCGCCGCTATCCGCTGACCGGAGGAAGTAGATCCCGGGCGCGAGATGCCGGATGTCATTCGGGCCGGGCAGCAGGTTCATCACGGCGCGGCCAGAAGCGTCCAGCATCTTCGCCCTGCTATGGAGTGCAATGTCTCCGACATTGCGCAACGACGGAGTCGTTGCACTCCAGACCAGCACTCCCCGCACGACGGTCAGTGTCAGGCCCTCGGTCTTCATCCTTCCGCCTTCTGTCCCGTTCTCCGCAACTCCGGGCGTCTGGTCGTGCATGTAGACGCCGTCTTCGGTCCCGGCCCACGTGAAACCAAGGCCTGACAGGCAGTGGACGTTGCGGTTGTCGAGGCTGTCGCAGAAGGGATGCCAGCTGCCTGCGTAGTACCAGTAGGTGCCGCTGTCGTCAAGGCAACCCGCGACCCGGCCTGTTTCCTCGAAGCAGGTCGGGTCCGCAAGGCTGAGTTCCTGGACCCAGGCTTGCCCGTCAGTGCTTGACCACAGCCCGGCCGAATCCGGATCACCGGCCACTGCCAGCAGCATTCTCTCACTCTGGCCTTCGGCCCAGCACACCGCCGGAACCGGCCTGCTCCCAAAAGGTCCAAGCGGCTGCCAGTAGAGCCCGCGGTTCGCACTCACGAAGGCGCCGCTCGACCTTGTCCCACACAGCACCGAATCGGCATTCCGGTAGCTCACGTCCACGCTCTGCACACGCGCCGCGGCCAGACCCGAATCACAGTCAACCCAGCTCTGCCCCTGGTCCGTGCTGCGCCAGACGCCCTGGTCCAGCGTATCTCCGGCCAGAAAAATGACCGTGTCTCTGACCAGGAGCACTCTCGGGAAGACCATGTAGCGGAGAACATTCCAGGACTGGCCGTTGTCAGTGGTCCGCCACAGGCCGTCGGACCGCGAACCCCTGCCCCAGGCCAAGTACACGTCGGGGTAGCTGAGCTGCACATAGCCGCGCCCTCTGCCGGACGGGCTGTACAAGTACATCGTGTCCCACTCCCCTGTTCCATCGTCGTAGCAGAACAACGCCATGTCGGTCGTCGCGTAGGCGTCAAACTGACCCTGGGCAGCGACACTCATGATTGTGTTGCCGCCCAGGCCGCGGAACTGCCACCAGTCGATGGCCCAAGCCAGACCGACCAGCAGGACAACGTACAGGATGACGGCTCTTCTCATCTCACCTCCCTACCGCTGGATGACTATCTTGCGGACCGCTGACCGCCCACCGTTGTCCGCTGACCGCAGGAAGTAGACCCCGGGCGCAACATGCCTGATGTCGTTGTCCTCTGGCTTCAGGAACATGACCAGTCTGCCCATCGGGTCGTGCAAGGTTGCAGGCTGCTGATGGCGGGCAGCGAGAGGGATTTTCAATGTTCCTCGGACCACTGTCGGCTCCGGAGTACATCCTGCCGCCTTGAGCTTGAGTTCTCCCTCGATTCCGACGCCCGGGCCTACTCTGAAGTCCTGGTGGATGACGTTGTTGAGCCAGTTCTGGTCATCTGCCAGATGGATCGAACAGGTCACCACATACGGGCCTTCGACCTTCAGGGTGCATGGTCTGTACCCTGCGGTCAGAGTGTCGCCTACCACGAGCAGGACCGGGGCGCTGTCTGAGTAGACGATGACATCGGAGATGGTGTCTTCGATCCAGCAGTAGGTCGTGCACGTGGCATCGCTCGTGCCGTGGTTGGCGTAGAGCGCCCGCGGCAAGAACGGTGTCGTATCCATGACCCCACTCGGGACCAGGATTCCCTCACATGCCACATCGGCGTAGCTGGTCCTGCGCACGTAGAAGATGAACATCGTGTCATTGTCCTCAGGATGCAGGTCGCCGGCCAGGATGGCAGACATCCCGCATCCCCAGATGCCCGGGGTCGCAGTCCACGGGCTGGCGGCAGTGACTGTGCGCGAGGCGCCGGCGAGCAGGTTGGTGACCATGGCTGTGTCAGACCACCCTCCTATCCTGAAGGTAACTGGGAATGTCATCGTCAGATTGCCGTAGTTGAAGACCTGGAGCTGGGGGTAGACCGTGGTGCCGGAGTCGATGGTCTCGCCCGGAAGTGGTCTGTAGACGTGAGTGATACCGACGTTGATGACTCGGACGAGAAACCGGCTGAAAATCGTGTCGTCGTGGACATTTGAGTCACCGCTCCAGAAGGTCCATGCCACGCAGCCCATGCTGTCGCGGCCGACAGAGACCCAGGGCGCGAACGCGACGGTGTCTACCGAGCCGCCCGGCATGTCGAGTACGTACGTGCTGTCGTGGTAGATGACCACATCCGTCTCATCGTCGATGACGAAATGGACGTCGATGCTGTCCGCGGTCTCCTGACCGATGTTGCGGACAACAATGCGCGGGGTGATGGTCATGCCGCTGTCAACCACGCCGGTCGGCGAAAGGACTCTCTCCGGCCGGACGTTGTGCCCGACCGCGGACCCCAACTGGCCCCAGAGCATGCCGGTCGAGATGCGCTGGAGCGTGTTGGCAGAGTTCGAGTTGATGCAATAGGCACAGACCGTATCCTCGGGCCGGATGACCGAGGGAAAGTACAGGGCCCAGTCCGCAGGGCCGGAGCCGGCTGAAACCTGTGTCAGAAGGTATCCTGTTGAGTCCCTTTTCCGGTAGCTGGCAGAAGGCCAGCCGCAGGTCAGGATGTACGAACTGTCCCAGGGAATGAGTGCGCACCCTCGTTCGGAAATCTGGTCGCCGTATGCAACCCGGCCTAGGTTCGTCTTTGAGTAGGGGTCGAACCTGACGACGTAGTTGAGCTCGCTCGGCGAGCCACACACCGGCGCGGCGTAGAACCGGCCATCGAGCAACGACTTGTCCATTCCCCCGAGCCAGCGGCAGCTCAGCCCGCCGCCGTTCGAGCCGGTACCGACAAGCCAGGAGTCTCCAGTTGCGCCGCCCCAGGCCCAGGACGAGTCGTTCCAGACGTAGCGAAGCAGGTAGCAGCCAATGTCGGGATTCCCGTCGACGATCTGGCTTGTCCAGAAGCAACCGGAATCGGGGTCCCAAGCGATTCCCCAGGGGATGTCGACTGTGCTGTCCCCGAGGTCGGTGAATGTCCAGGGAACCGCTTCGATTGTGCTTTCCGGGTCTGCCGGGTCCAGGTTCCAGACTCCCGGTGGTCCGGAGTATCCCTGGTCCGCCAGGTAGAACTTGCCCGAGTCACGGACCCAGGTGATTCCAGCGCCGGCGTACCCACCGCTCATCTGCAGGGACCACTGCTGCAGTGCGATTCCGAAGGGTGGCACGTCGTCCAGGCTGGGCAGTAGCTTGTGGCTAGGGGGTCGCACGCGCCCGTCGTTGACTGGCGATGTGTCATCTCCCCTGGCCGACATCGTCGTGCAGAGCACGAAGGCAAGTGCGAATGACATCGGTTTCATATCGACTTTCTACTGCAGCTTGACCAGCTTGCGGCTGACAAGCGAGCCACCGGCCATCGTCCTGACATAGTAGACACCAGGACCGAGTCGGCTGACGTCGTTGTCTCCTGGTTTCAAAACCATGACCAACCTGCCCATCGGGTCGTGCAGGGCCACAAGCTCCTGACGGTCGGCAGCGAGAGGGATTGTCAGTATTCCTCGGACCACGGTCGGCTCCGGCATCTCTTCCTCGGCCCGGACCCTGGGCTTCTCGCCGGCTCCTGCGCCAGGAGCGACCGAGAACCTCAGATGAAGAGCATCGTTCGCCCGGTTCCAGTCACCGGCCAGATACACTGAGCAACTGGCTACGTAGTTGCCCGGGAGTCTGAGGGTGCAGGCCCGGAATGAGAGATTGCCTTGTGGCGGCATCTCCGGGACCGAGTCTCGGTAGACCTCAATCCCGACTGAATCCCCAATCCAGAACCAGGCCATGAAGAAGCTGTCAGGGTCTGGGTTGGACCCGAGGTTGCGCACCGTGGCGTATGGCGTGAACGGGGTTGTGTCCATGACTCCGGACGGGGCCAGAATCTCGGCAACCATGATGTCGTACTCACTCGCTCCCCGCACGAAGAAAATGAACGTGGTATCGTTGTTCTCAGGATGCAGGTCTCTGTCGACTTCAGCCTTCATCAGGCATCGCCACACTCCGCGTGAGGCAACCCATGGCTGCGCTGCGGTCGCCGGTCTGGACCCGCCAGCAATCAGGTTGCTGACCAGGACCGTGTCCGAGTACAGACCGATGTTGAACACCATCGGGAACGTCACGGTGATGTTGCCGTGGTTCCAGACCACGCAGCTCGGATAGATCGTGTCCGGGTCGATGGTGTCTCCCGGAATCGGGGTCTCTACCGCCGAGATGCCGACGTCGGTGACGCGGACAAAGAAACGCTGAACAACGGTGTCGTCCCACGTTGCCGAATCACCGGCCCAGCTTGTCCATCCTGTCGCTCCCATGCTGTCCCTGCCGGTCACGGTCCAGGGTACGAACTCCAGAGTGTCCGCAGACCTCGGCGCCAGCGTCACAAGAAGGCTGTCGTGATAGATTGCCCTATCCGCCTCGTTGTCGATCAGCAGGTGCACGCTCACGTTCTCGGCCGTCACTTCAGCGAAGTTGCGCACGACCATCCTGGGCATGACGGTCGTGCCGCTGTCAACCGTCCCGACCGGAGCCAGTATGTTGTGCGGCCTTGCGCTGTGCGGGAATGCGGACGGCAACTGGTTCCAGAGCATGCCGGCAGAGACGCGCTGGAAGCAATTGCTGGCATGCGAGTGGATGCAGTAGACGCAGACCGTGTCGTCAGGGTTGATGAATCGGGGAACGTACAGAGCCCAGTCCGCCTGGCCGCCTGGTGGCGCTTGAACCGAGTCAAGCAGCAGGCCGGTCGAGTCGCGCTTGCAGAACGTGCCCCTGCGCCAGCCGCAGGTCAGGATGTAGGAACTATCCCAGGGAATGAGTGCGCACCCGCGTTCCGATATCGAGTCGCCGTTGGCGACCCGGCCGAGGTTGGTCTTGGTGTACGGGTCGAACCTGACGACGTGGTTCATCGGGCTGGGCGAGGAATGCACCGGCGCGGCGTAGAACGGGCTGTCGAGCGGTGTCTTCTCCATCCCTGCCACCCAGAGACACAGCAGCCCGCCGCCATTCGAGCCATTGCCGACGTACCAGGAGTCACCTTCTGTGCCTCGCCAGACCCACGAATCTCCGTCCCAGACGAACCTGAACAGGTAGCAGCCACCGTAGACGTTGCCGTCGATGATCGCGCTGATCCAGAAGCAACCCGAGTCTTTGTCCCAGGCGATGCTCCAGGGTGCGTCGCTTTCGCCCACGACGGACTGGGACTGCCAGGGCACTCTCTCAATTGAACCGGGCGGGTCTGCAGGGTCCAGCTTCCACACCCGCATAGCCTCGACCAAGCCTTGGCCCATGAGATAGAATCTGGCTTCATCCTGTCGCCATGTCATGCCCGAACCCGCATACGAGCCGGACATGTTCAGTCTCCATGAGTCCAGTACTGTGCCGAAGCCCGGCACGCTATCATGGCTGGGGACCGGCGCACGGTGGAAGGGACGGGGTGTGCGGCCGTCATATACCGGCGACGTGTCACTCGCCCTGGCTGCCATCGTAGCGCAGAGCACGAGAGCGAGTACGAATGATACGGGTTTCATCTCAACCTCCTACTCGACCTTGACCAGCTTGCGACTCGCGAGGATGCCCCCCGAGGTCACACGGATGCAGTAGACACCAGGGACCAGATGACTGACGTCGTTGTCGCCCGGCACCAGCTCCATGACCCGCCTGCCGGTGATGTCGAGCAGGGTCATTGGTACATGGCCATTGGTCATTCCTGCCGGAGCCAGGGACAGCACTCCCCTGACCACCGTTGGTTCCGGGACCTGCCCTGCCGGTTCGAACTTGGGCAGCTCGGCCATGCCGGCGCCAGGTGCGACCCAGAAGCCCTGGTACCGAACATCGTTCAGCCGGTTCTGGTCCTCTGCCAGGTAGACCGAGCAGCTCGCCATGTAGTAGCCGGGGATTCTGAGTGTGCAGGGGCGGAATGTCACCAAGGTGTCGAACAGCATGGCAAAGAGCGAATCCATGTAGACCTGAGACCCGACGGTGTCTGTTATCCAGAACCAGGCCCAGAAGCTGTCAGGTTCCGCACCGTTGTTGTGGAACTCGACGGTCGGCAGGAACGGGGTCGTGTCCATGACGCCTGAAGGCACCAGAATCACCCCGACCATGATGTCGTGGTTTATCGTCCCGCGCACGACAAACCAGTAGGTGGTGTCGTTGTTCTCCGGATGCAGGTCTCCGTCGAGCGCGGCGTTCATCAGGCATTGCCACGTCCCGGGCATTGCAGTCCACGGCCGGACAGCGGTCACAGGCCTGGACCCGCCCGCAACCAGGTTCCTGACCCAGAGCGTATCACAGTACAGACCGATGTTGAACACCATCGGGAACGTCACGGTGATGTTGCCGTAGTTCCAGACTACGCAGCTCGGAAAGACCGTGTCCGGGTCAATCGTGTCCCAGGGTACCGGGCTGAAGACCTCGGTGATGCCGACATCGACCACCCGAACAAGGAACCGCCGGCTGAGCGTGTCGTCTTCAGGCACAGAGTCGCCGGCCCAGTTCGTCCACGCGGTCACGCGCATGCTGTCCCTGCCGGTCACGGTCCAGGCTGCGAATTCGAGCGTGTCAACAGACTTCGGCGCC
>CP070680.1:2734588-2753156 GCA_020352555.1 Caldifarciminota bacterium | reverse complement strand
GGTCTGGCGCGACCCGCCAGTTGCGGTCGAGGACCAGGTCAGCAGCCCAAAGGCAGAAATCCACCTGCCGACAGTCATGTCCCGCGCCCGGCTCCTGGCCGAGCTGCACCAGGACCCAAGCCTGTCCCTGTTCGACGCGACCGGACGCCGCATTCTCGATCTACAACCTTCCTCCGGCGTCGTCTTCGTGGGCTCAGCCGGAACGGTCAACAAGGTCCTGCTGACCGACTAGCCGCAGGTCCGACACGCAGCACCCTGTCACCCTGGACGAACAGGAAGGGTATAGTTGCCTGTCGGAGATTCTTCAGTCGCTTCGCTCCTTCGAGAATGACAGACAGAGCGTTCCCCTCTCCCTCAAGGGTCGAGGCGGCAGAAACGCCTACTCGCGGAAGACGGGCGGCTGCTGGCTGTAGGCTGTAAGCTGTTGGCTGCAAGCTGGCAAACAGGCGGCGGCCCGAGGGCCAAGGAGGAGTCTTGTAGCCCCGGGCCGCCGGGGTGAGGTAGCGTCGGGTGAGAGGCTACCAGGTCAGTCCAGGTTCCTTCTGATGAATGTCGGTATCTCCAGGTCGTTGCGGTCAACCAGAATCCTGCCGTTCTCGAGCACGGTCCTGCGCTTGGCCGGGAACAGGTCGGTGTTGGTCAAGAGGTCGGTGACCTCCTCGACCCTGGGCAGAGGCTCGTTGAGCCCGGTCGCGATCAACGTTACCTTGATGCCTTCGCGCAGGTCCTTGGGCCGGGCCGCGCCCATCCTGATGTCGGCCTGGCCGTTGGTCGCGTGGTAGACTATCTGCGCCGCCTCGTCCACTTCCTTGAGCGTCATCTGGCTGTCGCCCGAGATGTTGAGCAGCACCTTGCGCGCGGTCTCGATCGACACCGTCTCGATCAAAGGCGACTGCAGCGCCTGGTGCGCGGCTTCGCTCGCCCGGCCTTCGCCGGTCGCGAACCCGACCGCCATCACCGCTCCGCCCCGCTCTGCCATCACCGACCGCACGTCCGCGAAGTCGATGTTGATGAGCTGGCGCGAGGTGACGATTTCGCTTATCCCCCGCACCGCGTTGAGCAGCACCTCGTCCGCCATCCGGAACGCCTCGAAGCACGGCTCCTTGCCGTGGACTTCGAGGATGCGCTGGTTGGGCAGCACGATCAGGGTGTCGACATGCGGACGCAGTTCGTCGATACCGGTCTTGGCCTTCCGGGCCCGGGCCTTGCCCTCGAACTCGAACGGCCTGGTCACCACCGCGACCACCAGGGCGCCCTGTTCCTTGGCGGTCTTGGCGATCAGCGGCGCAGCGCCGGTCCCGGTCCCCCCGCCTTCGCCCGCCGCGATAAACACCATGTCGAACCCGGTGACGTTCTCGCGGATGATTTCGATCGACTCCTCGGCCGCCTGTCGTCCTATCCTCGGGTCGCCGCCCGACCCGAGCCCGCCCGTCAGCTGGGCCCCGATCTGGACCTTGTTGGTCGAGGACGACATCGACAGCGCCTGCAGGTCGGTGTTCACCGCATAGAACTCGACGTCCTCGAGCGCGGAGTCGATCATGTGGTTCACCGCGTTGCACCCGGCACCGCCGGCGCCGAACACTCCTATCCGGGTCAGTTTCCGTTCATCAACAGGTTCGATCATCAGCTCCTCCTTGGACGCGCACTATGAAAACCAGCCTCTGATATCCTCGGTCAGTTTCTCCCAGATGCCCGAGCCCGGCATCTCGAACAGATACCGACCTTCGAGCCCGTATTTCAGCAGCCCGACCGCGGTCGCAAACCGCGGGTCTTTGGTGACTTCCTTGGGCCCGATCAGCCGGTCCGGCAGCCCGAGCTTGACCGGCATGCCCGTGATCTGCTCGGCCAGCACGTCCGCGCCCTGGAGCATCGACCCGCCGCCGGTCAGGACGACCCCGCCCGAAAGCCCCTCCCCGGTCACCGCCTTGCGGACTTCGGCATCGACCATGTTCAGGGTCTCCTCGATCCGCGGCTCGATGATCGACGCCAGCAGCCTGCGCGACACCTGTTTGGTGCCCCGGCCCGAGGCGTCGTCGACCTCAAGCGTCTCGTCCTGCTCGACCATGCTCGCCATCGCGACCCCGTGCTTGCACTTCACTTCCTCGGCCTGGCCGAACGTCGTGCGCAGCCCGATCGCCACGTCCTTGGTGATGTTGCTGGCCCCGACCTTCAGGCTCTTGACGAACCGTATCTCGCCCTCGCGGTAGACCGACAGCTCGGTCACGCCGCCCAGGTCGACCAGCGCGCAGCCCAGTTCTTTGTCGTCCTCTTCGCAGACGGCGAAAGAGCAGGCCAGCGCCTGCAGCACGAGGAACCGGTGCCTGATGTCGAGTCGCTCGAGCACCCGGTAGATGTTCTCGATCGCGGTCACCGCGCCGATGACCAGCAGCGCCTCGACTTCGAGCCGCACACCGAACAGCCCGAGCGGGTTGCGGATGCCCTTCTGTCCGTCGACGATGAACTGGGTCGGGATGACGTGCAGTATCTGCTCGTCGTTGGGCAGCCGGATGGTCTGCGCCTGCCGGATGACGTCCTCGACGTCGCGCTGACCGATGCCCTTGGCCGGCTTGCGCACCGGTACCGCGCCGATGCCTTCGAGGTGCTTGATGTGCTCCCCGCTCACCCCGACGAAAGTGCGGTAGGCCTTGACCTTGCCGCCCGCCATGTCCTCCGCGGCCGCGACCGCGGAAGTCACCGACTCTGTTGCCCGGTCCAGGTTGACCACGACACCCTGCTTGAAGCCGTCCGGCGGCGCGGTCCCGTACCCGATGATGCTGGTCTTCTTGCCCGCATCGGTCTCGGCCACCACACAGGCGACCTTGGTCGAGCCTATGTCGATGGCCGCAGTCCGGGTGGTCTTCGCCATCTGCTACCTCCTGTCGCAGGAAAGGACGAAGTCTGAAATGGTAAGGACGAACCTGGAAGTCGTTCCTTGTCCTGTCCTCATTACTTAGTCCTTATTCCTTTGTCCTTTGTCCTTTCCTCTGGTCGGCGCCTGGGAGCCTCCCGCCCGCTCAGGTTCGGGCAGGACCTGCACTTCCTCCTCAAGCTCGATGCCGCTCATCTCTTCGACCTTCGCCTTGACGACCTGGGCGAGTTCGTACACGTCGAAGAAGCTGGCGCCGCCTGTGTTGATGATGAAATTCGCGTGCTTTTCCGACACCTGGGCCTTGCCGACCCGAAAGCCCTTGAGCCCGGCCTTGTCGATCAGGCTGCCGGCAGGTTCGGATTCCGGGTTCCTGAAAAAGGAACCGGCCGAAGGGTCCTGGGGCTGCTTGGCCCAGCGCTTCTGTCTCACGGTTTCCACCGGCTCCGGATAGCCGGGTTCGAGTTCCAGCTCCGCTTCGATCACCACCAGCCGGTCGTCGACGACCGGCTGACGGTATCCGGTTTCGAAATCTCCCTTTTTCAGAGTCCGCGTCCGGCCGGTTCGGCCCAGGACCCTGACCTTGCTCAGTACGTCGGTCAGCGAGCGGTCGAACGCACCGGCGTTGGTGCGCAGCCCGCCGCCGACCGTGCCCGGAATCCCGGCCAGGAATTCGGCACCCCGCAGCCCGGCTTTCTCGGCCGCCACCGCGATGTCGTCGAGCCCGGCCCCTGCTCCGGCTACCAGGACACTGTCCTCGACCTTCACGTAGCCGAACTCTCTGCCCAGCATCACAACGACCCCGCGCAGCCCGGAATCCGATACCAGCACGTTCGAGCCCCGGCCCAGAACCCACCAGTCTACTCCGGACTCCCGGCACGCGGCCAGCACCCCGGCCAGCGCCTTGCGGTCGTGCACTGTCACCAGCATGTCGGCCGGTCCGCCGATGCCGAACGTCGTGTACCCGGCCAGCGGCACGTCGAGCCCGACATCGGCCTTGAGCCCGGCTAGAGCGTCTCCAATATCCTCGCGCCAATCCGGCATATGCTTCCTGCTCCGAGTGTCAGCACGACCTCGCCCTTGTTGACGTTGTCTTTCAGGAATCCGGGTACGTCCACCAGTTCAGGCACACGGTGGACCGCCAACCCTTCTCTGCCTTTGGCCTTGACCGCGTCGATGATCAGCTTCTCGTCCACCCCTTCGATCTCGGGTTCGGACGCCGGGTACACTTTGGTGAACGCCACCGCGTCCGCAGCATCGAACGCCTGGCCGAACTCTTCGGCCAAGAGCTTGGTCCTGGTGTACCGGTGCGGCTGAAAAACGACCCAGAGCTTCCGGCCAGGAAAAGCCCGGCGCAGGCATTCGACCGTCACCCGTACTTCGGTCGGGTGGTGGCCGTAGTCGTCGTACAGCTCGATGCCGTTCTTCTCCCCCAGCTTCTCCAGCCTCCGGTGCACGCCCGCAAAAGTCGCCAGTCCCTGCTCGATCGCTCGGAAATCGACCCCGAGCTCGGTCCCGACCGCGATTGCGGCCAGCGCGTTCTGGACGTTGTGCTCGCCCGGCATCCGGATGCTGAACCGCCCCACCTCCTTGCCCTGGAACTCGAGCGTGAACGCCGAGCTGAACCCGTAGAGCTGGATGTCGCGCGCCCGGAAGTCGGCAGAACCCTGGGTGCTGTAGGTCACCAGCCGGCGCTTGACCCGCTTGCGGATCGCCTTGACCGCGGGCGAATCGATGCACATGATCACGCTGCCGTAGAACGGCACCCGGTTGACGAAGCGCAGAAACGTGCGCTTGATGTCGGCCAGCCCCTTGTAGAAGTCCAGGTGCTCGGGCTCGATGTTGGTCACCACCGCGATCGCGGGATACAGCACCAGGAACGACCGGTCGCTCTCGTCCGCTTCTGCGACCAGGTAGTCGGACTGGCCCAGCCTCGCACCGGAGCGCGTACCCTGGACCATGCCGCCGACAACCGTGGTGGGGTCCAGCCCGGCCCGCTCCAAGAGGTGCCCGACCAGGGATGTCACCGTGGTCTTGCCGTGGCTGCCCGAAATCCCGATTGCGAACTTCATCCGCATCAGCTCGGCAAGCATCTCGGCCCTTCTGATGACCGGTATCCCGTGCAGGGTCGCGTACTCGAGCTCAGGGTTGGTCGACGGTACCGCGGTCGAGAAAACCACCACTTCGGCATCCTGGCAGTTCTCGGCCCGATGTCCGACAACGACCTTGACCCCGGATTCGGCCAGCCGCTTGGTCACGTCGCTCTCCAGCAGGTCAGAGCCTGAAACCTCGAACCCCAGGTTCTTGAGCACCAGTGCGATGCCGCTCATCCCGACCCCGCCGATCCCGACGAAATGGACGTGCCTCAGGCGGCCGAGCATCCCTTGATCCTCTCGACTATCGCACCCGCGATTGAAGCCGCGGCATCAGGCCTGGCTGCGCTGAGCGCGGCCTTGGCCATCTGCTCACGCCGCTCCTTGTTCTCCATCAGCTCCTGTATCACGCTGCCCAGATCGGGCAGGCGGTCCTGGCCCAGGGTTATGGCCGCACCGAGCGAAGCCACGTGGGCCGCGTTGGCGTCCTGGTGGCTGTCGGTGGCATATGGGAAGGGTATGAGAATGGCAGGAATGCCATTGGCAACTAGTTCAGACAGGACCATACCGCCTGCCCGTGATACCGCAATCGTCGCTTGCCGGTACAGCTCCTCCGGGTGCTCGGTGAACTCCACCGGCTCGCAGTTCTCAGGGACTTCGTGCGACTTCACCATCTCGAAGTCCCGGCGCCCGGTCAGGACAATGAACCGGTACGCATCAAGTCTCTTCGCGACGTCGAGCGCCGCCAGGTTCAGGGAGCGCGCACCGCCGCTCCCGCCCAGCACCAGCACGGTGCGTCCGTCGTGCTCTCGCTCCGTCACCACACCGGGCCTCAGCGGGCTGCCGGCAACAGTGCAGCGCGCAGTCAGTGCGGTCGCGAGCGGAAAGGCCAGATAACACTCCTCGGCATCGGCAGCGAACATCCTGGTGACCCTGCCGGGTATCGCGTTCTGCTCCATCAGAAAGAATGGAATGCCCATGCTGCGTGATGCCAGGAGCGGAGCCGCGCCGGTGAACCCGCCCGCCGCGACAACGCAGTCGGCAGCTTCGAGTCTCAGCAGCCTGAGCGAACGAACCACGCCTCTTGTCATCACCAACAGCCAGCCCAGCTTGCGTCCGATGCTCTTGCCCGAGAAACCGGCCGAAGGCACGGGCTCGAACCGCAAGCCCAGGCTTGCCGCGACCCGGCTCTCCAGACTGTCGGCCCTGCCTGCCCAGACCACCTCGACCCCCCTGCGCACCAGTTCATCAGCGAGTGCCTGCGCGGGAAAGACGTGGCCGCCGGTTCCACCCGCGGCCAGCAGGACCTTCATCCGGCCTCCTCTTGAATCTGGATACGTTGAGCAGCACCCCGGCCGCGAACAGGTTGGTGACCAGGGCCGAGCCGCCGAAGCTGACGAACGGCAGCGGCTGCCCGGTCGGCGGCAGGATGCCGAGCGCGACTCCCATGTGCACGGTCGCGTACAGGAATATCGTAATCACTATCCCGCTCGAAAGGTATTGACCGAAGTGGCTGTTCGCCCGCAGCCCGATCAGCATGCCCGCGACCAGGAACGTGCCGTAGAGCACGAACAGCGCCAGGCTGCCCAGAAAACCGAACTCCTCACCCACCGCGGCCACGATGAAGTCGGTGTGCAGCTTGGGCAGGAAGTAGAACTTCTGCTTGCCTTCGCCCAGCCCTTTGCCGACCAGGCCCCCGGACCCCAAAGCGATCAGCGACTGCTTCTGCTGGTAACGGTCCCCTTCTTTCCATTCCCTGATCCGCTGCTGCGCATACGGGGTGTACCTGATGGCCGCGAACACCAGGGAAGCGGCCACCAGCCCGATCGGTACGAGAAAGCGCAGCTTCACTCCCGCAACCAGAAACATCAGGAACGCCGAGACCGCGATGATGACGGTCGTGCTGATCGCAGGCTGGACCAGAGTCAGGACCAGGAATACCGCCGCCACACCGCCCGGGACCAGAACCGACTTCTTGAAGTTCCAGTCCCGGGCGGGCTTCTCCTTTAGGTCAGCGAAGTAAGCCGCCAGCCACATCGGCAGCACGAACTTTGCCAGCTCGGCCGGCTGGAGGAAACCCAGCCACCTCGTCGCCACACCGACCGAACGGCCTGTGACAATCGTTGCCAGGAGCAGTCCAACCGTCCCGAAAAGCATCACCAGCCGCAGCCTCGGCCCGGCGAACAGCGTATAGCGCAGCCGGATTCCGATGAACAGCGCGAGCAGGCCGACCCCGGCCCGGGCCACCTGCCATTTCAGGTAGCTTATCCCCCGGTGGAACGTCACCGCGTAGACCACCATCAGCCCGACCATCACCAGGGTCACGACCACGAACAGCACGATCGGGTCGACCTGGCTGTTCGGCTTCTCGGCCCGCGGCTTGCTGGCCCGAACCGCTCGCCTTGCCGCCTGGGTCACGGTCCTGCGGTTCATGACCAGCCGTTGCCTCGACATCGTGTAGCGCCGCGTCCTAGCCAAGGCTCCTGACCTCCCGCCTGAATGCCTCGCCCCGGTCCTGGAAATCGCGGAACTGGTCAAAGCTCGCGAACGCCGGAGAGAACAGCACGATGTCCCCGGGCTTCGCCCTGGCATTTGCGGCTCTGACCGCCCGGCCCAGCTCGCCAGCGACCTCGAACCTCGAGTACCCGAGCCTCTCGAGTCTGCGTGCCAGCTTGGGCCCGCTTGAACCCATCAGCACCGTCCACTTGGCCCGGCGTGTCACCTCCTCCGCATACTCGCCGAAGGCCAGCCCCTTTTCGCTGCCACCGGTAATCAGCACGACCTTGCGGCCGAAAGCCCGAAGCGAGTGGACTCCTGCCGCCGGGTTGGTGCACATCGAGTTGTTCACCCAGGTCACGCCGCCGAGTTCGCGCACCGCTTCGAGCCGGTGCTCCAGGCCCCGGAATTCCGCCAGCGTCCGCCTGACCGCTCGGTCCGATGCGCCGGCCAGTTTCGCTGCGCAGACCGCTGCCAGGGCGTTCTGGATGTTGTGTCTGCCCGGGATCCGCAAAAGGTTCGCGGGTGCTACCTCCCTGCCACGAAACCATAGACCTCTTCTGTTCAGCAACGCACCCCTGCGAAGCTTGTAACGCATGGAGAATAGCACCCGCTCGCCTCGGCCGCGTTCCTTGGCCTTCATTACCACCGGGTCGTCGCGGTTGAGTACCGCGAACTGGCTCTCGCTCTGCCGGTCCAGAATCCTGAACTTCGCTTCCGCGTACCTGGCCCTGGTCAGGTGTCGGTCCAAATGGTCGGCGGTGATGTTCAGCACCACCGCCACGTCGGGCGCGAACCAGCGTGCCCGCTCGAGCTGGAAACTGGAAGCCTCGACCACGTACCAGTCGAACCGCCCCCTGAGCCCGCTTGCCAGCGGCCTGCCCGGCGCGATATTGCCGCCGACAAAGACCCGCTTGCCGGTCCGCTTCAGCATCTGTCCGACCAGGGCAACTGTCGTGGACTTGCCGTTCGTCCCGGTCACCCCGACCAGCCCGCCCCTCACCAGCGTGCTGGACAGGTCGAGTTCGTCGACGACTTCGGCGCCGGCTTTCCGCAGCCGCTTGAGCGCCTGGTTCTGGTCCTCGATGCCCGGGCTCACCACGACCCAGTCCACTTCAAGCCGCTCCGGCTTGCGCGTGAACCTCATCCCCCGCTCGCGCAGTCTGCGGGCGCCCGGAGACCTGAACACCGCGGCATTGTCGTCGTAGGCGAACACCTGGGTACCGAGCCCGAGCAGGAAACCCGCCATCGCCAGCCCGGCCCGGCCCAGACCGAGCACCAGCACTCTGGATTCGGCCAGCTCACCCCTGGTCGGCGCCCGCGTCATCGTATCTTCAGAGTCGCCAGTGCGGTCAGCCCGAACAGCGCCGCCAGTATCATGAACCTCGTGACGATCTGCGACTCCTGCCAGCCCTTGAGCTCGTAGTGATGGTGCAGCGGCGCCATCCGGAACAGTCGCTTGCCCCTGGTCGCTCGGAAATACACGACCTGGAGCAGCACCGACCCGGTCTCGAGCACGAACACCCCACCGATCAACAGCAGCAGCAGCTCGTGCTTGGACACCATCGCTGCCAGGCCCAGTGCGCCGCCGAGCGGCAGCGAACCGGTATCGCCCATGAACACCTGGGCCGGGTACGCGTTGAACCACAGGAATCCCAGGCACCCGCCGACCAGAGCCAGGCAGTAGACCGTCATCTCTCCGGCTTTGGACACGAACATTATGTTCAGGTACTCGGCGATCTTGATGTGCCCGGACACGTAGCACAGCGCCGCGTAGCTGGTCAGCGCCACTACCAGCAGCCCGGCCGCCAGACCGTCCAGCCCGTCGGTCAGGTTGACCGCGTTCGACGCGCCGACGATGACCAGCATCACCAGCGGCACGTAGAACCAGCCGAACTCGACGGTGATGTTCTTGAACAGCAGGAAATTGGTCTGGGAACGTATCGCCGGGTCGGGGGGCGCGAAATAGAGCACCGCGCCGACGAACAGCGCCAGCCCGAACTGCCCGACCAGCTTGACCGTCTTGCTCAACCCGCGCGGCTTGCCGAGCCTGACCTTGACATAGTCGTCGTAAAGCCCGAGCCCGCCCAGCCACACCAGCACCAGCAGCCCGAGCTGGACCAGCCGGTTGGTCAGGTCCCCGAACAGCAGGATTCCGGCTATCGAAGCGGCCAGAATCAGTACCCCGCCCATTGTCGGCGTGCCCGCTTTCTGCTGGTGTCGCTCTGGAACTTCTTCGCGGATATTCTGCCCGATCTGAAGCCGCCTGACCAGCCGGATCAGAACCGGACCCAACACCAGGGTCAGCACGATGCCGACCGCCCCGGCCGCCGCAGCCCGGAAGGTGATGTACCTGAGCAGATTCAGCGGCCCGAAAGACTCGCGCAACGGCCAGAGCCACTGGTACAGCATCAGCCGGCGGCCTTGAGCAGTTCGGCCGCAACCTTGCGGTCGTCGAACTCCAGCCTCTCGGCGCCCACGAGCTGGTACTCCTCGTGTCCTTTGCCCGCGATCACCACCGTATCACCCTTGCCCGCCCTGCCGAGCGCGGTCGCTATCGCCTGTCTGCGGTCCGGCTCGACGACCATGTCCGCCCCGTTCTTCATGCCCTGCAGAATCTGGTCGATGATGGCCTGCGGCTCTTCGCTGCGGGGGTTGTCCGACGTCACGACCGCGACATCGGCACGCTCCGCGACCGTGCTGCCCATCTTCGGCCGCTTGTCCCGGTCCCGGTCTCCACCGCACCCGAACACCGCGATCACCTTGCCGTCGGTGAACTCGCGCACCGTTTCGAGCACCCGCGCCAGCGCATCGGGCGTATGCGCGTAATCCACAAACACCCCGAACCCGCGGTCGTTCTCCAGCCGCTCCAGCCTGCCCGGCACGTTCACCAGCGCCTCTGCGCCGTCCACAATCGCTTCCCGCGGCCACCCCAGCGCCGTCCCGGCCCCGTACGCTGCCAGCAGGTTCATGACATTGTGCCTGCCCGCCAGCCTCAGCCGTACCGGAACCGCCTTGCCTTCGTGCCTGACCTCGACTTCGATCCCGCGCCCGTAGACCCGCATCACCTTGCCCACGACCTCGGGCGCTGGGGTCAGGTCGTCGCGCAGCCCGTACGACACCACTTTTGCCCGGACCTTGTCCGCGATGTCCCTGCCCATCCCGTCGTCGAAGTTCAGCACAGCTTTGCTCGTCGGCCCCAGCCCGGTGAACAGCTTCATCTTCGCGTCCCGGTACGCCTGGAACGTCTTGTGGAAATCCAGGTGGTCCTGGCTCAGGTTCGTGAACACCGCGACTTTGAAGTCCAGGTCGAACGTCCGGTCCAGTTCCAGCGCGTGCGACGACACCTCGGCGATGCAGGTCTTCACTCCCTTGGACACCAGCCGGTCCAGGATCCCGACAAAGTCCAGGCTCTCGGGAGTGGTCTGGACCGCCTTTGACCTCTCCTCACCGTCCCAGTACTCCACCGTGCCCATGAACCCGGGTTCGTCTCCGTGCTTTCGCGCCATCTCGCGCAGGAAGTAGCCGGTCGTGGTCTTGCCGTTCGTTCCGGTCACACCGACCAGGCTCAGCCTCCGGGCCGGGAAATCAAAGTACCGGTTGGCGACCTGAGCCAGGAACCTGCGCGGCGCAGCGGTCGTTATCCCGGTCACCCAGCTCTTGTGGATGTTGCGGACGTCGGTCGTCGCCACCGCTGCAGCGCCGCGGTTCGCCGCCTCACCGATGAAGTCCGACCCCCGCTGTTTGAACCCGTCGATCGCCACGAACAGGTATCCGGACTCGACCCTGGCCGAGTGGTAGGCGATGCCCTTGATGTCGATCTTCGAGTTGCCGTGTATCTCGCACGGAATGCCTTTGACCAGTTCGACCAGCCGCTTCATCGCATATCTCCCGCCATTTCGGCAACGAAATCCCGCCTTTCCCGCATCCGCTCCAGGGCCAGCAGCCCTTCGCCGATCTCCCGGAACACCGGGCAGGCGGCAGCGCTCGCGAAACGGAACTCCGACGGCTCATCCAACAGCACCGCCACTACGTACCTCGGCCTCTCCTTGGGGAAGAAGCCGACGAACGACATCATCGAAGCTGTCTGCGAGTACCCGACTCCCGGTATCACTTTCTGCGCGGTCCCGGTCTTGCCGCAGACCGACACCCCTTCGATCGCGGCCAGTTCACCGGTCCCTTCGGTGACCGCCTTGGCCAGGATGTCCCTCATCCGCTGCGCCGCCTCCTTCTTGACCGCCCGGCGCACTTCGGTCCGTTCCGACCGACAGAGCTTTCGACCCCTGAACTCGATCGACCCCACCAGAAAAGGCTTCACGTACAGCCCGTCGTTGGCGATGCAGTTGTACGCGGCCGCGAGCTGCAGCAGTGTCACGGTCAGCCCCTGGCCGAACGCGTTGTTGGCCAGCCGCAGCCTGTTCAGCTTCTCGGGCGGGTCGATGCGACCCGCAGCCTCGCCCGGCAGCTCGATCCCTACCCGGTTGTCGAACCCCAGAGCCCTGGCCAGCAGATAGAACTGCTCCGGGCCAACCGACATCGACAGCATCACGCATCCGACGTTCGACGACTGCACGAACAGCCCGTCGAAGTCCATGACCCCGAGCTTGTGCGCATCCTTGATCTTCCTGTGCGACACTTCGATTTCTCCTGCCGAGGCGTCGTACTTGCGCGCGGTCAGCCGTCCGGCCAGCGGGCTTTCCAGCGCAGCCAGACCGATCACGGGTTTGAACGAAGACCCGGGCTCGAACTCGTCGCACACTGCCGCGGACTGGAAATACAGCGTATCCCCGCGCCTGCGCTTCGCCGGGTCGTAGCTCGGGAAGTCGGCGATCGCCAGCACCGCGCCGGTCCTGGCATCGAGCACCACCGCCGAGCCGGCCACCGCTCCTGTTTCCCTTACCCGATTCTTGACCGCCTGGTAGCAGATGCTCTGGATGTCGGCGTCGAGCGTCAGCCTGATGTCGGCGCCTTCGACCGGCTCGGTCCTCGGGTAGCTCGGGTAGGGCAGGCAATGCCCGACCGCGTCCCTCTGCAACAGCACCGAGCCCTGCCTGCCCCGCAGAACCGAGTCGAACCGCGCCTCGATACCGGCCCGGCCCTGCTCAGTGCCGATGAACCCGACCACGTTCGCACACACCTCCTCGTAGGGGTAGATTCGCTGATTCTCGTCGTCGACCAGCGTGCAGTTGTGGAACTGGCGGTCCACCAGCACGTCCTTGAGCTCGGCCGCGGTCGAGTAGTCGACACCGCGGGCAAGTCGAAACAGGTGGTCGTACTTCCGGAGCTTGGACCGGATGCCGCGCCTGCTGCCCAAACCGTACTTGGCCAGGATTGCGGCCAGCGTATCCTTGCCCGCATCCTTGTCGCGGATGTGCTGGGGCAGTACCTGGACCGTGGCAGAGGTGTGGTTCAGAGTCAGGGCCCGGCCCAGCCGGTCGAACACCCGGCCCCGCCGAGCGTTCAGCTCGACCCGGTCCCAGTGTTGCTTGCGCGCCTCTGCTTCGAAATACTTCCAGCGGACGAGCTGTATCTGGATGGCCCGGATGAAGAGCCCGGCCCAGAAGAGCACGAATACCGCCACCACGACCTTGACCCGGCGGCTCGTGCCCTTCACTGCGTAGCCCGGTTGTCTCCTGTTGCTGCTGCCAGTTCCAGGCTGTCGACCAGCCCTGACAGCGGTTCAATCACAGCATCAGCACCGACCCCGGCGACCGCCCGCTCGGCAACCACCTGCTGAGCCTCTCGGGTTTCTCCCAGCACAGGGTCGCAGCCGGGCCTGCCGGCACTGGCCCAGACCGAATCCAGCCGTGCGAATCCGGCCAGATACTCGACTTCCGACCGCAGCTGTTCCAGCTTCTGGGTCCTCAGCCGAAGCCCTTCCCTTGCCTGCTCGACCTCCTCGGTCAATCCCATGCTGTAATGGTGCACGTACAGGTACGCGATCGCGATGCCGCACAGAAACACAACCAAAGCCATCCGCACCAGGGTCTTCAACGCCTCGGCCCCGGCACTGTCTTCCGCGCCGCCCGCAGCCGCGCACTCCGCGCGGCCGGGTTTGTCTGAACCTCTGCCAGGCACGGACGCACCGGCTTCGGTGTCAGCACGTCCAGGACTCCAGCCCGCCTCCCCTGTCTCAGACTGAGCTTTGCCAGCCTGTCCTCGAGCGAATGGTAGCTGAGTGCCACCAGTCTGCCTCCTGGCGCCAGCAGCCCGATTGCGCTGTCAAGGCCGCGCGCCACGTTGTCGAGCTCGTGGTTCACCGCTATGCGCAGGGCCTGGAACACTCGGGCCAGGGTCCTGCGCGCCCTGTGCGCTGGAACCGATGAACGGACCAGCCCGGCCAGGTCTTCGGTGGTCTTCAGCCGGTCCTTGCGCTCGCTGATGCGGCGGGCTATCCTGGTCGCGAAAGGCTCCTGGCCGTACTCCCTGAGCCAGCCGAGCACTTCGCGCCTCGACGCCCGGCGCAGGAGCTCGAACGCCGGAGGTTCAGATGCGGACCGGTCAAACCTCATGTCCAGCGGGCCGGCGATGTCGTGCCCGAACCCCCGCTCCGGGCTGGTCAACTGGTGCAGGCTGACCCCGAAATCCATCAGCACACCGGTGACCGGTTCGAGTCCGCGGCTGCGGACAATATCTGCCATATCCACATAGCTGGAATGCACAAGCTCCACATTGTCCAGATTTGCCAGTTGCCTGCGGGCCGAGGCAATCGCCTCTGGGTCGACGTCTATGCCTAGAAGTCGACAGCTGCCCGGAAAATCAAGTATCGCGCGGGCGTGTCCACCGCCGCCAACGCAGGCGTCGATGATCGTCCCGTTCTTCGGCTGAAGATACTCGAGGACCTCATCGACCATCACCGGCCGGTGGAACACCTTCGCCGGTCGCTCCGCCATACTCAGCCTTCTCCTGCCAGTCGTGCTCCTCCAGATAGGCCAGGTCGTCGTCGTGGGCCTTCCTGGCCTGCTCGATGAAGGCCCGGTACGCGCCCGGCTCCCATATCTCGATGTAGGCCCCGACACCGGCCAGCACCGCCTCGCCGTTGATGCCGGCCTCCTCCCTGAGATGTTTGGGCAGCAGTATCCTGCCCTGGCTGTCGAGCCCTACGGTTGTCGCGCTGGCAAAACGGAAGCGCCTTACGCGCTGGGACCGGCGCTGGTACAGCGGCAATTTGTGCAGGGTGCGGTTCGCGAACTCCTTCCATTCGGACAGGGGGTGGACTTCGATAGTTCTGTCTCGACCTCGTAGCAGTACAAACTTCCCCTCGGATGCAGAGGGAAGCTGCCTCCTAAACGGGTTCGGAACCGCAACCCTGCCCTTGCTATCGACGGAATGGGTAAATTCTCCTAGAAAAGTCGTCACCACGATTCACCACTTAGTGTACATACGCACGCACCGGTGCAGAACTATATCCCCACCCATCCCCCTGTCAAGCAAAAACTTGCGCATGCCTGGCCCTGTCGCCACAATCCGGCCCGGCAGGTGCAAGATGCTGTAATAAGGAAGCTTAGGCCTTATCTTGATTCTTGGGCATTTCGAATTTCCACTTTCCTGCCCTTATCCTCCCCACATCTCTCCACTTAGGGGTATGGCCGGTCTTGACGCAACGCACCCCGCGCCGGCCGGACAGCGGCCGGTGGTCAGCCGACTATGCCACTGGAGCCAGAACTGAAGTTCGGAGGACTACCAGCGAAGCAGCACGCCGCCCCAGGTCAGGCCGGCGCCGAAAGCGACCAGCACGATCAGGTCGCCTGCCCGTATCAGGCCCGCTGCCCGGGCCTCGTCAAGGGCGATGATGGTCGTGGCCGAGGAAGTGTTCGCGTACTTCTGGATGTTGACGAACACCCTCTCCATCGGAAACCGCAAGAGCTTTGCCACCGCCTCGATTATGCGCAGGTTCGCCTGGTGCGGGATGATGAGCTTGACGTCTTCGGCCCTGACCCGCGCCGTGTTCAGCAGCCGGCTGACGGTCTGGGCCATGTTGCGGACCGCGACCTTGAAGATGGCGTTGCCGTTCATCTTCAGGAAGTGGAGCCGCTGCACGACCGAGTCGACCGAAGCAGGTATCCGCGACCCACCCGCCGGCATGCACAGGTCCGGGCCGCGCGACCCGTCCGCCCCGAGCAGGCTGGCGATGATGCCCCGGTTGCGGTCGGTCGTCGGCTTGACCACCGCCGCCCCGGCGCCGTCGCCCAGCAGCACGCAGGTGCCGCGGTCGGTCCAGTCCGTTATCTTGGACAGCACCTCGACACCGACCACCAGGATGTTGCGGTAAGTGCCGGTTTCGATGAACTGGCGTGCGGTGCTCAGCGCGTAGATGAAACCGCTGCACCCGGCGCCGACGTCCATCGCCGCGGCGCGCGCGGCGCCCAGCTTGTTCTGGAGCACGCAGGAGGTTGACGGGAAGAGCATGTCGCCGGTCACCGTGCCGACGATGATCAGGTCGATGTCCGATGCCTGAGTGTCCGAGTCTGCCAGCGCCTTGCGTGCGGCTGCCAGAGCCAGGTCCGACGCCGCCTGGCCGTCGGACACTACCCGCCGCTCCTTCATCCCGGTGCGCTCGACGATCCACTCGTCCGAGGTGTCGACCAGCTTCTGCAGGTCCGCGTTGGTCAACACCTTGTCCGGGACCTCGAAACCGGTCCCGGCGATGTACGCCGAACAGCGCGGGCCGCAGGTCTCCGGTTCGGCGGCTGTCTTGTGCGGTGAAGCCATCAGGAATCTACGCTCGCTCAACTATTCTCCCTGAAAAAGGCCCGTTGTCAACCGGAAAGTATGGCCTATAGGCTACCAGGGCTTGCGGTCGTCGTATCTGCGCCTCGGTCCGCGTGAAGACCTCTCCCCGCGAGACTGACCTGCCCGGCTCCCGCGCGGCCCGCCCCTGTCGCCGCCCTCTCCCCGCGGCCTGGCGACGTTGACGGTCAAGGTCCTGCCTTCCAGCTCGTGGCCGTTCAAGGCGTCGATCGCGGCCCTGGCCTCGTCGTCCGAGGCCATCTCGACGAACGCGAACCCGCGCGAACGCTGGGTGAACTTGTCCTTGACCACGCTGGCGGAAGACACTGCGCCGTGCTGCGCGAACAGCTCGGTCAGCTCGGCCTCGGTCGTGCTGTGAGGCAGATTGCCCACGAAAATACGCTGACTCATGTCGTCTCCTCTGTCAGCTTTGCTTGGAATCGATTGAGGGCTACGGGGCTGGGATTCCGACCTCATAGGCCTGCGACCGGCTACAAGCTCTTGTCGGGCCTGTGTGATGACCTGCGGGTCGCAAGGCCCTTCAACGACCAGCAGCAGAGCCTACACACTGTCCGACAAAGGTCAACTCCGAAATCACCCCCCGGCCGGATGTCAACGGCGCCTGGGAGGCGACAGGCCGTCTGAGCAGCAGGCAGGAAGGGCTCGTTATCCCCACCGGCTTGTGCACCGCTCGGTTCGGGTCCGGTACAGTCGTTCGGTGAAGCCACCCTCCCTCTCAAATGCGGCAGCCTGAGCGGCAATCTGGCGGCCGAGCAGCCGGCAGCAGATGTTCAGCAAGGAGAGCGCTCCGTTCGCGGCCAGTCCGGCGGCCGAAAGCGAACGACACCGAGCAGCACCGACGGACACGGACCGTTCTGTTCCGGTCCTCGTCCGTGCCTGTCTGTGGCGGTCCGTGTGCCCGGGCCGGCGCAGTTCATCCCGGACCCAGGACCAGAACTCCTCCGGAGTCGAGCACCGCCTGGACTTGAAGCGGACCGGTGCCATGTGGTCAGAGGCCAGCCGCTCGAGCCCGCGCTGCCTCAGGAAGTCCTCGTAGTCCCGGCGCAGCTCCTCCAAACTGGCTCAGGCCGCATTGGTCAGCTTCAGTTCCATCTTCTTCGAGGTGCCGGAAGCCTGGCTGCCCTCGACGATGTTCTGCACCCCGCTGCGGGCGGCCTGGACCATCTGGTCGCGGGTGCGGGAATGGCGGTCGACGTGATCGTCGCAGACCCGCGCCGTGACGTCGTAGACCAGTTCGGCCGACCGGAAGCTCTTGAGCTAGCGATAGCCACCGTGCTCGGGAATCAGGGGCTCAGGCACCGGACGGTCTTTCACTCAATCGGCCATCCGGGGATGGGCTTGTCGGTTTCGGACGCATTCAGCAGGCGGGTCACCACAAACACTTCCTCACCATGGCAACATGCAGGCGCTGCCCGCCCGTTTGTCAATGGCGCCGGGCTTTGGACTGCGGCAGCATGGCTGCCGCTTTGCCTCCGGTCAGGCGTCTGGTCCGGCGTTCTCAGCGTTTCCCTTCTTCACTCGACCGCTCGGGCGCTGGGCCACTTCCGCGTGGCGCGATTGGCACTCCCGGCCTTGACACACTCTCAGAACCTAAATATTGGTAGCGTCCGCCTGTATCCCCGCAGCATCCTTCAAAGGAAGGTCGGCACAGAGACCGGCTTCTTCGATAGCTAGCTTCCGTACGGAACCCTGCGCTTGAGAAATCGCCAAGGCGGCCCAATCCCTCCGTCGAACCCGCGACAGGCCAGCGCCCCGCGGTGCTCGCGCAGCCATTGGGTTGCTGCTCTCCGCAAACGCCGACTCCCTGAAGCAGCGTAGGCTTCGGCCATCTGGCGAGAACCTCGCTCGTGCAGCGCAGCGGCCATCACGCGCTCAATCCCTTCAGGGTCACCGACCAGTGCCGGGTAGGCGACCGCCACCAGCAGATGGTCCCGAGTCTCCCGAACAGCTTGTCTCAACGCGGCGACCGCCAGCGAATCAGAGACGACAGCCAGTGCCCGGCCGGCATTCACCCTGGTTGCCCGTGCAGTATGCGCGAGGAGCCTTGCGAGCTCGCGGGACGCGCCAAGCCGGCCCAGCGCACCGATCGCTTCCCTGGCTGTCACGGAGTCCGAGTCGCGTATCGCACGGTCGAGCGCCTGAATGGCACTGCTGTCCCCCAACCGCCCGAGCGACCATGCCGCGTTTGCACGAACCAAGGCCTCCGGGTCCTCGAGCACGTGCACAACTGAAGGGACCGCGACAACTGAACCGGAACGCCCCAGAGCTTCAATCGCCCACCACCGCACGTGGGCTGCGGAATCGGCAAGAGCATCAAGGAAGACTCCGACCGGCAGAGAGTCTTCGTACTGGCCGAGAGCCC
>CP070680.1:2707897-2734488 GCA_020352555.1 Caldifarciminota bacterium | reverse complement strand
GTTTACATGCGGGCTGGGGATGGCACCACCAGACCCCGGACTGGTACATCCTGCTCCTGGACAGCGCCAACAACAACCTGCGCAGCCGCCGCTCCGACCACTACGTCCTCGGAGTCGAGCGCCAGTTCGGCTCTGACCTCAAGCTGTCGGTCGAGGCCTTCACCAAGACAAACAACTTCATGTCGTTCCCCGAGCACTGGATGACCCCGGACTCGTTCGACTACTCGAACGTCTACATCGACAGCGGCACGGGCAGTGCCCGCGGTATCGAGCTGTTTCTGCAGAAGAAGCACGCGCACAACTGGAACGGCACCGTCGCCTATTCGCTGTCCAGGTCCACCCACAACAACCCCCGCGACCCGGACGCGGTGCTCCCGACCGAATACGACTACGGCCATGTCCTGACCCTGTCCGGCATGTACCGGTTCGAGTTCTACAAACAGCAATGGTACCGGGACCTTCCGACATGGTTCCGGGCCACCATCGGCGGCATCGTGTTCGGCGACGAATCGGACCTTGGCGTCCGTTTCCGGTACATGGGCGGCAGGCCCTACACCCCGATGACCTGGGACCCGGAGACAAGGCGCTGGGTCGAGAACACCGAGCTGCACAACTCGGAACGCTACCCTCCGTACAGCCGGCTCGACGTCCACTGGGCGCACAAGTTCGTGTTCAGACGCTGGAGCCTGTCCTGGTACATCGAGGTCCAGAACGTACTCAACCGGAAGAACGTCTGGTTCTACAACTACCAGGCCGGCAAACCCGAACCTGAAACCGTGCACCAGCTCGCGCTCTGGCCGATCGGCGGACTGGTCATCGAGTTCTAGGAAGCGAAACGCAGGGCAGCAGCACTGGCTGCGGCCCTCGATTCTGTCGAGAGACCCGGGTCAGGCTCTGTCTAGAGCCCGGCGCTGACCAGGCAAAGGTCAAGCACCAGGACCGGTTTCTCGTCCTGTCCCGGCCCGCTGCGCACCGCAACTGCCGGAACCCGCAAGCCCTGGGACCGGCTCAGCTCGTTGCCGGTTCCTGGAGAGAGAAGGGCGGTGACCGCACCGACCATGGCCCCGACCTGACACCGGCGACCGCATAGTTGGTGCCATGCCCGCTGAGTACGTCCTCGCTGCGTGAGGACAGCGCGCTTGCGGCCGCGCCGACTATCAATCCTATGCTTCCGCCCACGAACCCGCCGACCACCGCGGCCTCCAACCGCTCCCAGGGGACGCCGACTTCCCCAAAGGTCACCTCAGCCCGCTGTGAGACCCGGCCGTTGACCGACTCGGACTGCCCGGACCAGGGGGCCGGCACAGCAGCCTGCACCGCGGCAGACAGGAAGACCGAGAACACGAAAAGGCCGAGCTGCATCAGGATTCTCTCTGCAGGAATGGTAGGCGGTGCGTCCTGCCTGTCAAACAGCCCTGCTGCCGGGCCGACGAACCTATTGGCGGACAGCACCACCTTCAGCACTTGTCACTCAGATTCAGGCCGGTGTTGTCCGGCCCGGGCACAAGCCAGCAGGGCAGGGAAGGAACTGCGGCCGGTGCGTCAGCCCGCCGATCAGCAATCCAGAATCTTCAACCTCCCCCACTCCCGCAGCGCCTCCGGATGGCTCAAGTGTCGCTAGTCGGCCCTGAAGACCAGCACCGCGCCGTCCTCGGCCGAGTGCAACACCTCCATGGGCAACATCTCGCGGAGGTCGCTCAACTCGTAGAGGTAGTGCCGCTCGACACGGTAGAACCAGACAAGATGGTCTCCGGGCTTCAGTTCCCTTGTGCTGCACATGGCCGCAACGTCGTCGGTCAGCCGGAGGCTCATCCGGGCCGTTTTCCCTGCGAGCAAATAGACGGCTGCAGGGTCGTTGCTCAGAGTCTGGCCCGCGAGCCGATTCTGCCGCAGCCAGCGCAGCAGAGGCGATTCCTGCCACTCCTGGTGGGTGTAGCCACCCATCCCATACACACGGAATCTGCGCGAAAACCGCAGTGTCCAGTTGAACGGATGCAATACCGCCACTGCGCACAGCAACACGAGCACCGCCTTGACCGGACGTTTGCGTCCGAGCTTTGAAGCGACCAGCATCCCTGTACGCTCCAGCCCGACAAACACCACCAGAACCACAGGGACGTACAGCGGAGAGAATAGCCGGGCCGAGACCTCATCGAAAGCCACCAGTGACGCTGCTGAGATGAGCACAGCGAGGTAGACGACGGTCGACACCAGCGAAAACCGAGTCAGGATTGCGCCTGTGGACGACTCGCCCCTTGTGCTGCGCCAAGCATACGCCATCAGGAAGCCCAGTGCAGCGGTGAACAGACCGAGCAGCACCCAGCTCATCCAGCCCGTGCCCAACGACGGAAGGAACCAGTGACGGACGACTTGAAGCACCGCGGCTGCATTCAGGAACAGGGCCCGCCTTGCGGGCACCCGTTGCCCGGTCAGTGTGGAGGTTAGCAAGTAGTTGCGTGCAATCCACCCTGCAACCGGCAGCACCGCTGAGCCGAGGACCACCCCGGCAGACGCAAACCGCCGGCGCAAATCCCAACCTCGCAGCCAGACCAGGATGGCAACGACTCCGGACAGTACCAGCGCCAGACCGATATACCGCTGCAGCGGCAGCAGAGCGGCCAGCACGCTGCACACGACCAGCGACCTCAGTGTCCGGACCGCCAGCAGCTTCGCCGCAGCAGCCAAGAACAGCAGCGTCAGGAGACTGAACACCGCCTCTGAAAGAAGCATGGCTGACAGGGACTGCAGGGTATTGGAGAACAGGACAAAGAGCGCGGCGATGATGACCAGAGCGCTTGACTTGAGCGCGGTCCTCAACAGCCGTACAGACAGAAATACAATGGCTCCGAATGCCAATGCGTGCAGGATCCTGGCTCCGGCAATCACGTCCATTCCTCCCAGCCCGAACACCGCCAGGAGCAAGGGATACAAAGGAGGCCAACTCGTGAACGGTGTGCGGTCGAAGCACAGCAGTCCGCGGCCAGCCAGCAGGCTCCGGGCAGCGCTGACGTAATTGGCCGAGTCAGGCGCAAGGCCGATGCCGTACTTCGAGGTGATGAACAGGACCAGCGCAACCCCGGCAAGTCCGGACACGACCGGCAGGATGTACTTGACCCCGAACTCCGGGCTGAAGCGCGGTCTCATCGCAGGACCCCTGGCCCTGCTGGTTGGTGCATGTCCTCCTGGTCCTGCATTCGACGGCCAGACGATATCGTCTTGGTCATGACTGTCAAACCGGCGGAACGCGGAAACGCTTGTCTTTGCGCATGACCGGGCCACAGCGAGACACAGTAGTCCGACGAAACGGCCGGGCAGCCAGAAACGCTTGGCAGATTCCCGCGCGAATGGCACCCCTCCGCTCGTGCTCTGCTGGCCCGGACCCAGCAGGATGTCAGCAGCGCAGCTTTGGATTGCGGCAGCAAAGCTGCCGCTTTTCGCTCCGGCGTCCTGGGCCCGCAGCCGCCTACCCAGACCGCGCACAGACCCTGTGTCTCAAGCTCTGTTCTCAAACAGACCCGTTCTACCAAAGTATACAATACTGGCGACTCTTCAGACCCGGCAGACCCCTTTACAGACCCGGTCTCACAAACCTACTGAAGATGCTGTATTTAGAGGACTTAGTGGGAAAGTGAGGAGTTTCAAGACCATACCCAGGGGTCGTTCAGGGAGCCGCTCCCCAAGTTGCTCCCCAAGTCGCTCTCCAGGTTGCCCTCCAAGCCGCTCCCTAGACCGCTATCCAGACCGCCCTCCAGGCCGTTCCCCAAGTCGCTCGGAGGGTTGCTCCCCGAACCGCTCTCCAAGTTGCTCCCCGAGCGGCCCTCCAGGTTGCTCTGCAAGTTGCTCCCTGAGCCGCCCTCCAAGCTGCTCCCCGAGCCGCCTTCCAGGTTGCTCCCCAAGTTGCTCCCTGAGCCGCTTGCCAGGTTGCCCCCTGAGCCGCTTCCTGAATCGCCTCCTGAGTTGCTCTGGGCCATCCCCCTCCATGGTCCCTGCAAGACTCACGCCGAAGCCCGCCAAGCGCCAGGATCGCGGCAACGCGCCGCAGCTGCCCGGTGCGGGTCCTGCTTTCCGACTGGCGGATTCGAACCGGAACTGACGCGTCGCGAAGACCGGGCAGTTCGGGCAAGGAAGCTCGGCCGCTGCATCTCCTGGGCAATGGCCAACAGTTCCGTGGGCAATAATGCTATCAAGAAGCGCGCCACTCTGCAATACCCCTGACACTAGCGCAACCACGTCAACCAAGCCCTTGACGCAGGAAGGGTTAAACCCCTGGTGCCCGCACTGTTTCGTCTCCCGCGAGAGAGGGTCAGAAGCAGGGGGTCTGCGCCGACTATCGGGGACCTGTGGAAGCTACCCGTTTTCCGCTTGCCACGCTCACCAGGATGTGGACAGCCCTCCGCCCAGCTTCAGCTCATGAAGGCTGCCGTTCTCGTCGCGGGAGAACTTCTGCTTCACGCTCAGGTTCGCGTCAGCCAGCTTCCATACCGGGAACGTTGTCACGAGACCGACCGTGTGATTGGCCCCTCCTGTCTCGGTCTGAAGGCGGTAGGTCAATGTGTTCTTCCAGACACGGAATGCGGTGCAGGACGGCGACACGCTTGCTTGGTACCGCGGCCGGAAATCGCCTCCGGTCTTCTGCCACCCGTATCCTGCCGATACCGCAAGAGACAAAGGAAAGCTGAACCCCAGGCTGTGGCTGAGCGTCACGTCAGCCTCGGTGCTGCCGCTGCCAGAAGACGAGTTGTGTTGCCACGTCGTTGACAAACCGGGAGAATGGCACACCGCGCCGGTCCTGAACCTGTATCCTGCGCCGAGAGTCGCATCGTGACGGTCCTCTTTCGAGCTCGCGCTTCTCAGGAATCGCGGCGAATACCCGAGCCGGAAGAAAGGCAGCCCTGCGAAGCTCAGGCCAAGGCCGGCCGAACCCGAGTGGAAAGTGGTCATCTGTGCTTTCAGGACCGACGGGCTGTCGTCCTCGTGTTCATAGGATGCCGACACCGACACCTGGCCCCTGGACAGCTCGGCATCGAAACCTGCACCAAAGGTGAAAAGGCCTGTGCGCAGCTCGGGCGCCCCGAGCGAAAAGTGCCTGGCGCCGACGCGCCCCACTTCGCCGTATACACTGACTCCGGGCAACCCGAGCGATGGCCTGACTCTGAACGAGTAGTCAGCGAGTGTCGAAGCGTTCGGCCGGAATACGTCCTCGTAGATGTCGAGCTCCGACCCGGAGCAGACCTTTGGCAGCCGGTTGTCCGGGGTGAGCACAGCGCCGGCAAGCTCTGACTCCAGCCTGACCCGGCCGTCGAGCAAGGACAGATTGAGTTCCGCGCCGCCGACATAGTTCTCAGCCGGTCTTACCTCCACCCTGGCAGAGCAGTCAGCCGGAGTGCTGCAGTCGAATCGGCCCGTGGTCCGGTTGTACCAGCTGTGCCGAATGGACAAGGGGTCGTCGTAGACGTACATGCCGGTCAGGTAGAAGTGACTGTCTTCCTTCTTCCCGCAGCCGAGTCTGCCGGCATACAGCATCCGTTGATAGCTCGGCGTCACCGAATCGGGCGCGTGCGCCAGGGAATCCGGAAGCCCGGTGAAATCCCTGCCCTCGACCGCGTGCCTGGCCTGGCCCACGGCCGCAGCCGCGTAGAAAGGCCCGGGGTCCAGTTCGATTGCCCCTCCCCAGATTGTGGCTCCGGACAGAGTCAGCGGAGTCCATTTCGGGCTGCAGGAGCCGAGCTCGAAACCCTTCAGCGAACCGGCCAGCCAGCCCAGGCTCGGCAGTTTCAGTTTCAGCAGCGACGGGTCTACGGACAGGCCCAGCAGGTCGAACGGCTTGCGCAGCACGCCCCTGATGGTTTCGAGCCTGAGCTCAAAGGAAACAGGGAAACCCCAGAAGGAGAGGGTCGGGCAGAATCTGAACGTCAGGCCGGGACGCGGCTGCCCGAGCGTGTCGGCCTGGACTGGAGCGACGATGCTCTGCTCACCGGTCGCGCAGACCCTGCCGGAGAGCCCGACCGGTCCGAACTTCAGCCCGACCGCGACCAGCGGCACCAACAGCAGCAGCTTCCTCGAGCCGGCTCCTTACTCTCACCCCTTGGGAACCCTTGTCGCCCGGCCCGCGCCGGGCGTTCTTCTACCTAATTGTGAGGATGTCTGTGCAGGACCCCACCCGCATGGGCAGCCTGTTGCGGCCGCACGACCGGCGTGCGTCCTCTGATATCAGCATAACCCTCGACCCGCTCCTGTCAACCTGAAGCTGAATTCTGGCATTGTCAACAGACATGCCGCAACTGACTGTTCCGGAGGGGACGCAAGACGCAGGCGGCTGCCGCCGCCGCCGTTGACGGCTCATTCGCTCTCCCGATGCGTCACCAGCCGCAGCTGCCTCTCCGCTGTTGCCGTTGCTGCCGCAGCAGTTTGTCCTTGACGGAGACGGTGAAGGAGACTATAACTTGTCGCGGTCGGAAGCCATTCCCGGTCGCAGCAAGGAGGACAGGATGAAGCCGCTGATCGTCACCATACTGGCCGCCGCCACTGTCGGCCTGTCGGCCCTGGACATCAGGAACTACGGAATGGGCAGGATGTCGATTCTGCTGGAGTCGGACATCAACCGGATCGACCTGTACGACTTCGGTGAGAACCCGGCCGGACTGCTGCAGGCACGGGCTCCGTTCCGGAAGACGTCAGAGCCCGAGTACATCCCCATACCGATGTGGGGCGAAGACGAGCTCGGCGACTACTCGGTCACCGAACTGCTCGCGTCCGGATACGGCCACACTCCGGCTCGCGAGTCTTCCTTCACGGTCTGGGGTATCGGACAGCCCCTGCCGAACGAGCTACTGGAGTTTCTCCCGGTCCGCGCGGTCGGGTACGTCGAAGACAGGCACATCTATCCTTCCCGGCCGTCCGGCGGCCTGCTGCGAACACGCTCCGGCGGAACCGCGAACGTGTTCCAGGGAAGCTGGTCCCACCTCGAAGAGAAGCGCCGCTACGACTCCGTCACAGTCAACACCCCTCAGCTGTACTTCGCCCGCGCCGGAGAAGCCGGTGCAATCGACTGGGGTGCCGACCTGCTGGCGTTCTACGCCATGGCTTCACAGCGCCGCAACAGTGCTCAGTTTCTCGGGGCCGGAGTCGGAGGCGGCATCGCGGTGCCCGGCGACATGCTGAGTTTCGGAGCCAACGCCAACTACTACCATCCGTGGTATCGAACCGCATCCGGACAGTATTCGCAGACGTACGACGGGCACGCGGCCCGGGCCAACGCCGCCGCAGTCATCACCGCGCTGGATACGCTCAGGCTCGGAGCCAGGGCAGGATACAAGTGGGCCGATGTCGAAAAGCTCGACTTCTACTCGCCGTGGGCCGGACTCAGGGCCCTGTACGCACCGACCGGGGTTCCGCTCGTTGCCGGTGCAGGCGTGACCTGGGCGGTCTCGCACCCGACCTATCCCGGCTACTACGACACCAAGCACGACAGTCTCACCCTGGCAGCCGGAGCTGCGTTCAGGATCCCGGTCTGGCTCCTGGGCATCGAGGTCCACCGCACCGCCTTGGGCTCGACCCATGGGACCGGCGACCGCCGCGAGAACGAACGGCTGACCTTCAACCTCGGGTCTGAGCTCAGCGCCGGGCCAGCCCATGTCAGGGCCGGCGCTGCATTCAGCCTGACCGGAACCGAGACTCGGGATACCACGATGTGCTACACCGGCGGGCTCGGACTCGACCTGGACCGAATCTGGCTGGACCTGGCGTACAACCACATCCGGAAGCCGGGCCGGTACACCGAGCATCTGGTCTATCTGGCCGCCAAAGTCGGAGACACCGGGCCCTGACCGACCGGGATGCCGAAAGCCGTGCAGCAGGGAAAACCCCGGACAAGGCGGCTTTTCCTGTGACCGACACCATCGACATCCGGCCTGCACCTGCCGCAAGGTGCTGGCCGGCAAGCAGAGGCCGGATGGGTCCTGGGAACCTGAAGACGACGAGCGCTACGCGGTACAGGCGACCGTCGAGGCGCTGCGCGTGCTCCGGGCGTTCGGTCGGACCTGAGACCGGACCGGCTGGCATCCAGCAGGCGGTCACGGTCCGAGTCCATGACAACGCGTAAGGAGGTTCTGATGGAAGACCCGAAGGGTCTGATGCGGGTAGTGAAGTTCATGTACGGCGACGTGGCCAGTCCCGAAGGGTTTTGGTATTCGCACCAGGTGAAGGACGTGCGAGGCTTGTCCGAGGAGAAGCTGTACTGGGTCCCAGACCCCAAGAGCCTCTGCATGCTGTGGCACGTGGGCCACATCGCCCACCGCGAGCGGACCCACATCGGCCAGTTCCTTCAGGGACTCGATCCGCCGCTGGTTCCTCCTGAGTTCGAGGTGTTCGGCCCGGACTGGCACCCGGTGGAAGAAGTCCGGAACGCGGTGAAGTCTGTGACCGACGTCTTCGACTGGGCTGCTCAAGTGCGCAGGCAGTCGCAGGAATACCTGGCGCCTCTTGAGCCCGGCGACCTTTTCCGCGAACTGGAGTTCCCGGAGAAAGGACTGACAGTGGCGCACTGGCTGTTCATCACCGCGGCTCACACCGCCCTGCACGTGGGCAAGATTCAGCTCCTGCGTGCCCTGGCCCAAGGAGAACCGGACCGGGCCTGCTGACCGACAGCTGACCGCCGAGGCTGTCGGCATTTCCTGCCGCTTGCGACAGGTTCCGGTCTCGCGCTGGAATCACCCGGGCATGAGGAGACAGGAACCGCGTTGGTGCGGCCCTGGTCGGCTTGACAGGACGGCGACGGTCGGCTACCGTTGGCTTGAATGGAACGGATGCGGCGGGCGCTGGCCCCGACCCTGAGGCATCTCGACCGATGCCGGACTACGGTCTGGACCAGGCTGAAGCAGGCAGCGCTGTGGGTCTACGGCGCGTGCATACGGGTCAGGGTCATTGGTCGTGTCTCGCTGCCCTTGCGCCAGGGCTTTATCGTCGCGGCCAACCACATGAACGGCGCCGATTCGCTCGTGCTCCAGGCCGCATTGCGGACCAGGCTGTTCTTCGCCGCCTCGGCCGACTGGTTCAAAGGCAGGTTCTCGCGGTTCGTCATGTGGCACATCTGCGACGCGATACCGGTCAAGACCGGTGACCCCTACGCCTGCACCGGCGGACTGCGTCACTGCCTGCAGGCGCTGCGGTCGGGTGGCTGCATCGGGATCTATCCTGAGGGCACGTTCCACACCGGCGGCCGGTTCGGGGACATCAAGGCCGGCGCCGCCTGGCTCGCGGTACGCAGCGGCGCTCCGATCCTGCCGGTCTACATCCGCAACCTGAGGTTCGAGAACCAAGTCGACGGCTCGACCCGCCGGCGCGAGTGCTGGACCGGGTTCCTGACTGTCGCCGGCAACCTGTTCAATACCGACATCGAACTCCTGGTCGGCGATCCGATCACGCCTTCTGCTGCCGGAGCGACCGGGTCGGAGAGGCTTCAGCTCGAGGTCGAGAGGGTCAACGAGCTGCTGTGTGAGGAGCTGGACCAGCTTTCTGCAGCATCCGCCTAGGCGCGTCCGCCACGCCTCTGTTCCCGTGCCCTTGACATCTGCCGGCGTGCGTTGGATTGATGTGGTGAAGAACGGAAACCCTCAAGCCCCGAGAGCCGCAGAGTCCTGCACACAGCTTCAGCCGCTCACAAGGCCGAGGTGAAGGGACCGCAATTCGGGCCGTGCGGGCTCTGTTGCGAGGCGTGCGGCGCCGACCGCGTGGTACAGGAAGGAAAGCGGCTGCGGCCGGCGCGGTCACTTTCGCGCGATTGCAGGGCAGTGTGCAGACCGGCCAAGACAGCGGCCTGCCGGAGTACGGGCCGGCTCGGAGGAAACCGGACGCGCCGCACGACCTCCGCCGGACAGACGCCGAAAACCGGGCCGCAATCGGTCGATAGCCCGCTCAGTGGTCGATAAGGACCGCCTTTGCCGAGCCGCGCCCGCGCGGCCCCATTTCCGGCCGGATTCGGGGCAAGGCCGTTGACAAAAGTATCACTGTTTGTATAATTGTCCCCGTGGCTAGTCTGTTCCGGACCGTGACCGACGCCCCGGCGTCTCTTCAGAGGGTCACTTGAACCGCTTGCGGCTGCTGCCGGCGTTTTTCGTCCTTGCCGGCCTGCTCGGGTGCTTTGTGCTCTCGGCCGGCTGCACCGAGCCCCAACATGCCGAGGAAGACGAGTTCCCGCCCCCAAACGACCCGCCCCCTGCCTGAGGCAGCCAGACGACTCCGGGGCCCGGAGCCTTCACCGTTGCCATCGCCGGCCCGGTGCAGCATCTGGACGGCTGTCATTCTCCGCCGGCCGCCGCGTTGCCGCCGCGCTCGGTTGGCCGAATGACCTAGAGCAGCGAAAAAGGAGAGAAAGCACCGCCGCGCACCGCGGCGTTTTCTTTCGCGCAGCAGGGCCGGCAGTTTCGAGAATCGACCACACGGCACAGGGGCGGCTTGCGCCGCCCCTGGAAATGACTGTCCTGCGGTCTCCTACTTCTGCTGTACCACCAGCTTCCGGGTACAGGAGAACCCGGGAGCTTCGAGCCGGACAAGATAGGCTCCGGCATGCAGGCCGTGCAGGTCGATGCCGACCGTTCCTCTGCGCTCGACCAGGACAGACCGGCTGCGCACCACGCGGCCCAGCGGGTCGGTCACCAGCACCCTGGCCCGGCCCGGGACCGGCACAACGTACGCGAGCGACAGGACCCCGGGGCTGACAGGGTTCTGAGGAACGGCAAGCCCGGGTGCAGGCACAGGCCTGTGACCCGCGCCCCTTTCTTTCGCGCCCGGCAACACGCAGATGGGATGGTACTCGACTGATTCCGGCACGACCGGCATTGATTCGATCGAAGGTCTGAAGACCGTGTCCTCCATGTAGACCTCGAGCCAGGGCATGGACTGGAGCTCGGGCACCTGGGAATCGACGCACACCGGCCGGTCGCCGTTCTGGTCCAGGGTCAGGAGGTGGAAGTCGTCGTCGGCCGTGCCGCCGAGATACGGATAGCTGTTGCTCCAGCCCGCGATCGCGTATCCGCCGTAGCCTTCCTGGATCATCGGCAGCGCAACCTCGGTAAGCCCCAGGCCGGTGTCGGCCGGACTCGGGTGAGACCGTGCCCATAGCAGGGCCCCGTTGCCGTCGAGCTTGAGCACCAGAAAGTTCGGGCTGGGCGGCGCCTGAGGCCCGACGCTCGCTGTCAGGCCGCAGACCGCGCTGCCGGTGTCCTGCGTGGCAACGAGCGAGCGGTCGTCGAGCACCAGTTCGTCATCCGTGTCCCAGCCGAAGGTGAAAGTCCAGTTCTGCATTCCGGTCGGGCTGAACTGGGACACGAAGATGTCGGCCTTGACCGTCGGGTTGGTGCCGAAGCTGCGTGTCCAGCCTGCGGCCAGTATGTTGCCCTTCAGGTCCAGGGCGACCGAGTGCCCTTCGTCCTGGTCCGGCGGGCCCGGAGCCGCATTCACCCACTGGACCGCGCCGGTCTGGCTGAGCTTGAGCAGGAACGGGTCCTGCTGGCCCGGCCCGGTCGTGTTGGCCCGGCCGACCACAGCGTACCCGGTGTCAAGGGTCTGGACTATCGACAGCGCCTCGTCCGCTGCGTGCATCGGGGCGCACCAGTAGACCCGGCCCCACTGGAACATGCCGCCGGCCGAGAGCTTCATCACCAGGATGTTGGGATAGGGCTGCGGCCCGTAGCTGAAGGTGTATCCGGCCACGACCAGGCCGCTGTCCATGGTCTCCCATATCGAGTAGGCCTCGTCGTGGTCCTGACCGCCGTAGGCCCATCCCCAGGACATCGCGCCCGCCTGGGTCAGCTTGACGACCATGATGTTGCGGTTCGGTATGCCGACCCCGTAGCTTTCGGTCCAGCCGGTGATGGCGTAGCCGTTGTCATGGGTCCTCACCATCGAATACGCCTCGTCGTTGCCCTGGCCGATCGAAATGTCGGACCACATCGGCTTTCCCATCGGGTCGGTCCTCACCACCAGGACGTTGGACACGCCGGCCGGACCGTAGCTCTGGGTCCAGCCGGCCAGGCAGTAGCCGGAATCGGCGGCTTCGACAAGGGCTGTCGCCTGCTCGTTCAGGCTGTCACCGATGATGACGACCGGGAGCGGCTGGGCCCCGGCTGAGACGGCAAGAAGAGCGGTGGCGAATGCCACCAGTTGCAGAACGCGTCGGTAGGGCATGGTACCTCCTTGGGGTGGTGGACGACCCGCGGGCAGGCGCAGCCGTTGCATCCCTGTTCGCGCGCAGCAAGATGCTGCGGGGCCGGGCACACCGGAAGTTCTGCTGCTTGATTGACGGCGTAGGGCTGCTGTCTCTGGCCGCAGGGTCAGAGTCCACCTGTCGGGTGACGCGTCAGACACGAATCCTCCGCATGGATAGTAACACCATGACAGCATCCCTGTCAACATCAATCCTGACCTTGACAATGTCAATATGAGCGTCGCATGCGGCAGTGCCCACAGCGGGCGGCCCTGAACGGCTCGGCGCACCGCCGGTTCCCGTCTGCGCTGTTGACAGAATCCCGGCCCGGCCTAGAGTGTCTGCATCCGATAGCCTTTGAAGGAGGTGGCCGATGGTCTGCGAGTTCTGCAAGGAAGAGGTCAACGACGGCGCGAGCAAGCGCCCGAACTGCGGCGAATACCTGGGCGGCCGAGGCCGAGGACGTCGTGTTCTCCGGCAGCTGCGGCATCGTGCCCTTCAACCGGGTCGTGCGCCAGGACGCGCGGCCCAAAGGCGGCAAGGAGCAGAAGAGCCAACATCTCCCGCTCCGGGCCGAGTTCGAAGCCGACATCCTGACCCGGCACCCAAAGCAGCTTCACAAACGGCAGTGACAGGAGAGCAAGAAAGAACCCGGCCGCTTGAAGAAACAACAGGAGGAGACATTATGAACAACCGCAAACGCGCCCTGGTGATAAGCGGCGGCGGAGCGAAAGGCGCCTGGGCAGTAGGCGTGCTGCGCCGCTTGTACAAGGACCTGGGCCAGCGCTTCGACCTTGTGGTCGGCACCAGTACCGGAGCGTTGATGGCCCCGCTGGCCGCTTTGGGCGACATCGACGACCTGGTCCGGACCTACACCACGGTCAGGAACAAAGACATCCTCACCTGCCGGTTCCCGTGCAAGAGCGTGCTGTTCAACGCGCTGCTCAGCCTGGTAACGGGCCGGGACTCGGTATTCGGCACCGGACCCCTGAGCCGGACCATCGACCGGCACCTGAACCACGAACGCTGGCAGCGGCTGGTTTCCGGCCCGGTGCCGGCACTGGTGAGTACCGTCAGCCTGCAGACCGGCAAGATAGAGTACTTCAGCTCGCACCAGCCGGGCATCACCCGCGAGCTGTTCGCCGCCGCGATGCTGGCTTCGGGCAGCATACCGGTGTTCATGGAGCGCGTCCAGATCCCGAAGCAGGGCGGCCAGTGGTTCGTGGACGGCGGAGTCAAGGACCTGATACCGCTCGGTCAGGCGATCCGTGAAGGCGCACGCGACATAACCGCCATCGTGCTCGGACCCGAGCCGCCCCGGGAGCAGGACGAGTTCAAACGCATCTATCAGATGGTCCTCCGTACCTTTGCCCTGCAGATGGAAGAGACCTCTGCCAATGATCTGGATTTCGGCGGCCTGATAACGCGCGAACTGCTCTGGCGCCGGCGTCTGCGCGACGCTTTGCTCAGGACCGTGGACCGGGCAAAGGTCGAGGCGGCGTTCGAAGAAGCGTCAAGGGTCGACCAGCCGATGGCATCAAAGGGCCGGGACTACGAACTAGTGCGGCTGCGGGTCCTGCGACCGAAGGAGGAGATCGGCGAGACGCTCGACTTCAGGCCTGAACTGATGAGCGGCTACGAGCAGGCAGGGTACGAGTTCGCGAGTGTCGAGTCGAACTGGCAGACCATCCCTGCCGGCCCGCTGTACGACCAGTCAGCCGCGTAGCCGCCGCACAGCACGGCTTCAGCCGTCTCCGCTCCCTTGACTGGGGCCGCGGCCCGGCGACAATCCGGTATCAAGCCTGAGCCGGGCCGCAAAGCACCGCCCATCCCCTGGTACTTCACCGTCGCCATCTGCGCCGCGGCCCTGCTCGTGTTCCTGGGTTTTCTCTGGGCCGAACTCAGGCACAACACCCGGCCCGGTTTCCCGCTGGACGACTCCTGGATTCACCTGACATTCGCCCGGAACCTGAGCCAGGGCTGGGGCTTTGCGTTCAACCAGGGCGAACCGGTCGCCGGGTCCACCGCCCCGCTCTGGACCCTGGTTCTGGCTTTCTTCCACCTGTTCACGCGCAATCCCTGGGCCATGGTCATCCTGGCCAAGGTCGCCGGTGCCTTGCTGGTCGGGACCGCGGCATTATTCGCCTGCCGCATCACGGCATTGCTCACAGGGTCCAGGTGGGCCGGGCTTGCCGCCGGGCTCGGGGTCGCGACTCTGAGCCACTTTGGCTGGGCGATGATGTCGGGAATGGAAGTCGGGCTGTCCGCAGCCCTGACTCTTGCCGGGCTGTACTGCTACCTGTCTGCCGGCCGCGGCTGGAAAGCGCTGCTCGGCTGGGGCCTGCTCGGCCTTGCCGCGTACGCGCGGCCTGAGAGCCTGATGCTGCCCGGATTGCTGGTGCTGGACGTCCTGGTTCGCCGCCTGGTACGCAAGGAGCGCCCGATGCTGTTCCGCGGCCTGGCTGTCTGGCTCGCGGCGGTCGTGCCTTTCTTCATCCTCAACTTCGCGCTGTCCGGTTCTCCGTTTCCCCAGACCTTCATTGCCAAAGCCGGATACCACAACCTGTTCGCCGCCCTGTCCTCGGCCGACTTCTCCGACTTCGGCAACCGGCTTTTCAGGACACCGGTATTCTACTTCTGGGACCTCGTCCTCCACCTGTGGCGCGCGAATCCGTTGCTCGCCTGGCTCCTGCCGGTCGGGATAGTGCTGTTGGTGGTCCGCTGGCTCAGAAGAAATGAAGCCAGCCTCATCATCCCGCTTCTTCTGCTGTGCTACGTCCCGCTCATGGGCCTTGTCGTGCCCTTGTACGGGCCTGCGGTACAGGGCGGCCGGTATATCGGAAACATGACAGCGCTCGCGGTCGTGGCTTCGGTCAGCGGCACGGCTCTGCTCCTGTCCAGGCTTCGGTCCAGGCCGTCCCGGCTCGGGCTCCTTGCCCTGCTTGCCGCACTCGCAGCGTGGAACGCAGGGGCAACCGGTATCGCGACCGCGCGCAACTCGGGGCTCGAGGTCTCTTCCATCAACCGGATGCAGGTCAACCTGGCCCAATCCGCAGCCGAGAACACGCCTCCGGATGCGGTCGTGGCCTGCGGCGACATCGGCGCGATCGGCTACTTCTCCGGACGCCGCGTCATCGACGTTGTCGGGCTGGTGACCCCAGAGATGGTCGGCTACCTGCGCTCGCAGAAAGTCTGGGGCCAGGGATTGCTTGAGTTCCTGGCAGAAAGAAGACCCGACTTCGCCATCATCTTCCCTGACCTGTGCCCTCAGCTCGGCGATGCACCCTTCGCCCTGCCCGTGGCCTATGCCAAGGTAGACGACAACTATGCCAGCAAGTTCTTCTTCACGCCCCGTGCGCAGGTTCTGGCCGGGCTCATAGTCACCGACGTGTCGGTCGAGCCCGTGCCGTCGGTCATGGTGGTGTTCAGGTTCGACTGGACCCAGTACCCTGGCCCTGCTCCTGCCCAGGGGCTTTCTCCATCCGGCCGGTAGCCCTTGTCCTGATCCGGGACCCGGCGGTCATGGCTGACTGACAAGGAGTTCTGATGCCCAAATGGGCCGGAATTGCAGTCATCATTCGGAGAGCAACGACACAGCAAGGCTGGGTACCAGGAGCATCCGAGACTACCGCACCAAGCACAGCCGCCGGGACGACAACGGCTGCCCGGGCAACAGGTTCAGGAAGGAGATGCTGCTCAGGCTGCTCTGGCAAGATCAGAGGAACTGAAGGGCGGAAGTCCTGACTAGCGAGTGAAACGCAGCCTGCGCATCAGCCGCGGAATCTCGGGGTGCTCGGGTCCTTTCTCGCGCAGCAGCTCAAGTGAGTGCCTGGCACGCTCCAGCTCTTCGAGCGCGACCCAGCCTTCTACCATCAGGTGCAGGGTCTCTGTGTCCTGCTGGTCCCCGGCTTCGAGCTCCTCGAGCCTGGCATGCAGCTCCTCTTTGGCAGCCATGTCCCCGCTCGAAACGCGCACCCGTTCAATGAGCCGTCCCAGGTCACCGGGCGGACGCTCGGCAGGCTCGTGCGGCAGGCTGCGGGTCGACAGCTCAGCCTTGAGCTCGTGCGCAGGCCCGAATCCCTGGTCCGCTTCCAGCACCTTCTCGACGTAGCCGAGCGCGGCGCCGGTATCTCCGGCCACCGCGTGCGCTTTCGCGAGTTCGAACAGGTTGCCCGGCTTCTGGTACGGCCGGCTGTCCATGACGAGCAGCAGCTCCTCGAACTCTGCCCTGGCCTCGGCATTCTCTGGTTCCTGTTCCAGCTGCTGGGCCAGCTTCTTGAGCTCAACCCCGTCTCCGCTGATCTTGATTGTCTCAAGGAACGGGAACCCCATCAGCACCACCGGAATCGCGAAGAACGGCAGCAGGGCCCCGAGCTTCTCCCGGCGCACCGCACGCAGGATGAGCAGGAACAACAGCACCGCCAGGGTCGCCAGCCCGGAGTACAGCATTATCGTGAAATGCGTCTTCAGTCCGTCGGCAATCATCCGGTTCTCCTTGAGTCAGGGTCCTGTGCCTGCCGCACGACTCAGCGTAATGCGGAACAGCGTGCTGTCAAGACTCCGGCTAGCCCTGCGGTCCTCCCTGGCCGCCCTGGATCTGCATCTCGTCGCCCTCCCGCATCTTCGGGCTGAGCCGGAAGTTGTTGAAGTTGTACCTGACCGACAGGGACACTACCCTCGAGTCGCCGATGAATTCGTTCCACATACTGAACCCAGGACCTTGAGTCTCACCCTCCCATCGTCCGGTCGCAAACGGGTCCCGCACCCGGAGCGTGACTGCGAGCGCCCGGTTGAGCAGAACCTGCTGAATCGCCGCATCGGTCACGAAGTACCCCTGGTTTGTGCCCTGGGCTGAGACCGACGGACTCGAGTAGTAGACGTTGAACGACAGCCTGGTGCTGGCCAGGAGCCTGAGGTCGTTGCCCACCCGGGCCCGCCAGTCCAGGCTGTGGCGCGAGAAATCCTCGCCTTCAAGCTCGCCTTCGACCCGGTAGTCGTACAGGCTGCCGGTCAGGTTCAGGGTCCAGACCCTGAACAGCACGAGGTTGGTCATCAGCTCCGCGCCCAGGGAACGCTGGGTCCCGGCATTGACCGGTGTCTGGAGCAGCACGTTCGGGATGTCCGGGTGCACGCGCTGCACCCATTCGAACGCGTCGGTCGTCGAGCGGTAGAAGCCTTCGAGCGAGAACGTGTTCGTGCCCAGCGCGGCCTGGTAACCGAGCTCGTACGAACCCGTGTACTCGGGAGTGATGTCGGGATTGCCCCGCATCACGAACCGCTCGCTGGCCCAGGAATCGAACGGCCGCAGCATCCACGGCCAGGGCCGCTGGATCCGGCGCGAGTAGCTGGCGGTCATCTGCCCGACCGGCGTGACGTACGACGCGTGGGCGCTCGGGAAAAAGTCCCAGCGCCTGACTTCGTACTGCTGGTTCAGGTCATCGACTTCGATGACCCGCTCGCCGTATTCGCCCCGCATACCGAGCTTCACCCCCAGCTTGCGCCAGTTCCATTGGTAGGTGGCGTACCCCGCGTGGATGTAGCGCGCCCCCCAGTACGGATGGCAGTTCTCGGTATCGGGCTCGTACCTGCCGGTCAGCGTATCGTACAGCGACTGGTCGTACTGCTGGTCAGTGCTTTCGAGCCGGCCGTGGTACCCTGTCTCGAGCTTGTCCTTGTCGCGCAGCGGCAGGGTGTACTCGGCTTCGAGCCTGGTCCGCTGCTGCGGCCCTTGTTCGTCCGACCTCCTGCCCGACGTCGTGTCTTTGTCAGCGCCCAGCACCTGGGTCTGGTTCCAGTTCCCTGCCTGGCTCCTGGCGAACGACGCGCTCAAGAGTACCTTGTGCTCGACGGTGTCGAAACTGTGCTGGTGGTCGGCGTACACGTACAGATACCTGCCGTCCCATCCCCTGCCGCCCTCGTTCGCGTAGTTGCGGCCGGAATCGCCGGCAAGGTACGACTCCTCCACATCGATCAAGGAGGAGTTGTCCGACCGGTACAGGCCGTACCTGGCGTTGAAGCTCGAAACGTCGTGCGGCCCGAATGTCAGCTCAGCACCGCCCCTGGCTCCGCCGAACCGCGACCGCCAGGTGTTGTCGCCTGTACCGACAACGCGCAGCGTCTCGCTCTCCCTGAAAGTCAGGTTGTCGTAGGACATCTGGCTGTACCACGGCCGCTGGTTGAAGTCTGCGCCCAGGTGGGCGTTGACAGCGCCCTGCCGGTATCCGAGCAGCAGGTCTCCGCCGTAGCGGTTCCTGAACCCGGCATTCAGGTCTGCCAGGGCGCTGAACCCGGGCGCCCTCTGCTTCTTGAGCACGACATTGACGATACCGGCAACCCCGTCCGGGTCGTACTTGGCCGAAGGGTTGGTGATTATCTCGATCCGCTCGATGATGCTCGCCGGGATCTGGCGCAGCGCGTCGCTCGGCTCGAGGACAGTGGGCTTGCCGTCCACCTGCACGGTGAAGTTCCGGCTGCCGCGCAGGCTGACATTGCCTTCGATGTCGACCTGGACCGAAGGCGCGTTCTCGAGCGCGTCGACCGCGGTCCCGGACTGCACGGTCGGCATCTTGCCGACCTCGATGACCTTCTTGTCCACCTCGTATTTGAACGTCGGCTTCTCAGCGACGGCCTCGGCACCCTCGACCGCGACCGGCTTCTGAGTGATGTCTAGCCGACCAAGGTCGAGCCTCTCCTCGGCCGCGACCTCGACGTCGTAGACGCTGCTGGTTCTGTACCCGATGAACGACACCTCGAGGTAATACTCTCCCGGTTCCGCGACCGTCAGCTCGAACCTGCCGCCCGGTCCTGTCGCCGCACCGGTGACCTGGGTGCTGTCCTCGGCCAGGAACAGCACGACGTTGGCGTACTCGACCCCCTGGCCAAGTTCCGGGTCATACACCTCGCCCGATATGACCGCAGCCTGGGCAGACGCCCAGGCACCGGCCAGCACAAACACCAAAGTTGCCGTGATGGAATGCCTGACTGCTTCGGACCTCCGGTACAACCGCATCGTTCTTCTCCTTTCCTGTGGCAGGACGACGTGCTGAGGCAAGCCACTCGCCTCAGTAGTACCGAACAAATTACCCACCGGCGCCCCGCTGTCAAGAACTCGGCCGGCCGCCGGCCATTGCCTTGACACTTCTCGCACCGGTCCTATACTCTGCGCCGGTCGCGAGGATGGCGGAACTGGCAGACGCGCTGGACTTAGGATCCAGTCCCGAAAGGGGTGGGGGTTCAACTCCCCCTCCTCGCAGTCCCTGCTTGCCCGAAACCCGCCCGCCTCAATCGTGGTCGGATAATAAGGAGATTCGTGGAAACCAGAGTAACTTCGCCTGAGGCCTGGCTTCGGGAGATCGAGGTCGAAATAGAACCCGAGCGGCTCAAGGACAAGGTCGGCGCCATGCTCGACGACTACAAGGACCGGGCCGAGGTCCCCGGCTTCCGCAAAGGCAGAGTGCCCAAGCGCATCCTCGAGAAACGGATGGGCTCTGCCATCGAGTCCGCTGCCGCCGAGGAGATAGTGGAGCAGAGCTCCCGCGAGGTCCTTGAGCAGCAGGACATCAGGCCTGCGGCCCGGCCCCAGCTCACCGACCTGCAGATAGCGCCGGACAAGACCATCAGGTTCAGGCTCCGGCTGGAAGTCATCCCGGAGTTCGAACTGAAGAGCTACGAGGGCCTTGCCCTGAAAAAGGAAGAGCCGACCGGATTCGACCAGGAGTTCGACCGCAGGCTCAGGCAGCTGCAGGAAAGGTGCGCGACATTCAGACCGGTGTCCAGGCCTGCTGACAAGGGCGACTTCGTGGTCGCAGACGTGACCGTGGCCGAAGGCGAAGCCGAACCCGGACCGCCGCGCAAGAACCAGATGATTGAGCTAGGCGCTGAGCTGAACCTGCCCGAAATCAATGAGGCGCTGACAGGCGCCAGGCCCGGTGACCAGAAGACCGCTGAGGTCGCTATTCCTGCCGACCATCCGGACAAGAACCTGGCCGGCCAGAAGCGCGGCTACCGGTTCGAAGTCCGCGAGGTCAAGGAGAAACTCCTGCCCGAGGTCGACGAGGAGTTGGCCGCTGACCTGGGGTACGAGAACCTCGACGAACTGCGCAAGGACATCAACGACCAGCTCCTGTCCGAGCGCGAGCGGCTGACCGAGAACGGCCTCAAGAACCAGGTGTTCGACTACCTGGTCAACGAGCACGACTTCGCTCCGCCCGAGTCATGGGTGAAGTTCAACATCGAACGGCTGCGCCGCGAGTACGAGCTGCCCGACGACGAGGACACCAACGACAAGCTGTCCGCAGCCGCGACCCGGAGGGCCAAGTTCGACGTCATCGCGGCCCGGATTGCCCAGGACCAGAACATCGAAGTCACCGAGGACGAAATCCGCACCCAGGTCGAGGAGCTGGCCCGCACTACCCAGAAGCCGGCCGAGGATGTCGCGCCTCTGCTCGACAACCCTGCCTACCGCAGCCGGCTCCTGCGCGACAAGGTCCTGAAATACATTCTGAGCAAAGCCGAAGTACAATGAGGAGGACAACATGTTGATTCCGATGGTCATCGAACAGACCGGCCGAGGCGAGCGGGCCTACGACATCTATTCCCGGCTGCTCAAGGAGAGAATAATCTTCCTGGGTTGGCCGGTCGACGACAACGTCGCCAACCTGGTAGTGGCCCAGCTGCTGTTCCTCGAAGCCGAGGACTCGGACAAGGACATCAACCTCTACATCAACTCACCGGGCGGCGTGGTGTCTTCCGGTCTTGCGATCTACGATACCATGCAGTACATCAAAGCCCGGGTCGCGACCACCTGCGTCGGCATGGCGGCATCGATCGCGGCCCTGCTCCTGGCTGCCGGCGAGCCGGGCAAGCGTTACGCCCTGCCCCGCTCCAGGGTCATGATCCACCAGCCCTCTGCCCAGGGGCTCGGCGGCCAGGCCACCGACATCGAGATTCACGCCAAGGAAATCGTCAAGCTCAAGCAGCAGCTGAACGAAATCCTGGCCCAGCACACCGGCCAGACCGCCAAGCGCATCGACCGGGACTCGGACCGCAACTTCTTCATGTCGCCCGAAGAGGCCAGGGAATACGGCCTGATCGACGAAGTCATCGCCAAGCGGACGTGAGCAAGGACGACAAGACCGGAAAACGGGCCGGCCCGCCCCGGAAGTCTACCCGCAAACCCAGGCCCAGGCGCGACAGCGCCAAGCGGACCTGCTCGTTCTGCGGCGCCGAAGCATCGGAAGTCCGCAAACTGGTCCAGGGCAAAGAGGCCCGGATCTGCGAGAACTGCGCCAAGCTCGCCATCGGGCTCTACGACCAGAGCAGCCGCAACTTTCACCTCGCCATCCCGCGCGACGTGCCGACCCCGGCCGAAATCAAGCGCAACCTCGACGAGCACGTCATCGGCCAGGACCATGCCAAGAAGGTCATCTCGGTCGCGGTCTACAACCACTACAAGCGGGTCGCCGCGCGCAACAACGGCCCTGAGCTCGAGAAGAGCAACATCCTGCTCGTCGGCCCGACCGGAGTGGGCAAGACCCTGATCGCCGAGACCCTGGCCCGGTTCCTGCGAGTGCCGTTCTCCATCTCCGACGCCACTCCACTGACCGAAGCCGGGTACGTCGGCGAGGACGTCGAGAACATCCTGCTCCGCCTGCTCCAGTCGGCCAACTTCGAGGTCCCGCTCGCCGAAGTCGGGATCATCTACCTCGACGAGGTCGACAAGATCTGCCGCAAAGCCGACTCGCCTTCGATCACCCGCGACGTGTCGGGCGAAGGGGTCCAGCAGGCCTTGCTCAAGATACTCGAAGGCACCATCGCCAGCGTGCCGCCCCAGGGCGGGCGCAAGCATCCGGAGCAGCAGTACATCCGGCTGAACACCCGCCACATCCTCTTCGTCTGCGGCGGCGGCTTCAACGGTCTCGAGCGCATCGTCGAGCGCAGGGTACACTCCTCAGCGCTCGGTTTCGCGGCCGACGTCAAGTCCCGCTCAGAACGCGACATCGACGACCTGCTGCCCCTGGTCGAGCCCGACGACCTTATCAAGTACGGGCTCATCCCCGAGTTCGTCGGCCGGGTCCCGGTCATCGCCTCGCTCCACAGCCTGTCGCGCGAAGCCCTGATCGAGATACTCACCAGGCCAAGGAACGCCCTGCTCAAGCAGTACGCCTACTTCTTCCAGCTCGAAGGGGTCAGGCTGACCGTGACGCCCGAGGCGCTCGACCTGATTGCTGACCAGGCCATCAGCCGCAAGACCGGTGCCCGCGGGCTCAAGGCGGTGCTCGAGAACGCGATGCTCGACATCATGTACGAGCTGCCGTCCAGGAAGGACGACGTGGTCGAGTGCGTGATCGGACCCGAGACCATCCGCGACGGCGCTCCGCCCGAATACCGCCGCTCCACCGCCCGCCGCAAAGCCGAATAGCCGAACCGCAGACCGCCCACCGCTTGCCCCTCATCCGGATGTCAGCATGGCAGGGTTTTGGACTGCGGCAGCAAAACTGCCGCTTTCACCCCTTTGGAGTGCGGCAGCGAAGCCGCCGCTTTGTCCCCTTTGGAGTGCGGCAGCGCAGCTGCCGCTTTCACCTCTCTGGATTGCGGCAGCCCCCACGCCCGCGTCATTGCGCACGACGGACCGGGGTCGGTGGCAATCTTCCGAGACGCGGGCTCGGGGCAGGCTCCGCTGCCGCTTTGGCCGCTTTGGCCTCTTTGGTCTGCGGCAGCAAAGCTGCCGCCTTGCCCCTGGTCAGCCCTGCGCTGTCAGTGCCTCCCCGCGTCGCCTCCTTCACTCGACCGCCCTGACACTGGGCCGCACTCCTCCTCTTCGTCACTCCTGCACGACCACCTTGCGGACCGCTGGCCGCGTACCGCTTTCCGCTGACCGCCATTCTGTCATTCCGAGCGCTCTGTCCGAACGACAGCTGCCATCGGATGGCTCACGAAGCGAGTCGAGGAATCTCTCCGCTCAGTGCTGGACTATGACCTTCCTCGACCCCTTAGCTCCCTGAACCCCTATTTGTGCACTGCCCTTGACTGCGGACGGCCGTCCCAGTATAACTCTGGCAGATGAAGCAACGGAAGCTCCTGGTCCGGCTTGCGTCCGGTGCGGTGCACAACGTTGGATTCCACGACTTCGCCCGGTCTGGTCGAGGCGTTTGGCTTCAAGCCGGTTCGCCGGAGCGGAAACCATCATATCTATGCACGTCTCGATATCCCACAACTCGTCAGCCTTCAGGATGTGAGCGGGCAGGTGAAACCGTATCAGATCCGGCAGTTCCTCCGGCTGGTGGAACGCTACGATCTAGGAATCGAGGAAGAACAATGAGTGACTATCACATCAACATCTTCTACAGCGAAGAAGACGGCGGGTACATTGCCGACATTCCGGACCTCGATGCCTGCTCGGCCTTTGGCAGTACACCGGAACAGGCCCTGGCCGAGGTCGAGAAGGCAAAGGCCGCGTGGCTCGAGGCCGCCCGAGAGGCGGGCAAGCCGGTCCCCGCTCCCCGCTACCGGCCGTTCATCTACCGGGCGGCCGGAAGCGCCCCTGACACCGGCGCGGACATCGTGGCCCGGGACAGACCTTCATCACACCGCCGACCGTGACCTGATTTCCGGACCACCCGGCTCGACTACCGCGCCGAACTCGGCCTCGACGACTAGACCGCAGACCGCTCACCGCCTACCGCTCACCGCTTTCCGCAAGCCGGCCCGGAAGGATGTCAACGGGGCAGAGCTTTGGACTGCGGCAGCATAGCTGCCGCTTTTGCTTCTCTGGACTGCGGCAGCAAAGCTGCCGCTTTCACCTCTCTGGACTACGGCATCACAGCCGCCGCTTTGACCTCTGGTCAGCCCTGTGCGCCCAGTGCTTTCCCGCGTCGCCCTTCTTCACTCGACCGCTCGGACGCCAAGCCGCTTTCCTCCTGGTCACTTCTGAATGACCACCTTCCGCACCCTCGACGCCCAGCCTGCCAGTTCTCTGGCAGACTCCTCGTCCCCTTGGCCCCTCGGACCCTCTTCTCTCACGAAATACACCCCCGGCGCGAGATGCCGGATGTCGTTCTCGCCCGGCTGCAGGGACATGACCTTCCGGCCAGCAGGATCCATAAGGACCCCACCGTGCTCAGCAGTCAGGATTCGCACCCCACAGATAGTGGCCAAGGAAGCAGGTGAATACTCCCCGATTGCTCCTCCGCAGATCCCAGTCGTACTGTCCCGCAGCACAGATACGCTGCTGCCGAGATAGTTCGCGCAGTAGACGCGGTCACTCCGGATGCCGTAGCACAGGGTCTGAGGCTGCTCATCGACAGGGATCGTGGCTATGACTTCGCTGGTTGCGCCATCGATCACAGACACATCATTGTCTGCCCGGTTGGTGCAGTAGACGTGGTTGCCAAGCGGACTGTAGCAGAGCGAGTACGGATAGGCTCCGACCTCTATGTTCGTCAGGATTTCGTTTGTAGCACCGTCGAAAACAGTAACGGTTCCGCTGTTTCGGTTCGCACAGTAAATCCTGTTATCCTGCGGGTTGTAGCAGAGTGCCCCGGGGGCTTCGCCGGTGTACTTCGTGTCAATCAACTCGTTTGTAGCTCCGTCCAAGATGGACACAGAGCGTTCGAGAGAGTTGGCCACGTACACCTTGTTGTCCTGCTGATTGTGGCAAAGCGCAAGGGGGCCGCTTCCTACACCGATCGTGGCCAGGACTTCGTCTGTCGTGCCATCCACCACGGTGACAGTGCCACTCCTATAACCTGCACAGAAAACCGTGTTGCTGGTGGCATTGTAGCAGAGCCCCGGAGGGTTGCCTCCGACCCTGGCTTTCGCCACCACCTGCCTGGATTCGCAATCGATGATCGCCAGACTGTCTCTGTCTTCGCTGGAGGCGTAGATCTTGCCGTCGTTCGGGTTGTAGCAGAGCGCTCGCGTTCCGCCCTGCACTACAATCCACGCCAGGATTTCGTTGGTGGCACCGTCAATGACGGCTAGGCTGTCACTTTCCTCACTCGCGCAGTAGAGCGTGTTGTCGAGCGAGCTGTAGCTGAGAGCCGAAGGAAAGCTCATCGCAGCTACCGTGGTCAACACTGCGTTCGATCCGGCGTCGATCACGGCCACGCTCGAATTGAGGAGGTTGGCGGTGTAGACCTTGTTCGCCTGGGGACCATAGCACATGGTCAAAGGACGGAGCCCGGTACGTACCGTGGCGAGGATGCTGTCCGTGGCGCCGTCGATCACCGTTATGTCGTCGCTTTGATGGTTTACGCAGTAGACGCTGTTGTCGTGCGGGTTGTAGCAGAGAACCTGGGGCAGTATCCCTGCGGGAACCACCTTCAGGACCTCGTTCGTCGTCGCGTCTATCACGGTGACGCTGTGGCTTCTTTGGTTGGCGCAGTAGATTTTCCCATTCGCCGGGTTGTAGGCCAGCGCCAAGGGGGAGGTTCCTACAGCGATGGAGTCGATAACCCGGTTCGTGGCGCAGTCGATTACCGTTACGCTGTCACTCACCGAATTTGCGCAGTACACGCGGTCGTCCAGCGAGTCATAGCACAGCGCTGTCGGCGACTTGCCGACAGGCACCGTTGCCAAGACCTGGTTCGTGGCGGCGTCGATGACGGTCACAGTTCGGCTGATCGCGTTGGCGCAGTACACCCTGTTTCTAGGTGGATTGTAGCACAGAGCCGATGGCCTGTCTCCCACATCTATTACAGTATCCACCTCGTTGGTTGCGCCATCGATAACTGTAATGTCATCGCTGGCTCTGCCGGCGCAGTAGACTCCGTTGCTCTGAGGAATGTAGCAGAGCGCCTGGGGCTCGTTTCCTACGCCAACGGTCGCGAGCACTTCGTTGCTGGCACAGTCAATCACTGTGACATCATCGCTCCAGGAGTTCGCGCAGTAGACCTTGTCGTCGTCCGAGTTGTAGCACAACCCTATCGGTCGTGCTCCGACCTCTATGGTTGTCAGTGGCCTGTTCGAACCGGCGTCCACCACTGACACGCTGTTGCTCATATAGCAGGCCCAGTAGATGTAGTTGCGTCTTGAGTTCCAGCAAGCCGCCATGATGTTGCGCCCAGCTGGGATTCTGGCAGTCCGACGGTTCGTGCTGCAGTCGATTGCGACCACGCAGTCGTGGTATTGCCCGCCCACATAGAGTGCATTCTCGGTCGCATTGTAGACCGCAGCCTCAGGCTCGATCACCCCACCCGCCGAGTCAGGCAGGTAGACAGTGGTCTCCAGCCGCTGACCCGCCGCCACGCCCACGACCAGGACTGTAAGGAGAAGGATGCGGCTGCGTCTGGACATGGTCCCTCCCTACCTCTGGATCACGACTTTGCGGACCGGTGAGCGCGCGCCGTTCTCCTCTGCCCGCACGAAGTACACGCCTGGAGCCAGACGG
>CP070680.1:2676968-2707797 GCA_020352555.1 Caldifarciminota bacterium | reverse complement strand
AGGGCGGCAAGAAATAGGGGAAGTGTCCCTAGTTACCCCCTGTGCCGAAGTCTAGCCACTCGGCACTGGCGAGGCTGACTATGATGACCGCTACTGCGGTCAGTCGGACCGCCTTCATTCTTCCCTCCGATCGGTCCACGAACTCCTTCTACCGCATCTTCACCATCCTCACCCCGTTCCTCAGCGATTCACCCCCTGCCACCGCTATGTACACGCCCGCCGGCACCTCCTTTCCTTGGCTATCCTTGCCGTTCCAGACAGTGTTCAAGCCGTTTGCAGTCGTCTGCCGTCGTGCAGGCTTCCAGACTAGCCTGCCGGCAGTCGAATACACCGCCACGGCCGCAGGGCTGTCTGAGCAGGCGACCTCCAGCCTGACGCTGGCCTCAAACGGGTTCGGCCACGCTCGAATCCTGTCTCTGCAGGGTTCGGACCCCCGCGCCAGCTCCGCAATGCCACTAACCGTGTCACGAATCACATATGCCCAACTGCAGTTCAGGTGCCCGACATAGAGTCGTCGCTGCACCGGCGAGTAGGCGAATGCGAACGGAGCATCACCGACACGGAGGGTGTCAAGCAATCGCCCCCCATCCCCGGAGACCACCGTTACATTGTCTGCATAGCCATTCGCGCAGTAGACGACATCAGACGCTTCACTCCAGACCATGGCACGGGGTTCGTATTGCCCGCCATGCCTGGCCACGACTGAGTCTCCGTTGGAGTCGATGACATAGACAGTGTCGGCGCCTCCGTAGCTGGTGCCCACAAACATCAGGGCTCGAGCAGGGACGGACACCATTGACCGGGGAAATCCAACTACGAGGATGCGCTTGACTACCGTGTCGGCCGTGCCGTCGACCACGACAACTTCCTGTCCGGCCCCGCAGTAGTACTTGTCCGCCGCCTCGCTGTAGCAGCCCGCCTCAGGGTAACCTGGTACCCTGATGTTCTCAATAACCTCAAGGGTTTTCAGGTCAATGATGTTCAGCCGTTCGGAGTCGTAGCACTGCACGTACAGCTTGCGGTGCCGGTTGTTCAGATGCATTCGCATCGGACCGGCCGAGGTCTGGATGTGCTTGATGACCGTATCTGCAGCGCAGTCGATGACCGAAACCCGATTCTCTTCGAGGCAGGAGACATAGAGACGATTGCTTACCGGGTCCCAGAGAGGGAAGATGGCCCATTCGAGCGGTATCGACTTCAATCTGGTGTGAGTCGCGCCGTCGATTACCATCACCGAGTCCTCGTCGCCGTCCTGGAACGCCACGTAGCACTTGTTGTCTATCGTGTCGTAGGCCGCCCCTCTGGGCCACGGGATGCGCCAACTGGCCACGACCTCGTTGGTGCTGCACGCGATTGCGAAGAAGATGCCGTCTCTGTACTGGCAATTGCCGTAGACAACATCCGCACGCGAGTTGTGCACCATTCCGCCCATCCACGCGCCTCCCACGTCGATGCTGTCCTCGACCCATTGGGCCTGGGCCCCGAGGGTCAGCGCCAGCAGAATCAGAGACGGGATTGCGGCTTTGGGGATTCGGCAACGGGCAGGGATCAATGTTGCTCCTTGAAAGAGCATAGTAGGCCGGTCCATATCCCTGTCAATGGACCTTTCTCACGTCTACGCCGCGGGTCCTGGTCCGTCGTGCGCATGACAGACCGGCCCGTAAAGCAGGGACAGGCCCTGCTCTGAAAGAACAGTCCTGGCTTTGCCCCATCGGCGTTGGCATGACAGATGGTCCGGTCCGCCACTCGGAACCATGCTCTGCGACTCGGGCGCAGGAGCCATCGGACGGCTCATCACCGAAATTCTCCGGCTTCCTTCACTTTGTCTCTCGGTCACTTTACCACTCGGTCACTGCTCCTCTGCCCCCTTGACCGCCGGCCCGGTTTCTCCTATGCTGGCTTGGTATTGCCAAAGGAGGCAGCGATGAAGAAGAACCTGACAGTCGTCTGCGCAGCAGTGCTGGCGGTCTCGCTCGCGTCAGCCGAGGTCCTGCCCTACAAAGGGTCGATCGAAATGCCCCAGATCGAGCAGGACTGGTTCACCGAAGCCGCAGTGTCCATGGAAGAGGCACTCGCAGCTGCCGGGGCCGAGTTCGAGGGCGCGTTCACGTCTGCCAAGCTCGAAGTCAAACACGGCTACCTGGTCCACAGCCTCAGCGGCATCGACGATGCGGGTGCGATCCATGAGTTCGTGGTCGATGCTGGGAACGGTGACATCCTGGCCGGGCTGCCTGAGGAGACCGAAGAAGAGGCGGAGGAAGAGGCAGCCGAAGCCGAAGAAGAGGAAGCCGAGCCCGAGGCAGAAGCCGAGCTCGAAGAGGCGGTCGCAGAGGAGGAAAAACCCAGGCCTGAGCAACTCGAACTCGCCACCTCGATGGCCGACGCGATTGCAGCTTCACTGGACGAGTTCAACGGCTTTGCTCTGAGCTGCCGGCTGGCAAAACAGGGCGATGACTGGGTGTATACGACCGTGATCGCGGACAAGGACTTCGAGACCGCCACAGTGCTTATCGACGCGGCCACTGGCGAGGTCTACGAGCCGGAGGAAGAAGAGTAGTCCGGGAGCAGCATTCTGAGGGGAAGCCGCGGTCCGGCTTCCCCTCTGTCTTCGGGCCGCTTGACAGCGTATACCGAAGCGCCTACGATATCGGCCATGGAACAAATCCGCTGCCGGTGCATCTTCTGCAACGGCAATGAGACGTTTGCCAGCTACTTCTGCGAACGCTGCATCTACAACTGGGAAGAGGAGGCGTACATCGACCCTGACGGCACCGTTCAGAAGTCGATGTGCCCGATGTGCATGAAGGCCACGGCCGCGGGCCAGATACGCTGCAACAAACACGCATGTATGGCTGTGTGGGCCGCGACCGACATGGAAGGCTGACCCTCTCACCAGGCTGCAGGCTGAGCGAACGTACACCAGCTTCCACATGAATGAGTCCATCGAACTGGTCGAGCGGTCGCCGACCGTTGAGGAGTACCAGGTCCTGCGCCGGTCAACAGGCTGGGCCATGCTGCCGGACCAGGACGTCCGCCAGGGCCTGGACAGGACCCTGTATTCGGTCTGCGCACTGGCATCGGGCAGGATGGTCGGCTGCGGCCGGGTGGTTGGCGACGGCGCGCTCTACTTCTACGTTCAGGACCTCATCGTGCTGCGCGAACACCAGGGCCGCGGCATCGGCAGGATGATGATGGACAAGGTGATGGCATGGCTGGACCGGAACGCAGGCCCGGACGCGTTCGTCGGGCTGATGGCGGCCAAAGGCTACTCCCCTTTCTACGCCCGGTACGGTTTCCAGCCCAGGCCGGGCAATGCGCCTGGGATGTACCTGGTCCGCGGAGATTCTGGTCAGGCTGACGAGCAGGCGGGTGGTTGACTCCTGTCTTCCCTGGCCCGACTGTCCAGCGGTCCGCCTTCGGGACACCCGCTGTTGCCGTCTCCCTTTTCTGCAGGCGGCCTGTTCTCACTCGGACTTGACCTGCCCCGCTGGGCAAATATCCTTCGATAAATGGGCAAACGGCTGACGTTTACCCCGCTTGCAGGGGCCGCACCCGGAACTCTGCTCTCACTCCTGACCGAGAGCCATCAGGACCTCACCGACACCTACGCCGAACGGTGGTCCGGAGAGGCCGAGAACTGGGCCGCGTTCGACACAGACGCGTTCCAGAGACCGGACTCGGCCGGGAAGTGCGTATTCGTGACCCGGCTCGGTGCCGACATCATCGGGTTCGGGTCGTACGACCCGCGCGGGCTTCCCGAAACCGGCAAAGTGGGCCACAACTGCATCCTCCCCGCGCACCGGCAGAAAGGCTACGGCTCGCGCCAGCTCGAAGAGATCGTCCGCCGCCTCAAGACACTCGGGGCCAGGAAGGTCATGGCCACGACCAGCGAGCACCCATTCTACCTCCCGGCCCGTGAGATGTACATGTCGATGGGGTTCACCGAAACCGGGCGCAGCGAAGGCGGGCCTGACCCGGACTTCCGGCTGGTCCACTACGAGCTGTCGCTCGACGACCCCAGACCCGAGCCGGTGCTGAACGACGCACCGGAAGACGAAGAGTGGGGCAAGGACTGAGCCGGTCCTTCGCCGCTTCATCGTCTGCAACCCGACCCTCTCCCCTGCGTCAAACCTGACGTCACCAGGCGAAAGGAGGCCCTGATGAACCGTTTGGCAGCTCTTGCCCTTGCCGCAGTGCTGGTCGCCGGATGCTACGTGCCGTCCCCGAAGACCGCCAAGACGCGGACCCTGTCAAAACAGGTCGAGCTGGGCGATGCCGACAAGGTCGAGCTTACCGTGTCGATGGGCGTCGGCGAGATGACACTGGCCGGCGGCGCAACGCAACTGCTCGACGCCAGCTTCGAGTACAACATCCCGTCCTGGAAGCCCGAAGTCGAATACCAGGTCGAAGGCCGAACCGGCCGGCTCGATGTCAGCCAGCCGCCGAGCGTGCTGGCCGCTGCTCTGCCCAAGGACGTCCGCTACGTCTGGGACCTGAAGGTCAACGAGGACGTCCCGGTGTACCTTGACCTCGACCTCGGTGCCGGCAAGTCTCACGTGGACCTGTCCAATGTCAACCTCACCGGCTACGACATCGACGTCGGTGTCGGCGAGCTGTTCATCGACCTGTCCGGCCCCAGGCAGCAGAGCCTCGACGCCGAGATCGAAGGCGGAATCGGCAAGCTGGAGATGATCCTGCCGGTCGAAGTCGGTGTCAGGGTCGTGGTCAGCGGCGGGCTCGGCAAGATCAGCGCAATCGGGCTGCAGCAGGCGGACGAGGGGCACGTGTTCGTCAACCAGGCCTGGGGCAAGACCGACGTCAGGCTCGACCTCGACATCGAGGGCGGCATCGGCGAGGTCGTGCTCAAGACCGCAGCCTCGACCATCTAGACCGCTGCTGCCGGTCGCCTTGACATCGGGCGGCACCGGCAATACCATCGACCGACCTCTCAGTCTCTCTGACCAAGGAGAAATCGATGTCCTCTCATCTTGAACGAGTCCAGGAAGAGCTGCGCAAACGCAACGAGCAGGCGCTCAAGGGTGGCGGCGAAGAGCGCATCAAGAAGCAGCATGCGGCCGGCAAGCTGACAGCACGCGAGCGCATCGACCTCTTGCTCGACAAGGACAGCTTTGTCGAAATGGACCGGCTGCGGGTCCACAGCTGCACCGACTTCGACATGGACAAGAAGCGGATCCCGGGCGACGCGGTGGTGACCGGACACGGCAAGGTCAATGGCCGGCCGGTAGCGGTCTTTTCCCAGGACTTCACCGTATTCGGCGGAACCCTGTCGCGGGTGTTCGCCCAGAAGGTGTGCAAGGTCATGGACATGGCTCTGCGCTCGGGCATGCCTGTTGTCGGGCTCAACGATTCGGGCGGAGCAAGGATCCAGGAAGGGGTCGACAGCCTGGGCGGGTACGCCGACATCTTCCTGCGCAACACCCTGGCGTCCGGGGTCGTGCCCCAGATATCGTGCATCCTCGGGCCCTGTGCCGGCGGTGCTGTCTACTCGCCGGCACTCACCGACTTCATCCTGATGTCCGAAAGCACCAGCTACATGTTCATCACCGGGCCTGAGGTCATCCATGCCGTGACCCGCGAGGAAGTGACCAAGGAGGCGCTCGGCGGCGCAGACACCCACAACGCGGTGTCCGGGGTCGCGCACTTCAAAGGGCTCGACGACCGCGACGTGCTCGAGGAAACCCGCAAGCTCCTGTCCTACCTGCCCCAGAGCAACCGGGACAAGCCGCCGCCGCAGACCCCGAAGGACATCGCTGACCGGGACGTCGAAGGCATCGAAGACATCATCCCCGACGACCTGCGCAAGCCCTATGACATGGCCGCCATCATCCGCCGGACCGTGGACGAAGGCAGCTTCTTCGAGGTGCACAAGTTCTGGGCCAAGAACATCGTCGTCGGTTTTGCCCGGATCAACGGCGAGGTCGTCGGCATCGTGGCCAACCAGCCGATGCACCTGGCCGGATGTCTCGACATCAACGCCTCGGTCAAGGCCGGCAGATTCGTCCGGTTCCTGGATGCGTTCAACATCCCCATCATCACCTTCGTGGACGTGCCCGGTTTCCTGCCCGGGACCCAGCAGGAGTACGGCGGCATCATCCGCCACGGCGCCAAGCTCCTCTACGCCTTTTGCGAAGCAACCGTGCCCAAGATCACCATCATTACCCGCCGCGGGTACGGCGGAGCCTATGACGTGATGTCGTCCAAGCACATCCGGGGCGACTTCAACTACGCCTATCCCACAGCCGAGATCGCGGTCATGGGCTCGGAAGGCGCGGTCCGCATCCTGTACGGCCGGGACCTGGCCGCCATCGAGGACGAGGAGGACCGTGAGGAACGGAAGCAGGAACTGGTGGACGAGTACGAGGAGAAGTTCGGCAACCCGTTCAAAGCCGCCGAGCTCGGGTTCATCGACGAGTTGCTGCAGTTCAAGGACACCAGACGCCGGATAATCGGCTCGCTCGGACTGCTCAGGAGCAAGAAGGCCGGGAATCCGTGGAAGAAGCACGGCAACATACCTTTGTAGAGTCACATGAATGACGAACTGAGAAGCCGCATCGCTCGCTGGGAAGAGGCTGTGCTCAAGCCGGCCCTCAGCAAGGCGGCCGAACGCAGGGAGCGATTCGAGACCGCTTCCGGGACAGAGCTCAAGCGGGTGTATACCCCGACCGACCGCGAAGGCACGGACTACTCCGGGTCGCTCGGCATGCCGGGAGAGTGGCCTTATACCCGCGGGGTCCAGCCTACAATGTACCGCTCCAGGTTCTGGACCATGCGCCAGTATGCGGGCTTCGGGTCTGCCGAGGAGACCAACAAACGCTACCGGTATCTGCTGGACCAGGGCCAGACCGGGCTGTCGGTCGCGTTTGACCTGCCGACCCAGATGGGGTTTGACTCAGACCATTCGATGGCCCGCGGTGAAGTAGGCAAGGTCGGGGTCGCGGTCTCGTCTCTCGCCGACATGCAGACCCTGATGCGCGGCATCCCGCTCGACAAGGTTTCGACATCGATGACGATCAACTCGACCGCAGCGATACTGCTCGCGATGTACTGCGTGGTGGCCGAGAACCAGGGCGTCGACATCAGGGTACTGCGCGGCACGGTCCAGAACGACGTGCTCAAGGAGTACGTCGCGCGCGGGACCTACATCTTCCCGCCCCGGCCGTCACTACGTGTCACTACCGACATCATCGCCTGGTGCGCCCGGAACGTGCCGAAGTGGAACACTGTCAGCGTATCCGGCTACCACATCCGGGAAGCCGGGTCCACCGCGGTGCAGGAGGTGGCATTCACCCTGGCAGACGGCCTCGAATACATCAAGGCCGCTGTCCAGGCCGGGCTCGACATCGACGCGTTCGCTCCCAGGCTGTCGTTCTTCTTCGCCGCCCACTCGAACATCCTCGAGGAGGCGGCGAAGTTCCGTGCTGCCCGCCGGCTCTGGGCCAGACTCCTGCGCGAACGCTGGAACGCCTCGGACAAGTCCTGCCGCCTGAGGTTCCACACCCAGACCGGCGGTGTGACTCTGACCGCCCAGCAGCCTGACAACAACGTCGTCCGGGTCGCGTTTCAGGCCCTGGCAGCGGTCCTGGGCGGGACCCAGAGCCTGCACACCAATTCGCGCGACGAGGCCCTGTCCCTGCCCACCCGGGAATCGGTCACCATTGCGCTGCGGACCCAGCAGATAGTGGCGCACGAAACCGGAGTTGCGGACTCTGTCGACCCGCTCGCCGGGTCCTATCTGGTCGAATCCCTGACCGATGAGATCGAAACACAGGCCCGGAGCCTGATCGAGCGCATCGACGAGATGGGCGGCGCAGTGCCAGCCATCGAGCAGGGTTTCATGCAGAACGCGATTGCCGACAGCGCCTACCGCTATCAGCGGCAAGTGGACAAAGGTGAACGCATTGTGGTCGGGGTGAACCGGTTCACAACCGAGGAGAAGGAACCCGGCGGCCTGCTCAGGGTCGACCCTGAGTACGGAATCCGGCGTGCAAAGGAGCTGGCCGAATACCGCAAGGCACGCGACAACACGGCGGTGGACAAGGCGCTGTCAGGTCTGAGCCAGACCGCCGAGGGCAAGGACAACATCATGCCCATGGTCCTCGGCTGCGTGCGTGCCGGAGCCACGGTCGGCGAGATTTCGGACGCGCTCCGCTCGGTGTTCGGACGGTACCAGCCCGTGTCCAGGGGGTAGAAAGGCAGACATGATCAAGAAGGTCAGCCACATCGCGATCGCGGTCCCTGACATTGAGGAGGCAGCGAAGTTCTACGAACAGCAACTCGGACTGAAGATGTCGGGCGTCGAGTCAGTGCCGTCCAACAAGGTCAAGGCCGGGTTCATCCCGGTCGGCGACACCCGCATCGAGCTTGTCCAGCCCGAATCGCCGGATTCGCCGGTCGCCAGGTTCATCGACAAACACGGCCCCGGGTTCCAGCACCTCTGCTTCGAGGTCGACGACGTGGGTGCAGAACTCGCCCGGCTCGACGCTGCCGGCGTCAGGCTGGTAAACAAGACCCCGGTGGACGGTGCTCACGGCTGCCGGGTCGGATTCATCCACCCGGCCGCAACCGGCGGCGTCCTGGTCGAACTGAGCCAGCCCCCGGACGCCTAGCCGTATCCCCGGCCTGCTCCGGCACGCCGGTTGACATCAGGACTGCCCTTTCTAACATCCTGACGTTGTTCAGACCTGACAAATTCCCACCCGACCGGGTGCCGCTGAACTACGGTCTTTTCACGCCATTTCACCTTGAACGGAGGCTGCATGGAAGTTATTGAATCCGGTATCGGCGAGCTTTTCCAGTCACCGGACCCTGACGGTTTCAGGGAGTTCGTCCGTACCAAGAAGAACACCGGCATGGTCGACAAGCTCATGTCCGAGCATGACGCCGTGGCCCGGTTCGTCAACGACGGCGACTACATCGGCACCGAACTCTACGGTACGGTCCGCGCCCCGATGTCGCTGGTCCGCGAGCTCGTGCGCCAGGGAAAGAAGCACCTGCGGGTCGCAGGACAGGGCATCCACGAGATCGACCTGATGCTGGCCGCCGACCTTGTCGACACCCTCGACATCACCTACGTTGCCTGGGAGGTCTACGGCATCTCCGCCTGCCTCAGGCGTGCGGTCGAGTCCGGCCGGGTCAGGACAGCCGACTGGTCCAACGGCGGCATCACCTGGCGTTTCAAGGCCGCGGCCATGGGCGTGCCGTTCATCCCGGTTCGCTCGATGCTGGGCACCGACACGTTCAAGTACTCGGCCGCCAAGGTGGTCAAGGACCCGTTCACCGGCCACCCCATCTGCCTGATTCCGGCATTGTTCATGGACGTCGGGCTCATCCATGTCCACCGGGCCGACAAATACGGCAACTGCCAGGTCGAAGGCATCTCTGGGTTCGCCCAGGAGATGGCCCGGGCCTGCAAGCGGCTGATCGTTTCCGCCGAAGAGATCATCCCGACCGACGAAATCCGCAAATACCCCGAGCGCACCGCCATACCCTACTACCTCGTCGATGCCGTTGTCGAAGCCAAGTACGGCTCGCACCCGGGCGAGATGTGCTACCGGTACTGGCGTGACGGCGAGCATCTGCAGCAGTTTCTCAAGGACTCCAAAGACACCGACAAGGTCAAGGCCTACCTGGACAAGTGGGTGTACGGATGCAAGAACCACGCCGAGTATGTGGCGCTGGTCGGCACTGGCCGCCTGACGCAGCTCGAAGCCGAGATCGGAGGCAGGTGATGGCAGGCTACAACGAGACCGAGTTTCTCATCTGTCTTGCCTCCAAGCTGATGGAGGACAAGACCACCGCCTTTGTCGGAACCGGCATTCCGATGCTGGCTGCGGCACTGGCCAAGCGTCTCCACGCCCCTGAGCTGGTGTCGATATTCGAGTTCGGCGGGACCGGCGCTTCGCTCGAAGAGCTGCCGCTCGGTGTCGGCGATTCGCGCACCTTCCACAAGGCGGTAGCGGCCTCAGGCATCTGCGACATGATGGAAACCGCGCAGCGGGGCTTCATCGAGTACGGCTTCCTGGGCGGCGCCCAGATCGATGCATACGGCAACCTGAACACCACGGTTATCGGCAAGTACTGGCCGCCCAAGGTCCGGCTGCCCGGCTCGGGTGGGGCCAACGACGTCGGCTCCCACTGCTGGAGGACCATCATCATCATGCGCCAGCACGACGTGAAGCGCTTCGTGCCCGAGGTCGATTTCGTAACCACGCCCGGCTACCTTTCCGGGCCCGGCGCGCGCGAAGCGGCCGGACTTCCTCCGGGAACCGGACCGTATCGCGTCGTCACCAACCTCGCCCTGATGGACTTCGAGCCCGAGTCCAAACGGATGAGGTTGATTGCCGTCCACCCCGGCGTGACCAAGGAACAGGTGATCGAAGGGACCGGGTTCGAGCTGCTGGTCGCCGACAAGGTCGGCACCAATCCCGAACCGACCGAGCAGGAGTTGAAGCTGCTGCGCGAGGAGATCGACCCTGAAGGCTACTACATTTAGCGAGGAGCCTGCGTGATACTGAGTGAACAGCACGGCGAGTGGCGGGAAAGGATGCGGGGCTTCTCCCTCAAGCAGGTTCAGCCCGGTGCCGGCTCCTGCGACAAGTCCGGCGAGTTCGTCGATGCCAACGTCAGGGCCATGGCAGACCAGGGCCTGCTCGGCATCGTCTGGCCCGAAGACCTGGGCGGAATGGGCCTGGACTATCTGTCCTACGCCATCGCGGTCGAGGAAGTATCAAGGGTCTGCGCGTCCACCGGCATCACCCTGGCCGCCCACATCTCTCTCGGCACCTACCCGATCTACAAGTTCGGGACCGACGAACAGAAAAAGAAGTACATCCCGCCGCTGGCCAAGGGTAAGTACCTGGGCGCCTTCGGACTGACCGAGCCCAACGCCGGGTCTGATGCCGCGGCAATCGAAACCAGCGCCAGGAAGACCGACAAGGGATTTGTCGTCAACGGCTCGAAACGCTTCATCACCTCGGCGTCTTTTGCCGGCACAGTCATCGTCGCTGCTTCTCAGGACCGCAGCCTCGGACGCAAGGGCATGACCTGCCTGATAGTCGATACCAAGACTCCGGGGTTCTCGGTGGCGTCTGAAGAGAACAAGCTGGGACTCAAGGGTTCGAACACCGTCGAACTCGCTTTCGAGGACATGCTGGTTCCGGTCGAGAATGTGCTGGGCAGGGAGCTCGAAGGCTACCGGATCTTCATGGAGACCCTTGATGGCGGCCGCATCTCGATCGGCGCCTTCTGCCTCGGCATGGCACAGGGCGCTCTCGACACGCTCGTCGACTGGCTGGCGAAGTGCGGACCCCCGTCACAGATGGCATCGAAGAAGCTGTCCGACGTCGCAGTCGAGGTCGAAGCCGCGCGTCTGATGGTCTACAACGCCGCCCAGTACAAGGACGCCGACGTCAGAGCCGACAAGGAATGCGCATTCGCCAAGCTGTACGCATCCGAAGTCGCGGTCCGCGCCGCCGGCACTGCGATCGAAGTGATCGGCATGCCCGCCGCATCGTGCGACCTCCCGGTGGCCCGCATCTACCGGGATGCCAAGCTGGGCGAAATCGGCGAAGGGACGTCCGAGGTCATGCGGACGATCATCGCCAAGGAGATTCTGAGCGAAATCCAAAGAGCTTAGGAGGAACCAGATGGACTTCCGTCTCACCGAAGACCAGAAGATGGTCCAGAGCATGGCTCGAGAGTTCGCCACCAAGGAACTCGAGCCCAAGGCTGCCGAGATCGACGCATCGGGCGAGTTCCCGCACGAGTCGGTCAAGAAGATGGCGGAACTGGGGCTGCTCGGCATGGTCGTGCCGGAGAAATACGGTGGAGCCGGTTTCGACTTCGTCAGCCTCGCCGTGGCCATCGAGGAGATATCGCGCGCCTGCGGCTCCACCGGGGTCATCACCGCGGTCCACAACTCGCTTGCCAGCTGGCCGATCGACAACTGGGGAAGCGATGAGATGAAGGACAAGTATCTCCCCAGGATGGCGACCGGTGAACTGCTGGGTGCTTTCGGACTCACCGAACCCAACTGCGGCTCTGACCCCGGCTCGATGGAAGCCAAGGCTGTGCTCGACGGCGACCACTACGTCATGAACGGTGCCAAGCGCTTCATCACCAACGGCGGTGCCGCCAACCTGTTTGTCGTCTTCGCGGTGACCGACCCCGAGGCCGGGCACAGAGGCATCACCGCCTTCGTCTTGGAGAAGGGCTTCCCCGGGTTCTCGGTCGGCAAACACGAGGACCTGCTCGGCCTGCGCGCAACCTCGAACTGCGAACTGATATTCGAAGACTGCAAGGTCCCCAAGGAGAACGTCCTCGGCGAAGTCGGTGCGGGGTTCAAGGTCGCGATGGGCACACTCGACGTGTCCCGCATCGACATCGGCGCCCAGGCGGTCGGCATCGCCCAGGCCGCACTCGACAAGTCGCTGGCGTATTCACAGGAACGGAAGCAGTTCGGCAGGTCGATCTGCGAGTTCGAGATGATCCAGGAGAAGCTCGCGCTGATGGCCACCGGTATCGAGGCCGCCCGGCTGCTGGTCTACAACGCCGCCTCCCAGAAGGACGCCGGCAAGAAACGGTTCTCAAAGGAATCCGCGATGTGCAAGCTGTTCGCGGCCGCGACCGCGGTCGAGGTCACCAAGGAGGCTGTCCAGATCTTCGGCGGGTACGGCTACACAAAGGACTACCCGGTCGAGCGGTACTTCCGCGACGCCAAGTGCATGGAGATCTACGAAGGCACTTCCGAGATCCAGAAGATCGTCATCGCCCGGTCGCTGCTCGGCTAGGACGAGACGGTCAGTGCGAAGGCAGGCCCGGCCCCGCCTTCGGTCTCCCGGGAATCAGCGCGGGGTGAGCACTGCGCAGGGCACGACCATTTCGCGCAACGAGATCCCGCCGTGCTGGTAGCTGCGCTTGTAGGTACGCTCGTACTCCCGCGGCTTGGTCGGGTAGATGAAGTAGTAGTCCGAGGTTGCGATCGCGAACCGGTCGGACTTGTGCTCCACCGGCAGCATGAACTGCTCGGGGTCCTGCAGCAACAGCACCTTTCGCTCGTCGGCCCTCAGGGCTGCACCGTGCTTGTATCTCAGGTTGGCCGACATCTCCCTTCCGCCGTGGATCCGTACCGGACGCCTGACCCGCAGAAAGCCGTGGTCGCTGGTGACCACCACCCGGCAGTCGCGACGAGCAAGGGTCTTCAGCAGCTGGAACACGAACGATGAGGCGAACCAGGCCCGCGTGGCGGACGCCAGCGCCGCCTCATCCGGAATCATCTCCTCCAGAAGCCTGGTTCCCTGAATCGAGTGTATCAGCTGGTCGAGCAGGTTGAGGACGATGACGGTGAAGCGGACTTCGCTGTCGAGCAGCACTCCGCGCTCTCGCTCGATGTCAGCCCCGGTCGGATACTTGTAGAATGCCGACCGGCCCTTGAACCTCAACCTCGAGAGCAGCTCGGTCAGAAGTTCCTTCTCGAACCTGTTCTGCCCCGTCTCCTCGAATACCCAGTACCGGGGGTACCTGCGGATGATGTCAAGTGGAAGCAGCCCGCTGAAAATGGCGTTGCGGGAATAGGGCGTGGCAGTGGGCAGCAGAGAGAAGTAGTGGCTGACCGCAACATCGAAGTACTCCCTGAGCAGCGGAGCGATCGCGCCCCACTGGTCCGCCCTCATTGCATCCAGCAGGATGAAGTAGGTCTGCTTCTCCTCCCAAAGGGGCCTCACCGTGTCCTCGAGCAGCCGGTGCGAAAGCAGCGGTCCGTCACCACGCACCCAGCCTAGGTAGGAATCGACGACGAAACGACTGAACTCCTCGTCCGACTGCCGCCAACGGCCTTCCTGCACCTGAAGGAGACCTTCGTCACCGTAGCGGTTCAGCATCGCCTGCCAGTGGTCGAGTACACGGTAGAAGGCGACCCAGTCCTTCCAGTCAGAGAGCTTGCGCGACTCAGCCATGGCCGACGTGTACTGCCTGCCGACGCGCTCGATGATCAGCCTCCTCTTCTCCAGCAATCGCTTGATGACCGCCAGCAGCTGTGCTGGTGTGAAGGGCTTGATCAGGAAGTCGTCGACCAGCTCGCCGTATGCGTCGTCGACCAGCGCTTCCTCGTCCGACTTGGTGACCATCGTCACCAGGATGTTGGAGTCGATCTCCTTGACCCGCTTCAGCACGTCGAGCCCCGCCATCCCGCTCATGATTTGGTCAAGGAGCACCAGGTCGAAATCTCCGGTCCGGAGCATTTCGAGGCCGTCCGGGCCGTTGGTGGCCGTTTCCACGTCGTAGCCCTTCGACCGGAGACCGATCACGAAAGGCCTGAGCAGGTCGATTTCGTCGTCGATCCAGAGGATCCTCATGCCGGATCGGTAGTCCATCGGTCGGTCCTGCCCGAAGAGGGCACCGGCATCTGGATGGCGAAGACCGTCCTTCCCGGCCTGGATTCCTTCAGTGCAAGCTTTCCGCCGTGGTAGCTCTCGACGATGCGCCGGGCGAGCGGCAGGCCCACCCCCCAGCCGTACTTCTTGGTGGTCACCCCGGGGTCGAATATCTTCTCGACCCTGACCCCCTCGCCGGAATCCGACACCTCGATCTCGAGCATCCTGCCGTCGCTCGTCAGCCTTGACACGATCGCTATTTCGCCGTCCTTGCCTCCGATGGCGTCGACCGCGTTCTTCATCAGGTTCTCGAGCATCCACGAGAAGAGGACCTCGTCGACCATCACCACCGGTTCGGCGTCAAGGTCAAGCCGGAATCTGATCGACTTTGGCGCCCGCCGCCGCACGAACGCAACGGCACGCTCGACGAGTTCACGCACCCGCCTCGGGCTCAGTTCGGGCGGAAGGCCGATTCTGCTGAACCGGTCAAGGACCTCGCGCATCCTGCCCAGGTCCTGCTCGAGCGCGTCAACGACCTCGGTCCTGCCCTCGGCCCTGAGCACCTCCAGCCAACCGGTCAGGGAGGACAACGGCGTCGCCAGCTGGTGCGCGGTCTCCTTCGCCAGCGCGGTCCAGATATGTTCGTGTTCACGTCGCTTGTACACCAGGATCCCCCAGATGCCGATGGTAACGAATCCCACCAGCAGCAGCAGCTGCAGTACCGAGAAGAAAGTAAGTGCCCTGACAGAATCCGTCAGGCTGGTGTTGAGGCTGCGCAAAGCCAGGGTCGAACTCGACAGGCCGTAGTGGATCATGCCGAGCTGCCTTAGCGTATCAGCATCGAAGACGGTCAGCGGAATCGGCCGGTGGTGGCGGTCCAGGTCCTCGACAAGCCGGGTCAGTAGCTCGGGGTCAGGGTCTTCGACATCTAGGTTGCGGTGAGAAGTCGGGCGTCCCGCGGCATCGGTGATGATGACCGGGAAGTCGAGCTTCTTGATGACCTCTTCGAAGATGATGTCGAGTTCGGCCGATCCGCCCGTCGATGGTTCGGTCGCGCGGCTCATGAACTTCGCGTACATCCGGGACCGCAGCTGGGTTTCGTTCTCAAGCTGGACCGACAGCGTCGCGGCGTAGTTTGTCCAGAGCCGCGAGAGCCTGAGCAGCAGGAACTGGGAGTAGAAGAACCAGAAGCCGCCCAGAACCAGTATTCCGATGATGAAGTAGAACTGCAGCAGCCTGGCGCTGAAGCTGAACCTAAGACCTGGGCGCATATCGGTGAAGCGGACCGAATGATGCTAGGAAGCCGGCCACTCCTGTCAAGCCGGACTCACCGGCTTGACTCCCCGAGCTCAATCCCTAGCATGTTCTTGCTCTACTCCAGCGTAGCTCAACTGGCAGAGCATCCGGCTGTTAACCGGAGGGTTACAGGTTCGATTCCTGTCGCTGGAGCTGGCCTGAACACCTGCCCGGCCTTCGCCAGAACCCATCCGACAAGCCTCTTTCTGCACGAACGACAACCGTAGCACGCAGCAAGAGGAGCTGCCCCAAGAGGGGCAGCTCCCTGGAAAAGCGGTCGTCTGGTGCTAGTCGAGCACTACCGACTTGCTGGACAGGGTCTGGCCGTCCACAGTCAGCCGATAGAAGTAGGTGCCGTTCGACACCCTGTGGCCCGCGTCGTCCGTCCGATTCCAGACCGCAGTCTGCGTCCCCGGCTCAACCACCCCCTCAACCAGGGTCCGGACCAGCGAACCCGATGCATCGTACACGCCCAGGTTCACCAGCCCGACGTTGGCGACCGAGTAGCTGATACTCGCGAAGCCACGGCCGATGCTCGGCCGCACAGACACTATTCCAGCCGAAAGTGGCCGCGGCGGAGTGCCTTCCCCGACCCCGGTGATCGGCAGCGCGAGTTTCGTGTAGGTCTGGTTCGGCGGGCTCCAGTTGCCGTTCATGTCGCCGGCCATACCGTAGATCTCCCAGCCCCAGCTCGCGTCGCGCGCCGCAGCGAACGTGGAGCGCGCCACGGTGATGGGGTAGCTGGGCGCGAAAGTGGTAACCATTCCCGTCGTCGGGCTGTACTTCCAGATCTTGCTCGTGACGGTCGTGGCGTTGATGAACCCGCCCATCCAGTACACCTCGCCGGCAACAGCGACCGTCGCCCCGTTGAAGACCGGTTCGGCAAGCACCGGACCCTGGATCCAGTTGATGCTGGTCGGATTGCCCGGGTCAATCGCGCCCTTGTACAGGTTCGTCCAGCAGCGCGACGTGCCCCGGTTGAGGGCCTGGGCGATGTAGATGGTGTCGCCGATGATGACCGCCGAACCCATGTCGGCGATTTCCGGCAGGTTGGTGCCGGTCAACCAGGAGTTGCTCGCCGGGTCGTAGACGTCCACCCGGTTCGACCCGGTGCTGCCGTTGGTCCCACCCATGATGTAGATCAGCGTGTCGCGCCACGTAGCTGAAAGCGGGGCTCCGAGCCCGACCGGCCGGGCCGCCTTGGCCGTCCAGGTATTCGACGCGATGTCGTACTCCTGGCTCGTCCCGATCATCTGGTTGAAGTTGTCATGTCCGCCGAGTGCGTAGATCTTGCCGCCCACCAGTCCGTAGCCCATCCAGCCCAGCGGTGTCGGCATCGTGGCCTTGGTCACCCAGGAGTCCCCCTCCGGGTCGTACGCCCGGCAGATGCCGTCGTAGGTCCCTGTCGCACCGGCCGGGTTGCCGCCGACCTGGTAGACCATGTCCGTCCCCGGGTCCCAGACCGTCACGTGGACGATCTTGTCCTGCGCCGTGGTCGGCGACGATATCGTCTCCCAGGCGAGTGCCACGACCTGGACCGTGCCGGTCATGGTGTCGTTCGACGGGTTGTCGTCGCCAGCTAGGTTGGTGAAGGCGGTCAGGTCGTAGGTTCCGCCCACCGCTGTCCAGTTGGTGAACGTGACTTCAGCGGTCGCGCCCGGTGCGAGTGGGCCGGCGTAGGTTTCCATCTCGCTGTAGACGTTCGAACCCGAAGAGTCGATCACGAAGTAGCACGGTATGTCGGACTGGGCTTGGGTCCCGAAGTTCTTTATTTCTGTCTTGGGAGCAATGGATCCGGGCTGGATCATGCTGTCCGGGTCGATTATCTGGGTCACGCCACAGTCATGAGTCAGTGGTTCGCCGAGCCTCAGGCAGAAGACCGAGTCACCGGTCTGATCGAGCAACAGCAGGAAGATGTCGTCTCCCCACATTTCGACGCCCCCGTGCGTCCGGCTCTCGATGATGCGGGCGGAGTCCTGCAGCTGCCAGGTCGTCGGGTCGTACTGGTGGAGCATGTAGGAGTTGTCGCCGGTGCTCGCATAGGCCTTGTTGTGGGTCATGTCCAGAGCGATGCCGTAGATGGCCCGGCTCGGGATGCCGCCCACCATGTGGCAATTCTGGCCGGTCCGCGAGAACTTGACGATCGGGCTGGACGTGAAGTTGGCCGAGTAGAGCGAGTCACCGTCTGTCGCCAGCGCGCGGATTGTGGAGGGTACGTTGCTGCCGGTGACTGTGTAGGTACCGGCCAGCTGGTGGCTGGTGGCGTTGATGACGTCGAGGCGGCTGCCGTCCGTGCCCGCATAGACGTAGTCCGAGTCCGGCAGATAGCACATGTCCCGGTAGCCCCACAGAGTGGTCGTCTGCTGCGGAAACGAATCCAGGAGCGTTCCGTCGCGGATGTCATAGATGAGCATGTAGTTCGGGTCCGGGCTGCCGGTCCGGCCACCGGAGGAAACCCAGAGCAGGGTGTCCTGGACCGGGGTCAGCCCGACCACCGCGCTGTGGGAGACCTTCCATGCCCACTCGACGGTGTAGTCGAAGTCAAAGCCGCCGTAGCTGGTGACGTTGACCGTGCTGGTGGCTGCATCGACGGCCTCCGGGTTCACGGCCGGGGCCGCGAGGTCTGAACTGGCGCCCGCCGCGGCCGCGACCGCCAACGTGAGAACCAGCCCAACCGCGAAGACTAGCTTCGCTCTCATTCTGTCTCCTTTCTCTTGGGCCTCGTATCCTCAAGGCCTCTGGTACGGGCCGCCCGAAACCGAGTGCCCCACACACGGATTCGGCCAGCCCTCTTCCCCGCCGAACCGAGCGAATTGTAAGATACAGACCGGCATCGCTGTGTCAATACCGCGCATCGGAGGATCGGCAGACTCCCGCTCGGACGGCCCCGCCGGGAGCATCACGTCTGGGTGCTGCATCCCCCTGCTTGGTCGCCAGGCGTCGCCAGCGACTTGACATCACAAACAACCGAGTAGAATCTCGACGGACATGAGCGGCTACTATCTCCAGGTGTACGGCTGCCAAATGAACCAACACGAAGCCGGACTCGTCCGCAGCATTCTCGCCGCTGACGGGTTTCAGGAGACACACGACCCGTCCCGCGCAGAACTGCTCCTTGTCATGGCGTGCGCAGTGCGCAGCCACGCTGAGGAACGCGCCCTGGGCAGGCTGAAAAGCCTCAGGGGTCTGGCCCGGAAGCGGCCCGGAGTGCTGACCGGCTTGCTGGGATGTATGTCGGCCGATGTCAGGGACTCGGTGGTGACGGAACGCAAGGCAGACCTTGTCATAGGGCCTGACCAGTACCGCCGGCTTCCCGAACTCGTCAGAGCGGCCCGCCACACCAAAGACCAGCAGGCTGCCGGAGAGCTCACCGGTGAGAACTACGACGGCATCTACCCGGAGGCACGGCACCCGGTGTGCGGCACGGTAACGGTCATGAGGGGCTGCGACTGCCGCTGCTCGTACTGCGTCGTGCCTCTCACAAGAGGGCCTGAGCGATCGAAGCAGCTCAAGCAGGTTCTGGCAGAAACAGAACACCTCGCCGCGCGGGGCATCCAGGACTTGACCCTGCTGGGTCAGAACGTCCTTGCGTACGACGACGGTCGTGCGGACTTCACCCAACTTCTGCGGGAAGTCTCTGCGGTTGCAGGTATCCGGCGGATCCGCTTCCTGACTTCGCACCCCAAGGACCTCACCAAGAGAGTGCTGGAGAAGATCGCCGCCCTGCCCAAGGTTTGCCCTGCCCTCCACCTGCCTGTCCAGTCAGGCTCCGACCGGATACTCGAGCTGATGAACCGTCCCTACACCCGTCAGGAGTACTCTGACAAGGTACGACTGGCCCGCACGCTGCTCCCGGACCTCGGACTGACGACCGATGTCATGGTCGGCTTCCCTTCCGAAACAGAGCAGGACCTCGAGGATACGCTGGACCTTGTCAAGGAAGTCCGTTTTGACTTCGCATACATGTTCCGCTTCTCGCAGCGTCCGGGGACCGCGGCAGAGAAGCTCGGCCCCAAGGTTTCGGAATCGGAGGCGGGAAGGCGTCTGGCAGTCCTGATCGAGACTCAAAACCGTATCACCCGTGAAAGGAACCACGACATGATCGGCCGCAGCTTCGAACTTCTCATTGAGGGCGCCGCATCCAAGGGCGGCGGCATGCTCGGCAGAACAAGAAGTAACAGGCCGGTCGTCGTGTACGGCGACGTCTTCATCGGTGATGTGCTCGAAGCGAAGGTGACCGGAATGCGGGGCTGGACACCTGTGGCGGAGCATTTCGCCGCAGTCGCCGCCGCTGCCCCCAGCTAGGAGGATAAGTGGCTGTTTTCAGAGTAGTCCTGATTCTCATCGTCTTCATCCTGCTCCTTATCCTGGCGCTCGTCAATGCGCAGGAGACGACGACGGTGCGCGTGTTCCATGCGGTGTTCGAAGACGTATCGGTGGCGTTCGTCATGCTCTATTCCTTCGCCTTCGGCGCGCTCTGCGTTGGCGTCTTCACCCTGGTTTCGGAAATCCAGCTGCGCGCCCGCCTGCGCAGACAGAACCGCGAGATCAACTCCCTGATGGAGGAACTCCGATCCTTCAGGAATGCGCCGCTCGAGGATTCGGCGATGCCGGATACCGCAGACAGTTATCGGTATGAAGACGAGGACCAGCCATGAGTATCCTGCTGATTGTCCTGCTCCTGGTTCTTGTCGTCGCGCTCTATCCCGTGATCCGCGACCTGATACGGACGCGCAAGGCAACCGCCCCTTCCTACGTCGAAGGTCTGCAGCACCTGCTCGACGGACGGCTCCCAGAAGCCATCGAAAGGCTGAAAGAAACCGTTGCCCGAGACACGACCAACGTCGACGCCTATATCAGGTTGGGCGCCGCGTTCATCAAGCAGGGGGAGGTCGAGCGAGGTATCAAGGTTCACGAAGCACTGGCTCTGCGCCACAACCTCTCACCAGCCGATGAACTCAAGCTGGACCGGACGCTGGCCAGCGACTATCTCCTAACCGACAGAAGGCTGAAGGCGATGGCCGTGCTTGAAGAGATCCTCCGCCTGGATCCCGCCAACCGCTGGGCGGTCAACGAACTCTTCCGGCTTTGTCTCAAGACCGAGTCGTGGGACAAGTGCCGGGCGCTGCTCAAGAACGTCGCCCGGCGTCCGTCTGACCACGTCGAGACGGCCGGCCTCTTTGCCGAGTTCGGTCGGGTTCTCTCAAGAACCGACCGTGAGGAAGCCGACTACTGGTTCAAGGAGGCGACCAGGCTGGACCCGGGTAGTCTGGCTGCCCGACTGTACTACGGCGACTCCCAAATCGCGGCGGGCGAGACGGAAGCCGCCATCCGCACATGGACCGAGATAATCTCGTTGGCGCCCGGTGAGAACTACCTTGTCCGCCGCCGTCTCGAGAGCGCCTACTACGACCTTGGCCGCTACGACGAGATAGCGAAGCTGTACGAACAGCTGCTGCGCAAGGTCCCGGAAGACAGCGGCCTCGCCCTCGCTCTCGCGGGCATCTACCAAAAGAAACAGGACCTTCGCGCTGCCGTCGAACTGCTGCGCCGGTCTGCCGACGACACCCAGAACAGCCTCTCGCAGCTCTCGCTGGTCGATCTGCACCTTCAGAACGGCAACACCGACGCCGCCCAGCGACTGGTTTCTGGCATGATCGACATGGCCCAGGCCGCCAAATACCGCTGCCCGCACTGCGGCTCGGTCCAGCCGGAACCCTTCTTCCGGTGTGCGTCCTGTCTGCGTCCGGCCAAACCCGCACGCTCGGCGGCCGCCGACGCGCGGTAGGCGCGCCGGGACCTTGCGCGCGAAGCTGACGCCTCTCCTCGCCCAGTATCACCGTATCAAGGAGCAGCACAGAGATGCGCTCCTCCTGTTCCGTGTCGGCGACTTCTACGAGATGTTCTTCGACGATGCAAAGGTCGGCGCCGAGGCGCTCGGGCTGACCCTCACCTCCCGGCCGCACGGGCCCGACAACCCTGTGCCGCTCGCCGGGGTCCCGGTCAAGTCCATGGAAAGCCACGTCAGCAAGCTCGTGGCCCGCGGCTTCAAGGTGGCGATCTGTGAACAGCTGGAACAACCTCGGCCGGGCAAGCCGGTCGTCAGGCGCGATGTCGTCGAGGTGATCACCCCAGGGACGCTTACGAGGCCGGGGCTGCTCCGCGACAACCGCAACAACTATCTGATGGCCCTCTGCCCGGCCGGGAACGGCTACGGCATCGCCATCGTCGACGTGTCCACCGGGGACTTTCGCGTCGCGGAAATCACGGCAGCAGAACTGGCGGATGAGATCCAGAAGGCCGAGCCCAACGAAATGCTCGTTCCCTCCTCATGGGACCCTGAGGCTGTCCGGCTGCAGGGACCGGGCCTGTCCAGGCTGGACGACTACTATTTCACTGAGGATTTCGCCTTCGACAAGCTGGCCTCGCACTTCGGCGTGGCCACCCTCTCCGGCTTCGGCGTGGACGACCTCAACGACGGCATCTGTGCGGCGGGCGCGGCCCTGCAGTACCTGGAGGACACGCAGCGGACCGCGCTCGGCCACATCCGGAGGCTCACGCCCTACCAGACAGCCGACCAGCTGCTTGTCGACCGCATCTCGCGGCGCAACCTTGAGCTCGTCGAGAAGACCGGGGGTACCGGTCAGACTGATCAGAACGCGACACTCTACGCCGTCCTCAACCGCACCCGCACGTCGGCCGGCGCGCGCCTGCACCGGCGTTGGATCCTGGCCCCGCTGGTGCGTCCGGACGACATTGCCGCGAGGCACGACGCAGTCGGGGAGCTTCTTGCCGACAGCTCCCTGCTCAAACAGACCCGGGAGCTGCTGAGCGAACTGGGCGACCTCGAGAGAGTCGGCTCGCGAGTGGCGCTTGAACGCGCGAACGCACGGGAACTGATCGCACTTGCGAACTGGCTCGAAATCGCCCCGGCCATCAAGACCGCTCTCGTCCGCGCCAGGGCCAGCCGGCTGGTTGTCATCCGCGACGGGGTCGAAGACTACTCACCGACCGCCTCCCTCATCAAGAGCGTTCTTGGAGACGACCCTCCTCTGGCCGTCACTGAGGGCGGCATCATCCGAATGGGACACAATGCCGAATTGGACGAGCTCCGCGAACTGTCCCGCGATGCCAAGGGTTACGTTGCCCGGCTGCAGCAAGCCGAGCGCCAACGGACCGGCATCCCCAACCTCCGGGTCGGCTACAATTCGGTGTTTGGCTACTACATCGAGGTAACCAAATCGTACTTGGGGCAGGTCCCGCCCAACTACCTGCGCAAGCAGACCCTGGCCAACGCGGAGCGGTTCTTCACGCCCGAGCTGAAGGAATACGAATCCCGGATTGCCAGCGCCGAGGAACGCATCAGGACCCTGGAGTACGACCTTTTCGTCGAACTCAGGAAGACCGTCGGCCAGGAGATCGACCGGGTTGTCGCGCTGGCCGGATTGCTGGCCGAACTTGACGTCTACTGCAGCTTCGCCCAGGTCGCCTCGGAAAACGGCTATGTCAGGCCGGTTGTTGACGAGTCGGGAAAACTCGCAATCGAACAGGGCCGTCACCCTGTCGTCGAAGCGGTGCTCGACCGGCCGTTCATCCCCAACTCCACGGAGCTGGACAACCACGAGGCACAGATCGCGATTGTCACCGGACCGAACATGGCCGGCAAGTCGACCTACCTCCGCCAGACCGCCCTGATCGTCATCATGGCCCAGGCCGGGTCGTTCGTGCCTGCGAAGTCCGCCCGGGTCGGCGTGGTCGACAAGATCTTCACCCGGATCGGCGCCTCGGACGACGTCTCACGTGGCGTATCCACCTTTCTTGCCGAGATGATCGAGACCGCCAACATACTCAACAACGCAACTTCGCGCAGCCTTGTCATTCTGGATGAAGTCGGACGCGGAACCGCAACGAACGACGGCCTGGCAATTGCCTGGGCCGCGGTCGAACACCTCCACGGCCCGGCCGAACGCAGACCTCGCACCCTGTTCGCAACCCACTACCACGAACTGACCGACATCGCCCTGCTTCTTCCCCGAGTCAGGAACTTCAACTTCTCGGTCCGGGAGCAGAAGGACCGCGTGCTCTTTCTCCGCAAACTGGAGCCCGGCCCTGCCGACAAGAGCTACGGCATCGCGGTCGCCAGACTCGCCGGCCTGCCCCGGAACGTCATCGACCGCGCCCGGGAGGTCTTGGCCGGTTTCGAGCAGGGCGAGAGACTGAGCCTGTCCCACCTGCTTCCCGGACCTTCCGACGCGGACAGCGCCGGTCCGGGTCGGGCCGAGGGCCTGCAGCTGAAGGCCGCGGAACGCCCTCCACACCCCGTCCTGCTCAGGCTGAGAGACCTGGAAATCGAACGGCTCTCCCCGCTCCAGGCGCTCAACCTGCTGGCAGAACTGCAGCGTCTCGCCGAAACCGACGAATCGGCGACGTAGCCCGCAACCGCTCAAGTCCCCGCCGCTGATTGACTTGAGGAGTCCGACCGCTATATTGGCGCCATGAAACTCGCCATGATCGGTACGGGTTATGTCGGTCTGACCACCGGAGCGTGCTTTGCCAGGGTCGGGCACGACGTCATCTGCGTTGACAGCGATTCTGAGAAGATCGAGACTCTGAACAAAGGCGGCATGCCCATTTTTGAACCGGGCCTGGACGAGATCATCAAAGAGGCCGTGTCTTCCGGGAGGCTTGAGTTCACGACCGACGTCGGCAAGTCGGTGCGCGAATCCAGCGTCTGTTTCATAGCGGTCGGCACGCCGACCAGGGACACCGGCGAACCGGACCTCGGCTATGTCGAGAACGTCGCCAGGGACATCGCCGAGAACATGAACAAGTACCACCTGGTGGTTGAGAAGTCGACCGTGCCGGTTCAGACGCACAGGTGGGTCAGGACGACAATCGAACGCTACAACAAGGCCGGGACGCCGTTCGACGTGGCCTCCAACCCCGAGTTTCTACGCGAGGGCTCGGCGGTCGACGACTTCCTCCATCCCGACCGCATCGTCGTCGGTGTCGAATCCGACCGGGCCCGCAAGCTGATGGAAGAAGTCTACGCACCATTTGATGCGCCGCTGGTCATCACTGACCTGGCGAGCGCGGAACTCATCAAACACGCGTCCAATGCATTCCTGGCAATGAAGATCTCCTTCGCAAACGCGCTGTCGGTAGTCTGCGAGGCCTCGGGCGCCGACGTCCGCAAGGTCACCGAAGGTATGGGCATGGACAACCGCATCGGCCCGCACTTCCTCAACGCCGGCGTCGGCTACGGCGGGTTCTGTTTTCCGAAGGACCTGCGGGCGTTCGTCCGGATCGCCGACGAGCTCGGCTACGACTTCGCGCTGCTCAGAGAAGTGGAGAACATCAACGGCGACATGAAGAGACGCTTCGTACGCAAAGTCAAGAGCGTGCTCTGGAATCTCCGCGGCAAGAAGATCGGCGTCCTCGGTCTGTCGTTCAAACCCAATACCGACGACATGCGCTTCGCGCCATCGATCGACATAATCAACGAACTGGTCAACCAGGGTGCGGTAGTGAGCGGCTTCGACCCCAAGGCCATGGAGCGGGCCAAGACGGTCATCCCCGGTATCAGGTTCTGCGACACTCCGCAAGAGGTGGCTGACGATGCCGACCTGCTGGCACTGCTTACCGAATGGCCGGAGTTCGGCGAACTCGACCTCGCCGACATCAAACGCCGGATGAGAGTCCCGATACTGTGCGACGGCCGCAACTTCTTCGAACGGGACCGCATGGAGGAGCTCGGGTTCACCTACCTGGGCGTGGGTCGCTAGCATGCGCGCTGTCGTCGCCGGCGGCGCGGGGTTCATCGGCTCCCATCTCTGCGAATTCCTGCTGGGCGAGAGTTTCAAGGTTGTATGCCTGGACAATCTGCTGACCGGCCGGAAGCACAACATATCTCGCCTGCTGAACAACCGAGCCTTCACCTTCACCCGGGCCGACGTTTCCAGGTCCGTGACCGTCCCCGGCAGAGTCGATGTCGTGTTCAACCTGGCATCCCCTGCTTCCCCGAGGGACTATCAGCAGTATCCGCTGCAGACTCTGGAAACCGGGGCCACTGGCACGCGCAACCTGCTCGAACTGTGCCTCAAGAAGCGGGCCGTGTTTCTGCTGGCGTCGACGTCCGAGGTCTACGGAGACCCGGATGTCCACCCCCAGAAGGAGTCCTACTGGGGCAGTGTCAACCCGGTCGGCCCGAGGTCGATGTACGACGAGGCCAAGCGGTATGCCGAGGCGCTGACCATGGCCTACCGCCGGACCAAAGGTGTGCCCACCCGCATCGCGAGGATATTCAACACCTACGGGCCCAGAATGAAGGTCGACGACGGCCGGATAGTGCCCAACCTGATTGACCAATGCCTGAGACACAAACCGCTCACCGTCTACGGCTCGGGCCGCCAGACCCGCAGCTTCTGCTACGTATCCGACATGGTTGAAGGTCTGTTTCGCCTCTCCGGCTGCTCCGACCCCAATCCGGTCAACCTCGGGAACCCGGATGAGTTTACCGTCCTGGAGCTCGCGCGACTGGTCAAGAGGATGACCGACTCGGACAGCAGACTGACCTACCATCCCCTGCCCGAGGACGACCCCCGGCGCCGTCGGCCCAGCATCGCCCGCGCCCGCAGGCTGCTGGGATGGAGTCCCAGGGTCGGGCTGGAAAGCGGGCTCCGCGAGACCATCGACTGGTTTCGTTCCAGGCACAGACGGGGCAAGTGAGCGCCATCGGCCTGATTGGCCTGGGCAGCTGGGGTGCGAAGTACGTCGATACCCTCACGCGGCTGCCCGAAGCTGAACTGCTTGCAGTACACGATGCGTCCCGGCAGACCCTCGATGAATTCCGGGCTGACCCCGGAGTCAGGAAGATGGCGGACCTCGACGAATTCCTTTCCCTCACCGGTATGACTTCGGTAGTCATCGCCACGCCGGCATCCTGCCATTTCGACCTCGCCCTGCGCACGCTCGAGGCCGGACTCGACGTCCTGGTCGAGAAGCCGATGACCGATACGGCCGTCCAGGCGAGCGAACTTCTCCAGGCCGCTGAGTCGCTCGGTCGGGTCGTGGCGGTCGGCCACATCATGCTCCATCATCCCTCGTTCCAGGCCCTGCGCGAAAGCGTCCGCACACGCACGAACGGCCGGGTTGCCGGCATCGAATCGATCCGGACTTCAGCCGGCCCGGCCGACACCGACGTACTGGCCGACCTTGCCTGCCACGACATCGCCATGGCGATCGCCCTCAAGGGTGCGCCGGTCGCCGCACGGGCCCGGCGCACCGACGGCTGCGGCCGCGCTGCCCGCTTCGAACTGATGTTCGGCGACGAGACTCTGCTCAGGGGTCAGGTAGCCTGGGCCGATACCCCGCCGGTACGCACCTTCAGACTCCACTGCAACGGAAGTACCGTCGGCCTGGACCAGAACGTCCCGAACAAGGCCGAGCTCAAGCAAACCCCGCTCGCCCGACAGTGCCTCGACTTCATCCGCTGCTGCGCCACCAGACGCGCGCCGGTCAGCGATGCGGGACTGGGCGTAGACGTGATGCACACGCTCGACGCACTCCGGGAATCGGCCGGTTGCGCCGGTCGCTGGGTCGCGACCAGACAGCTGACCGCGGTGTCGTGAGACTCACAGTCCTCATCCCGGTATACAACGAGGAGCAATCGGTCTCCGAGCTCATCAGCCACGTCCGGGCCGTACCGGTAGAAAAAGAGATACTCGTGGTCGACGACCATTCGTCCGACAACACCCTCCGGGTCATCCGCTCGATTCCCGACATCCGGGTGTTCGCCCATGAGACCAACCGGGGCAAGGGTGCGGCAATCAGAACCGGTCTCGCCCACGCGACCGGTGATGTCGTCGTCATCCAGGACGCCGACCTCGAGTACGACCCGGCCGACTATCCGCGGCTGCTGGCGCCGTTTGCCGACCCGCGGGTGGACGCGGTCTACGGCTCGCGGTTCCGGGGCAACGGCAACTTCCTGTTCCTCAGCAGGATGGCCAACTACTTCCTGACCTTTGTCACCAACGCGTTCTTCGGCGGTCGTATCACCGACATGGAAACCTGCTACAAGGCGATCCGGCGTCAACTGTTCCAGGACCTCGACCTGACCGCCAATCGCTTCGAGATCGAACCCGAGATCACGACCAAGCTGCTGCGCCGCGGCGCGAGGATCGTCGAGGTCCCGATTGCCTACCGCGCCCGCACCGAAGGCAAGAAGATCGGACCCAGGGACGGGCTCATGGCCTGCTGGTCTCTGGCCAAGTGGTACGTCAGATAGGGCTCAAGACATGAACGACGGGCACACAGTCATCAAGCTAGCCAAGGTGTCGCGCCAGTACGGCGGTGCGTGGCCCGCCATCACTGACGTAGACTTCCAGGTGTCAAAGGGCGAATTCGTCTTCGTGCTGGGTGCGACCGGCTCCGGCAAGACGACGCTGCTGCGGCTGCTCTACCGCGCGGAACTGCCCGACCAGGGCGACATCAGCGTGCTCGGCCACGACCTGATACGGATGAAGGAGCGCGAACTGCCGGCTCTGCGCAAGCGGATCGGTGTCATCTTCCAGGACTTCAAACTTCTCGCCGAGCGCACCGCCTACGAAAACCTCGAGTTCGTGCTGCGCGCGGTAGGTACCGAGCCCGATATCATCCCGATCAAGGTTCAGGAGACCATGACCCACGTCGGAATCCTGCACCGCAAGGACGCCTACCCGGACCAACTGTCCGGCGGCGAACAGCAGAAAGTGTCGATCGCCCGCGCCCTAGTCAAGGAACCCGAACTGCTGCTCGCCGACGAGCCGACAGGGAACATCGACCCCAGGGGTACTGCCGACATCCTCAACATCCTCAAGGACGTCAACTACCGCGGCGCGACCGTCGTCATGGCGACCCACGACGCAGAGCTGGCCGAGGGCGCCCGCCGGCGCGTCGTCACCCTGGACGCGGGAAGGATTGTGCGCGATGAAGACTAGGCACATACTCCAGGAGACCGCACGGAGCATCGCCCGGAACCGGACCGCTTTCATGCTGTCGACCTCGGTCCAGGCGGTGTGCCTCACTCTGCTGACGGTGTTCTTCATCGTCACCCTCAATCTCAATGCCGTTGTCCGTGCCGCAGGCCGCAAGGTCGAGATCCACGCCTTCCTCGCTGAAGACGCCAACGTCCAGTCGCTCATCGCCCGGGTCGACCTCATCGACGGCGTGCAGAGCACGCGGTTCGTGTCCAAGGGCGAGGCGCTCGAGGAGCTGCGCGCCGACCTCGGTCAGGACGCGTCGGTGATAAACGCGCTTGACGAGAACCCTTTGCCGGCGTCGATCCGGATCGTACTCGGCTCCGGCTTCGCAGCGTTCGACCGGCTCGAGGAAATCGAACACAAGGTCTCCCTGCTGCCGGGCGTGACCGAAGTCTGGTCCGGCCGCGAGAGCCTGGAGAAGCTGGACCGCATCCTCCGAGCCGCAATCGCACTCGGCATCGGGATTCTGATCATCGTCGCGGTATCGATAACCTTCATCGCATTCCAGACCGCCGAGACCTCGATAATGAGCCGGCGCCGCGAGATCGACATCATGGAACTGGTCGGCGCGACCCGCTCCGCGGTCCAGGCCCCGTTCCTGCTCGAAGGCACGTTCCAGGGCCTGCTCGGCGGAATAGCGGCGTTCCTCGTCGCCCTGGTCCTCGACCTCGCTGCCAAGGCGTTGTTGCCTGCGCCGGTGTTCCCGGTGCTCCCGGTGCTGGCATTCGCCCTGATTCTGGGCGGTGTGCTGGGCCTGCTCGGCTCGTCCATCGCCTTCGGCCGCACCCGCAAGTGACGCCGCTTCTCACCTGCCTGCTTGTCAGCGGCACCCTGACTCTGGGCCAGATCGAATCCCAGATCCAGCAGCGCCGGCTCGAGCTCGAGCAGACCGGCGAACGGCTGGCAGAAGTTCGCGCCCGGATCGCACAGCTCGACAAGAGCGAAGCCACCAGCCTGGCCAAGCTCGAAGCCTACCAGCAGCGCATCGCCACAACGCGGCGCTATATCAGACAACTGAATGACCAGGTCGCGGCCCGTTCCGCCGAGATCGCCCAGGTCTCCGCTGAAGCCGAAAGGACCGCGAAGAGAATCCGGGAACTGAAGGAGGAACTGCGCCGGCGGCTCGTCAGCATCTACAAGTACGGCCAGATTCTCCCGCTCGAAGCGGTGTTCGCCACCAGCACGGTCCCGGACCTCTCCCGAAAACTCCGGTACTTCCGGTTCATGGCCCGGTCCGAGAAGCTCAACGCCGAGAAGCTCAAGGCGCTACAGAAGGAACTGGCCGCCCAGCAGGCCCGGCTGGTTGCGGCCAAAGCCGAACTCGAACGACTCAGAGAGGAGCGAGAGCGGGAGGAAGCCTCGCTCGTCGAGTCGAAAGCGGCTGAAGACGCTCTGCTGCTCCGGCTCAGGGACGAACGAGAGAACAAGCAGAAACTTGAAGCCGAACTGGACGAATCGATCGGCAACCTCCAGGCTCTCGTCACCGAGCTCGAGCGCCAGCGTGACGAGAAGTTGATCGCCGCAGACAGCCACCATTTCGTCATCAACAAGGGCCGACTGCCCTGGCCTGCCCGTGGCAGCATCATCGCTTCTTTCGGGTCACAGGAACACCCTCGCTACAAGACCAGAACCAACAACCGCGGCATCGACATCCAGACCTCGACCGGCACCAAGGTGGCCGCAATCGCCGACGGCCGGGTGTCCTACGCCGACCATTTCATGGGCTACGGCAAGCTGGTCATCCTCGACCACGACGGGTTCTACACCCTCTACGCCAACCTCGACGAGATCCAGGCCACGGTCGGCGCGGTGCTCAAGACCGGGGCCGCGGTCGGCACGTCCAAAGACTACCTCCACTTCGAAATCCGGCGCGAGGGCAGACCGGTCAATCCCGCTGAGTGGCTCGAGCCCTAGAAGCGCCTGCCGGCAGCTCCTGGGCCGGCGTTGTCGGACAGGACCACGCGGTCAGGGTTCTCCAATCCATGCTCGACACCGGCTCGGTTCCCCCGCTGCTGTTCGCAGGCCCGGCCGGGACCGGCAAGCGAACCCTCGCGCTTCGCCTTGCCCAGCGCGCCAACTGTCCGGAGCAAGACCCGCCCTGCGGCGGTTGCACTTCCTGCCGGA
>CP070680.1:2673119-2676868 GCA_020352555.1 Caldifarciminota bacterium | reverse complement strand
ATCGGAATCGGGTGCCACGAGTCCGGCAGCGCGGCTTTGAAGTGCGACCACACCCTGATCATGCCTTCAGGCCCGAGCTGGACTCTGCCCGGGACCGGGTGGGTCAAAGTGAAGTCCGGGGCAACAACCTCCCGGACGATGTCCCAGCCATCGGTGTTGAAGGCATGGATGAAGCGGGTAGCGGCAGCTTTGTTGGTCTCGGCTGTCTCGTTCAAGCGAACCTCCGTTTCGTCAGAATCTGCTGTCCTGTATCCTGTCGGCCGTCAGGGTATCGGCCAGTACTGGGGCTTGGTCGTGCGATTTGCCGCACCGGTGCGGCCTCGGGTCTGCAGCCGCTGTCTCAGGGTGTCGAGGTCCGGAACTTCTTCCCGTCCTTCTTGCAGATGACCTGCATCGCGTGGCGGCCGGACAGAATCGCGCCGGGGACGCCGCCACCCATGAACACCCACTGCCCGGCCATGTAGAAGTTGGCCAGCCCGGGAAGGGTCCGTTTCATCCACGTGCCCTCGGTAGCCGGTGTGGCCATCCAACCCATGTAGGAGCCTTTCCAGTTGCCGGTGTAGCGCTCGAATGTCACCGGGGTCGCGACGTCCACGACCTCGACCTTTTCCCTGAAGCCGGGAAAGCGCTTGTCCAGCCGGTCGATGACCGCGTCGGCCAGGGCCTGTTTCTCGGCCCTGTACTTCTCCTGGTCTGCGTACAGCTTGTTCCAGTATTCGGGGTTGGTGAACGCGTAGGTGGCGATGACCACGGACTTGCCCTCTGGGGCCATGGTCGGGTCATAGCAGAAGTGCCTCATCTGCATCCAGTGGCGAGACTGGTCGCCGACCTGGACCGGGTCGTCGAGGCGGAAAGCGAGTGACTGGGGCTCGGCTGAGAAGTCATGCGCGACTCCGAGCGAGACCTGAAGGAATCCCTCATAGACTGGCCACTTGTCGTAGTACCGGCGTATGCTGTCGTCCACGTACCTGCCTCCGAGCATGTCGAAGATGGTGGTGCGGCCGTCAGCGGCCGAGACAACAACGTCGGCCCGGTGTTCGGTGCCGTCGGCCAGTCTGACCCCGACTGCCGAGTTGTTCTCGACCAGGACCCTCTCGACCCTGGCCTTGTACCGGATTTCGCCGCCCAGCCCCAGATAGCGCCGCTCGATTGCTTTGGAGAACTCGAGCGAGCCGCCGACCGGATAGCCGGCGTTCCGTCCGTGACCGTAAGCCAGGGCCATCATCAGCCCTGATATCGAGAGGTCGGGCATGTTTGCCATGGCCTCGGGGAACACCTCGCGCATGAACGGGTCAGTGAACCGGGCAGCGAACTGTTGAATGGAGACCCTGCCGTACTTGTGCATTGCCTTGAGCACAGACAGTGCCTTCGTCGCCCTGAGCTTGTCGACCAGGCCCATCAGCTCGATCGGCTTGTCCGACGGCATTTCGCGGCCGGCGAGAACGCGGAGGGCATTGCAGAACTCCCCGATGACACCGGCGTCACCTGGGGCCAGTTCTTTCATGTGCTGCTCCAGCCGGTCGATGTCGTTGTACACGATGAAGGTCTTCCCGTCTGACTCGACACGCACGAACACCTCGTGGTCCACCATCTGCCGGCCCTGCACCGCGCCGAGCTCTTCGTAGACTCGGTAGAGGGTACCCCAGCTGGAGCCCGTCAGCCAGTGGATGCAGCCGTCGATGGTGTAGCCTTTGCGCTTCCACGATGTGCAAAGCCCGCCGGGTAGGTTGTGCAGTTCGAAGATCCTGGTCTTGTATCCGTTCATCCGGGCGTAGCACCCGGCCGACAGGCCGGCCATCCCGGCGCCGATGATGATGATGGACCTTTCGGCCATCTTCAGGCCTCCTTTTGCGGTCGCTCTCGGTCAAGGGATTCACGCTAGGACAGGGCGCGAAGATGTCAAGCTGGGCGCGGTTTCTTCTGCTGCCCGATGCCGAAGACGTAGCGGACCGGGCGGATGCGCCGGACGAGGAGCTCGTAGACCAGCATCACAACAGCGAAGGACGAAGCGGTGATGACCAGGTACTTGACCCCTATGGTGGTGTTCCACTTCACCACGAAGTAGCCGACAGCCAGGATGACGGGCTGGTGCAGGATGTAGAAGGGCAGGACAGCGGTGTTGGCGTAGGACAGGAACAGGTTGGTGCGGTTCAGGTAGCGTTCGGCAATTCCGAGTATCGCCAGAATCCAGAACCACGCCCGCGCGCCTCTGAGCACCTGGACCCCGGCCCAGGCCAGGGTGCCGTATTCGGGCCTGACCCCGAGCCCGTAGTAGAGCACGTAGCCCAAGGTCGTGAGGCAGGCTCCTGCGATGAGGAGCGGTACAAACAGCCTCTGGGGGACGTCCCGTGCTTCCTCGTTCGAGTAGACCATGTACCCGAACATGAAGAACAGGAGGTAGGATACGATGTTCCATCCTCCTGCTACCCGGATTGCGATTTCCGGGTCGAACAATGCGTCCACCAGCGCGAGCGGAATCCAAAGCAGCAGGATGGTCCATGGCCGGCGTGCGAGACGGCCAAGCCGGGCGAGCGGTGAGCCTTTCTCCGTTCTTCCGGGCACGGTGAGGGGCAGGGTGAGGAGAGTGAGGATGAGGAGCAGGAACAGGAACCAGAGGTGGACGCCGGAAAGCGGGAAGTTGCCGCCCGCCTCGTATATGCCGTCGAAGAACCGAGGCAGCCACTGGAACAGATTTCCCGAGAACTGGCCGTGTGTCAGGCGTTCGAGGTATATCTGGGGCGGGGACAGGATGAACATGCCGAACACCAGGGGCACTGCGAGCCTGAGGACGCGGTCGCGGACGAAACGCCAGGCCGGCCTGGTGCCGAGGGCATAGAACACGGCAGCGCCGGAGATGACGAAGAACAGCGGCATTCCCCACTGTACGAGGAAGCCGCCGACCGCGTGCAGCGCCGGGCTCGCGACCACGTCCTTGACGTGCCACGGGTAGAGGTCCCAGAACCGCGAGCAGTGGTACAGGAACACGGCGAGGATGGCGAGCACGCGCAGCCAGTCGAGTTCGTAGCGGCGGGCGTGAGAGCTCATCGTCGGGTCAGGTCCGGCTCCGGAACGGAGCGGGCCGCGTGATTCTTCCTACTACTCGGCCTTGATCGTGACGTTGCCGTTGCTGGTGCTGATATCGACCTCCGAACCGCCGCCTCCGATTGTGCCGGCTTTGTGGGTGGGTTCGTTGGTTGTGTAGTCGACGTCGGCAAAGCCCTGGACCGTGACAGAACCGTTGGTGGTCCTGGCGTCGAAAGTCACAGCAGCGTCGGCAGGCAGAGTAAGGGTCACTTGGCCGTTCGTGGTTTCGAGGTCCGCGGACTGGGTCGGTTCCGGGAGCTCGAGGCTGCAGTCGATGTCGCCGTTCGAGGTGCCCGCCTCGGCAGAGCCCTGGTGGTCGGTGACCGTGACGTCGCCGTTGGTGCTGTGCAGAGTCAACCGACCCAGTGTTTCGTCGGTCATGATGCCGCCGTTGGTGGTCTTCACCTCAACGTCGGACATGGTCCCGACTACGTTGACCTCTCCGTTCGCGGTCTTCAGGTCGACCGCTATGCCGGCCGGCATCGTCACGTCGAAGCTCGCGCCATGGTCGCGTTTCGGGTCGTTGGGGATGTCTGCCCTGAGCGAGACAGAGGTTTCGGTTGTCTCGTCGGTCACGACTATCCTGTCGATGTTCGCTGCCGCGTCTGCGCTGTCCTTGCCGGTGCAGGACAGCGTCACAACTGCGGATATGCTGTCGGCGTCGG
>CP070680.1:2670540-2673019 GCA_020352555.1 Caldifarciminota bacterium | reverse complement strand
AGACAGAGGCTGAGAGATGTCTCGACTACGCTCGACATGACAGAAGACCGACCGCTCTTCCGTCATTTCGACCGGGCGAAGGGAGTGGAGAAATCTCTCAGAGAGATGTCTACACTCTATGTGCCTTCGGCACATGAGCCATGGATGGCACCTGCCAGAAGGCAGAGCGTGCGCAATGACGCGGGTGTGGGGTCCCATGCCTAAGCGGCATCGGCCCCGGTCCGCTGTGCGCGATGTCAGACACTTGACAACCAGCCTTGGCCTGCCGTAACCTATGGCGATGCAAGGACGCGAACCGGCTACCGCTGACCGCTCACCGCGAGCCGCGGGCCGCGACCAACTTCGGCTCTGCCCTCTCCTGTTCCGCCCTCATCCCTCTGCCTTCATCATTGTCCTCGCTCTCCCCTGCCTGCTGCTGGCCGGTGTGCCGGACACTGTCAACACAGAGGCGCTTCCGCCTCCGGTCCATCCCGGCATCGCGGCTGGCGAGATGGTCGGCGCCGCAGCTTTCGGCGCCGGGCTCGGCCTTGCAGGCGGGTTGGCAGGCACCTTCCTCGGTGTCGCAGTCGACCCTCCGGAAGATGAACCCATTCTGGCCGACAGCCCAGGCCAGGTGATCGGGGCTTTGTCCGGCCTTGCAGCAGGAGCTTCTTTCGGAGCCGCGTCCGGCGCCTGGCTGGTCGGGAAGGCCTTTGACCAGCACGGAAGGTTCCTGCCGACGTGGGGTTGGGCTGCAGTCGTAGCAGCGAGCGGTGTACTCCTCCTGGACCTGGCAATGTTGGTCGGGAATCCGGGAGAGAACGAGTCTGCCTACAACGACCTGATGATGTGGGGAGGATCGACTCTTCTGGTGGGCACACCGGTCATAGCTGCCTGGGCATACAACCGCAGCCGGGTCACCACGTCAGCCGAAGCAGACAGCCGGCTGTCGTTCGGCAGGGTCGCGATGCGGCCGATTGCCGGACCTGACCGCGGACTCCACACCTGCGTTGACCTCTGCCTGGTCAACGTCGGCTTCTGACCGGGAACACTTCTTGCGCACCGCGGTATGTCGTCCTGGACGTGGAGACTCTGCCCCAGGCAGGTGCAGGCTCTCCGGCTCAAGAACCAGCTGTGCGCGGTGATTCTTGAGCCATCTGATGGCACATGTTCGTGCGTCGCAGTGCGCCTCCGCGCAGAATGACAGGCGGCTTGCGTCACACGCACAACCGGCATAGACTCACATCGTGAGCCTTCTGCTCGTTCTGTCGCTGGCAGCCGCCAATCCTCTCCCGTTCCAGACCATCGAGGACTTCGACGACGGAACGGTCGAGCTGTCGTCGTACCCGGGCGAGGACATGCACCCGGACTCGTGGGTTCTGGACTCGACCCGCACATGCGACAGCACACCCTATTCCCTCAAGCTGTTCGGAAACACCTGGAAGCTGGAGTCCATCCCTCCGATGCAATTGGATTCTGGCGACGTGTGGCAGGTGGCAGCATACGTCGAGGAGCGCGGCGAAATCCAGGGGTTCGGCTTGGTGGATTCGAACCACGCCCTGCTCTACGCATTTGCCGGGACCCAGCTACTGAACCCTGAAATCTGGGTCACCGTGTTCCAGGGCGCGTTCCCAGAAGATACCTGGAACCTGTACCGCTTGCCGGTTGCAGACGACTGGAAGGCCAGGTACGGCTACCTGCCAACAGTGCACGGCATCGTGTTCATCAACGACCGGGACTCAGACCCTACCGCTGTCTGCTGGTTCGACCAGGTCCTGGACATCACCGAGGACCTGCCAATCCGGCCAAGGGTCCAGGCATGGTGGCATCGCCAAGGCACGACCCGGAACCCGGACGGCTCCTGGGACGTGACCATCTCGTTCCATTCCAGGGTCATTGACCCGGACAGCCCTGAGCACGAGTATCTCTGGCATTTCGGCGACGACTCGACCTCGGCCGACACCGCGCCAATCCACACCTACACCGTGCTCGACGACCACGAGTACACGGTCCTGCTTGAAGTCGTAGACAGCACAAGGCTCTGGGCACGGACCACCTGCCAAGTTGAAGTCGACCCCGGGCCCTCGACGTTCCCTGTGAGGATGAACTTTGTCGGCGACATCATGCTTGCCCGCAGGTACGAGCTGCCTGGCGGAATCATCGACACGCTCGGTGTCGAGGGCATCTTCGAGCCGACTCTGGCCTGGCTCGGTGAAGCGGCCGACATCACGGTCGCCAACCTCGAATCTCCGCTTACGAACCAGGGCACTAGGCACCCGACCAAGTCGGTCGTGTTTAAGGGCAGGCCTGAGAACGTCGCCGGACTGTCATACGCGGGCGTCGACCTCGTGTCCCTGGCCAACAACCACGTCACCGACTACGGCGCCGAAGGCATGACACAGACCCAGGACACTCTGAGGGCAGAGGGAATCCTGTTCTCGGGCGCTGGCCAGGACCTGTACGAGGCGTACCAGCCGGTGTATTTCAACCGGTCGGGCGT
>CP070680.1:2645714-2670440 GCA_020352555.1 Caldifarciminota bacterium | reverse complement strand
CCGGGCCGCCGCCGTCTAAGCGGCCACCATCTGAGGGCGAACCTTCGCCCCGGATGCTTCGGTACCAGCAGTTCTACACCCGTCTTCGGGCCGCCCTGCTGAAGCGCGATCCGCAGTTCACGCGCGCCAAGGGACTGCCCCAGTGCTGGTGGAGCCTCGGGACCGGGAGGAGTGGCTTCTCGCTCGCCTTCTCGTTCACGCTCGATGACAAGTTCCGGGTAGAGCTGTACATCGATACCGGGAACAAGGAGGACAACGAGCGTGCGTTTGGAGACCTCAAGGAACGCCAGGCCGAGATCGAAGCGAGCGTGGGACAGGCTCTGGTTTGGGACCCGCTGCCCGAGAAGAGGGCATGCCGTATCTTCATCGCCGCCGGGGCGAGCATTGACGACTCGGACGAGAGACTTGCAGAGGTCATCGAGTGGGCGGTGCCGCTCGCCCTCAAGTTCCGAGAGACCTTCACGCCTCTCATCAAAGACCTGCAGCTCAACGAGTAGGAGGAGCGGCGTGGCGAGGGGACACACCAAGGGGAAGTTCTGGGGACACAGTAGACGATTATTGACATTCGCGGGCACGCATTCACCCGCTTGACTCCCTGACGCGGGTCACAATATACGGCGCTGTCAGCTCCGGTGTCCTGACACTCTGTGACGCCGACGGAAAGCGGCTCTGGGCCGCCCCGCAGCGGCCCGCCGCTATTGACAACCGGCCCGCCCACGCTTGCATTGTGACGTGGTGAAGGAAGGCTACCGGCAGAGGGCGGTCGGAATTCGTGTCTTGCCACCACTCAATCCTGTCGAAAGGAGGACAGCATGTCGCGTGGTGTTGCGCTTCTTGTGGGCTTCTTGCTGGCCGTGTCGGCCGTGCATGGGGCCGATGCAGACCTGTCGAGGACCTTCGCGGTCAAGCTGGGAGACTGGCTGGCCATGGAACTACAGAGTGATTTGCGACTCCAGGATGAGATGTACGACCGCTTCGCTCCTACCGGCGTCTACTACGCCGATGATGGCAAGGTCATCGTTGTGCAGATCTTCGGCGAGAGGAAGACCGTGGAGGGCGCGCGTGAGACAATGCACAGGTACGAAACCTATATCCAGACATTCTACATCGGGGATGTGAAGGAGAGCTACGGGGTTGATCTCAAGATGAGTGACTTCGAACTCGTCTACTACAACCGGAAGGCGCAGGGTGGACCACGGGAGATCGTCCGACTCACCGATGGCCAGCTTGTGGTCCCAACAGGCACTGACCGCTGATTGGGGGGAGTTCCGGGGACGCAGTAGACGATTGTTGACATTCGCGGGCGCGCTTTCACCCGCTTGACACCCTAGCCAGTCACAATATCTTACCCGAATGACCAGGGATGCAGATGTCGATCAGAGAGTACGACGAATCCGGACAAGGAGGTTCGTGCCACCCAGTAGCGACATTGGCCTTGAGGTGAGAATCCTCGCACCAGAGCTCACCCCGGAACTTGCATGTACAACGCTGGTGAACTTCTTCGGGGTGCAAATCAAAGCATATGTCTAGTAACCGCAAGCGCTGGTACATGAAGTGGTATTCGGCACTGGCATTTGCTGCAGTCGTCGTGGGGATAGTCTGGTGGGTATCTGGGAAAACCCTTCCGCAACTGCTGAGATGGGCACCTAAGCGTACCCTCACAGACCAAGACATCGCGGCAGTCGCGGATGAACTGGAACGGCGGAGCCCGGCCAAGCTGTACGTGGATGAACTCCCGGACGCCCCGAAGCCGGTCAGGGGTCCGTTCACCTATGGACTACAGGCGATGAAGGAGTACAAGTGGGACGAGGCGATAGAGCACTTCAACCAGGCGCTAAGGCACGCAACCGGGCGCCAACGGGTGGCCCTGTTCAATCTCATCGGTCTGAGCCACTATGTTCCAGGCCGTCTGGACAGCGCACTCAGCTACTTCTCCGAGTCCGCGACGCAGGCAGAGGTGTCGGGTGACGATTCGGGTCTGGTCGCCGCCGTGGGGAACGTCGGACTCGTCCACCGCGACATGGGAGACCTACGGGCGGCGGGAGAGAGTTTCCGGCGCGCGCTCGTGGTCAGCCAAAGGTCCCTTTCGCGAGTAGGTGAGATGAAGGCCCTGGTCAATATCGGCACGGTTTTCCACCAGACTGGCATGATGGACAGCGCATACGAGTACTATGTGGCCGCGTCCGAGATTGCGCGCGAGGTCGGAGACCTAGAGGTCGAAGCATTGGCACTCGGCAACATTGGCCTCTACCATCACTGGCGGGGAGATCTTGTCCAGGCTCTGAAAGCCTACGAGCGAGCGCGGAGAATCTTCAGGGGTCTGGGTGATGCCCGGCGTGAGGCAGGGGCTTTGGCGAACATGGGTCTGGTCCATCAATCTCGAGGCGAGCTGGAGGAGGCTCTCGCATGCTTCCAGGAAGCGCTGGCTCTGAATCGTTCAGTCGGGGACCGTCAGGGAGAAGCCAGAGACCTGGGGAACTTAGCACTCGCGTACAAAGACATGGGTGAGATGGAGTTGGCGCTCCGCGGCTTCAGGGAGGCTCTCGCTATCGACCGTGAGTGTGGCAACAGGCGCGGCGAAGCACATGACCTCGGGAACATCGGCATGGTGTACCTGTATGATGGGCACGATGACGTGGCGCTTGCCTATCTGGATTCGGCGTTGAAGATACACGTGGAGACAGAGGACATCGCCGCTTGGGCCCAGGACCTGGGCAATATCGGGTCGGCCTATCGACAGAAGGGAGAGATCGGGAAGGCCATCGACAGCTACAGGCGTTCCATTGAAATGGCCACCCGGGCTGGCAGAACCGACACCAGGGCCTATTCCCTTGTGGGGGTGTCGCTGTGTTATAGCGATCAGGGGTCTCCCGACGATGCTCTCCGGGATCTGGCACAGGCCTTCGTGCTGTTCAGGGACATGGGCATCCAAGAGGGGCTGGGCCAGGTCCGCATAGGCGTCATGCGATTTCTGGAGGTCTTTGGTCCCGAGGGACTCCACGAGTCACGCAGGCGTGTGAACCTGCCTGAGTCCACGATTGACTCACTCCTTGCTCTGGTGCCAGAGGCTGCTGCAGGAGGATAGGGGATAACGGGGACGATAGCCGGGAATTCCGGGGACGCAGTAGACGATTATTGACATTCGCGGGCACGCATTCACCCGCTTGACACCCTAGGCAGACACAATATCTTGGCCGCGTGACCAGGGCTGCCGCTAGACCTAAAGCCATCTTCGCCAAGACCAAGGGCCATTGCCACTTCTGCGGGGACAAGCTGAGACCGGAGCTGTACGGGAGGCGCGGCGGCGCGAAGCGGGGTGCTTGGGTCATCGACCACGTGATCCAACGCAAGAGGGGCGGGAAGGACGACATCGAGAACTACCTGCCGATCTGTCCGAAGTGCAACCATCTGCGCTGGCACCGGCGCGGCGAGAACCTGCGCGAGCTGCTGGTGCTGGGCCTGGTGGCCAAGGACGAGGTGAAGAAGGGTTCCGGGCTGGGGGAGAGATAGCCCGCAAGCTCGCCAAGCGCAAGGCGCAGAACGAGCTCATTGCCCTGATGCCGTCCACTCCCGACAGCGCATCCACGGGTGGGTTGTAGAAGGTGTACGAGCCGGACTACGAGGACTTCGAGCACGAGGAGCGGCCGCGGGACGAGAAGATCGACGAGGCACGGGACGTCCTGCTACGATTCTTCCGCGAGAATCGCGAGGGAGTGTACTACACCCGCCAGTTGCAGGTGCGGTTCGAGAAGCAGTTCTTCCACTGGATAACGGGCAAGGCGCTAAATGAGTTGGTAGGCGGCGAGGTGCGGGAGAAGCGCATGGAGTTGAAGTCCGGGGCGCGAGTGAGGTTTCTATTCCACAAAGGGAACAGGTATCATACGCGGCAGGCGAAGAAGATGCTCAGCGTCATACAGGAGTACTCGTTGCCGGACAATGCAATCGCGGCCGGGATGCAGGCGGAGTTGCTCTTCTTCACAGCGCTGGCCGAGGCCGGGTTCATGGCTCACGGGCGAAACGTCAATCACTTTGGTGGGAAGAAATGGACGGAGACGAAGCACGACTTGGACTTCATACTTGCTAAAGATGACTTGGTGTATGGGTGCGAGGTGAAGAATGCGCTCGACTACATACCGGGTAGGGAGCTAGAGGTGAAGCTCAGGATGTGCGCCTTCCTAGGGGTGAAACCGCTTTTCATCATGAGGATGTCGCCGAAGAGCTACAACAACATGGTGATTGAGGCTGGCGGCTATGTGATGATATTCGAGGCGCAGGTGCATCCTGTCAGTTCAAGGGCGCTGGTTGCCAGTATGCGGGAGGTTCTGAGTCTGCCTGTCGATGCGCCGCGGGCAATACCCGGTGGCATAATCCAGCGCTTCCTGAAGTGGCACCGGAGCAGGTGCAACTGTGAATTCTGCGGCGATTCACATCTGGCCTGGGCGTAAGTCCTTGGCCGTACGGTCGGTTGGCGTTGCCCCTATGAATACAATAATGGCTACTCTGCTGTTCCGCGTGGCCGGAGGGGATGGTGGGCACGCTACCGTCTTCTGACCTAGGCGCAGCCCGCTTGACACCCTAGCCAGGCACAATATCCTGGAATATCGGTGGCGCTTGCCGTTTTCCCGCTGAGTCAATCCACGTGACGGCACGGTCGCCCTGCCGCCTGCCACCGAGGAAGTTTGACTTCCGGGCTGGTTCGGGTGGTTGTTCCGGCATGGTGAAAGCGCGAGGTTCCAGCACCGTAGAAGTCCCGTTCATTCGCGGACAGGAGGAGAAGTGATGCTGCGTACAGCGACGGCCTGCGTTCTATGCGTCGCGGCTCTGGTGCCCGGCTGCGTGAAGCGACCCCAGGTGCTCGTCATCGGCGACGAGATTCCGTCGGAGGTGACGGTCTATGATACTGCGACCGCTCCGCGCCGCGAAGAGTACATCTACCTGCAGGAAGGCGAGGCGGTCTCAGTCCCGGGCCCGACACTCACCGGGGCCGGGGACGTCTTCTTTCTCTCCGGCGAAGCCATCCGGGTCCGCGACTCAGCCCAGTACCACGCGAGTGGGCTTGAAGTCAGGGTTAACGAAAGTCTGGTGTACGTCATCTCGATTGATGATTTCGAGTACGAGGTCCGGCTTCCCCGTGCGGAGCTGGTGCTGGAGGACGATTCGGTACGCTCGGACTTCTTCTTCCTGGCCCAGCCGGAGTACGAGGGAGTAGCCCATGACGTCGTCGTGACTGCATACCGGAACGGCTTCGAGTCCGGCCGTACCGAGCCGCTGTCCATCGAGGTCCGGTAGGGAGGTACATTCAACATCGAAGTGCAACGAAGCGGGCGGCAGCTTCTAATGGTGTCTTGAAGCCGGGGGACAAGTGGGGACACTTTACTACTTTTGAGGCCCTGTCAACGCCCGCTTGACACCCTAGCCAGACACAATATCTTGGCCCACGATGAGTGATTCGGGCAGACTGCAGAGGATGCTGCGGCGTTCGGCCGTGCGCTGCGCCCGAGGAGTGAGAACTTGATGGACCGACTCGGCAGCACATGCGGACAGCCCGTTCCTCTCCGACGGATTGAGCAGGCGATACTGCAGCTACGCGGGCACAAGGTCATGCTCAGTCCGGACCTTGCTCTGCTCTACGGCGTAGAACCGCGCCGTTTGAACGAGCAGGTGAAGCGCAACCGGGATAGGTTCCCGGAGGATTCTATTCCAGCTGACTCGCGACGAGTGGCGCAGCTTGAAGTCGCAAACTGCGACTTCAAGTTGGGGAGGCGCTCGTCGCTCGCCGCCCTACGCCTTCACCGAGCAGGGAGTGGCGATGCTCTCCAGTGTCCTGCGCAGCAGGCGTGCGGTCCAGGTCAACATCGAGATCATGCGGGCATTCGTCCGGCTGCGGCGGATTCTGGCGGAGAACGCCGACCTTTCGAGAAGGCTGGACGAACTGGAGAAGAAGTACGACGTTCAGTTCAGGGTGGTGTTCGACGCAATCCGCAAGCTGATGCAGCCGCCCATCCAGAAGCCGGGCCGGATCGGCTTCCAGTCGGGGAAGAGGACCTGAGCGTCGGCAGGCGAAGTGTGCCAGACGCCGGTGACCACCAGAGCCGGCCGCGCAGGACGCTGACTGCGTGTTCTGCCCGATTGCGGCCGGGACACAGGAAGCGTCGTGGCGGGTATGGAGTCCGAGTCAGACGAGTGAGGTGAGCAGGATGTCAGAGAAGGCACGTGGCAGAAGGAAGGCACGGAAGACGGGTACTGCGCCGCGAGTCGACAGGGAGAAACAGACTCACCTGGCCGCAGTGCTGAAGCCGCTGCTGGCTCCGCGGCACAGGAAGCGGGTGGCGGCCGGTACAAGGCTTGCGCTTGCGCTCAGCCGGGACGAGCGGAATCTCGTCCTGCACAATTGGTCCGTTTCCTTCGGGCTGACTGACGAGCAATTGCAGGACCTGAAGAAGGCCGAGAAGCCCGAGCTGCGACTGACGCTTGCCGAGTGGGAGGATTTCGGCGGCTGGGTTGCCGGCACGGCGAATCACGCCCGAAGCGGCAGCAGGTTGCGCAGCCGCGCCGACAGGTTCTCCGACCGGATTCAGGAACTGCTCGACAGCTACAAGGAGGAGTAGGCGGTGAGGCAGAACTCAGAGCGAGGCGATATGGAAGAGCACAATCCGAGGCTGAAGGCCGCGATACTGGATACCGTGAGTCAACAACTGACGACCGGGGACCCGCCCGAGACCAGGGAAACGCTGGCGCGGCTGAAGCGCGAGGGGTTCTCCGAAGAAGACGCGAGAGTACTGCTCGGGCAGGCGGTGGCGGTCGAAATCTGGTGCATCCTGAAGGAGAAGAAGCCGTTCAACCGGGAGCGGTTCGTGCGGAACCTCCGAAATCTCCCCGCCCAGCCGCAAGGATAGTCCCTGCCAATGGCGGGCCGCCACCCGCTTCCCGCTGAGACAACCCGTTTGACACCCTGGCCATCTACAATATCTTGGCCGCGTGAGGACGTTGCGCGCCGTGCCGGCGGTCCTGTCGCTGCTGGCGGCCGGGGCGGCCGCCGGGAGCGACTCCGTGACGTTCCGGGAGTTGCTGGAGCGCTGGCGGGCCGAGCAGGGGCTGCCGGCCGTCGCCGCGGCGGTGGTGACCGGGGATTCGGTCCTCGACATCGGAGCGGTCGGCGTCCGGCGACTGGGCTCGGAGGACTCGGTCCGGCTCGACGACCGGTTCCACATCGGCTCCAACGGCAAGGCGATGACCGGGTTCCTGGCCGGGGCGCTGGTCGAGCGCGGCGTGCTCGGCTGGGACACGGGGATTCTCGACGCGCTGCCCGGGTTCGAGGGCACTGCCCGGGCGGAGTACCGGGAGAAGACACTGCTCGACGTGCTCAGCCACCGGGCCGGCATCATCCCGCTGAAGACCGGCGCCGAGTGGGACTCGGTGCCCGAGTTCGAGGGCGACGTCAGCACGCGGCGCCGGGCGTTCGCCGGCTGGCTGCTGGCTCAGCCGCCGGTCGGCCCGGACTCCGCGCTCGGCTACCGGTATTCGAACGGCGGCTACGCGCTCGCCGGGGCGCTGCTTGAGCAGGCGGCCGGGAAGACCTGGGAGCGGCTGATGAGCGAGGAGTTGTTCGCGCGGGCCGGGATGGACGGCCGGTCCGGCTGGCCGGCCCGCGCAGACCCGTCCCAGCCATGGGGCCACTATTACGACGCGGACAGCGGCCGGCTGATCCCCCATGACCCGCGTGACGAGTACCAACTGCCGGACATTTGTTCCGCGGCCGGAGATATCAGCCTGTCCGTCAGCGACTACGCCCGGTTCCTGCAGCTCAACCTGCTCGGGCTTGGCGGGCGGGACACACTGATCCGGTCGGCGACCTGGCGCTTCCTGCACACCGGCGGGGATACCAGCGCCCGGTACGCGGTGGGCTGGGGCAGGGCGGAGCGGGGAGGTTTGCGGGTGAGCCGTCACGACGGCAGCGCCGGGACGTTCTACTGCACCGCGGTAGTGTGCCGGGACCAGGACCTGGCCGTGGCGGTGATTGTCAACGCGGCCCGGCCCGGCACGGCCGAGGCGGTTGCCGCGCTTGCGGACAGCTTGCTGCGGCCGTCTCCAGGGGGCAACTAGGGGCCTTTCCCCCATGGACAGATGGAGACACGCTGCTATTCTTCAGGCGCTGTCAACGCCCGTTTGACACCCTGACCGGGCACAATATCTTGGCCGCGTGAGGACGTTGCGCGCCGTGCCGGCGGTCGCGTCGGGTAGCGCCCCGCTCGCTCCGCTCAAACCACCCGGGCCGGACGCCAGCCTCGCCGAGCTGATGGCAGCGGTGCAGCGGGCCGTCGCATCTGATGCCGGGGAGAGCGCAGGTTGAGGCGAGGCGCAGTGGCCGAGAAGGAGTACATCATCTTCTGCGATGAGTCGGCCAAGGAGGGCAAGTACTACTGCAACTTCTACGGCGGTGCGCTGGTCGGAGGGTCTCAGCACAAGGCCGTATCAGGACGTCTGGCAGCCTTGAAGGACGGTCTGCACCTGTACGGCGAGGTCAAGTGGGAGAAGGTCACCGAGCAGTACTTGGAAAAGTACAACGCACTCGTGACTGCGTTCTTCAAGGAGGTGTCTGCGGGCCGGGTGAAGGTGCGGATCATGTTCCGGCAGAAGGCCCAGCGTCCCCGCGGGCTCTCCAAGGATGACCTTGAGCTCCAGTACCTCAAGCTGTACTACCAGTTCATCAAGTGGGCATTCGGTCTTCATCTGATCCCGCGCCGGAAAGGCGGTAGCCGACTGCGCCTCTACTTCGACCGCATTCCCGACACCAGGGAGAAGGTCGCGCAGTTCAAGGCATTCCTGCTTTCGCTTCAGAAAAGCACGCAGTTCCGCCAAGCCGGGATCTCGATTGCGCCAGAGGATATCACCGAGATACGGTCCTCCGACCACGTCTTGGCCCAGTGCGTGGACGTGGTGCTGGGGGCAATGCAGTTCCGGCTTAACGACTGGCACAAGCAGAAGCTGCCTGGGCAGCGTGTGCGCGGCAAACGAACGCGCGCCAAAGAGAAGCTGTACAAGGCAATGCTGGAAGACATCCGCAAGCTGCTGCCCGGATTCAACATCGGGACCACGACAGGCAGGCGGGGAGACGAGCGGGCTCGCTGGAACCAGCCCTATCGCCACTGGTGCTTCCATCCGAAGGATACGGTGTTCGATGCGAGCTTGGCCAAGCCAAGAGGCGGGAGATGAAAACCGAAGCCCCACCGGTCCTACAGGAGTATCTGACGCGTGACGTCAGACTTCGGACAGGCAGGGCTCCGAATTCCGGTGAATCCTACTGCCAAGACTGGCTCGGGTTCAGATCCACTGATACAGTAGCCCGCAGCGGGCTGCTTGTCAAGGCAAAACCAATACCATTGGTGTTACTACTTTGGGGGGAGTTCCGGGGACGCAGTAGGCGACGATTGACATTCGCGGGCGCGCATTCACCCGCTTGACACCCCAGCCGGGCAGAATAACTTGGTCGTGTGAGCAAGGCTATGCCCACCCGGTCCATCACGGTGCGATTCCAGGAGGTCGCATATGGCACTGATTGAGCCGAAGAAGACCCTGAAGGCCGCTCTCGCTGATTACGACCGAAACGAAGCGCGGAAGTCAGTGGAGGAAGGGGAGAAGCAGCGCGCCGAGATGCTGCGGCGGCTTCCATTGGAGGAGTGGCCCAACCTGCCGCTGGAGCGCTACGCGGTGGGTCAAGAGAACTCAGCCGATACGTTCTGCCGTTGGCTGGAGTTCGGGTCGCCGCATATCGGAAGTATAAAGGGCGAGCGCGGCCCCACTCGACTGTACGTGTCCAGAGGAAGGGGAGCGGTTTCCTTTGTCACTTCCGGCATGAGAATCTCTGTCCGCATGTATTGGGACGAGTACCCCAACTATCGTAAGGCGTTCTCATGGGACAGTCCCGATTCCATGGGGGCGCAGCGTAATCAACTACTTGATTCGCCGGTACGCTTCCCAAAGACCAGAAAGCACGCACAGAACGGAGAGTGAGCAATGGCATCGTCTGTGGGAATCGCGGACTATATGATCGAGCGGCTGATCGCCAGCGGCGTGCGGCACGTCTTTGGCGTGCCCGGCGACTATGTGCTGGGCTTGTACAAAAAGCTATCCGACAGCCCCCTCGAGGTGATCAATACCTGCGACGAGCAAGGCGCCGGGTTTGCCGCCGATGCCTATGCGCGTCTGAACGGTCTGGGGGTAGTCTGTGTCACCTACGGGGTGGGCGGGCTCAAGGTGGCCAACACGACAGCCGAGGCATTCGCCGAAAGGGTCCCGGTGTTGGTCATCAGCGGGGCGCCGGGCATCGCCGAACGAACCCGGAACCCGATGCTGCATCACAAGGTCAAGCAGTTCGATACGCAGAGAAAGGTGTTCGAGCAGCTCACCGTTGCCTCGGCGGACATGTGCGACCCGGCGACGGCGCTCGGCGGGTTTGACCGCGTCCTGGACGCGGTTCTGCGCTACAAACGCCCGGGATACGTCGAACTACCCCGCGATATGGTTGCGGCAAAAGCTCCATTGGCTCTGGGCATGCCGGCGGGCGCCGGCGATCGAGAGCCAGGCGATCCGGCAGCATTGGCAGAGGCACTGCACGAATCGGCGGAGCGCATTCGGGCCGCGCACCGTCCGGTGATCCTGGTCGGTGGTGAGGTCCAGCGCTTTGGCCTGGAGCAGCAGGTCCTCCAACTGGCGCGCAAGATCAACGTCCCTATCGCCGTCTCTCTGCTGGCCAAGTCGACGATCCCAGAGACCGATCCGCTCTATATGGGCGTATACGCAGGCGCACTGGGGGACGAGGCGGTACGCAGTTACGTGGAGGAGAGCGACTGTCTGCTTCTGCTGGGCGTCTTGCTGACCGACGTCAACCTGGGCATCTACACGGCACACCTGGATCCCGGTCGCTCAATCCACGTCACAAGCGAGCGCACGGCGATCGCGCACCATTACTATGAGGGGGTCACGGCGACGGATTTCCTACAGGGCCTGATCGACAGAGAGATGGGGCAATGCCGCCTGGCGTGGACCAAGCCTGAGCACCTCCTCACCAACGCGCCGGCTGCGCCCGAGGCGGCCCCGATCACGGTGCAGCGGCTCTTTGAACGCATCAACGCTTTCCTGGAATGCGACATCGCGGTCGTTGCCGACGTGGGGGACGCCCTCTTCGGGTCGCTCGACCTGGTGACCTGCCGCGCGGGGAACTATCTCTCACCCGCCTACTATACCTCCCTCGGCTTTGCCGTGCCCGCGGCCATCGCCGTGCAGTTGAGCCATCCGGAGCTTCGCCCCCTGGTCCTGGTCGGCGATGGGGCCTTTCAGATGACGGGTATGGAGCTCTCTACGGCAGCGCGCTACGGCCTCAACCCGATCGTGGTGGTGCTCAACAACGGCGGGTATGCCACCGAGCGGCCCATGATCGACGGCCCGTTCAATGACTTGTTGCCCTGGCACTACAGTCGCTTGCCCGAGCTGCTGGGCCACGGCGCCGGTTTCGTGGTCGAAACCGAGGAGCAGTTGCTGGCAGCCCTGAGCGAGGCCCGCGCGAACACCGCATCCTATTCGATCCTTGACGTGCGGCTGGCACCGGACGACGTTTCGCCTCCGTTGCGGCGGTTGACCGACGCACTCGGCAAGCGGACCTGACCGACGTTCGCCTTCCGAACTGCGAGGGATACCAGGGACGTTACCCGTTTTCCGCTGAGGCAGCGTGTTTGACACTCTGACCGCCCGGCATATCTTGATGCAGCAAGAAGATCAGATGGGAATATGTTCTTCTGTCCTGCCCGCGCTGTGCCTGGCGGTCGCGTCGGGTAGCGCCCCGCTCGCTCCGCTCAAACCACCCGGGCCGGACGCCAGCCTCGACGAGCTGACGGCCGTCTGCTTCACCATCCGGGACGGGCTGCTTGAGCGCGGCGACACGAGCATCCAGGCGCGCGAACTGCTGGCCCGAACCCAGAACGGAATCGACTTGCTGCGCAGGGCCACGCGGCGCGACGACCGTCGCTATTGCCTTCTGGATGCAGGCTTCTTGCTGGTCGGCGGCGCGGTGACGGCCGCGCTGGGCGTGCTTATTGCCGAACCTGTACAAGGCGAGGGGTTCTTGGAGGCCGAGATAGACTTTGGGCGGTTCTGGACCGGCTGTTGCATCGGCGGATTGCTCGGTGGAGGGGCAGGCTATCTGGCCGCCCGCGGCGTGACCGGCAGGTTCGGCGCATCACCTGACCCGGCTCTTCTTCACCGAGACGTGACCGGACTTGTTTCCGAATACAACCGGCTGTGGAGCAGTTCCGGGGACGCAGTAGACGATTATTGACATTCGCGGGCGCGCATTCACCCGCTTGACACCCTAGCCAGACGCAATATCTTGGCCGCGAGATGGAGTTGCCGGCGGAGCGTGATTGCGTCGAGGTGAGGAAGTGATGCTCAGCGGGAAGCAGGATGCGTTCGGGCGGTGGCTGCTTGACCATCTCCGCGGGGCGGACCGCGGATCTGCCACCGAAAGGGACGACGGGTACATCAACGTTACGGCCAGTGCCGACCGCTACTTCAGCGAGCCCGGTGACTGGCCGCGCCAGGACCGGGAGGCGCTGAAGCTGGTGCGCGGCCGGGTGCTCGACGTCGGCTGCGGGGCCGGCCGGCACTGCCTGCATCTGCAGGGCCTGGGTCTCGACGTGACCGGCATCGACAATTCGGAACTGGCCGTCCGCGTCTGCCGGCGGCGCGGGGTCCGGCGGGCGGTCGGTGCGTCGCTGACCGACGCGCTCGCGATGCCGCTGAACAGGCTCGGGGGCCGCTTCGACACGGTGCTGATGATGGGCACCAACTTCGGCCTGTTCGGCAGGTCGCGGCTCCTGCCCGCGCGCCTACGGCGGCTGCTGCGGGTCGCCACGCCCCAAGCCCGCATTATCGGTTCGACGCTCGACCCGTACGGCTCCAAGGCGCCGCGCCACGTTGCCTACCACCGGGCGAACCGGCGCCGCGGCCGGCTCGGCGGCGAGGTCCGGATCCGGGTGCTGTATGGCGGCTATCGCACGCCGTGGTTCGACCATCTGTTCGTATCCCGGCCGGAGCTGAAGCGCCTGCTGGCTGGCACCGGCTGGCGCCTGGCGCGGACGATCGACGGCCCGGGCAACCGCTACATCGCCGTCATTGAACGCCAGGGATAACAGTGACGCCAACCGTCTTCTGACCGAAGTGCAGCCCTGTTGACACCCTGGCCATCTACAATATCTTGGCCGCGTGAGCAGGGCTGACGCCAGACTTCGAGCCATCTTCGCAAAGACGCAGGGGGCACTGTCACTTCTGCGGTGACAAGTTGAGACCTGGGCCGTACGGGAAACGCGGCTCGGTTGACCCATAACTTGACTTATACTTGACTCATTGTAGAGTGTGGGCGTGAGCTACGATCCTTCGTTCGTGGTTTCAGCGCGGACGCTGGCGCTGGTCGAGGAGATAGCGATTCTGCGGACGCGGGTGCTGGCTGCGACCGTCCAGGTGCCGTGGATTCCCCGGCTGCAGCAGGATGCCCGGGCGCGGAACGCCCACAGTTCGACCGCGATCGAAGGAAACCCTCTCACGCAGGAGCAGGTCCGGGAGCTGGCCGCGGGTCGCGATGTGCCGGCAGTCGCGGACCGGGCACGGCGGGAGGTGCTGAACTACTTCGCGGCCTTGCGCCACATCGAAACTCACGGAGGCAAGCGTCGGCTGACGCACCGGGACGTTTCGCGGCTGCACCTGATTGCGGCGCGGGGCGTGATGGACCAGGGCGAGGCAGGCGAGTACCGCCGGGTCCAGGTCTGGGTCGGGCCCCACAAGCCGCCCCCGCCCGGACGAGTTGAGGAGCTGATGAGCGATCTCTTGGACTGGTGGAACGGGCCGGCGCGCGACTGGCCTCCGGTCGTGTCTTCGGCGGTGGTGCATCACCGATTCGAGGAGATTCACCCTTTCGGCGACGGCAACGGGAGAGTCGGAAGGCTGCTTGCCCTCTGGGAGCTGTATCGACGCGGGTTTGACACGCACCACATCTTCTCGGTCGACGAGTACTTCTGGGAGGACCGTGCCCGCTACTATCAGGCCCTGCGCGAGGTCGAACAGCGCTCCGGTGACCTGACCGGCTGGCTGGAGTACTGCGCCGAGGGGCTTCGGCAGACGCTGGAACGGGTCTGGACGCGGATCCAGCGGCTGGTCGCCGGCAGTTCGACGGCCGGGGTGATTCTCCGGCCCAGGCAGGAGCAGCTGCTGACGATGCTGCGCGACCGGCAGTCGATGACCCCGCGCGAGATCCGCGAAGCGCTCGGGGTCTCGAAGCAGGGGGCGCTGGACCTGCTGAATCCTCTGCTTGAAGCCGGGCTGGTGAAGCGCACCGGCACCCGCAAGTCGGGCAGATACATGCTTCAGTGAACGACCGTGCCTGGTCCGAAGTCAAGAACTGGGGACAGGTGGATAGGGGGGATAATGGGGACGCTTCTCTGAAAAGCTTCCTGTCGGAAAGTCGGTTACACTTTACTACTTTTGAGGCCCTGTCAACGCCTGCTTGACACCCTAGCCGGACATTATGACCCGCAGATGTGATCCAGTGACCAAGTGGTCGAGTGATCAAGTGGCGGACTGGTCACAAATTGTGACCGGTTGGCCGGGCTCAAGCACTCGTCAGGTATGCCCTATGCCTTCACAGGGATAGGCGGGGAACACATTGCCATCTACTGGTTCCTGTCAAAGCCCGCCTGACGCCGGGGCGGCGCCGTCTATCCTCCGGCGATGGTCGAAACCGGGAAGGCCCGTGCATCGCCGGCATCACCGTCATCCACCGACGGAGGCCCGTGGGTAGCCGTGACCGAGCAGGAGGTCTCGGATGATTTCGGATACCGATAAAGGGTCCTTGCTCGGCCACGCGCGGACAGCGGGTGTCGGGCTGCTGTTGATGGCACTGCTCGCCGTGTTCTCCGAGTTCCTCGTGCTCCAGATACTCATCGTGCCGGGTACGCCGCGGCCACCGCCGCCATCACCGCCAACGAGCTGTTGTTCCGTTCGGGCGTCGTCGGGTACGCGCTGATCCTGGTTCTCGACGTACTGGTGGCGTGGGCACTCTACGTCGTCCTCACCCCGGTCAACAGGCATGTCGCCATGATCGCGGCTCGGTTCCGGCTGATGTAAGCCGCGGCAAGGGGCGCCACGCTGCTCATTCCTTTCGCGGCGCTCCAGGCTGTCGGCGGGTCGAGCATGGAGACGTTCGCCTCCAGCCAGTCGCAGGCGCTCGGGTCGTTGTTACTCGGCGGGTACGAGACCGGCCACAATGTCGGGCTGGTGTTCTTCGCCTTCCATTTGCTGATCCTCGGGTACCTGGTGTTCAGGTCAGGCTACATCCCCACGGTGTTCGGCGTCCTGGTGTTCATCTCCGGTCTCGGCTACCTGGTCGACTCTGTCGGCACGCTGCTGTTCCCGCAGCTCGCGGGCGTGTTCGAGGTCATCGGCTTCACGACGGTCATCGGCGGGGTCCCGCTCATGTTCTGGTTGCTGATCAAGGGCGTCAGGGACAAGCCGAGTGGATGACGGCGACGCCAGCCGTTTTCTGACCGAAGCGCAGCCCGTTTGACACGCTGACCGGCCAGCATATCTTGACCGGATTAGGCCGATGGTGCGTTCTATGCTCCTCTGTCCCCGCCTGCTGGCGGCCGCGTGGCTGGCAGCGCTCTGCGGCTGCTACACCCTGGGCATCCAGGAGACGGCCCGGACCACGCCGCCGGGGCGCCGCGAGTTCGGCGGCGGGGTCACAGTCGTGCCGGTGCCTCCGGACCAGGCCGAAGAATCCGACCCGCCTGTCGTACCGTTCCCTTATGCCAGATGCCAGTTCGGTGTGGCCGAGGACCTCGAACTCGGCCTGGTCTGGACGTTCGGGCCCGGGCTCGGCGCCTCGGCCAAGTGGCGCCTGCAGCGCGGCCCGGTCGAGCTTGCCGTGTCCGCCCGCGCCACCGGCTTCGTCCTTCCCAGGTATCCCTTCCGGTCGATGGTCTCGTGGGGCGTGCATCCGCGGGTGGTACTGAGCAGCGAGACCGCCGGGGCGTCCCCGTACTGCCTGAGCGCCGGGGTCGACATGTGGGGAGAAGCCGGCAGCGGCAGCTGGACCGGGCTGTCGGTCGGGTTGGGCATTCCATTCCGGGCCGGTTCGCGGCGGCAGCTGCGCGTCATGCCCGAGCTGTACGCGGTGAGGGTGGTCGCTTCCCGAGGTGACCTGGGTTCGCCCACAGTCGCATTCGGGGTCTCGTTCTGCGAAGTCGCACCCGACCCCGCGCCCTGAACCCTCTTTCCCGGCCGCCGGGAACACCGGGGCGCCAACCGTCTACCGCCGACACAGCCCGCTTGACACCCTGACCGCACGGCCTATTCTCGCCCGGTGAAAAAGGTCATCATCTACCATTCGAAACACGGCTCGACGAAGGCGTACGCCGAATGGCTGGCAGAGGCGATCGGGGGCGAGTCGGTGCCGTTGGTGAAGGCGAAGAAGCTCGACCTGAGCGCGTACGACGCGGTGGCTTTCGGCTGCCGATACGTCGCCGGCCGCCTTAAGATAGCAGGGTTCGTAAAGGACCGCGCCCCGCAGTTGGCCGGGAAGCGGGTGGCGTTCTTCGCAGTCGGCATCACTCCGCCTGACAGCCCGGACGTGAGCAAGGGCTACGATGCGGCCCTGCCCGAGGAGGTCCGGGCCGGGATGCGGTTCTTCTTCCTGCCCGGCCGGCTCGAGTCGGCGAAGTTGGGATTCGTGGAGCGGCAGATGATCAAGATGGCGAAGGCGGAGGACATCGACCGGGTTGACCGAGCCGCCATCGGGCCGCTGGTGGATTTCCTGAACGGCTGAAGCCACAGGGATCCAGCATACGTGGGAAGCCAACCGTCTTCCGACCGAAGTGCAGCCCTCTTGACACCCTAGCCAGACACAATATCTTGGCCGCATAGTGAGAGCTCCGGCCGTGAGAAAGGAATAAGCGTGCGCGAGACATGACTCCGAGCATCATCCCCCATCTCATCGTCGCGCAGGAGAACGCGGCCGCCGGGCAGCATCGGTTCCTGTGGATCCCCATGACCGAGACCGCATTCTGGGTAGCCGTGGCGACTACCGCCGTTGCGATTGCGGGCATCACCGTGGCGGTCGCCCTTGCCCGCCGGCGCGCCGCAAAGCGAGCCGCGGAGCGAAGCCGGGACGTGACCGGGGAGTGATGTCCTCGCCTGCGCAGCACGACGACTCGCTGATCGCCTGCTGCGGTCTGTACTGCGGCGCGTGCAGCTTCAAGGTCGCGTTCGAGGAGGACGACCGGAAACATCTGGCCCGGATGCCGTCGAAGTACGACAGGTACAAGGATGCGCCGATGGACCGGTGTGAAGGGTGCAGGCCCGGCGAGTGCGGCCACGGGTTCACAGGCTGTGCCGCGTCGCGAGGAGTGGGACACTGCGGCCGGTGTGACCTCTTTCCCTGTTCGCGGCTGCAGGGGTTCGCGCGCGACGGCGTCCCGCACCACGCCGGCGCGATCGGCAACCTGGAGCGGATCCGCCGGGTCGGGGAACAGCAGTGGCTGGCGGAACAGGCGGCGGCGTGGCGCTGCTCGTGCGGGGCGCGGCTGTCCTGGTATCTCCGTACCTGCGACCGCTGCGGCCGACAGGCGGTAGTGCCGGGATTCGAACCGGATTGGATGTGACCCTGAGACGGGTACGCTGGATACTGGTGTTCGGCTTGCTGGCGGCTTCCTTCTTCGTGACCCTGGCCTTCCTGTGGATCAGGATCAGGCTGGGCCCGCCAAACCCCGAAGTCAGGAAGTACATCGAGGAGAACCCCGAGGTCTTCTCGACCCTGCCCCAGGGGGATTCCGAAGAAGACCGGGGGCTTGATGACAGCATCGCGGCGGCCAGGCTGAGGCTGCTGGCAAGAGCCGCGCCCCGCCTTCCCCTGGCCGAGCAGGGCGAGTTACTGGCTTTGCGGGAGAAGATGGAGAAGCCGGGCCGCAAAGGCGTGACGCGCGGGGAGATGCGCCGCATGCTGGAGCTGGAGAGCGAGTGCATGAGGCTTTTGACCCCGACGGAGCTCGAGGAATGGCGCTCGACGATGCAGCGCCTCCACGGGCAGGCAGAGGGAAGCGCGGGCCGGTAGCTGGACGCGGAGGCGGCCGTGATTCCTGGGGCTAGTACGGACGCCAACCGTTTTCTGACCGAAGCGCAGTCCTCTTGACACCCCGATCCGCCCAGCATATCGTAGCCGCGTGAGCCTCAGGTCGCGGAGGGCAATGTGGCCGACATGACGATCGACTACGTCGATGCCGACGAGGCGTGGAAGGAGCGGATCGCCGGGGAATGGGGCGAGAAGCCTGCTCGGCACATGCACATCAACGGCGGTTTCTCGCTTCTCGCGCTCCACGAAGGGAAGCCGGTCGGCCTGATATCTGTCATCTGGAAGAAACTGGCTCGGCCGCTTGAGGACACCCTCGAGGGGTACATCGACATCATCGAGGTGCGGCCCGGGTTCCGACGACGGGGCATAGCCCGGCGGATGATTGAGCTGGCAGCCGGGCGTGCCCGAGAGAGGAAAGCATACCAGCTGCGCGCGTGGAGCACGGAGGACAAGACCGAGGCGCTCCCGATGTGGCGGGCACTGGGCTTCGCGCTGAACCCGGTCACCCACCAGATGTGGGGACCCCGGCTCTCAGGCTACTTCGCGGTCCGGACCCTGGCCTGACCCTGATATTGGCGACGTCTTGCCCCGACCCGTGCGGCAGGCGAACCCGGGGAGATAAATGGGGACACAATGCCATCTGTCAGGCCCGTCAATGCCCGCTTGACACCCTAGCCGGACACAATAACTTGGCCGCGTGAAGAGTATTGCGGTCCGGATTCCCGAGGTCCTGGCCAGGAACGTAGCCGGGTTCCAGGGAGAGCGCGGCAGGGAATGGCTCGGCAGGCTGCCGGAGCTGGTCGCGGAGTTCGCCGGGAGGTGGGAGTTGACGCTCGGCGAGCCGTTCCCGGGGATGTTCTACAACTACCTGGTCCGGGCCGTGCGGGCCGACGGCACCGGCGCGGTGCTGAAGCTCGGCGTTCCCGGCGGGCCGATCGGGTCCGAGGCCGACGCGCTGCGTGCCTTCGACGGCAGGGGCTGCGTGCGGCTGCTGGAGGCGGACCGGGATGGGGGCGCGATGCTGCTGGAGCTGATCGAGCCCGGCCGCACGCTGGACGAGGTGGAAGACGACGACCGGGCGACGAGGTACGCGGCCGGGGTGATGAAGCGTGTGCGGAGGCCGGTGCCCGAGGGCCGGTCGTTTGTGACCGTCGCCGACTGGTCCCGAGGCCTAAACCGGCTGCGGAAGAAGTTCGGCGGCGGCACCGGACCTTTCCCTGAGCGGCTGGTGGAGCGCGCCGAGAGGCTGTACGCGGAGCTGCTGGCGTCCGTCACCGGGACGTTCCTGCTTCACGGCGACCTGCACCACGGGAACATGCTGTCGGCGCGGCGCGAGCCGTGGCTGGCGATCGACCCCCAGGGCGTTGTCGGCGCCCCGGGGTACGAGGTGCCGCCTTTCGTGCGCAACAACCTGTCCGGCAGCGCGGACCCGGCCCGGCTGGTCGGCCGCCGGGTGTGCGTGCTGGCCGACGAGCTGGGCCTGGACCGCGAACGAGTGCTGAACTGGGCACGGGCCGAGGCGGTGCTGTCCGCGTGGTGGCATTACGAGGACGACGACCCTGAGTGGAGGCGGGCGATACCGCTGGCCGAGATGATCGGCTCGGTGCGGCTCACGGCCTGACGCCGCAAGCGGTCGTCGGACATCCGGGACGCTTTCCCCGTTTCGATTCCGGAACGTGTCAAGGGCACTCATCCAGCGGCCGAGTGGTCCAGCGGTGCACACGGAGGACGCCCAGGAGACAGAGAAGCAGATGAGGAACGCCCCATGGCGGCACCCCGGGTGCAGAAACCCAGGTATTTGCTGACATCTATCGAGGTTCCTGTACACCCCAGCAGGTGCAGCGCCGGCGACTTGACTGGGCTGGTGGGCACGGGACAATGTGCTGTGGTCGTGAAGGTCGAAGTCTACAATGACGGTGAACGCTGGTGCGCCAGGGGTATCGGCACCGACATCTTCACCTGCGGGGACACGCTCGACGAGTTGATGGAGCAGATCAAGGACGCAGTCGCGTGTCACTATGAAGACGAGCTGAAGCAGGGCAAGACAATCGACATCCTGACCATCACCGAGACCGAGGTTCCAAGTGGCACCGCGGCTGCCGCAGGTTAGCGGCGACGCAGTTGTCGCCCTGCTGGGCAAACTCGGCTACAGAATCGTCCGCCAGCGCTGCAGCCATCCAGATGAAACGTATGACCGAGTCCGGCGAGCATTACCTGACAGTGCCTGCCCACAAGTCCATCGCCAAGGGAACGCCGAACGACATCATGACCAAGGTCAGCCTCAGCACCGGCCTGCCGAAACAGGAACTGCCGTCCCGGCTGTAGCCGCCGGGCTTTCACCCCGGGGGAACCCGGGACTCCGCCCACATTTCCCGCCGACTGACTTGACCGCTTGACACCCTGACCAGACACAATGACTCGCAGGCGTGGCCCAATGACCAAGTGGCGGACGGAAGGACAATTCTACCTGAGATTGCTGGCAACGACGGCGCCGGCAGCTTTCTGAACGAACTGCTGTCTGCTTGACACCATAGCCAGACAAATCCTCTGGCCGCATAGCGCGAGGCTGTACTCGGAGCGCAGGAAAACGGGCTGTTGGTGGTCTATACCGGTGATGTTGAACCGAGCCGTCATGAACCGGTTTCTGGTCCCGGCCGGTGCGGCCGCGCTCCTGGCCGGCTGCACCCTGCAGTTTCCCGGCCTGCAGTCCGAGGAGCCTCTCGCAGTCGATTCCACACCTGTAACGGTCCTAATCGAGACGACTTACGTCGTGGAGGAGGTGCCGGTCGAGGTGCCGGTGTACGTCGAGGAACCGGTGTACTACGAGGAGGAACCGGTGCCGCCGGAGACGGTCTTCGTGGTCGAGGAGTACGAGTCCTACGTGTTCGTGTCCGATCCGCCGCCGCCCTCACGTCCGCACCGAGGCTACCCGCGTCGGTCGCCGGGCAGGGACCAATCGCGCGGCCGCGAGCCGCGTGAGCCGGAACGGCGGGACCCGGTCCCGGAGAAGGTGAAGCCGCGCCCGAGAAACGAGGAGCCGGAACCGACGCCGGTGATAGAGCCACCGCCGTCCCCAGAGCCGCCGAAGCCGGTCGTCTCGCTGGTGTCGGATGACGAGGAGAAGGCGCCGGACAAGCCCGCTCCATCGGACCAGCCGGTGAGGCCGGAAGAGCAGGCGCCGGCAAAGGACGATGGCGACGACGCGGCACCGGCTAAGAACGTGAAGCCGGTACCCGACCCGTCAGCCGAAGACGACACAGAGGTCGCGGCCTCGGACACCGGGGGCAAGAAGAAGTCACCGGGCAAATCAAAAGACCGCTAGTCCGGACACTTCCCCCGTCCGCTTGACACCCCAGCCAGACATTATATCTTGGCCGCGTGAGCGTGGAGCTACCTGCAGCGAGCGGGACAGCATGAAGCTGCCCGGGGCTGTGCTGGTGCTGACCGCGGCCGCTTCGCTGTGCGTGGCGCTTCCCCCGGCGCTGCCCGAGCGTGGGTTCAGTTTCGCGGTGAGCGCGGGCCTGGACCAGTACAGGGACGAACTTCTCGTTCCGCTGCGCTGGGACTGCGGCCGGCTTGAGCCGGTGGTGGGGTTTGGGGCAGGATCCGGTCCGGTACGGCACGAGGCACAAGCTGCGTTTCTGTTCGAATTCGGCGCGAACCGGTATTCCCACGAGGCGGCGGTGCTGGGTGTGCGCGCTGAGTACCGGCTGTCTTGTGCCCGCGGCTTCGCGCTGGCCCAGGGCCGGGTGAGGCCGGGAGTGCTGGTGTTCTACCGCAACCGCCACGCCTACCTGTACTCGTGGGACGATTCGCACCTGTACTGGATGAACGGAACCGGGGTCGGCCTGGCCGCGCAGTGGCGAGGCCGAGTGGCCGGCCGGATGGACGTGGTGGCCGACCTGGCGGTGCCGCTGTTCACGATGGCCGCGCGGCCGGACGCGGATCGGGTCGAGAAGGTAGAACCGCTCGACCGGCTGGGTTTCTATTTCGCCAGGACCTGGCAGGGCATGAAGCCCTGCCTGCCCGACCGGTACACTGCGGTCGAAGCCGCAGTCGGTCTGGAATGGCGCAGCCGGAATTCAATGATGGCGGCCGGGTATGCGCTGGACCTGCTGCGGACGTCGTGGCCAGCGCAAGGGGTATCACTGGCACATGGGCTGTGGCTGCGCTGGTCGCCGGGGGCTGCGCGATGAGCCGGGTTCCGGTTCTGCTGTTGCTTGTCCTGGCGTGCATTCCTGACGTCCGGCTCAAGAACCCGGGCACAGCCGTACCCGAGCAACTGCTCGACGGGTGGGTCGTCGCGACGCCGGAGGAGGTCGGCATCGCACCCGAGTCACTGGGCCTGGCCTATGATGCGGTCACGTCCGAGGACAGGTACCTGAACGCACTCTCGCTGCTCGTTGTCCGGCAAGGCAAGCTGGTGTTCGAGACCTATGTCCGCTCACCCGAAGACCGGGACCGGCTGCACCCGATACAGTCCGCGACCAAGTGTTTCACGTCGCTGGCCGCCGGCGTCGCGATGGAACACGGCCTGCCGGCGGACCCGGACTCGACGATATACCGGTTCTTTCAGGACAAGTTCGATACCGTCGCCGCAAAGAGGGGAATCAAGCTCCGGCACCTGCTGACGATGCGCTCGGGCCTCGAGTTCAGCAACGACCGGTTCGCGCTCGAGATATTCACCGGGCGGGACATCGATGAGCTGGCTTACATCCTCGGCAAGCCGCTGTACGCCCGGCCAGGGGAGGAGTTCTGGTACCGGGACTGCGACCCGCACCTGGTGAGCTGCCTGATCCAGCACGCGACCGGCCGCACTACAGAGGACCTGATGCGCGAGCAGGTATTCACCCCGCTGGGTATCACCGACCTGTACTGGGAGAAGACGCGCGGAGGGTATACCCACGGCCCGACGTCCCTGCACCTGAGACCGCGCGACATGGCGCGAGTCGGCCAGCTCGTGCTGCAGCGCGGCGAGTGGGAGGGGGAGCAGCTCATCGATGCGGCATGGATAGATTCGTCGACCACACCGAAGGTCCAGTTGCCGCCAGAGGAGTACCCGGCCAGCCGGGGCTATGGCTACTACTGGTGGCTGCTGCCCGAACTGGAAGGTTTCACCATGGCCGGGCACGGCGGCCAGTTCATCTTCGTGGTCCCGGACAAGGACTTGGTGGTCGCGATGACGTCCTACCCGTACGCCGGGGGCGAGGCCGGGACGAATGTCGAGGAGTTCGCCGAACTGGTGGGTCCGGTAGTGCGCGGCTGCGACTGACCCCGGCTGCCACAGAAGCACAATCTACGCGCGAATCTCAGGGGTAGTCAGGCCGTGAGCCATCGGATGGCTCCCGCTCCCCGGTCGCAGAGCCGGTTCCTCACCTCGCTGATGACCCGTTTGACATGCTGAGGTCGGGACGGACAGTGCGACCGGGGCATGCTGGGGACAACGGTGACGCTTCCTTGAAAAGCCTCCTGTCATCAGCTGATAGGCGTGTCTCTCTGGAAAGTCGGGAACACTTTACTACTTTTGAGGCCCTGTGCCCCCGGGTTCAACAATGAAGTGCAACACTTGGGAGGCGAAGAGAGCAAAAGGAGCTATCCTGAGTAGTTATGCACAGACGCTACCGACACCTCACGTTCAGAGAGAGGAACCAGATCATGCACATGTCGCGGTATGGCAAGAACATCTCGCAGATCGCACTTGAGCTGGGTTGGGACAAGAGCACCATCTCACGCGAGCTGCGCCGGAACCGGGACTACCTGCTGGACTACTACTGGGACGAGAACGCCCAGATACGAGCGGACCGACGTCGGCGTGCGGCGAGCCGGCGCTACCGGCTGAGGAGCGAACGCATCCGGGACTACGTCAGAGAGAAGCTCAAGGCCGGCTGGTCACCAGAACTGATCTCGGGCAGGATCGAGCTGGACCTGCCCGGCTGCTCCATCAGCCATGAGGCCATCTACCAGTACATCTACCACCTGGCTGAGCCGGAGCGGAGCGTCTTCGTCCGGTATCTGCGGCGGCACCATCGCCGGCGTCGCAAACGCGGCACCGGCAAGGCGCAACGCAAGAGTCGCATTCCCAACAGGATATCTATTGAGGAGCGACCTGAGGCTGTGGCGTCTCGCAGACAGATGGGGCACTGGGAGGGTGACAGTCTTGTGTCGAGTCACAACACGACTGTGCTCTACTCGCTGGTGGAACGCAAGACGCGGCTGATGAGGCTGACACGTATCCGTGGGCGGGACGGGAAGAGGACTGCTGCAGCGATTGCCGGGCGGCTAGGACCACTACCGGTGAGAGCGCGCCGGACGCTGACGCTGGACAACGGTCCCGAGCATACCGGCCATGAGAAGGTCACCGAGACCATCGGCACGATGTGCTACTTCTGCGATCCCTACTCGGCCTGGCAGCGCGGCACCTGCGAGAACCGGAACGGACTCGTCCGCTACTACTTCCCAAAGGGGACCGACTTTGCTAGACTGACTCAGGCCGAGATCGAGCGGGTAGAACATGCAATCAACACCCGTCCGATGAAGTGCCTCGGCTTCAAGAC
>CP070680.1:2637827-2645614 GCA_020352555.1 Caldifarciminota bacterium | reverse complement strand
GCCTCCTGGTGTCAGCCGGGTTCGTTGCGCGGCGAAAGCGGGGACGGCAGGTGTTCTTCCGTGCAGACCGAGAATCACCTGTCTTCGGTGAACTGAAGGGGCTGCTGGCCAAGCTTGCTGCCGCCCCGGCCGGACGGCCGCCAGAGCCTGTCCTGCGCCTGCTATGGGACGTTGACCGTTCAAAGGTGGACATCGGGCACCATCGGCGGTTCCTGATCGCCCGGGTGCTCGACTACGGCGATCCGGAAACAGTGCGGTGGCTGCGTCAGACCTACGGCGACGATGCGCTGCTGGAGGTGGTGGATTCCGGTGCCGCGCTCTCGCCCCAGACAGCCGGTTTCTGGCGTGCGCTTCTGCGGCAGGGCGGTGCGGACCGTGTATCCTGAGGTCATCGGCCCGGCCCCACGAGCGCTGGCCGAGGCCCTGCCCGGGGAGCTGTTCGAGCAGGGGTTCTATCTCGGCGGCGGCACCGGCCTCGCGCTCCAGCTAGGGCACCGGCGGTCCGAGGACTTCGACTTCTTCAGCCCGGAGAGTTTCGACTTGCCCGGTCTGGCGAGGATGCTGGAACCGCTGCCCGGATACGCCGAGGTCGCCACGGGCCGCGACACCCTCCACTGTCTTGTCGGCGATGTCAAGGTCTCGTTCATCCTCCACCCGGTCGGGCTGCGCTTCCCGCTGCTGTCCTTCGGCAGCATGCCGGTCGCGGACTGGCGGGACATCCTGGCCGAGAAGCTGAAGACGGTTTCCCAGCGCGGAAGCCGCAAGGACTTCTACGACATCCACGCCTGCTGCACTCTGAGGGAGACATCGCCGCAGCAGGCGGTGGAGTTGCTGCGCGAGCGGTTCCGCGGCACCGGGCTGAACCTGTACCACGTTGCCCGGAGCCTGGTCTGGTTCCAGGACGCGGACAGGGAGCCGGACCCGGTGCTGCTCAAGCCGGCCGGCTGGGCTGAGGTGAAGGCATTCTTCGTCGACCACCTGCCCGAGTTCGAAGCCGCGCTGCTCGGCGGCAGGCAGGAACCAGGTTAGTCATGCTACCCGGCGACACACTCCAGTGCGTTATGCCCTGGAGATTGGGGAACAGAGGGAGTCCCGGTCCTATAGCTAGCGGTAGAGCGGAGGGGTCAGGAGCGCGAGCCGCAGCCGTTGACGATCGGCGCGACCAGGTCTTCGAACCCGTCGAGCTTGGTCGGGACGCCCGCGTCGCCGCTTACGTCAGGCATCGAGACCATGACGATGACGAGCTCCTTGTCCGGGACCACGAGGATGTACTGGCCGCCGCTGCCCCAGGCGGTGAAGCCGTTGAACCTGGGCACGATCCACCAGTAGTACCCGTAGGACCAGCCGTGTTCCTCTTCTTCGGGCACGGTCGTCTGCGGCGCGGTCGCTGAGTCGACCCAGGCTGCGGGCACGAGCTGCTCTCCCTGCCAGGCGCCGCGCTGGAGCACGAGCTGGCCGAGCTTGGCCATGTCGCGGGCCCGGAGGTGGAGCGCCATGGCGCCGGAAGTGTGGCCTGCGCGGGTGTGCTCCCAGTAGTAGTCGGCGATGCCGAGCGGTGTGAAGATTCCGTCGTGCACCAGCTCGGCAAGGGTCTGGCCGGTGGCGCGTTCGATCGCGCAGCTCAGCAGCTGCGGGTCGCAGTCGCGGTAGTAGAAGGAGTCGCCAGGGTCGGCGTAGAGCGGCTTGGCGAGGATGTAGGCGATTTCGTCGTCGGGCCGGTTGGCGAAGATCTCGATCGAGAAGTCGCTGTTGTCGAACAGCAGGCCGGAACGCATCGTCAGCAGGTGGCGGATGGTGATTTCCCGCTTGCGCGGGTCGGCGTCGAACTCGTCCGGAAGATAGGCGTAGAGCGCGGTGTCGATGTTGGAGGACAGGCCGTGCCCGAACGCCAGGCCGGTGCCGAGCGAGGTCACGCTCTTGGTCACGGACATGATGTGGTGGTATTGGTCGCGGTCCTCGGGCTTGCGGAGATAGGTCTCGAACACGAGCCTTCCGCGCCGTGCGACCAGCAGCGCCAGGACGTTGAGGTAGCGGTCCTCGACGCTGACTTCGTCCATCACCTTGTCGAGCGAATCCGGGTCAAGGTCAACGCTTTCGGGCGCGGCGGTCTCCCAGCCGTCACCGAGTTGTTCGGGCGTGGTGGTGGACGGATGCTTGAACAAGCCGTCGGGCACGCAGCGGCAGAAGGACGAGAGGAGGAAGGCGGACACGGTCGCTGTCGCGGCCAGGAGTCTTTGCGCCTTGCTCATCGACGTGCCCTGGGTTGCCACCTGAACCAAGCGCCGTGCAGCAGTGCCACCCCAGGCTCGGGCCAGGTCGCGCGCAGGAGGTCGAGCCTGTACCCGGCCGCAATCGTGCCCTGACCGGCTCGCCACTCGATGCCGGCGCGGAGGTCGGCAGCCTGGTACTTGTCCGGCAGCGATACCCGGAGGTCGCGGAAGTTTTCGATGAAGTAGAAGCCGACGGTCTCGAGCCGGTCCTGTTTGTTGTGGCGATACTCTGGCGGCCGGGAGGCGAAGGCCAGGAGCGAGCCGGCGGCCTCGATGCCGAACGTCGACCGGTTCGAGAGCGAGCGGCGCCACGCCAGCGCCGGGCCAATGCCGAACCCGTTGAGCCAGTAGTCGTGGGCATCGTCCCACGACCAGAGCAGGGCGTTGTGCTGGCGGTAGAAGACCAGGACCCCGGGCTCGAACGCGCCGCCGACCAGCCGTATCGACCGGTCGAGCAGCAGCCGGTGGCCGGCGCCGATGTCGACCGCCAGCGCCGCGTTGCCGTGGCGGTTTGTCGCCGAGGTGACCGAGAGGGAGAGTTCGGGCTGTTGACGGACGCGGCCGGTCAGGAAGCTGCCGCCTGCCGTCAGGCCGACAAGCGGCCCGGTCCAGCGAAACGGCACGAGCAGGTCGTCGCGCAGCTGGTCGGCCCCGAACGCGACACCCAGCGCGAACCCGGCCGGAGCAGGAGGAAGCTCGGCGGCCTGTACCCCGGCAGCAACGACCACCAGGGCGACCAGCGCCGGCGCCAGACGGTTTCGACAGGCTACCCTGCTGCTCATCGGCTCAAGCTATGGAACGCGGAACAGCTGTCAAGAGCGGCGGGGCGTGCGGCAGGTGTTTGACACCTGAGACCCGGGGTGTGCGGCCGGTTCGCGAGCCGCTGGCTCAGTTGGTAGAGCGATTGATTCTTGGTACGGTGGCCGCAAGTGGAGCCGCGGACTGCTCCTGCAGCCTTGACACCCTGACCCGGTGTCCTATCTTCGCTGCATGGGCAGGTCAGTGATGGTGCGGGGAATCACACCGCTCGAACTCGCACGGAAGCCGACCCCGGTGTCGGTCATCGAAGGGCTGGTGCCAGGATTGAGAATCCACGTCAAGCGCGACGACCTGACCGGCATCATCAGCTCGGGCAACAAGATTCGCAAGCTTGAGTTCCTGCTAGGGGACGCCCGCTCGAAGCGCGCCGACCTCATCATCACCTGCGGTCCGGTCCAGTCCAACCACGTCCGGGCGGCCGCGGCCGCCTGTGCAGGGCTCGGGCTCAAGCTGGTCGCGGTCCTGCGGGGCGAACCCGAGCCGGTTCCGGACGGCAATTTCCTTCTCGACACGCTGCTGGGCGCGGAATTCCGGTTCGTGACGCCCGAGGAGTACCGGCGGGTCGACGAGGTCATGGAGGCCCTGGCCCAGGAGTACGGAAGGAAGGGTTTCCGGCCCTATCTTATCCCTGAGGGCGGCTCGAACGGGATCGGGGCGCTCGGGTACGCCCGGGCGGTCGAGGAGATGGCGGGCTACATCTGCGACAACGACATCGGTGCGGTGTTCTGCGCGGTCGGATCGGGCGGCACCTTTGCCGGGCTCTGGGCCGGAATGCAGAAACAGCACATCGGGTGCCCGCTCTGCGGGGTCCTGGTTGCGGACGACATCCCGTTCTTCCGGCAGAAGGTATCCCGAATCATCCACGAGATGGAACCGATGCTCGACAGCAGGCTCCGCGTCAATGTCGACGAACTTGCCTTCAGGGACGGATTCATCGGGCCGGGCTATGCCCGGCTCTATCCCGAGGCGGTCGAGACAATCAAACGGGTCGCCGGCTTCGGGATCGTGCTCGACCCGGTCTACACCGCCAAGACTTTCTTCGGGATGCTTGAGGAGCTCAAGAAGACGCCCTGCCGAAACCCGCTCTTCGTCCATACCGGCGGCATGTTCGGACTGTTCCCCTACCGGGAGGAGCTGGTCTGAGTCCGGTTGACGCAGGGCAGAAGGGCAGCCGGGCACAGTCGCAGCCGCAGCGGATGGGCGCGCGGCCGAGCGGCTTCTGCGGGTAAAGCTCCTGCGCAAGACATCGCACCCGGATTTCTCGTGAGGCCGGCGCGCGCAGGTGCCTCGTTCCTTGCTGCTGCCGGCTTGACTCGTACCGTTTCGGCTGCAAAGCCGGTAGGATGGATCCGGGCCACCAACACCAGCGCCGCCGTTTCGTAGTGAAGCATCTGCGCACCTCTCTCCTAATACTGCTGGCACTAGCCAGGCCGGAGCTGGCCTGTACCGCGTTCCTGCTCGTAAGCGAGGATATCCTGGTGTTCGGCCGGAGTTTCGACTGGTCGGTGGACGACGCGCTGGTGCTGGTGAACAAGCGTGGCGTGGCCAGGTCTTCGGGTTCGTCCGGCCCGAGCTGGGTTTCGAAGTTCGGAAGCGTGACGTTCAACCAGTACGGCCGCAATAGCCCGCTGGGCGGCATCAACGAACGCGGCCTGGTCCTGGCCACGCTCTGGCTCGATGAAACCGAGCACCGGCCGCCCGACTCAGTGCCGGGCATCGGTTCGCTACGCTGGGTCCAGTACCAGCTCGACAACTGCTCGACCGTGGCCCAGGTCATGGCCACCGACCGGCAAATCCGAATCAGCCCGGGTCCGGGATCAAAGGTCCATTACCTGGTCGCCGACGCCAGGGGCGGGAGCGCAGCGGTCGAGTTCCTCGGCGGCCGGCCGGTATACCATCACGGCAAAGAACTGCCTCGGCCGGTGCTGACCAACAGCACCTGTGCCGAATCCCAGTCGTCGCTCGACCGCTGGCAGGAGTTTGGCGGATCCGACCCGCTGCCGGACGGCCACTCGAGCCTGGCTCGTTACGCACGAACCTGCCTGCACCTCGACCGATTCGACCCGGAGGATTCGTTCCCAGCGCGCGACTACGCGTTCTCGATGCTCAAGGCGGTGAGCTCGGAGACGCGCACGATGTGGAGTATCGTCTACGACATCCCGGCCCGCAAGGTCTGGTTCCGAACCAAGCGCAACCAGGAACTCCGGTGGATCGAACTTGACCGGTTCAACTTCTCCGGGGCGACCCCGTGCCGGATGCTCGACATCAACGCCCGACTCCGGGAGGACGTCACGACCGCCTTCACGCGCTACACCACCAAGGCCAACCGTGACCTGATCTACCGGGTCTACCGCAGCGTCGGCTTCCTCCGGGACACGCCGGACCGAATCCTCGACGAGATCGCCCGCGTGCCCGAAGCGGACCGCTACGTCGGCGAGTAGCCGGCCGCGCCCCTCCATGCCGGCTTGACAAACTGCGGCTTCTGGGTGATGATTGTATGATGCAGGTCCGCCCTGGCGGCAGGGAGGTATCATGAGACGTTTCAGCGCAGCGTTGCTGGTGGCGTCGACCGGGTTGCTGTCGGCCTGGACCGGGCCGTTCCAGCTTACTTCCGACACCGGCGACGACATCAATCCATCGGTATGCAAGGAGTGGCTCGAAGACACCCTTACCTGCATGGTCTGGCAGACGAACCGGAGCGGCAACTGGGACATCTACGCCCGGTTCTGCGCCGCCGGTCCGGGCAACGGCTGGCTGCCCGAGCACCCGGTCTCGACCGACAGTCTGGAGGAGGTACACCCGGCGGTCGCCTGCCGCAGCGACTACTCGGGCGAGGACTGGTTCTGGTGCTGCTGGGAGCGCAGGGAGACCGACTGGTTCGGCGGGATCTGGGCCTCGTTCTCACGCGGAGATACCTGGGACCCGCCGGTCCGGATCGGAAGGTCGCTGCACGGCGCGGCCGGCGATTCGTCCGAGCCCAGCCTGGTCATCATCCGTGACACTACGTGGGTTGTCTGGGCCAATCGGGACACCTTCGGATCCTACATCAGCTTCTCGTATCACGACGGCTACTCGTGGTCTCAGGAGCGGGATGTGGTATATACTCCCCACGAAATGCGGCACGCGCGGATCGGACGCGGCGCTTCCGAGCGCGGCTGGCAGGACCCGTTCGTCACCTGGCAGCAGCAGGGCGACGTCTGGTTCACCGAGCACCGGAACGGCCAGTGGACCACTCCGGTCCGGATCGACTCGACATCGGCCGACGACCGCAATCCAGAAGTACTGAGCCAGTGCGGCTGGCAGTCGGAGTGGAGCGGCGTGGTCTGGGAGTCGGAGCGGGACGGCGACACCGCGGTCTTTGCCGCGCACGCCGATTCGCTCGAAGTCTGCCGGAGGTTGTGCGATTCGACCGGCGCCGGCCGGAACTACCGACCCCAGGCCGCGTTTGCGACGTTCTCGGTTCTTGACTGGAGCGACGTGCTTTCGGTCTGGGTATCGGACCGGAACGGCAGTCCGGATGTTTACTCTCGCACCGGATCGGCTGTTGCCGACGAGGCGGTCGACACCGACCCGGCCCAGGATCTGTGTCCGATGGTAACCGTCATCGGGCTCACTCAGGCCTGGTGCTGCTGGCAGAGCGACCGGACCGGCAACTGGGACCTGTACGGCAGCTATCAGAACGGAACCGGGATTGCGGGGCCGCGGTTCCCCACCAAGGGCGACAGGCCAGCGGCTCGGACCCTGACCGGCCGCCTGGAGGGAGACGAGCCGGGCTGGTTGGTTGACATGACCGGCAGGAAGGTCATGGTACTCGGACCGGGCTGGAACGACGTCAGCCACCTGCCTGCAGGCCTCTATTCTGTCCGGAACCCAGGGTCAGGACCAGGGACAAGGGTCGTCATCGCAAAGTAGCTGATGCCGACAGAAGCGGAGGATTGCCCCCGGGCCCTTGTCTGCTTCGTCCACCAGCCGGAGGTACGGTTCCGGCTTGACTGAAGCGGGAACAGCGGCGAGGCTGGAAGTATGGTCTGGGTAATCTACTTCCCGGTAGTACTCATCATTGTCGTGGCGATCGCGGCGGGTATTGCGGTGTTGGTGCGGAAGGTCCGGGGCAAAGACTACAATCCCTACGTTGAGAACGGGAGTGGAGAGAAGAAAAGGTGACACCCGGGCGAGGCTGGCGATGCGGCTCCCAGCCCTTGTGTCGCTGGTCCTGGTTGTAGCCTACTTCCCGAACGCGGCAGCTTTCGCTCCCTGTCCGGAGCCTGTGGAAGCGGGATCCATTCTCGTTCGCGGTTGAGTCCGAGGCGCAGGATGAGCTGAAGCGGGTGAATGGCGACGTGCAGCCATCCGGCCTGCCGCAGGGTCTTCTGCAGCAGACGAGAGACTGTCTCGCGGCGTCTCTGCGTGAAGCTTCGGGTACGAGGACTTCTTCGATTTCGGCGTAGTGACGGTGGCGACGCTCCGGTACGGCGACATCGTGCCCAATACCCAGGTGGTGAGGAGGCTAGTGACCTGCAGCTCGTGCCGGCGGTTGTGGTCACAGCGAGGCGGTACCGTTGTTCCTACGGGTAGCGCAGACAGGAAGGAGCGGCAGAGGGCTGACGGGAGTGAACGGAGGTCCGCTCACTTGACACTGTGACAACTGGCAATATCGTGCCATGATGATGAGGCAGACTGCGGCGCTGCTTGCGCTCG
>CP070680.1:2616455-2637727 GCA_020352555.1 Caldifarciminota bacterium | reverse complement strand
AAACATTTATTTCAAAACGTTATGCACAATATACCTCTCAAGTTGGTGACCTTATGGAAGTTAACCAGTTTTCTCTCCCTGTTGACGCTTTGCCTAAGAAATGGTATAACATCGCTCCTGACCTGCCAGAGCCGTTGCCTCCCCCTAAGGAGCCCGGGAGCGGCCCGTCACGTATGGAGTTTCTGGGCAGAACAATGGTCCATGAATGCCTCCGTCAGGAGGCTTCTACTGACCGTTGGATTCCTATCCCTGAGGAAATCAGAGAGCTATACATTCAGGCGGGCAGGCCTAGACCTCTTTGCAGAGCAAAACGACTTGAAAAGCTTCTTGGACTCAAGAAAGTCAGGCTTTACTACAAACGTGAAGACCTGTCACCAACTGGTTCCCACAAGGTGAACACTGCGCTGGCCCAGGCCTACTACGCCAAGCAGGAGGGGTACGAGCGGCTGACGACAGAGACCGGGGCCGGGCAATGGGGAACCGCGCTCGCGTACGGGGCGGCTCTGGTCGGGCTCAAGTGCACGGTCTACTGGGTCAGGTCGGTATACAACTGGAAGGCGGACCGGCGTGCGCTGATGAAGATGTTCGGGGCCGAGGTCTTCGCTTCGCCGAGCAACAACACCGAGTTCGGCCGGTCGCTGTACGAAAAGGACAAGAACCACGACGGCTCGCTGGGCATCGCCATTTCCGAGGGGCTCGAGGATGCGCTGGGCGACGAGAAGGCGGTCTACTGCCTCGGCTCGGTCCTCAACCACGTGCTGATGCACCAGACGATCATCGGGCTTGAGACCAAGAAGCAGTTCGAGTTGCTGGGCGAGTATCCTGACATCATGATTTCCTGTCTGGGCGGAGGGTCCAACTTCGGCGGCTTCATCCTGCCTTTCGTCGGTGACGTCCTCACCCAGGGCAAGAAGATCAAGTTCATTGCTGCCCAGAGCGAGGTTGCGCCCAACCTTCAGGGTGAGTACCGGTACGACTTCGCAGACGTCGCCGAGACAACGCCGCTGCTCAAGATGTACACTCTCGGGCACAAGACCGAGATGAAGCCGATCCGGGGCGACGGGCTCAGGTATCACGGCTGCTCGCCGATCCTCAGCTACCTGCGCAACAAGGGCTACATCGACACCATCGCCTACCCTGGCGACGAGAAGCGCGTGTTCGAGACGATGAGGCTGTTCGTGGAGGCCGAAGGCTTCCTCCCGGCTCCCGAGTCTTCGTACGGCATCGCCAAGGCGATTGAGGAGGCGAGGAAACCCGAGAACGCGGGCAAGGTGATTGCGTTCAACGTGTCCGGACACGGGTTCATGGACATGGTCGGTTTCTCGGACGTGCTCGGGCTGCTGTAACGGCGGGCGGCAGAGGAGACGGGACTTTTCTGCTCAGGGCGGGCGCAGGACTTTGCTCGACAAACCATGATAGGCCGAGACCAGAACGGGTGAGGCGGTGGCCAGGCTTCCGGGCTACAAACGGACCGGCGTCGTCAGCGTGCGCGAACTGAGGAAGAGTGGCGGAGTTCCGTCGCCGGCGCGGCTGCGCAAGGGCCCGGTCGTGTTGGTCGAGTGCGTGGAGAAAATCCCGTGCAACCCGTGCGCGTACGCCTGCCCAAGGAACGCAATCACCATCGACGGCGAGCTCACCGACCTGCCGAAGGTCGATTTCGACAGCTGCAACGGCTGCAGGCTCTGCATCGCCAAGTGCCCGGGCCTGGCGATATTCGTGGTCGACCACGGCTTTTCCAGGACTCACGCGGCCGTGACAATGCCCTATGAGATGCTGCCGCGGCCGGTCAAAGGTCAGCGCGTGGCAGGACTGGACCGTTCGGGCAGGCGGGTGTGCTCAGCCAAGGTGGTCCGGGTGCTGGACACCAAGGCGATGGACCGTTGCGCGGTCGTGACCGTCGCGGTGCCGAAGAAGTTCTGGAACAGAGTCCGCAGTATCCGCGTGCCCAAGGAGGGATGATGGACATGATGTCTTTGCTGTTTGCCGGCGTGCTCGTTTCAGTCGCGCCCCAGATGCCGCTGTCGGTCGCAACCACGGACGACGCCCTGGCGGTGTTTGCCAACCCGGCCGGGCTGGGCATGGGCCGGAAATCCGACTTCTACTACCTGTACACCCACGCTTCCAGCCAGTCGATGAGGAACCATGCTGTCGCGGCCAACATCGGGCCGCTCGGTGCTTTCTGGGAGCCGGGCTCGAGATTCGGGTTCGCGCTCGGTGGGGGTGAGGACGACATGTACGCAGGTATCCGAGTGGTTCGGGATTCGCTGACGCGCTTCGACCTCGGAGCATTGTGGCGGCCGTGGAACTACCTGTCGTTCGGCGCGACTTGGAATGACCTGGGCCATGACTGGGGCTATGTCATTGCCGGCGCTGCTGTCAGGCCGATGTGGAACCGTTTGACCTTTTCGGTCGACTTCATGTCAACGAGCTGGCCGGACCCGATTGTGGGACTTGAAACCGAGCCTGTGGACGGGCTTTCCATCGCGGCCAGGGTCAGGCCCAGAGACATGAGCTTCAACGCCGGGCTTGTGATAGGGCTGGGGAACCTGAGCGTCGGCGCGGTCGGCACCAGGGTCGGGTCCGAAGTGCTGGACCAGGTAGGCGGCTTTGTCCGGGTCGGGGTCGAGACCCGGCGGTCTTTGGTGCCGAAACCCAAGCGATTCCTTGAGCTCGAGCTCAAGGGCCGGGTTGCCGACACCAGGCCTGGATTCAGCCTGATGGGCTCGCGTCCGCGCCGGACCACGTGGCAGCTGCTCGACCTCATCTCCGACGCGAAGAAGGACCCGGGGATCAACGGCATGCTGCTCAAGGTCGAGGGGTTCAGTGCCGGGTTCTCACAGCTGAGCGAGATCCGGGCGGCACTGGCCGATTTCCGCGCAAGCGGCAAGCAGGTCGTGGTCTACGCGCCGTACCTCGGGGTCGGGTCTTTCTACCTGGCTTCGGTCGCGGACAAGGTAGTCGGCCATCCGCTGGGCGATGTCCACATAGCCGGGGTTTCGATCCAGACCCTGCTGCTCAAAGGCGGGCTGGACAAGCTCGGGCTCAAGGTCGATTATCAGCGCCGCGGCAAGTACAAGTCAGCGGTCGAAACGGTGGCTGCGGACTCGACATCGCCTGAGAACCGCGAGCAGATCGAGGCGTTCGTTGACGCGGTTTACGACGAGTTCGTGGGCCGGAGCTCCGAGGGCCTGGGCATGAGCCGGGCCCGGTTCGAAGAGCACGTCGAGCACGGATTCTTCATGGCGCACGAGGCGAAGCAGGCAGGGCTGATCGACACGTTCTGCTACGATGACGAACTCGACGACCTGCTCAAGGAGGAGATCAAAGGGTTCAGGAAGGTCACCGAGAAGAGGTATCTGCAGTCGGGCGACTTCGAGTACGGCTGGAAAGGGCCGCCGAGAGTGGCTGTTGTCTATGCTTCGGGCAGCATCGCTTCCGGGGAGTCGAGAACGGATTTCCTGACCGGCGACCAGACGATGGGCGCGAAGACGATGGTGCGTGCGATCCGGGCTGCCCGGCGCGACAAGAGGGTGAAGGCAATCGTGCTGCGCGTCGACTCGCCGGGCGGGTCCGGGTACGCATCGGACATCATCTGGCGCGAGCTCGAGCTGACAAAGGAAGACAAACCGGTGGTCGCGTCGATGGGCAATATCGCAGGGTCGGGCGGGTACTACATCGCATGCGGCGCAGACCGGGTATTCGTCAACCCGACCACCCTGACCGGTTCGATCGGGGTGTTCGGGCTCAAGTTCGTGACCGAAGGGTTGTACAACAAGCTCGGCATAAGGCGCGAGACGTTCAAGCGCGGGGAGCGTGCCGACGCGCTGTCCGACTCCAGGGAGTACACCGCTGAGGAGGATTCGATACTCCAGCTCCAGGTCGACTGGTTCTACAAGCAGTTCGTCGACAAGGTGGCCCAAGGCCGCGGCCTGTCGTTCGAGCAGGTGGATTCGGTTGCCCAGGGCAGGATCTGGGCCGGGACCGATGCCTTTGAAGTCGGGCTGGTCGATTCTGTCGGCGGGCTGCTGGCTGCGATCGACTGGGCCAAGCAGCAGGCCGGACTGGAGGAGTGCGAGCTCGACTTCTATCCCAAGCCGAAGAGGGGCTTTGGCCCAATGGCCAGAGACCTGATCGCCGAGTACGTGCTCGGGCTCGAATAGCTGAGCAGTGGGGGGCAAGACCCGAAGGACCGCGCGCAAGCGCACGGCCAAGAAGGTCACGGTCGTCTGCCGTTGCGAGGAGGTCACCGAAGACGAAATCAGGCGGGCGATACGCGAGGGGCACCAGACCCTGGAGCAGATCAAGCGGAAGCTCAGGACCGGGATGGGGCACTGCCAGGGTCGCGGATGCCTGCGCATCATCGCCCAGATGGTGGAGGAGGAAACAGGGTTCCCGGCATCAGAGCAGAAGTTGCCGACTTCCAGGCCGCCTCTGAAACCGCTGCCCCTAGACCTTTTGGCAAGATACGATGGCGAGTAGGACCGCTGATACCGTCATTGTTGGCGGCGGAATAATCGGCGCTGCCACCGGGTACTATCTTGCCAAGAGTGGGCACAAGGTGGTCCTGCTCGAGCGCAGCTTTCCGTGCTCGGGTGCAACAGGACGCTGCATCGGCGGAATCCGGGCACAGTTCACCCACGACCTTTCCATCCGGGTCATGATCGAAAGCATCAGGCTGTTTTCCGAGCTCAATGACGAGCTCGGCGAGACCGTGCACTGGCATCAGGGCGGGTATTTGTTCCTGGCGTTCGACGAGCCGCGAAAGCAGGCGTTCCTTGAGGCAATCAAGGTCCAGAGGAACTACGGCCTGGACGTGGAGTTTATCTCTTCGGCCGAGTGCGGGCAGATCGTGCCAGGCCTGAACCGCGAGGGCCTGCTCGGCGGTGCGTACTGCCCGACCGACGGCCAGGCAGACCCGTTCCACGTGACCTACGGGTATCTTGCCGGAATCAAGCGGCTGGGAGGAGAGGTGCGGGTCGACACCGAAGTGACCGGCATCAACACTAGGGACAGCAAGGTCGTTTCGGTCCTGACCTCGAAAGGAGACGAGTTCTTCTGCCCGAACGTCCTGAATGCGGCTGGTGCCTGGTCAGACGAAATCTGCAGGATGGCAGGTATCGAGGTGCCGATTGCACCGGACCGGCACGAGTCCCTGGTGACCGAAGCGGTAGAGCGGCTTTTCGACCCGATGCTGGTCGACTACCGGAGCGACGGGTGCTACTTTGTGCAGCACATCGGGACCGGGCATTTTGTCGGGTGCTATACACCGGTGCCTCTGGTTCCAGGACGGAACATGGACGCGACCGATGAGTTCATCACCGAGATGCCGCGCAGGATGGTGCGCCTGGTGCCGAAGCTCGGGCAGGTCAAGGTGCTGCGCCAGTGGGCAGGCTCGTACTGCATGACTCCGGACGGCAGCCCGATATGCGGCAGGACACCGGTTGAGGGCTTGTACATCTCCTCGGGCATGAGCGGGCACGGGTTCATGTTCGGCCCGGCTCTGGGCAAGCTGATGGCCGAGCTTATCGCTTGCGGCAAGCCTTCGATTCCGCTCGACCAGTTTGCCCCAGACCGGGAGTTCGGCAAGGCCGAGGCGATGAAGTAGAACTACTGTTCTGTCTGTTCAGAAGGCGGCCTTGCGGTCGCCTTTGTGTTTGTGTGCAGCCCGCAGTACTGGATCAAGCATCGAGAGCTTGAGCAGACAGGGCAGAGCAGGGGCTGACTGAGGCAACGCTGGGTGGCAGAACTCAGATTGCGGCCCGATCAGCCGTATGTCGGCCCGCGATATTGACCGAACAGTCAACATGGCCCACAGGCGGCTTCCCGCTGCCCAGAAGCCGCCCATAACCCTATATATACGCAATACTAGTGATTTAGCGACAGAATCACGAGTCTGAAACTGACTCTCACCCCCCGCTTCCTGGGCAACTTCCAGGGTCATGATGAGGGCCACTCTGCAGGTCACGGTCCACGCCACTCCTCAAGTCACTCTTGGAACCACTCCAGAAGCCACAGCCTGAGCCACTCCTGCAGTCACTCCTCAATCCATTCCTTCAGCCACTTCCCTCGTCACTTCTCGATACACGACCCGAGACACAGCCCGATGCACTCTCCAGGACACTACTCCGGTCACTCCCTAAGATACTCTCCAGGACGCTCCCCAAGTCATTCTCCTCGTAACTTCCCTCGCCGCTCTCCAAGTCACCTCCTGATACGCTTCCCAAGTCGCCTGGCAGGTCGTATGCTGGGCCGCATCCTGTCGGGCAGACAGCCATTGACAACTGTCGGACCGAGCTGCAATGGGAAATCCCTCCTCTGCATGCTGCTGCGAACATGCGGGTCCCTGAGCAGGCAGACGTCCTTGACAAGATTCCGATTGACAGACCCCCCCCCTGGGTGAGTAAGCTGCCGTGGAGGCAAGGACCTCTGGGATAGCTCTGTCGCATTCTGTCAGGGCGGACAACAGCTACCTCTGTGAGGACCGGGCCAATGGCCCGATGAAAAGGGCACCATCGTCTAAGGGGCGCATGTGGTGCACGACAATCCAAAGATCGAAGCACACTGGCACAACCAGTCCGGGCAGGCCATCGCGAGCCCGTGGCGGCCCTTGGAGAGATCTAACCAGGGGCCGATTCTGTCCGCAGGTACTCTAACATGACGGGATGGCATTCCAGAGGCTCGAAGTAGGAAAGGAGTCAGCTACGATGGCAAAGACCACTAGGCTGTTGGTCATCCTGCTGGCGGTAGCGCTAAGTGCCAGCGCGGCAGTCAGCATATCCGGTGAAAGGTGCTTTCAGACGGTCGATCCTGCAATCTGCAGATCGTCAACGCAGTACTTGGCCACTTGGCTTGAGACCCGCCAGGGTCACTGCCTGAAGGCGGTGCGTTTTGAGAATGACCTCGTCGTCAAGCAGCCTCAGACTGATCTGGTGTATGCGGCATGTTTGGAGATGGACGTTGCGTCCAACGGGGAGGACTTCTTGGTGGTTTGGTCACAGTGGATCCGGGGACAGACGCCTGACTGGGATTGGCATGTTCGAGGCAGGATTGTGCACTCTGACGGTTCGACGGGTCCGTTCGTCGAGATCGACGTCAACGACGAATGGAATCGGTGGCCTGCCGTGAGCTTTAACGGCACCCACTACTTGGTCAGTTGGTATGATCCGTCAAAGAAGGGTGTCAGGGCCGTCCGGGTTACGACCGGGGGCGACATAGTCGGGCCCGAGGTCGCCGTTGCAGATGGACCCTACCGGCCGTGTCTGGCCAGCGAGGGTGGAAGGACGCTTGCAGTCTGGGGTGAGACCCAGACGGCAGGCGGTCCTATTCATGCAAGGTACATTGAGAACGACATGGCCATGGGAGATCCGTTCCTTGTCACCAATGAGAATGCCAAGGAACACGCCGTTGGATACGGTGGTGGGACCTACCTGGTCGCGTGGTGCGTAGACAATCTCATGGATATCCATGGGAGGGTCGTTCATGCCGATGGAAGTCCTCTTGGTCCGATCTTCAACATCGATGCGTATGACCAGAGCGAGAACTTCCCTGCCGTCGCCTTTGGCAACACTAACTACCTCGCCACATGGATGGACTTCGACCATGACCCTGACCAAATGCTCTGGAAGACCAAGGGCCGTCGCGTGAGCCCAAGCAGCATGACCGTTGGGCCGGAGGAATTCCCATACCCAGTGCATACCGACCAGTACGAACCGGACCTGGCCTCCGACGGTGAGACGTTCGTCGTCATCTGGCGAGACAAGCTTGTACCGCCGGTTCAGGACCGGGACGCAATCATGGCCGACACGATCTCCAGTTGGCAGCGACACTTCTACTCCACATGGGTCGATGCGACCGCCCCGAACCAGGCCCGCAACATTGCTCTGGACCCGACCACCGGGTACCTCCACAAGGTGTACACCAGTGGTGACAGCGTGCTCTACTCCTATTCCACGGACAGCGGCGTCCACTGGTTCCCGTTCGAGTGTGTGATGAGGGGCGTCCCTTTATACTACCCGTGTATCGTTGCCGAGGCCGGCCTCGTCTGGGTCTGCTTTCGGGAGGGCAGCAACAGACTGTGGTGCGGGGCTAGGCTCGGGCCGAATGACTGGGAGCAGTACTGGATATATGACGGCGAGTACCAGTACGAAGTCAGTGCTCCGTCGATGTCGCTCTGTCATGAGAACATCGGCCCTACCGACCCACCTGGCGTGCACGTCGTCTTTTCCAGGGAATGTGTCTCCGGCGGTTTGTACGAGTCTTGGACCGAATACCGCAAGGTGCTACTGCACGAAGGTGTCGTGTATGACACCACCGTCGACAACCACGGACCCACAGAGCTGCCGCAGTTACTGCGGACTCCGTCGGTTGCCACCACGCCTGGCGACATCGTGCACGTAGTCTGGGCCTACGAGGATGCCTGGAATTGCTGGAGCAGAATACGCTACAACCAACGGGCATATGGCGTCTGGCTCCCCAACTACGAAGAGCCCTCGTGGGATATCTTGTACCCGTACGCCGAGCCGGCCTTCTACCCTTGCGTCGAAGCATACGGCGATTTCACCTACGCGGTGTGGAAGGGCCGTGACAACAACGGAAACGACATCGGAGACATCTGGCGACGTCGCCGTCTCGTCGACGCCCTGCCCTGGCGCGACACTCGGAACATCAGTCGGACTGAGAACAAGGTATCTTTGTACCCCCAGTATTCGACCAGCGAAGTGGGTGCGTGGCAGGAAGCCCCGAACTCCCACTGGGATCTCTGGGGTTCTATCGGAGACAAGGTAGTTACCATCTACGAGTCCGACCCCAATTCGCAGTTTCCGAGCATCGTAGCAGAGCTTCCGCCGCCCGGCGAGATTGGCACCCTGATTCGTACGCTGTGGACAGAGGAAGTCCCTGGGGGCGAGCCAGCTCCCTATGAGGTGAAGTACACGTGCTACGAGGATATCCCAACAGACGAGACCACGGAGTATGCGTACTACGACTGCGGGGTCGGAGACTCAACGCCGTCCCGGTTCTGTCTGGCCCGTGACGGCTTTGCCAAGTGGCGTGGCTTCTCTGTTGACTACGCCCGCGAGAAACTCCGCTATCGCCTGCCCTATCTCAACCCTCACTGCGTGTACTGGCTTAGGTCAGTCCACTACCACGCGACCAAGGATACCTGGTCGGACGGCTTCTCGCTCGACGGTGTCCAGGTGGGCAAGTACCAGTACCGTCCCCTGACGCCAGAGACTGTCTGGGTCACGATTCCGCGAGCGCTCTATGAGCGAGACTGCGAGGTGACTCTGGACGTCGCCCGTCTCGCAGGTGAGTATTCGGCGGTGGCAGAACTGAAGCTGTTCGAGATATATCCGTACCGCCTGCGCGGCGAAGACGGCGGCCCCCAATCCGGTCCGGTGTGGAAACCTCTTTCCCAGGTTGTGTTTGATAACCTCACCCCGACTCTGTTCCGGCATGGCGCGCTCATTCGCTATTCGGTCTTGACGCCTCAGGCAGTGGACCTCAGAATATATGATGTGCAAGGTAGACTTGTCCGGAACCTGGCCTGCGGTGCCCACAAGCCGGGGTCTTACGACGCGCACTGGGACGGAACTGACGAACGCGGCAAGCGTGTGCCTAGTGGTACATACTTCTGCCGGCTGACGTCAGCTGAGGCGCAGGTAGCTCGAAAGGTGGTTCTCGCTGAGTAGTTCACGCAGCATGCGCGAGGGGGGGCGCAGAGTCTCCCCTCGCGCCCGCTTGCCCCGACGCGCCTGCGTAGTACTCCTGCTGCTCAGCTCTGCCGGACTGGCGGGCATCAGGATGAAGCGTATCGCACTAGTGCCGCACGGCCCGTTTCTCTGCGACGGGCAGCTTGTGCTTGTGGACACCGACCACGATAGCCTTGGGGAGTTCATCTACAGGGGCGGACGGCCTACACGGCTGGATGTTGTGGAGTACCGGTCTGTGAATTCCTACGTACTGGTGCAGTCTGATACCGGTGCCTACCCGCCACCTCCTGGTGGCGTACTCCTGGGCAACTTCTGCCCTTTTGATGTCGGGGACGTGGACCGGGACGGGCTTGCTGACCTTGCGGGCCAGGCCTACTACACGGACAGCTCGGGCGCCTTGCGCTTCGCGATCTGCACCATCGAGAGCCGGACACCGAATTCCTATCCTGACACTATCAACTGGTACTACCGGCTTCCTGGAACTCCGGGAGGATTCACTCGTAGCGTCCCCTATGCAGACATGGATGGCGACCAGAGGCGGGAAATACTCCAGGCTTGCTGGGGGACCTGGATATTCGAAAACGTGGCAGACAACAAAGAAAGCCTTGTCTTCGCCGAGCCTCCGGGCGGCCCGATGACATATGGTGACTATGACCTCAACGGCAAGATGGACCTGGCAACGACCTGGGCAGCACAGGAGAGAATATGCGAATGCGTGGGCGACAACCGGCTGGCAGAGGTCTGCTCTCTGTGGACAGGCAGGGGCAATCCTAACGACTTCTTCTCGGGCGAGGATGTTGACCAGAACGGCTGGCCAGAGTTCTTCGTTGCCTACGACCACTACGGCTCGGATGTCTGGCTGCTGATGCTGCTGATGTTCGAGGCTGTGGCCGAGCATGAATACGTCTTCTATCCGGTGGATTCCATACGCCTCGGCAGCACCACCGACCGCGCGAGTGTGTGCGCGGACTTCGACGGAGACGGAGTGCAGGAAGTCGCCTGGTCGCTGGGCGAGTATGTCATTGTGCTTTCCGCTGTCGGTCCGCATGAGTTCGAGAGGGTCTTTGTGTGGCGCAACGACCATGGACCAAACATCACTTCGCTCTGCAATGCCTCAGACTTCAACCGCAACGGGTATGACGAGCTCTACGTGGGTGGCGACCACAAGACGTCCGTGTTCGAGGTCGAGGCTATCTGGGTGATGCTGCCTAACGGCGGGGAGTATCAGGCCGGAGATACGTGCCGGATTCGCTGGCAGGTGTTAACTCCGCCGCGGTGTGATTCGGTGTCGTTGTTCCTGCTGACAGACACGGTCGTACCAGAAGGCGAGTGGTTTTGGCACATGGACACCATCGTGACCGGGCTGGCGCCGGGCGACACGGCCTATCCATGGGTGGTGCCGGACACGGTGCTGGATGCTGCGTGGATTGTGGCCATTGCGTACGGCCCGGGCTGGCAGTTCGACCGATCGGATTCTGCCTTCAGCATCCACCCGGTCGGCGTGTCCGAACGCACCAAGCCGGTCGCCCAAGGCCCTTTGCCCGAGCCGACGATTGTCGGGGATGTACTGGTTTGGAGTGCAACGACTCCGTCGTTGCGCAATGTCGGAGACATTGCACTCCAGAGCGGTGCGATGCTGCTGGACGCTACTGGACGGGCCGTGATGGACCTGCAGCCTGGTCCCAATGACGTCCGGCACGCCGCGCCAGGAGTCTACTTCGTGGTTACCCCTCACCCTGACCCTCTCCCTCAAGGGGAGAGGGGAACAGCTGTCCGCAAGATTGTGATACAGCACTGAGAGATTCCTCGACTCGCTTTGTGAGCCATCCGATGGCACCTGTCCTTTGTACAGAGCGCTCGGAATGAGAAAATGGCGGTCGGCGGGAAGCGGTGAGGGAGGTAGTTCAGCGGCGGGGAGGTGGCGGCCTTGACTTCACGGTCGAGGCTTGATGTCTGCGCACGAGTTAGCTATACCGAACTGCAGTGACCAGGACCGTTGAGAAGATTGCCGACGAGGTCAAGGCTCTCCCAGAAGAGCAGTTGGAGGAGTTCCTGGCCTGGCTGGCAGATTTCGAGGCGGAGCGCCTGGACAGTTGGGAAACAGAGGTTGCGGCCGACAGCCGGCCGGGCGGACGCCTGCAGACGCTCCGCGACCGCGCCAGGGACGACATCGCGAAGGGCAAGACCAAGCCCCTTGATGAGTTCCTCGACAACAAGTGACTTCCGGGCGTCTTTTGACGCCCTGCCACCAGATATCAATACCCGTGCCCGCCGCGCAAATCCGCCGGGCGGGGAGTGGAGCTGCAGCAGAAGATGAACAAACGGGTGCAGGGTGTATCGGCTGTGAACCAGGGGTTGCAGGTCGTACCCGAAATGGGTACAATTGTACCTGAAATGGGTACATACGTCGAAACGATATCAGATGCTTTGTTCGGACAGACACGGCGCGCGGTGCTTGCGCTGTTGTATGGACGCCCGGATGAGGAGTTCTACCTCAGGCAAGTGATCCGTGCCGTCGGTGTCGGGCAAGGCACTGTCCAGCGCGAGCTCCAGCGGCTGACCGCGGCCGGGCTAGTCGTGCGCCGGGCGCACGGCCGGCAGGTGTATTTCCGCGCCAATCCCGACAACCCGGTGTACACGGAACTGCGTGGGCTGCTGCTCAAGACCGCGGGCGTCGCTGACGTTCTGCGCGAAGCACTGGCTCCGCTGGCCGGCCGTGTTCGGTTCGCGTTCGTCTACGGCTCGGTCGCGCGCGGGAGCGAGCGCAAGGCCAGCGACGTTGACGTGATGGTCGTCGGCGATGTGACGTTCGGCGAGGTCGTCGCGGTGCTGGGCCCGGCGCAGGAACGCCTGGGCCGTGAAGTGAACCCGACGGTGTACTCAGAGGCGGAGTTCAGCTCGACACTGGCCGCGGGCCGGCACTTTCTGAAGAGCGTGATGAAGCGCGAGAAGGTCTTCCTGTTCGGCGATGAGCACGACACTAGACATCTGGGTCAGTAGCGGGTCACTGCAGCGGCACCAGACGAGCCCGGAGGAGATCGCCAACATCCTCGGCATCGTCGAGCGTGACATCGCCGACTCGCAGACTCCGGGTCTATCGGCCGACTGCCGGTTGACCATCGCCTACAACGCAGCCCTGCAGGCCGCGAGGGCGGCGCTGGCCGCGTCGGGCTACCGTGTTTCGGGAAGTGAGAAGGGACATCACTACCGGATGATAGAAAGCCTGCGTCACACGGTCGAGCCGCCCGCGGCGGACGTTGACCTGCTTCAGCGGATGAAGAAGAAGCGCAACCAGAGCGACTATGAGGTTGCCGGTGCGGTGACTGAACGTGAGGCCGAGGAGATGCTCGAGCTGGCGCAGAGCATCCACCAGAAGGTAAGGGAATGGCTGGCGGCGAATCACCCGGACAAGGTGAGTAGTTGATCGGAGCAAGTTCCCGTATTCCCGAGTGATGTCGAGACACGGCACGACGAACTGACGGATCCTTGGGGCGCAATCAGAGATTCCTGGCATACGCAGGGAGGCTGAAGTGATGCACGCCCGTTGGCGAATTCCGGGCACTCAGACTGATGAGGATTGTGCTTGGAGGTTCCGATTGCTAGGCGCATGGCGTAGTGAAGCTCCGGCAAGGCCGCGCGAAGGCGCGGCTCGGTTTCCTTCTCGACCTTGCCAGAGTGGGCCAGCAGAGAAGTCGGCAACTCTGCAGCCGCAGTCTAACGCGGGGTTGACTACCGGGCGGCCGTATCTAGTATTGGCTCGCAAGGCCCCATCGTCTAGTCCGGCCTAGGACATCTGGTTCTCAGCCAGAAGACAGGGGTTCAAATCCCCTTGGGGCTATCGGGTGGCGGACCCGCCGCCACCCGTTTTCCTTGAAGACAATTTAGGGGGTTGACAACGGGGTAATCCTGCTGTACAACATAGTCGCCAGCTTTGCTGGCTTGTGGAGTACGGAGAGGTCCTTGTACTTCTCTACCTGGTCAGTTCTGGTCCCCATCCTGTTCGTCATCGCTGGCCCTGACCAGGGATTGCCAAGGACCTCTCCGTTGCGCTTGAATACACCAGCGGTTTGACTCAAATCGACCCCGGACTATAATCCGCCGTGTCCGGCCGGAATCCCTGTCTACAACTTGTTCAGGACGCTGCGCTCGCAGGGCTGGCGGTTCTGGCCCTGAGCGGCTGCCCGAGGCGGGCCGTTCGCGAAGAGCCGACAGTATCGGTTTTCGTATCCGGCGACATTTCGCTCAAGCTCCTGCCCATGGCGGCGCAGGCGGTGAAGGTTCGCAAGGAGACCGGGCCGTGCGTGTGGGTCTGCGCGGGCAATGCGCTGGCAGACCGCTGGGCAACGGCTTTCGGCGACGGCGAGTTCCAGGTCAGGGCTTTGGATGCGGCAGGCATCGACGCGGTCGTGCTCGGTGAGGAATGGCTCGAGCTCGGGACCGAACGCTGCCGCGAGCTTGTTGCGGACGCAGGATTCCTGTTTCTGGGCGCGAACCTGGTCGACAGCCTGGGCGAGCCGTTCGGGCATCCGCTGCTGGTCAGGAGGTTCGGGATGGACGAGCTAGGCCTGACTGCAGGCTGGCTGGATTCGGCCAGTGCGTTTCTGCACCAGCCAGGGGTCGAGTACACCGACGCCGATCTGTCGCTGCGAAGGACCGTGCTCAAGCTGAAGCGGAACGCCGGAGTAGTGGGAGTGGTGAATCGGCCCGGGCCGGGCGGTTCGGTGGGTGCGGATTTCGTCATCGGCAGGACCGCGGACAGCGTGCTAGTTGTCGAGCCGCCGCAGGCAGCAGACAGGCTGAAGCGGCTGGACCTGCTGCTCGCAGGTACCCGAATTCTGGACTTTGCGCTGGTCGAGGAGGACCTGACACAGTTCGAGCCCGACTCCTTTGTTGCCGCTGCTGTTGGGCCTCTGGTCGCTGAAGCGGATTCTGTGGGAGCGCTGACAGTGGTCGAGTCGAACGCGGCCATCGGTCCTGATGTCCTGACCAGAGCTCTGGCTGACGGATTCGTGCGAGGCGATATCGACGCGTTCGCTTACGACATGCCGATAGCGTCCGGGACACTCGAGCCCGGTACTATCACGCGCGGCGAACTGGTGCGGGTGCTGAAGAACCCGGGCCGGCTGGCCGTGCTCGAGCTGACCGGCAGAGACATGAAGGAGCTGTTCGACCGCAAGACCGTGACGGTCGAATGGCGCGGCGCGCTCAAGCTGAGACGGACAAAGATGAACAATACGTACCGGGTCGCGACCACGTCCGACTTCCTGGACCGGCACCCTGAGGTCACGGCCAAGGGGTTCGTGTTTGCCGAAGAGCAGTCGTGGCCCAGGGCGGCCGAGTTCCTGGCCAGGCAAGGACGGAGATGATGTCGATGTCGCTGCGCACGATCAGGTGGGGACGGCTGATATGGACCGTGCTGGTCACGTTCTACTTTCTGGTCTTCTTCCGCAACTTCATGGTCGATGCGGCCCGGCCGGGCGGGATGCTGCTGCCTCTGGTTTTCGCCTACGTGTTCGTGCTCTGGCTCGCAGTGGAGTATTTCGTGGGCTCGCCTTTTTTCCAGTCAGGGGTGGCTGAGGCCTCGCCGTTCTGGCGCGGCGTGTTTGCGTTCTTCGTGTACCCGTTTCTGGGATACGTGGCAGGCGACTACTTCTGGTGGGGCTGGACACAGATACCGATACCCTCAGTCATCACCTGGATACTCGGAATCGGGCTTTTCGGTCTCGGTGTCTATCTGCGGCTGGCGAGCCTGTTCGCGGTGGTCAGGCTCGGCAACGGAGCCGGCGGGAAAGCCGGCCAGGGCAGGTTCCCTGAGAAGAGATTCGTGCAGCTCAGGTTGCAGCAGTTGTGCAGGCATCCCAGGTACCTCGCGACGATGATGCAGCTGGTCGGCGCTGCTCTGGTGTTCAGGTCATGGGGCGGGCTGGTGCTGGCGATAGCGGTCGGGCTGCCGCTGGTCTGGGTCCAGGTGAGGCACGAGGACCGCGGGCTCAGGCAGGTGCTGAAGAAGGAATACAAGGAGTACGCGGACAGGGTCCCGCTGCTCTGGCCCAGGCTCAGCCGGCAGCGCTAGTCGGTCTTTTCCTCAACGACAATCAGTTGGTCGGGTTTGACCGCGTCGAGGCGGACAATGCTCGCGGGCGAGAAACGGACTTCGATGTCGACCGGTGCGGCCGAAACCCCGAGCCCGAAGTGTTGAATGAGCGAGTTCTGGCTCGTGGTGCCGCTGCCGGCCTCGACTTCACGGACCTTGACCGATTTCCTGCGCCGGGCGGTGATGCGGGCCCCGATCCCGGCCCGGTTGGCCGTGGTGCCCAGGACCTTGACCTTGAGCCAGTGATTGTTGTTCCTGGTGTCGTTGCGGAAGAGCTTCAGGCCTGAGCCTGAGCCGACAACCAGGTCCATGTCTCCGTCGTTGTCGATGTCCGCGAACGCGCAGCCCCAGCCGTTGAAGCAGCGAGTGCCGGACAGCCAGGTGACTTCGCGGAACGCGAAGTCATCCTGAGCTGAGCCGCGCTGAGACCCTTCGTCTTCGCTCATGGCAACAGGGCGGCGCGGCTCAGTCGAAGGATATCCGGCTGAGAGAGTCTTCGCCTCCTCCCGGGCGGCATCGACGAGTCGGTTCTCGTACAGGAACGAGCGCCGGCCTTCGTAGATCGAGGTGATGTACAGGTCGAGGTCGCCGTCGTTGTCCACGTCGGCCCAGGCCGGGTTGGAATGGGTCTCTTCGTACCTGATACCGGCCCGAGCCCTGCGGTCGCGGAAACGCGGGACCGAATCCGGGCCAAGGTTCTCGTACAGCCGGGAGCGGTTGGAGAACTCGATGTACCGCGGATGGGCCAGGTCAGCGGTGAACAGGTCCAGGTCAGCGTCGTTGTCATAGTCTGCCCAGGCAGCTCCGATGGTGTGGCCGTACCAACCGTCGTTCTCGTCGCCCGCGATACCGAGCATCGGGGCGAGGTTGGTGAAGGTCGAGTCATGGTTGTTGTGCCAGAGGAAGTTCTCCTGCAGCCGGTAGTTGGCGACAAAGCAGTCCTGGAACCCGTCGTCGTCATAGTCGGCCCAGGCGACCCCGCGTCCGGCCCGGTCTTCTGCGTAGGGCGGGATGATGCCGGCTTCGGTCGTGATATCGGTCAGGTAGCCGTGCCGGTTGTGGTACAGCCGGTCAGGCCAGTAGCTGTGCTCGGCCCAGTTCTCGTAGTTGGCGCAGTAGAGGTCCACAAGTCCGTCGTTGTCGAAATCGGCCCAGCCCGCGCCTTCGGTCGGGGCCGAGTCGTCCGGCCCGCCGGCCCGGTCGGAGAGCGTGATGAACCGGCCCGAGTCATTCCTGAGCAGGTGGTCCCTGCCGGCTGACGCAGATACATAGAGGTCAAGCCAGCCGTCGTTGTCGATGTCAGCGAACAGCCCGCCGCGGCCTTTGACCTCCCCGAGCCCGGCATCTTCGGTGACCTCGGTGAACGCGCGGCCGGAGTCATTGCGGAACAGGCGCGAGCCGGACACGAGCAAGTCCTCGAAACCGTCGTTGTCGAAATCGCCCCAGGCAGCGCGCGAGCCTTTGAGTTCGGCGAGGCCGTACGACCCGGTGACATCGGTGAAGCAGGGGCCGGTGTATTCGAGGGCCTTGCGGCCGCACTCAACCTGGTTCTGTGGGCTGGAAATGCCCAAGCGCTGGAGCGCACTGTCGGCCCGGGCGGTCCAGTAGTTGCGCGAGTCACCGGCCGACATCGCCAGGAAATACTCGCGTACCCAATCGCCATACAGGTGATCCCATTTCGCAAGTTCCCAGAACTCGCCAAGAAGACAGTGCAGCGCGGCGGGCGTGGCCTCCTGGTTCGGGTCCCATTCAAACCGTTCGATGGCTTCCTCAAGGCTGCGCCTTGTGTTCATGATGTCCGAGGTTGACCATTTGAGGCCCTTTGCCATCGTCGCCTCGGCGAGCGCGGCTACGGCCGAGTAGTACAGCGCCGGGTACTCGATGCCCCATTGCTCCTGCGGCTTGTTGGGCGGTTTGGTCGCGGTCGGCTCGAGCTCGATTGCGCGGCGGGCGTATCGCGCGGCGGTCTCGTGAGCTGCCTTCATCCGGTTCAGGATGGCGGCGGCGTAGCGATAGCGGAACGGGTCCAGGGTATCGTCTTCGGTCATCTCGGCCGCGGTCGCGAGCACGGCCGCGGTGTCGCCAAGGGTGTAGAGCGAGCTCAACAGGTACATGTACATCGTTGTCCGCCACTCGGTCTCGGGATAGCGTGCGAGCATGCGGCGCAGGAGCGGGACCTTGAGCGTGTCGTCACGCCAGATTGGGTAGAGCGAGTCGTAGAACATCACACCGATGAGCTCGTAGCCGCGGGGCGTATCAGGAAACCGGGTCGTCAGGAGCAGCGCCACGGCAGGTGCGAGCGAAGTGTCTGCGAGCGAGAGGCCGTCGAAAGCCATTGTCAGGTTGCGGGCCGTGGTTTCGGCAAGGAACACCCTAGCCTGCTCGGCAATCAGAGCGCGGGTCTCGGGCAGCCTGGTCGAGTCCTTCTCGTCGCGGAGGTAGATAGCGCCCCAGTAGCCCCTAGTCGCGGAGTCGTTGTCAGGTCTGAGAGCGCGCGCCTCTTCCCACCAGAACACACTCGAGTCGTACCGGTGCCAGTGGTCATAGACCCGGGCCAGGTTGCGGGCCGCTGCCGCGTCGTCCGGGTTCTTGTCGAGCCCGGAACGAAAGAAGGCAGCGGCCGTCTCGTAGTCGCGGCGGGCCAGCCATGTCTTCAGTGCGGTATCTTCGGCGCGACTCGGGGCGACGATGGCGAGCGGCATGACAACACACACAGGCAGCAGGAAGCGATGGGCGGTGCGCATGACAGAAGGTAGACCGACAGAATGGGTAGTCAAGATGCAGATGCCAAGCGGTTGCGGGCCGCGATGCCTTGCAGTGAATCGCGCTGGCAGTAGAATCGGGAAGCTCAAATGCCGACGTCCAAGGTCAAGAAAGAAGACGGGTTCCACTGTTTCTACTGCAACGCAGTCGTCGACCAAGACGCCGCAGCCTGCCCTCAGTGCGGCCGCGAATTCGGCACCAGTGCAGAACGGCCGAAGTCCGCAGCCGCGCCGATCGGGGCACGGATAAGGAGGGCCAACAAGGACCGCCGTCGCGGGTACCGTCTGGCCATCATCGTGCTGCTGGTTGCCGCGGTATTGCTGGCAATCATGTTCCGGCCGCGGGGCGGACGCAAGCCCGGGTTTCCGAGACCGGATTCCCCGAGGCCGGAGTTCGTGGTGCTCGAGACATGGGACTCACCGGTCAAAGGAGTAGACAGGATGAGCGTTTCGGTGCAGGCCGATTCCGGCCTTGGCCAGGAAGAACTCCGGGCTGTGCTGGACTGGGCCCTGTACCTGACCATCGACCGGCACAACCGGCTCGGGAACAGGAAGCTGCGGGTGGTGTGGGCCTATGTGCTGGACCGGGCGGACGCCAGACGTTCGGACTGGATCGCGATGGCGATCTGGGTGGACCCGGGCCTGCCAGAGTCCAGACACCCGGCCGGAATCGGAGGCGACGCGACGAGGATCGGGGCGGTGGAGTACGATTTCACGAACACGGTGAGGCGTCCGGATTCGGGTAGAGGAGGCGGTGAATGACAAGGACGGGTGTCGCGGTCATGCTTGCGCTTTCCGTAGCTTCGGTGGGCACGGGTTTCGGCGGGTTCGGGGGATTGGCGTCGTTTGTCGACTTCAAGGGTCTGAGCAGGCGACTGACCGAGCTGAACACCGGCGACCCGCCGGACAAAGGTTGGGGAGGTTCGGAAGCGTTTAGGCTCAAGGCGCCGCAACTCTGGCTCAGCGGGCACGGTGCCGGGTTTGTCAGAGATTTCACGGTCGGAGGCGGCGGGGCGCTGACCGCGAGGCAGGACCGGGCCGACTCTGTGCGCGCCGAGTTCGGGGCTGGGACAGGGTTCTTCGAGGTCGGGTACTGCTACAGCCCGATCGAGTACTTATGGGTGCGGCCTTGTGCCCAACTCTCGGCAGCGGCCTGGACATCATACGTCCATTCCAGGGAGTCTTTCAGCGAGCCGAACTTCAGCCGCTGGTTTCTGGGCTGGGCGGTCGGAGCGATGCCGGGTCTGGAGCTGATGGGTCGGCTGCCCTACGGTTTTCGCAGGTACGTGGGTCTGTATGTGAAGGGCGGATACTTGCTGCCTTTCATGAATCCCCGGTGGTATGGTGATGAAGACCCCCCTTCTTTCGAACTCAAGGGCTGGAGCATCGAGGCCGGGGTTCGCTTCGGCAGAATGCCGCCCAGGTCGATAAGGATCTAGCCTCCTTGTCCTGGACAAGGGCGCGGGTTGCGGCTGCGGTCTGCCTTTTCTCTGCGTCCGCGGGTGCGCTCCATTTCTCAGGCCGGTACGAGAACCAGTTGTCTGTTTTGGACTACCGGAGCGGACTCGCCCTGCTGGACAGGAACGGGCTGAGGCTGGAGCTCGAAGCGGTGCCGACAAGCAGGGTGCGACTCGATGCCGCTGCCTGGCTGCAGACCTTTCACGGCGCCACCGAGCTGTCGGCTGCAGACCTGCTGCCCGAGTATTTTGCCGACTCGATACCGGACTCGGTGCTGCAGTCGCTGGTGTTCCGGTTCACCGACGAGTTCGTGCTCGACCGGGCGTTCGTTTCGGTGCGGTGGACCGGTATCAACGTCAAGATCGGCAAGCAGCCGCTGGCCTGGGGCGTAGGCTATGTCTGGAACCCGACCGAGATAATCCAGGCCAAGTCTTTTCTGGACCCGGAATACGAACGGCTGGGCCAGAACGCGGTCAGGGTCGAGTTCCCGGTGTTCGGGCCTTCGCTGCAGGCGATGTTCCTGCCAGGCCAGGACCTCGACGTGTCGCAGTTCATTGCCCGGGCCGAATGGAATGTCGCCGGTATCGACATCGGGCTGACAGGGTGCAGAAGGCCCTGGCCCGATAGTTCGGTCGAGTACTTTGCAGGCGGGCAGTTCAAAGGCGAGTTGCTCTGGCTCGGCATATGGTCCGAAGGGGCGTATCACTGGCCTGACGGGCAGGACCGGTTCTGGCAGTTGTGTGCAGGTGCCGACTACTCTTTGCCTTGGCGGACCTATCTGCTGTTGGAGTACTTGCACAACTCGTCAGGCAGCATCGGTTCGTACGCGCCCGATGACTGGCTGAAGGCTGCGCTGACCGGGCAGAGCCTGGGGCAGGACTACGCTCTTGGGCTCGTTTCGCAGCCGGTACTCGACTTCCACCAGGTCGGGGCAGGTGCGGCGGTGAATCTCAATGACCGGTCGCTGGTCGTGTTCCCGCGGCTGTATCTGGGGCTGACCGATGACCTTGACCTTGACTGCTACCTGCTGTTCAGCATCGGTGGGAACCGCACCGAGTTCGGGGGACCTGGTGTGAACGGAGGGGTCGCGCGGCTGACCCTGCATTTCTAGGGCCGGGCATTCAGAGAAGAGGGGCGGTTTGCGCCGCCCCTCGGGATTGTCCTGACCTTGTGCTACTTCAGCACAGCGGTCTTCCGGGCATACACGCCCGCAGGGGTCGAAAGCCGCACCAGGTACACGCCGTTGGC
>CP070680.1:2586831-2616355 GCA_020352555.1 Caldifarciminota bacterium | reverse complement strand
CTTACACGATTTCTTCACCCTTTCTGCAAGAAAACAGGGGTCCACGGCAGATTGTTAGTGAGGAGAGAATATGTGAAGACTGAAGAAGCAGTTCTTGCTTCGCAGACCCGGCTCATGCTGAGCCAGGCACAAGCCCTGACTCCGGCCAGGGACAGGACCGGCTCGGCAACTACTTAAAGAAGAATGGGTTAAAGCCGATTGTCCTGGCATGGCTCAGCGACGCCGGGCTGAGGATGGTCGAGTGCCTTGGTCAGGTCGGGCGTGTGCAACGTGAGCGCGCCGGCCAGGCTTTGGTGTCCCGGCAGGCGGGCCCCGAACTGCGGTCGGGCGCGTGATACGCCAGTCACGTTGCGTCCCGCTCCGCGCGCCGTGCACCTCTCGGCTCCGGCTGGACCTTAGTCCTGGTGCCTTCTGAGCGCAAGCCCGCCGGGCCGACGGCTGGGACTTCTCCAGAGTGTTCTATCGGACCGTGAACTTGCCGGACGAGGTCAGGCAGCCGTCGGTCACTGTGTAGAAGTACACTCCCGGCTCTTCGGGTGCTATCATCGCGCCGTTCCGTACCAGGCCGCTTTCATACACCGAACGGCCCGTGACGTCAACCAGCGTCGCCCGCACCGGTTCAAACCCGGACGCCTGCAGCACGACCCGGCTGCCTGGCCCGACCGGGTTCGGCATCGCCCGCGAAGGCAAGAGGGACTGCCTGTCCGGCGACCCCTCGATGCCGAGGAAGCACAGTAGAACGGCCACCTTGCCAGGGTCCCGGTTCCAGTAGTTGGCCACAAAGACCCGCCCCGTGTGCGGGTAAAGAACCAAGCCGTAGGGCCCGAAGCAGCCCGCTTCAGCCGCCAGGTCGAGCCTGTTGAGGATACCGAGACTCGGTATCCGGGCGTTTATCCAGAGGATTTCGTGTTCCAGCTCGCAGGCAACCATCACCTGGGCCGCGTGCGGGTTGTACAGCAACGAGCTCGGGGTGCTGTCTTCTGTATCGACGCGGCCCTCGATCTCAAGCAGGTCGGCCCGCATGTAGTGGACCGCGTGGCCCTGTAGACCGCAAGCTACCCAGACCCGGTTCACCGGTGGCGGCGTCCAGAGCACAGCCCTCGGGTTCCGGTTGGTCGGCAGCCAGGCGATGACCGCGTTGCTCGCGCAGTCGAAGACGTCCATGGTGCGCTGTTCGCTGCAGGCGATGAACGCCCGGTTCACGCTCGGCGCATAGGCGATCTTGACCGCACCGTATGACACGTCGACGCTCTGGATGATGTGGTCGATGGCGCAGTCCACGACATATAACAGCCCGCCTTGGCCTGTGCGCTCCTTGGCCGTCAGATAGAGCCGGTTCATCGAGGGGTTGTAGACCATGTCGGTGAAGTGCCACACCTCCGGTTCAGGAACTCCGATCCAGCCGACCACGAGGCTGGTCGAACAGTCGATCGCGGCCACGATACCGGACCCAAGGGCATACATCTTGTTTCCGACACTGGCCCAGACCGCCTTGAACGGCGCGGCGCCGACGCCGATTGTGGTGAGCACACTGTCGTTGCCGGCGTCGACCACGGTCACAGAACCATTGGGAGAGCTGACTTCCTTGTTGACCACCCACATCGTGTTGTCTACGGGGTTCCAGACCACGTCGACCGGGTAGTCGCCGACCGGGAGCCGGGCGACCACGGCCTCTTCGGGCGAACGCGCGAAGGCATCCAGGACGTAGACACTGTCGCTGCCTTCGCACGACACGTATACCGTGTGGTCGATGGTGTCGACCGCGAGCGCGTTGGGGTGGTCGCCGACATCGACCGCGTACAGCAGGTACTGCGCACGGGCTGCGAGGACACAGATCAGCACCGCAAGCCCCCCGAGTCTCAAAGCACCTCTATCGGACATCTCATCCTCCTGATGAAGTTGCCCCTTCGGTCTCGCCAGGTCCGCCCACCCGACCTTTATCCTCCTCTGGCCAACACACCAGGCGAACCCATCGCGTAACGGCTAATGGTAGCGCACCGCCCCTCTGCTTGTCAAGACGGCAATCCGCAGCACCTGACCCCTGCCCCTTTCGACCCTCAAAACCCGATCCCGCCGCTTGAACGGAGATTTTGGCAGGGGCAATGTGTGGACGCTTCCACATTTCCGGCTGACTTGACACCTGTCTGGCCCTAAGCTGGTGCATGCCTGGGATTGCCCGGGCAGTCGCAGCCGGGGTGCCGCATCATGTGACACAGCGCGGCAATCGTCAGGAGCCGGTCTTCTTCAGCAACAAGGACCGGCCGTCCGCTCGGAGCCACCAGGCTCAACGAGCGCCTGGAGAGACTCACCCACCGGCACCTGCGGTCGAACAAGGCCGGGCGGCGCAGGAATCAGGCCTGGCAGAAGGCCGGAAATATGGCAAGCGTCTTTAGATTTCCCGGGCGGCTGGGATTTCTCCAGAGTGTCCTATCGGACCGTGAGCTTGCCGGATGAGGTCGAGCGCCCGTCGGTCACTGTGTAGAAGTACACGCCCGGCTCTTCGGGTGCTATCATCCCGCCGTCCTGTCCCAGGCCGCTTTCATACACCGCACGGCCCGTAACGTCAACCAGCGTCGCCCGCATCGGTTCAAACCCGGACGCCTGCAGCACGACCCGGCTGCCTGGCCCGACCGGGTTCGGCACCGCCTGCGAAGGCAGGAGCGAGCGACGGCCCGGAGAATCATCGATACCGACGAAATCCGTCAGCACGGTCACGGTGCCAGGATCTCGATCCCAGTAGTTGGCTACATAGACGCGGTTCAGGCGCTGGTAGAGCGCCAGGGCATGCGGCCCGTGGCTGAGAGGGGCCAAATCCAGAGTGTCGACAATCCTCGGTATCCGGGCGTCGATCACGATAATCTGGTGGGTCAGTTCACTGACTGCGAAGACCTCGGTCGTGTTCGGGTTGTAGAGCAGCGCGCCCGGATTCATGCCGGGCGTTTCGACGCAGCCCTCCAGCTCCAGCAGGTCGGCCCGCATGTATTGGACCGCGTGTCCCCATCCGCAGGCAACCCAGATCCGGTTCACCGGGGAGGTCGACCAAATCACGGCCGCCGGGTCCTCCTCTATCTGGACCCAGCCGATGACCGAGTCAGTCGCGCAGTCGATGACGTTCATGTAGCCCCGGTTGCAGACGGCAAACATCCGGTTCTCGCTCGGTGCGTAGCAGATCTTCACCGGGCCGAATGCCAGACCGACGGTCCGGACAATCTGGTCAATGGTGCAGTCAACGACATGGAGCTCCCCCAGCTGCCCAAGGGACTTGGTGACCAGATAGAGGCGGTCGGTCGAGGGATGGTAGACCATGTCGGTGAAGCCCCATCTCCTGTCCGGGATTTCTATCGTACCGACCACCAGGTTGGTCGAGCAGTCGACCGCGGTCACTGTTTGGTACTCGAGGGTGTACAGCTTGTTTCCGGCACTGGTCCACACCGCCCTGGTCGGCGCGGCGCCCACGCCGACTGTGGCGATAACACTGTCGTTGCCGGCATCAATCACGGTCACCGAACCGGTCGGAGAGTTGATCTCCTTGTTGACCACCCACATCGTGTTGTCTACAGGGTTCCAGGCCACGTCGACCGGGTAGTCTCCGACCCGGAGCCGGGCGACCACGGCCTCTTCGGGCGAACGCGCGGTCGCATCCAGGACGTAGACACTGTCGCAGCCTTCGCACGACACGTATACTGTGTGGTCGATGGTGTCGACCGCGAGCGCGTTGGGGGAATCGCCGACATCGACCGTGTACAGCACAATCTGCGCCGTGGCTGTGCTGACACAGACCATTGCCGCCAGAACCCCGAGTCTTAGAGCATCTCTGTTGGACATCTCGTCCTCCTGATGAAGTTGCCCCTTCGGTCTCGCCAGGTCCGCCCACCCGACCTTTGTCCTCCCCTGGCCAACACACCAGGCGAACCCATCGCGTAACGGCTAATGGTAGCGTACCGCCCCTCTGCTTGTCAAGACGGCAATCGGCAGCACCTGACCCCTGCCCCTTTCTGCCCTCAACGCCCAATCCCGTCACCTGGACGGAGGTGTTGACAAGCCGGAAGATGTCGCTAAGAATATCCTCGGCTCACATCCTCATGCGCGGACCATATCCACTCTTTCCACAGCAGGTCGAAATACGAGTACCTCCCCACGTCAAGGGCGTCTATTGCCTGGCCAAGACCCGGAACGGAATCAAGATCGTGGCCAGGACCGACCAGAACCTGCGTGAGACCATCAAGAGCTTCACCCACCAGTACACCGTGTTCTGGTACGAACCCGCGACCAGCGACCGCGAATGCTACGACATCCAGTGCCGTCAGTTTCACAAGTGCGTGGACACCGACACGCTCGAGAGCACCGACCACCCAGAGCCGCCCAAAGAAGGCTGCACCTGCCCGATCTGCGGCAAGTAGACCGTTGCCATAGCCGACCGCCTGCTGCTTGACCCGCCGCCTTCAGCACCTATCCTGACTCAGTCGTTCGCATAAAGGAGGCCACGTGAATGCCGAACTCATCCCGCTCAACCGTTTCGAAGGCCGGTTTCGGGCCGCACTCATGTTCGAGGACGCTCAGTCCCTGCTCGGCATGACCAGGACCGAGAGCAGGGCGTTCCTCCATACCGCAAGAGAAGAAGGCTTCCGGGGCCAGTACGAGAAGACCTGCCTGCTGCGCTATGACCAGGGCAAGTCCCGGCTGTTGATTGCGGGCCTGGGCAAGCGCAAGGAGTTCGAGCCGGACCGGATCCGGGTCGCGGCCGCGATGCTGATCCGGGATGCCGAGAAGATGGAGGTCAGGCAGCTCGGGCTGCTGCTGGCCAAGGCGGTGCCCAGCGGCCTGCCCGGGTTTGTCGAAGCCGCGGTCCACGGCGCAATCCTCGCCGCCTACCACTACACCGAGCACCGCAAGCTGAAAGACGACGACCCACGCCCGCCCGACGACCTTTTCCTCTGCCTGCCCAAAGGCCAGGCCGCAACCAAAACGCTCAAGCGTGCGGTGGCCGAAGCCCGGGCCGTGGCCGACGCTGTCTGCTACACCCGCGACCTTGTCAACGAGCCGCCGAGCGAGAAGTCGCCTGAGAAGATCGCCGAGCTCGCGACCTGGCTTGCCAAGAAGGGCCGGATATCGGTACAGGTGCTGCACAAGGCCGAACTCGAGAAGCAGGGCATGAACGGCATCCTGAGGGTCGGTGCCGGCTCGCATGAACCGCCCTGCCTGGTCCACCTGCACTACAAGCCGAAGAAGGCGAGGAAGACCGTCTGCCTGGTGGGCAAAGGCATAACGTTCGACTCGGGCGGCCTGTCGCTCAAGCCCTCGACCGGCATGGACGCGATGAAGTCCGACATGGCCGGAGCGGCCGCTGTATTGGGTGTATTCAAGCTGCTGGGCGACGTGAACCTGCCGGTCGAGGTCCACGGGCTCGCACCCCTGGCCGAGAACCTGCCCGGAGGAAGCGCGCAGAAGCCCGGCGACGTGCTGCGTGCGTACAGCGGCAAGACGGTCGAGGTGCTCAACACCGACGCCGAAGGCAGGCTGATCCTGGCCGACGCCCTGGCCTTTGGGTCCAGGCTCAAGCCCGACGTGATGGTCGACATGGCGACCCTGACCGGCGCCTGCGTCATCGCTGTCGGGGACGAGTACTCGGCCCTGTTCGGCACCAGCAGACCGACCATCAGCGCCCTGATCAGGCTCGGAAAGCAGCAGGGCGAGTGGTTCTGGGAGCTGCCGCTGGTGGAGCGCTACAAGTCGCACATCAAGAGCAAGGTCGCCGACATCAAGAACATCGGCAAGCAGCGCGTTGCGGGCAGCATCGTCGCCGGCCTGTTCCTCCAGGAGTTCGTGGACAAGGAAGTACCCTGGGTACACATCGACATCGCGGGCCCGGCGTTCACCCAAGACGGATGGGACTACGCCCGTCCGGGCGGAACCGGGGTCCCGGTCCGCACCATCGCCGCCTGGCTCAAGAGCCTGTAGGCTCTGACGGCAAGGCGGCTTGACTGGTCTGGAGGCGGTTCTACAATCAACCGTCATGAGCACCTTGCTGCAGAAACACCGCGGCCAGATACTGCGCATCGCCCGCTCTCACGGGGCGCGGCGGGTGCGGGTATTCGGTTCGGTCGCGCGGGGTGAGGACCGGGATGGCAGCGACCTTGACATCGTAGTGGACCTGGAACCGGGCCGTGACCTGCTCGACATCGTTGCCATCAAGCAGGACCTCGAGAAGCTGCTTGGCCGCCACGTCGACGTCGTCACTGAACAGGCACTGAGCTCCTACGTGCGCGACGAGGTGCTGCGGGAAGCGGCTGTGCTGTGAGCCGGGACCGCATCTATCTGCTCCACATCCGGGACGCCATTGTCAGGATCGAGAAGTATGCGTCCCACGGCCACGATGCCTTCCTCAAGGAAACTCACTGGCAGGACGCAACAATCCACCAGCTTGAGGTCATCGGCGAGGCCACCAAACGCCTGTCCCCTGGACTCAAGGATGCTCACCCGGGCATGCCGTGGCTGCGGATTGCCGGGCTGAGGGACGTACTCATCCACGACTATATGGGCGTTGACTTGGCGACAGTCTGGGACGTAGTCCAGAACCGGATTCCCGAACTCAAGTCCCTGGTACTCGCCATGCTTGAGAAGCCCGAGCCGGCCGACTGACCCCGACCGGCCGCGTTGTTCCGAGCGGTTGACACCCGGCGGTCCGGCGCTACGCTAGATAGAAGTCAATTCCATCTAGCCATGACTGACGAACGGCTCGCGGTCATCCTCCGCAGCAACCGGTTGAAGAAGACAACCCGCCGCATGGCGGTCGCCCGGATGATGCTGGATTCAGGCCGGACCGCCACCCCGGCCCAGGTCTGGTCCGCTCTCAGGCCAAAGCTGGGCCGGCTCGGCCTGCCTTCGGTCTACCGGATACTGGAAGAGCTGACCGAAGCCGGGCTGCTGACCCGGATAGTCAGGCCTGAGGCGGAGTCGGAGTTGTGCTACGCGGCCTGCACCGCTGACCGCAAACATCACCACCATCACCTGGTCTGCACCGGCTGCGGCAGGGTCGAGGTCGTTGACTGCAGCTTCCGAAGGCTTGAGGAGTCCCGTATCAGGCGCAGGACCGGGTTCAAGGTCACGGGCCATACAATCCAGGTCCAAGGCATCTGCCCGGCGTGCGGCGACAAAGGGAACTGAGATGTTCCGCCGGATTCTGCTCGAACTGAGGCACCACCTGCCTTTCACGCTCGGCGGTGCGGTACTCGGCATCGTCCTGCTGGTCGTGCTCACCCGCCTGCCGGAGAGCGTGTCCCAACGGATGTTCGAAACCTTCCACCCTCTCCACGTGCTCGCCAGTTCGATGGCAACGGCGTCGATGTACGGGCTGTACCGGTGCACGGCCGACGGCAGGCTCAAGTGCAATCTCCTGCTCCTGCTTTTGGTCGGCTACGCCGGGTCGGTCGGCATCGGCACGCTCAGCGACTCGCTGATACCGCTCCTGGGCGAGCACCTGCTCGGCCTGCCCGGTGCCGAGGCCCATATTGGGTTCATCGAGCTGTGGCACCTGGTCAACCCCGCGGCCCTTCTCGGCATCGCCATCTCCTATTTCCGGCCGATGACCAAGGTCCCGCATTTCGGCCACGTGCTGCTCAGCACGCTGGCGTCGCTGGCCCACATCGGCATGGCGCTCGACGGCGCCCTGCCGGTCCTCAAGTACCTGGGGCTGTTCGCTTTCCTGCTGGTCGCGGTCTGGGTGCCCTGCACCGTCTCGGACATCGCATTTCCGCTGCTTTTCGTCCGGGACCGCGGCCCCCGCGCAAGCGCGGGCTAGTCAGGAACGCTGTCCGGACGGACCAGCTCGAACACGGTCAGCCGGGTACCCCGGACCGGTCGCGACCAGACCGGATTCAGAAATTCCCGCAGCCTGGGGTATGACTTCTCGAGCTGCCGGATGTCGTTCTCGTTGTGGGAAACGAGGTGGGTCATGCCGAACCTGCCGACCGGGTCGTCGTTGTTCGCCCAGTCGGTTATGCAGACTCCGCGCTTGCGCGACTCCATCATCAGGGCCGGGGCCCAACTTCCGCCAAGGACTCCGTCCTCAGGCAGCAGCCCGTCCACCTCTTGCGAATATCGGACCATGTCGTGGGTCCGGTTGCCGTGCCACCCGAAGAACTGAACAAGGTCAAGCCGGAAGACGAGCAGGACCAGGACGCCGGCGAGTATCAGCCGGCCTGGGAACGGACGAACGGTAAAGCCCTGTCCGAGCGCGCGGGCGAGTCCGACTGTCGCGAGCCCGACTCCGACAGCGATCGCCAAACCGATGCCGAGCGCGCCGCCGGGCGTCGGGCCGTTCCGGCCCCGGACAAGGAGCAGGAGGTAGAGCTGGGTCGCGAGCGGCCAGAGCCAGATGGTCCAGCCCAGGGAACGGAGCCAGCCTGGGCGCAACCTTGGCAGCAGAGTGCCGTCCTCGACGAGCCGAGCCATGCCGGCCGCAACCGCGGCGATGAGCGGCGGCAGCAGGATGATTTCGTACCTGGGCGGCCTGTAGTTCATGTAACCGAGCAGCAGCAGGCCGAACACAAACCAGGCGAACAGATAGCGAAAACCTTCGCGCTTCGAGAGCCCGAATCCGGGCAGGAGCAGGAACCCGGCAAGCGCGGTCCAGACAAGGCGCGGGAACAGCCACGAGCGGGCGCCGACGGTGAAAGTGTTGAACAGGTAGGCGCCCAGGGTTTCAGGGTTGCCGGCCGGTGACTCGAACGAATGCCTGAGCACGTACTGGACATAGTCCTTGGAATGGGGCAGGAACACCGCCAGGAACCAGACGACGAGCGCGGCACCGACTCCGGCGAAGAAAAGGCCGATGCCGCGCTTGAGTTGACTGAACCGCTCCGGCTCGCGCCGCGCACCGAACAGCGCGAACGCCAGCATGACCAGCATCACCGGCCCGACGAACACCGCCGACACCTTGACCAGCAGGACAGTGCCTGCCGCGAACAGGCCGGAGAGAATCATCATCCAGGACCTGCGCAGGCCGCGCACCCAGAAAAGGCCGGCGAGCAGCAGAAAGAGAATCTGGACCGACTCGACCAGCCCGAGCCGGGTGTACATCACGTGGGGAAAGGACAAAGCCAGCATCAGGCCGGCAACCAGCCCGGCCAGCTTGCCGGCCGCGTCGCGCACGAACAGGTAGAGCGCGACGATCGAGCCGAGGCCGGCGGCCAGGGAAACCAGCTTGACCTGCACAAACCCGATGCCGAACAGCTTGAACACAAGGGCGACCAGGAAGTTGACCAGCGGGTAGACCACGAACGGGAAGAAGTCGTCCACCTTCCAGTTGCCGTACAGCACCAGGTTGCGTGCCGAATAGCTGTTCAGACCCTCGTCCGTGTACGGCGCGAAGCTCCATGACAGGTCGGGCGGCGGGTCGGCGCGCAGGTCAGACGCGCGCAGCCAGAGCCCGAGCAGCACGATAGCGGCGAGCAAGGCAGGGACAAGCCACCTGGTCTTCGGCATGATGAGCCGCTTCACCGGTTGCGGCTGACTCAGGGTCTTCTGTGTTCGGGATTTCGCTGCCGACCGGCCGCGCTTCCTGGGCACGGCGGATGATACCGTTCGCGTGCCGGCGGTCAAGAACCCGGAAGGGCGAACGCTGGACAGCGCCGGTCCTTTCGTATAATGGACAACGATGCCGATGCAGCGCTATCACCCGCGCATGTACCCTGAAGTCGAGGCTTTCGCCAAGAAGCTCAAGTGGTTCGGGTACGTGAAGGAGATAATCAACTGGCACTCGGGACAAAGACCGCCGGGCAGCCGCTGGCACTCCAGAAAGAGGCTGCCCGGGAGTTGCTGGGTCTGGCGGCAGCACGGACGGCTGGTTGCGTTCTGCGGCCTGCGCCTGCTCAACCCTCAGGACGCGTGGCTCTACGGTATGCGTGTGACCAAAGACCTGCAGAACAAGGGAATCGCCCGGCGTTTCACCCAAGAGCTGTTCAGGGTCGCCCGCAGAACCGGCCGCACATGGGTCGGGTTCAACACCTACCATTACCAGGGCAAACCGTCTCCCATCTACACCATCGCCGAACGTCTGGGCATGGAACTGGATGCGGTGCACGCGGTCGATTCGTTCTGGAAACTGCCCAAGCGCATCAGCGGACCGCGACCACGGCGGTTCACCGACATCTTCCTACACTACCAGGCCAGGGAAGAGAAGACGCTGTTCTTTGACGACCACGGCTGGCTCTGGTACCGGCTCGTCACCCAACGCCGGAGACAGGTGAACGAGGGCGGTTTCATGATTGCCGACGTCCCGGTCCACATCGCTCGCTACCAGCCGCGGGGCACGACTTTCAATCTCCTCGACCATCCATCGGATTTCGCCGGTGTCCTGCCGACCATCCTCTCCCGCGCGACGGCGAAGAAGAAGTGGGTGACAGTCAACTACCCTGCCGCGTGGTCACGCCGGTTCCGCAGGGCGGTTCGTGAACTGGTCCCCGGAGTGAAGATGAACAAGCAGTACTACCCCTCGGCCTGGCGCATCTACGGCAAGTATCTGAAGTAGCCTAGCTTTGCGCCTGGTCCAGGTAGGCGAACGCCCGCCGCAGATGGGGTATCACAATCGAACCGCGGACAACCAGTGCGACATTGAACTCCTCGAGCATCTCGTCCCGGGACACTCCCTGCGCCAGGCACTGGCCGATGTGGTAGCCCACGCAGTCGTCGCAGCGGAGCACCATCGAGCTGACCAGGCCGAGCAGCTCCTTGGTCTTTGCCGGCAGCGCTCCGTCCTCGTACGCCTGATGGTCGAGCGCGAAAAAACGTCTCATGCCCAAATGCCCCGAGCCCAGTATCCGCTCGTTCATCTCGTCCCTGAATTCCCTCATCGCCTTCCGGTCAACTTTCATCTCTCACCTCCTCGGTACTCGGTACCGGTTTCTCTCTCAGTATCCGGCTCAGGACCCATGTCACCAGCACCGCCAGTATGATGCGCGGTATCGTGATCCAGAACAGGTTCGCCCCGAGCACGATGAATATCGCGGTATCCTCGAACAGGCCGTGAGACAGGGAGAGAAATGTCGCCACCAGGGTCACCTGCCTCGGACTCAGCCGGTGTTCTCTCGTCGATTCAACGATCAGGCCGCCTCCGAACACGATCCCGAACACGTTGCCGCCCAGCCAGGGCAGCCCGGCCTCGCTGCTCAGCCCGATGAACCTGGTCGCCCGGTTGACCACTCTCAGCATCTTCTGAAGCAGCCCGTACCGCTTCGCATACTCGAGCCCGACGAATATCGCCACCAGGACCAGCAGCATCTTGTACCCCGTGCTCCAGAGCCCGAGCGCCCAGTCTCCGGCCGCAGGCCAGAACCCGACGAATTCAGCCTGGGCCATCCGGGCCAGTTCGGCCGATGCCGCCCCGCCCGCCCCACCGTTGCCGCGAACCAGCAGCGCGCCGAGTCCGACCCCGGCCAGCATTGACACCACCAGCCGCACAGCCCACAGCAACCACCACTTCGCCTTCATCCGGAAGAATATCGCGGTCTCCAGAATCTGGGAGTGCGAGAGCAGCAGCATCACGCTGAGCACGGTGAGCTGTGCCGCAGGCAGGTGGAGCGCGGTTATCGCCCCGATGCCGGCGTAGAGGTTGATGACATTGCCCAGTATCAGGGCGAGCGCGGCGTCGCCCGGCAGGCCGAAGTGCCGCATAAGCGGCGCGGTGAAGTCGGCGAACACCCTGAGTGCCGGCGTGTAGCGCAGGACGGTGATGCCGGTGTAGACCGGGCCTACGACCATCATCAACTTGAGGAATGCCCGGGTTCCGTGCCAGGTCCCGTCCCGGGCCGTGCGCCAGAGCCTGGTCACCGTTTGAAGTACTCGAGCATCACCTCGCCGTCGCGAATCACGGCGTACGAGAAGTGTCTGAGCCAGTCGCCGGTGTTGACGTAGACACCGGAACCGGTGCGAAGCAGCTCAGGCTCGTGCACGTGAGCCATCACCGCCACGTCCGCGCCTGAGCAGAGCTTCTCCTGGGCAGACTCACGCATCTTTTGTTTCAGACCAGGGTCAAGACCGCGGGCCCGGCTCCGGGTGGCGACCCAGTTGGCGAACCGGATGCCGGCATCCGGGTGGATGAACGAATACAGGAAGTTGTTCAACCGGCTCCGCATCAGCCGGCGGAAGAACACCGACAGCCAGCGCCTGTCGGTCTCCTCGCCGTGCTTCATCCAGACCCGCACGCCGTCGATCGTCTCCTCCAGTTCGGCTGCGGTCTCGATGCCGAGCTCGCGGGAGAAGAAATCGCGGAGCCTGAGGTCATGATTCCCGGACAGGTAGACGACCCTGGTCCCCGCATCTGCCAACTTCGCCAGCTCTGTCAGGACCCGGAACCCGTGCTTGGGTATCGCGCTCCCGTACTCGAACCAGAAGTCGAACAGGTCGCCGAGGATGTAGAGGGAATCGGCCTTGCCCCGGATCGACCTCAGGAAGGCCAGCAGCCGCTCCTCGGTTCCGGGCGGCGATGCGCCCAGGTGAGCGTCAGAGACGAAGTAGTGCGCGCTCAATCTTGGCCAGGGACTGCGCGACCGGCAGACGGGTGTCCACCCTCACAAGGTTCCGGCTCGCAGGTGGCGGCGCGAAACGACGCTTCATCCGCCGATACACCGCGAGGTCGGCGTCCGAGAACGTCTGCTCCCGTTTCCTCCGCCGCATCCGGCTTGCCACCGTTTTCTCAGGGCAGTGTGCCTGCACGAAGAGAACCGGCGCTTTCAACCGGCCGGCCATTTCCGCGACCCGGGCCCTCGAGTCCTCTCTCAGGAAGGTCGCGTCGAGTATCACTGTCTGGCCGGCCTTCAGGAACTCCCGACCGCGCCTCATCATCTCGCGGTATACCTTGCTGCTGACCGAAGGCGCATAGATGCCCTTGTCGTACCCGCTGAACTGACGGGTCCAGAGCGGCAGGCCCATCAGCTGCTTGCGGATCGAGTCGGTCATCAGATGGAAGGCGTCCAGCCTCGCGGCCAGCTTCTGTGCCAGATAGGTCTTGCCTGTTCCGGGCAGCCCGAACACGACGATCAGCTTCGGTTTCTGCCCCAGCTTGCGGGCGTACTTCCAGGCCAAACTGAAGTACCTGCGCGCGCTCGCCCTGGCCCCAGCCTTGTCCGCCGCGCTCATGCCCGGGTCAATGAGGTTGAAGCTGGTGACCTTTCCCCTGACGTACGCCCGGTAGCACTTGTAGAAATCAAGCAGCCGCAGCAGGCCGGAGTCTCCCGAGTTCTCGATGTACCGCTCCACGAAGTAGTCGGCCAGGTCCTTCCGGCCGTAGTACTCGAGGTCCATTGCCATGAACGCTATTTCGGACGCCACGTCCGAGCATGAGAGACGCGGGTTGAACTCGATGCAGTCGAACACCTGCACCTTCTCACCGACAAATATGTTCTTCGAATGCAGGTCCCCGTGGCACTTGCGCACGAACCCGGCCTCACGTCGTTGCGCGAACACCGGCCTCTTGTCCTTGATGAAGGACTCAACCCTCGCCTTGATGTCGTCGAACGCCTGGTAGGCTATCGTCCTGCCCCGGAACTCCATTGTCTGCGCGAAGTTCTCGTCCCAGTTCAGCCTGATCGTCTCCGAGCTGCCGTACCGTGCAACCTCCCTGCCACGTTCGGCATGAGCGTGGAACTCAGCGATGACCCGCGCAAGTTCGTCGATGTGCTGGAACGTCACCCCAGCCTTCTGCAGCCGGACGGTCATGATCGACTCCTGGGGCAGTTCCCGCATCTTGAGCGCGTAGTCGACCACCTTTCCTCTGCCGCCAAGCCGCAGCCGTTCGGCCTGGCCGACTATCGGCAGCACCTCAAGGTAGATGTCGGGTGAGAGCCGCCGGTTGAGCCGGAGTTCCTCCTGACAGAAGAACTTCCTGGATGACAAGGCGGTGTAGTCCAGGAAACCGAAATTCACCGGCTTCTTGACCTTGTAGGCGTACCTGCCGGTCAGGAAGACCCAGGAAGTGTGGGTCTGAAGCATCCTGACCCTCTTCACTCCGCGACCGTAGATCGCGGTTCGCATCATTTCGCGGACCCGGCCCTGGATTGTCGGTTCGGCCCTGTTCACGGTCCGGCTGGCCGCAAATCGGATTCCGCCGCGGGGTCTCGAATCACCGCGCCAATATACCGGTGTCGGTCAGAGGGTCAAGCAGTAGGGGTGCTTGAGGCCGTTCGGGCAATCGCCTCAAGGTTCCAGCCCGCGCGCAGCGCCTTCTGGTTCAGCTCGACCGTGTGTGCGGGCACCCGGTTGGCGATCGACTTCTGCAAAGACTCGAGCTTCACCACCCCGGTGACCCTGGCCAGCGCGCCCAGCGTCACGATGTTGGTGAACAGCTCGCGGCCCAGCTCCTTGCGGGCGGTCTGTGAAAGCTCGAGGCACAGCGCGTTCTCACGCGGGCACTCGCGGACGTGGAAACTGTCGATGATGGCCGTTCCTCTGACCTTCAGGTCCGACATGTACTCCTCGACCGCCTGCTGGCTGAGACACACGAGCACGTCGAGCAGCCGGCATTTCGGAAACAGAATCGGCTCGTCCGAAATGATGACGTCGGCCTTGGATGCACCGCCCCTTGCTTCGGGCCCGGAGCTCTGGGTCTGGACCACCTTCCTGTTCTCGTGCACTCCGGCCGCTTCGGCGAGAACGATGCTGGCCAGTATCACGCCCTGACCGCCGGTGCCGGCAATCCTTATTTCGCTCCTCACGCAGAATCCGCCTGCTGGGCGGCCTCCCTGACTCGCTGGTACAGCGCTGTGTAGGGCGGCACCTCTTCCCGGTCGTGGAGCACTCCGATGACGAACCTCTCCTGCTCCTGCCAGGGATCCTCGACCTTGCTGACATCGACCGAGTTGTCTCTGAACCACTGAAGCATCTTCACGCCGTCGCCGATGCGCTGGTGCCGTCCGTACAGGGTCGGGCACTGGGACACGATCTCCACCACGCTGAAACCGGTCTTGGTCAGCGCCAGTTTCATCATCTTCTTCAGGTGCGCGACGTGGTATGTCGTACTCCTGGCCACGAACATCGCGCCCGAAGCCCTGGCCATGAAGCAGATGTCGAAACTCCGCTCGCAGTTGCCGAAAGGCGCGGTGGCGGCCTTTTCGTGGGTCGGGGTGGTCGGTGAGTACTGACCACCGGTCATCGCGTAGGTCCGGTTGTTGACGACAAAGACGGTGATGTCCATGTTCCGCCGCGCCGCATGGATGAAATGATTGCCGCCGATCGCCATGATGTCGCCGTCTCCGCCGTACACCACCAGTGTGAGCTCCGGCTTGGCCTGCTTGACCCCGGTCGCAGCCGGTATGGCTCGGCCGTGCAGAGTGTGGAAGGTATCGGTATCCATGTACCCTGGCACCCGGGACGAGCATCCGATGCCCGAGACAACGCAGAGCTCATCCTCGCCGATGCCCAGCTCGGCGAGCGAACGCACCATCGTCCCCATCGCCGTACCGATCCCGCATCCCGGACAGAGAATGTGGGGGAACCGTTCATCGAGCCGGAAACGGTCGAGGAAATCGCCGACCGGGCCTGGCGGACATTCGTGCAGCATCAGAACTCCTCGTCGTCGGCTATCGAGAAGCCGGGGTGAAGGTCCTCCTCGGGCAGGGGTCTGGCCGAGGGCACCTCTCTGCCGATTGCGTCGACTATCTCCCCCGGCGTGAGCATCTCTCCGTCGTAGCGCTGGACCGAGATGACCGGCACGTCCGGACTCACCGCTCGCTCGACCGACCGGTTCATCTGACCCATGTTCATCTCGGGCACGATGACCCTGCGTGCACTCCTCAGCAGCGACACCATCCGCTGCTGCGGGAAAGGCCACACCATCCGCAGCCGGATGATCCCTACCGAACGGCCGGTCTTTCGCTGGTACAGGTTCTTGGCCTCGGTGGCCGACCTCGCCGAGCTGCCGTAGCAGACGATCACGGTTTCAGCTCCCAGGTCTTCGTATGTCAGGTCCCAGAGCCACGATGCGTTGTCGTCAACCTTGCGCCGCAGCCGGTCCATGTTCCACCTGATCGTCTCCGGGTCATTGGTCGGGAGACCGTCCTTGCGGTGCACCAGCCCGGTGAGATGCACGCGAAAGCCTTCACCGAAGCTGGCGATGTCCGAGTCGTAGTTGGTTTCGTCCCCGTAGTGAAAATACTCCTCTTTCGGTCTCCTCGGATTGCTCGGTTTCCACGTCTCGACCCGGAGCGGCAGCTCAACGGTCTCCCGCATGTGGCCGACCACCTCATCCATCAGTAGTATGACCGGTAGCCGCAGCCGCTCGGACACATCGACCGCCTCGACCGTCAGGTCGAAACATTCCCTCACGCTCCACGGGCACAGCGCGATGATCGGGTGGTCGCCGTGGGTGCCGTGTCGGGCCTGCATCAGGTCGCCCTGGGAAGAGCGGGTCGGCGTGCCGGTCGCTGGCCCGCCGCGCATCACATTGACGATGATGCAGGGCAACTCGGCCATAATCGAGTAGCCGATACCCTCCTGCATCAAGCTGAACCCCGGGCCCGACGTGGCGGTCATTGCCTTGAGCCCGGCTGCAGTCGCTCCGTTCATGCAGCAGATCGACCCGATCTCGTCCTCCATCTGGATGTAGGTGCCGCCCAGCCTGGGCAGCTCCCGGGCAAAATACTCGGCGATCTCGGTGGACGGAGTGATCGGATAGCCGGCAAAGAACCTGACCCCGGCCCGGAGTGCGCCGATCGCGCACGCCTCGTTGCCTGACAGCAGCTGCGGCATCTAGCCGTCCTTCACCTTCACCGCCGACTTCCTGACGTAGATCGCCAGGTCAGGGCAGCGGTACTCGCACATTCGGCAGGCGATGCACTTCTCCGGGTGCACGACCGTTACCTTGAACCGGTCGTCAAGTCCCAGCGCCCCGCTCGGGCAGAACTCGACGCATATTCTGCAGCCCTTGCAGAAGTCCCGGATGATTGTGAAGCCGTGCCCCTTGGGTGAGGACGTGCAGGTCGCTTGGTGGCGGAGAAACTTCTTCATCGGCAGACCGGGGTCCGCCGGAGTCGAACTACAAGAAAAGGCCTTGGGGCCGCAGCATCGTACATGACTGGTGGTTCGGCCCGAATTCTAGCTCTTCGATGCCGGGAGTCAACTCGGCTGCGCAATGTCATGGAAGTCAAGCCCTGGCCAGTGCGTTCGGCCGCGCAGCGCCCTGCCCTTTCCCAGAGCCGAGCCTTGGCTACTCGGCGGCCATCGTGCCGGCGTCGCTCGCGCGAAACGACGAAACTCGGACCCCTGGGCCCGCCCGGCGTTCACAGGCCGCGCCCTTTCCGGCAACTGCCTGACGGGCGGTCGGTTAGGCTCAGGGGCGAGCCGGCCAAGCCTCTTGACACCGTGCCACATGTTGCTACAATGTTTCTGAGACTGGGTTCGACCGACCTCAAAGCCACAGCGGTGACCGCCCGCCCTTGGGCGTGCGCTTGGTCGCGTCGGTGGTGTAGTCGATTGAATCCCGATAGTTTGGGTCACAGCCGCGACCGGTTCGGTTGAAGTCAGGTCAGGCTGCAGATTCCGGGGTGAGGGAACTGCAGCGGCAAGGAGCCTGACCTGACGGCACGAAGTCGGTCACACCCGGTTGTGCTGGTGAAGAGAGAGCATGCGGTGTGATGCGGCAACATCCGACCGCAGGCAGAGACAAGTCGCCACAGTCCGGTTCTCGGCGGTGTTCTGCGCCGGGCAGTCTGTGGTGCAAGGAGACGCAACATGTCTACGAAGGCGGTAGCGACAGCGTGGTACAGGGGCATGGTAGACCTCTGTGCTCGGGGTGTGGAGCTGCCCGGTCCGGGCCACCCGGTCCTTGAATCGGCTTGGCAGGAGTTCGAGAATCTGGCCGCTGTGGTCGATTCACCCAGAGACTTCCGGAAGCAAGGTCCGAGGCTGGCTGCCAGTCTCGCAGAGGAAGCCCTCGCCCGCCACAGTCGCGGTATCGGCGGCTTCTGAGCAGACCGACCGGACCGGCTGCGCCGAAAGGAGATGGCATGGCGACGGCATCGATCGCAGCTGCCTGGTATCGAGGACTGCTGAGCCTCGCCGCCCAGGGCGTCGACCTTCCTGGGCCGGACAACAGCGTCCTGGAATCGGCCTGGAAGGAATTCAGTTGCCTGGCCTCGATGGTGGTGACCCTCAAGACCTTCAGGAAAGAAGGCCCCAAGCTGGCCGCCAGCCTCGCTGAAGAGGCCCTGGCCCGGCATGCCCGCGGCCTGGACGAGGAAATCTAGGCCCCAGGTCGCTTCCCGACTCCTGAAGGCATTCCCGTCCCTCGCAGGCTGTCCAGGTGCTTGGCAAACCTCAGACCGACAACGGGATACAACGAAGCCGATGTGCTGGGCAGCCCGAGGGGTTGACCCGACGCACGTCCGGCCTATAATTGCGGCCCCTACAATCCGGAAGCGCGATGAAATTCTGGCGAAAGCCCCTGGACTCGGACCAGATAGAACTGCCCCATGGCCGGGTCCATATCATTATCAACCGCTGCAAAGGCTGCGGTTTCTGCATCAAGTACTGCCCCTGCCAGGTGCTGGAGTTCGCTGAAGAGTTCAACCGCAAGGGCTACCATCCCCCGATTGCGGTGAAGCCCGAGGCGTGCGTCAACTGCGGGCTGTGTGAAGTGATGTGTCCGGAATTCGCCATCTGGGTCACCGAGGACGGCAACCGGGGACAGTCCGACGGAGACGAAGAGGTAACCAATGAGTCGGGAAGATAACAGCAGCTGGCTCAAGACCGGACCCCACTACTGGGACGGCGACTACGCCTGCGCCGAAGGCGCCATCGCCGCCGGCTGCCGGTTCCTGGCCGGCTACCCGATCACTCCTTCGACCGAAGTCGCGGAGAGGATTGCCGAGCGGTTCCCGCTCGTCGGCGGCACCTTCATCCAGATGGAAGACGAGCTCGCGTCGATGGCCGCGATACTCGGTGCTGCCTGGGGTGGGGCCAAGGCAATGACAGTCACTTCCGGCCCCGGGTTCTCGCTGATGCAGGAGAACATCGGCCTGGGCGTGATGACCGAGACGCCCTGCGTGGTGGTGAACGTCCAGCGCGGCGGCCCTTCCACCGGTCTGCCGACACTCACCGGCCAGCAGGACATGATGCAGGCTCGCTGGGGCTCGCACGGCGACTACGAGATAATAGCCCTGTCCCCTTCTTCGCCCCAGGAGTGTTTTGACCTGACCGTGACCGCGTTCAATCTCAGCGAGCGCTACCGGGTCCCGGTCATGTTCATGATGGACGAGTGCGTCGGCCACATGACCGAGAAGGTCGTCGTTCCCCACCTGAGCAAGATCCACGTCCTCCAGCGCCGCTGGTACCGAGGGAAGAAAGAACGCTACAGGCCGTATGTCCCGGGCAAGGACCTGGTGCCGCCGATGGTCAAAGCGGGCGACGACTTCCGCTTCCACATTACCGGCCTAACCCACGACGAGCGCGGCTACCCGGTCATCAACGCCGCCTGCCAGTCCATCTGCGTCACCCGGCTCGTCGACAAGATCAAGCAGAACGCCGACCGGATCACGATCCTCGACGAAGACCGGGTCGAGGGTGCCGAGGTCGTGGTCGTGTCCTACGGCATCAGCTACCGAGTCGCGACCCGCGCGATCGCACTCGCCCGTGACAAGGGGATCAGGGTCGGGTCCTTGAGACTGGTTACAGTCTGGCCCTTCCCAGAGAGACGTATCGCGGAACTCGCCGACAAGGTCAAGTGCCTGGTCATGCCCGAGATCAACCTCGGCCAGGTCTACCTCGAGATGGAGCGGGTCGCCTGCGGCAGATGCCGGACAAAGCTGGTGCCCCACTGCGGGGGCTGGGTGCACGACCCTGAGGACATACTCGCCGCGATTGTCGAAGGTGCCAAGCCATGAAGCACACCAACTCGCAAGCCGACCGCCAGATCGCCGACGGCAAGCACCATCCGCTCGAGCCCTATCTGCGCATGGACCGGATCCCTCACATCTGGTGCTCGACCTGCGGCCTCGGAACCTGCCTCAACTCGTTCCTGACCGCGGTCAGGAACAGCGCCATCCCGCGCGAGAACATCGCGGTCGTGTCCGGCATCGGCTGCACCGGCCGCACCGCCGGTTACGTCAACCTCGACTCGTTCCACACCACTCACGGCCGCGCCATCCCGTTCGCCACCGGACTCAAGCTCGCCAACCCGGAGCTGACCGTGGTCGTCATCTCCGGCGACGGCGACCTGGTCGCGATCGGCGGCAACCACTTCATCCACGCCGCCAGACGCAACATGGACATCAACATCATCTGCGTCAACAACTTCAACTACGCCATGACCGGCGGCCAGTTCGGGCCGACCACTCCGGAGACCGCCCGCACCACCACCGCGCCCTACGGCAGCTTCGAGCATCCGTTCAACCTGCCGTTCCTGGCCGACTCCTGCGGCGCGACCTACGTCGCGCGCTGGACCGCGCTCCACGTCCGGCACCTGACCGCCTCGATCGGCGAGGCGCTCGAGCGCCGGGGCTTCAGCTTCATCGAAGTCATCTCACCATGCCCGACGGTCTACGCCCGGCGCAACCGGCTTGGGACCGGGCTCGACCTGCTGCAGTTCTATCACGACAACTCGGTCATCAAGAACGGCATCGACACACGGGAATGCGACATTCGATTCCAGGAGCAGCTCATCATCGGCAAGTTCGTCGACGAGGAGAAGACGACGTTCCACGACACAATGACCGGGTACCTAAAGGACGCGGTCGGCGAGAAATACGTCCCCTATGTCGGGCCGATGGAGATGCCGGGCAATGGAGATTAGGCTCTCTGGTTTCGGCGGCCAGGGCGTAATCCGCATGGGCGTCATTCTGGGCCGCGCAGCCTCGATGTTCGACGGCAAGAACGCCACCCTGACCCAGAGCTTCGGGCCTGAGGCGCGCGGCGGCGCCTGCTCGGCCCAGCTCATCGTGTCAGAAAGCGAAATCCTCTACCCCTACCTGACCGCGCCCGAGATCCTGGTCGCGATGTCTCAGGAAGCCTACGACAAGTTCGAACCCGGGCTGCGCAAAGACGGTATCCTGCTCACCGAGCAGGACCTGGTCAGGGCCCACCTTCCGAGATCAAGTATCAAAGCGTACTCAGTGCCGGCGACACGGATTGCCGAGCAGATGGGCAACCGGATGTTCGCCAACATGGTCATGCTCGGGTTCCTGGCCGCGGTCACCGGTATCACCGGCAGAGACGCGCTGCATAAGGCCATCCCTGGATTCGTGCCCGACCGCTCGCTCGACAAGAACCTGGAGGCCCTGGACCGCGGCTGGGAACTCGGCCTTGAGCAGCGGGCCGCCTAGGCTCAAATGAAGACCCCGGGCTAGAGGATTGACCTGACCCTGATTCGGATTCATCATTTCTTCTAGTGTGATGAAAGATGAGAGCCGGACGTCCTCCCGACCCGAGCAACCGCCCTGAACCCGGACCAGACTGAGCGACGATGACAAGCCGGATGCCCTCGATCCAAGTGCTCCGCCGCGCCATCGAGCAGGGCCGAGCCAGCCTCTCGGTGCCTGGCCGCCGGACAAGGTTCAAGGTCAGGCCGGTCCGGACATCATCCTGCCAGGTCGCCTGCCCGGCCGGCGTCAACGTCAAGGCCTATGTCGGGCTGATCGGAGCCCGCGACTTCGACCGCGCGCTCGAAGTCGTCATGGAGACCAATCCCTTGCCCGGGATCTGCGGCAGAGTCTGCACCCACCCTTGCGAAGCCGAGTGCCGTCGCGCCGAAGTGGATGCGCCGGTTGCCATTCGCCTGCTGAAGCGCTTCATCGCCGACTATGCTCTGAAGCGCGGCCAGCTCCCGCCCGGGACAGAAGGACCGAAAAGGGAACAGCGTGTCGCTGTAGTCGGTTCAGGTCCGGCCGGGATAACCGCTGCCAATGACCTCGCCCGGCTCGGGTACGCGGTCACCGTGTTCGAAGCGCTGAACAAGCCGGGCGGGATGCTCAGGGTCGGCATACCGTCATTCCGTCTTCCCCATGACATCATCGACCACGAGATCGGCTCGGTCGCCAGGCTCGGGGTCAGTATCCAGACCAGCGCCCGGATCGACGACCCGGTCGCCCTGCTCAGAAGGGATTTCTCGGCAGTATTCTACGCGGTCGGCGCGCATCGCGGCATCGGTCTCGGACTGGAACTAGAGGACAAACTCAGAGGCGTTGTGGACTGCACCGACTTCCTGCGCAACGCCAGCCTGGGTCGCGGCCGACGGATCAAGGGCAAGGTGGTTGTCATCGGCGGCGGCAATTCGGCCATCGACTCGGCCCGTGTCGCGCTACGCCTCGGTGCCCAGGAGGTCGAGGTCCTGTACCGGCGCACCCGCAAGGAGATGCCGGCCTATGACGAGGAAGTCGAAGATGCGATCAAAGAGGGCATCAAGTTCCAGTTCCTGGTCCGGCCTCTTGAGTTGCTGCAGGAAAGGGGCCGTGTCACTGGGCTGGCGTGCCTAAGGACCCGGCTCGGCAAACTCGACTCGAGCGGCCGGCGCCGTCCTGAGCCGATACCTGGCTCTGAGTTCGTTGTTCCCGCTGCCCTCATCATCAAGGCCATAGGCCAGCGCCCGGATACCGGCTCGCTTGCAGACTCCGGCATCCAGCTCTCCAAATATGACACTGTCCCTGCCCACCAGCAGAATTGCTCCACCGCTGTGCCGGGCCTGTTCGCAGGCGGTGATGTAGTCACCGGTCCGGGGACCGTGATTGATGCCATCGCAGCCGGGCACCGTGCCGCCAGCAGCATCCACACCTGGCTCCAGAAACACCGGCTGCCCGGATCCCCGGCACGCGGCCGGTTCGGGTACGAACCTGAAATTGTCATGCCGTCCATCACCGCTGTCACCGCAGAACGGGCCGAGCCGGTCAAGGTATCTCGACGCTCCCTCAGGACCTTTGCCGAGGTCGAACACTCGCTGACAGAGTCCCAGGCTGTCACCGAGGCCGGACGCTGCCTGCGCTGCGGCCCGTGCAGCGAATGCGTCCAGTGCCACTTCGTCTGCCCGCGCCGCCAGGTCGCACTCAGCCTGCCGGGCGAGGAAGACGAGGTCCTGCTCCGGGTCCCGGACATGGAACAGGCTTTCGGCGACCTGCGCCGCCCCTCGACGGTCGACATCCTCCGCCCCAATGCCAAGCCGGTCCGCCTTTTGGCGACTCCGGTGCTCGCCTGGGTCGATCCAAAGCTCTGCCGGGCGTGCGGCGAATGCATTGAAGCCTGCCCGCACGAAGCCCTGAGCCTGGTCGCGTGGCGCAGCGGCCTCGAAGTCGCCCAGGTCGACGTATCCCGCTGTCGCGGCTGCGGCAACTGCCTCACTGTCTGCCCGAGCGGCGCGATTTATGACCGGCCACCGGTCGAGGCTGTTCATGGCGAGTAGCACCGATTCCCCGAGCATCACGGTGTTCGCCTGCACCACTGCGCTCCACCGGCTGCCCGCAATCGGCTCCAACCAGGCCACAACCATCAAGCGTCTCGCCTGTGCCGGCGGCATCAACGCCGGCATGTTGCTCGAAGCGGTCGAGGACGGTGCCGGCCGCGTGCTGGTCCTGGCCTGCGGCCAGGACTCCTGCCGCCATCAGAACGGCGCAACGCTCGCCGAGGCGCAGGTGCGTCTGGCCAGGGACCTGCTCACGACCCTCGGGTTTGACCCCGGGACCGTGGCTCTTGAACTGGTGGACCGGGCCGGAGAATCGGTATCGGTCGCCTGCAAGGAAACAGCACCGTGACGCGCGAGCAAGTCCTGCGGGAACCCCAGGCCGCCGGCCTTCTGGCAGAGTTGTGGACCTGCCAGGATTGCGGCAAGTGCACGGCCGCATGTCCGGTGGCGCGGGTCGGGCTCGGCTACTCGCCGCGCAGGTTCATCCAGCGAACCGTGCGCAAGGACCTGGACGCCGTGCTCTTCGACCGGGCAGTATTTGCCTGCCTGGCCTGCGACCGCTGCGGCCCGGTGTGCAAGTCCGGGATCAGCATGGCGAACGTGGTCATGAAGCTGCGCAGCATCGCGTTCGAGCGCGGTATCCCTGGCCAGGCCGCGCACGCCGGCATGCTCCAGACCCTGATGCGGCTGATGGCCAGGAGCGACCTGCCCCAGCGCCGGCTCGCCTGGCTCGACCCTACGGTGAAGATCGCGTCCCAGGGCGACGTGCTCTACTTTGTCGGCTGTGCTCCGTACTTCGAACCGCTTTTCGGGCATCTCGGGACAAAGCCGCTGCGCACGGCCCGCAACGCCATCCGTCTGCTCAACCTAGCCGGTGTCGAGCCGGTCCTGCTCGCTGACGAGCGCTGCTGCGGTCATGACCTGCTGTGGCAGGGCGATGTGAACAACTTCCTCAAGCTCGCCGAGCGCAACCTCGAACAGGTCCGGGCCTCGGGTGTCGAAACCGTGGTGTTCTCCTGCCCTGAGGGACTGCGCACGTTCAAGCTCGACTACCCGCGCTACTTCGGCGCCAGGGGATTCGAGGTACTGCACATCACCGAGTTCCTCGAGCGCCAGGGCATCCCCAGGCCGGAGTACATCGATGCAATCGTGACATTCCATGAACCTTGTCGGCTCGGCCGCCACCTCGACGTCTACGACCCGCCGCGCAACCTGCTCGAAACAGTGCCGGGTCTCGAGCTCGTCGAAATGCCCCGCAACCGGGTATCAGCCACCTGCTGCGGCGGCACCTGCTGGATGGAATGCGGCGCCGCGGTAAAATCCCTCCAGGCCCGGCGCCTGTCCGAAGCAGCCCGTACCGGTGCCCGCTTTCTGGTTACCGCCTGCCCCAAGTGCGACATCCACTTCGGTTGCGCCATTGCCGGGTCTGAGTATGATGGCCCGGTGATTTCGAACATCGTCGACCTGATGGCCGCAGCACTCGGCGTTGCCGAACCAGAAGATGAGCTTGCCGCCACTGAGAAAGGAGCCGGGACAGTTGCCTGACACTCCGAGGATCGGGGTATTCATCTGCCACTGCGGTACCAACATCGCAGGCACGGTCGATGTCGAGAAGGTGGCCGAGTTCGCCCGCAGCCTCGACAATGTCGCCTTTGCCGAGACGAGCAAGTACGCCTGCTCTGACCCTGGTCAGCAGGCGATCCAGAAAGCGGTGGCCGAGCACCGGCTCAACCGGATTGTGGTCGCCGCCTGCTCCCCGCGCATGCATGAACCCACTTTCCGCGCCTGCCTTGCCCAGGTCGACCTGAACCCGTTCGTGCTCGAGATGGCCAATATCCGAGAAGGCTGTTCCTGGGTCCACCTGCGCGAGCCTGCACTGGCCACCAGCAAGGCCTGCGACCTGGTCAGGATGGCCGCGGCCAAGGCCAGGCTGCTCGAACCGCTGTCAGTGCGCAAGTACCCGGTGAAGAGGGCTGCGATGGTCGTGGGCGGCGGCATCGCCGGAATCCAGGCCGCGCTCGACATCGCGGATACCGGTGCCATGGTCTACCTGGTCGAGCGCGGGCCGTGCCTGGGCGGCACCATGGCCCAGCTCAACAAGACCTACCCGACCATGGACTGCGCGATATGAATACTCGCGCCAAAGATGGCGGATGTCGGTCGACATCCAAATATCGAACTCCTCACCCTGTCCGAGGTCAAGGAGGTCTCGGGCCACGTGGGCAACTTCAGGGTCAAGGTCAAGAGACACGCCCGCTATGTCGACGAGAAAGAGTGCACCGCCTGCGGCGACTGCGTTGAAGTCTGCCCCCAGGTAGGGCCGGACGAGTTCAACTTCGGGCTCGTCCACCGCCACGCCATCTACCAGCCGTTTCCCCAGGCGATCCCGGCCGCCTTTGTCCTGGACATGGAGACCTGCCTGGGCAACAACCCGCGCGCCTGCGGCAAGTGCGCCGAAGCCTGCGAAAAGCACTGCATCAACCTGGATGCGGTAGACTCTGACGTCGAGTTCACGGTCGGCACCATCGTCATCGCCACCGGCATGGAGCCCTTTGACCCGCTCGGCATGACCGAGTACGGCTACGGCCGGATGAAGAACGTCATCACCGCGATGGAATTCGAACGCCTGGCCTCATCGGGCGGCCCGACCGGCGGCGACATCCGACGTTTCAGCGACGGTAAGACGCCGAAGAGCATCGCCTTCATCCAGTGCGTGGGCTCGCGCTGCGAAGGACCTGGCAACTCCTATTGCGGCAACATCTGCTGCATGAACACCATCAAGGACACGCTGCTGCTCAAGGACCACTGGCCCGAGATCGACGTCACTGTCTACTACATCGACCTGCGCGCGTTCGGCAAAGGGTTCGAGGAGATGCTCAAGCGCTCGCGCCAGCTCGGGGTCCGCTACATCCGCGGCATACCGGGCGAGGTCGAGGAGAACGAGGACCAGAGCCTGACCCTGCACGTCGAGAACACCGAAACCGGCCTGGTCGAACAGCACCAGGCGGACATGGTCGTTCTCGCTACCGGAGTCCAGCCAAGGGCAGAGGCCCATGACCTCAACAAGCTGCTGTCCCTCCAGCTCCATCCTGAAGGCTTTCTGCTCGAAGCCCATCCCAAGCTTCAGCCGGTTGATTCACCGGTCCGCGGCATTTTCTATGCCGGGTGCGCCGAAGGTCCCAAGGACATCAAGGAAACGGTCACCCAGGCAAGTGCTGCTGCCGGCCGCGCGGTCCGGCTCATGAGCCAGGGAGAGATAGCGGCCGACCCATATACGGTCGAAGTCAACGAGGACAAGTGCAAGGCCTGCGGCCTTTGTCTCAAGGTCTGCCCATACGGCGCGTTCGAATGGGAGAAAGGCGCCAAGGCAGAGCCGATCGAGGCGCTCTGCGCCGGCTGCGGCACCTGCGCTGCCGAGTGCCGGTTCGAAGCCATCACCCCGCACCAGTTCTCCGATGCCCAGATAGTGGCCCAGGTCGAGGCTTCGCTCAGCCAGGACCCTGAGCAGAAAGCCGTGGTTTTCGCGTGCAACTGGTGCTCTTACGCAGCTGCCGACACTGCGGGTGTCTCGCGCTTCCAGTATCCGGCCAACCAGGTCCTGATAAGGACCATGTGCTCGGGCCGGGTCGACGAGAAGTTCATCCTCCGCGCGTTCGAGCTCGGCGCACCTATTGTGCTCGTATCCGGCTGCCACTTCGTGGACTGCCACTACATCGACGCCAACCGGCAGACCGTTAGGCGGGTCGAGAAGCTCTGGGACAAGCTCGAATCCTGGGGCATCCGTCCAGCAAGGCTCCAGCTCGAGTGGATATCCTCAGCCCAGGGCCAGCGTTTCCAGAAAACGATGGAAGAGCTCGAGAGGCTGCGCCGCGAAGTAACGCCAAGAGAGATCGCCCATACCAGGCGAATCCTCAAACAGAAGCTCCACCCCCCAAAGCCCAAGAAGCAGGCCAGGCGCAAAGGAGTGGCTGCCCATGCCTGAGGACAAGGCGCATTTCAAATGCCTGCGCTGCGAAGCCGAGTTCGAGCTGCCCTACACCCCGGGCAAGCTCGAAGAGCGCGAATGCCCGAAGTGTGAGAGCAACAGCGTCCGCCGGCTCAAGACTCCGCCGACAGGGCAAGAAGACTAATGCGGGCCGGGTCATGTGCCCGGCCCTGACCGCACGACAGGCTGAGTCCAGTAAGATCGCACCTCAGGCTCACATCAGGGCGTCTGGACTGTCCCCAGGGGCCTCGAACCCTGCACTTCGTTCCTCGTCCCTAAGACTACGCCCGCTACGCTCGCTCAGAGCCCACAAACACCAGGAAGTCGTGTCCCTGACTTCTCCGGACTATGCAGTACTAGCGCAGCAGGGCCAGCTTCCGGGTCGCGAAGCACCTGCCAGTCTGCAGCCGGCAGAAGTAGACGCCGTTAGGCAGATGCTCCGCAGGCACATGCGATACATCCCACGGCACACGGTGGACACCAGCGCTCTGCCTACCGTCTACCAGCGCATCCACGACCCGGCCGGTCGCGCTCACGATGGTCATGTTCACGTCCGCCTCTGAGGTCAGCGCGTAGCTGATGTACGCGCACCGGGCGAACGGACTGGGGGACACCATCATCCAGGCAGGCTGCGGACCGGGCCTGGCCTCCTCGACTGCTGGGTACTCCTCACGCAGAACGTAGATGGACGAGTCCCAATGGACGCTGACATATACCCGTCGATTCTCCTCGCTGGCAGCCATGAAGGCTGCGCCCATCTCCAAGCCGGGAACGACCACCGAGTCGTTGCGGCAGTCTATCACAGAGACAAAGTGCCTGCCGCTGCCCCACGCCACGTACAGCAGGTTGCTCCAGGGCGCCCAGCACAGGTCGTCCACCACATACCGCACCCAGTCGCCCCATATCTTGCGTACGACCGAGTCCGATGCGCAGTCGATGACGTAGATTGTGCCCGAGTCAGTATCCGCGCGCATGTATACCTTGTCGTCAACACTGTTCCAGACTCCGTCACAGAGCCAGCGCCCTCGATAAGTCCGGATGAGCGTATCCGCCCTGGTGTCGATGGCCGACACCCCTCCCCAGAACCCCTGGACATAGGCCTTTCTCCGGTCGGTGTTGAACACCATGTCGCACGGGTCAGCCGTTCCGCTGGAGAACCTGGCAACAAGCGAGTCGTTCTCGCATGAGTAGGCCATGAGCAGGTCTGGAGCGTTCCAGCCGCTGCCCACGTACACCTTGTTTCCGACCGAATCCCACCACACAAAGCCGAAGTGGTCGTCGGGCTGAGGAGGAATCACCCGCACCCAGGTATCGGTTGCGCAGTCCAGGACATAGAGATCTCGGTCTGCCAGGTATACCCGGTCGGTACTCGAAACGTAGGCCCCCAGCGGGGATACACCGGCAAATGGAATCCACTTGAGGACCGTGTCGGCAGAAGCATCAATAACCATGATGCTGTCAGGCCGGATGTTGAAGCTGTAGTAGATTTTGTTTCTGCGCCAGTTCCAGACACCGTAGGCTGCGCAGGGTGTATTACCGTGTGTAGGAATGTTGGCGATTGTCTCGTACGTAGCGCAGTCCAAGACCAGCAGCCGGTTCTGTCTGGTGGAGACATAGAGCTTGTTCTCCCCGGGCACATAGAGCAGCTCGGCCGGGTTGTGCCCGAGTCGGACGATCGTGTCGACCACCACCTGCCCGTAGAGGACCAGCGGTATCAATACCAGTAGTGTCTTCTTCGCAATGCCCTCCTAGGAGTTCACGACCTTCAGCCTGGACCGCACCAGTGATTGGACCACAACCGGAACAGGCTGTCAAGGGGCATACGGCGCAACCGCCACAGGTTGGCTGCTGCCGTTGACCGTTCCCAGGCTCCGGGTATATTGGCCGTGACTGGAGGCCAACAGATGAAGACAGCCATCGTCCTTGTCCTGATCGCCGCTTCTGCGGCCTGGGCCGTATTCCTGCCCGCTGTCAGGGTCGACCAGGAGACCCGGCCGACCTATGCCTGCTACCATGCCGACATCGCCATCGGCCCTGCCGGCCCCTTTGGCCAGCCGGTCTACGTCGCGTTCGAGAACGACTCGGTCCCTTTCCTCATCGAGCGCTCGGACATCGCGTTCCAGCGCTCGACCGACGCAGGCCAGACCTGGCTCGAGAATGACGTC
>CP070680.1:2585715-2586731 GCA_020352555.1 Caldifarciminota bacterium | reverse complement strand
TGGTACCAGCATTTCAGGCGGAGGCAGAGCCGGGCTTGGATTCCGGGCGAGTAGAGCCGGTCGCAACGATGCGGTACATCTTGATGATGCGCATTTCTAGCAGGTGCCCAGCCCACAAGAGAATGAAGCAGAGCCGGCGGCCAGAACCCATGGTCGGGCGCTGTTGTATCCAGGGGCGAGCTGAGGATTGGAGACGGTAGACCGAAATCGGTAGACCGGGCAGACTTGCTCGACATCGCCGGGCGCAGCGCCCGGCTTCGCCAAGCCCGCAAGGCGAGAGGGGGACTGGGTCCCCGGTGCACAAGGTCCTAGTTCAGGAATAGGGCCAGGCAGCACAGGTCTGGTTCCTTTTGACGACCAGGCTGGTCAGTGGGGCAGCAGAAGCCAGGACTGGAAGGGGTCGGTGCTTGGGGTATCCTGTTGGCGGTAACAGGCTGTTGAAGTCCGGGCCGGCGTCTCACACTGGATTTCAGACCCAGGGTGTGAGACTCTCTAGGCTTGGACCTTTTCAGGAGGACTTGATGAGTCGTGCCGGACCGCTGTTCTTGCTGCTCAGCATCTCCGCCTGCGTCGCGATGGCGGAGTGGACCAGTGTCGGACCTCCGGCCGGGCCCCTGTATGCTGCGGCAGCCGGCTCCGACCATCCGCCGACAATCTACGCGGCAACACTCTACTACCCGATGCCGGTCGCCAGGTCTACTGACGGCGGCGAAACCTGGAGGTTCACCGGCGGTGTGCTGTCGACCTATTCGTCCGAGATGGTGGTCGACCCGGGCAACAGCGACGTGGTCTATGCCATCGTGTCGGGCAGGGTGCGCAAGACCACCGACGCAGGCGAATCGTGGACACTGGTTCCGACCCCGGCTGACCTTTATATCACAGGCTTTGACCTGAACCCGCTCAACCCTGCTGTGGTCTATATCTCGGCCAGTTGCTCCTCGCGGGTTGTTGTCGGGCGCAGCACCGACGCCGGTGCGACCTGGCGGTCATTCGTCTGCGACTCCACCGAAGGCCGG
>CP070680.1:2582682-2585615 GCA_020352555.1 Caldifarciminota bacterium | reverse complement strand
CATCGCGGTCACGCCGATGCCGATGCAGTAGGCTGACCCGGCCATAAACAGCCCCATCAGAATGATGCCGGAAGCATTGCGCATGGTTCCTCCTTGCTCAAACATCATCGTGCCGCGCATCCGGTGTTGCCGGCGTCGCAGTGTGCCTTGGGCCAGCAGCCCGATGCGAGCGGTGCCGAGCCCTTGAGCGCGAACAGGTACATGTCTTTGACCGCGACGTACACCGTGCCGTCCGGTCCGATTGCGGCTGGCGAGTGTTCCGCATCCTCGACGGTCGGCACGTGGGCCTGCAATGAGCCGTCCGGGTTCAGCACATGTATCAGTCCCTGCCCAGAGCCCAAGTAGAGCATGGTGTCAGCGTTGATTGCGGGCATGGCCGGGCTGTCCTCGTCGATGTAGGTGTACCAGAGTCGGGTTCCTGAGTCCGGGGACAGGGCATGGACGCCAACAGAGAGGCAGTAGACCGTGCCGTCCGGTCCGACCAGCGGCCGGCTCACGCCGTAGTATTCGCGGACGTACGTCCATTTCAGGGTACCATCGCTTCCCACTGCGCACAGGTCCCAGTCGCTGGTCAGGTAGACAGTGCCGTCCGGCCCGACAGCCATGGCCCCGCGTATCCTTCCTTCGAGGTCCAGGGTCCACTTCAGCGTGCCGTCCGGCCTGGCCGCGTGCAGGATGCCGGGATAGCAGGTGAAGTAGATTGTGCCGTCCGGTCCGATGACCGGGCTGACCGGCTCTGCATTGTTGGTGTCGCTCAGGACCCAGCGTCGCGTGCCGTCAGGGTTCAGTGCGTAGAGCGAGGAGTCGGCCACCAGGTAGACAGTGCCGTCCGAGCCTACAGCAGGCGGAACGTCGCAGTCGAGCGAATCGACCCACTTGACCGAGCCATCCGGATTCAAGGCATAGAGCAGGTCTGGGCCGTAGTACTGACGCCGGGCGTATAGCGAGCCGTCCGGTCCTACTACCGGTGCTCCTGACAGGTACAGCCGGTCCGTGGACCACAGGATGTTGCCGTCCGGGCCGAATGCGTGAATCTGGCCGGCTGCGGGAACATAGACACTGCCGTCCGGACCTACTGCCGGGCAATCCGGCGCGATGCCCCATATCCGCTTGAACCATTTGACCAGAGCCGAATCAAGCACCCTGACTTCGGTCCAGGCGACCCAGTCCGAAGTCCGGCCCTGGACATCCCGGGCCTGGGCCAGGACCGTGTAGTCATCCGGTTCGGTCCAGGTGTGACTCATGGCTGCTTCTTCGCCCGGCTCAGTCGGCCCACTCCAGTCCGAAACCTCGCCGTCGCCCCAGTCGAACCGGATGGACGTTTTGCTGCCTTCTGGGTCTGAGGCAAGCGCGACTATCTCGGTGGGTGAGCCGGTGAGGGTGATGGTGTCGAAGGACCGGAGATGGACGAACGGCGGGAATCCGCCTTTGCAGGCGAGCAGCAGGAGTCCGGCCAGGCAGGTGAGCCAGGCTGCCCTCAGTCGCATGAGCGCAGCCTAGCCGGCTGCGGTCAGAATGTCAAGGGTGCCGGGCTGGGCCAGAAACCACAGCGCAGTGGCACACTCAGGCCGAACCCCTGCGTGTAGCCGTGTCGGGCAGTTTTCCGGCTTGACACCAGATTGGCAGGGGATAGGTTCACAGGAGCCGGTATCCAGGCTCCAAGCCTAGGCAAGCGGAATCCAGGAGGAACGGTGATGAAGTCCATTTGCAGCCTGTTGGCCGCGCTGGTCCTTGTCGCGGCATCGGCGCACGCGGCAGACCTGATGCTGGGCGTGGGCCATAGCACGATCGTCAATATCCCGGGCCTGACCGAAGAAAGCACAGTCGAATACTCGGGCTCGGTCGAGATATCAGAGGTCGGTGACGGCTGGGTCAGAATCCACGCGACAGAGCCCGGGGCGGGCAGGATCGAGGCCGAGACCCCGCAGGGAATCCAGGAGTACTCTGTCCGGGTCGTTTCCACTGACCCGGACGACGCTGTCGAGCAGCTGGTGATGCTGTTCGAGGACATCGAGGCTCGGCTGGACGTCAGGAAGGTCGGTGGCCGCGTTTTTGTCGAGGGAACGATCAAGACCCAGGCGGACAAGCTCAAGTTCGACAAGGTTATGAGGATGTTCCCGGACGTTGTCGACATGGTCAGGGTCGAGGCAAAACAGGTGCTGGTCGAGGTGTCGGCAACGCTCATCGAGGTCCAGGTCAGCAGCGGGCATGACGTGATGGTGCTGGACCCTGACCGGGTGCCGTTCCGCGCCGGCGCGAGCTACGACTGGGCAAAGAGCTGGGACTACACCGAGGACCCGGCGAGAAGAGTCCTGAAGTGGAACGTCGGTATCGACGAAGAACTGCTGAAGTGGGTCAGGGCCATGATCGACAAAGGCAAAGCCAGGGTCGTTGCCCGGCCCAGCGTGGTGACGATAAACGGCCAGAGGGCCTGCTTGCTGTCTGGCGGCGAGATTCCCTACACGACCTCGAACCGCTGGATAATCGGCTCGACCAGGTTCAAGCCCTACGGGGTGCGGCTTGACGTCACGCCGGAGCTCCTGCCATCGGGCGAGGTGATGATGGACCTTGTCGTCGAGTCGAGCGAGCCTGCCGGCAGCGGCATCACGGCCAGGAGGGCGACGGTCAGGTCTGCGGTGGACAAGGGCCAGTCATTGCTGCTCGCCGGGTTGAGCAGCACTTCACACGTGTCGGGCCGGGGATTCGGGTGTCTGTTCCCGCTGTTCAAGTCCGGGTCGTCCTACCGGCGCAAGGAGCTGCTCGTGCTGGTCACACCCAATGCGCCTTCTGTGCTCGGGTTCGACAAGTTCGACCTTATCAAAGAAGAGGACCTGGACAGGTAGTCGGCCAGGCTAGCGCACCAGACTGGCCAGACCGGTGCCGTGCTGGTAGATCAGGTACACCCGTTCCGCTTCAGGTCCTGAAGCAAAGTC
>CP070680.1:2568833-2582582 GCA_020352555.1 Caldifarciminota bacterium | reverse complement strand
CCACCGTGTACTCAAGCCGGTAGCTCAGCCTGGTCGCCAGCCTGAGCTTCCCGGTCCCAGGCACGTACTGGACCGGATACAGCACGACATTGGCAATCCGGTATCCGCTCATCGTGCCCGACGCCAGCGACCGCAGAACCACACCGGGGTACGGGTCAGACGACCCGTACACTACCGGGTCCGGCCCGACCAGCTCAGGCTCCTCGGTATGGCCCGGCCTTGGCAGGATGTGGTCCGGCTGGGCAGGACCGACGTTGAACGTCCCGGGCAGGTCCACCCATTCCTCATCCACCACCTCGACCCTGGTCACCACTGCGCCCGGCGGTACCACGACCGAACGCATCAGCTCGGGCAGCTGCGGCGCACCAGGAACCCCGGTCGCCATGCAGCCCCGAAGCTGCACGTCGTCATACCCGGCTATGGTTGTCAGTGTCAGGTCATCGGTGTCGAATCTCACGGTCCTGGTCATCGTGCCCGCCGCCAGCGGCAGGCTGACCAGGCAAAGCAGTGTCAGCAAACGCCTCATGAGAACTCCTTTCGCCAAAACGGCACTACATGCTAGACAACACTTGCCCGCACGTCAACCGCTTTGTGCACTGTCAGGACTCCCTGCCGTCTTGACCGGACTGACCGCTGTTGCTACACTCCGGTGTCCGATGACAAAGCCCAAACCAGCTTTCCCGCTACTCGTCCTGCTGGCGTGTGCCGGCATGCTCTGCGCGCAGCCCGAGGACGTGCAGGCCGGGATCAGCTACTCGAGGCAGAACGCCATTACCCGCGCGGCACGGGCGGTCAGCCCGGCGGTCGCGTCGGTCATCGTCACCCAGGTCCAGGTCTACACCTATGACCCGTTCGGCGGGTTCGGCATGGACGAGTTCTTCCGCGATTTCTTCCCGCGCCGCCAGTTCAGGCAAGAGGTCAAGTCGATGGGCTCGGGCGTTGTCGTGTCCAAGGACGGCGAGGTCATCACCAACGCCCATGTGGTCCGCAACGCGAGCGAAATCAAGGTCGTGCTGCCCGACAACCGGGAGCTGGAGGCCGTGTTGGTCGGTATCGACAACACCCTCGACCTTGCCCTGCTCAAGGTCGAAGGCAAGGACCTGCCGGTCGCCCGGCTGGGCACGTCCGACGACCTGATGACCGGCGAGTGGGCGATCGCGTTCGGCAACCCGTTCGGATTCCTGCTCCAGGACGCCCAGCCCACGGTCACGGTCGGCGTGATTTCGGCCCTGCACCGGGACGTCGAGTCCGGCCGCAACGTCGTGTTCAACGACATGATCCAGACCGACGCAGCCATCAACCCCGGCAATTCGGGCGGCCCGCTCTGCAACGCCGACGGCGAAGTCATCGGAATCAACACCTTCATCTTCACCCACTCGGGCGGTTCCGAGGGCATCGGTTTCGCCCGGCCCATCGACGCGGTCCGGCAGTTCATCAGCGACGCCAAAGGCACCGGCGCGGAGCGGTACTCGCGCTTCAGGACCGGGCTGGGGGCTGTCGTTGCCGACATCAACTCGCATCTGCGGGTCAAGCACAGCCTTGCCCACCGCCAGGGTGTTGTCGTGGTCGAGGTCGAGAAGGACAGCGCCGCCGAGGCGATCGGCATGCAGCCCGGTGACGTGATACTGATGGCCCAGGGCAAGGTCGTCCGAACCGCCGCCGGGTTCCAGCACCAGTACAAGAGGGTCGGCTCGGTCGTCGACATCTTCATCGACCGGGCCGGCGAACAGACCAGGCTCTATTACAGGTTGAGCAGATGATCAAGCGATACACCACCCCTGAGATGGGTGCTCTCTGGAGCGAGGAGTCCAAGTTCAAATCCTGGCTCCTGGTCGAGAAAGCGGTGGCCCAGGCCCAGGCCGAGCTGGGCATCATCCCGAAGACCGCAGCCCGGGCGATCAGACGCGCCACCTTCCGCATCAGCGAGATCGACCGGTTCGAGAAGCAGACCAACCACGACGTCATCGCCTTCACCAAGAGCGTCGGCCTGAGCGTCGGCCGTTACGGCAAGTACGTCCACTTCGGGCTGACTTCGTACGACGTCGTTGACACCGCGCTGTCCCTGCGCTGCATCTCGGCCCTCGAGATCATCGAGTCGGCGCTGCGCGACATCCGGGTCGAGTGCGCCCGGCTCGCACTTGTCTACAAGCACACGCCGATGATCGGCCGCACCCATGGTATCCACGCCGAGCCGATGACCTTCGGACTCAAGGCCCTGTCCTGGTATGCCGAGACCTGCCGCAACATCGACCGGATAGGGTCTGCCATTGCCGAGATGCACCACGGCAAGATATCGGGCACGGTCGGCGCCTACACCCAGCTTGCACCTAGGGTCGAAGCCAGAGTCCTGAAGCGACTCGGGCTCAAGCCCGAACCGGTATCGACCCAGGTGATTCCCCGCGACCGCCACGCATACATGCTCTCGGTCCTCGCACTCACCGCCACCGGGCTCGAGCGCATCACGATCGAGGTCCGCAACCTCCAGCGCACTGAGATCGGAGAGCTGGCAGAGCCCTTCGGCTCGAAGCAGCGCGGTTCGTCCGCGATGCCCCACAAGAAGAACCCCATCATCTGCGAGCGCGTCACCGGCCTGGCCCGGGTCGTCCGAGCCTACGCCCAGGTCGGGCTCGACAACATACCGCTGTGGCACGAACGCGACCTGTCCAACTCCTCGTCAGAGCGCATCGTGATCCCGGACGCCACCATCCTGCTCCACTATCTGATCCGCAGGCTCCAAGAAGTGCTCTCCGGGCTGGTCGTCAACACCGGCCGCATGGCCGAGAACCTCGAGGCCTCGGGCGGCATCTTCTATTCCCAGGGCCTGCTCCTGGCCCTGGTCAAGGCCCGGATGGACCGGGACAAGGCCTACAAGCTGGTCCAGCGGCTCTCGTTTACCGCGCGCGACACCGGCACGCCGTTCCCGGAACTGGCCAAGCAGGACCGGACCGTTACCGCCACCCTCGACCGTCGCGCCCTGTCACGGGTGTTCTCGCTCGGCCGGCTCATCCGGCACGTCGATGCGGTCTACCGCCGCGTCGGCCTGGTCGCGCCGCGTGATTGACTTCTCGTTCACCGACGAGCAGCTGATGGTGCAGAAGCTTGCCCGCGACTTCGCGGGCAGGGAGGTCGCGCCCACCATTCAGGAACAAGACATCGAGGCGAAGTTCGACCCCGAGATCCTGCCCAAGATGGCCGAGCTCGGCCTGCTCGGATTGTGCATACCTGGGCAGTACGGCGGCACCGGCAACGACTACATCAGCCTCGGCCTGGCCTGCGAGGAACTCGAGTACGTCGACACGTCGCTTCGCGTCATCCTTTCTGTCCACGTCGGGCTCAACTCGCTGTCCCTGCTCACCTGGGGCACCGAGGAGCAGAAACAGCGCTTCCTTGTCCCCCAGGCGAAAGGCGAGAAGACCGCGACCTTCGGCATGACCGAACCCGGTGCTGGCAGCGACGTTGCCGGAATCCAGACCCGTGCCAGCCAGGACAGCGACGACTGGCTCATCACCGGCGAGAAGATGTGGATATCGCTCGCCGACATCGCCGACCTTTTCATCATCCTCGCCTGGACCGATTCGGCGAAACAGAAAGCCCGGGACCACTCCGGGATGTCGTGCTTCATAGTCGAGCGCGGGATGAAAGGGCTGACAACCGGAACCATCTCTGGCAAGCTCGGTGTGCGCTCGGGCAATACCGGGTCCATCACCCTGGACGAGGTCCGGGTCCCGAAGGCCAACCTGCTCGGCGAGGAGGGTGAGGGCTTCAAGGTCGCGATGTCGGCCCTTGACCAGGGACGGTACACTGTCGCTGCCGGCAGTACCGGGCTCATCCGCGCCTGTCTCGACAACTCGGTCGAGTACGCCCAGACCCGTACCGCGTTCGGCAAGCCGATCGGAGAGCAGCAGCTGGTCAAGGAGATGATCGCAGGGATGGCGGCCGACTACGAAGCCTGCCGCCTGCTCTGGCTCAAGGCCGGCTGGCTCAAGAACCAGGGCAGGCGCAACACCCGCGAGACCTCGCTCGCCAAGATGTACGCCTGCGAGGCAGCTGAACGGGCCGCGTCCAACGCGGTCCAGGTCCACGGCGCCTACGGGTTCTCGAACGAGTACGCGGTCGAGCGGTTCTTTCGCAACGCCAAGGGCGCCCAGATCTACGAAGGGTCGCGCGAAATACACAAGCTCATCCAGGCCGACTATGCGCTGGGGCTCAGGATCGACAAGCCGCTCCGGCGCAATCTCCCCCCGGCCTGAAGGATAACGCCATCCACGCACAACGCTTCATGCAATACGCCGTACTCCGACATCGGGCTTGATGCGCATCAGGTCGGATTGTCGGTGCTCGTCAGACCTGCTTTGCAGAATGTGATGGAACGCAGAACCCAGTACTTCGAAAAGATGGAAGTGTGGCAACTCGCGGTAGGCCTTATCAAGGCTGTCTATCTGCAGGCAGCTGGGCTTCCCAGGTCGGAGACCTACTGTCTGGGTGACCAGCTCCGACGTTCGGCTGTTTCGGTCGCGCTGAACATCGCCGAGGGACGCTCCTCGGACAGCGATGCCGAGTTCCGACGTTTCCTGGGCATATCTCTGAAATCGCTGATTGAGGTCGTGGCCGCTGCCAGACTCTGCGAGGAGCTGAAGCTGCTGGACGCCGCTCGGCTCGAGTCGCTGTACGCCCTCTGTGACCGGCTTGAGGCCAAGCTAAGAACGTTTCGCAGGAAGCTCTCTCGCAGGAAGACCAAGCAATGACCGGGCTTGCTCCAGCATCGTCCTGTGGTCTGGCATTATGCGTTGTGCGTACTGCGTAGTGCGCAACTGAAAGGAGAATCATGCCGATAGTTTTCCTGAAGTCCGGCGGGACCGCTGTCTGCGGCGGCCATACTTTCAAGGACGGGGTCGCCAAGCTGATCGACGTGAAGTTCGAAGGAACCGACATACCTGAAGACAAGGCGAAGCAGCCTGAGGCCGTGGTTTCGCTCGCCAACGTCCTCTACATCATCCCTGGCCGGTAGCCGGAAACCGCCCGGATGCCCCCTGCCGAGCGGGAACGCGTCCTTGTCCGCAGCGTGACCGATGTCGGGCTTGCGGTCAGCGAAGCTCTTGATTTCCTCGGCTTCGACTTCGCAGGCCGCCGGGTCTGGGTCAAGCCCAACCTGCTAAGCTCAAGCCCGCCCGAGCACTCGGTCACAACCGACCCTGAGGTGGTCAGGCATTGCGTGCGCGGGCTGCGGAGGCACGGCGCATCCCGGGTCTGGGTCGGCGACAACCCGGGCGGCGGGTTCAAGGGCACGATGCAGGAATTCGTAGCACCCACCGGCATCATCGAGGCAAGCGAAGGCTGTTTTGTCGACGCCGGCACGAATCCCGGCACCCTCAGGCTGGAATCGCGGTTCGTGCCCCAGGTTGCGGTCTCGCGCCTGCTGTTCGATGCCGACGTCATCCTCAACCTCCCGGTCTTCAAGACCCACGCCCTCACCTTCCTGACCGGCGCAATCAAGAACATGTTCGGGGTCATCCCCGGCCGTCAGAAGACCCGGTTGCACGGCAAGGCCCGCAGCGCCTACCAGTTTTCCGAACTGATTGTCGACATCTTCCAGGCCATCGACAAGCCGGTACTCAACATAATGGACGCCCTGCGCGGCATGGACGGCCAGTCCGGCCCGAGCTCGGGCCGGGTGCTCAGCATCGGCAAACTTCTCGCCGCAGGCAACGCGGTCGCGACCGACGCTGTCATGGCCCTGATGGCAGGCGCTGACCCGGAGCGCATCCCGACGCTCCGAATCGCTGCCGAGCGCGGGCTCGGCCCGATCCGCCGCGACCGGCTCGATATCGTCGGCGACTTCTCGCCGATCCGGGGGTTTCGGCTCCCTGGTCCGGTGATCGCCAACATCGGAACATTCCTGTCCGGCTACTACTACACCGCATCCAGGAGCAGGCCGCTGCTCAGGGCCAGGCTTTGTACCGAGTGCCGGCAGTGCGCCGAGAACTGCCCGGTGCAGGCCATCGAAATGTCGCCGCTGCCCGTCATTGACAGAAGGACCTGCATCGCCTGCTACTGCTGTGTCGAGATCTGCCCGGCGCACGCCCTCGTTGTCGGCAAGGGGTTGCGCGGGATCTGGGATCGTGTCAGCGGCCGCTGGTCGCGGACCTGATCAACCGGAGCGCCCTCCGAATCAGCCTGTGGTTGGCAGGTGCGTTGGTCCAGGCCGAAGCGCCAGAAGGATGCGGCAGCGGGATGACGGTCGTTGCCCGGCCCGGCACCTCGACCACGAACCTCCGGCCGATGGCGTCTTCCAGCCTGCGCTTGCCCAGGAACCGCTCGATTGCCAGCGCGCCGACCGGGATGACTACCGACGGCTTGACCAGCTCCAACTCCTGCCCCAGAAACCGGCCGCAGTTCTTGAGCTGCACCCGGCTCGGCCTCAGGTCTCCCCTCTGCCCCTTGCCCGGAAAACACTTCATCACCGCGGTCACGTAGCACATCGAGCGAAACTCGTCCTCACTGAATCCGACACTTTCGAGCCAGCCGAACAGCCGCTTGCCTGCCGGTCCGGCAAACGGCCGGTCGAGGTCGATTTCCCGCAGGCCCGGCGCCTGGCCGACCATCATCCATTCCGGACGGTCGAACCGACCGAAGATTGCCCTGACTCCGGGCCCGAGCCCGCACCTCTGGCAGCGCCGCATGCGTCGCGCAAGACGTTCGAACGCCGGACCCCGGACCCCGGAATCTCCCGCTAGGCTGACTTCGCCCCCTTGCCCAGGCGCCTCCTGAGTGTGCGCAGCTTGGCCTGCAGCCGATCGCAGGTCGCCAACAACTCGGCTGTCTTTGTCTCTGTCACGTACTTCAGGGTCACGCAGACCCTGATACAGGCGATCACCTCGACCAACGACCGCTCGCCGATACCCAGGAACCGCCTGAACTCCGCATCGCTGTCCCCAGCTCTCCCTTCGGCGATGTTCAGCGCAATCGAGACCGCGGCCCGGCATCTGCCCTGCGATGCCGTACAGCTCAGACTCGGGCAACCCCTGGGACAGGCTATAGACCCTGACGATGATATCCTCTGCCAGACGCCAGACCTCCAGCTTCTCGAAGGAGTATGGCTCACGGCGTTTCGCTGTCATCCCTCCCTCATCATGCGTCATGCGTCTGGCATCGTGCGTCTAGCGTTCCCTGCCCTTTCTCGCCCGGCGCGCCTGCTTGAGCATCTCGTCGTCCATGCTCTGGCGAACCTGGTCGATCCGGTCCCGGTACTCGGCCGCCTTCTCGAACTGGAGCAGCGCAGCCGCGTCCTCCATCTGCTTCTGAAGCCGGACCAGCAGCGCGAGCCTGTCTTCCTCTGTTTCTGCCGGCAGCTCCTCGGCTTCCTCCTCCTCGCGTCGGGCATCGGCCACCGCTGTGGTCGTCATCACCTGGTCCACCGACTTCCTGATGCTGGTCGGCGTGACCCCGTGCTCTTCGTTGTACTCGATCTGCTTCTGCCGCCTTCGGTCGGTCTCGCGCAGCGCACCCTCTATCGACCTGGTGATGTTGTCGGCGTACAGGATTACTTCGCCGCGGACGTTGCGGGCCGCCCTGCCTGCGGTCTGGATCAGCGACCGTTCGTCGCGCAGAAATCCCTCCTTGTCCGCGTCGAGTATCGCAACCAGCGACACCTCGGGCAGGTCCAGGCCTTCGCGCAGCAGGTTGATGCCGACCAGCACGTCGAACTCGCCCAACCGCAGCCCGCGCAGCACCTCGACCCGTTCGATCGCGTCGATCTCGGAATGCATGTACTTGACCCTGAGCCCCATCTCGGTCAGGTACTCGGCCAGGTCCTCGGACATCCGCTTGGTCAGGGTCGTGACCAGCACCCGCTCCTTCCGCTCCGTCCGCTTCCTGATCTCGGCGATCAGGTCGTCGACCTGACCCTTGGTCGGCCGGACCGTCATCTTCGGGTCGACGAGCCCGGTCGGCCTGACGATCAGCTCGGTGACCCGGCCCAGGCTGCGCTGCATCTCGTACGGACCGGGCGTCGCAGTCGTGAACACCGCCTGGTTCACGAGTTCCTCGAACTCGTCGAATCTGAGCGGCCGGTTGTCCAGGCACGACGGCAGCCTGAACCCGTAGTCCACCAGCGTCTGCTTGCGCGCCCGGTCACCGTTGTACATACCCTGGATCTGCGGGATCGTGGCGTGCGACTCGTCGATGACCATCAGAAAGTCGTCCGGGAAGTAGTCGAGCAGGCAGTAGGGCCGCTCGCCCGGCTTCTTGCCCAGCAGGTGACGCGAGTAGTTCTCGATCCCAGGGCAGTAGCCGAACTCGCGCATCATTTCCAGGTCGAACCTGGTCCTGGTCTTCAGCCTCTGCGCTTCGAGCAGCTTGTTCTGGGACTCCAGTTCGGACAACCGCCGGACCAGTTCCCGCTCGATCGACTTCTCGGCCGACTCGATCTGGCGCTCGGTGGTAACGAAGTACTTGGCCGGGTACACCACGATCCGCTCGCGGCGCTCGGTCACGTCGCCGGTCAGGATGTCGAACACGCTCAGCCTGCCGACCGTGTCGCCGTCGAACTCCACCCTGACCCCGTAGTCCCGGTGCGAAGGGTGGATTTCGACCACGTCGCCCCTGACCCGGAATGCCGACCGCTTGAGCTCCATGTCGTTGCGGTTGTACTGTAGCTTGACCAGCTGTTCGACCAACCGGTCCCGGTCGATGTCCTTGTCCAGCTCGATCGGGAACAGCGCTTCCTTGAACTCCCAAGGCTCGCCCAGGTTGTAGATGCACGACACCGACGCCACCACGATGACGTCCCGGCGCTCGATCAGGCTCGACGACGCCCGCAGCCTGAGCCGTTCGATCTCCTCGTTGATCGATGCGTCCTTCTCGATGTACAGGTCGTGCTCGGGTACGTAGGCCTCGGGCTGGTAGTAGTCGTAGTACGAGATGAAGTACTCGACCGCGTTCTCCGGGAAGAACTGGCGGAACTCGCCGTAGAGCTGGGCGGCCAGCGTCTTGTTGTGCGAGAACACCAGCGTCGGCCGGTTGAGCCGGGCGATGACGTTCGCCATCGTGAAAGTCTTGCCCGAACCGGTCACCCCAAGCAGGGTCGAGAACTTCTTCCCCGACCCGAGCGAATCGACCAGCTCCTCGATCGCCTGCGGCTGGTCCCCGGTCGGCTTGTAGGGAGCCACAAGCTTGAATGGATGCTGCCGGACCGGCATCCGGTGATTGTAGAGTCCGCTTCAGGACGGTCAAGACGACTGGGCCGCCAGGCACCAAACCGCGTTGACTTGAACAGGCGCCCGATTATGATGCCTCCGTCTTGGCCAGAACCGACCCGGTGACCCAGCTCTACGACTTCAGGGACCGGAACCTGGACCTCAGACCGGACCTGTGTGACCCAGGCCCTGAGCCGACCGGCTTCGGGCAGGCGCCCGTCATCAGTCGCTTCGGGAATTCTCCCGGTGATCAGACTCGAGAGCTTCGTACGGCCTGACCTGGCATTCGACTCCCCCAAGGTCGAAAACCAGCGGGCGCTGTTCGAGTTCGTATCCAGACGGCTGGTGGAACGAGGACTGGTCCACGACTACCGGACCCTGGTCGATGAACTCTCCGAGCGGGAGCGCCAGGGTTCGACCGGAGTCGGTCAGGGCATCGCGCTCCCTCACGCCACGCACGAATCCGCCCAGCGGATGCTGGTGGTCGTCGTCCGCCTGACCGAGCCGATGGACTGGGACTCGGTAGACAGCAAGCCGGTCCGGCTGGTGGTTCTCATCATCGCCCCGCCGCGGGAACGCCATCTCTACCTTCAGGTCCTTGCCGAAGTGGCCCGCTCGCTCAACCAGCCGGAAGTGCGGGACCGGGCGCTGAAGGCCAGGAGTCCGGAACGTGCCGCCAGCATCATCGCAGCCCCACCCCGTCAGGGCTTCCTCAAGCGCAACCGCAGGATCCTGTTCTTCGTCACATCGGTCGCGGTCATCTACCTGCTTGCCCACTTCGCGTTGACATCGGTCGTCCTGCCGGAAGAGGGCATCTTCCACGAACTGGGCTATGCCAAGTTCAACCACCCGCCCTGGCTGCTGCGTCAGGAACTGACCGTGACGCTGTTCCTGGCAATGGTCATCGGCACCCTGCTCTTCTGGCGCTTCCGGCTCGCAATCGCTGCCGCCAGCCTCGGCATCCTGCTTGTCGCAGGAGTCATGGACCTGGAGACGACCGTCAAGTTCATGTCCATCCCGACCATCCTTTTCATCATGTCGATGATGGTCATCGTCCGCTGGCTCGAGAGCATCGGTGTGTTCCGCTACCTCGTGGTCAAGGCGGTCGAGAAGGTCCGCGGGGTCCCCTGGCTGCTGTTGCTGGTTCTGATGGGTTTCTCGGTTCTGCTCGGCGGCTTCGCCGACGAGGTGTCTGCCATCCTCATCACCTTCGGGCTCGCGCTCGAGGTATCGCGCAGGACCAAGGCGCCGCTGGTTCCGTTCCTGCTCTGCCTCGTGTTCTCCACCAATGTCGGCAGCGCAATCACCCTCATCGGCAATCCCATCGGCGTCTACATCGCCTTCGCCGGCAAGCTCAGCTTCGAGCATTTCCTCCGCTGGGCAACTCCGGTATCGGTCACGGCCGCAGTTGCGGTGGCCGGACTCTGTCTGCTGCTTTACCGACGCCACTTCTTCGGCAAGCGGTATGATATCGACGTCCAGGAACTCAATCGTACCACCGAGACGGTCAATCCGGCCCGGCTCCGGACCGGACTCATCACCTTCCTGGTCACGGTCGTCCTGATCGCGTTGCACCGGCGGATGGAAGTGTGGCTCGGCCTCAACGAGGGAACCGTGCTCGTGGCCGTCGCATTGACCGTCGTCGGTTTCGTCGTGTTCAGCGAGCAGGAACGGGGCCGCAGGCTGATTGAACGCGGGATCGACTGGTGGACCCTGCTGTTCTTCATGTTTCTGTTCGGCAAGTCGGCCTGCCTTGAGTACACCGGCGTCACCACCAAGCTCGGCTACTTCGCCCTCCAGTTCGCCCAGAGCCTGTCTGGGACCGTCTCGGTGCCCGGCGGTCCGACCGGCACCATCGCCGTACTCATGCTCTGGGTCGGAGGTTTCTCGTCCGGGTTTGTCGACAACCTGCCGATCGTCGCAGCCCTGGTTCCGGTCGTCAAGGACCTGGTCCGGGTCGGACTCCCGCACGCCAGCATCCTCTGGTGGGCACTGCTGTTCGGCGGCTGCTTCGGCGGCAACCTGACCGTGATCGGCTCCACCGCCAACCTGGTCGCGGTAGGTGCCTTCGAGCGGGCGACCGGGGGCGGAATACGGTTTGCACAATGGTTCAAGGTAGGTATAATTGTCACCGTAGTTTCGCTGGTCATCGCGACTCTGGCGCTGCTGGTCCAGATACCGATGGCGCCCTGAGACACAGACCGACGGCACGCGGAACTCAGGGTCCTCAAACCCCGCGGCAAGAGAAAGGACAGGAGATGTTCGAGCGGATTCTGTACATCGTCAGCGAGAAGCAGGAGGACAAGCACTTCGTGATGGAGCTCGCCAGGCAGCACAAGAGCGCCGTGCTGCTGAGCGGCATCATGTCGCGCGAGTGCCGGCAGATCTCGACTGACGGGCACACCCGCACCAAGGTCGTCAACGAGGAGACCGAACGTCAGTGCTGGCAGGACCTCTACAGCCTTGAGGAGGAACTCAAAGCTGCGGGGATCAAGTCATCGGTGATGGCTCAGGAAGGCAAGGTCGACAACATCCTGGGGCTGGCGAACAGCAGTCACTGCGACCTCATCGTCCTGTCTTCGAGCAGCTTGTCGGACGGGGGCTACAGGATCCCTGACGAGCTGATACCCAACCTGCCCTGCCCTCTCATCGTCACCAACCAGGAATAAGGACCGCCGCGCCTACTGCGGCCTGTCCGGACCCTGCCTGCGTCGCACAGCCCTCAGTCGCCCGGCGCGCTCGCGGGCAGTGTCAGTGGCCTCGGCCATCTCGCGGAGTATCCTCAGGTTCTCTTCGGCCTCCTGCTGGTCAACCACCTGTATCGCGAACCCGGCATGGACGATGACGTAGTCCCCGACCTTGACCCCAGGTGTCATCATCACCGAAACGTCCCGCTCCACACCGCCGACCTCACCCACCGCCATGTCGCCTTTGAGTTCAAGGATGCGTACCGGTATCGCCAGACACATGCTAGCGGACAGGGTTCGAGGATTCGTGGGTCCTAGTGGTGTAGAAACAGTCACGGTCCTTGGTGCTTCGCTCACTCGGACCCTTGGACCCTTGGACCCTTGGACCCTTCTCATGATAGCACGCCGATTCGCCCAGCTTCACACCCAAGGGTGCTGCGACCAGCTCGCACTTGGCCTTGAGCACGCAGAACGCTTCCCGCCCGTGGCCGACCAGGGATTCGAAGTTGGCATGGCCTTTGGCGATGACGACGTCGGCGGCTTCATAGGCATCCCGGAACTCATCAGAGACGGTACCGAAATCCACGCCCAGGAAACTCGAACCCGTGCCGGTGATTCGCCCGTACTGCCCTAGCCCTAGGCTCTCGGCCTCAGCCACGGTCACGTCATTGAGTATCGGAGTAGACCGCGCGGCGATGGTCAGTTCGACACGGTCCAGACGTTTCAGCACCAGCTCGTCGAACATCACTTCTCCGGCATTGTCAAGGATGTAGAGCACGCGCTTGGCTTCTGCCAGGCGCTCGATCAGCAGGCCGGAGTCATCGCGGCTGAACCTCAGGTCATCGAGTGCATCCTCGATACGAAACTCGTGCGTGGGTCCTGAGTCAATCACGTTCCCGGCCGCAGCCAGCATCAGAGCGCTGAGCAGCGGGTTGTCGGTCCGGTCCAGTTCCCTATCCGCCTGTCTTGCCAGCGGCCCGGCCTTGCGGTTCTGTTCCTGCTTCACCTCGACGAACGGGTCCTCGGTGCCGAGGAACTCCATCGCAGCAAGCAGAATGCGGGACGTGTAGGTGCTGGGCGGCTCCTCCAGGCTCAGGTCTTTGGCAACGTCATGAAGCTGTGTCACGAGGTAATCCTCGGTTGCCGCGTCCGCACCGACCAGCTCGGCGATCTTGCGGCACTGCTTCAACACGCACGGCAGACACTCCTGTCCTGAATGCACTAGCGGATAGGGTTCGAGGGTTGAGCCATCGGACGGCACCTACGAGGACGCAGAGCCAGGGTTCTAGGATTCAAGTGGCAGACTGCTTCCTCTTCAGCGACTCGATGAGAGCCTTGAGCAGCCGCTCCACATCGCCGATGACTCCCTTCAGGGAATCTGCCTGTTCGGGCCTCAGGAAGCCGAGGTCCACAGCCAGCAGCATCTGGGTCTCTAGTTCGCATAGCGAAGCATAGGCAACATGCAGCAACTGGACGTACTCGCCGGTAGTTTTCCTCCCATACCCTTCAGCGATGTTCGACGGAACGGAAACCGCTGCCCTGCGCACCTGAGATACGAGACCATACCTCTCCTCAGCCGGAAAACTCGCGGTCACCCTGTACACGTCCAGGCACAACCCGTAAGCCTTCTGCCAGACCGTCAGCTCCTTGTAGCTCTTCAGCAACCGGAGTCCTCCACTCGAACCCTTGGACCCTCGGCCCCTTGAACCCTTTCTCTCACGTCTTCAGCTTCTTCTTCTCTGCGGAAGGGAACAGCACGTTGTTGAGAATCAGCCGGTATCCGGGCGAGTTCTTGTGCAGCGACAGGTCGGTCGGCGGGTCGCCGATCCGGTGGGCATAATCCTCAGGGTCGTGTCCGGCCAGGAAGG
>CP070680.1:2559077-2568733 GCA_020352555.1 Caldifarciminota bacterium | reverse complement strand
GCTTCTTGACCTTGAACGTTGTCGGCTCCATCCGGTCGATCTCGTCATAGATGAGCTTCAGCCCTTCGGCGTCGGTCGCGAGGAACGACTTGGCGCCGGTGATGTCGGCAATTCTCTGCAATGTCTCGGTGTCGAGGTCGATCTGGGTCTGGACGTAACGCCGGCCGAAGTACGGGTCCTGCACCGGGTAGCGCACCGGGCCTTTGCTCCCGACCCCGATGGTGTAGATCTTCACCCCGAGGGCAGCCGCTGTCTGGGCCGCGGTTATCGGGTCGATGTCGCCGGTGTTGTTCACGCCGTCGGTGAGCAGGATCACGACCCTGTCTTTGGCCTTGCTCTTCCTGAGCCGGGCAATCGCGCTGCCCATACCCATGCCGATTGCGGTGCCGTCCTCGAGCAGTCCGAAGTCGACTCTGTCCACCCGGTCGTTGAGGATATTGCGGTTCATGGTCAGCGGGCACTGGGGCAGGCTCTTGGCCGCGAACACCACCAGCCCGATTCGGTCGCCTTCTCGCTTCTCGATGAACTCCTTGGCCCGTTCCTTGGCCACGTTGAGCCGGTTCTTGGGCGAGAAGTCCTCGGCCCTCATGCTGCCCGAGATGTCGAGGCAGAGCATGATGTCGATGCCCTGGGTCTCGACCTCCTGGTACTCGCGGCCCTTCTGGGGTCGCGCCAGGGCGATGATCATGAACACCAACGACACCGCGTACAGCGCCGTCGGCACCGCCCTCAGCCAGCGGCCCGGGTTGGGCGCTCGTTTCAGGAACGACAGGTCCGAGTATCTCAGTGAACCGCGCCGCTTGCGTAGCATCCACCAGACGAACACCGGCACGAGAACAAGCAGCGTGAAGAACCAGAGGTGGGCGAATCTCATAGCAGAAAGGGTTCCAGGATTCTAGGGTCCAAGGGTTCCAGTGCCGGACTAGGCATCGCCTTTCCTCTCACTTGAACCCTCGACCCCTTGGCCACTCGGCCCCTCTTCTCTTGGTGTCGTTCTCTCCACGAGGTCACGCGCGGCTGAAACCGCCATCTCCATCTCAGCGTATGGCGGCACCAGCTTCGCGTACTTCACCAGGTCTGCTCGGCGGAAGAAGCTGACGAAGTCCTCGCGCTCGGCGACCTTCACCCGCTTCAGCGCCAGTACCATCTCACTCGTGGTCTGGTCAATGGCCGGGAAACCGTAGCGCCGGGTCAGATACCGCTTGAGTATCTCTGACAGCGCGTAGTAGTAGCGCTTGATCAGCCCGGCGGACAGCAGATCCTTGACGTTCAAGGCCTCGAGCGCGGTGAGCGCTTCCTCCCAGGGCTCGGGCAGAGGCGCGACCTCGAGCCTCCTGGCGCGCCAGCGCCGGAACAGCCGCCAGCCCAGCAGGCCCAGACCGCCCGCTCCGACCACGCCCAGCGCGATCCACAAGGGCAGCAGGTTCGGAAAAGGTATCTGGGGCTTGATGTCGTGGATGTCCTCCATGTCCTCGGGCAGGGTGGTCGCGATCTTGACGCCGATGCTGTCCGTGCGTGCGGCCAGCATCTCTTCATCCTCCTGCCACGCCACTAGGAACCGCGGGAGCTCCAGTTCCCCGGTCGCGAACGCGGCCATCTCCAGGGTGTGCACGTCAACGATGGTGTCGCCCTCATACCTGGTCTTGGAGTCATGGTCAAGGACCACGAAGGCGCCGATGCTCTCCGGCATGGGTTCGGAGACGCTGACATCCCGGTGCCGTCTGACCTCCAGCTCCAGCTTGAACCGGTCGCCGACCGTCAGCTCCTTGGCCTCGCGGCCGGGCAGCAGCTTCGCCTCAATCGAGACCGGCCCGCCCTCCACTACGGTGAACGGTAAGGCAGGCGCGGAGTCGGCGGGAACCGAATCTGCAGCAGTCGAATCAGTCTGGCCGAGGATGGCGATTGACACCAGAAGCAGGAGGACAACCGCAGCTTGGGTTCTCACTCGAACCCTTGAATCCTTGGACCCTCGACCCCTCTCCCTCACCGGTAACGCCTCGCCCTCTCCTGGAAGAACTTGTGCAGCTTCGAGGTGAACTCTTCGTTGGTGCTGACCGGGATATGGTCGACTCCGAGCTGCTGGAACAGCTTCCTGCGGGTATCGACCCGTTCCTGCATCCTGTTCTGGAACGCCTTGCGCAGGCCCGGGTTGGAGCTGTCGATGGTCACGAGCGCCCCGGTCTCCGCATCCTCGACATCGACTAGGCCCAGTTTCGGCAGTTCCAGTTCGGCCGGGTCGGTGACCGACACCGCCACCAGGTCGTGCCTGCGGGCGGCGATGCCGAGCGGCGTCTTCAGTTTCGAAGGCAGGAAGCTGTCTCCGAGGAAATCGGATATCAGGAACACAATCGCCCGGCGCTTCACGATGTTCATCAGGAACTCGAGAGCCAGCTTCGGGTCCGTGTCTGTACCCTCAGGGCTGAAGTACAGGATGTCGCGAATCAGCCGCAGTACATGGGTCCGCCCTTTTCGCGGAACTACGTATCTCTCGATGCGGTCGGTGAAAAAAACCAGTCCGACTTTGTCGTTGTTGCGTATCGCCGAGAAAGCCAGAGTCGCCGCGACCTGGGCCGCCTGCTCGAGCTTGAGCTGGCCGCGGGTCCCGAACCGGCTCGACCCCGAAGCATCGACGACCAGCATCACGGTCAGCTCCCGTTCCTCGGCGAACTTCTTGACAAACGGGTGACTGACTTCGCCGCGCGACAGCCCGAGTCGGGCCGTCACCTTCCAGTCGATGGTCCGGATGTCGTCGCCGGGCAGGTACTGCCTGAGGTCGAGGAACTCGATGCCCCGGCCCTTGAAGCCGGACTTGTAGTCCCCGGAGAAGAGCGTGTTGACCAGACGCCTGGTGCGGATCTCGATCTGGCGGATTCTGGCCCGGGCAGCCATCTCCGCGGCCCGGGTCCGGCCCTGGTCGCGGTCTTTGGCCATTACGGGACTTCTATTCGCTCGATTACCCGGCGGACGATGTCGTCGGTCGTCAGTTCCTCGGCTTCGGCCTCGTAGCTCAGTATCACGCGGTGTCTGAGCACGTCGGGCGCCAGCTCCTTGATGTCCTCTGGTATCACGAACCCGCGGCGCCTGAGGAATGCCATCGCCCGGGCAGCGGTGACAAGGTAGATCGAGGCCCGCGGCGAAGCGCCGTAGCGCAGCAGCGGCTCGATGTCGTCCAACCCGTGCTCTTTGGGGAACCGGGTCGCGAAGACGATCTCGAGGATGTAGTCCTTGAGCTTGTCGTCGACGTAGATCCGGCTGCAGAGCTCGCGTGCCTTGATGATGGCCTGGGGCTGGACCACCGGCTCAGCCTGGGGCTCCTTGCCGACCGCCATCCGCTCGATGATCTGCTTCTCCTCTTCCTTGTTCGGATAGCTGACCTTGAGCTTGAGCAGGAACCGGTCGGTCTGGGCTTCGGGCAGCGGGTAGGTGCCTTCCTGCTCGATCGGGTTCTGGGTCGCGAGTACCAGAAAAGGGTCGTCGAGCTTGAAGGTTTCCTCGCCGATCGTGACCTGGCGCTCCTGCATCGCCTCGAGCAGTGCGCTCTGCACCTTGGGCGGGGCACGGTTGATTTCATCGGCCAGCACCAGGTTGGCGAATACCGGTCCCTTCTGTACCGTGAACTCGCCCGTGCGCTGGTTGTAGATCTGGGTACCGACGATGTCAGCAGGCAGCAGGTCGGGCGTGAACTGGATGCGCTGGAACCGGGTCGTGATCGCCCGGGCCAGAGTCTTGACCGCATAGGTCTTTGCCAGACCGGGTACGCCCTCGATCAGCACGTGGCCGTTGGCCAGCAGACCGACCAGCAGCCGCTCGACCAGGTACTTCTGCCCCACAATGACCTTGCCGACCTCGGACGATATCGTCTGAGTGAATATGCTTTCGCGTTCTATCTCTTCGTGAACGCGCTTGATGTCGTCTCTCAGTATCTCTTCCATAAACAGCAGCTCCCTTTTCGGTGGTGATTCTACAGTCTGTATAGACTATGTCCAAAGCATTCCGGTTGCACGTCTTACGCAGCCGCGGGCTGCTCCGAGGACTCTCGAAACCTCCCCGGTTCGTCTTCCCGTTGCAGGGGACGCTCCGCTCAGGCAGACACAAGGCGCCCTGTCGGCACCCTGCAGGGCCCGCGCACTGACAGAAGACATTCCTGCCCAGTCAGTTCCGCCGCAGGAACTGTCCCACGACCCACCGGCGCTCCGACGCTGTCTGCTACGCCACACCAGACCCTTGGAGGGACGCCGTGACGTCCGCCTCTGAGTCAGGCTTGATGCTTGCCCATGGAATCCGTCTCCTCCTTCAAGCATTGTGACTGCCGTCCAGCAAGTTCGCTCCTGCAGAGGGAAACAGTCCCGGATAGTCTGCCTATGAATAGACACTACCTCGGGATAGATAGTCGCGCTTCCGGGTCCGCTGGTGCACGGGGGAGCCTCTCGGCTCCCCCGCTACTCTGTCTCCGCTTGGCTTGTCGACTTGGCCAGAAGCAGCCGGAACGGCTGCGGCGTTCCTGGCGCATCGCGTCAGTCCTGCTCTTGTCCACCCCCGCTGGTGCAATGGCTGCGGTTGGCTGGGCAGCAGGTTTGTGCCCTCAGGAGTTCTCCTCCCTCCTGAGGTTCCAGCAGGGAGTCGCACCACGCATTCTGGGCAGCGGGGAACTGCTTTTGTTCCCCGCTACCCAAGTGCGGCCTTGCCTCTACCGCACGTGGACCTTCAGGTCCACAACTGAACAGAACTCACGGCATCCCTGACACCAACCGCATACAGCCGCCGCGAATCGCCGAACCGGGCATCCTTCGTCACCGGGATGGGGGATGCGGCCGGGCACAAAAAGGAGAAGAACTTCTGCGCCTGTCAGGCAACCGTGACCTACGAGGTGGCTGGGTTTGCTCCGTTGCCTGGGACCCGGCCGCATCGCACACTCGTTGACCCAATCTCGATTCGAGCCGCCGTGCTTGCACGACATTGCTTGGCCGAACACGCCAAGCAGCTGCGACCGCTGATACAGGTTGTTATCAGGTGTAACCCTAAACTGTATCCAAGAATAGACGGAAACAGGCTCTTTGTCAAGATGTAATCGTAGAAGGGACATCGATCACTGAACGGGAAGGGCGCCCCCTGTGCTTCGCGGGAAACCGGGTCCCCGCCGCAAACCTCAGTGAATGCTAGTCCGGCGGGTTCGGGCGTACGCGTGGGTCAAGCGCGATCTGGTCCCAGTCAACATCCTCCGCGAACCGCCAGCCGTCGAGCTCATCGGAGGAGAAGGTCTGCCTGAGCAACTCGAGCCGTCTCTGAAGATGGAACTTGCCGTAGCGGTGACTCAGCAGGTCTACAACGTGTGCCTCAGCCGCATCGCCGATCGGCGTAGGGTGGTAGACGACGGCACGCAGTATCCCTGTCGCAATCGAGTCTGTTTCGACCAGCCGCTCCGCCTCATCGCGGAAGTAGCGCTCCCAGGCACCGCGCATTGAATCCTGCGCAGGCCGATCTTCGAAAGGCAGGACCATCTGCTGGTCGCCGGCAAAAGCGTAGCGGTAGAACTTCGCCATCATCCGATATGCCCGCGTGAGGAACGGAAGCCGGTAGCGCTCCGCTTTGCGCGACAGTTCGGCGAGCCGGGTATCGACTCCGACCAGACCGCAGGCGGAGAGGTAGCGCTGACGCGCGGCATTGAACAACTCGTGCGCCAACTCGGGGTAGGTCTGGCGCTGGATCTTCTTCACCGCCCGGTTGTTGTCGCCGAAGAACGCTGGTTCCCAGTCCTGGACGATTTCGCACCACGCCCGTCCGGAAGGAACGCTTCCCGACCGGTGTACGAGCTCGTCGGTCTCGGTTTTGTGCATAGTCACCTCTCTCACGGGTACAAGGGTGCGGTGTCCCGTGCGTCTCTGCCTGGTTCAGAATCTAGTTGTCCTGGCGTCCCTGTCAAGGATTCGGACGCCAACTACCTCTTCTGAGGACGAAACCCGATCGGCCTGCCCCTGCCCGGTGCCGATACCCGCATCAGCTGCCGGATGGCGTCAAACAGGGCCGCGACCTTGACATCCTGCTTCGAGATCCTAGCCTCGATTTCGGCCAGCTTGAGCGCAACCTCCCGCCGGTCGGCAAGCATCTTCCGCATCCGGACAAACGCACGGACCACGAACACGCTGACCTCGGCCGCCCGCTTTGACTTCAGGACACTAGCCGCCATCACCGCCCCGTGCTCGGTGAACGCATAGGGCGGATACCGGCGACCGCCCCACTGACCCGAATCGCCTGATTGGGACCTCAAGGCGTCGAACTCGTGCTTGGTCAAGCGGAACTGGAAGTCGCCCGGGAAGCGTTCGATGTTGCGTTTCACAGCACGCACCAGTGCCCCGGTCTCGACCCCGTACAGACCGGCCAGGTCAGAATCAAGCATGACCTTGTGACCGCGGATCTCCCGGATCGCCCCTTCTATCCGATCGACCGGTATCAGATAGCTGTCAGTCTTCTTTCTCGGCACAAGCAGCTCCGAGTGACCGGATGGCCCGGACCTGGATCAAGCCGGACTCGCAGGCCTCATCGCCAGCAGTTGCCGCAGGCCTTGCAGTGCCAGACCGGTCCCTTCTCGCGATTGCAGCATCCGCCGAGTTCGACCTCGCCCCGACGCCACCGCTCGACCAGCTCGTCAGTCGGCTTGCCGTAGACAACCGGTATGACGTCGCCGGATCCGCATTCGGGACAGGGCGGTTTCTTTTGCTGCTGCATCCTGGGCGAAGATATTGCGCTGTTCGACGCTGTCAAGAAACCGGCGGGCCAAGCTCCAGTTTCATCGCCAGCTCCTCTCCCATCTTGTCACCCGTGTACCTGAATCCGAACTTCTGGTAGAAGCCACCCGGCCCGCCCTCGCCCGGAACGTGACAGGTCGTCAGCTGTCGCGCCTGGGGAATCGAGCGCAGCCGTTCGACCAGCAACTCGAGCGCCTCTCGGGCGTAGCCCCTTCCCTGATGTTCGCTGTCAACCATGATGCGCCAGAGAAAGAACTCCGGTTTCTCCCTGTCCTCGTACGTCATGATGAACCCGACCGGGATGTCGCCGGCATGGATCGCCCTGAACCAGGCATGTTTGGGCTGGAATAGAGCCTGGGCGAGCGACTTTGCATTGCTGGCCACGAACCGCTCCTGCTCGGGTCTGACCTTTAGCGCAAGTATGCTGTCCAGCGTGTCCCAGGTGATCTCCCGCAGCGAGACAGCGACTTCGAACTCCAGGCCTACTTGACGTAGAACCCGAGGGTGAACGATACCGTTCCGAGCCAGTTGTCGGTGTAGCCGTCGCTTTGCGGATTCTCCGGGTCGATCTGGCCACCGCTGGCGCCGCCGCCCAGATACCGGGCGTTGACGAAGCCTTCGAGCGATTCGTGGAACTTCATCCCGTACCGCAGCGAGGCGTCCAGTATGGCGCCGGTGAAGCCGCTCTCGACGTTCGTGCTGCCGGTTACACCCTTACCCTCGGCATAGAACCCGTCGACTTCGGCCCCGAGCCAGGTCTTGGAGCTGAGCGGCAGGCGGCCGCGCACACGGAGAATCGGAACCGGGCCGATGTCCTGGTATACCCGCAGCTTCTCGCCGTCCTGCGAAGCGAACGAAATCGAAGCATCTCGCAGCTGGAGCGACAGTCCGATCGCGAGTTCCTTATCCGGGTCTGTCAGGAAGTCGTACTGATAGCTGATGCGATAGAAGTCGAATCCGTAGCGCAGGTTCATCGGCGTTCCGGCTGGGAACGTATCGGTGTCCAGAACAAGCTGGTTCTGAAGCGTCGCCACTGTCCTGATGTCCAGCGGCTGGATCAGGAACACGAAGGTGTGCCGGGGCCTGAGATGCAGCTCGGCTGAACCGCGCATGAACGGGAACACGATGTTCTGGCTTCCCTCTCGGACATAGTCGAACTGGGTCCCGTTCCTGCCGAACTGGATGGTGTGCCCGATCACCCCGACGAGGCCCATTTCAAAGGCAGCCCTGAATTCATGGCGGTGGCTGGGGTTGTTCAGCCAGCTGGCGGTGGTCAGTGCAGGCAGAACCGCCAGCACGGTAGCGATCGCTGCGGCGTACTTCTTCACGGGTTCCTCCTTTTGCTTGCTGGCTTGGTCCAATATCGGCCTGTATCGCCGGGGGTCAACATCCGCAAATTTCCGCTTGACAGCGGAGGTCGGGGTTGTTAGTATTAGACAAACAATATGGAGGACTACCTGTGAAGCGTACCAACCGGATCGCCGACATGCTCACCGGAGTCGGGCTGACCGGCGTGGAGGCCGCCGCATATCTGGCGGTCCTTCGCGAGCCCGGCGCCACCGCCTACCGCGTATCCCAGCTCATCGGCAAGCCGGCACCCAACACCTACAAGGCGCTCGACGCGCTCAAGGCCAAGGGTGCCGTGGTGGCAGACGACAGCCGCGGCAGCCGGACCTATATCGCCCTGCCGGTGCGTGAGTACATCAATCACCAGCGACTGGAACTCGACGCCCGCGAGAAGGAAATCGAGCAGGCGTTGGAGGACATGCCGGCAGAGACCGCGGAGCAGGGCATCTACCGCCTTTCGACTGTCGAGCAGGTGTACGAACGCTGCCGCTCGATGATATCGGCCGCCAGGTCCGTGGCGCTGCTCGACGCCTTCCCCGCGCCGCTGGCCGAACTTGAAAAGACCGCCCGGGCAGCCAGCCGCCGCGGCATCAAGGTCTTCATCAAGGCCTACATACCAGTGAAGATCGCCGGTTGCGACGTGCTCGCACCGACCGAACCCGACATGCTTCTCAAGATCTGGAATGGCGACTGGCTCAACCTTGTTGTCGACAGCTCGGAGTCGGTCCAGTCGTTTCTGATGAAAGACGGCGCAGGCGTCCACGCCGCGGCCTGGTGCCGCAACCGCTACCTCTCGATGCTGGACTACAACGGCATGAGCAGCGAGTTCCTGCTCACCAAGGTCATCGCCTTGCTGCGCGAAGACAGCGACGTCGACACGATTCGCAGAGCACTGTCCGGGCTGATCAAGCGCTACCTCTGGGAAGACACCTTCACCCGTGGCGCGCCTGACACGTGGATGACGGGCTGGCGCCCGAAGCACCGGGCCAGTGTGTCGAAGAAAGTCAGGAAGAATTGACGTATCCTCAGGATACAGGAGGGCCACCGTGCACAGAACCATCAGTGGACTCGCCCTAGCCGCCTTCGCGGCAGCCGGCCTCCTGGTAGCCGCGGGCTGCGGCAGTGCAGCCGCCGACAGCCTCGACCGAGAGCAGATTGCCAGGACCCCGACGGACCACTACGTTCCGCCGCTCGTATGCGAAGAGATAGTGGCCACGGCCGAGAGGCCCGACTGGACTCTCGACGAAATCGTATCGACCGCCAAGAAGCCGACCCCCACCCCAATAGAGAACAACATGAAGACTCCCTGGCCATACGAAACCGAAGTGGTCGGCCGATACCCGGTACTGCCAACCGCGGCAAACTGAGGTGTCGACATGCTGCCGTCACTCTACTACTGGGAAGAGCGCGTCAAGCAGGCAAAGTCCGACAGCGACTCAGGGCCGGGCAAGCGAAACTCGGAGCGGCACGGAACCGAGTAGCGCGAGCAGAAAGTGAAAGGACAGACAGCCTTGCCTGACATCGATGTGCCCTTGCGGGTAGCGGTAAATCGGGACGGCCTGCTGG
>CP070680.1:2555065-2558977 GCA_020352555.1 Caldifarciminota bacterium | reverse complement strand
CCGCACGAACGGTCCATCCGCCGCCAGGCTCTTGCGGTGGATGGCGCGCGCCACCAGCTCCTTGCCCACGCCACTTTCGCCCAAGATGAGCACATTCGCGCGGGATGGTGCGGCCCGGTCGATGATCTCATACACCCGCTGCATCGGCGCCGAGTTGCCGACCATTTCGTACTGGGACAGGGTTTGCCGCCGCAGTTCGGCGACTTCCTGCCGAAGCAGGTACTTCTCTAGCGCGTTCCGCACCGTGACTGTGATGCGCTCTGCGTTCAGTGGCTTCTCCAGGAAGTCGTACGCGCCCTTCTTGGTTGCCTCGACAGCGAGCCGAATGGTCCCGAACCCGGAAACCATGACGACCGGCAGGTCGGCGTGGGTCTTGCGCACCTCGGCCAGCACCTTGAGTCCATCGAAATCCGGCAACTGATAGTCGAGCAACATCATGCTGATGTTGTCGCTCCGCAAGCGTTCGAGCGCCTCGGTGCCATCCGACGCCTCGACGACTTCGTAGTCCTGCTCGCGGAGGATGTCCGACAGCGCTAGTCGGATCTTCTCGTCGTCATCGACAACCAGTACTCGCACTTTGGGTTTTCTCATGCGTTTCCCGTGCCAGCGACAACAGGCAGGACCACGGTGACGGTCGTGCCCTTTCCTTCGCTGCTTGTGATGCTGATGGTACCGTTGTGGTCCTCGACTATCCGCTTCGTAATCGCCATGCCCAGCCCTGTGCCGCCCGGCTTGCGTGTGAAGTACGGCTCGAATACCTTAGCGAGATAGCGGTCAGGTATGCCTGGCCCGGTGTCCAAAATCGACACCTCGACCACCTTGCCTTCTTCTTTCACCGACCTGGTTCTGACTGTCAGGCTACCATGCTCCTTCATGGCTGATACTGCGTTCTCGATGATGTTGTCAAACACGGTGGCCATCTGCTCGCGGTCCGTCTGAAGCTTTGGCAGGTCTTCTCCCAGCTCCAGCACGACTGCGATTCCTTCGGGTTTCACCGACTCCAGCTTCTTCAGGGAATCGCGCACGAGCTGGTTGATGTCAGCTTCCTCCAACTTCGGAGGCTCCAGGTTGGCGAAGCGCATGAATCCGTCGGTCATCTGCCGCAGCCGCTCCACGTCTTCCCGGATGCTCTCCACGAACTGCTCACCCTCAGGCTGACAGTGCTTCTGGAGCCGCTGTGCAATCAGGCCGATTGTCGTCAGCGGGTTCTTGATGCCGTGCGCTAGCTTCTGGGCCATTGGCGCCCAGCTTTTGGCCTTGCGGACGTACTCGGCGTCGGTGATGTCCTCGAAACTCAGGATCACACCGCTGTGCACGCGTGTTGCCCGCGCCATGAAGTTCTGGTCTGGTCCGAGTGCGACGATTGCCTCGCGCGGTTCAGCGCCCGGCCGGTCGCGCACAGCAGCGCGAACCAGATCCCTAGCCGGGGCAAGGGATTCAGTCGAGCCGATGTCCGGAACATGGCTGCCACCAAGCATGTCACGTGCCCTTCGGTTGGCTCGCGAGGGGTGTCCTGCGCGATTGAATTCCACGACCGCTGCCCGACCGGCAAGGCCGCTGATGACCGTGCGGATGTCACGTGCCTGCCGGTAGCGAACCAGTACCAGCACCAGCACGAACGTCAGTACCAGAAACGCAAGCAGTATGCCTCCAGCCTGTAGCAGGTCGGCCACGAACACGGCCCGCTGCAGTAGCGGAACTGGCTGCAGCTCAATGAGATGCCAGGCAGTCTCGCTCCCCACCTCGGCATGAACCAGCATCCTGGCATTGCCCTGACCCCGGACCGGCTTCAGCCATCTGATGCCGGGGATCTCTGATTCGGCCAGCAGGCGTAGTTCCGGGTCAAAGACCCGCAGCCGGCCGTCCTTGCATCCAAGCAAGGTGTGGTCGTTTCGGCCCGGGTGCAGCTCGAGTGGGACAGCGGCGTCCTTGAAGGAGCAGGCTGGCACGTACCGCTTGCGCCTTAGCCCCAGCCTGCTGTCAAGGATGCGTACAGTATCATCGGAGCCACTCAGGACTACGGAACCGCTGCCGCCGCGCCCGCGCGTCACACAGGCCCCGCTGTTGAAGGCCCCGAACCCGACCGTGTTCAGCACCCGGCCATCGAGCGGGTCCAGGAGCATGGTCCGGTCGCACTTGCGCCCCCCGGCCGGGTTTCCGATCTCGATGGCCAGCAGCCGGAGCTCTGCACTTGGCGCTGACCGGATGGTGTCCAGCATCACCATCGAGGAGTAGTGTCCGATCGTGTCCAACCAGAGCAGTGTGCCCCGGTAGTCCAGCGCGAATGCGTACGAAAGCCAGTCGTGCAGGCCGTTTGCCGAGTTGCCGTTTCCGAGCGCGTAGGTCGCGCAGACTATTTCACGGCGGCCATCCCCATTCAGGTCAAACACTAGGAACTGCGGAACAGTCGGGCCGGTCTGGAACTGCCACATTGGTGTTCCGGTTTCCCAGTCGAGCACGAAGACTCCCCGTGGTCGCAGGTCGAATCCTACTTCTACCGAAGCGACTACCTCCGTCCCACCGTCGCCTTCAAGGTCCGCCAACTCAACTTGGTAGGTATATCCCTCCCAGACTCCATCCTCATTCAAGTCTTGCCCTGTCGCGAGCGGAATCTCGCGTCCTGCCCAGAGGGCGCACAGCAGGAGTGTGTCGTTCCGTCGGTAGCTGACCCAGAGGTTCTCGCCGTCACTGCCGCCGCAGTGCGAACTCTGGCCGAACGTGCCCTCGGGCTGGAAGAACGACCGTGATGTTGCTTGAAGACCCACGTCGAACAGCTGGACACCACGGCTACCGAGCAAGACGAGAAACTCGTCTGCCGAGTCGCCGTCCGTGTCAACCGGCGATACGAATCTGAATCCCCGCTGCCACCGGGCCTCAAACCGGTACGGCAGCAATGCGGAACTACTCGGCAGTTCGGCGCCAGTCAGCGTGGCCGAACTGGCGACCATCAACAGCAACGTCGAAGAGGTTCTTCCCATCCTGTTCGCATCGTATAGGCGGGCCGGGATGTGTCAAGAAGCCCATCTGCGCTCCGGGAGATCGGGGACACTTGAGCCATGAGCCATCTGATTGCACCCGCTCCTCCGTCGCAGAGCCGACGGCACCTGCGCCCAGAGCGCAGAGCAAGCGACCGAACAACCAGCGCTGCGGCCCGGCGGTAGCCCGGCAGCCTCCTCCCCCAGAGCGAAGCGCGCCTTGCTCACCACGTACTCACGCCCCTCGACGCCTTGACCCCCCGATCTACGTTCTAGTGCACGTTGACGTTTCTACGCCTGCCACCCGCCGACTTCTCGACACACCTCCCAACACTCCACAGTTACAACACCACCTTGACGTTTTGACGTCTTTATGCTACAATCAGAGCATGAAGGATGTACCGAGAAGGTCAACGGTCTACTTTGACCCTGAGGTGCACCGTGCGCTGCGCCTGAAGTCTGCCGAGACCGACCGGACGATTTCCGAGCTCGTCAACGAGGCGGTCCGTCTGGGTCTTCGGGAGGATGCCGAGGACCTGGCTGCGTTCGCGGAGCGTGCGAAAGAGCCGGGTATCCGGTTCGCCGACGCGGTCCGGGACATGAAGCGCCGTGGCAGGCTATGAGCTTCTCATCAAGCCTTCCGCGCTGAAGGAACTCGAATCGGTCGACAGCCGGAGGGTCCGGCGCAGCCTGGTTGTAGACATCAGATCCCTTGCCGACAATCCCCGGCCTTCGGGGAGCAGGAAGCTGGCTGGCGGCGACCGCTACCGCCTGCGGCGCGGAGCGTACCGCGTGGTCTATTCGGTCGACGATGCCAGCCGGACGGTTGTCGTCTTCAAGATCGGTCATTGGAGGGACGTCTGCCGGTAGGACTGGCGGAAGACCCGGAAAGGCGGGGGTGATGAGCCATCCGATGGCACCTGCGCCAGAAGCGCAG
>CP070680.1:2525503-2554965 GCA_020352555.1 Caldifarciminota bacterium | reverse complement strand
GCGTCGATCCCGGTGCTCGAGGTGTTCTTTGACGAGCATTCGGCCGAAGCCGGGCTGAAGACAAGACTGGAATCGTTCGTGGACCTGGTTCTAGCAAAGGGGCGTCGCAGGTCGTGAAGGTCGCGTTTCCGTACATGGGCAGGATACACGTGCCGCTCGAGGCGATCCTGCGCGAGATCGGGGCCGAACCGGTCGTGCCGCCGCCGCCGGACCGCGAGGTGCTCGAGCTCGGAGTCAGGCTGGCGCCGGAGATGATGTGCATCCCGTTCAAGCTGACACTCGGCAACATGGTTCGGTGTCTGCAAATGGGGGCGGACGTCCTTGCCTACACCAGCGGGTCGTGGTCATGCCGGTACGGGTACTATGGCAGGATGCAGCAGCAGATCCTCAGAGACCTGGGCTACGAGTACCGACTGCTGGACCTGAGGCACGACCAGATACCGTTCATCGCCCGTTTCGTCGTCGGGCTGAGCGGCGGCAGGCTGTCGCGTGCTGTCGGCCGCATGGCCCGGGCCCTGCGAATCGGGTGGCACAAGTCGGCTGCGGTCGAGGAAGCCGATGCCTTGGCCCGCAGGACCACGCCGTTTGCCCGAGATGCAAAGCTCGTGCGCAGCCTTCTGGACCGGGTGATGGCCGAAGTGGAGCAGGCGGGCACGGTTGCAGAGCTGAAGCGGCTCAGGTCGGGCATCGAGGCGCGGTTCAGCGCGGTGCCGACCAACGGGCGCAGGTACGCGCCGCGGGTGAAGGTAGTAGGGGAGAGCTTCTGCACGATCGAGCCGTTCGTAAGCTTCGACATCCTGCGCCGGCTGGGCGAGCTGGGCGTGCAGGCGGACCCGTTCCTGACCGGGCACCGCTGGCTCGGGTTCCACGGCTTCAGAATCGGTGCCGACGATTTGGCAAGGGCCAAGCAGGCGGCCAAGAAGTACTGGCGATACTGCGTGGGCGGCGAGGACGAGAGCTCGCTCGGGCATCTCATACTGGCCGCAGAGCAGGGATTCGACGGCGTTGTCCACGTCCATCCGTTCGGGTGCATGCCCAGCACCGTGGTCCAGCCGGCAATGGTCAGGGCCAGCCAGGACTTCGACATTCCCTACCTTTCGCTGTCGGTGGACGAGCACACGAGCGAGACCGGGATGGACACAAGGCTCGAGGCGTTCGTTTCCTTGCTCGAGCGACGTTCGGTCCGACCCGCCCAGTCTGCTTGACAGCTCGTCGCGGATTCTGATACTGAGCCAGTGACAATCGCTGAGTTCCAGCAACTCATCAGAGACATCTACTTCGAGAAAGACAATCGACGCGGCGCGGACGGCACGTTCCGCTGGCTGGCCGAGGAGGTCGGCGAACTGGCCCGGGGTCTGCGCAAAGCCGACTCGGGCAACCTTGAGGAGGAGTTCGCCGACGTGTTCGCCTGGCTGGTCAGCCTGGCGACCCTGAAAGGCGTGGACATGGATAGGGCGGTGGCCAAGTACGGATCAGGATGTCCGAAGTGCGGTTCGACTCCGTGCCGGTGCGAAGAGAAGTCGCCAAACCTCTGAGCAAGGAGAAAAGTCAATGGGTGTTCTGACCATCGTCTGCATAGCGCTTGTCGGGTTGAGCCCACCCGGCATAGTGACGGCGGTTGACCGGCCGAACGACGCAGGGCACAGCATCCGGATAAGCTGGGAGCATTCGCCCGACGCGGCAGAGCTGGACGGGTACGACGTTATCCGCACCGATGTGGCCGGGATCGACACGGTTGTCGGTTCGGTGCTCGCAGGCGTCTGCGCATTCGAGGACGACGGCGTGCCGGACAGCCGGCCTTTCACGTACCGCATCGTGGCCAAGCTCGACACGCTGAGGGCGGAGTCCCCGGTTTCGAACGTGGTGGTGAGCCGCGGGCAGTGGTTCAACACCGGCAGGGTCAACGTGCTGGTGGCTTTCGCGCTGTTCGCGGGCCTGATGCTGTTCTTCATCTCGCGCGCCCGGAAGGGCAAGGAGATGTTCATCCGCAGGATCGCGGGCCTGGACTCGGTCGAGGAGGCGGTGGGCCGGGCGACCGAGATGGGACGACCGATACTCTTCGTGCCGGGCCTGGCCGGTGTGGCCCAGATTGCGACGATCGCAGCGCTCAACATCCTGAGCGAAGTAGCCAAGAAGACGGCCAAGTACGCGACCGACCTCCTGGTTCCGAACCGTGACCCGATCGTCTACACGGTCGCGTCCGAGATGGTCAAGGAGGCCTACACCGAAGTCGGCAGGCCGGACGTGTTCAAGAAGGAGAACGTGTTCTTCGTGTCGGACAACCAGTTCGCCTACGCGGCCGCGGTGGACGGCCTGATGGTACGGGAGAAGCCGGCGACCAACCTGTTCATGGGCATGTTCTGGGCCGAATCGCTGATTCTGGCAGAGACCGGAGCCAGCACCGGCGCGATCCAGATAGCAGGCACGGACTCGGTACACCAGTTGCCGTTCTTCATCACCGCCTGCGACTACACGCTGATCGGAGAAGAGCTGTACGCCGCCTCGGCCTACCTCTCGCGTGAGCCGCTGCTGCTCGGCTCGGTCAAGGGGCAAGACTGGGGCAAGGTGGTCATCCTCCTCGTGCTGGTCCTGGGTTCGATACTACTGCTGCTGAGCGGGATCAAAGGCCTGTCCGGGCTGGAGGCGGTCCTGCGGTTCTTCAACGTGGCATAGGAGGCGGGCATGAAACAGGCAATACCACGACTCCTCTGTCTGATAGCTGGTGTCGCGATGATCATCCAGTTCTTCATCCCGCACCACATTTCGGAGACCGTTTTCACAGAGACCCTGCGCTGGGTGAGGATCATCTCGGCGTTCGCGCTGGTGCTGGGGGTCAGGTCCATCGTCTTCCACCACGGCACCAAGATAAGGCGCAAGATGCCGGGCTGGGGATACTCGGTGGTGACCTTTGTCGGCATGGTGGTCATGGCCGTTGTCGGGCTGTTCGGCGGCGTTGACCCGAACGCCAGCAAGCTCCTGCCGACCAGCATCGGCGGGTTCGACTTCCACATGCAGACGCTCTACTCGAACCTGATGGTGCCGCTCGGCGCGACGATGTTCGCGACGCTGGCGTTCTACATGGCATCGGCCGCCTACCGGGCCTTCAGAGCCCGCAACAAGGAAGCGACGCTGCTCTTGATTGCGGCGTTTGTCGTCATGATCGGGATGGTGCCGGTCGGTACCGCGATATGGTCGAAGTTCCCGGACGTGGCCCAGTGGCTGCTCAACGTGCCGAGCATGGCGGCAAAGCGGGGCGTCCTGTTCGGGGTGGCGCTGGGCATCATCGCGACTTCGCTGAAGATAATCCTCGGCATTGAACGGGGCTGGCTAGGAGGAGGCAAGTCATGAGGTTTGGCGAACTCCTCGGCAAGATAGACCGGCGGATAATCTTCGGATTCATGGCCGTTGTCGTGATTCTGCCTTTCTTCCTTCGGCTCAACATCCTCGGCAGCGTTTCGCCCAGCGCGCGTCAGATCTTCGACGTAGTCGAGGAACTGGAGCCGAACAGCAGGCCGCTCTTGATATCGATCGACTTTGACCCGCAGTCGATGCCCGAGCTCTACCCGATGCTGACCGCGGTCCTGCGGCATGCTTTCGCTCGCGACGTTCGGGTGTTCGTGATGGGTCTGTGGCCGACCGGGGTAGGGCTGGGCGAGCAGTCGCTGCAGGAGATCGCACCCGAGTACGACAGGGTATACGGAGAGGACTACGTGTTCCTGGGCTGGAAGCCGGGGTTTGCGGCGGTGGTGTTGGGCATGGGTCAAAGCATCCCCGCTACCTTCCCGACCGACCACTACGGTACACCGATTGAATCTCTGCCACTGATGAGTGGCATCAGGAACTTCGAGCAAGTCCCCTACACGATCTCTTTCTCCGCAGGTGACCCCGGCGCTCTGACTCTCTGGATCCCCTATGTGCAGGCCCGTTTCAACCAGCTGCTCGGGGCAGGCATGACGGCAGTGTCTGCGGCCGATGCCTTCCCGTACCTCCAGTCCGGGCAGCTAACCGGGATGCTGGGCGGGATGAAGGGTGCGGCCGAGTACGAGCATATGATCAAGCAGGCCGGGTACACCGACGCGGCGACACCCGCGACCCAGGCGATGGACTCCCAGTCGATGGCCCACCTGGCCATCATACTGCTGATAGTCCTCGGCAATGCGGGCTTCATGCTCGCAGGAAGGAGGAAGTGATGCACGTTTTCCAGATTCTGGCTACTCCGGAAGGCATCTGGATATGGATCGGTGCCCTGCTGACGCTCTGCATCTTCTCCTTCCTGTTCGGCGACAACTCGTTCTACAAGTTTGCCGAGCACCTGTACGTCGGGCTGTCGGTCGGGTACATGATCTCGATCTACTACTGGAACTTCTTCAAGCCGGACCTGATCGACCCGCTGTTCGGGCAGGGGAGAATAGTGCTCATCATCCCGGCCCTGCTCGGGATCTGCTACTTCGCGATATTCGTCCAGAAGCTGTCCTGGGCGGTCAGGATACCGATGGGGTTCGTGCTCGGATGGGGTTCGGGCGTGGCCATCCCGGCAATCCTGCAGGCGAACATCATTCGGCAGATTCAGGGAACGCTCATAACCGGCCAGGTCCTGGCCAAGTGGGACACTCTGGTCTGGAGCATCATCGTGCTGGTCGGGGTGATGACGACCGTGGTCTATTTCTTCTTCTCGCGCGAGCAGAAGGGCGGTTTCAAGGTCGTGGCCAACATCGGTATCGTCTATATCATGATCGGGTTCGGGGCGTCGTTCGGCTACACGGTGATGGCCCGGATTTCGCTGCTCTTGGGCAGGCTGCAGTTCCTGCTCAGAGACTGGCTCGGCGTGATACAGTAGGGTTCTGTCTCAGCAGCCAAGGCCGCCCGTGTTCGGGCGGCCTTCTGCTCGGATCAGGTTCTGAGGCGAAGACCGAGGGCCGCCTGAAGCCGTTCTGATGCGACCGCTCCTGCCCGGAGCAGCCGCGGCGGGTCATCGGTCAGGTCGATGACCGTGGAAGGATGACCTGACCCGCAGATGCCGGCGTCGATTGCCGCGTCGACGCCGGCGAGCAGGTCGGGATCGATTTCGGCAAAGACAGAAGTGGCGGGCTCGCCGTGCATGTTGGCGCTCGTGCCCGCAATCGGGGCTCCGAGTCGGGCACAGAAATCGCTGAATCCCGGGTGGGAGACCATCCGGATTCCCACCTTACCGGTCCCTGCGGTGACAATCGCCGGCACATCGGGCAGGGATTTGAAAATCATGGCAAGGGGGCCTGGCCAGAACCTGTCCATCAGGACCTGGGCGACCGCAGGGATTTCGGCCACCAGGCCCTGGACCTGGTCGACGGCGCAGCAGTGGACGAGCAGAGGCTTGCCAGCAGGGCTGTTCTTGAGCCTTGCCGCCTTTTCAATCGCCGAAGCACATCTGATGTCGGCGCCGATGCCGTACACGGTTTCGGTCGGAAAGACGACGATGCCGCCGTGCCGGATTCTGTCGGCAGCACCGGCCACGGCTGCCGCTTGAGCAGACCCGGACAAGATCGTCAGGGGCATCAGTCCAGGGCCGCTGCTTCGATCCGGACTATTGTCAGCAGGCGGCCGTCGAATTCGACCGAGTCACCGGGCTTTCGGCCGAGCAGGGCCTTGCCGAACGGCGCAAGATACGAGACTATGTGTTTGTCCGGGTCAGAGTCCCAAGGCCCGAGTAGGGTGTAGCCGAGTTCCTGGCCGGCGTCGTCTGCAAGCACGACCCGGCAGCCGACCTCGACCTGCGCGGTCCGGACCTCGGACCGGACAATGGGGCGGGCGTGGGCAAGGTCTGCACGCAGGCGCCTGATGCCTGCGACAAGCCGGGCCTGCTTCTCCTTGGCAGCCTTGTACTCGTAGTTCTCGCTGAGGTCACCCTGGGACCTTGCGCGGCCGAGCTCGTCGGCAGCCTTGGGCATCTCGACCTTGAGCAGGTGCTTCAGTTCAGACTGAGCCCGGCTGATGCCCTGGACCGTGCTCAGGATGTGCCCGGTCTCTTCGGTTTCTGCGATAGAGGGGAAGAGTTCTGCGGCAAGCTGCGATATCTCCTGCTTGCGGAAGTGCTCCAGTCCTTCCGCCTTCCTGACACGGCCCAGCATGCTGCGGGTTTCTGTCTCATCCTGTTCCTTGAACGCGGACCGCAGCACGGCGTAGCCGTCCTCGGCGAGCACGTTCCTGAGCCCGGTCCAGTGAACTCTGTGCACCGCAGACTCCAGCAGGTCAAGGGCGCGAGACACCAGGCCTGCCTTTCCCTCCGGATGCACGCGGTCTCGGTTCTCCAGGACCCAGAGGAAAGCCTCTGGTTTCTGCCGGTAGCCGGTGACGACATCCTCGATCAACCGGCGCCAGACGTCAGGATGGGAGCGGTTCAGGCGCTCCTCGATATGCCTTCGGGCTCGTTTGTCCCGGCCGGTTGTGAACAGACGGGCGAAAAGGGTCTGCCAGTCGGCCGGACGTTCGGCCTCGACCCGCTCGAGCAGTCTTCGACGCTGGGCAAAACCCGAGGCGTCACCGTACAGCCTGGCCAGGGCTTGCGGGGTCATGGTCGAGATCTCCGCTTCGGCTGCGGTCCTGCGTCTGCCCCCGACTTCGCGCGTCCTGGGTTGGTGTTTCTCGACCGGGCTTTCCGACCACTGGAACGAACGGGTCGGGCGCGTGTGAACCGCGATGTGGGGGTCTGCGGCCACACCCTTGCGGGCGCGCTCCCAGAAGCTTTCCCACTCGGGTTCGGGTACGACATCGGAGAGCCTGGTCCGGAGTTCGTCAACACCGGCCCGCTGGCCGGTGTCCTGCAAGTAGAGGGCGACCAGACGGTCGGGCCGGTCAGCGGCCATTGCCCTGAGTGACTGGAGGTCCGAGTCAAGCAGGCTCAGGAACCCGCCGCCCTCACCGACTCGGAGCCGCTGTTGTGCTGATTCGACCGGCAATGACAGTGACGCACCGGTTCTGAATTCCAGCACCACCCTGTCGAGGAGCAGGTCCAGACGTTCGACCTTCCCGGCGCCGAGTTCAGAATCAAAGACCGGGGTGCCGGGCCTGAACCTGAGGTGCAGGTCCAGGCTCTTGAGCGATGACCTGAGCGGCTCGCCGTAGCTCAGCCCGGTCTTCTGGAGGAGCTTCTCGATCAGCTCATCTCCCGGATTGAGCTGGCGGAGAGTTTCTGCGATTTGAGACGCGAGGTTCTGGTCGTCTCCTGACAGCGGAACGAGCGCCCGAAGGACCGCGAGTTGCTCTCCGTGCCTCCTCTTGTCACGGAGCGTTTCTGCCAGGAGCCCGAGCAGAAACCTGGCTTTGCCGGCAGGACCGTAGCGCTCCACCAGTTCTGCGAGCCCGAGCATGTCGTCGACCGCTGAGTCCGCCTCAAGCAGTTCAAGCCAGGTGTCTTCGAGTCGGTCGTATTCTTTCCGACCGAGCCGGTTGCGGAACTGCTTGGTCAGGTCGGTCACACTGGTGTGAAGGATAGAATCGACCTCCTGCAAGTCAAGAGAGAGGCGTGTCCGCAGGCGAACGGAAGCGTAAGTTCTTGTCGGGCAATGTCTTGCAGCGGCAATATTCCTGAGTGGGCTCCGGCGCGGCGCGAAATCAGAATCGACACCCGCTCGGAAACGGTCTAAACCCATGATAAGCCATGACTAAACGTAGAAAGGGCCCGGTCTCAGCACTCAGAGAGCGCGTCGACGAGCTCGAGCAGCTGAATGCCGAATACAAGGACAAATACGTCCGCGCGATTGCGGACTTTGACAACTTCCGCAAGCGGGTACAGCGCGAGTCAGAAATCGCCTGCCGGTCGACGATGGAGGGACTGATGCTGGAACTGCTGCCGGTCATGGACAATTTCGAGCGTGCGCTGGCCGCCTCGGAGAACAACGCCTCGCCCGAGTCTCTGCACAAGGGCGTTGACCTGATTCGGCGTCAGCTGTGCGAGACTCTGATTCGCCACGGGCTTGAGCAGTACAGCTGCCTGGGCCAGGAGTTCGACCCCCGCCGGGCCGAAGCGGTCAGCTTCGTGCACAGCGACGAGTGCGAAGAGAACACGGTGGTCGAGGAGCAGAGCGTGGGGTACCGGTGCGGCGAGCGCGTGCTCAGACCTGCCCGAGTGGTCGTGGCGAAGTCGCGGCCGAGCGGCGGCGAACCCGAAGAGGAGCCTGCTCTGGATTCGGGTGGGGACACCGGCAGCGGCGAATCCGACCGCGCTTCTGCGGCAGAAGGTCAGTAGAGCATTCAATGATGTTTTCTCGGTAAAGGAGGACTGCAATGGCCAAGGTGATAGGGATTGACCTCGGGACGACGTTTTCCTGCGTTGCGGTGATGGAGCAGGGCCAGCCGGTTGTGATACCGAACCCGGAAGGCGGACGGACAACGCCGTCGGTCGTCGCCTTCGGCAAGGAGCGGCTTGTCGGCACCCTGGCCAAGCGCCAGGCGGTTATTAACCCGGACACGACCGTCTACTCGATCAAGCGGTTCATGGGCCGCCGGCACAGCGAGGTCGGTGATGAAACCGGCAAAGTGCCGTTCAGAGTGGTGCCGGCCGACAACGGCGACGCATGGGTAGAGGTCAGGGACAAGAAGTACTCGCCGCCCGAAGTGTCGGCGATGGTGCTGCAGTACCTCAAGAAGGCGGCCGAGTCGTATCTAGGCGAGGCGGTCACCAAGGCGGTCATCACCGTTCCGGCGTATTTCAACGACTCCCAGCGCCAGGCCACCAAGGATGCGGGCAAGATCGCCGGGCTCGATGTCCTCCGGATCATCAATGAGCCGACCGCGGCTTCGCTGGCGTACGGACTGGAGAAGAAGAAGTCCGAGAAGATCGCGATCTACGATCTCGGCGGCGGCACTTTCGACATCTCGATTCTCGAAATCGGCGACGGTGTGTTCGAGGTCAAGTCCACCAACGGCGACACCCATCTGGGCGGAGACGATTTCGACCAGGCGATAATGGGATGGGTGCTGGACGAGTTCAAGCGCGACAGCGGGATCGACCTTTCCGGGGACAAGACCGCTTTGCAGCGCATCAAGGAAGCTGCCGAGAAGGCCAAGTGCGAGCTTTCGACCTCGATGGAGACTTCGATCAACCTGCCGTTCATCACCGCGGACGAGAAGAAGGGCCCTCAGCACCTGGATCTGCGGCTGTCGCGTTCCCAGCTGGAACTGCTGGTCGAAGGGCTGGTCAAGCGGACGGTCGAGCCGGTGAAGCAGGCTCTGACCGACGCCAAATTGACCCCGAACGACATCGACGAGATCATCCTGGTCGGCGGCCAGACCCGGATGCCGAAGGTCCAGGAATCGGTCCGGTCGTTCTTCGGCAAGGACCCGCACAAAGGCATCAACCCGGACGAGGTGGTCGCAATCGGCGCTGCAATCCAGGGCGCGGTGCTGGCGGGCGAGGTCAAGGACGTCGTGCTGCTCGATGTGACTCCGCTCTCGCTCGGCATCGAGACCCTCGGCGGGGTCTTGACCAGGATCATCGAGCGGAACACGACCATCCCGACCCGCAAGAGCCAGGTCTTCACGACCGCAGAAGACAACCAGCCGGCGGTGACGGTCCACGTGCTGCAGGGCGAGCGGGAGATGGCGGGGGACAACCGGACGCTTGGGAGGTTCGAGTTGTCGGGCATCCCGCCCGCGCCGCGAGGGATTCCCCAGATCGACGTGTCTTTCGACATCGATGCCGACGGAATCCTCCACGTGAAGGCCCAAGACAAGGCAACCGGCAAGGAGCAGAGTATCAGGATCACCGCGTCATCCGGGTTGTCCAAGGACGAGATCGACCGGATGGTGAGCGAGGCCCAGTCGCACGCGTCCGAAGACCGCAAGCACCGGGAGCTTGTTGACAGCCGAAACCGCGCCGATACGCTTATCTACCAGACCAACAAGACGCTCAAGGACTTCGGGGACAAGGTAGCCGCCGACGAGAAGAAGAGGATAGAGGATGCCGTCGCGAAGCTGCGAACGGTGATGAAGGGTGACGACAAGGCGGCGATCGACTCGGCGGTAGAGGAGCTGCAAAAGGTCAGCTACAAGATGGCCGAGGAGATGTACCGTCAGAAGCAGGAGTCCGGGGCTGGTGCGCAGGCCGGGGCCGGGCAGACACAGGGGCAGGAGCAGGAGAAGTCAGGCGAGGAAGTCGACGCCGACTACCAGGTCATTGACGACGAGGACAAGAAATAGCTGTCTGGAGGTGTAGTATTACCTGATGCCGACCGACAAAAGGGACTACTACGAGGTTCTGGGAGTCCCTCGTGACGCTTCTGCCGACCAGATAAAGTCAGCCTACCGGCGGCTGGCCAAAGAATACCACCCGGACCGGAATCCCGGCAACAAGCTTGAGGCTGAGGAAAAGTTCAAAGAGACATCAGAGGCCTACGAGGTCCTGGTGGACCCTCAGAAGCGGCGGCTATACGATACGCACGGCCACGCCGGCGTCTCTCAGCAGTTCGGTCCTGGCGGGTTCGACTTCCGACGCGACTTCACTCACACCGAAGACCTGAGCGACATCTTCGGCGACCTGCTGCGCGGCTTCAGCGGCGGAACCGGTGCCGGTGGGCTTTTTGATTTCCTGTTCGGGGGCGCGAGGCAGGCCGGCCGCAGGGCGCAGCGCGGCGGGGATATCCGAATACGGCTCCGGCTGACGCTGGAGGAACTTGCCGAGGGGGTCACCAAGGAGGTTTCGTTCTCCAGGTACGAGCGCTGCGCGGAATGCGGCGGAGAAGGGGGCAAGGACAAAGAAACCTGTCCGACCTGTCACGGTTCAGGTCAGGTGCGAAGGCAGACGAGTTCGATCTTCGGCAGTGTGGTCCAGGTAGCGCCCTGCCCGGCGTGCGGCGGCAGCGGCAGCCGTGTCAAGGACGTCTGCGGGAGGTGTGCCGGACAAGGCCGGGAACGTCACAAGCGGACGCTGAAGGTCCGGATACCGGCGGGCGTGGCGACCGGCAACTACATCCCAATTCACAGCGAGGGACACTTTGGTCCGGGCGGCAAGGGCGATGTGCTGGTCGAGATCGAGGAGAAGGAACACCCGCTCTTCCTGCGCAGAGGCGACGATATCGTGCTGGACGTGCCGGTGTCGGCAGCGACTGCGGCGCTGGGCGGCAAGGCTGTTGTGCCGACGCTGAAGGGGAAGAAGGACCTCGATGTCCCGGCCGGTACCCAGCCCGGTACCGTGTTCAGGATCAGGGGAGGCGGGCTCAAGCGTCTGAACTCCGGGGGCCGCGGGGATCAGCTGGTGAGGCTTTTGGTGCACATACCGACCAGGCCCGGTCGAGCCGAGAAGGAAGTGTGGAAGCGACTGGCTGATGTCAAGGGCGAGGAGCCTCCCCAGCCCCACCGGCCCAGGTGATGGAGCTCTTTTACCTTGAGAGAACGGACCCTGGTCTGGATTCGGTGGAGTTCAGGGGAGCAGAAGCCAGACACATCGCCCGCGTGCTGAGACACAGGGTCGGCGACCGAATCTGGGCGACCGACGGGCTGGGCACGGAGCTTGAGCTGGAACTGAAGACCGTGGCGCCGGACCGGGTGGCCGGTCTGGTGAAATCGAGACGTACACGGCCGAGGGAGCCCCGCTGCCTGCTGACTCTGGCTCAGGGTGTCCTGAAAGGCAACGGACTCAGCCGGGTCGTTGAAGGAGCGACGCAGGTCGGTGTTGCCGGCATCATCCTGCTCAACACGCAGAGGACAGTGGGCCGGGTCAGCGACAGGAAGCGTTCGAGGCTGGGGAAGGTCGCGGTGGAGGCCATGAAGGTCTCGACCCGGACCGTTGCGCCGGTGGTGAGCGGGCCGATCAGCATCGGCGAACTGGAGGGCAGGATTGCGGAGTACGAGCTTGCCCTGATCGCGTACGAAGAAGAGAAAAAGACAGGCCTGGATGGGTTCCTCTACAGGACCCCGAGCTCGGTGCTGGTGATCGTCGGCCCGGAAGGCGGGTTCGAGCCGGCAGAGGTAGTCCGGCTCAGACAGGCCGGTGCGCGTCCGTTCTCAATGGGTCCGAGGCGCCTTCGGGCAGATACAGCCGGTATCGTGGCATCGGCGATGCTGCTCCAGATGACCGGAGACCTTGGACCGGACCGCAGAAACATGCTGTAGAAGGGAGGTGGATTGAGCAGATGGCAGGTATTACGGTACGTGAAGGCGAATCCTACGAGAGTTTCATGCGCAGGTTTCGCCGGGCCTGCGAAAAGGCGGGCATTCTTCGGGACGTGAAGCGCCGCGAGTTCTACGAGAAGCCCAGCGTGCGCAAGAAACGAAAGATGGCCGAGGCCCGTCGCCGGGCCTGGCGCAGGCGTCAGCAGAGCTAGGACAGGACAGGAACAGACAGGCCAGAGACAGCACTCAGGAGGCCTGTGGACAACCACTCATCGGAGGTGCTGGGGTTCTCCGGTATCCGGGAGTGCCTTGCACAGAGATGTCCGGGAGAGCTCGGCCAGGAGCGAGCGTCTGGTCTCGCTCCGCTGCCAGACCGTGAGGCGGTATTGGCGGAGCTGGACCGGGTCGACGAGTTGCTCGGATTGGGCGAAGAACCCGGCGTACCCAGCATCGCCAACGTCGGTTCCCTGCTGGAGCGCAGTGCCCGGGGTTCTGTGCTGACCGGGCAGGAGTTGCTGGCGGTCGGCAAGCTGTGTGCGGCGATCCGGGGGTACCGGAACTTTTTCGCGAGCCGGCAGGACCGGGTGCCGAAGTTGTGGTCGGTCGCGCAGGGTCTTGCTGCTCAGCCGGTCCTCGAGAAGGAACTCGAACGGTGCCTCGACGAAGGGGGCGACGTTCTTGATGATGCGACACCCGAGTTGTCGAGAGCGCGTCGAGAGATGAGGAGGCTGCGCCGGCAGCTTGTTACCCGGCTTGAGAAGATGGCGTCGGAGAATCCCGACTTTTTCGGCGATCGGCCGACGGTCCGTAAGGACCGGTTCGTGCTGCCGGTGAGGATCGAAGCTCGCGAGCAGGTCCAGGGTGTTGTGCACGAGAGCTCGGGCAGCGGCCAGACTCTGTTCGTCGAGCCGATGGAGACTCTTGCCGAGCAGAACCGGTTGGCCGAACTTCGCAGCCTGGAGACCGAAGAAACCGCCAGAGTGTTGCGGACACTTACTGCAAGCGTTGCCCGGGCAGAACGGCAACTCAGGGTCAGCATCGAACTGGTCGCCTCGCTGGAGCTGACGATCGCCAAGAAGCGCCTTGCGCTTGAATTGCGGTGCACTCGGCCCGAGGTCGTCGAGCCTCCTCAGCTCCGGGTCGTCGATGCGCGGCATCCTCTGCTCGCACTGCGAGGGGCGGCTGTCGTGCCCCTGACGTTCGAGTTCCCGGAGCGGGAATCGGTCGTACTGGTCTCAGGTCCAAACGCCGGCGGCAAGACGGTGGCGATGATGACCCTCGGGCTGCTGAGTCTGATGGTCCGCCACGGCCTGCACGTCCCGGCTGCCGAGGGCACAAGGCTGCCGCTGTACGACAAGGTTCTGGCCGACATCGGTGATGAGCAGTCGCTTGACACGGACCTCTCGTCGTTCACAGCCCATCTCGTTCGACTGAAGGCATACCTGGAGGACGCAGACCGGCGCTCGCTTGTGCTGCTGGACGAGATCGGTTCCTCGACCGCGCCTGAGGAGGGTGCGGCACTGGCAATGGCGGTGTTGGAGTCGTTTCGCGACCGAAGTGTGCACGTCGTCGCAACGAGCCATTTCGGGGCCCTCAAGGTGCTGGTCCAGGATGAACCCGGGATGACGAACGCGGCGATGGGATTCAGGAACGGCAAACCGACATTTCGGTTGGTAATGGGGATACCGGGTGAGTCCAGTGCGTTCGACATTGCAGCTCGGGTCGGTTTCCCTGCCCAGACTCTCGATCGTGCACGTGCCAGGATGGTTCCGGGCTGGCTCGATCTCAGTGACCGGCTCCGGTCCCTCGGTGAAGAGCTGGAGAAAGCCAGGGACCTGCGGAAGTCGGCCGACGAGAACGAACGACGAGCCCGCCGGGTCCGGGATGTCTACGAGGAGAAACTAGCAGCCCTGAGGCGGCACGAGAGCGAGCAGCAGGAGAGGATCAGGCTTGAGCGCGAGGAGTTGCTCACCAGCAAGCGTCGGGAGATTGAGAATCTCGTCCGCGGCATCCGGGAGAGCCAGGCCGGGCGAGAGCACATCGTGAGAGCGAAGCGGTTCATCGAGCAGGAGCTTGAGGAGGTCGCGTCCGCCGCGCCCGAGACTCAGAGGCAGGTGACCGACGGCCGCAGGTTCGCGGCCGGTGATTTCGTGGAATCCAGCTCGCTCAAGCGCCGCGGCGAAGTGGTTGAGGCAGAACAGGACGGAGTGACGGTAGCTTTCGGCAGCATCAAGATGCAGTTGGCGCCGGACGATCTGGTGCTGCTGCGGCGGGAAGAGAAGCCGGCGGACAAGCCCGCGGCGTTCGACGAGCCCTACGTCTTCAACCCGCGACTGAGGATCCTGGGTATGCGCGTGGACCAAGCCAGCGAGGCGCTGGATGGGTTCATGCGCGAAGCGGCTTCGGCCGGAGCCAGGGAACTGGCGATACTCCACGGCAAGGGCACCGGGGCGCTGCAGTCGATGGTATGGGAGCAACTGAAGAGAGACCGGCGGGTGGAGCGACTGGCTTTCGCTGACACGAGGCTGGGCGGCAGCGGCGTCACGCTGGTCTATCTGAGGAACCCGGATGATTAAGCAGGACGTGGTCGAACGGGTCCGGTTCGAAACCGACATCGTCGAACTGGTCGGGAGCTACCTGCCGCTGAAGAAAGTGGGCCGCAACTACCGGGGGCTGTGCCCGTTCCACCAGGAACGAAGTCCTTCTTTCTACGTCAGCCCTGAACGGCAGACCTACCATTGTTTCGGATGTGGAGTCGGCGGGAATGCCATCAGCTTCGTCATGGAGCACGACAAGCTCGACTTTCCCGAGGCGGTCCGTTTCCTGGCCAAGCGGCTCGGCATCGAGGTGAAAGAGGACGCCGGCGGACGTCACAAGGGCGCCTACGAGGCCTGCGAGCAGGCAGCTCAGTTCTTCGAGCGCAGGTTGCAGCAGTCCGAGACCGCCCGCGGCTACCTGAAGCACCGGGGAGTACGGCCGGAAACCGCCAAGCGGTTCAGGTTGGGATTTGCTCCAGGCGGCAATCGCCTGAGAGGCGAAGCGCGCAAGAGATCGTGGCCAGAAGACGACATGGTCAAGGCCGGGCTGCTGGTCGAGAGGGGCGAGGGGCTGGCCGACTACTTCACCGACCGGCTGATCTTCCCGATCATGTCGATTTCCGGGCGAATCATCGGGTTCGGAGGTCGGGCCCTCGATGAGCGCGAGCCCAAGTACCTGAACTCGGCGGATACACCCATCTACCGTAAGGGCGACATTCTGTACGGCGCGTATCAGGCCAAGGCGTACATCCGGGAGCAAGCGCCGCTGCTGGTCGAGGGGAATTTCGATTTGCTGTCGCTGACCAATGTCGGCGTCAACAACGTGGTGGCGCCGCTTGGGACCGCGCTGACTCCTAACCAGGGCGCGCTTCTCTGCCGCTACAACCGCCGGGTGGTGGTGTGCTTTGACGGGGACGAGGCCGGACACAAGGCGGCCAGGGCCGCAATCGAGGTTCTGCTCAGGTCGGGCTGCGAGCCGCAGGTGGCACTTCTGCCGAGTGGCGAGGACCCTGATTCGTACGTCCGCGGACACGGCAGGGCCGATTTCCAGAAACTTGTTGCCGATGCGGTCGACCTCATCGACTTCGTGCTTGCCGGCAGAAAGTTCAGGACCGTCCCGGACGAGCGGGCATCGCTGCGGGAACTGGTCGCACTGCTGCGGCTGATGTCGGACGACGCGGCGGTCGAGCTGTACGCGAACAGGATCGCCGAGCGGTTCAGGGTCGAACGGGACACGGTGCTGAGGGCGGCCCGGCGGGAGGGACTCAAGAAGCCGCGCCCGGTTGCGGCCTCAAGTCCGGAGCTGGAAGAGCGGGTTGTCGCCGCAGCGGTCCAGAGCGGTGAGCTCGCACAGGCGGCACGTGACCTGGGTGTGCACGAGATAGTGGCCGACGAGCGGTTGCGGGAGGTGGCCCGGCTTGCCGCGGAGCGCTGCGAGGAGCCGGGATTCGGCCCGGCCCAGATCCTCGACGCCATCGAGGACGAGAGCCTGCGTCGGCGTGTTGCCGGCTGGACCTTCCAGCAAGATGTGCTGCCAGGAGTCGAGGAGTATCGCGCCAGGGTTGCCCGGATGCGGGCAGCCTGGTTGCACGGTCGGATTCTGCAGGCCCACGCGGACGGCGACGGGGCGCGGGCCGAGGCATTGACAAAGGAACGAGGTGAGCTTCTGCGCGGAGCCGCAAAGGAAAGGAGTAGCCGTTCATGAGGAAGAAGACGAAGGCCGGTGCCGTCCTGAGACCCGGAAAGAAGGGCGCCCCTTCCCGGGCGAAGAAGGCGGCGCGCAAGGTCACGAGAGTCGCAGCTTCGAAGAGGAAGGCCGCGGCCAAGAGGACCGCCGCCCGCAGGGTACCTGGTGCTGGGACCGGCCGGAAGAGGGCTGCCGCCCGGAGCAGGCCGGCCCGGACAAGGGCCAAGCCGAAAAAGACTGCTGCCGGGAGACCGGGCACATCGAAGCGGAAGCCGGCCGTGAAGTCAAAGCCGGCAGGCAGGAAGAGGCCGCCGAGCGCGCGCGGCGCCGGCAAGCCGAAGGCCGAGCCCGTGCGGGTCAAGGTGGGGAAGAAGCCGGTGCGCAGGAAGAGGACGGCCGCCCCAGGCAAGCGGGCCGCCTGGCTGGACTCGGTGTACAGGAAGGCGTCCGAGGACAAGAGGATCACCTATGAGGAGCTGGAGGAGCTGCTGCCCGAGAGCATCCTGATGTCGTCCGAACTGCTCGACCAGTTGATAGCCGAGCTGGCTCAGGAAGGGATCCAGGTCGCCGACTCACACGACTCGGCTCCGGTGATCGTCCGCAAGGGGCCGAAGCCCACAATCCAGCGTACCGAAGACCCGACCAAGTCGTACTTCCGAGAGCTGTCCAAGCTGCCGCTCCTGACGCGGGAAGAGGAGATCCACTATTCGAGGGAGATGGAGGAGGGCTACAACAACATCACCGAGTCGCTGTTCCACCCGACGGTGATGATGCGGAAGCTGGCCGAGGAGTGCCGTTCGATCGAAGAGGGCACGAAGTCGCTCGACCAGCTCGCGAGGGTCGAGTTCGAATGCCTGTTTGACCAGAAGGCGTTGTCCAGGGATCGGCAGCGTTTCATCAACCATGTCCGCAGGATCAAGCGGGAAACGAATCGGATCGACGAACTGGAAAGAAGCAGGAGCAGAAGCCGGACCAAGGTTGCCGAGCAGATCGCTTCATCGCGCAAGAAGGTCTTCAACTCCATCAAGCGGCTCCAGCTCCAGCACCACCTGACGAACGAGTTCATCAGCGACTTCAAGGAAGTCGGCCAGTTGGCGCTGGAATGCGCAGAACAGATACGCCAGGCTCGGCATGAGGGTCGTGAGTCGACCGATGAGGTCATGGAAATCAAGAACGAGCTTCGACGATATCACGCGCAGTTGGGCTGCAACACGACCCAGATCAGGCAGATCCTGGATTCGATGGCGAAGTGCGAAGTCCGCATCCTGGCCGCCCGAGACAAGATGATCGAGGGCAACGTCCGGCTGGTGATATCGATCGCCAAGCGCTACGTCAATCGAGGGCTGGAATTCGCCGACCTGCTCGAAGAAGGCAACGTCGGGCTGATCAAGGCGGTGGAGAAGTTCAACTACCGGAAGGGATTCAAGTTCTCGACCTACGCGACATGGTGGATCAAGCAGGCCATCACCCGTGCGATCGCCGACCAGTCGCGCACGGTCAGGGTGCCGGCCCACATCATCGATGCCATCAACAAAGTCGCCAAACTGCAGCGCAAGTTCATGCAGCAGTACGGCCGCGAAGCGACGGTTGCCGAGCTGGCACAGAGACTGTCGACGCCGAAGGACAAGATCGAAGCACTGACCCGGATATCGCAGTTCGGGGTCTCGCTTGACAAACCTGTCGACGACGACGAATCAAGTTTCATCGGGGACTTCATCTACGACGAGAAGACGGCGTCGCCGTCGCATGCCGCAGGGGTGTCGCTGCTGGGCGAGAAACTGGAAGACGCCCTGAAGGTGCTGTCCAAGCGCGAGGAGAAGGTGCTCCGCCTCCGGTTCGGGCTCGGCGACGGCTGTCCACGGACCCTGGAAGAGGTCGGTCAGATATTCAACATCACCCGCGAGCGGGTCCGCCAGATCGAGGCCAAGGCGCTGAAGAAGCTGCGCCACCCGGTGCGGCTGCGGAAGTTCGAAGCGCTCCGCCAGTTGCTGGGATGAGCCGGGTCGGGCCGACCTCGTACGCGCCCGGCCGGGTCGACGATGCACCGGCCGCGGCGGCGGCGTTCGGCACCGGCCGAGCCGAATTCATCGGCCTCGGGGCGCAAGCTTGAGCAGCAGGGCAGACTCGGGTTCAGAGTCCGGACTCGACGCCGGGCTGTACGTTGTCTCGACCCCGATCGGCAACATGGGCGATGTCACCCAGCGGGCGATCGACGTGCTGGCCGGTGTGGACGTCGTGGCATGCGAAGACACCCGGAGAACCGGGTTGCTGCTGAAACGCTCGGGCGTCAGCACCAGGATGGTGTCATACCACGAACACAACAAGCTCAAGAGGACGCCGGAGCTGCTTGAGATGATACGGCAGGGGAGGCGGGTAGCCCTGGTCAGCGATGCCGGCACTCCGGGCGTGTCTGACCCGGGCTTCTATCTCATCCGCGCCGCGGTCGAGCGCTCGGTCCGGGTCGTGCCGGTTCCTGGAGCCTCGGCCCTGCTGGCGGCGCTGGTTGTGTCCGGGCTGCCGTGCGACCGGTTTGCTTTCGAAGGGTTTCTGCCGAAGCGGGCCGGAAGGCGGAGGAAGAGGCTGCGCCAACTCGCCGGTGAACCGAGAACGATGGTGTTCTTCGAACCGGCACGCAGAATCAAGCGGCTCCTGGGAGAGCTGGCCGAAGCGTGGGGCGAAGAGCGCTCGGTCGTCATCGGTCGTGAACTGACCAAGAGGCACGAAGAAGTGATCAGGGGCAGGCTGGGCGGGCTGCTCGAGTCCCTGCAGGGCCGCGAGTTGAAGGGCGAGGCGGTGGTCGTGGTCGAGGGAGCAGGTCATGAGTCTTAAGGACCGCGGCAGGCTGCTGCTGAGGCCGCTGGTCAGGCTGCTGGTCGCGATGGGTGTTTCGCCCAGCGCGGTAACGCTGGCGGCGATACCGCTGAGTCTCGGTTCGGCCTACACGTTTGCGACCGGGCGTTTCTTCTGGGGCGGGGCGCTGGCTGCACTGGCAGGGCTTTGCGACACGCTGGACGGCGAGATTTCGCGACTGACCGGGCGCGGTACACGGGTCGGCGCGGTGCTGGACTCGGTCGTGGACCGGTTCGGCGAGTCTCTAGCTCTGGCCGGGGTCGCCTGGTTCTACTTCAATGTCAACTTGCTCTACGCGGCATTGGCGGTCGGGGCCCTGATACTGTCGCTCCTGGTCAGCTACGTCCGGGCCCGGGCAGAAGGTGCGGGATTCGATTGCCGAGTGGGCTGGTTCGAGCGCCCGGTGCGGGTGATTGTGTTCCTGTTCGGAGCGTTCGTGCTGGGCAGGACCTACATGCCGTGGGCCCTGGGTGTGATTGCGGTCGGCAGCCTGGCGACGGTCGCGCACCGCCTGGTCCACGTGGTGAGACAGACTCAGAATCAATGAACGGGCCGGGTACGGATCGCTCCAACGTGCTGCTGGTCGGGCTGGCCCGTGACAGCCGGGCGCGCTGGGCCAAGGCAGATTCTTTGGAGGAACTGGCATTCCTCACCGATACCGCAGGCGGCAACGTTGTTGAGCGGCTCATCCAGGTCAGAGAGAAGCCTGACCCGGCGACCCTGGTGGGCAAGGGAATGGTGGAAAGGCTCAGACAGTTGTGCCGGGAGCACCAGGTCGAGCTCGTCATCTTCGACGAAGAGCTGTCTCCGACTCAGCAGCGCAACATCGAAGAAGGCGCCGGAGTCCGAATCATCGACCGGGCCGCACTGATTCTCGACATCTTCGCACTCCACGCCCGGAGCGCAGAGGCCAAGATCCAGGTCGAACTGGCCCAGCTCGACTATCGGCAGAGCCGGCTGACCGGGTTCGGGGTCGAGATGTCGAGGCTGGGCGGGGGCATCGGCACCCGAGGGCCGGGCGAGACCCAGCTCGAAGTCGACCGCCGGCGCATCAAGCAGCGAATAGCGGCTCTGCGCAAGGCGCTGGGACGCATCGACCGCGAGCGTGCGACCCAGCGGCGGCGACGGGCCGGGCTGTTCCGTGCGGTCCTGGTCGGTTACACGAACGCCGGCAAGTCGACGCTGTTCAACCGGCTGACCGCGGCTGCCGTCAAGGTGTCGGACCAGTTGTTCGCCACGCTCGACCCCAACACCAAGGTACTTGATCTCGACCGTCACGTCCGGGTCGCGCTGACCGATACGGTCGGCTTCATCAGGAGCCTGCCTCACCAGCTGGTGGCGAGCTTCCGGGCAACGCTTTCCGAGGTCAGGGAGGCCGACCTGCTGCTTCACGTGATCGACGCCAGCGACGCGCACGTCGACCGGCACGTGGACGTGGTCAACGACACCATCGAGGAGGTAGGCGGAAAGGGGCGACCGGTGTTGATGGTGTTCAGCAAGAAGGACCGGGTCTTCGATGACGCGGCGCTCGACCGGCTGGACCGGAACTACGTGCAGGCGGTGTTCGTGTCCGGGACGTCGGGCGAGGGAATCGACCAGCTGAAGGAAGCTATGCTGGCGATGGTCGAGAAGCAGATGGTCACCAGGCAGTTTACCCTGCCGGCCTCGCGGACCGACCTCATCAGCCTTGTCTGTCGAGCCGGACGGGTGCTGTCGGACCGGACTCAGGAAGACAGGAGGCGGATCCTGGTCAAGGGCAGCCGCGCGGCGTTGGGCCGGGCACGCAAGCTGGTGGACGAAGAGCTCGGCGTGCGCCGGGCCGGTTCGTAGAGCAGTACGCTCAGGCGCTCAGCGCCTTCTCAATCTCCTCAATCAGGCGCTCTTCGGGGACCACTCCCTCGAACGAGTGTGCCTTGTTGATGACGGTCTTGGGCACGGCCATGACCTGGTACAGGTTGGCAAGGTGAGGGAATTCGGCCGAATCGACAACCGACGCGGAGACGTTGTCGCTCTCGACCGCCATCCTCTGGGCCTGGAACGCCATTACCGGACAGTAGGGGCAGGTCAGGGTCACGAAAGTCTGGATGTCGACCGGCTTGGCGAGCCCAGCAAGCTGCTTTCTGGTTTCTGGTTTGAGCCCGCTGTCACCGTCGGACACAAGCTTGACGGCATTCATCAATGACGTGAATTCGTATCCGGCCGGGATACCGTTGAACCGGATGCCGTAGTCTTTTGCACCAACGACGCACAGGGTCGGGACCCGGTCGACGCCGTATTCCTTCGCCTTCTCGGTGTCGATCATCAGGTTGTAGATCTCCAGAGCGAGTTTCTCGGACAGCGACGCGACTTCCTCGGCTAGCTGGCGGGCCTCACGGCAGGTCGGGCATTCCATTTCCTGGGTGAACATCACCAGTTTCACCGGATTCACGATGGCGGCCAGCAGCTTCTGCGCCTGGGTGCGGACTCTCTCCTGCATTATCGGCACGTTTCCTCCTGACACTTGAGACTGCCCGGCGCCCGTTGCGGGCGCGATCCCTCGGGCGACCCGACAAAAGGCCCACCCTGGTCGGGCGGGCCGACGGTCCGCTGCCCGGGACTAGTCGACTTGGATGGCCTCGACCGGGCAGTCCTCGGCCGCCTGCTTGACGCAGTCCTCGGCCGCCTCGGGAACGATATCGACTTTGGCCACGGCAACGTCGTCCTGCATCTCGAAAATGTCCGGGCAGGAACTGACGCAGAGCTCGCAGCCGGTGCAGAGTTCCTTGTCGACAGAAGCCTTCATGCGGACCTCCCTTCGGAATACACGCTGCTACCATCGGAGACTGCAATCACTGGGGAGTTAAATACATCGTTCGGTCAGGATGTCAAGCTTTTACTTCGCGGAGTCCGCCTTGTGGCCGGGCCGAGGCCGGGACGTGGGGGTGGTGAGGAAGGCGTGCACGAAACGACCGATGCCGCCGTTCATTACCGCGTCGACGTCGTGGTCCTCGATGCCGGTGCGGTGGTCTTTGACCAGCCGGTAGGGGAAGAACACGTAGGAGCGGATCTGGTGCCCCCAGGCGATGTCGGTCTTGGTCGATTCGAGTCTCTCCCGTTCGGCATCCTGCCGGCGCTTGTAGTGGTCGTAGAGCCGGGCGCGGAGGATCTTGAGCCCGTTCTGCTTGTTCTGGAGCTGTGAGCGTTCGTTCTGGCAGGAGACCGTGATGCCTGTCGGCACGTGGGTGATGCGGACCGCGGAGCTGACCTTGTTGACGTTCTGGCCGCCGTGGCCGCCGGCGCGGAAAGTGTCGATGCGCAGGTCGTTGGGGTCGATGTCGACATCGATTTCGTCGACCTCGGGCAACACCGAAACGGCCGCGAAGCTGGTATGGCGGCGCTGGTTGGTGTCGAACGGCGACTGGCGCACCAGCCGGTGCACGCCGAACTCGGACTTGAGCAGGCCGTAGGCGTTGGTGCCGGTCACCTCAAGGGTGACGTCCTTGATGCCGGCTTCCTCGTTGGGCTGGAAGTCCAGGTACCGGCTTTTGAGGTCCTGGTTCTCGATGTAGCGGTTGTACATCCGCAGCAGCATCTCGGCCCAGTCGCAGGAGTCGGTGCCGCCAGCGCCCGGGTGGATGGACAGGATGGCAGAACGGGCGTCTTCAGGCGAGGCGAACATCGCCCGTTCCTCCAAGGCCTGCAGTTCGCGTTCGATGACCGCGACGTGTTGCTCCAGCTCGCCGGAAGCGGATTCGTCCTTGTCGAAGAGCTCCTCCATCTCGAGTGCGTCGCCGATCTCGCGCTCGAGTTTCTCGACCCGGTCGACCACGTCCTGATGCACCGCGATCCGTCGCATCACCGACTGGGCGCGTCCGGGGTCGTCCCAGAACCGGGCTTCAGAGCTCTGCTTGGTGAGACGGGCTAGATCGGCGCGGTGCTGGTCGAGGTCAAAGAAACTCCTTCAATTGCAGGAGTCGGGATTTCAGGTCCTCGACCGGTTCGGGCATCGGACGCTATTCCCCGGCCTGCTCGGTCTTCGACTCGTCAGCCGGGGCCGCAGCCGCCTCTTCGGCCGGCTTGGTCACCTTCGCCTTCCTCGTCGGCTTCTTCCTGGCCGCAGGCTTCCGGGCGGCAGTTTTCTTCGGTGCCGCCGGCTTGTCGGCGGTCCTGGCCTTGCCGGTCGGCCTCTTGCGTGCGGGCACCGCCTCGCCGTACTTGCGGCGGAACTTCTCGACCCGGCCGGCGGCGTCGACCAGCTTCTGCTTGCCGGTGAAGAACGGATGGCAGGCCGAGCAGATGTCGACCGATATCTCCTTGCGCGTGCCTCTGGTCTTGACCACGTTGCCGCACGCGCAGGTGACCGTGCACTCGACGTACCTGGGGTGAATCTTGTCCTTCATGCTAGCTTTCGCTCATCGAATCGAGGAACTCCTTATTGTTCCGGGTGAGCCTCATTTTGTCAAGGACGAACTGCATCATCTCGACCGGGTTGAGCTCGGCCAGCAGCTTGCGCATGACCCAGATGCGGTTGAGCTCGAACTCGGACAACAGCAGTTCCTCCTTGCGGGTGCCGGACCGCTGGAGGTCGATCGCCGGGAAGATGCGGCGGTCAGCCAGCTTGCGGTCGAGGATGAGCTCGAGGTTGCCGGTGCCCTTGAATTCCTCGAAGATGACCTCGTCCATCCGCGAGCCGGTGTCGACCAGGGCGGTGGCGACGATGGTCAGCGACCCGCCTTCCTCGATGTTGCGCGCCGCGCCGAAGAACTTCTTCGGCTTCTGGAGTGCGTTGGAGTCGAGACCGCCGGAGAGCGTGCGGCCCGAGTGCGGAACCACCAGGTTGTGGGCGCGGGACAGGCGGGTGATGGAGTCGAGCAGGATGACGACGTTCTGGTGCTGCTCGACCAGGCGCTTGGATTTCTCCAAGACCATGTCGGCGACCTGGACGTGCCTTTCCGGGACCTCGTCGAAGGTCGAGCTGATGACTTCGGCGTTGACCGACCGTTCCATGTCGGTGACTTCCTCGGGCCGCTCGTCGATGAGCAGGACGATGAGTTTCACATCGGGATGGTTGGCGGTGATGCTGTTGGCGACCTTCTTGAGCAGCACGGTCTTGCCGGCGCGGGGCGGGGAGACGATCAGGCCGCGCTGGCCCATGCCGAGCGGGACGAACAGGTCGAACACCCGGCGCGAGAAGTCGTTGTCCTTCTCGACTTCGAGGTTGACGCGGTCCTCGGGGAACAGCGGGGTCAGGGCGTCGAACGGGACCCTCCGGCGCAGCTCTTCGAGCTGGGCGCCGTTGGCGGTCCCGATCTTGAGCAGCGCGAAGTAGCGTTCGCTGTTTTTGGGCGGCCGGGCGGCGCCGACGATGGTGTCGCCGGTGCGCAGTCCGAATTTCTTGATCTGCGAGGGCGAGACGTAGATGTCGTCCGAGGAAGGCAGGTAGTTGTAGTCGGGCGACCGCAGGAACCCGAAACCCTCGTCGAGGATTTCGAGCACGCCGGTCACTTCGACGCCGCCGTCCTTGCCTTTCTTCTTGCGCGCCTCGTTCTCGAGGATGGCCATGATGAGCCCTTGCTTCCGCTTCTCGCGGTAGCCGGAGATGTTCATCGTCTCGGCGATGTCATAAAGCTCGGCCATCTTCTTGGTTCTAAGTTCTTCCTGGTTCATCTGCTCTCCTTCTGGGGTTGCGTCCCGGCGCGTCTCGGTCTTGTTCTGGAGATGACTGTTTGCTAGAACACCGGGATAGCTTCGAGGATACGAAGGGTCAACCCGTCTGCAAGTTGTCTTCCTTAGGTCATAAGTATATGACCCCCCATGCCGGTGTCAAGGGTGTCGCACAGGCCGTTGACTGGGCGCCTGGGCAGGCTAGGCTGAGGCACTGGAGGCCCGATGGTTAAGACAGCGCTTGTCCTGGCCCTGTTTGCCGGCCCTGTGCCGGCCTTCCACCCCAACACGAGGGTGGACCACGAGAACCGGCCGTCCCATGCCTGTTTCCACGCGTCGATCGCGCTCGGTCCGGCCGGGCCCGGGTACCAGCCGGTGTACGTCGCGTTCCAGGACGATTCCCTGGTCGGCATCGTCAGCGTACGCAGCGACGTCATGTTCCAGAAATCGACCAACCACGGCGGGACATGGCTGGCCGAAGACCTGCTGATCAAGCGGGGTGCGGACTTCGCCTGCTATCCAGACATCACGGTCGACCGCGACGGCAACGTCTACATCGTGTACACCGAAAGGGTGCCGGGCGGAAGCAACGGCCACTTCTACTGCGTGAGCTCGACCGACCGGGGCGAGACCTGGTCCACCCCTGCGCAGATCGACGACCACGCGTCGCCGGTGTCAGCAGGCTGGGCCAGGGCAGCGGTCGACACGCTCGGCAACCTGTTCTCTGGGTGGAACGACAAGCGGACCGGCAGGCAGCGTATCTGGTCATCGGTCTCGACAGACAAGGGCGCGACGTGGTCGCAAGATGTCAGGGTGGACGACGACACGGTGCCGAGCGACTGTTTTCATCCGGACGTGTTCGTGGACCCAGGCACCAACCACTACCTGGCGGTGTCGTCCAACCCGTACTGGGTCAGGCCCGGGTACATCAGCAAGCACGCGATGTTCACCAGATCTACCGACATGGGCCGGACGTTTTCGCCCTGCGTCGAGCTCGACACGTTCACCTCCTATTGCGGCCAGCCGCACGTGGTCGCGGACCGGGAATACGTGGTCTGCGACTACACCGGGAACAGCGGGGGCAACCAGCAGCACACCCAGGCCCGCGGCTCGACCGACGGGGGTGTGACTTGGGGGCCCCAGGTCCCAGTCACCGATCTCGACACCCTGTACACTTCGTACTACAACGGCGCCAAGCTGGCGATGGACGGAGGCGGCGGCGTTCACACCGCCCTGATGCTGGCCGCGCTCGCGAACTACGACTACAACATCTGCTACGCGCAGTCAGAAGACCACGGGCTGACCTGGTCAGACCGGGAGACGGTCAACGACGTGACTTCTGGCAACCAGTCTGACCCGGACATCGCGGCCGACAGCAACGGGTTCGCGTACGTGGTGTGGCAGGACCAGCGCAACTCGCGCAACGAAATCTGGTTCGGGTCCAACGCCAATGTCGGCATACTGGGCAGAGACCCCGCGCGTACGGGCCGGGTGAGGCTTGCCGCGAGGCCGAGCCTGTTCTCCGATGTCCTGACAATCAGGCTGCCGGGTCTGCTGACCGCGGTCACGAACCTGCGCATATTCGACGCGGCCGGCAGCTTGGTGCGCGAGTTCGAGAATCCGGGCCGGGCCTTCAGCTGGGACGGAAGAGACGGGTCGGGCAGACAATGCCCGCCTGGCGCCTATATCATCAGGCTTGAATCCTCGGGCAACGCAGTCGCGAGCGGGAAGGTCCTGAAGCTCGAGTAGTAGGCGCGGTCGCTGATTCCGCGAGCCGGGTGAGCCGGGCGGTCAGCTACTGCTGCTTGGTCCGGGCCCTGGACCTGCGCTGGCGTGCCAGTTCCTTGATGGTCTGGACAAGCCAGTCAACCGCACCCGGAGTCTGGAGCCAGGCCCGACCCAGGCTGAGCACCACCTCACAGGCTTCCTCCTTGCTGCCCGGGGAAACGGCCCAGCCCAGGTCAGCAGGTATCTTTCTGGGGTCGAGCATCACCAAAGGGACTTCCGGGTTGGCCTTCAGGGCGTCGTTCAGGGCGGTGCGGGCCTGGTCCGAGTCGCCCCAGTTGCGGAACTGAAGCAGGGCGCGGGCCCAGGACATGACGGCTCTAGGCTCGTCGTAACGGACCAGCAACCGGGCCATTCCGGCATCGTCATTGAGGTCGGCGTACCAGCCGACTAGCACGTAGCGCAGGCCCTGGTTGTCGTCCGGGTTCAGCCTGAGCATCTCCTTCAGATGTCTGACCGCCAGCTCGCGGTCGCCGGTGGCCCAGAGGCACTGGGCCAGGGCTGACCTGACCCGCATGTACGGCCGGGTGCTGTAGATACCCCAGAACTTGCCGACGTCCTTGTCGAAAGGTTCGGGCCCAAGTTCCTCGCGGGCGACTTCGACCCCCTTTTCCAGCAGTGCCCGTGCCTGGGCAAGGTCCGGAGCCTCATCGGCCAGGACCTCGTAGGCGTCCGCGCACTGGGGCAAGAGCTCGAGCGCCCGGCGGGCGAGTTCGGTGCGGCGCTTCGCGTCCTTCTCATCCCAGGCCTGGTACACCAGGTCCTGGGCCTGGTGCTGCGGGGTCTTTTCGGGCGGCTTGATCCGGCCGGCATTGTAGTCATCCATGAACCGCCCGGCGTCCTCGTCGGACTCGAACACCTTCTCGTCCATTGCCCGGTAGAGTTCTGCGAACATCAGCTCCCGCTCACCCCTGCCGAACGGGCGTGGTCCGGTTTTCGTCCGCTTCCGCTTCTTCTTTGGACTCATCTGCCACCGAATCTACCGTGCACCCTGGCCCAGTCAACGGCGACCGCAGGAATGGAAGCCCGCAGACCGAAGCCGCGCACCGGCACTCAAGGCCGGGCGCCTACGTCATCCGGCTGGAATCTTCAGGCAAGACAGTCGCGAGTGAGAAGGTGCAGAAGGTCGAGTAGCTGGACCCGGCGCTGCAGCTGCCGGACCCAGGGGTTCGGCGGACCGCTGTCAGTAGCGGCTTGGAGGGGAGACGAGGATGGGAGCTTGGCTCCGGACTACTCGTCCAGCATCTGGCGTATGCGGCGGACAAGTTCGGGCAGCTTGTTCTGCACCACGTCCCAGACGATGTCCAGGTCGATGCCGAAGTAGTCGTGGATCAGGACGTCACGCAGGCCTGATATCCGGCGCCATTCGACGTCTGGGGAGCGGGACCGGAGTTCCTCCGGGACCTTCTTGCAGGCCTCGCCGATGACTTCGAGGTTGCGGATGACAGCATCCCTGGTGCGGCGGTCTGCTGCCAGGTCGTCGGCAGTCAAGCCGGCGGTGAACTCGCGGACCGCATCTGCCGCCTCGAGGATGTCCTCGAGATAGACCCTATAGTCCCGGGGCATGCACGGCAGACGCCAATATCGGTTCGCGAAGCCGGGGCTTGAGTGCTTCCTTGATGACCAGGTCCACCCGGCAGCCGAAGGTGTTCTCGAGGAAGGCTTTGAGGTCCATGTAGTTGTCGAAAGACTTCTGCTCAAACTCGACCAGGAAGTCGAGGTCGCTTCCCTCGTCTGCTGCACCGGTCGCAACAGACCCGAACAGCGCCAGGCTGCGGACACCGAACGACCGTATCCTGTCTCGGCGTTCGGCCAGGACCTTCAGCACAGCGTCGCGGTTTCGGTTCATAGCTGATTATAGCGCTCGGCGGCCGCTGCGCCAGCACTCCTGTCCGGGTCTTGTTCTGGGACGGCAGGGACAGGTCGGGCAGGCTATGCCCGCCGCGCGCCTGTGTCATCTGGCTGGAATCTTCAGGCAGGACGGTCGCGAGTGAGAAGGTGTTGAAGGTCGAGTAGCAGGATTGTCAGCAGGGCTGGCCTTGGTCAGCGGCTGAGGACATGGACCCGTCTATCGCCGACAACGTAGGCCTTTTCCCCGGACGGCAGCAGGACGACTTCGGGTAGCTCATCCTCGCGAGGGAGCGGGGTGCTATGTATCACCTTGCGTGTAGACAGGCGGAGGACGTCGAAGAACGACGAATCGCCGTCCGCGCAGGTTATGCCGAAGAGATAGTTCCCGTCGGGTGAAGCCGCTGTGAACGTTCCTCTGTGGGGCAATTGGATGGCAGACTCGATCTGAAGGTTCTCAGCTCCAATCACTAGCACTTCGTCCCAGCAGTCTGCGTAGATGTACTTCCCTGTCGGGTCCGGCACCAAGCCAACATAGGCGTTGAACTCCAGCGAGTCGACCATCTCCATAGTCGCAGTACTGAACACCAGCAAGCCGATCTCATGGCCCAGCGCATAGAGACGACTGCCATCAGGAGACACTGCCAGGGTGTAGAGCAGGTGATGAAGATCCGCATCGAAGCGGATGGTGTCCACGACTGAGAGGGTCTGGGTGGAGACCACGAAGACGCTCGGGGTGTCGAGGTTGGTGCTGGCAACGAAGAGCCGTTTGCCGTCCGGGGAAGCCGCCATTCCGCTCAGTTCTCCATGTAGGACGATGCTGTCCTCGATCGTGAAGTCGGGAGTACGGATGACAGCGACGACATCGTGGCCCCGATACCAGGTCGCATACACCCGCTCGCCATCCGGAGAGGCCACGATGTCCATTGTGTTCGACCAGCCAGGGCCAAGCAGTCGGATCACTCTGACCAGTGAGTCGTCCGCGGTGCGGATGACATACACTGACGAGCCCCACTGGTCGCCGGCGT
>CP070680.1:2504723-2525403 GCA_020352555.1 Caldifarciminota bacterium | reverse complement strand
CCGAGGGGAATATGGGAAGTGTCCCTGGTTAGCTTGGGGTCCCCCTGCCCCGGGCATGCCCCCAGACAGTCCTCCCTACTGTCCTGGGTCATGCGGCTCGGCCTGGCTGAACCCTTGGCCGTACCGATGCGGATGCCGGTTCTGCCTTCCCTGAGGCAGCGCTTGCCAGAACCCATGCCAGAACCGATGTCAGAACCCATGCCGGAACCGATGAGCCTGCTCCTGGCTGTCCCCATGCGGTGACCGATTGGGCTGCCCCAGCCGCGACCACAGAAGCGCGCCCTGAACTGAACTCTGCAGCCAGGACTGGGTGTCCGCCTGCCTCGGCCACTGCTACCTGGAAAGTCTGAACAACGGTGATGCCAATCCACACTCCGGGTCCTGGCACGGCCTTGTCTGCTGGGGGAGAAGCGGGGACATGATTCTTCACATTCGCCACGAACGCGCATTGGGTGACCTGTTGCGACAACCATGGCCCCAGGCTGGACCTGCAGTCCAGAACCTGTTCGCAGAAGACGCTCGAAATCGCCTGCCTTGGTCTCATCGACCTGTGGGAGTTCCGGGGCCTGGACCCTGATGTGATGCACACGGTCGCTCTCTGCGTGTTCGGCATCGTGCTGCCCGAACCGGTGCAGGACAGATCCTTCGCGCCCGCGTGCCCTCGGCCGCGGCGCTCCAGGATGACATCTCGGCTGTCTGCTGCTAGCCGTTTCGGAGGTGAAACATGAAAAACATCGACAGAGTCGTGGACAACTACGATCTCAAGCTCAGGCGCGGTGACCTTGGCCGGTCGCGCAAGTGCACGGTCCAGGACCAGGTCGCGCACTATCGCCAGTCGCTCGAACACCAGGACCGGTTGACCCGGCTCGTGACCCAGGAGCTCGAGACCCTGGGAGTGAATCCGCTGAACTGGATTTTCTACCACGCGTTTGCCCGGCAGGTGGACAGGCTCATGCGCAAAGGCGTCTCAGGCCAGTCGCTCGGAATCGAGGCCATGCTGCTGATGTCGGCCTGGATCGGCCGCGGCCTGAGCCAGCTCTTGCTCGAACGCATCTGCGAAAACGTGCTCGGGATCGGCCTGAGCCCGGACTCGGCTTGAGGTTGGTGCCGGGCTACCAGACAGTACTGATATCCAGCCCGCGCAGGGCCGGATCGCGGGTGATGAGCGGCAGTTTGAGGAGTATTGAAGTGGCCGCAATCAGCCGGTCCCATGGGTCGGGAACGCTGCTGCGCGGCACACTCTCGCTCTGAGTGATGACCGGTGCGTACATCGGCTCGACCGGGTAGTTGGTGGAGGAGCTGATTCTGGCAAGCAGGGTGTTGAGGTCGATACTGACCTTCCTCTTTTCGGCCAGGTAGACCAGCTCGAACAGCGAGATGCAGGGTATGTGGACGGTCTCGTTGCCCTGATCTGCGCTCTCGAACACGCGGCGCGCAGCCAGGGACAGTCTGGGATCTCGGGTCATATGCCAGACCAGGGCGTGGGTGTCAGTGACAAAGGGCATCTACCACCTGGGCTCGAGCCGCTCGAGCAGTTCGCGACGGGACTCCTTGATGTCGGCATCGGTTATCCTGACCCTGCCCAGGGCCCCGGCCAGAGGCACGATGCGGGTTGCACGGCGGAATTCCCTGAGCTGGCGGGTAGCATCCGAAATCACGATCCGGCGTATCACCAAGTCCTGGTCCCACCACAGCCTGAGCACGCCTGACTCAAGCGACCCGCCGCCATCGCCCGTGCCAGTCCCTGCAACGAGTTCGTCGCGTCCAGGCAGATAGGTTACGGTGTTCATTCCGAGCCGGCGGAAAGGAGTAGCAGGAACGCGACAATACCGCCTGTCACCAGCAGTGCCCGCTGCTTCTCGTCCTTGCGGGCTTTCAGAGATTTCACAAAACCGGATGCCCGGTCCAGGGCCGCGAGCGGCTGGGTCGGGTCGTAGCTGATGTACTCGACTCCGCCGAGTATCCCCAGCTCTTCCTGGGGCGTGCCCTGCTCGACCAGGGGGATGACCAGCTTTCCGGCCCGGACCGCGATACCGATCTCCTGCTGGACCCAGTGCGACCGCTGGCCGTCGCGGGTCAGCAGCACGACCACGCAGTCCGAGTCCTCCATCTGGCTCCTGACCTTGGCCGACAGCGGCTGGCCAGCCTGGACATACCACTCGGCCACCAGCACGTCCACGCCGAACTGGACGAACTGCCTGCTCAATGCCATGACCAGGCCCTGGTCGCGGGCGCTGTGGCTGATGAACACCTTATAGGCCAATCGACGTCTCCGGTCTCATAATGACCCGGCGGCAGAAGGTGTCAAGGCGCAGCCGCGGGCGCTGGGTCCGCCAGCCGCGGACCGGGCAGTCTGGGGACGCTGCGCCTTTTCACATCTCGGATTACGGTGAAGTGCTGTTCCATGTCAGCGGACCGACGCAGGATGCCTCAGGGATTCCCGCTCAGAAGGGCTTCCCTTCGCCGCAAGCCATCAAGCCGAGTACGTCGGCCTTGGTCAAGCCGGGCCGCAAACGGCACTCTTGGCCCTGACACATCCAGGAATCCAGAATACGGGAAGCGCCCTCACTCTCGCTGTCCGTGCTTGATGAACGTCCCCTGCTCCAGTTCCCTGAATGCCAGGTCGAGCTCCTTTTCGGTGTTCATCACGATCGGGCCGCCCCATGCCACCTTCTCACCCAGTGGCGTGCCCGAGACAAGCACGAAGCTCGCACCCTGCGACCCGGCGGTGATCCGTACCGAGTCACCGTCAGCGAACAGGGCTGCAGTACGGGCCCGGGTCTCCTGCTCGGCAGAAGGGGCCATCGATGCCGACCCGGCACGGACATACCCGAACACGGTCCAGCCAGGAGCTACCGGGTGGGCGAACGTCCTGCCCGGCTCGAGTTCGACGTCGAGATACTCGGTCGAGACAACAAGGTCGTGCACCGGCCCGGATCTCCCGTCCACCTCGCCGCTTAACACCTTCACGCGCACACCGTCGGCTACGTCCAGCGCCGGTATCTGCCCGGCCAGCACATCGCGGTACCGCGGGTCAGTCATCTTCTCTGACGCCGGCAGGTTGACCCAGAGTTGGAGTCCGTTCATCGTGCCTTCATATCGCTGTGGCATCTCCTGGTGGAGGATGCCGCCGCCTGCGGTCATCCACTGCACATCTCCCGACCGGATAACGCCTTTGTTGCCGATGCTGTCGCCGTGCTCCACCTCGCCTGCAATCATGTAGGTCACTGTTTCGATGCCCCGGTGGGGATGCCACGGGAATCCGGCCATATAGTCGTCAGGGTTGTCTGACCCGAAGTGGTCGAGAAGCAGGAACGGATCAAAGTCCGGGACCTGGTGATAGCCGAATACCCGGCTCAGCCTCACTCCTGCTCCCTCGAGCGTGGGTTGGGCCCGGTACTCGCGTCTTATCTGTCTGACCGACATACCTCTTAGACCCCAGGCCCGGAACCGAGGAGCGGAGAGGGTGGGATTCGAACCCACGGTACCCAAAGGGTACACTTGCTCTCCAGGCAAGCCCGTTCGTCCACTCCGGCACCTCTCCGCAGTCAGAATCTCGGGTTGTCAATGAACGGCTCGGCCACGCCAGCATAGAGTGGCCAGAGCCGGTGTCAACGCGCTACTGGATGAAAACCAGCGCGCCTTGTCCGACCGCGTCGACCACCGCCTTGAGGGATTGGTCGTCGACCTCAAGGTATATGTGGTCGACCGCTTCTGCCGGCACTTCGACGTGACGCGCACCGTGGATCGAGATGCCGGCGCCGAGGAAAATCTCTCCCGGGCCGAACGCGTCCCGCACAAACCGTACTGCCGAGTCGGCCGGAGGTTCCAGACCTTCGAGCCTGTACAACCAGTCAGGTCGGTACCAGTAGGTGCTCGTGCGCTTGCCCAGCACTTCCAAGGTCGACCTGGGCATATCCAGGAAGCTCTCAACATCCTCCAGCGGGCCCCGCAGCTGGTAGCCGATCTCCAGCATCACCTTGTCTCCAAGCGCAAGCTGCAGCCTCCGCCGTCCGCGGAGTATCACGAGATGGTGCTCGCGCTTAGACATGGCCGCAATCCTGTGTCCGAGCAGCGCCTGGTCGAGCTCAAGCTGGTCGCGCTGTCCCACAAGCTGCTGGTGTTCGCTGCCCACTGCGGCCAGCTGCTCATCCAGCTCTCTTGCGACGCCCATCAACGCCCGCTTGCCCACCGCATCGACCAGCCTGGCCACCGCCAAGCTCGCAACCACGGTCGCAGTGACTGCCAGGATGCGTTTCGTCATCATTGGGAGGTCAGTAGACGTACACCTTGGCACCTACGGGCACTGAATCGAACAAGACCCTCAGGTCGTCAGCGCGCACTCGGATGCAGCCGTGAGTGACGCTCTGGCCCAGCAGGTTCTCGAGCGGTGTGCCGTGTATGGCCACCCCGCCGCCCAGATCAAGCAGGTAGTCACCGAGGACACCACTCTGCCTGCGCTCGGGCGCGTCCATCGGCGGTATCGGCTTGCCTTCTTCGAGAAAAGCCCAGTCCGGCTTCACCCATATCGGCTTCTCTTTCTTCCTCCAGACGGTCATGGCTCCGCGCGGGGTCTCAAAGATCCACTTGCGGTCGCCCAGAGTAAGCGTGTCATCGGTTCCGGTCGATACGACGGCCTCGCGTATGACCTCGCGCCCCCTTCTCAGGTAGAGTCGGTTCGCGGCCGCGCTGACGGCGACATACAACTCCTCGCTGAATGCGCTAGCGAACCGGTCCGACAGTTCGGCCACCGAGGATTCGAGCCGCTTGACGTCCTTTTCCAGCTTGGGCATTTCAGCTCTCTGGCGGGCTATGACTGCCCGGGCGTCGCTGAGCCGCAGTGCCAGAGGAACCACGTCGAACTTCATGCTCTCGTCCAGAGGCAGATAGAGCTCGGCCCATGCCAGCGCCAGCAGCGCGAGGATAATGATGCCGATGGACTGGACCAGGGAGAGCCTCAGCGATGCCATCGCATCGCCTCTCCCCTGGTGTCTGTGTGGACGAAGGCGCCGAACGACCTTGTGCTGCGGTACCAGCCGCAACCGCCGACCAGCCACGGATGCCGGGCTTCGAGCTCGTCGACGTAGGAAGCAAGCAGCTTGGCATCGCGCGAACCCGACAACCCGTCACCGTTAAGGTCATCCATTCTCTCGTCGCCGTTGCTGTCGACGTAGATGTCGGCCGCACCCCCGTAGCTGTGGGCGCTGTGCTTGCCCGCACCGCGGTCGCTCTGGAAAGCCGGCGTCCGGTATCCGCTGAAGACCGTCAGCCTGTCGCAGGGATGTCCCTTGCTCTGCACCAGATCTGTCAGCAGTTCGAGCTTCAGAACCAGTTCCTCCTGAAGCACGAGGTACTTCGGGAACTTGCCCGGCTGCCGGGAGACGAACTCGCGCAGCGTATAGCGCGGCGATACACGGGTATCGATGTTGTCTTCGGTCACCTCGATGAACCCGTCCGGCACCATGAAGCTTGGAAACGGATTGGTCTTCGGATACCGCCCGATGCGGTACCCGTTGAGTCTCCCGCGTTTCAAATTGTCATAGGGTGCTTTCACAAGGACGTTGACCGTAGCCAAAGCCGCCCCGCTGGTGACCGCGATCGGGTACAGCCCGGGCTCTTGCGGGGCAACCCAATCGACCCGGCTTGAGCCGACCTGGATCAGATGGCCGGCAGAAACCGCCCACCCGGGGCTTCCGCTGTTCGGCAACGCGAGCGAGAGCGTTTCGCCCGGCATCACGAAACGCCCGATGACATTCCAGTCGTAGACCTGCCCTCCGACCGACAGCGCGAAGCCTGACACCCGGCCGAGAACAGCCAGGAGGGCAAGAACGAAAGCACCGGCCGGGAGTCTCCTTGCCTTCCGGCCGGCACCTTTGCTGCCAGGCGCAAACCAGTCCATAGCTGACGTTTGCGCTAAGTATAGCCAGATCGGCCAGCGGTGTCAATCCCGCCGGCCGACCGGGTTGCTCGCTACTCGAGCCAGACCTCGACGTGCTCTCCCTTCTCGTCATCTTCGACCTCGACGATCTTGCCGGTCATCCCTTTCTCAAGTGCCTCCTGGACTACCTTCAGGTCGATGTCGGCGTCCGCGATCTTTGCCTTGGCGTGCTCGGGCGCCATCTTCAGACCCCACTTGACGATGGAGAGTGGCAGCGTCACGTTGACCTTGGCTTTGTCCGAGTCAGCCTTCCAGACTAGGACCTTGAGGAACCGGTTCTTGTGCTCGTCGTCCGCGGTCTTCATCGCGTCCAGCAGCCTGGCCGCCTCATCGGCCGAAATCTTCTTCTCCTCCAGCATCTTCAGAATCCTGAGCCTCTCATCGTTTCCCATCTCACTCTCCCTTCATTTCTCTGATAGCCTCTTCGATGTCCACCCGCCCGGACTCCACGTCGCCTATGATGACCCGGGCCGACCTTCTGCGCCGCCGAGTCGCCCGGCGGATGCCGCGTATCAGCACGAGCACGCCGAGGGCCACGATCAGCAGCGGCCAGTTCTGCCTGAACGATATGTACGGGACCCCGAGCGCCGAAAGCCAGACCCAGATCCCGATGAGCAGCACCGCAATCCCCCACCACAGCCGTCTCATCTTCGCCACCTCCGTCTCCGAACAAGCCACGATATTCCTTCGCCGACCGACATCAGGCCCAGGACGACGATTATCAAGGGCCAATCCCGCCTGAACACGATTCCGCTGAGCAGGCCCAGGTTCGAGAACCACACCCACAGCCCGATTGCGATGATGACCAGTCCCCAGAGAATGGAACGCATGCCTACCCCCTTGCCGACTTCACGGATATGTCGGCATTCTTGGTCCGCAAGACCAGAGTCCGGCTGCCTTCGCCGAGCCTGATCTTCAGTCGGTTCTGGTCTTCTTCGAGCTTCTCGAAGTCCACGTCCAGATCCACTGAAAGGTCGCCGTCCTCCTCACACTGCATGTCCAGCACTACGTCGGCGTCAGAACCCAGGACCAGCACTATGTCTCCTGACTTGCTGGTGATCTCTCCGGAGAACTTCCCCTGCGGCTCCACCCTTGTGTCTCCTGAACGGCTCTCCACCGACAGCGTACCAGCCACTCTCAGCATCGTCAGTTCGCCGGATACGACGTCGACCTTGAGCTCGCCAGACACGTCTTCGAGTTCGACGTCCCCGGACACGCTTCTTAGCCCGAGCCGGCCATGGAATCCGCTGATACCCACATCGCCTGATACCGACGTCAGTTCCACCCTCGCTTCGCGGGGAACTCTGGCTTCGACGTCTCCGGAGATTGCCCGGACCATCACGCGTTCGTCGCGCTCTCTGACTCGCGTCATGTTGCCGACCTCCGTAAGCATGACCCTGTCCTCATCCCAGCCCCGGATGGCAACGTCCCCGCTCACGCACTTGATGAACAGGCTGTGCTTGTTCGGAAAGTCTGTCTTGGCCTTGGCGTGGGGCCCGAAACCGGACTTCATCGCCGAAGAAACTGCGCTGGCGACGATATCAGGTATCGCATCGAGTTCGGCGACGCGCATCCGAGGCGGTCGCGGAGGGTGGACGCGACCGAAGAAGTGCCGCTGCGACCTTCGTCGCCCCATCCTGAAAATCTCGTGCTCATCCGACCTGCGTGAGCTCCCAAGCGCCTCAATCAGCCTCGCCGCCTGGTTCGCCGTGACCTTGCCCTCCTCCAGCATCCTGAGAATTCTGTCTCGCTCTTCGCTCATGTTCTCTCCTCTGCTACTCCTCGGTTTGTCCAGATTCACCTTCGTCCTCGACCCGACCCTCGGTCTCGTCCAACGCTTTCTCGCCACGCAGCAGCCGCTCCGCGGCTTCGGGTGAGATCTCTCCCGCCTCAAGCTGGCGGATGACGTCGTCCTTGTCCACCTCGAGCTCCGGGGCATCAAAGCCCAGCGCGGCAATGACAGAATCAAGGCGAGCCCGGACAGTCGGGTACGATATCCCAAGCTCCTTCTCTACCTCGCGAATCACACCACGGTTGCGCACGAACACCAGCAGGAACTCGTACAGGTCCTCGGGCAGCCGGCACAACTCCGGAATCTCGAACCGTCCCCGTACAGAAGTATCGCATGATTCGCATTTCAGCTCAGAGATCGCCATCCCGGATTGGCACACCGGGCACCGGGACACCATCGACTTCCGATTCATCTCATCTCCGTTTCGCTTCCTCAGGTCCTGCCCCGACGTTGCGCGCCGCTACATGCATGGTTTGAGCCTGCACATCGTCCGGCGCCCTGGCCACGACCACGACCTCTTCGAGCATCAGTGGCGGGCCATCTGCCACCACCAATACTTCCGGCATCATCCCTCTGAGTCGCTCGGGCACCGTGGCCGCCACGACAACCTCGGGCATGGTGCCGCTCAGCTGTTCAGGAACCTGCGCGAGTACTTCTACCGGTTCCAGAGTGCCATCTGGGCCAATCCGCAGGGGTGCACTGGCAGAAGCAACCAAAGAAGCAGCCGCCAGCACAGCAGAAAGGGCCCTGCCAAGCATTCTCATTCCGACCTCCTTTGCATCCGTGTTTGGTTCAGCATTGCCCATCTAGTCATTAACGTTGATCGAGCCCGGCACGAGAAGCTTTGACTTCTTCAATAACCAGCTTCATCATCTTCATTCTAGCCCTTTAGACGCAGATGTCAAGAAGAAGTTGCATCACAATTGATATTCTTGATACTTACTTTAGATTATATGACATCGTCCGGTTCCGCCTGTAGGCGCCCAAGCTCAGGGATTTGCCGCGCCCAGACGCAGCAAGTGCTGTCCTATCGCGTTGTTTGCGCCTCGCTTGAGACCAGAGCGACTCTCGTGGCGGTGGGAGGGGGTCCACGCGCTGGGCGACCGGTTTCCCCACCGAAGGCAGGAGAATAATGGATGCCCACGCACCGCACGACACCCGGCAGCCTGACGCGCCCGCTCTGCTGAAACACGAAACCACCGGACCTGCAGGACCGCGCCTGGGCCGGAACGAACTCGGGGTCGCGTGCATTTCGCTCGAGCACAGTTTGAAACCAGGCGCTCTTCTCTGCTCAGGCCGCGTGACCTTGACCGCAGTGACGGTCTTGACAACGGCTCTACCGGCAGTATAATTCCCACGACTACAACGGGTTAAGTTGGGCTGACGCAGTCTGCACCGTTAGGGTTTCACCGGCGCCGGCGGCAGGGCGTGCTCCTGCTTGTTGGCTGCCAACCGACTGCGCGGTCTGGACGCGTCACCTCGCGGCAAGGAACAGACCCGTCATAAGCAGAACCGCCGGCAGGAGCCGGCAAGGAGTACTTATGGCCACGCCGCGATGGAGCGCTTCGGATTGTGCCACTCCGATCCCTCGTCCCTGGGGGAAACGGCCTTCACGGACAACGAGCAGTCCTGACCGGTTCTGAGCATCGATGCGACAGGAGAAGGGGTGAGGGCGATGCGACGAAAGGCCCCAATACCAGAAGTCCTGATTCTGCTTGGGCTTGTGGCGAGCATGGCACTGGGGGCCGGGAAGACTGTCGCGCTTGACGGCCACGGTCCTTCCCAGGAGTCTTACCGACCACGCCAGCACGGGTCAGTCGCTGACGGCATGCTTCCCCCGACAGTCAGGGTGTCCGTACCCAACGGCGGAGAGATATGGCGCGTCGGTACGGCCCAGACGATAACCTGGACCCACGGCCCTGTCGGCCCGGTGGGGGACTCGATCTGGTATCGAACCAGTGACTCCGATACGTGGCGCCTGATAGCTGCCCTGGAGCCTGCGACCGAAAGCCACGTCTGGGGACCGGTTCCCGACACGCCCAGCGAGGATTGCAGGGTAAGAGTCAAGGCCTACACCACGGCGAAGTCAGGAGAGGACTCCAGCGACAACCATTTTGTCATCCTGTACGAGGACGTCGGCCCGACTGAGATCCTGGCACCGGCCAGGGAGATTGACTCCGGCACGACTGTCACGCCCCGAGTGGTAGTGCGTAACTCCGGTTCGCGTGAGGCGACATTCCCGGTCACGCTACTCATCGGCGACCTCTATGCCCACACCACTCAGCAATCACTTGCACCTGAGCAGGTCGACACTGTCAGCTTCCCGGCCTGGATTGCCGGACCGATCGGCCGGCTCGCACTGGTCTGCTACACGGCCCTGAGCGGTGACATGGACCCATCAAACGACACGGTGCGCGGCGAAGTCGAAGTGCTCGGCACTGAACGCCATGATGTCGGCGCGGTCGCCATCCTGGCGCCGGTTGGCACCGTCGACTCAGGCACCGTGGTCACGCCCCGCGCTGCCGTCCGCAACCACGGCACGTGTGAGGAGACCTTCCCTGTCACGTTCAGCATCAACGCCACGCGCGTCGGAAGGGTCTACGAGCAGACGCGCATGCAGACACTGGCTCCAGGACAGACCGACACCGTCGACTTCCCGCACTGGATCGCGCAGCCGATAGACCAGTTCGTCACAAGTTGCTTCACGAGCCTCGACGGAGACGAAGACTGCAGCAACGATACTTCTGACGGACGGGTTGCAGTTGTTGGTCCGGGACGCCACGACGTCGGCGCGATTGCGACACTGGCCCCACTCGGGACAACCGACTCGGGCGGTGCCGTCATTCCTCAAGCGGTAGTCACCAACGTCGGTAGCTGCGGCGAGAGTTTCCCGGTGACGTTCTGCATCGGCGGGGTCTACAAGGAGACGCGCCGGTGTAGCCTCGCATCAGGACAGGTCGATACGGTGAGCTTCCCGGAGTGGACCCCCCACCAGTTGGGTCGGTATCCGACTCTCGCCTTCACCCGACTGGCCGATGACCAGAACCGTTCCAACGACACGGCCTTTGCCGCGGATCCCGTCGAGGTCGTGTCGCCGGAACTCTGCGATGTGGGCGCGGTTGCTGTTCTTTCCCCGTCTGGAACCGTCAAATGCGGTGTGGGCGTCGCGCCGAAGGCGGTCGTCCACAACTACGGCAACCGAGATCAGACCTGTCCGGTCACTTTCAGGATCGGGGGCCTGTACGATGAGACCGTTCTGCAGGAAATGTCACCGGGCCAGACCGACACGGTTTCGTTCCCACTGTGGATTGCCGGGCCTGTCGGACGCTACCTCGCCATGGCGTTCACCGGACTCGACAAAGACCAGAATCGGGCCAACGACACCGTTGTCGGCAGAGACTCTGTTCGTGTCGTCCTGGAAGACGGACACGACATGTCTGCGAACTTGATCATCGCCCCTGTCGGTGACGTCGACATGGGCACTGTAGTCGCTCCGCGCGCCATTGTCCACAACCTCGGAACATACAAAGAGCCCTGTCCGGTGACGCTGCGCATCGGCGACGACTATGAGGAAACCGTCACTCGGACTCTGTCACCAGGACAGACCGACACCGCGCATTTCCCGACCTGGGTTGCGCAGCCGTCCGGCACCCACACCGCTGTCTGCTTCACCAGCCTGGCCGCTGACGAAAACCGGTCCAACGACACCACCCGGTCGCGGATCGCCGTGGTCCCGGTCTCGGACGTCGGCGTCGAGGCGGTACTGTCACCGACCGGAACGGTACTGCTGGGCAACGGCATTGTCCAGACCTCGGTCAGGCCGCGGTCCAGGGTCGTCAACCACGGCCAGAGTAATGAGACTGACTTCGAGGTCAGGCTCCGGATTGATTCGGTTCGCATCGGACCAGGCCTGGACACTGTGCTGCTTGGGATTGCATACGAGGCGAGCACCCGGCTCCGGTCAGTGCTTCTGCCAGGAGCAGCGGCCGAAGTCGACTTCCCGGAAGTCGTTCTGGGGTTCGGGGACTATGCTGTGAGCTGCTCGACAGCCCTGGCAGCGGACCGCGTACATTCCAACGACCGGGACGTCCGGTTCTGCACCGTGACCTCCAGCGCCGCGAGCACCAGCGCAGGCAGGTTCGAGGTCATCGTGTACACCCGTGTCGGCGAGCGTGTTCGGACCTACGAAAGCAGCATCGGCCCGGGCGACGCACGGCTGGTGCAATGGGACGGCATCGACGACCGCGGCAGGCGGGTAGCACCTGGGGTCTACCTTTGTGTGCTCCGCTTCGAACCGGAACACGGGCCGACAGAAACCCAGTCCTTCAAGCTGGCTGTGACATCTGAGCTGACCAGCGCGGTCCTGACCTGGAGGTAGTCGTGAACCTTCTGATACCCGCCCTGGCTCTCTGCGTGACCGGCTCAGGTCCGGGCAACACCGCCTTCCCGCTGCTCAAGGTCGGCCAGGGCCCGAGAGCTGCAGCGATGGGAGAATCTTTCACCGGGCTGTCTGACGATGCCAGCGCGATCTACTGGAATCCGGCCGGGCTCGGACAGTTGACCGGGTACCAGTTTTCTCTCTCGCACCACGAATGGTTCGCCGACATCAAGGACGAAGTCGCCCACATCGCCCTGCCGGCAGGGCCCGGCGCCCTGGGTCTGGGCGTGGTCTACTCCGGCGAGCCCGGAGTGCTCTACTGGGACCCCGACCTCATGCAGTACGAGTCCTTCCGGTCATGGAGCGCGACGCTGAGCGCCGGGTACGGTCTTGGGCTGTCCGACAAACTCGGGCTCGGTGCTGCGGTCACAGGGTTGTACCAGGACCTCAGGCTCCAGCAGGGGTACGGCTGCGCGCTCGATATCGGAGCCGTCGGGTCGCCGCTCCAGAACCTTGGGGTCGGCATGGCCGCCCGGCACCTTGGTGCGATGTGGTTTGACGGCAACGCCGAACTGCTGCCGATGGAGGCTGCAGCCGGTGTATCATACGCTACCGGCATGTTCCGGGTAACGATGGATGCCGTGCTCCCTGTGCCATTTGACAGGATCCCTGACTTCAAGACCGGTGTCGAATTCTCGCCGGTCAGAGACCTGGCTCTCAGGCTGGGGTACCGGACCGGCCCGATCGACCTGTCGAGCCTCGGGTATCTGTACGGACTCTCTGCCGGAATCGGCATCAACGTCGGCAGCTTCGGCTTCGACTATGCTGTGGTGCCCTACGGCGACCTCGGCATGACACACCGACTCGGCATCCGCGCAGCACTACCACCCGCAGCTCATAGCCAGAGTTCCGTCGTCACCCAAGCCCGCACAGACTCGCATCTGAACACGAATGCGGCCAGCGAACCAGCCCAAGAATCCGGGGTCGAGGCGCTTTCAGCCGGCGCCGGCCGGCATCCTGCCGAAACCTCCCGGCTCCCAGAACTCACGTGCGGTCTCACCGGCGGCATCTACGCTGCTGGCGACAGCCAGCCCACCGGCGGTATTGCGGTGCTTCGTTCGCCGTCATACAGCCAACAGACAGTGGCGCCGGACCAAGGCACGTTCGAAATATCGGGCGTGCCTGCCGCCGCTGCCGTCCTGGCCGCCCACGGCCCGTCGGAAGCATACCTGCCCCAGACCTGTACCCTGCAGCTCAGGCCCGGCGAGACTGTCAGGCATGACTTCTACCTTTGGAAGAAGGGCGATCCGCTGGGTCCCGATATCGTGAACTTCGCCTCCAACCGCAGCGAAATCCGGGACGAGGACGTACCGGTGCTCGACCGGATCGGCCGGATACTCGGACATGACCGGTCGATCGGCAAGGTCGAACTGGCCGGACACACTGACTCAGCGGAAGGCGACCCCCAGACGAAGTCGGAACTCTCGCTGGCACGCGCTCAGGCTGTCCAGTACTACCTGGTGGAGAAGTGCGGCATCGCTGCCGAACGTCTGGTCCTGAAAGGGTACGGCGACGAAGAACCGCTCAGGTCGAACAGCCGACCAAGCGGAAGAGCCTGGAACCGACGGGCGGAAGTCAGAATCCTTGAGTAGTCGGCGCGGCACAGCCGGTGAGCGAATCTCTCTCCCGGCTGCGTAGGCCTGCATATCTGGACCGGTAGAAGCGGGAGACAAGTCCTGAGACCCTGTCCTGGACCCAAACCGTTTGACCGCCGGCCCGCATCGGGCTAGACTCCATCCTGGACCCGGCAAATGACCGGGCCAAGGTCGCGGATTCCGTACAACTTCAGGAGGTATTCGATGCAGCGTTTCTGTGCGTTGCTCGTCCTGCCGATGCTGGCTCTGGCCTCCACCGGCACAATCACGCACACGTTCGAGTTCGCTCCCGCAGACTTCGTGTTTGACCGGGTCAACGGATTCGACGTTGTCGCCCTGCCCGGCCAGTACACCACCTCAGAACCGGGCCAGCCCTGCCTGCCCCTCGCAGTCTACAACATCGTCATCCCGCCCGACGCCGAAATTGTGAGCGTCGAGGTGACCGACATCTCGACGCAGGACCTGCCCGGCGAATTCGACATCCATCCCTGCCAGCGGCCCTATGCCTTCTCAATGGGCCAGGCCGACTTCGTCGGGCCTGATCCATCGGTCTACGCTTCAAGCACGAAGTACCCCGATGAGATGGTGTTCTATACCCGCTCCGGATGCATGGGTGGATTTCGGCTCGCAGGAGTCCGGGTCTTTCCGCTCGTCTACTTCCCGGCCAGCCGCAAGCTCCAGCTTGCCACCCGGCTTGCGGTCGAGGTCAGCTATGAGCGCGACGTGCACACTCCCTATGAGCTCGACCTGTCCCAGGTCGAGCTGATGGCAGACGTGGTCGGGCAGACCGTGGCAAATCCCAAAGACATTGCCCGATTCGCACCGCGGGCAGTGCTGACCGACGACTGGCTCTGCGACATGGCCATCATCACGTCGAGCAGCCTGGCCTCTGACTGGCAGACCTATGCTGACTACAAGACCCGGCACGGCATCAAGACCCTTGTCGTGACAACCGACTCCATCTACTCGAACTACCCGGGCCGGGACAACCAGGAGAAGATCCGCAACTGCGTCATCGACTACTGGCAGCTTCACGGGCTCAAGTGGCTGCTGGTGGGTGGCGACGAGCCGGTTGTCCCGGTGCGCGAGGGCCGCATCATCTGCGAAGGCATGACCGGCAACATCGCCACCGACCTATACTACGCCGACCTCCAGTACTCCTGGGACTCCAACAACAACAACCTGTTCGGCGAGATGACCGACTCGATGGACCTGTTCTACGACATCTTCGTCGGCCGCGCCCCGGTCGACGGTCCGGACCAGATCGCCAACTTCGTCTCCAAGTGCACGACCTATTCCGAGGACCCGGACACCGCCTATCTCAAATCCGTGCTCCTGGGCTCGACCATGCTGTTCAGCCCGTTCCACGGACGGGTCATCAACCGGATGATTGCCGACGAGTTCCCCACAGGCTGGCGCTTCGCCCATCTCGAAGACCCGCCCTCCGGCGCGTTCCGGGACTCTATGAGCGCAGGATATCAGCTCGGCCACGTCGCGGCCCACGGATCCCAGACCAGCTTCAGCGTTATGAGCATCAGCCAGGTTTCCGGCCTGACCAACGGACATCGCAAGCTCAACTTCACCAGCTCGATCGCCTGCAACTCGGGCTGGTTTGACGGCTACGAGTGCATCGCCGAAAGCCTGTTCAACTGCCGCAACGGCGGCTGCATCGCCAACATGTTCAACTCCCGCTACGGCTACGGCTATCCGCCCGGATTCGGGCCGTCTGAGATGCTCGACCTCGAATTCTACCGGTACCTGATCAAGGGTGCCGGGCACCAGTTCGGCACCCTGGCTACTCTGTGCAAGGACCACTTCCAGTCCCTGACCATGGGCCAGGAAGTCTGGCGCTGGTGCGTGTACGAGCTGAACCTGTTCGGCGACCCCTCGCTTCAGGTCTGGTTCGAACGGCCCGGGCAGCTCGCGGTCCAGGCCCCTGTCTCGGTCATGACCGGGTCCCAGGTGGTGCGGGTCAGGGTTACCGACTCCTACTCACCCGTGCCTGACGCCCGCGTGTGCCTGATGAAAGGCAGCGAGACCTATGCCCGCGGCTGGACCAATTCCCAGGGCTGGGTCGAGCTCCTGGTCTCGCCGACAACCACCGGCGACATCGACATCACGGTCAACGCCCACAACTTCTATCCGCATGAAGCGACCATCCCGGTCACCGGCTCGACCAGCGGACCAGCGCTCGTATTCGGCGGCCTGCGCATCGACGACGCTGACGCCAATGGCAGGCTCGACCCGGGCGAGACCGCTGACCTGTATCTCAAGCTCGCCAACCTCGGCGGGTCCCAGGCCACCGGCACCAGCGCGAAGCTCAGGACCACATGCCCGTACCTAACCCTGACCGACACGACCGCGTCATTCGGCGATATCGCGGCAGGCGACACGGTCGAAGCCGACCCATTCACGGTCACAGCCCAGTCCGCGACCCCGACCGGCACCATCGCCGAGCTCTTCTTCCCTGCCACTGCCAGCGAAGGCAACTGGGAAGCCTTCACCACTACCCGGATCGGCGACATGCCGCCACCCAAGCGGCTCTGGCTCGACCACGACACCGGCGAGGTCATCATGTCGGTCACAACCATGGGCTCGATCGGCACACTCGGCCCCTGGCGCGAAGGCACCGGGCTCAAGTACCCGCGCGACGCGGCCTACGGCTCGCTCTATTTCACCAGCCTCGCCTGCGCAAACGGCCCGGACTACGTCGTGGACCGCTGGTACAGCGAGCCCGCCTCGGGCTGGGACACCGACTGGCGTGCTGTCGATACCCTGCACCCGCTCATCCCTCCCCGGGCCTCGGACGAGGAATACGGCTGCGTCATCGACGACGCAAACCACCCGACCCCCAAGGGCCTCACGGTAAGCCAGTGGTCGGGCGCGTCATGGGACCCGCGGTACCGCGACTTCGTCGTCATCCAGTACGTCATTACCAACCGCGGCAATGACCCTATCAACGACCTCTACGTCGGCATCTTCTCCGACTTCGACGTGGACAACCAGCGCACCAACCGGGTCTACTCGGACACCGCACGCCGCCTCACCTACATGACCCGGTCCTCAGGGTTCAGCCCGACCATAGGAATCAAGCTGCTCGAGCCCACTAACGCGGCCAACCTGTCTGCCATCGACAGCGCGATCTACCGCGGCGCGGGCATGATGACCGAAGCTGCCAAAGACAGCTTCCTGAACGGCTCCATCTCTGATCCCAACCCCTCAACTGCCAAGAACTGGTCCTGCGTTGTCTCGGCCGGGCCGATCGGTCTGCCGGTCAACGGCCGGGTAAGGGTCGCTTTCGCGTTCGTCGGCGCCGAGTCCGAGCAGGACATCCTGACCCACGCCGACTCGGCCCAGTCCTGGTACGAGGAATACATGCCCGAAGGCGTCAACTACTACCGCCACTTCGCGCTCGACAGCCCGCCTGGCGGCAACGATGACGGAGACATCAACCCGGGCGAGGACGTGCGGGTGTTCACCTGGGTCCGCAACTTCGGCGAAGCCGCGACCGGAGTGACCGGCAAGCTGACCACCACCGCGCCGGGCGTGACCGTTTTCGATTCCATCGTCAGCTTCGGCGACATCGCTGCCGACGACACGGTGTGCAGCCAGACCGGTTTCGGGGTCAGGCTCGACCCCAACCTCGGGGACGAGCTCGAAATACCCTGCATGCTCGAATGCCGCGACGACAACGACTCAGCCTGGACCTCCCAGCTCACCTTGCTCGCCCGGGCACCGCAGTTCGGCTATGTCGACGTCATCATCCACGACTCGCTGGCGACCTGGCCCAACGGCAGGCTCGACGGCGGTGAAACTGTCGAGCTCGAAATGAGCGTCGCCAACCTCGGCACCGGCAACTCCTTCGAGGCCAGCGCCGTGCTGCGCTCGACCGACACCATGTTCTCGGTCATCGACAGCTTCGCCACGTTCGGAACCCTGTTCTCGGGCGACACCGTTGCCTGCACCGAGCGGTTCGTGGTCAGGGGCAACGACTTCCTGCCGCCCGGTACCGAGCTCTCGGCCGAGCTCCGCGTGCTCTGGGACCACGGCAACGACACCACCTTCTCGATCAGCTTCAACTGCGGCGGTATCACCGCGACCGACCCAGTACCAGACTCCGGGCCACTCTCGCCCTGGTACTTTGCCTACGACGACGGCGACGTTTTCTACACCGAAGCCCCTGTCTACGAATGGGTCGAGATCCGCGACATCGGCACCCGGCTCGAGCTCGACGACCAGCAGACAGTCCAGGTCCCTCTGCCTGCTGAGTTCGGCCCGTTCAAGTTCTACGGCCAGAGATTCGACACCATCAGCATCTGCTCCAACGGCTGGATTGCTCCGGGCGTGACCACCGACCGGTCCTGGCAGAACCGGCCTCTGCCCACCAACCGAATCCGGGCGATACTGGCCGTGTGCTGGGACGACCTGTATCCGGCCTATGGCAACGGGGTCTGGTACTATCACGACCAGGCTCACAACCGGTTCATCGTCGAGTACGACTCGGTCCACTACTCCTGGGCCAGGGAAGAATGGGACAAGTTCCAGGTCATCATCTACGACACGACCCTGGCTGCCGAAGATGGCAACAGCGTGTTTATGTACCAGTACTACACTGCCAACAACTACGTCTCGATCACTGTCGGCGAGCAGGATGGCGCCGATGACCCGACCGGCATCTACCTGCTCTACGACGGCGCGTACCACCCTGGCTGCATTCCGCTTGCACCGGGACGGGCAATCAAGTTCACGACCAACCATGTGATGATGGCGGTCGCCGAAGGCGAAGGCAGGAGGACCGTCGAGCACGAGCTCTTCGCGGTCCCCAACCCGGTTCGCGACTGGGCCCGCATCAGCTTTGGTCTGCCCGTCCCGGGCAGGACAAGGCTTACGGTGCACGACATCACCGGCCGGCAAGTCAAGACCCTGGCCGACGCTGTGCTGGCCGAAGGACGCTACAGCTTCGGCTGGAGCCGCCGCGACGACCACGGCCGCGAAGTGGCCGCAGGTGTCTACTTCTACAAACTCGAGACGCCCTCCGGCCGCCTCGCCCGCCGCGCAGTCGTCGTGCGCTAGCCAAGGACGAGAACAATCAAGGGCGGAGGCTCCGGCCTCCGCCCTCTGCTACAGGGTTACTCGCTCTGCGCCGCAGGCGGATGTGCCATCCGATGGCTCAACACTTGGCCACTCGACCACCTCTAGTGGTCTTCTGGTTGCTCTTGCAGACAGTGTCCCCGACTACCTCGAGGTCAGCGTAGCAGAGTCACGTCTTCCAGCAGACGGCTGAACGCGACCGCGCGCGCGCGCGGCCCGAGCGCGAACGTTTCCTGTCCCGAGTGGACGACATCCAGGCGTGTCAGCCTGAGGTCGGCAAGGGCTGAGCGCATTGAACGAGTCAGCCGCGGCGCGGTCGTGCGCTTGACCTCGAAGCCGTACCGCCGCCGGCCGCGGACGACCAGCAGGTCGAGCTCGGCCCCGGCGTGGGTCGCCCAGAACCAGCACTCCTCGGTCCGGGCGCCCAGTCGCCTGGACAGTTCCCGGATCACGAACCACTCCCACGACGCCCCGACCTTCGGGTGACCCTCGAGCGCGTCGCGGCTGCCCAGCCCGAGCAGTGCGTGCAGCAGGCCCGTATCGGCAAGATACACCTTCGGCGCCCGCACCTGCCGCTTCGCGACGCTCTCGTACCACGGTTGCACCTGCCTGACCACCAGCGCCGCAGAAAGCAGGTCGAGATACCGCCGCACCGTCGCGTCCGACACCCCGAACGACCGCCCGAACTCCGACGCGTTCCATACTTGGCCGTGATAGTGAGACAGCATCACCCAGAACCTGCGCAGGGTCACGGCCGGGATGCTGAAGCCGAGCTGGGGAACGTCACGCTCCAGGAACGTGCGAATGAACTCCTGCCGCCACTCCAGGCTCGCAGCGTTGGTCCGGGCCAGCAGCGAGCGCGGGAACCCGCCGCGCAGCCAGAGCACATCCGCCCGACCTTTTCCGACCTCATCCAGCGCCAGGCCGCCCAGCTCGTGGTACGCAATCCTGCCCGCCAGGCTCTCCGACGACTGGCGCAGCAGGCCGGGAGAAGCGCTGCCCAGCACGAGGAACCGTGCCGGCCGCCCGGGCCGGTCGACAAGCACCCGCAGGACCGGGAAGAGTCCGGGCAGACGCTGCACCTCGTCGAGCACGACCAGGCCCCGCAGCCGTTCGAGCGCCAGTAGCGGGTCGGCCAGTCGCGCCAGGTCGGCAGGGTTCTCCAAGTCAAAGAAGGAAGTCGGCCCGCGCCGTCCGGCCGCGAACTGCCGGGCGAGGGTCGTCTTCCCGACCTGCCTCGCCCCGATGATGCCCACGACCGGATGCCGCGACAGCAGGCCGGTCAGTACTGCCAGTTCGCTTGCGCGCTCTATCACCCACCCATTCTACCCTGAAAATTCGACGCTGTCCATCGAGATTTCAAGGAATACAGAACGAGCATACCGGCGGGTCAGGCTCACGGTGCGCGACATCACCGGCCGGCAAGTCGCCGCTGGTTTGTGCTTCTCCAAACTCTAGACGCCCTCCGGCAGCCTCGCCCGCCGCGCAGTCGTGGTCCGCTGGTCGGAAGTTCACAATACTGAAGGCGGAGGCACTAGCCTCCGCCCTTTCATATCCCGGACCGGACCCCAGCCCCTCCAGCCAGCCGCCAAAGAAACCTCTGCCCCGCGGGCAGGCGGCCTGTGCTTGACGCCATCAGGCACCGGAATACACTGAGCCATGAGTGCCCGCGTCGAGGTTGACCAAGAGCGCATCGCCGAGTTCTGCCGACGCCACCACATCCGCCGGCTGTCGCTCTTCGGCTCGGTGCTGCGTGACGACTTCGGGCCGGAGTCGGACATCGACGCGCTGGTCGAATTCGAGCCCGGAGCCTACGTCGGATTCAC
>CP070680.1:2501371-2504623 GCA_020352555.1 Caldifarciminota bacterium | reverse complement strand
TCCGTGCTTTCGTCAGCCTCGCCGACGCGACGTGGCCGATGTACCAGCACGACCTCCGGCACACCGGCCGAGCCCACCCGGCCGACCGCTGCGCCCGCGGTGCCGATGGCCGGGTTGACCGGAACAAGGACTGAGCTATGCTGAGACTCGGAGGCGTTGTGCACAGAATCAGCCCACCCGTCCTGCTTCTCCTCCTGTCGTTCTCGCCGCTCCCTGCCCAGTGGCTTGAAACCACAATCCTGGTCCCGGACTCGTTGGTCGGTCTCGATGTCCCGACGTGCGCGGCCTGGGACCCGGCAGGCGACAGAGTCTACGTCGGAGGCATTGGCCGCTATGTCCATGTCTTGGACCCGGTCACGCACACCAAGCTGCTGAGGATACCGGTTCACCTGGACACAAGGGTGATCTGCTGTGACACTGCCCGCCGGCACGTCTACTGCGCCCACGCCTCTGGTGACGCCGTGTCGGTGATCGACGCGGCGTCCAGCCGGGTACTCCTGACCCTGGCTGTCGGCGACTATCCGATCGACGTGTACCTGGACCATGCCCGCGGCCGACTGTACGTCGCCAACCGCCGCGGCGGGGACATCACCATCATCGACTGCGCAACGATCCGGCCGGTCGGCCTCATCCGTATCGGCGGCGCGCCTGCCGCACTGGCTGCCGACCCATCGGCCAGGAGGCTGTTCTGCCTGCAGACCGACGTCCCTGCCAGCATCGTCGCCGTCGACCTCGATGCGGACTCGGTGCTCGCCGAGTACACGGTCGGGGGCTCCCCGAAGGCGCTCTGCGTCAATCCCAGGACCGGCAAGGTCTACTGTGCCGATGCCGAACGCGACGTCGTGCTGGTGCTGTCCCCGGGCTCCGATACCCTCGTGCCCATCCCGGTGGGCGCCCAGCCGGTCGCGCTGTGCTGCGACCCGGATTCGAACACCGTCTTCTGTGCGGACTTCAACAGTGCGACGATATCGGTCATCGACGGCGACGCTGACTCGGTGGTCGCCACGATCCCGTCGGGCGGCGGACCCAACGCGCTTGCCTTTGACCCGACCGTCCGCCGCGTCTACTGCTCAGACTTCTGGAGCGATGAAGTGACTGTCGTCGACCCTTCAGGCGACAGCGTCATCGGGCACGTGCAGGTCGGAGACGCACCCGAAGGCGTCTTCCCGGTAATGGGGCACGGCACCGCGTACAGCTTCAACTCGGGAAGCAGCGACCTGACCGCCATCGACGGCCTGTCGGCAACGCGAGTCGGCTGCATTGCCACCCGGGGTCGACGCCCAAGCGCCGTTTGCTGTGACGGACATCGCGGCAAGGTGTATGTCGGCTACGACGACTGGAACGCCCTTTCGGTCCTCGACGCGAGGACGATGACAGTCAGTACCCATATCCCGCTCGACCACCCGGCGGTCCTGCTCATCTGCAACGAGCCGCTGGGCAAACTCTACTGCGCCAACGAGCACTACCTAGGGAGAATCACCGTGGTCGACACCGACGCCGACACCGTCATCAGGACGTTCAACGCCGGCCGCCATCCGTCGGCGATGGCCATAAGCCAGTTCAGCGCGTTCAGGCTCTACTGCTCGAATTCGGGTGAAGACAACATCCTCGTGATAGACGGCTACACCGACAGCGTCGTCGGTTCGGTGCTGACCGACTTGGGCCCGACCGATCTGGCGTGGCACTGGGCAACCGACCGCCTGTTCACCGCCAACACCGAGGCGGACAATGTCACCGTCACCAACTGCGCTCTCGACTCGGTCATCGCCACTGTCGCAGTCGGCGAAGAACCGGTCGCCCTGGCAGTCAACAACATAACGGGAATCGTCTACTGCGCCAGCCGCGAGGACATGACCATCACGGCGCTCGACGCCTGGGGATGCACCGTTGTCGCGGTCATCGAGCTCGAAACCAGACCCGACCTGCTCGCCTGCAATGTCCGCACCAACCATCTGTACAGCATCTCCACATCGGATAACAGCTACGCCGTCATCGATTGCGCGACCCACACCGTGGACCGGGAGTGGAGCCTGGGGCCGGAACCGTCAGCCGTCATCTACGACTCGCTCTGCAACAAGGCCTACTGTCTGAACCGGGCGAGCCGCACGGTTTCAGTAATCGACGGCCGCGACCATCGGGTAGGCGGCACGGTCGAAGTCGGCTCCGGCCCGGTCGACATCGCTCTGTTCCCGGCCCAGCGCCGGTACTTTGTCGCCAACAGCCTCGGCTCCAGCGTCTCGGTCATCAGGGACGTCATCGGGCTGGAGCAATACCCCTCATGCGAGCGCCGACCCTTTCCGTCTCCGCAGTTCGTCCGTGACATGCTCCGATTCGAAGGCCGCACCGGTCGACTCTACGACGCCGCCGGTCGCCTCGTCCGCGTGTTGAGGCCCGGACCCAACGACATCAGCACGCTGTCACCCGGCGTCTATTGCATTCGCGAAGCAAAACAGACATCACGCCTGCTCGTCTGCAGGTAGCCCGCCATGTTTGGCACCTGCCGGACCGTCCTGATTCTGTCACTCCTCGCCGCTTCGCCCGCAACCGGCCAGTGGCTTGTAGCCACCATACCGGTTCCGGACTCGACCGCCAGCGACCTCGACGAAGTGAACTGCACTGCGTACAACCCGAGGACCGGCATCACGTACTTCGGCGGCAATGCCGTCCTCGCACTGGATGGCGGCACCAACTGCCGCGTCGCACTCATCCCCACCGGTGCCACCGTCACCGCCCTGTGCTGCGAAACTACGGCGAACAAGGTCTACGCAGTCGTGACCGGAGAGAGCACGCAGGTGGCAGTCGTCGACGGAGAGACGCACGCGATACTGACGCGCCTGCAGCTTGACTCGGTCTTCGGGGCTCCGGCCGTGAACCCGGCGTCGCGGGAAGTGTACTTCGCGAACCCGGCCGCGAACACCGTCACGGTCATTGACGCGGACGGTGATTCAATCATCACCGCAATCCAGGTCGGCGACCGCCCGGTCGCGATCTGCTGCAACACGACGAACGGCAAGGTCTATTCCGCCAACCGCGAGAGCGATGACGTGACCGTCGTCGACGGGACCTCGCGCAAGGTAGTCGCCACAATCACCGACGTCACCGAACCCGGCCTGCTGTGCTTCAACCCCGTGGACAACCATGTCTACTGCGCGAACGGAGACGAAGCCATCACAGTCATCGACGGTCATCGCGACGTCGTGCTCTCGGTCATCGAGATCGACATGGACTGCAGGGCGCTGTTCCATCACCCTG
>CP070680.1:2495237-2501271 GCA_020352555.1 Caldifarciminota bacterium | reverse complement strand
GCTTCGGAAGTGACTTCAGGAGTGGCTTGGACTGTGACTTCCAGAGTGACTCTCATCATGACCCTGGAAACCACCCAGGAAGCGGGGGGTGAGAGTCTGGATTTCTGCCTCCATTTCCAGGCTAAGTTCCTAAGTTTCAGTATACATAGGGATATGGGACGGTTTGAGGGCGTTCAGGCATCTGATATAGGTTCTGTCGACTGCTCAGTCAACAGGTGCAGACTGAGGTACGGCTTCTGAGGCACCGGCTTTGAGCTGTAGTCCGGCTGAGCGGCTGAGTGCTCGGCTCAGAGAACTGAGACAGAAGGCTGGACTAGGGCAGGTAGAGCTGGCGAGAGGACGGGCAAGAAAGGGAAGACATCACGCGACCTGACAAGCCGCCTGGAGCTGGCCAGCACTCCCAATCCTTCCCTGACCCTGGCTGCCGACTCTCTGAACGCGTGTTAGGCCGGGTTTGACGACATCAGCGACGTGCTGCCACCCCGGACATCCGGCGAATCCTTGCTCTTGACGGATACCGAGACCGGCCTACACTGGTGGTGGAAGGAATCGCCGTGCGAATCGCCATCCTGTCTTTGCTGCTGGGCGCGTGTGCCCTGGCCCAGGAGTTCATCCTCAACGGAGATTTCGAGCAGCCGATTGAACCTGCCTGGACTGTAGACAGCGGCGGGCATGCCCGGGCCACCATTGAGCGTGACAGCGCGCTGCATTCTGACCCGGACATGGAGCTGCGGGTCCATATCGGGCTCGGGCCAGGGTATGCCGGAATAGGCCAGACCGCATTCGTGCCCGGGTGCAGGCTGCGGTTCAGCGCTGAACTGTGCCTGTACGCGCATCATTACGAGCCTGGCAACTGGTCTGCTGCTTCGTGCCGGGTCCTGTATCTGGATTCATCTTTGACAACGCTGGGCGAGACCCGTATCTGCTACTGGCACCAAAACTGCCCGTGGCAGAGCACGACCACGCTGCACATTGTACGCACCATGGATTCGTCCTGGCAGACCTGGGGGTTCGACATCGAGCGGGAGCTTGAAGACTTTCTGCCTGGAGTCGACCCGGAGCAGGTCCGTGCAGTGAGGGTGGTGCTCAAGGATACGGCTGAAACAAGCTGCCCGCCTCCATTCGACTCGGTCAGAGTCCTGGCGGACAACGTTTCGCTCATGGCATTGACAGGGATGGAGGAAGGAAGGCCGACAGCTTACAGCTCACGGCCTACAACGACAGTCTGTCGGGGTGTGCTGAGGATTGAAGACGGTAGACGGAAGACGGTAGACCGGGCAGACCTGATGGAAATCACGGGCCGCAAGGTCATGGACCTAAGGCCGGGGCATAACGACGTCCGGCACGTTGCGCCCGGTGTCTATCTGGTCGTCACCCCCTCACCCTTGCCCTCTCCCCCTGAGGGGGAGAGGAGAAAGGAGAGGGGGCTGCGGCCAGCGGAAAGCGGTCGGCGGGAAGCGGTCCGCAAGGTCGTGATTCAGAGGTAGGGAACGAACAAGCGATTCCAGGCGGCTGTGTTCCTACTAGCGGCTCTGATGGTCGCCCAATCCGACCCATTCCTTGTAGATACCACGGGTGGGCTCATTCCCGCACCGCGACTTCAGCAGGGCGTCTCGACAGCCTTCGATGGGAACAATCACTTCGCGGTCTGGGAGGACTACCGCAATGATGGCCTTGACATCTATGGTGCCCGCATCACTTCAGATGGGCGGGTACTGGATACGGTGGGCATTGTGATTGAGAGGGTCGGCTCAGCAGATGAGGACCCGGATGTCGCGTTCGACGGCACGAACTTCATTGTAGTCTGGGAACACATCGGCGACATCTGGGCTCGCCGTGTGTCGCGCGAGGGCGTTGTGTTGGACTCGGACGCAATCGTTGTCTGCGCGGAGCAGTCCGGGCAGGAGGCCCCTGCGGTGTGCTTCGATGGCACAGACTACCTCGTGGCCTGGGGCGACTTCCGCAACAGCACGTACCATACCGACCTGTACGCAGCACGGGTCACTCCCGAGGGCACTGTGCTTGACCCGGACGGGATACCAATCTCAACCGCGCCCGGGCATCAGACTTCGCCCGGCATCGCCCACGACGGGTCGGTATGGCTGGTTGCGTGGAGTGATTGGAGAGCCGAACTGCAGGACATCTATGTCAGCCGGGTCGATGCTTCGGGCCGGGTTCTGGACACGGCGGGAATACCGGTGACGTTGGACTCGGTCAGGCAGTATGAGCCGAGCGTGGCTTTTGGCGGTGACTACTTCTTGGTTGCCTGGACCATACGCCGGCCCGATCGGGGCACCGACGTCTATACATCCCGCGTCAACCGACAGGGCCGGGTGATGGATCCCGGGGGCTTGCCGGTGACCTCGAACACATACTCGAGCGGGGGCACGGACGTCTCGTATGACGGCTACAACTACCTTGTTTCTTTCGGAGGACGCAGATACCAGACCTATGCCGCAAGGGTTGAGCAATCCGGTCACTGCTTGGACCCGGACGGGTTCCTTGTGTCCATTTCACCCGGAGGCGGAGGAGCGACAGCGGTATCCTTCGACGGCACAGACTACTTCGTGGCATGGGACCACTACTCAAGTCTCAGATACGACGACGTGTTCGCCGCGCGAGTGAACGTGTGGGGCGAGGTCATAGACAGCGTCGGCATTCTGGTCTCGACAGCGGTCTTTCACGAAGACTGGCCGGCCGTGTCCTGGGACGGTTCGAGCTACCTCGTCGCGTGGCAGGACTACCGCGAAGGCAAGCAGTGCGACGTCTACGCAGCACGCGTGGACGGAGAGGGCGCGGTTCTGGACCCCGTGCCGTTCGCGGTCTCGACCGCGCCTTTGAGGCAGTGGTATCCCAACGTTGCCTATTCCGCCCCGTATCACCTAGTCGCGTGGAACGACGGCAGAGACAGCCTGTACAACGCCTGGGCTGCAAGGGTAGACCGAAACGGGCACGTCCTGGACCCGGCCGGGATCCGCGTGACTTCCGACCGGGCCTGGCGTCCTGCTGTCGCTGGAGGAAGCGGGCAGTACCTCATCGTGTGGAGCGATTGGCGCGATGCTCGCGCCGCCCGGATGGATACAGGCGGACGTGTCCTCGACCCCATGGGTCTGGACATCCGCACGGTGCCCACGGTCGTCGGCGAGCCCGCGGTCGCCGCCGGAGACTCGGGGTACATGGTCGTCTGGGCCGATGACCGACGCAGCGATACCCTGTCGGAGTTGGACGTCTTCGCCGCACGGGTCACTCCCAGCGGTGAAGTGCTGGACCCGGGCGGTTTCCCGGTCGCCATTGCGGACACGCTGGCAGAGGTGGACGCGGCGGTCGCGTTTGGTGTCGATAGTTACCTGGTTGCGTGGATGTCGCACGGGCCGGATTCCTTCTGGATTGAGGCTGTCCGCGTATCGCGGAGGGGTGTGGTCCTCGACACGCTGCCGATTGTGCTGTCCACGGACTACGGCACGCATCTCACCGCGTGCTACGATGGGACGGACTACCTCGTGGCATGGGAGTTCGGGGGCGGCCTTCGAGGTGCTCGGGTCAGCACCGATGGCGTACTGCTGGACACCTTTCCCGTGGCGCGGCTGCAAGGTGTCCAGGCCCTTCCTTCGCTCGCCGGGAACGGTAGCGGGCAGGCTCTTGCGGCGTTCGTCAGCCCGGCCGATTCCATTCGGGGCGCGCCGGTTCGGGTCAATCGCATCTGGGCAAACCTGACTCCCTTCGTGGGCATGCGTGGAAGCGCTCCCGGGATTCTGCGAGCCCGCCGAGGGGCGATGCTCGTCCGCGGGATGCTGCCGTTGACGGGGAATCGGGGGGCCGACCTAGTCGACATCACTGGGCGGCGGATCATGGAACTGCAGCCGGGAGCTAACGACGTCAGGCATCTGAGTCCGGGCGTCTACTTTGTCACCCCTCACCCCGGCCCTCGGGCGCAGCGCCCGGCTTCGCCAAGCCCGCAAGGGGAGAGGGGGAAGGAGTCGGCGGTCCGCAAGGTCGTGGTGCAGCGATAGGGAGGAGAGATGAGAAGTGTTGTCGTACTCGCAGTGGCGGTGCTGGTCCTGCCGGCGTTCGGGCAGCCTGACCCGCCGAGGGAATGGCTGGTCGTCAGGGACACGTTTCCGGAGTTCCGGGGAGTGCCTGACTCGGTCATTGTTGCCCGAGACATGGCCCCAGGCACTGGCATATACGAATACTGCGCCGGCCCGATCGGCTTCCACAGTCCTGTGACTGATGTCAATGTGTCGAGTTGCATCCTGGTTGCACTGGCAGATTCCTGTGATTCGGTCATGTACTTCAGCCGGCTGAGCTACTGGTGTCACTGGGATGACCCGGTCAGAATCACACCCCCTCAGCCGGACCCGTGCTGCCCCAGCTACAACGTCGCGGCATCAAAGGTCAGCCAGGATGTCTGCCTGACCTGGGTGTACTCGCCGGACGGCTACAGCCAGAAGCCCGGGTTCTTCCGCATCTCGACCGACGGCGGTGAGAACTGGGGTGACCCGACCCAGCTCCTTTGGCCGCCTGCGTACGGGGGCGAGACGCTCGTTTCGTATCATGCCAGCTCCCTGTTTCCGTTCTACGATGCGCGAGGTGACCTGCACATCATGGCAGCTGTGGGTCCGTTCCTGAACGACACCAACTTCATACTCCCAGCCGAGATCTGGCACTGGAATCAGACGTACCCCTGGTGGTCGAGAGTCCACCGGGCTGACCCTGAGTCGCTGCGAGCGCCGGTCGGGTTCAACGCACTCATCGCAGGACGACCGAGCCTTGGCGCCGCCCCGGGGCCCTTTGACCTAATCTGCACATGGGAGGAGTTCGACGGGTACAATGTGGACACAGTCACCGGACAGCTGCGCGCGGACATATGGACATCCTATTCCGACGATGGCGGAGACCACTGGACGCCTGCTGAGAGGGGTACGGGACCTGGGAGCGGGGCTTCACATCGCTTCCCATCGATCTGTGACCTTGCCATCGAGGGTGTATCGTACGACACCTGTCTGGTGCAGTATATCGTCGACCAGGAGGCGGGATTTGCCTGTCTCGGGGAGGGGTCAGCCACGCAGAACTCGGTCGTGGTCGCCAAGTTCCACTGGTGGGGTCCGTGGTTAGTTGACACCATTGGCGGGACAACGCAGGACATGCAGTGTCTGGGACCGGCGGTCAGGACTCTGTGCAATTCTGAGGACTACGGGGTGCACGTTGCCTGGGAACACTCAACCTATCAGTCGGGCGGCTTTCCTGACCTGAACACGCGCTACAACTTCTACGACTACTCGGCAGGATGGAACTGGATCGACCCGGACTACATGCAGTCAGGAGTCAACGTGTTCACGAAGCGGACAGCAATGGGCAGGCTCTCCGCTGACCCGAACACAGGCTGCGCGCTTGTCTCCGGGCACTATCTACCGCGGACCGGGATGGCTGAAAGGAAGCCGACAGCCTACAGCTCACAGCCGACAGCGACCATCTGCCGGGGAGTGCTGAGGATTGCAGACGGTAGACGGAAGACGGTAGACGGGGCAGACCTCAGGGACGTCACAGGCAGGAAGGTCATGGAACTGCAGCCGGGGGAGAACGACATTAGGCACATCGCGCCGGGAGTCTACTTCGTCGTCACCCCCTCACCCTTACCCTCTCCCCCTGAGGGGGAGAGGAGAAAGGAGAGGGGGCCGCGGTCGGCGGTGAGCGAAGAGCGGTCAGCGGTCCGCAAGGTCGTGATTCAGCGGTAGGGAGGGTAGACCTTGAAGCGCAGTTCCATCTCTCTCCTGGCAATTCTGGCTCTGGGGGCTGTGAGCACTGCGGCAAGTCTGGCAGGGAATTGGTCCCCGCCACGCCGAGTTACTCCTGACAGCACACCGGGCATCAGGCAGTACTACCACTCGGTCTGCGGCCGCGACACCAATCTGATGGTGGTGTGGGCCGAGGCCCTGGATTCGGTGCATACACTCAAGGCGTCGCGCTATTCCGGTGGGCTGTGGAACGAGCCGGAGACCATCACGAGCGACACGGACGACATGATCGTGGCCGC
>CP070680.1:2478963-2495137 GCA_020352555.1 Caldifarciminota bacterium | reverse complement strand
AGCGGGCGGCAGAGGACGGCGAAGTACCGTATCCCGAGGCCGAGGCGATGGCCGAGGAGTGCCGGAAGCGACTAGGCCGGTTGCTGCACGTGCCGGCGGACACGGTCGCGTTCACGCCCAACACAACAGCCGGCGTCATCATCCCACTGAGCTCAGTCGACTGGCAGCCGGGCGACAATGTCGTCCTGCTAAAGGACGACTTCCCGACCGTCACCTATCCGTTCGACCTGATGCTGCCCGCGGTGGAGAAACGGCGGGTGGGGAGCGAGGAACTGGTCCGCGACCCGGGCGTGCTGTTCAGCCTGGTGGATGGCCGAACCCGGATGGTGGCGGTGTCGTGGGTACACTTTCTGACCGGCCGGAGGTTCGACATAGCGGCGATTGCCAGGTTCTGCCGCGAGCGGGGCGTTGTGTCGGTCATCGATGCCATCCAGGGGATGGGGATCGTGGAATGCGACTGGAGCTCGATCGACGCCGACTTCGTGGCCGGCCACGGCGCCAAGTGGCTGCTGAGTCCGCAGGGAACCGGGATTCTGCACGTTCGGTCCGAGACCTTGGCCCGGCTCCGTCCGGTCAACCTCGGCTGGCTGTCGGCTGACTGGGAGGATTTCAACGACATCTTCAGCGTCAAGCCAGTGAAGCCGGGCGCGGCCCGGTTCGAGGCAGGCACCAAGAACTACCTCGGCGTCTGCGGCATGAATGAGAGCCTGAAGTTCTGGGATGACCTCGGAGCGGCGGGGATGGAAGCGCGCATCCGGGCGCTTGACGCACGGCTGCGGGCCGGGCTCGAAGCAGCGGGCTTCGAGCTCATCACCCCGCCCGAACCGGAACTGTCGGGCTGCATCGTAACCTGCCGCCACCCAGACGTCTGCCCACTGCGCATCCACGCCTGGCTCAGGGAAGCGAAGATGGTGTGCGCGGTGCGCGAGAACCTGCTAAGGATCGCGCCCCATTTCTACAACACCGAGGATGAGGTTGACCGGTTTCTGGAGCGGATTCAGGACCCGCGGGCGGCCCTGGCCAAGCCGTCCGACTGCAGGACCTGAGGCTAGCCCGATGCCCGCGGCGCGGGCAGATGGCAGTAGGTTCGCCGATACGAAGGCGGCCGGCCATCCGGCAGAGAGGATTTGCTTGTGAAGACCATTGATCTGAAGGGACAGACCGCGCTGGTGACTGGCGGGAGCCGTGGCCTGGGCCGGGCCGCGGCCGAGATGCTGGCCCTGGCCGGCGCCGACGTCGCAATCAGCTACAGGAGCAACCGGGATGTGGCGGATGATGTCGCGACCCGGTGCGCAGAGCACGGGGTGCGGGCGTTCGCGTTCAAGGCTGAGATGTCGAACCCGGGCGAGGTGTCGTCGTTGATGCGCCGGACCCTGCGCCAGTTCGGCCGGCTGGACATCCTGGTGTGCAACGCCGGCATCTGGAAGGAGGCGGCGATCGAGGCGATGACCGAGGAGCGGCTTGCCGAGATGATGGACATCAATGTCCGGGGCGTGTTCCGATGCTGCCGCGAGGCTGTGCCGGTGATGAAGAAGCAGGGCTCGGGCCGCATCATCCTGGTGTCATCAACCGCGGGCCAGCGCGGCGAGGCGCTGCACTCACACTATGCCGCGAGCAAGGGCGCGGTCATCAGCCTGACCAAGTCGCTGGCCGCTGAGCTTGCACCGGACGGAATCCTGGTCAACTGCATCGCGCCGGGCTGGTTCGATACCGACATGACGACACCGACAATGGCCGACCCCACGCTTCGTCGGCAGGTGCTCGCGACCATCCCGCTCGGGCGCATCGGCCGGCCGGATGAGTTCGCGGGCGCCGTACTGTTCCTGGCGTCCGACCTGTCGACGTTCGTCACCGGCGAAATCCTGAACGTCAACGGCGGCGCGGTGCTGGCGGGCTGAAACAGGGATGTCGAACCGGACGATCCAGCTGACCGACGAGCTGTACGACTATCTGCTCAACGTCTCCGTGCGCGAGCCCGAAATACTGCGCCGGCTGCGCGAGCAGACGCTGTTGATGCCCGAAGCTGACCTCGAGATCGCACCCGAGCAGGGGCAGTTGATGGCGCTGATGCTCCGGCTGATGAGTGCCAAGCGGGTGCTCGAAATCGGTACTTTCACCGGCTACAGCTCGCTGGCGATGGCGCTGGCCTTGCCCACGGACGGCGAGCTGGTGACCTGTGACCTGAGCGAGGAGTGGACTGCGATCGCCAGAAAGTACTGGCAGGAGGCGGGCGTGGAGGACCGCATCACACTCTGCCTCGGACCCGCGCTCGACACGCTCGACCGGCTGCTGGCTGAGGGCCGGCGCGACAGCTTCGACTTTGCCTTCATCGACGCGGACAAGGAGAACGACCTCGTCTACTTCGAGCGGTGCATGAAGCTGGTGCGGACCGGCGGGCTGATTGTGGTCGACAATGTGCTCTGGAGCGGCCGGGTCGCGGACCCGAAGGTGGATGACGCCGATACCGCTTCAATCCGGGTATTCAACCGGGCGCTGCTCGAAGACGAGCGAATCGACCTGAGCCTGGTGCCGATCGCAGACGGTCTGACCCTCGCCCGGAAGCGGTAGAACTCAAGACAAAGGCGAGAAGAGCACAGAGCAGAAAGTCTCAAGGCCGAAGTCCAGAGACCAGGGCAATCGACCGGCCAGGGCCTGGGTTCTTGTGCCTGGCGGCTACTCAGGTCCCGCGAGAGCGACGGTGCGGCGGGTGAGGTTGACACCGCGCCGGCACAGTTCGGCGATGAACCGCCTGGTCGGGATGGCGCTCTCGCCGGTCGCGGCGCCGGGTGCGACTTGGCCGCGGCCGAGCATCAGGGCGGTGATGGCGGCCGGGAACCCGGTCATCCTCATCATCGCAGTCAGCCCGGTCCGCTTGTCGGCGTATTCGATACAGCCGTAGCGGACGCGCCGGCGTTTCCCGGCCTTGCTGCCGGCAACGTCGACGCGCATCAGAATGACGTCGTCGCGCTCGAAACCGAGTTTCTGCTCGAGCAGCCTTGCCAGCACCTGGCGCGGGGCGATGCGCAGGTTGTCCAGTTGCAGGGGCCGTTTGTCGCCAAGCCCGAGGCCGAGCAGCAGCTTCACCTGCTCGCAGTGGCCGGGATAGCGGATGGTCTTGTAGTCCAGGTCCTTGACCTTGCCTTTGAGCGTCCAGGGCAGGGTGGAGGCGCCACCAGAGGTGGTGAACGCCTCGAGCCGGGTGAACGGCGCCCGGAACCGGAGCGGCTCGGGCTCGGTCAGCGGCGGTAGGATCCTGATGCGGCCCCGGCGCAGGACGACACAGGGTTCTGCGTACTCGTTGATGAGCCCGTGGGCGGAGAAGACGATCCGGTAGTTCAATGGCGGCTCGGGCCTACGGGGAAGGCCGCCGACCCTGATCCGGACGGTGTCGGTCGAGTCCAGTCGCCCGATGCCGTCAGCTGCCAGGATGCTGACCAGGCCGGGTGCGAGCCCGCAGTCAGGCACGATTGCGACCCCGGCGCGTCTTGCGCCTGGGCCCAGGGCCAGCTCGGCGCGGACGATGTCGTTGTTGCCGCCGAGGTCGCAGAAGTGGCACTTCGCCGCGACCGCGGACCGGGCCAGCTCGAGGTTCAGGAAGTACGGGACGCAGCTGACGGCCACCGCGCACGGCTCAAGCAGCCGCACAAGGCTCTCCCGGTCACGGACGTCGAGGCGAGCGGTCTTGACTCTGGGCGAGAGTTCCGCCGACCTAAGCTTCTTCAGCGGTTCGGGTTCTGAGTCGACGGCCAGAACCTCGTCGACGTCACCTTGGCGCACGAGATCGAAAATGACTGCCCGTGCCATCATGCCGGCGCCCAATACCGCCAGCTTCACCGATCGCTCCGTCGAAACCAGTTGTCTGCGTCGAACAGCTCCTCGAACGGGGCAATGATGTCCTTGAGCTCGTCTGCGAGCGGGACGGCTTTCTGGTACAGGAATGGTCGGTGTTTGGGGCCGAATATGCTCGGCAGGGAGTACCGACCAGTGATACTGAGCTTCACCGTGTCTTCAAGCAGATCCGGCAACCGCTTGATGAGGTCCGAGACGCTCATCCCCAGGGTGAAGGGGAAATCGGCCAGGGTGGTGTCTTGAGATTCGACGTGAACCGGCGTACGCCGGGCGCCCCTGGCGAGCGTATCCTCGGCCAGCAACAGTGCGTAGTGGAGGTTCTCGATGTCAAGGGAGAACCGGTTCGGGTTGACGATCCGGAGCTGGACCACAGCCCGTTCCATCTCTTCGATCGTGATGCGGGTGTAGTCGGCTTCGACTGGCCGAAGCCTGGGCCTGCAAGAGGCGGCGAGCAACAGCAGCGGGATTCCGAACAGCAGCCCTGATTTCACGGCCAGATACTACCTGAAGCACAACGAAGTCAAGCAGCCGGTCCTTCGGGTTTCTCGAAGGCCTTTTTGACAGCTTTCGGTGGTGCTGCTAAGCTAGCCGTCCGGAATGGAAGACCCAAGCACAAAGCCTCCATCTCGGGACCCACCGGTTTCGCACGAAGACGGGTCTGCCGACGAAGCGGCTGAACACAGGCCGGGACCGGACCAGAGAAGGCATCGCCTCGGCACGGCGGTCACCCTGGCTGCCATTGGCATGATTCTTGTTGGAGTGGTGCTGCTGTTTGTGTTGGCCGGGGACGAGGTCTGGCGATATTTCCGCAACCCGGCTGAGCTCCGCCAGTTGGTGCGGGGATGGGGGCCTGGGGCCCCGGTCGGTATAATCCTGCTGCAGGTGGTCCAGGTGGTGGTCGCACCGCTGCCGGGAAACGTAGTGTCGTTCGCCACCGGGTACGCGCTTGGGTTCTGGCCCGGAATTCTCTGGGTAATGCTCGGTGTCTTGGTCGGTGCGACCGTTGATTTCGCCCTGGCTCGGCTGCTGGGTCGCAGGTTGATGCGGTATCTGATGCCGGCAGACAGGCTGGCGAAACTGGATTCGCTGATCATCCGGCGCGGCACCTTCTACCTGTTTCTGCTTCTGCTGATTCCCAACCCGGTGGGAGACCTGACATACTACCTTGCGGGTCTGACCCCGCTACCGCTGCCCCTGTACCTGACCTTGGTGCTTGTCGGCAGGCTGCCCAGCAACCTGCTGGAATGCTGGCTCGGGAGCAAGGCGGTGGAGTTCGGATGGAAGGAATGGTGGATCCTGGCCGCTGTAGCCATCGCACTCGCAGCTGCGTACTTCGCCAATCAGGGCCGTATTTCACGGTTGCTCGAGCGCTGGAGCCACATCCCGCGCCGGTCCGGACGCGCCTGACCGCGCAAATCCGGTCGCTTGCCAGGCAGCTGTGTTGACTGCGATGGGGGCGAATTTATAATACCGCCCAATGCCTGAGACCATCAGGGCGGGCCAAGTCGATGCACTAGACGACTTCGGCTCACGCTACGACCCAGTTCCAGTTGAACAGAAGTGGTACAAGTTCTGGGAGGACAAGGGCTTCTTCACCGCGAACTCAGATTCGGACAAGCCCAAGTACTCGATTGTGATTCCTCCGCCCAACGTGACCGGCTCGCTGCACATGGGCCACGCTCTGGACAACGGCCTGCCCGACGTACTGATCCGTCGCAAGAAAATGCAGGGGTACGAGACACTCTGGCTTCCGGGGACTGACCATGCCGGCATTGGCACCCAGGTCAAGGTCGAGCGGATGCTGGCCGAGGAAGGACTGACGAGGTTCGACCTCGGGCGCGAAAAGTTTCTCGAACGAGTCTGGGAGTGGAAAGAGAAGTACGGCAACCGCATAGTGGAGCAGCTGCGGCGCCTCGGGTGTTGTCTGGACTGGACTCGGCTGCGCTTCACGATGGACCCGATGCTGGCCCGGGCGGTCAGGGAGGCGTTTGTCCGATACTACGAGAAGGGACTGATCTACCGCGGCGTGTACATCGTCAACTGGTGTCCGCGCTGCGGGACCGCGGTTTCCGACCTCGAGGTCAAGTACGTTGAACAGGATTCCAGCCTCTGGTACATCAAATACCCGCTGGCCGTTGGCGGCGGGCATGTCGTGGTGGCGACGACCCGGCCCGAGACCATGCTGGGCGACACTGGTGTGGCGGTCAACCCTGGGGACGAGCGCTACCGAGACATCGTCGGCAAGATGCTCAGGCTACCGCTGACCGAGCGTGAGATTCCGGTGGTCGCCGACCAAGCTGTCGAAATGGAATTCGGAACCGGCGCAGTGAAAGTGACGCCGGCCCACGACCCGGCCGACTTCGAGATTGGTGAGCGTCACGGTCTTGCGCGCATCAAGGTCATCGGTGAAGACGCCAAGATGACCGACGACGCTCCGAGGCAGTACCGTGGCATGACCCGGGAGGAGTGCCGGGATCAGTTGGTGAAAGACTTGGGGCAGGCCGGGTTGCTGGCGAGGACCGAACCGTACCGGCATTCGGTCGGGACGTGCGACCGGTGCGGCGACACGATCGAACCCCTGGCAAGCGAGCAGTGGTTCGTGAAGATGAAGCCGCTGGCTGGACCTGCCATCGAGGCGGTCGAGGGCGGCAGGGTGAAGTTCCATCCCGAACGGTGGAACAAGGTCTACCTCAGCTGGATGCGAAGCATCCGCGACTGGTGCATATCACGTCAGCTCTGGTGGGGGCACCGGATCCCGGTCTGGTACTGCCCGTGTGGCGAGATCATCGTGTCACGCGAGGACCCGGCCGGGTGCCCGGAGTGCGGGTCAGAGGACATCAGCCAGGACGAGGATGTGCTTGACACATGGTTCTCGTCTGCGCTCTGGCCGTTCTCGACGATGGGCTGGCCGGAAGACACGCCGGACCTCGCCAAGTTCTATCCGACCGACTTCCTGACTACCGACCCGGATATCATCTTCCGCTGGGAGGCACGGATGATATTCTCGGCCCTGGAATTCACCGGCAGGGTCCCGTTCGACGACGTGTACATCCACTCGACGATTTTGGCCAAGGGCGGCGAACGGATGTCACGCTCGAAGGGAATCGGCGAAGATCCCCTCGAGATGATTGACAGGTACGGTACCGATGCCGTGCGCTTTGTCATCTACTACCTCGAGAGCCAGTCGCAGAGCTACCAGCTGTGGGCAGAACGGTTCGAGCTGGGGCGGAATCTCTGCAACAAGATATGGAATGCATGCCGGCTGGTCGCACCAAGCGTCCGGGAGTATTCGCCGACGGGAACTGAGCGGACGACGCCGATCGACGACTGGATAATGGAGAGGTTCAACGCCGTCCTCGCCAAGGTCGACGAGGGGCTGGACAGATACGCCTTCTCGGTAGCCGCCGCCGCGCTCTACGACTACTTCTGGCACGACCTGTGTGACTGGTATCTTGAGTTCGCCAAGCAGCGGATGAAGGACCGGGACCCGGCCGCACGCGCAACGCTGCGCCGGGTGTTCCGGCGGACGCTGCAGCTGCTGCACCCTTTCATGCCTTTCATTACCGAGGAGCTGTGGCACCGGCTCGGGCTCGGCGCGGGGTCGATTCTCGAATCAGACTGGCCGGGCAGATTCGAAACCGATGTGTCGCGGACCGCTCGCGTGGAGTCGGTGCGCGAGCTGATCGTCGCGGTGCGCAACATACGCTCGGAGATGCGAGTGCCGGCCGGAAAACACGTCGACTGTGTGGTGAAGACATCGGATGCCGGGCTCGTCGGCTTCCTTGAGGCGAACGTCGAGCTGGTCAAGACTGGGGCCAAGGTCAGGGAGTTGCACTTCGCGGATGAGCGGCCGGCAGGGTCGTCGATAGCCGTCATCCCGGACGCCGAGGTGTATGTTCCGCTCGAGGGTGTCGTTGACATCGAGCGCGAGATTGAGCGAATCCGCAAGGAGATCGACAACGTCCGCAGCGTTGTCTTGTCCATCGACAGGAAGTTCTCCAATCCGGATTTCGAGACACGGGCAAGGCCGGAAGTCGTCGAGAGCGAGCGGAAGCGCCGCGGCGAGTTCGCCGAGCGGCTGGCGAGGCTCGAACACCAGTTGCAGTCACTCTAGCGATGATCAGATACACGGGTTGGATCGCCGCGCTGCTGATGATCGCGGTCGGGCTGGTCTTCTACAATTTCGTCTATGTCCCGAAACAGGCTCGGATCGTGCGCCAGCGGGACGAGAACGCCATGTGGACGCGTGAAGTGCAGTCGCTGACCGAACGGCTCAACGCCACCGAGGGGCGACCGGAAACCACCTTCACTGCTGTCTTTCTGTTCGACCAGCTGTTTGCCGGCTCAGAGAGTTTCGAGGTCACCTCGGATGGTGAGGCGGCGGTGCGCGAGTGTATCCAGCGGCTCCAACAGTCCACCGGAGTCATCGAGGTCATCGGGCACACCGACAACACCGCCGTGCCAAGGAAGCTGCGGGAGTACTATCCCAGCAACTGGGAGTATGCCGGCGCCAGGGCCGCTGCCGTCGCACGTCTGCTGACGGAATGGGGCGTGATGGAGAAGAGGATCCGGGTAGTGAGTGCCGCCGAGACCGCCCCGCGGGCGGACAACTCCACACCCGGGGGACGCGGCAGGAACCGCAGAGTAGAGATACTTGTCCGACCGTGATCGGCAGGTGGCTGGTGGTGCTGTTGCTGGTCGGCGGCCCGGTAGCGGACGGCTTGGCGGACGAAGCCGAGCTGCCCGAATTCCCAGAAAGTACAACGCCGGTGGCGGACAGCGCCGTGCCGGATAGCACCCCGGTGCCGGTCGAGGCTCGGCCGGCCAAGGCGGGCAAGTCACCCGGCACCGCAGTGCTCCTGTCGGCCCTGATTCCGGGCGGCGGGCAGGTGTACACCGGTGGATACTGGAAAGCCGGCCTGATCGCCCCGGCAGAGCTGGCACTCGGTTTCTTCTCGGTCAAGGAACACCTCGATGCGACGAGGGCGCTGGAACAAGGGCGGGAGGCCGACTACGTTCTCCACCGCGACCGGCGGACGGCTTTGCTGTGGTGGACGGGTGCTGTCATCGCCTTCTCGATGGCAGACGCCTACGTCTCCGCACGGCTGTACGACTTCGATGAACAGATGAGATTCTCACAGACAATCCGTGTTTTGCAGCCATCGAGCACAATCTCGCGGCTGACCTTGGCGATCCGGCCGGCAAGAGCCGGAATCGAGTTCAGGCTGTAGGACGCGAAGGTGATTGCCGCCGCGGCCGGCAAGTTCGGTATCGACCTGCTCATCGGCGCAGCGCTCCAGATGACGAGGGACGAGCCGGACGGCGAGCTGCGAAGTTGGGGCTTGGCCTACTGCTACGGGAACCGGCTCGAGGCTGCGAAGGTCGGTCTCGGAGCCGGGCAGAAGCCGGACCTTGAGAGGCTGGCCGACGTGCGGACCGATATGGCCGTGCTGGCCTTGGGTCTGTCCAATGAGCAGGAAACCCCTGTCCTCCAACCCCTACTCCGCAAGGAGAAGAAGCAGACGTGGGCATTCTGTTCGGGCGCAGGCCTGCCTCGGCCTGAGGGCCTCGACACAGGCCGCTTGCGGCCGCAGGGGGATAGCGTGCAGGAGCTGTTGTTCCTGCACCTGTTGAGCAGGCTGAAGTCAGAAGACCCCGTCGGTTCGGTCCGAACGACGCTCGAGGCGATGGATGTCGAAGCCGGCCTGGTCTTTCTTCTGCTTGGCGCCGAGGTGCTTGTTGCGGCACGCTGGATCGGGACTGCCCAGCCGGAAGAGAAGAGCGAAATGTGGCTCGGTCAGGGTCCCCTGCTCAGGATAGTTGCCCCGACTCCGTTGAGGGAGCTCGAGAGGGTCGAATGGGGCAAGCTGGGGAACCGGTCGGTAATGGCGATTACGCGCCTGCGGCGACCGATAGGCTAGACTCTGACCCCGACCACCTGTATTGACCTAGGAGACTACTTCCTCCGTCCGCCGGTCGCTCCCTGACCCAACTCGATGAGGTCGCGGAACCCCTTGGGGTCAAACGCTGAGGCGATAGCGGTTTCGTAGGAGACTTTGTTGCTGCGGTACAGTTCGGCCATGTAGGCGTCAAATGAGATGCTTCCTTCCGCCGTGCTGGTCTGGATGGCAGAAGGCAGGTGTTCGATCTTTCGTTCCCGAATCAGGTTGCGGACCGCCGGTGTGGCCACCATTACCTCGTAGGCGCCGATCCTACCCTTGCCGCCGGCGCGGAGCGCGAGGCGCTGGGCAAAAACGGCGAGCAGCGAGATCGAGAACTGGATCCGGATCTGGTCCCGGATTTCAGGAGGGAAGATGTCGATGAAACGGGTGATGGTTTCCGGTGCGTTGGTGGTGTGCAGGGTCCCGATGACCAAGTGACCGGACTCAGCGGCCCAGATGGTGGCTTCGGCGGTGGCGAGGTCGCGGATTTCGGCGACCAGGATGACGTTCGGGTTTGAGCGCAGACCCTTCATGATCGCCTCGCGGAAACTGGACACGTCAACGCCGACCTCACGCTGGGTGATCAGGCCGTTCTTGTGCTCGTGGATGAACTCGATCGGGTCCTCAATCGTCAGCACGTGGCGCGGGCTTTCGAGGATGTAGTCGACAAAGGTCGCCTGGGTCGTCGTCTTGCCCTGACCGGTCGGGCCGGTGACGAGGATGAGACCGTGGGGACGGTCGAGCAGGTTCTTGACTCGGGGTATCAGGTGGCTGGTGACGAAGAGTTCCTCGAACGCCAAAATGCGGCGCGGGATCAGCCGCAGCGCCAAGCCGAAGAAGCCCTTCTGTTTGTAGACCGCGACCCGGAAGCGCGCCATGTTCCTGAAGCTCAAGGCAAAGTCGCCGCCGCCGCCGTTGTCGATCTGGGCGCGCAGGTGCTTGACGTCCTTGGTGGCGACGTCCTTGAACGCCTCGGTCATCTCGGGCGTCAGAACAGGGCAGCGTTCCACCGGCTGCAAGAAACCGTCAACTCTGAGTGTAGGGGGACGCCCGACCGTCAGATGGAGGTCGGAGGCATTCTTCTTGATACACTCTGCAAGGAGCGAATCGAAGAATTCCTCGTCGGTCACGGGGGAATTATAAGGGTGTGTCCTAGGGTGTCAAGAGCGTGACTGCCATTGTGCCTGCTGGCGTCTGCTGCAGGGCGTTTGACAGTCAGGAGGTATGTCCTAGAATGCCGGGCTGACTTGCGTCAGCCGACCAATCGGAGATCAAATGCTCAACCTGCGAGTTCTGCTCACCGCGCTTGCCGCATGGCTGTTGCCAGCCATCCCGGCACACGCCTTCATGTGGCCGTTGGAGCCCAGCGATTCGGTTCAGCCACTGGGCAACAACTGGGGCGAGTACCAGAACTACAGCTCGCGGCGCAGCGGCGGCTATTTCCACAACGGCATCGATATCATCACACCGAGCCGCCACAACGCTGCTGTCGTTGCGGTTGCTCACGGGTGGGTCAAGGGCTGGGGGACAATTTCGGCCGACCTGCACTGGCGGCTGGCGATATCCGACTCCAGTATGGGCTTCACCGGTCGTGCGCCGGGCTGGCTCTACGCCCACATCGATCCTGACCGGCCTCACTCCCTGGTGGGTGACGAGGTGTACCCCGGCGACACCATCGGGTTCCTGGTCTACTGGACCGTGTCAGGATTCGACCACATCCACTTCGCCCGGATCTCAGACACCGGGGCGACGTGGAACCGCTTCCCAGACTACACCTGGTGGTTCATTGAGAACCCCCTGCTGACGCTGGACCCTTCCGGTGACCTCCTGGCTCCGGTCTTCGAGGAGGCGCGACCCGGCCGCGAGTTCGCATTCTGCGTCAACAACACCAGTAGCTACCTCGAAGCCGAATCGCTCTATGGCCCGGTCGACATCATTGCACGGGTCTATGACAAGACGGGCTACACGACCGGAAGCGACACCTGGGACAAGCTAGCGCCGTACAGGATCGGGTATATGATTCGGCGCGCCGACGGCCAGGTGGTGGTGCCTTGGACCCGTTCGTTCGAGTTCTCCAACGTCATCGACCACGCCAACGTCTACGTGGTCTACCAGTGGGACAACACCTGCAAGTCATACGGAGACTACGGCCGGCGGGTCTACTACTTCGTTGTGACGAACACCGACGGCGACTCGCTCATCGAATCGTCGGATGCAGCACAAAGCTGGGATACCGAGGCCGTCCAGGATGCCGACTACTGGGTGTTGGTCCGGGCGTCGGACCATGTCGGCAACACGACCACGGACTCAATGCTGGTGCACACGGCCAACGGCATTACAGGCATTGGCCAGAGGCACCCGTTGGCGCTGACCGGCCCAATCAGCCTGTGGCCCAACCCAGGTCCTGGCCCGACCCAGGTCAGCTTGGGGCTGGGCAGGCAGGCCGACGTTCGGCTTCGGGTGCTGGACGTATGCGGGCGTAGGGTCGCGGCCCAAGACAGGCGGATGGAAGCCGGCAGGCAGCGGCTCTCCCTGGCCGGACTACGGCCGGGCGTGTATCTGGTCGAACTTCGGGTCGACAACGAAGAGACCTACTCCGCAAAGCTGGTAAAGACCCGGTAACGCTGACTGGAATTCGTCGGCAACGCCGAGCGCAGCGCCCGGTCCAGTTCGCTGATGTCGCGGGCACGGAACAGATGGCTGGGGCAGCGGCAGTCCGATGTCCCGAACCCGACAACACCGGACAACCGCTTTGCGAGCGAATCTGCCGCGCCACACTCTGGCATCGCCGGAAGCAGCCAGGCATCGACGAACCGCATGCGGCCAGGCCCGGCGGTCAGATGGTCGATATGCCACCTTGCCGGCTTGCGTGACCGCATGTGCCTCAGGATTCGCTTGAGGACATTTGGGCCGCCTGATCCCACGTAGAGGTAGAAACCAGGCTCGAAGCAGAGACGACCCAGCCGGCCGACCTGTCTGGCCCTTGTGGTGCGGTTCCAGAGTAGGAGCAGGTAGGCTGATGGTTTCACAGGTTCCTGTCAGACGTCAGGTTTCTGGCAACCGCCTCTCCAGCCGCGATCCCGGTCGCCCAGGCGAAATGCAGATTGTAGCCGCCGGTTTCGGCCCAGGTATCCAGCAGCTCGCCGGCGATGTGCAGGCGCGGGAGCCGCCGAACCTCGCAGGTTGAGATGTCGACTTCGTTGAGCGAGACGCCACCGCCTGTCACTGTCGCGCGTTCGATTGGCTCGGTACCGACTATGTCAAACACCGTTGTCTTGAGCACCCGCACCAGTGCCTCCAGATCTGCCTCTGTAAGTTGGGCCATGCGTCGGTCGGCCGGCACACCGGCGTCGGCGACCAGCCGGTTGGCCAGGCGCCGAGCAACGAAGACGGTCAGCCAGCTTGCCGCAAGCCGGCGACCATTCCGTTCCCGACCGAGCGATATCCGCTCGGCCAGCCCATCGCGGCCAAGCGACGGAGCCCAGTCGACCGCGAGCCTGACCTTCTGCCCCTGCTGCAGTGCCCGGGCCGCATGCCCTGACAGGTTGAGGACTTCAGAGCCCGAGACGTAGCGGTGCGCGAAGATGAAGCGACCGGCCGCCTTGCGGACCGGTCTGCCGTCAACCGACAGAGTCATCGCAGCCGACCGGTGTGTGATGCCGGCCAGCTCGCCGACCGGCTGTCGCGGCTCGAGCGAGCAAAGAGCCGGGAACCAGCCAGCGGTCGCAAGTCCGAGTGCCGAACTCAGTGCGAGACCATCGCCCGAGGAACCGGTTCCCGCGTAGCTGGCGCCTCCGGTTGCGATGCACACGGCGTGGGCCCCATGATGCCCGCGTTCGGTGCCGACATGCCATAGCTCGGCCTCGCGACTCACCCTGTGCACACGGCAGCCGGTTCTGATGTCGACTCCGCTGGCAAGTGCAGCCTGCACAAGCATGTCACGCAACTGTCGGGCACCCAGCTTTCGAGGCCAGATGCAGCCCTGGTGGTCGGCCTGGCACGTCACTCCAATCGAGGCGAAGAACTCGGCGATTCGCCGGTACGTAAACTTTCGGAACAGCGGCATGAGCAGACCGGGTTTGCAGTCGAACTTCGCAGCCATGTGCCGGGCGGTATCGGCATGGGTCAGGTTGCACCTACTGCCGCCAGTGACCGCCAGCTTGCTGCCGCACCGGCTGGTGCGCTCCAACACGGTGGTGCTGACGCCGAGCCGCGCCGCGGTCACGGCACAGGAGAGCCCGCTGGCTCCTCCGCCTACGATGACCAACTGCGAACTGCTCGACCGCCGAAGACCTGTGTCCAAGTTATTGTCCTGCATCACCTTACACGCGTGCATCCAAATGGGCCAAACAGCGTCTCATTGATTGGGAGCACGGCGGCCGGGTACTCAAGAATCGGCTTGGTCAAAAAGATTGCCGTGGTACTGGGCCGCACGTGACTCCCCGTGCTGTTGGCAGGTCTTTGCTCAGCTACTCACCGACTACAACAACCTGCAGCTTGCGTTTCCTCGGCCGGTTGTCGAAATCGAGGAAGACCACCTGCTGCCAGGTGCCAAGCACCAGGGCACGGTCGTGAACCGGCACCGCAAGGCTGGTCCTGACCAGAGCGCTGCGCAAGTGGGCGAATCCGTTGCCGTCACCCCAGGTGGCGTCGTGCTTGTACCTGCCTTTGGCCGGCGCGAGCCTCTCCAGGGCGTCCTGCAGGTCCGCGATTGCGCCGGGCTCGAACTCGAGGGTCGTGATGCCGGCTGTCGAGCCCGGGTTGGCCACACACGCGATGCCGCTGGTCACACCGGATTCAGCGACTATCCGCCGCAGCTCTTCGGTGATGTCGTTGACATCGCAGAAGCCGGCTGTCTTCAGCTCGATTCTGCGGCTATATACCATCGCTTTCTCCGTCGGACCAAGGAACAGCGGCCACCGTGACTTGTCGCCGCAAGCGGTCGAATGGTCGGGTCACCGGAGGTCTAGGAATCGGGCTCAGGTAACGAGTCTGACCGAGCCTGCTGTTGACTTCGTTCCCACCGTGCCCGTTTCTTGGGCATATCGGTCTTCGGGCGTATTCCTGATTCACTCTTCGGCCTCGGTATCAGACGGGCTATCCCATTGCTCGACACCGATTTGCGCAAGGCAGAAATCCCCGACCGGGTCACCGATGTCAAAACCTGCTGCGCTCAGCATCGCCTGCCGGGCAAACTCATTCTCCTCTTCATCGTCGGCACGGCATACCGCCTGGACGATTTCGTAGCCGTGCTCGCGGGCAAAGTCCATGACCGCGACCAACAGGTCGATGTCGAGGTTCTCATCCCGTGCCTCGTCATTCGCGAATAGCGCACCGATGAGCAATGCATCCTCTGCCGCGGGCAATCCGCTGTCGGCGAGGTTGCGAAACAGCTTGGCCCTGCCGAAAACGGCGTAGGCCAGGATCCGGCCGCTGCGGGTCACGACCTTGATACCTGACCGGCTGTCCCTGACCAGCGGCAGCAGGTCGGCGGCCCGCACCAGGCATTCGCCGGGCGATGGTCTGGGACGGCGCGGGTCTTCGAGCAGACGGCAGCGGAAGCACAGCTTGTCCTCAAGGTCCAGCTGCTCGATTCCGTCGGCGTCGACATCACTTATCACGGTTCCGGGCGACCCTTCTATCTCGCGCACCGGCAAATGTAGACATCCGTGCCATCCAAGTCAACCACCACCGGCCCGAAAGACCGGGCGCGGGCCGAAGCCCGCACCCGCGCTGCCGTCTTGTCGAGTCTACTTCAACACGAAGATGTTGTGCTTCTCGCAGACCTTGTGCAGCTGCCTGGGCCACACCGTGACGGTGACTTCGCCGAAGTGGGCCTTGTGCAGCAGCAGCATCTGCACCCGTCCCTGGCCGATGCCGCCGCCGATCGACAGCGGTATCTGGTCCTTCATGATCATCCGGTGGTACGGGAGCTTTAGGTTCTCGAGCTGTCCCGAGAGCTTGAGCTGGAGCTTGAGCGTCTCCTTGGTCACCCGGATGCCCATCGACGACAGCTCGTGGCGGCGCTTGGTCAGGTGGTTCCAGACCAGGATGTCGCCGTTGAGACCGTGGGTGTCCTTGCCGGTCTCATTCGAGGTGTCGGTCACCCAGTCGTCGTAGTCAGCAGCCCGCATCTCGTGCGGGTAGCCGTCCTTGAGCACCCAGCCGACGCCGATGATGAACACCGCGGGCGAGTAGTCCTGGAGGATGCGGGCCTCACGCTGCTTGCGCGGCAGGTCGGGATATCTTTCGAGTATCTCCTCGGCTTGGATGAAGGCCAGTTCCTTGGGCAGGTTCGGAAAGCGCTTGTCCCTGAGCTTGGGGAACATGTCCTGGACCAGGTCTTCGGCGCCGGTGATTACCTTCCATATCCTGCGGACGGT
>CP070680.1:2471973-2478863 GCA_020352555.1 Caldifarciminota bacterium | reverse complement strand
GTAGCGGCGACGGCCGGCAAGGTCCGATTCGACGGATGCACCGGCAATGGCCTGAACCATGGCTTCGGCCTGCCCAGGGTCGAGCTCAAGGGCCAGCAGACCCCCGGGTTCCAGCAAGCGCGGTCCTTTTTCAGCGATCATGCTGAGTATACTAGTGCCATTCGGTCCGCCATCAAGGGCAAGAAGGGGTTCGTGGTCCCGGACCCGGGCTTCGAGTTCCGGGATGCGTTCGGACGGGACGTAGGGCGGGTTGGACACGAGCAGTTGCAGTCGATTGACGCAGCGCTCTAACACCGGGTCGGCGAGGTCGGCGGCACGGACGAGTTCGATCCGGTCGTCGACCCCTGACCTGGCCGCATTCAGCCCGGCCACAGCCAGTGCGTCCGGAGATGCATCGACCGCGACGACGCGGGCCTTGGGGTATCTCCGGGCAAGGGCCACGGCAATGCACCCAGACCCGGTGCCGTAGTCGACCGCCAGGTCCAGGCTGTCGACCATCTCAAAGACCCTTGTCACCAGCAGCTCGGTCTCAGGCCTGGGAATGAACACCCTTTCGTCCACGTAGACCGTGAGGTCGAGGAAGGCGGCGGTCCTGGTGACGTACTGGACCGGGCGTCCGGACTCGGCTTCACGCAGCAAGGCCCGGAATTCCGCAACCCGGCTGTCCGGAACAGAAGAGGGGTCAAGGTAGAGCCGGTGCCTTTCCAAGCCGAGGAGATGGCCGAGCAGGTATTCGGCCTCGGCAAGACAGACCGTGCCTGCGGCGGACCGCAGCAGTTCAGCGGGTGTCAAATCAGGAGTGCTGTGCTTCTGCTTCGGCTCGCTCGAGGGCCTGGAACAGCTTTCCGAGTTCGCCTTCCATGACCCGGTCGAGCGAGTAGAGCGAAAGCGAGATGCGGTGGTCGGTGATGCGGTTCTGGGGGAAGTTGTAGGTGCGGATCTTCTCGCTCCTGTCGCCGGTGCCGACCTGGCTGCGCCTGTTCTGTGCAGTCCTGTCCGCTTCTTCCCGGCGTTTGGCTTCGAGCAGCCGGGCGGCAAGGACTTTCAGAGCCTTGGCCTTGTTGCGGCCCTGGGACCGTTCGTCCTGGCAGCTGACAACGATGCCGGTCGGGACGTGAGTGATGCGGACAGCGGAGTCGGTCACGTTGACGTGCTGCCCGCCGTGCCCTGATGCCCGGAAAACGTCGACCCTGAGGTCGCCCGGGTCGATGGTGATGTCCACTTCTTCAGGCTCAGGCAGCACCGCGACGGTCACGGTCGACGTGTGAATGCGGCCGGATGCCTCGGTCTCAGGGATGCGCTGGACCCGATGCACGCCGCTCTCGAACCTGAAGTAGCGGTACGGTTCGTCTCCGGAGACGGCGAATATCATCTCCTTGAGTCCCCTGAGTTCGCTGGGACGCGAGTTCATAATTTCGACCTTGAGCCCGTGATTCTCCGCATAATAGGAGTACATGCGATAGAGGTCCGAGGCGAAGAGAGCGGATTCCTCACCGCCTGCTGCAGGCCTGAGTTCGACGATGCAGTTCCGGTCCCAGTCAGGCGACCTGGGTGCGAGCGCCCGGGTGAGCTCCTCGCCGAGTTCGACAACCCGGGTCCTGAGGCCGGCGAGCTCCTTTTCGACCAGCTCCTGCATCTCGCTGTCATGTGCCTGGTCCAGCATCTGCTCGGTATCGCTGAGTTCTTTCACTGCGACCTCGTACGCCCTGAACTTGGCGAGCAGTGCGGTCGAGCGGCGGTACTCCTGGGTCAGCTTCTGCAGTTCCTGCGGGTTCTGGGTCAGCGCCGGGTCGCCGAGAAGGGTTTCGAGTTCCTTGGCGCGCTGCGTTACCGGCCGGAGCTTGCTCCTGAATTCCTCGACCGGGGTCGGCATGGCGGTGGTAAGGCTGGGCGGGCTAGTGGAAACTGATGGGGCGGCCGGAGTCTGCTTGGTTCATTGTCGACCGATTATGGCCGCGGGTTCCAGCGTGTCAAGCATCTGGCCGGCTTGAAGCTCGGCAGCACGGACGTATCATTGGCCATGAAACTCGGAACCCTGACGACAGTGGTCGTGGTGCTGGCCTTGTTCTTCGGCTGCGACCGGAGCAAGCCACCGACGATAGTCTCGCTCGACGCCGAACCTGATTCGATTCACCAGGGGGGTGTTGTCCAACTGAGCTGTGCGGCAGAGGACCCGGATGGCGGAAGCGTCACGGTCTCGTGGTCAGCCGGACTGGGCACGGTGGACCCGAGCGTCGGGGATTCGGTCGAGTATCAGGCTCCGGGTTTCGATGCGTTCGACACCGTGGTTGTCGAGGTGACCGACGACGAGGGAGAGGTCGCCGACTCATCGCTCGTCATCACGGTCGCCGAAGGCCTGTGCGGCGGCAGGCCTGAAGTGCTGGCGGTGACCGACACGCGGTCGGTCGTCTGCGACTCGCAGCGGGTGTTTTTCAGGCAGGCCAACAGCATCCGCTGGGTGAGCGTCAGCGGCACAGACAGCGGGGTTGTGGTGGAGTTTCCGTCCCCGGCCATACTCGGCACTCAGCTGGCAGGATACGGACCCGAGCTCTACTGTTTCGTCGACAACGGCATCGAGGATGACGACACTGTGCCACTCGACCGGCTGGTTCGAGTTTCGAAGGACCACGGCACGGTCGATACCCTGCTTGTCCTGCAGCGGCACGACACGCCGCTGGGCCTGGCCGGGTCTGAAGCAGGGGTTCTTGTCTCCTGGTGGCAGGGTTTCGATACACAGGGCGATTCCCTGCGGCTGCACCTGACCTTTCTGCCGACCGGCGGAGACACCGAGGAGCTGGTGGTGGTCGGGACCGACGAGACCGAGCGGCTTCGGTTCACCAGCCTGCAGTTCCTTGACCCCGAGGTCTGCTACCTGGTGACGTCAACCGACCGGTCCAGCGGTATCCGGGCATATGACCTGTCGACAAGGCAGGAGCGAACGGTCCTGGACGTGGACGGGCGCGCAGGTCTGCTTGTTGCGGCCGGCGACCGTCTGTTCTGGACCGAGCCCGAACCCGGAAGAATCGGGATGGTGGCTCTGGACGGCAGCGACCCCGGATACGTCGTGCCCGAAGGCGGCAGGGCAGAAGGCGTCGACCTGCTGACCGCCATGTTCGACCGCGGAGAGCATCTGGTGTTCTGGTCCGTACCCGATGACCTCAGAGGAGTGAACGTCGAGACCGGTGCCCAGGCTGACGACATCGAGCGCGGGGTCGGCACGATTCTCGCGCTCACCAGCAACGACGATTTCGTGTTCTATGTTCGCAGTGACTTCGGCTTCAGCCGGATGTACGGGGTGTTCATCAGGTAGGGAGGCGGGTATGATTCACCTGAGACGTACCGTTCCTGCAATCGCCATAGCCTGGGTTGCGGTCCTTGTCGTCGGGTGCCCGAGCAAGGATCCGGGTGAGCTGGTAGAGCAGGCACAAGCACAACTCAAGGCCCGCGAGTTCGACCGGGCGATCGGTTCACTGACCCGGGCGGTTCGAATCGACTCCGGCCTGGCTGAAGTCTGGATGCTGCGCGGCAGGGCGCACGGTGAGCGCGGCTTCGCCCGCGAAGACGGCAATGACTTCGGCAGGGCTATCCACGACTTCACCCGGGCATTGATGCTCAGGCCAGACCTGGCGGACGCGTTCTACTTCCGCGGAAGCGCTTTCCACGCGGTCGGCCGGACCGAAGACGCGTTCCGGGATTTGGGCCGGGCGATAGAACTCAGGCCCGGGTTTGCCGAGGCTTTCCTGCTCCGCGGGACGATCCACGCCTCGCTCGGCCGCTACGATTCCGCGCTCGTGGACCTGGACCAGGCTGTGGGGCTGAGTCCTGGAGAACCGAACGTCCACATGGTCAAGGGCCTGGTCTACGAAGAGATGGGGCGTGACGACGATGCGGTCGTCGCCTATGAGTCATTCATCTCTCTGGTCGGGACCGACCCCACGATGGCGGTCGAGGTCGAGGCCATGGAGCAGCGGATTCACGAAATCAAGTCCGGCCTCAAGACGAGGGTACTCGCAGACCCGCACAAGGATTCGGGGTCGGGCAAAGACGACCCGGGCCGCGAGTAGCCCAGCGGACCGACCTCTGCAAGTCTGAGGGGCTCTGCTTGTCCTCGCCTATTGAGGGCTTGGCGAAGCCGGGCGTTGCAGCCAGTCCGTCAGGACGGTACGGGTCTCAGCAGTTCACCCATGCCTCGGCGGCATCGACCGGAGTCCATCGTGCACCCTACCCCTCTCCCGTCAAGGGAGAGGGAACTCGCGGAGCCCGACCGCTCGGTTCCTCGCCCCTTGTGAGTTTGGCGGAGCCGGGCGGGACGCCCGAGGATGGAGGTGAGGGGGAAGAAGGAGTGGTCGAGTGGCAGACCGGCAAGTCCGTTGTGTCGAGTGCTCAGTCCGAAAGGCGTGTGCCATCGGATGGCCCACCCCTTGAATCCTCGACCCCTCGCTCTGCGGGTCGCAGGTGCCATCGGATGGCTCGTGCACCGGTGTCGGCGGCAATCTCGGCGAGACGCTCGCAGTGACGGATTGGGTGTCTGCGGCAGAAGACTGCCACGGCCCTGCGGGCCTCGCAAAGACGAACAGGGCGGCAGTCTCGGCTGTAGGCTGGCGGCTGTCTGCTGTGAGCTGTTCGTCGTCGGTGGTTTGACTTGCGTCCTGCAGCCCGGTATCCTGCCGCATGCAAGGGATGAACATCAGACCGTACGTAGAAGGCCAGGACGACGAGACCCTGCTCAGCATCGAAAACGCGGCCTGGGCCGAGGCACCCGAGTTCGTTCCCGATACCATCGAGCAGTTCCGCATCGGGCGCGAGTCGCCCAACTGGACACCGGACGGAATGTACATCGCCGAGGTGGACGGCAAGCCGGTCGGCACTGCCAACGGCTATATCGACCGTCACAGACCGGAGCCGCTCGGGTTCATGGGCGGGCCGTCAGTACTGCCTGAGTTCAGGCGCCAGGGCATCGGCACTGCGCTCGCACGCAGGGCGCTCGACTATCTGTGTTCAAAGAAGATGGAACGGGTGATGACCGGTTGCGGGGACTGGAACAAGCCTGCGCGCGCTCTTCTCGCAAGACTCGGGTTCGAGCCGGTCAGGCGGTCCAGCCTGATGCGCCGCCCGCTGTCCCAACTGCCGTCAGGTATCGGCGAGAACCAAGAGGTCGAGATCGAAGTGCGCGGCACCACTGACGAGGATGTCGCGCTCTTCACCCGTCTGTCCAATGCCGCGTTCAAGGAGCACTTCGCCCACCGCGACGACACCGAAGAGGAACGGGCCTTCTGGATGCGCAACATCGGGAAGATGGGCCTTGTGGTGCGCCGGACCGTTGCCAGCCTGGGCGCAGAGCCGGTCGGGTATATGGTCCACGGCATCGACCAGCGTGAGAACAAGGAACTCGGCATCAGGCGCGGGGGACTCTGGTCGGTCGGCGTGCTCAAGGAGTACCGCAACCGCGGCATCGCCAAGCGGCTGATGCTCGAAGGAATGGAATGGCTGAAGGGCCAGGGCATGGAAGAGGTCGAGCTCGGGGTGGACAACGAGAATGTGACCCAGGCCTTGCGGCTCTACGAGCGGCTCGGGTTCAACCTTGTCCGCAGCTCTACGACCTTCGAACGCCCGCTGGGCTGAGTCTGCGCTGGATTCCTACGGACCGTTGGCAGCAAGCCATTCGCTGCCCGCTGTGCCGTCTGTCACTCGGACCCTTGACCCCTAGGCCCCTTTCCTCTCGCTGTCAGCTGTGAGCTGTTAGCTGTCGGCGGTTCCGGCAGTGCGAAAGAGGACCATGCGCGAGAACTGGCCCAGGCCGTGCTTCTGGATTTCAGGGCCAAACCTGGCCCAGGCTTCATCGAACGAGCGGGTCTTGATACCGTAGTACTCGGGCACCTTGTCGCACGCGAAACGCATCTCCTTCTTCGCCTGCTTCGGAGTCAGCTTGCGTCCGGTTGTGTACACCTGCCGGTCCTCCAGCTCAAAACCGGCCTGTCCGAGCATGTCCTTGTACCGGGCCTCGGTCAGCCAGGTCGCGCCGCAGATGAATGAGAAGACCTCGGTTTCCAGACGTTGGGCCGGAGTTCGAGCCTGCTCGGGCGGCACGGCGGTGAAGCAGAACCCGGCTTCGGGCCTGAGCACACGGGCGGCTTCCTGGAACGTTGCTTTCACGCCGTCCTCGCCCCGGGTCATGTGGATGTCTTCGAGTCCGCCGAAGTTCGCGACAAGGTCGAACATGTTGTCCTCGAACGTCATCGCGGTCGCATCCATGGCCAGGGCTTTCACCCGCGGGCCGACTCCACGCTCCAGGGCTGTCTCCTGGGCGCGCTCCACGTCGTATTCGCGCAGGTCGATTGCAGTCACGTGGATTGACCGGTCGAGTCGCGCCAGTTCTGCAGTGAAATAGCCGTAGCCGCAGGCCAAATCAAGGATGCGCATCCCTGGCCTGACCGGCAAGGCATGGGCCACGCGCTTGCGCATCCCTCCCAGGTCTGAGAACCAGTTCTCGTACTCCTCGTCGGTCAGGAAGCTCTCGGCCATCTGTTTGCTCACGGTCAGAGGCCTAGAACCTCAGTTCCTGCTGTTTGGCCTTGAGCCGGGCGATGAGCCGGGCCCGGCGCCTGCTGTCAGACATCCCGTACTCGAACTTGAGCAGGGCCTGGCCTATTTCCTCGAAGCACAGCCTGCAGAACTGCAGGCCGCGGAAGAACCCCTGCGGATGCTCGGGCCGGTACTCCTTGTAGTAAACAGTGCCGGCCTTGATGCGGTCCCAGCAACGAAAGCACGCCTGGTCCCTGCGGGACTTGGCTTTCACCAGCCTGCGCGGTTCCACAGGATTCAGGATAGGGGAGGAGGCAGGGGGTTCAAGAGGGCGACCGGCCCGGCAGGTGCGGGCAGACGCACCCGCC
>CP070680.1:2456577-2471873 GCA_020352555.1 Caldifarciminota bacterium | reverse complement strand
AGCACAGGCTCGGATTCTCGCGGTTGACGGCAGCATTGGTGAGCCGCAGTGGAGTGCTCCAGTTGGAACCTGTGCCGTCTGACGCGGAGTAGTAGACCTCGACACCGATGCTGCCTGATTCAGCACACCAGACTGCGTGTATCTGCCTGAACTCATCAGCGGCGATAGATACTCCGCCTGGTTCTGCGTTTGAGACTCTCGGCAGCAGGGTCGAATCGCCCCACACTGTGTCCCGGCACTGGCGGTAGAACGTCCGGATGCTCGACCCTCCAGGCGCTTGGCCGTTCCAGGCTGCGTGCGACCGGCCGTTCGGCTCCATGTGCAGGCAGGTCCGGTAACTCGGATAGCCCCAGTAGAGTGTGTCGATGCGCGACCAGGAACCGCCTCGTCGTCTCCGGAACAGGATTCCATTGCCGGGTCCTGAAGTGACCCACAGTACCCCAATCGTGCTGCTGTCATCAACTCCAACCGATGCGCTGAACTGTTGCTGGCCAGTGGAGGGTATGCTGGTCCGTTCCGGTGCCCGCCATCCCTGAGCATCGCGGGCCGACACGAAGACGTTCCTGTACGCCGGGACCGGTGCCGCTTGTTCCCAGGCCGCGACGACGAAGCCCGGGTCGCGGCAGGCGACCGACGGGCGTTCGACGTGAATGCCGAAGACCACTGTTTCTGTTGTGTCCCAGAGCCCGGACGAGGAGCGACGGAGATAGCAGAGAGCAGTGCCGCCGGTGGCCGGACCGACCTGCCAGAGGATGTGAACGTTGCCGTCGTCGTCACATGCGAGGCAAGGGAAGCAGGCGCCGGTGGGTTCATGGGTCAGGACGGTGTCTGCAGACCAGTCGCCGGTCGCCGCATCGCGCCAGGTGTACCAGACCTGGAACTGGGCCGAGACGGTGCCGTACCAGACGACATGGATGTTGCCGTCAGGGTCAACCGCGATGGCGCGGGCGTTGTTGTTGGTCGTGCGGTCGCTCAAGCTTGTGCGCTCGGTGAGGCGCTCCTCAGCCAACCAGCCGGCGCTGGTGCGCGCCGGCAGGACGAGGAGAGGCACAATGACAAGCAGTCGTGGCATGCCTTCGTACCGCGGCTGAAATATGCCGGAAGAAAGCGATTAGTCAATACCAAAGAGTGCCGGTCAGAAGGGTCGGTTCAGACCGGTCGCGACCGTGCCGGCTCTGAACGTCCTCGATTCGCTTGACAATGGGGCGGAATCGGGTATAAATGATGGCTCGGCTGTTGTTTACATTTGACCGAATCTTACGCGATCAGCCTGATCAGGAGGTTTAGTGGCTCGTATTGCGGGTATTGATTTGCCCGACAACAAGAAGATTCTGTACGCGCTGCCGCACATCTTCGGAATCGGCCCGTTCTCGTCGCGCCGGATCCTGGAGGCGGTCGGCATCCCGCCGGACAAGAAGGTGCGGGAGCTGACCGAGGACGAGGCGGCCCGCATCCGCCAGGAGATCGACGCGAACTACAAGATCGAAGGCGAGCGCAGGGCGGACGTGACCGCGGACATCAAGCGGCACATCGAGATCGGGAGCTACCGCGGGGTGCGGCACCGGTCCGGGCTGCCGGTACGGGGCCAGCGGACCAAGACCAACGCCCGCACCCGCAAAGGGCCGAAGAAGTCGTCGGGCGTGGTCAAGAGGAAGCCGGCGGTGGCCAGGTGAAGCGTTCTTCCCGCAAGAGGGCCCCGGCCATGTGTGTGGCCCACATCAGTTCGACTTTCAACAACACGATGGTGACGATCGCCGACCCGAAGGGAGAGGTGGTGGCCTGGTCGTCGGCCGGCCGGGTCGGGTTCAAGGGCGCGAAGAAGGGCACGCCCTACGCCGCGGGCGTGTGCTCGGAGGCGTGCGCCAAGGACGCGGCCGCGCTCGGTGTCAGGGCGGTCGAGGTCCGGGTGAGCGGGCCGGGGCCGGGCCGCGAGGCCGCGATCCGTTCGCTGCAGAACGTCGGGCTCCAGATAACCTCGGTCAGGGACATCACGCCGATCCCGCACAACGGCTGCCGCCCGCCCAAGCAGCGCCGCATCTAACCGGGTACCAGCAATGGCAAGAGACATCGGACCGAAGTGCAAGCGGTGCCGGAAGGCGAAGGAGAAGCTCTTCCTGCGCGGCCAGAAGTGTTTTTCGGACAAGTGCGTGCTGATGAAGCGGGGCGAGGAGCCGATCGTCCGGGGCCGCAGGCGGCGGTTGTCGGCTTACGCGGTCCAGCTCCGCGAGAAGCAGAAGCTGCGGATGATGTACGGCCTGCTCGAGCGCCAGTTCCGCAACTACTTCAAGCTGGCGGCCAAGCAGGCGAACACCGCGGCCGCGCTCGTCATCCTGCTCGAGAAGCGGCTGGACAACGTCGTGTTCCGCATCGGGCTGGCGGACTCGCGCCAGCAGGCGCGGCAGTTCGTGCGCCACGGCCACATCACTGTCGACGGCCGCAAGGTCAACATCCCGTCGTACATAGTCAGGCCGGGACAGACGGTGGGCGTCAACGGCGAGAAGCCGCTGAAGTTCATCAAGCCGATCCTGGCGAACAAGGAGCCTTCGGGGCCGGAGTGGCTGGCCATCTCGCACGACGCAGCGAGCGGCCGGCTGCTGCGGGAGCTGACGCCCGAGGACGTCAAGGACATTCCCTGCAACACGCAGTTGATCGTGGAGCTGTACTCGAAATGAAGCTTAAGCGGTTTATCGTTCCCGAGAAGCTGGATTTCGACGCCGATACCGCGTCCGAGTCCTACACGAAGTTCTACGTCGCCCCGCTGGAAAAGGGCTGGGGCGCGACGGTCGGCAACGCGCTGCGGCGCTCTCTTCTGTCGTCGGTCCAGGGCGCGGCCGTCACCCAGGTGCGGATTGACGGCGTGCCCCACGAGTTCGACACGATCGACGACGTGGTCGAGGACGTCACCGACATCATCCTCAACATCAAGAAGCTGCGGGTGAGGCTTTGGTCCGAGGCGCCGAAGCTCGCCCACCTGCACGCCAAGGGCAAGCGGGAGTTCACCGGCAAGGACCTGACCGTGCCGCCCGAGGTCGTGATCGCCAACCCGGACGAGCACATCCTGACCATCTCGGACAAGAACCGGTCGGTCAACATCGAGATGCTGGTCGAGAACGGCCGCGGCTACGTGCCTTCGGAAAGGCTGCGCAAAGGCCAGACCGCGCCCGAGGACACGATTTTCCTCGACGCGTTCTTCTCGCCGGTGAAGAGGGTCAACGTCTGGGTCGAGAGCATGCGGGTCCAGGACCGGACCGACTTCGAAAAGGTAATCCTCGAGGTCTGGACCGACGGCACGGTGAGGCCGGACGAGGCGCTGATCCAGGCTGCGACCGTGCTCAGGAACCACACCACCGCGCTGATTCCGCAGGAGCGGGAGCCGGAGTTCATCGAGGAGGAGAAGCTGTACCGGGACCGCGACCGGATAGTCGAGACCCTAGGCATGGACATCGAGGAGCTGGAGCTGTCGAACCGGGCGCTGAACTGCCTGAAGAGCGGGCGGTCGAAGCGGACCGGCGAGCGGATTTCGATCCAGACTGTCGGGGACCTGGTCCAGCGGACCGAGAAGGACATGCTCGACATCGAGAATTTCGGCCGCAAGTCGCTCGAGGAGCTGAAGAAGGTGCTCGAGGACCTGGGGCTGACTTTCGGAATGGACGTCACCGGCCTGGAACCCAGGGAGTAGCGGTTGCGCCACGGCAGCAAGCTGAAGAAGCTGGGCCGGGACAGCTCGCACCGCGAGGCGATGTTCCGGAACATGCTGACTTCGCTCGTCCGCTACGAGCGGATCCAGACGACGTTGCCCAAGGCCAAGGAGGCGAGGCGTTTCGCCGAGCGGCTGGTAGGGTTCGCCAAGAAGAACACCCTGGCCGGCCGCAGGATGGCGGGCCGGACGATAGCGGACAAGGACGTGCTGAAGAAGCTGTTCGACGTCGTCGGCCCGAGGTTCACTGACCGGGACGGCGGCTACACCCGGATCTACCGGCTGGGCCCGCGCGAAGGCGACGGAGCCGAGATGGCGCTCCTGGAACTGGTGGTCCGCGAGGAGACCCACAAGGAGAAGAAGGCCAAGGCGGCAGGGGCCAAGGCTTCGGGCCGCAAGCCGGGCAGGAGCAAGAAGACCACGGACGCGGACAAGGAAGCCAAGGAGAAGAAGCCGCCCAGGAAGCGCGGCAAGAAGAAGAACGAGTAGCTCCTGCCGTGTCCGGGTACCGGCCTTTCGTCAAGTCCAAAATCCAGCGGCTGCGCGTCACCGACAAGAACCTGAAGTACGAAGGCAGCCTCGAGCTGGACGAGGAGCTGCTCAGGGCGGCAGACATCCTGCCCGGTGAGCTGGTCCAGGTCGCCAACCTCAACAACGGTGAGCGGTTCGAGACCTATGTCATCAAGGCTCGGGCCGATTCGGGCGCGTGCGTCTTGAACGGCGCGGCGGCGCGGCTGGGCGAGGTCGGTGACGAGATAATCGTCATGAGCACGGTCCTGCTCGGCGAGGAGCAGGGGGCCGGGCACGTGCTGAGGCGCATCAGCGTTGATTCCGACAACCGAATGGTAGATGACGGCAATAGTCCTCGCAGCGGGTAAGAGCAAGCGGATGGGGTCAGAGACCCCGAAGGTGCTTATCCCGGTCGAGGGCAGGCCGCTGCTCGGCCACGTGCTCGACAGCGTGCGCAGGGCGGGTGTCGAGCGGATCGTGGTCGTGGTCGGCGAGGGACGGGAAGGGGTGACGGCCGAGTTCAGGGACCAGGGCCTGGAGTTCGCGGTCCAGGCCGAGCAGAAGGGGACCGCGGACGCTGTGCTCGCATGCCGGGACCTCTTGGCCGCGGACGAGGAGTGCGTGGTCGTGTACGGCGACGTGCCGATGATGCGGGCCGAGACGATCAGGCGGCTGATTCGTGCCCGGGCAGAGCGGGGCGCCGAGATAGCGGTGCTGACCGCGGAGTTCGATGACCCGTTCGGGTACGGAAGGATAGTGCGGGGCGAAGGCGACGTGATCGAGGACATCGTCGAGGAGCGGGACGCCGACGAGGCGGTCCGGCAGATCAGGGAAGTCAACTCGGGGTTCTATGCGTTCATCTGGGGCAGGCTGTTGCCGGTGCTGGAGAGGGTCGAGCCGAGCCCGGTTTCGGGCGAGTACTACCTGACCGATGCGGTCAAGGGGGTGCGGGCCGAAGGCGGGCTGGTGGTCGCGGTCAGGATGGCGGACCCGGCCCAGATGATGGGCGCGAACACGCCCGAGCAGCTTGAGCAGGTGGCGCGCGAGATGGCGCGGCGGGCCGGCGGTCGTTGAAGTCGCTCTTTCTGGTCCTGTTGGTCGCGGCCCTGCTCGGGGTGGCCGGGTCACTCGTGGTCCGGTTCTGGCCGTCAGAAGAGGAGCCCGGATTCGACCCGAAGCTCGTGCGGATGGAGGTGGTCAACGGCTGCGGGGTGCCGAGGCTGGCGCGGGCGGTGGCGTACGAACTGGAGGCACAGGGGTTCGACGTCTACGGGGTCGGCAACACAGCGGAGAGCCACGAGAAGACCAAGGTGGTCGACCTGCTGGACCCAGAGGGGACGAACGCCGAGAAGGTGGCTCGGGCGCTTTCGGTACAGCCCAGGGTCTGGGTGCTGCCGGTCGGCGGGCGGGTCGAGCCCGAGAAGAGGGTGGCGCTCGATTCTGCCCGCTATCTCGAGGTCAGGCTGGTGGTCGGCAAGGACTACCAGAAGTTCTTTCCCCAGGTGCTGCCGCTGAGGTGAGGATGAGTCCCGAGTGTCTGGCGAAGAGAATCGGAGCGCTCGTCGAAGAGAAGCTGGCCGAGGACATCGTGGTGCTGGACCTGAGGGGCAGCTCGCCGCTGACCGATTTCTTCGTCATCGCCACCGCCGGGTCGACGATCCACGCCCAGGCGCTGGCCGACGAGGTCACCCGGCGGCTCAGGCAAGAAGGCGAGCGTCCCCACCACGTGGAAGGGCTGGAGACCGGAACATGGGTTTTGCTTGACTATGTGGACGTTGTGGTGCATATTTTTCTGACAGATGTCAGGCAGTTTTACGGCCTGGAAAGGCTCTGGGGCGACGCGCCACATAGAGATTTCAGAGACGACAACAATGCCGTCCGAGGATAGAAACAGGTCCCGAGGACCGCTGCCGCGGTCACCGGGTGAGATAGGAGGTAGTGCTTGAACCTGACGTCCTTGCTCAAGCCCGAGCGCATCAACCTCGACTTGAAGGGCAGAAAGAAGGCGGATGTGCTCAAGGAGATGGTGGCCATGGTGAAGACCGGCCCCGGCGCGGAGTCGCTGCTTCAGACGCTGCTCAAGCGCGAAGAGCTCGGCTCGACCGGCATCGGCAAGGGAGTCGCGATTCCGCACGGCAGGTCGCTGTTGATCGACAAGCTGGAACTGGCGGTCGGCAGGTCGACCAAGGGAGTGGAATTCGACGCGATCGACAAGAAGCCGGCGCATCTCTTCTTCCTGATAATGGCACCGCCCCAGGACCGGGGCAACCAGTACCTGATAACCCTGGGCAGGGTGGCGATGGTGTGCCAGGAGCTGACCAAGAAGAAGCAGCTGTTCGACCCGAAGACAGCCGAGGAGTTCATCGGCCTGGTCCAGACGCTCGAGGACGCCATCAGATGACTTCGAAGATCGAGACCCTGAGGCTGCTCGAGGAGTTCGACCACATCCTGCGCGACATCGAAACCGAGGATTATCAGGCGCTGGGATTCAAGGACACCAAGCCGTCGAGCGAGTTCATCAAGCTGGCCGAGAAGGAAAGGGCCAAGCTGACCAGGAAGGTGGACCCGAGGCTGCTGAGCCAGTACGAGCGGATAATGAAGCGTTACGGCGGCAGGGTGGTGGTGCAGGTGATCCGCGAGTTCTGCGGCGGGTGCTACATCAAGCTGCCGTCAGAACTGGCGTCGAGGTGCCGCACCGAGCTGGTATCCTGCCCGAACTGCGGGCGTTTTCTCTACTACGTGAAGTAGCCGGAAGCCTGACCGGGCGACCGGCATGACCTGACCCTGACCGGGTCGAAAGCAGGGGGTAGGATTGTCGGGATCAGCGCTGTTCTGCTTGTGTGTCCTGGTCCGCGCATTCGAGTTCAGCCCGCTGCTCGGGACTGCCGGCGCGATACTGGCCGGTACAGCGGTCAGTGACTGGCAGGCCCAGTTCTCGCACAACCCGGCTTTGACAACAGAGTCCGGCAGGCTGGCCGGCGGAGCGGCGTACTGCGCGCCGTTCGGGCTGGCTGACGTCCATTGCGCTGCCGCCTGCCTGGGGTCGAGAGTCGGGGGATGGGCAGGCGGGTTGAGCGTTACAAGCCTTTCGTTCGATGCCTTTCGCGAAACCGACGTCCACGCCAACGCGGGATGGATGCCGCTCCCCGGGCTTTCGGCCGGTGTCGGTGCGCACTGGATGACGGTGGACCAGGGCCGATACGGTGTTGACTGGGCGCCGAAGTTCGACGTCGGCGCGCTGTGGGAGACCGGCAGGCTGAGACTGGGCGCGGCTGCGCTCGGGGTCAACATGCCGCGATTCGCGAACGGAGACGAGCTCGGGCTCAGGCTGCTGGCCGGCGCCGCTTTCCGGCCGGTCGAGTCCCTGGTCCTGGCTCTTGACCTGAACCGGTACGAGGAGCAGGAGGGCGTGAGCCTCGGAGCCGAGTTCAGGCTCGTGCCGCCCCTGGCTTTGCGGGCAGGCGGCGGGGTCGGGCCGCTGAGCTACGGGTCCGGGCTCAGGATCTCGGCCGGGTCCCTGGCAGTGGACTACGCCTACCGTTTCCATCCCCAGCTCAAGGAAACTCACGCGGTCGGGCTGCAGGCGGCGTGGCGCTAGTCTGGGCCCTGGTCTGTCTGTTGAAGCCCGAATGGTGGGAGCTGCCTCCGGGTGCGGTACCGGACGAGGACGTGCGCGCGCTAGAGGAGACCGTTTCCTGCCTCCAGCTCAGGCCGGTCGAACTGAACCGGGCCAGGGTCGACGAACTCCTCGACATACCGTGGCTGAACCCGGTGCTGGCGCACAGGGTAGCGGCGTACCGGGATTCTGCGCACGGGTTCCAGAGCATCGGTGAATTGCGCCGGGTCGGAGGAATGACCGATGAGTGGTTCAGGGCCCTGGCTCCGCTCCTGACCACACAGCAGGCCGGACCCGGGTGGTCGGGTGATGTCGCGCTCAGGGCCGGGATCGACAGCGTGGGTTCCAGGCCTGAACGGCTCAGGACTTTCGGCCGTGCCCGGGTCAAGCAGGGTCAGTGGACAGGAGCGGCCCTGGTCGAGCATGACCCGGGTGAGGCCGGGATTGTCGACTGGAGCGGACTGGGCCTTGGATGGCAGGGCCGCAGCGTCTCGGTTGTCGGCGGGGACTTCACCTTTGGCAGCGGGCTGGGCCTGGTGTTCAGCGGCCCGCACAGGAGGGCGGGCAGCGCATTCGGCGAGGACGTCAAAGGCCCGGGCAACCTCCGTCTGCTAAGCAGCGCGCTGGAGACCCGTGCATTGCGCGGGCTCGGGGCCGATATCCAGGTTCCAGGATGGACCCTGACAGTACTGGGCTCGCATTCTGGACAGGACGCGAAGCTCAATCCGGACGGCACTGTCGAGCGGCTGCGAGGGGACGGGGTGTACGACGATTCGGCCTCCAAGGCAGAGCGCAATACGGTGAACCAGACCGCTGCCGGTGCATCGGTCACAAGACTTTGGAGGGGTGTCGCGGTCACCGGCAACGGTGCGTTCGTGCGGTACTCCCGGGAATTCGCGCCGGGTGATTCGGCAGATTCGTTCTCCGGCAGGGCGCTTGGATGCGGGGGCGTGAGCGCAGAGCTGCGTACTGAAGACTACCGGCTCGGGCTCGAAGGCGCGGCCTCGTCGGGCGGCGGTGCGGCCGGTGCGCTGGACCTGGCCGGTGAGTGGAGCGGGCTGTCTGCCGGGCTCGGGCTGCACGGATACCAGACCAGGTACTTCGCACCCCTGGGCAGGACCAGGAGCCTTGTCGACCGGGAGCCGAGGCTGTACGGCCGGGCCAGGCTCGGACTGCGGGCCGCCGGATTCAGGGTCTGGTTGCGGGGCAACACCTACCGCGACTTCAGCGACGATTCTCTGCCTGCCAGGGTCGAGCTCAGCGCGCGGCAGGAGCTGGGCCGGCTGTCGCTCGGGTGCAACCTGGGCAGGAGCTACAAGCTCGAGCAGCCGCGTTCCAGGGATTCGAGGCTCAGCCTGAGCTGGGACATCGGCCGGCTCGGAATCGAGGCGGTGGTCGGTGACGAGTACCCGGAGCTGACAGCGGGCAGGGGCAGGATGGCCGGGCTGCTGCTGAGGGCTGATCTGCAGCCGGTGCGTCTCGGATTCTCAGCGGCCCGGTTCGACATCTTGGGCTCGGGTGTGAGAATGTCTATGCGCGAGCCAGACCTGTCCAGGGCTGGCTCCGGCTTCAGCACAGGCGTGTCGGCATGGAGACTGGCGACCGGCCTGAGCCTCGGGATTGTCCAACGTGTTGCAGTCTCGGCCAAGGCGGGTGCGACATGGCGCGAAGCCTTTGTGCTTGACGCGGCCGGGCAGGTCGAACTCGCCCTGAACTGAGCATGGTCGACTACCACGTGCCTTTCAGCACTCGGCCTGAAGCCGGACCAGCTAAGTAACCTAATGTAGGGTCTCTACAAGACCGGCATTCTGTGCCGTCCTCTCAGAAACGCTCTGGGAGGGCGGCACAAATGCGGCACAGTGACTCGGGACGCCTACGCAGCGGGGTCTACCAGGGCCAGCTCTTGCCTGACTTGGCGGACCCGGGTGACGCGGGAATGAACGGGCGCTCGGGCAGTCGGGCTTCTGCTTGACAAGCGTTGGAGATGCACCTACTATGCGGTAGCATCATTACGGAGGGGTAGCAAGCAGTCAATCCACAGGTCCCGGCGAAAGGGTTGCCGGGGAAGGAGGCGCAATGCCTATCAGTGTCAGTATCCGCGCGGCAGCAGCCGCAGTGGTCAGCTTTCCACAATCGCAGTCGGTGCAGAACCATACCCGGCATGTGGCGCCGGGGGTGTACTTCTGCCGTCCGACGGCAGGCTCCGCATCGTCCCGGACGGCGACAAGCGATCAGCGGTCCGCAATGTGGTCGTGACAGGATGGAGGACAAGATGAGAACGCTGACAGTCACACTGTGTCTAGCGGCAGCGGCATTGGTCGCGCAGGCCGACTCGCTCAACTGCCGGCTGGTCGGCAGCTGGCCGTTCGGTCCGGCCGGGGCGGTTGCGGCCGACTCGGGAAGGGACTTGGCGTTCATGGGTTCGGGCAGCGGGGTGTACGTGCTGGATGTGTCTGACCCGGCTCGGCCGCAGAAGATGTCTGCGGCGATTCACGCTCAGGGGATCGTGACCAGCCTGTGCGTTCAGACCGACCGGCTGTATGTAGCGGCAGAAGAGGTCGGGCTTGAGGTCTGGGATGTGACAGAGCCAGCAAGTCCATACTTCTTGGGCCGGCTGTACACGCCGGGAGGTGCCCATGGCGTGGCAGTTGCCGACAGCTATGCGTACGTGGCAGACTATCGTGAGGGGCTGCGGGTGATAGACGTGTCTGACCCTGCAGACCCGTGGGAACGCGGCTACTGTGACACGCCGGGAGGTGCCCATGGCGTGGCAGTTGCCGGCAGCTATGCGTACGTGGCAGATGGTGATTCCGGGCTGCGAGTGATGGATGTGTCTGACCCTGCAGACCCGCAGGAACGCGGCTACTGTGACACGCCGGGAGGTGCCCATGGCGTGGCAGTTGCCGGCAACTATGCGTACGTGGCAGATGGGAGTGCCGGGGGGCTGCGAGTGATAGACGTGTCTGACCCTATGGACCCGCAGGAACGCGGTTGCTGTGACACGCCGGGAGGTGCCCATGGCGTGGCAGTTGCCGACAGCTATGCGTACGTGGCAGACGGAGGTGCCGGGGGGCTGCGGGTGATAGACGTGTCTGACCCTATGGACCCGCAGGAACGCGGTTACTGTGACACGCCGGGAGGTGCCCATGGCGTGGCAGTTGCCGGCAACTATGCGTACGTGGCAGACGGGGGTGCCGGGGGGCTGCGGGTGATAGATGTGTCTGACCCTGCAGACCCGCGGGAACGCGGCTACTGTGACACTCCGGACCGTGCCCATGACGTGGCAGTTGCCGGCAACTATGCGTACGTGGCAGCCTGGAGTGCCGGGCTGTGGGTGATAGACGTGTCTGACCCTGCGGATCCTCAGGAGCTTGGATACTACAATACGCCGGGCACTGCTTGGGGCGTGGCAGTTGCCGGCAGCTATGCGTACATGGCAGACGCGGGTGCCGGGGGGCTGCGGGTGATAGATGTGTCTGACCCTGCGGATCCTCAGGAGCTTGGATACTGTGACACGCCGGGAGGTGCCTTTGGCCTGGCAGTTGCTGGCAACCATGCGTACGTGGCAGATGGGGGTGCCGGGGGGCTGCGGGTGATAGATGTGTCTGACCCTGTAGACCCGCAGGAACGCGGCTACTGTGACACGCCGGACTTTGCCCTTGACGTGGCAGTTGCCGGCAGCTATGCATACGTGGCAGATAGGCGTGCCGGGCTGCGGGTGATAGATGTGTCTGACCCTGCGGATCCTCAGGAGCGTGGGTACTGTGACACGCCGGGCAGTGCCTGTGACGTGGCAGTTGCCGGCAGCTATGCGTATGTAGCAGACGCGGGTGACGGGCTGCGGGTGATAGATGTGTCTGACCCTGCGTATCCTCAGGAGCGCGGGTACTGTGTCACGCCGGACCTTGCCTATGGCGTGGCAGTTGCCGGCAGCTATGCGTACGTGGCAGACAGGCGTGCCGGGCTGCTGGTGATAGACGTGTCTGACCCTGCAGACCCACAGCAGCGTGGATACTACAATACGCTGGGCAATGCTCAGAGCGTGGCAGTTGTCGGCAGCTATGCGTACGTGGCAGCCGAGGAGGTCGGACTGCAGATAGTCGAGTTCCTGGGCTCGGGAATCGAGGAACCGAGCGCCCCGACGGGCAGCTGGCAGGTGCCGACGGCAACGGTTGTTCGCGGGACGCTGGTCTGGAGTGCATCGACTCCGACGCTGCGCAAAGTCGGCGACATTGAACGCCGTAGCGGAGCGAAGCTTCTGGACGCTTCCGGCCGAGTCGCAATGTCCCTACAGCCGGGACGAAACGATGTCCGGCACCTCGCGCCTGGGGTGTATTTCTGCCGTCCGACGGCAGGCTCCGCATCGTCGCGGACAGCGGACGGCGGCATGCGGTCGGCAGTGACCAGGGTCATTGTCACCAGGTGAGGAGGGAGCATGAAGCGGCTTCTACTGCTCGCGGTCGCCTGTCTCACCGGCTTCGCTTCGGCGGACTGGGTGACAGCAACATTGCCTGCAGGTTCTGACCCGCACGGGTAATTTCGGGGACATAGTAAAGGATTATGTCTCCTTCGGCCGGTTCTTGTGTTTCCACGGCCCCTTCGGTTCCGGCTTCTGTCGCCGTGGTGTCCGGCCCGTCAGCCGCTCCAGCTCTCCTGAATTCCTCGCTGCGTGACGTGGTGCGGCACCGAAGGCACAACCACCACCCTACGCAGACCCCTCCCAAATGTCAATAATCTCTTATTATGTCCCCAGATCTACCAAGTTGCGGCCGAGGTAGATCCGGATCCCCAAGGGCAGTATCTTGTGTGGACCGCACACGCGAAGGACTCAGTCTTCCACCGACGGTGGCCCTCCGGCACTTGGGAGTCGCGGGGTACATTCAGGGCATCTGAGATGCAGTTCATCGACCCGGATAGGGGTTTCTGCGGTGGTCTTGATTTGATAGAGCATATGGTAACCACGGACCGGGGCCTCAACTGGACGCCGGTCAACCCTGGCATCAACATGGGCGATGTGTCAATGGTGAGTCCGTGGGCCGACGTCTGCGTGGCACGTCTGCCCACCAAGCCCGGGGATGACGAGGAGGACGTGGTGCTGAGCAAGCTACTCAAGTATCAGACTGCCCCTCCCGCCGAGCACCTACAGTCCCTGGACTTCCTGATCAAATGGGCTGTTGGTCTCGAGCCGTTCTGGGAATACGAATCACTCATGACGACTTCTTGGTGGGCGGACCATGAGTTGGAGGACTTGGAGCTCTACGACCCATTGGCTGGTCCGGGTTGGCAGGGAGATGTCCCGCTTACGTTGAATTCGGCCCTCTGGGCGCTGAACGACGGTTTTCAGTTCGCCTGCCACCACTGCCATGCCGGACCGCGGGACTGGATGGTTGGCGGTGAAGTCGGATACCCTGAGTACCTGAACTATGTGTCACTCCTGAACGGCGAGATAGCCAATGGTGACAGGACCGGCATAGCAGTTTCCGGCGGGTGTCACGCCGGCTACCTGATGGACGACAGCGCGATCGGGCGCTGCTTCCTGTTGTCGCCTTACGGAGGATCGGTTGCATACAGCGGATTCACAATAGCCAACTTCGGAATTGATGAACTCGGTGCACTTCTGATCGAAGCGGTGTACGGTCAGGAGTGTTTCAAGCTGGGGCTCGCTCACAAAGTAGCGACTTTTCTCAGGCACACGCAAAGACCCCGCAATGGCATCTTCGAGGCTCTGCTTGGGGATCCAACAATGGACGTTTGGACTCGCGACCCTGCCGAGTTCGATGTGAGTCATATGGATGCTGTATCGACTGAAGACACGGACTTCGAGGTAACCGTCCTGGACTCCTCATCTACCGATCCAGTGCCCGGAGCGCTTGTTCTCATAAGCGTAAAGGACCCGGAAACCGGCCAGTACCCGGTGTACTACCGGGCAGAGACCGGTTCCGACGGCGTCGCACGGTTCGTCGAGTTGTACCTCTGTGTCGCGGGCGAAATGGTCGTGACAGCGACGAAGCACAACTACCTGCCCCATCGAAGCACCTGCCGGATAGTCATCCGTTGTGGCCACGGGTTCGCAACTGCCAACAGTCAACAGCGCAACATCGTGCGGGTGCCGGGAACGAACAATCTGCATCTGGTCTACTCGGATGCCGGTGCGATAATGCACTCGGCCTCGCCGAACGGTGGCGTGACATGGAGCAGACCGGAGTTCATAGATTACGGTGAACGACCGGCGGTCACGTTGAACTACGACCAGGCCGGGGGACAGAATCGCACCGCGCCCTGGGTAGCATACCTTCAGAACGGAGATGTCCGGGTGGCGATTCTGGAGAACGACCAGTCACCGGTGTTTGTCACGCTGTTCGACGGGACCTATCCCGATTCAGTAGCCGGACCGCCGGCCATCGTGGCATGTCCAGTACCAGACCCGCCCTGTCCAACCGCATGGGCCACGTACAATGTGATCTATGACGTCACCGGCGACCCTTGGTACCGGGTCTACGCTCGGAAGTTCACGGAGCTTCAGCAATCCGACCCCGACATACTCGACGAACAGACCGAGTACTGGTGTGGCGAACCCGCGATTGCCATCACGCCCGGAGACGAGGTGCATGTAGCTTGGCGGCGGGACTGCAACACGGTCGGCAGCATCATTTGGTACAAACGATACATAACCGAATGGTTAGAGGACGCAATCCCTGTGTCCAACTACAGGCCGAATGCACGCTGTCCGTTCATCGAAGTGTGGGGAGACAGTTGCTGGGCGGTGTTCACGTCTGGTGGTGAAGTATATTGGGCGGGCAGACAGATCGGCCTACCGCCCGGGTGGTGGACAACTCCAGCGGACTTCTCGCAGTCCCCTGGCGTTGAGTCTGACTGTCCTGTGCAGGCGCTGGGCAACGTGCGGGCCTGGGAGGAAGGAAACAACGACCAGACGGACATCTTTGTTAGGCATGGTGAAGTGACAGTCAACCTGAGCAATACCCCTACGCAGACATCTGCCTTTCCGAGTATCGATGCCTACTATGACGACGTCGTAGGCAAGACGCTGGTCAACGCGGTGTGGACCGAGGAGCTCGTGCCGAACGAGCTGTACGAAGTGGTGTTCAAGCAGTACGAGCCTGACCCAGGGTTTGGACCTGGGAGGGGACAACCGCGCTATGTCGCGGTGGCGACCGGTGACTCCTGTCCGTCTCCATACTGCAGGTACCGTGACGGCGGGATCAAGTATGGACCGTACTCGCTTGACTACGCACGAGACACCCTCAGATATGTTCTGCCCTACCTGGACCCGGTGTACGACTACTGGGTCCGAGCAGTGGTGTATCATGAAGGCGAAGAGCGGTGGTCTCAAGGTGTCAGGCTGGGCGACAGCCTGAGAGTGCTGGTCGAGACAGAGCCACGGAAGCCGGAGACCATCTGGGTGCAGGTTCCGGTGAAGGCCTACCAGGGGGACGGTGTCGCCGACCTGGCTGC
>CP070680.1:2431631-2456477 GCA_020352555.1 Caldifarciminota bacterium | reverse complement strand
GCTTGACAATCGCGGTCAGAAGGGCAGAATGGGGTTCCGGGCGCAAATAGGGCAACTACTACCTTAAAAGGAGGCGTCATGCTGAAGCTGACCGTGCTGGCACTTGCGTGCCTTGTTGCCACGCCTCTGGCACTGGCCGAGATTCCGCGATTCGCGGAACCCGAGCTGATCCAGGATGGCGGGGTGCCGATCGATGTCGGCAACTATGCGGCGCCGATGATGTTCGACTGGAACGAGGACGGCAGGAAGGACATGATTGTCGGGCAGTTCTCGTCCGGCTACATCAGGTTCTACCCGAACGTGGGCGAGGACTCGGCACCGGTGTTCTCGGGCTTCGAGTACATGCGCGCGTCGGGGTCCCAGATTACCCTGCCCTACGGCTGATGCGTCGGGTCGAGTCCACGGGTCGTGGACTGGAACTCCGACGGTGAGTGGGACATCATCTCGGGCGACCGCAACGGTTTTCTGAACGTTTTCATCCGTACCGGCGATTCACTGACCGCCTACATACAATACCAGGACATCCACGGCGTGGTGATGGACGTCGGGTCCAACTCGGAGCCGGATGTGTTCGACTGGGACGGCGACGGCTTGAAGGATCTCGTCATCGGGCACCAGAACTACGAAGTGCGGGTATACCTAAACCAGTCGTCCGACACCTGGCCTTTGTTCGACAATTCTTCGTACGTCACGGTCCAGGCAGGCGGTTCGCAGGTGTACTTCTACCGCGTGAACCCGTACATGTTCGACCTGAACGGCGACGGGCTGCTCGACCTGATCTGCGGCGAGCAGAACGGCTACGTTCACTACTTCGAGAACATGGGGACGGACAGCGCGCCGGAGTTCGCCGCCGGCGAGACCCTGAAGCTGTACGACGGGAGGTACGCACGCTGGTCGAGGACTGCGTACTACTACGGCTCGCGCTGCGGGTTCGGGGACTGGAACAACGACAGCATCCCGGACTTCCTGCTCAGCACCTACGAAGGGCAAATCGAGCTGTACCGGGGTCTGGCGCCGGTGGGAATCGAGGAGCTGAACGGACCATGCATCCGCGACTTCACTGTCTCGCCCAACCCGGGCAGCCGGGTCAGAATCGACTTCAACCTGCGGCGCTCGGCCGATGCGAGTATCGAGGTCGTCGACGGAATCGGTCGTACTGTGAGGGACCTCGGCACGGTCGTGGCCGGGGAGCACCGCTCGGTCGAGTGGGACGGAACCGATGACCAGGGCCGGCGACTGGCCGCGGGTGTATACTTCTGTCGTCTGAAGGCCGGAGAAGATTCGAAAACCGGAAGGGTAGTGCTCTCGCGCTAGCCCGTTTCGGCGCAAGCATCAGGAGCGGCCCCTGCGCGGCCGCTCCTGTCACTGACAGGAGGCACTGGTGGACAAGCGAATCGAGGCGCTGTTCGCCCGGCGTAGTGTCCGGGACTTCACCGGGGACGAGGTGGACCGCGCGGACATACGGGCCCTGCTCGAGGCCGGGATGGCGGCGCCTTCGGCGCGGGGGCTGGACCCGTGGCGTTTCGTTGTGGTGACCGACAGGCGGCTACTGGACCGGCTGGCCGATGTCCATCCGCACGCAAAGACGCTGAAGCACGCCGGAGCCTGCATTGCCGTATGCGGGGACAGGGCCGTGGCCCCGGACTTCTGGGTGCAGGACTGCTCGGCCGCGACTGAGAACATTCTGGTTGCCGCAGCGATGCTGGGCCTGGGAACATGCTGGCTCGGAGTCCACCCGCGAGCGGGGCGCGAGGAGTCATTGAAGAAGGTGCTGCGGGTGCCGGACGAAGTCGGGATGCTCTGCCTCATTGCGGTCGGCAGGCCCAAGCAGTTGCCTGAACCGCGAACGCGCTACGACGAAACCAAGGTCCGCGAGGAGCAGTGGACCTGAGCGAGAAGTGCACTGGCTCGAGGGCAGACTGAAGCCAAGTCCGATTGTCACAGCGCTTGGAGCTTGCGGCAGCCAGGCCAATCGCCCGCCGGACTTGACCTGAAGGAGTAGGTCTCGGGTTTTCAACCGCTTAGCAAGGTCCCGCAGGTCGCTTGACGAATGGGCACAGGCGGGATAAGCTGCGCATTCTCAGCGCCTTACAGCAGAGGTCTGCAATGGTGGGTTGAGGGCCTTGCCGGTGCAGACCCAGCCAGATAAGTTATTGATATTCTTGAATTTGCCGCGACAGGGCGCATGAGGCTTAGGTTCTGGAACATCGCATCCAGGCTTGACATTGTTCGTGCGATAGGCTATATTCTGCCGCGATATGGGGTTCGAATCCAGCGAACCTGCCAAGACAGGCAGCGTGCCCCCAGAGGCTCCTGATGCCTTGACGCGCAACAACGCTGGCGGGCAAGGTCCATCCCGTCGCGTGCAGGGCGCGGGTCGCAGGGCAGAGGTTTCGGTCATTGTCCCGGCATACAACGAAGTCGAGAACATCGAGCCGTTGCTGGCCGAGCTCGAAGCCAATCTCGGGCCCGAGTACGAAGTCGTACTGGTCGATGACGGGTCGACCGATGGGACTCGGAACGCGGCTGAGAATCTGAAGCCGAAGTACCCGTTCCTCAAGGTGTGCGGGTACAAGCGCAATCAGGGCAAGACTGCGGCGATACTGACTGCGCTGCCCGAGTGCGAAGGTGGTATTATCTCGATCTTAGACGCGGACATGCAGTTCGACCCTGAGGACGTTGTCCGTCAGGTGGCGAAGATCAGGGAAGGGTTCGACCTGGTCGGCGGCATCAAGCGCGGCAAGTATGAGAAACGCTTTGTTTCCGCAATCTACAACCGGCTGGCGCGGATCCTGTTCGGCATCAAGGTGCATGACATCAATGCGCTCAAGACCTTCCGCCGCGAGGTGCTGGAGAACATCCGGCTGCGCAGGGACTGGCACCGGTACATCGTGCCCCTGGCCGCTGCCCGCGGGTTCTCGATAACCGAGATACCGGTACTGCTCAGACCCAGGCTGCACGGCACGCCCAAGTTCTCCGGGAGTTTCCGGGTACTGATCGGGCTGTTCGACATGGTGGCGGTAGGGTTCCAGCTTTCGTTCATGCGCAAGCCGATGCTCTATTTCGGGGTGATGGGCACCGGCGCGCTGGCTGCCGGGTTTGTCCTCGGGGTCATTGCCGTCATCCTGCGCCTGTTCAGGCACGGGTTCAGGCCTTTGCTCTATCTGGTGATTCTGCTGGTTGTGGCCGGGCTGGTGCTGTTCGCGGCCGGGCTGCTGGGCGAGTCTTTGGCCGGGGTCAACGACCGGCTCGACCAGCTGGAGAATCTGCTCGCGGGCCGAAAGCCTATGGACGACGGCGGGCAAGACTCGGGCCGCGAATCGCGGGAGTAATGGCTGCCAATGCCCAGGCTCAAGTCGCTTCTTTCGACCGTAGGACGGATACTGCTGTCCGCGGTCCTGCTCGGGCTGCTGCTCTACCTTTTCAGGGACAAGCTGCCCGAGGTCAGAGCCTTGCTCCGCGACGTGAGCTCGGGCTGGCTGGCCATGGCCGCGGGCTGGTACGTGGTGTTCATCATCGTGTCGTCCTGGCGCTGGAAGGTTCTGCTGGCGGCCCGGGGCCTGCGTTTCTCGACTTGGTACCTGTCAAGGGTGTTCACCCTGTCGCTGTTCTTCTGCAAGCTGCTGCCGACGTCGATCGGCGGCGACGTGTTCCGCATCGCATACACCGCGCCCAAGGAGAAAACCGCCGAGGCGTTCTCCGCGACCCTGCTCGACCGGCTGATCGGGTTCGAAAGCCTCTTGTTCCTGGCGGTGGTGGTGTCCTTGGGGCTCTTCGGCCTGAGCCCGGATGCACGGGCCATGGAGCTGCCGATACTGGGGATGAAGTTCCGGGGGCTCGGCATCGTCGCCCTGCTGGCGCTCGGGCTGGCACTACTGGTGCTGGTGACTTTGGTGTTCTTCAACGACGCTGGCCACCGGCTTGCGGTACGGGTGTTCGGCCGGATACGGCTCTTTCGGCTCGGCGAGCGGCTGGACCGGGTATACGATGCGGTCAAAGCGTACCGGCACCACCGCGGCGCGCTTTTCTGGAGCTTCATGGCCGGGATTGCGGTCCAGGGCATGTTGTCGCTGAGCTGGTTCAGCGTCGCGGCCGCACTCCGCGGCACCGTGCCGCTGGTCTACTATTTCGTCTTCATCCCACTGCTGAACATCGTGGTCAACATCCCCACGATCGGCGGGATCGGGGTGCGGGAGTGGGCATTTGTACTGCTGTTCGCACCACCTTGGCTCACCGGCCACCTGACCGAGGGCTTGGCACTGGCCAGCGCGCTGCTGTTCCTGGCGCTGGACCTTGTGTTCGCTCTGATCGGAGGAATGCTGTTCGCCATTATGCGGCGTAGCGTCGATGCTTCGACGCTCGTCGGCCGTCAAGGCAGAGACGGCGGGTCTGTCGAATGGACCCGAGGAGAGGAGGACCGACATGCTGCCGAATCCTAGACCCTGTCTGGAAGATATCCGGCCCTACAAGCCGGGCAAACCGGTCGAGCAGGTCATCCGGGAGCTCAAGCTCAGAGGTCCGGTCGACAAGCTGGCTTCGAACGAGAATCCGATGGGGCCGTCGCCCAAGGCGCTGGCCGCGCTGCGCAGGGAGCTGAAGAACATCTACTACTACCCCGAAGACTCCTGCTGGCTGCTGCGCGAGAAACTGGCCAAGCGGTACAAGGTCGGCATGGACTCGGTGACGGTCGGCAACGGCTCGGTCGAACTGATATTGCTCTCGTGCCTGGCGTACCTGGACCAGGGCAACGAACTGGTCATGACCCGGGGGTCGTTCATCATGGCCAAGATCGGGGCCCGGGTGATGGGCGCCAAGCTGGTTGAGGTTCCGCCCGACAACTACAGCCACGACCTGGATGCGATGCTCGAGGCCGTAAACGACCGGACTCGGCTAGTTTACATCGACAATCCAATCAACCCGCTCGGCACGATGGCGACCAAGGACAAGCTCAACAAGTTCTTGAAGGAGCTGCCCGAGCAAGTGCTGCTGGTTCTGGACGAGGCCTATGCCGAGTACATCACGGCCAAGAAGTACCCGAACTCCATGGACTACTACAAAGCCGGGCGCAACGTTCTGATTCTGAGGACCTTCTCCAAGGTCTACGGCTTGGCCGGGCTCAGGGTCGGGTACGGCATCGCCCAGCCCGAGATACTCCAGACCCTGAGCAAGGTGCGGTTGCCCTTCAACGTCAACCGCGCGGCCCAGGTCGCGGCCGCTGCCGCGCTTGACGACCGGGCGCATGTCACCCGGAGCCGCAAGAACAACGAGGCGGGCAAGAAGCTGCTGTACAAGGAGTTCGAGCGATACAGGGTCTTCCATCTGCCCAGCTTCGCCAACTTCGTATTCGCCAACTTTCCGGTCGACTCCGACATCGTGTTCGGAGCGATGCAGCAGCGAGGAGTCATCACCCGGCCGGTGAAGATGTACGGCTTCCCCAACGCCCTCCGCGTCTCAATCGGCACCCCGCCGCAGAACAGGCGCTTCATCAAGGCGCTCTCAGAGGTGATGAAGCAACTGCAAGGGGTGGGGTAGCCGATACCCAAAGAAGACGCTGTGGTCTGCTGTTCTAGTGTGGTTTGGCGCGGGCGTAGATCCGGGCCTTGGCCACGTCCATCGCGCATCTGAACCCGAGCCAAGTCGATCCTTTGAGATCAGGGTCGATGCCGTGGCGGCAGGTGCACCGGCAGTAGACCGAGGAGTTCTTGTACGAGCCGCCGCGGATTGCCTTGCCGAAACCTTCCCAGTTGCCGGTTGTCAGCTCCCAGACGTTGCCCGCCATGTCATGGGCCCCAACCGGGCTTGCACCGCTGGCGAAGCGACCGACGACCGTGGTCCTGGCTTCGTTCCACTCCCGGCTGTTGCAGCGTTTGGAGTCGAACTCGTTGCCCCAGGGCCAGATGCGTTCGTCGGTGCCGCGTGCGGCCCGCTCCCACTCTTCTTCGGTCGGCAGCCGCTTGCCGGCCCACTTGGCATAGGCCTGGGCATCTCGGTACGAGATTCCGACCACGGGCTGGTCCGGGCCGTTCCAGTTTGAGTCTGCCCAGTACAGCGGGGCAGGATGCCTGGTCGCGCGCATGAACTTGTCGTAGCGCCGGTTGGTGACCGGGAACTTGTCGATGTAACAGTTCCTGATTTCGACGATCTGGCGGGGGAACTCTGTCTCGAATATCGGGTCCGGCGGCTCCTTGAGTTCCTGCAGCAGCTCCTTGACCCTGTCCGCCGGCACACCGTAGCGGAACGTACCGCCCGGGACAAGGACTGCGTCGGTCTCATCCTTCGCCGTTTCGATGAGGGGAGGAAGTCTGAGCATCGCCGTCCAATATAGGGGCTATCGGATATCAGTCAAGCCGGCTGGAATTCTCCACCAGCAGGGACGGGTCGTGTCTGCGACCCGGACTCGGTCCTGGGTGAAGCCGCGTTCTGCAAGCCAGCCGTCTTCGATGAGGTCTTCGGTGCCTGGCCGGGTGAGGAGCAGAAGCGTACCGTCGGCCACCCGTCCGAGCTCTGCCAGCGTCTGTTCCGCGTCTGGTCCGAGCGAAGGACCGATGACGGCGAGGTCGACAGACCGGTCTGCGAGCGGTATTGAGTCAGCCGCGGCTTCCAGCACGCAGAAGTTTCTGACTCCTTCCATCTCGCATTTCGTTTCGATATAGCGCCGGATCCTGGCCGAGGTCTCGAGCACGTACAATCCTGCGGTCCGGAGCAGCCTTGCTGCGGTGAAAGGAGCTTGCTCGCCCTGGACCAGCACTTTGGTGCGCCAGAGTCGGTACCGGCTGGCCACGAAGCCGGTGTCCCATGCGTTCCAGGGCAGAGCGTCGTAGAGCGGAGGAGCCTTTTCGCGAAGGAGTTCGAGCGCGAAAAGCCTCGTCAGTCGGGCCTGGGCCGCCGCGGCCCTGGCTTTCTGACAGCTGACCGGTTGCAGGTCAGGACAGGTCTGCCGGAATCGGAAAAGGAGAGCCGGGGAACAGCAGAGCGCCTGAGACAGCAACCGCCGGACGGCGGGCAGGGCCGGGATGCGCTGAAGCTCAGGCACGGGCAGATGACAGAAGTCGCGGAAATTGAGATGTCCGAGCCGGACGAGGAAGCCGGAAGCGGCTCGCCTCAGCTCATCCGGCGGAACCGCTTGACCTGTGGTCGACAAGTGCCCTGTCCTGATTCCTGGGCTGCCGTCCGGCCCGAACTACTTCGCCGCCTTCTTGGCCGGCCTCTTGGCGGCGGCTTTCTTGGTTGTGGCCTTCCTGGCCGTTGCTTTCTTCTTTGCCGCCTTCTTGGCCGGCTTCTTCGCGGCCGCTCTCCTGGCCGGGACCTTCTTCGCCCGGGTCTTTCCCTTGGTCCGTGTGACCAGTTCCTGCGCCTTTTGCGCGATGTGCTCGCCCGAGACTTCGAACTCCCACATCAGCTCCCAGGGTTGGCCCGACTCGCCGAACCGGTCCTTGACTCCGATCGAGCCAAACGCAATCGGCCTGCCGTAGAGCCCGGGTGCGTTGAGGATTGCCTGGGATACAGGCCCTGCGAGCCCGCCGACCTGGTGCTCCTCTGCCGTCAGCACCCCACCTGTCTCTGCCGCGGCTCGCACGATGCTGTCGACGTCCAGCGGCTTGAGCGTGTGCAAGTTGATGACCCGGGTCTCTATGCCGGCCTCCTGCTTCAGGATCCAGGCCGCTCGCATTGCCTCGGGTACCATCGGACCGCAGGCGATGACGGCGATGTCCTCCCTCTCGTCCTTGTACTCGGACGCGGGTACACAGTCGAAAGCATCGATGAACCTGGGCTTTTCGCCTCGGAATCGGAACACGTTCGCCTTGCCCCACTCGTACGGACTGGCTGGCGTTGTCACGATCGGCGTGGACTCGCGTGCGAAGCGGACGTACTTCGGGCCTTTGACTTGAAGCAGCAGGTGTTCGGTCGCGCGCAGCGCCTCGACCGAGTCGCAGGGGACCGAGACGCTTAGGTTGGGCATGCCACAGACATGGAACAGGTCTTCGAGCGCCTGGTGGGTCGCGCCGTCCGGGCCGACCGACACACCGCCGTGCGCGCCGGCAATCATTACGTTGAATTCGCCGTAGGCGACCGTGGTCCGAAGCTGGTCGAGGTTGCGGCCGGCCGAGAATACTCCGTAGGTGCCGAATACCGGCAGCTTGCCTTCCCGTGCAAGCCCGGCAGCGAGCGATGTGCCGGACTGCTCGGCGATGCCGACTGAAATCCAGCGGTCGCAACGGGTTTCGTCGCATTCGAAGAAGCGGCTGATCCGAATCGAGTCGGCGGTGTCAGCACCGATGGCCACGGTGCGGCGGTCGCCGCCGTGCTTCTCCAGCGCCTGGCCGAAGCCGAAGCGGGTGGGCTTCATGTCGACTTTCATCACGTCCCGGGCATTCCAGAAGTAGCGGGGTATGTTGCGCACATCTTCCCCGAATCTCGGCACTTTGGCCATGAGCTTGGCCGTGGCCTCGGCGTGGTATTCACGGGCGTCTTTGAGCAGGGCCTCGTAGTCGATGCGGAAGTGGAGCCCGAGTTCCTTCAGCGCGTCGGCCAGCTGCTGCTCATCCGGGGCTTTGCCGTGCCAGCCGGCGACGTTCTCCATGAAGCTGACGCCTTTGCCTTTGGTGGTACTGGCGATGACCGCGGTTGGCTTGCCCTTGAACCGGCCGGCTTTCTCGAACGCCTTGAGCACCTGGTGCATGTTGTGGCCGTCGATTTCGGTGACATTCCAGCCGAAAGCCCGGTATTTGTCCGCAAGTGGGTCGATGTTCTGGACATCCTTGACCCAGCCGTCGATCTGTAGCCGGTTCTTGTCGATGATGCAGCAGAGGTTGTCGAGCCCGTAGTTGCCGGCTTCCATCGCGGCCTCCCAGATCTGACCCTCCTGCTGCTCGCCGTCGCCGCAGATGCAGTAGACGCGGCTGTCGCGCTTGTCCATCCGGGCGGCGAGCGCGACACCGACCGCGAACGACAGCCCTTGGCCGAGCGAGCCGGTCGAGGTCTCGACCCCGGGCAGCTTGAGCCAGTGTGGGTGGCCCTGGTATGGTGAATACAGCTTGCGCAGACGGACTACGTCCTCGACCGGGTAATAGCCCGCCGTGCCGAGCGCAACGTAGAGCGCCGGAGCCTTGTGCCCGGCTGACCAGATGATGCGGTCACGGTCCTCCCATTCCGGGTTGTGGGGGTCGTGGCGGGCGACGTGGAGGTAGAGCGCTGCCGCGATGTCCATGATTGACAGTGAGCCGCCAGAATGGCCCGAACGCGCGGCGCAGAGCGAGACCAGGGCATAGCCCCGCATCATGTTGGCGGCCTGGGTCAGCGAGCCGGCCGAGTACTCCTGAAGCGTCTTCCCGGTACCGGAGTCGATGAGGGGCATGGGCTACCTCGGCTTCGGGATCTTGTTGTAGTCGGCCTGAAACCGCTCGATGCCGATGTCAGTGAGCGGGTGCCTGGTCATCTGGACCAAGACCTTGTACGGGATGGTGGCGATGTGGGCGCCGATGCGGGCCGACTCGACCACGTGCAGTGGGTGGCGGATGCTGGCCGCAATGACTTCGGCCTCCATGTCGTAGCTTTCGATGAGATCGACGATATCACTGACCAAATCCATGCCTTGGTGCGAGATGTCATCGAGCCGTCCGACGAACGGGCTGATGAAGGTCGCTCCGGCCCGGGCAGCGAGCAGCGCCTGGGTCTGGGAGAAGACGAGGGTGCAATTGGTCTTGATGCCTTTGCCGGACAGGGACTTGATGGCTTTCAGGCCTTCGATGCACATCGGGACCTTGACCGTGACCTTGTCCGGGTCGAGCCTGGCCCAGTCCTCGCCTTCCTTGACCATGCCCGGGGCGTCGGTCGACACCGCCTCCACTGACACCGGGCCGTCGACGATTCCGAGTATGTCGGCGATGCAGTCCCTGAACGGCCGGCCGGTCTTGGACACGAGCGAGGGGTTGGTGGTGCAGCCGTCCAGGATGCCCCAACCCGCGACTTCCCGGATCTCGTCGATATTGGCGCTGTCGATGAATATCTTCACCTAACCTCCTGGATGGGAATTCCACCGGCCGGGCCGGGGAGCGGACAGAAGGGCCTGATGCTGAGGGGCATTTGTGGTCTTGGCTACCGCGACATCCCGATGGCGCAGTATAGTGCCCAACCAGGTGATTTCAAGGGCATGCGAAAGCTGTGCTTGGGAAGGGACAAAGGGCAAGGACAAAGGACCGGGCGCTGAAGGCCGACGTCTCCGGGCCCGGCTTTGGACTTCGTGCCTGAGGCTTCGTCTTTGGCCTTTGAGTCGGGCGTCCTGCTTGACAAGGACGGCCCAGACATACTGCCCGATCCAGGGTGCGAAAGGCAACCCTTGAAAGGAGCTGTGATGGCAGAAGAACCCAGGCCCCAGTCCACGGCCGCGACGGTTCAGGCCCAGACCGCGCAGGGCAAATCGAACACGAGCAAGACAACGGCCCTGATATTGTGCATCGTACTTTCCTGGCTGGGCGTGCACCGGTTCTATGTCGGCAAGGTCGGCACCGGCATCCTGTTACTGCTGACCATCGGCGGTTGCGGCATCTGGTGGATCATCAATATCATCCAGATCGCGACCGGCGAGTTCACCGACAAGCAGGGACGGGCGCTGGCTCAAGGCGCCAGGCCCGAGCCCCGCGCCTGCTGATCCTGCGCCGCTGCCTGTGGACAGGGCCCTCCTTTTCCCCGAGCGCGCCGGCCGAGTACCCTCTGCCCCCTTGACCGCGGCGAACGCCCGGTTTATCATTGTCTTGGCAGGGGCCGGAGAGAGCGCCGGCCTCAAGACCGATGCGGAGCAACGAATCGGGTTACATCCCGCCACTCCCTGCCGCAGCCCTGTCCGGCTGCGGAGTCTTCCCCGTATCTCACAGGCCATGAGGCAGCGTACTGTTCACGACTGGCACCCGAAGTCAATCGGGCCCAGGTTTGACTGGCTGGCCCGTGAACGGATCCGTGTCAAGGACGGGCCGCTGGCCGGCCGAGAGTTCGGGATCGAGACAAAGCTCGAGCAGCGGCACGCATTCCTGTTCGTGAGCGACCAAGGCAGCCGCATCGGCCAGGCGTCGATCGAGCGCGACCCGCCGGGACAAGGGATCGTGCTCTGGGACATCGGAGTCCAGCCCGCGCTCAGGCGCAAGGGCTTGGCATCGATAATGACCTGGATCATCTTCCGAGAGCTTCTCGAGCGTCAGCAGACCGCGTCCTTCCGCATTCGGATGATCACCTCGGTCAAAGCCGGTGACAAGGATGTCGAGACCCAGAACCTCGGCATCTGCGTGGTTGCCAACCGGCTCGGGTTCACGCCCGAATGGGATCTCGAGAAGCTACTGGCAAAAGAGAATGTCGGCCGGGTCGAGGTAATGCCGCCAAGGGGCAATTCGACCGCCGGGTTCAAAATTCTGGTCCGGACCTACCCGCTGGTCCTGATCGCGTTCCTGCTCGACCGGGACACCCATCGGCCGGTCAGTGACTACGGCACGTATCTGAGGCTGAGCAAGGACGAGCGCAGTGTCCAGCAGTGGGTGAGACAGGGGCTGCTGGTGGTCAGCAATGGCAACTACGTGCTGCGAGAAGGAGGCTTCGGTCAGTTCCTCGACGCGGTCGCCATCGACATGAGCGAAGCCCAGGACTTCGGCCTGCGCCTTCGTGAGCCGTAGTCCAGCCTTGGGTCTCGGTCTGGCCGGGCAGAGGCCACCGGCCTAGCTGGTCTGCCGGCTCGACTGCCTGCTGTTCTGACTTCAAGCGCTTGCCGGCCACGACTGCCGTTGCTGAGTTCGCGTTCCGGGGCGGAAGTCTCGAGCTCTCTGCAGTATCCGAGCGCTGATAGGGTCGATTCGGCAGTGCCGGAAAGCGATGCCGATGTTGAGCAGTCTGTGCCAGTGACGGCCTGGAGCCGGTGCGGCCGGCCCGGATCCGGCCCGCGTCAAGAAGCCAGCCAGTTCCTAGTCAGACCGGCCCGCCTGCAACAGCCGCCGTCCCTTGTGAATCAGAGCCAGGCGAGGACCTGGCGATTGGCGGTTCTGTCATGACAGCGCTTCCGGGCGGTACGCTCAGCCGAGATGCCGGTGTCATTGCCCGGTTAGGGATGACAGCAAGACAACGAAGACGAAGAATCACATCCCTCGACCATGTGGACGTCCTGACCCGGACACACCCGTACCCTGGCTTTGTGCAGGAGGACCACCAATGGCGGTTCTGTCTGATGACCTTCGGGCGGAGGATCGCCGACCGGCGGGTCGGGTTGCACTGAGGCCCTGGCCAGGAAGTCTGGTCAGAGTTTTAGCTGACGGCCAGCCCGGTCGGTGTCGGTGAAACGGGTGAAACCTTCGGTGTACATGTGCCGGATGGCCTTGTAGAGCCGTTCGAAGAGCGCGTCGTGGGTCTTGGTTCTTCCCTGGAAGTTGGGCGGCCAGCGGTATGGTTCGTGCACACCGTGCAGACGCAGTTCGAAACCGGCCGGGCCCCGGTTTACGGACATCTCCCAGTGAACGACCTCGCACGGGGGGATATTGGATTCGGCGCAGAGCCTGAAGCCGAGCATGAAATGCCAGGATCCGTCCATCCCCATCGCCAGAGCCTCTTCCATACTGCAGCTGTTGGCCGGGTCGAACTTCACGTTGGCCAGGTGAAACTCGAACAGCCCAGGGTCGCACTCAAGGTACTCGGCTAGTAGTCTGACTAGGCCGGTCACGAATTCGCGACACTGCTGTTCATTCTCCGTGAATTTCTCGCGTTCCTTCTTGTACACTTCGCTGAGCTCCTGGTACTTGCTCATGCAGGCCTCCTGTTGGCGGATGTGTCGTGCAATGTGTCGGGCCGTGAAGTCTCGCCGGTACGGAACGTGGGGTGCATTCCAGCGTCAGAATATTGTCGGCATTCGGGGTGTCAAGCTCCTGACAGGACGTGCCGCAGCTCGGTCGTGAGCTGTCTGCATTGAGTTTGACAGCCTGGTGCCGGAGAATATGCTCACGCCGTACAACCAGTCAGGAGGTCGAAAATAGGACACCCGATTGGCGTCGCCATCCTGCTGCCGCGTCCGTTCCGTGCCCTACGGCCCGTGCGGCGCGGCTCGAGCCTCCGGTGGTCCGGTTGCGCGAGGACGCGGCCGGCAAGCTCGATATGCTCGGCGAGTTCGCGGTAGTGGTGACAGGCAACGACCGCTCCGTCAGCCGGATCATGGAGGGCGTGGCGGCGATCGGGTATACTCCCCGGTGTCTCCAGACCGCCCGGACTGACACTGGGTGTCGGGCGTTGTCTTCTGTATTGGCCTGAAACGAGTCAAAAGGAGGAAACTTTGGTGCGTCTAGCTGCTTTGCTGACTGCGGCGACTGGACTCGTGCTTGGTCAGGCCCAGCCGCCACCAGAAAGGATGGAGCCGATACCGCCCGAAATCTGGGCCGAGGAGGCTGCTGAGCTTCCCCTGGTGGACCATGGGATTGAGCTGTCGGGCGCGTCCAGGCTGGTCGTGGGAACGAACGAACTCGGTTTTGGCATGCTGCGCGAGCTTGCGCTGCCCAGCCCGGACGAGAATGTCTTCATTTCGCCAACCAGCGTAGCGCTGGCCTTGGGCATGGCGTACGCGGGCGCGGCGGGTTCCACCCGCGACGCGATGGCGGATGCGCTCGGCCTGCGCGGCATGATTCGGGAAGAAGTGGACGTGTCGTTCACCGAGCTGCTCGCGGCGCTGGAGTCTTCTGACCCCAAGGTCAGAGTCGACATCGCAAACTCTCTGTGGGCACGCAGAGGGGTCAAGTTCGCCGGGGAGTACACGCAGGCGGTGCTCGACCACTTTGCGGCTGAGGCGAAGGAGCTGGACTTCTCGGCCGCTTCGGCGCCGGGCACCATCAACGCCTGGGTCAAGGCCAAGACCGGAGGCAAGATACCGGCCATCATTGAGACCATCGACCCAGACGACGTGCTCTTCCTGGTCAACGCGGTGTATTTCAAGGGGATGTGGACCAACGCGTTCGACAAGAAGCTCACCGAAGAAGGCGATTTCCACCGCTCTGCGGACGACGCGGCCAGGGTCATGATGATGTCGCGGCAGGCGAAGTTCGACTACCTCGAGGACCGACACGTCCAGGCGGTCAGGCTGCCGTACGGCGAAGGCCACCTGGCGATGTACGTTTTCCTGCCCCGGCGGCCGCGGGTCGGGGAATCGGAGTCGACGCCGGACCATGGCATGGTGCTTGAGGAATTCCTGGGCCGGCTGAACCAGGAAGAGTGGTCGATGCGGCAGGACCAGTTCAGGTCGCGCAGCGGCAAGGTCGTGCTGCCCAGATTCCGGCTCGAGTACTCGCAGAAGCTGAACGAAGTACTCAGATCATTGGGCATGTCCGAGGCTTTCGAGCCGGGGGTGGCCGATTTCTCGGCCATGTTCGCGGAGTCAGGGTCCAAGCCGGCGTACATCAGCGAGGTGAGGCACAAGACCTTTGTCGACGTGAACGAGGAAGGAACCGAGGCCGCGGCCGCAACTTCGGTCGGGGTCACGCTCACGGCGATGCCGGCTGAGGAGCCGTTCCTGATGGTAGTCGACCGGCCGTTCTGCTGCGTTGTCGCGGACCGGAAAACCGGCGCGGTGCTGTTCGCCGGCGCGATAAGAGACCCAAGCTAGAGACCGGGTCCGGAGACCGGTTCGAACAGAACTCAAGACTATCAGGTCGACCAGCCTTGACCGGGCGTGGCCGGCCGGTAGGTTGAACCGAATCAAGGCTGACACAGCGTGAACACCCCCAACGGACCTCCGGGACCCGACCTGAGAAAGGGGCTGGGTCTTGCGCACGTGTTCGCCATCGCGACGGGCGCGATGATATCGTCGGGGATATTCGTCCTCCCAGGGCTGGCGTTCGCGCGCTCGGGTCCTGCCGTCATTTTCGCCTATCTCGGTGCCGGGCTGCTTGCCGGTTGCGGGATGCTGTCGATAGCAGAACTCTCGACAGCGATGCCCAAGGCGGGTGGCGACTACTTCTTCGTTGCGCGCGGTCTCGGACCTGCGGCCGGGACCATCTCCGGTCTGCTGAGCTGGTTCTCTCTCTCGCTCAAGAGCGCGTTCGCGCTGGCCGGGATGGGAGCGCTCGGCGCCGCGGTTCTGCCGCTTGAATCGCGGCTGGTCGCACTCGGCTTCTGTGCTCTCTTCCTGCTCGTCAACTTGGCCGGCGTAAGATCAGCGGGCTGGCTGCAGCTGGCAGTTGTGGCCGGTCTGCTGGCTCTGCTGGGCCTGTTTGTCGTGCTGCTGATGCCGGCAGTCAGGGTCGCGAGGTTCGAGCCGTTTGCGCCCAAGGGCTGGCCCGCGGTTCTGACTACAGCAGGGTTCGTTTTTGTCAGCTACGGCGGCCTACTCAAGGTCGCGAGCGTCGCCGAAGAGGTCAGGCGACCGGCACGGACGATACCGCTGGGGATGGTGGCGTCGCTGTTGGTGGTGACTTTCGCCTACGTGCTGGTCGTATTCGTGACGGTCGGCGTGCTGGACGTCGATACGCTGGCCGGTTCGTTGACGCCACTGTCCGATGCCGCAAGACGGATTCTCGGCGGCCCGGGCGCTGTCGCTCTCGGCGTCGGGGCAGTACTCGCTTTCGTTTCGACCGCCAATGCGGGGATGATGGCAGCCTCCCGCTACCTGCTGGCGCTCGGCCGCGATGGACTGTTCCCGTCGGGTTTCGCCCGGGTGAACCGCCGCCGCGGTACGCCGCACTTTGCACTCATCGCGACAGCGGCGCTGATGGCAGGCGCGCTGTTCCTTGACCTCGACCTGTTGGTCAAGGCGGCTTCGACCGTGCTCATACTGTCATACATGCTGTCGACACTGTCGGTCGTCATCATGCGCGAGAGTCGGCTCCAGAACTACCGACCAAAGTTTCGCGCTCCGCTCTACCCGTGGCTGCAGATCGTGGCCGTCCTTGGTTTCGGGTTCCTCCTGTTCGAAATGGGCGGTGCTGCGCTGCTTGTCAGCGCCGGACTGGTAGTTGCCGCATTCCTGGTCTACTGGTTCTACGGCCGGGGCCGGACATACGGCGAGTCGGCGCTTCTTCACATTCTTCAACGATTGACGGCGCGGGAGCTGGTCACGCGCTCGCTGGAGTCCGAGCTCAAGGACATCATCCGCGAGCGCGATGACATCGTCATGGACCGCTTCGACCGGCTGGTTGAGAATAGCGTGGTGCTCGATCTGCAATCCGCGACGGACTATCGGCTTTTCTTCAGCAAGGTCGCCGACGAGCTCGCTCCGAGACTGGGCGCGGACCGCGAAGTGCTCCACTGGTCACTGCTGGAACGCGAAGCCGAGACCACAACCGCTTTGACCCCTTGGCTCGCCATCCCCCACGTTGTCATCGAGGGCGAAGGCAGATTCGGAATACTCATTGCCAGATGTCGGGAAGGCATCCGGTTTTCAGATGCCGCCCCAAGCGTTCAGAGCGTATTCGTCATCGCGGGCACGAGGGACGAACGTACCTTTCACCTGCAGGCCCTGGCTGCGATTGCCCAGATTGCGCACGAGCCCGGGTTCGAACAGCGTTGGAACGCGGCTCGCGACGCGGAGGCGCTGCGGGACCTCGTGCTGCTCGGTCGCCGCCGCCGCCAGTAGTCTCGGGCCTCAATTGACGTCCCTGGTTCGGATTCTACAATCGCCTCAAGGAGGCTGACCATGACTCTTGTCGTCGCCCTGTCGCTGATCGTTGCCGAACTGGGCCGTGGTTCCCTGTCCGAATTGCCTTTCGATGTCAACGGAGTTGTGACGCAGGTCAGCGGAGCGTCGCCGTGTGCCGACTCCGGCCAGTTCCTGCTCGACACCAATGTCGCCTACGGCTCCAGCGCCCAGGCGCAGAGCTACCCGGCCGTTGCGTACAACGGCTCGGTGTATCTGGTCGTCTGGACCGACCACCGATGCAGTTTCAAGGACGACATCTTCGGGGCGAGACTCAGCAGTGAAGGCGTGCTGCTCGACTCGGCCGGGATCCTGGTTTCGGCAGAGCCAGTGAATCAGGCCCGGCCTTCGGTCGCCTGCGACGGTGTCGATTTTCTGGTCGTGTGGTCTGATACGCGCACCGGCGACTATGACATCTACGGCGCCAGGGTGAGTTCGGCCGGCGAGGTCCTCGAGCCACACGGTTTCGTGGTCTGTGGTTTCACCGGGTACCAACAAAACCCCTCTGTGGCAAATTCGGATTCGTTGTGTCTGGTGGTGTGGCAGGATGCCCGGGGAGGTTCGACCTTTGACATCTACAGCGCCAGGGTCTCCAAGGGTGCTGTTCTGGACTCGTCAGGCATCCTGATATCAGACGCGACGGACAACCAGCAGTATCCCGCATTGTCTGGCAAGGAGGCGGACGGTTGGTTGGTGACCTGGCAGGACCGACGGTCCGGGGACTACGACATCTTCGGCGCGCGTGTCGGCCAGGATGGCTCGGTACTCGACCCAGCCGGCGTCCCGGTGTCGACCGCAAGCCAGGACCAGGCCGACCCTGCGGTAGGGTTCGACAGCATCTGGTTGGTGGCGTGGACCGACAAACGCAGCGGCGGGCTCTACTCAGACCTGTACGGTGCGAGGGTGAATGAGGACGGCAAGGTACTCGATTCTATCGGTATTCCGGTCTCCACTGCCGGCAACTCGCAGGGGTATCCGTCGGTCGCAGCCGGCCACGGCAACTTCTACATAGCCTGGAACGACGGCAGGTCCTACCCGGACTACAATGTCTACGGGGCAAGACTGAATCGGTCTGGGACCGTGCTGGAACCGAATGGAGTACTGCTGTCAGGTGCAGATGGCACCCAGAGTTCACCGGCGGTGACGGTCGGGGATACCAACTGGCTGGCGGTGTGGTCAGACGCGCGAGGCGGCAACTCCTGGGCAGTCTACGGGGCCCGCGTCAGTCAGCAGGGCACGGTCCTTGATCCCAACGGAGTCCACACGTCGCCGTTGGTCTACAACCAATTCGAGCCGGACGTGGCGTTCGACGGCTCCAACTACCTGGCGGTCTGGGGCGACTACCGGGCCGGGACGAACCGCGACATCTACGGTTGCCGTGTGACACCGCAGGGCGAGATTCTTGACCCGGCTGGAATTGGCATCTGCACGCAGGGCAACTGGCAGGGAGTCGCGACAGTTGGGTTCGATGGAACCAACTACCTGGTCGCATGGAGCGACCTGCGCACAGGAGACTTCGATATATATGGCACTCGGGTCTCGCCGCAAGGCGAGGTGCTTGACCCTGGCGGAATCCCGATTGCCCGAATTGACCAGATACAGCTCTACCCCGATGTCGCGTGGAACGGGGCGAACTGGCTGGTCGCGTACCACGACTGGCGCAACCACGAATACGACATCTACGGCACCCGGGTGGCTTCTGACGGCACGGTGCTGGATCCGAACAGCATCGCGATCAGCCGTGCCGACCGGAACCAGTATCACCCGGTCGTGGCCTCGGATGGAAGCAAGTGCTTCGTGGTGTGGGACGATACCCGAGGCGGGTCGTCGAGGATACACGGGGCGAGGGTTTCACGTGACGGTGTGGTGCTGGACACCAACGGGGTCGCAGTATCTTCTGCCAGCAGCTACATCCCTGCCATCGCGTTCGACGGTGAAAACTACCTAGTGACCTGGGACGACTACCGCACTGGCAGTGCCGATGTCTACGGCGCGAGGATTACGCCGTCGGGCGCGGTGCTGGACCCGAACGGGCTGCCGCTATCGACTGCGCCGAACTATCAGAAGGCTTCGGCCCTGGCGTTTGACGGAACCAGCTACCTAGTGGCATGGGAGGACTGGCGAAACGGTCATGACTACGACCTGTACGCGGCAAGGGTGTCGACCGCGGGCTCGGTGCTGGAGACGTTCGCGGTTCAGACCTGGGACCAGGAGCAGATATCGGCCGCAGTCGCCAACGGGCCGGGCGAACAGATGCTGGTTGTGTGGTCCGGGTGGATTGACTCGGTGAACCACCGCGTCGCCAACACCCACCGCATCTGGGGCTGGCTGGACGGAGTGGCCGGCATGGAGGAGAGGAGTGCCGAGACTCCGGGCGCGTCGGCTCTGCTCGCCGCCAGTCCCAACCCCTTTGGCCTGAATACCGCGATCCGCTGGAAACCTGTTTCTGGAAGCGATGAGCGTCTTAGTATATATGACGCGGGTGGCATGCTGGTTCGGAGCTTTGCCTCCAGTACCGGTCTGGTCCTGTGGGATGGAAGAGACGAAGCCGGAAAGAGGTTGAGTGCAGGCATCTACATCTGCCGTCTGCAGGCCCGAAATACAAGCTCGACCCGCAAACTCGTGATGCAGCGATAGGTCAGCAACAAGGAAGGGGCGGATCCTGCTGGAGCCGCCCCTTCCTTGGTCGTACTGCTAGCGTGCAATCAGCACGCGCTCGACCATGTCGGTTTCTCCGGCCTGGAGCCGGATGAAGTAGACACCGGCCGGCATCTGTCTGCGGCCGCTGTTGCCGTGCCAGACTAGTTCGTGATGTCCGGGTTCCATATCGATGTCTGCGAGAGTGGTGACACGCCGGCCGGACAGGTCGTAGGCAAGAAGCCTGACGCGCGAAGCGTTAGCAAGAGAGTAGCGGATCCGGGTGGAACGGGAGAACGGGTTCGGGGCCGGAGCACGAAGCTCAGTGACGAGTCGGCCGGGCGAGACACCGTCCTGCCTTTCCTTGATGCCCACTCCGTAGTCGGCCTGCCAGAAGCCAAGCAGGGCAAGGAACTCGGTACCCGACATCGGACCTGCTGCGGTCTGGCCTGCAGTGACGCCGACGCGGTAGTTGGTCGAAGTCAAGCTTCCACCACCGCTACCCACGACATACCAGTCACAACGGTAGTTCTGGGCTAGGCAGATGGAACTGTCCACTGTCGCAGCCAGAAGCAATGACAGGAAGATCGCTTTCATTTCTACCTCCTCTCCAGTCTGTCGCGGAGAGCTTCGATCTCCAGCTGCTGCAGCCGGTTCTGTTCTAACAGGGCCTGGACCGCGGCGAACAGGACGCCGTCGGCGTCGGCCATGTTGATGGACGTGTTGTCTTCGCCGTAGCCGAACGCGGCGTGGAAGTCCTGCGCAACCGGGCCGATGTGCCGTGTCCCGTCGTTCTGGTCTTTCATCTTGTAGTCGCATACCGGCAGAGATGCTATCTTTTCCAGCAGCTCCCGTCGGTCCACCGGCTGGAAGTCCTCCTTGTTCGCGCTGTCACATACCGCTGCCCAAGAGTTCGAGAAAGGAGCAAGGTAGGCACCGGAGGTCTTGTTGAGATTGCTGTAGAACCATACTCCGCCTCGTGCCCGGACCCGGAACTGGTGGCTTCCGGTCGTGTAGACTGAGTCCCGAGCGATGCACGAATCACTCCAGACAAAGCACCCATTGTGATTGGCGCGGGCGTAATTGCCTGCTGCCAGACTGGCATAGCCCCGGGCCGCGTTCCTGGAGCCGCCCGGGACCGTGGCTGACCGCCCGCTCGCCGTATTGTAGTATCCTCCGCCGGCCGTCGAGAACTGCCCGCTGGTCAGACCGAAATACCCTCCGCTGACTGTCCCGTACCGCCCCCAGATGCGGTTGTATGCGCCCCCGCCGATTGCCCCATACACCGAGTCGACCTCGTTCCTGTAGCCGCCGGCAATGGTTCCATAGGCGGCCCGCGCTAGGTTTTCCTCTCCACCGCACACCGCGGCGTAGTTGCTGTCCGCGTGACAGTTGTCGCCGCCCGCTACGGTCGCAAAGTCGCCTCCCGCCTGGCTGCCAACGCCGCCGCCGACGAAGGAAGACCTCCCAATGGCCTGGTTCTGGGTCCCACCGGCAATTGTGGCCGAGTCGCCGCTTGCCCTGTTGTAGCGACCGCCGCCGATCGTGGCGGTGTGGCCGGTTGCGTGGTTGTCGCGCCCGCCGCTGATCGTCGAATAGGCCGAGTCGGCATCGTTGTTGTATCCGCCGCCGACCGTGGCACAGTATCCCAACGCTTCGTTGCCGGAACCGCCGCTGATCGTGGCGAACCTGCCGCTCGCGAGGTTAGTGCCTCCGCCTCCGACCGCAGCGTCGTCTCCAGTCGCGGAGTTTTGGTAACCGCCGGAGACAGTCGACCACTGACCATTCGCCCTGTTGCTAACCCCGCCTCCGACGACTGCATACCGGTCGGTCGCATAGTTCTCATATCCGCCCCCGACTGCCGAGTAGTTGGCCGTTGCTTCGTTGAAGGCACCACCACTGACTGTAGTGTAGGCGCTGGCGAGATTGCGGTCCCCGCCGCCGATGGTCGAGTATCGACCTCTGGCGTTGTTGTTGTTTCCGCCGCCGACCGTGGCATGGTTGCTGTCGGCGGTGTTGCTGTCGCCACCACCAACCGTCGTGTACCGGTCGGCCGCAGTGTTGTCGCTTCCCCCGCTCACTGTCGTGTACGCTGCGTCGGCGAAGTTGCTCTGTCCGCCGGCAACCGTTGCCGCGGTGTCAGTAGCCTCATTGACATTCCCTCCGCCAATGGTGGCCCAGAGTCCCGATGTGACGTTCTCCGACCCGCCGCCGACATGGGAATACCTGCCGCCAGCTGAGTTGTCCTCGCCCCCGGTGATTGACGCCCGGTCGCCGCCCGCGCTGTTGCCGTACCCGGCGCAGAATGCGGCAGAGCCGTTGTTGTAGCAGGAATACCCGAGTGCGGCCTTGTCATATGTCCGGAGCTGGGCTCCGATTCGCAGCATGCCTGACATCGAGTCGCCGGTGACGTTCACATAGCGGTTGTCGGTGTAGTTCCGGTTGAGCGCAACCGTGCCAGTGGTGGTGATGGGGTTCGGTGTGCAGGTCACGCCGGTGCCCTGGCTAACTGTGGTGACGGTTCCGCCGCCACCACCGCCGCCAACACTGTCGTCGCGCGGAGCCCACTGTGAGCCCGACCACTTCAGGATCTGGTTGGTGGAAGGCGCTGTTGAGGCTACTGCACGTCCCTGGATGCCGTCGACTGTCGGAATGGGGTACGTGCCGGTCAGGTCGCCGCCTGCGCTGCCCGAGGGACGGGCAGAAGCCACGTAGTCAGCAGTATCGGCCCTGCGCGACAGGTATGCGTACGCGGCTGAAACAATGCGCACACGCGGGGTCATTTCCGGGTCAGAACCGGCCTTCATGCCGAGATAGAGATTGCCGGCTTCGGGCGCGTAGGTGATGGGTGTCACTGACCCGAGCAGGACCGCGAACAGCCCGTCCTCGGTGGGGACGTTCTGGGTCTCCTGCCAGTAGGGGCTTCCGCCTGAAGCCTGGGTGTAGAGCGCGAATCTGATGGAGTAGTTGCCGTTGGGTACCGGGACTCCTACCGTATCGGTGAGCTTGCCCTGGTATGAGAGCATGCGCGGGATAGTGATGGCATCAGCGTCCACGGCGATCGCACCACTTGTCGGTGCTGCCGTCACGTCGAGTGTTGGTCCGGCAACGCGGTCGCCTGCAGCCCAGGCTGCTGCCAGAATCACGACCATGAGCAGTAGCGCTGACCTTGTCATCTATTCCTCCCTGGGTTCCTCGACCCAGCGGTCAGGGTTCTCGTAGCGCTGTCTTCCCGCTGCTGTGCGGAAGTCGATTCCGGCCGCCTTGCCCTCGCGTTCCAGCTGTTCCATACACCCGGCTAGGAAGTCGTCGTCGAGCATGCACCCTGCGAGGTCACCGGTCTTGGGCTGTTCGACCGGCATCATCCGGCGGATTGCCTCGGCCGAGACGTCCCGGCGCTCACCGGTCACCTGCCAGTAGACCCTGGTCCCGGGCGGGCCGCCGACTGTGAAACGGTTGCCGGATACGTCTGCGGCCAGGTATACGTCAGGCGTCCCGACGCCGGTCAGAAGGACCATGGGTTTCCGGTTGAGCGAGCTGAAGTACCCGGGCAGGATTGCCTCTGCCCGACCCGAGGCGTCGAGCACGACGCTGCCCCGGTAGATGTTCAGCATTTCCGGACCCTCAGTGAGATAGTGGTTGAGCACCTTGCCGTACGGGTCATCCGGGTGGTCGATGGTGAATGAGCCACCCGCCTCCGAGAGGGTGCCGCAGCGGAGCTGGTTTGAAGCGGTGGCGCGCTGGCCGTTGAACGCGGCAGAGTTGGTCCGGGTTGAGGGTACGACCGAGTGGTTGTTGGTCGCAAAGCTGTAGTCCGCCGAGGCGGTGTCGACGCGTCCACCCGGTACGGACGAAAACTTGCCGTCCGCGACGCAGCGGAAACCGCCGCTGACCGTGGCGCACGAGTCGTTGGCCCGGTTGATGTTGCCCCCGCCAACGGTCGCGCAGTTTGCCACCGCGAAGTTGTCGTAGCCGCCGGCAATGGTCGCGCAGAAGCTGTCTGCCCGGTTGCTGTATCCTCCGCCGATCGTGGAGTACGTTCCGAAGGCCACACCGAAGATGCCGCCGGCGATAGTGGCGTGGGTGCGGGCAGTGTTGTTGTACCCGCCGCCGATGAACCCGCCTATCGAGTCCACCCGGTTGAAGTTGCCGCCGGCAATTGTTGACCGACGGCCATACGCCCGGTTGTGGCGTCCGCCTCCCACGGTCGCGTTGAGCGTATCGGCCACGTTGTGGGAGCCTCCCGCGACAGTGGCGTTCAGCCCGGTCGCCTCATTCGCGACACCGCCACCGATTGTGGCCGTATCGCCGCTGGCTGTGTTGCTGCTTCCTCCGGCGATGGTGGCGTAGCGTCCAGTTGCGTCGTTGGACGCACCGCCGCCTACAGTTGAGTAGGCTGAGTCCGCCCTGTTGTTGCGTCCGCCTCCGACTGTGGCCTGGTCGCGCAGGGCGATGTTGGAGAACCCTCCTCCGACCGTGGTAGTCGGACCGAAGGCGCGGTTGTTGAACCCGCCGGCGATGGTGGATTCGTGGCCGCTGGCTTCGTTGTTGTTGCCGCCACCCACCGTCGCCTGGTTGTAGGTCGCCCGGTTCCCGACTCCGCCTCCGACCGTGGACCAGGGCCCGCTCGCCGTGTTCGACCGTCCGCCGCCGACGGTCGCGCTGTTGTCGCTCGCAGTATTGTGAGCGCCGCCGCCGACCGTGGCGGAATCCCCGCTTGCGGTGTTGCTGTGTCCGCCACCGACCGTTGCCGCGATCCCATCAGCGACGTTGAGGCGTCCGCCGCCGACGGTCGCCGCGGTGTCGGTTGCTTCGTTGGCATTGCCGCCGCCTATTGTCGACCAGTTGGCCGAGGCCCGGTTCTCCGACCCGCCGCTGACATGGGAGTACTTGCCCCCGGCCGAATTGTCCTCGCCTCCCGTGACCGACGACATACTGGCTGAAGCGTTGTTGCCGTACCCGGCACAGAATGCGGCGTTGCCGTTGTTGTAGCAGGAATACCCAAGTGCAACCTTGTTGTGCACCCGGAGCTGGTTGCCGATTCGCAGCATGCCCGACATCGAATCGCCGTCCGTGTTCACATAGCGGCCGTCGGTGTACCCGGTGTTGAGTGCGACCGAGCCAGTTGTGGTGATAGGGTTCGGTGTGCAGGTCACGCCGGTGCCCTGGCTCACTGAGGTGACAGTTCCGCCGCCGCCACCGCCGCCAACACTGTCGTTGCGGGGTGCCCAGACACTACCGGTCCATTTCAGCACCTGCCCGGTAGCTGCGCCCATCTGGCTGAGCTTCTGAGCAGTCACCGCTCCGGTGGCCAGCTTCGCATCAGTCACCGCCAGGTTGTAGAGCTTCTGGGTCGTGACCGCACCGTTGTCGATGTTCGGGCCTGGGTAAGTACCGGCCAAGTCGCCGCCAGCGGGCCCGGTCGGGCTTGCCGCGGCTGCGTAGTTGGCGGTGTCGGACTTGCGTGAGAGGTAGGAGTAGGCGGCTGAGACAATCCGGATGCGCGGGGTCATCTCCGGGTCAGAACCGACCTTCATGCCGAGGTAGAGATTGCCGGCCTCGGGCGC
>CP070680.1:2426866-2431531 GCA_020352555.1 Caldifarciminota bacterium | reverse complement strand
CCCGTTTCCCCACCCTGAATTATCTCTGGCGGTAGGCCTGTCCTGACCGCCCCTGGCCGGTGTCCGGCAGGCGGCTACAGGTTCTGTACTCTGGGCGCTTCCTTGACCAGGTTCCGGAACATCCTCCGCGTGTCGGCAATCGCTTCCTGGGCTTCGCGCAGCCTGGCATAGGCGGCCTTCGCGCCCTGCTCCGCCTTGACCTCGTTGATCTTCGCGTGCGCCTCTGCTGCCAGCCGGTCGAGCTCTGCCCACTTTTCGCCCTGTGCAACGCCGGGCGCGAGCCCGGACTTCACCTGGGCGATTTCCTCTTCCAGCTTCGCCAGCTTGGTTTCCGACTTGGCGAGCTGGGTTTCGACCAGCTTGTCGTCGATGCGGACCCTGGGGCCGCGCGGAGTGGCGAGCAGGAAAACGATGCCGAGGACCGCCACCAGCCCGACAATGACCCAGATGACAACGCGAGACTTCATCTTGCCTCCTGCGTTCCGGACAAAACAACCGTGTTCATGACTTTGCCTGGATACTAGCCACCCTCATACGCCAGTCAACGCAGCCCCGGCATTCTAGCCCGGCCCTTTGCCAGAGCCGGCCAGACTTTCCATCCGGAATATCTCGTCCTTTGCCTCTCCGTAGCAGTCCTCCAGGCTGTCGCGCAGACCGGTCCCGGCCTTGAGGTCGGCGACGATGTAGAGCGAGTCGAGCAGCTTGCGGCAGCGCTCCAACCGGGCCTGCATCCTGGCACTGCAGCTGTCGGTCACCGGGCCGGGCGGCGCGTCGGCCAGGGCCCGCTCGAACCGGTCCTGGAACATGACCAGCCGGTTCTCCATGTTGCTCGCGAACTCGAGCAGCTCGTCGCGGCTGAACCTGCGCTCGCCTTCACCGGACTCGGAGTCGCTGTTGATGAACCAGATGTAGCCGGCGACCGCGAGCGCGCCGGCGATGCTCCAGACGATGATTCTCGTTTTCGTCATGACTTGCTCTCCGCGGCCCGGGCTTCCGGGCCGCACGGCAACGGCTGAGAATATGACACCGCTTTGTCCTCTGTCAAGCCGGGTTCGGGCAGGTTGTCGGACCGGGCTACTTCGCGACCAGGACCCTGCGGACCGCTGTTTCCCTCTCCGCTTGAGGGCTTGGCGAAGCCGGGCGGAACGCCCGAGGGTAAGGGTGAGGGGTAACTACGAAGTATATGCCCGGAGCCAGCCTACTGATGTCATTGGGGCCCGGCTGCAGGTCCATGACCTTGCGGCCGGTGATGTCGAGCAAAGCGGGGCTCTGCGTCCTCGCAGGTGCCATCGGATGGCTCACTGTCCCTCCAGCGGAGGGCCTGTCCCTGCTTTGCCCGAGCCAGAGCACGTCGCGCACAATGGTCGGACACAAACGGTCCGCAACCGGCTCGGTCGGCGAATGACTCAGCACGCCGGTCGGGTCGTCCTTGAAGACGAAGATGTCCGGCCGCGCCCAGGCGGCGTACACCCGGTTGTCGATGCGGTCCCAGGCCAGAAAGGACACGAACTGACCGATGTCCCAGAGCGCGGTCGTGGTGTCGTAGCGGCAGTCAATGACCCGGAGCCCGTTGCGATAGTCATAGAAGTACAGCTTGTCGTTCCGCGTGTTGAGCAGGGCCGAGTAACTCGGGTCGAAGTCGACCTCGGGCAGCAGGGATTCCGCGGCGCAGTCGTAGACGTAGAAGTGCCCGCTGCGGGAAAACTGAAGCGCGTAGAGCTTGTCACGCGCGTGATTCATAATCAGGGTATCAACTTCCCTAGGCAGCTCCACGGTATCCAGCACCGAGCTGGAGATGGCATCGATGACGATGAGGCACTCGTCCCGGACCGCGGAGTAGTAGACCCGGTTTCGATTCAGGTCAATGCACAGTCGATCGTCAATGTCGGCTCGGGCCGGGTCGACGGTCCGGACTACGGTATTGGTCGCCGGGTCGAACACCCCGATGGCGGGCGCACGACGGCAACTGAAATAGATGAGACCCGCAGCCTGATGGTACACCGCGTCCGGGGTCTTATTCCAGACCCCGACCTCGGCCACAACCGAGTCGGTCCAGCAGTCAAACACCCGCACGACATGGCCCATCGTATCCTCGTGGATACGCGGAAACACGTACAGCTTCCCCAGGTCTGGACGCAGCACCAGGGCCGCTTCCCGGAGTCGCGGCAGCGACTCCACATGGACCACCTGCATCGTGTTGCAGTCGACCACCCCGAGCACATAGTTGCCGGCCACGTAGAGCCGATTGAGCGCCGGGTTCACCACAGCGCTCAGGTGGTCCCAGAAGCGGATTCCCTCGATGCAACCGACCATCTGCCCGTCCGAATCGATAGCAGCAATGACGCCCTTGTTGTAGCAGAAGGCATATAGCATGTTGCCGGCCGGGTTGTGGAGCAATCCTGCCAGGCGAAGGCAGGGTGCGACCACCATGCCCCGGACCGCTCCGGTCTGCGGGTCGGCGATGAACAGAGTGTCTTGCTCCAGACCGGCGTACAGGGTGGTCCCGTCCCGCTTCAGGGCAAGCGTCACAATCGTGTCGCCGCGCTCGACCAGCAGCCAGCGGTCAATGGCATCGTTGGTGTCCACAACCGCTACCCCGGCGGCGCGGCATGGGGCAAGGTACACTTCGCCGTTCTCCCGGTCCCAGTCTAGCCAGGCCGGTTCCATGTCCGCAAGCTCGGCCCGGACCGAGTCCGCGCGGGTGTCGAAGACGACCGTGGCGGAGCCATGTCTGTAGAACAGCCGGTGGGTCCTCCGCTCGACCAGCTCGAAACCGTCCACTCCAGGCACCTGAACCCGCGACACCTCGGCGATTGAGTCAGGGTTCAGGATGACAATCGTGTCCCCCGCATCCCAGGACAGGAAGAGCTTGCGCAGGTCCTGGTCCAGGGCGATGAAACCGGTCTCCTGCCTCTCGTACCAGACCCCTCCAACGAACGAATCCAGGGCGCAGTCGTACGCCACTATCCCGGACTCACCCTGCAGACAGGCAGCGAAAAACACCCGGTTGGTCAGCGAGTCCCAGATCGCGCCGCCGAGCCGGCCGGCGTATTCCACTGAGTCGACCACGACTCCCGCGGTCACGTCGAGCACTTCGATGTCGGCCGGAGATGAGTTGGTCGTGAAGAGGTACAGCCTGCGGCTTGTCTGGCTGAAGACGAAGTCGTCCCACCCCGGCGTAGTCCCGGTCCTGGCGACAACCGTGTCAGCGCGGGCATCCACGACCAGCACGGAGTCGCGGCGGAGCAGGCAGATGCGGTCGGCACCGGCGCAGAACACGGGGTCATCGTAGTTGCGATGGTTGGTCTCCTTGGCTCCTGTGATCCCGTTGACGACCATCACTCCCGACGCGCTGTGAATGTAGACTCTGCCGGTCTGCGGGTTCTCGACGACCGCCCCGAGGCTGTCCAGATAGCTGAAGCTGTCCGGCAGCGCTATCATTCCCTCCAGCCACTGGCCGAACGCCGCCGACGCGGCGGCCAGCACAACGAACAGGACGAATGGGTTTCTCATGACTCCTCCCTACCGCGCTATCACGACGCGCTGATCCACCGACCGCCGTCCGCTCTCCGCTGATCGCACAAAGTAGACCCCGGGTGCGACTCCTCTGACATCATTCTCACCAGGCTGCAGGTCCAATACCCTGCGACCGGAGATGTCCAGCAAAGCGGGGCTCTGCGTCCTCGCAGGTGCCATCGGATGGCTCACTGTCCCTCCAGCGGAGGGCCTGTCCCCGCTTTGGCCCGGCAGCCGCAGCACGCCACTGGCAATGGTGGACGTGAACACCGGATCCGGAAGGAGTGACGGCTGGCGTTCAGCCAGACCGACGCCGTCCGGATGGTACCTCATCGTCAGAAAGTCGAGCCCCAGACTGCCCGGCGCCAGGCAGCATCCGGTGACACAAGCGTGGCCTTCGTTGTCTACTGCCACGGCGCTGGCGCCACCCATTCCGCCCGATGCCGGAGAGATGTACCGGGCGACCCACAACTCCCTACCGTCCAGATTGTAGCACACAACACAGAAATCGGCGGAGTCTCTGACTCTCTCGCTTCGACCCACGACATACAGGCGCTTGCCGTCGGTCGCCAGGTCCTGCACGCAGTCCATGTGGGACGCCGGCCCGTCGTAGCGAGCCACCCAAAGCTCGTTGCCGGATGAGTCGTACTTGATGGTGGCGAAGTCGTAGTGCGTGCCTGCACCTCTACTCCACGCAGCCACGTAGAGGTTGCACGACTCGTCCATGTCCATCTTCGGACACTCGTCGAAGCTATGCCCAGGGCCGTCGTAGGTGGCCAGCCACTGCTGGGTCCCGGTTGAGTCCAGCTTGAAGGTGTAGAGGTCTCCGTCGTTTGTGGGCCCTACGCCAGCGACGTAGACGTTGCCCCGATCGTCCACACTGATGTTGAGGCCAACACCCACGGCGCTCATAGGCGCGAGCCACAGCACATTCCCTTCCGCGTCGTAGCAGATGGTCATCGCACCCTTGAGCCCTGCGTTCCCTGTCACGTAGGCCCTGCCGCGTGAATCCACCGCAATGGCTCGCGCGATGTCCGGGAACTCACTCCACCCTTTGTAGTCGCTCGAGTAGAACCGGGCCCATTGCAGGTTCCCGGATGAGTCGTACTTCACTGTGCTGTAGTCATTGTCCGTGCTGTCGGTACGGCT
>CP070680.1:2421365-2426766 GCA_020352555.1 Caldifarciminota bacterium | reverse complement strand
GTCACGTCGTCGCTGCCGCAGTTCGCGACATAGACTCTGTTGGTCACCGGGTTCACCGCCACCGCACAGGGGGCCGCGCCTGCGGGCACCAGGGTCGTGTCATGAGTTGCGCCGTCGACTGCGGCAACGTTGTCGCTGTTGTAGTTGGCGACGTAGATCTTGTTGGTGACCGGGTTCACCCCCACGGCGCAGGGGCTTTCGCCTGCGCCCACGGACAGGGTGTCAATGGTTGTGCCGTCGACTACGGTGACGCTGTTGCCGCGGGAGTTCGCGACGTAGACCTTGTTGGTCATCGGGTTCACGGCAAGCACATAGGTGCCCGTGTCTGCAGGTACCAGGGTCGTATCATGAGTCGCACCGTCGATGACGGTGACGTTGCTGCTGCCGGAGTTCGCGACGTAGACCTTGTTGGTCACCGGGTTGACCACCACGGCACGGGGCCATTTGCCCGCGGGCACGGTCAGGGTGTCATGAGTCTCGCCGTCGATGACGGTCACAGTGCCGCCAGAGTGGTTCGCGACGTAGATCTTGTTGGAGACCGGGTTCGCCGCAAGGACATAGGGACCCCGGTCTGTAGGCACCGAGGTCGTGTCATGAGTCTCGCCGTCGATAGCGATAACATTGTTGCCGCCGTGGTTGGCGACGTAGATCTTGTTGGTGACCGGGTTCACGGCCACGCCATAGGGGTAGATGCCTGCATGCACCATAGTCGTGTCATTAGTCGCGCCGTCGATCACAGTCACGCTGCTGCCGAAGTAGTTGACGACGTAGACCTTGTTGGTGACGGTGTTCACTGCAACGGAGTAGGGGTGATCGCCTGCGGGCACCAGGGTCGTGTCATGAGTCGCGCCGTCGATCACGGTCACGTTGTTGCCGTTGAAGTTGACGACGTAGACCTTGTTGGTGACGGTGTTCACTGCAACGGAGTAGGGGTGTTCGCCTGCGGGCACCAGGGTCGTGTCGTGGGTTTCGCCGTCGATCACGGTGACATTGTTGCTGTAGTAGTTGGCGACGTAGATCCTGTTGGTGACCGGGTTCACGGCCACGGCATAGGGGTAGCGGCCTGCGGGCACCAGGGTCGTGTCATGAGTCGCGCCGTCGATTACGGTAACATTGCCGCCGCGGCGGTTCGCGACATAGACCTTGTTGGTGACCGGGTTCACGGCCACGGCATAGGGGTACGAGTCTGTGGGTACTGTCTCGGTGACCCAGTCAGCCGTTGCCGGGACTGCCAGTGCGGCGACGGCCAGCAGACAGATGGCGGGATTTCTCACTGTGCCTCCTTTGCGCCCTTCGGGCACCCCCTAGTATGCCATCAGACCAGCACCGGTGTCAATAGGGCAGAGGGGTCTGCAACTCCGCTAGCGCTGGATGACAACCTTGCGGACTGGTGCGTACGGTCTTCCGTCCTCGGTCTCAGGTCCTCTGACGAAGTAGACTCCGGGCGCGATGTGCCGGATGTCGTTGACTCCAGACTTCAGGCTCAGGACTCTTCTGCCCGTGATGTCGAGCATCTCTGCATCAGCCCGGGCCAGCAGCATCAACGTGCCTCGAGTCACGGTGGATGTCGGCCGTCTGCAGTGAGCAATTGGCCGTTTCTCCGTCACCCTGACAGGCAGCCCGTACCGCCAGAACTCGGTGGTCTCGTTCCCCTTCAGTGCGTACACCGCGCCCGCCATGCACGCCAAGTGGCCGCCGTCATTCACTTTCTTGGGCCGGCCGGTCGAGCCGAAGCTCGGTATCGTGTCGAGCTCGGTCCAGGTATCTCCGCCGGGGTCGTACCTCCAGAATTCCTGCGAATCCTCCCCTTTCAGCGCATAGATGTACCCATCCATCCATCGGCCGCCCCCGCCCCAGCCCAGCTTCACCGATGAGCCGCTGCGGCCGATGTAGGGCATCGGCGACAGCTGTGTGGTCCAAGCCATCGAGTCCAGGTCGAACCGGTAGAACTCGTGCACATCGCCCTTGTGTGCGTAGATGTATCGTCCCTGGTCATGGGTGATGAATGACCCCTCGTCCCAGGTCGAATCATCGCCGACCGGTGCAAAGGACACAAACATCCAACATCCGCTCACTGTGTTGTAGCGGTAGAATTCGTTGGTACCGCCCTTGAGCAGGTAGATGCACGAAGTGTCTCCATGCACGACCACAGTCATGTCTGTCCCAGCATTCACCATCTTCGGTTGGCCAAGAAATGGGACGTCCACAAGGTAGATCCAGGCGGTATCCGTGACGCCGAATCGCCAGAACCCGAGGGTACTGCAGCCCTGCGTAACGTAGATGTAGTCTCCTCCGTCACTGCAGCCCCTCGACCCTGTCCACGGCGGATACTCGTCCCACAACGGGTGGGTAGCATAAGGCATCCTAGGCAGGGCAGTCCAGGTTCCGGTCGAACCTGCCATTGGGTCGTAGTGGTAGAAGTCCGTCGTCCTATGCCCCTTCTGAGCATACAGCAGGCCATTGGCTGGACAGGCCGCGAGCCACGAGCCATTCTTCACAGTCGTGCCCGACGGTGCCAGCGGCATGTTCGCGACCTCATTCCATCCTAACGGTTGGGTTGTTGCCACAAGCGGGGCCACCAGAACGAGGAATACCATATTCCTCATCTTACCTCCCTAACGTTGTATCACGACCTTGGTCGTGTTGTTGTCTTCCTCCTGTCGGACGAAGTAGACTCCGGGCGTGAGATGCCGGATGTCGTTTGGACCGGGCTTCAGAGTCGAGACCACCCTGCCGGTAGGGTCAATCAGCGTGCCGCTGGGTGTGTCACCCGGGGCCGTGAGCGGCATGTGCAGTGTGGCTCGGATGATGGTTGCCGACACACGCTGCGTGACCGGCATTCTGCCCGCCGGCTGCTGGAGTGACACCGGCACACTGTCAAGAATGACGAGCACGCTGGAACCGCCTTCGTTTGCAGCATAGACGCGACCACCAGCCGAATCAAGGCTGAGGGCACACCTGGTTCCCGCGCTGGCCGGAATCGCGGCGACAACGCTGTCCGATGCGCATGAAACGACGTACACGCCTTGTAGTGATGAGCAGTACACTCGGTCGGATGCCGGGACGTAGATGATGTCATTTGCGAAGAAGCCGACCTGGATGCTGTCCACCATGGTGTGGGTCCAGCCGTCGACAACGGCAATACCGTAGAGCCAGGTTGAGATGTAGACCCTGTTCTGCCTCGGGCTGCAACAAGCATCCGACGAGTTTGGGAAGATGCGGATATACCCGAGCAGCTGATTGGTTTGGCAGTCGATCAGCGCCACATAGGCATTGATCACGTCCGCGTCGTAGAGCATCTGGTTGACGGGGTTGTAGCACATTGTGCCAGCATTGGTGGTTATGTCGCCGGTCCGGGCGATGACGCTGTCGTTGACACAGTCGATGACATCTACCCATCCGCTGTCAAAGTGCTGCTCGTGCAGGTAGATTCGGTCAAGGTCAGGGTTGTAGCCCGGCTGTGAAAGCCACTGACCCAGGGCCCGTATCTGGAGGACGCTGTCCGACTGGCAGTCGACGACCATGACCGCACTCGGGGACTGCCCGGTCAGATACAGGTGGTCGTTCACCGGGTTGCAGACCATGCCCTCAGTCTCGGGACTGAGCCACGCGATTTCCCGGACCAGCGAGTCGAGGTGCGCGTCAACCACGTACAGCCGTCCCCCAACCGCGATGTAGACCTTGCCCTGAGTCGAGTTCGCGCAGGCCAGAGGTTCCCCTGAGGGGGCGTTCGGGACGTCGATGCTCCGAAGTACAGTCAGTGTCGCGCCATCGATGACCGCGACCTGTGCGCGGTCATTCGCCCGGTACCATGCGTAGGCCTTGTCCTCAGGCGCGAAGTAGCAGACGGCCGACGGCTGCGAACCGGTCGCGACCCGTGCAACTACACTGTCGGACGTTGCGTCGACAACTGACAGCTGCGAGTATTGACTGATGCAGTAGACGGCATTCGAGTCCGAGTCGAGAGCGAAGGAGTGCGTGTAGGTGCCGGTCGGCACCACCGCCTCCACGCTGTCGCCTGAGCAGTCAATGACGGTAGTGCCTGATCTGCCCGCGCAGTAGACCTTGTCCTCGGACTCGATGTTCAGCAGCTCGCCTGCTGCGCTTGAGGACAAGCGTATGGTGGCCAGCACCGTATCACCGGTGCAGTCCACGACCGACACCTCGTCCCCGCCTACCGAGCAGTACACTTTGTCCCTGACCGGGCTGCAGCACACCTCCCGGGAGTCGCGGCCCGTTCTGACCCTCGCCACCACCGTGTCGGCGTCCGTATCGATCACGTAGAGGTCGCGATTTTCGCTGGAACAGTAAAGCCTTCCGTTGTTCGTGTTCAGGCGAATCCCGTACGGATTGCGAATCGATACAGAGTCGAGCAGCGTATCAGCGGCAGCGTCAATAACGGCGACCCAGGAGCCTCGGGGGTCGGTGCAATAGACTTTCGCGCCGGTAGAGTCGGTACAGAACTCACCCGGCGAGCGGCCGAACGGCAGGAACGCAAGCAGGCTGTCGTGGACCGGGTCGACTACGGCGACTCCGGCGGCATCGCTGGTGGAAGCGTACAACTTGCCTTTGGAACCAAGCCAGAACAGCCTGTTCGGTTCCCCGTTGACAGGCAAGCGTGCAGTTACCGCACCGCTAACGGCATCGACAACCAGAAGGTTGCCGCCTTCGCGGTCCCCGACGTACAGCTTGCTGCCAGTCGGATTCGTGCATAGCGGGCCGGCGGCTCCGCCGACCAGAAAGCGGGCTCGCGGTTCGTTGGTGCCGGCATCGAAAACAAGAACGTGCTCTGTCAGGCCGGACACGTACGTCAACCGGGCCTGCGGGTCAAAGCACACGTATCGCGGGCGCGCCACCACGCCGAACGAGTCCGGCAGGTAGATGGTCTTCTCCAGCAACTGGCCGGATGCCGCTGACACCGCGAGTAGAACCGAGGAAAGGACAACTGACAGTTTCACTGCGCCTCCTTTGTGCCAATCAGGCACCTCCTAGTATGCCACCAAACCAGCGCCGGTGTCAATAGGGCAGAGGGGTCTGTATCTCCACTATCTCTGGATGACCACCTTGCGGGTTTCGACTTTCGGTCTTCCGTCCTCGGTCTCCGGTCCCCTGACAAAGTAGACCCCGGGCGCGACGCGGCGTATGTCATTCAGCCCCGGCTGCAGGTCCGTGACCCTCCGGCCGGCGATGTCGAGGAGGTCTGCGGTTTGCTTGCCCGGCAGCCGCAGAATCCCCGAGCAGACGGACAGAGACGATGGCCGAGCGCCACGCCTAGCCCGGTCCTCCCCAACTGCCATCGTCGGCCGGTGATGTCCTATACTTCCTGTAAATTCGTGGTACCGGTGAGTGGACTGTGAAGAGAGAAGGCGTAAGCTCCAGTAATAAACTAAACGCCGGATTT
>CP070680.1:2400920-2421265 GCA_020352555.1 Caldifarciminota bacterium | reverse complement strand
AATGCCAAGGCGGACGTGATGGTGTCGGTGCACTGCAACTGCGCTGACAGCCGACGGGCCAAAGGCGGGGAGATTTACACGACCAAGGGTGAGACAGTATCAGACCCGGTGGCGGCCAACATCGCGAAGAGAGTGCAGAAGCAGTTTCCTGACCTGAAGTGGCGGGCAGGGCCAGGAGGCAAGCCGGACCGGGAGGCCGGGTTCTACGTGCTGCGGACCCAGGAAGGCCTGGCCAGGGCCGGCGTGCTCCTGGAAACGATGTTCATCTCGAACCCGTCAGAGGAGAGGCTGCTGAGCCAGCCGATGGTCCAGTTCCGCTTCGCGTGCGCTGTCGCCAGCGGGCTGCTCTGCGAGCAGCCGGCGATCTCGTAGCCCCGAAACAGAACATCGCTCGGCTCTGCCGAGCAGTCCCATTCCGGTTCCTCTGGAACCGACAGGGTCCAGTCCGGGTTCTCACAGACCGGCATTCCGGCGCATTGGCACATGATTGACCTCAGTGGGGCGCCTCAGGGACGCCCCACTGAGCGTGCAGCGCTCCCTCCCGTACTGCGCGGTAACAACGCCGGGCCTGTTTGCTTGCCCGGCGACTCTGGCCTTTCGGCCTGTGTCCAGTCCTCAACACCGGACACCGAATGCTGAAACCGCCCGGAGAGGGATTGGGGACGTGACTGAACGTCGCATCACCCCAGCTCGTACAGGGCCGGGCTGTACGGCGCCGCCCCCTCCGGGCGGAACCCGAATCTTGTCGCTGCTGTTCTCACTTGGAGTCGACCGTGTGTTTTCTGCGGGATTCTGGCTGCGGACAACGGAGTTCCGGCAGCCCTGATTCAAGGCAGGGCGGGCCTCAGTGACAGCGGTTCGACAATCGCAGACAGGTCTGGTTTCGATGTCAGACCTCCAGGCTTGCTGCCCGGCAACAGCGATTCAAGGCTGTCGCCTTGATTGTGACCGCATCGGGGAATGCGTCTACAGATAGGGGCTACACCCGCTAGCGCGAGATGCAACCCGTGAATAATTCTACACATACGCCCCGGTCTGTCAAGGGAGCCGGGTTGACAGTACTGGGGTGTGACTCAGGTGCAGACGGTGGCTGCAGTCAGGCGGTTAGGGTCGAGGCCCTGGTGTTGCAGGACCTGATGTTCATCTGGGTGCCGGCTGCGCTTGAGTCGCTGAGCCAGCCGACGGTCCAGCTGCGGGTGTCCGGCCCCTCGGTCGTCGGCCTGCTCAGCGAACGGGTTGCGGGTTCGCAGCCGTTGCCCTGGCCCGGAGTCGGGCAGAGCGAGCAGTGCCAGCCAGGCGGTGCGGGCAGGGATATGGTCCAGTCGAGCAGGGCGAATCCGGGCAGCCTGTTGCCGAGAGCCAGTGGGGCGTGCGCGCGCGCCCCACTGGACTCTTGGCGCTCCTTCCTGTGTGTCGGAATGGGGTCGCCGGGGCCGGGCATGCCCGGCCGGCGAACCGGACCCAAAGCCGGTCTAGAGTCCCTCAACGCCGGACTGAGATTCCGGTTGGGCATCGCGACACTGGGCTCGGGTTCGGAACCGGTGGCGAGAAGGTTGTCACTCACGGCCATAGGAGGTTTGGTAGAGGCAGGGTTAGGCAAAAGGCCGGGAGGATGAGTGAGCCTTCTCGCCACGTACGGCTCCATCGCTTTTCTTCTTACTCGACCCGCGGTATATCCGGGGTCGAGGGCTGCGGACCGTCAATGGTTGCGGGCAGGGTCCTGGTGCAGGGACGAGCGGGGTGCAGACTCCTGCCGGCCGCTGTGCAGGCCGGCGGCAGGCAGCTCTGGTAGACGCAGACGAGTGCCTGGTGCACTGGTTCGGGTTGCGGACGGGGTGTGGACATCGGGCCTGGTCTGATCATTGTCTGCTCCTGTCCGGGTCAGAGCATTCGAGTCCAGATGCGGCAAAGCTGTATCCGCCCGGAGAGGGATTGGGGACGAGACTATGCGTCGCATCACCCCAGCTCGGACAGGGCCTGGGCTGCACGGCGCCGCCCTCTCCGGACGGAACGAGTTCGATGCGGGCAAGTGCCTGGACCGCGGCGCTCTGCGCCGGGCCGAGGGCTGAAATTGTTTCAGGGTTGAGTGGAGGGCCGAGCCGTGAAGGCGGTGCGTGCACGGGTGACACTGCAGCAAAGGAGAGGCCGGCATTTGCCCATGCACAAGGCGTTCTCCGTGCCGCAGAGTCAGCCTTCATGCCCGTAACCCTGTGCAGTGCCGAGAGCCGGTTACTGCCCTGATTCTGACCGCTTTGGGGAATGGACAGACGTGACCGGGGTCCTGGTGAACATGACCCCGCGTGCCGAAATTATACCCAAATGCCCGAGTATGTCAATCGGACCGGCTGCTGGGCGGCCTGCTCCGGTCTAGTCGGTGACCACCACCCTGGTTGTGGCCTGGTTCCAGGCTGTGGCCAGGCGGAGCAGGTAGGCGCCAGCCGGCAGGCCGGCAGGATGCCAAGCCACTGAGCCGTGGTCCGTTGCCGTGTTAACCGGGATTCGGTCCACGTTCCGGCCGGTGATGTCGAACACCTCGAGTACCGCTGGACCCGGGTCGGGCAGGAAGAAGCGTACAACGGCCTGGTCTGAGGCCGGATTCTGGGACAGGCGAAGCCAGGGCTTGCTCAGGTCAGGACGGATGCGGGTCTTCTCCTGCGCGCCGGACCCTGGCCACTGGACAACAGTGACCCAGTCCGGGCCCGGCATCGCAACGACCGCGGTCCGGGTTGCCGGGCAGTAGTCGAACGACTTGGGCACGGCCGGAAGCCGGACATGGTCATCGCCGCGGTGCAGGTGTCCGGGGATGTCGTTGGCCGATTGGGTTATCGCGGCCACATTGCCGTCCTGGTCGAAGCTCACGTCCGAGAGCGAGCCGTATGACGAGTAGCTGAGCGTGTTGATGACATCGCCGGTTTCAGGGTCGATGAGGACCACGGTCTTGCCCGAGTAGGTGCCGATGCCGATCCGGTCGTCAACCGGGTCGTAGGCGACACCGAGCGGGTACTGGCTGCAGCTTGTTGTCCGGACCACGTAGGACGAGTCGCCGCAGATGCGGAGGACCGAGAAGCTGTTGCCCAGGTAGTTGGAGACAGTGGCGTGGGTGCCGGTCCTGTTGAACGCGAAGCGGAGCGGGAAGACGCCGACCGCCAGCGTGTCCACGACCGTGTGGTTGCGGGCATCGATTACGAGCACCCGGTCGTCGAACGAGCCGGCCACGAGCAGCCAGTTTCGGTCCGGGCTGATCGCCAGTCCGCTGGCCACTCCGTAGTTGCCCCAGACCACCCCGATTTCGCCGACCGGTATCTGGGCCACGCGATGGCTGGCAGCGCCGTCGAGCCGGATCACGCTGACGGTGTTGCCCGAGATGTCGCCGGTATAGGCGAAAGAGTCATCCTGAGAGATGACGACCGGCCAGGGGCCGGAGCCGGTGTTCACTGTCGCGGCAACCGAGTTGTCCGAGAGGTCGATGAGCTTGAGCCAGTTCGAGCCCGTGACCGCGACCGCGGCCCAGCGCGAGTCGGACGTGAGCGCGAGTTCCTGGGGCCGGTCGCCGACCTCGAGGATGGTGTCGATGGTGTTGGTGGCGAGGTCGATGATGGTGATGTTGTCGGACAGGACGTTGGCGACAACCGCCTTTGAGCCGTCAGGTGCGATGGCGAGCCGGTGCGGGCAGTCGCCCTCAGGGTCAAGCCCGGAACTGGTCGTACCGCGGTAGTCGGGTGGGGCGACCGAGTCGAAGGAGTAGAAGTAGACCCCTTCGTGGCGGTGCGGGTCGATGCCCGCGGCCTGGTTTGCGGCCGGGGACGTGACTCCGACCGACTGGGAGTTGCCGATGTGCTGGCCGATGATGGCTTCGGTCTCGAAGTCGATGGCAGTGAACCGGTACTGGCCGCTGATGACAATGGCGTGGGCCGGGTTGACGCCGATCCAGAACGCCGAGTATGTCTGGCTGTAGGTAACGTAATCGCCGGTCTCGAACCTGAGCATGGCCGAGATGTTGCCCGAGACGCTGATGAAGGCCTTGGTCCCGTCCCAGTTGACCCCGCACGAGCGGTCCATGCCGACCGAGCGGTCCGGGATGCTGACCGTGGCGTTCATCCGCATCGAGTCCAGGTCGAGCCGAAGCGCGGTCACCGGGCTGGCGCCGTCGACGATGACGGCGACCGAGTTGTCGCCCGAGAACCGGACATTGCGGCAGTCGCCGAAACCGGTCAGGGTGTCGGTCGGCGGCCCGCCTTCGATGTCGAACACGTAGACCGTGTCGTCGCCGTTCGGGGCAATCAGGTGCCCGCCGTCCGGGTGCACGCCGAAGTCGGAGAAGGTGAACGAATTCCTGCCGTTTTCGCTGTTCCACGAGTAGGTGGAAAGGAACACCGGGAAGCCGGTGATGGTGCGCAGGTGTTCGAGGGTGGTGAGGTCGTAGACCTCGCAGGTGTTGGTGATGTCGCAGCTGACGAACGCGAGGCTGTCGTCCGGGCTGAGCCGGATTGTCCAGGGCTGCTCGCCAGAAGGCAGGCGGGCGAGCCTTGACCAGTCGCTGAGCCGATAGACCTCGATGCTGTCTGAGAATCCGAGGGTGATGATGCACAGGCTGTCGGTTACAGCGATTGCGCCCGGGTAAGAGCCGGTCGGGATGTTGGTGTCGACCTGCATTGTCGCGACGTCGAACACCGTGATGTTGTCGGTGCCGCGATTGGTGAGGAGCAGCTTGCTGCCGTCCCTGGTGTAGGCCATCCAGCCCAGGTAATCGCCTTCGGGCGGCAGGCCAGGGTCGATGTCGGTCCTGGTGGTGTCGGTCAGGTTGCAGGCCGGCAGCAGGTCGGCAAGGGTCAAGCCCTTGACGTCACGCTGCTCGAAGGGCGGGACCGGAGTGCCGCTGACGGTCGGGACATGTTGGGCGAGCACAAGGACCGGAAGTAGGACAAGGTTCAATGCGAATCTCATGTTGCGTCTCCTGATTGGCTATTCGGTCAACGTCAGGCAAACCGTGGCTTCCTGGTCCGCGGCCGTTATCCGGCATATGTAGATACCGGGCGCCAGGCTTCGGCCGGCATCATCGCGGCCCTCCCAGCGGGCAAAGTGGGTTCCAGCTGTCTGGCCGCCGTTCGTGAGAGTACGGACAAGCTGGCCCAGAGAATTGTGGATACGAAGCTCGACATTCGCCGCCGCAGGCAGGGTGTAGCGGATTCTGGTGGACGTGCGGAACGGGTTGGGGTACGCGGTTGTCGCAAGGCCAGGCCCGGGTGCCGGTCCGGGCGAGCGGATTCCGGTCGTCGGTTCGTAGACTTTGAGTGTCGTGCCGTCACCGGCCACGGCGAGCACGCCGTCCGGGCCGATGGCAGGGCCGCAGGTGTTGAGTCGGGCGACGGGTTCGTGGAAGACCAGCTCGAGGTCGGGAGTCAAGGCGTAGAGGCCGCCGAGCGGGGGATAGCCGCCGGCAGCAACGTAGACCAGGCCGTCAGCGCCGACCGAGATCCGGACGTGGAAAATCACCTGGCTGGTGTCCTGGATGAACCTGGATGAGTCGGTGATTGTGCCGGTCGTGTGGTCGATGCGGATGATCCGGCCCCAGGATGCGGCATAGACCGAGGTGTCCGGCCCTACCGCAAAATGGGCGAACGGCGACCAGTAGGGACGGATGCCCGAAATCTCGCAGGTCCAGAGGATTTCCAGGCTGTCGCCATTGTCGCGCACTGCGGTGACGTTGTCACCGACCTTGTGGCAGTAGATGATGCCGTCAGGTCCGACCATGGGCGCTGCCTGGGGCATGTGGCCGCCCGGGTGGGTGTCAGGAATGGTTATCGAATCGACAAGCGCGCCGGTCTCGACGTCGAATGCCATTAGGTAAAGAGACCCGATGTCTCCGCCGTATGCGTAGAGCCGGTTGCCGTAGGCGACGATATCGGTGCTGCCGGATACGGGCCAGACCCTGCGGGTGGTCCAGACCACGGCGCCGCTGTCCTGGTCGACCCGGGCGATGCGGAACTGGTCGGCGTTGACGAGCAGGTCGCCATCAGGGGCATAGCAGACACTCTCGGTGATGCTCATGTCGACCTGGACCTCGGACTTCCAGACGGTGGAGCCGTCACCAGGGTCGAGTGCGTACAGGGTCTCGCCCTGTCCTGGCAGTTCCTGGAAGTTGACGGCATAGACCCGGTTGTCGCGGAACCCGACTGGCAGGGAGCGTGAGTTCGCGCCTTCGAAGTCGCGGGTCCAGAGCGTGTCGCCGGTCGAAAGGTCGTGGCAGACGATGGGCGCGTAGTCGATGGACTGGAAGCGCATGGTGACCAGCTTGTCCTGCCAGATGAAGATCGGCGCACCGAACCAGCCGGACAGGGTGCCTTCCCAGCGCAGCGCTGCACTGTCTGGGCCGGTTTCATCCGACAGCCCGGTGCGCGGCGGATTGCCGCCGCTGGTTGTCCAGTTGCCGGCCAGAAGCGGGGCGGACGCCAGCGCAAGTGCTGCAATGGCGATGGTTCTCAAGGCTCGCTCCTTTGGAGCAGTATAGAAGTGAAGGCCGGCGGGTCAATGCGCCGGCCGGCGGCAGCTGGGGTACAGGGATTCGAACCCCGACTGGCTGATCCAGAGTCAGCTGTCCTGCCAGTTAGACGATACCCCAGTAGGACACCCAGAATATCCGGACGTTGACGGAAGTCAAGGCGTGGCGGCGTCTTGGACACACGGGCGACTGACCGGCGGCACGGGCAGGGTCCAGCAGGCTCTTGGCAGCACCGGTTTCTGCAGTATGATTTGGTGTGCAGTCAGAGGAGAAGAAGAGCCCGAAGTCCGGTTCCCGCACGCTGTCGATTGTGACGGTCGTGGTTGTCGCGATCACCGTGGTCGCTGCGGTGGTGATAGTAGCCAGGAACGCGGACAAGATCGTCAAGCCCCAGGTGCCTCCCGGACTTCCGGACCCCGGCCTGCAGGACCCCGACATCGTGCGCTTCCCGAAGACCATGCTGCGCAGGCTGGCCAAACTGGACAAGCGCTACCAGAAGTACGGAAACCGGGAAGACCTGGAGTTGAGCTCTGAGCAGGAATCGCTCAGGGTGGTCTGCGATTCCGCGTTCGACCATGTCCGCGCCCAGGTGGCGGTATTCGATACCCTGTCCGACCGCGCGATGCGGGTGCAGCACGCCAAGGACGTGACCCAGATGTACAAGGACCTGAAGAGGCCGGTACGGGCCTTTGCACGCACGTTCGTGGAGGCGGACCAAGTCGACCCGGACTCGCTGGACCTGATCCTGCAGCAGCTTCTGAGTCAGTAGACCCGGCACAATCCGGTTGCATCGCGACCATCCCTGCTTGACTGGCAGTCGGTTTGCCATATCTTGCTCGGTGTTCTGGCGAGTCGAGGTTTCTCGCAAGACCAAGGACCCGTTCGCACAGGCTCTGAAACGCGACCTTGCCGAGCTCGGCATACGCGATACCGGCAGGATCAGCGTATCCCGGCTCTTCTTTGTCCAGGGCGACATCGAGCGCGACACCGTCGAGAGGCTGGCAGCCGAGCTGTTCTGCGATGCGGTCAGCGAGCGATACGAGGTTTCGGCAGACGCGGTCGGGGTGCGGGACGTGGAGGTGCTTTACAACCCTGGGGTCATGGACCCGAGCGTGGCAAGCATTCTGCGGGCGCTGGAGGACAACGGTCTGGCCGGGTGTCAGGTGCGGACCGGACGCGGCTTTGGATTCGAACGCAGGCTCAGCCCCGGTGAAAAGAGGATGGTCGTGGACCTGCTGCTGAATCCGCTGATCGAGCACCAGGCCGAGCCGGGAGAGAAGGTGTTCGTCGAGCCCGAGAAGTACCGGTTCCAGGCCTTGACAGTGAACCTGGCCGGGAAGACGGGCGAGGAGCTGGACCGGATCTCGAAGCAGGGCCTGCTGGCTTTGGGCCGAGAGGAGATGGCGGCGCTGCAGGACCATTTCGCAGGCCTGAGGCGAGACCCGACCGACGTGGAACTGGAGACTTTTGCCCAGACCTGGTCCGAGCACTGCCAGCACAAGACGTTCCGGGGCGACATCGAGTACGGCGGACGGCGCATCAACAACCTGCTTAGGTCGACGGTGTTCAAGGTCACCGAAGAACTGAACAAGGACTGGTGCCTGTCGGTTTTCCACGACAACTCGGGTGCGGTGGCGTTCGACGACGAGTGGGCGATAACGGTCAAGGTCGAGACCCACAATCATCCTTCGGCACTGGAGCCCTACGGCGGTGCGGCGACCGGAATCGGCGGCGTGATCCGCGACTGCCTGGGCACCGGACTGGGCGCGAAGCCGATAATGAACACCGACGTGTTCTGTTTCGCGCCGGTGACGACCAAGCGGCGCGACGTGCCCGACGGCGTCATCCATCCGAGGCAGGTGATGAGGGGCGTGGTCGCGGGCGTGAGGGACTACGGCAACCGGATGGGAATCCCGACCGCCAACGGTGCGGTGTATTTCGACGAAGGGTTCCTGGGCAACCCGCTGGTTTTCTGCGGCACGGTCGGGCTGATTCCGCGCGACAAGCTGGTCAAGAGGGTGGGCAAAGGGCAGCGGATAGTCCTGCTCGGCGGAAGGACCGGGCGCGACGGCATTCACGGCGTGACCTTTGCTTCACTCGAGCTGGACCAGGAGTCGCAGGAGTTTTCGTCCGGCGCGGTGCAGATCGGCAACCCGATCGAGGAGAAGAGGCTGGCCGACCTTGTGCTGCAGGCGCGGGACCAGGGACTGGTCGGAGCGATCACCGACTGCGGCGGGGGCGGGCTGTCGAGCGCAGTGGGTGAGCTTGCCGAGGCGACGGGCTGCGAGGTGCACCTGGACCGGGTGCCCTTGAAGTACGCGGGCCTGACTCCGGCCGAGATATGGATTTCCGAGGCGCAGGAGCGGATGGTGATGTTCGTCGAGCCCGAATGTGTTGACCGGCTGAACGAGCTTGCCCGGGCACATGACGTCGAGGCGACAGTGATCGGTGAGGTCACGGGCACAGGGAGGCTCGTGCTGGACTACCAGGGGCACCGGGTCGCTGACATCGACATGGGCTTCCTGCACAAGGGCTGGCAGATGAAGGCGCGCAAAGCCGAATGGCAAAAGCCGGAAACACCCGAGCCTTTCGTGCGTCAGCGGCAGGACCTCGGCACTCTGGTAGTCAAGCTGCTGCAGACCCCGAACATCTCAAGCAAGGAGTGGGTGGTCCGGCAGTACGACCACGAGGTGCAGGGCACCAGCGCGCTCAAGCCCTTCTGCGGGCCTGACGACAGCGGGCCGACCGATGCGGCGGTGATCACTCCGGTCCGGGGTTCCAAGCGCGGATGCGTTGTCGCGTGCGGGCTCAGGCCCCGCTACGGGCTGCTCGACCCCTACTGGATGGCGGCATCCGCCATCGACGAAGCGCTGAGAAACTGCATCGCGGCGGGCGGCGACATCGAAACCGCGGCTTTGCTCGACAACTTCTGCTGGGGAAGTCCGGAGCGGCCGGACCAGCTCGCCGGGCTGGTGCGGGCGGCCCAGGCCTGCTACGACATCGCCAAAGGATACCAGGTGCCGTTCATCTCGGGCAAGGATTCGCTGTACAACGAATTCCAGACCGCTGCCGGACAGGCGGTCCCGATTCCGCCGACCCTGCTGGTGACGGCGGTGAGCGTGATTCCGGACGTGGACCGGACCGTGACCCCGGACTTCAAGGCGCCGGGCTCAACCGTGTACGTGGTCGGCGAGACCCTGGAGGAACTCGGCGGCAGCGAGTTCTTCCGTATCCACCAGGGACTGGGCGGCAGCGTGCCGAGGGTTGATGCTGCGCGCGGACGCAGGATCATGAAGGCGCTGGCACGGGCAATCAGGAACCGGCTGGTGCGGTCGTGTCACGACGTTTCAGAGGGCGGGCTCGGCATCTCGCTGGTCGAAATGGCGTTTGCGGGCGATGTCGGCGTCGGTGTCCGCCTCAGGAAGGTGCCGGGAGCGCGCCGGTTCCGAAGGGACGACTTCCTGCTCTTCAGCGAGTCCAACACCCGCTTCGTCTGCGAGGTCTTGCCCAGGCACCGAGCCGAGTTCGAGAAGCTCATGCGCAACGTCCCGCACGCGGCAGTGGGCCGGACCACGAAGGAGCCGGAACTGGTGGTCAACGGGCTGGGCGGCGACGAGGTCGTCAGGCTGGACCTGGCCAGGGCAAAGAAAGCCTGGCGCGAGGCGCTGACCCGGAGGATGTAGCCGGGCTACTGGGGGACCGGCCGCATTTCGTCCTGGCCGGTCTTTCGCATCAATTCGACAATCTCGGCAAGGCTCATGCGGTCCCGGTAGTACATGAACCGCACGACCATCGCGAGGTTGACCCCGCAGACCACCTCGACGTTGGGGTTGCGGCGCTTGAGCCGCGTGCTGACGTTGGCGCAGCTGGAGCCGAACATGTCGACGAACACCAGCACCTCGCGGTCCTTGTGCTCGGCAAGGACCTGGTCGAGCTGGGATTCGAGTTCCGGTGCGGCCACGTCCTGGTTGGAGATGACGGTGAAGTCTTCGGACTCGCCGACGATGTCGGTCGCGGCCAGGAACAGGGCCTTGGGCAGGTCGCCGTGGCCGATCAGGACGCCGTAGACGGAGCGACGGCCGGCGTCACTCCTGGTCATAGGTGATGTTGGGGTCGATCTCGGGGCCTTTGCTCATCACCCGGATGAGCTCGTCGTTGAACGCCTGGGCCGGGTTGTAGCCGAACACCTTGAGGATGTGGTTCTTGGCGGTCACTTCCAGGACCAGGGCAAGGTTCTTGCCCGGGATCACCGGAATCGTGACCCGGGGTATCCGGACACCGATGATTTCGGTCAGTTTGTCCTCGATCCCGACCCTTTCGTAGTCCATGCCGGGCTTCCAGCTGACCAGGTTGACTTCGACCTCGATTCTCTTCTGGACCCGGATGGCACGGATCCCGTACAGGCTGTAGACGTCGACCAGGCCGACACCTCGGATTTCGATGTGATGGGCAAGCTGCGGGCTGGGAGCGGCCGAGTATCCCATCAGGATGCCGGTGCCGCGGCGCAGCACCCTGACCACGTCGTCGGCGACCAGCCGGTGTCCCCGGTCAACGAGGTCGAGCGCGCATTCTGACTTGCCGATCCCGGACTGGCCGGTGATGAGCATCCCGACGCCGAACACGTCGACCAGGTCGCCGTGGATCTTGTCTTCCGGTGCGAGCCGGTAGTCGAGGTAGCCGGCGAGCCGGTGGATGAACGGGGTGGTGTCCATCGGCGTGCGGAGCAGCGGGACTCCGCAGCGGTCGGCTTCTTTCTTCCAGATCGGGGTGAGATCGAGCCCTTTGGCGACCAGGATGCAGACAGGGTCGAGTTCGAACACCCGCCTGACGTCGGCACTGGCCGTCTTCTCGTCCAGGGTGGCGAGGTAGGTGAGCTCGGTGCTGCCGACGATCTGGATCCGCTCCCGCAGGAACACGCCGGTGAAGCCGACCAGCGCCATGCCGGGGCGGTTGATGTCAGAGGTCACTATCATGTGTTTGTCGAGCCCGTTCCTGCCGCCGAGCAACTCGAGGTTCCACTCCTCCTGCCTATCGGTGAACAGGGTGCCGACGGTGATCTTGCGCGCTGTGAACGCCACGGCCGGCTACTGGTTGTTGCCCCGCTTGCGGTCGCGGAGCTTGCCTTCGTGCCGCTTGATCTGGATCAGCATCCGGTCGACGGCTTCGTTCACCGCCCCGTACATGTCGCCGGCCTCGGCCCTGGCGGTGAGCACCGCGTGGCCGACGTGGACCCTGCCTTCGGCGATGTGGGTGGCGTGGTCCCGGAACAGGACCATTCCGGCTTCGAGTATGTGGTCATTGTACTTGTCGAGCCTGGTGATTCTCTTTTCGACATGTGCCTTGAGATGGGGTGTGATATTGAAATGTCGGCCGGTCAGGGTGAACTTCACGGTTTCCTCCAGTCCTTTAGCACGGAATGATAGAACCCAAGGCGGTCTCAGTCAAGCCCACTGCTACAGCTCTTTCCGGCCTTCGAACGCTCGGGAGATGGTTTCGGTGTCGGCCAGCTCCAGGTCAGAGCCGACCGGCAGCCCGCGGGCGATGCGGGTGACAGTGACCCCGGCATCCTTGAGCTGGCGTCCGACATAGACCGCGGTCGCCTCGCCCTCGGTGGTCGGGTTGGTGGCGATGATGACTTCGGCGATGTCGCCCTTGGCTATCCGCTCCAGCAGCTCGCGGATGTGTAGGTCATCGGGCCCGACGTTGTCGACAGGGGACAGAACACCGCCCAGCACGTGGTAGGTTCCACGGTACCGACCGGACTGCTCTAGTGTCAGCACGTCGCCCGGCTCCTCGACAACGCAGGTCAGGCTGTGGTCGCGGCCGGTGTCAGAGCAGACGTCACACAGCTCGTCCTCGGTCAGGCTGAAGCAGCGGGGGCAGGCGCGGAGCCGTTCGTGGGCTTCGGTGACCGCCTGGACCAGCTCGCGCGCGACGTCGTCCCGGCTGCGCAGCAGGTAGAGGGCGATGCGCTGGGCTGTCTTGCGCCCGATTCCGGGCAGCCCGACCAGCGCGTTGATCAGGCGGTCGAGGGATTTGCGCATGGTCATGACACCAGGCTGTCGAGCACGCCCGGCAGCGGGAAGGGCATCAGCTTGCGCATTTCGTCCTGGGCCTTTTCCCGGGCCTGGGACCGGGCTTCATTGAAAGCGGCCCGGACCAGGTCTTCGAGCAGTTCGACTTCCTCAGGTTTCACGACTTCGGGGTCGATCTTGAGCCCGGTGATGTCGCCGAACCCGTTGCAGGTAACCCGGACCATGCCGCCGCCTGAGGTGGCTTCGACTTCGATCTCGCCCAGCTTCCGGTCGAGCTCCTTGCGCAGCTCGGCGACTTTGGACACGATGTTCTTGGGGTTGATGTTCACGCTAGTTCTCCTCGATGTCGCCGAATACGTCCCGGATGTCCTCGAGCCCGGAGTCTTCGGTCTTCTTCGGCTTCGGTCTGCTCCGGGGAGAGTGCGAAGCCCTTGGTTCTGGTGCGGCCGGGGCGCCGGCTCCGGACAGCCTGGCTGCCAGGTCGAGGGAAAGGTACTCGAACACGACCCGCTGAAGCCGGGACCGTTTGGCCGACTCCTCGGCCTTGAGCACCGCCTCCAGGCTCTGCATGAGCGCGGCCCGAGCCACGGCCGAGGCCTGCTCCTTCAGCTTTTTCCTCTCTGCCGGGAGCAGACCCAGCCGGTCGACCGGGCCGCCGGCCTGGACCAGCAGGATGTTGCGGAGATGGGACACCAGCCCGGAATGGAACTCGACCAGGTCAAAGCCGCGTTCGAACAGCCGGTCGGCGAACCTGAGCAGGCCGGCGATGTCGCCTTTGATCAGCAGGTCGACGTAGTCGACGAACAGCTCTGCCGGCACGATGCCGAGCAGCTCCTCGACGTCCTTGACCTCGATACCCTCGGGCCGGTAGGTCGCCAGCTGCTCGAGGATGCTCTCGCCGTCGCGTATCGCTCCTTCGGCCCGGCGGGCGACCGCGACCAGCGCGTCATCGCTCGCCTTGATCTTCTCCTTGCCCGCGATCCAGCGCAGCCGGTCGGCTATTTCGGACGAGGTCGCCCTGCGGAAATCGAAGCGCTGGCAGCGCGAGAGAATCGTGGTCGGCACCTTGTGGGCTTCGGTGGTTGCGAACACGAACCGGGCATGGGCAGGCGGCTCTTCCAGTGTCTTCAGCAGGGCGTTGAACGCCGGCTCGGTCAGCATGTGGACTTCGTCGATGATGTAGACTTTGTAGCGCAGCGAACTGGGCGCGTACTTGATGTTCTCGCGCAGCTCCCGGATCTGGTCGATGCCGCGATTGGACGCGCCGTCGATCTCGAGCACGTCCATGCTGCGCGAAGCCGCGATTTCGAGACAGGCGCTGCACTTGTTGCAGGGGGTGGTGGTGGGCGCGTTGTAAGAGAGGCAGTTGAGGCTCTTGGCCAGGATCCGGGCGGTCGTGGTCTTGCCCACGCCGCGCGGCCCGGCGAACAGGTATGCGTTGGCGAAACGCTGGTTCTCGATCGCCTTGCTCAGGGTATCGGACACGTGTTCCTGGACCAGCAGCTCGTCAAAGGTCTGGGGCCGGTACTTGAGGGTAAGGACCTGGTTGCTCATCGCACCCGGGCGTCAGACAAACCGGTCGTGCGGCATCTTCGTCCTGGCAGGGAGAGGGTCAGAGGGGAGCAGGCTCCGGCCAGGCGCCCTCGCGACTGGCGGCCGGTCCGCGTACCGTTGCTACCTTCCGGTCCTGGCGGGGTTGGCGGTGGTCGCCATCGCGAGACCCGACCTTCACAGCCGTCCCGCACCTCTGGCCTGGTTCGCCCTGACCAGGTCTCATGATGCCTTTTCAACCCCGCATGGGCGGGTTTCGGGTTACAGGGGACCGCCGACCCCCCGTCTAGCACGACCGGGAATCCTGTTGTCAGCGCGCCAGCCTGATCGGCTCGACGATGAACGGCTCGGTCGCGACGTTATCAGCCAGAGCCCCGGATACGTTGAGACGCGAAGCGAGCGCGGACACCGCGGGCCGGTTGAGCTCTACCAGCCGTTCCAGCTCCGGTATCCGGCAGTTGCCGCATACCTCGGCGCAGTACGGGAAGTACTTGGCGATGATGAGCTTGGCCCGCTCGGGCTGGGTCTCGGCCAAGGCCACGGCGGCATCGCATGCCATCTTCAGCCGCGACAGCACGATCTTGGGCGTGGTCTCGAGGAAGTCGGGCGAGAAGCCGATGGCAGCGCCAGGGAAAGGCGAGGACACGAACCGCGGCAGCACGCCGTCCTGGACGACCCGGAACTGGGCGGTGTCGAGTGGGCAGATCAGCGGCTCGAGCAGCCAGGCAGCGTCGATCTGCCCGGCCTCCAGCTGCTCGACGATCGCGGAGAACGGGACTTCGACCAGGGTTACTTGCTCGGGAGTGAGGTCGATGTTGGCCAGCATGGTCGAGACGTAGTGGCGGAACTGGGGCGGGTAGCCGAGCTTGCGTTTCTTGAGGTCGGTCAGCCTCTTCACCTTGGACTTGACCGGGACCACTATTCCGTCGACTGGCAGGGACTGGCGGAAGTCTTCGGACATGAAGGCCTTGAAGTCCTGGCCGGTCTCCAGCTTGTACTGGAACACCTCGGCCCAGGGGAACACTCCGACATCGGTCTCGCCTTCGAACAGGGCGGCGAGCGCGGCCTTGGGATCGGAGTAGAAGACCAGCTCGGGTATTATCTTGTTCTGAACGAACGTCGACTCCTCGACCCCGATCAGGAACGGCAGAGAGCAGACCGAGCTGTCGCAGGCGAACCGCAGCTCGGCCGGGCGGTTCTCCTGGATCTGGGGGTAGAGGATCACGGCGACAAGCGCAAGCGCCAGGACGATGATGATGATGTTCAGCAGCTTGGTCATTGTCGGGCTCCTCCAGTCCTCATTTCAATTCTTCGTACTTCTTGAACGCCTCGGCAGCCTTGTCGGTCTGCCCGAGCTCGCGGAGGCAATGACCCTTGTTCTGCCAGGCGTCGGCGCTCGACGGGTTGATCGTGATGACCATATCGAGGTTGTCCAGTGCGGCATTGAACTTCGCCCTGGCCTCTTCCTCGCGCTCGTCGTTCTTGAGCGCCATGCCCATGCTGGTCTGGCTCACCCCGAGCAGCAGGAAGGTGTTTTCGATCACCCCGGGCGCGAGCGGGCTGACGAACATGGCTCCGGCATCCTCCACGGTCGGGGCGACAAACGGTTTCCGGTTCCGCAGGTCAGGGAAGTAGAGCCAGGAGTAGCCGCCGGACGGGTTGCCGGTCTCGGCTACCACGCTGTCGACCGCTGCCAGCAGCAGCCCGCCGTAGGTGGTGTAGCCCTGGCCGGCCGTTTGCTCGGAGACGAGCGCGAGCAGCGAGTCGCGAATGTCGGCCGGCAGGTCGGTGAGCCGGGTGACCGCGCCTTCGGCCGCGCGCATGAAGGTCTGCTCGGCGAGCGAGTCTTTCTGGCTCTGGTACTGGACGATGCCGAGGTTGAACACCGCGGTGTAGTCATAGGGGTCATAGGTCAGCGCCTTGTTGAACAGGTCCTCGGCCATGCCCCGGAACCTGTCGCGGTTCTCGGCGTTCATGTCGGGCTCGGACGCTGCCCTGAGCATGGCCGACCCGGCGCGCGATGAGGACACGTTCAGGTTGTTGGCTGAGTAGAAGAGCTGGGAGGCTACCTTGGCAACTTGGTTGAGCCTGTTCTTGGCCTTGAGTTCGGTCTCGATGTAGGCCTTGAGTTCGGCCTGGTCAGCCTCGCGGCTCTTCTCGACCAGGATGCCGGCGATTTCGGCGAGCCGTGCCTGGTCACCGAGCTCAAGAGTCTGGTCCAGGCTGTCGACCGCAGCGGCGTAGCGTTCCTCGTAGACCTCGAGCGCCGCGTTGTAGTAGTAGGCGCAGGAGTCCCACCGGCCCAGTTTCATGTCTCCGGTCCACAGGCTGTCCGGCCGCTGCAGGTAGTAGAGCCCGACCAGGCTGAGCCCGTCCGGGCTCCTGGTGTCCAGGGCCAGCATGTCGCGGGCGGTCAGGAGCATCTCGTCGTACATGCCGAGCGCGCTGTAGGAGTTGGCGACCAAAGTGTAGGTCCCGGCCTTGCCCGGGTCGATTTTGATTGCGGCCAGGGCGGAGACGAGGCTGGTGTCGTACACGCCGGCGTTGTAGGACTTGCGGGCGACGTTGATGAGCGAATTCCAGGTCCAGTACTGCCACTGCTCGTCCTGCCGGATTCTTTCCGCGGCTGACGAGTCGGCGGCCAGCGCGGCCCTGAAGTTGCGCGCGGCGTCCTCGTTCTCCCTGAGCTGGGCCTGGGACAGCCCAAGCCAGATGTGGATTTCGGCGAGCTGGACGTTGTCGACCTCGCTGCGGTAGGCGTCCAGCGCGCCCTGGAACTGCTCTTTCGCGCGCTCGTAGCGGGAGCCGGTGTAGTGAATCCTGCCGCCGCGCAGCATCGCGTCCAGCGGTATCTGTTGTTGGGCCAGCAGGGAGCCGGCAATGAGCAGGCCGAGCACGAGAAACAGCTTTCGTGACTTGGGCATCAGGTTCCTCCTTAGGGCAATGTGGGTTTTGGCGAATCATAGTGAATCAACCCAGACTGTCAACCGGGCCAAGAACCGGGCTCCAGGCAGTTGACAGAACCCGCAGCAGAGCTATATTCAGGCCTCGGTGAGCACCCCGGTAAAACGCCCGGAAGACGATACGATCGTACCGGTCTACATCGAAGACGAGATGCGCCGGTCGTTCCTCGACTACGCGATGTCGGTTATCGTGTCGAGGGCGATTCCCGACGTGTGCGACGGACTGAAACCGGTCCAGCGCCGCATCCTGTACACGATGCGCGAAGCCGGGCTCCTGCCCAACCGGCCGTTCCGCAAGTCGGCGACCGTGGTCGGCGACGTGCTCGGCAAGTACCACCCGCACGGCGACAGCCCGGTGTACGAGGCGATGGTGCGGATGGCGCAGGACTTCTCCTTGCGCTACCCGCTGGTCACCGGCCAGGGCAACTTCGGCAGCATCGACGGCGATGCGCCGGCCGCCTACCGGTACACCGAGGCCAAGCTGGCGCCGCTGGCGACCGAGCTGCTGAGCGACCTGGAAAAAGACACGGTCGACTTCCGGCCCAATTTCGACGAGCGGCTCAAGGAGCCCGAAGTGCTGCCGGCCGCTTTCCCGAACCTGTTGGCCAACGGCGCGTCGGGCATCGCGGTCGGGATGGCGACCAACGTCCCGCCCCACAACCTGGCCGAGCTGGTCGACGCGCTGCTGGTCCTGATAGACAAGCCCGACTGCACTGTCAAGGACCTGATGAAGAAGGTCAAGGGTCCGGACTTCCCGACCGGCGCTTCGATCGTCGGGCGCGAAGGCATCAGGGAGGCGTACGAGACCGGCCGGGGCAAGGTCGTGATGCGGGGCAGGATAAGGTTCGAAGAGGTCAAGGCGGGCCGGGACCGGGTCGTCATCTACGAGATCCCGTACCAGGTCAACAAGACCTCGCTGATCGAGCGGGTCGCGGCGCTGGTCCGGGCCAAGAAGATCCAGGGCATCGCCGACATGCGCGACGAGTCGGACCGCGACGGCATGCGGATCGTGCTCGACCTGAAGCGGGACACCAACAAGGAGCTGATCCTCAACCAGCTCTATAAGTACACCGACCTGCAGTCGACCTACGGCATCAATATGCTGGTTCTGGTCAAGGGCGAGCCCAAGACCCTAGACCTGAAGGGGACGCTCCAGGCGTTCCTCGAGTTCAGGTTCGAGACCGTCACCCGCAGGACCAGGTTCGAACTGGCCAAGGCCGAGGAACGGGCCCACATCCTCGAAGGGCTGAAGATCGCGCTCAAGAACATCGACGCCATCGTCGAGCTGATCAAGAAGGCCAAGGACACCGACGAGGCCCGGGCCGGGCTGATGAAGAGCTTCAAGCTCAGCGAGCGGCAGGCCGACGCCATCCTCGACATGAAGCTGGCCCGGCTGACCGGGCTCGAGCGCAAGAAGATCGACGACGAGTACAAGCTCTTGATCAAGGAAATCGCCCGGCTCAAGAGCCTGCTCGAATCCCGGACGATGATGATGGCCGAAATCCGCAAGGAGCTGGTCGCGCTGGGCGAGAAGTACGGCGACCAGCGGCGGACCGACATCGTCAAGGGCCAGGTCGAAGACCTTTCGATCGAGGACCTGATCGAGGAAGAGGACATGTGCGTCACTGTCACCCACCGGGGCTATGTCAAGCGGATGCCGGTGAGCGTGTACCGCAGGCAGGGCCGCGGCGGCACCGGCCGGGCCGGGATGGACGTGAGGGACGAGGATTTCGTCGAGCGGCTGTTCACCGCCTCGACCCACGACTACATGATGTTCTTCACCGACCGGGGCCGGTGCTACTGGCAGAAGGTGTACGAGATTCCCGAGGGGTCGTATCACGCCCGGGGCAGGTCGATCGCCAACCTGGTCGAGATGGAGAAGGACGAGGTGACCCGGGCCTACCTGGCGGTGCGCGAGTTCAGCGAGGACCGGTACGTGTTCTTCGTCACCCGCAACGGCAAGGTCAAGCGCACCAGGCTGTCGTCGTTCGCCAACCCGCGGCGCAAGGGCATCATCGCGATGGGCATCGGAAAGGGCGACGAGCTGGTCGACACGATGCTGACCACCGGCAAGGACGACGTGGCCATAATCACCAGGAACGGCATGGGCATCAGGTTCAAGGAGACCGATGCCCGCGACATGGGACGCGGCGCTGCCGGGGTCCGCGGCATCAGCCTGCGCAAAGGCGACTTTGTCGTCGGCAGCGAGCTGTGCCGAGAGGAGCAGTCCTTGCTGGTGGTGACAGAGAAGGGGCTGGGCAAGCGAACCGAGTTCGAAAAGTTTCCGGTAAGGCACCGGGGCGGGATCGGGGTCATTGCGGCCAAACTGGTCAAGAAGTCGGGCAAGCTGGCTGCCGCGCTGTCGGTTTCGGATCGTTCCGAGGCCATCATTTCGTCCAAGAGCGGGGTGGTTATCCGGATCAAGATGGCCGACGTCAAGAAGCAGGGACGGGCGACTACTGGCGTGAAGGTGATGGAAGTCAAGAAGGGCGACGCGGTGGTTGACGTCGCCCTTGTCGAAGCCCACGACTGAGCAGGTCCTGACCAAGAGACAATTCAGACAGGAGACAGTAGACGGTAGACCGGAAACGGTAGGCGGTAGGCGGAAGTCGGTAGACGGTATGCAGGACGGGCGTTTCCGGTCGCGGGTGCGCGATATCTGGGAACGGCTGGTTGCAGCCGAAACCGCACTGCATTTCACCAATGTCGAAGGCGGGAGCGTGGAGCAGGTGCGGGACAAGCAGCTCCAGCTACACCACTGCGCCAACTACGCGGCAGTGCTGACCATGGTCGACGAACTGGGCCCTGGACTCAGTCTGCTCGAACTGGGGTGCGGCAGCGGGGCCTTAAGCGCGGCCTTCGGCTCGCTGCTGCCTGACGGCAGCTCACTGACCGCTACCGACTATTCCAAAGACCTGGTCGAGCACGCGCGACGGTTCCATGCAGCCGAGCACACGGTGTTCGAGCAGCTTGACATCCGGCACACAGTTGCCGACCGGCTGGCACAGGCAGACGTGGTCATGCTGCTGGAAGTCATCGAGCACCTGTCCTGGTCTGAAGCGGCAGACCTGTTGCACAGGCTGCACGCAGGGCTTGAACCTGGGACACGGGTCATCATGACCACGCTCGACCGCTCGCCGTTCCCGCGGCCGCATTCGGGGTACTCGCCGCACGTCGTGGAATATCGGTACGCGGACATGAAGCGGCTCCTGTCCGACACGGGCAGCAACCCGTTCTCGGAGTTCAGGCTGCACCGACTTGTCTCGTCCCGCATCGCCCGGGAATCGGTCAGGGCCG
>CP070680.1:2372505-2400820 GCA_020352555.1 Caldifarciminota bacterium | reverse complement strand
TCTGTCAAAGTATCTCGTTCCTCCAGGAAGAACAGCTCGGGGTAGCGACCCTTCAGCGCACTTCCGATCACCTCGATGTCCTTGCGCAGGCCTTCGAAGCTGCGCCGGTACTCCCGGTAGGGGTCGTCAAGCACTCCTGCCTGGACCGAAAACGCAAGGGCAATCAGCAGCAGAAAGCGCCTCATCTATACCTCCTGCAGCTGGCCCGTGATTTGGGCCTTTGCCTGGGCGATGTAACCGCCGAACGCGTGAACGGAGAACCCGTGCGTATCGCTGAAACAGTATGGCTCGACGCCCGGGTCGTTGTCCAGAAAGGCACCTTCGAGTGCCAGCGTGCTGGCGACCGGGTCTCTGGCCTCGCGGTATGAGTACCACCTATCGACGTAGAGCTCGGTCCGCTCCCTCGCATCATTGTACCGTGCCGGCTTGGAGATCTCATCCGTGACGTGGGCGATCTTCTTCTTGACCAGACCTGCCACCTTGGCAACCGCGGCCAGCGGCGTGGCAAGAGAGTAGAGCGAGTCGATCTTGATGCCTGCAGGCCGGCCCAGGTCCGGGTCATCGGCGAGCTCGTGCAATGCCTCATAGCTCACAACCGTGCCGAGACTGTGCGAGAGAACGACGATCCTGAGATCCTCGGGGTCACCGGCGGCTCGCCCTTCGCGAACCAGCACTGCTGTCTGCTTCTTGAACTTGTTCAGGATGTCCCTCTTCGCCTCACCATGTAGCGTGTAGTACAGCACATGCGAGACTGTATCCCTGAGCAGGTCCACCGCCTTGTCTTCAACCTTGCCTGCGAGGTCGCTGTTGTTGAACACGCCGTCGACCAACGCCCGGAGTCCGAGCTTCTTCGCGTTCTCCTCGATCTCCACCTTGCGGTTCATGGCCGCAAAGGTGTCGTAGTAGAGCACTTCATACTTGTGGACGTCTGCTGGTGGATTGCCGTCCCAGAGCTGAGACCAGAGCTTGTCCGAATATCCCGGGTCCTGCGGCCCGATTCCGTGCACGAACAGCACGCACTTGCGTTTGGCCATACTACCCTCCTGTGCTTTTGCCTGCCTGCCCGTCGGCACGCAGGCCGGTTCACTGCCTTCATCGCTGGCGGCCGTGCGTGGCTGAGCGTAGCCTTGGGAAGCCCGACCGTCAAGCCCGGCGGCGGCCCTGACTGGAACCGGCTGCCTCCGTTGCCCGGGCCGTTCTTGTTGCCACGATCGCCTATCACGGACCACCGGGGCACAACGGACGCCATTCTCGTCTCAGATTCGGGGAAAGTCGGGGACGCGGTCCGTTCCCTGACCGATGGCTGACCTTTCGACACAATCAGCGGCAAGCCCATTGTGGATTTCAGATTGTGGATTGCAGATCGTGGACCAGCGGGCGAAGCCCACAGGCTGAGGCAGAGGTGACCGACGGCACGGAGGTCATGTTGAGAGAGCGAAGCGAGTCGTGAACATCTCTCTGGAGGTCGAGACAGAAGTAGGCCCAGAAAGCGGCAGCCGTGCTGCCGCAGTCCAAAGCCATCCGCCCTCGACATCCGGCCGGGTCCCGTAGTCATGGTGGCATGGTGAAGAAAGCCCTATTCAGAAGGCGGCATGGAAGTCGTATTGTGTCCCCGGCTTACCCCGATCCGGGGTACGCCGCCCGCGCCCGACTGCAGACTCCAGACCGGTGATTGGCTGACGGCCGCCCCTCTCCCCTGTCTGGTGCCGGATTGTGAAAGGACTGCGGTCTAGTCCGAGGGCTTACGCCTGCCCTGGAACACGTCCCGTAGCGTGTCTGCGGTCTTGTCCGGGATGTCCAGGGTGCGCAGCGGGAACGGAATGACGATGCCCTCTTCCCTGAACCGGGCGTGGAGCTCCTTGATGAACTCGTGGGTGACCGCGTACTTGTCGACGTACTGCTTCACCCGCAGGATGACCCGGAAGTTGATGCTGGAGTCCCCGAACTGTCGGTACCGCACAAAAGGCTCGTGCTCGGCAACAGCACCCTCGACCGTGGTCAGCACCTTGCGTGCGACTTCGAGCGTCACCCGCTCGACGTGCTCGAGGTCGCTGTCGTAGTGAACGCCGACGTCGACCCAGAACGAGATCGGCCGCTCGGGCAGGTGGGTGTTGTGAATCGTGCTCGAAGCCAGCTTCTCGTTGGGCACGATGACGACGTCGTCTGGCAGCATCCGCACCCGGGTGTGGCGGAGCCCGATGTGCTCGATATAGCCCTTTTCCCCGGAATCGAGCATGATGAAATCACCGACCTTGAGCGACCGGTCGGCCAGGATCAGCAGCCCGGCGAACAGGTTGGACAGCGGGCCCTGCAGCGCCAATGCCACGGCCAGTGATGCCACCCCGAGCGAGGCAACGAGCGGAGTTATCGATATCCCGAAAGTGCCTAGCAGGACCAGGACCCCGACGATGAAGACAACCGCATGGGTCACCGCCCGGATGATGCCCTGGCCGAGCTCGGCCGATTCGAAGCGGACCGCCATCCGGTCGAGAATCAGGATGATGACGCGGTCGACGAGCACGATGCCGAGCACGATCAGCAGGACCTTGATGGTTCCGGTGGCGAACGCGTCGACTCCAGCAGCGAGCGGCAGCAGGTGCTGGAGCATGAGCAGGCCGGTGATGAAAATTAGCAGCGCGGCCGGAAGCCCCAGAGCGCGCGCGATTGCGGCGCCGACCGATGTCGACATGCGCAGCCGGCGCAGGACCAGGAACTCGACCAGCCAGAGGATGCCGACCCAGACCACGAATGCCAGCGGACCGTAGACCCAGGAGCTGATCACCAGTCCGCCCAGTGTCAGGGTGTTGTCGGGCGCAGCGGTCACGGGTTCAAACTATGCCGACGACGTGGAATGTCAACATCCGGTGCACTACCCGACCATGACCTCGGACGAGGGGTATTCGATCGGCAGGCGCGAGACCCGCGCCCGCATCGCCAGCGCCAGGGTGAGCGGCCCGAGCCTGCCGATGTACATCAGCAGGGTGACTAGAACGCGGCCGACCGGGCTGAGCTGCCCAGTCAGGCCGGTCGACAGCCCGACCGTGCCGAACGCCGAAGTCGTTTCGAACAGGACGTCCTGGAAAGCCCCGGTTTCGGTCGCCAGCAGCAGGATGAAGAAACCGGCAACGATGGCGACAGAAGTCACCGCGATCGACGTCGCCCGGTAGACGACGTCCTTGGGTACAACGCGGCCGTGGACCTCGACGTCCTGTCTGCCCCGGATTCGGCTGCGTACCGCCATGAACAGCACCGCAAAAGTGCTGGTCTTGATTCCGCCGCCGGTGCTGCCGGGCGATGCGCCGATGAACATCAGCGCCAGGAACAAGAGCAGCGTGACCGGCTTCAGCCCTGCCATCGACACGGTGTTGAACCCGGCGGTGCGCGGTGTCACCGCCTGGAACACCGAGGCGACAAGTTTGGCTGGGACCGGCAGTGCAGCCAGCACACCGTCGTACTCGAAGAAGAAGAACAGCACAGTGCCGGCCAGGGTCAGAAGACCGGTTGTCCAGAGCACCATCCGCGAATGCACGGTCAGCCTCCGGAACGAGAACACCGGCCCGCGCCGGACGGTCTCCCGGTTGAGCATCTCGTGCACGACCACGAACCCGAGCCCGCCCGACACGATCAGCCCGATGACGACAAGGTTGACCGCCGGGTCGGCAGCGTAGTGAACGAGCGAATCCGGGAACAGGCTGAACCCGGCGTTGCAGAACGCCGACACCGAGTGGAAACCGGCGACGTACAGCGCGTACCACGGATTCGGGTACTCGGGCAGCCAGCGCATGAACAGCAACAGCGTCCCGAGCGCCTCGGCGGTTAAAGTGAAGAGCACGATGTAGCGCAGGGTCTGGCCGATGTCGATGTTGCGGGATTCTTCGATCAGGTCGGCGACTACCCGACGCCTGGCCGCTCCCAGCCTGCGGCCGAATACGACGGCCAGGCTGGCCGAGAACGTCATGATGCCCAGCCCGCCGAGCTGGATCAGGCCGAGTATGACCAGTTGCCCGAAACGTGAGAAGAACACCGGCGTGTCGCGCACGATCAGGCCGGTGACGCAGGTCGCGGACGTGGCGGTGAACAGCGCGTCGAGCAGCGGCGTGCCCCGGCCGTCCCCGGTTGCCGCCGGGAAGCAGAGCAGCAGGGTCCCGGCCGCGATCAGGCCGACGAAGCTGAGTGCCATCGCGCTCACCGGCTGGAGCCTGAGCCGCTCGAGCAGCCCGGCGAACCGCCGGGTCCGGGTGAAGGCCTGGGCCACGATGACGAACTGGCGGATGACGATGAAAGCCAGACCGGAACGTGCGGTCAGCAGGCTGACGACTACCGGCACAATGACCGCGACATCGAGCCAGCGGCGTTTGAGATGCCCCCAGCGCGATGGCGCGTACACATAGCCGACAACGACGTCCGCGGCAAAAAGAACCAGGATGACGTAGTCAAGGACGTGGACCGTCCAGCGCAGCGCGGTCGGCAGCGCCAGCCTGAATCCTGACTCGAGGACGATGGTGAACAGCGAAACCAGGACAGCGATGGTGACCGTCCACCTGAACGGCTCGTACCAGCGCGGCAGCAGCCGGTTGGCCCTCAGTATCCGGATGCGCCGGAACAGCTTCATTCGTGCCCGCCCCCGGCCCGCTGCGGCCTGACCCTGGCCAGGACAGCATCTCCTCGACTAGCCACGCGACCTCGCACGCAACGCCTGCAGGAAGATGCCCTTGCCGTAGTTCAGGCGGCTCAGGGCAAAGGTGCCCAGGATCCGGATTGTCTTGACGACCTTGCGGCTGCGCCGCTCCTCGACCCGGACCAGCAAGGGCAGGCAGGCGAACCTCAGAACACCGGTGACAAGGAACAGGACGTGGTAGTTGACGAACTCCCGGCCAAGCACGCGCAGGTGCATGCCGGCCAGCAGCTGTGCTACCCCGCCTCCGACCATCGACGCGACAAAAGTCGCCAGGCCCACCACCATGGCGAAGATGGCGAAGTAGCTTTCCTTGCGCACCGGGTTGTCGCCGATGCCGAGCACCATGTTGAGCAGCCCGAGGTTGGCACCGGTCCAGGCAACGCCGTTGAGAACACCGTCAATCCAGATCGGAAGACGGAACGTGCTCGTGGCCAACAGCCACAGCAGCGGCATGATGCCCACCAGCGCGAAGCACACGACGGTCACCGGCTTGGGCCCGAACCGGTCGATGACCCAACCCCAGGCGAACTGGAACAGGATGCCGGTGGTACCGCCGAAGACCGCGTAGACCCCGACCAGAGTATAGGGGAACTCGATATTCTTGATCAGATGGGCAAGATAGAACGGCGAGGCCAGGGTGCCGGTCACGAACCACACCGCCATGAAGACCGTCAGCCGCCGGAACTGCGGCTCCTGCAGCGGGCCGATCACCCTCTCCCTGAACGCCACCTTGGGCCTGGGCACCAGCCGCGGTTCGGGCTGGCGCGACAGCAGCACGGTGGAACCCAGGCCGCACAGGACACCGACTCCGATGGCCACGCCGTACCCGGCTTCCTGGTCAAAGGTCTTGAACCAGTCCAGCGCCCGTCCGCCGGCATAGGTCAGCGCCATTGCGACCGCGCCCAGTACCGCATTGCGCATCCCGAAGAACCTGCCTCGTCGGCGCTCAGGGACCAGGTCGCTCATCCACGAGTTCCACGAGGTGTTGGCTATCGCCAGCAGGACGTTGTACCCGACAACCACCGCGAGCAACGTGCCGATGCCCACTCCGGCCCTGAACAGCAGCAGCGGGACCAGGACCAGGAAGACGGCCCGGCCGATGCCTGACGTCCAGACCACCAGCCCGCGCCGGGCACCGAGACGCCGGACCAAAGGCGACGACAGCAGGCTGAACACCGTGGCCGCGCATGGTACCGCGGCCAGCAGCCCGATCTGGAACGGGGTAGCACCCAGCAGCAGTGCGAGCCCGACCAGGAACATCCCGCCGGTCAGGGCCAGGTGGCCGGTCGCGAACAGCCCTTCCACGACCGATATCCTCAGCCCGCGCTCGACCTGTGCTTCGGCCAGTTCGTGCTGAACGGTGCTCGGGTCAGCCGTCTGAGCAGTCGTCATCCGATGGAGCTTGTCTTGGCGATGGGCCGGCACCCGCTAGAGCCAGCGCTTCCGCCTGAAAAAGATGACCATCACCACCGCGACGGCCGCCATCAGCCCGAGCGCGCCGAAGTAGCCCCAATGCCACCCCAGCTCGGGCATGAAGCGGAAGTTCATGCCGTAGATGCCGGCGACAAAAGTCAGCGGGATGAAGATGGTGGCGATGATGGTCAGGACCTTCATCACCTCGTTCATCCGGTTGCTGACGCTCGACAGGTAGAGGTCGAGCAGGCCGGAGACCGTATCGCGGAACGCCTCGACCGTGTCAATCACCTGGACCGCGTGGTCGTAGACGTCGCGCAGGAACACGTTGGTCTGCTTGCCGATGAGCCCGGATTCGGCCCGGATCAGGCCGCTGAGAGCCTCGCGCAACGGCCAGACCGCACGGCGAACCCCTATCAGCTCACGCTTCATCTGGTGGATCGACTCGAGCAGCTCTGGATCCGGGTTCCGGCTCAGTTGCTGCTCGACCGCCTCGATGCGCTCGCTGTACGGCTCGAACACCGCGAAGTAATGGTCGACAACCGCGTCCAGTAGGGCGTACGCCAGGTAGTCGGGCCCGGACTTCCGCACCCGGCCGTTGCCCGTCCGGATGCGGTTGCGCACCGGCTCGAACACGTCGCCCGGCTCCTCCTGGAACGAAAGCACCCAGTGGGGGCCGAGCAGCAGGCTGACCTGCTCGGAGCGGAGCTCGCCGGCTTGGTCGCGCTGCAGCATCCTGACGACGATGTAGACGTAGTCGCCGTGATCCTCCACCTTGGGGCGCTGGACCGTGTGAACGATGTCCTCGACGACCAGCGGGTGGATGCCGAAGTGCTCGCACAGCCGCTGGACCTTGTCCGCGTCGTGCACCCCGTCGACGTCGACCCAGCTCACGGTGGACGTGTCGCGCAGAGGCAGGCACTCGTCGACCGAGCACGACCTGCGCTCGTCCACACGGTCGGCGACGAAATCGAATACCGTGATCGAAACGTCGCCGGTGCGCGGCGTGCCGACGTAGACCGGTGTGCCGGGCGCAAGCCCGGCCGCCTTCGTCCTGGAACGGAACAGCTTCACCGAGAAAGACTAGAAATGCTGCTGCCTGGTGTCAACGCCTCCGAGGCAGGCCGCGGCGCCGCCTTCATCGCTGACCGAAAAGCAGCCAGACGACGTACCCCGCGTAGAAGAACACGAACAAGACTCCTTCCCAGCGGTCGAGGCGCCGGCGTCCGCCGGTGAGCATCGCCAGCATCAGGGCAGCGGTCGCGGCAACAAGAACCAGCAGGTCGGCAACCGAGCCGCGCGGCTCATTGGAGGGCCGGACCATCAGGCCGAGGCCGAGAGCAGCGGTCAGATTGAAGATGTTCGAGCCCACCACGTTGCCGACCGATATGTCGGGCTTGCGCCGGGCAGCCGCCACGACCGAGGTGGCGAACTCAGGAAGGGATGTGCCGGCGCTCACCACCGTCAGCGACACGACCCGGTCACTGATGCCGGCAGTTCTGGCAATGCCGACAGCTCCGTCGACGACCAGCCTGCCGCCGACGGTCAGCAGCAGCAGCCCGCCCCCGGTCAGGACCGCCACAAGCCAGCCCGCGGTCCGGGCAACACCGGCCGGCTGCAGGTCCTGTCCGAGGCTCCGGGCAATGTACCACAGGAACGCGGCGAACAGCGCCAGCAGCACCGCCCCTTCCAACCTGGACAACCCGGTCAGGCCACGCGGCCAGAGCGAGTTGTCGAACGCCATCAGCAGGACCAGCGCGGTCGCGGCCAGGGAGAGAGGGATCTCGCGTCGCACGGTCCTTCGCTGTACCGCCAGCGGGAACACGACCGCCGACACGCCGAGAATCACGAGGACGTTGAACAGGTTGGAGCCGATTGCGTTGCCGAGCAATACCTCGGGTCTGCCGGCCGCGCTGGCGAACAGACTGACCGACAGCTCTGGCATCGACGTCCCGAACGCGACAACGGTCAACCCGACCGCAAGCTCAGAAACACGCAGGCGTGCCGCAAGCGCCGAGGCACCGCGAACCAGCATTTCGGCCCCAAGCACCAGCAGCACGAGCCCGAGCGGAAGGGAGACGAAATCCGGGATTGCCCCCGACACCAGCGTCCCTGGCCGGGAACGGCTAGGCGAACGGACGAGTCTGGGCCATCAGGACTCTCCGGGCCGACCTTTGCCCGGCTTGTTGTCCGCAGGCGGCCGTGCGCGGATGGTCAGCACCGGACAGCTGGCGTGACGCACCACCCGCTCCGCGACCGAGCCGAACACCAGGTGACGCCAGCCGGTCTCGCCATGGGTCGAAAGCACGACCATGTCGACCTTCTCTCCTCCCGCCACCCGGAGTATCTCATCCGCCGGGTCTCCGACTGCGACTACAGCCTTGGTCTGAGTGCACTTCTGGAGTTGCTCGGCCACGATTCGGTCCAGCTCGGCCTGGTATCCGAGCCGGAGGCTGTCCTGGTATGCGTTGATGTCGAAGTCGGGCTGTGGGTCGAATGTCGGTCCTGCGGTCGGTATCGGCGTGACCACATGCAGCACCAGCAGGGCGGCATCGAAGTGCAGGGCCAGCTCTTCAGCCTTCTTCAGTGCCCGGATCGAATCGTCGCTGAAATCCACCGGACACAGGATACTCTTGACAGGCAAGATGCGATCATCCATTTACACCTCCGGCTCAGATCCCTCCCAGTACCGCCGGCGGGTCTGCCGAGTAGTAGACGCTCTCTCTCCGTTCATGCTGTTCTTCTATCCGAAGCGGCCCTAGTGTCAACGACTGTCCCAGCGACGGCCCGGTCTCCATAGGGCCGTGGCGCGCGACGGTCAGTAGATGACAACGGCACGTGAACGGAGGACCCGGATCCTTGTCCTGCGTATGCCATTTCGGAGCTTGGCGTACGCCCGGATCCGGTAGTGGTAGCCGGTATCTGGCTCAAAGGCAAACACCGTCTTTGGCACGGCGCGCAGGCTCCTGGGCGTCCCGGCCCAGACATTGACGATGACCTCGAGTGGTGAGCCGTGGTCGTTGCGGAACGACTGCAGGTCGGCAGGTGATAGACCCCGGGCGTTCCAGCCGCCGATTTCGACATGCGAATGGAACGAACCCAGGTACCGCTGGCCGAGCTGACGGCTCAGCGCACGGCGGCGGCGGCGGGAATCGTCGATCGGGATGTCGATCCCATATCTGGTACGCTTGCCCCCGCGGTAGTAGCGGGCGTGACGGATCAGAAGCCGGTTGTCGCCGTTGCGGATGCCGTACAGAAACCCGAACACCTCCTGCTTGCCCGGGACCTCATAGCCCTTGCGGGCAAGCCGGCACATCTCCCGGACCGCATGCTCGGAGAACTGCACCGGTGGGCTGAACGCGAGTGGCTGTCCGGCCATGTGCGGCATGTTAGGAAGGGTTTGTGCGCTGTCAACAATCCGCCCGCCGGTCCGACGCCCGGGCTTGCAGGACGCAGGCGGTCGGAGACTGACAGGCGCTCGGCTGTGTCGACTCGTGCAGAAACGCCGGGTTGAGGTCCGCGTATCCTCAGTCCGCACCGCCCCACCGAGAGCCCGGAGCCCGCGGGGACCGGTGAACTAGACTTGGACGGTCGGGTAGCGGGTGAGCCGGTTGATGCCCCTGGCGGCACGGAACGTGACCGCTGCCCACACCGCCCACGCCAGGAGCGGGAACAGGAAACGGGCATAGGGCACGAACGCCATCACCACGCCTGCCACCGCGCACAGGCAGTAGGCCATGAACAGCCACTCCGGCAACGGATCAACAGGCAGCTTGTGGCGCTTCACAAAGGCGTTGTAGTCGCGCGCAAACCCCCAGACCGCGTTGAACACCCAGTAGAGGTTGAATACCGGGATGAACATGAACCCGATCGCCCTGGCCGCCGACGTGCGCGCCATCCCGTCCTGGACCGTCTGCCAGGCCTTGTGCCAGAGCACGAGCCAGACCACCGCGGCATAGCAGAGCGCGACCTCGCCGAAAAGCAGCGGGAACAGGTACCCGAGCCGCAGCGGGTTCTCCCTGAGCTGCCAGGCGGACAGCATGACCAGCGCCGCCCCAATCGACCCTGCGCTCGCCACCGAGCCGAAGTAGAACCCGACCGACACCGGCTTGACCTGCGGCCGCTTGGGGCGTTCGGGCCGGACCAGAGTCGAGCCGCAGCTCGCACAGGTCCGGCTGCTGTCGTCATTGGCGATCCCGCATCTGGGGCAGTACATCGGCCAATCATCGACATCGAGGTCCAGCTGTCAAGCGCACGGAGTTGGGCCCGACACGCCGGCAAGCAGTGGGCGCGTCGTCTGGCGAGAGACAGGTAATCGGGCAGCAGGACGAGCCGGAAAAACAGGTGCTCCGGGAGATGGTCAAGAGGGTGCGGAAGTCCGCGGAGGAGAATCAGCAGCCGCGGGCTCGCGCTGCGGCCCGGCCACACGCTGCCGGCCGCGCCTTAGGTCGCACGCAGACCGCCGGCCTCACACAGGGCGGGGCCGGCGGTTCTCTTCCGTACCTGCTACTGTTCCGCGCTCGGCTCGCTCTTCTCCACTATGAAACAGACCCGGGTCTGCAATGACTCGGGCGGAACCTGGTTGGGGTCATTGAGGTAGACCTCGATTGTGGGACCCGCCATTCGGTACCCGTTCTGTTGAATCCACTGGCCGAGTGCGCCGTAGGTTGGCCCGACCTGGTCGTAGGGACCGGTGAACAGCGCCTTGGCCGCAAGCCTCGAACCCCAGGTCTTGACCTGCACTCCCGCCTCGTCGTCGCCCCCGGTCCCTTCCGGGACCGGAACCCCGAATTCAAAGCGCGTGCTCTCCGGCGGCGTGGTCTCAGGGTTGTCGTAGTACACACCGAACGCCGGTCCGGTGACCTCGACACCCTTGTCCTGCACCCATTGCAGGAGCTCGTCCATCGTCTCGCCGACCTTGTCGTACGGACCGACCTTCAGGATGCTGGCCGCGGTCATGGCTTCGATCATCGAAACGTCGACTTCCATTCCTGTACCTACCTGCCATCCTCCGCCCGACTGCGGCTCCGGCGTGCAGCTGCTGCGATCCTCGCCCGCTTGGGCCGTGACTGCGAACAGCAGCAATGCAGCGGCAACACAGACTGCTCTTGCTTTCATCTTCGCTCCTCTATTCGTCTTCTTCCGGCTTCCTCCGTCGGTCCTTCTTCTCCGCACGGCGATGCTTCTCCTGCAGCATCTTCTCCTTGGCCCTGCGCGACCGCCTGCGCTTCTGCTTGCGGATGCGGGCGATTCTCTGCATCTCCTCGGTCTTCCGCTTCAGTATCTCGGCTTCGAACTTGTCGGCCAGCACCTGTCTGGCCCGGTACCGGTTCATTGCCTGGGACCGCTCCTCCTGCATCTTGACCTCGATCCCCGACGGCCTGTGTCTGAGGAACACGCAAGTGTTCAGCTTGTTGACGTTCTGCCCGCCCGGGCCGGACGAACGCACGAACTTCTCGACCAGGTCGTCCTCCTCGATGCCCAGCTCGGCCAGCCGGCGCCCCAGAGCCGCTTCTTTCTCTCTGCTGACACCAAACCTCACCGACCTCCTCCTCAGGCCCCGGTTGCGTTGCCGTCTCGGGATCCGGCAAGCTCTTCGGCCTTGAGCCGCTCGATCTCCGCGGCCAGTTCCTTCTCTTCCTGCGCGAGCTCCCGGGCCCGGTTGAGGTCAAGGCGCGACTTTGCCTGCTCGTACTCCTTGCGTACCTTGACCAGCCTGCGCTCGAACTCGTCGGCCTTGGACCGGACCCGCCCGCGCCGCTCGGGCCTGAGTGCCAGCCGCGCAGCCGGCTTGCGCTTCGGCTTCGGCGCCTCGGGTCCCACCCTGCTCTCCGCCGGCCGGACACGCCGGGACGCGAAACTGTAGTTGCCCGGGAACAAAACCGCCTCCCCGCCTTCGACTCTGATCGTCTTCTCGGCAAGACGGTCGAGCATGAACCGGTCGTGGGCCGCGAAAACGACGGTCTTGTCGTACCGCGCCATCGCCCCGATCAGCACGTCCCTCGACTGGATGTCAAGGTGATTGGTCGGCTCGTCCATTATCAGCAGATTGGAGGGGCTGAGCAGCACGCTGATGATCGCCAGCCTGCTGCGCTCTCCACCCGAGAGCACCGACACCTTCTTGCCGATGTCGTCCCCCGAAAACAGGAAGGTACCCAGAATGCCCTTGAGCTCGTTCTCGGTCAGCCCCTCGGCCGCGCTCTTGACGAGGTCGAGCACGGTCAGCGAACCATCGAGCCCGTCTTCCGACCCTTGCTCGTAGTAGGCGGTCCGAGTCTTTCGGCTCCACCACAACTCGCCCCTGTCCGGCTCCAGCCTGCCGGCGATCATCCTCAGCAGCGTCGTCTTGCCCGCGCCGTTCGGTCCGAAAACGCCGACCTTCTCCCCGCCTCTGACCCCGAGGTCGACGCCGCCCAGCACCTCCTTGCCGTCGAACCCCTTGGTCACCCCGCGCAGCCGGAAGGCGCGGCCGTGGACCTCGTCCGCCTCAGGGAACCGGATGCGGATGACCCTATCTTCGCGCGGCGCAGCAATCCGCTCCATCTTGTCCAGCACCTTCTGCCGGCTCTGCGCCCGCTTGGCGGTGTCCTTGCGTCCCTTGAACCGGGAGATGAACCTCTCGCTGCGCTTGATGAACGCCTGCTGTTCCTCGAACTCCTTCTGCTGTTGCTCGTCGCGCAGCTCCCTGTCCGCGAGGTACTGCGAGTAGTTGCCCTGGAACACCCTGATACTGCGGCTTTCGATCGCCCATATCCTCTGCACCAGCCCGTCGAGCAGGTATCGGTCGTGCGCGATCATCACGAAGGCGCCCTTGAACCCCGACAGATACTCCTGCAGCCACTCGATCGAACGGATGTCGAGGTAGTTGGTCGGCTCATCCAGCAGCAGCAGGTCCGGCTCCTCGAGCAGCATCCGCGCCAGGGTCAGCCTGACCTGGAACCCTCCGCTCTGGGTCTTGACCCGCTTGTCGAAATCGTCCTGCCCGAACCCGAGTTGGACCAGAACTTTCTTGGCCCGGGCCTCACGGTCGTACCCGTCCTTCTCGTACCCGTGCTGCAGCCGGGCGTACTCCTCAAGCAGCGGCTTCAGTTCCTTCTCCGGCAGCCCGGGCGAGCCCATCTTCTTCTCGCACTCGACCATCTTCCGGTACAGCTCGTCAACGTGGCTGAAGGCCGACAGCGCCTCCTTCAACACCGTGTTGTCGCCCACCACCGCGCCGCTCTGGGGCAGGTAGGCAACCCTGACACCGCGCTGCACCCTGACTTCGCCTTCGGTCGGTTTCACCTCGCCGACCATCATCCGCAGGATCGTCGACTTGCCGCTGCCGTTTGGCCCCACCAGACCCAGTCGGTCTCTGTGCCCGATCATCAGGCTCACGTCGCGGTAGAGTTCCTGGACTCCGAACTCGACCCGGACGTTGTCGAACGTAATCACGAAGTAAAACTAGGCGGCTCAGGCCCGGAATCAAGCCGGGCCTCCGAAGCCCTCCCGAATGGGGTACTGGACAGCGCAGCAGGGTCTTCTATAATCTCTTGCCCTTCAGGACAGGAGCCCACGGATGCGCCGGGTTTCTCACACTGGGGCACAGAGCCACAGCTGAGGAGAAAAGACCGCGATGAAACACATCGTGACCGTTGCCCTTGCCCTTTTCGCAGGCATCGCCATTGGCCAGGAAGGCGCGAAGTACCTGGTCATTGCCCATGACAACTACCTGGGCGCAGTCCAGCCACTCGCCGAGTGGCGCCGCGCCAGCGGCGTCTCGACCGTCGTCGTGCCCACTTCGGTCACCGGCACCGACACCGCCTCGATCCGGCGCTTCATCGAAGACGCCTGGAGCAACTGGCCCGTTCCCCCCGAATTCGTACTCATCGTAGCCAGCGCCTCCCAGATCCGGACCCGGCTGTATGGCTGGGGCCATATGCGCTACTACTCCGACAACTACTTCGCCGACCTCGCCGGCGACGTCAAAGCCGAAATCGCGGTAGGCCGGTTCCCCTGTCGGACGGTTGCCGAAGCCGAGCTTCTTGTCGCCAAGACACTCGCCTATGAGTACGACCCCTACATCGAGGACAGCAGCTGGATGCTGAATGTGACCACCATCGTCCGCGAAGACAACGACCCGGACGACACCATCTACTGGGGGAATGCCCGCAACCTCGCCCGGCTCGCCGGCGAGCACGGTTTCATCGGCTGTGACTCTCTCTCCACCAACCGCGGCCACACCACATTCCATGTGATGAACGCCGTCAACCGCGGCACCGGCTTCGTCATGTACCGCGGTACCGCCGGCGGCTGGTGGCGCTACCCGTTCGACGTCGACCCCTGGAGCACGGCCAACGGTCGCAAGTTGCCGATCGTGCTGTCGATAACCTGTGAGACGATGTCGCTCTCGCCCTACGACCAGCTGCTCGGCGAGAACTGGATGTACGCCGGCTCGGCGGCAAGCCCGAAGGGCGCGGTCGCCTTTTTCGGCAACACCCATTCGGGATTCAACGTTGCTCGGCAGCGAGGCGCGGTGGCCCGCGGGATTGGCACCGGGCTGTTCGACGACGAACTCCGCCGGCTCGGCCCGATCGCGCTGCGCGCCAAGCTCCAGCTCATCTCCGAATTCCCGTCGGCCGTCGACGACTACCGCGGCTTCAACCTCTACGGCGACCCGTGCATGCCGGTCTGGACCGGCCGACCGCTCGAACTTGCGGTTGAGCACCCGCGCGAGATTCTGCGCGGCGAGCAGGAGGTCGACGTGACAGTTACCTGCGACGGTTTGCCGGTGGCGGCCGCTGTCGTCTGCGCTTCGATGGACTCGACGGTGTGGACCGTGGCAACCACCGACGTAGAAGGTAGGGCCCGGCTCGGCGTTGCGCCGGCCGACACCGGCGCGATGAGGCTCGTGGTGACCGGCCAGAACCTCCTCCCCCATGACGGCACGATCCCGGTCGTGACCGAACTGGCGGTCGCCGACCCGGCGGTCACAGTACCCTGGCCGGTGCGCGTTACAGCCCGGCCATCGGTCACAGCCGGCACGGTATTGCTGTCATGGTCCGGCACAGCGGCCGCCCGGCTCGAAATCCGGGACAACCTCGGACGGACCGTCCGAACCATCGACCCGGCGGGCCGGACCGCAGCTGTCTGGGACGGACAGGACGACCGCGGTCGCAGCGCCCGCGCCGGAGTGTACTTCTGCCGGCTCAGCGATGAAGCCGGACATGCGCTCGGCTCGGTCCGCCTGCTGCTCGCGGACTAGGCCGCGGATCGACTTCTGGCAGCGGGGCGCGGTTGCGCGCCCCGCCCGCTCTCGCGGTTGACTGCGCGCGAAGACCGCGTCCCAAAGCGGCAGGCGGCCTCTGCGGGCCGCCCGCACAGCAGTTGACTTTTGGACTATCGCGTCAAGACCAGCCGGCTGGCGGAAGCCTCATTGCCGAAGGCCAGTCGACAGTAGTAGACACCGGCCGCAGCTTCGCGGCCCGTATCGTCCCTGCCGTCCCAGCGAACGCTGCTCGACCCGGCCGGCTGCGTGGCTGAAACAAGGATCCGGACCAGCCTGCCGCTGGCGTCGTACAGCTCGACCGTTGCCTTGCCCTGCCGCGCCAGCGAATACCTGATTGTGGCGTTGCCTGGAGCCGGATTCGGACCTACGCTCACCAGCCGAGTCTGGTGTCTCGGTGAGGACTCCCCGGCCATGCCGGTTCCGGTGACAACCACGTCTTCCAGCGGGCCGTGGTTGTTCCAATCCCAGACCGCGTTGTGCCCGCGCACCCGGTACCAGTAGGTGCCGACCGAACTCACGGTCACCTGGTACGTCGTGTCGGTGACCGCCGAATCGAGCACGGTGCGGTGCGCGAAAGCGGGGACCGGGTGAACGTCGTCGATGTACATCCCGGTCCGGAGGGTGTTGTCGTCGGTCATCGACCGGAAGCGGATATACACCGACCTTCCCGCCCACGGCTCGAGCGGGTAGGCGCATCGCCGCCAGCCCGACGAGTTGCCTGTGAACCGCTCGTGAAGCTGGAACCACTCCAGCCCGTTCTCCGACACTTCGGCAACGCCCACGTCGTAGTTGTACTCCAGGTCGTACCACGCCCAGAACGTGAGCGAGTCGCCGGCAATCACCGGATACGGGACCTTTGTCAACATGTGGGTCGAGATGTTGTTCCCGGACCCGGAGAACAGGCTCCGAGTTCCCGAATGCGCCTGGGCAGTTGAGACCGTGAATCCTCCCAGGTCCCACCGGTCGGTCCCGGACTCGAAGTCGTCCTCACGGATATCCAGGCCGGACAGCTCCTCGACCTCCCATCTGTCCGGGTGATTGTGCTCCTGCCGGACCGGGCTCCAGCACAGCGCGAAGCTGCCGGTTGCCGAGGAGTCAAGTGGTGCGAGAACCGGAGGCGGCACCTCGCCCTCGAGCGTCTCGACTATCGAGTCCGCGTGCGTGAACAGGTAGAAGGCGCCGTCAAAGGCCTCGCGCTCGATCGCGTCCACCTGGCTCAGGTTCTGGTAGAACGTCGTGCCCAGTTCGTACACGTAGCTCATACAGGGAAACCCGCCGATGCTGTGTGCCCATCCGTAGGTCCAGTCGGTGGCCGCGCCTGCGGTCGGGTAGAGCTCGTGCGCCTGCTCTGCGGTGTAGTTGCCGCCCGACAGCCGCTGCATGCGTGACGCCTGCCCCTGACCTAGCCCGGCGAGCATGGCGTCGTCAGGTGCCGTGACGCCGGTGGCGTAGGGCCATATCACCAGCTCGGAGTAGGAGTGCATCGATACGTGCGCGACGAAGGTGTGCTTGCGAAAGAAGCTCTGGGTCGCGTCGTCGCAGTCGGCCCAGAATGCGTACGGCCCCATGAAGGTGATGTCGCCCGGCCGGTGGGTCGAGCGCGAGCCCCTGACCAGCGCGCCCCACTGGTTGAACCGGCAGGTATCCACGCCTCCCGGGTAGTTCCGGTTGCAGTCGCAGCCGATCTCACTGTCGTAGGGTTTGCGGTTGGCGCGCCACATCCGCTGGCTCGGGTAGTCGTAATCGTACCCGTCGACGTTGATCGACGGTACCACCCATGTCTGGTGATTGTCGACAAACTCCTGGAACGACGGGTCGGTGGCGTAGTTGCTGAGCAGGGTGTCGCAGAAGTGCCGGGCCGCCTGGGGTGTCGCCCATTCCCGCGAATGGTGCAGCGCCTCCAACAGGACCTCGGGTTCATCCTCCTCCACATTGACGTTGTCCGATATCTTCACGGCGTAGATCCAGCGGCCAAGATAGGTCTGGCCGATGCTGTCCAGCCTGCACAGCGTGGGGTAGTCCGCAGCCCAGCCCCGCATGATGCCGACCAGCGAATCGTACGAGCAGTAGAAAGCGAACTGCCCGAACTCGTCCTTGTAGGTGTCCCAGTCGTCAATCAGCACTCTCACCGCAAGGCCGGACGCCTGCACCGCCGGCAGATCGGCACGGTCGAGGATGAGGTCATAGCTTTCGCCCGCGACCTTGCCCGCGATGCTGATTGACGTGCCCTTGAACGGTATGTAGTCGTAGAGTTCCTGGTAGTCCTGGGCCGAGACCCGGACCAGGGTCTGACCGGCCAGTGCCGATGCTGCCGTGACGGCAAGCACAACAAGAGCAAGCCTCAATCGCAAATATCACCTCCTTGGGGTGTTGTTCAATCCCGAATCGGAAGAGGACTGCTACATGCCATCAAGATTGAGCCGCAGCTGTCCGGGTGTGCGCGAAAGCGCACTGCACGGCAACGGATTGCGCTCTTGTCACTTCGGACAAGTCTTCTATTCTACAGAGGTCTGCTAGACCCGTCAAACTCCCATAGTCCTAGACTATCAGACCCGGAGAAGGGGAAACCGGTGCGCTCTGCCGTCTGTCCCTGGCCGCCTGCCCACCAGGGGGACGTCAGCGCATTGATGAACCGGCTCATTCAAGCCTGCCCTGTTGGAGCCCGGGCCCTTCACGGAGAACTGCCGTTCCGCACGAGCTACCGCTGCTTGACATCCGCTCAGCCATGTCAAACATACATGTGGTAGGATTGATGCGCCGGTCTCGTCCGAATCAAACCGAAACCAGGACCCGGACCAGGGCGATCCTCGTCCTGCTCGGACTGGTGTTTCTGCCGTTCGCCCTGCTGGCAGTGGCCGGATATGTACTGCTTGCGCGCGGTCCTGTCAGGGCCGCCGAACATCGTCTCAGGGCCGAAGCACATACCCTGGCCAATGAAATCGACCGCGGTGTTGCCGACCTGCTCGACACGGACCGGTACTCGAAGATGCCGTCCCCCACCCTTCAGTACTACACCAGGCGCAGCAACCGCTGGTACCGGGGGCGAAGTCGCAGCAGCATCGAGCGGTTCCTTCGGTCGAACGCGGGCATCTACCGCCGACGCCTGCTCCAGGGCCAGCCGAGCCTCGAGCTGAGGCGGCTGAGAGAAGCGGGCCGGCTGCCCGAGGCTGAACTGGTGCTCACCGACTCAGTCGGCCGGGTCCTGGGTGCGACATCAAGTCTGGAACAGGTGCTCTGCGGCGATGAGCACTGGTGGCTCCGGGCTTACGGCGAAGGGCACGGCGGCGAGTATCTCGGGCTTGTCCGGGCCGGCGGAGCCTGCTCGGTCGTTGTCGCCGCTCCGGTCTATGACAGCACCGGAGATACGCTCAGAGGCATCCTGCGGCTGACCCGGCACCTGCCGCAGCTGGAGGAACGGGTGAGGTCGGTCTCCATCGGCACAACCGGGTTCGCCTCGCTGGTCAACGGGGCATATGACAGGCTGGTCCCAAGGGAAGAAGTCTCTCTCTTGTCGGATGAATCCTGGCGACTGATTGCTTTGGTCGAGACGTTGCAGCACGGCGGCCACGCCCGAAACGACTCAAAGGATGCGCTCTTCGCCGTGGTCCCGGTGCCCTCAACGGCCTGGGCCGGGCAGCAGCGCTGGGTCGTGGTGGTTGCCCAGAGCCGGCTGGAGTTTGCGCCCCGCAGAAACGCCCTCGCATACGGTCTTGCCGTACTGCTGCTCGCCGTGGTCGCGGCCGTGGCCGTCGCCGTGCCCGCGGTCGCCCCCCGCAAGAGACGAATTCCGGTCCAGGCCGAGCTTGTCCGGCCGGTCGTCGACCGGACGTCACAAGTGCTCGAATCCGAACCAGAACCCGAACCGGGGCTCGCACCCGGACACGTACCGGAGCCGGAGCAAGCGCCGGTGCTCGGCAACGAACCTGAGTCCGAGCCCCGGCCGGCTCAGACGGCCGCGGACGAGGATGCCGTAGGTGCACCCGCCGCGGCTGACCGGGCCGAAGAAGACGACACCGAATCGCTCAAGTCAGCCCTTGTCGCCACCATCGCCCGCGAGCTGCGCGCCCCGCTCCCTCCGATTGTCGACCTGGCAACCCTGCTGATGAAGGACGACGTCTCTGAAGACAGCCGCCAGAAGTTCCTCGCCATCATCGTCGAAGAGGGACGCCGGCTCATGGAGCTAGTCGACAAGCTCTCGACACTGTCCCTGCTCGAATCCGGGAAGCACGAACTCAATCTCGAGGAGGTCGACATCCGCAGGATAGTCGACCGGGTGGTGGAGGTTGAGGCCCGGCACCAGCCGCGACACCAGCTCAGCATCGAAATCCCCGATGACCTGCCCAGAGTCAGAGCCGACCCTGAACGCCTCAGCACCGCCGTTCGGGTCCTGGTCTCCAATGCCGTCAAGTACTCACCCGCCGGCGGCCCGGTCACAATCTCGGCCAGGGAGGAGGACGGCTTCATCGCCATCTCGGTCGCCGACCGCGGTGTCGGGATACGCGACCAGGACATGCCGATGCTTTTCCGCCGGTTCCAGCGGCTGAATCGTGAGGCCACTCCCAATGTCCGCGGCTTGGGCCTCGGTCTGTCCATCTGCAAGGGTATCGTCGAGCAGCACGGCGGCCGGGTCAAGGTCGATTCCGTCTACGGTGAAGGCAGCACCTTCACGCTCTTCCTGCCCATAAACGGCCCGGCAGACAACCGCCAGGTCCCCCTGGGCATCTAGCAGGACCGTCAACCTCCTGTCTTGTTGACAGTCCCGGCTGGCTCTGTATTGTTCGCCCGATAGACTCCGGGGTCGTAACTGTGCCGACCCTCGCCGTTTGGTAGACCATACACACTCTAAGGAGGATTCAGATGATCAAGTTCCGGAAGGGCAACCTGCGGGTGCCGAAGTTCCAGCGGCCGGTCTACATGGTCGCCGGCGGAACCACCGACTACCGGAAGAAGTATCCCGAGTACAAGCTCGAAGAGCTGGTGATGATGGGCCTCAAGATGATGCTCGAGGAGAACGACCTCAAGATGTCGCCCCTCGACGTCAAGGGCCTGGTCAACTTCGTGGTCTGCGGCGAGTTCGCCGACCACTTCCAGGACCAGTTGCTCTGCGAAGCAAAGGTCCACGACTACCTCGGGTTCGACCCGCTGCCCAACGTCGGCATCAAGACCGGCGGCGCCACCGGCGGCTACGCGACACTGATCGGCGCCAACACCATCGCGTCCGGCTATTCGAACTGCACCCTTGTCGCCGGCTGGGAGCGAATGGACGAGGTCGACACCAGGACCGGAAACTTCTACATCTCGACCGCAGCGTGCAAGGACTTCGAGACCCGGCTCGCCCGGATGTACGCCGCCTACTACGCGCCGATGGCCCGCCGGTTTGCCGAAATCTACAACGTCAGCGAAGAAGTCAGGGCCAAGATCGCGGTCAAGAACCGCGGCTACGCCTGCTCCTCGCCGTTCGCCCAGCAGCCCGGCAAGCACACCGTCGAAGAGGTGCTCGGCGGCCGCATCGCCTGCGACCCGCTCCGCATGCTCGAATGCTGCGCGATGAGCGTCGGTTCCGCCTGCGCCCTGCTCTGCGACGAGGAAACCGCCTACAAGCTCTCCGACAACCCGATGCGGCTCCACATCTGCGGCGGCACCCACACGCTGCGTGTCGCCGACCGCCGCGACATGGAAGTGCCGCTTCTGCCCAACGAAAGAGAAGGCCAGTACGACTTCATGAAGGAGATGAAGGAACCTTACCCCGGTTTCCAGAGCTTCCTCGCCTCCCGGTTCGCCGCCTACATGGCCTACCGGATGGCGGGTATCAATGGCGACCCGTGCGACGAGTTCGACCTGGTTGAGCTCCACGACGCCTTCACCATCTCCGACCTCCAGACCTACGGCGACATCGGCCTTCGCCCGTACGGCAAGGAGGAGGAATACATCACATCGGGCGACGCCTACTACGGCGGCCGCTGCCCGTCGAACCTGTCCGGCGGCCTGCTCGGCACGATGCATGCGGTCGGCGCGACCGGCATCTTCCAGGGCGTCGAGTGCTTCTGGCAGCTCCAGAACAAGTACGACAAGTTCCACGGCGAGCCGAAGATGTGGGAGCGATTCGGCAAGAAGAAGCCGGACGACTGGCAGTCGCTCCAGATCCCCAAGCACCGTCGGGCGCTCTGGATCTCGCACGCCGGTGTCGGCTCACACGTCACCTGCGGTATCCTCGAGAACCCTGAAGAAGCAAAGAAATAGGAGGAGCCATGGGAGTCAAGAAGATATCAGGACACGAGATCCACTTCACCGGCGAGCCGGCCGAGGTCTACCACGAGGAGCCGGTGGCGTTCAAGTGGCCGCGTGCGCTCGTGCACCGGCATACCTATGGCCTGCTGTCGCCGTTCTTCGAAGGGCTGAAGAACGGTGTGCTGCGGGCGACCCGCTGCGCCAACAAGGACTGCGACGAGAACCGGCTCTGGCTGCCGCCCCGGGCCGACTGCCCGGATTGCCTCGAGCGCATGGAGTGGGTGGACCTCGACAACCCGGTCGTTGGCGAAGTGTTCACATACACCCACGTCGAGTACCCGGGTCACGGCATCGAACTCAGCTTCCCGTACTACCAGATTGACGTCAAAATCCCGGGCTGCTGCACGGTGATGAAGGGCTATCTCGTGCGCGGCGAGGCCAAGATCGGCATGAAGGTCAAGGCCGGGTACAGGACCGAGGAACCGACCAACACCATCTTCGACATCTACTGGGAACCGGCCGACTAGCCCGTTCGTTCAGAGCGGCGGGGCGACACGTTCGTCCCGCCGCTTGACCTTGGCCGCGGTGTCGGTACGTTTGGAGCAGATGACGCCAGCTTCCGACCGGAGGTGCGCTTGAAAGACTGCCCGTTCTGCCGGATAGTGGCCGGCGAGGCGCCGGCCCGCAGGATCCACGAGGACGAAACCACCCTTGCCCTGCTCGACATTCACCCCGTCTCCCCTGGCCACACGCTGGTAGTCACCAAACGCCATATCCCGCTGCTCACCGATGTCGAACCTTCGAGCTTCGCCGAAACCGCCGCACCGTTCTTCAAGACCGTCTACGCCATCGCCCGGAAGATGAAGAAGGCACTCGGCTGCAGCCACGTGTCCCTGCTCCTGCGCGGCAAGCGGGTGCCCCACATCCACATGCATCTCATCCCTGGGTACGACGACAAGCAGAGCCTTTTCGACCTCACCCTCAAGCTGACTGACTACTGCCAGCCCAGGCTCAAGCCCGAGCTCGGCGACAAGGAACTGGACAGCATCGCCGAGCGCATCAAGTCCGCCCCGGTCCAGTAGCAGCAGACACGCAATCCGCTGACCGCTCTCAGGTCATTCCCACCACTCTATCTTGGGCAGACGGAAATCCTCCGGCTCGCCTGAGTGAACGGAAGAGAACTCTCTGAGATGTGCCTCGATGGCATGCGCCCTCCGCACCCTCAGCATCGACGTGACGGGCCGGTTCACGCCGGCAGGCAGCCCCCTCTCCTTCATCCTCTCCCCCACAGGGGGAGAGGGACGGGGTGAGGGGGAAGATGCCCGCCACTTGAATCCCCGCTCTGCGCCCTCGCAGGCGCGGTCTGACGGCTCAGCCCTCGACCCCTTCAGCCTCTGCCGCTCTGTCACTTTGTCTCTGGATCAATTGGTCACTCGGTCACTTCTTTCCTTTACTTGGTCGCATCCCCTGTCTCTACCTCTCGGTCACTCGATCGCTTCCTCTTTGACTCCCCTGCAACCCCCGCTAGCATAACCGGTTATGCCTGACTTCCCGCTCGTGCGCACGCGCAACATCGGCATCGCTGCCCACATCGATGCCGGCAAGACCACGACCACCGAACGCTTCCTCTATTACACCGGCCGCATCCATCGCATGGGTGACATCGACGACGGCACGACGCAGATGGACTGGATGATCCAGGAGCGGGAACGCGGCATCACCATCACCTCAGCCGCGACCACGGTCCACTGGCGCGACCACCGCATCAACGTCATCGACACGCCCGGCCACGTCGACTTCACCATCGAGGTCGAGCGTTGCCTCAAGGTCCTGGACGGCGCCATCGTCGTGTTCTGTGCGGTCGGCGGTGTCGAGCCCCAGTCCGAGACCGTCTGGCGCCAGGCCGACCGTTACCGCATCCCGCGCCTGGCGTTCGTCAACAAGCTCGACCGGCTGGGCGCCAACTGGGAGCGTGTTGTCAAGATGATGGCCGAAACCTTCGAGCAGAAGCCGGTCCCGGTCCAGCTCCCGCTCGGCCTTGAAGACGACCATGTCGGAGTCATCGACCTCGTCACGCGCAAGGCCCTGGTCTGGCGCTCGGACGACCTCGGCGCCAAGTACGAGGAGCAGCCGATACCCGAAGACCGGCTGCCCGAGGTCGAGGACTACCGCCACCGGATGGTCGATGCCCTGACCACGTTCGACGAGGACCTGCTCGAGAAGTACCTGTCCGGTGCCGACATCGCGCCTGAAGACCTCAGCCGCGCCCTGCGCCGAGGAACGCTCGAACTGAAGATCGTGCCCGTGCTCTGCGGCAGCGCGCTCAGGAACAAAGGCATCCAGAAGCTCATCGACGGAGTGGTCGACTACCTGCCTTCACCGCTCGACGTGCCGCCCGCACACGGCGTCAACCCAAAGACCGGCAAGGATGAGACCAGGACCGCAGACCCGGACGCGCCCTTCTCCGGCCTGGTGTTCAAACTCGCATCCGACCCTCACCGTGGCATGCTGTCGTACGTCAGGGCCTACTCAGGCAGGATGAAACAGGGCAAGGTCGTCATGGCGGTGCCCGAGATGAAGCGGGTCCGCATCAGCAAGCTGCTGATGATGCACGCCAACCGGCAGGAGGAAGTCGAAGAGCTCTCGGCCGGCGAGATCGGCGCCATCGTTGGGCTCAAGGAGACCCGCACCGGCCAGTCTTTGGCTGACCAGGCTCATCCGATCGCGTTCGAGTCCATCGAGTTCCCCGAGCCCGTGGTCTTCATCGCCATCGAGCCCAGAACCAAGGCCGAGGAAGACCGGCTCCAGACCTCGCTCGCCACCCTGGCGCTAGAGGACCCGACCTTCAAAGTCCGCACCGACGAGGAGACCGGCCAGCTCATAATGTCTGGCATGGGTGAGCTGCACCTCGAAATCCTCCTCGACCGGCTGGCACGGGACTACAGGGTCGGGGTCCACTCGGGCAGGCCCCAGGTGTCCTACCGCGAGACCGTGACTGCAAAGGCGACGGCCGAGGGACGGTTCATCCGCCAGAGTGGTGGCAGGGGCCACTACGCGGTCGTCAAGCTCATGCTCTCCCCCTCGCCTGAAGGCAACACCATCGCCAGCGAGCTCAAGCGCGGCGCGTTGCCCCAGCAGTTCGTCGCGGCCGTCGAATCCAGCATCCACGACAGCTTCGAATCCGGGGTCCTGGCCGGCTACGAAGTCCTCAGCACCAGGGTCACTGTCCTCGACGGTGCCTTCCACGAAGTCGACTCCAGCGACGTCGACTTCAAGGTCGCTGCGTCCCAGGCGTTCCGCGCCGCATTCCTCAAGGCCAGGCCCACGTTCCTCGAGCCCATCATGGAACTCGAAGTCGTCACCCCTGAGCAGTACCTGGGCGGCGTGCTCGCCGACATCACGGCCCGGGACGGCAAGGTCCAGCACATGGACCCGGTCAAAGGCCACCAGATAATCACCGCCGAGGTCCCGCTCGCCCGGACCTTCGGCTACGCCACCACGTTACGCTCACTGACCCAGGGCCGGGCATCGAACTCGATGCAGTTCAAGACCTTCCGCCCTGCGGACCAGGAAACCCGCGAGCGGCTGTATCCCCTGTTCGCCGAACGTCAGAGCCGGTAGCTTCCCCCTCCGAGTCTTCCGGCCTCTGCACTTGTCCTTTGTACTTGACACTTGTTCGACGCCCTCTCTTCGCCGAAAGCAGGTGACGCCTTCCGGGTAGAGCCCGCAAGGCGCCAATCGACGAAGTGGGGATATCTCTCAGCTCATCTCTGTATCACGACCTTCCGCACACTTGACCCTTGGCCCCTCGGACCCTCTTCTCTCACGAAGTACACCCCGGGCGCAACGTGCCTGATGTCGTTCTCTCCCGGCCGAAGCACCATCACCTTCCGGCCAACGATGTCGAGCAGTCCCGGCCCGTCTCCGTTCTGCGGTCTGCCGTTTTCCATCCTCAGCGCGCCGCGGACGATGGTCGGGCCATTCCTCCCTTGTCCGGCAAACTGGGTCCTGCCCTGCTGTCCGACGTAGTGCTCCACTCGGTACACCGGGTACACCTCAAGATTGCCCGCAAAAGGCGTACCGAGCCCGAGGTTGTTGGCCGTCCCGGCCTGGTCCTCGAGCGGCACATAGCAGACGAGATTCTCGCCCATCATCAGCGAGTCATTGGCCCAGTTCCAGGCCCAGGTGATGGAATCCGTGCCCTGGCCGCCGATGACCGCGGCCCAGTCCCAGCCCACCTGCGCGGTTCCCACCCGGCCGGCCACTCCCATCATGCTCGTCCGGTTGGGCGCCCAGCGGTTCACGCCCTTGCCCATCAGCACGGGCCGAGCCTGGCTGGTGGTGTCGCCCGGCAACCGCCCGAGCACGGCACGGACGCCGGTGTCGTACTTCAGTACATCCTCGAGCACGGTCACATTGTCGGCGCGCGAGTTGGCGAAGTAGACCCGACCGGTGACCGGGTTCATCGCCACGGCGCAGGGGCCGGTGTCCGTGCGGACGACCGTGGAGCTGTAGTTCGTCACGCCATCTATTATCGTGACAGCTCCGCGTTCGGTATTCACAGCGTAGATCATGTTCGTGACCGGGTTCACCGCCACGGCCGTCGGTTCACCGTACGTCGGAATGGACCAGCCACTGTTGCTCGCGCCGTCGATCACCGTCACGTTGTCGCCTTCTCTGTTCGCGACGTAGACCTTGTTGGTCACCGGGTTCACCGCCACGGCGCAGGGACCGCTGTCTGTGGGCACGATCAAGGTGTCATTGGTCACGCCGTCGATCACCGTCACGTTGTTGCTGTTGCCGTTCGCGACGTATACCTTGTTGGTCACCGGGTTTACCGCCACGGCGCAGGGACCAATGTCCGCGGGTACAGTCAGCGTGTCATTGCATGACCCGTCGATGACCGTGACGTTGTTGCTTGCCATGTTCGCGACGTAGACCTTGTTGGTCACCGGGTTCACCGCCAGGGCCCAGGGGTATTCGCCCACCGGCACGGTCAGTGTGTCGTGAGTCGCGCCGTCGATCACCGTCACGCTGTTGCCCGTGGCGTTCGCGACGTAGACCTTGCCGGTCACCAGGTTCACGGCGATGGCGACCGGCAGCAGGCCCATGGCCAGAGTCGCTGTGTCGTTGGTCACGCCGTCGATCACGGTCAGGTCGTTGCTGCCTGTGTTGGCGACGTAGACCTCGTTCAAGACCGGGTTCACCGCGACGGCCTTGGGATTCTCGCCCACCGGCACGGTCAGCGTGTCATTGGTCGCGCCGTCGATCACCGTGACGTCGTAGCTCATGTCGTTCGCCACGTAGATCTTGTTCGTCACCGGGTTCACCGCCAAAGCATCGGGGAACGTGCCCGCGGCGACGGTCAGGGTGTTGAGTGTCGTGCCGTAGATCACCGTCACGCTGCCGCTGCCTTCGTTCGCCACGTAGATCTTGTTGGTAACCGGGTTCACCGCCACGGCCACGGGTCTTTGGCCTACCGGCAACGTCTGCGTCTGGTTGGTCGCGCCGAGAATCATCGTCACGCTGCCGTCTTCGTAGTTCGCGACGTAGATCTTGTTGGTCACCGGGTTCACCGCCAGGATGTCAGGCCTGTCGCCGACCGCTATTGTCGCGACCACAGTGTCGGCTGCGCCGTCGAGCACGTAGACTGCGTTCTCTCCCTGATCGGCGATATACACCTTGTTCGTGACCGGATTGACAACCACGGCGAGCGGCCAGGTGCCCAGGCGCGGCAACGACACGATCACGGTGTCGGCTGTGCCGTCGATGACGCTCAGTGCTCCATCATCGCTGCAGGCGACGTAGATCTTGTTGGTCACCGGGTTCACTGCCAGGGCCTTTGGCTCTTCGGCGACGCCCGGAGTGGCAATCACGGTATCCCCGGCCCCGTCGATCACGGTCACGCTGTTGTCGCTGCCTTCGTTTGCGACGTAGATCTTGTTGGTGGCCGGATTCACCGCCACGGCGCAGGGGAAAGTGCCGGCGGCCACGGTCAGAGTATCGTGAGTCGCGCCGTCGATCACCGTCACGTTGTCGCTGCCGTAGTTCGCGACGTAGACCCTGTTGGTGACTGGGTTCACCGCCAGAGCACGTGGGCTGGTGCCTGTCGACACGGTCAGCGTATCATGAGTCGCGCCGTCGATCACCGTCACGCTGGCGGCGCCGCTGTCCGCGACGTAGACCTTGTTCAGGACCGGGTCCACCGCCACGGCACATGGCCCGTCGCCCACGCCCACGCTCAAGGTGTCATTGGTCGCGCCGTCGATCACCGTCACGCTGCTGCTGTTGCGGTTCGCGACGTAGATTCTGTTGGTGACCGGGTTCACCGCTACGGCTTCGGGGTGGCTGCCTGCGCGCACGGTCGCGGTGGGCCTGTCAGCAGTCGCCGATCCGACAAGCGCGATGGCCAGAATGATGGTGAAGCTTCTCACAGAACCTCCCGGCAAGACGGCGGCCCCTGGTCTGCCGGCCGGCTGGGCCGCCCCGGGAGCCGGACGGCTCGGACGAGGGCAACGGACTGCACCCGAAGCCCCAGATGATATATCGCCGGTCCCACCCCTTGTCAACCCTGAATGTTCACTTTCCGAACCAGCCTTGAGACCCTGTCCGCGCTCTGCGGCGACCCTGCCGAAAGTCAACGGCGCCGGGCTTTGGACTGCGGCAGCACCCACGCCCGCGTCATTGCGCACGACGGACTGGGGTCGGTGGCAATCTCTTCTGGACGC
>CP070680.1:2332094-2372405 GCA_020352555.1 Caldifarciminota bacterium | reverse complement strand
CGTGGAGGTGGGCAAGCGGCCGCACGGAATCGAGGTGTCGCCGGACGGGCTGTTCTACTTCGTAGCTTCCGGCGTGGATGACGCGGTTCAGGTCGTCAGCCGGCCCCACAACATGGGGCACAATGTGGTCGAGTCCCCGGGGTTCCCATTCTGGGTCGCGGTCGCCGAGTTCGGGATGGTTCCAGCCAGCGAGGCCGGGGACTAGCGCTGGACCACAAGCCGGGCATGGCCCGGGTCTTGCATGGCGTCTGACCTGACGAGGTACACTCCGGGTGCGAGGCTGCTGATGTCGAGCAGGACCCGACCTTCGCCTACCGACAACCGACAGTCAGCGACACTTCGGCCTGATGCGTCGTACACGACCAGCCTCGTGCCGGGCGTTCCCTTGAGCTCCACCTGATTCTCGGTCACCGGGTTGGGTATCAGCCTGAGCCCCTGGTGCTGTCTGTGCCTGACCTGCTCTTCGAGCACGGCGGTGAAAGGGCTGACATCGTAGTGGAATCCGATGTCGGGTGTGCCGGCATCAGGGAACGAGTCGGTCCTGGTTGTCCATGCGTGGATGAGCGAGTCGAGGTTGAGGGGAGAGGTCAAGAGCAGAGAGTCGCCCGCATCAAGGCATGGGCTGTCCTCGACCTGGCCTGCTTCGACCTGGCTCAGGCAGTAGTCGCCGAATGCGGCTCCGGTGAACAGCGGGTCAGAGTTGAGGGAGTTCGGGCCGGCGGTGCACCGGTAGTAGTCGTTCGGGTAGTTGCGCCACACGTCGTTGTAGTCGCAGACCATTGCATCGGTGTCGCTCGCGATGCCGCCGCCTTGCCCTGAGCCGTGGCAGGAGTCGTGGACCATGATGTTGTTCTTGACCTTCGAAGCGCCATACGGGACGTACAACGCGCCGCCGTAGGTGATGTGGGCCGAGCAGACGTTGCCGACAAAGGTGTTGTTTGCGATGTAGGCCGACGCGTCTTCGTCCACGCAGACCGCGCCACCGTACGCAAACCCGCTGCCGTCGGTCATCCGGACGGCGTTGCACAGGAACAGGTTGTTGAACACGAGCGGCGCGCCGCCGGCTAGGTAGAGTGCGCCGCCGTAGCGGAACCCGCTGCACAACGAGTCGAACACCGCATTGTCGGCGAATACGTTGGCGTAGAATATCCCCGAGCCGGTGCAGTAGACTCCGCCGCCGTAGCGGAAACCCGCCATGCCCCTGACCTGGACCGAGTCGCGGGCGATGAGATTGAAGCCGAAGACGGGTGATCCGTCGGCACGCACGCCGCCGCCGGTCTCGTACTGGAGCGCGACGTTGTCGGTGATCCGGTTGTTCAGGAAAATGGGCGTACCACGGCACAGGACACCGGCAGCACTGCCGGTCTGCCTGCCGTCAGCTATGCGGAATCCCCGGACCATCGTGGCGAAGGAGTAGTTCACAGCGTTCATGGTCAGGACCCGGCCGGCGTTGCTGGCGGTGATGACGGTCGAGTCCGCGCCTTTCTCGCTCATCAGCACGATCCCGTCACGCCCAGGCCAGGTGAGCCGCTCGTCGTAGTCTCCGGGAGCGACCAGGACCGTATCTCCGGCCACAGCAGCGTTCAGGCCGGACTGGATTGTCGGCTGCTCCGACGGGACACGGATCACACCCGCCAGGCACAGCGCGGGGACAAGCAGCAATGTCAATGCGGTTCGCTTCATCGTTGCCTCCTGCTACTTGCGATACTACAGGGAAGTGCGAGAATGTGAAGGCCGAACTAGAAGCGGGAAGAGAACGAAGCGGTCGAGGCTGTCTGAGAGCTGATTTCGCTCTGTCCGAGCCAGCTCTGCCCGGGCAGAATCAGGCAGGGCTGAGGTGGCTCAGTCTACTGCCTACGGAGAACCGACCAGTCGGCGGTTGTGGGCGTTGGCGGTGTTGACGCCGTCGATGACCGACCAGGCATGCAGTCCGAGTCCGAGCAGGAGGAACCCGCCGCCGACCGGACCCCTGACATTCTCTTTGAGCTGACTGTCCTCGTCGGCTGCAGCTCCGGCAAAGCTGTAGCTCAGCAGAGTCCCGAGCAGGAAGCCGGCGCCTTTCAGCCATTTGCCGCAGTAGGCCTGGCCGGTTCCGGGCAGGACCAGGGACAGCGCACCGCCGAGGAACGGGTCCTTGGGTATCATGATCTCCCGGTGGACCACGACCTTGGGCCGGAAGATGGAGACCTGGTCGACCGAGTCCGCACCGGCTTCTATCGGGAACCGCGGCTGTTCTGCAGGGCCTGTCTGGGCAAGCCCGACCGAGAACAGAACCAGCAAGATTGTCATCATCGTACGCATGATGCTCCTTTCGGACGCAGAATGGCCGGAACGGCAGCCTGCCCGGTCAATCCGATTCTCAGCGTGGGACCGCGACTCACAAAGGGTGTAGATGCATGAGACATGCCAGAGCAGATGTCGGTGATGTGCTGCAGAAGTCTGCACGCTAAGTCATTCTTGGAGTAGCACTTACCTTGAGTATCGCGAAATCGCTTGGGAAGTCTGTGCCGGTCCGAGTCTTGCATGACCCGAGTCTTGTGTGGGGTAGACACAGCATGTGTCTTGAACAGCACAGGATCAGGAATACGGCTCGGGCTTGGTGATCCCAAGCTGCTTGAGTCTTCGGGACAGATTGCTGCGTTCGACCTTGAGTTCCTCGGCTGTCTTTGTGATGTTCCACTTGAACCGGGTGAGCTGGGCTTCGAGGAACTTCCTCTCAAGCTCGAGCCGGGCATCGGCCAGAGGCCGGGTACGGGTGAATACTTCGTCACCGGTGGTCAGGGTATGGGCCGTGAGCTTGAGCAGGCCGGACCGGTCGATCTCTGTGCCGGGGGTTACGATCGCGGCTCGTTCGACCAGGTTGCGGAGCTCGCGGACATTGCCCTGGAATCCCTGCTGCATCAGATGCTTGAGTGCGTCTTCGGTGAACTTCTTGGGAGGTACGCCGTTGACCCGGCAGTAGCTGTCGAGAAAGTGGCTGGCCAGGGCCGGGATGTCGTCAGGCCTTTCGCGCAGAGGGGGCAGGTGGATGGTGAACACGTTGAGCCGGTGGTACAGGTCTTCGCGGAAGTTGTCCTTTCTGATCTCGTCCGCCAGGTTCTTGTTGGTGGCCGCAATGACGCGGACGTCTACCTTGAGCGGATTGGTCGAGCCGACCCGCTCGAACTCGCCGGATTCGAGCACGCGGAGCAGCTTGGCCTGGAGCCTGAGGTCCATGTCGCCGATTTCATCAAGCAGCACGGTGCCGGTGTCGGCGAGTTCGAAACGGCCCTGCTTCCGGGCGTGGGCGCCGGTGAACGAGCCCTTCTCGTGGCCGAACAGCTCGCTTTCGAGCAGCTCCTTCGGGATTGCGGCGCAGTTGATCTTGACATAGGGCCGGTCGCGGCGCGCGGAATGGTGGTGGAGCCAGAACGCGACCAGCTCCTTGCCGGTGCCGGTCTCGCCGGTGATGAGTACCCGGGCGTTGGTCGGTCCGACCTGGCTGAGCTGATCCCTGAGCTCCCGGGTGGCGTCCGACTCGCCGATGATCCGATGCCTCTGTTCCTCGGCCTGGTCCTGGCGGCGCTTGTCTCCGGCCAGCCGGCGGCGTTCGAGCGCGCGATTGACGGTGAGGACCACTCGCTTGAGGGTCAGGGGTTTTTCGAGGAAGTCGTAGGCACCCGAGCGGATCGCATCGACCGCGCGGTCGACCGTGGCGTGGCCCGAGACCATGATGACCTCGATGTCAGGGCGGTCTGTCTTCAACTGCTTGAGCAGTTCGAGTCCAGAAGTGTCGGGCAGCATGATGTCGAGCAGGACCAGGTCGGGTGATTCTGCTGCGACCGCTTTGAGTCCGGCCGCTCCGGTGCCAGCGGTCGAGACCTCGCAACCCTCGTCGCGCAGTATGTCGGACAGTGTCGATGCGATATTGGCTTCGTCGTCGACGACTAGGATCTTGGGCTTCACTTAGTCTCCTTTGGGCAGTGTGATGACGATCCTGGTCCCCAGGCCCGGGGATTGGATTTGGACGGTGCCGCCGTGCTCGGCAACGATGTTGCGGACCACGGCAAGACCCAGGCCGGTGCCCTTGGTCTTGGTGGTCACGTACGGGTCAAGCACCCGGCCGCGGATGTCTTCAGGGATCCCGGGTCCGTTGTCCTCGAATATGATACGGCAAGCGGTGCCGCGCAGTTCGGTGCGGACGCTGACCCGGGCGCCGGTCGCAGGTATCTCAGACCGCATGGCTTCGATGCTGTTCTTGATGATGTTGCCGAAAACCCGGCGCAGCAGGTCTGGGTCCGCGTTCCAGGTGTCGACCCTGGGATCAAGCGTTGTTTCGAACGCTACCTGCTCAGCGGCCAGCCGGTACTGGGCCACCGTGTCGGACAAGAGCCGGTTGAGCCCTGCAGCCCGTTTGGCCGGCGACGGCAGCCTGGCGAATTCGGAGAACTCGCCTACGATCCGGTCAAGGGCATCGATCTCGTCGAGCATGGTCCGGGTACTGCTCTTGAGCACATCAGGCAGGTCCGGGCTGTGGGTCCGGGCCTTTTCCTGGATGCGCTCGACCGAGAGGCGGATTGGAGTGAGCGGGTTGCGGACCTCGTGGCCCAGGATTCGGGCAACGTCGCGCCAGGCGGCCAGTCGCTCAGAGCGCTTCAGGTCTTCCTGCAGCTCCCGGAGACGGTCGGTCATTGTGTTGAAGGCCCGGGCCGCATTGCCGATCTCGTTGTTCGGAGGTCCTTTCACCTTTACCGAGAGGTCGCCGCGCCCGGCCTTTTCGAGCGCCCTGGTCAGTTCGTTCAGGGGCCGAGTGAGCCGCAGCAGTACGAACGAGCTGATGCCGAGTGACAGCACGAAGATGACCAGCCCGAAGAGAAGACCGGCGATAGGTGTGCGCTGCTCGATCAGGCCGCGCAGGGCCTGCAGCTGACGATAGGCGCGGAATGCGCTGCGGGCCTGGGCAGCTTCGGCCGGGTTCCGGGCAGCGGCAACCCCGATCTCTATGCCCTGCTCGACCGTTCGGTTTTCGGAGAAGCTGAGGGTGGACCTGACCATCAGGTAGAGCGACGCAGAGAAGATCGCGGCCGAGATGAGAGAGACGATGCCGACCGTGACGACGAGGCGCTGGCGAAGAGTCATCGCCGGTGCAGGCTGGTCCAGGGCGTGACGCCGCGTGGATACCGGTAGTTCCAGAATACGTTGAGGTCCAGCTCTTTGCCGTCTGTCCCCTCGAGTTCTATCGTATTCAGGGCGCCTTCGATCCGGCACGAGTACTCGAAGTCGGGCGGGAGTTCGGACGCCCGGTATACCGGCGCCATCACCGACGTCAGCCTGTCCTTTGTCAGTTCGAGCCCCCCGGTGGTCGAAAGCGAATCCTGGCCCCCGCTCAACTCCGAGCGGAAGACCGTGTAGTTGCCCGCACCCGGTTCATAGACCGCTGAGTGGTAGAAGCTGAACGGCGCGAACTCGACAACCCCGCCTGCACGGTCACGGGCAAAGACGGTCGCCGTGTAGGCGATTGCGACCAGGGACCCGGATTCAAGCAGCTGGTCGAGGTTCTTGTTGAAGCCGTGTTTCAGTTCGGCTTTGACGTAGACCGTGTCGTTTCTCACCACAAGTTCGGGGGATGCGAAGCCGGGCGAGTGCTGGGTGATGAGCAGCAGACCGCCTATGAGGGCGCCAAGGCCTTTTGCCGCCAGCAGGCTGAGCAGGAAGGTCATCTCCTGCACAAGCAATAGGGCAGAGAGGGTCGAAAGTCAAGTGCTGAAGTGAGTGCAGGTCGGTTTGGCTCGGTGAAAGCGGTTCCGGGGTCCCCATTGGGCGGACCGGGATGCCCGCGGCCGTTCCTGACTGCAGGCTCGGCCGGCCGTTCGAGGCTGCCGGTCTCCGGCCTGCACCTGCCGCACTTGCGACGCCGCTACACTACTTGACCTAAGATTGCAGGGGGGCTATCATACCGAAAGTCCAAGCCGGTCGTGGCCTTCGATCGCCTCAGCCTGAATACGGCCGGTCGGACGTAGGACGATTCGAAGCAACCAAGGAGGAACTGCCATGCGCAGACTCGTAGTCCTGTGCCTGATTGTCGGAGTCGGCATAGCATTTGCCGACACAGAGCGGTGGATCACCAGCCCTGACCACCACGTCGTGGCTTCCGACCCTGAGCCCGGAATCTTCCCGGAAGCACCGGAGGTGTTTCGGCCGGCGGTGGATACCTTCTACCATGACAACAACTTCCCTGCCCAGGGCTGGAGGTGGACCATGGCAGGAAACGGCTGGGGTGTGAAGTTCATCAGTCCTTCCGACAACTTCACCCTTGCCGGCGCCCTATTGCACTACTTCTCCGGGGGCAACACCGCCATGGTCAAGGTGTTTGCCGATGACGGACCCGGCGGCTCTCCGGGGACCGAGTTGTGGGTTTCGGACACGCTGAGCATCACAACCGGTCAATGGAACTACGTGCCGATTGACGAACAGATAGTCGGCATGAACTACTATATCTTCCACTACCAGTCGGCCGATTCGGGAAGCTCCCCCTACTTCTCCATAGACGGCGGCAACAATGCGCCTTCCCACCGAATGTGGACGCTCACGAGCGGCGGTTTCAGCGAGTACTCCCGTCGCGGCGACTGGATGATCCGAGCGGTCGTGGACTGGACGCCACAGGAGAACAACGCGGAGACGCAATACTTCTCCTACACGATGCCGCCGGACACGGTCCCCGGCATCCTGATGCGGATCTACGCGATGGTCAGGAATCTCGGTACTGCCGTGCTTCCGACCGGCACTCCAGTCAAGCTGCACATTGCCGGCCCCAACGCCTATACCTACGATGATTCGATGGCTACTACCATGAACTTGGAGCGCGGCGGGTTTCAACAGATGCTCTTCACGCCGATGTGGCAGGTCCCGAGTCTCTCCGGGCTCTACAGGATCAACGTCTGGACCGAGGCGGCGGGCGAGGACTGGACCGCGAACGACACGATTGTCTACGACCTCAGCATTGCCAGGTGGATAGAGTATGCCGACTTCCAGTCGAGCTCCTTCTGGATCGTGTCGGTGCCCAACTCGGAGCGAGCGACCAAGTTCGACCCTGTCGACTTCGGGCTCGTCTACCCGGTCGGGATCTCGCGGGTCAGGTCCAGGTTCTACAGCCACCCGCAGCAGCCCTGGCCGGACTCGAGTTTCCAGTTCAAGGTCTACGCCGACGACGGGATGGAGCTGCTCTACGAGAGCGACACGCTCGAAGCTATGCACGACCAGGTGTACGCCTATGATCTCGACAGCATGATCATCGTCGACACCGGCACGTTCTGGGTATCGGTGAAGCCGATTCATGCCGCGACCGGCCGTCCGTCCGGAGTCGCGGACCAGGAGACCGACAGCGCGAGCTTCTACGGCAGGCCGGGCAACTGGATACCGCTCTGGAACCAGATTCCGGCCGAGTGGATGACCTCGGCGTCCGTGGCCGGCGGCGTCGGGCTGGAGGAGCCGGACCGGCCGGTCTTTTACGAGCCGGCGCTCTTCACCAGCTACCCGAACCCGGCCGGCGAACGAGCGGTGATCAGCTGGCAGATTCCGGGCAGACAGCAGGTATCGGTCGATCTCTACGATGCGACCGGCCGGTTGGTAGAGAACCTCTTCAGCTCGCAGTCAGGCACCGGCGGATCGGTTGCGCTCGACTCGCGGAGGCTGCCGGCCGGCATCTACCTCGTCAGGCTCGAAACCAAGGACGCGTCGGCAACGCGCAAGCTGGTGCTCAAGCACTAGCCCAAGACCCGGGTTCTTCTGAGAGGGCGGGAGCTGTCCCGCCCTCTCTCTAGTCCCGTTGCGCCGAGTCGCGGGCGTCTTTCTGAAGTCGACGAAGCTCTTCTTCGGAAAGCCCGAAGTAGTGACCCACTTCGTGGATGACGACTTCGCGGACCAGCGAGCGGACCTGATCCTCGGTGCTGCAGCGGGCCTCGATCGGCTTCTGGAAGATGATGATCCGATCCGGCATGACGTTGCCGTACCACGGGCCCCGGCGCTTGTAGGGGATACCCTGATAGACACCCAACAGCCCCATCGGGTGCTTGTCGAGGTCTTGGGCGATGTCGGGTGGGGCGACAGGCATAGTCTGGATCTCGAGATTGGCGAACTTCTGGCGGAAGTAGTCGGGGATGCCGTCAACCGCCTCCTTGACCAGTTCTCTGAACCGGGTGGTGTCCAAGGTCAGTCGCGGGGGCCGAATATGGCGGTGCCGATCCTGACGATGGTTGCGCCTTCTTCGATGGCCTGCTCGTAGTCGGCACTCATGCCCATCGACAGCTGGGGCAACGGGATTCCGAACTGCTGCCGGGTGCGCTGCGCCAGCCGGGCAAGAGCCCGGAAACACGGGCGGGAAGCTTCAGGGTCTTGGACAGCCCAGCCAGGGCCGATCGTCATCAGGCCGACAAGCTCCAGCAGACTCTGGTCCAGCACCTGCTCGACCAGCGGGGCGACCAGTTCCGGGTCAACGCCGAACTTGGTCGGTTCGCCGGACGTGTTGACTTCGACCAGGACCTTGACCTCGGTTCCGGTCTGTTGACAGCGGCGCTGGAGTTCCCGGGCGATCCGGACCGAGTCGACACTGTGGAACACCGAGAAAATGTCGAGAGCCTTGCGGGCCTTGTTGCGCTGCAAATGGCCAACGAGGTGCCAGACGAGCGGGGCGGTGACTAGTGGTTTCTTGCCTGCAGCTTCCTGAACCCGGTTCTCGCCGATGTCACTGATGCCGGATGCCGCTGCGGCCATGATATCCGCTGGTGACCGGGTCTTGGTAACGGCAACGAGTCTGATTTCATCGCGGCTGCGGCCGGCACGGTCGCATGCCGCCCTTATGCGTTCCTCAAGGTGCCCGAGATTCGCGGCGACAGATTCGGCTGAAGACAAGGGTCTGATTATAGAAGCCGCCACAGGCCAATCAAGCCGCCTGCCGGCGGGCAGGGGTACTTGACGCAGACTGCTCGCTGTCGATACTGCATCCGTGTCAGTAGCCAGCGGACCGAGACCTCGGTCTGCCCACTGGTTCGGAATCATCGCCACTGCCGGGTTTGTCGTGCGACTCGCATATATCCTGCAGTCCCGGGGAAGCGACCCGCTCTTCAACTCGCCGCAGATGGACTCGCTCTACCATCACCGGTGGGCGCTGGCCGTGGCTTCGGGAACGGAGTTCATCTCCGACGCTTTCTTCAGGGCACCGCTGTACCCCTATTTCCTCGGCCTGATCTACCGCCTTGCGGGCGCCGACCTGCTGTCGGTAAGGATTGTCCAGGCGGTAGTCGGCGGCCTCAGCTGCGGGCTGATGTACCTGCTGGCCCGGCGGATACTGGCCGAGCGGCAGGACGCGGGCCTGTCGGTATCCCCAAGCGCTGAGCGGAACGCGCGGATCACCGGCTTTGTGATGGCGGCGTATCCGATGGCCGTGTACTTCGACGCCGAGCTGCTGATTCCGGTTCTGCTGCTGTTCCTGCTCCTGTTCGGTCTGATTCTGCTCTATCGAAGCTGCGACCAGGACCGGCAATGGTATCTGCCCGGGCTGGTGTTCGGACTGGCGGCAATCACCCGGCCGAACGTGCTGGCTTTCCTTGCCGGCCTGGTTGTCTGGCTGTTTCTGCGGTACCGGCGTCGCGCCTGGAAGCGGATACTGGTGCTGCTCGGCGCCGCGGCGATGGTGATACTGCCGGTTACGGTCCGCAACTACGTCGTGGGCCGGCGGTTCGTGCCGATCGCCTGGCAGGCCGGGACGAACTTCTACATCGGCAACAACCCGGAATCGGACGGGGTGACCGCGATTCTGCCCGGTACCAGAGCGAGCTGGTGGGGAGGGTTCAACGACGTGAAGTCGCAGGCCGAGGTCGCGCTGGGGCGACGGTTGCGGGGAGCTGACATCGACCGCTACTGGCTGAGCCGGGGGCTTGAGTTCTGGCGTGAGCGGCCTTTGCAGGGCATCCGGCTGCTGCTGCGCAAGCTGCTCGTCCTGACCAGTGGGGCCGAGGTTTCCAACAATCGGGATGTCTACTTCTTCAAGCGTTACACCTGGCTGGACCGGCTGGTGTTTCGGACAACGTGGCTGAAGTTTCCTTTCGGGCTGCTTCTGCCATTGTCGCTGGTCGGAGTCGTGCTTACCTGGCGATCGCGGAAGCGGCTCTTGCCGGTCTACGTCTTCGTCGTCAGCTACGGCTTCAGCTTCGTCCTGTTCTTCGTTACGGCCAGGTTCAGGATGGGGCTGATACCGCCTCTTGTTCTGCTTGCTGTCTGCGGTGCGGCCGAGCTGTGGCGCTCGCGCGGTCGCCGGCTTGCGCTCGGACTGCTGGTGTTCGTGCTCGGGTTCGGCTACGCCAATGCGCCGCTGATCGATGTCGGACGGGCAGATCCGTCCCAGAACCACTTCATGGTCGCGGAAGCCATGTACAAGACCGGCAAGTCGGGTGCGGCGCTGGCCGAGCTCAGAAAGGGCCTGCAGCAGGATTCAGCCTACAACCTGCTGACCCTGGAAGCTTCGGTCCTCATGTCGCTGCGCCGGCCTGATGAGGCCGGTCAGGCGGCCCGTGCCGCGGTAAGGCGTGAACCGGGCATGCCGGATGGCTTCGGCACACTGGGCAACGTCTTCGCTGCGATCGGGAAGCTCGACTCGGCTGAGATCTGCTTCCAGAGGGCGGTTGCGCTGGATCCGTACTCGGTTCAGGGGTGGAACAATCTCGGGAACACGGCGCTGTCCAGAGGAGACCTCGAACAGGCCCGGAGCTGTTATGTCCTGGCGCTTGAGGTCGACCCGGTATTCGTACCGGCCCATTTCCATCTGGGACTGCTCGACTACTATGAGAACAGGAGGGCGGAGGCGCATGCCCGGTGGCAGAAGATACTCAGGCTCGACCCGTCTTTTGGCAAGGCGCGGCAGGCGCTCGACCAGTTGCGCTGACAGGTCGCTGCCAGGAAGCCGAGGGGCAGGACACCGTCCCGCCCCTCGCGTCTGTCTCGGTTGTGCTAGCGTGTCAGCACAGTCTTTACCTTGAGCGTGGTCTCAGGGGTCTTGAGTCGCACGAAGTAGATGCCGCGGGCGAGTCTGCGGCCGTAGTCGTCGGTGCCGTTCCAAACCGATGTGTGCGCACCGGCACGGGCCTGTCCTTTGACCAGGGTCCTGACCGCACGGCCCGAGGCGTCGAAAACCGTGAGACTGACGTCGGCATCCCGCTCCAGACTCCAGTGGACCGACGCGCTCCGGCTGAACGGACTCGGAGCTACTGCCAGCCGCCGGCCGCGCAGCACCGAGAACGCGCCTGTTTTCTCTTCCAGCCCGGTCGGATCGGGCGGATCTGTCGTGTACTTGATGGCCCGGCCAGGGGCAATCTGGGCGCAGCCGCGGTGGTATTCGCCGTCGAACAGCGCCTGGATGGCTATCGTCCGACCCGGGTCCTCGATGCCGACGGTCGTGCTCGAGTAGCCGTTGACGGTCATGTACTGGGCCACGACGGCGTTGTCGCCCGTGAACGTCGTGACCGTGGTGTCGTAGATGAGCACCTGGAACTTGTCGCGGATCGTGCGGGGATTCCAGTAGGCGACACTGTCGTACTCGATCACGAACCGGTGGTTGTCGGCATCGTGGTAGTGATAGACATGCCCCTGGCTCAAGTAGCTGGGGTACAGGTCGTCCCAGTTCAGGCAGACCATGCCCGGCGGTGTCGACGGGTCGGGCAGCCGGGTGTTGGAGTAGTTGCCGGTCGTGTAGTTGCCCGGGCAGATCCAGCCGTCGGCGCTGACCGAGACCTGGGTGTAGCGCCGGCCGTAGAAGTAGAACGGCCCGAACGCGGGCGGAAGGTTGACCATCACCACCGCGTCGTTCTGGGAGTAGGCAATGCGCGTGCCGACGCCGTTGATTTCCACCCAGTCAAAGGAAGGGTGCGGGTCGTACATGGTGTCGCATTCGTCGTAGGCATAGTAGAGCGAGGGCCGTCGCGGGCCGTCGGGTATCGGGTCGATGGCCCGGAGTTCGGCGACAACTAGGACGAATTCGGCGTGCTCTTCGACGCCGTTGTCGGCGTAGATGTCTAGCGTGCAGAGCACCGGGGTCTCGAGCTGCATCGCGGCGTCGGCGGTTAGGGTGAACCGGTCAGCGGTGTTGACTTTGGTGCTACCGGCCATCACCGTCCCAAACGTGCCGCTGTCGTCTTCGACCGTCAGCAGAGTGTCGAATGCGCGCAGCACGGCGAAGACGTTCTCGGCATGCCCGAGCCCGGAGTTGCTGAGCGTGACCTCAAGGTCAGCGGTTTCGCCCGGGTCGAGCCGGCCGTTGGGCTGTCCCGAGCCTTCGTCTCTGACCTCGAAGCTGACGCAGCTCAGGACCGGCGCGCCCACACGGAATGTCACGAACGACACCCACTCGCCGAACTCCTCGTACACCACCAGCGAGCACGGGATGGCGTAGCCGTTGGGCAGTCCGTTCGCGAGCTGCAGGGTGAAGCCGTCTTCGTCGAATGCGCTGTCGCGGCCCGGGATGTCGCCGAACTCGCCGAAGTCGTCGACAATCGAGCAACCGGGGGTGTGGGTCCTGAGGTCGGCTTCGACGTACCGAGCGGTCGAATCGCCGTAGTTCTTGACCCAGGTCGGGATGTCAACGGTCTCGCCCGGGTTGATGATGCCGTCGCCGTTGCCGCCCACCGAGTCGACGACGAAGTGCCTCAAGTAGGACACGTACTTGCCGGCCGCGATGACAGCAATCGAGTCAAGGTAGGGAAGATGCAGGCCGCTGGAGACGGTCAAGTTCATCATGCCCGGGGTCAGGGGTGACACGTACAGCGTCAGCTGGCCGCTGGCATCGGTCCAGCCGCGGGCAAAGGTCTCGGTGCCCTTGATCAAGCACACCATCGTCGACTCGACCGCCGCATCGCTGCCGTCGGTCACAGTGATTTGGACCGGGATGTTGTTGCCGATGTTGATGGCACCGGGTCTGGTCACGCTCGCAACGAAAGGCCGCTGGACCCATACCGGCACAGCCGGAGCGCCGAACAGGTTGCGCTCCTGCGCTTCCATCCGGTATTTCCCCGAATCCTGGAACGTCCACACCCAGAAGTCCTTGCCGTAGGAGTTGATCTCACTCATGGTCGGGCAGCGCTCGGTCTTGTACCCGAACGCGCCGAACATGTGCGCATAGTTGAACAGTTCGGCACAGCGGATCCAGCCGGACTTGTCGTTCTTGAGCACGCCGATGAAGCCGTTCTCAGCGTGGAACACCATGTTCTCGGCGATGCAGTCTCCGTTGGTCGAGCCGCGGTCCCATTCACCGGTGTTGCAGCACACATAGGTTGAGTAGTTCAGACGGCCGGGGTTGTTGAGCGCAAGCATCATGGCACTTGTCACGTCGCCGCCGAGCTGGAACAGGTCGGGCGCGCCGTGGGCGATGATGCTGCCGAGGGAGTAGCCGGAGTTGAGCGAGTCGCAGAATAGCTGCGGGGTCGGGCGGACCTGGCCCTGGCCTGAGTTGTACATCTTGAGGTCGTACCAGGGCGGGGTCTGTGAGGCTACGGCGCAGGAATCGTTGAACTCGTCAGAGAAGCTGACGCCGTTGGGCAGCAGCTGCTTGGTCGCCCACGTGTCGGAAGTGTCCGGGTTGAATTCGTAGGCGAATATCTTGCGCATGTAGTTGGACAGCTCGCTCCCGTCGGTGATGGTGATCATGCCGACATAGACGTCGGCATAGCCGTCGACCGAATCGGTGACCTCGCCGAAGACGTTGTCGCCGTCCGCGTCCCAGTCACCGTCGAGGTCGGTGTAGTACATGTCGCACTTGGTGTTGTAGCTGGAGTAGGGGACGGTGACTCTCACGTCGCTGTTTGAAGGATAGTCGTCGCGGGCAATGAACACGTAGATCGTGCCCCAGGTCGTGTCCGCATCCTTGATGAAGTTCCGGACCTTCTCCGGAGTGTCCCGACCAGGATAGTCCGAGGTGATGTCGGACAGGAGCATGATGGTCGAACGCCAGCCCTGGCGCGTCCGCCACTCCTTCAGGGGCTGCAGCGAGTCTGTCCACGGGCTGGTGGTGATGATGACGTGCTCGTACTCGCCCTCAGGCAGGAACGAGGAGCTCCGGCCGGTCTGACGCACCGGAGGAGAGAACCGGCCCACATCTGCAGGGTTGAGCACCAGCCTGCTGACCCACGACCCGTGGATCATGTTCTGCAGCTCGGTACGGCGCACAGCATGCCGCTTGCCGCTGGCGTAGTCCAGCCTCACCTGGATACGCTTCACCAGATAGAGCCGCTCCTCAACCGGGTTGTAGCGCACCGGATGGATGCCGAAGTTGACCAGCCGGTACCCGCCCTTGTTGCCCACCGTGCCCAACCGGGCAGCAGACGCAGGATACACCGCGTCCACCTCGTAGTAGGCAGGGTCAGGCCGGACAAACGGTTGCTTCTCGTAGTCGACAGACCACGGCACAGGATGCTGCACCGGCAGTATCGAGTAGCTGCCAGGTATGACTTCTTCTTCAAGCTCGACTATCTCGAAGCCGGTGACCTCGGCCGTGGGCGGTATCACCGCGTGGTAGGTGACCACCGGCAGATCAGGCGCGCCCAAAGGCTCGCAGTGCGGTGCCACGGGCAGGGTGACAGTGGCATAGCCGTCCTGGCTGCCGATCTCCAGCATCCCGGACTCGAACTCGAACGTCTCGGAGATGCTTGCGGCAAGCCCGACACCCACTGCCACTGCCAGAGCCAACAGACTCAGGCGTTTCATCAGGCCTCCTTGGGGACAATGTCTCCAGTTGCTGCTAGGCGGAATGCGCAGCCATACTCCGGACCCCAGGGTCCTACCAGTATGGCTGATATGAAGATCAACGTATTATTATAGTCTCTCCCTTGGAGTGTCAATAGGTGTGTGCGGAATATTGAGGCCGGACCGGAAGGGGCTGGAAACCCAGGTTGCACCGGGAAGCCGCCAACCGAGGCAAGAGCGGTGTGATTGCACCGGAGTGGATGGTGCCGACGTCTCCTGCTTCAGGGGCGAGGTCAGCGCATCTTTTGCAGTCGGGCGCGGATGGCGTTGAGCTCGGCGATCTGGCGCTGGGTGAGCTGGAGCAGCTCTGAGAATATCGGCCGGTGCTCGGCGCAGCTCACGCCGAAGAACTTCATGTAGAAGAGCATCAGGTCTTTCTCGAGCTTGAGCGCATTGTCGACCAGTTGCGAGGTCTTGAGCGAGGGGTCGGCCAGGTCTTCGACCTTGCCGACGCGGCGGAAGAACGAGGTCTCGGCGACCGCGCTCAGGAAGTCGAGGTCTTCCTGGGTGGCGGCCTCGAGCGACTTGTCGCCGCAGGCGATAGACTCGCAGACCTTCTCGACCGCAGGCCGGCTCTCCCTTTTCTGCGTCAGCAACCTGGCGAAGGCGCTCTTGACCTCGTCGTCGGCAGTCAACTCATGGGCGGACTGATAGAAGCTCTCGACATGGTCGTCTATCTTCGCCACCGTGCCCATCACTTCGTCGAGCGGCAGGCACTCTTTTCTCGGCATGCTCATGGTGCAACTCCTGTTCTGCGTACCCTTCGTAGGTCCGGCTGTTCGACCGTTCGCAACAGGCGGAAGATGCGGGGTCGCTACCTTTCGGACTCGAGCGAAAACTCCCTGGTCGAGAACCAGAACCCGCTATCCTGGATGTTGCCGGCTGCTGCCTGGATTGCCGGCTCCAGAGGTTCGGACGCGGGTTCCATGCTCGCCCATCGTAAGACAACGGCTGCTGTAGTCAAGGCACGTTTCTCGGTCTTCCTCCGGGTGTTCTTGACAGTGTCGGCGCCTCAAATATCCTGACGACAATGGCGCATGCGTACACGCCGGGTCTCAAGGTCACCGCCCGGACCGTGGTCAGGAAAGAACGGCGGCTGCCGCTTCCCGGAGAAACCAAGGCCGAGAAGGGGCAGCGGGTCAGCGGCGACGATGTCGTCGCACGCACCGAGCTGCCCGGCAATGTCACGACCCTGAACGTCGGCGGGCTGCTGGGTGTGCCGCCGGAGGACGTGCCCGGGATGATGCTGAAGAAGGCCGGGGACGCGGTCGAGAAGAACGAAGCGGTCGCGCGGTCAAAGGGTCTGTTCGGGCTGTTCAAGTCCGAGGTGAAATCGCCGATCAAGGGTGCGGTCGAGAGCGTTTCCAGCGTGACCGGACAGGTGATACTCAGGGAACCGCCGCAGCCGGTTCAGGTCGATGCCTATGTCCGCGGCCGGGTCGCCGAAGTCATCCCGAACGAAGGTGTGGTGGTCGAGACCGAGGCGAGCCTGGTCCAGGGCATCTTCGGGGTCGGGGGCGAAGTCCGGGGCGAACTCAAGACGGTCGTGGATTCGGCGGAAGCGGTCCTGACCGGCAAGGAGCTGGACGAGAGTTGCGAGGGCAAGGTCGTGATCGGCGGCTCGCTGATAACGCATGAGGCGATCGACCGGGCGCTCAAGGTCGGTGCCAGGGCCGTTGTTGCGGGCGGAGTCGAGGACTCGACACTCCGGAAGTTCCTGGGCTACGACATCGGCGTCGCCATCACCGGGTCGGAAAAGAAAGGCCTGACCCTGGTCGTGACCGAGGGTTTCGGCCGCATGCGGATGGCGCAGAAGACATTCGACCTGCTGAAGTCACTCGAGGGCCGGATGGCGTCGGTCAACGGTGCGACCCAGATCAGGGCGGGCGTGATCCGACCCGAGGTCATCGTGCCCCAGGAAGAGGGTGACGGCGAGGTCATGCAGAGCAAGGCCGAGGGCGGCCTCGAACTCGGCATGGCGGTCCGTATCATCCGCCAGCCCAACTTCGGGCAGATCGGCAAGGTGACGCAGCTCCCGGTCGAGCTCCAGGAGATCGAATCCGAGGCCAAGGCCCGCGTGCTTGAGGTCGAACTCGAAGACCGGACCAGGGTGTTGCTGCCGCGGGCGAACGTCGAGATAATAGAAAGCTGAGCTTGCGGAGAACGGCATTCGTCCTGCTGATTCCGGCGCTGTGTTTCGCCGGGTTCACTTCACTTAAAATCCTGCCCGGGGTCAGGGAGGCCGGGATGGGCAACACGGGCGTGGCGAGCGGCGAGGGTCCGCAGGCGATGGTCTGGAATCCAGCGTCGTCGATCCTCACCGAAGGATTCCAGCTGCGGGTGTCGTACGCCAAATGGCTGCTGGATACCCACCATTCGTCCTTGTTCCTGGTGCGGAACCTGGGCTTCGTGAGGCTGGGAGTCGGAGCGGTGGCGTTCTCGGCCGGGCGGTTCGAACACCGCGCCGAGGTGCCGCTCGAAGAGCCGCTGGGGTACTTCACGCCGGTGGACATGACGGCACACCTGAACGTCGCCCGGTCGTTCGGCGGGGTCGTCAGCCTGGGCGTCTCTGGTCGGTACTACTATTCCAAGATACTCGAGCACCAGGCCAACAGCATCGGGCTTGACGCTGGGATGCGACTGGTCCCGCTCCGCGGCCTGGTGCTGGGTGTTTCGGTCGCCGACTTCAGCCGGAATCCCGCCTACCACCGTGAGACTTTCCGGATGCCGTTCCGGGCCCGGGCCGGGGCGTCCTACGAACTTCGTCTGGGCGGAGAGTTCGGACTCCAGTTCGCAGGCGAGGGCTCGTACTTCATCCTGAGCGAGCGTTTCACCGGGCAGGGCGGCATCGAACTCGGCTGGGCCGAGACTTTGTTCCTGCGGACCGGCTACGAATGGCTCCACACCCGCAGCCGGTTCGGCTTCGGTCTGGGACTGGCGCTCGGCCGGTTCAGCTTCGACTACGCGCTGACTCCGTTGAACGACAATCTGGGCCTGGCCCACCGCGTTTCGGTCGGGCTGGGTCGATAGGCGCAGGGGCGGATGCCTGAAGGCTGGCTTGATTTCGAGCAGCCGTTGGCCGAACTGGTGGAACGGCTGGAGGAGCTGACCGCGATCGGGGCCAAGGAAGAAGCACGCCGCCTGAGCGAGCAGATCGAGAAGACCAAGATCAGGCTCTACGCCAATCTGACGCCGTGGCAGAGGGTCGAACTCGCCCGGCACCCGCGTCGCCCCTACACGCTCGACTACATCGACCGCATGGTCACCGACTTCACCGAACTCCACGGCGACCGGGCGTTTGCCGACGACCGGGCGATTGTCGCCGGGCTGGGCCGGATAGATGATATCGCCTTCGCCATCGTCGGACACCAGAAGGGGCGCGACACCAAGGAGCGCATCGCCCGCAACTTCGGCCAGGCACACCCTGAGGGCTACCGCAAGGCTCTTCGAATCATGGAGCTGGCCGCAAGGTTCGGACTGCCGGTACTGACTCTGGTCGATACCCCGGGCGCCTATCCCGGTGTCGGCGCCGAGGAGCGCGGGCAGGCCGAAGCGATCGCGCGCAATATCCGCGAGATGTCGGTGCTGCCCGTGCCCGTGATCTGCGTCGTCATCGGCGAAGGCGGGTCGGGCGGTGCGTTGGCGATCGCGGTCGGCGACCAGGTGCTGATGATGGAGAATGCGGTGTACTCGGTGATATCGCCGCGCGGCTGCGCATCGATCCTGTGGCGAGACGGCGCGCGCGCGCCCGACGCGGCCAAGGCGCTCCGGCTGACCGCTGCCGACCTGCTCGAGTTCGGCATCATCGACGGCATCGTGAACGAGCCCAGAGGCGGGGCGCACCAGGACTGGGACGAGGCCGCACAGCTGGTGAAAAAGGCGGTGCTGGCCAACCACCGGCGGCTCAAGGACAGAACCGGGGAGCAGCTCGTCAGGGAACGCATAGCCCGGCTCGGCAAGATCGGGGTCTACGCCGGTTGACCGAAGCGGGTCCTGCTGACGAGGCCGGGTTCAAGTCGGGCTACGTGGCGCTGATCGGCCAGCCGAACGCAGGCAAGTCCACGCTTCTGAACCGCCTGCTTGAATACCCGGTGGCAATCGTCGCGCCGAGACCCCAAACCACCCGGCACCGCATACTCGGCATCCACAACGGCGACGGGTTTCAGGCCCTGTGGCTCGACACGCCCGGTGTTCTCGCTCCCAAGTACAGGTTGCAGGAAATGATGCGGCGCGAAATCGGGCAGGCGCTTCGAGATGCCGACGTTGTGGTGCTGCTGCTCGACGGGTCAAGACCGGCCGACTGGGACGAGTCCCTGCGCGCGGTCGAGGGCCGCGGCGCGCTGGTTGCGGTCAACAAGGTCGACCTGGTCCACAAGCCCGAGTTGCTGCCAATGGCCCGGCGGCTCTCAGAGCGGGGCTACGGCAGCGTGTTGATGTTGTCCGCCCTTAGGGGCGACGGGGTCAGGGACCTGGAGCAGGCGGTTGTCGATTCCCTGCCTGCAGGGGCGCCGTTCTACCCGACCGACATGGTCTCTGACCGGCCGGAGCGCTTCCATGTTGCCGAGATGGTGCGCGAGGCGGTGTTCAACCGCTACGGCGAGGAGATACCGTACTCGTGCACCGTTGCCGTTGAGGAGTTCAAGGAGCGTGAAGGGCGCAAGGACTTCATCAGGGCGGTGGTGTACGTCGAGCGAGACAGCCAGCGGTCGATAGTCATCGGCAAAGGCGGTCGGGCGCTGAAAGAGGTCGGGGCAAGGGCGCGCGGACGGATCGAACGTTTCCTGGGCCGGCCGGTCTACCTCGAACTGTGGGTCAAAGTGGCAGAGGCCTGGCGCCAGGACGAACGTTTCCTCAGAGACAACGTCTACCGCTAGGGGTCCAGGCTAGGGAGCCGGCCCGGGCACAGACGCTGTGCCGCGTCTGAAGAGCGGGACGCCCAGCTTGCGGAACATCCACGCAGTCCAGGTCAGCGATGCGGCAAACGCCAGGCCATCTGACAGCGGGATCGCGGTCCAGAACCCGTCCAGGCCGAACAGCCTGGGCAGGACAAGGATGCCGGGCAGGTAGAAGATGAGCTGACGGGTCAGGGAGAGGAACATCGCTGGTACCGCCTTACCGATGCCTTGGAAGAAGCCGGTGAAGACGACAGCAGAACCGACACCGAAGAAGGCGACCGAGGTGATGCGTAGGCCGCGTCCGGCCAAGGCGATGAACTCGGGGTTTCGGTTGAAAAGCCCCACCAACAGGTACGGAATCGCGGTGAAAAGGATGGTGAACAGGGTCGTGACGACCGTGGCCGAGAGCGCTCCCTTCTGCACGACTTCCCGGACCCGACCCATTTTGCGCGCACCGTAGTTGAAACCGACCAGCGGCAGCACGCCTTGGTTGATGCCGAGGCAGGGCATGAAGCCGAAAGCGAAGAGCCGGAACATGACCCCAAAGCCGGCCAGGGCGAGGGACCCGAAGCCGCCGACGATGTTGTTGGCGACCCCGGCGACCACGCTCCCGCTGAGCTGGATCGCCATCGATGGCAGACCGACCGCATAGATTCGACCCCAAACCCGCGGCGCAGGAATGAACTGGCGAAAGCGGAACCGGTAGCCGCTTGAGCTGCTCGCGAAGTAGCCGAGATACAGGGCCACGGCCACGGCGCGTGCGATGACTGTCGCGATCGCCGCACCCTGAACACCCAGGGTCGGAAACGGGCCGATGCCGAAGATGAACAGCGGGTCGAGCCCGATGTTGATGAGGGCCGATGCTCCCATGATTACCATGGACAGGAGCGGGTTGCCTTCGGCGCGGATGAGGTTGTTGCAGGTCATTGGCAGGAAGACAAGCGGTGCGAACCAGACAATGGTCGTGATGTAGGCCCGTGAAAACGGGAGGATGTCTTGCTGCGCCCCGAGCAGACGCAGGATGGGGTCGGTGAAGCCCAGGACAATGGCCATCATCAACAGGCCTGAAACCACTGCCAGGAGCAGGGCCTGGGCACCGGCGTGGTTGGCCTGCTCCGGGTCGCGGGCGCCGAGGCGTCTGGCTATCAGCGAGTTGGCGCCGACACCGACGCCGACCGACAGGGCGATCATGATCAGCTGAAGCGGCCAGACTACGGTCAGGCCTGCGATCGCCTCGTGACCGAGGCGGCCGACGAACCCTGTGTCGACGATGTTGTAGGTGGCGTTGACCACCATGCCGACCAGCGCAGGCAGGGAGAAGCTGACCAGCAGACGGCCGACCGGCTGGAACCCCATTCGGGCCGAACGCGAGAACTCCTGGTTCGCGATTCCGGACGTCCCAGGCGGGGATTGGTGCGGGGATTTCAAGACGCAATTGTAGAACAGCCGGCTCTACTGTCCAGCGGGACTGAACGTGGGGGGCAGAAGACAATGCGAAAACAAGCTTGACATCGGGGCCAAGGGGGTTGATAATTGAATGTAGGCTGGTTGCGGGCCGGCCTGCCCCAAACCAAACGGGTTACACCAATGCCGGGTGCAGTGACCCCGGCGTAACGTCTTTCACAAGCGAAAGGGCTCCAAGCCCGAACCGCTAGAGGAGGCAGGATGTCCCCAGAACTCGGTGTGGGTTCTGCTCCTGTTTCTGACTGCGGCCATCCGGCCGCCCGCTACAACAGACGCACTGGGCAAACACGCCGCGCGGCGACGAGCAATTTCTGATTGTCAACCTGTGCAGCAGAGACTGGCTGGGCGGTCAGTGGGCTGCGGACAACAGGGCGTGACTCGTCCTGACGCGTGTCGGAGGACCTGTGGAGAGCGGGTCGCTGGACATCGCAGCAAGCGACGAATGAGGCCGAGCTTCCGGCACCGTGTGTCACCAGCCGAGGAGTCTGCAGGGATGAGGATGGCCCAGGACTTCGCCGTGGGACACGAGATCAGGCAGGCAAGCGGCATCATGTCCTCATGTGCGCTGCAGGGCCGCAGAGAACGCGAGAGGGGAAGGGGAGCAGCCTGGGACGAACATGCTGCTGCGCGACGGATTGTCCAAGAAACGGTCCTGAGACCGAATCCAGCGAAGGCCGCTTCGGCTCTGCCGCAATGCTCGAGGAGTTTGCAGAGGTCGCATGTCGCGGTCTCAAGCGGCGGAGCGCTGGAGCAGGAATCCGCACGGGCGTTCACGATGCAGGAACGGGTGGCTCGCGCCACCCGTGGCCCTGGTGCGATAAGACAAGGCGCACCTTTGCTCTCGGACTTCAAACGAGGCCTGACAGAACGTTGCGCATCTCAACCTCAGACGCCCCTGGATAGGTGCCACCTCCGGGCTGAAGTGTCCGGGCAGCGACACCAGCCGTGTCTCTGCCGGGTCCGAGCAGAGGACGGACCCGGAGGTGGACTTGAATCCTGGCGCTCAGGCACTTCGCCTTTCTTGGCTCTCGCTGCAGGGCGCGGATTGGCTGGTAGTCGGTTTCCAACAGAGCCGCGCCCTGACAGCCATCGAATCCCCTCAGGGAAGTGCGTGTCCAGACCGTGCACGCGCGGCACAGTCCGGTCCCCACAGCCTGATCCAGCACCCAGGCTTGATGCAGCACGTATGGTGCCATCAACAAGCTGAGCGCTAAGTCTCCTGTTATTAATCTGTTACGCGGCTGGGCGGGAGCACCATGTCCCACTGCTGTTTCACCGATGGCACAATGCCGCCAGCGGCAGATTCCGCACACGCCGTAAGTCCTTTATTGTTGAAGCAGTGTGTGAGTTCTCATCAGTGAGACATTCTGTGCGGACAGCGCCAGACCCTACTCGTTGACATTCCGGTGCTCGCGAGCACCTCGAATGCCGTGTCTGCCCATCAGGCGGTAGAACTGAGACCGGCTGTATCCGGCAAGCCGCGCTGCCTTGGAGACCTGCCAGTCCGTCTTCTGCAGGCTGTCGAGTATGAGTTGGCGCTGACTCTGGGCCTCCAGTCTGAGCCGGGCTTCGCGTCGAGCCTTCCGGTCTTCACCCGGTTTCAGCGTCTGCACCAGCACGCAGAGTCGGCGGATGTGCCGTGGCAGGTCGTCGACGGTGACTTCAGGCCCACGGGCAAGCAGAACCGACTGCTCGATGACATGGCGGAGCTCGCGGATGTTGCCGGGCCAGTCGTAGGCCTCAAAGCAGCGAATGCAGTCACGGGCAACGCCCTGCACTCTGCGGCCGAACTCCTGGTTGCTGCGGGCGATGAAGTAGTTGACAAACACCGGGATGTCTTGGGCCCGTTCGCGCAACGGAGGCAGGGTCAGCTCGCAGGCGTTGAGGCGGTAGTAGAGGTCGGAGCGGAACCTGTCACCGCCTATGAGTCGCTCCAGGTCTTGGTTCGTTGCCGCGACAACGCGTACGTCCACGGCCACAGGCTTGTTCCCGCCGACGCGATGGAACGAACCATCCTGCAGGACGCGCAGCAGTCGGGCCTGGAGTCTCGGGCTCATGTCGCCAATCTCATCCAGGAAGACGGTGCCGCGGTCGGCGGCTTCGAACTTGCCCACTCGGCGCGACACGCCCGTCGCCGCGCCCTTCTCGACCCCGAAGAACTCGGCCTCGAGTAGACCCTCAGGAATCGCCGAGCAGTTGATGGCCATGAACTGCCGGTCGCGCCTCGGGCCGGAGTCGTGGACCGCACGAGCGATGAGTTCCTTTCCGGTTCCGCTCTCTCCCCGGATCAGGATCGGCAGGGCTGTTCCGGCTGCCTGGCTTACTACTTTGAGGTTGTCGAGCATCACCGGATCTGAGCCGATCACCCCGCGATAGCAGAGTCCTTTGATCTGAACCCGGTCGTAGGTGAACAGATTGGGCAGTTCCGACAGCCGGGTGAGAGGTTCGGCGGCTGCCCAGGCAATGCGGTCCAGGACTCTGGGACTGAGGCGGGCAACTCGACCTTCGTGCGACTGCAGCCACACGAGGCCGTGGACGTCACCGACGCCTTTGACCGCGATGGCGAGGCTGGTTGGGTCGCCGGACGGCCGCGCTGCATCAGCCGCGCGCACTTTCTTCAGGTCGGGCGTACCCCTCAATGCGACCGGCCTGTCCCGGAGGAGCACCGCACCCGAGTCGCAACCCACCGCCCGGACAGCCATATCGAGTACGCTCTCGAGACACGCCACAGGTTCGAGGCCCAGACCCGGCAGATTGGACAGTGCCTCGAGCAGGGCGGATTCGGCGTCCGCCTGTCTCCGCAATTCGAAGAGCAGCCGGCCGGCTTCTTCCGCTTCGGCAACGACCGATAGGCGGCGCATCGCGGCAGAAGCGGCTTCAAGCAGCGGGGTCGCGCCAAGCCAGTCTCCCGACTCGGCCAGCCATTTGCCCCAGCGCAGCCTGAGTTCGGCAAGCTCGTAGCCGTCCCCGACACGGGCAAACAGCCCGGCGGCACGCGCGAAGTCCTCGGCGGCCGCTTTCGTATCCCCGGTTTCGACGCTCATCAGCGCCCGGACACGGCTCAGTTCTCCCTCATCCAGAGGGGGAATCGGGCTTCCCAGGAGTTCTGCGGCAACATCGATGTGTCGACGGGCCTCGTCGAACCGGCGCTCGGCAACGGCGAGCTCTGCCAGTCCAAGCAGCACTCCGGCGCGCTGGTTGGGCGTGACCGAGCGGTCGCACTGCGCCAGCGCCCGGTCGAACGCGCGGCGGCCGGCCGCCAGGTTTCCGGAACGAAGCCTGGTGCGGCCAAGGTTGGCGAGCGCGTTGACCAGAGTCAGCACGAAACGGGGTTCCGGTGTTTCGGCGTCGACGATGCTCTGGAACTGGAGTTCAGCCTTGTCGAGCTGGTTCCGCTTCAGGTACAGGCTGCCGAGGCAGCTGGCCGCCTTGAGCTGGAGCTTGAGGTAGCCGTACTGCTCGGATATCTCGACAGTCCGGTACAGATTCTCTGCGGCTTCCTCCCATCGGCCGGTCCGCATCAGGGCCCAGCCCAGGTTGTAGATCGAGATCGCGCGGGCAAGCGGGTTGGCTGACTGCTCGTCTAGGCGCAGGCACTCGCGGTACATGTCGACCGCCTCCATGCTCCGCCCCTGCTCGGCGGCGACGTTGGCGAGGTTGATGAGGCCAACGCGGAGTGTCAGCAGGTCGTCGACTTCACGCGCGGCATTGAGGCATTGCTGAAAGCAGCTCCGGGCTTCGGCGAAGTCGGCTCGGCTCAATGCCAGCATGCCCCGGGCATTCCAGGCGAGCGCCTCGCGGCGCGGGGAGCCTGCAGCGCGAGCATTCCGAAAAGCGGTCTCGATCAGCTCTGCAGCGGTGTCGAGGTCGCCCCGCAGGATTTCGAGCTCGGCCAGGTCAGAAGCGGCGATCGAGAGAAGAGACGGGAAGCCGACGGTCTGCTTGACCACGTCCTTGAGGATTGAGCGGGCCTCGTCTGCGGAGACAGGTTTGAGGACCCGAGCAAGTCGACCCTTGGCAGCGAGCTGCCTGGCCGGTGTGCGTGCTCGCTGAACCCGCCGTCTGCAGACAGCGATGTGTTCACGGGCGGAACCGGCAGGACCCACGTCGACTGATTGTATCGGCTGTCGGACATCCGTCAACCCATATTTGTCCGGTCGGTGGGTCAGTCGCAGCCGTCGGCAGCAGATGCCGCTTCGTCACTTGTTGCCGGCCTGTGCGATGCTTGGGCCGAATGCGTGTCCGGGCCAGGATCTGCGGGACCCAGCAGGTCAGGACAGGCTGCTGAGTTCCTGCACGCCGGCTAGCCGTCCGTAGTGAACATCCCGCGGACCTGCAGTAGTTCTCTCTTGAGCCAGAGAAGGAGCTGCTTGCGGTTCATCTGTGCAGCAGGCTGCTCCCGGCCGGACCCCATCTTCGCCATCTGGCGCCGCGCGCCCTTGACCGTGAGCTTCTCCCGGTGGATCAGGTGCTTGATGAGCCTCAGCTTCTCGACCTGCTGCTCACTGTAGATGCGGCGCCCTGCGGAATTGCGCTTGACCCGGATCTCGAATTCCTTTTCCCAGTAGCGGAGCACGTGAGCTCGGACGTTCAGCCTGCGGCATGTCTGGGTTACCGAGAAGTACTTCATTTCGTCACTCCGCTGTTTTCGGGCTTGGGTGAACGCCCGAGCAGGCGTCGCAAGCTCTGCTTGGGATCGGCACCCTCGTATAGGATACCGTGAACCTCCTCGGTGATCGGCATCTCCACGCGGTGGCGCGAAGCCAGGACCCGCGCCGACCGGCAGGTCAGGGCACCTTCGGCCACACCGTTGAGCCTGGCCGAGGCGGCCTTCAGGTCAAGACCCTGGGCGACGTAGAGGCCGAGATTGTGGTTTCGGGAATTGGCCGAGAAGGCTGTGACAATCAGGTCTCCCATCCCGGACAGACCGGCAAAGGTGAGCGGATTGGCGTTCATCGCCAATCCGAGTCTCGTCATCTCAGCCAGCCCGCGGGTCAGCAGCGCGGCCCTGGCGTTCAGGCCGAGCTCGAGGCCGTCGGCAATCCCGGCCGCGATAGCCACTACATTCTTGAGCGCTGCCCCGAGCTCGACGCCAATGACGTCGCCGCTCGAATAGATGCGGAGATTGCCTGAAGAAAACGAGTCGCGGATCAATTCAGCGGCCGTCGAGTCCTCGGAGGCAGCGACCAAGGACGTCGGGTCTCCCAGTGCGTAGTCGTAGGGGATTCCGGGGCCGGCGAGGACCACGACCGGACGCCCAGGGACGGTGCGGCCGAGCACGACCGACATCCTCTCAGTCGACTCCGGGTCGATGCCCTTGGTGACAGTGACTACGGCGACGCAGACGTCCGAGATGTGAGGAGCGGCCTCGCGGGCCGACTGGGCGAGTGCGTGTGAGGGCGTGGCAAACACTACCAGCCAGGAGTCTGAAATGGCTGCCCTCAGGTCGCCGGTGACCTGCACTTCTGCCGGAATGGTGGCCGAGTCGGGCAGGTCCGGATGCCGACGGGATGCCAGCAGGTTCCTCAGCGCGCTTGGGTCAGGCTCCCAGAGGACGACGTCAATGCCCTGCCCGGCAAAGCCGCGAGCCAGGGCAACAGCCCAACGTCCGGCGCCCACAAAAGCCAGCTTGTTCAGCGCTTCCTCCGAAACAGCCTGACCCAGAGCCCGAGTCTGGGTTCGGTTCGGTCCAGCAGACGCACCAGATTGGCGCGATGACGCACTAGGATCAGGATGCTGACGACAACGGTGAATGCAAGCAAGGACAGGTCAGTGCCGTAGAACAGCAGGGTGAGTGGTGCCAGGAAGATGCCGAACACCATCGACGAGAGTGAGACGAAGCCCGTTGCCAAGAGCACAACGGCGTAGAGGCCAAGCCCGGCCAGAAGGCTCCGGGCACAGAGCAGTGCGGCAACACCGATTGTTGTAGCCACCCCTTTTCCGCCCTTGAAGCCGAGCCAGGGTGTGAATACGTGGCCCAGAACTGCACCGACACCAGTCAAGGCCGGCAGCAGACCCAACTCAGCCGCGAAGGCCGTGGGGAGCATCCCTTTGGCGAGGTCTAGGACCAGGACCGGGGTCGCCCAGCCGATGCTCATGACCCTGAGCACATTGGTGAAACCGATATTGCCGGAGCCTCGCTTCCGAATGTCGATGCCCTTGGCCATTCCGGCGAGATAGCCAAAAGGAATCGAGCCGCAGGCGAAGCCGAGAGCCGCGGAGAGAGGCACCGCGAGTGTCAGGGGCATCATGTCATGTGATGGGGCTGTCGGACGCTCTGTCGTTGTCAGCGCTGGAGCGTGCTCTCATAACTTGCGGTGGGGGTGAGTGATAGCAGCCCGGCGGAGAATCTGCATTGCACTGCGAAGATACCAGGTGGCCTCTGTGTGTCAAGTGCCCGGCTCAGTTGACACAGGCGCGACCCGGATGTAGCTTAGAGTGCGGTCATGGATGAACAGCCCGATGCCGGCAAGCCTGTTGACGACCAAGGCAGCGGCACTGATGCTGTGCCCAAGCTGGTGTTCCAGCCGGACAAGGCGAGGCAGGCCCGAATCCGCAAGACACGGGCTCTGGCCGCGTGGCTGACACTGGGTGGCCTGGCGGTCGCGCTGGTCTGGCTGGCTACATACCGTCCCAGACTTCTGAGGAAGAGTGATGAGTCCGAGCTCCCTGCCGAGGCCAGCGCGGTTCCTGCTGCAGGTCCCGGGTCTTCTGCCAATCGAGAGACTTCTGGGGATTCCGGTCTTTCGAAGGCAGTGTCGAGCTTGCCTGAGCCCGCTGCCGCAGAACAGGCGTCGTTCTCGCCAACAGAGACGGCGGATGACATCGGTCGCCTTGCCAGGTCTGCACTGAGCAGGTGGAGCCTCGTGCTCGACGTCACCCTTGCGGAGGAATTGAGCCCGGACCGTGCGCAGGACATGCTCGACCTACTTGCCCCACTGCGAACCCAGTTGGACAGCGCGGATGCTGACGTGGCTGGGACCCAGAACAGGGTTGCCGACGTCGGCCGAGCAACCAGAACAGTCACCGGCAATGCCTACAAGCTCAGCGTGCTCTACGTCGCGTCCGAGAAGGTGGCCGAGGAACTCGGCAAGCAAGCAGGAGAAATCAGGGACTACTTTGAGTCAATCCAGGCCGCTCTCCGTGCAGCAGCCGCAGGCGAGGACGGCGAGTTTGAGGTCAAGGTGAACGTCGCCAACGGGCATCTGAAACGCGTCGAAATGCGTGACCGGCTCATCGGCCGGCGGCTTCGGAGTCTGAAACAGGTAGCAGGAGAGGTAGAAGGCTGATATGAGGTCCTCCGGTCAGCTTGGCGCCATCGCAGCCAAGGCCGCTCTTGCCTGGCTGATCCTTGCCGCTGGTTGTGGAGGGACCGCTACGCTCAAGGGGTTTCTCGTTCTGAAGCCGGGTGAGTCTGGTGACGTTCGCGGCAGCCGGGTGCTGCTCTACGTGGGTCCTGACTCGACACCAGAGGTCTTTCGTGAGACACGTTCCGAGCAGACATCGGTCCCGTCGCGCTCGCCTTTCGTGTTTCGGGATTTGGACGAGGGTGTCTACCGCATTCTGGCCTGGAAGGACGTCGACGGTGACGACAGCATCACCGACGGTGATCTGACAGGCGTCTCAGGAGGCCAGTACGACTCTGCCTACCTGGGTGAGGAGGTGGCGGTACTCGGTGGACAGGAGAACGACGCCGGGGCGGTTGAGATGCGGTCCTATCGCAGGCTGAGAGTTCAGTCCAGCGGTCGGCGCAACGACAGCCTGACATCAACCGGCTTCAGCTATGCGTTTAACCGTACGGTGACGCTGAGGTCGCTGACCATCGGTTTCCCCCGTTTCGGGGAGTATACTGACCCCTCGGCACCCGGGACAAAGGAAGCCGGGGTGCAGTACCAGTCTGTCGGCTGGTCGTTCGGTTCGTCGATGCCTGGTGGGCAACACGTCCTGGGTTTCGAGGGGATCTGGGACGGCAGGCCGTTCAGCATCGACGTTACGGTTGAGGTCGAGTGACAGCGGCCGGTCACCCAGGACCGACTCCTTGACTCGCCTTGAGCCGAATCTATCATCAGCGCGTGCAGCTGATTGAGTCCCTGGTTTCGGGAAGCGGCGGCAAGATTCTTCTGGTCGTGCTCGACGGACTCGGTGGCGTTCCGCGCGACAACCGCACCGAACTGGAGGCTGCATGGACACCCAACCTGAACCGGCTTGCCGCTCAATCGTCGCTGGGTCTGGCAGTACCGATAGACGTCGGCGTCTCGCCCGGGTCAGGACCTGCCCACCTTGCGCTGTTCGGGTATGATCCGCTGGCCCACCAGGTCGGCAGGGGTGTACTCGAAGCGCTGGGTATAGGTCTCGAAATCCAGCCCACCGACCTCTGCGCGCGCGCGAACTTCGCTGCCGTGGACGAAAACGGCGTGGTTGTCGATCGCCGGGCCGGTCGGATTCCAACCGAGCTCTGCGCCGAGCTGTGCCGCAAGTTGCAGGAAGAGATTTCCGAACTCGAAGACGTCGAGGTCATAATCCGACCAGGGAAAGAACACCGTTTTGTGGTTGTGTTCCGGGGGCCGGGGATCGAGGAGGGTCTGACCGGTACCGACCCTCTGCGCGAAGGGCTGTCGCCTAAGAAGGTCAAGGCGCTTCTGCCGGCAGCGGCCAAAGCGGCCCGGGTTGTCGACCGGTTCGTGGGACGATGTCAGAGTCTGCTGAGTGACCGGCAGCAGGCGAACGCGGTTCTCCTGCGAGGGCTTGCTCAGCCGCCGGAACTGCCGAAGTTCGGGGAGCGCTTCGGTCTGAAGCCTGCGGCGGTCGCCGCGTACCCAATGTATCGCGGGATCGCGCGGCTTGTCGGGATGACGGTGCTGGAGACCGGCGGCAGCTGGGCTGAGGAAGTTGACACTCTGAGGGAGCACGTGTCCGAGTACGACTTTTTCTATCTGCACTTCAAGGAATTCGACAAGGCTGGCGAAGACGGAGATTTCGACGCCAAGGTCGAGCTTATCGAGCAGTTTGACGAGGAGGTGCTGCCTTTCCTGCTCGAAATGCAGTTCGACGTCCTGTGCATTACTGGCGACCACTCGACCCCGGCGGTGCTCAAGAGCCACTCGTGGCATTCGGTTCCACTGCTGCTGCACTCCCGATACGTGAGGCCCCAGGTACAGATCGCCGAGTTCGGTGAGCGTGCCTGCGCAAGGGGCAATCTCGGCTACGTCCGCGCCAAGCAGATAATGAACACACTGCTGGCTCACGCCCTGCGACTCGGCAAGTTCGGAGCGTAGTGGCCGGACGCAAGGCGGTAGTGTCGGTATGGGACAAGACGGGAATACCCGAGCTTGCTGCCGCACTTCACCGTCACGGCTTCGAAATCCTTTCGACCTCGAAGACGGCACAAGTCATCGAAGAATCCGGCGTCCCGGTCACTCAGATATCAGCGTACACCGGTGCGCCTGAAATACTCGGCGGGCGGGTCAAGACACTCCATCCGAGAATCGCGGGCGGGATCCTGACCAAGCGCGAAGAGGGTCTTGTCGAGCCCATCGACATCGTGGTCTGCAACCTCTACCCGTTCCGCGACGGGCTCAGCAGGAACGCTTCACACGCCGAGCTGGTTGAGCTCATCGACATCGGGGGCGTCACTCTGCTGCGTGCGGCGGCAAAGAACCACGCCCATGTCGCGGCAGTGCCCGGACCCGAGTTCTACCCTGAGCTGATCGCCGAACTCGACCGCTCGGGCGATGTCGGGGAAGCGATGCGTCTGCGGCTGGCACGGCGTGCCTTTGAAATCACCAGCGAATACGACCGCACCATTGCCGAGTACCTCAGTTCGCTGTCCGCCTGATTCCTCGTCTCAATACCCAGTTTGGTTGACACTCGGAGGGTCTGGAATACACTGCTGGACATGTTGATCTTGGTCCTGAATCCGGGCGGCGGTTCTACCAAGGTCGCGGTGTTCAGCGGCCGTCGTGAGGTCCTGTCCGAGGTCGTCAGACATTCCCAGGCCGAGTTGTCACGATACAGACTGGTGCTCGACCAGTACCGGCTCCGCAAGCAGGCGGTGGATGGCGTGCTGAAGCAGGCCGGCATCGACCCTCGGAGTCTGGGGGCCGTCGTAAGCCGGGGAGGACCGTTGCTGCCTCTGCCCGGAGGGGTGTACCGGACGTCACGCAGGGTCGTCACCGACATCAGGCGCGGGAGGGTGCAGACTACCCACCCGTCGCTGCTGGGTCCGCTGGTCGGCCACGAATTCTCTGAGGAGCTTGGCATACCGGCGTACTTCGTGGACCCGGAATCGACCGACGAGTTCTGGAGCATCTCGCGCGTCACCGGGCTGAAAGGCGTGACCAGGAAGGCGTTGTCCCACGCGCTGAGCTGTCGTGCCGTGGCCCACAACGCGGCCCGCCGACTGGGCAAGCCCTACTCGCGCTGTAACTTCATCGTGGTTCATCTCGGGTCTGGGATCACTGTTGCGGCTCACGTCCGAGGCAGGCAGGTGGATGCCACCAATGCCAACGAGGAGGGTCCGTTTTCGCCTCAGCGCGCCGGGACACTTCCGACGGCACCGCTCGTGGCGCTCTGCTTCGCAGGCAGATACACCGAGGCCGACGTCCTGGAGTTGCTGCAGAGGCGGGGAGGGCTGGTTTCGCACTTCGGTACCGACGAAATCGAGGAGGTCGAGCGGCTGGTCGACCGGGGCAACGTCCAGGCAGCGCTTGTCTACGACGCCTTGGTCTACCGGATTGCGAGAGAGATCGGGGCGTACGCGGTCACCTGCAAAGGGCATGTGGACGCGGTGGTGCTGACCGGCGGAATGGCCAATTCGAAGCGGCTGGTGCGTGGGCTGAAGAGGTGGGCAAAACATGTCAGTACCCGGTTTTTCGTTTTTCCGGGGGAGGCGGAAATGGCAGCGCTGGTTGGCCGCCTGATGGACGTTTTCGACGGGCATGAAAGGGAGAAGTCGTATGAGCAGGAAGTTGCTGTCCGGAGATGAGGCGATAGCACGGGGCGCCTGGGAAGCGGGCTGCCGTGTTGCCGCTGCATATCCCGGAACGCCTTCGACCGAGATCCTCGAGGCACTTGCTGAGTACAAGGAAGTCTACTGCGAATGGTCGACCAACGAGAAGGTCGCCCTGGAGGTTGCACTCGGGGCGTCGCTCACCGGTGCCCGGGCACTCGCAGCCATGAAGCATGTGGGGCTGAATGTTGCCGCAGACCCGTTCTTCTCGGCCGCCTACATAGGCACCCACGCGGGTCTGGTTGTGGTGTCCGCTGATGACCCGGGGCTGCATTCGTCCCAGAACGAACAGGACAACCGCTACTACGGCCTTGCGGCCAAGGTCCCGGTGCTCTGCCCGTCGGACAGTCAGGAGGCCAAGGAACTGACCAAGCTGGCCTTCGAAATATCGGAGGAGTTCGATATCCCGGTCCTGCTGCGGATCACCACTCGGATTGCGCACTCGCGCACAGTAGTCGAGCCTGCCGAGCGCGAGGAGCGCCCGCTCAAAGGCTACGAGAAGAAGCCCTCCAAGGCCGTCATGCTGCCGGCGTTTGCCCGACTCCGGCACGTAGACCTCGAGGCCAGGTACGACCGGCTGCGAGAGTACTCGGAGAAGACCCCGTGGAACCGGGTCGAAAAGGGCAGCTCTGACGTGGGCATCATCTGTGACGGCGTGGCCTACCAGTACGCGCGCGAGGTCTTCCCGGACGCGAGTTTTCTCCGGTTCGGAATGGTCAACCCTTTCCCGTCGCGTCTTGTCCGCGATTTCGCGGCCCTGGTCAGGAAACTGTTCGTTGTCGAGGAGGTCGACCCGTTCATCGAGCTGCATGTCAAGGCCCTGGGGCTTGAAGTCGCGGGCAAAGACAAGCTGCCGAGATGGCACGAGCTGAACCCGGAGAGGGTGCGAAGCGCGCTGGTCGGTGAAGCCAGGCCGGATCGAACGAAGCCCGAAGAGGGTCTGCCGAACCGTCCGCCTGCGATGTGCCCGGGCTGTCCGCACACCGGGATGTACTTCGCACTGCAGAACCAGAAAGTCATCGTCGGCGGCGACATCGGATGCTACACGCTGGGCGCTCTGCCGCCACACAACGGGATGGACACATGTATTGACATGGGTGCCTCCATCACCTTTGCCCACGGAGCGGACAAGGCGCTCGGAGACAGCGACGAGCGGCGACGGATCGCGGTAATCGGCGATTCGACCTTCTTCCACTCCGGGATCACCGGACTGGTGAATGTCGGCTACAACCGCAGTGACGTGGTGACAATAGTCACCGACAACAGCACCACCGGGATGACGGGCCACCAGGAGCATCCTGGGACCGGGCGTACCTTGAAGGGGACCGAGGTGAAGCCGGTCGACACCGCGGCACTGGCCAGAGCCTGCGGAATCGACAAGGTCGTCGAAGTCGACCCTTACACGGTGAAGCAGACCAGGAAGGTGATCAGGACCGTGCTCAAGGAGCCCGGGCCAGCGGTCATAATCAACAGAAGGCCTTGTGCGCTACTGATCGGGCTCAAGGACCCGCCGAAAGCGGTCGACCTCGACAAGTGCACCGGGTGCAAGACCTGTATCAGCCTGGGGTGTCCGGCGCTGACAATGCAGGACGGCAAGTCGATGATCCAGGCGACCGTCTGCGTCGGCTGCGGGATGTGTGCCGACGTCTGTCCCAAGGAGGCCATTGCGTGAATGTCCTGATCTGCGGAGTCGGGGGGCAGGGGGTCATTCTCTTCTCGGACCTGCTTTCGAGTGCCGCACTTTCAGTCGGACTCGACGTCAAGAAGAGCGAGGTCCACGGCATGGCTCAGCGTGGCGGCAGCGTCAACACCCACGTTCGGTTCGGACCCAAGGTGCACTCGCCGCTGATCGAGGTCGGGACAGCCGACCTGGTCGTCGCGTTCGAGATGCTGGAGGCGGTCCGATATGTTCATTTCCTCTCCGAGACCGGGCGCCTGCTCTACGATACCTACCGGCTCGATCCGTTACCGGTCAAACTCGGCATGGTGGAGCGCCCGGATGACGACGAGCTCGAGAGCCGGATCCGGGCTCGGGCGGCCGAGGCGCTGGAGGTCAATGCGTTCGGCAAGGCTGTGGAACTCGGCAACCAGCGGGTGCAGAACGTCGTCATGCTCGGCGCGGTCTCCCGGCATCTCGAGTTGCCAAAGCGCGCCTACCTCCAGGCAATCCGCAACAACGTCAAGAAGAAGTATGTCGACCTGAACCTGATGGCATTTGAGGCCGGAGCCGAACTGGCCGGCTGAGAAAGGAGTCTGGATGAGCCCTGTGTTCTGGATCGCCCCGGGCGGGGCAGTCTTGGCATTGGGATTCGCTCTGTTCCTGGCGCTGCGCAATCTGCGTCAGAGCGAAGGCAGCGAGCCGATGAAAGAGGTCGCTCGCGCGGTCAAGGCGGGCGCGGTCGCCTACCTGAAGCAGCAGTACAAAGGTGTCGGGATCTTCATGGCGGTGGTGTTTGTGTTGCTGCTGGTGATGGCGTTCATGAAGCTCCAGGTCATATTCGTGCCGTTCGCGTTCCTGACCGGCGCCTTTTTTTCCGGTCTGGCCGGTTTCATCGGTATGTCGATCGGCGTGCGGTCGAGCGCGCGCACCACGTGGGCTGCGAAGCGGTCGCTGAATTCCGGGCTCCGGGTAGCGTTCTCGGCCGGCATGGTCATGGGCCTGGTCGTGGTCGGGCTCGGCCTGGTCGACCTGTCGGCGTGGTACGCCATTCTGCGCGCGGTCTACGCGAACCTCGACACGGTCGAGCGGCTTGAGAAGATCACGTCGACGATGATCGCGTTCGGCATCGGCGCGAGCTCGCAGGCGCTGTTCGCCCGGGTCGGCGGCGGCATCTTCACCAAGGCGGCGGACGTCGGTGCCGACCTGGTCGGCAAGGTCGAGGCCGGGATCCCTGAAGACGACCCGCGCAACCCGGCGGTCATAGCGGACAACGTCGGCGACAACGTCGGCGACATCGCCGGGATGGGCGCCGACCTTTACGAGAGCTACGTCGATTCGATAGTGGCGACGATGACTTTGTCGGTGGTGGCGCTCAAGTTCACCGGATTCGAGGTGAACGGTGTACTGCTGCCGATGGTCCTGGCCGGTGCGGGGATCCTCGCCGCCATCATCGCGAGCTTTTTCGTCCGTGCCGGCGACAAGGCGGAACAGCGAGTGTTGCTCCGGGCGCTGCGTTTCGGGACCTACGGTGCCTCGATTCTGGTCCTCGTTTTCGCATTTTTTGCGGTCCGCTGGCTGCTGCCGAACCACACACAGGTCTACTGGGCGATCGTGTCCGGGCTGCTTGCGGGCGTGCTGATCGGGTACTTCACCGAGCTCTACACCTCTGACACCTACAAGCCGGTGCAGAGGATATCGGCCGAGGCCAAGACCTCGCCGGCGACCGTCATCATCGAAGGTCTTTCGGTGGGGATGACGTCGACGATACCGTGTGTCGTTGTCGTCGCAGCCGCAATCATCACCAGCTACTATCTGTCGGGCGGGGGCTCAAATCCGGGACTGGGGTTGTACGGCATCGGTATCGCGGCGGTCGGTATGCTGTCGACCCTCGGTATCACGCTGGCGACAGACGCCTACGGCCCGGTGGCCGACAATGCGGGCGGTGTGGCCGAGATGACGCACCAGGAGTCAATGGTCCGTGAGCGGACCGACGCGCTCGATTCGCTCGGCAATACTACCGCGGCGACCGGCAAGGGTTTCGCCATCGGTTCGGCGGCGCTGACCGCACTCGCCCTGGTGGCCGCCTACCGGGACGAGTTCAGGATAGTGGGCCAGCGGATGGTCGACGACGGCGTACTGAAACAGCTTCCGTCACTCGACCTCAACCTGCTGAATCCCAGGTTGATGGCCGGAGTTTTCATCGGCGCGATGCTGCCGACCGGAGTCGCCGCCATGATCATGAAGGCGGTCGGCCGGGCAGCATCGAAGATCGTCGAAGAGGTGAGACGGCAGTTCCGTGAGATCAAGGGCATCATGGACGGCACAGCCAAGCCCGACTATGCCAACGCGGTTCGGATCTGCACTTTGGCCGCGCAGAAGGAGATGATTCTGCCCTCGCTCCTGGCGCTGGCGTCACCCGTCGTGGTCGGGGTCCTCCTCGGGGCCGAAGGCGTGGTGGGCCTTCTGGTCGGCGGGCTGGCAGCCGGGTTTGTGATGGCGATTTTCATGGCGAACGCCGGCGGTGCCTGGGACAATGCCAAGAAGTTCATCGAAAAGGGCCATTTCGGCGGCAAGGGCTCGGAGGCACACAGGGCCGGTGTGATCGGAGACACGGTTGGAGACCCGCTCAAGGACGCGGCCGGGCCTTCGCTCAATATCCTGCTAAAGCTGATGTCGATGGTGTCGATCGTGTTCCTGGGTCTGGTGCTGCGGTACTCGCTCTTCCGCTAGTCTGCTGAGGCAAGAAGGCTTGCCACATGACTGAGCTGTTGTAGACTGGGAGGCAGGCGGCAGGTATCGTCATGAAGGACATTCGTCGGATTCGAGTGCTGGCTACACTGGGTGTGGTGCTGTTGGCCCTCATCCCGGTGTGCACCAGAATAGACCGCCCGTATATCTGGCGCCTCAGAGGGGATACGCTGGTGAATGCCCTGGACAGCGCCGAGTACGAATGCAGGGCATGGACCCCAGGCAAGCAGGGAGTCGTATACAGCTGGGAGGTTTCCCGCGGCCGACTTGCCTGGGACTACGATTCTCTTGTGAAGTGGTACACGCCTGAGACGTCCGGTTCAGTGGTGATGCGCCTGACCGCGGTCAACGAGTGGGACTTGACCGACAGAGATTCCCTTATGATTGAGGTCAGCCCTGTAACCCGCACGGTGCTGAGCTACGACGGTGGTGTCAAGGCGCTGTCCTATCGGGAATGGCGTGACAGCCTGAGGGCCGGGTACCTGCTCGACGGCGATTTCAGGGTGGACACCAATACGGTGTCGTTCTTCATTCTGGACTCCACCGACCGGGCCCGCTGGGCCCGCAACGACTCTTTTCATGGCCTGGTCAGCGCCCGGCTCACAGAGGCGGATTCGTTCGAGGTCGTGGTCCGGAACACCGGCTGGTACTCGATGATAGTCGACAACCGGCACGGCAAGATCGAGAAGGGATTCAGGGTCCGGGTCTACAAGACCACGCCGGTACCGGACTCAGAGCCGGGCGCCGGCCCTGTCAAGTAACATCAGCAGGACGGTCGCAGGCAGTCCGACAACGTTCAGGTAGCTCCCCTCCATCCAGTCAACGAAGGCGGCGGCACGGCCCTGCACCGCGTACGCACCCGCCTTGTCGTACGGCTCGTCTGATGCGAGGTAGTCCTCGACTTCAGCCCTCTTCAGTCTTCTGAAATGCACTCGGGATGTGGCGGACGCGACCCATGTCCTGCGACCCGGGATCCGGATGACCGCCACGCCGGTCGTGACGGTGTGTGTCCGGCCGGAGAGCCTGTGCAGCATCTGTCCGGCGTCCTTCCTGTTTCTGGGCTTGCCGAGTATGGTCTTGCCGAGCGCGACCACCGTGTCCACGCCTACGACCAAGCAGCTGTCCACCAGCCCGACGACAGAACGCGCCTTGGCTCTGGCAGCGGATTCGGCGTAGCGGACCGGGTCGTCGGAGACCGCGGGTTCGGGTTCTTTCCAGCGCGGGGACAAGGCGCGAAACCGGATTCCGAGCCGGGCCAGTATCTCTCTGCGCCTGGGCGAGTCCGAGGCGAGGACAATCCGGTCCACGTCCTATTCGGGCAGCGGCAGGAAAGACCGGACCGTGCCCTTGCCGAACTTGATGTCGGTGAGCTTTCGGATGCGGACTTCGAAATCGTACTTCCATGTCTCGCCGAGCCGGTCGAAAGAGACAATGGCTTCCCAGCAGTGCAGGTCGCGCCAGATAGTGATGTTGTAGTTGGTCAGGTCCTTGGTCTTGAAGTTGTAGCCCAGGCTGCTCAGAGTCAGCTTCCACCCAGGGACGTATAGAGCGGCCGAGGCCCGGACCATATTGGCACTCTTGCTGAACGTGTGTCCCAGGCCGACTTCGAACTTCAGGTCGCGCTGGATTGGATGGCGGGTTTGGTCCCGGGCGGAGTCGCGAATCGGCGCCTGCCAGAAGCGTTGTTCCCAGGAAAGCGACGTATTGACGCCCCAATCGTCTCGGATGCGGGTCTCGTAGAAGTCGAAGCTGGCGTCGGCGTCGACACTTAGCCTCAGCTTTCCCAGTCCGGGCAGCGGATTGAGTCGGGCACGGGCCGAGAGAGGGGACAGGTTAAGGCTGTCGGCAGTCAGGTCATAGGCGGTCCCGAGGTCCAGCCGGCCGATGTCGTGCTTGGTCCTCAAGGACCCGGCCTTGGCCTCGAACCCGTTGCTGAGCGTCATCGAGAGGCTGGCATACTCGGGCGAGAGCAGGACCGGTGTTCCGATGAAAGCACGCGGAGTGACCTCGGGCCGGTACTCCAGACTCAGGCCCGGCCGGGTCGTATGGAGCAGACCGTGGAAACCGAACGCTTCGAGTCCGAACACCCGGTAGAGTGTCATATCGGCTCCGGCAGAAGCGTTGTACCTGGTCGATGCGTCTTTGCCCCCGTACAGCTGGTTGGTCTGCCCGACCGAGACCCTCTGGTCGGTGTTGAGCAATCCGAGCGGCTTCTGTCTTGCCTGCAGGCTGAATGCGTTGGTCAGCGGCGTTGTGCGGGTCGTCAGCGAGTCGTTGTAGTAGCTGCGGCTCTCGGAAATGGCGATGCTGTGCGACACGGTCAGACCGCCGGCCGGGCCGAGAGAGTATTCGGGGCTGCCGAGTCCGAGACCGGCCCTGCCCCTGAGGAATTCGGCACTGGCAGTATCCTGCGCGGCAGAATCGGTGTAGGTCTGGACCAGGTTGGAGAATGACAAGCCCGGACTCGCGGTCCAGCTGAACGGCAGTTTCCAGGAACGCAGCGACAGGTTGACCGAAGGCAGGGTCATGTAGTTGATGTGGTGCTGGAAATCCTCGGTCCGGCTGGCCACGGCCGAGAAGCTGCCGACACGTCCGATTTCGCGCCGAATCTGGGCGTGTGACTGGGTTTCACGCTTGATCCACTGGATGTCGTCCTCGGCGTATTCGCCGGTGTAGCTGGCGTCGGACACGAAGTCGGCCTCGGCGTCGAACCGGGTGCCCAGGAAAAATCGCTCTGACTCGTGCCGGCCTGCGACGTTGTAGCGCCGGCGGCCGGTGTCCCATTCCTGGACATAGGAGGCATCGACCCGGCCGTCGGCGAACGGCAGGACCTTGTAGATGCCTTCGAACCTGGGCTGGATGCCCTTCCGAGTCATGACGTCGAGCGTGAACGTGGCGTCGGCATAGTCGTTGATGACCCAGTAGTAGGCAATGTTCTTCGCATACCAGCCCTGGAGGCTCGAGTTGCCGACCTTGAACGGCAGGAGTCCGGACTTGCGCTCGGACGCGACCGGCACGAGCCAGAACGGTGCTGCCAGGACCGGGAACCGGAACGTCCTGAACACGACCGGACGGGTTATGGCGACGTCGTCCATCAGCAGCTTGACCCTCGGGCCGTAAAAGTCGTAGTGAGGGCGGTTCATCTCGCAGGTCGTGTAGTGGCCGTGCCGGGCATTAAGCGCCTTTTCGTCGACCAGCCACACCTCCTCGGCCGCGAAGAAGCCCTCGGGCAGCTCGGTCCGGGCGGTCCGCATCATGCCTTTGCGGGTGTCCACGTCGTACTGGAGCAGGTCGCCGGTGATGTTCTGGTCTGCGGAAGTGAAGAGCACGTCGCCGTATGCGGCGAGTCGGTGGATCTTGGTGTCGTACCGTATCGAGTCCGAGTACACGGTCATGTCTCCGTACCTGACCCAGGCGCTGTCGAGCAGGACTACCTCCTCCTTCCGGGCGTAGAAGGTCACCTTCTTGCCGCTGTAGTACACGGTGTCGCCGGTTGTGGAGTCCTGTTTCGGGTAGGCGGGCAATGTCAGACCGGCAGGGGTCGAATCAGCGGGCGTGCTGTCGGCAGAGGGCGTGATCTGGGCTGCAAGCGTCATCGCCAGCAGTGCAAACACCGGCTATCTTAGGAGCAAGGCCAAGCAAGTCAATGGCCTAAGTCAGGACAGAGGACAACCCTGGCACATCGCTCGGGCCCGGCAATGCTTCTTTGCCAGGCGCACGAACAGGGCATGGAACTCGTTGTACAACTCCACGTTCGGACCGAGGCAGCGGTG
>CP070680.1:2325843-2331994 GCA_020352555.1 Caldifarciminota bacterium | reverse complement strand
TGCTGCTCTCCGCAAACGCCGACTCCCTGAAGCAGCGTAGGCTTCGGCCATCTGGCGAGAACCTCGCTCGTGCAGCGCAGCAGCCATCACGCGCTCAATCCCTTCAGGGTCACCGACTAGTGCCGGGTAGGCGACCGCCACCAGCAGATGGTCCCGAGTCTCCCGAACAGCTTGTCTCAACGCGGCGACCGCCAGCGAATCAGAGACGACAGCCAGTGCCCGGCCAGCATTCACCCTGGTTGCCCGTGCAGTATGCGCGAGGAGCCTTGCGAGCTCGCGGGACGCGCCAAGCCGGCCCAGCGCACCGATCGCTTCCCTGGCTGTCACGGAGTCGGGGTCGCGTGCCGCACGGCAGAGCGCATGAATGGCACTGCTGTCCCCCAACCGCCCGAGCGACCAGGCTGCGTTGGCCCGAACCAGAGGTTCCGGGCCTTCGAGCATGCGGACAAGCGAAGGGACCGCGACAACTGAACCGGAACGCCCCAGAGCTTCAATCGCCCACCACCGCACGTGGGCTGCGGAATCGGCAAGAGCATCAAGGAAGACTCCGACCGGCAGAGAGTCTTCGTACTGGCCGAGAGCCCACACCGCGGCTGTCCGCACCTCGTCGCACGAGTCGTGCGTGACCCCCACCAGCCCAGCCATGGCAGACCGCACTCGGCCGATGCCCAGCTTCTCAATCGCCTCAAGTCTCACCGAAGCCGCACTGTCGCTGAGCCTGCCGAGCAGAGCATCGCATACATCGGACGTCAGAGGCCAAGGCGCTGCGTCCACAGCCGCAAGCCGGACCGATGAAACCGGGTCTGCCATCAGCGAAACAAGGCGTTGACGCAGAACTTCGTCGAGTGCCCTACCTCGGGCACGGAGCCAGTAGGCGGCGCGGGCCCGCACACGCGGTTGAGTGTGGTCGGTCACGGCTAGCAGCGCAGGGACGAGCTCGACATCCGGCGACCGGAAGTACAGCCTTCCTAGCTCGGCCGCGATAGCCTCCAGCACGTCCGTGTCTGTCTCGCGGTCTATCGCCCGGGCCAGCAGCTCACCTGCCTCATCCGGGTAATGGTGGACAAGGACCCGAGGAACCGCCTTCCGCACGTCTGGAGCAGGGTCAACCAAAGCCCCAGTCGCCAGCGACAGACCGGCAGAATCACCGTACCGGTAGAGCTTGTCGACACCGAAGCGGCGCACGGATGGAACCGGGTCCCGAAGGGCCGCGCTCAGATAGGCCGACCGGTTCATGCTGTCAGAGGAGATGAGCAAATCAAAGCATAGCCTGCGGATGTGCGGGCTCCGGTCGCTCAGCGCAGTCCTGAGCAGCCTGTTGGCGGCAGTGTCCTGCGCCGAGCCGAGAATCTTGACTGTCTCGAGCCGCGTCCACCAGTCGCGCCGGGTCGAATCCCGTCGAAGCACCGATGCGATTGTCGCCTTGCCGGTATCGCTTCCCATCCATAGCAACCCAAGAACAGCTGCTCGCGCATCCGGAGGGAATAGCGAACCGACGAGCCTCAGGAACCAGGGCTCGCGTTCCGGGCGACAAAGGGCATCAAGCGCCTCAGCGACGGCCTGCCGCGTGTCCGGGTTCTCGTGGTTGCGCGTGTGGTACAGCGGCGGAATCGCATGCACCCGTCCCAGTTCTGCCAGGGCACGGGCTGCGCATATCCGGACCTCGGCATCGCCGTCCTTGAGCATCCGCGCCAAAGGGGACAACTCGTTGAACCCGCCGACCTCACCGAGCAAGGAAGCGCCCCAGGCCCGGACCGTGGGCGAAGGATTGTACAGACATGCCAGTCCGAGTCGCACTGCCCATTCGTCCGCCGTCGCGGCAACCGCCCGCACGGTCACGGCACGGATGCAGCCTGACATCCGATGAGCAAACCACCCGACCGGGTCTGGCCCTGCTTCAGCCTGCTCGACCGCAGCTGTGCCTACCCTCGGATGAGACAGCACTGCGAGCAGCGCCAGCAGACAAACGGACACCCAGGTACTTTCTCTCGCCCGGCTCGACCGGCGTTCCTTCACCATGCCATGATGTAAGCAATACCCGGCCGGAGGTCAACACTGGCGGGCTTTGGACTGCGGCAGCCCCCACGCCCGCGTCATTGCGCACGACGGACCGGGGTCGGTGGCAATCTTCCGGGACGCGGGCTCGGGGCAGGCTCCGCTGCCGCTTTGCCCCTGGTCAGCCGCGCGCGGTCAGCGCCTCCCGCGTGTCGCCGGGTTCGTGGTTGATGGTCCTTGGTTCCTAGTCGTGCATTCCCGGTCTGCCGTCTTCTGTCTACAGTCTACCTTCCTTGTTCTGCGGGCCTCGCCCGCCAGTATCGAAAGGTCAGTCAGCAGTCAGGGAATGGCCTATGTTCTGCTCTTCTCCGAAAGTAGCAAAGTGTCCCCGATATTCCGTGGGACTGTCAGGACTCTGCGACGACGGGCGGTGTCAGCGCTGGACGATGATCTTGGCGCAGGCAGAATGCCCGGGCGAGTCCAGCGTGACGCAGTACACCCCATTCGGCACTTGGTGACCGAGGTTGTCGTCGAGTTCCCAGACCGCCTGAACGCAGTTGCTGGGAGGCTGGTTGGAGGACAGTCTCCTGACAATCCGGCCGCTCATGTCGCTGATCAGGAATCTGTATCCATCCGAGCAGGCATTGCCGGTCAACAGGCAGGTCGAGCGTGCCACGCTGGGCAGGACTCTGATGCGGCTGCATGTCACACATCTCACCGTGCCGTCTGCAATGCCTGGCCCTGAGTGTGGATATCGAATGGTCAAGAAATCGGTGGTTCCGTCTTCTGACTCGCTCGCCCCTGTAACAACTGCCGACCCGTCCAGCCCAACGAAGAGGGCATGCGGCCAGTCGTTCGCGTGGCTAGGGCCATCGTACATAGCGACCCAATTCTCAGCTCCCGTCGCAGAGTACTTGACGAGGACATAGTCAGTGCCCGACTCGGTGGTTGTGGATCGCCCCAGAACATAGCATGCACCGGCCGGGCCACTTGCCAGTGCTGATGTGTTCTCGCCCGTCCCGCCCGCCCTGTGCCAGTCTTGATTCCAGAGAAGTTCTCCGAACTGCGATATGGCCCAAGTCCTGATGGCACTCGAATCCGGGGCCATTCCGCCGACGAACACTGCTCCCGCATCAGACACTGTGATTGCCGTTCCATCTCCGGGGTGGAAGCGGGCCCAGCAAGTATCGCCGCCAACGCCCAGACCCACAACCAGCGCGTGGGCCGATTGCTGCTGTAGCTTTCCGGCTGCGTAGATTCGCCCTGACAGGGTTGTCGCAACGGCACGGCCCTCCGACTGATTGCCGGACCCCGGGTCATAGCGATGCGCCCAGAGAAGCACGCCTGCTGTGTCGTAGCGAAGTACAACCAACTCGTGGTTCCGCTCAAGGTTCAGCGTCTTCCCGACCACGATGGGCAAGCCGTCTGAATCCAAGGACAGCGCGCTCCCCCTGTCTGACGAGTTGCCAGGTCCATTGTAGCGCCTAGTCCATCTATGATAACCCGAGGCTGTCAACCTTGCCGTGACAATGTCCCAGCTTGAGGTGTCTGACCAAGACGTTCCAACGAGGTAGACATCGCCACTCGGAGCCACCGCGGCATCCACGTCCCACACGCTGTGGCGGTCGCTGGTATGACGCAGCGACATGCCCCAAAGCTTCTCACCGGTCGAGTCGTACTTCACAACCTGGAAGGCCTGATCGTAGCCTAGAGATGCCGCGCCGGCCAAGACAATACTGCCGTCAGAACCCAAATCGATCGCTTGGTCGTGATAGATGACTGACACTCCCGAATCCCGGTACGTTGCTGCCCAGACTAGATTGCCCGAGGGGCTGTACTTCACAACACACAGGCAGGGAGACGAACCCTCATATGACTGCCCCCCCACGTAGACATTCCCTTGAACGTCACAGACCAAGTCGCGGGCCACGTCATTACTGTAAGGCCCGGAACTGTAGCGCGCGACCCAATCTTGGCCAATAGCAAGACCAGCCACTAGCAGCACGGCGAGTCTTGAGCGCATGGTTCATGACTCCTTTCCGGTTGGTTGACCCTGCCGCATAACGTACTTTGGCTACCTGTCAAGTCAAGTGCATGTTCTGCTTGACAAACCGCTGACAGAGACACTATTCTCAGGCAGGTAGCGGATGCAGCGCCAAACGACGGAGACCTCGTTTCCAGCCATTCGGGCGGGCCCGATGACTGACAGCTGCTCGGCATTGGTCGTACGACCGTCTCTGCCTCTACGGCCGGACCATCCCATCAGGGGTAGTTCCGGGGACAGGTTTAATGTCAAGCCGTGCGTTAGTTGACCACTCCTGAGGCCGGTTCTTGTGTTTCCACGGCCCCTTTGGTCCTGGCTTCTGCCGCCGTAGTGTCCGGCCCGTCAGCCGCTCCAGCTCTCGTGAATCCCTCGCTGCGTGACGTGGTGCGGCACCGAAGGCACAACCACCCGCGGCCATCGCGCCATACAACCAACACCCTACGCAGACCCCTCCCAAACGTCAATAATCTCTTATTGTGTCCCCAGATCTGCGTGGTAGTCTGGTGGTAGTGATGTCCCTGCAGGCACTCGGCGCAACCGGTTGCTTCTCATGGGAGTAAGGACTATGTATCGAAGATCGTCAACCCAAGCAAGGTACCTGGCGGCAGCGCTTGCGACGCTTAGCTACGTTTACCCTATCCACGCTGCCAAGCTGAGCGCAGCAAACGTCTCCAGGGCAGTGGTCGATTTCACGGCTCCGGATAGGTACCGGGTCGTCACGGACGTCCATGCTGCCTCGGATGGTTCGGTGTGGATTGTGGGGCTGGACCACAACTGGGGACGCGGATCAAGTTGGCTGGTGCGCCGCCTCAGCAACGAAGGTACTCGTCTAAGTGCCGATATCGAGTTACCCTTCACTTCACGACTCCCAGGTCGCCCAAGCAACGTGCTGCCGATCGGGACGCTTCCCGACGGGAGCCTAGGTCTCTTCCTCGACGATGGGCGCATAGCTTGGTATCTGGCCAAAGTCTCACCCGGCGGCGCCACCGACCTAGCGGACGACGAGTTCCCCTTTGGGCCGCCATTCATGGACCGTGACGGACTGGCCCATTTCGTCTCAAGAGAAACACCTCACTACGCGCAGCTGGATGTGACTCGTGCTGGCCTACCCATGGTCCGCAGTCTGCGCTATTCTCCTCCTGTCTCGGGCTCATCGTCAGTCCCGGATTATGCGAGATGGTTGTCCGATTGGCGCAACGGTCTAGCTGCAATCGCCAGTGAAGGTCAAGGTCGCATGCTGATTGCAGCTTGCGTGCAGGACTCCAGCGGTTCCTTCCTGAGGCTGTACCGGGTGGATGCCGCGACCCTGGCAATCCTGGACTCGGGCCGTATCGACTTGAAGAACGACGTCTACCGTTCCTGGTCCCGGACGAAGATTCCCCAGGCGGCTTTCGTGCCGGCCCCCTCGGGGGGGTACTGGCTTTTTCTGTCCACTCTTGAGGCTCCTCCGTCCCCGACCACTGTAGCGGTCCGTCTTCGTCGTGACTTGGAGGTCATTCGGCCAACCACGGTCGTCGCGGACGAGGAGCGGCCTCTCTCCGCTGCTCCTATGGACGCGTTAGTGGTCATCGAGTGTCCGCGGACGCGATGGGAGTGGGACGGGTCACGTACAGCGTGGGGGAGCCTGCGGCTGCTGTACACTGGCTTTGGCAGCGATGGTCGGCTGTACCGCCAAGTGTTTGAGGATAGCATGACGAGCCATCGTCTGGAATAGCCCAGTTCAACAGAGGGAGGAAGAAATATGAAGAGCCTCACTGTGTGTGTCGCGTGCGGGTGGGCACTGCTTCTTTCACTAGCCAATGCCAGACTTGTGCCGAAGAACTTCTGCGACGAACCGCCAGTTCAGCGCTTGACTGCGACTTTCACGCGCGAGCAGTGGGAAACCCAAGCCTTCGGGCAGTGCGCTGGAATCTCGTTGCGCCCGGTTGACCGGAAGTCCACTCCGGGTCGAGTAGGGTCAAATCTTGACATTTGACAACAGCGGGAGGGTTTGCAGGATTCGGTCATGGCGAGACAACTGAGAATACTGTACCCTGATGCCTGCTACCATGTGACCTGTCGTGGGAATGCCCGGCAGAGCATCTTCGCTGGTGACGAGGACCGCGAGCAGTT
>CP070680.1:2304389-2325743 GCA_020352555.1 Caldifarciminota bacterium | reverse complement strand
TCCTGTGTACTGGTGAGGATATCGGCCTCTACGGACACACTCCGACATCGAACACACAGACGTTAAGACTCAGGCTTCGGGCAGGAGATTCGGACATAAGTGAATTGCATTGAGAACTGACCGGTTGTCAAGCAAGAAATGCATGGCAGCGGGGCGCGGATGAACGCGGGCGATAAGAGGCAGGTGCACAACAAGAAAGGAGGTCCGCGCCCCGGTGCCATGCCCGGAGCCGGATGACCCGGATCCGGACTTCGCGCTCCACAAAATACGACCACACGATCCGGCATTTGGCGGGCCCTGATCCCCGCCTCGGAGCAGGCGTCGCAACCGATATTGACAGCCGAGCCATGTGGCGCTATTCTGCCCCGAATGCAGTGGACAGGGCATAAGGCGTTGGCGCCCTCTCATCGCCTGCACCCGGCCGCGGTCGAACCGGCCATGCTGCCAGAAAGCGGAGTGCCCCTTGTCGCCTGACATCTACGTACTCGAGGTAGTCTCCAAGTACAACGTCCCGACCGCGCCCGCGCTCAAGGCGAGTCAGGACTTCGCCGAGGTCGTCAAGGGCTGGACCCGGCGCTACCTGCTGGCCCAGGTCGTCACCGGCTCCTACGCCAAGGGCACGCGGGTCAAGGGCGGAACCGACATCGACCTCGTGCTCTCGGTCGGACCGCGCACGCCAGGCCCGATGAAGAAGGTGTACGAGAACCTGTTCGGCTACATGCGGGCCAAGGGGTACAAGGTCCAACGCCGCTGCGTCTCGGTGCTGGTCATGACCGGGGGATTCAAGTTCGACCTTATCCCGGCCCGGGTCCAGTGGGGCACCTCGAACAACCACGAGATCTACGTCACCGCCTCGGACAAGTCACAGATGGTGAACTTCGAGGACCAGACCAAGTACATCCGCGACTCGGAATGGATCAAGGAGATCAAGGCGGTCAAGATATGGCGCAACCTGCGCGGCCTCGAGTTCCCTTCCTACTACCTCGAGCTCGTCGTGCTCCAGTGCCTGGTCAACGCTCAGCCCCAGCGCCACGCCCACAATCTCATCGCCGCGCTCAAGCACATCGGCCATCACATCGAGGACAAGCCGATAGTGGACCCGACCAACACTCACAATGCGGTCTCCGACTGCCTTACCGCGGACAAGAAGCGGGCGGTCGCGATCGCTGCACGCCAGTCCGTCGAGCAGAACGACCTGCGCAAGATCATCTGGTAGCCCGGCCGACAACTCACCGCCGACAGACCCCAGCGGTCGGCTTGACAGCCGCAAACACCGGCCATATGCTTGGCCCGTGATGAGCACATTCGAGATCAACCGGGCACCGGTGCTGACATTATGGGCCACGGTCGTGGCGGAGCGACTCGGCTATGACAAGGACACAGCACTGTCCCTGGGCAAGGCGGTAGCCGGGCTCACCGCCCAGCGCAAAGGCCAGCGCCTCGGCATCTACCAGAAAAAGGAGCATGCCGGCGAGCCCGAGCCTGCAGGAGAGGTCGAATGGGTCGAGCTTGTCGGCCGCCAGGTCCCGACCTGTGCCCTTGAGCACGGGGTGCGCGCCGTGATCAGAGGCCAGGCCCAAACCCCGGAGAGCAGCCGGCAGTACCTCGAATCAAAGTTCAAGGACAGGCTCGAACCCGCGCGCAAGGCCATGGAGCATCTCGCCGCCGCCTACGAGCCGGATGAACTCAACCGGGTCGCCAACCGGTTGTACGAGAAGTTCCGGCCAGCGATCCCACCAGGAACCAGAGGCTGGGGCGCAAAGGGCAAGCTCGACCTCCAGCTCATCCGGTCTTTGGCCGGAGAAGCGAGCCTGTTCTGACAATGAGAATCGGCGTCTGCGGCATCGCCTGCGAGAAGTGCCCGAAGATGACCCGGGGCGAGTGCCCGAACGGCGATGCCGGATGCACCCCGCGCGACAACCGCTTCTGCAAGATATCGACCTGCGGGTTCAACAAGGGTGTCCGGCTCTGCTTCGAGTGCAGCGAGTTCCCTTGCGAACTCTTCCGGGAGGGGCCGATCAGCTACGGTTTCTGCCAGTACCTGTCCGGCAGCAAGGCCTAGTTCTGCAGACCGGAATCTGAATCCGCAGCCCGAGACTGAAGCCTGACTAGGGTGTTATCCTCGAAAGGAAAGCCTCGACGTCGTTGATGCTGCGGTCCACTGCAGCGCCTGACAGCACGTACCCGCCGCCCGGGGCCCGTCTCACGCAGTACCCGATGTCCGAGAACCCGACCGCGAACGGCCACGTCCACAAGACCTTGCCGGACCGGTCGAGCTCGACCGCGTAGAGCGCGTTCTTGTGTCGTACCTTCTGGCCGGCAGAGTCCGCTTCAAACGAATCGGTCCTTCCGAACAGGATGAATCCGCCGGACGGTGTGGTGTCGACCGAATAGGCGACGTCGATGTCCGTTCCGCCGATCGTGAAGGTCCAGAGCGTATCTCCGACCCGGTCTGTGCGGACCGCATAGACGTCATCCTGGCCAGCAGTGTTCGACCGGGTCAGGCCGGCAAGGATGTACCCGCCGTCCCAAAGCTGCATCGCGTCCATCACCGCCTCGGGCTTGGGCCCGCCATAGGTCTTCTCCCATTCCACTTCGCCCAGCGAGTCCAGCTTGAGCAGGTACGCCTGGCAGCTGTCCTTGAGCAGGGCCGTCAGCTCGACTACGTAGCCGGGCACGAACCCCCCGTCCCTGTACCCGGCCACCGCAAACCCGCCGTCCTGAGTGCGCTGGACCCGGTAGCCCACGTCGTCCATGTTCCCGCCATAGGTCCGGTTCCACACCATCCTGCCTTCGGCGTCGGTGCGGACGAGCCAGATGTCGTGGCTGTTGTCTTCTGTCGCGTTTGTGAACCCGACCAGCAGGAACCCCCGGTCCGGCAGCTCTTCGACATCGTAGGCCACCTCGAGTTCCGGCGTGCCGTAGGAGCGGGTCCAGAGCGTGTCGCCGAGCGCGTCGGTCTTCACAAGATAGCAGTCGGCCCTGCCCCCGACCCCGACCTCGGTGTACCCGACCCCGATGTAGCCGCCGTCCGAGGTCTGCTCCACCACGTGGAACACAGCGCAGCCGCCGAACTGGTAGCTCTGCGTCCACAGAATCTCGCCTTCCGGGTTCGTACGGACCACGAATGGGCAAGGGTAGCCGCCTGTCGGCTTGGTCTGGGTCATGCCGCCGAGCACGAACCCGCCGTCGTGAGTCACCCGGACCGAATAGCCCTCCTCGCGCACCTCGACCCCGCCCACCAGCCGGGTCCAGTCCAGTTCGAACGGCACCTGCCTGCGGCCGCAGGTCGCGGCCAGAAACACGAATCCAAGCACCGCGGGTGTGTATCTCTTCATTCTCGCCATCCTGTCACGGTCCGACCGCCACGTAGTATGCCGTCACGCCGCGATAGACTCTCATCAATGCCGGGCGGTCGTTGTCTTCCATTGCCGCCGCGATCTTCTCGAACGCTTCGTTGCCCTTGACCTGCGCGTAGTTGATTTCGACTATGACATCGCCGGCGCGGAGGTTGACCTCGTCGGCCGGGCTGGCCGGTTCGATTGCAGTGATGACCACGCCGTCAGCCACGCCCGTCTTCACCATGTCCGCCCTGCTCAAGTCGCGCACCACCAGCCCGAGCCAGTTCTCTTCCTCCGGCGCGGTGCGGGGTCCGGTTTCGGCAACCGGCCAGGCTTCAAGCATCAGCTCGACTTCGGTGGTTGTGCCCCGGCGCCATACCGCCAGCACGACCTCGCTCCCGGGCGACCTGGCGGCAACATCCTCCTGCAACTCGCGCACTCCGACTGCTGTCCTGCCGTCGATCGACAGAACCACGTCGCCGGGCTTGATTCCGGCCCTGGCTCCGGGCCGGTCCGGCGCCACCCCGGCAACCATCACACCGCCTTCGGATTCCAGGCCTATCGCCCGCCTGATGCCTTCGGTAAGGGGCTGGGTGTTGATGCCCGCATACCCGCGGATGACCTTGCCGCGCTTGATGAGCTCGTCCGCGACCTTACGGGCCAGGTTGATCGGAATCGCGAACCCGATTCCGGTGAATTCGTCTGAGACCGTTGACTTGGTGAAACTGCTGACCCCGACCACCCTGCCCTGACCGTCGACCAGGGGCCCGCCCGAATTCCCCGGGTTGATGAGCACATCGGTCTGGATGAAGTCCTGGAAATCAGGCCCCGAAGACTTGGCAAGGCCCCAGCGGCCGGTCGCGCTCACCACGCCCGCGGTCACCGTGCCCTCGAGCCCGTAAGGGCTGCCGAGCGCCACAACCCACTGCCCCGGCTCCAGCCGGTCGGAATCCCCGTACTCGACCGCTGGCAGGGACCTGTCCGCTTCGACCTTAAGCACCGCGAGGTCGGTCACCGGGTCTCTGCCCACGACCCGGACCTCGCCGCCTCCGAACTCGGTCCGGTCTTCGAACTCGACCAGGATCTCTTCGTATCCTGCAACCACGTGGTTGCAGGTCAGGACATAGCCTTCTGGCCGGACCACGAACCCGCTGCCGGCCGAGCGCACCTGGACCATCGGCCGGTCGCCCGAACCGGCCCGCCGGGTCCTGAGCTTGTCGGTCGTGATGCTGACCACCGCTGGCCTGACCCTGGATGCGGCCCGCACCAGGTCAGGAACCAGGACCTGGGCCGACAGCGAGCCGGCAGCCAGGGAAACGAGCCAGACACGCGGAAGCACGCTCAAACCCGCAAGTCTGCTCAATGCGTCAGGCCCGAGCCGCCTGCCCGATGCCGTATCCCTGGTCCAGACATTTCATGTTGACCGGTACGAGCTTGGGCTTCTTCTGCAGCACTTTCTTCGCGGTCTCGACCAGTGCGTCGAACGGCACCACTTCGGTGGCGCCGACATAGGCGCCAAGCATGACCATGTTGGCCGCCTTGCCGCTCCCGGCCTCGATCGCGATCTTGTTCGCTTCGACATTCACGACCGTAATGTCCTCCCTTTCCGGGTCGACCGGTATCAGCGACTTGTTGACCACCGCGAAGCCGCCCGGCCGCAGGCTGGGGCAGAACTTCTCGAGCGAAGGCCGGTTCATTACCGCCGCGTCTCGCGGGTGCAGGATGATCGGCGACGCAATCGGCTCGTCGGCGATGATGACCGTGCAGTTGGCGGTGCCGCCCCGCATCTCAGGGCCGTAGGACGGCAGCCAGACCACTTCCTTGTCCAGATTCATGCCGGTCTCGGCCAGCACCATTCCTGCCAGCATCACCCCCTGGCCCCCGAACCCGGCAAAGACGACCTCAGTCTGCATCCCCGCCTCCCTGTTCCACCAGGTCTTTGAAGTTCTGAACCGGGTAGTAGGGCACCATGTTCTTCTCGAGCCAGTCGAGCGCGGCCAGCGGCGTCATGCCCCAGTTGGTCGGACAGGTCGAGAGGCACTCCACGAAGCTGAAGCACTTGTTGTCGGCCTGGTACTGAAACGCCTTCTTCAGTGCCTTCTTCGCCCGGATGATGTACTTGGGCGAGTGGACCGCGACGCGCTCGATGAACCCCTGGGTCTTCAGAGCCGCCAGCAGTTCGCACATCCGTACCGGGTACCCGACCTGGGCAACGTCCCGGCCGAACGGGCTGGTGGTCGTGACCTGGCCCGGCATGGTGGTCGGTGCCATCTGACCGCCGGTCATGCCGTAGATGGCGTTGTTGATGAAAACGACAGTGAACTTCTCCCCGCGGTTCGCCGCGTGGACTATCTCGGCCATGCCGATCGACGCCAGGTCGCCGTCACCCTGATAGGTGAACACGATCATCTCCGGCCGGCCGCGCTTGATCCCGGTCGCCACCGCCGGCGCCCGACCGTGCGAAGCCTGCTGGAAGTCGAAGTTGAAATAGTTGTAGGCCAGCACCGAGCAACCGACCGGCGCGATGCCGACCGCCCGCTCGCGCAGTCCGAGTTCGTCGAGGCACTCGGCGATCATCCGGTGCACGATCCCGTGCGTGCAGCCGGGGCAGTAGTGGGTGGGAGCGGCGGCGAGCGCTTCCGGTCGTTTGAAGATCGTCTCCATCGCTACGCTCCTTTCCCCAGCCGCTTCTTGACCTGGTCGACCACCTCTTCCGGCGTCGGCACCAGCCCGCCCTGGCGGCCGTAGAAGTACACCGGCTTCTCGCATCTCACGCCCAGTTCGACGTCCTCGACCATCTGGCCGCAGCTCATTTCCACCGACATCAGGAACTTCACCGGCTTGGCCAGCTCGTAGAGCCTGGCCGACGGGAACGGGAACAGCGTTATCGGCCGGAGCAGCGCCGCGCCGATGCGGTCTTCGGCCAGCTTCTTGATCGCGGTCTTGCACACCCGGGCGGTCGTACCGTAGGCGACCAGCAGCACCTCATAGGGCCTGTCGGTCATGTACTCTTCGTACATCACCTCGTTCTGCTTCATCCTCTCGTACTTGGCCGCCAGCCTCTGGTTGAGCTCCTCCTCCTTGACCGGATCGAGGTAGAGCGAGTTCACGATATTGGGCTTGCGGCCCTTGCACCCGTCGGTCGCCCAGTCCTTGGGCGGCAGCGGCGGGAATTCGTGCTCCCTGAACTCGACCGGCTCCATCATCTGCCCGATCATCCCGTCGCCGAGGACGATGACCGGGTTGCGGTACCGGTCCGCCCGGTCGAACGCCAGCGGCATCAGTTCGACCGCCTCCTGCACCGACGACGGCGCGTAGACCAGACACCGGTAGTCGCCGTGCCCGCCGCCCTTGACCGCCTGAAGATAGTCACCCTGGGACGGCAGTATGCCGCCCAGCCCGGGTCCGGTCCGGACGATGTTGACCACCACCGTCGGCAGCTCGGACGCCGCGATGTAGGAAAGCGCCTCCATCATCAGGCTGATGCCGGGACTCGAGGATGTGCTCCACGCACGCACCCCGGCGCCGGCCGCCCCGTACAGCATGTTGGATACCGCGACTTCGCTCTCGCCTTGCAGGAACGTGCCGCCGACCTCGGGCATCCGCCTCGACAGGTACTCGGCGACTTCGCTCTGCGGGGTGATCGGGTAGCAGAAGTAGCAGAGACCGCCGGCCCGCACCGCGGCCTCGGCGATCGCCTCGTTTCCTTTCATCAGGACTTTGGCCATGTCTACTCCTTCTGTCCTTCCGGTTTCTCGCCTTCGCCGAACACCGCCACTTCGACCGCCACGTCCGGGCAGCTGTATCCGCAGAACTTGCAGCCGATGCAGTCCTCTTGCTTCACGACCGTGGCGAAGAAATAGCCCTTGTCGTTGATCTCTTCGGACATCGCCAGCACGTCCTTGGGGCACGCCTTGACGCACAGCTCGCACCCCTTGCAGCGATTCCGTTCTATCGTCACACCGTAGTTCTTCTTGGCCATTTCACTCCTAATGCCTGAATCTGTCACTGCCCGGACTGCCGACGTTCTCCCACGGCTTGAGCATCATCCGGTCGAGCACCATCACCGGGTATCCGCAGCCCTCGGCGTCGAAATCCTCCAGCGTCCTGCGTTCCACCGCGACGAAGGCGATCGTCGCCGCGCTGCTCCCGGTCGCTTCCTCGGCCAGCCTGATGCCCTCCTCGATGACCGCCCGATCGGTCTGGTCGATCAGGTGCGAATTCACGACCAGTTTGCCGATTCTCATCCCTGACGCGGCTTCGATGTCGGCAATCACCTTGACTACCGCGTCGGCGGTGCCGGTGAACGGCCTGCGCGAGTTGACGACCAGCAGACCGTCATAGTCTCCGTCCTCCCACCCCCCGGACAGGCTCGCCATCACCCGCGCGCCGGCCGGGTCGCCTCCGAGGTCGAGCACCACCGACTGGTCCCCGCTTTCGAGCGCGCCCTTGACCTCGGGACTGACGATCGGAAGGTCGGCGTTCACCAGCCGCTCCTCCGGCACCAGCACTTCGATGCCGCGCGCCCGCAGCGCTGCTCTGACCTCGCGGCTCCGGAAGTACGGGTTGACGATGTCAAGGTCCGCAATCCTCACCTTCCTGCCCTCCTCGGACAGATGCAGCGCGAAGTTGACCGCGACCTCGGTCTTGCCCGACCCGTACCCTCCGCAGAATACGTTGACCCGCTTCAATCCCGCCAGCAGCGCCTCGGCGCCGATCCAGCGGGTCACCGGCATCGGATCCGCCACCCTTCAGCCCGGCTTTGTCGGGCTCACCACCTCAGGGCCGCCGAGGCCCAGGTGAATCCGGTTCCGAACGCGGTCAGCACCACGACATCGCCGTCCTTGATTCGGCCTTCCTCCCGCGCCTCGTCGATCGCTACCGGTATCGTGGCCGCCGACATGTTGCCGTACTTGTGGACGATCGAGTACATCTTCTCTGGCGGCATCTTCACCCGTGCCAGAGTCGCTTCCATGATCCGCGTGTTCGCCTGGTGCGGTATCAGCAGCCTGATTTCTCCGATGTCGACGCCGGCCTCGCGCACGACCTTGCGTGCGCTGTCGCTCATCGTCCGAACCGCGTGCTTGAAGACCTGGTTGCCCTCCATGTGGACGGTGTGGAGCATCCTGTCCAGAGTCTTTTGGCTCGTCGGCATCCTGGTGCCGCCCGCCGGCTGGTACAGGAGCGGCGCCAGGTTTCCGTCACATCCCCAGGTCGACGAGAGGATGCCGGACCGGCCGTCGCCGGGCACGCAGAGCGCGGCCCCGGCACCGTCGCCGAACAGCACGCAGGTCGCCCGGTCCTGCCAATTGACGACCTTGGACATCACCTCGCCGCCCGCCGCCACCGCCTTCGTGGCGGTGCCGGCCGCAATCAGGTTGGCCACGATCTCGAGCGCGAACAGGAAACCCGAGCAGCCCGCGCTCACGTCGAAGGCCGGCATGTTCGAAATCCCGAGCTTCTTCTGCACCCAGCACGCGGTCGCAGGATACACCGTGTCCGGGGTCGAGGTTGCGACCACGATCGCGTCCAGCTCGTCCGGCTCGACCCCGCCTTGCCGGCATGCCTTGACCAGCGCGTCGGCGACCAGGTCCGACGTCGCCGTGTCTTCGTCGGCGATCCGGCGCTCCTTGATCCCGGTCCGCTCGGTAATCCACTGGTCCGAGGTTTCGACCATCTTTTCGAGGTCGGAGTTGGTCAGGACCTTTTCGGGAAGTGACCGTCCGGTACCAACGATCTTGAGGCTTTTCATCGGAACAAGAGGTATACTTCGCAACTCTGACAAGTCAAGGAGTTGTGTCTGTGAACCGGTGCCCGGCTTCGGCTAGAGCAGCCCGAGTGCGCTCTCCAGCAGTCGGAGCGCATGCCGGTTCAGGTCGCCGCACTCGCGTAGCAGGTCGGCCCCGGAACTGACGGTCTCTTCGTCTGGCAGGGCTTCGCTGCCCGGGAACGGAAACGACTTCCGGTAGCTGGCAAGCCTGTTGTGCGCGTTTGCGAACATCGTGCCCGCCTGCCGCAGCGCCTCGGCGGCCCGGCCGTTTCTCCCTGCCAGGCGGGTGCAGAACCGGGCGGCGTGTCCCTGCATTTCCCACAAGCAGTCGGCGGTGTAGGCATTGCCGGTGGCATCGGCCTTCCCGGTCTGAAGCTGCTCGGCCCATATCACGAACGCCCCGTAGCCCGGCCACATCCCGGGCGTGAAGCACGCGTGCCGTCCGCTCAGGAACTGGACCGCCCTCGCCAGGATCTCGTGGTCGACCCGGTCCTGCAGCACCTCCACCCTGTCTCCGAGGAACACCGCGCCCAGATTACCGGGCGCGTTCAACCTCAGATAGTGGACCGGTTGCTCCGGACTGTCATCCGGCCCCAGCACGCCGCCGTCTTCGACCGAGCTCCGGTAGGATCTGACGAGGTAGCAGTCATCGCGGTACCCGTACACGACGCCGAACTCGGGCACATCGGTCGCCCCCCAGAGTGCGCAGCAGCGTCCGGCGTCCACTTCGCTGCGCACCCGCTCGAACAGCTCCTCGGCAATGTCCTCGGGAACGTCGGCTGATTCCAGGTCGTCGCTGTACCAGACCGTCACGATTTCGGTGTCGAGCCCGAGCCCTTGCACCCCTTCCTTGAGCACGGTCCAGTCGAACGCCGTCGGCCCGCTGCGGGCAAGCCGGTCCGCGACGATGACCATGAACGCGCAGCCGCTCATCCCGGCCACGTCGGTCAAGTCGGATTCGATGTCCCGCGTGGCCAGCAGCGAACGCAGCACGCCGACCAGGCTGACCCGGGTCGACGGCGGCATCACCCCCTTGCTCACCAACCCCTGCCCCTTCCAGTTCCTGGCCTCGCTCACCTCACGCCTTCCCCGGCGGCCCGGACTCGCCCGCCTGCCGCGCGCGGCATCTCGCATTCATCTTCGTGACAACCATAGCTCAGGATCATCCGATTTTCCAGCTTTGCGCACTTCGAAATGGAGCGTGTCCCCGGCGAAGGCAATCGTCTCGCCCTTGCGCACGAGGGTACCGACCGAGACTCTGATCTCGGAAAGTCGGGAGTAGATGGAATGCAGCTGCTCACCATGGTCGACAATCACCATCCTGCCGTAGCCCATGAAGAACTCGGCGAAACTCACTCGGCCGTCGTACGACGCCTTGACCGGGCTGCCAGTCGCGCACGCGATGTCCAGTCCCTGGCTCTTGGTCTTGGTCCCGTACTTCGGGTGAACCTTGACTCCGAAGCTCTGGACAACGGTCCCGACCACCGGCCAGCCCAGCCTGCCCTGCCTTTCGTCGGCGACAACCGCCGGACTCTCCTCGGGCCTGCCCGCTGCGCCCGGCCTCCTGCTGCGCGCGTGCCTCGGGTTCCGGGCGTAGAGACCGGCACACCCTGCACCGAGCAGCAGGCCGGCGAGCGTAACCGCCGCAGCACACCTTCCGGTCCAGGACGGTGTCAAACCCGGACCTCGCTCGGTCCGGAATCAACCGCGCACAAGACCCGGACAGAACCGGACGCGGAAGCTCGCCTGTGGTCGACAGCCACGATCTCAGATGTAATGGAGGCGGCGGGAATCGAACCCGCGTCCGAAGAGTTCGGAACCTGGTATCTACATGGTTAGTCAATCTACCGGTCTCGCCCGCTTCTTTGCCGACTGACAGGCGGAAGCTGGCCAGCCCCAGAGATGATCCAACCGCCGCCCTGAGGCCAGCGACGGCCTTGATCACCCTATTAGACCCTGAGACCCGCGCCGGGTGAAATCGCGGCTCAAGGGGCTACCGTTTGTTAGGCAGCCAGTGCGTAGCTGTTGTTGGCAGCTGTGTTTCCTCTGCCGGGATTACGAGGTGACAGAGGAACCTCGCCATGCACTCAGGCTCCTCAGGCACTCCGTCGAAGCCGTTCGCCCCCACGAAGCAAGCCCTAAGGCCCGTTACAGTTGTCAAGTAATTGTATGGTCGGGGTGCTGACTGTCAACGCGGACGCCCGGCCCGGTGCCGGCCACGCATCCGGATGGAGAGCTTCTCGAGGCTGGCGCCGGTTCCCGGGCTGCGCCTGCGTGCCGGCGGTGCACCGACGTAGAAGTACTTCTCCCTCGGCTCGTTGGCCGAACTGAAGAACCCGTAGCCTGCACCCTGTACGTTGGCTGAGTCGCCCGGCTCCTCGGCCGGCCCGCCCCCTGCCCAGACCAGCGCGGCGCCGTCGCCTTCGAGAACCTCATCGACGTAATCCGGGAAGATCCGGTCAGCAGCGACAAGCAAGAAGGTGTCCTGCAGCACGGTATCGAGTTCGATGGTGATGTCGTCCCAGTTTCCGTCCCGGTCGAAGAACTCGTAGTCCATGTACACATCCACCCAGTACCACTCGGCGCGGGAGGACTTCTGCCACCGGATCACCAGTGCGGAATCCTGGAGAAGGATGTGCTCCTCGGGCGGCAGGGTCATCTGGAAGTTGCCCGGCATCGGTATTTCGGCCCACGCCTCGCCCCAGAAGTGACTGACCTCGAGCAGGTACGTCGTGTCGACAGGAAACTCCTTCTCGTCGGCGTACAGGTACCTCGTTGACGTATACGACAGAATGCGGATCGGCTCTCCGTTGACCGTCAGCACCGGCACCATTCTCAGGCCGTCGTTGTCGAACACCTCGAACTGGCGAAAGTACTCCACGCTGCGGTCGTAGTACTCGACCCGGTACAGGAACCCGTTTATCATCGGCTCCTTGTACCCGGGTTCGAGGGTGGTGACGTTGAACTCGCCGGACCATTCTGACACCGCTTCTTTGCTGTCCTTGGCTCGGCTCATGACCGAAAACGTGCTCTGCGTCTGCCAGGCCTTGGTCATTGTGGCCGCTTCTCCGCTCGCCACCGTTGCGCTCCAGGCGGACAGGCTGCCGTCGCCCCAGTCGAACTGGTAGGCGATGCTGTCCGCGTCCGGGTCGATGGTCGAGGTCACGTATCGACCGGTATCGCCGACTCTGATGCTCGCCGGGCCGCCGGGAGTGGACGGCGCGTCCGGCGGCTGGTTCCTCTCGCAGAACAGAAGCAGTACCGCTGCCGCCGCAAGCTTGACGGGTAACAGGCTACGATGCAAGTTCGTCTCGGTTCTTCTGCGCGTGGCGACCCTGGAGCTGCGGGGACCCGACCTTTCGAACGCAGGCATTCTGAGGCGGCACGGGCAGGGAGAGGGCGGTCGGACTCCGCAAGCTCAGTCGAGCCGGATCGGCATCAGCAGGTAGGTCTTCTTGAGATCGGACGAATCGGCGATCGGGGTGATGAGTCCTGCCGACAAAGCGCTCTGGAGTTCCAGCCCGACCTTGTCGGTGTCCAGGTGTCTGAGAATCTCAAGCATGTACGCCGCGTTGAACCCGATCCTGACCGGGTCGCCGGTGTAGGTGCAGGGCACCGTCTCTTTGCTGCTGCCCAGCTCGGGCGTCTCGGCCTCAAGTACCAGTCCGTCTTTGCTGAAATCCAACGCCACCAGCTTGCCGACCGGGTGGGCCAGCACCGCGGCACGGCGCAAGGCCGGCCCAAGGACCTCCTGCTCGATCTCGGCCTTGCTCGGATGGCTCTTCTTCGGGATGACCCGTTCGTAGTCCGGGTACGGCCCTTCGATGACCCGGCCGATGACGGTCGTTTCCGCACACACCACCCCGATTTTGGCAGGGTCCGAATGGACGGTCAGAGTGTCGGCTCCGCGGGGCAGGAACGAGAAGACCTTCGGAGCGATTATGACCTTGAACCCGGCCGCGTACTTGCCCTTCTGCCGGACAAAGGCCAGCCGGTGCCCGTCGGTCGCCACCATCCTCATTTCGGTCTTGGTCACTTCCCAGTTGATGCCAGTCATCGCCGGCCGACTGTCGTCCTTGGACACTGCGAAGCCGACCGCGTCGAAGAGCTCCAATACCGTGGCCACCGGGAACTCAAGCGTTGCGCCCTCGGGAAGACCGGGCACTTCCGGGAACTCGGCCGGGTCGAGCCCTGAGAACGCCACTCTGCTGCTGCCGGCCTCGAGATGGATCCTGCCGTTCTTGCTGTACAGGAGTATCTGGTCGGTGCTGTGCTCCCTGGTGATCTCCAACAGCTTGCGTCCCGGGAGCGCCACTCTGCCGTCCTCGAACTTGCCCGACAGGGCGTAGTCCTTGCGCACAAAAGTGTCGAGGTCGGTGCCCGACAGCGACAGCCGACCGTCTGCCACCTCGAGCAGGACATTCTGCAGGACCGGGTAGGTCGTCCGGCTCGGCAGCGTGTTGACCATCACGCCGAGCATTTCCGCAAGTGTTCCACGGTCTATCTCAAAGCGCATTCTATCCTCCTGTTCAGCAGGGACACAAGCTGTCTATACTAGTATCCGAAACCGTTCCGATGTCAAGCAGGAGTGGAGCCGGCTTGACTGACCGACCCGGGTTCAATACGATGCCTGATGTTCGGTCGCTTCGGGCGGACGCTCGCAATACCCGACCTCCGCCGCCTGGTCTCTTCCACCGCCATCTCCCAGCTGGGCGACAGGCTGACCCACATGCTGCTGATCAGCCTCATCGCCCTGTCGAGGCCGGGCAGTCTCCTTGGCTATTCCCAGGGAGCCATGGCATTCGCCCTGCCCACCCTGCTGCTGAGCCCTTTCGTCGGCGTGCTGGTGGACCGCTGGGACAAGCGCCGGGTGCTGGCGCTCACCCACTTCGTCCAGTCCGGTCTCCTGCTCGTGACCCCGCTGCTGATAGCATTCTCCGGCAGCTTCGTGCCGTTCTGGGTCGCGCTGTTCCTGTTCTTCGGGCTCGACGTGTTCAACAACACCGCCCATCCCGCGCTGCTCCCCGCGCTGGTTCCCGAGGATCGCATCCTCGCGGCAAACTCCGTCAATCTGACGTTCGCCCGGGTCGCGACCGTCGTCGGCATGGTCGTCGGCGGGTACCTCATCCGCTGGGTCGGCTGGAGGACCGGTCTGCTGATCGACGCCTCGACCCATCTTGTCGCTGGCCTGTTCGCGCTCTCGATCGCGACCCGGCTTGCCGGAGAGCCCGAAGGTCCGGTCCGGGGTGAGATCCGCACGGCACTGCCGCGCTTCTTCGCCGAGCTCCGCGAGGTCCTCCGGCTCGTCGGGCGGAACCGGCTGGTCGCTCTTGTCCTGGGCTCGATCGTGGCCTCGACCTTCGTTTCAGCGGTCGCGTACACCGTGCTCATCTTTCTGGTCCAGCAGAAGCTCGGACTCGGCACCGCCGGTGTCGGCATATTCACCGGCATCGTCGCCGTCGGCATGATCGCCGGCGCGGCGTCGATGAGCGCGATGCCGCAGAACGTCAACCGGCCGCTGGTCGTTGTCGGGGTGGTGACCCTGTTCGGTGCCCTCTTCGTTGCCGGATGGTTCCACGTCTCGATCCCGTTCCTGGCGGTCGTCGCGCTGGTCGTCGGCATCGCCTTTTCCTGGCTCGGGGTAGTGCAGAACACCATCCTCCAGGAGCAGGTCAGCCCCGGCATCCGGGGCCGCATCTTCTCGACCCACACGTTCATCACCAACGCCACCTTCATCGCCACCACCCTGTTGGTCGGCGCGCTCGGCGAACTGACATCGTACCGGGTAGTGTTCCCTGTCGCCGGCCTCGTACTCGTGGCCGCCGGTGCCGCAGGGTTCCTGTTCGTGAGGAGGACCAGCGGGCTCAGGCCCGCATGATGATATTGTCGATCAGCCGGGCCCGGCCCAGGTGCGCGGCGACCGCAACCAGCACCCTACCACTGATCCTGCGCACCGGCTGCAGCTCGCCGGTGTCCACCACCTCAACGTAGTCGATACGGAACCCGGACTCTCTCCGTATCAGCCGACGCATCGCCAGCTTGACGCTTGCCGCGTCTCTCTCACCGTCCCGGACCATCCTGCGAGCCAGACGCAGAGACCGGTACAGCACCGGTGCCTGGCGCCGCTGTTCCGGGGTGAGGTAGAAGTTGCGCGAGCTCATCGCCAGCCCGTCGCGCTCCCGCACGGTCGGAGCGACCACTATCCTGGTGTCGAAATCCAGGTCCCGGACCATCCGCCCCACCACCAGCGCCTGCTGGGCGTCCTTCTGCCCGAACACCGCGATGTCCGGCTTGACGATATTGAGCAGCTTGGCGACCACGGTCAGGACACCGCTGAAATGCCCGGGCCTGGTCCGGCCGCACAGACCTCTTGTCAGCCTCTCGACAAGCACCGATGTCGCGAACCCGTCCGGGTAGACGGTCTCCGCGTCCGGGCGGAACACGACGTCGACCCCTTCCTGCCCGAGCAACCGGCGGTCCCGGCCGAAATCCCTGGGATAGGCCTCAAGGTCCTCTTCCGGCCCGAACTGGGTCGGGTTGACGAAGACCGACACCACCACCGAGTCGCACCTCTTCCGCGCCACCCGGACGAGCGACAGATGCCCCTCGTGCAGAAACCCCATCGTCGGCACGAACCCGACGCGGCCTTGGCTGCGCAGTCGGTCAGCCAGCCGCTGCATCGCGGCCTTTGACCGGATGACCTTCATCAGCCGTCGGCTTGCTTCGGCGGAATGTGGAAACTGTGCTCTTCGGCCGGAAACCTGCCGGCCCGGACATCGTCGGCGTACGCGGCTACCGCGTCGCGGATCGCGGCGCCGACCTCGGCGTACCGCTTGACGAACTTGTACCCCGGCGGCTCGAATATGCCCAGCATGTCGTGCAGCACCAGGATCTGGCCGTCGCAATCCGGACCCGCTCCGATGCCGATCACCGGTATCAGCAATTCGGCCGTCAGCCGGGCGGCAAGCTCGGCCGGCACCTTCTCGACCACCAGGGCGAAGCAACCCGCTTCCTGCAGCCGGACAGCATCCTCGACCAGCCGTTGCTGGTCTTTCTCTGTCCGTGCCTGAAGCCTGTATCCGCCCAGTTTGTGCACCGACTGCGGGGTCAGTCCGAGATGCCCCATCACCGGCATGCCGAGTTCGACCAGCCGCTTGACCGTCCCGACCATCGGCCCCGCGCCTTCCAGCTTGACCGCCTCGGCCCCGGCTTTCAGGAACCGCCCGGCGTTCTCGACCGCGCTCTCTACCGAGACCTGGAACGACAGAAACGGCATGTCGGCGACCACCAGAGACCTAGCTATGCCGGCGCACACCGCCCTGGTGTGATACAGCATCTCGTCCATCCCGAGCTTGAGCGTGGTGTCGTCACCGTAGACAACGTTCGCGGCCGAGTCGCCGACAAGAACCAGGTCAACCCCGACCTTGTCCAGTATCATCGCGGTCGGGTAGTCGTACGCGGTCAGGGCCACGATCCGTTCGCCCTTGCGCTTCATCCGGGCAAGGGTCCGCACGGTCACCTTCCTGGTCTCCTCCCTGCCCGCCGGCATCAGCGCCCCTTGCCCCGCGGCGAGTAGAACCTGCGGCCCGAATTCGTGGTCTGGATTGCCTTGAGCAGCTCCTCGAAATCCTCGTTGTTGGCGACGAAGTCCAGCCGTTCGGTGTTGACGATCAGTACCGGCGTTGCGTCGTAGTGCATGAAGAAGTGGTTGTAGGCATCGGACAGGCTGTCGAGGTACTCGGGTTCGATTGCGGCCTCGAACGGCCTGCCCCGCTGCCGGATTCTCGACATCACGACATCGGTGCGTGCCTGCAGGTAGACGACCACGTCCGGTTTCGCGATGTCCTTGACCAGCAACCGGTAGATCTTGTCGTAGAGCGACATCTCGTGCTCGCTAAGGTTCAGGGCTGCGAACACCCGGTCCTTTTCGAAAAGGTAGTCGCTCACCACCGCCTGCTCGAACAGCCCGGTCTGCCTCAACTCCTGCTGCTGCTTGTGCCTGGACAGCAGAAAGAAGAGCTGGGTCTGGAACGCGTGCGCCCGGATGTCCTGGTAGAAACGGTCGATAAACGGGTTCTCCTCAATCTCCTCCAGCACCAGCCTCGCGTCGAGACGCGTCGCCAGCCGCTCGGCCAGCGCGGTCTTGCCGACCCCGATGACTCCCTCGACCGCGATGTAGTTCATCTTGCCCGGAATCGCTTCACCACGCTGCAATCAACCTCGTCCAGCATCTCTCGCACGCTCCTGCCGGTACCCGGGTGCACCGCGTCGGCCGCGATCTCGGACAGCGGCACCAGCACGAACGCGCGCTCGTGCATCCTCGGGTGCGGGACCCGCAGCCCGTCACGGTCATACGCCCGGTCTCCGGCCAAGAGAATGTCGATGTCGATGGTCCTGGACCCGCTTCTTCGCCCGGGCTCCCTGCCCAGTTCGCGCTCCAGGCCCAGAATCCTTTCCAGCAGTTCCGCCGGCCCCAGGTCGGTGTCCAGCGCGACCGCACCGTTCAGGAACGCCGGCTCGCCGGCCAGCTCCGGCCCGACCGGCTCGGTCTCGAACCAGCAGGACCTGCGCACCGGGCCCAGCGTTGCCAGAGCTGCGACCGCGTTCTCCAGGTTCGCCAACCGGTTGCCGAGATTCGAGCCCAGACCCAGAAGCACCTGCGCCATGTTCATCTAGAGTAAAACACAAGCCCGAGGTGTCAACCGGAGAGGCTTCAGGGCTGATCGGTCCTGCGGACACGGCTCGCCCGGCGGCCGTACGGAGTCTGCTTGACTTCGAACTCGACCTGGTCATCGGGCTCCAGAACCCTGGGTTCGGCCTCGATGTCGCCGAAATGGACGAACACGTCGCCGCCTCCGTCCGAGGCGTCGATGAACCCGTAGCCTTTCTTCTGGTCAAACCATCTGACTTTGCCGGACAGTGCCATTGCTGAGCCTTTCTGAGAGCTGCGCCGACGGATGCTGTCCCGCCAACTCTAGGCAAGACCCGAACGTTGTCAACACGTGCGTTGACACACGAAGCGCCCCTCCTATAATCGCAGTTGCCCATGCAGCGCATCGTCACCGCGGCACAGATGAGCCGGCTCGACAGCAAGGCCGTTGAGGAATGCGGCATTCCGGGCATGGTGCTGATGGAGAACGCGGGCCGCTCGGTCTGCGACAGCATCCAGGACCGGTTCGAACGGCTCGCCGGGCTCGAGGTCGCAGTGGTCTGCGGCAAGGGCAACAACGGCGGCGACGGCTTTGTCGTCACCCGGCACCTGCTCAACCGCGGCGCCGACGTCAACTGCTTCCTGCTCGGCAGGGTCGCCGAGCTCAAGGGTGATGCCCGGGCGAACGCCGACGTGCTGCTCAAAGCCGGCACTACGATCGAGGAAGTCGCGAACGAGGATCGGCTTGTCCGTGCCTTCGAATCCTGCGCTCTGGTGGTGGACGCCGTCCTCGGCACCGGGCTGGACAGCGCCCCCAGGGGTCTTTTCGCCGGAGCCATCGAACTCATCAACCGCTCAGGCTGTTTCGTGGTCAGTGTCGACATCCCGTCCGGGGTCAATGCCGACACCGGCGCCGCGTACGAACCGGCGGTCGCCGCGGACCTGACAGTGACGATGGCTCTGCCCAAATACGGCCACGTGCTGTTCCCGGGTCGCGGCCTGTGCGGCGACGTCGAGGTTGCTGACATCGGCATCCCCGAGCGGCTCCTCGCCGAGGGTGCCGACACGTTCTTCGTCGACGAAGACCACGTTGCGGACATCCTGCCCGAACGACCCGAACACGGGCACAAAGGCACTTTCGGCACCGCACTCATCGTCGCCGGTGCCCGCGGGTTCTCCGGCGCCGCCTGCCTTGCCGGCACGGCCGCGGTCCGCTCCGGCTGCGGCCTGGTCAAGCTTGCCTATCCTGAGGCCGTCGCCGGCCCGGTCGAGGCCAATGTCCTTGAGGCGGTCAAAGTCCCGCTCCCGGGCACGGACGCCGGCACCATCGCCCCGGCCGCGCTGGATGCGTTGCTCGAGCTTGCCCAAGACGCCGAGTGCGTCGCCATCGGGCCGGGCATAACCACCAATCCCGAGACCGCAGCCTTCCAGCTCGACCTGCTGCCCCGGCTCAAGTGTCCGGTCATCGTCGACGCCGACGGCATCAACAACCTCGCCGGCCGGCTCGATTTGCTCTCAGGCATCGGAGCGCCCTCGATACTGACGCCCCATCCCGGCGAGTTCGCCCGCCTCACCGGGATGAAACCGGACGAGGTCAACCGCGACCGGATCAATGTCAGCCGGGAATTCGCCCGCAGACATAGAGTCGTGCTCGTGCTCAAGGGCGCGCCGACAGTCACCGCAACCCCGGCCGGCGAGGTGTTCGTCAACCCCACCGGCAACAGCGGTCTCGGGTCCGGCGGCACCGGCGACGTGCTCACCGGGCTGATGGCCGGGCTCCTGGCACAGACAAAGGAGCCGGTCCACGCCGCGGTCTCGGCCGTTTTCCTTCACGGGCTGGCGGCCGACCTGGCTGCCGAAGACATGCCCGAGCGCTGCCTCGCTGCCGGCGACCTGCTCGACTACATCCCCGACGCTTTCGGGTCGGTGCTCGAGCCGGTGCCCGCTCAAGGACCGGAGTAGCCCGGGTGCCGATGGCCCTGCTCCTTGTCGTTTCCCTCCTCGGCATCTACAATCCGCAGAACTGGAGCTTCTATCCGTCGATGGACGATGTCCGCTGCATAACCGCCAGCAACAGCCATGTCTACTTCGCGGTCGAACGCGGCGTCTACGTCTTCAGACGCTCAAGCCACCGCTATGTCCGCTGCCTGACCGAGGCGGACGGCATCGAAGGCGAAGTCTGGCTCTGCGCCTGGAATCCGTCCCGCAACGACCTGTATGTTGTCACCGACCGCCATCTCTACCGCTACATCGACGCCACCGACCGGGTCGCCGAGCTTTCCCCGCCGTTCGAGCAGGTCCGCTCGATCGGCGTGGTCGCGGGGTCGGTGTACTTCGACACCGAGAAAGGCCTGTATCGACGCCGGCACACCAGCCCTGAATTCACCCTGGCCGGATCAGCGCCCGACAGCACCGTCTGGTACGGTGAGCGCGACACCCTGAAACCCGAGGACTTCACCTTCCTGACTCCCTACTACGTCTTGGACGAGCAGCTCACCAGCCACGAGATTATGCTCGTCTACCCGGACCCGCGCGGCCGCAAGCTCTACGTCGGAGTGGACCGGGACGGCGCCAGGGTCTACAACATGCGGTCCGGGTTCTCGGAGCACAGCTACCGGCTCGGCCCGACCGGGTTCGACGTCGACCGCATCGTCGGACTCGACTCCCGTCTCTGGTTTCTGTCCCACAACATGACAGTTGCCCTTGACTCAAACGAGACGTGGACACACCGCCGTACCATGACCGGCGACCTCCCTTCGGCCGAGTTCCGGCTCCTGCTCGGCAATGTGCTCGACCTGCGCCGCACCGAGGGACTGAACGCGGTGCTGCCCGACTCCCTCGGGCTCTGGCTGGCCACAGGCGAAGGGCTCTATTCGCTCGGACTCAAGAACAAACTGACTTCAGTGCTCAGGCTCGAGCGCTCGGTCAACGGCCTTGCCCGGATTGAAGACAGGCTTGTGTTCGGGACCGACTACGGCCTGTTTGCGCTGTCGGGTGAGAGCCTGGCAGAAATCCGCGACCCGTTCGACCGGACCGGGTTCGGGGTGTTCTCGGTCGCCCGCACCGCGACCGGCCAGACCTGGTTCGGCACGGTCGGCGGCCTGCTCAGGCTCGACCCGGATGGCGAATGGGAGCACATCATCCCGCCCGGGTTCGACCTGTCACGCGAAGTCTACGGACTCGCGGCTGCAGGCGATCTGGTGTTCTACGATGACGGCGACGGCATCACCGCCTGGGACTCGTCCGACAGCCTCTGGCATTCCGTCGACTCTGCCCGCGGCCTGCCCTCAGGACCGGTGCGCGCGCTGTATGCCGATGACCGCTATCTCTGGATAGCATCGCCCGGCATCATCTCCCGGCTCGACTACCGGGCCGAACTCGGCCTGGACGACTAGACCGCACACCGCTCACCGCCTACCGCTCACCGCTTCCCGAGCCGGCCCGGAAGGATGTCAACGGCGGAGTGCTTTGGACTGCGGCAGAACAGCTGCCGCTTTGGCTTCTCTGGACTGCGGCAGCATCGCTTCCGCTTTGGCCTCTTTGGATTGCGGCAGCCCCCACGCCCGCGTCATTGCGCACGACGGACTGGGGTC
>CP070680.1:2290314-2304289 GCA_020352555.1 Caldifarciminota bacterium | reverse complement strand
GGACGCGATGACTACGTGTACGTGGTCGACGCCGCATCGGATAGCATCGTCACCCGGATGGACTACCGCCAGCTTGAACCCTACACGCTGTCCTGGGTTCCACAGGGCGACAAGTTCTATTTCGCCGACCGCGGTGGCATCTACCGACTTGGGCAGGCGGATACGATAGTCGACTGGATGAGGCAAGGCGGCATCTATGACGACCACGCCTACTCCCCCGACCTCGACCGGCTCTACTGGGGCTCTGGGGGCAGGTTGCACGTCCACGACTGCGGCATTGACAGCATTGTCAGCACCACGGAACTGAAGTCGCCGCGCAGCCGTGGCCTCTTGCTGAGCGATCTCGATAAGCTCTACCTCGCGGGTGACGAGTCTACGGCCGTGTACGACATACGGTCGGACAGCATCCTCTCGTGGTATGGGGGCTGGGGTCTGTGGCAGTCCTACAACAGCGGAAACGGCAAGATCTACGGATGGGAGGACGTGAATCGCAACCTCGAAGGAATCGTGGTTGTCGACCCTAGAGCTGATTCGGTCGTCACCGTTGTCGAGCCCTCCACGCGCGCCCGGGCGCTTGCCGTGAACTCCGAGGTCAACAAGGTCTATTTCACTGCACACCCGGAAACGGACGTCATCTACGAGCTGGACGGGGTGAACCACTCAGTCGAAGAGTGGGTACAACTCCCAGAGCGCGTCTGGCAGCTGGTCATGGTCGATGACGTCCAGAAGCTCTACTGCTACCGCGGCGGCGTCGTTTACGTTGTTGACTGCCCCACCGGAAACGTCGTGGCCGAGATACCGACAGCTATCGTTGACCCACTGGGCCACAAGCATGCCTACAACCAGCAAACAAAGCATCTCTGGTTTGCGGACCTCTGGCGAGTGGGTGTGATAGACTGCGCCGCCGATACGCTGCTTGCCGAGTTCGTCGAGCTGGGCCGTCGCCGGATACATGACGTCACGTTGAGAGGCGACCGTGTGTACGCCGGGATGCAGCCGAATCTCATTCGAGTGTTCCATGACGCGCAACCCGGGGTGTTTGAACTGCCTGGCGAGGCACAGCCTGGTCGCTTCGGCGCGTCGGTGGTTCGGGGGATGCTGCCTCTGCCGGGCAAGCAGGGTGCAGCCCTCATCGACATCGCGGGCAGGCGGGTGATGGAGCTGAGGCCCGGGGCAAATGACATCCGGCACGTCGTGCCGGGAGTCTATTTCGTCAGAGAAGTGGGGCCGATGGTCCAAGGGTCCGAGGGGTCTGCCAAAGAACCGGCACGCTCTGCATCGAGTGTCCGGAAGGTAGTGATACAGCGCTGAGAGATTCTTCGACTCCGGACTGCGTCCTCCGCTCAGAATGACGCCAAACAACGGACAGCGGAGAGCGGTAGGCGGTCTGCGGTCCGCAAGGTCGTGATTCAGCGGTAGCAGTCAGCAGAAAGGGGGTTGACAGTTTGGCGGAGGGAGGATAGAGTGAATCAAACAGGAGGCTGTATGAAGAAGATGCTCATTATCCTGGGGCTCGCCCTCGTCTCCATCTGCATGGGGCAGTATCTGGAGACGGTCATCCCGCTGGCCGATTCGCTGTCGACCTGGTACGTCTACTACCTGGCCTACAATCCCGGCAGCAACACTGTCTGGGTTGGAGAGTGTTCCACCCTGGTGTTCGACGCGTCGACCGGGGACAGGCTCATGCTGATACCGAGGGGCTTCCAGGCCGACTGCTACAACCCGGTCTCGGACAAGTTCTACGCGGCGTCCGACAGCCTGTACGTCTACGACGGGGCAACCAACACCCGGCTCGCGGCTCTCGATTTTGTCGTGGACGAGACCGACGGCAAGGAGCGGTTCATGGTGCACGACCCGGGCGGCAACAAGCTCTACGCGACCCTGAGCCGGGGCGACACGATTGCCGTGGTCTGCGGCTTCGGAGATACGCTCATCGGCAAGGTGCATGTCGACCAGGGGGCGGGCATTCTGGAGTACAATGCCGTCAGCAGGAAAGTCTATAGCCTGAACCGCCATGCCGACACGCTGACCGTCATCGATGCCTCTGCAGATACCGTGACGGCGAGGAGGTCTGTCCGCTGTCTAAGCTGGCAACCCATGGCATGGAGTTCGCAGAGCAACAAGCTCTTTGTAGGGACCGAGACGGGCGTGGACGTGTTTGATGGAGAGACCGACAGTCTCTTGAAGCACATCCCGCACCGCGGTTTCGTGGAGTGGCTCAAGTACAACCCGGTCAACAACCACGTCTACGGAGTTTCGAGCACGGCCTACGTGTTATCCATCGACTGCGAAACCGACAGCATTGTCGCCGAGGTCCAGCCGCCGAACCGGGAGGCGTACAGCCTGTACTGCAGCCCGGATGCGAACAAGGTGTACGTTGCCGATTGGGAGCACCACGTCCTGGTCATCGACTGCGCGGCGGACACTATTGTTGCGATAGGGCGAACCGGTGCCCAGGACAGTGATGTTCCGTTCTGCCACAGCCCGGTCGACAACAGGGTGTTCATGGCCTGCGAGGACGGCGGGTCTGTCGCCGTCATCGGCGGCGTGACCGACTCGGTTGAGACGGTGGTCGTCTCCAATCGTTTCGACCCGCACGACCCGTGCTATGTAGAAGCCCGGGACAGGGTCTACATTCCGGACTACAGCATCGGTGGGTTGTCGGTCATCGACTGCGCGACCAACACACTGCTCAGTACCAAGGTAATTGGCCTCCGGCCACTCGGGGCGGTGGCTGACACCCTGGGCCGGAAGTTGTACTTGCTGGACGGGCGGGACACACGCCAGATATCGGTCGTTTCCCTGGAGACTGATTCGCTGGCGGGTGTGGTGAAAGCCACGGCCATATTGAACGGCCCGATGGCCCTCAATCCTCGTACCGGCAAGCTCTACTGCAACGCCAGCCATGAGGGAAGCAAGCTGGCTGTTGTCGATACCGAAGGCGACAGCGTGCTGACACTCATCGAGGTGCTCGGGTGGCACCATGACTTTGCGATCTCACCGGTGTCGAACCAAGTCTACGCTTTCAACGATTGGGATTCGCTGGTTGCGGTGGTGGACGGGTCCGGGGATACGGTCATCGGCTTCATCCTGCTGGGAGAGCCGCCGCTGTGTCTCGGCTACAGCAGGTCGCTGGACCGTGTCTATGCGATAGGATTCTCCGGCCTGCTGTCGGTCATCGACTGCCGCACCAACTCCGTGGTTGCCGAGACCAATGTCCGTACGCCCGGGTCCAACCAATCCCCGCTGTGGAACCCGGTATCGAACAAACTGTACTACCGGACCATCGACGACAGCCTGTGCATGGTGGACTGCCGGACCGGCGAGGTGGCCGCGAATCTCGGGTTCGGGCAGTATCCGGTGCCGAGGTTCTGTGATACCCTGGCCAACAAGGTCTACGTGACCGACCGCAGCGGGACGGTCTGGTTCCTGGACGGAGAGACCGATTCCATCGTGGGGAGCCTTGAGGGTTTGGAGCAACCTGGTGACATGGCCTGGTGTCCGAGTCGACGCCGGGTCTATGTCTGCAATGCGTCTTCATCCGTGGCAGTGCTCAAAGACACAGTTGTCACCGGGATCGCCACTGAGAGGCCATACGGCTATCGTGCAGGTGCCCCGACAGTCTTGCGGCGAACGCTGCCTCTGTCCGGCAGGCAGGACGCAGTGCTCCTCGACATCGCAGGCCGGCGGGTCATGGACCTGAAGCCTGGGGAGAATGACATCAGGCATGTTGCGCCCGGCGTCTACTTCGTTCGGACGGCGGTCAGCGGTGAGCGGTCAGCGGTGAGCGGCAAGCGGTCAGCGGTCCGCAAGGTCGTGATTCAGCGGTAGTAGGTGGCGCCTGGGGGGTTGACAGCCCGGCGGTAGAGGGCTAGACTGAGGCAGCGCCGGAGGAGGCGCAATGGAGGAGCCATGAGGAAGTGTCTTGCCGTTGCGGTGCTCGCGGTCGTCTCAGCCGCATCGGGTCAGTACGTCGAGGCGACGATACTTCTGCCGGACAGCCTGGGCGGGATGGCATGTCCCGATGCCCTGGCCTATTCCACTGCTGAGGACGTGATGTACGTCGGCGGGTCCGGGTGCGTCATCGCCATCGACTGCGCGACCGGCGAGCGCATCGCCCGGATCCCGGCAGGTCCGGACATCAACACCATGTGCTACAACAGCGAGGACAACAAGGTCTACGTGGCGAACCGGGGTTCAAGCCGGGTGACGGTCATCGACTGCGCGACCAACCAGGTCATCGCGCAGGTCAGAGTCGGGACCGGGCCGGCGTTCTTCTGCTACAACCCGACGTCGAACACCGTCTTCTGCTCGAGCCCGGAGTCCGACAGCATAGCGGTCATCGACGGCGTGACCGACTCGGTAGTCGCCATGCTGGAGGTGAATGAGCCGAACCGGCTGTGTCACAATTCGATCGGCAACAAGGTGTACTGCGCGTACGGGTCAGGGCTGGCCATCATCGACGGCACGACCAACAGCATCATCGGCACGATCCGCGCGGCCCGCTCGACGTCACGGATGTGCCACAACATTGCCGACGACAAGCTGTACTGCAGCACGGGTCTGTGGCACAACTGGGTCTGGGTTGTCGACGGCGAGACCGACAGCCTGCTGGGTGCGGTGATTGTCGGCCAGTACTCGTTCGGCATGTGCTACAACGAGATGATGAACAAGGTGTACTGCACCAATGTCTGGAGCGACGACGTGTCGGTCATCGACGGCGCGACCGACAGTGTTGTCGCGACGATCCACGTCGGCGACATGCCCACGCAACTTGTGACCATCCCCGGCACGCCCAATGTCTGCTGCGCGAACGGTAGGAGCCACGACGTAGCCTTGCTCGACGGCATCGGCGACACGCTCATCACGCGGCTCTCTGTCGGCGACGAGCCGTCGGCTCTGTGCTGCCGGGAGGGGGAGCCCGAGGTATACTGCGCGTCGCGGTTCGACGCGGTGGTGAGCGTCATCGACGCCAGGTCGAATTCCGTCACCGGCCAGGTCGTGGTGGGCGATGCACCGGTCGCGGTCTGCTACAACCCGGATGACCGAAAGGCGTATGTTGCGTCGTCGGTCGAGAGGGGCACGGTGACCGTGATCGACGGCCGGACCAACCGGGTGCTCGCCAGGCCTTCGACCGGACGGCAGGCCAGGGCGCTGTGCTACAACCCGACGTCCGGACAGGTGTACTGCGCGAGCGCGGGCAGCGACAGCGTGTTCGTCATCGACGGGGCGAGCGACAGCGTCACGGCTCGCATCGAGGTTGGGCCCGGGCCGCGGGATATCTGCTGCAGCTCATCGCAGAACAAGGTCTACTGCGCGAATGAGCTCGACAGCAGTGTCTCGGTCATCGACTGCGCGACCAACGCGGTCATCGCCACGGTCGAGCTTCCGTATCCGCCGTGGGACATCTGCCACAACCCGGTCGAGAATATGCTGTACTGCGTGAGCACGCGCAGCGATACCGCGGTCGTGATCGACTGCGCGAGCGACAGCCTCGTCGCGATGTTCGACGTCGAGGGAGGAACGCCCTATGCGCTGGCCTGCGACCCTGTGGTCAACAAGGTCTACTGCGCCAATGTCGGGACCAATGAGCTGACCGTGATCGATGGAAGCTCGAACCAGGTGCTGGCCCTGATTCCGGTCTGGCTCTACCCGGCGGCTGTCGGGTGTCTGCCGGAGCGGGGCAGGGTGTATACTGCCAACGTGCGGGAGTGCAACGTGTCGGTCATCGATGCGGCCGGCGACAGCCTGGTGGCGACCATCAGCGATGTGGAGTACCCGGGGGCGATGTACTGCTCTCCGGTCAGCGACCTGGTGTATGTGGCCAACTACGGCGTTGAGACAGAGCCGGTGGTGCGGTGTTCGTCAGTGACTGTGATCGATGCGCTGACCAACAGCGTGATCGTGGTCCTGCCCACAGGCCTGATGCCGATTGCGCTGGCCGGAAACCCGGACGAAAGTAGGGTGTATGCGGCCAACCTGCGGGGCAGCAGTGTAACTGTCATCAGGGACAGCCTGACGGTCGGGACTGGAGAGATGAGGCTGAAGGCGAAGGTCGGAAGGATGAACCAGACCATCTGCCGAGGGGTGCTGATGTACCAGCCGACAGCCAACAGCTCAGAGCTGACAGCAGCGCTGCTCGACATCACCGGTCGCAAGGTCATGGACCTGCAGCCGGGGGAGAGTGACATCCGGCATCTCGCGCCGGGGGTGTACTTCGTGAGAGAAGAGGGGTCGAGGGGCCAAGGGTTGAACCGTCTGACGGCACCTGCGAGGACGCAGAGCGAGGGGCAGAGTGTCCGTAAGGTAGTGATACAGCGCTGAGAGATTCTTCGACTCCGGACTGCGTCCTCTGCTCAGAATGACGCCAGACAACGGACAGCGGAGAGCGGTAGGCGGTAGGCGGTCCGCGAGGTCGTGATTCAGCGCTAGTCTGGGGATTGACATGAGGCTTGTAGCGGGGCCATAATGTTGTACCGAGGAGGCGGTATGAGAAGAGCTTTCGTAGTCCTGAGTCTGTCCGCCCTGTCCGTTTCCATTCTGACCTGCAAGCGCAGGAGCATCCCGAGTCCTGAAATCGTGTACCCGTTCGAGGATGGCCTTGGCGTGTTCTGCACTGCTCCGGCCGGGACCGAGCTGAGATACGTCGTGGACTGGGGCAACGGCCTGGTCGATACCACCGGGCTGAGCTATGCTGCCTGCGACACCGCGCTGGTGCCGGTGCCTGGCGCTGTAGCGCGCGATGCCGAGGTCAGGGCCAAGGCTTTTGCTGCCGAGGACCCGACGCTCGAATCCGACTGGGCGAGCAACCGGATACGGGTTGCCACGCCCGGTATGGCACTCTGGTACTGGGTCACGCCGAACGAGGATTCCGCACCACCAATGACGGCCCCGGTCATCGGGTATCTGGAAGGGCGCGAGCTGGTCTACTTCGGTAGCGACGATGAGTACATGAAGGTCTACGGTATCGATGTCGAAACCGGGGCCACGGTTGTTTCAGGTTGGGGTGTGGTGCCTGAGGAAGGCTACGAGTGGATTTCCCACCCGGCGTGGAATCCGAGGACAGGTCACCTGCTGATCCCGAAAGAGGAAGGTGAGTTCTATGCCTTCTCCCGGAATCTGTTTTCAGTATGGCACTACCCGGGCAAGACCAATGACGAAGATCTGACCTTCACCGAGTGGGGCACAGCTGCTGTCTGCGGCAACGACATCTACGCCACGGACATCGACACGATAGTCCGCGGTGGGGACACAATCAAGAACGTGACCAAGTTCTACAAGATGCGCGACAGCACGCACATGCCCGTCAACCCCCCGTTCACCGTGCTCGGCGTCCAGGAGGTGCTGGGAGCGCCGGCTATCGACGACGCGGGAAACGTGCACATCGTGACCGACTCCGGCCTGGTGTATAAGCTCAATCCGAACCTCGAGGTCATCTGGCGGACTGCACCTGAACCCGGGCAGCGAGACTTGTGCGGGCCGGTGCTGGGAGAGGACGGTAGTGTCTACATCGGGTCAGGCAGTGGTCGTGTCTCCGCACTGGACCCTGACGGGAATCTCCAGTGGTTCACGCGCCTTGCGGTCGACGATTGCTGGATCGTGGTAGGGCAGACCAAGCTGTACCTCACAGCCGGCCTATCCAGGCTGTATTGCCTGGACCGGGCCAACGGGTCTGTGTTCTGGTACGTGTCGTTGGGCGACACGGGATTCAGCAGGTACCCTGCACTTGCGGCAAACGGGTTCATCTACTGCCAGGACGATGAGGACAAGGTCTACTGCGTAGACACGCGGGACGGGTCAGTGCGATGGGTTACAGACTGCCGGGCATTCTATCCCGGGCGGGCTTCGACGCCTCGCTACTCTGCACTCAAGTTCCCGCTTCCCTCGCCCACAATCACATCCAATGGCGATGTCATTGTTGCCGGGCCGGATGCGCTGTACTGCCTGAATGGCTATCGTGGCGGACCGTTGGACCCCGAAGCACCGTGGCCCAAGTGGCAGCGTGACATTCACAACACCGGCTGCATGCCTCAGGCCTTGGGACAGCCCTCAGCCTACTAGAGCCGTGTGAATCCTGTAGACTTTGTCCCATGCATGGGACATTGGCTAAAGCACTGTGAATTGGGTGACTTAGGTCTGTTTCAGGGGTTCTGGGCCCTCGGAGATGTCGCATGATGCGAAAACAGAGAGAAGGTCCTCGATTAGACGGTATTCCTAAGTCACCTCACTAGGTGACTTGTAGGATGTGGCATGTCTGGCATGTCGGTTGCACTAGAAAAGTCGGGTGACCCCGGACCCGCGCCTTGGCGCGCGGGACGGCGGCGCTTTCGCTGTCGATACGGCGACATCCGTGTGTGGTTCCGGGCCCTACTCCAGCCTGGATTCGGTGTGCCGGGGTCCCCGACAATCCGGTGGAGGCAGGGATGAACAGGAGCGCCCTTGGGGCGTCGGACCTGTCCCGAGCTGTGTGTCCGGCTCGCGCCGGCCAGCAGGAGGCTTAGGACTCCTGCGCGAGGCGGACACGTTCAAGGAGGAGCGGTGAGACTGCATCATCGTTGGCGTTCTTCCTGCCTGCTCTTCGTAGCTTTCCTGGTTACATCCATATTCGGGCAATACCTTGAGATGGTGGTTGAAGTGCCGGACTCAATCGGCGCATTGAACGGCGCATCAAGGGTGCTCGTGAACCCCGTTTCCGGCCACTGCTACGTGCAGACGAGCGCCGAAGTGCTTGTCTTCGACCCGGCAACTCGCACCAGGCTCAAACAGATAGAGGCGAGTGGCCTTGCAGTGGTCTGCCCTGTCGCGGAGAAGGTCTACTTCATCTCGGGCTCAATCGTGGTCGTGGACGCGCACGCCGACACGGTGGTGAAGCGATTCGCGATTCCGCCTTTTCAGCCTTTTGAGGCGGCGTACAGCCCGACGTCCCGCAAGGTCTACATCACGGCCTCGCATGACGTAGAGATGTACTCCATGCTGGTGCTGGATACCGACTCCGATTCGATAGTCAACAGTTGGTTGATGCAGAGGCCAAGGGCCAACCTGGTCTGGGATTCGGTTCTCGATCGCGTCCTGTTCGGGGAAAGTACCGGTGATACTACAGGGGATACGTGCTGGGTCGGTGCAATCGACTGCCGGACCGACAGCGTGGTAGCTACGGTCGGTGTCGACATGTGGCCCAGTGAGTTCGATGTCAACGTGGTCAATCGGAAACTCTACTGCGGTGGTCTGGATGACTCGCTGCTGGGTGTGGTGAGGGTGATCGAACTAGATTCGCTCGCCGTTGTCGGGACGCTGGGGGTGAGTGCAGGGGGCGGAATGCTGTACAACGATGTCACAGGCCAGTTGTTCTGCCGTGTCCGTGATTCGCTCTACATGATTGACGGGGTGACCGACAGCGTAAGGGCAAGAGCCTTTGTTGCTGGGGCTAGTCGCTTCTGCTTCAGCCCCGCAAGCGGGAAGGTCTATGTCATTGCGTGCGATCCGGATTCCATAGTCGTCTTGGACACCGCTGGGGCCGCCGTGGCGTGGATAGATCTGCTAGAATCCGAACTGCTGTTCCCGGACGAGATCGGCGCGCACCCCACCCGCAACGAGGTCTACTGCGCCATGCGATGGGATACGGTGCTGGTGGTCGACGGCTCGGCCGACACCCTGGCCGGCGGAATCGACTACTGCTACTTCGACATCAGGCAGATGGTCCACAATCCTGCGGGCAACAAGCTGTATGCGTTCGACGTTGACCACGGGGACCTATTGGTCCTGGGTCCCGACCTGCGGTTGGTCAAGAGGCTGCAGTTGGGTGGCTTTGACAGAGAGATCTGTCTTGTCATCAATCCCTTCTTGAACCGCCTGTATGCAGTTGACGACTACTGGGTATCGGTGCTTGACTGCAATTCCGATAGCCTGCTTGGCTCGGTCATGGTTCCTTACGTAGAGGAAGCGATTTGCCTGCTTCACCCGGCAAGAAACAAGCTGTACGTCTTCCCTGAGAATGCTGTCCGTGGGTCACAGGTGCACGTCTATGACTGCCTGCGGGATACCGTCGTGCGCTCGATTGAGTTGCCCTCTGCGGCAGAAGTTCCCTGCGCCTGCTACCATCCCAGGTCTGACAGGGTCTACTTCGGCTGCACGTCGCCGCCTACCTTGCGTATCCTCGACCCGGTGACAGACAGCGTTGTTGACACCCTCCACCTTGGCCATGACCTGAACGACGGGAGTATTCTGGCCAACACCGAGCAGAACGTGGTCTACTTCGGCAACAGCAAGACCAACGTGCTGTACACGGTGGATGTGACTGACAATTCACTGGTAGACTGGGACAGTGCGGACCACAACCTGGACACGCTGTTCTGGGATCCGACCGTCGGAAAGCTGTACGTGGTCAACGAAGGCAGCTCAATCCGGGTGCTGGACTGCAGGACCGGTGTCTTGGGCGGTGAGCTTCCGTTCCACTTGGAGGATGTGGGCGTGATGAATCTGCGCAACGACAAGCTCTACATGGGCAGCATCCTGTCTCGACAGGTCGATGTGATGGACTGCCGGTACGATTCCATAGTCGCCAGTCTGCCATTCCACGGGACCAGAGTGAGGGCAATGGCATGGAACCCGATCGACAACCGGGTGTATGCCTCCAGGGGCAACCAGATATCTGTCTACCGCGACGACCCGGTGGGAGTGCTGGAAAGGCCTGAAGCCCGAAGGCTCGAGGCGGAGCGCAGGCTGCCGACCATCGTGCGCGGAGTGCTGCGAATCCAGCCAACAGCCGACGGCTCGCAGCCCACAGCAGCACTGGTCGATGTCTCCGGCCGGAGGGTGCTGGACCTGAGGCCGGGGGAGAATGACGTCAGGCATCTCTCGCCCGGAGTGTACTTCCTGCGGTCAGCGTTAGGCGGCAAGCGGCCAGCGGTCCGGAAGGTGATCATCAATCCGTAGGGAGGCAGCGTGAAGAACGTCTTCATTGCGGCAGTCCTGGCAGCTTCCGTCGCGTTGGGTCAGTATCTCGAAAAGACCATCTGGCTGCCGGACTCGTTCCGGGCGGTCGGCACGCCGTCGAACGTCCTGTACAACTCGGGCAGCAACACCATCTACGTGGGCGACCGCTCGAGCGGCGGCATCGTGGTGCTGGACGGCATCACGCTCCGCAAGGCTGCGCAGGTATTCCTGCCCGGGGCGCCCTCGGTCATGCTGTATGCGCCGGAGGTCAACAAGGTCTACTGCCTGACGAGGAGCGATTCTGTGTACGTTATCGACGGAGCAGGGCACGGCGTTCTGACGAGAGTACCGGTCGGTCAGTACCCGAAGGACCTTTGCTACAACTCGGTCTCGAGGCGCATCTACTGCGCAAGTTACAGTGGGCAGTCCGTGACCGCCATCGATGCGAACGCCGATACGGTCGTTGCTACAGTGACTCTGCCGGTGAGACCGGAGAAGATGTGCTGCAACTGGGTCGGGAACAAGGTCTACAGCGCTGAACGTTCAGAAGGCCGGGTCTACGTGATTGACGGTGCGGGCGACAGCATCCTGACCGACCTCTACGTCAGCGAGGTCCCTGGGCAGATGCTGTACAACCCGCTCAGCAACCGGGTGTACTGCCCGGACGAGGCGTTCGACGACGTCGGCATCATCGATGCAGGCGCGGACACGCTCATCCGTTGGATTACGATGGGCGCGTCACACATGGGGCTGTGCATGAACCCGCCCGACAACGAGCTGTACGTCACAGACGGGTCTCTCGACCGGCTATTCGTCATCTGCGGAACCGGGGATTCTCTGAAGTCGCGGACGGACATTGGAGCCGGTCCCAGGTCGCCTGTCTATGACTCGGCCACCAAGAGGGTGTATGTCGTCTGTCAGGATAGCGACTCGCTCGTGGCAATCGACGCGGCCGGGGATACAGTAGTGGACCGGGTCAAGGTCGGCGATTCGCCTGCCGGGTTGTGCATCGACACCCGTCAGCGCAGGGCATTCGTGGCGCACTGGGGCAGCCGCGACGTTCAGGTGGTGGATGTTCCTGTTGACACGGTCATCGCCGACATCGATTTCTGGTTCGGCCCGACAGCACTGGCGTACTGCTCAGAACAGGACAAGGTCTACTGCACCGGTACGTCCGAGCGATCAGCTCTGGTCATAGATGCTTCGTCCAACCGTGTCATCACTGATCTTCACCTGGGCCCGCACGCCGGGACCCTCCTTTGTCCAGCCGGGGTGTCCAAGGTCTATTGCGGACGCTCAAGGTACGAAGGCACCGCGCTCTGGGCCATTGACCCCGTGGAAGATACGGTGCTGGCCGAGATTCCGGTGGGACTCGGACCCCATGCTCTTGCGTTCAGGCCCGGCGGCCCAGGCAACGCCAAGGTCTACTGCGCGAACGACGGGAGCGAATCCGTCACGGTCATCGACGCGGCGACCGACAGCGCGGTGGCGACGGTTGACGTCGGTGGAAACAACCCGTTCGCCGTGGTCTATGGGCAGGACCTCGATGCGGTCTTCGTGCAGTGCGAGTACCCCGTATGGCTGTCCAAGATCGACTGCTCTGTCGACACGGTCGTCTCGGAGCACGTCATATCAGGCGACGCCTATGCACCACTCGTGTATGTCGAAGGCCGACGCCTGGTGTGCGTCGCAGCCTCCGAAGACCTCTGGGTCCTGGATGCCGTAGACCTGTCTCAGGTTCGGGTGTACCGGCTCGGAGACGAAGCGACCTCACTGGCGTACTGCCGGCGCGAACACAAGGTCTACTACGCGTGCTGGTCCGGGTCGCTCTATGCCATCAACATGACGTCCGGTCAGGTTGTCTCGGTGCCCGCCGCCTTGTATGAGAAGGAACTGCTGTACGACTCGCTTTCGAATCGGCTGTACTGCATCAGCGAGTCCGAAGGGACTGCCCAGGTGCTGGATTGCGCGACCGACTCGGTGCTGTGTGTACTGCAGCTTGGTGAGGGGCCGGTAGCTGCCGCTTGGTCTCCGTTCTGGCGCCGGGTGTACGTTGCCAACGGGGACGGATCCAGCATCTCGGTCATCCGCGACAGCAGCGTGGTCGGCATCGGAGAAGGGGTCCAGCAGACCCGAGGGGCGCGGGTGACGCAGACGGTCGTTCGAGGTGTGCTGAATCTGGCCGAGGACGGGACACGATCCGAATTCGGGGCGAATTCGGTCATGTCCCTTGTCGACATCACCGGCCGCAAGGTCATGGACCTGAAGCCGGGGGAGAATGAGGTCCGCCATCTGGCACCCGGAGTGTATTTCGTCACCCCCTCACTCCCACCCTCTCCCCCTGAGGGGGAGAGGAGAAAGGAGAGGGGGCTGCGGTCAGCGGTCCGCAAGGTCATCATCAATCCATAAGGAGGGAGTGTGAGGCTGGCTATCCTTGTGCTGGTGCTGGCGGTTTCGGCCGGTGCTCAGTACATCGAGGGCGTCATCTACCTGCCGGATTCCCTGAGCGGGATCGAGAACGTCAATCTCATCGTCCACAATCCGGCGAACAACAACGTCTTTGTAGCCGAGCGGTACGAGAGTAGTGTCGTAGTCTTCGACGGCGTCACCAATCGGCGCTTCGCACGGACTACGATTCAGCCCGTCGTTGCCATGTGCTACAACATGACTGACAACGCCGTCTACTGCGCAACCGAGTGCGACACCATCTTTGTCCTGGATGGAGTGTCGGGGAGAGTGCTGTCCGTGATCCCTGGTACCGGTCTTCTTGCAGAGCTGTGCCACAATCCCATTGAGAACAAGCTCTACGGTGTGTACAGCTGGGAGGAGGATGACGACGACAGCACGGTCACGGTCATTGACTGCGATGCCGGGCAGGTGAGCGGCAGAATCGCCGTCGGCCGGGAGACCGAGGAGCTGTGCTTCAACCCGGACGATAACCGCCTTTACTGCACGGTCTCGGATTCGGAGGGCATAGCCGTCATCGATTGCGCCACCGACAGCATCATGAAGTACGTCCACACCGGCGTGGGGATGTACGAGC
>CP070680.1:2257002-2290214 GCA_020352555.1 Caldifarciminota bacterium | reverse complement strand
AGATTGCCACCGACCCCAGTCCATGAGCCATCCGATGGCACCTGCCAGGAGGCAGAGCGTGCGCAATGACGCGGGCGTGGGGGCTGCCGCAGTCCAAAGCCATGCCGTGTTGACATCCGGCCGGGTGGATGATGAGGACGACGGCCGGTTTGCACGACATCCGGGCGGCCCAGACTGCATCCAGACTGCGGGCTCCGTATGTCAGCCCGGCTATTGACGAGAGGCGAGAACGGGCTTACACTTGACTCGCCTGGAGGCAATATGTCCAGACGCAGTCTCATTCTTCTCCTGACACTGCTGGTTGTGGGTGTGGTCGTGGCCCAGCACTGGGAGTTCGAGCAGGTGGATACGGCACCCTGGGGGTCGTTCCTGCAGATGCGCGCGAGTCCTTCCGGTGACATCTACCTCGCATACGCAGGTTCCTCGGGTGCAATCCGGATCGCCCACAGAGACTCCGTCTGGCGGTACGAGGATGTGGATACTGCACTGGTGAAGGGAGGGTTTTCATTCGACGTCGGCCCGCACGGTGAGCTCGGCTTGGCGGCGATTGACCCTGACTGGCATATGCGGTTGGCAGAACGAGACAGCGCTGGCTGGTTGCTTTCCACGATCCCCTTCGAAGTGGGATGGCACCCAGGGGTAGCGTTCGCCTATGACACGGCTGGCCGCCCGGCGGTCGTGTTCACAAGGTGGGACGGGATTGACTACGCCATCCGAAGCGAGACATCATGGGTGGCCGAGAGGGCTGTGATCGGAAGCCCGCCGCCGCCGAACCACGACTTCTACGTCTATTTGTTGGACATTGGGCCGTCGAATGAGCCGCATGCTTTCTGCGGGCAGGACGACCATGTTCCTGGTGGCGCCGAGTACTGTTGGTGGTGGTCGCATATCTACACACGCTATCGGAGCGGGCAGACCTGGTACAGCGGGTCAGGTGCCAGCCCGGAGAGCGGTTCGATGAGTGCGTTCTGCGTCATGTCGGACCGTCTCGGTCAGGAGCACGCCTGCTACTGGGAATGGTCCGACGACGACACTGCCCGCCTCTACCACAACGACGAGGTTGTCGCCAAGGACAATGTGATTGACGGTTCGGTCTACGTTGACTCCCTGGACAGGCCGTTCGTGTCGTACGTGCGTCCTCGTGGCTCTGTGGTGTTCGCGTATCGAGAAGACACGCTATGGCGACTTGTCCAGATTCCTGAAGTACGTGACGCAGAATCGTGCGAGTTGTACGGGATCGACCGTAGCCAGCCCATAGTCGCCCTTGAAAGGCAGGGGCGTGGTGTCTGGCTGGCTATGGGCCGCGATGTCACAGGGATGGCTCAAGATCGGGCCAGAACTGAGAAGGCGACACAGGGAAGATGCTCAGGCCTGACCATCTGCCGGGGTGTGCTGATGTACCAACCGGCTGCCAGCACCTCAGAACAGCCGGCAGAGCTGGTCGACATCATGGGTCGGAGGGTCATGGACCTGCCCGGGGCGCCCGTGAGCGGAGCGAGCGGTGCCGTGAGGCACCACGACATCCGGCACGTTGCGCCCGGGGTCTACTTCGTTTGTCAGCGGACCGCCGACACCCGGGGGCCGGCAGCAGTGCGGAAAGTCGTGATTCAACGCTAGCATCTTCGCCGGCAGACTGTCCACTCCGTCACCACAACCTTGACCTACCGCCGGGTCCGGCCTGGCGGCGGGCAACCGGGCGCCCGGCCTGTGCGTCGAACGACTGCGCAGAAATGGCCCCAGAACCTGAGGAGCAAGAGCCATGACCAGACCGCTGCTGTGCCTGATTGGTGTTGCCGCCCTGGTGGCGGCCGGTTGCCGCAAGCCCGAACCTGAACCGAAGCCGATGGGCCCGACCCAGGGCGCGATGCCCCGGTCTGCGCCCGGTCCCGAACAAACAGAACCCGAGTTGCTGTCCATGCCCACGGCCGAGTACCCGGAGGCCGCGGTGCAGTCCGGAATCGAGGGCCGGGTCATCGTCGAGGTGACTGTCGACACCGCCGGTGCCGTGGTCACCGCCGCCGTGGTCGAGAGCTCGGGTCATCCTGCGCTGGACCAGTCCGCGCGCCGGGCCGCGCTGCAGGCGAAGTTCCGACCGGCGATGAAGGACGGAGTGCCGGTCGAGTCGCGGACCAACATCCCGTTCGGGTTCTGGCCCAAGTGAAGCGTCGCGGCTCGCCACGGGGCGGCTGCTGATCGTACCCGCGGCTTGACATGTCCGTGCTTGACAAGGGGTTTTTGATACTGCATTCTGACTCAAGCTATCGGCGAGCGTCTGAGATGGCACTCGTTAGATAAGGACCGCCCGTTGTGGTTGGTGGAGATGGCTGCCCACTCTGCATCGGGCGGTCCGGGCTTGCAGTACGGGCGGCTACAGGCCGAGCAGGATACGTGCTTTCCTCTGAAAATGGATGCTGGACAGAGCCCGATTTTTCGGGTATATTGGGTCGATAACCCCCTCAGTGGTCGGCAAGGACCACTTGGTTGAGAGCCGCGCTCCGGCGCGGCTCTTTCTTTCCGGCTGACACCGGCACCCTGAGTCCGGGCATGCCGCTTGACAGGCGGAGCAGTTCTTTCCATACTGCGCGGATGAGTCTTGACCCCAGGCCGGCTGAGGGTGCGAGCCGCCCGGACTCGCCGGTACTGTGCTGGGGCTTGATACTGGCCGGAGTGGCCGCGTTCTCGGTGCACAGCATCCTGGTGAGGAACTGGATGCTCGACGACGCGTTCATCTTCTTTCGCTACGCCGAGAACCTGGCGCTCGGCAGGGGGCTGGTCTTCAACCCGGGTGAGCGGGTGGAAGGCTACACGTCTGTCCTCTGGGTCGTGCTGATGGCAGCGGGCAGCAAGCTCGGACTCGGCCCGGTGCTCTTCTCCCGGCTGCTCGGCGTGCTTTCGAGTCTCGGAGCGCTCCTGCTTCTCGGTCACAGCCACCGGTTCCTCAAGGGTGTCAGCCCGGTGCAGGCTGCGGCCGGAACCCTGCTGCTCGGGACATTGGGCATGTTCACGCCCTGGGCCATGAGCGGGATGGAGGTATCGCTCGTCACCCTGCTCGTGCTGCTGTCCGTGCTGCTCTACGTCCGGGCCAGGGAACAGGCCGGCCGACCCGGTCCCTGGCTTCTGGTCGGGCTGGTTCTGGGCCTGCTCGTTCTTGCCCGGCCCGAGGGTTTGCTTGTTGCAGCGCTGCTTTCGGTCAGCCGGCTGGTTGCCAGCATCAGGCGCAGGAACCTGTCGGTGGTGTGGCTCGGACTGCCCTTGGTCGCGGTCGTCGGCTTGCACCTGGGCTGGCGCATCTGGTACTACGGCCATCCGCTGCCCAACACCTTCTACGCCAAGGTCGGGACCCGCGCTGCCCAACTGGTCCGGGGTATTGAGTATCTGGGCAGGTTCGGGATTCCGGCGTTTCTGCTTGCCGGCTCTGGCCTCGCCTCAATCGCGACAGGCCGCTGGTTCCGCAGATATCCTGGCCTGGGACTGCTGCCTCTGGTTGTGCTCGTCTTCGCCCTGTACTCGGTTGCGGTCGGCGGCGACTGCATGCCCGCTTTCCGGTTCATGGCCCCGGTCATGCCGGTTCTGGCGCTGGTTGCCGCACTCTCGGTCTGGTCGCTCGCCAGAAGCACGAAGGCAGTGCTCTTGGTCCTTGCCGTGTTCGTGCTGTACAACCTTGCCCAGACCCGGTTCAACCCTGATATCCACAACCGGATTGCCGAAGACCGGGTGGCGTTCTGGGGCAAGAGGGTCGGTCTTTGGTTCAGGCAGAATACTTCCGAGGACGCGGTCATCGCCACCAACACCGCCGGCACCATCCCGTACTACTCCCGGCGCCGGATCGTCGACATGCTCGGTGCGACCGATGCCCACATCGCTCATCGCAGGATGCCGGACATGGGCACGGGCTGGCCCGGACACGAGAAGTACGACGGCAGCTATGTGCTGCTCCGCGAACCTGATTGCATCCAGCTCGGCTCCAGCCTGGGCTCGCTGGCGCCGTTCTTCCCGAGTGATTCGGAGCTGTGGCAGATGCCGGCGTTCAGGCGCAACTACCGGCCGGTACTGCACCGGTTGGATTCAGCCTCGGTGTTCGTGGTCTTTGAGCGCAAGCAGGGAACGGGCAGCCGCCGGCCGGGCGGTCGGTCACATCATGGAACAGAACGGTGAAGCGGGTCAGGCAGGGTCATCGGCTGAGGACCAGCTTGACCCCAGGGCCGCCGCCGAGCGGACGAAGCCAGTAGCACCCGGACACAGCTCCTTCGCTGTCCCAGACAGCGGTCCTGCCCTGGACCCGGCATGCGGCCACAAACGTACCGCTGCAGTCCCAGACACCGACCTGAACCGGGCTTGAGGCAAAGGCCCTGACCCGTGCGCCGGCGCGGACCGGGTTGGCTTCCAGCCTGAGTTCGGTACTTGGCCGGGCCGGTTTCTGCTTGTGCTGGCCGGTGTAGTCCATTCGGCCGAGTTCGCGCAGGTACAGGGCCTCCCTGACCTGCTGGTGCACGGACTGGTCTTCAGAGACCCAAACCGGGGGGTCCTGGAGCGTGTAGACCTGGTTGGGCTCGTTCATGACAGAGTCGTTGACCCTGGTCCAGACCGAAATGCCGCTGCCGCCGTGTGCGGTATTGGTCGCGCTGTCGATAAGGGCGACGGCGTGGCCGTTGTCCCTGATGCGGGGGTTGTGGTCTGTTCGGGTCTGGAGCCTCAGGTACGGGCAGCGCACCTTCTTCATGAACCGGGCTGCCTCGCGTTCGACCCAGAATGGCTGGGAATCGACCGGGACCGGGATGTGGCCACCTGAGTCCTGGCAGGTTTGGTACCGGTCTGACGGTCCTTCGAAGTCGAGCAGGAACCTGACCTCAGGCCGGGTCTGATGCCGGGCAATCGCACCGCTGGCCATGGTGATGCCGTAGGACTTTGAGAACATGCCGCAGTCGTCTGGGTCTACGTAGTCCTGGGATGCCAGCGTCTTGAAGCATTCCCTGAGCCCGTCCTGGTGGACGTGGCCGTTGTAGTTCTCTGGATAGGGCTGGCTCCTGCCCCTGCCGTCAGGGTCGAAGTGCAGGACCGCGAACCCGTCCTCGGCCAGCCAGTCGGCATAGCCGGTTGAGTCATATCCGGTTCCGGCTCCGTTGCCGTCCGGTATCAGCACGACTCCGGGCACCGGATTCTGACTGCCCGCGTACTCGGGCCGGTGAATGTGGACGTACAGGCTGCAGCCAGAAGTCGGATTTGCGACCCAGATCGTGTCGACCAGCACCGATACGGTGTGCGGGTACTGCCAGACCACGGTGCGGTCAGGAGTGAGTTCGGCGAACCGGCCGGCACCGAAGAGCGTGTTGCCGTTGTCCAGCCGCACCACCGAGTAGGAGAGACCGTAGAGCCGATATTCCCAGACCGTGCTCCCGGATGAGTCCACCTCAAGCAGCCGGCGGTTGCGCGAGTCCGCGACTATGGTGTTGCCGTTCGCCAGCCTTTGGGCGCACCTGGGCCAGCTCAGGCCCTGGGAAAAGGACCAGACCGCGTTCCCTGCCGAGTCGACCTCGACGACACGGTCCCGGTCAGAGTCGCAAACCAGTGTGTGACCGTTCGCGAGCCGGCTCGCGTTGTGCGGCCGCAAGAGCTGTGCGTATGACCAGACCACGTTCCCTGCCGAGTCGACCTCGACTACCCGGTCGTTGTCCCGGTCGGTTATCAGGGTCCTGTTCCCCGGCAGGCGGCACGCGTCGTTCGGGTAGTTGAGCCCGGTGGATTTCGACCAGACCACGTTCCAGTCCCGGTCGATTTCAAGGACCCGGCTGTTGCTGGTGGCGGTTATCAGGATGGTGCCGGTCGGGGTCAGGCGGCCCGAGTGGACCCACGGGATGTCGTTTCTGAGGTAGGCCCAGACTGTCCGGCCCAGGCTGTCGACCTCGAATACCCGGCCGTTGTTGTCCGAGAAGCTGCCGGCATCGGTGAGCAGGGAGTTGCCGTTCGCCAACCGCTCGATGGTGCACGGGGTCGTCACGGGCCAGGCGCAGAGGCGCAGGAACGGAAGGCAGACCGGCACCAGTACCCAGGACTTCACACCGGATTATGGCCCGCAAGTGCCCCAGGTCAACGGCAGACCGCGGGCCTGTCTCGGGCCCGGCCGGCCGCATCTGAACTGCCGATACGGGACCGACTTGACAATGCGGGCTTAGCGGCCTACTCTTCTGTGCGTAACCAAGGAGGTATGATGAAGAACTGCCTGAGACTGACGATAGCGCTTTCGCTGCTGACATGCGGCGGAGCGCTGGCGATGCTGGTTGAGACGCCGGACGATGTGCTGGACGCCGGTGCGGAACTGATTGCGACCGGCAGGGTGATTTCGGTCGCGAGCGGGTGGAACGCGGACTACACCAGGATAATGACCGACGTGGTATTCGAAGTGTCGGGTTTTGACAAGGGTTCTGCCGAAGCCCGGGTGGTCATCCGGGTTCCGGGCGGCGAGGTCGATGACATCGGGATGCTGGTTGAGGACACGCCGGTGTTCGAGCCGGGTGATGTGGTCACGCTGAGGCTGGAGCCAACTTCTGAGCCGAGCGTGTTCCGGCTCCACGGAGCGGCGAACGCGGTCGTCGGCCGCGAGGGTCTGGACAAGAAACCGGAGAAGCCGGGCGGACGCAAACCTCCCAAGCTGTACTCATACAGCGGATTTCACCGGGAGCCGGCGTCCTGCTACTACGAAGTGAACCAGGGAGTTGCTGGTTGGCTGGATGCTATCCAGGCCAGCAACGCGACATGGGACGCGGCCGGCTCAGTGTTCAGGTTCTACTATGACGGCACCACGACCGCGACCGGCCCGACCTATGACGGCACCAATGTTGTGACCGCAGCCAACCTGGGTTCGGGCGGGATCCTGGCCCAGAACACCTACTGGTACCTGCGCAAGGGTAAGTTGGTGCTGGAGAACGACATAGTGTTCAATAGCTACTACGACTGGTCGACCTCGGGCGAGCCGTCGAAATACGATGTACAGAACATCTGCACCCACGAAATGGGCCACTGTCTGGTGCTGAACGATATGTACACCTCTCTGGCGGCAGAACAGACGATGTACGGGTATGCCGGCCTCGGCGAGACCAAGAAGCGGACCCTGGAGCAGGGCGACAAGGACGGGATTCTCAGGATCTACGGGGCAGCGGCCGACAACTAGTTTCACGGCGGGAAGAGCCCGGGGCACTGCATCTACGGTGCCCCGGGCCTGTTTCGAACGTGGCGGAGCGGTTCACAGACCGAATTTCTGCTTGACAAGAAGGGAAGTATTGGGAAAATGACTTTGTCACGGGTTACTCCAAAGAGTAGCGGTTCGCCCCTGTTGGTGGCAAAACCAACTTTCCCCTGGGGGTAGCAGCGCTGGAAAGTAGATTCTGAGGTCGCCGTCCCCTGCGGGCAGGGGCTCAGTCCCTTACCTGAGCGACGGCGACGCGGCCGAGATAGCGGACTGAATGGGGCCGTCGCCTGTTTTCGGCGACGTGCCCGGACAAGCGACCAGAGAGCCGCTCCAGCAGAGTTCGGACCCGGTCAGCGATGCGGCATTTCGGGTCCGAGCTACTGCAGCGGCGAAGTACAAGACCCTGGCAGGAGGATATAGGGTCGATGCGATGCGTTTCGAAAGGAGGCGGTACTGAAGAGAGGACGGACAAGACTGCGGCAGATACCCAAGGCAGAGAGAAATGAGATTTCCAACCTCCACTTTTCTCGGGAGGGGTGATTTCTCATGGGGCTCCTGCGGGACTTCGGACAGCCGTCACGGACCGACCGGTCGAGTTGTCCGACTGCCCCGACGAGCGAGACCAAGGAAGAGAACTGGGTCGCCCGAGCGGCGACCAGGAGGTAGAGATATGAAGAAGCAGATGGCGATTCTTGGGGTGCTTGTCCTCGTGGGCATGGCGCTCGCGGCGACCAGCAACTCACCCCATGGCAGACAGGACACGCCCCCGTGGATCGAGAAGGCGTGCTGGCAGTACGACGACAGCCTCGGACGATGGATCCCGATTCGTGTCGGAGACTCGAGCGCCCGGGCCAGGTGCTGGATGCAGCAGGTCGACTACGTTGACTCGTGCAACAAGAAGGAGTGGGAGATCTACCTGAGAGCCGAAGCCAGCGTTGCCCAGTGGATCATCCTGGGCATCAACGGCGACGGTTTCCACTGGGGAATCCGCAAGCCGGGCTACTATGCCTCGGACTGCATCTGGCTGTGGTTCCGCAGCAACTACGATGTGGAGATCAGCTTCGATGACTTCGACAACCTTGTCACGCTGTATCCTGACAGCTGTATCGATGACACCATCGAGGTCTGGTACGCGTTGTCCGAGGACTCGACGGCGCCGCCGGCGATGAACAGCGAGCTGTGGAAGACGCCGGCTGAGCTCAGCGAGTGGACGCGCCTCATCCGCGACAGCTACGACCTGCACTGGAGGGGCTGGAGGACGAAGATCTGGCAGAAGATCTACGTCAGCCCCTGCAACTCGGCGTGCGAGTACGTGGACGAGGACTGGGCGACGATTACGCTGACACTCCAGCGGATCAAGCCCTGGATCGACCCGGAGACAGGCCTGTTCTCCAGGCGTCCGAACTTTCCGTTCCAGTAGGGCTCTTGACGAGCCGAATTCCTCCTGCCAGGGTCCTGCTGCTTGCCGCGGCGGCGGCGGCCCACGGTTCGCTGTCAATCACGCCCCAACTCGTTGAACTCGAGCTCCCCCGGGGAGCGAGGAAGACGCTCTACTTCAGCGTGATCAACGAGGACAACGAGAACGAGAGGACGGTCCGCTACTACGCTCTGCCGTATCGCCAGAAGAGCAACGGCGCGTACGAGGTTACCGCGGAGCCTGACCACGATTTCTCCGGCCATTCCTGGTTTGACCGGGACACGACCGAGCTGAAACTCGGGCCTGGCAAGGGGACAGAAGTACAGGTCAGGTTCCGCGTTCCGACCGACGTCACGGGCACCAACTACGGTGCGGTGGCCTTCGAAATGACGCCGGTCCCGGCCAAGGACATCTGGTCGGTGGGGCTGACGATCAGGGTCCCTGCATTTGTCGAGGTGACGGTTCTCGGGTCCGGGCGTCCTGCGGTCGAACTTGCCGGGATCCGGTTCATGTCCGGCAAGGAGCTGAGAACGCGGTTCGAGACCGACGTCGAATCCGGGATCCTGAGCACCGCGATTGCGGTCCGCAACCCTGGTCCGGTATCAGCGCCGGTCCGGGGGCGGATCCTGATAAGAGACTCGGAGGGCCGCCGCTATCGGGAGTTCCCGCTCGGCGGGGGCGGCTCGATCCTGCCCGGTGCCGATGTCGAGGTGCTTTCTGTAGTGCCCATGCCGCGCTCCGGCGACTACTCGCTCGAGGTCACCCTTGACTACGGCGGCGCCAGGCCGGTGAAGGCCGCCATGCCGTTCAGGGTTGCGGGTGGGCAGGTTCAGGTCGAAGGCGAGATGACCGACATACCTCAACTGCCGCTGGAACTCAGCAAGGGGATGATCCAGCTCGATGTTCCGCGCCGCGCGACGCGCTTCGACTACCTGGTATTGCGCAATGTCAGTACGGACGAAGTGAGACTCAGCGCCGCGGTCACCGGGCTTGCCGGGGACGGCCGCGGGGGGCTGGTGTCCTCGGACAGCTCGACCGGGCTGGGCGACTGCCGGTCATGGATCCAGCTCGACTCCGGCATCGTGAGCATACCGCCCAACGGCAGCAAGGCGCTGCGGGTCATGTTCAAAGTGCCCGAGGAAGCGGTGGGCGGGAACTACGCCTGTATTGTCTACACACCGCTGGACGCCGAACAACACCCGGGAATGGACCCGCTGGTCATTCCGGTGCTGCTGAGCGTGACCGGGAAGAGCGAACGTACTGCCGAGATCGTCGAGAGCCGGGTCAATATCAGGCCGGTGGGGGTCAACCTCCGGATCCAGAATACCGGCAACGTCCACTTCACGCCACAGGGCAGCGGCCGTTTGAGGAGGGTCAAGGTCTCCGAGCCGGTCAGCGTGCATGACTACGAAACTGTCGGGGAGATCAGACTGGCCGACCCCGGGATTGTGCTGCCGGGCGGGACCATTGATGTCTCAGGATCATTCGTCGGGCAGCTGCAGCCCGGTCAGTATCGGGTCGATGTGGCACTCGACTGCGGCGGCGGATGCACGGTGGAGATGACAGAAACCGTGAGGATTGAATGACGGCCCTGCCCGCAGTCAGGGCCGTTCGCCGGTGCGGGTACGCGCCGGCTGTCGTTCTCCTGGCAGCGGTCTCGGTCTCCCCGCTGCTGTCCCAGGAGAGCGCGCCTGCTGCCCGCAGGGTGCGGGACGTATCGGTGACCAACGTCTTCTACGAGAGCGACCTGCTCCAGGTTCTGGTGGACATATCGGCCCAGACCAGGGTTCCGATCATCACCGACGGGCAGGTGGGCGGCGTGGTGACGGTCGAGTTGGTCGAAGTGACCTTGCCTGAGGCGCTGTCCCGGATTCTGCACCCGCTCGGGTTCGCGTTCCGCGACATGGGGGAGTATTTTCTTGTCGGAAGTGCGCGTACCGACGGCCCGGCCTTCAGCCAGCTAGCGGAGAGCGAGGTTCTGACCCCCAACTACCTCCGGGCCGAGGAGGCACACACGCTGATGCCTGACTGCTTCCGGCCCTATCTGAAGCTGGACAAGACCTCCAACACACTGACCGCGACGGCTCCACCCGAGATGCTGAAGAGCATCAGACGCCACCTGGCCGGGATCGACAAGCAGAAGAAGCAGGTGCTGATCGAGGCTCTGATTACCGAGATATCGGACAACGCCACGAAGAGCTTCGGTGTGGACTGGTCCGGCACGTTCTGGCAGGGTGCAGACACGCTGCTCTCAGGCGGGACCCAGCTGGGCACCGGCACCGCGGACACCGGTATCGCGTTGGTAGTCCGGAGGCTGACCGGCGGATTGGGCGACCTGTCGTACTCAGTGATACCGACCATCAACGCTCTGGTCCAGGACGGCAAGGCCAGCATCAGGGCCAATCCCCGGATAGTGACCGTTTCCGGGCAGTCGGCCGAGATAGTTGTCGGCAAGGAGCAGTATTACACGATAGTGGCAGGTTCCGAAGCCTACCCGTATACCAGACTCGAGCAGATCGACGTCGGCGTATCGATGGTCATCACGCCCTATGTGTCGGACGGCGGCGACATAACCGTCCAGGTGGAGCCGACGGTCAGTGATGTCATCGGTTCGGGCTTCAACCAGTTGCCGACTGTCAGCAAGCGCAGTGCCAAGACCAAGGTCGTGGTGAAGGACGGCGAGAGTATCGTGATCGGAGGACTGCTGATGAGAAGCGAGCAGACTGTCCGACGCAAGATTCCCCTTTTGGGCGACATCCCGATCCTGGGGTTGCTGTTCAGCCACACGACAAAGGTCATCGGCGACAACGAGGTGGTAGTGGTAGTCACGCCGAAGGTCTTAGAGTAGCGGAGGGCGACATGCTGAGAATCATTGGAAGGAGGCTGATGAGACCGGCATCCTGGATCGTTGTGCTTGCCGCCTTCGCTGCCTTCGCGTATCCGGGCCGTGCGCTGGGCAAGACCGGACCGGCAGACTCGTGGAGGCCCGAAGTGATGGCGACAGTCGGCATCAGCAGTCCGCTCGGGTCGCTGCTGAGCAGTGAAGTCGGCTCCCGCTATCCCATCGGTCTGGAGGCCCGGGCGAGGTCCGATTTCGGCATCGGCGGTGCGGTATCCTCAGAGGTCTGGTGGCGGGCCGCGAAGAGGCTGTCAGGTGCCCTGACGACAACGGTGGAATTCAGCTACGCCTACCCGGTGCTCGAAGGTGCCCTGGTACCGTTCGGCGGGATCTGCGCGAGATACAGCTACTCCAGTCTTCGTCTGGGTCCGCCGGACGATTCGGTCACGGCCGTCGGTTCTGGATTCGGCGTAGGGCCGGCACTCGGCCTGGAGGCACCGCTCGGCTCCCGGTTCACGGGGCTTTGCCGGATGCGCCTGATTCTGGGTGAGGCGTGGCTTACGTTCAGTGAGGATTTCGACGGGCTGGCTGCCGGCGAGAATCAGGTCGGGGTGTCGGCGTTCGAGTTCGGGCTCGGGATTTCCTTCGACCTGCTCGATGCCTGCATGTGGTAGCGGGTAGCGCCGGCCCGGCCGGTCTGCTCAGAAGCCACAGAGGACATTCCGAAACCGAAGGCGGGGTTGAGCGCCCCGGTTCAGCCGCACTGCCGGCTAGCGCTTGTAGCCGATCTTCCTGAGGAATTCCCTGCGATGCTTGACATCATCCGCAGATTCGACGCCCTTCGGTTTCAGGCCGTCAATCACGCCGATGATGCCCCGGCCTTCGGCGTTCTCCACTACAACGACCGTGGTCGGATTCGCGCTGGCGCAGAATATGCTGCAGATTTCGCACACGTTCTTGAGCGCGGGCAGGACGTTGAGGGGAAAGGCGTCGCGCATCAGGATGATGAAGCTGTGGCCTGCGCCGATCGCCTCGGCGTTCCTGACCGCCAGTTCCTCCAGCTCCTGGTCAGTGCCAGTGTGCCTGACCAGACAGGGTCCTGACGCTTCGCAGAAGGCCATGCCGAAGCTGATGCCGGGCACCGAATTGACCATGCATTCATGGACGTCCTCGACGGTCTTGATGAAGTGGGACTGGCCGAGGATGAAGTTGACGTCCTCCGGCTTCTCTATCGCGACCGGGTGGAGCCGCACCGTCACCTCTGGAGCGTGAGTCTGCCGGTCCGGAAAACGTTGTCCGCCTCGAGCCGGTATACGAAGCTGCCGGCAGCCAGTTCGCGGCCATGGTCGTCACGTCCGTCCCATGTCACAAAGCCGCTGGCGATGTCGAGGGTCCGGACCAGTTCGCCGGCGGCGTCATAGAGCCTGATCCGGGCGTCACCAAGGCCGGGCAGGTCCAGGCTGAAGCCGACTTTGGAAGTGAACGGGTTGGGCCATGCCCGCATGCCGGGCCGCCGTCCGCCTGGCTCTTGGGTGATACCGGTCATGGTGACATGGAATGTGACCATCGTGCTTTCGGGTGAGCAGACCGGCCAGGTGGTCCAGAAGTCGATCTCCTCGGTATCGCAGAAATCGTCCATGGCCCAGACATAGTAGTCGATGCGCGAAGTCTGGGTGACTGCCGGGATGGTGTAGAAGTAGGACTCGTCGGTCCATGAGTCGGACGGCACCCCGACCCAGTCGCCCTGGTTCACGCGATAGAACAGCGAGTCTTCGCCGACATCGTCGTCGTCAATGATCTCGGCGCTCACCAGGAACGGGCCGGCGTAGTCGGTGTCGGGCCAGACCGTGACATGGTCGAACTGGGGCGGTATCAGGTCCCAGTCCGGAATCGTACACTGCGCCATCTGGAAGAAGTTGTCCACCAAGAGGAAGTCCGGGGATGCACCGTTCTGGCTCTGGGCTGCTGCCAGGCCGTTGCCCCCGAGGAAATGGGCAGGGGTGACCCATTCGTAGATCCAGCGCCGGTCGTCGGACCCCAGATTGTCGGTGAACACCATGTAGTCCCGGATGACCATGCAGGGCCAGTAGTAATCACCCGACATCGGGACTCTTACCTTGCCCTGTGCCACGATGCGCTTGGTGTGCTGCTCGCTGGCGATGTAGTCAATGCCGGGCAGGATCTCGTACTTCCAGGTGATCGACGAGGCCCAGCCCTGGCCGCGATACATCGGTGTGGAATAGACCAGGGCATCGGGTATGTAGTTGCCGATGAAGCGGTACGCCAACTCTGAGAAGTCGATGCCGTCAAGGTACAGGCCGAGCTGTCCCATGTAGAGGTAGGACCATTGTTCCTGGCCTGAGCCCAGGGTGTCCATCTCGCAGACGTCAGGGGAGGGTTCGTCTACCTCCATCGACTCCGGCGCCGGGTAGCGCCCTTCTTCGTAGTCACGCAGCCCGACACGGGCGTATTGCCCGCCCTGGTGCCGAGTCAGGTCCCAGTGGGTCCTGAGGGAGTCGAATGCCGACCAGACGAAGGGGGTGCTGTTCTGACGGAAGCGTCCGTAAGTGTCTATTTCCAGAGGGATTTCGTGGCTTTCTATCATCCAGGCCTGCAATGACGCAGGGGTGACAAGTGCAGCCAGGAACAGCGGCAGCAGAGCATGACGGCGTCTCAACATAGTTCTCTCCTTTGCTGAACTCCTTTGATTCTAATGTCTTAGCCCGATTCTGTCAAGGGCCGGCAACTGGAGAGGGTAGGAAGCTGAGCGCTTTGACACCCGGCAGGCGCACCGTATGCTGAGAGCCTGTGAGCAGACGTCGGCGCAGGGACGACCTGGTCTGGCTGGTAGTGCCGGCAGCGTTTGGTGTCTACCTGTACACAATGGCCCCAGCGGTCGGGCTCATCGACTCCGGCGAGCTTGCGGCCGGGTGCCTGATGCTCAATGTATTGCACCCGACCGGCTATCCTCTGTACACTCTACTCGGCAGGCTCGTCAGTCTGGTGCCGGTTGCCGCGGTCGTGAACCGGGTCGCGATGCTCAGCGCGCTGCTGGGCGCGGCCGGGGTGGGCCTTTTCCTCTGGCTGTCGCGTCGTATGGGAGTGAAGGCCGAGGTGGCGGGCGCAACCTCCCTCGTACTGGCTTTCTCCCAGCCGGTCTGGTCAGTCAGCGTGGACGTGGAGGTGTACTCTTTGACTCTGGTGCTGGCCGCGGTCATCTGGCTTGCAGTCGAAAGCAGCAGCCAGACCAGAGGTCTGCTGATCCTGGGATTTGCCTGCGGCCTTGCCCTGACAAACCACATGTCGGCTGCGAGCGTCGTGCTCGGGGCCGGGGTTGCGGTCCTGGCAGCAGACCGGAAGCGGGTGATGCAGAGATTCCTGCTGCTGACCGTCCTGTTTCTGCTTGGCCTGTCGCCGTACCTGTTCCTGCCGTTGAGGGCGAGGGCCGGGCCTCTGCTCGCCTGGGGCAATACCGTCAACCTGGAGCGGTTCTGGTGGCATGTGACAGGCAAGCAGTACCAGGTGTGGATGTTCAGGCTGCCGTTCTCAGAAGTCGCGGCGAACGCAGGCAGGGGGTTGGTCCTGCTGGCAAGAGGGTTGGCATACGTGCTGGTCCCGGCAGTGCTGTACGGAGCGTACCGGACCTTCAGGGAACGCCGCTCAATGGCACTCGGGCTGGCGGTGACTGCAGTGCTGTCGTTTGCCTATGCGGTCAACTACAGCATTCCTGACATCGAAGCCTACTATATCCCGTGTTTCCTCGCCCTGTCCGTCTTCGCAGCGAACGGGCTGGACCGATTGGCGAGAGGGATGGGCAGGTGGCGGCACGCGGTATGGATTCCGGCGGTCCTGGCGCTGGCGCTGAACTTTCCGGACCTCAACCGACGCGAGGACTACGTGGCACACGACCAGGCGGTCAACACCTTGGCATCCGCCAATCCGAACGCCATAGTCTTCACCGACTGGTGGGACGTCTACTCACCGGTGTTCTACCTCCAACACGTTGAAGGTTTGCGGCCGGACGTCTGCATCATTGACAAGGAACTGGTGCGCAGGTCCTGGTATTTCGAGTACCTCGCGCGTGACTACCCGTGGCTGATCGAGAACTCGCGTGCCGAACTCGAGCAGTACACTGTCTACCTTGACCGGTTTGAGCGCGGCACGCTCAAGGACGCGGCCGCGATCCAGCGCAGCTACATCCGGCTTCTGGAGAGCTTCGCGTTCAACAACCCTGACCGGCCCGCGTACACCACCTACGCCCGCGAGGCGGGACAGGATGCGCGCCAGATGTTCCGAGGCGTTCAGTGGACCCCGGTCGGTCTGCTGTTTGAGCTGCGGCGCGATACGCTTCTGCCGGAGTTCGACTACTCTGCGCTTGAGGTCCGTCAGCCGCCGAATCCCAGTCCCCGCACTCGGGCAAATCTGGACCGCTACGGCCTTTTCGCACGCGCGCGGATTCAGGCCCTGCTGGCGCGCGGTCGGGATGCCGAGGCTCAGCTGGTGGATGAGTGGTTCAGCTCGGTCCGGACCCCCACCTCAGGCCGAGCCAAGTGACTGGCAAACGGTGACAGTGGCGTCCCAGGAACGCGGCACAGAGGCGGGGCCGGCGGGCAAGCTGGTCTGGATTGTGGTTCCTGCCGCGCTCGGGGTGTACTTGTACACAATGGCTCCGGTCGTGGGGCTGATCGACTCAGGCGAGCTCACGGTCGGGTGTCACCTGCTCAACATCCTGCACCCGACCGGGTATCCGCTGTACACCCTGATCGGCCGTCTAGCCAGCCTGGTGCCGGTCGGTTCGGTTGTCAATCGTCTGGCCGGGCTGAGTGCTGTCATGGCGGCGGGCGGGATAGGGCTGTTTCTGTTGCTGCTCAGGAGGATGGAGGTGGGCGTGGCGGCTGCCGGAAGCACGGCAATGGTGCTGGCCTTTTCTCAGCCGGTCTGGTCGGTGGGTGTGGATGTGGAGGTGTACGCGCTGACGCTGGTGCTCGGGACGTTCGTCTGGCTCGCGGCCGAGAGGGCTGGCACCGGCAGGGGTCTGATGCTTCTCGGGTACGCGGCCGGGCTCGCACTCACCAATCACATGTCGGGTTCGAGCATCGTTGTGGGTGCCGGGATTGCGGTGCTGCTTGAGCAGCGGAGCCTGGTCAGGCACAGGCTCTGGGTGCTCGGTCTGCTTTTCCTTTTCGGGTTGTCGCCGTACCTGTTCCTCGTGCTGCGCGCGCGCGTCGGACCTTTGCTGGCCTGGAGCGACCCTTCGGACCTGGAGCGGCTGTGGTGGCATGTATCCGGGGCTCAGTACCGGGGATGGATGTTCACTCTGCCTTTCTCAGAGGTCCTGAGGAACACGGGAAGCGGCCTTGTGCTGGTTGCCCGCAGCTTCGGGTACGTTCTGGTTCCTTCGGTGTTCTACGGTGCGTGGCGGTTATGGATTCGTCGGCGGGGCTTGGGAGTAGGGCTGGCCGCGGCCGCTGTGCTGTCATTCGTCTACGCGGTCAACTACAGCATACCGGACATCGAGGCCTACTTCATTCCCTGTGTCCTGGCGCTTGCCGTGTTCTGCGGGTTCGGGCTGCAGGCGTTGGCGGACCGGCTGGGAAGGTGGCGGCACGTCGTCTGGGTGCTTCCTGCCGCCATGCTGGCGCTCAACTTCGGGGTCGCAAACCGCCGAGATCACTACGTTGCCCACGACATCGCCTCGAACGTGCTGGCATCGGCAGACAGCAGCGCCGTGGTTCTTACCGACTGGTGGGACGCCTACGCGTCGGCTCTGTACCTCCAGCAGGTCGAGGGAGTCAGGACCGACGTGAGCGTGGTCTACAAGGAGCTGGTTCGCAGGCGGTGGTATCTTGACTTCCTTGAGCGACAGGACCCCGAGTTGATGCAGAACTCGAGGGAAGAGAGGGATGCCTTCCTGCTTGCTCTTGAAGGTTCGAGTCCGAGCGGTTCGCAAGACAGGGCCGGTGTTCAGCAGGCCTTCATCCGGCTGATCCACAGCTTCGGAAAGAACAGCCCCGGACGTCCGCTGTACACCACCTTCGCCCGGGTGATGGGAGAAGAATCGGCACAGATGTTCCCGGAGGCGTTCTGGGCTCCGGTCGGGCTGCTGTTCCTGGTTCACTACGACACCGCCCACGTGCCCGGATTCGACTACTCTCGATTTCAGGTCAGGCTTCCGGCGAGGGTCGACGCCCGGACCAGGGAGAACCTCGACCGCTACCGGTTCTTTGCAGAGATTCGGGCCAGATACCTGGCCCAGCGTGGCCGGCAGGAGGAGGCTCGGCGAGTGGTGGAATGGTACCGGTCAGAGTTCACCGACCTGAGATGATGAGGCGCAGCCCGTACTTCATCCAGATGATGGCAAACGCCGGGATCATGATGACGGTCGTATACATCCCGCTGCTGGCCCGGGACATGGGCGCCTCGAAACCACAGATAGGACTGCTTGTCGGGACTTTCCAGGCCGCAGCCCTGTTGTCCAACCTCCTGTTCGGCAGATGGGCGGATTTCGGGGACCGGAAGAAGTTCGTGGTAGCCGGGGTGGTGGCGACCGGGCTGGCGGTCGCGGCCCACTCGCTGGCAAGAGGGCTGCCCGGGCTGTTCGCTGTCAGGGCGGCGACCGGGTTCTGCATGGGGATGTTCCCGGCAGCACTGGTTGCGTACTACTATGACCGGACGCAGAGACTGGGTCGGTTCACCGGGTTCGGGTCGCTGGGTTGGGGGATAGGCGCGTTGGCCTCAGGCGCGGCGGCGGCGTCCTGGCTCTTCCCCATTGCCGCCATCCTCCTCGGACTGACTGCGGTCGTGGCTGTCGTCGGGTTGAAGAGCCAGCATGTCCGGCTGGACCAGCCTTTCCTGGATACCAGGGTCATCAGACACAACTGGCATCTGTATCTTTCCTTCTACCTGCGGCACACCGGGGCCTTCAGCATCTGGGCGATCTTCCCGGTATTCCTCGCCGACTTGGGCGCGAGTCGATTCTGGGTCGGGTTCGTGTACGCGCTGAACCCGTTCAGCCAGGCGGTGTTCATGAACCTGCTCGAACGGTTCGACTCGCGGCTCCTGGTCCAGGCCGGGCTGGCGGTTTCTGTGGTGGTGTTCGCGGCGTATGCCCTGGCGACCAGCCACTGGTGGGTGATCCCGATCCAGGTGGCTCTGGCGCTGTCCTGGGGTCTGCTGTATCTCGGTGCAATGAAACGGCTGATGGAGAGGAATCCCGAGCGTTCGACCGCAGCCGGTACGTTCCAATCCATGTTCGGGCTGTCGGCGGTGAGCGGCGCATTGCTGACCGGGGTGACGGGCGCTTTCGGCTACGCGGCGGTTGTGCTGGTTGCGGCAGGCATTGCACTGGCAGGCACCGTTGTGTTTCTGTACGCGCCGCGCGGGCATGCTGGTTAGACCCGGATATTGACACCCTCTGAGTATCGGGCTAAGCTAGTGTCAGATGAGTCTAGCTGGACCGACAGAAGACGAGGAGACGACATGAGACTGTTTTGTACCGTGGTTTGCGCAGTGCTTCTGACAGCAATCGCCCCGGCTGACTGGCTGTCGACCGAGCCGGACGGCGGCAGGCTTGATGCCGGGTGTATCAGCCCGCACGACCCTGAGGTCATCTACGTCGCGCCTTACAGCCCGGGCGCATATTCGCGGGTGCACCGCTCGACCGACGGGGGAGCGACCTGGGAGACGGTGGGTACTCTGCCCTACACCTACACGCCATACAATCTGATGGTAGACCCGTGGCACGACAGCCTGGTGTATGCGACCGGGTCCGGCAACAGGTTCCTGCGTTCAACCGACCACGGAGAAACCTGGTCCTATGTCACGACGCCAATCTACATGTACTACGCCGCGATTGACCCTGCGATACCGGGCCGCATCTACGTTGTAGGGTACAACAGCACGACGCCCCGCCATCCGTCATTCACCCGGTCGGATGACCGCGGCCTGACCTGGTCGCCGATGACGATCATCGATTCCACGGTCGAGAACCAGTACGCCTATTCGGTCGCGGCGGACAGCGGCTACCTGTTTGTGGGTGCGAGCCACGCCGGGTTGTACCGGTCGACCGACGCCGGGCTGACTTGGGCGTTCGCCAATGCCGGTATCACGCCGACCACGGCCCAGACCAAGGCGTTCCGTATCGACCCGGACGACAAGAATGTGGTGCTGGCCGCGGCTTCGGGCGGGGTGTTCCGGACCACCAATGCCGGGGATACCTGGGTCAAGACCGGCTCTTTGCTGGGCTACTACATGGGGTTTTCGACCGCGGACCCGGATATCGGCTATGCGGGATACAACTACGTGTACCGGACTACGGACCGGGGCCTGACGTGGAGCCGTCCCAATCCGGGACTGCACATGAGATACCTGAAGGGATTCGGCGCGCACCCGACCGATTCGGACCTGGTCTACGCCTGGGGGAGCGCTGGAGTCCGCAAGTCGACCGATGCCGGACTTGCCTGGACCAGGTCGGATGTCGGACTGCGGGTCTCGACCATCAACTCACTCAGCATCAACCCGAGCGACCCGTCCAGGATATACCTCGATATGGACGACTGCGGGATGTACTACAGCCTGGATGGCGGTGCGGCCTGGGATACCTGCCGGTACTTCCTCGCCTGCGGCGGTATCTGCGACATCGGCGTCATCCCGGGCGCGGACGCCGACATCCTGTACGCGCTCGAGGGTTCGGGCTGAGGACGCGCAGAGCTCTTCACGAGCACCGACGGCGGAGCCGTCTGGACACAGATCGATTCCTACCATTCGGATGGCGGCGCGCTCGTCGTCCATCCGGATTCATCAAATATTCTGATTACAGCCGGGGATGACAGCATATCTTCAACACCCCGTCCGGCGATGGCATGCTTCTCGAGCGACGGCGGCGGTACTTGGGAGCGCATCAACCTGTCCGACACGTCGAACGGCACTCTCTACGCGCTCGCGGTTGCTCCGGGCGCACGCAGCGTCGTGTACGGCGCCGGACACGTCAACTACTCGGGCCGGGCGTGGCGCTCGACCGACTACGGCCGCACATGGGCCGAGACCGCGTCGCCGGGCGGGCGGGTCTACGGGCTGGCGGTCCACCCGGACGACGAGAACACCGTCTACGCGGCAGCGATGGACAGCTGCTGGAAGACGACCGACGCAGGGGCGACGTGGCAGCGGGTCGGCGGCGGGTACTACCTCGCCGACGTGTGTCTGTTCCCGGGCGGGCCGGATACCGTGTTCGTCGGCGGGAGATACGGAGTCGCGATGTCGACCGATGCCGGCGTTTCGTGGGCATCATTGAACGAGGGGCTGACGAGCGTCAACGTCACCTGTCTGGAGGCATGCCAGGACAACGGCGAAGTCAAGCTGTTTGCAGGGACCAGCGGCGGCGGTCTGCATGTTTACTCGTTCCTGACCGGTGTCTGGGAGAGAAGAGTTGCCGGCGTCCGCCCCGGGCGTACTTTCCCGACTTTCGCGAAGAGCGTGCTGTCTGTGCCCGGCTCACCGGACAGGCGGGCGGTGCTGTCGCTGCTCGACCTCGCCGGCAGGAAGGTCATGGACCTGCGCGCGGGTGAGAACGACATTCGCGGAGTGGCGCCAGGGGTGTACTTCGTTGGAGCAAAGGGTTCCAGGGTTCCAGGGTCCTGGGGTCCGAGGCACCAGAAGGTGGTGATTCAGCACTAGCAGGGAGCATCTTCGGCAGAGGCTACCTTCGCGACCGCTGTCAACTGCAGGGCGGCAGGGCCCAGCTGCCTGTCATCGAAAGGCTCAAGGCCAAGTACGGTGCCGAGTTCGTGGACCGCGTCCCCGAACCCGGTCTGGCCAGACTGCTGGCGCAGGCGCGCGACAGCTCACAGGCCGGGCCGATACTGGGCAGAGTTGCCATATCGGCAGACAAGCGCGGCTCCAGGCACAGCGCAGTGGTCGGGCACCACGACTGCGCGGGGAATCCGGTGGCCGAGGACGTGCAGATAGAGCAGCTTCGGAAGTGTGTTGCCGCGGTTCAAGCGCGGGGATTCGAGGCCCAGGTCGTTGGCCTGTGGGTGGACGAGAACCGGCAGGTCTACAAGGTCGAGTAGGCGACCGTCGACAAGAGAGCAGGGGCCAAGGCCCCCGCTCTGGGCTTGGACCGCCCTGCTATTGCATCAGCAGCAGCTTCTCGGTCAGAGTCTGGTCAGGCAATGTTACCTTGAGCAGGTAGACACCGTTTGCCAGGGCCTTCGGGTTCCAGACAGCATCGACGCGGCCGGCAGGCACGGGTCTGTCCACCAAGGTCGCGACCGCCCTGCCTGAGATGTCGAACACCCGGACCGTGACCTGCCCGGCAACCCGGACCTGGCAGCTGACGCGGACCGAGTTCGAGAACGGGTTCGGCACGCAGGTGACAACGTCTGCAGGCTGCAGCAGCTTCACGCCCGTCTCCTCGAACACCGCGCTGTTGTCGTCATACCAGGATTGCGCGCTGTCTGCACTCGCGTCGAAGGCAGCCTCGCTGCTGCCGCCGAGGATTGCGAAGGCGACCCGCTGGGTCCCGCCGGCAGGAAGGCTGACCGGGCCGACCGAGGTGGCGACCGACCAGTCGTAAGGCCGGTCCGAGTTCCGGGCCGATATGCCGCCGTTGAGAATTCGGTACTTCTGGTTGTCGCTCATGCAGGAGTCGGTCGGGTAGACGTAGCGCGCATGGTCAACCGCGGTGAGATTGGCGAACGATGGCGGATCCAGCACCTTGATGCCGACACATGGGTTCTGAGTAGACGGCTGGCGCATGTAGGAGTAGCGCTTGGCTTCGTTCGAGGCAGCGATGTTGTCGGTTGCGCTGGGGCCGATGTCGAAGTCGGCGATGACGCCGGCGTAGATGTTGTCGATGGAACTCGAGCCGTGGTTTTTCAGGTCGTAGGCGAGCACCACGAAGTCATCGTACCCCGTGTCCGTGTTCTGGTGGGAGTGCTGGGTGACCAGGAGGTTCTTGGGTGAGGGATGGCCGGCGTCGTTCATCACCGAGCGGAAGTGCTCGTCACCCGAGCTCGGCGGGATCCGAGGCCTGAGGCTCTCGACGATGGCGAAGTCGGTGTTGGGTCCGCTGTTGGCCGGCTGGCCGTAGAAGCGGTCGACCAGCCATGATGCGCTGTTGCCCACCATCAAGCTCGCGTAATACAGCTGACTCGGGACCGCCTTGGGGTATGAGAACCCGGCGCCCAGGTCCAGGGCAGGAGCGGCCGGCTTGGCATCAGCCGGAGGCTCGGTGAATCCTATGCCGCCGAGCGCGGTGACGGTCAGCTTGCAGTAGCCGGTATCATGGTCCATGAAGACCATGCCCGGCATGGGTGTCTGGCCTACGGTGACGTCGAAGGTCGGGTCCCAGGAACCCTGGTCAGCAATGACATGGACCGTGAACCGGATCCTGGTGCCGGGCGGAGTCTGAGAAGAAGCGGTCAGCCTGAACCGGTCACCGGTCGAGGTGTCGGCCGGGCCGATGTTGCCGTAGTCTGATGTCGAGTCTGCCATGGTGATGTGGTTCGAGGCTGTGCGCAGTATCGCCCTGACATTGGTGGCCTGGGCAGAGCCGAGATTGTCGAGGGTGACGAACAGATCCGCGGTCTCGCCGGCTTCCAGCTCACCGTTGTTGCCGTCTTCGATGACGTGCTTTTCGTAGGCGAGGTATGGCTGGGGTGTTCCCTGCACGACCTGGATAGTGTCTTCCAGCGGGTACTTGCTCTTGCCGGTGACAGTGAACAGCATCGGACCCGTGGTGAGCGGGTTGATGGCCAGACTGACGTCACCGTTCCAGTTGGTGAATCCGGATTCGTGGACCTCGCCGTCCTTGTAGCAGCAGACCAGTGCCCGGGATACGGCGCTGCCGCCCGATGTGACGTGGATGTCGAGTGTTCGGGCTCCGGTTTCGACCGTGTCCGGCCGGTTGGTCAACATCGTGCCAGGAGTATCCTTCCACATCGGCATGTCGGGGTCACCGAACAGGTTCAGGTCCCAGTAGCACCAGCGCCAGACACCCTGGCCCTGGGCCGCGTAGGCATAGTAGTCCTTGGCCCGGGCATGAGTAAGGCCGATGTTGAGGGTGTCGAACCGGAAGAAGAAATCGTAGAACTTGATGTCCATCTTCTCGGACGGTCCCAGGCTGGGCGGTGTGCCCCAGCCTTCGCGCGAGTTCATCATGACCGCGACCGCGCCGCCGCCGGGGTTGTTCATCAGCGCTTCGGCCAGGCAGTCGGAGTACTCGAAGTTGCCCGAAATGCAGGCGATCGAGTTGGCGATGCACGGCCGGGTCGAGTTGGTCTGACTTCCGGCGGTCGAGGTCGTATAGATGGCACGTCCGTACATGTCGTAGAGTCCGGTCGCCGAGCCGTGGGCGGTCGGGTGGACAAAGTGGTAGCCGGCGTCGATCGCGTTGCGCATCGGAGTCGTGCTGGTCGGGTCAGGGATGTAGTAGTCGGTCCAGTCGGCCGGTGTCAAGGCCGCGATGCTGTCGTTGCACACCTTGCCCGAGTAACCGGACCAGAGCCAGACATAGGGCAGGCAGATCTTCTTCAGATAGTCGGTGGTCGGGTTCCTCTCGTAGGTCATGACCTTGCTGACAAAGGTCGAGACCTGGGAGGAGTTGTCGACCGACGCGCGGCCGACGTACACGTCGTAGAACAGGTCGACGGTGTCGTAGCCCATCTCACCGAAGATGTTGTTGTTGTTGCCGTCGTACGACCACTGAAGGTCTGCGTAGTAGACGTCGGCCGGGATGTAACCGGTGGAGTTGTTGACCCGGGCGTGGCAACGGCGCCCGGGCACGTAGCCGTGGTCGCCGGCGAGCAGCACGTACTTGAGGCCGCGGTTTTCGTAGTAGTCGACTACGAAATTGCGCATCCTCTCCTGCAGGTCCCGGCCGGTGTAGTTGGCGTAGATCCAGTCGGTGTTCCTGATTTCGGTGATCCAGCCTTTGCGGGTGCGCCAGTCGGCAAGGGCCGCGAACCCGCTTTCGAGCGAGGAATGGGTGATGATGACGTAGTGCACCTCAGGGTCGTCCAGAGCGGCTGAGGGCGGCGAGAAGCGCTTCAAGTCCTCAGGGTTGGCGACCAGCTGGCGCACGTCTTCTGAAAACAACTCGACCTGGCTCGGTGTCAGGGTGACAGGCACACGGTCGTTCTCCTGGAAGCGGACCGTGACCTCGACGGTCCGGTACAGGGTCAGCTCGCCGGTCGAAGGCCGGTAGCTCAAGGGCCTGATTGCGAATCCGCAGATGCGGAACTCGGACTTGGTCCCGGTGCGGTTCCAGTCCACGATTTCGATCGGGTAGGAGGCACTGCCGGAGTAGAGTCCTGGGTCCGGGTCAACGAACTCCGGGGTTTCGGCAGCCGATATCGGCACCGGGTGCTGGGCCGGATGGATGAGCCAGTGTCCGGGGATGACCTCGGGGTCCAGGGGCGTTGCCTGGACGTCGGTCACGGTCGCGGTGGGCGGAACCAGGACGTTGAACACTGCGGCCGGCATCATCGGCTCGCCGGGTTCGAGCGTGCTGATGAAATCAGCCATCTCGACCACGTCGTAGCCGTTGGCTTTGCCGAACCGGAGGTCCTGGCTGTCGAACGTGAAAGTCTTGGTCACGGTGCCGGCAATCGCCAGCAGCGGGACGAAGGAAAACAGAAGGGTCCTTCTCACAATGCCTCCTGAGGGCTGGTCTTGTCTGCAAAGAAGAACGCGAGTTCCCGGTCTACGTCCTCGTCAGGGTTCGAGGCATGGACCGCGTTCATGCGGACCGAAGTGCCGAAATCGGCACGAATCGAGCCGGGGCGGGCCTGGGCAGGGTCGGTGACCCCGACAAACTCGCGCACCCGACGCCGAATGTCTTCTCCCTGGAGTCTGACTGCGACCAAGGGGCCAGAGGTCATGAATTCGACCAGCGGGCCGAAGAACTCCTTGCCCTGGTGAATGGAGTAGAAGTCAGCAGCAGTCTCCTGGTCTAGGGTCTGCATCCTGAGCCCGGTGACCGCAAACCCGGCCGTTTCGAGGCGGCGCAGGATTTCGCCGATGCGGTTCTGCGCGACCGCGTCGGGCTTGATGATCAGTAAGGTCTGCTCCAAAGTCCGGTATCAGGCAAGCACTAATTTTACCATTGTTGGGCAGAGTGTCAATGCGGATGGGGGCGGTACCTACTCCTGGCCCGGTTCAACGGCCGCAAACAGGGCGTCGACAGTGTTGACCACGGCCTGGATTACGGCCAGAGAGGTGTGCGTTGCCAGGGTCACAGCATCGATCTCGGTCTTTGTTCCGGCGCGGTACTTGAGCAGGCGGTCGAGCAGGTCGCTTGACTCGATGAACCTGATATACCCTGGGGTTTCAAGGTTGTCCAGAACGTCGATGCCGACAAGAAGACCGAGCGTGTCGCAGAAGATACGGACCGGTACTGGGCCGATGAAGCCGTTGACTGTAGTCTGAGCAAGATCAGAATCGAGCTGATACCCGAGCAGGGTTCCGGTGCTGTCGTGTATCGCAAGGTGAGGGAACGGCTCTGGCAGCTCGCGGGTATGGCCGAACCCGGGAAACAGCTCGGCAATCCGTTGTTCCGCAGGCATCGGACCCGAAGACTCGGAGGAGTCTGGCTGTGGACAGGGCAGGCTGTCGGCGGACAGCGGTGCGGCAGGGCCGAGGAAGAGGAGGGTCACTGCCGCCCGGAAGACGACGCGTTTCGGCACAGCTGCCCATTTTCCAGGGAAGGTGCACCGTGTCAATCGGCCGGCGATACCTTGACAGCTTCACGATTCTGAGGTAGCATTACGGCACTATGAAGAGCACAGCACTCGTCTGTCTGATTGGACTGGCGGTGACGGCATCGGCAGAAGAAGTCACAGTGCTGGGCGTGCTCAACACGAGTGACTACCAGGTGAGCGTGGACACGGTGAAGTTCATCTACGGCACTGCTCCGAACTGGAAGTTCAACACCGCCTGGGGCGGGGACCCGGGAACCGTGGACAGCATCGAGTTTGAAGTGCTGAAGTTCCCCCGCAACGTGGCGCTCTACTACCAGATCAACGAGGCGGGCCGGTATGCCGACACGCTGTTCGGCATGCTCGAGGACACCTGGTACGAGCTGGATGTGAGCTTCGATGCCCAGCCGAAGGTGAAGTTTGTCGACATCAGCGGCATCTCGGAATCCGGCACCCGGGTGCTCGGGCGCGTCTGCTGCCTGCCGAATCCGTTCAGGTCAGCGGTCAGCATACTGCCGGCCGACACACCAGGACCTGGTGTCAGGGCCTTGGTCTACGATGCCTGCGGCAACGTCGTGCGGGTACTCACCCGGGAAGACCGGCCAGGATTCGTGTGGGACGGACAAGACGCCAACGGCCGGCAGGTCGCGGACGGAGTGTATCTGTGCCAGGTCAGCTCCGGCCGGTCAGCGGCCACGGTCAGGCTGGTCAAGCTGACCGGGCGCTAGCTCTTCTCGCCGCCGGGCCCTGGCTCTGCGGGCTCGGCGGTCTTGTCAGGTTCCTTCTCGCCTTCCGCTTTGTCTGGTTCGGGCGTCTTCGCGTCTTTGGGCTGCCCGGACTTCTGCTTCTCTTCGGCCTCGACATACGCCATCCTGAGCTGGTACAGCATCTCGTCGAACAGCTTGTCTTCTTCCGGCGTTCGATTGCCCTCGGTCTTGGCCTTCAGCATCTCGAGCGTGCCGATGGTGTGGCGCGCGAGCAGCAGATTGGCGTCAGGGTTCTGGCCCTCGGGCGCGACCTTCTCGCCCATGTAGGCCAGTGCGGCGGCCGACAGGCTGAGCACCAGGCCGCCGAGTGAAGACTCGGGCAGGGCGGAAGGTTCGGGCTTCTTGTTCGATTCGGCTTTCATAGTCTGTTGCGGTCCGGGTTGCTGAGCAGATTCCTCACTTCTGTGATCTTGCCGTTCTTCAGATACACGCGGGGCACCCGCGGGCTGACCCGGCAGATGATTTCATAGGGTATTGTCCCGGCTGCAGCGGCGACTTCGTTGACCGGAATCGTGACACCGTCGGCTGTCCCGAAAAGGGTCACGGTCTGTCCGATCGACACGTCCTGTACCCCGGTGACGTCGAGCATGGTCAGGTCCATGCAGACATTGCCGACCACCGGAACGCGCCGGCCGGACACGATGGCCTGGCCGCGGTTGGTCAGTGACCAGGGGTAGCCGTCGCCGTACCCGGCGGTAATCACCGCGATGCGGGAGTCGTGCTTGGTGAAGAAGTTGCGGTCGTAGCTGATCGAACGGCCGGCCGGGATGTCGCGCAGGTTGACGATCCGGGAGCGCAGGCTCATCACCGGCTTGAGGTCCAGCCCGGTCTCGCGTTCACCCTTGTAGTAGCTGTCGGGCAGGATGCCGTACACGACCAGGCCAGGACGCGCCATGTCGAGCCGGGAAACAGGCACGTTCATGAGTCCGGCCGAGTTGGCCGCGTGGCGGACGAACGGGCCCAGCCCTTTGGCCTCGAGCCGGTCGAGAAGCTGTTCGTATTCCTTGACCTGGGACTCGGTGAACGCGACATCGTTGTCAGCAGCAGGGAAGTGGGTGAACACGCCCTGGACTTCGAGTCCGGGCAGGCCGGCCACCGCAGGGATGAATTCCGCGGTTTCGGATACCGAGATGCCGGTTCGGCCCATGCCGGTGTCGACTTCGATGTGGACCTGGATGCCGGCATCCCGAAGCCGGGATTCGGCCGACAGCCTCCGGGCGAATTCGAGTTCGGTGACCGACGGGACCAGCGAGCGTTCGAACAGGAGCGGTATTTCACTGTAGGGTACAGGCGAAAGCACGATGATGTCGGTCCGGTCCACGCCCGCCTCACGCAGGTGGGCCCCTTCCTCGACACCTGCGACACCGAACGCTTCCACCTTGCCCTGGAGTTCGAGCGCGATTTCGCTCAGCCCGTGGCCGTACGCGTCGGCCTTGACCGCGACCATCATCTTCCGGTCGGGGACCAGGCTCCGCACCTGTCCGAGATTGTGGTTCAGGGCGCTGAGGTCTATCTCAGCCCAGATCCGGCCGAAATCCACGTGGGGATAGTAGGGAGGGGCTGTTGATTGTCAACCTGCCTGGTGGAGTGGGGCGCGTTGCCTGAGATGGAACAGACTGCGGGCCTCAGACAGGACCGGTCGAGATGCCCTGCTCGCCCTGCCGGGCCGGGACGCAGCCGGTTTCAATCAAGCTCGTGGCAGAACGGGCAGGTCCAGGACATGCCGCTGGGGGGCTCGGGATGGTACTCGTTCTCGAGATGGTCGTAGCCGCCGAAGTCATGGAAGTTCTTGCACTCGAAGTCGAAAGCTGACTTGGCCGAATCGGCCGGACGCCATTTGAACCGGGTCGACATATCGGCTTCATGGGACTTGAGTTTGGAGTTCAGGTCAGAGTCCGAACGGCCGACATAGCGGACCACGAAGGCGCCATTGTCCTTGCAGTACCCGATGGCGTAGTTGCCCGGAGTCTTGCCGCGCACCTCGCGGTCAACGGTTTCAGGGTTGAGATAGTACGGTCCGCGCATACCGAGAGTCACGTGCTCCTCCTTGTGGAATGGTCGCGGTTCAGGCTGTTGGGTAGGGAAGAAGCTCTCTGACCCGATACGGAAAGACCGACAGAATCGTCGGCAAGGGACGGGCGGCCGCGTGTGCGGCAGACCCGGTATCGGGCCGGATGCAACCCAGGCACAAAGTGAGTATAGCCCGGACTGTCTGCCGGGTCAATCGACCTTGCGTACTGAGTCCGTCAGAAGAACCGCGAGCAGGCCCGGGCCCTCAGCCCTGGCTCCTGATCTTCATCCTGCCTTTCATTCCGGCGATGATGGAGTGGTGGTACTTGCGGTACACGACTTCAGCCTCGCGGAACCCGGCAGCCCTCAGGTGCCGGATATGGAACCCGGGAGAATAGAACCTGACTTTCTTCAGGATGTCGGCCTTGTCGACCCTGGCTGTGAATCCCGGGCTGCAGACAAGTTCTGAGTAGCGGTCTGCAGACCCGGGCGCGGTCTTTGCCTCGTTGATTTCATCTCCGATTCTGGCAAGGAGTCTGTTCCTGCCTGCCGGAAAGACCGCCTCGCCGATCAGGACGATGCCGGCCCTGTCAAGGATCCGGTAGAAGTTGCGGTAGAGCCGGGCGTAGTCGACAAAGGCGAGCCTCATCGCGTTGGTCGTGCAGACCGCGTCGTACCGGCCGTAGAACGAGCAGGCGGCATTGTCCTTGCGGATGAACGTCACCCTTTTCCTGAACCGGGCGGTCCTTCTTCTTGTCACCGCGAGCTTGCCTGCCGAGATGTCGGTCACAACGAGCCTGACTCCGGGCAGCCGGCGCAGTATCTGCTCAGCCAGTATCCCTGTTCCGCAGGAAATCTCAATGACCCGGGCTTTTGGCGGCAGGCAAAGCTCCAGGATGTCGACAAGGTAGTCCAGCATGTCGAGGTAGAATGGCTGGCCGAGCAGGTGCTCATCCCAGGCCTCGTGCCTGGCTGCGATCAGGTCGCTGGCGAGCTCAAGATTGCGTCGAGAGCGCTCAGAGGACCGGGGCAAGTGCGTCTAGTGCTGGATGACTACCTTGCTGACAGCCGGCTGCAGTCGGCTGTCAGCGGTCTGCCGGCGCAGGAAATATGCGCCAGGCGCGAGTCCTGTTCGCTCCCCGGTCAGGTCCCGGCCGTGAATGTCGAAGATGCGTACATTGGGTGGGCCGGCTTCGATTCGGCGTACCATCGTCGGGTTTCGGGCCGGGCCAATTCTTCCCGGCCGTTCGTGTCCGGCGAGCCCTTGCGGCGTGGTGTCGCGATAGACCGTCACGGTCGAATCCCGGTCGTTGGCCACGTAGACCCGGCTCCATGTGGGGTTCAGCACAAACGCGCCGGGTGCGTCTCCGGCCGGCAGGGTCTGAATCACCTGGTTGGTCCGGCAGTCGATGACGCTGACATTGTCCTCGTCGTAGTTGCCGCAATAGACCTTGTTGTGGGCAGGGTCCAGGCAGAGTGCGCTCGAGCCGATGCCGACCCCGATGGTCGCGATGACCGAATTCGTGCCGCAGTCGATGACCGAGACAGTGGAATCCGACATATTGGCGCAGTAGACAGCGTTCTCTCGCGCAACGTAGCGCAGGGCAAAAGGCAGAGAACCCGCGCCTATCCTGGCTACGACCGCGTTGGAGCTTCCGTCGATCACGGTCACGCTGTCGATGCACGCGCTGTAGATGCAGTTGTTTGAACCGGCGTAGCAGAGCTGGACCGGGCACTCGCCGACCTGGACTGTGGCGATGACCGTGTCGCTTGAGCAGTCGATGACCGACACCGTGCCGCCGAACGAATTCGAGCAGTAGATGCGGTCGTCATGGGGATTGTAGCAGAGCCCCGAGGGCATGGTTCCGACCTGGACCAGCGTAAGCAGCGTGTCGGACTGGCCGTCGATCACTGCGACGTTGCCGTCACCAGAACATGAGCAGTAGAGCTTGTCGGTCTCCGGTTCGAGGCACAGCATGCGCGGTGTCGAGCCGGTCTGGACGGTTGCCAGGACGCTGTTGGTGGCGCAGTCGATGACCGTTACGCTGCTGTTGTAGAAGTCGGCATGGTAGAGCTTGCCGTTGCCCGCGTTGCAGAGGATGTCAGAGCCGCCCGAGGGGACCGTCACTCCGCCGAGCGTGTGGTTTGTTGCGCCGTCGACAATAACGACGCAGTTGCCGATGTCGCCGCACGCATAGACCCGGTCGTTTGTCGGGTCGTAGGCCAGCGCTTTCGGGAATCTGACCCCGCCGCCCGAATCCACGAGCGGTATCGTGGTCTCGAGATACTGGGCCGAAGCCGCTGCGGCCAACAGACAGGTCGACACAAATCCGAATCTCTTCACTGGGCCTCCAATGCTCCCTACTGTGCCGCAGGAATCCGATTCTGTCAAGCCGTCAAAGAGAGCTGAGAAGAGACGTCTAGCGCTGTATGACGACCTTCCGCACACTCGGACCCTCGGCCCCTGGAATCCCAGGACCCTGTCTTAGGAAATAGACTCCGGCAGGGATGCTGCCCACATCGTTGTCGCCGGGGAACAGGCGCATGACCATCCTGCCTGCAGGGTCGTGCAGGGTTGCAGCCGGCTCCGAGCGGCCGGAGGGCCGGTCCAGGTGCAGCCTGTGCCGGACAATCGTCGCCCGGGCCTCTGGCTTGGGCGCTCCTGTCTCCCACCCGAGGATTCCGCCCCCGCCCATCCGGCCGGTGTTCTGGTTGTCGTGACCGAACTTGGGCCAGGCAGAATTCGCAAGACGGCCCGTACCCTCGATCGCGTAGAGGCAGCCGTCTACCGCACCGAAGTAGACCGTGCCGTCGGGGCCGATTGCCGGCGCGGACAGGGCGATGGAGCTCCCGGTATTGTACCGCCATCTCAACGTGCCGCCCGGGTTGACGGCGTAGAGGTAGCCGTCCGCCGCTCCGACGTAGACCGTGCCGTCAGAGCCGATTGCCGGCGAATTCCTTATCTCGGAGCCGGCCCGGTAGCGCCACCTGACCGTGCTGTCCGGGTTGACGGCGTAGAGACGGTGGCTCAATGACCCGAGGTAGATCGCGCCGTCTGGCCCGACGGCAGGCGAGGAATACAGAATCTGGGAGACTTCACAGTGCCACTTGAGCGTGCTGTCCGGGTTGATGGCCAGCAGGCCTGCTGACCTTGTGGCGTGGTAGACAGTGCCGTCGTCGCCGATCGCCGGAGAGCTGAGGCCGTTCTCTGCGGTCCGATAGCGCCACTTGAGCGTGCTGTCCGGGTTGAATGCGTAGAGGTATCCGTTGGACGACTCGATGTAGATCGTGCCGTCGGAACTGATGGCAGGGGAGCACTTGACGTCTCCACCGACCTCGTAGGTCCACTTGACCGAGCTGTCGGGATTGTAGGCACGGACGTAGGGGCCGGTCCCGACGTAGAGCGTACCGTCAGAGCCGATCGCGGGAGACGACCTGATGCCCTGGCCGGATGCCCAGGAGCGCCATTTCAGCGTGCTGTCGGGATTGAGGGCATAGAGGTAGCCGTCGCCCGAGCCGAAATAGATTGTGCCGTCAGGGCCGATGGTAGGGGATGAGTACATGAAGCCGCCGACAAAGTAGCGCCACTTCAGCGTTCCGTCGCGATTGACGGCGTATAGACACAGGTCATTGTTCGCGACGTAGACCGTGCCGTCAGGCCCGATGGCAGGGGAAGCTACTGCATTGCTACCGGTCTGATATCGCCACTTCAGCGTACCGGGCTGGCCTACGGCGGCAACGGACAGAAAGAGCAGACAGACAATGGTCGTGAAACGCTTCACTGCACCTCCTTGGATGCGCCCAGATAGTGCAGCCGAAACGGACTCTGTCAAGCGGCCAGAGAGAACAGAGGAGAAACGTCTAGCGCTGTACGACGACCTTCAGCACACTCGACGCCCTGGGTCCTTGCTCTGCGTCCTCGCAGGAGCCCTCCGATGGCTCATGCACAGGGGTCGGTGGCAATCCCGGCGAGACCCTCGCAAGGACACTTCTCATAGAGATTTCTCCACTCCCTTCGGTCGGTCGAAATGACGGGAGAGCGGTCGGTCCTCTGTCATGTCGATGCGGAGCGTGCCGAAGGCACACGAAGTCGGGACATCTCTCAGCCTCTGTCCACGGCAGAAGACTGCCACGGCCCTGCGGGCCTCGCAGTGACGAAGAGGGTAGAAGACTGTCACGGGTCTCGCGGTTCCGTCATTGCGCACAACGGACTGGGGTTGGTGCCTCATGGGCACGGCCGCGAAGCGGCCGTGGCAATCTCTTCTGGACGCGGGCTCGGGGCAGGCTCCGCTGCCGCTTT
>CP070680.1:2203657-2256902 GCA_020352555.1 Caldifarciminota bacterium | reverse complement strand
CCTGTTCCATCGCGTGCGCTGTCACCAGCCGCAGACAGGACGCCATGTTCGGAAACACCCGGATCACTTTCGTCCGACGTCTGACCTCGCCGTTGTAGCGCTCCAGCATGTTGGTCGTCCTGATCCTGAGCCAGTGGCTGCTCGGAAAGTGGAAGAACGCCGGCGTATCCTCGGTCTCCTCCTCCAGCTTGTCCGCCACCTGTGGATACCGCGCCCGCCACTCGGCAGCCAACCTCTGCCAGCCGGGCCTGCGCTTGCACCAGACTCGCAGCGTCAAACACCTTCCGTAGCGCCTGCCGCAGTGCCGCCCGGTCCTTCTTGCCCACCAGCGCCAGCAAGATGTCCTGAAGGCACTTCTGATTTCACCGTCACCGCGCGCTCTGAGCAACACCGGACTGCCCCGGGAGTGTAGCTCCCAGTGCTCCTACGGCGCAAGGTTGAGATTCAGGTCAAGGTCGAGAAGACCTGATCCGGCGAGAGCCCGTGGCCACATGCCGCTTCAGGCGGTAGCTGGTTCCCGGTCCTCGGTCTTCTGTGCTGGTGTCTCATCCATCTCAACCTCAACCTTTGCCTTAACCTGTTCTGGTTCTTGACACTTACCCCCTGCCAGCTATACTGTGTGTCGGCCAAACGCACCCCTGGCGTTGGAGTGGGTTACGTTGGTGTAATCCTTGGAAATGAGGTGATTTACGAGCGATGCGGTACGAAAGATTTGTGCAACGGCCGGGTGGAAGCGGCAGTGTTCTACGTTGCCGAAGGCATGGACTGCCGGGTGCAGTCCAAGGCCCGGCATGCGTAGGGCTTTTTCTTGAAGAGGCAAAGCAGCAGGTCAAGGCAAAGGCCAAGGTCAAGATGACCGTAGGTCATTGCGAGGCAGCCGTGGCAATCTCCGGTCGACAACCTCTGTCCGCCTCCCGTTCCCTTTCCTCGACCATGAACAAAAACTACGAACTAGGGACGTGGGGACTAAGTGACCATGGACGATTCGACATCTTCTCCTATCTTAACCTCAACCTTGGTCTCGACCTGTCCTTGCCGACCAAAGACGAGACGACTAGGGACTAAGGAATATGACCAAGGACGAAGGGACTAAGGACGTGGTGGCCGCTGTCGCGGCCGACACCTGGTCCCTCATCATCCGCCCTCACCGCCGCTGGTTTGACCTGAAGCTCGGCGAGCTCTGGCGCTACCGCGACCTGGTCATGCTCTTTGTCCGCCGCGATTTTGTGTCGGTCTACAAGCAGACCATCCTGGGCCCGCTCTGGTATCTGATCCAGCCCCTGCTTACGACCATCACATTCACCATCGTGTTCGGCAGGATTGCCAAGCTTTCCACCGACGGTCTGCCTCAGTTCCTGTTCTACATGTCAGGCACGGTCATCTGGACCTACTTTGCCGAGTGCCTGACCAGGACATCCGACACTTTCGTCCTGAACGCGCCGCTGTTCGGCAAGGTCTACTTCCCGCGCCTTGCGGTCCCGGTGTCGGTCCTTATATCACGGCTCATTGCCTTCGCGATACAGTTTGTGTTCTTCCTTGCCTTCATGGGCTACTTCGCAATTCGCGGGGCGAATCTCCAGCCCAACTGGTGGATTCTGGCCACTCCGCTGTTCGTCCTGATGATGGCCGGGCTTGGTCTTGGCTTCGGCATCATCGTCTCGGCTATGACCACCAAGTACCGGGACCTGCGTTTCCTGGTCCAGTTCGGAGTCCAGCTACTGATGTACGCCACTGCGGTCGTCTACCCGGTATCGGCCATCCCGGCCCGGTTCCAGCCTCTACTCAGGGTGAATCCGATGACCTCGGTCATCGAGGCCTTTCGCCATGCCTTCTTGGGCGCCGGCTCGATCAGCATTGGCGGGCTCGCCTACAGCTTCGGGTTCATGGTTGTCCTAGTGGCGCTCGGCGCAGTCATCTTCAACCGCGTCGAAGCAACGTTTATGGATACGGTATGAAAACGTCAGTCTTCATGTCATCTTGTCGCTTCGTCCTTCGTCCTTTGTCGAATAGGGACGAGGTGACCAAGGACGAGATGACTGAGGCAGGATCGACGGCGGGCCGCTTGACTAAGGACGAAGGACTAAGGACTGCTGATCGATGACCATTGAGCGCTTCGAGGATATCGAGTCTTGGCAGCTTGCGAGACAACTGACGAGGCAGGTCTACGCGTGCACCGCTGGACGGGACTTCAGCAGAGATTTCGGCCTTCGCGACCAGATACAACGGGCAGCCGGGTCGGCTATGCATAACATCGCCGAGGGGTTTGACAGCGGCAGTGACACCGAGTTCACTCGCTTCCTTCGATATGCGCAACGTTCCTGCACCGAAGTGCAGAGCGAGCTCTACGTCGCCCTCGATCAGAAGTACATCTCAGAACAGCAGTTTCGGGAGGTCTTCGAACAGGCGGAGAGGGTCCACGCCAAGATCGGCGGCTTCATCAAGTACCTCTTGTCCTCGACGAAGGACAAAGCGACGAAGGACAGTCCGCTGCGACCGGCCAGGCGACAAGGGACCAAGGGTACTTTGACGAAGGACTAGGCGACGATGGACGTTCTGACCAAGGACGAAGGACCAAGGACCAGGTGACAATGGCCGAGACAGTGATATCCGTCGAACATTTGTCCAAAGCTTACCGCCTGGGCCAGATCGGCACGGGCAGGCTCGTTGACGACCTGAAGGTCTGGTGGGCCAAGGCCAGGGGCAAGCCGAATCCTTTACTCAAAATCGGTCAGAAGGACCATGGCAACCGTGATGGTGAGACAATCTGGGCGCTGAGTGATGTGAGTTTCACAGTCAAGCAGGGCGAGGTGCTGGGAGTAATCGGGTCCAACGGCGCGGGCAAGAGTACCTTGCTCAAGATCATCTCCCAGATAACCGCACCCACCAGCGGCTGCATCAAAGCCAAGGGCCGAGTTGCCAGCCTGCTCGAGGTCGGCACAGGCTTTCATCCTGACCTGACCGGCCGCGAGAATACCTATCTGAACGGCGCCATCCTAGGTATGAAGAAACCGGAGATTGACCGGAAGTTCGACGAGGTCGTGGCCTTCTCTGAGGTCGAGCAGTTCATCGACACACCGGTCAAGCGCTACTCCAGCGGGATGTACGTCCGCTTGGCCTTTGCGGTCGCAGCTCACCTGGACCCGGAAATCCTGCTGGTGGACGAGGTACTCGCCGTGGGAGATGCTGCATTCCAGAGAAAGTGCATCGGGAAGATGGGAGACGTGGCCAGGGGAGGGCGAACCGTGCTATTCGTTAGCCACAATCTTGGCGCCGTGACGACTCTTTGTCATCGGACCATCTGGTTGGATAAAGGTCAACTGCGCATGGACTCGGACTCTTCCAGCGCCGTAGAGGCATATCTCGGACAGCGCAAGCGCGCCACTCGAAAATCGCTATCAGACCGTTCGGACCGCACTGGATCTGGAGAGGTCCGTTTCGTCGGATGCCGAATCGCCCGAGAGTGCGGTGGCTCGGAGGTAAACGAATTCCTGACCGGTGAGGAAGTGTTTATCCACATAGACTTGGAGGCGCGCTCCTCGATTTCCGTATTCGTGGGATTGCAGGTCAAAGATTCGCTTGGGCGGAAGGTTACGTCCTTCAATTCCCGAGAAGGCGGATTTGAACCTCTACTCAAGACGGGTATGAACCGATTGGTGCTTCATATTCCGGGACTGCTGCTTTTGGAGGGTCAGTACTCAATAGACGGAAGTGTTGTTAGGGTCTCGAATGCTGCACGTTGCGACCTGATTGAGCGCATCGCGGAATTCGGAGTCTATCCCAGCGACTTCTGCCGGACCGGCTCGCCTTTCAGGGCGTATCACGGCGTGTTCTTCCATCATCACATATGGAACGGACCTAATAGTGAGACCGTGAACGTGACCAGTGAACGGCCGCCGGCAGAATGTCTTCAACAACCGCACCTGCCGACTGATTCCGCGCCTTTGACATCGGCGGAACAAACGGCAGGTGTCGAGCGATCCACGCAGTGAGCCCGATCTCCATTTCTGCTTTGACTGCCGAGGCATTCCGTGCCCGCGACATAGTCTTGATGTTCAGGTGGCTTCCGGCTGCCCCTTCTGCAGTCAGGTCTGAGCTAGGTGCTGTCGAGTTTGCCCGAACCGGAAACGCCGATGCGGCAGACAGCGTTGCTCAAGCTGAGGTGCCTGCTACTTTGAGGAACGCTGCGCCAATCAGTACCGCAGAAAGGCGAGTCCTCGAGGCGACTGACACTCAGCAGATCGGGCCGGGATCTGAAGCGCGCCGACGACTGCTAACCGGTGAACCCAAGACCGCTCGGCAAGAGGCTGGAGTAGAGGCTGAGCGACACATCAACAGACGAACGCCATATGCAGAACGAAGACCCCGGTGGGGAGTCTGACACTCAGGAGCGGGAGCCTTGAGCCGGTACCTCAGGTATGTGACCCTGGACAGGGCAAAGGTGCCAGAACCTGGGAAGGTTGTGCTTCTTCAACATCAGCTGGAGTGGGCCAATCGCCAGGTTGCTGGTGAAATTGGCGCAGCGTTCAAGAGCGCCGAGTTGACGATCTCACCTGAAGTCTGCGCTCTGGACTTCGATCTTCTCGTGTTGCCCTACATGGACGATTTCTTGCGCGAGCAACCTGGTGGCGTCGAACTCTTTCGTAGGCTGCGCTCTGCGCAGGACAGGTGGGTTATGCTCTACGGTCTGCGTCATCGCAAGATCGACGTTTTGCCAGCGACGCGACTGATGCATTACTACACCCTGTGCAGACGTATCTCTCTCGCGGTCCGAATCATACGGCGACTGAGATTGGCCGGAATCATCCTTCGACTTCTGGGATTGTGGGCGAGAAGATGAGGGTCTTTTTCGTTTGCCCGTTGGACGAGGCCACGACCGACTATCCCTTGTTGATGTCCAAAGTCTGGGAGCGGGAGGGACATGAGGTTCGGCTCTTCCCATTTGACTTGGAATTCGACAACCACGTGCAAACCCGGCTGTGGGACGCACTCGCGCCGGACGATGGAGAGTGGCGGCGGGTCTCTTGGGAGAGGACCGTCGAGAAGGCATGTGCTGACTATCGACCGGACATCGTGCTTACAGGTGGCACGCTCGCCTCACCAGAAGGCGTGCGAAGGTTGCGCAGAGGGAGCGGCGGCCTCGTGGGCTTCATCCTGGGGTACAACCACCTGATCGAGGGTGCCACGACTGCCACTATCCGAGAAGCGGATTTCGTAATTGTACATGACAGTTACATGATGCCAGTCCTGCAAGGTGCACGCTGTGGTAAGCGCTTGACTGTTCTTCTTCTGCGAAGTGCAGCGGACCCTGAGGAACACCTGCCCGTGCCGTTGTCTCACCACGACCAGTGCGATTTCGGCGCCGAGGTAGCGTTCATCGGTGGTGCCAGCGCCAACCGCGCAACTGCACTGTGCCGACTGACCCGTTGGGACCTGCGCATATGGGGCAGCAATGAGTGGACCAAAGTGCCAGGATTGACGCGGTGTTTTCGCAGCGAACCGGTCTATGGATTGAAGAAGACGAAGATCTACAATGCAGCGAAGATTGTTCTGAATATTGAAATCGACGAAAAGCAGATCAACGCCTTCAGCCAGCGGGTACCTGAAGTGCTGGCGTGTGGCGGCTTTGTGATTACCGAGTGGCGCAAAGACCTTGAGAGTACCGCACTCAAGGATGGAGAGTCCATCGTCATCTACAGGTCGCTGGATGAGATGGTTGAGAAGGTCGATTACTACCTCAGGCACGTCGAGGAACGAAGACGTATAGCCGAGAACGGACGTCGGATTGTGCTGAATTCACTGACCTACCGACATACGGCGGTGCCGCTAATCGAGCAGATTGAGGGTGTGCTTCGGGGCAGCCGACGCGGAGCTTCTGTTCAAGGATGAAGGTCATCGTCTGTGGCGACCTATGCCTGAGCGGCGAACCCGAGAAGCTCGTGCTTGGGACATCCGGCTACGACCTCTGGGCAGGGATCGACTCGTTGGCAGGCGACGATTCAGTGGTCGTGGCCAATGTCGAATTCGCGCTGACTGCGGGTGGGCAACCGAAACCCAACAAATGGGCAACGTTGCGAGCGTCTCCAGGATGTGTGGGTGCGCTGAAGCGAATGCAGGTTGCCGTGGTGGGAAACAACCACGTTTCCGACTATGGAGAAGCGGGCGCTCAAGATACTGTCGACTGCCTAGCGGATGCGGGTGTCATGACGGTTGGGTATGGCGCTAGCCTCGAGGCCGCACTTAGGCCTGCCGTCGTGGAGCAGAACGGGGTCCGGATGGCAATCATATCGCTGGCTTGTCCTACAACCAACGGTGAGAACCTGGCAACCTACACTTCGTCAGGAGTTGCGCCGCTCAGCCTGGACCTCCTCAGAACGAGCATAACCGATGCGCGCTCTGAGGCCGATGCCTTGCTGGTGTATCTTCATTGGGGAGTGGAGCACAGCCATGATCCTGTTCCGGATCAAATACGACTTGCACACCGAGCGGCTGAATGGGGGGCCGATGCTGTCGTCGGTTGTCATGCCCATGTAATCCAGAGCTATGAACGCTACCAGGGTCGCTGGATATTCTATGGACTGGGGAACTTCCTGTTCGGTCCAATCGATACCTTACGAGTGCTGGCCGATGGCTCTCATCAGCGAGGGAGGCAGGAGCAGTCGCCCGCAAACCGGGAGTCGCTGGCCATTCAGTTCCGAGTTAGCCCGAATCGCCCTGAAGGCCGATTGGAGCTGGAAGCGATTCACCCCCTCGTCTTCGGGCAGGACTATGTCCCCCGCCCGATCGCGCGAGATTGCCTAGAGGCGGACTTGGATAGGTCCAACAGTCGCCTGATGCGATACTCCGAACTGCACCGACAGGCGTTGCAGTGCAACACGGAACCAGTACTCAGAGCACGACTGTCGAAAGGGAAGATCGAGTACTTCTATGGCTCCGAGCCGATCCGCGATGTACATGTTCAATCTCCTTTGGGACGCCACCTTCTGAGGTTGCGACGAGCCCTTGGTATAGGTCTCCGTTCGCTGGGCTGGTAGTCGATGCGATACACGATCGCTATTCATCCGTCCGACTATACTGACCCCGGTACCCCGGAGTTGTGCGACGCCTCTTCGCCTCGCTGGTCTACGCTGCTGCAGGCGGCTGGACACGAAGTGCGATGGGTGGACGTGCGAAGGTCCGATATTCTCGAACAGCTACAGGGGTGTGACGGGCTCATGTGGCGCTGGGGACACTTCGGAGGCATGTCACGCATCGCGCGGCGTCTGCTGCCGGTTGTTGAGTTGCAGATGGGACTGGCCACGTACCCGGACCAGAATACATGTTGGTACTACGATGACAAGATAGCTCAGACGTATCTCCTGAAGGCCAAGAGAATACCCATACCAGAGACCTGGATCTGGTTTCAGCGGGACGCAGCCAAAGAGTGGGCGACGAACGCATCCTATCCTATGGTTCTCAAATTGGCCACCGGCTGCAGCTCCGCCAACGTGCGGTTGGTGCGTGACCCCTCCGAGGCGCACGTTTGGATCGACCGTTTGTTCAGGCGCAGATTGGCCACCTTGGACGAAGGGCAGTTCCGTGCTCTGCCCTGGAGGCGGCGGATCAGAGCCGTCGCCAGTGTTCTTCACCACGGAACGCCGCTGCCGCCCTGGGACGACGGCTATGAACTGCAGAGCGGCTATGTGTTGTTCCAGGAGTTTCTGCCCGGCAACGATTCTGACACGCGCGTGACAGTGATAGGAAATCGCGCCTTCGCGTCTCGTCGACAGAACCGTCCTGGAGACTTCCGCGCGAGTGGCAGCGGAGTGTCGGATTTCGACCCGAAGCTGATCGACGAGCGCTTCGTGCGCCTGGCATTTCTGACCGCCCGATCCCTGGCCTGTCAAAGCTGCGCAATTGACGGACTCTACAAGGGAACGACGCCGGTAGTCGTCGAAATCAGCTACACCTATCCCAGTTGGTCAGTCCAGTTTTGCCCTGGGCACTGGCGACTGGATGGCTCGCCGGATCGCGGCGTCCTCGCATGGATACCAGGGCGGAAGTGGCCAGAGGAGGCCCAGGTGGAAGACTTTCTCCGTCGGCTTGACTCAAGAGTCGCTCCTGCCGACGACGGCAAGCCAGGTTTGGAGTCCAACGGGGGCGCACACGCGGCGCTTGGCCGATGAGGATACTCGCCATCACGGACTGCTATCCACCCTACCATTTTGGTGGATTCGGTCTTCGTGCGAAGGAGCTTCTGGACCGGCTGCTAGAGCGCGGCCACGACATCGCGGTGGTCACGACGAAACGTCCCCGCGGCGAGAAGGATCCGCTGACACCGGAGAAGGATGTCTTCAGAAAGCTCTCGAGGTGGGATGAACCCGCGGGTCGGAAGAAGAGAATTCTGGATGAGATCAAGGACGTCACGTTCGTCAAGAGGAAGGTTGACTGGTATCGTCCGGATTTCGTCTATCTCCTGCACATCTGTGACCTTTCCAAGACCCTGATTCCATATCTCGCGGAATGCGGCATTCCAGTAGTATACGACGAGGGCACAATCGGTATGTCTCTTTCATACAACAACCATGGCTACTGGTATCCCTTCGCTGAAGGCAAGCCCATCTCGAAGTTGAAGGCCCTGCTGAAGCCAACTCTGATTGCCTCCTGCTGCGCGGTCAGTGGCAGTGCCCTCAAAAAGAAGTGGTCGTGGCCCGCGAACATGCGGGGCTACTTCAACAGCGAATGGGGCCGCCAGAATGCGAAGGCAGAGGGCATGCCCATAGATGGCAGTGCGGTCATATATTCTGGTCTGGATACTGAGATGTTCGCATTCACCCCCAGAGCCGCGGTCAGGCATCCTCCGAGCATTGCCCTCCCCGGAAGATTCGAAGCAGCCAAGAACCAGCGCGAGGCCGTTCGCCTCCTCGCGGCATTGCACCAGAGAGACATAGATGCACGACTGGTTCTTTCCGGGCACGTCTGGGACCCGTCCTATCTGCACGCACTCGAGAAGGAAATCAAGGATCTGCAGTTGGCGGAGCACGTGCAGGTGCTGCCTTCCATGGTCGGCTACGGACAGCTGCCCTCGATCTATCAGCAAGCTGACATATGCTTTTTCCCCAGCCTCCACAAGTCCGGCCTGTCCCGCGTGCCCCTGGAAGCAATGGCCAGTGGATGTGCCGTCATCTCATACGGTAACGAAGGTTCTGCCGAGATAATCCAGGACCGGGAGACAGGCTATCTTGTCCCAGAGGGCGATCTCGAGGCCGCCGTCCGCCTGATAAGTGAGCTCATCGCGCATCCGGATACCTACCGCAGTATCACCTACAATGCCCGCACTGCGATTATGACCCGGCACCTGCTTGGGCCGTACGTGGACAAGATTGAGACCTTCTTGCTCGAGGCGGTCAACGCATGACCGGCGGTTGCTTCCCGAGGATGGAATCGTGAAGAACGACCGGGTCGACGCACCGTTGGTCAGCATATGCTGCGCAACGTATAACCACGAGAAGTACCTGGCCCAGGCGATGGAGTCGTTCCTGATGCAGAAGGTCAGCTTCCCCATCGAGATCATCATCGGTGATGACTGCTCGACGGACGGAACGCCCCAGATCGTGCAGGACTACGCCGGGCGGTTCCCGCAGCTCGTCAGGGTGATAGCATCGGATGCGAACGTCGGGGTGTCGCAGAACGCCTTCCGGATCCGGTCGGCTGCCCGGGGCAAATACATCGCGCTCTGCGAGGGCGACGACTACTGGACCGACCCCCACAAGCTACAGAAACAGGTGGACTTTCTGGAGGAGAATCCGGAGTTCACGGTCAGCGGCCATTGGGTCAAGAACGTGGATGGTTCGGGCAAACCCCTTGAGAGGCAGGTCTTCACCGGTGAGAAGTGTCCGGAGGAGTTCGGGGTAGAGCATGCTGTCCAGGGCACGCCAACCCACATGAATTCCTGGGTATTCCGGACCAGTGCGCTGCGGTCCATCCCGCAGCAGAAGATGGACCTGGTACTCAAGTTGCCGGCACACGACGAGCCGCTGCTCCTTCTGCTCCTGGCACAGGGGAAGGGCTTCTGCTTTCACGAGACAATGGGCGTGTGGCGCTTTCACTCCGGCGGCTACTGGTCGCCGCGTTCGGAGCTGAACAGGCGGTTTGCGTTGCTCCAGTACTTCTACTCGCTACCGACGTTGCTCAACGGCGAGGTCGGTGCCGATTACCGCACCGCGGTCGCGAATCAGATCAGGAGGGGCGAAGAGAGGGTAGCCTGGGCTGTTGTCCATGGCTCAGGTCCCCTTGCCGCATTCAAGTTGTATCGAATGATGAAGGACAATGAACTGGTTCCACGCGGGCGGATCAGGGCAGTGCTGGGTCTGGCCGCGCGTCGGACTGCCCTGGACGCCGCGACATACCCCAGGGTCCTCGGCGGCCGGACCCTGCGCAGAATAGGGCTGCGTTGAATCATGCGGCTGCCGTGGATCTCATCCGTCTGCAAACTTGAGCTGCCCTCGGCTGTCGCGAGGCGCATCACCCATGAGTCCGCCATGTCATTGGTCCTTGCCAGACTGGAGTTGCTGCTGTGCTGAAGCGCACCAATACAGGGTCCTCGCCGGCTGACAGGCTGCAAACCGAACGTATCGACCTGGAGCGTTTTGACGAACCGGTATACGTTACCCGTCCCTATCTGCCTCCGTTTGATGAGTTTGTCGACGGGCTGAAGGAGATGTGGGGCAACCACTGGCTGACGAACAACGGCCCGGTTCTTAAGCGCTATGCCAGCCTGCTTGGCAGGCACTTCGGGACGGACAACGTCTGTCTGTTCAACAATGGGACTCTGGCTCTGCAACTCGGCCTCCAGGGGATGGGGATATCAGGCGAGGTGATTACTACGCCGTTCACCTTTGTCGCCACCACCCACGCGTTGTTCTGGTGCAAAATCAGGCCGGTATTCGTGGACATTGAACCGGACTACTTCACCCTCGACCCTGAGAAGGTCGAGGCGGCGATTACTCCCTGGACTTCCGCGATTCTCGCCGTCCACGTGTTCGGCTATCCCTGCAGGGTGAAAGAACTGGCAGATATAGCGCGGCGGCACAAACTGACGCTCATCTATGACGCCGCGCACGCGTTCGGTGTGGAAGTCGGCGGCAAGTCCATCGCCCACTACGGCGACATGAGCATGTTCAGCTTCCATGCGACCAAGCTTTACCACTCGATGGAAGGCGGGATGCTTGTCTTCCGCGACGCCGGGCTCAAGCAGACGTTCGACTACCTGAGGAACTTCGGATTCAGAAATGAAGTCGAGGTAGTGATGCCGGGCACCAACGCGAAAATGATGGAGATGCAGGCGCTGATGGGCACACTGGTGCTGAGGCACATCGGCGAACTGACTTCCAAGGGCCAGGCGATCGAGGCGATCTACCGGGAGCGTCTCGCCGACGTGCCGGGCATCCGCATCCCGCCGCCTCTGCCGCCAGAGATCCGCTACAACTACGGGTACGTGCCGGTTGAGGTGGATGAAGCAGATTTCGGCATGAGCCGGGACAGGCTGTACGAGGAGTTGAGGAAGCTCAATGTGCACGCCCGCAGGTACTTCTATCCGCTGGTGCCGGATTTCGCGTGCTACCAGAATGTCCAGACGCGGGACCCGCTGACAGTGGCAAGGCGAGTGGCAGAGAGGATACTGACGCTGCCGACCTACAGCGGGATATCGGCAGAGACGGTGGAGAGAATCTGTCTCTATGTCGGCGAGATCCGGGCTCGTGCAGGTACACGTGCATGAAACTGGCCATCATGCAGCCTTACTTCTTCCCGTACCTGGGGTACTTCGACTTGATACACAGGACCGACCGGTGGATTGTGTTCGATACGGCGCAGTACATCAGGCACGGATGGGTGAACCGGAACCGGATTCTGCACCCCAATACCGGCTGGCAGTACATTGCTGCTCCGCTTCGGAAGCACCATCGGAACACACCGATAGCGGACATCTTCGTCAAGGAAGGAAGGGACTGGCGTGACCGGGTGTGCGGTCAACTGGTGCATTACCGAAAGAGAGCTCACTACTACGAAGCGACTGCCGACCTGGTTCGGGATTGCCTTGACAACGACGAGCCTTCACTCGCTCGGCTGAACATCGCCATACTGGACAAGATATGCCGGCATCTCCGGATACCGTTTCGGTACGAGTTCTTCTCAGACATGAACCTCAGCCTGGGTCCGGTTGCAGGCCCGGGCGATTGGGCGCTGCGTATCTCAGAGGCACTCGGGGCGAGTGAGTACGTCAACCCGCCTGGGGGAGAGGCACTATTCGACAAGGCCGGGTTCGAGAAGGCCGGCATCAAGCTGACGATCCAGAGGTTCGAGAACATGACATACCGGTGTGATGGGTATGATTTCGAGCCTGCGTTGTCGATTGTCGACGTCCTGATGTGGAAGTCGTCCTCTGCGGTTCTCCAGTATCTGGAGGCTTCTGCGGAATGCCAGAGTCACTTCGAAGGGCCTTCAGACGGGATGATGCCTGGCTGTGAAGGAGAACTGCACTGACTCTACGATGACAAGCCAACCGCATTCTCCACCAACCTTGGGACCGGACCCGACAACCAACGTGGATGCCGGCGACAGCGCCGGGGCTCACACACAGCCGTTTGTCAGCGTCGCAATGATCACCTACAACCATGAGCGATACGTCGCCCAGGCCATAGAGAGCGTGTTGATGCAAGAGACAGCTTTCGACTATGAGGTCATCATTGGCGAGGACTGCTCGACAGACGGCACCCGGGGCATTGTAGCGGACTACTCGAGGAAGTACCCGGGCAGGATTCGCCCCCTGCTGCACGAGCGGAATATGGGTCTGCATGGGATGAACAATTTCATCGCGACCCTGAAGGCCTGCCGCGGCAAGTACGTGGCGATGCTCGAGGGCGATGACTACTGGACCGACTCCATGAAGCTCCAGAAGCAGGTTGATTTTCTCGAGCGGAACTCGGACTTCGCAGTCTGCGGACACTGGGTCAGAAATGTAGATACCCGCGGCAATCTGCTGGACCCGCAGCTCTTCACGTGTGAGGACTGTCCCGAGGTATTCGGGGCAGAACGTGCCATGGGTGGAGTCCCGGTTCACCTTGGCTCCTGCGTAGCACGACTGAGCGTTCTGCTGTCTGTGCTGCAGCGCAACTTGGACGTGTTCAGGAGTCTGCCGGCCGGCGACAATCCGCTTCTGCTGATGACTCTGATGCAGGGGAAGGGCTGCTGTCTGCAGGAGTTCATGGGCGCATACAGGATTCAGGCCAGGGGGGTGTACCGGTCCAAGTCCGAGCTTCTCCAGAGATACGATGAGCTGCTGTTCCGATACTCGCTGCCGCACCTTCTAGGGAAGGACCTTGGCGACTCGCCGCGCGGCAGACTGGATTGGCGGATCAGGCGTGGTGAGCGCAACATGGCTGACGCAATCAGTCACTGCTGGGACGTGCCCGCCCTGCTCCGGCTTCTCAGAGTGATGAGAGCCAGCAGCCTGATTCCCAACAGCCGGATTCCGGCGATACTGCTCAAGGTCCCAATCGCTGCGGCCAACCGATTTGCCGTCCGTCTGTGGGCGGTTGCGCCACGGGCCATGCGCAACCTGATAAAGCGCTACCACAGCACGGCGACGGCTCGGGCGCTGCAGGACGAAGGGAGAAACTGAGTCTTACCATGGCTGATGCCGAGCAGGTCACAGCACATGACGGGCCGAGTCGCCCTGCAGCCGAATCGGGCGTAGAACCGCGCATGGAGGCGAAGAACTCGACTCAAGGCCTTGCCGGGAGAGAGCCAGTAGGTGGAGCGAGCATCTCAGTGGTCATCCCGCTCTACAACAAGGCATCCCACATAGCCCGGGCCCTGGATTCAGTCCTGGCGCAGAGCGAGCAGCCCGTTGAGGTCATCGTGGTAGATGATGGCTCCACTGATGGGAGCGGTGACATTGCTGTCAGATACACCAACAGAGGAGTCAGGCTGATTAGACAGGAGAACCAGGGCGTAAGCGTCGCGCGGAACAGAGGCATTTCCGAGGCCCGAGGCGACCTGATAGCATTCCTGGACGCAGATGATGAATGGCTGCCTGAGCATCTGGCTACGATCGCACGCCTGGCAGCGAAATACCCCGGGTGCGGGGCTTATGCTCAGACATTTGAGGTCGTGGCGACAGATGGTAGACGTTGGGTTCACGTCTCCCCCGGCATTCCCGCATTTCCATGGGAGGGTATCATCCCCAACTACTTCCGTTCTGCGACCACCAACCCTGTCTGGTCATCGGCAGTCGCCGTGCCGAAGCACGTCTTCGATGAAGTGGGTCTGTTCCCCGCCGGTGTGGCAGTCGGTGAGGACGCTCAGATGTGGTTCCGGATTGCGCTGAGGTATCCGATAGGCTACAGCTCTCGGGTCGGGGCGGTCTATCACAAGGATGCCGAAAACCGAGCGCTCGTTCGTAACAGGACGCTCAAGCAGCACGGCTTCGTCAACGCTATCAGGAACTACCTTGATACCGGCGCCGTGCCTGCAGCGCATCGCTTGGACGTATTCGAGTTAATCGCACTCAGCCAGATCCAGGTTGCATCCCTCAACGTCATGGAGGGGAATCCGCGATATGCCCGTCGGCTGCTGCGGAGTTGCCGCGGCACAAAGAGGTACGCACGCTCCTGGTGGCGCATGATGCTGCTGACAATGCTCCCCCCGGGGTGGCCGGCGCGGCTCAAGGCTACAAGGGATGCAGCATTGGATCTCGCGGGACTAGGCAGGTAGTGTCGATGGGCGAGTTGGTGTTGCAGTCCATCTTGCTGGAGGTGCGGCGAGCATGATCGGCCTCTGCGGAGTGGCGTTTGCGCATGATGCGGACCAGGACCTGCGCACTCTGGACTCGATGAGCCGCGCCTTTGCCAGCGGTCCATCAGGCGCCGTGAGGTCCGTAACCTGGAGATTGCCCACCGTGGCCTGCAGGCTGTTCTACCGCGAGAGCGAGAGGCTGCCCGAGCCGGATGCTCGACTGGAGTCGGCTGGCGGATCGCGGCGCGCGCATGCATTTGTGTTCGGCAAGGTCTGCCCCCCTCGCGGCTACTCCTTCACGTCACAGGACCCTCTTCTGAGGGCCAGAGCCTGCTTCGAGAGCGCCTACGCTGAGGGCGGGGTGGATTCACTGGCCGGCTGCAACGGAAACTGGGCTGCAGTTGTGTGCGACAACCTGAACCGCACAGTCGTGCTGGCTCGTGACCCCTTTGGCACCCAAGCTCTCTACTACGAACGGCAGGGGCAGACCGTATGTTTCGCAACACATCTATCAGCGCTGGGGCATCTGAACCCCAACCGGCAGCCGGATGCTGCTGCGCTGGCGCAGTTCCTTCACTACCTATACGTCCCCTCACCCCGCACTGCATACGCGGGCGTCAAGAGCGTGCCGGTCGGAAGGGCCATCGAGGTAAGCGAAGTGCACGACCGCTCGGTATCAATGCACTCGCGAGTGCCTGTTCCTTTCTGGCAGGAAAGGCACGTGCCTGAGTCCGAGAACAGCTTGACCGAGGCGGTTGGTACGTTCGACAGGCTGCTGGCAGAGGCGGTGGAAGCGCGCACCGCGCCGACAGGGCGGACTGCGATTCTCCTGAGCGGCGGGAAGGACTCATCCAGCATATGCGTTGCCGCGTCGAAGATAGACCCCCGCAGGTATCTGGCAGTAACCGTGGGATTCGAAGACTCCTCGATTGACGAGAGCGAAGACGCGGCCGTGGTCGCCCGGCACCTGGGCATCGAGCATCTCGTACTCAAGTTCTCCCAGAGCGACTACCTCGATGCCCTCGATGAGTTCGTACTCGTACATGGCCAACCCTTGGGGGACCCGGCAGGGCTGCCTACCTACTTGGCGTTGAAGAACCTGCCGTCCGACATCGATACCGTCCTCGAAGGCTCTGGCCCCGAGGCGTACATGGGATACACCCTGAGCCGATTCGAACGGCTCTACCTGTCGCTGCCGCTGCTTCGTTACTTCGCGCTCCAGCTTCCATCAGCCGCTTGCAGTTTCCTGCCGAGAAGGTTGCGGAGGCAAGTCGCCAGATTCAGAAAGCCGCCTCGTGAGCTTTTCGTTTCCTGGAACGGGTGGTCGGAGAGGGAACTTCTGAAGTCATTGGGCATCGACGCGAACCTCGCACACACCGAGATGGGGCGACTTGGCAAGTCCAGCAGCAGTCTGCACCCCAACACCTTCAATGCACAAGCACTTGATCGAATATGGGCGTCGGAGACGACGTTCCCCAAGTTGGCGCAGCCAGCCAAGTACTTCAACGTCACGGCGGGCTTCCCATTCTGTGACTCGCGGCTGGCGTCCTTCTTCTCAACTCTCCCTGAGGGTCTCTGCTTCACCCGGCAATCGCACAAGATAGTTCTTCGGGAATACATGTCCCGCCACCTGCCCGGGCGAATTCTCGAGAAGCCAAAGGGGAGTTTCAATTCCAGGGTGGACGTTCTTCTTCGCGCGATCAGAACAGCCAAGCTCAGGGAAGACGTGAAGACGGCGGCTTGGTCTCTGACAGGCGAGTCCCGCTCTACCTGGGCGAGCGCCGTTGTTCGCCGTTTCCTACGGGGCGGACCGGCGCTGAGCCACCGCATCTACGCTATGACTCTGCTGAGCCTCTGGCTGACCCAGCGCGCGAAGGCAGGCGGACGGGAACAGCTACTGCACCAGTCCGCAAGGTCAGAGGGATTCTCCAATGCACAGCACAGTCCTGTGTCATGTTGCAGCAAAAGGGGTCGGATCGGCCACCAGGCCGTTCCGTCGAGGTAGGCTTGGAGGTAGATATGGAGTGCATTAACGGAACAGGGACTAGCAATGGCAATGGGCAGATTCGAGTGGTGAATGTCGTGCCTGAGACGTTCGGGCGCCGCTTCAGTGGCATCACCCACCGCCTCTATTCACTGCTCAGCGGCTGGAGGGATCCGGAGGTTGCGCTGGACCTTTGGGGGACGGACGTGAGGCCTGCCAACATGGGCAGTGGCAGTCTTGAATATCAACTTGAGCACGACAATGATCTCTGGGCCGACCCAACAGAGCCGGGTCGCCTGGGCCGACTGCTGGCTGCGACTCGTCAACTGGTGACCTTGGCGTCGCGGCGAACGGACTTCGACATCGTGCACTTTCACAGCCTGTGGTGGAGCGAGCTCGTTAGTCCGCTGGTTCTTCACCGACTCGGGAAGAAGGTGGTCTTCACGATGAGCTTGATGGCATCCGACCACCCCGCGGCAAACAACCCAAGCGCTATTGTCAAGAGCAGAGGAGGAACGGCCGCGCTCAGTCTGCTACGTCAGTTCGACGGGATTATCGCCGTGTCCCCAGCCATTGCCGAGGACTGCCGGAACCATGGAGTCGAGAATGTCAGGGTCCTTGCGAACTTCCTGGCAATTCCCGGGCTCGGAGCCGGAAGGGATCCAGGCCTGCGGGAAGAGATAAGGGCCCGCCACAGGATTCCTACGGAAGACCATGTTCTGCTGTTCATTGGCGCCGCCATCCGCCGAAAGGGTCTCGACGTTCTCGTCGAGAGCTACATCCGGGTTGCTCGGGACCACCCTCGGACGTGGCTTGTGCTGGTGGGCCCTTGCACCAAGACTGAGGCTGGAGAAGGCTTCGATGAGTCGTACGTGGACACGCAGCGAGACAGACTGGAGGGAGCCCGGCTTTCGGACAGAGTCATCTGGGCCGGCATGGTTCCGGACAGGCGCGAAATGGCCGGCTACTACAACGCCGCCGATGTCTTCGTTCTTCCGACCAGAGCCGAAGGTCTGGGCAATGTCCTCATCGAGGCGGCGGCCGCAGGCCTGCCATCCGTGGCGACGAATCTGCCCGGCATCACCGATGTTGTCGTCGTGGACGGGGAGACCGGCTTCCTCGTCCCACCCGAGAACGCCGGCGCCGTGGCCAAGGCGGTGGAGCGGATAGTCTCCGAGCCGTCGCTTCTCGCAAGGATGAGTTCTTCAGCCCGATCCCGCTCTCGTCTCTTCAACTTCGAGAGCTACTGCCGTCGTCTCAAGGATTTCTACCTGCAGGTTTCGAAGGCTCAACTCAACTGAGGTGCGGCTATTGCGCGTGAACCGAGCTTCGGACAGACTGCTGAAGAAACGGGGCGTACTTCTGTCTGGGACGACTGCGGCGAGTGTACTTGGTGGTCTGGGCACCGAGAAGGCAGCGAGTGGCTCCCGGCATGAGACCGACAACGACCGCCTTGGTCCATCAGCCTGTACGGGCCGCTTCTGGGTCGACGTCACGGGGCGTGGCCGGGTACTCCGTAGCCCGGACCGGCCCTTGGGCCATGGAATGACGGAATGACTCGCCACGACAGGCAGGTTCGAGTCGTCCACATGGTGCCCGGCATCTTCGGGCGCAACTTCGGAGGGCAAACTCATTACCTCTATTCGCTGCTGAGCGGCTGGCAGGATCAGGATGTGACGCTGGACCTGTGGGGGACGGATGTGAAGCCGGTGAACATGAACAGCGGGACCCTCGACTACCGGCTTCCAGAACCGGCCCGTCTCTGGTCCAGTGCCAGGTACCCGGGTCGCCTGGGTCTTTCCTGGGACGCAGCCCGCCTGCATGCGACGGTTGTGTCACGAAGAGGGGACTTCGACATCGCACACCTTCACAGCCTGTCGTGGGGAGAAATACTCAGTCCGCTCGTTCTTCACCGACTCGGCAAGAAGGTTGTCTACACCACAAGTCTGTTTGGATCCGACAACCCCGGCCAGATTGCCGCGCGACGGGGCAAGTTGTGGCTGAATCTCTATCGTCGTTTCGATGGAGTCGTCGCCCTGTCACCAGCGTTGGCCGAGGACTGCAGGAACCATGGGGTCTCCAGGGCGATTGCCCTTCCGAACTTCCTGGCAATCCCCGGGCTGGAGTCAGGGAGGGACTTGAGCCTCCGGGCTGCGGTCAGGGCCCGTTACCAGATACCTGCGGAAGATCCTGTTCTTCTATCTATTGGCGCCGCCATCCGGCGCAAGGGTCTTGACATCATGATCGAGAGCTACATCCGGGTTGCCAAGGCCCGCCCGCTCACGTGGCTTGTGTGGGTGGGGCCATGCAGCAGGGGCGACGCAGGCGGCGGTTTCGACGCTTCGTATGTTGACAGCCAGCGACGCAGGCTGCTGGAAGCTCACGTCTCTGACCGGGTCATCTGGGCCGGCATGGTGCGCGACAAGCACGAGATGGTGGGCTACTACAGTGCCGCCGATGTCTTCGTATTCCCGACGCGCGGCGAGGGTCTGGGTAACGTACTCATCGAGGCAGCGGCGGCCGGGCTGCCCGCAGTGGCTACGAACCTACCGGGCATTACCGACGCTGTGGTCGTGGACGGAGAGACCGGCTTTCTGGTTCCGTTGGAGGACGTCGATGCGGTGACACGGGCAGTGAATCGGCTCGTTTCCGAACTCTCGCTACGTGCGCAAATGGGTGCCGCGGCGCGGGTCCGCTCGCGGCTCTTCAACTTCGAAAACTACTGCAAACGGCTCAAGGACTTCTACCTGCAGGTCATGGAGAGCCCACCTCGATGAGCCTGGCATTGACTGCATCTCAAGGCGGTACACTGTGAAGATGCCAGGGCAGGTTTTGGCATGAGGCCGACCATGCGGCCCCGGGTTCAGTCTGTCCCGCCTGTTCCTGGTCTGAGCTCGAGGGGCCTGGGTGATACCTCGGCACCGAGAGCTGGAACTGGCTTTTTGCTGCGGCTGTTCGAGGTCGTGTTGGCGCTATTCATTGCAGGCTTCCTTCTCAACACCCTGTATCCCTGGCTGTCCCAATGGAACCGTCTGCTCGGCATACTTCTGACACTGCTGGCGATCATGTACTGGCTGCAGCAAGGAGGTGGTTTCCCGGCCGAAGTGCTCCTTTTCGCTGCCTTCATTGGCTGGGGAGCTTTGACCGGGCTCCTGCTCGCCGAAGCTCAGGGTCCGGTCCGGGACTCCGTGCGACTGCTGGCACAGGAGGCGGCGCTCCTATTCGCTGTTGCCGTATACGTTGCCAGGCGAGGCAAGCCGACAATCGTCTTCCTGTTCCTTTTGGTGGTGCCGCTGGGCCTGGGGTGGTTCTCCCACAGCACCGGAGAACTGGCCGCTGCTCTGAGCGGCGACACGGTCCGGCGCCTCGTATCTTTTGCAGGCAACGAGAACTTCCTTGGATTCCTTTGTTTGTATGCGGTGTTCGGCGTGGCGTATCTGCTGTGGCATCGGGGCAAACAGAAGCTCACTCTCTGGCCTCTGTTGGTACTGCCTCTCATTGGTGCCATTCTTGTGCTCTCGGGCTCGCGAAAGAGCATTCTGTCCGTCGGCTTCTTCGCACTGGCTTGGGCGGCCATGGCCTATGGCAGGGCCAGGATCTCCAGGTTCCGAAGAGCTCTGATTCTACTCATGGTGGTCGCAGGGCTGTTCATGGCCGGGCGGTCTATTGTGGAGCGTGCACCTGTAGGCGGCAGGTTCGAGTCTGTGTTGAGCGACCCCAGTGCATCGCGTGATCGCCTGGAGCTCTATCGAGAGGGCTGGTCGATGTTCCTGGATGCGCCCATCAATGGCGTGGGACTCGGCAACTTCACGCTCCGCTCCTCTATGCGGGCGTATGCGCACTCGGACTTCATGGAAGTGCTGGCAACGACCGGGGTCGTGGGCTTCTTGCTCTACTTCTCGGTCTATCTCGTACTCTGGCGCAGACTGCGACGAGTATTGAACGCGCGTTCGGACCCGACGTCCCGCTACACGGTCGGCCTGTACCAGGCCATGATCATCACCCTGCTACTGCTTGGGCTGGGTACGCCCAATTTCTTGAATCCCGTTCATCTTCTTCTGATCGGCGTCATGGTTGGACACACGCGCGCGATGGAACGAAACCTGCGCAGTGTAACTCCTGCCGAGGGCGGGGCGGTCGGAGATACGACCACCTCGTCACCGGCTGTACTGCGTCGGACCTCTCGCCTTTCCCCATAGATATGGGTGCGTTCCTGCTCGTGAAGGAATCCGGGTCACAGGATACGGCCCGGGCGCGTGCTGTCTTCCGCCACAAGGGTTTCTCAGAGCCGGCCGAGTTTCTCCTCGGTGACGCCAGGCTTCTGCTCTTTCAGAAGCAGATGAACCCTGTTCAGAACTGGTTTGACTCTGAGTCGGGGTGCAGGCTTTTCAGCGCCGGCACCCCGGTCTACAAAGGGCTGGGGTATGCCGACGGCATGAGGGAACTGCTTGGAGACTGGGAATCAGGGAATTTCGATCGAAGTGAACTGGTTGGCTGCTACTGCCTGCTCTTCTTCGACGGCTCACGGGTCTCCATGGCAATCGACCCTTCGGGTCTCTATCACGTTTTCTCAAGCGCAGACGGCGCTGTCGTCTCAAGCTCCCTCCAAGCGGTTCTTGTCTCAGACGGTGCGTCGCACCCCGTGAATCGAGACGCATTGCTTGAGCAGCTGCTGACCGGGAGCATTGTCGGCCCGGACACGCTCCTCGAAGACATCGTGCTGCTGACGCAGGAGAAGCAGAGGAGATTCAGGTCACCAATAGCAGATTTCCAGGTTGCCCGTCCATCAACTACTGACGACGGGCTATGTCCGAGGAGCCTTTCTGAATGCGTAGAGCGGCAGCTGACAGTGCTCCGCGAGTACTTCGAGCGCATCCGTGCGCTGTCGGCGGAGACAGGGACGAGCATGGGTGTGTCCGGAGGCTATGACAGCCGTTTGCTGCTCCTGCTCGCCAGAGAGGCAGGTTTAGGTGTATTCACGTATACCTACCGCAGCCCCGGGCATGACAAGGAACAGGACGTTGCCGAGAAACTAACGAGACATGCAGGGGTTCTTCTGACGCCCATTCCGGTCCGGACCTGGGAGCATCTTGATGGCAAGGAACTCAGGGCCAACATGGAAGATGCTCTCTACTACTGGGACGGCCGGACCAACCTGACCATGGGAACCTTCAATGACGTGCATACAAGAGCTCTGCGCGTCAAGGCAATGGGGCCGACCCGCTTGGGGTTCAACGGTCTCGGCGGCGAACTCTACCGCAATCCTGAGCACTTGTCCGCCGGTTCGTACGACTTCGGGCAGTGGTTGCAGTTCTTCGTAATGAGGCCTGGGTGCACGGCCGCTGTTCGAGACGAGAAGTCAGCAGAAGCGCTGACCGACCGCCTCGGCCAGAAGTACGCCCGGCTCATGGGAGTCGATAGTCTGAACAGACTGGACCGTCAACTCGCTCGTCGATGGTATCGGGACGTCTGGCTTCCCTACAGCGCCGGTCCCAGGCTCTGCGCCGAGAATCAGCTCTCGTTCGCACTCATGCCGTTCGCAGATTGGTCTGTGACCAGAGAGTCTCTGAAAGCGACACCGCACATCGGGGTCGGAGGCGAACTCGAGGCGGAGATGATCCGGACCCTGGACAGCCGGGCCGCCGGCATTGCTTCATACTACGGCTATTCGTTCGAGCACATGCCGTTGCGGACCAGGTTGAGCGACCGAGTCAAGAGTCTGGTTCCTCTGGGACCAAGGCTTCGTGCCCACGTGCAGAGGGCAATGTGTTCTGTTCGCAAACGGCACCCAGATAGCATATGCAGACCACCGTCCAGCGTGCAGGACGGGCTGCGGATCCTTAGAAGCATCAACCTGCCGATAGACTGGAATGTGTTGCTCTCAGAAGACGTCAATCGTAGCAGATGCTACTACATCGCCCACTTCTTGGATTCATTCCGCAAACACCTGGGCTTTGACTCGGGCGGGGTGACAGGGTCTTAGATGCCTGGACAGAAGATGGTCGCTTCCGGACTTCTGCATAGTGCGCTTGGACGAAGACTGGCGCCCAGGTGGCTGAAGCGTGCGGTCAAGTCCGCGATACCCTACGCAGCGTTCAGGTCAGAGCAGTTCCGCCGCGAGGCCGAGGAGCTCTTCGGAGGGCCGATTCCCGTTCGATCAGACTACCTCTCGCCGTATCCCTTCACCATCGGCGTCGTAACCGACACGTCCTACTACTTCTCTCACCACGTCAAGGCCTGCCAGGAGATGCGAGTGGCTTACCGGCTGGTGGACATCTGCCAAGGCAACTGGGTAGAGCTGGTGCGCGAGTCGGGGTGTGATGCGTTTCTTGCCTCGCCGTCGACTCTGTTGAGCAGCCTGCGCCACATGTTTGACGAGCGGCTGCGAGTTCTTGTCGAGGATATGGGGTACCCACTCTACCCTACGTATTCAGAGCTCTGGCTGTGGGAGAGCAAGCGGCGGATGCGCGACTGGCTGGTGGCTCACGAGGTCTCGCACCCTCGGACCGACGTATTCTACGACCGTGAGAGGGCGCTGGCGTTCGTCGAAGCAGCTGAGTATCCTCTTGTATGCAAGACCGATACCAGCGCTGCGGCGCATGGTGTTTTTGTGCTGAGGAACAGGCGCGCAGCCCGTAGGATGGTGCGGAGGGCATTCGGCCGGGGGATCCGTCCAAGAGAATGGGATAGTCGTGACCGGCAGCGGGGCTGCGTTCTGTTCCAGAGCTACGTCCCCCATCACCATGAGTGGCGAATCGTCAGAATCGGGGACGACTACCTTTGCAGACGGAAGACCCGGGTCGGCGACTTCGCCAGCGGCTCTGGGGAGATTGGGTGGGCTGCTCCTCCGAGGGGATTGCTTGACTTTGCCAAGTCGGTCACGGACGAGGGAAGATTCACCAGCATGGCTGTGGACGTTCTTGTGACTGCAGGAGACGACGGGAAACCCGGCTATCTGGTGAACGAACTGCAATGTTTGATTGGTGCCATCAAGGACCCGACCAAGCGCAATGCCCACACAGGGAGATGGCGACTGGAGGGGGAGGATTGGCGCTTCGAACCAGGCTTCTTCTACCAGAACGCCTGCTCGAATCTGCGGGTCGCCCATGTTGTCAGGACCTTGGCCAACATGCGGGGGTTGAGTCTAGCGACCCCGATTGAGGTCCTGCCAGGGTAGATCATGAAGAGCATTGCGATGGCACAGACGTGTTGACATGAAGCTGGCGGTCGTCACACAGAACTACCCTTCAGCCAATCGACAGATGGAGGGCGGTTTCGTGCGGCAGTTCGTGCTGGCTCTCTCGCGCGCTGGCGTGGAGTGTGTTGTCATCGCCCCGTTGAGTGTTGTGGCTCCCCGCAACTGGCCGCTCGCACCAAGAGAGGCCCTTGAGCAGGCCGGCGGTCCAGCAGTCCGGGTCTTGCGTCCCCGCTACGTTTCCTTCTCCGCGAGGCAAATGCCAGGGTTCAATACTGCCATGTTGACCCTGAGGAGTTTCACTGCCTGCGTCCGCCGCACATTGCAGCGGATTGACTGGTCACCCGACTTGGTCTACGGTCACTTTCTGTATTGCGCCGGGCACGCTGCCGTACATCTGGGGTCCCGCATCAATCGGCCTTCAGTCGTGTCGGTTGGTGAAGGTGAGTTCTGGTCGGTTCAGCCATTCGGGTTCGACAAAGCGGTCCAGGACTTCAGGCCCGCGGGCGGGTTCCTTGCCGTCTCCTCAGTTGTCAGAGATGGGTTGGTCAGGGAGCTCGCAATCCCCAGCGACAAGACACGGGTGTTCCCCAACGGAGTTGACCTGTCTCAATTCATACCGGGCAATCGCACGGAGGCACGCACCCGGTTCGGCATCGCCGAAGAGCTGTTTGTCATCGCATTTGTCGGGCACTTCTATGAGCAGAAGGGATTGAAGCGCTTGCTTGAGGCCGTGAGAGGATTATCCGGAGTCGCCCTGCTTCTGGTCGGCCACGGTCCGGTCAAAGTGGCGGACAGCGACCCCGTCGCCTTCAAAGGAACTCTGCCCCACGAGGAGGTTTCGGTTGCGCTGTCCGCAGCAGATGCATTCGTGCTGCCTACGGAAGTCGAGGGCTCGTGCAACTCGGTCTTGGAGGCAATGGCTTGTGGCTTGCCGATCATATCATCCAACGGGCGCTACATGGACGACATCTTAGATGACGATGTCGCGATCCGAGTTGACCCGATGGATGTTCGGGCCATACGGGACGCCATTGTCACGCTGATGAATGACCCGGCCAGACGGAGGAGAATGTCTGAGGCTTGCCTTAGAAAGTCAAGGCAGTTTGACATCAATCTGCGGGCGAGAGCGGTGACAAACTGGCTGGAAGACATTGTTGGCTCCTCCCGTGCAAGGATGGCCGGGATCACCCCAGCCCTAGGTGCCCACTGCTCTAGTTCGTCAGCTCCTGAGACGAACTCAAGAAGCAACCGGTCTTCGGGAGTGTCGACGAAGAAGCTCAGGGTCTGCGTCGTTACGACACGGCACGCAGCCAAGGATGACCGGATCTACTACAAGGAAGTGCTCAGCCTGGCAAAGCGCTACGACACGGTCACTCTGATAGCGCCAAGCGAGAAAGCACAAGAGTTTGGTTTCCATCCCCATGTTCGCTACGTGCCACTTCAGGAGCGTCAGGGTCTGGTCGGACGGGCCCTGATGGTGCGCGAGGCCGTCCAGCAACTCCGACGGCAGCGGACGGACATATGCCACTTCCATGATTTCGACCTGGCTGCTGTCTTGCCTTTCGTCAGAGTGCTCATCGGGGCTGAACTGGTTTATGATGTTCACGAATTCTACCCCATGGCAGCCGTGCTGCTCGGGCTGCCCCGCTTGGCACGCAGCGCACTCCAGCGTTCTGTCGCCATCTTTGAGGAGCTGGCTGCACGGCGATGCAGCATGGTGATCGCGGTGGTAGACCCACTGACAGCCAGGTTCCGGGAGGCGGGATGCAATGCTGTCACGATATTCAACTACGTCCGGCAAGGAGAGATCGGTTTCAACCGACAGCGACAGCGTGAGTTACTCCGTCGGTACCAAGACAGGAAGATCATCCTCTACCAAGGCTCCCTATCGCAGGAACGCGGCATGTTCCAGATGATAGGTGCGATGCGCACGCTGAAGCGTCATGATCCACGTATCATGCTTCTACTGGTCGGCGAGTTGCGCGAGCCGCTCCTGAGCCAGGTCAACGAGCAGAGGACCGAGTTCGATCTGACAGGCTGCATTGACCACGTTCCTTGGGTGAGCCACACCTCGGTCTTCGACTACATCAGCGTGGCGAGAATCGGCCTGATACCCTTCCTTCCAGTCGGCCAGTATCCCCAGGTATTGCCGATCAAGCTGTTCGAGTATATGGTGTGCGGGATACCCGTCCTGTCAGCTGACCTTCCGGCGATTCGACCCTACGTGGAGGAATCGAAGGCCGGTCTGCTGTATGACTCCACAAGTTCCGAGGCCCTTGCCGAGAGAGTTATCCAAATGCTCTCTGACGAAGAGGGACTCAGGCAGATGGGGGAGAACGGTCGTAGAGCAGTCAGAGAGAAGTGGAACTGGGGCAGAATGGAGGAACGCCTTCTCAAGGCCTATTGTGATATTGAAGGACGGTTTCGGCGTGGGCAGGGAATCGTAGCACCGAGAGAATGCGAAGTTACCGGTCTCCAGCGGACCTTGCGCAGTCAGATGAGCCAGCCCGGTGCTTGTGATCCGGCACGAACACAGGATACGAGGGGCATATGACCAGGGTAAGATTCGGGATACTGGGGTGTGGCAAGATCGGCAGGCGTCATGCGGAACACATTCTCCGGAACCGAGACGCGATGCTGGTTGGCGTCTACGACATAGTACCTGAGCGGGCAGAGTCGTTCGCCACGACATACAAGTGCCGCCGGTTCAATAGCTTTGAGGAGTCACTCCATGCTGAACTGGATGTCGTGAACGTATGCACGCCCAGCGGGCTACACGCTTCGATGTCCGTGGATGCACTCATGGCCGGGAAGAACGTGCTGTGTGAGAAGCCGATGACAATTTGTCTTGGTGATGCGGATCAAGTGGTCCGGGCCGAGAGAACGAGCGGCAAGCGTTTCTTCCTGGTCAAGCAGAATCGCTTCAATCCTCCGGTCAAAGCACTGAAGGAGTGCGTCCGAAGCGGACGGTTGGGTAGGATTCTCTTCATGGGCTGCAGCGTTCTATGGAACCGGACGCGAGAGTACTACATCGAGGATGACTGGAGGGGCACCATGGCACTGGATGGAGGTGCGCTCATGACACAGTGCTCTCATTTCCTCGATCTGATGTTGTGGATTGGCGGCGCAGTCCGAGCCGTCGACGCTCGGATGCACAACCTTGCACATCCCTACATTGAGACTGAAGATACGGGAATGGTGAGCCTGGAATTCAGCAGCGGAGCACAGGGTGTGCTCCAGTACACCACTGCCACTCACAAGGAGAATTTCGAGGGAGCACTCACAGCACTGGGTACGACCGGTACCATCAAGGTGGGAGGCCAATATCTCAACCTTCTGGAGTACTGGTCCGTAGAGGGCTGTGAGACCCCGGTTCTTGAGACAGGTGCGGGGCCAAACGACTACGGAACATACAGAGGGTCGATGTCGAATCACGACAAGGTGATAGACAATGTCATCCGAGTCCTGAACGGTCTGGAGCAGATAGCGACGAACAGCGCACAGGGCAGGGAGTCCATTGAGGTAATGCAGGCAGCCTACATCTCAGCCATCACCGCTCGGAGAGTGGCCATTCCCCTAACTGGCGATGATTACACCTTCCGAATTGGGGAGCACCTTCCCTTGAGCGGACGCCGGAAGACCAAGTAGTATGTCTCTCTCGTACAGAATCCATCCGAACGTCGCTCTCGGTACCAAGATCAGCATCGGTGATTTCTGCATAATCGGCGAACCACCCACAATCGCAGGCACGGGTCGACTTGAGACGACAATCGGTGACAACGCCACCATACGGAGTCACACAATCATATACTCGGGCAACTCGATCGGCCGCGACTTTCAGACCGGCAACCACGTTAACATCAGAGAGTCCAACCTCATCGGCGACAGGGTGTCAGTCGGGACAATATCGGCCGTAGAGCACCATGCCACTATCGAAGATGACGTGAGGATACATACTAGGGCATTCATCCCCGAGTTCTGCATTCTGAAGCGTGGATGCTGGGTAGGACCCGGGGTGATCCTGACCAACACCCGCTGCCCTGGGTCTGAGCGCAGCAAGGAGCATCTCGAGGGCGTGGTGGTGGGCGAGGGCGCGACTGTGGGTGCTGGAGCGACGATTCTGCCCGGCGTCAAGATCGGCAGCGGGGCATTGGTCGGCGCTGGATCTGTTGTGTCGAAGGACGTCCCGCCGAATGCAGTTGTCGTCGGAAACCCTGCCAGGCGGATAGCCGACGTGGGTGATCTCAGGTTTGCGGACGGGGGACTTGTATACCCGTGAGAGTGCCTCTGGTGGACCTCAAAGCCCAGTACCCGGCCGTAGGTCGTGAGATCGAGGATGCGATACGCCTGGTCAGAGACCGTTCGGATTTCGTGTCCGGGCTCGACATAGGTTTGTTTGAGAAGGAGTTCGCGAAGTACCTCGAGTGCGCGGAGGTCGTCGGTGTGGCCTCCGGGACCGCGGCCCTACACCTTGCGCTGCTCGCATGTGGCATAGGACCAGGGGATGAGGTAATCACCGCCGCGCATACGTTCGCGGCCACAGGAGAGGCGATTGTGCATGTGGGCGCCCGCCCGGTCTTCGTAGACATTGATGAGTCCACGTACCTGATAGACTCGAACCTAGTTGAGGCGGCTATCACACCTAGGACCAAGGCCATCGTTCCTGTGCACCTGTACGGGCAGCCTTGTGACATGGATTCACTGTTCAGCATCGCATCCCGCCACGGCCTGATGCTGGTAGAAGATGCTGCTCAAGCCCACGGCGCGACGTTCAAGGGGAGGAGGTGCGGAACACTGGGTCATGTCGGATGCTTCAGCTTCTACCCCGGGAAGAATCTCGGCGCGTGGGGCGACGCGGGGGCCGTGAGCACCAACGACCGGGTGCTCGCAGCCAAGGTGCGTCAACTGCGCGACCACGGTCGCAGTGGCAAGTACCAACACGACCTGGTTGGCTTCGGCGAGAGGCTGGACACGATTCAAGCTGCAGTTCTCCGAGTGAAATTAAGGAGACTGGATGAGTGGAACCATCGTCGGCGCGAACGCGCTGACAACTACCGTACCCTTCTGGGAGGACTACTGACTCTTCCTGCGGAGCGAGAGCATGCGGAGTCCGTCTATCACCTCTTCGTGGTCAGAACAAGAGCGCGGGACGCTCTGCTGGAGCATCTGCGTGGCCGCGGTATTTCCGCTGGCGTCCACTACCCGGTCCCGCTGCACAGGCAGCCCGCATTCGCGAACGCCGGATTTGCAGATGTTGAACTGCCAACAACAGAGCGAGTTGTGGACGAGATACTCTCACTGCCCATGTATCCTGAGTTGACGAAGGAGCAGTTGGACTTTGTGGTCGAAACTATCATCTCGTTCCTTCAGGGGTTCCCGACTAGCACCACGCGACGCTCGCATGAATGACCGGCTTCTATACCGTTACAGGACCGGTGACACGGTTGTGTTGGAGTTGCCCTGGGTGCCAGAGTTAGCCGCACCAGGGCCGCAGTGGAATTGCAGGTGCGCATTCCGTTGCAGGGGCTGGGTGTCAGTATTGTCAGAGCCGAGTCAGGGACATACGCACTGACGACATGGCCAGGCGAGCATTCGAGGTTCAGGTGCTTCGCGATTCCGAGCTCGCCCAGTACGATCATTTGGCGCAGTATCATGGCACTGTCTTCGATTCTGCCGCTTGGACGAACCTGTTTGGTGATGCACTGACTCGCTACGGGATCTACGATGCCGGCGGCAGTCTGAGAGGCGGATTCTGCCTGTTCCGACAGAGGAAGCTGGGGCTGCCGGTGCTGAGAAATCCTCCGCTGACGCCTTACATAGGTCCGTTCTTCGAGTTCCGCGCCCAGCATCCTGTGGCTATGCTCGAGGAGTCTCGACAGGTGCTTACCGCGATTGCCGACTGCCTCGAGAGCATCCATCCGGCCGTGGTCTCGGTCCCGCTGGCGAGGTGGGTTACCGACTCCCTGCCTTTTCTCTGGCGCGACTACAAGGTGACTCCTCACTACACCTATCTGCTTCCGCTCGACCAGACGGACGAGGCCATTCTCGCCGGAATGTCAGAATCCCGAAGGCGCAACATCGGCAAGGCGCGCAGGGATGGCCTGCGCGCTGAGCGAACAGAGGTTCTTTCGATTGTCTCCTCACTAGTCGAAGCCACCTTTGCCCGCCAGGGGAAGCACGCGGACAGCAAGTACGTCAAGAGGATTCTCTTCTCCTTCGCTCGACCTGACAACAGCTACGCCTTTGTGGTTCAATCGAGCGGCGTACCGATTGCCGGCAGCTTCGTCGTCCACTGTGCCGAGACAGCGTACTACCTGCTTGGGGGTTATGATACCAGAGTCAAACACCACGGTGCAGGTGCTTTGGCCATGTTCGAGTCCATTCGCCACGCCCGAGAGATCGGCCTTCAGACCTTCGACTTCGAGGGTTCGGTAGTACCTGCAATCGAGAGGTACTTCCGTGGGTTCGGGGGCAGGCTGACACCGCGATTCCGCGTGAGCAAAGCCTGGCTGCCGCTCGAGATGGCCTTGAAGCTTTCCAAGCGGAGGCTGTTCTAGATGAAGGTGATTATCTCTCACGACGTGGATCATCTTACCGCCTGGGAGCATGTTCGGGATTTGATAATCCCGAAGTTTGTCGCCCGGTTCGGGGTCGAGTGGGTATTGGGCTACACGAAGTGGCGCGAGTTAATGCTGGCTCTTCGGTCCCTCTGGACCGATTCATGGCAGCACATTGAGGAACTCATGGACTTTGACGAAGCACATGGTGTTCCATCAACATTCTTCGTCGCCACCGCGAACGGCAGGAAGCTGTGCTATACCCTGACAAGTGCCAGGGAGTGGGTTTCGCGGATTCGGAGCCGGGGCTTCGACGTGGGCGTGCACGGGATCGAGTACGAGTCGGCCGACAAGGTCCGCGCCGAACTATCAGGACTTCGGGAAGCGACGGGACAGGATCTCTTCGGCATCCGGATCCATAACATCGGCTTCTCCCCGTCATCAGTCCTGCTCTCTGCGCGCGACGTGCTGAATCTCAAGAGCGCTGGGTATTCGTTCAGCTCGACCACTTTCAGCAATACCGGCCCTTGGTCCTCCGGCGACTTCTGGGAATTCCCGGTTCAACTAATGGATGGACACGTCTTCAGAGTAGGCAGGCCGTGGAAGAACCGTACCCCTGGCCAGATGAGGGAGTCGACGATCCGGCGCCTGAACGATGCGGCCACACGCGGCGTGAGCCACTTCTCACTCCTTTTTCATGACGGGTATTTCTGTGACTACTACCAAGACTACAAGGAGTGGTACATCTGGCTTGTCCGATATCTGAAGGACGAATGCTATGAGCTTTGCGGATACCGGGATGCTCTGCGGGAGCTAAACGAAGGCTTTGTCTGATGAACACCGCCGATCTCAAGGTGTGCAGTGACGTGCGCCCTGCAAAGTACGGCTCCGGCGGAGCATAGGGTGAAAGGAGGAGATATGGTCTACCGACGCCCGTTGGTGATTGCGCCCCACACCGACGACGGCGAGTTCGGCTGCGGCGGAACGATGGCCAGACTTGTTGAGGAAGGTGCAGAGGTGCACTACGCTGCACTATCCATAGCCGAGGATTCTGTACCGGCAGGGCTTCCGCGCGAGACGCTCGCCCGTGAGGTAACCAAGGCGACGCGTGAGCTTGGTCTGGACGAGCGCAATCTCATTGTTGAGCGAATCCCGGTGCGGCGCTTTCCGGAATTCAGGCAGCAGATTCTGGAGCTGCTGGTAGATCTGAACCGGAGGATAGAGCCGGATCTGGTGCTCCTTCCGTGTTCGACAGACACCCACCAGGATCACCAGGTGGTGTCACAGGAGGGATTCCGAGCTTTCAAAAAGACGACCCTGCTCGGCTACGAAATTCCCTGGAACAACTTGACTTTCAGCACCAATGCGTTTGTTTTTCTTGAACCTCGGCACCTCGAGGCAAAACTGCGTGCGGTCCGGTGCTACGTTTCACAATTGGGGCGAAAGTACGTTGACGAGGAGTTTATCCGTTCGTTGGCGCGCACGCGCGGCGTGCAAATCGGAGCTGAGTACGCGGAGAGCTTTGAAGTCGCGCGCCTCGTACTGAGAACTGGCCGCAGCACTGAATCGTCGCAGTCCGGCACCCGAATGTCCACAGAGTGATGTGTGCTGGCTCGTTCACGATGCCTTCGGAGGAGAGTTGAAGCTAGCCGGTCACCAGCCTGCGTACTTGCCCTATCTTGGCTTGTTCTTCAAGATGACCCTTTGCGACAAGTTCATGTTCGTGGACCATGTGCAATTCGAGAAGAAGGGATTTCAGAACCGCAACTACGTCCGGGGCAAGACAGGACGGATACTACTTACTGTCCCAGTGCTGACCAAGGGCAGGTATTACCAAAGAACTGACGATGTCATCATAGACGACGCAATCCATTGGGCCCGGAAGCACTGGCGGACGATCTCTCTCAACTACCACAGTGCCCCGTTCTTTGATGACCACCGTGATTTCTTCGAGGGGGTCTATGCGAAGCAATGGCGGCGTCTTGTGGACCTCAATGTCGCGATTACCCTATACCTGATGAAATGCTTTGGCATCGAGAAGGAAATTCTGTACAGCTCCCAGCACGACATTGCCGGTGACAAGACGGCCATGCTGATCGACATGTGCCGAAAGTCCGGAGCCGATACGTACGTGTCGGGATGGGGCGGGAAGTCATATGTCGATGTCGCGGAGTTTCAACGTCTCGGCCTTGGCCACCGTTTTGTGCAGCTGAGTCACCCGATCTATCCTCAGCAAGGGGAGCCGTTCATCCCGAACCTGGCCGCCATCGACCTGCTTCTGAACTGCGGTCCGGAATCGCGCCGGGTTCTAGACGAAGCCGCGAGGCGGTCGACGGTTGAGCACTACGAACCCTAGCATGGGCCTCAGTTCCATGGACGGACCGGAACTCGATCAGACGCGGTCGGTCCTAGACTCGCTTTCCGACGTCGGCCTTGAGGGAGGGGCGCTGCTCTTCAGGACGATGATGGCACGAGGCTTGGCTGGTCAGCAGAAAGGGGATGGGCAATCGTGCGTGTCTGGCTAGTCAAGATCGGGGAGTCTCTACCGTTGTTCCATCCTCACGACCGCCAGCACCGGACGGGGATCCTGGTCCGTTACCTGACTGCTGCCGAACACTCTGTTGTCTGGTGGAGCTCGACCTTCGATCACGCAAGGAAGAGGTACGAAGTTGCCGGAGACCAGTGTATAGAGGGCACTCCTCTACTTACGTACCGGTTGCTCCGCGGGCTCTCCTATGGAAGGAATGTCTCCCTAAGGAGGATTGTCGATCATTGGCTGATCGGGCGCAAGTTCAGGCGCTACGCTGACGCTGAACCCAAACCTGACATAGTCGTCTGTTCTCTGCCCACAATCGAGCTATGCTATGAAGCAACGAAATACGGCAAGAGAAACGCAGTGCCGGTGCTTCTAGACATCCGCGACCTCTGGCCCCAGGTCATGCTGGACCTGGTCCCTTCTGTCGCTGTCCCGCTCGGGAAGGCAGCGCTCGCACCCTATTTCAGAATGGCCCGTCGGGCCTGCTCGCAGGCAACAGGGCTTCTTGGGATAACGAGAGATTTTGTCGACTGGGGGCTCGAACTTGCGGGTAGAGAGGTAGGTCCCACAGACCGCTGGTTTCCGCTGTCTAACGACGCGGAGCCGCCCTCTGCGGTCGACCAGGAACTTGCAATGGGGCATTGGCGTTCACTCGGTCTGCGTGAGTCCGACTTCATAGCCTGTTTCATGGGCATCATGGGCACACGCCGACTTCTGGACCTCGATACTATCATCGCAGCCGCCAGAATCCTCCAGCATCAAGTCCCGAACTGCAAGTTCGTGCTCTGCGGGACCGGCGACATCTTCGAGTACTACCGACAGGCAGCCATGTTATGCGGCAACGTAATAATGCCGGGCTGGGTGGACCACGCCGCCATGTGGACCTTGGTATCCATGGCATCAGTCGGGCTGGCGCCATACACAAACACGTTCTCTTTCGCAAGAAGCTATCCCAACAAGGTCTCTGAGTATCTCGCTGCCGGACTGCCGATCGTCTCTGGACTCGGAGGTGCCCTGTCCTGCCTTCTCGCTGACTGGCAGTGCGGTGTCACCTATGCTGAGGGTGACCATGTGGGACTGGCGGAGGCCATTCGATCCTTGGTCATTGACCGAGAGAGACTCGGGCGCATGAGAAAACAGGCTGGCCTTCTCTACCAGACCACGTTTGACCCAGCAAAGGTCTATGCCGGCATGGTCAGCCATATCGAGGATGTTGCTGCAGGTCGCCTTGACAGACGGGCATCACCTGATTCGAGACTTCCGTCACGGGATCGGGACTGATGGGGCTGACGAGTTCATCTGGAGGGACGGTGTACCCGCTGAAACGCGCGCTCGACCTCTGCCTTTCTGTAATCAGCCTGCTGGCGGTCTTGCCGCTCCTGGCCTTGATCGGAGTACTTGTGAGCTTGACGATGGGGAGGCCAGTTGTCTTCAGGCAGACGCGACCAGGTCTGGGCGGGAGACCGTTTGTCATCTACAAGTTTCGCACGATGCGGTCCGGATCAGAGTCGGACGCAGAACGTCTAACAAAGCTCGGTCGGTTTCTGCGCCGGCTCAGCCTCGACGAGCTACCGGAGTTGTGGAATGTGCTGAAGGGCGACATGAGCTTGGTCGGTCCCCGGCCGCTGCTGATGCAGTACCTTGAGCGCTACACACCTGAGCAAGCGAGACGGCATCAGGTCAAGCCGGGGATTACGGGCTGGGCACAGGTGAAGGGGCGCGCCGCTGTGGCATACGAAGAGAGGTTCGTGCTCGATGTGTGGTATGTCGATCACAATTCGGTCTGGCTTGACTTGAGGATAGTACTGCGTACGCCATTTGAGGTATTCCGAGGTCGAGGTGTCACCGCCCCGGGCTATGCCACGGGCCCTGAGTTCCTTGGGTCGCGCAGCCAAGGCCGCGTTCATGAGGGACATGGCGGGGCTTCTCAGAGCGGAGAACGAAGACGGGAATGACCAGGCCCAGCCGCTGGGAGCAAGGTTCCGAGTTCCACTGGATGCCGGCCTCGAATGAGCCGGAAGCTGCTCCGCCTTGGGACGGAGGTGCCATGCTCTTCGGAACGGCCCGCGACGCCCTCCGGGGACTGCTTGCTGATGGTTCGACCAGGAGGTGCTGGCGGCGTCTCTGGATTCCGAGCTATTTCTGCCAAGACGTGGTTGCGTCGCTCCGGTCAACCGGTATCGTGCTGGTAACCTATACGGATGACCCCGAGAATCCTCTGACCGTCGGGAACGCGCGGTTCCTGCCCGGTGACGCTTTGCTGGTGGTCAACTACTTCGGCCTTAGGGGAATGCCATCCTACGACCGGCTCCTGCCTGACACGGTCGCCATCATCGAGGACCACACTCACGATCCATGGTCGGTCTGGGCGATAAATAGCGAAGCTGACTGGTGCGTTGCTTCGTTGAGGAAAACCCTGCCTGTGCCGGACGGAGCAGTCCTATGGTCGCCGGTTGGCCATCCGCTGTTCTCCGAACCGGCCCTGACTGTCGACCGGCGGGCCGCTTCGCTTGAGAAGCTGGCGGCAATGGCTCTGAAGGCGCTTTACTTGGAGGGGCTTCTCGGCGACAAGGAGTTCTTCAGACGACTTGCGATATCCGGAGAGGGTCGGATCGCTTCGGGCGATGTGTCTGGGATAACGGAGTGGACTCGGGCGCTGCTGCGCACGTTCCCGACAGGAACTTGGCGTGAGCGGAGGCGGGAGAATCACCGAGTGCTGTTGTCAGCCATTGGCGGAATTCCCTGGGCTACGGTTCTTCGGCCACAGGATGCCGTTGACGTCTGCCCATTCTCCGGCATCGTCCTGTTTGATTCGGCCGAGCGCCGTGATCACGTACGTGAGTGCCTGATGGCTTCACGGGTCTATCCAACGATTCTGTGGCCACTGGAGTCATTGGCCCTGCCGGGAATTCCGCCGGAAAATGTGGATTTCAGCCGCCGGATGCTGTCCATACATTGCGACATGCGGTACAGCAGAGCAGACATGCTAAGGGTCGCTGAGATGATCAGGCTCATCTGACTTGCCGTCACATGCCGGGCTTTCACACACTCGACTCGCGAATCGCTTCTCAGCGCGACAAGTGGCTGGCGCTCTGGCGTTCGTGGCCTGAACGCGAAGTGTTCGCACACCCAGCCTACGTTGAGTTGTTCGCGAGGCCCTGCGACACACCGCTATGCGCCGTCATGGATTCTCCACAGGGCGGAATCTTGTACCCGCTGATTCTCCGCCCGCTGGCAGCGGAGCCTTGGGCCAAGTCGCCCTGCACTTGGTGCGATCTGACGACCCCGTATGGCTACGGAGGGCCATTCGTGTGGGGTAGGCCCGACGCCGCTGAGTTCTGGACCGCCTTTGACTCATGGACTGCCGCTGCCCACGTCGTCTCATGCTTCGCTCGGTTGGCGCTATTCCCGGAGACAATCATTCCCTTTGCCGGGACCACCGAAGATCGGGCCCCGAACGTCGTGAGGCGGCTGGGCCTGACTCCTGACGCACTTTGGATGGACTACGAACACAAAGTCCGCAAGAACGTCAAGCGGGCTCGTCGGTCTGGCCTCAGGTTCGAAGTCGACCTCGAGGGGAATCGCCTGTCCGAGTTCCTCTTCGTCTACCATTCGACCTTGGAAAGGCGCAACGCCGAGGCCATGTACTATTTCCCGCGCGCGTTCTTTGAGCATATCGTGACCGAACTCCGGGGTCAATTCGCCTTCTTCCACATCACCAAGGAAGATGAGGTCGTGTCGTCGGAGCTTGTGCTCATCTCGGCCCACAATCTCTACTCTTACTTGGGGGGGACCACTGCGCAGGCCCTTGAGCTACGTCCAAACGACCTGCTGAAGCACGAAGTGGCCATGTGGGGGACGGAGAGGAGCAAGAAGGCGTACGTGCTGGGTGGGGGTTACACACCACGCGACGGCATTTTTCGCTACAAGCTCTCGTTTGCCCCAAAAGGTGAGATTGCTTTTAAGGTGGGCATGAGAGTATACGACCCCAAACGCTACGGCAAGTTGTGTGACTGGCGGGCCACATGGGAAAAGGCCAATGGTCGACGGTGGATGCCGCCGAGCGGCTACTTCCCAACGTACAGGGACCCGGGGCAGGCACGCTTGCTGCCCGGGAGCGACAGACCATGATGAACGAGATGAAGCGACGAATCTATCTGTCGCCGCCTCACATGTCTGGTCGAGAGATGGACCTGGTTCGGCAGGCGTTTGAGTCGAACTGGATTGCGCCGCTCGGCCCCCATGTCGACGCGTTCGAGCGCGAGCTCTGCGATTTGATTGATATCCCGCATGCCGTGGCTTTGTCCTCCGGCACGGCCGCGCTGCATCTTGCACTCCGAGTACTGACTAGGACCGAAGGGCGGAGAACCAAGGACCATAGACGGCGGGGGGCGGTTTTCTGCTCGAGCTTCACTTTCTCAGCGACCGCGAATGCCATTGCCTACGAGGGACTGACGCCGGTGTTCATAGACTGCGATGGGCAGTCATGGTGCATGGATCCCGGGCTCCTGCGTGAAGAGCTCGAGGCCTGCGCCAAGCGTGGCAAACTGCCGCTGGCGGTCATCGTCGTCGACTTGTACGGCCAGAGCGCGGACCATGACCCGATACTTGCCGCATGTGACGAGTTCGGTGTACCCGTGATCGAGGATGCAGCCGAAGCCCTGGGAGCTACGTATTGGGGAGCAGAGAAGACGGGAGACGGAGGACGGAAGACGGGTCGCGGCAGTTCCCGGTCGTCGGTCACCGGTCCTCGGCCCGCCGGCAGCTTCGGGGCCGCCGGCGTGTTCTCCTTCAATGGCAACAAGGTCATCACTACATCCGGCGGAGGGATGCTGGTGTCGCACGATAGGGCGATAGTCGACAAGGCCCGCTTCCTTGCCACTCAGGCCCGTGACCCGGCTCCGCACTACCAGCACTCCGAGATCGGCTTCAACTACCGAATAAGCAACATCCTGGCCGCCATCGGCAGGGCACAGCTTGAGGTTCTGGAGGAGCGGGTGGGAGCCCGCAGGCGGAACTTCGAGTTCTATCAGCAGGCGCTCGGCGACCTACCAGGCGTCAAGTTCATGCCGGAGGCACCTTACGGCAGGAGTACGCGCTGGCTGACGTGTCTTGCGATAGAGCAGGATGAAGCTGAGGCCAAGGGCAAGATTGGGACAAAGAGAAACGACTCAAGTTCGTCTCCGGGCTCAACCTCAACCTTCGTCTTGACCCTGATTGAGGCCTTGGAGGCCGAGAATATCGAAGCTCGGCCGCTCTGGAAACCCATGCATCTCCAGCCCGTGTTCCGGGGGTGTCGAGTCTGCGGCGGAGCTGTCTCAGAGCGGTTGTTCGAGACCGGGCTGTGCCTGCCCAGCGGCTCGGCTTTGACCAAGGAGGACCTCGAGCGAATCAGCGCAGTGGTGAGACGATGCTGGGCCGGCTAGCGACCGGCCGGACGCGCCGGTAGTCCGGAATGCGGCCACTGCTGGCCTTGTCCTTCAGGAGCTATCTGGCACTTGCGTCGGTCTTGGGACGTGGTGGCTAGAAGCATAGCGCTCCTCTGCAACAGCGATGCTGCAGTCAGGCTGTACCGCTATCCCCTCATAGCGGCAATGGTGAAGCGGGGCTGTCGAGTTTGCGTACTAGCTCCCACCTACACCGCCGGCACCAGGAAGCGGGTCGTGGAACTCGGCGCTGAGCCGGTTGAATTCCAGATGAAGAGGATAGGTATCAATCCAGCCGAGGATTCGCTCGTGGTAATTCGGTTGGCGATTCTGCTCAGGAAGCTGGGAGTTGACACGTGCCTGAGCTTCATGACGAAGCTGGTGATCTACGGTTCGATCGCCGCTTTCTTCGCAGGCGTGCCCTACCGATACAGCATGATTGAGGGGTTGGGGTACTACTTCACCCAGGAAGAGCAGAAGGATGGTGTCCGAAAGGTCCTGATCAGGACAGCCATTCTACTCTTGTATCGTCTAAGCCTGCCTCTAAACAGGGCCGTATTCTTCCTAAATCCTGATGACCCTGCAGAACTCGCCACAAGAGGCCTGCTGCGAAGGACTTCGGCGCTCGTTCTGCCCGGCGGCATCGGTGTCAATACTCAGGAGTATGAGGCCGCGCCACTATTCAATGATCCCTTTACCTTCCTGTTGGTCGGTAGGCTGCTCAGGGCGAAGGGATTTCGTGAGTATGTCACAGCAGCTGCTAGGATACGGCAGGAATACCCACATATCCGGTTCGTCCTGATGGGAGATCAAGACGCCAACCCCGGGAGTGTCAGGGAAACAGAAGTTCGCTCATGGGTTGAGGCCGGCATGGTCGAATGGTTACGCGAAGCGGCTGACATCAAGCCATGGTTCAGAGCTACAACGGTCTGCGTCCTTCCTTCCTACCGAGAAGGCATGCCGTGTTCGGTTCTCCAAGCCATGGCCATGGGCCGAGCCATTGTCACCACCGATGCTCCTGGATGCCGCGAGACGATTCAGCGGCTGGGCAGCGGCGAGGCTCTGGGCTCGAAGAAAGGCAGGTTCGCTACCTCCGGTCGCGTCATACCGGGCAGGAATGGCTTTCTGATACCGGTCCGGGACGTTGACGCGCTGGTTGAAGCCATGGAGTACTTCATCATCAACCCGGAGTTGATAACCCGGATGGGCGGGGAGAGTCGTCGGCTTGCCGAAGAGAGATTCGACGTCAGGAAGACGAACGCGAGGATTCTGAAGGAGATGGGCCTGTGAGTGCCGTGTGCCTGCAGACGTCCTGAAGCGCACCGGTCCGTCGCAGAAGTCAGGGAGGACCAGGGGATAGGCACACGCAGATCCGAAGGCGGCTTGCAGCCAAGCCAAGAAGACAGGTGTAGGCAGAGTGAAAGTTGAGGGACTAGGGCAGGCAAAGGTAGAGGCATAGGAGAAGGAAGACGAAACTGCAAGAGCAAGGAACTCTGAACTAGGGATGCGGACAGAAATTCTGTTGGGCCTGGGTTGTGTTGAAATGTTTCACAAGGACTACGGACTAGGGAAGAAACGACCTCCTTCCGTTCTCTGTCGTCAGTCCCCGATCCGCGGCCCTGGGCCGCCTTCTACTCAGCCTGAACCTATGTCCTGTCCTTGTCGCACCATCCCAAGTCGCCTAGTTTGAGGACATGCGCCAACGAGAACGCAAGCAGGCGGCTTGCGTCACGGCTCCGTCAGCAGTGCAGGTCTCGCCGTTGGTGCCTGAAAATGAAGGACCTGCGTCGAAACCGTACGCGCTCACGGGTGGCACGTATCGTGCACTAACATGATGGATGGAATCTGGCCGTCAGGCTTTCCTCAGCAAGAAAGGCAGTTGCGTCATCCGGTCGTCACACCTCCAGAACAATGAGCAGGCTAAGGTGCCACCTGGGGCCAGGGCAGTTGACTCAGTCCGCACAATGAACGCCAATCCGGAGCCGCTGCGGGGATGACCATGCGAATCGCGGTATTCCTTGCAGCAACTGCACTCATTCTGATCGCACACCCAGGACACACAGCTGGTGAGTCTCACCCGAACGTCTACTACATATCTCCTTGCGGGAACGACACCAACCCCGGAACCTACGAGTTGCCGCTACTCACCATTCAGGCGGGTGTCAACAGGGCCTGCCCCGGGGACCTCGTTATGGTCTTGGCAGGAACCTACAACGAAAAGGTCATCTTTCCGCGAAGTGGTGCTGACGGCTTCCCAATCACCGTGCGAGGAGAGGTCGACTCGGAGGGAAATCCGCTTGCAGTCATTGACAACACTGCACCAGTCGAGCCATTGTGGGAACCGGCCCCAGAGGTCGGAAGCGGGGTCTACAAGCGGATTGGGTTTGCCCCCAAGATCATGCTATACAATGGTGGTCAGATCCTCAAGATCAACAAGTGGAGCATGGCAGGGGAATCAACTGCCCACTGTGACAAGGGCTTCAATATCCTTGCCTATCCAGCCAGTAAGACATGGGCTCCACTTGGTTACCCTTGGACGGTGAGTTTCTGGGATCATGTTGGAGTCCTCTTCGGAGTTCTCGGCGGTGAGACAACCTATATTCGCTTTCGTGGTGGCGATGACCCAGACACCTGTGCATTGCGGTCAACAGAGGATGCCACTGCCGCCTTCTCGCTCAGTTCCACGGACTACATAACGATTGAGCACCTGAAGATAGAGGGTTGTCTGAAACCCATAGTGCTCGACAACAGCAGCTACAACATCATTCAGCACAATGTGATCCGGAACGGGGATACGCGAATCCGTGTTGAGAACAACTCTGCGTACAATCTCATCCGACACAACTACATCACACTCGGATACGGTGACTATGGCCACTTCGGGGAATGGGGTAGTCAAGCTACAGCTGACAATTGCGCATCATATACACTCGGAAAGTACCTCGAAGGTCACGGTAGTTCGCGTGACCAAGGCATTCGGCTATCCTCTTGTGGCGGGGGAAACGAAATTTCTAACAATGAAATCCGACGAGGGGCCATTGGGATTACGCTGGGTGCATCCAATGTCATCATTCGTGACAACCTGATTTCTGACTTCTCTAGTTGCGGGATGTACCTCGGTAAGGGTGTCAAGAATCTTCATGTCTACAACAACGAAATTTCCCACTGCAACACCTGCATCAGGTTTGGCAGCATAGGTGCCCCCGGAGATACGTATCGTTCAGGTTGGGTTTACAGCAATCGCACCTACAATGCTGTTGGCGCGGGTCGGTTCCTTTTCTTCCACGAGGGCGGCAATGACTACACCAAGCCACCGGATTTCTGGTTCTATCATAACAGCTACGCGGGTGGGGACGCCTGGGCTGCACCGCGTGTCGATCTGTGCAGGCGAATGAAGCTTGTCAACAATATCATGTCGGGCAAGAGACTAGCTGGAGACACTAGGCCCGAAGATGATACTGTCCCCACTCTCTTCATGGGCTTCGACTACAACTTCCTTGGCGGACTCTACAGGGGCTATCGTTATCATGCGTGGGCAGGACGGGACCGACACAATATTTGGGCTGCCGACACGATGGAGGGCGACACTAATCATCAGGTGTGGCCGCTCGGTCCAGAGCCGGACTGGATTGTGCCTGACACCAGTCCTGCGTACCGCTACGGTCTTGACCTGTCTCAGCCGTTTACGATTCGGGGCGTGACATACGACCCCCTACCGGGCATGGAACCGGGCTATTTCCCTGGAGACAAGCCCAACCTGGGGGCGGTCCAGTACTCAGCCCATGTAAGAGAGCCACAACTCGACCCCGAGCATCGGAGCGTTACGCAGTTGCCGGAACTCGCCATAGCACCGAACCCAGCGGCTCGCGGGTACGTCATAGCTCGATATGCCGTCCCGGCAGGCAAGGTCGGCAAGCTCACCCTGCGCGACGTGGCTGGGAGAACCGTCATGAGCCACGCGCTCCAGGGCAGGCAAAAGGCCCTTGTGTTCTCCTGGGACTGCCGGGATGATGCGGGCCGAAGCGTGCCTGCTGGGGTCTACGTGGCCCGACTTGAGGTGCCCGGATTCTCAGAGACAATCAAGCTGGTCCTTCAGCGCTAGGCGACAAGCCAAGCGACGGATTCAGTCCACCCTATCTCCTCATCTAGACCTCAACGCTTCCCTTAACCTTGCCCCTGGTTTGTGCTAGTATTGACCTGCCGGGATGGCGAAATTGGCAGACGCAAGGGACTTAAAATCCCTGGGTCCTCCGGGACCGTGCCGGTTCGAGTCCGGCTCCCGGCAGTGCGTCCTTGCGGCGCGGGCAATCTGCGGTTAGGCTTCTGGCGGGCAGCTGTCAGCGGCGGCTGTCTCGGGCCGTTAGCTCAGTTGGTAGAGCACCTGATTTTTAATCCGGTGGCCGCAGGTTCGAATCCTGCACGGCCCATGCTCCAGTCACCCACCGCGTTCGAACCAGTGGTGTATCACATGGCTGCAGACGTAGCCGAGGGCGGCTCCGGCTACGCCGGGGAGATTGTGGATTGGGGACTAGAGATTACAGATCGAAGACCGATGATTGCGGTCCAGAGTAGTCTGACTTTGCAGTCAGGACTGCAGGCTAGGGCAGAATGGACCGACTACCGGTCAGGCCCTGGATTCTGTAGCAGATCGCTCCGTCGGCTGTGATGATGAAAGGCATCAGGTCGGCGCCAGCCATGAGTTCGCGCATGGTGGGCATGTACCAGCGGCGCTCCTCTTCTGACGTGAAGTACGCAACGAGTGCATTCTCGCCAGCCAGCGCGGCACGCAGAGAATCCATCTCCACCCGGTAGGTCGGGTTGTCCATGCCGGTGTGGTGGTCGACGACTTCGGGTATCGGTGACGCAGGCCGACCGGCGACCAAGTAGATCGCCTCAGGAACGTTCGAGTAGATCACGGCCTCGGCATGCAGCCTGCGAACCTCGGCCATGGTTTCAGACCCCTGCCACTTGGCACTGGTATACCATTCGCCGTCTCTGGAGCGGCGTACCATCCAACTGACGGCCTGGGTTGTCCACAGCACGAGCCAGATGCCGACAAGAACCAACAGGCCGAGTCGCGCCTGACGTCTGCCGCTGCTGCTCTGCAGGACTCGGCATCCCAACTGGAGGACAACGATGACGATAGCAGGGAGAAGGGGCGACAGCAGTCGGTTGTCGAGCGGGATGAACGCATCGATGAATGTGATCGACGCCAACACGGTCATCAGGTAGCAGGGGATGAAGATCGACAGAGCGAGCGGTGTCCGCTCCGGCACAATTCCAGTCCTCACCGAACCAGTTCCCCGAGGTAGCACGACCAGGACTACGATGACCACCAGCGCTCCGAGGCCGACCGCGTATTTGACCGCAACATGAGCCTGGTATGTCACCAGCCAACTCGCGAGCGTGTCGAGTCCCGTCACCCATTTCCAGTAGGGGATTGTGTGGAACACCAGGTCACGAGTAGTTGCTGAGCCTGCCACAGCCGCGTTGCGTGCCAGCCACACTGTGAGCGGGGCGACAGCGAACACCGTGAAGATACCGGAGTCAACCAGCCTTCGTCGCCAGCGCTGGCCGGTCCACAGCAACACGATGATTCCGGTCAGGACCAGGGCGACCCCTGAGTAGCGGGCCAGGCAGGCGATGCCGCAGGCAAGGGCTGCGTACAGCAGCAGGCTGCGCCGGCTGAAGTTCCGGTACTGGTCAATCAGCAACAGGGTGATCAGCGCCAGCATAATGAACAATCCGTCGGTCTGGGCCCAGGAGAAGACATGAAGCAATGATGCGGAACAGAGCACCAGCGCTGCCGATAGCGTCGCGGCGACGGTTGAACCGGCATACCACCTGGCAGCCAGCCCGACGACAATATCGTGCCCGCGAACAGCAGTGCAGCGAGCCAGCGGCTGGTTTCGATCAGCGTCAGCCCGACCAAGCCGCCGCCTGCGAGCAGGAACGGGTAGAGTGGCGGCCAGAGGGTCAACGGGCGCGAGGTCCCGCCCGCGCCGCTGACCACAAGTCCGCTACCAGACAGCAGGTTTTCTGCCGCGGAAAAGAAATCAGCGCTGTCCGGCATCAGGCCGATGCCCCTGGCCGTTGCCAGCAGCATGAGGGCGGCTCCACACAATGCAAGCGCGCCCAGAACCCAGTGGCTGACCCAACCGGTTCTGCTATCGGTCTTCAGTTGTCGAGTAGTGAGAGCTGGCGGGCCTTGTAATAGCGGGTTCCGCGGCCGCGTCCCCGCATCGACAGCTTCCCTTTCTTGACTAGGTTGTGCAGTAGGTAGTGTGACTGGGTCGGGCTGACCCGCAGTAGGGTCCGGACGATCTCGTTGGTCACGAATGCACGGTCCCTTGGCATTTCCTCGAGGTAGGTCATGATTGTGCCTTCGGCGTAGGCGGCCTCGGCGCGGCGGAATATCTGGTACCCGACGCTCTTGCGCAGCTGGGCATAGACCCGCTTGCCCAACCTGTAGACCCGGCCTTTCTTGTGGCCAAAGGGTTCGAGCAAGCTGCGGGCCGTCATCGAATTGATGGCCTCACGCGTTTCGCCTTCGCCCCGCTGGAGGATGCGTTCAGCCTCGGTCAGGTCGATTTCGCGGTTGCGCTTCAGATATGTGAGGACCAGCAGGTCGTGGAGTGTTAGCTCGCGGCCGGCTTTCTGCTCGCTGGCCACGAACCGGGCGAAGTGCTCGTCCACGCTGGGCCCGGCTTCGGTCCGCCCGCTGCGCAGGATGACACGGATGTAGTCCTCTCCCGCCTCGTACGCCGGCGGTTCCTTACCGTAGGAGATCATGATGTGGTACATGCGCTTGACGCCCATGCCCGCGCGCTCGACCAGCCGGATGCGCTGTAGAATCTCGGCCAGCAGCCGGTTGCGAGAGACCGGCTCGTGGCCCAGAATGTTGTTGACGTTGACCCCTCCGCAGAACCCGCCCGGGTTGGACACCTCGAGCCGGTCCGGGAAGTGCCGGACGTATACCGGGCCGGGTCGGGTATAGTCGCGGTGGGTGAGCGCGTTGAGTAGCGCCTCGCGGTAAACCTCCTGCGGGAATTCGGGGATCTCGAAGTGAAACATCCCGAGCTTGAGCGTGAACAGCTTGTTGTGCGGCTCGACCGCCTCGGTGAACTGCTCGAGCAGGGCAAGCAGAGGCCGGCGCGAGTCTATCCTGCGGTCGTAGTCGGTGTCGGTCTGCATGTGGAGGTAGGTAGCTTCATAGCCGGGCAAGGTGCGACGGATGATGTCTTCCTGACCGACCAGCAGCAGCCCGGCGATGGTCAGCCGCCGGTCTTGGTCCTCGCTGGCGATACCAAGCCGGCTGAGCAGCTGCTGGTCGTCGAGCTCAAGCAGGTCTGAGCCCGGTTCCTTGGCTTTCAGGACCCGGCGCAGCCGTTCGACTTCCAGCGGGTCGACCGAGTCCCGGCCCCGGTCGAGAAGCAAGGCTGAGTAATCTTCAAGGGATCCGGACGGCATTAGGGCATGTTAGCCGTTGCCCTAAGTCAGTCAAGCTGCGGCCCGGTAGCGGACAACGGTTGTAGGGCGGGAGCGGGCTATGCCTCGATCAGCTCGGCGTCGTAGTTGTGTTCCTCCGACCAGACCTCCTCGTCCTCTTCAATGGCGGTGAGTCCGAAGAACTCCCGCACGGCGCGGCAGGCCTCGTCAGTGCAGACGCTGCTGTTGGCCTGGCGGTCAACTTCACGTCCATCAGGTACGGTTCGAGCGTCTCCCAGCGCCGTTGCGCGCGCTGGCTTTGATCGCTGGTATACCTGGGCAGGGCGAAGAAAAGATCGAGTCGCTCGATGGCCACGAAGCTCTGCGGTGCGAGCAGGGCGGTGTCGAATGCGCCGCGGAGAGCAGCCGCGCCCGAGAAGTACTCGGGATATCTCAGCGCTGAGAATAGCGCGATGTCGGCCGACTGGCGCAGGCCGAGCAGAAATACCCACTCAGGGTCGATGGCGTACTGCCGCTCAAACTCATTCACCGCCGCGACGTGTCGGGCTGCCGAAATCAGCGCCGAACCGCGCTGGTTTTCGTACTGCCCGGCACGGTCGGAGGCATGGGCACGCTTGACCCAGGAAAACCCTTTGCTGGCCCTGGAAGGCGCTCGGACAGCGAGCGTGAGGAACTAACTCACAGGAGCAGTATTAGGGTCGCCGTTGAATCTGTCAGGCGTCGACTGAACATCTAGGCAGCATGCAGGAGCCAGAAGTGCTCCTCGCCGAGCACTCCGCCGACCACAAGTCCCTGCATCGTGCGTTCGAGGAACGGCGTATTGTGGGACTTGGACATTATCTGGGCGCTTGAAAACGTCCATTGGGCCTTGAGGTCGAGGATAACGAGCTCTGCCTCTGTACCTTCTGCCACGCTGGGTGTCCGCAGGCCCATGATTCGAGCCGGGGCCAGGGTTAGCTTCTCGATGTATCGGGCCGGGGACATCAGGCCCGAGAGCACGAATTGCTCGTAGCCCAGGCTGAACGCGGTCTCGAAGCCGATGATGCCCGGCCGGGCCTTGTCGAACTCCACCTCCTTGGCAATGCTGGTGTGGGGCGCGTGGTCGGTGGCAATGACGTCGATAGTGCCGTCGACAACGCCCTCGACAACCGCCAGCCGGTCGGGCTCGGTGCGCAAGGGCGGATTGACCTTGAAGTTGGTGTCGAACCCTGCCAGTGACGCGTCGGTCAGGGTGAAATGGTGAGGACAGACCTCGGCCGTGACCTGAACCCTGCGCAGCTTGGCCCACCGTATCAGATCCACAGTCGCAGCACAGGAGACATGGGCGATGTGGACCCGGGCACCGACAAACTCGGCCAGCATGATGTCACGGGCCGCGGCCGCAGTCTCCGACGGCCAGGGCTTGCCCCTGAGCCCGAGCCGGGTCGAGACAAGGCCCTCGTTCGACACACCGTCGGACAGCCCGTCGTACTCGCAGTGGCTGATGACCGGCATGTCGAATGCCTTGGCGTACTCGAGCGCCCGACGCATCACGCGCGGGTCGGAAACCCAGTCTCCGTCGTCAGAGACCGCCACCGCGCCAGCCTCCCGCATCGATCCGATCTCGGCCAGCTCCTTTCCGGCCCGGTTGCGGGTGCAGCAGCCGACAGGGTGAACGCTTGCATATCCGGCCTGCTCAGCCCGTTCGATCTGGAACCTGACCATCGCCTCGGAATCGACCGGCGGGTCGGTGTTTGGCATCGGGCAGACACGGGTGAATCCGCCGACCAGTGCGGACTGGGTCCCAGTCAGAATCGTCTCGGCGTCCTCGTATCCTGGCTCGCGCAGGTGGCAGTGCATGTCGATGAACCCGGGTGCGATGTGCTTGCCTCTGCAGTCGATGCGCTGGGCGTCCCTGGCCCTGATGCCCTTGCCGACCCTGGCGATGCGGCCGTCCTCGACTAGGATGTCTACCAGCCTGACCTTACCCGACGCCGGGTCGATGACCCGCCCGCCGGCCAGCAGCATCCGATCATCGGCCACTACTTCGTCTCCGCTGTATCCGTATCGCCGACCTGCCCGCCGGCAAGCAGGTAGAGTACGGCCATGCGGACCGCGACCCCGTTGGTGACCTGGTTGAGAATCAACGCCTGGGGCAGCTCGGCGACCTCGAAGTCCATCTCCACGCCCCAGTTCACCGGCCCGGGGTGGAGGATGACGACCGACGTGTTGAGTTCACTCAGCCGCTCGGCGGTCAGTCCGTAGAGCGCCCGGTACTCGCGCACCGACGGGAACAGGCTCGAGCTGATGCGCTCAGTCTGGACCCGTAGCATATTGACGACGTCGACTTCGTACAGCACCCTGTCCAGCCGGTAGAAGACCTCGCAGCCCAGTTCCTCGATGTGGGGCGGGATCAGGGTCGGCGGGCCGCAGACCGCGACCCGGGCACCGAGCTTTGAGAAACACAGGATGTTGGAACGGGCGACCCGCGAGTGGGCGATGTCACCGACCAGCAGCACCCGTTTGTCTTTCAGCGTACCCAGCCTTCGGCGGAGAGTGAACGCGTCGAGCAGGGCCTGGGTCGGGTGCTCGTGGCAGCCGTCTCCGGCGTTGACCACAAACGACTTGATTCGGCGGCTCAGAAAATGGGCGGCGCCCGGCATTGAATGGCGGATAATGACTCCGTCGACTCGCATCGCCTCGATGGTGCGAGCGGTATCAAGCAGGGTCTCGCCCTTCTTGACCGACGACGACCCGATCGAGAAGTTGACGCACTGGGCCGAGAGCCGGCTGGCGGCCAGGGCGAACGAGGTCGAGGTCCGGGTAGAGGCCTCGAAGAAAAGGTTGACGACCGTCTTGCCGCGCAGGGCCGGGACGACTGGTATCGGCCGCTTGAGCACTTCGATGAAGGTTTCGGCCTGGTCCAGGATCGCCGTTATGTCGGCCGGTGCTAGCTGGCTGATGCCGAGCAGGTTGGCGAGCCTGGGGACGTAGGGCTCGGGTTTGGACCGACGCCGTGCCGGGGCCCTCTTCGCCCTGCCGCCTCCAGGCTTTGCGGCTTTCCGAGGTTTCCGCTTCGGCTTGGTCCTGGCTCTGGGCATCACTTGCGCAGCGTAAGGAAGACACCGTCCTTGCCGTCTTCCTCTTCGAGGCAGATGTCGACCAGGTCGTCCCGTCTGGTCTCGATGGTCTTGCCCGTGAAGTCGGGCTGGATCGGCAGCTCACGGCGGCCGCGGTCGATCAGCACCGCCAGTCTAATGGCTTTCGGCCTGCCGAAGTCGAGCAAGGACGCCAGAGCAGCCCGTGTGGTGCGGCCAGTGTAGATGACGTCGTCGACCAGCAGAATGGTCCGGCCGTTGATGTCGAATGCGATCTCGGTGCCGCGTACAATCGGTGTCTCAGCCACGAGCTGCAGGTCGTCACGGTACAGGGTGATGTCGATCGCGCCGACCGGGATCTCGCCCGCCCGTTTCTTGACCAGCCGGGCGGCCAGGCGCTCGGCCAGGGGCACGCCCCGGCGTTTGATTCCGACCAGGGCGATGTTCTTTTCCTTCTTGTTGCGGGATGCGATATCGGCCGCGAGCCGGTCGATGAGTCGGTTCAGCTCGGCGGCGTCAATGATTTGCTTCAAGAGCCTGCTATTTGATCAGCAGCGCTATCGGAATCAACACGCAGTAGCCGACGACGAGCAGCAGCGGTGCCAGAGTCATTGACCCTCCTGACAGTGTGATGAATCCGGCGATGATGGTGGCCAGCCCGATGCCCATGATGATGTAGTTCTTCTTTGTGAGCGCGATCTGGGGCCGCTCCTTCTTCTTCGGTTGGGGCACGGGCGGCTGCTTGTCGCGTTTCTGTCGCTGTTTCGGTGGTTTACGCTTCATTAAGGCTCCTGCGGTCGGTTTCTCTTCTGGGGTTCATATTAGGCATGTTTGCCGACACTGTCAAGGATTAAGCGGTTCCCTGGTTGCGGTCACTGCCGTTTTGACCGTCCAGGTCTGGCTTCGGTTGTCGGACCGGGAACCTGTGTCCGAGGTAGGTGAGAATCTCGGTTGGGTCTTCGGGCAGAAGCAGGTGCACCCCGCGGAAGCTATCGAGAAACGTACGGCGGGAGAAGGGGCTGATGACTATACCGCCCGAGGTGCGGAAATACGCCCTGAACTGGTCCCAGGGATAGGTGTGGCTGAAGATTCGCTTGTCGAGAATGATGCCGTCCTCGGCAAGAGTATAGCGGATGGGCAGGAAATACGTGTGCAGCGCCACGAACAGGACGAGCAGGGCCACCAGGGCAAGCAGGATGCCGAAATACCAGAGTGTGAAGGTCAGGAACACAGCGATTGCGATGCCGACCAATACGGTCTTGGCAACGTTCTCCCTTGCCCGGAAAACTGACCAAGAGACCTTGGGGAGAGGAGAGGATTCCAGGGCACCTGGACCAGAGGGTTCAAGTGACATGGAAAGTGACCCAACGACCAGGAGACGGAGTGATCAGGCATGAAGACCGGAGGACAGAGGGTCGGTGACCGGAATTCGCCCTTTGGCCTCTCTGGGGCTTCCGCATTTTACTCAGAATGGGCCCGGTCCGGATCGAACGGACGACCCGCTGATTATGAGTCAGCTGCTCTGACCATCTGAGCTACGGGCCCGCTGCCAAAGGGTAACCAAAACAAGGCCGACAATCAAGACACTTCCAGTTCTGATTCCGCCCGGCACAAGGGCATTGACAGCAGCAGCAGGACCGGGGTATGCTGTGCTGCGCACAGGCGCGAAACCATCAATCCGGGAGGAACCGATGTCCGAGCAGAGTCTCAAGACAGCCCTCATTGCCGTGCTGGTCCTGGCAGGACCCGGCTCGGCGCTGGCCGAGAAGACTGTGTTTGTCTCCTCGCCCGAATACGAAGTCACCATTCAGCTCAGCTACACCCGTGAAACCAGCCCAGAAGGTGAGCAGGGCGGTTTCTCGAGCTACACCGCGACCGGCCGGTTCGAGAACGTGAGGTTCGGCCCGTCCCAGGCCGAGGGGTTCGAATGCTGGTTCCAGAAGCAGGTCGAAATGCCGGGCGGGGTCAAGGTCGAGGGCGCAGTGGTCCCGGCCATGCAGGTCAGCGGCAGAGGCACCATCGACAAATTCGTCATCGCCCCAGCCTGGGAAGACCCGAACCAGGCGATCGAGCCCGAGATAACCTCTGGCCCCGAGCCTTTCGAACCGTACCTGCAGCTGCTGACCTGGGAGATGGCGCACAGCGAGGAGCTCGAATCCGAAGACGAAATCCCGGTCGCCCCGATCGTGCCAACGGTCTGGTTCATGTACCGGGAAGGCTATTCGGTCTCAGGATCAGAGCTCTCCTGGGACTATCCGGGCCTTGCCAAAGGCCAGGTCGAGAGCTCAGGCGTCCAGTTCTCGGTCCTGCTGGACAAGCTGGCCAGGGGCGAGGATATCGAGCTCGAAATACCGTACACCGAGGGCGGCGCCGAGGGCAAGTGGAGAATCGTGTTCTGGTCGGCCGAAGGGCAGGAGGAGTAGTGAATCCTGGTTGTTGACCGCCGGCTGTCGAAGGCCTAGGATTGGCCATGGACTGCCGGGCAGTCATCCTGACCGCTGCCGCTCTGTCCCTGGCCGCGGCTCAGGTCTCGTTTACTGAGCACCAAATCCAGGTGTACTACACCCGGCCGTGGAACGTATACGCACTGGACATGGACCGGGATCAGGACATCGATATCGTGTCTGCCGCGTACGGCGCGGGCGTGATTTCGTGGTGGGAAAACCCCGGCAACCAGCAGTTCGTGCGCCAGACCGTGGCCGAGGTCACCGGTCCGCTCTCGGTACTGCCCTGGGACCTTGACGGAGACGAGGATACAGACGTGGTGGCAGCCATCGATGGTGAGGGTCGGTTCGCATGGTTCGAGAACGATGGGTCCCAGAACTTCACCGACCACACCATCGGCTACTGGTACGGCGCGGCCCGGGTCCACGTCGCGGACATCGACTCCGACGACGACCTCGACGTAGCGGTTTCGGCGTGCGAGGCCCAGCCCGGACGGATGGGCTGGTTCGAGAACGAGGGCCCGGATTCCTGGGTCGAGCACATCATCAAGGACACCTGGCCCTATGCCAACAGCGTCCACGCGGTGGACCTGGACCAGGACGAGGACTGTGACATCGTTGCCACAGCTTCCCAGGCCGGCGAGTTCTGCTGGTTCGAGAACAACGGTGCGCAGCAGTTCGTCGAGCACGTCATTACCGACAACTGGGGCAGGCCCGGCTCGGCCTGGGCCGCGGATCTGGACCGGGATGATGACCTGGACCTGCTCGCCACCGCCTGCATCGTCAATGAAGTCGCCTGGTGGGAGAACGACGGGAGCCAGAATTTCTCCAAGCGCGTTGTCGATACCGGTTTCGCCCGTCCCCACATGGTCAGGCCGGCAGACATCGACCGCGACAATGATGTCGACCTGGTCTCGGCGTCGACCACTGGCAACGTCCTGGCTTGGTTCGAGAACGACGGGTCCCAGCGATTCACCAGGCATACGATTGCCGACGGCTTCACTGGTGCCTGTGGGGTCGACGCCGTGGACGTGGACCGGGACAATGACGTCGACGTGCTCTGCGCCGGGGACTTCGGCAACCACATCAGCTGGTGGGAGCAGACCGAAACAGGCATCTTTGGCCAGCCACAACCCGCCAGCCGAAGGCCCGGACCGACTGTGATCGACGCAACCCGGTTCCGGTCATTCCTGCAAGACGCGGATATCCTCGATGCGGCCGGCCGGGAGGTTCTGGCCGCACGACCGGGCGTCTACTTCCGAATCGTCGAGTCCTCGGTCGTCCGTTTGCTGGTAGTCGACTAGCCTCGGAACACCGGCAGCCGGGCACCTGCCGGGCGGGTGGAGGGCAGCGGGGTTTGCCCGCTACCGGATCTTCATCAGCGCTGAGGTTGCGGTGTTATCGCCGGCAACCAGGCGGCAGAAGTAGAGGCCGGTCGGCACTGCCTGACCTGCCCGGTCCTGTCCGTCCCACAGAGCCTGGTGCCTGCCGCCAGGGACCTGGGCCCTGACTAGGCTGCGCACCCTTGCGCCGTTCGCATCGAAGATGTCAAGCGATACTTTGGTGGGCCCGGGAAGCGAGTACGCCAGCATCACGTTGCCTGAGAACAGGCTCGGGCGCACGCGGTCCAGTCCGAACGCCGCCGGCCTGTCCGGCCCCTCGGCCATGCCGGTGCCGGGTCCGACGTACACGCTGCCGGAGATGAGGTTGTTGCCTGGCTCCATGTCACCGTTCAGCGCCACCGTGCAGCTGAGCGCGTGCTTGCCGCGCAACTTGGGGACCCAGGCCGCGAATGCCATCAC
>CP070680.1:2185265-2203557 GCA_020352555.1 Caldifarciminota bacterium | reverse complement strand
GCCGGACCCGAGGACCTGGACAACGTCCGGGTGGCTGGTGAAGCGGCTGACGATTGATTCAGGCTTGGTCCCGGAGACCAGGATATCGATGTCGCCGACCGTCTCCCTGCCGCGTCGCAGAGAGCCGGCGAACGCGATCCGGCGCACCGCCTTCCCGGACCTGAGATGGTCCATCACGCCGGCAGCGAGGTCCAGCGCTTGGTTCAGGTACATGCGGCCGCCGGCCATCTCGCTGAGCCGGATGGCGCGGCCGAGGTTCTCGACCTTCTTGGCTCCCATGCCGCGGAGCGCAGCGGCCGAGCCGTCTTCGATGACGCGCTTGAGGCTGTCCAGATTTTCGACCCCGAGTTCGGTGTGGAGCAGGCGCAGGGTCTTGGGGCCGAGGCCCTGGAGCTCGAGCAGTGAGAACAGCTCCTCGGGCAGGCCGGATACCGCTTCGGTGTACTTCTTCATCCGGCCGGTGGTGATGTACTCGTGGACCTTCTGGGCGATCCCTTTGCCGATCCCGGGCACTTCCATCAACCGGTCTTCGCGGTCCAGCTCGACCACGTCTTCGGCCATGTCGGCGAACAGGCGGGCGGCGCGGCGATAGGACAACACCCGGAAACCGGTCTCGCCTTTGAGTTCCATCGCGTCGGCGATCCGGTCGAACAGCCGGGCCAGTTCGAGTTTCAGGTCAGCCATTGTGACGTGGTCTGGGGCGCGGACTCGAACACACGCCGGCCGCCTCGGAATGTCGCCAGGACCCGGCAGTCAGCGCCGGTTCGCGGGTCTGCCGACAGCACTGCCAGGTCTGCATCATACCCAGGCTCGACGCGGCCGCAGCTCGTTTCCAGCCCGAGCGAGAATGCGGCAGCGGTGGTGAACATGGCAAAGGCCTGGGTTCCGGATATGCGCTGGTCAGGATTCGGGTGGTTGACAGCTGAGCGGATTCCGGCCAGCGGGTCGATGGGAGTGATGGGCGCATCCGAACCGCCGGCCAGCACGACGCCTGCGTCTAGCAGGGAGCGGTAGGGATTGGTCTTGCGCCAGCGCTCGCCGATTCTGGCGGCGTACATGCCTTGAGGCCCGCCCCAACAGGATTCGAAGGCCGGCTGCACACCGAGGACAACGCCCAATGCCGCGATTCTGGCAACGAGCTCAGGAGAGAGCAGTTCGGCGTGTTCGATCCGGTGACGGAGCGGGTTTCCGCCTTTGCAGGTGTCGCACTGCTCGTGGGTCCTGACGAGCTGCTCCACCGCCCGGTCGCCGATCGCATGGAATGCGGTCTGCAGTCCGAGTTGGTGAGCCCGGGCGAGCAGGGCAGCCAGTTCGCGGTCTTCGAAGTAGAGCACGCCGCGGTTGCCGGGCGCGTCCGAGTAGTCCTGGTTCACGGCAGCGGTGTGAGAGCCGAATGACCCGTCGATCAGGATGCAGCCGCCGACTCGAGACAGCCCGAGTTTGCCGGCAAGGCCGGAATCACGAGTCTGGCAAAAGGGCACGGCGCGGGCGTCGAGGTCCGCAAGCGCGCCGAGCAGCAGCTGCCAATCCGGCTCGGCGAGGTCGCGGTCACCGACCATGGCTGCGACAGTGGTCACGCCCCGGGCCAGTGCCTTGTCCGACGCCTTGTGCAGTGCGCGGCGCAGGATGTCTGTGCTGAGCCGGTGCTTGAACACCCGCGAGGCGTGTTCGTAGGCTCTGCCTCGAACCACGCCGGTGTGCCTGCCGGACTGGTCAAGGTCGACACCAGGGAGTTTGCCGTGCTTCAAGCCGAGCTCGAGCCCTGGAGTGTTCAGGGCGGCCGAATGGCCGTCGATACGGTACACGAGCGTCGGCGTCCTGCCGGTGACCGCGTCGAGCTCGGCGCAGGTCGGGTAGCGGTTTTCCTTGAGGAGCTCGGGCCGGAGATTGAATCCGAGGCACAGGGGAGAGTCAGGGTTCTCGCCGATCCAGGACCGGATGCCGGTGAGCACGTGGTCAAGGGACCCTGCACCGTGAAGGTTGACGAAAATCTCCTGCAGTCCGAGTTCCAGAGGATGCAGGTGCGAGTCGATGAACCCGGCACACACAAAAGGCATCGACGGCGAGACGGCAACAGGCTCGAGCGCGGCGATGCGGCCTTCGGACGAGACTATCCGGAGGGGAGCCGGCTTGGCTTGGGGCGAAGAGATGGTCAGGCCGGTGAGTTCCATGTCAGGCAGCAGGTTCGATTCGGGCCACGACCTCGACGTGTGCGGTCTGGGGGAACATGTCCACCGGTTCGATCAGGCTGGCCTGGAAGCCCATTGCGCCCAGTACTTTGAGGTCGCGGGCGAGCGTCGCAGGGTTGCACGACACGTAGATGATGCGTCCGGGCCTGAGGCCGGCAATCGCCCTGAGTGTTTCCGGGCTGCAGCCTTTGCGCGGAGGGTCGAGCACCACGATGTCGAAATCGCCGAGGCTGTCCGCCACCGAATCGACGTCTGCCCTGACGAACCGGGTATTCTGATTGCTGTTGACGGCGGCATTGAACTCGGCGTCCCGAACAGCCGGGCGGTATTGCTCCACGCCGGTCACACTCCGCACGAAGTCGGCAAGGACCAGCGATATCATGCCGACGCCGCTGTACAGGTCGAGGACGTTCTCGGTCCCTTCGGGCGCCGCGTGCTTGAGGACCTTGCGGCAGAGCGCTTCTGCCTGGCCGGTGTTGACCTGGAAGAACGAACCGGCCGAGCATCTGAGGTCCTTGCCGAGCACTCTGAAGCGAAGGTTCGCTTCCCCGGACAGGCTTTGCGATTCCGCGCCCATTATCCGGTTGGTCTGGTTGGGGTTGATGTTGTGGACCACTCCGGCGACCGAAGGGTGGGCAGCCAGTCCTTCGGCGATCGGGCCCGCGAGATGCCGGGTCCTGGTCACGACCGTCGCGACCATTCCGCTGTCCGCGTCCGCGTCCGGGGCGCGCAGCACAAGATGCCTGACGTTGCCGCTGTGGTTCTTCTCGTTGTAGGCGGTTTCACCGGTCTGCAGCATCAGCTCAAGCATCAGGGCGCGCACCTTGTCGAAGGACTCGGGGTGGAGCAGGCATTCCGGGACGTCGACCAGGTCGTGGGTCTGCCGTCTGAAGAAGCCGATCGAGGGCCGGCGCCCGCCGGCGACAGGATACTGGGTCTTGTTGCGGTAGCGCCAGGGCCGCGTTTCACCGGTGATGTTCCGCACCGGGGTGAAGACACGGCCCAGCCGCTGCAGGCTGTCGTTGACGATAAGCTTCTTTACCACCAGCTGGCCGTCGTAGCTGATGTGCTGGAGCTGGCAACCGCCGCAGTCGCCGTAAAGCGGGCATTGGGGAGCGGTGCGAATCGGTGAGGGTTCCAGCACCTCGACGACTTCGGCGACCGCGTAGTCCTTCTTGCGGACGGTCAGCCTCGCGCGAACCCTGTCTTTGGGCGCCGAGAAAGGAACGAAGACCTTCAGGCCGTCGAGCTGCGCCAGCCCGGCGCCTCCCGCCACCACGCGGTCGACGACCAGTTCGACTACCATTGAGTCAGGATTCTTCGGACGATCTCCCGGGCGACCTCGCCCACAGCTTCGGCAGCGGCCGCGTCTTCCGGGTCGCCGGTCCCGGTGCTCTCCTCGGGGTCGTAGGTCTTCCGGCCGCTCACCGGCCCCTTGAAGAAGACCTCGGACCTGACCTGGTCTTCGGCCTCGACCTGAGCCGAAACGACAACGTCGTAGACCGAAACCGTCTGCTCTTCGTCGAATACCGCCGCGGTCTTGGAATAGGAGTTGACGTCGACGTTGAGCACCAGGTCGGCGTCCTCGAGACTGGTCACCCGGAGGTTGCGGTCGGCACCGAACGCGGCGACAAGCGAGTCGGTGAGCATTTCCTCGATCCCGGGACGGGTGGTCGAGTTGGTCGCAGGCAGGACCGCGACGGTTCTGAGATGGGGAGGGAGCAACGACCGGGCCGAGTACCCGCAGCAGCTGACCGACGCCAGCAAAGCACAGGCCAGCCGGTTCCAAGTTCGCACCGACTATTCTGTATTCGTCATCCGAGGTGTCAAGACGGCTCTGGAGCGCCGGCACGCGTGCCCTGGTCAGGCAGCTTGACAGTCTGGGAAGCTTGGCTAGAATGAGTCGCTGTGTCTGTGCCGGCTGGAGAAGAATGCAAACCCTCAGTCCGAGACCTGTCCTTCAGGGCCACCCCATCAGAAGGTGATTACCAGCCGTAAGTCCAAGTCGATAGGCCTTTTCTCGGGAGGGCTGGACAGCCTGCTCGCCACCAAACTTGTGACCGAGCAGGGCGTACAGGCGGTTGCCCTCCATTTCCGACTGCCGTTTCTGTCTCCGGCGCGTCCGACCAAGGAAGACAAGCTGAGGTCCCTGGCCGAGCTGGTCGGGGCGAGCTTCGTGCCGGTCGACGTCGGTGACGACTACCTCATGGCGGTGAAGACACCCCAGCACGGCTATGCCCGCAACATGGCGCCGTGCATTGACTGCATCGTATACATGCTGGGCAAGGCCAAGGAGCTGGCGCGGGAGATCAGTGCCGACTTCCTGTTCACCGGCGAGGTGGTCGGCCAGCGCAGCCACTGTCAGAACAAGCGGTCGCTCAAGCTCATTGAGAAGGTCGCGGGTATCGACGGCCGCCTGCTCCGACCGTTGTCGGCCAAACTGCTCGAACCGACTGTTCCCGAGCTGACCGGTCTGCTCCGCCGGGAGCGGCTCCTCGACATCAAAGGCCGGGGCCGGAGGCGGCAGATAAGACTGGCGCACGAATTCGGGATCATCGACTATGCCGCGCCGACCGGCGGCTGCCTGCTGACAGACCAGAACTACGCTTCCAAGGTCAGAGACGCAATCGACAACCAGCAGCTGGACATGCAGGACATCGGTCTGCTTCAGTTGGGACGTCACTTCCGGCTCGACTCCGGTGCAAAGGTTGTCGTGGGCAGGAACGAACGAGAGAACCGCAGGCTGGAGCAGCTGGTGGTCGACGGCGACCTCGTCTGCAGGCCCAAGGAGGTCATGGGACCGATGGTCATCCTGAGGGGGCGTGAGCTGGCCGATTCTGACCCTGAGACCGCGGCGAGGATATGCGCCCGGTATTCTGACAGTGCCGAAGACCGGGAGGTGCTGGTCGCCTGCTCGGGTGGCGATGTCCGGGTCAAGCCTGTGTCTGCCGAAGAACTGGAGAAGTGGCGGGTGAGGCCTCAGGTGGAAGAAGAGGAAGAAAAGGAAGAGGATGAGTCCTGATTCGAAGAAACAGGTAGAAACGATTCTGGCAGAGCAGGTCCGTCCGCGGCTGCAGGCGGACGGCGGAGACATCGAGCTCGTCGAGGTCACTGACGACGGAGTCGTGCGAGTCCGGCTGACCGGAACCTGCTCGGGCTGTCCGTTTTCGGCCATGACCGTGGCGGTGACAGTGGAAGGCACGCTCAAGGCCAGCGTGCCTGAGGTCGTCCGGGTCGAGCCGGTCGGCTGATACCCTGTCCCTGGCCGCGCCCCGGCTACAAGCTAGACCGAAGCAACGCCCTCGAGGAAATCCTGGCGGTATGCCAGGCTGTAGGGCAGCAGGAACCGGGCGGTGGTGTAGAAGCCTGCCCTCCTCGGTCGGCGTGCCAGCCTGTTCAGAATCCTACCGATCGTGTAGAACTGCTGGACGACCCACGCGGGCCGGGACGGGTCAAGCATCGGCTCGTAGGTGGCGGGCACCAGTCGGATGCCTGCCCTGGCAGAGCCCGGAAGCCCGGGCCCGGCATCGCCCTTCTCCAGAATCAACCGCAACTCGATGAAGTCGAGGTCGATCCGTCTCAGGACCGATGCTGCCTGGTCGAAGTCGTCCGCCTGCCCTGGGGTCAGGACGAGCGTCGCCCGGGCGCCGACCAGCATCCTCCTGGACTGCAGGTACTTGACCTTCCGGTACAGATGCTTGACCAGTCTTTCGCTGCGCGTCGCCTCGAAGAGCCGGTGATCGAGAAACGACTCGTTCAGAAGGATGACGCGGGTCCCGGCTTTGGCCAGGAGGCTGATGAGTTCCGGCTGGCCGAACAGGTCGGTGCTGGCGTTCACGGTCCACAGCTTCTTGTAGTTCCACAACGACCTGAAGACGTCGTAGTAGTAGTCGGGGCTGCGCGATATGTCGTCGTCCAGCAGTCTGATGCATTTGCCCGGCAGGGTCATGACCTCCCCGACGATTTCGTCCTTGGTCCGCACGCGCCGGTTCTGCCCGTAGTAGAGTTGCTGGCTGCAGAACCGCCTGACCGAGCCGGGGCAGGAGCAGCCCTGGACGAACATGGTCGTCTGGTCCTGGGTGTGCATGCTCGGCCAGCGGCCGAACCCCCGTTTCGGAGGGTGGTAGCAAGGAACCCGGCTCGCCCGGTAGACCGGTTTGAGGGCACCGTCTTCGACATCTGCCCGGATGTCGGTCCAGGCGTTCAGGAGATCACCGGACACGCGGGCGCCGACCCAGGCCGGAGGACTGTCGCCCCAGGATGTCACCGCCGGACCGAAGAACAGATGGCTGGTGCCGGTCCTCCTGAGTTCGGTGGTCAACTCCTGCGCCAACCTCTCCTGGCCGAAGCCGACGCGGACAAGACACAGGTCGACCGATCCGTCCCATCGAAGGGTCTCGACGCGCTGGTCTCGGTACACGAGCTCGTCGGTGCCTGAAACCATTTCTGCGAAGCTGCTGATTTCGAGGTCAGGCCGGAGGAACAGCCGGGCGCCTTTCGGCGGAAAGCCGGGTATGAAGCGCCGGGCCTCAGGGGCCAGCGCCAGTGCAGCGAATCTCACTTCGCGACGAGCCGGATTATGTCATTGAAGAGGGTGAAGACCACGATGAGGGCGATCAGCACCCAGCCGATGTTCATTGCCCAGCCGACTTCCTTTTCGGACAGCCTGCGGCGCCGGATGCCCTCGACCGCGAACAGCACTATCCTGCCGCCGTCCAGCACCGGTATCGGCAGCATATTGACAACGAACAGGTTGATGGAGAGCAGGGCCCACAGCGCGAGGAAGTACTCGGCTCCCCAGCTCGCACCTTCGTAGGCGATCTTGGCCACCATGATCGGTCCGCCGATCGCCCGCGCAGTTATTCTCCGCGCGACCACACTGTAGATGATGACGAAGGTCTGGACCACGACATAGCCGGTGCGGGTCAGCGCCTGCCAGGCCGCGCGATGCAGCGGCATCCGGTCGCGCGGCATGCCGACGGTGATGCCGATCTGTCCGACCTTCTCTCCGGTGAGCTGGTCCGACTCGACTACCGGCGTAATCGAGTCATCGATGGTGACGCCGTCGCGGCGCCACGAGACTGCGACCTTTTCGCCGCCCCGGACGCGCATGGCTCTGAGGTAGTCGTTCCAGCTGCGAAGCTCCTGGTCGGCGACCGAAAGGATGGTGTCGCCCGGGCGGATGCCGGCGAGCGATGCCGGGCCGCCGCGTCTCACTTTGCCGACGACCGGCAGAATCAGCGGGCTGACCTGCCAGCTGACGTCGAGCTCGATACCGATCTCACCCGCCCTGAACCCGGCAACAGGGTCGTCCCGGGCCGCAACCGACAAGGAGTCGGCGAACTCGACCCCGCCGCGGCTCCAGCCGATGGCGAAGCGCGAGCTGTCCTGGGACCCGATGCCTTGGATCAGCTCGGTCCAGGTGGCTATCCGCTGCCCGGCGATTGACCTGACCGTGTCACCGGGTCGAAGACCGGCAGCTTGCGCCGGACTGCCGGGCAAGACCCTGCCGATCACAGGCGGGGGGTCAGACCCGGAATACCCGACAGGGACCTGGTAGGTCCATTCGACGCGCCGGCCGTCGCGGATGACAGCGACCGGTATCTCGGTGCCGGCGTTCGCCGCGAGTATCCTCTCGAGGTCCTCGAAGTTCTCGACGGTATCGCCTGCAGCCGAAAGCACCACATCGGAGGTCCTGAACCCGGCAGCAGCAGCCGGTGAGTCCGGTTCGACATCCACGACCGGCGCGGTGTAGCTCAGGCCGAACACCGCGTACATGACGCAGAGCATCAGGAATCCCAGTACCAGGTTCGAGACCGGACCGGCCGCGATCACCGACGCCTTGACCCCGAACGACCGCTCGCTCAACCCGCCGGCCGCCTGGTCTTCTTCGCCGACCATCTTGATGTATCCGCCGAGCGGGATGACCGCCAGGCGGTACTCGGTCTGGCCCCACTTCTTCCTGAGCAGAGGGGGACCGAACCCGATCGAGAAGACCTCGACCGGTATCCTGGAAAGCTTTGCCAGGATCAGGTGCCCGAACTCGTGAAACGTTATGAGTACGCCGATGAAGAGAGCTACGAGGAGGATGGAGGATATCACCGCGCAATCCTAGCTTCGGCCGCCTGCCCTGGACCGTGAAGCTTCCACCAGCCGGGCCGCGGTTTCCGTGGCGCGTGCCTCGGTCCGCAGGAGCGCGCTGAGCGACGGCGGCCGACTGCGCGAAGTCCCCTCTGTCGGGTATTGTCTCAAGGTGGCTCGGATTATAGCCGGAATGTCTTCGAAGGCAATCTGTCCTGCCAGAAAGGCGTCGACCGCAACCTGGTTGGCCGCATTCAGCACGCACGGCGCGCCGTGTCCGGATTCCAGGGCCTTGCGCGCGAGCGAGTAGCACGGGAACCGCCTCCGGTTCAGCGGGAAGAATTCGAGCGACGGCATGCCGGCGAATCGGAGACTCCGGGCAGGGGAAGGACGGCGTTCAGGGTAGGTGAGGCAGTACTGGATCGGCAGTCTCATGTCAGGCTCTGACATCTGGGCCAGGACCGAGCCGTCGGCGAATTCGACCAGGGAGTGGACTATCGATTGGGGATGGATGAAGGCATCGATCCGGTCGGGCCCGAGTCCCAGGAGCCGTGACGTTTCTATCACTTCAAGACCTTTGTTCATCATCGTCGCGGAATCGACAGTTGTCTTGTCGCCCATGCTCCAGGTCGGGTGACGCAGCACCTGCTTGACGGTCGCCCTGGCCGGAATCCCTTTGCGCCAGAACGGGCCGCCCGAGGCGGTCAGGATGACCCGCTTGACAGAATCGATGTCCCTGCCGTCAAGGCACTGGAACAGGGCCGACAGCTCGGAGTCGATTGGGAGCAGTTCTGCTCCCGAGCGGCGGGCGCAGGTCTTGACGTGCCGGCCGAAACCGACCAGGATCTCCTTGGTGGCGATCGCCACTCGCTTTCCCTTTTCCAGTGCGGCGATGACCGGCAGCACGCCCATTGTCCCGGACATCGCCATCACCACGATGTCGACAGCGGGCGAAGCGGCGATGTCCATCAGCGAGTCAAGGCCCCAGCAGAGTTCGGTCTTGAACCGGCCGGCTCTGCGCGCACGCTCGTACGCCGACCGGTCTGCGAACGCGACCTTTGCCGGCCTGTGCCTGCGGGCCTGCTGCAGCAGGCTGCGGGTCGAAGAATGCGCGGCCAGGGCACGGACCTCGAACCGGTAGGGCATCCGCCCGATGACGTCAAGCGTTGCCCTGCCGATCGAGCCGGTGGAGCCGAAAACTGCGACGCGCTTCCGTCTCACAACAGGCGTCTGACCAGTCGGATATCGGCCACGAATGTGACCTTGATGTTGGTGACCGGGCCCGGCAGGACGCGGGGCCTGATCCCCAGTCGCTCGACCAGGCTGCAGTCGTCTGTTGCCTCGACCGAGCCGGCTGCAGCTTGCCGGTGTGCCCGGCGCAGAAGGTTGACGGCGAAGAACTGCGGTGTCTGGACAGTGAGCAGCCCGCCGCGGTCGACTGTCTTCACCACCCGATTCCCGGAGACCTGCTTGACCGTGTCGGTGATCGGCATCCCGTACGTCACCGGCGTGGTCCTGGTGCAGGCCCTGATTCCGCGGGCAATCATCTCGGGTGTGACCAGGGGCCGTGCCGCGTCGTGGACTGCCACCCACCCCTGTTCGGGCAGCGGTTCGAGACCGTTGCGCACCGAGTCCTGGCGCAGCCTGCCGCCCGGGACGACCGACATCGCTTTGCCGAACTCCCAGCGTGAGAGCATGCGCCGGACCGACCGCACCCGGTCCGGATTGGTGACCACGACGTAGCCGGTGACACTGGGGCAGCGCTCAAAGCTCCGGAGAGAGTAGAACAGCAGCGGCCTGCCGCGCACCCGGGCAAACTGCTTGAGCCGGCCGAACCGGGTTCCGCGTCCTGCCGCGACAATCAGTCCGAACCCGGTCTTGCGCCGGGCAGGTCGGTTGCTGGACATCGCGGGCGTCCGCCGCTTTCTGTCAGGCGGATTCGGGCGAGGATGCAGGGGCGGTGAAGTAGTCGACCTTCATCGCCTCCCGGACCGCTGCCATGGTCCTGGCTCCCTCTTGCTGGGCCCGCGCCGAGCCGTCCCTGAGGATGTCCCAGACCCTGTCCGGGTGCTTCTCGTAGTCGGAACGCTTCTGTCTTATCGGTTCGAGGAAACGGTTCAGTATCTCGATGAGCAGCTTCTTGCAGGGAACGCAGCCGATTGTTCCGGCTTTGCACCGCTTTTCGATGTCGGACACACCGTCGGGGTTGAACGCGCGATGGTAGGCGAACACCGCGCACACCTCAGGATGTCCCTTGTCGGTCGGGTGGATCCGGGCAGGGTCGGTGACCGCCTTGGTGACCTTGTCTTTCACCGCGTCGGCAGTGTCGCAGAGGTAGATGGCGTTGCCCAGGCTCTTCGACATCTTGGTGTTGCCGTCAAGACCCACGAGCCGGGGCACTGTGCTGACCTTGGCCCTGGGCTCGACCAGGGCCGGGGCGTACATCGCGTTGAACTTGCGGACTATCTTGCGGGTCATTTCGATGTGGGGCAACTGGTCTTCACCGACCGGCACGAGGTGGGCCCGGCAGAATGTGATGTCTGCGGCCTGGCTCACCGGGTATCCGAGGAAGCCGAAGGGCATCTTGTCCTCGAAGCCGTGCTGGGCGGCTTCGGTCTTGATGGTCGGGTTGTGGAACAGCTGGTTGACGGTGACCAGATTGGCGTAGAGGATGGTGAGCTCGGCGATTTCGGGCACCATCGTCTGCACGAACAGGGTGGACCGGCCCGGGTCAATACCGCACGCGAGGTTGTCCAAGGCCACACTGAGCACGTCTTCGCGCAGCCGTTCGGGTCGGTCGAAATTGGTGGTCAGGGCCTGGGCATCGGCGATGATGACGAAGGTGTCGTACTCGTCCTGGAGCAAAGCGCGATTCGCGACCGAGCCGACATAGTGACCCAGATGCAGGGGTCCGGTCGGCCGGTCGCCGGTCAGGATGCGTTCTCGAACCATCGCCGATTATAGCCACGGTCTGAAGCCGGTCAAGGATGTGTCGCTCGTTCAATGCCTTATGAGATAGGGGGTTGACATTCCGGAGCAGATGCCCGATAATGCAGCCTTGACCAAGAAAACGCAGTTCTACATCCACAAGCTGGAATGGCTGAGTCCCATTCTGGTCCGCGGGCTCAGGCTGCTCTCGTCGGTCGAGGCGCTGGAGCAGACGTTCTCGTTCTCCCAGGTGATGGTGCTCCAGACCCTGCTCTACCAGAAGGAGATGAAGATGACCGAGCTGGCGACCTACCTGGGCCTGTCCAAGGCCAACGCCACCGGGCTGGTCGACCGGCTGGTCAAACGGGGGCTGATCGAGCGGGACCGGAGTGCAGCCGACCGCAGAGTGGTAAGGGTCAGCCTTACTCCCGGCGGTGTCCGGACCACCCGCAAGCTGGCGGCCCGGCAGGAGAAGGGGCTGGTGGAGATGATGAAGCGGATTCCGGAAAAGGATCTGGAGCGCTTCATCACCACCCTGGAGCAGGTCGCCCGGGGCCTGGTCGAGAGCCAGGGCGATACTGTCGTCATCCGGCGCCGGTAGCCCGCAGGACCAGAAGCGTCCGGCAGCGCGCAGCCTTCCGGCCCGTCCCGTTTCAAGTTGACATGCAGGATATTTCGGTTAGTATACTATAATGAATCGGGATATATGCTTCCGGCCCGGGCGGTCATGATTGCGGCCGAACCGGGTCTTGCCGTCGTCACCGGTGCGACCGGACACCTGGGCAACGTGCTGACAAGGCAGCTCGCCGCCAGCGGGCTTCGGGTCAGGGCGGTGGTGCCGGGGTTCGAGGAACCGGGTCTGGTCCTGGGTACCGGTGTCGAAGTCGCTGTTGCCGACGTCAGGGACCAGGGCTCGCTGCAGCGGGCATTTCGCGATGCGCGCCGGGTGTTTCATCTGGCCGGGGTCGTGACCATCTCGACCGGACAGCGCCGGCTGCTTGAAGAGGTCAACGTCAGGGGAACGCGCAACGTGGTCCTTGCCTGCCTGGAAACAGGGGTCGAGCGGCTGGTGTACACGAGTTCGGTCCACGCGCTTGGTGAGCCGGCCGGCGGCTCTCCGATTCGCGAGCAGCGCGAGTTCAGGCCAGAATGTTTGTTCGGGGACTACGCCTGGTCCAAGGCGCGGGCCAGCATCGAGGTCATGGCAGGGGTAGGGCGCGGGCTGGACGCTGTCGTGGTCTTTCCTTCCGGGATAGTCGGCCCGCACGACTACCGGCTGTCCGAGCTGGGGACCCTGTTTTTGTCCGTGCTTGGCGGCAGGATGCGGGTGTACATTGACGGCGCGTACGATTTCGTCGATGTCAGGGACGTTGCCGACGGATGCATGTCGGCAATGGAGAACGGCCGGACCGGCCAGGGGTACATACTGTCGGGCAACCGGGTGACCGTGCGCGAGATGCTCGTGGAGCTGGACCGGTACGCGGTGCGCAGGCCGTTCAGGGTCAGGGCACCGATGTGGGCAGCGCGTGCCGGGGCCGTTTTTTCTCCAGCGTACTACCGGTTGACCCGGAAGAAGCCGGTGCTGACAGGTTATTCCTTGCGGGTGCTCGGTTCGAACTGTAGGATGGACCGGACCAAGGCAGAGACCGAGCTCGGGTACCGCGCCCGGCCGTTTGCGGAAACGGTCAAGGACTTTGCGGCCTGGCTGCGCGAGACCGGCCGGCTCGGTCCGCGTGCCGGGAATGAGAAGCGCACTCGCTTTGCTTGCACTCCCAGGCCTGCTCGTGGGCCTGGGCTGGTCTGATTCCCTTTACCGGCAGGTCCGGTTCCGCCACCACAACCGTCACCTGAATCCTGCCTGGCTCGATTCTCTGAGCATGACTCTGGAACAGGTCAGAGCCGAAGAGCCTGAGAACGAGAGCTGTCTGGTCTGGCTGTCGCGCGTGCTGCTCCTGCTCGGCGACCACTCGGACACCAAAGCACGGAAGCTGAAGCGGTATCAAGAGGCCCGGGTAGTCGCGGCGAGCCTGCGCGAGCTGAACCCAAAGAACCCTGAAGCACATCTGTGGTGGGGCAATGCCCAGAGCAGACTTGGCGAACTGCGGGGCGGGATAGGGTCGCTGTTCATGGTGAGGGGCATCAAGTCGTCATTCGACCGGGCGGTCAGACTCAAACCTGACCTGGTTCTGGGCCTGTACGCGCTGGGTCGGTACCACTTTGAACTGCCGCGGATAGCGGGCGGAAGCCTGGGCCGGGCTGAGCAGTACTGGCTCGAGGCGCTGGGTCTGGAGCCGGACCTGACCCTGATTCACGTCAGCCTGGCATGGCTCTACCGGCGCCGCAGGATGTGGGACAAGGCTCGCGAGCACGCCGAAGCGGTGCTCGCCACCCAGAATCCTGAAGAACCGGCAACGTTCATTGAGCACGACAGGCCTGAAGCGCTCAAGGTCCTGGCAGCGATTCCAGAGCAGTGAGTCGAGGAATGGCCGGGCGACGCCCATGGGGCAGGGTCAAGGCTTTCGGGGCCGAGACTCCGGCCCTGGTCGGAATCATCAACCGGGTCAAGGACTGGCGAATCCTTCACTCCCAACTCTGGTACCGGATTCCGAAGCGGTCTGCGCCCGAAGGCCTTGAGGATGTCCGTTACCTGGCCTGGTATCAGACCAAGGCGTTCGGAGATGAGAAGTGGTCGGTCAACTGGTACGCGCGCGTTGTCGGCATCACCGAGCGCAAACGCATCGAGCTGCTGCCCGACGAGCCGAGGCACAAGCGCGCTGATGAAACGTACTTCCGCATCGAGGTCAGCGACCTTCTGCGCCTGCGCAACCCGATACCAAGCCGGAACTTGCGCAGAATCGTGTTCATCCCGACCTCTCTCGAACGGCTGCTCGTGGCTCAGGAAATCAACGACCTTTTCCGCACCAGCCCGATTGAGGACCGGATGTACCAGGCACTTGTCAGAGCAGACATGGACCCTGAACGTCAGTTCTTCGTGTCCGAGGCGGGCAGGAACTACGCGCTCGACATGGCCTTGTTCTGCCGCGACGGGCAGCTCGACATCGAGTGCGACGGCGAGAAGTGCCATTCAGGCAAGGACAAGGCCGAAGCTGACCGGTCGCGCGACAATGCGCTCACTTCAGGCGGGTGGAGAGTGCTCAGGTTCTCGGACAAGGAGATTCTGGACCATACCGGCCAGTGCATGAGGGTCGTGCGCAGGACTGTGAAGCACATGGGCGGTATCAGACCCAGGACCAGGCGCCAGGCCTAGACCCTGTTCAACACCCGATAGCGCAGCCAGACATGGCCGCGCTTCAGTTTCTCGACCGTTTTCAGGCGCAGAGGGATGACGCCTTCTGCTGTCTTCAGGTCCCTGGCGTGAAAGATAGAGCGCGGGGTCTCACCGCCGACAAGCGACGGGCTGAGCACCATGCTGACCTCGTCCACCAGACCGGCCCTGAGCAGGATGCCGTTCAGGGTCCCGCCCGAGTCCACCCGGACTGTGCGGACTCCGTAGAGCTGCCGAAGCTGGTTCAGGCTCTGTTCCAGGTCGACCCTCTTCTTTCCGCAGACAAGATACTCGATCCCGGTCTGCTCAAGGTAGCTGAGGTAGCGTTTCGGAGTGCTTTCTGAGACAAGCACAAGGCAGGCGCGCCAGAACGGCTGCGTCTTGAGATAGTGCCAGGAGTCGATACGTGCCCTGCTGTCCACGACCACGAACAGGGGACGGCGGTCAGGTCCTCTTGGCCGCGGCTCGGGCTCGGGCGTTTGTTCGGGCGGCGGGACCTGGTCCGGAGCCTGGAGCACGGTTTCCGAGCCGGTGAGTATCGCCTGTTCGCGGAACGCGGCGGCGACCTCGTAGTAGAGCCCGATGTCGGGTTCGAACCAGTCCATCCGTCCGTCGGCGCTGAGCAGATTGTGGATGATGACCTTGGGCAATGAAGGGTCTTTCATTGCGGGCAGGATAGGGTTGAACAGGCGGCCGGTCAAACGCAAGGATGTGGTCAGGGCCTGGGCAGAAAGCAGACCGCCCGAGGCAGGGTGTGGCGCACCACGTACTGCGTCGGGCGGTCTCTATCAAACGAGTGCCATCTCTATCTCTCGCCGATAGAAGTCTCCGAATAATGCAGAGTATCGGCCCGGTGTCAAGAAGTTTTTGAGTGTATCGGACCCGAATGCAGGCAGGGGAGAAGGAGAAGGGGCAGGTGCTTCATGCAGCAGTCCTCAGCTTTCGTCTGCTCCAAGTCTTCTTACCGGTCTGTAGCTAATGCCCTTGCAGCAAGCGGCAAAAGCCAATGTTCGTTTCTCCTTGCCTGGGCCAACCGGTCAGATTGAACCGGTAGGTGGTCTCACAACGCAGGGTCCGGGCCGAGGCTTCAAGCGCGCGACCAGAGAACCTGGACGCCCGGGCTGCCTGCAGTGATGCCATGTCGATTGCGCTGTTGCCGCTGGACTTCGAGACCCAGGCCGAGTCTACCGACCCGTCTTCAGCGAGGATGGACGTGACAATCGACATGCCCTCGATTCCGTCCGCCCGGGCTAGCACGGGGTAGGTCGGGAGGGCCAGGCGCTCGGCGACGAGCGAATCCCCGCCACCCTCTAACACAGCCGAGGAACTCGTGTCGAGAAGCACGGGCAGCCGGTGCTCCAGGCTGTCACTTGTCTCGGCAAGGTAGAGATACCCGTCCGGGCCGAATGCTAGGAAGCGCAGCGTCAGCCAGTGCCGGAAGACATCCGCCGAGTCGGCCTTCGGTCTGAAGTCATTCTGTAGCCGGTGGGTGGTTGTGACGGTTACCTTCGACCCTCGGGGCGCGTCCAGGAACGGGCGGGGCTCCGCATAAGTCGTCGCGCCGGTCCTGTCCGGTGTCAGGTCCCGACTCAGATGACAGGCATGTATCCGGAAGTAAGGCTGCTCGCCCTCGACCTTCTCAGGCAGGTAGGTCCAGAAGCCGCCTTCAGTCCTGACGAGTTCCGGTTCTGCCGAACCGTGGAGCGTTGTCACCCGGGTGGCCGCTTCGACGAAGTCAAAGCTCGTACTGTCCTGGACTGCGACATGCGGAACATCGAAGCGAACCGCACCTGCGGTCGATGGTCTGCGCGGCGATGCCTCCACACCGACGACGACACCGGGTATGTCCCAAGTCAGGACCGTGGAGCCTCTTCGGCCGAACGGCAGGCTTTCCCGGAGCGGTACCCGTTGCCATCCGGTGGACGAATCGAAGACGCATCTGTCCGTGAATGCCTTGCGGCTGAGTTCAACAATGGTGTCGTCGTTGGTGCTGTACCGGACGTAGACCTGGCCATAGGCCCCACCCCAGCCGAACAGGTGGACGACCCCATCCGAGTCAACGAGCGTGGTTCGGGCAGAGAGAAAGCTGGCTGGCACGTCGGGGGGAACTCCTTTGAGCCTGCCATCTCCGATTCTTGCCAGCCGGACCGGGGACGAGGAGATGCAGCCCACAGGATACCATTCCGCAATCAGGTCGCCGTCAGGCAGGGCAGCCAGGCCCGATATCTCAGCGGACCGGTGCCAATCAACATCCTGGCCGATGCGCCGACCATCGGCACTAATACGGCGGTTCATACAAACGAGACCGGTATAGAAGCCGCTATCCGCGAGAACCCAGCATGAGCCGTCCGGCAGCGGCCATACGTCCTGGACCCGGCAGACCCTGAATGAACCGATCAACTCCATGGTCGCAGCGGTCACCGAATCCGGGTCTGGCAGCCAGGCCTCTTGGCCCGGAGTCACGTCCGGCTCCACGAAGCGCGTCTCGGGCAGTGGGCCGGCTTCCGCAACCGCCAGCAGCAGGCAGGGGAGAAGGAGAATAGGCAGGGATTTCGTCACTACTCGGGCAACCCCAGCGGTCCGAAGGTCCAGAGCCCGCCAGGCGGGCCGTACGGCACGGATGGGGGACAACCAACCGCGACTTCGTGAGCCGTGAAGACGACCGACTGGCCGTCAGGGGACCAGTTGGCGTAGTACACGTGCGAGTATTCGAAAGGCCTGGATGGAAGCCGACTCGTGTCTTCGCCTGCCAGCTCTATCAGGTCGAGGTCGCCCCAGGACTCCTCGGCGAACCTGGGTGGTCGAATCACGTAGCGGCCCGAAGGGTCGATTCTCGGCTTCGGATTGCCATCCAGAGTGACGACCGAATCTGATGGAGTGAGGTCAAAGTAGCCTCGGACCGAGTTGTCGACTAGCGACTCGCCGCTTCCGTCGAGACGGACCGAGTATAGCCCGTCCTTCCTACTGCTGTAGTACAACTTGCCAGAATCCAGCTTGCTGAACGCGACGTCGATGGCATCATCCCGGGACGCGTCGATGTACTTCAGGCTGTCAGCGACAAGGTCGTAGCACAGAAGGTAGCCGCCATCTCGGCTGTTGCCTCTTGACAGTACAGCAGTCCGACCATCCGCAGAAAGCGCAAGGGCACAGAAGTTGCGCGATAGCAACTCTTCAAGGCTGTCCGATGTTGTGTCATACCGCCAGAGGGCACCCCCGCAGGCCGGGTCGGTGCTGTCTACCGGTGTGGCCAGGAAGAGCAGGCCTAGCCCGTTGGGTTCCCACGTCGCTGCGAAGTAGGTCCGGAGGTAGCGCGGGTCATCGCCGCCGAGCAGATGGTGCACCCTGCTGTTCGGCTTGAACCTGAACCATGAGCAAACACCTCCCATTAGCATGCTGGAGGCGAGCACTACGGTCAGAACTCTCAGCCCCATCGCCACAGATTACGGCAGGCCAAGGCCGGTTGTCAAGGAGGATGGTGGAGTGACCGGGTGGCAGAAAGCGGGCTTCGGACAGCGCAGGGCTGTTCGCTGTCGGCTGTCGGTAGGAAGGAAATAGGCCTGGTTGTGCTCTTCAGCAGATGCAGACCTGTGTAATTTCCTCGGTACTTATCAATATCTACCGAGGTTTTTACACAAGCGGGCAGGGTTGGAGAGGGGAGAGGGCGCGGCGGTGTGCTAGGGTTGGTTGGTGATGAGGACCTTGGCGACCGCTCACCGCCTCTTGTCATGTCGAGCGCGCTGTCCGAAGGACAGGTGCCATCGGATGGCTCACGTGCCGAAGGCACATGGAGTCGAGACATCTCTCAGCC
>CP070680.1:2169280-2185165 GCA_020352555.1 Caldifarciminota bacterium | reverse complement strand
GATGCCGTGGCCCCGGTTCTCGATGCATACCCGGAGCGCTTTGGTTTCGCCGGGCAGGGCCGGCGGGTCGGTGTACGAGTATCGTTCCGTTTCGAGTACGGGCTCTCCGACGAGCAGGACCGGGTGGAAGACCCGCGGGTCTCCGAGGGAAGGACTGCCGGCCACGAGGTCGAAGTCGAGCACACGGCCGTCCTCAGGATCGGGCCCGATGTCGACCGCGAAAGCGTCGGCGATGTAGAGCGACTCGCCGATGTTGAGCGGGCTGACTTCGGCAAAGCTGTCCTCGATGCTGATACAGGACTCTTCGCTGCGCAGTACCAGGGAAACCGGCCCGGAGGGCGCGTTGCCGGCATTGTGCATCCAGACTTGGAGCGCGATGAGCTCGCCGGGATTGGCGATGCGGTCGTCGTTGCCGAGCGAGTCGTTGACCTGCCAGCCTGCGAAGTTGACGAAAGCGCCGGCAGAGACCGGGACCGATGTTTCGTGGGGCAGGCAGTTCTGGGCGGTGACGGTCAGGGAGAAGCTGCCCTCGGTAGATGCTGAAACCCGGAGCCAGACCTTGCCCGCTGCATCGGTGCGGCCGCGGGAATAGCTTTCACCGCCTTTCATCAGGCAGACGAGCGCGTTCTCGACCGGGACGTTGTCGTCCTGGACTGTGACCAGCACGTTGCCAATGCCCAGCGGGATGTCGGTGGGAGCTACGACGTCGAGGCTGCCGGGTACTGCGGTCCAGACCGGCATCTCAGGACAGCCCATCAGGTTGAGCTGGTACTGGTGCCAGCGGTAGACGTTCTCGCCGCGCGAGAAGGGCAAGTACCAGGCCTTGGACAGGGCGAGGGCCTTGCCGATGTTGGTTACGGCTTCGTTCTGGATCACCCACCAGAACCGGTCGTCGAAACGGTCCGAGTACCCGAACCCGGGATTGCCGGGCGAGCCCCAGCCGTAGGACGAGTTGCCGACCATGGCGACGCCGCCGCCGTTCGGGTTGTTGACCCAGGCTTCGCCGATGCTGTTGAAGTCGAAGGCGGTGGTCCAGCAGCCGATCGAGAACAGGATGCCGCGAAACGCATTGGTGATGGTGTCGCAGTCTATGGTGCGCAGCCGCGAAGGCCGGGCGCAGCTCATCACGTCGATCCAGCCGTGGCCGTCGTGGTTCAGGTAGTTCTGGCCTTCGCGCATCGCGGCCATGACCGAGCTGCGGTTTTCGTTACCCATACGCTGGTACTTCTTGGTGACGTTGTATCCGGCCGGGAACGAGGCCATTTCGAGCCTGTCCTTGTGACGGCCGCCGTCGGTGTACGGGTCCTGCCATGTGACTTCGGCAAAGAACAGGACTTTGTCCTGGGCAGGCTGGGCCGGGTTGCGTTCGTACTCAAGGACCTTGTCGACAAAGGCGCGGGCATCGGCGGCGTTCTCAGCCGGCGCCCGGCCCACGTACAGGTCAGGGTAGAGGTCGACCGAGTCCGCGACCTCGCCGAAAACATTGTTGTGGTTGGCGTCCCAGTCGCCGTCGATGTCTCCGAAATAAAGGTCACAGGGCAGCGAGTCCTCGCGGTCGTGGAGCTCGCCTTCGCTGACCATGGCAAATGCCTTGCGATAGGGGATGACGTTGGTGTCGCCGCCCAGCAGGACGTATTTCACGCCCGAGTCAGGCAAGATTCGGGTGTATTCGCGCAGCTTCTCGGCGTTGTCCCGTCCGTTGTAGTTGGCGTACACCCAGTCGATGTGACGAATGACGGCCGGAATGCCTTTTTGCGTCTTCCAGTCAGCCAGGCGCTGGAAGATGCTGTCGAACCCGGTCGAGGTGACGATGACGTACTCGAAACCCTCGAGACCGGGAGGTTGCGATTGCGGCGTTGGGGCGTATTCGACCGAGAACCTGAATCCTGAGCAGACTTCAAGCAGACCCGCCTGGCCGGTGTAGCGCAAAGGATAGACCAGCAGTTCGACCACGGTGCTGCCGTCCTGAATCCTGGTTCCGGTCCAGATTGCTGGCCGGGCTGGCCATGGTGCCGCGGTGCTGTAGACCAAGGGGTCGGGCTCGGTGACCGCGTCGAGCAGGTCGGTGCGTGACAAAGGAAACTGCTGCTGGGCCGGGTACGGGACGATGTCGCTGTCGAGCGGCTTCCAGTCGCCGGGTTCGATGCCGACGTCAGTCACAAGACACGGGCCTGGCAGCATGATTGTGACCGGCTGGACCGGGAGCTGGGGGGCGCCGGGTTGGTCGGTCAAGTCCATGCCCGCAGCCAGGACGATGTCGTAGTTCCCGGTCCGGCTGAGCTCGAACTGCCCGGGCCGAAAGCTGACGTCTTGAGTCAGGACCCTGGCAAAGGCAGTTGTCATGACCGCAGTCAGAACAAGGTACTTCATTGCGCCTCCAGCGGTCCTGGTACTTGATAGGTTCAGTATTCCTGTCATCTGACTACCGACATTATATGACAGTGCAGAGCGCGCGGCAAGTGGCCGGCTGCGGCCCAGATCAGGAGCTGCGCTGCCGGTCGGCTACTCGACCTTGAGGACCCGGCGCGGGCCTGATGAGCGGTCGGTCGGCACGAAGTAGTAGATGCCGGGTGCCATTGCAGCTCCGAACCCGGTTTCCCGGCCTGAAGCGACGCGGGTGCCGGTGATGTCGTACACTTCCCAGAGTCCGGGCAGCGCAATCACGCGGCTGAACAGCAGCGTACCGGATGTGTTCCCGGTGACCGGAACGGCTGATGCCGGTTCAACCACACCGGTCGGGCCGTCAGGACCTGCGACTGTCGCGACACAGGCAGCGGTCAGCTTGCCTACCCGATGGACCTGGCCCGGTCGCAGGGTGCCGACCGTGTCGTAGATGGTGTGGTAGTTCGGGTTGGAGCCGTTCCAGATGCCCCATTCAGAGTCCTCGAGAGCGAAGGTCGACATTATGCCGACCTCCCAGAACGGCGTGTTGTCGCCGGCGCAGTCCGGGTCAAGGTAGTTGAGAATCGACAGGCCGATGTCGTACCACATGTTGGTCGATTCGGCGAGCAGCGCCATGGGCTGGGACGCGACGTCGCGGTTGACGACAAGGTGGTTGGTGTCGTAGGCGGTGTAGCCGATCATGTCGACATTGAAAGCGCCGTAGATGTCCAGTCCCTGCGGGATCGCGACCGAGTCCACCCAGTGGTAGGAGCCTTTCATCCACTGCTCCTCTCCGGAAAAGGCAAGCAGCTTGACGGTCCAGCGGAACCGGCTGGTGGCCAGTACCCGGGCCAGTTCGAGCAGGATGGCGGTGCCGGTGGCGTTGTCGTCCGCGCCCGGCGCGTTCGTCATCCCTGACCGCGAGTAGGAATCGAAGTGTGCGCAGCAGATGACGATGCTGTCCGGCTCGGCGATTCCAGGCCAAGTCGCTTCGACGTTGAGCGCCCGAGTAGTGGGTTGCCTCAGGAAGTAGGTGTCAAGGGCGACATCCCAACCCAGACCTGCGAACTCGCCCGCGAGCCAGAGTGCGACGGATTCGCACTTGGGCGAGTAGGAGTATCGGGTCACATAGTCCTGGAGCCGGCGGATGTCCGACATCAGGGTGTCGAGCGATACCATATCGGCCATCCTGCGGACCGCCGAATCCGGGGCCCAGTCGAACCCTGCGTCCGCATCTGGCTGAAGCAGCCGCGGCTTGCGGGGAAGTGGGACCAGGAGCCAGCCCTCATCCTGGGCTGCGAAGGCCTCGCGTTCCCCGAGCCGGACGATTGCCCGGCGTTCGTCGTCCCAAAGTATCCGGCCCGGTGCTCCGGGAGGATTGAGCTTTGTGTGGGGAACCATGAAGTACGTGCCGGGCGCGAACTCCGGGTCAAGGACTTGTGCGGACCAGCCCTCGGCACGCAGGGCGGCAGCATCATTCTCGTCCAGCAAAACGAACAGCATGTCGCCCTGGTCAGCGAGGGTGAGCAGACCTCGGGCTTCGGCCTCGGCGCGGCGAGCTGGCGGGACTTCGACCACGCCAAGCCCGGCCGACGCCAGGCTGGAGAACACCAGCACAAACGTCACGAATCGCAGCATGTTGACTACTCCTTTGAGGACAGCGCCAAATATATTCTCGCACACGACTGTTCAATGGTCAACCGCGGAAGAGGAACAGGGCAGTCAGAAGTCCGGTGCAGGAGCGGTCGGGTCGGGCCTAGGCCTGGGCCTGATCGATACGGTAGTGGACCGACTCCAGCAACCGGTCGATGTCGACAGGCTTGGCCAGGAACTCGTCAGCTCCGGCCTTCAGCGCTGCTGAACGGTCTCCGGGCTCGCCCGACGCGGACACGGCAATGATCGGCCCTTTGTAGCCGTATTCCTCACGCAGCGTGGTTATCAATTCGACCCCGTCGAGGCCTAGCGTGTGCAGGTCGGCCACGATCACTGCGGGCAGGTCGTCCTCGAAAGTGTCGAAAGCCGACACCCCGACCTCGACACCGGTCACACGGTAGCCAGCCTTCTGGAGCGCGTCTTTGAACATGCGCAGGGTCGCAGGTTCGTCCTCGACCACCATCACGTGGCTGCCTTTGAGTGCGGCCGGGGCTTCGGTCGGAGCCGCGTCCGCCCTGCCGACTATCGAGACCAGGTCCTCGAGCGAGACGGGTTTCAGGAGCAGCTTGCTGGCCCCGGCCGCGGTCGCGGCCTTGCGGTCGTCTTCACCGGTCCGGTTGGACATCGCGACCAGCGGTCCGGCGAAGCCGGCGTTGCCCCTGACGATACGGAGAGTCTGAAGGCTGTCCTGCCCGGACAGCTCCATGTCGCAGATGACGACATCGGGATTGTCGTTCTGGACATGGCCGAACGCGGAAGTGTGGTCGGCACAGACCGTGACATGGTGACCGAGCGAGGTCAGCATCGATCTGAGCGAATCCTGGGTTTCGAGTTGGTCTGCGAACAAGAGAATACGTTTCTCGTTCATGGGCGTCCTCCTATCTGGTGAAGCCGTGGGCCCGGCGGTCTTCTACTGCACTGCCCAGCATACCTGTCGCATGGTATTCCGGCATCTGTCCGCTGTCAAGCCTGAGTCAGCCGGGGCTACGACGCCGAATGGACGACCTTGCCGTGGCGGATGACGGTGCGGCAAGGATTGTGGCCGACGCGGTAAGCCAGGTGACGATAGTCGGGCAGGTCGGTGATGACGACGTCGGCCGTCCTGCCCGGCTCGATGGTGCCGGCCTGGTGCTCGATACCGAGCGCCTTGGCCGAATTCACGGTCACGCCCCGCAGCGCCTCGACAATGGTCATCCCGTAGAGCAGACAGCCGAACACCACGGTCAGCGGCTGGCAGAGGAGGGTGGATGAGCCGGGATTGAAATCCGTGGCCAGAGCCATCGTGACGCCGTACTCCCGCATCTTCTGAACCGGGGCCTTGGTGTCTTCCTTGAGGAAGAAACATGTCCCGGGCAGGAGCTCGGCAATGACACCGGCCTCGGCCATGGCTTGCAGGCCTTTGTCCGAAGGACGGAGCAGGTGGGCGGCAGAAACCGCACCGACCCTGGCCGCGACTTCGGCACCGGCCGAAGGTTCGATCTCGTCGGCGTGGACCTTGGGTACCAGTCCGTATCGTTTGCCGGCTTCGAGGATGCGGCGGCTGTCATCGGCGTTGAACAGGAAGTTCTCGCAGAACACGTCGCAGAACCTGGCCAGGTTCTGTTCGGCGACTTTGGGAATCATCTCGTCCTCGAGGATGCGGATGTAATGCTCCTTGCCCGTGTTCTCAGGGATGCTGTGGGCGCCGAGAAAGGTCGGGAACACGGTGACAAGGTCCTGCTCAGCAATGCGCTGGATGGCTCGCAGCATCTTGAGCTCGGTATCGGTGTCGAGCCCGTACCCGGACTTAGCCTCGACTGTGGTTGTGCCCCAGGACAGCATCTCCTTGACCCGGTCCAACCCGGACTCGTACAGCTCGTCTTCGCTCGCCTGCCTGGTCATCCGGACCGACGACAGTATACCGCCGCCGGACTGGGCGATCTCCTTGTAGGACCGGCCTGACAACCGCATCTCGAACTCCTTGTGGCGCCAGCCGCCGAAAACAGGATGGGTGTGCGGGTCAATGAACCCGGGCAGCACGACGCAGCCCTGGCAGTCTAGCTCGGTCTCGCCCGGCTGCGGTGTCAGGACCGAGTCGGACACCTCTGCGAACCTGTTGTCAGTGATTCGGACCGAGGCTTTCTCGATGAGTCCGAGTCCGTCGCCGGTCATGGTCAGGAGCTGGCCGATGTTGGTGAGTATCATCGTTGACAAACGGGGCTCTCCCCGCCTGTCAGACTATATGGAAGCCTTGCCCGCACTCAAGCAGGGACAAACCGGGGACTGTCCCTTCAGAGGAGGGCCTGTCCCCGGTTTGTCGATTCGTCCGAATGTAGGTTCCGAAACCTTGCTGAGTTCCTTTTGGGCGCGGCGGAGGATCGAGACCGCGCAGGTCATCCGCGGTCGCGCTGGATTTCCTCGACCGCCTTGTCGAATGGTATCGCCTGGTCCTGCGCCAGGACTGCCGAGTCACAGGTGCGGATCGATTCGAGTTCCTCCAGAGCATCGAGCAGGCGCTGGTACTCGTCGATGCCGAGCAGGACGCCTATCCGGTTACCCTGGCTGTCAGTGAGATACTTCTCTGTGGTTTCAGCCATTGTGCCGCTCAAGCAGAAGTCTATACCCTGGGCGGAGACTGTCAACCCACCTCCAGTGACGGATTCCACCCTGAGCCAGCGAAGCGTCCCGGATGGTCCGTCAGCGCTGTATCACAATCTTCCGCACGGCTGTGCGCGATCCTCCGTCTTCGGTCACCGGTCTCCTGACAAAGTAGACCCCTGGTGCGAGTTGTCCGATGTCGTTCTCCCCAGGCTTCAAGTCCGTGACCTTGCGGCCCAGCAGGTCGAACAGCGCTGCCTGTGCACCGTCCGCTAGCCTCAGCATCCTGTGGTAGATGGTCGGTGTCGGGATGCGGGGGTCGGACAGTTCGGGCGTCCGTGACGGCTCCACAACGCCGACTGGGATTTGGCCGGAGAAGACCCCGGCGCTGTTGGTCCCGACATAGAGGCGCCAGCCCGCGCTGATTATCGAGTACGTGTTGACATCGATGAGGCCGTAGTTATATGGCGTCCACACGGAGCCCTGGTTCAGGAACACGCCCGTGCGCGTCGCCGCCAGGATTTTCCAGCCGTCTTGGACTATCACAGCCCTGACCTCGGCCAGGCCGTTGTAGGCCCAGTTCGTGCCCTGGTCAGTACTGCGGTATACGCCCTGCGTTGTGCCGCAGTAGATGTTGGTGCCGGTGTTGAATGTCATGGAATTGACGCGGCCCGCCAGACCGGCGCCGACGCGTGCCCAGGTTGCGCCGGTGTCGGTGGTCCGGAACAGCGCCGGCGAGCCGGATGAATCCCCGGCGAGCAGGAAGATGGCGGGTGAGGTTGGGTGCATCGCCACGGTCCGTCCTGTGAAGCCGCGGCCCAGCAGGGTGTGAGTCCAGGTCGTGCCGCTGTCGGTCGTCAGCGCCAAAGCCAGGTGCTGCGCGCCCAGGCTATCGCACCGAGAGCCGACCGCACAGACGACAGACCTTGTCAACGGCGAGACTGCCAGCGCGCCGCCGAGCTCGAGCCAAGTGTCGGTCGCCACCCAGTTCATCCCGCCATTGGTGCTGCGAAAGACGCCGGCAGGACTTGACGTCCCACGCGGCAACGCCCAGGCGACACCGGAGTCGCCCGCGGCCAAAGAGGCGAGGCTGTCGCTCCCAGGGAAGCTGCCGCACCGAAGCCAGTCCCTGACGCCGCTGTCGGCCCGGAAGATGCCGAGTCCGTCGACTGCGGCATAGAGTGCCGCTGGCTGTCCCGAGGTCGCGGAGATCGTCCCGACCCTTCCGGTCGGAAAGACGGCCCGGGTGTCCCAAACCCAGCCGCCATTGGTGGTCTCGAGGATTCCGGAAGCAGTCGCGGCCCAGGCGTCGGTGCCGTCGTCGGGAACAAGAATGGCCCCGACCGCACCTCCGCCGACCGGTGACCTGGTCCAGCCGATACCGCCGTTGCGACTGAAGAGCAACTCACCATTTGTGCCCGCATAGAGTACGTCCGGTGCGCCCGGCGCCGCGGCAAGTGAATAGACGCCGTTGGGGATGGCCGTCAGCGACCAGGAGAGCCCGCCGTCGACGGTCCGGTACAGCCCCAGCGACGTCACCGCAGCAATGATGGTGTCCGGGTGTTCAGGGTGCACACAGAACGAGTGCAGGCGTCCCCATGGGGGTTCTTCACGCGGTTCCGGACGGCAGAGGCCGCAACCGGGGCCTGGGGGGCCTGCAGCTTCGGCGGGCGGAAGCAGCAGCGTCGTCCAGTTGAGTCCGCGGTCCGAGCTTCGGTAGAGCACCGAACGTCCATTTGAGAAGCCGCTGCACCAGACAAGGCCGGTGTCTGTGGATGAGCGAAGCACCGAGTAGCCGAATGACCGGTTTGTGTCGCAGAGTGCAAGACTCCAGGTCATCCCCCTGTCGGTGCTCCGACCGACCGACGCGTGGTCTATGCCGTCAGACCGGGCCGAGCCGGCGACCCAGAGCTCACTTGGGGAGCTCGGGACCGCCGCGAGGCCCGAGCACCAGCAGTGGTCCGGCCCCCTGAGTTGGTGCCAGCTCACGCCCCGGTCGGTGCTCTTGAAGAGGCCCGCCCCCGCCGCGTAGACTACGCTGTCTGCCGCCGGGTCGAAGACGATGTCCTCGGGTATGAACTCAAGCGAGTCCGACAGCCTGCTCCATGTGCCTCCACCGTTGGTGGACCTGTAGATGGCGTTCCGGATCCCCTCAGCGGCCACGACCAGCATCGTCGGCGGGCTACCGGAGTTCATTGCCGCACAGCGTACAGGCCTGCGTACAGGGCCGACCGGGAACCAGACCGACCATGCCCAGCCGGTGGCCACCATGGCGGCACAAGCCACGACGTACCTGGCTGTGTGCATCATTCACCTCACTGTGACGAACCGGGCAATCGGGAACCCGGCTTTTCCGACCGCGAAGTAGACCCCGGGCGTCAGCCCGCGGACGTCGTTCAGTCCCGGCGTGAGCTTGGCTACACGGCGGCCGGTCGCGTCGAGCAGCAAGGCGCGCGAACTGCCCGGCCAGAGCAGCCGCCCGCCGGCCACCGACTGACTGCGCGTTCTTGGTGCAGGAGACCCTGGAGCCAGGTCACCGACCGCGACCGGCAGGTCCCGGATGACTGAGAGACACGAGCCTCGGCAGGCGATATAGGTCCGATTCTCGGACGGCAGCCACGCCACGGCCCGTGGTACGTCGCCGACGGTGAAGGTGTCAACGACCCGGATGCTCACCGGGTCAATCACCGCGACGTTGTCGCCCCTGGCGTTGAGGCAGTAGACCCGGTCGCTTGACGGGCAGCAGAAGACCGCGACGGGCTCGTCCCCGACCTCGAGTTCGGCGACGGTCGAGTCGGTTGCCCCATCAATGACGAACAGCCGGTCGCCCTCGCCCGAAGCGCAGTAGACCCGGTTCCGGGTCGGGTCGCAGGTCAAGAAGGATGGGGCGGACGAAGTTGGAATGATGGCGACGATGGTATCGGCGGCGCAGTCGAGGACGCTCACGGTTCTGCTGGTGGCGTTGGCGCAGTAGAGCTTGTTGACCGGCGGGCTGTAGCATAGCGCGCTAGGGCCACCACCGGCCGGAGCGTTGCCGATCAAACGGTTCGTCTCACCGTCGATAACCGTTATGCTGGCGCTGGCGTAGTTGGCGCAATACAGCTTGTCGCCGGCCGGGTCGTAGGCCAGCGCCGAGGGCGAGCTCCCCACCGGAACCGTCGCGAGCAGGGTGTCGCCGGCGCCGTCGACGACGCTGACAGTGTTGCTACCGCGGTTGAGGCAGTACACCCGGTGGAAGTTCGGGTTGGCGCAGAGCGCGGTAGGGTCTGTGCCCAACGGCACCGCGGCCAGTACGGTGTCGGCCGAGCCGCTGACGACATAGAGCCGGTTCTCGCCGCGGCTCACGCAGTAGACCTTGTCGTCGTGCCCGGAATAGAGCAGTGCGCCTGTCGCCCTGCCGAGCCGGATGGTGTCAATGACCTCGTTGGCGTGGCCGTTGACCACGAGCAGGACGTCCATATTCTCGAACGAGCAGTAGACCTTGCCCGCAGCCGGGTTGACGCAGACGTCCCAGGTCCAGAACGACCCGACGAACACTCGTGCCGACAGGCATTGCGAGTCCGCCGCCACCACCGCGACCTCGCCCTCGACCGTGTTGGCGGTGTACACTCGGTTTGCAGCCGGGTTCCAGCAGACGTCGGCCTGGCCGCCGCCGACTCGGACAAACGCAAGCAGGCTGTCGCCCCGGCCGTCGATGGCGGCGAGGCTGTCCGACCGCCCGCTGCTGCAGTATACGATGTCGTCAATCCGGTCCCAGCACAGGCCGTTGGGCCAGCGACCGGCGGCGACCGTGGCGCAGACGGAGTCACCGGCGCAGTCGATGACCGACACCGTGTTTCCCCGCCAGTAGTTGGCGGAGTAGACCTTGTTGTCCGCTGTGTTGAAGACGAGCTCCCAGGGCGGGGATGCCACCCGGAGTTCCGCGGACACGGAGTTGGTCGAGCAGTCGATGACGCTGACAGTAGTGTCCCAGTAGTTGCCACAGTAGACCTTGTGCTCCAGCGCGTTGTAGCAGAGGGCGTGCGGAGAGTCGCCGACCCAGACCGTCTCGACGACGGCGTTGGTTGAGCAGTTGATGACCGAGACGTTATCGTCGTCGAAGTTGCCGCAGTAGACCCGGTCGCCGCGGCTGTCGAAGGTCGCGCGCAGCGGGTTATGGCCGACCGGGATGCTCGCGACAACCGTGTGGGTTGAGCAGTCGATGACGTTGATGCTGTCTGCCCACTGGCAGATGCAGTACATCAGCCCGTGCCGTGGGTTATAGCAGAAGCCGCGCGGATGACTGGCGACCGGGATCTCGGCGACTACCTCGCACGTTCTGGCGTCGATGACCGTTACAGCACTACCGTGGTAGTCTGCGGTGTAGACTTCGGCGCGAAGCGGGTCTGCGCCCATTGCCATGACGAAGCCGTGGGTCGGAATCCGTGCGAGTTTGTCGTTGGTCGCGCAGTCGAGGGCGATGACGAACTCGCTGGCGTTCGCCCCGATGAAGACGCGGTTGGTCGCCGAGTCGCAGACCAGCCGATGCGGGCCCTGGGCTTGGGAGAGCGAGTCGGGGAGCCAGATTGTCGTTTCCAGCCACTGGCCGGATGTGATCGACGCGGCAGCAAGGATGAGAAACAGAACGACGAGGCTTCTCACAGGTTCCTCCTATCGCTGAATCACGACCTTGCGGACCGCCGACGTCGAGCCACCTTCCGCAGTCCGCACAAAATACACCCCTGGCGTGACGTGGCGGATGACGTTGTCGCCTGGTTTCAAGACCATGACCAGCCGGCCCGTGGGGTCGTGCAGAGTGGCGCGCTGCCTGCGGTCGGCTGCGAGAGGGATTGCGAGGATTCCTCGTACAACGGTCGGTTCCAGAGCCACTCCCTTGGGCTTGAGCTTGGGTTCTCCCTCGATTCCGACGCCAGCGCCCACCCGAAAGCCCTGATGGATGAAGTTGTTGAGCCAGTTCTGGTCACCTACCAGGTGGATCGAACAAGCCACCATGTATGGGCCTTCGACCTTCAGGGTGCAGGGTCTGTACGCCACGGTCAGAGTGTCGCCTACCACGAGCAGGACCGGAACCCTGTCTGAGTACACGATGACATCGGTGACGGTGTCTTCGATCCGGCAGTAGGTCGTGCACGTGACGTCACTGGTCCCGTAGTTGGCGTAGCGCGCCCGGGGCAAGAACGGCAGTGTGTCCATGACTCCGCTCGGGACCAGGATCTCCTCGCAGGCAACGTCCTTGTCGATGGCACCACGCACATAGAACACGAACGAGGTATCGTTGTTCTCCGGGTGAAGGTCCCCTGCGACCGAGACCCGGACGTTGCACACCCAGACACCGACGCGCAATCGGTACGTGTCCGAGGCAACCCACAGACTCTCGCCAGGCGCAAGACTCTCGACCCAGACGGTATCGAACATCATGCCGATGTTCGTCAGCAGCGGGAAACGCAACGTGACGTTTCCGTAGTTGGCCAGATGGGCCAGAATCCTGGCTGTGTCAGGATAGAGCGTTTCTCCGGTCTGCGAGAACTTCACGTCGAGGATGGCGATATCCCTGACCCGGACCAGGAAGCGACTGGCTATGGTGTCGTCGTGGACATAGGAGTCTCCGCTCCAGAAGGTCCAGGCCATGCAGCCCAGGCTGTCGCGTCCGACCGCGACCCAGGGCGTGAACATTATGGTTTCGACCGAAGGACCCGGCATGTTGAGCAGGTATGTGCTGTCAGCGTAGATGACGCGGTCCATCTGATCATCGATGATGAAGTGAATGTCGATACTGTCCGCGGTCTCGTCACCGATGTTGCGGACCACGATACGCGGAGTGATGGGCATGCCGCTGTCGACCACGCTGGACGGTGACAGGATCTTCTCGGGCCGGACGCTGCGACTGATATCGGACGCCATCGCGATCCGGCCTGCCCCGAGCTTGCCCTGGAGATAGAGTGGGTCAGGCATCGAATCGCATAGGTTCTGGAGCAGGGCCAGAGCGCTGTCGTTGTCGATACCGGGATACGCGGACTTGAACCAGCCGAGTACGCCGGTGACCAGGTCGCAGGAAGCCGAGGTGCCGCTCCAGAAGGTGTAGCCAGAATTGCCGGTTGTGGTGAGGAGGTCGATGCCCGGTGCGCAGACGTCGATCCAGGTGCCGTAGTTGGAGAAGGAGGTCTTGTAGTCGTTGCGGTCGCTGGCTGCCACCGCGATGACCCCTTCATGGGCTGCCGGGTACATCCGAGTCTCATTGCCGCTGCTGCCTGCGGACCCGACACCGAGGGCACCGGATTGCCACATGAAGAGGCAGGCGTCAGCCAGGGGCTGGTAAGGCCTTGTGCTGCCCCAGGGCATGGAAACCGACCACACACCTTGAGGAACAGCGTAGTAGATGGCCGCGATGGCAGCGTTGAGGGAGACGTAGCCGTTCTGGCCGCAGCGCAGGACCATGTTGCTGACATTCCAGGGCGGAGCCGCAATACCGGTATCGTTGTCAGTGACCGCGTTGGCAGTGCCGTAGCCCATGGTGCCGTGGTTGTCGTTGCCTTGTTCCATCGGGTTGGGGTCTCCCTGCATAAAGTCCCAGCCGATGACGTCGTCGGCATAGCCGTTCCGGTCCTGGTCAAGGCCGTCGAGGTCGCCGTCCGGGGGAGGCTGGGGGTCGAACCGACCGTTGGCATTGATGTCCTCCGCAGAGTTGATCCAGAGGTTGGCCGCGTGGTCAGGGTGGTTCCATTTCAGGCCTACGTCCAGAACAGCGATGGCAACGTTGGAGTCGCCATGAGCGATGTCCCAGGCTCGCGGAGCGCGGATGTGGGGGAGGTGCCATTGCTCTGAATAGCGCGGGTCGTCGGGGGTATCGTATGGGACAAGCGGGGACAGTCCCTCCTGTGGAGGGACAGTCCCCGTTTGTCCGTGCAGTGTCAGGAGGGCGTTTGGGCAGGCGTGGTCGACCAGCGGAGAGTCCTCGAACTCCTGAATCACCTGCTGGACGTCGAGAGAGGCATCGAATGACAGCAGGTACTGCATGTCGAGTCCCATGTTGAGGGCCAGGCGGGAGGGTCTGGGATGGCGCATGATTCGCTGGAAGCCGGTGACCCCGAACCTCCTGCACAGCTTGTCGAGTACCGGGACGCCGACCTGGATGATGCCTTCACGCACTGCGGACTCGATGCTTCCACGCAGGGATTTGTCGAGCTTGATGATGACCTGGCCGGCGATGCATTCTTCACCTGAGGGCAGATGGACGACAGGCAAGGCAGGGACAGGCCCTGCTCCAGAGGGAGGGTTCCTGTCTTGCCCTGATGCGGTCGAGACCAGGACAAGAACCGAGAGTAGCAGCATTCTGCTCATGTCCGCCTCCTTTGGGGACGCTCCAGAATAGGCCTTAAGCGCACAAATGTCAACCGGTCTTGAGGGGCCGGGTCAGTCGTGGAGCTGGGTGTAAACCTTGTCGGCAAGGGCCGGGCCGAAACCCTTGACCCGGCAGATCTCATCCGGGGACGCGCGCCTGAGCTTGTCCAGGCTGCCGAAGTGACGGACCAGGGCCTTGCGCCGGGCAGGACCGATGCCTTTGACCGCATCGAGCTCGGATTCGACCATCTGCTTGCCCCGCAGCTTGCGGTGATGGGTGACGGCGAAACGGTGGGATTCGTCGCGGATGCGCTTGAGCAGCTTGAGCGCGGGCGACGAGACCGGTATCGATATCTCGCGGCCGTCCGCGTAGTAGACCGTGTCGGTCCGCTTGGCCAGGCCCAGGATCGGGATGTCCTGGTCAAAGGAGTGGTAGGCCTTGACCGCGGACGACAGTTGGCCTTTGCCGCCGTCCACCAGCACGAGGTCAGGAAGCCGCTCCTGTCTTTCAAGCAGGCCGCGGACGCGCCGGGTCAGGACCTCCTCGACCATGGCGAAGTCGTCTGGCCCGGCAACGGTGCGGATCTTGAAATGCCGGTACCGGCTCCGGGCAGGCTTGGAGTCAAGGAACACCACGATCGAGCCGACCGGGTTCCGGCCCTGAGTATTCGAGATGTCGACACCTTCGATGACCCGGGGCGGCGCGTCGAGCCCGAGAAAGGACGCGAGTTCCAGGGCCGCTTTCGGCACGTGCTCTTCGGGCGCGACCTCGACCAGGGATTTCTCGGCATTGCGCCTGGCGAGTTCGAGCAGCCCGACTCTTTCTCCCCGTTCTGGGACAAGGATTCGGGTGCGGCGGCCGTGTCGCTGGCTGAGCAACTGCTCAAAGGCTGCTGCATCCTCGACCAGACCCGGGAGCACGATTTCGTCCGGGATGTCGCTGGTGTGAGTGTGCACCGAGCGCAGGACCGTGGCCAGGACCTCGGAATCAGGCGCGTCGGCAGAAGCGGTCAAAGGGTATTCCTCGCGGGCAGTGATCTTGCCTTCCCTGACCCTGAACATGACCGCGACCGTTGTCTTTTCTCCCCTGGCAATGCCGATGACGTCGCGCGAGGTCTTGTCCGAGGACACCGCCTGCTGGCTCTTGCGGATCTCGCGCAAGGACATGAGCTGGTCGCGCAGGACCGCGGCCCGCTCGAAGTTCCTGGCTCGGGATTCGCGCAACATCCGCTGTTCGAGCTCGGTGATGAGCTTGTCCGAGCGACCGGCAAGGAAGTCGACTACGTCGTTCACCTGCTGGCGGTATTCATCCGGGCCGGCGTCTTCCCGGCAGGGTGCACTGCACCGGCTGAGCTGGAAGTTGAGGCACGGCCGGTCAGGCCGGTCATCGGGCAGCCGGTAGTGACAGGTGCGCATACGGAAGATGCGCTTCACACCCTTGAGCGCCCGGCGCAGGTCCTTGGCCGAAGTGTACGGCCCGAACAGCAGCGAGCCGTCTGGGCGGATGTTGCGGGTCGGGAAAATGCGGGGAAAGCGCTCCTGGACCGTGACTTTGAGATAGGGGAACTTCTTGTCGTCGCGGAGCCGGACGTTGAACTTCGGCTTCTTGATCTTGATGAGATTCTCTTCCAGGACCAGAGCTTCGGTTTCCGACCGGGTGATGATGGTGTCGAGAGTACGGACCCGGCTGACAAGGGCCTGAAGCCGGGGGTCGGCCTTTGGTCTGTCTTCGCCATCCGGCTGGGCCTGGGTATAGGCCTTGAGCCGGTCGCGCAGGCTGCGGGCCTTGCCGATGTAGATGACCCGGCCCTGTTTGTCCTTGAGCAGGTAGACACCGGGTCCGGACGGCGCGCGCTCAACCGCTTCAGCGAAGGACATCAGAGGCGCTCAGCAGGATGCAGAGCGGCGTTGTGTCGGGTCCGGACACTCGGTCAC
>CP070680.1:2165849-2169180 GCA_020352555.1 Caldifarciminota bacterium | reverse complement strand
TGGTGTGAGAGGGGGCGGCTGCAAAGTCGCCCCCTACTCGATCTTGGGTCGGTCGCTTGGAACGTTGGCGCAGATTCAGTTGCCCTGCCGCTCTTCCTGATGAAGTCGGTGCAGCACCCGGGTCACACCGGCTGTTGCGGCTGCGGAAAGGGTCCTCGACACGCTCAGTGTTGACTCAGAATCTGAAGACTGAGGAGACAGCCGGGAACGAGCAGGGCGGGCAGCGACCAGGGCCCCTGAAGGTCGGCCTGCGTTTCAGTTCCCGGTGACGGCTACCTTGCGAATCACGTTTCCGGCCGGCGAGGACAATTTAAGGAAGTACACTCCTGACCGGACGCGCCGACCGTGGTTGTCGGTCAGGTCCCATGCCAGGCGGAGTTTCCCAGGTTTGCACATGCCGGCAGCCAGCTCACGTACCAGCCTGCCTGAGTCGTCGTACGCGGTCAGTCTTGCCGGGACTCTGTCCGGCGACAAGAGAAGCTCGACGACAAGCCTGGCCGGGCTGCGTTCGACCATGGTGAACCCGACCCTGGTTTCGGCCGGAACGTCCCGGGCCCGGCTTTCCTCTCTGCCGACCCGGACCTGGATGTTGTCAATCTCCCATGTCACCCGGTCCGGCAGACCCAGGTCCTTGTCTGATACGGCGCTGGTGAACCCGAGCCGGTCCCTGGTCCAGGAGCGGTGAAGAAGCTGCAAGCACCCGGCTTGTCGTGGCCGTACTGCGAAACAGAAGCGCAAGGAGTCAGCGGCCGTCAGTCGACTGGACCGCTCGTACCCGCAACACCACTCCAAGATGCTGAAACGGCCCGAGCGTCGGGCCGACGCCAGTGCGCCTTGGTCAGTCGTCATTGGCAAGGCTGCCAGAATGCCGGCCAGGGTATCGAGCGCGACCGCCACTCCGTAGCCGAACGGCGAATATCCTCCGGTCATTGACAGCTGCACCGCCAGAGTGTCGGTCCGTCCCTGGGCCAGGACCGGCGTCCCGGGCCTGAGCGCGGTACGGAGTGTTGTCGGGCCAGGGTCCGGGTCCGGGTAGTTGACGTAGATGGGGTTTGTTACCCGACGGTACACCCTGGTCGAAGAGCTGACCAGCTCGGCCCGCACAAAGTCGGTGTCGGCCGCAGTGACAGACTTCGTCCATTCGTGGATGAAATCCTGTCCGGCTTCGAGCGCACGTTCGAGCACCATCCCCTGCCGGTCGAACACCCGGACGATGTCGGCACTCCTCGGGCTGATGACCTCGAGGCGGAATCGTAGCGGCCACTCTGCCCCGGACCTGTTCGATACCCGGATTCGCTCTCCCGGGACCAGGTCCCAGCGGCCGTTGCGGTTGGTGTCGGCAAGCAGCCACAGCCGCGTGCTGTCGGCCGACCCGCAGGCGATCGCCCTGCCGAGCTTGAGCGCCGACAGGATGGAATCCGGTGAGTTGGTGCTCGCGAACACCTGGATGCACGATACCAGCAGCGGGTCGGATTTCGGGAGCGGGCCGTGGTAGTCCGAATTTCCGACCGCGGTGATGGCTCTGCCTTCAGCGACCAGCCCTGCCCACCATGCGACCGAGACCGAGTCGTCCCAACCTCCCTGGGGCCAGTCTGGAGAGCCGTTCAGCACTTCGATGAGGTCGATTCCAGGGTCGGCCGTCGGCGCCCGGCGCCAGAAGTGTCGTTCGAAATGGTAGGGATGGTTGATTTGTACCAACCCGCCGCGATACCGGGCATCGTCGATGAGCTGAGGGATGGACGCGCGGGCGAGGCGTTCTTCTGACAGAGGTCCGAGCACGTTCGCGTGCCCTGAGTCGTCGGTCCACTCGAGTCCCTGGATAGGCTCGACCCGACCGTGCCTGCGAAACGCGCTGTCGCGGCACTGGGTGAGGATGTTGTGGTCGGTCAGCGCGTAGAAGTCCGCACCGGCACTGTCGGCGCGGCGCAGCAGCTCGCGGACCGACAGTTTTCCGTCGGAGTAGGTGGTGTGGGCGTGCAAGGAGCCGATGTACCAGGCTCTGCTCCCGACCCAGGCCCTGGCAATGAAGGCGGCATTGCTGCTGCTGTCCGCGCTGATCCGGAGCACGTTGTCGCCAGGGTTCAGCGAGCCGAGATGGCGCGACAGGTCGATGGTGCGAAACACGGTCCGATCTCCGGGCGGGTGCAGAGACCGGGCGACCTCGCGGTCGTTGAGATAGACAGTGAACGCACCGAGCCCCTCAACACCGAGGTAGAAACCCGACATCCGGCCGCTGTCGGGCACCCGGAACCAGCACTGCCAGCGGCCGTTGACCAGGGAGTAGCTGCCCGCGAAGAGAATCCGGTCCGACTCGAGCGGCGACAGCGCGAGCAGGACGCCGGCGCCAACGAGAACGGACAGTGCCGAGCGCAGAATGCGCCAATGCTAGTGCGGAAGCAGGATGGTGTAAACATCGGGCAACGTCCCGGTTCGGGCAGATGTGACGCGGGTAGCACAGCCCAGCAGGCCTGAGACATCGAACACGCTCGACCTGAGCAGAGTTGCGCCGCAACGCGGGATTCAGGCTCCAGGCCTGCTCTTGTCTGCGTCAGATGACCGTATCCGGTCGTGCCGGCCTCGGTGCGGGCAGTCTTCGCCTTGCGCTGCTCTGAAATTCGTGGTCCTGGCCGCAGGATTGCGGCGGCACCAGCGGTGCTCAGCAGGTACTGGAGCCCGCTGTCCGGCGACAGGTGGCTGCAGCAAGGATAGATACGCGCGGGCAGGGGAGGCTGTCCTGCCCGCGCATTCTGCGTCCGCCTGGCTATTGAGTTTTGACCAGTTTGCGCTCGTGCACCTGGTCTTCGGTACTGAGGCGGACGTAGTAGATACCGCGGCTTGTCTTCCTGCCGCTGTCGTCGCGGCCGTCCCAGGTCACCCGGTAGTCTCCAGCCTGCGTTGGGCCGAACTCAAGGTCGCGCACCAACCGGCCGTCGGCTGAGAACACCGCCAGGCTGATGTTGGACTCGCGGCCGAGCGAGTAGCTGACCCAGGTGATTTCCCGGAACGGGTTCGGGTCGTTGAAGATGCAGATGAGTCCGGTGTTCTGGAGCTGGGCGCTGCTGCGTTGCGGGACCCTGATGTCCGGGCCGAAAGCGACGGTAAGGGTCGGCACTTCGGCAGGCGACCGGTTCTCACGGCTCAGGAAGCTCATGTCCTGCCAGAACATCTCGTCAGTGTGGATGCAGAGTCCGTAGTTCGAATTGCGGCCTTGGAACCCAGTCCCGGACAATGCCGGTCACGTTCCAGGGCTCGGTCACCGGGCTGCAGTACACCGGGCCGGGATTGCCCCTGAATTCGATGCATTCGAGTTCGAGCTTGAGCAGGGCGTCGT
>CP070680.1:2115203-2165749 GCA_020352555.1 Caldifarciminota bacterium | reverse complement strand
GCCTGGTGGTCTGGGACGACACCCGCACCAACACCGACATCTACGGTGCGCGGGTGAGTCCGGCCGGAACGGTGCTGGACCCGACCGGCCTGGTCGTCTACTCGGCCCCCGGAGCTCAATATACTCCGAAGCTCGCATTCGACGGTACCGACTGGCTCGTGGTCTGGAAGGACGGGCGCAGCCCCGGCTCGAACATCTACGGCGCGCGGGTGAACACAAGCGGCGCGACTATCGACTCGTTCGTCGTTTCTCGGCATTCCGATGACCAGCATGCTCCGGCCATTGACTGCGGGACCGGCAGCAACGCGCTCGCCGCCTACATCAGCTGGACCGACACGCATTCCGGCGCGGTATACGACGCATTTCGCATCTGGGCCCGGCCCGCGCCTTTCAGCCCCATCGGCATCAGCGAAGACCGCGCTGCGCAGCGGGTGTCGCGTTCATACCCGGCTGTATCGGTAGTGCGCGGGGTGCTGAACCTGTCTCCGGCAGGAATGACCAATGACCAAGTGCCAATGACACTGCTCGATGTGGCTGGCCGAAGGATGATGCACCTGAAGCCGGGCCTCAATGACATCCGGCATGTTGCTCCTGGTGTCTACTTCCTGCGGTCGGCGGATGGCAGTGAGCCGTCAACGGTCTCCAAGGTTGTTGTGACGAGATAGGAGGGCCGGATGAAGACCCTGGCAGTCATTGTATGCCTGGCAGTCGCGGTTTCGGTCGGGCAGGCGGATTCGCTGTACTGCCGCCAGATCGGCCGCTGCATCGTGATGGGCATGGCCCGTGACGCAGCACTGGCCGGCAGCTTCGTGTATGTGGCGAATCATTCAAGGGGGCTGTGCATCGTCAACGCATCAAACCCTGAGAGTCCGTTCATAGCAGGCAACTGCACCACGCCCGGCTGGTCGTTCGGCGTTGCTACGGTCGACAGCCTCGCCTATGTCGCGGACATGGACGGTGACCTGCGCATCATCAGCGTGGCGAATCCCGCGCGACCGTACGAGGTCGGGTCGTGCACCACGCCGGGTTGGTCATATGCAGTAGTCGTCAAGGAAACACTCGCCTTCGTGGCCGACGGGGTCGCCGGGCTGAGCGTCGTCAATGTCGCACACCCGCAGAGTCCTTTTCTGGTCGGTAACTGCTCTACCGGGGACAGCACTTTCGGCGTGGCCTTGGCCGACAGTCTGGCGTATGTGACGTGCTGGACCGGGGGGCTCCGCATCATCAGCGTGGCGAATCCGGCGGAGCCATACGAGATTGGTGTCTGTGCGGGACCGGATTCAGCCTATGGCATCGCCAAGGCGGGTGACCTCGTCTACGTGGCCAACGGTGCTTCAGGTCTGCGCATCATCGATGTGTCCGACCCGGACAGCGCGTACGTAGTCGGGCACTACGATACTCCAGGACAGGCGCAGAATGTAGCGGTGTCTGACTGCCTAGCGTACGTTGCGGACGGGTACTCAGGTCTGCGCGTCATCGATGTGTCCGACCCCGGGAACGCGGTCGAGGTCGGACACCACGATGTGGCAGGCTACAACCATGGCGTGACCGTGTCCGGGGACACTGCCTATGTGACGGACTCGGGGGCCAGGGAACTGCGAATCATCCACTACTTCGGCCCTTCGCCAGGCACTGAGGAGACGCCAAGAGCACGGACTCGAGCGAAGAACTTCGGGCCGACAGTGGTGCGCGGAATGCTGTCCCTGCCGAGGGACATGACCGATTTCGGCTCGGCGAAATCGGATCGTGTCCCAAGGCCGGCGCTGCTCGGCGCGGCGGGGCGGAAGGTCATGGATCTGAAGCCTGGGGCCAATGATGTCCGACATGTAGCGCCAGGAGCGTACTTCGTGCACCAGCCGACAGCCGGCAGCAGACAGCTGGCAGCAGTGCGGAAGGTGGTCATACAGAAGTGACAAGGAGGAAGAAGACGACCCAGCGTCCAAGCGGTCGAGTGGAGAAGGGCAACGCGAGGAAAAATTGACCTTACCGGCCTGGACCAGGGGCAAAGCGGCAGCGGAGCCTGCCCCGAGCCCGCGTCCCGGAAGATTGCCACCGACCCCAGTCCGTCGTGCGCAATGACGCGGGCGTGGGGGCTGCCGCAGTCCAAAGTCCTGCACTGTCGACATCCGGCCGGGTGAAAGGGGGTTGACATGGGGCTTTCGCTGCACTACAACTAGGCAGGCCGACTGGCCTTCGGCTGCGGTAAAGGAGCGCGGCGCGGCTGGAGACCGGGCACGGCCGAAAAGGAGGTAGGGATGAAGGCAACAATGTCCTTGACGTTCTGCCTTGTGCTGTGCGCGACCGCGCTCGGCCAGTCGTGGCAGAACGGCCCTTCGTCGCCGTTCCGCTTCTGCCGGTTTGACGGTGAGTATTTCCCGACCACGAACAGAGTCTATTTCCTCGGCGGACGTCTCCCCACTGGCACCACATCGGGCCGCGTGTGGAGCTACAAGCCGGACTCGGGCACGTATCACGACATGGGGGTCGACATGCTCAAGCCGGTGTCGAACTACGACATCTGTCTGGTGCAGGACGACTATGACCTGGCCAATGGCGACACGTTCGGCATGTACATAGTCGGAGGCAGGTATGACCAGGCTCCCAACATCACTGATACTGTTCAGGTCTACTACCCGGTCACCAACACGGTCCGCAAGCTGGACACCGACCTGTTTCCAGGGCGTGCCGGCGGCCAGATAACCGTGGCGCAGTCCGCGATTGTCCACGAGAACGTCATGTATGTAACGGGCGGGTTCAACAACTCCAACTGGTTCACTTCGGGCGAAACCTGGATGTTCGACCCGATGGGAGGGTCTGGTGCACGCTGGATGCAGCTTGAGGACCTGGTCCTGGCCCGGGCCTACCCGATTCTGGCGATCGTGGACTCGTTTCTGTTCGCGTGCGGCGGGGATACAGTTGTGGGTGTGAGCGATCTGGACGCGTGTGCCGAGTGCCAGCGGTTCAAACTCACTGACCCGGCAGCAGGCTGGTCTCTGGTTTCCCCGATGCCGGGAGTGTGCGGAGAGACGCGCGGATTCGGTTTCGACTCAGACTCTCCGTTCGAACTCGCAGGCAAGATCGTGGTCGCTGGACGCGGGGTCTGGCCGGACGAGTCAACCCACTGCTATATCTACGACGTAGCAGAAGATAGCTGGTCCAGTTTCCCGAGCCTGGACACTGCCAGGCGGAACCATGCCGGAGTGTTCATTCCACCTGAGGCTGGCGGAACCGGTGTGCCTGGAATGTGGGTGTTCGGCGGGCGTCATGATTCCGATGCCCATTGCCTGCAGGGCAGCGAATACTACATGCTCCAGCTCGTCGGCAAGGAAGAGCGCGGACGGCGCGAGCAGGTTGCCGGTCTTCTGGTGGCGCCGAATCCGAGTCGCGGCCTGGTGACCGCGCGGTTCCCGGCTGGAGGCGGACAGGCAAGCCTGACGGTCTACGACGTGCTCGGCACGCCGGTGTGGACCGGTTCATCCCGGGCTGGCGCGATGGAGATACGGGGCCTGGCTGTCGGCATCTATGTGCTGCGTCTTGACCAGCAGGGACGCTTCGCAGAACGCAAGCTGGTGGTGACCCGGTAGCAGCAAGTATCTGCCGGGCGGGTGGGGCTGAACACCCGCCCGGTTTCCTGTGATTGACAGGCGTTCGAATAGGCCGAGCATTGGGCCGAGCACAACGATGAAGCCAACTGGTGCAGCAGCCGTTGTCCTGCTGTTTCTCTCCACTGCATCGGGCCAGGTCGCACCGTTCAGCGACCCGGAGCCGGTGGGGTTCGGAGTGGCCGCGACCGAGGCTTTCGGTGCGCTGCTCGGCGGCGGGGCGGCGCTGGCTGGTGTGTACGCCCTGAGTGCCTCGCTCGCAGGGTCGGAGACGAACCGGCTCGAGGAAGCCGATGAGGTCCTGCTCGGGTTCAGCATCGGTCTCTACGTGGTGCCGGCCGGATTTGCCGGTGGGACCAGTCTGTTCGGCCTGCTGTTGGGAGAAAGGGGTGGGTTCGGCCCGTCCTATGTCGGTGCGCTCCTCGGTCTGCCCGCGGGTATGGCGGTCGCGGCAGCCGGCCTGCTCGGGGACCAGGCTTTCGGCACCGGGCCCTGGCTGACCCTGACCGGAGGAGCCATCGGCGTGGCCCTGCCGACATTTGGTGCGGTCTGGGCTTACAACAGCAGCCGTCCGCCGAGTGCCTCAAGCCCGGCCTTGGACTGGCCTGCACTTGGGCTGCACCAGGTGAACTCCGACACGGGCGATGCCCTGGCCATCGACTGCCGGCTGTTGTCGGTCCGGTTCTGACACCGGGCTTTCAGAATCCAGGTTTGACAGCTGTTTCAGCTGCCTACAATGGCAACATGAGGTGTAGGATAGCGCTGTGCCCGGTTTTGGGCATGCTGACCTCGATTGCGGCGGCATTGCCGGGTACGGAGCTGTCTACCTTCAGCCTGCCGGCAGGTTCGCTCAATGTCCGGACAGTCGGGCGATGGCCCTACGGTCCCACCCAGGCGGTGTGCATGGCCGGAAGCCTGGCATATGTGGGCAACGGCGCCGCGCTTCAGGTCCTCGACCTGTCAGAACCGTCTGCGCCCAGGGTCAGGAGCGACGTCTTTCTTCCGTCGATAGTCGAGGACATCGCTGTCGCGGACGGGTACGCGTACGTGGCGAACGAGTGGTGCGGGCTGCGGATTGTCGACGTCTCGGACCCGGACTCGGTGTTCGAGGTCTCTTGGTGCCAGACTCCCGACGTTGCGTTCGGGGTCGAGGTGCACGACACCTTGGCCTTTGTCTGCGACCGGTACGGTGGGCTGCGGGTGTTCAGTGTGGCCGACCCCGGGTTTCCGCGTCCGGTCGGCAGCATGTCCTTGCCAGGCCCGGCGTACGACCTGGTGATTCATGACACTCTTGCCCTGGTTGCGGCCGATGCTTCGGGCCTCAGGGTGGTGAGTATCGCGGACCCGAGGTCGCCCCACGAGGTTGGTTTCGTCGACACGCCCGGGTATTCGCGCGACGTCGGAGTTCGGGATTCGCTGGCGTTTGTCGCGGACTGGAACAACGGGCTGCGAGTGGTCGATATCAGCGACCCGGCTGTTCCTTTCGAGGTCGGCTCTTTAGTGACGCCCGGGTATGCCGAGGGTCTGGTTGTGCTGGATGACACGCTGGTCGGCATAGCGTCGAACACTGACGGGCTTAGAGTGGTCAACACCGCCAACCCTGCGGCACCGGCCGAAGTCGGGTCGCTGGATACCGACGGACGCTGCCTGTCAGTGGACGCCTGCGGCACAATCGCCTGCCTGGCCGACTATCACAACGGTATCAGGGTGATAGACATCTCAGACCCGTTTGAGCCGGCTGAAACCGGGCATCACGAGACACCCGGGCCGGCACGCAAGTTGTGCCGGCGCGACAGCCTGGTCTTCATCTGCAGCCAGGAGCAGGGGTTCTATGTCATCGATGTTTCTGACCCGGCACTGCCGGTCGACATCGGACACTGGCACAGAGGAGGTGAGGAACTCTGGAACGTGTTTGTCCAGGACACTTTGGTCTATGTCGCGGACTACTATCACGGGCTGAGGATAGTGGATGTCGCGGACCCGACCACGCCGGGTGAGGTCGGCGACCTTGAGCTCCCCGGCTACACGTTTGCGGCCGTTGCCCTGGATACTCTTGTCTACATGGCGTGCGGGAGCAGCGGCGGGCTGAGGATTGTCGATGCGGCGGACCCGACCCGACCGCAGGAAATCGGGTCATGCGCGACCGGGCACGTGGCGCGCGATGTGTCGGTTTCGGGCACTCTGGCGTGCGTGGCTGACGGCAACGCCGGGCTTCAGGTTGTCGACGTGTCCGACCCGACCAGGCCCTATGTCGTCGGTAGCCTGGACACTCCGTCGTACGCGTTCGAAGTCGAAGTGCGGGACTCGATCGCCTATGCGGCTGACGGGAGTTCGAGCGGGTTGAGGATAGTTAGCATCGCTGACCCGAGTATGCCGGTAGAACTCGGAAACCTGCAGACGGGATCGTGTGCCTACGGGCTGGATGTATGGGAATCGGTCGCCTATGTCGCGGACCAGTACGACGGACTGCGGCTGGTCGACGTGTCCGACCCCGGGTTTCCTTTCGAAGCAGGCTATTTCGACACCGGCGGGTATGTGGACGGTGTTGTTGCCACGGATTCGCTCATCTTTGCAGCAGACCACTGGAACGGCCTGCACATCATGAAATCGCTGTACACAGGGATCAGAGTTCGGGAGACGCCGCAGCCATGGATTGGCAGGGCTTCGACCGTCCTGGCCAGGGGTAGGCTGTCCCTGGAGCAGGCAGGAATGACCAATGGCCAAGTCCCAATGACCATGTCGGACATTTCCGGCCGGAAGGTCATGGACCTGAAGCCGGGCGTCAACGACTTGAGCACCCTGGCACCTGGCGTGTACTTCCTCAGGCACCCCGAGGAAACCGGCCTGCGTCGGCTGCTGCTGGTACGCTAGTCCTGCGGGTCAGGCGGCTGCAGTGAAGCTCCTGACTACGACAAGCACCCCGATGGCAATGAACAGGACGCCTGCGCCCAAGCTTACGTACTTCACCGGCAGGACGCGGGCAAGTGCGCCGCCGACTAGTGCCGCGATGAGCGATGTGGCGACGAGCGCGAGTGCCGAGCCGACAAACACGCTCCAGAACGCGCCGCGGTTCGATGCGGCGAAGGACAAAGTGGCGAGCTGGGTCTTGTCTCCGAGCTCGGCGAGAAACACGGTCCCGAATGTCGCTAACAGCAGTTTCCAGTCCATCTGATTGCTCCTTGTGGGGTCATGGTAGGTCTGCCTCAGGCTGAGTCAATCAGGCGGCGGTGTCCGGGTCCGAGAGCCCGGAGGTGGTTGCAGGGCCTTCTTGTAGACCCGGTACTTCTTGGCGGCCTTTGCCTCGAAGCGCAGCATCTCGGCCCGGACCAGCGTGTTCCCTTCGAGTTCGAGGTGCGTATCGATTGTCTCGAATCCGGAGTCACGGGCTGATTTCATTATCGCGGTTGCGAGCATGGCATCGAGCCCGCGGCCCCTGAACCCGGGTTTGATGGCTCCGAGCAGCAGGTCGAGCTGCTTCGAACGCTTCATCGCCGACAGGATGTGGAGGACGCCGAACGGGAACAGGTGGCCTCTGGAACGGCGCAGGCCCTCGTCGATGTTGGGCATGGCGATGATGAAAGCCAGCACCGTGCCGTCCTGCTCGACGAGCTTGACGAACCGCGGGTCGAGCAGGGGAATGTATTTCTTTGCGAGCTCGTCCATCTCGACCTGGTCGAGCGGGGCATAGCCGTAGATGTCGACAAAGGATTCGTTCATCAGTGCCAGTATCCGGCGTACCCAGGTCTTTAGCTCGCGCCGCTTGCGGAATTCTACCAGGCGGTAGCCGCCGCGCTCGGCAAGCCGGCGGCAGATTCTCGCATAGCGAGGATGCACGTTGTCGACGACACTGAGGTGGTAGACGAAGTAGTCGACATCTTTCTCGTAGCCGGCCGATTCCACCAGGTCGACCAGCCAGGGGAAGTTGTAGTTGGTGGCGATGGTGGGCTCTTTGTCGAAGCCCTCGATGACCAGACCTTCGGGTTCCTGGTCGGTGAACCCGAGCGGTCCGACACAGCTCTCCATGCCTCTGGCCCGGGCCCAATCCTCGACCGAAGCAAGAAGGGCGTGGGCGACTTCGGGTTCGTTCGGGCATTCGAGCCAGGCGAAGCGGGCGTTCTTCTCTTTGCGATACTCGTTCGCCCGGTGGTTGATGATTCCCATGATCCGGCCGATTGCTTTGCGGTCGCGCCAGGCCAGATACAGGATCGCGTCAGAATAGCCGAACGAGCGGTTCTTCTTCGGATTGTAGTAGGACCATTCGTCGAGGTATACGGGCGGTGTCCATTTCGGGTGGCTCTTGTGAAGCTCTGCCGGCAGCCGGATGTAGCGGCGCAGGTCGCCGCGGCCTCTCACTACGCGGACTTCAAGTGGCACCCGGCTACCGAGCTCTTCGGGATGACTTCATCTGACTTGAGTTGTCCGGGTTCAGACTTCCTCTACCTGAGACTCTGCGCACACGACACCGAATGTCAACCAAGGCTGAGGCGATGGCTGATGCCTTGCCCGAGACCCTGGCTGGGAGTATACTCGGCCAACCCGAAAGGAGCCTTGGCGTGAGAGCGACCCGGACTACCCTGACTACATTCCTGCTGATCGTTCCTGTGCTGGCCCAGCCGTGGGCATGGGAGAACGTCGAGACGGAGCCGAGCGTTTTCCTGAACGACTTGTCCATCCTTTCGGACGGTCAGTATGGCTGGACCGTGGGCACTGGGGGCGGTGGTGGCGAGTCGTTCGCAGCCTACCTGCGTTCGACCGACAGCGGCAGCACCTGGAATTCCCTGACCCCGCCTGGGGGCGGCAGCATTGGTCTGAACGGCGTGTCTTTCGTCACTCGTGATTCCGGCTGGGCGGTAGGAACCGGCGGACGCATCTTCTTCAGTTCTGACCGGGGTGACAACTGGTCGCAGCAGGCGAGCGGAACTTCGCAGAGCCTGAGCAAGGCCTATTTCCTGGACAGCGAGCGCGGGTACGTCTGCGGTACGGGGTCGGACAACTCCTGGCTCGTGCTCGCCACCGTGAACTCTGGAGCCGGCTGGACCGACCTGAGTTTCGGCAATGACTGCTACCAGGCGCTCGACATCTGGTTCGCCGACACTCTGAACGGCTGGGTCTGCGGCTGGAACACAAGCCTGGACCCGATTATCAAGCATACGTCTGACGGCGGTGCGAGCTGGACCGAACAGGAGCTGCCGTTGCCGACTGGAAACGGCGGGGTGGCATCGGTGTGCTTTCCGACACCTGAGGTCGGTTGGGCATCGGTGACCAGCATCTACCAGACACCGTCCGGGACGATTCTGCACACAACCGACGGCGGCAACACGTGGACCGCCCAGAGCCAGACCAACGAGCACTACAACTACCTCGATGCGTACGACACCCTGCACTGCGCGGTAGTCGGCTATTCGGTACTCGGGTCTCAGCAGGTCAAGGTCATGGTCACCACCGACGGAGGCAATAGCTGGGCCCAGCGCACACCGCCACTGTCCGGGTACACCTATGGCATCCGCTATCTCGGGAACAGCATCTGGGTCGCGAGCCTGAACAACTACCTGGTCCACAGTACCGACAACGGAATAGGCTGGGCCATAGACCATGCCGCTCCTCTGTTCCAGTCCGTCGGCTGGCAAAGCAGTACCGACGGCTGGGTGGTGGCAGGCTCACACACCGGCTCGGACCAGATGTGCCGGCGCACCACCGACGGCGGCTCGACGTGGTTCTGGGATTTCGACGTGCCGGGCGGGGCCCAGGTCCTGTGGCTGGACGAGAGCTACGGCTGGATACTGATCGAGGGGCGAGGCGCGCGTGTCTACCGCACGACCGACGGCGGCAGGAGTTGGGGTTCGCACGGTATCGGCACCGGCAACTGGGTCGATGGCATGTTCTTCATCTCACCTGACTCAGGCTGGGCGCACGGCCAGAACGGCACCATAAGGTTCACGAGCAACGGCGGCCAAAACTGGGCTGGCCAGACTTCTGGGGTCAGCGAGTACTGCGCAGCGGTTTTCTTCACAAGCCCGACCGAAGGCTGGGCTGGGGGCGGGTACGGCGGCGGTTCCGGATTCATCCTGCACACCAGTGATGCGGGGCAGAACTGGTCGGCCCAGACCATGGCGGCTCCAGACCACATCGAGGACTTCTTCTTCATCGACAACCAGCGCGGCTGGGCGATCAGCGCGGTCGGAGGCAGAGTCCACCACACCACGGACGGCGGTACCAACTGGCAGGTGATATCTCCAGGCCCGCCCCATGACTTTGGCGAGGTCATCTGGATGCAGGATACGTTTGTCGGCTGGATGATTGCCCGCAACGCGCTGGGCGGGAGTCCGCCCGAGGACGGCCGCGGCTTTGTGTACAAGACCACCGACGGCGGCACGTCGTGGCAGCAGGTGTGGGCAGCGCCCCATGCCAAGGGCAGCCTGAGCTGCATCGCCCGCCAGACCGGTACCGGCGCGCTCTGGGCGGTCGGCGGCCACCGGACGATCATCCGTGATCCCACGGCGCTGGGTATTGAGACAGAGGTCGGGGAGAAGGGGGCCGAAGTACTGTCGACGATACTCGCTGGTTCTGTGCTTCGGATGACCGGGCCTGGAAAGCTTCTCGATATTTCGGGACGTCGGGTCGCCGAACTGCAGCCTGGGAACAACGATGTCAGCAGTATCTCAGCAGGGGTGTACTTCGCGGCTGGCCAGGGCGGTAGAAACACAAGACGGATTGTGATTCAGGAATAGGAGGAAGGATGACCCTTATCGTGTGTATGGCTATGCTGTTCGGCGGATTCCTGGCGCCGGGGCGGACGGTCACGTTGACCGAACTCGGGCCGAATGGAGACAGGACCTATGTCTTCCGGGACCATTGCCCGCTGGACGACACCGTCATCAACCTGGAAGGAACCTGGGGCCTGGCGGTGAACGCCGGCAATTTCGACGACGACCCGGAACCTGAGTACGTCTGCCGGCTGTCCGACATCGGGCAGCAGAACACCCGTATCACCCGCGTCGTCGTGTTCGATGACGACCTGAGCCGCATGTGGGCCCAGACTTGGGGATACATGGGCAACCCTGAGCCCAGCTCAGTCACAATCGCCGACGTCGACCGGGATGGGTACGACGACATCATCATTCCGATGTGCGAGACCTTTTTCTCCGACCCGCCCAACTACAAGTGCCGGGTCTACGTGCTCGACGCGACGAACGGACGGACCAAGCCTGGGTGGCCGTTCATCTGCCCGGGCTGGCCTGAGGACCCGTACAACGACATATACGCCGAGGTCGCGGCCGCCGACATCAACGGTGACGACACGCTCGAGATACTGTGCGTGACCACCGACTTCAACTCGGTGCGCAAGGGCGGGGCCAGCTGCTACGCGCTGAACTCGCACGGCGATTCGCTCTGGCGCACCGAGTTCTACAAGGGTGACACGATCAATCAGCACGGCTGCTGGACCGGGCCGGCGGTGGCGGACCTGGACGGCGACGGGCAGAAGGAGATCATCTGCCATGTCAACCTGCATGGCCGCAACAACCCCTGGCCTCTGCTCGAGCGCAGGCTCTACATCATCAACTCGGACGGCAACATCAGGAGGGAGTGGCAGACCCAGGGTGCGCTTTCGGCTCAGTCGACCGACTACGCCTCGCCGGTAGTAGCCGACATCAACGCAGACGGCGCGCCCGAGATCGTCATCCTGCGCCGGACCGGGTTTCTCGACGTGTTCGACACCACCGGCACGCGGCTGAGCGGGTTCCCGGTCGACCTCTCGACCGATGCCGGCTATGTCAGCCCGTCGTTCACCAAGGCCTTCTCCCATCCTTCGGTTGCGGACCTGGGTGGTGACGAGCAGCTCGAGATCGTCGTCGGCAGCTTCGGCATGGTCCAGACCGGCGCGGACTGGGGCGGTCACATCCACGCCTTCAAGCCGAACGGCAGCCCGATGTCCGGGTTTCCGGTCGAGACCCGGAACGCAATCTGGCATGCGCCCGGGATCGGCAACGTTGATACCGTATCCGGGTACGAAATCCTCACCGCGGGCTGCGATTCTTCGTTCTACGTCGTGAGCGTGCAGGGTGAGAGCCTGGCCGGGTGGCCAAAACGCGACTTCCCGACCTACTTCCTGCCCGACCAGGGAAACATGGGCTTCATCGAGGGCAAGATACCATTGTGCAAGACCCCGTTCCTGACAGACGCAGACCTTGACGGGCTGACCGAGATCCTCATGACAGGTTCGGACGGTGGGTTCTTCATCTGGGACACCGACGCCGAGTTCGAGCCGGCAGAACTGCCCTGGCCCACCCTGCGTCTGGACAAGGAACGTACCGGGTCGCTCTGGGAGCCGGTGACAGGAATCGCTCATTCGCCCGTTGTGCTGCCGGTCAGGGACCGGAGCAGCGGGCCGACCCTAGTGCGCGGAATGCTTCAGCACTCGGGCCGCGAGCCTGCCATACTGCTCGACCAGGCAGGGCGTAGGTGCGCGGAACTCGTACCAGGAGAAAACGACGTCCGGCAGCTGGCTCCAGGCGTGTACTTCTGCCAGAGAAACGACCGGCTGGAGAAGTTGCTGGTTCTGCGCTAGCCGTTCGGCGACGGCTGGGGCCGGACCCAGATGACGAAAGAAGGGACTGTCATGAAACAGCACACGGTCAAAGGCATCGCGTTCGTTTCGGTCTATGTCGACGACTTCGAGGCAGGGTTCAAGTTCTACACCGAGGTGTTGGGCCTGGAGAAGCAGTACGACATGGGCACGCAGGCCTGTTTCTTCAACCTGCCCGACGACACCGGGTTGTACCTGCAGGGCGGCAACAGCATGCCCGAGTACACGAAGGATACGGGCCGGGCAGCGTTCGTGCTGAAAGTCGAGTCAGCCAGCGCCAGCCATGCGAGACTGAAGAGTGCCGGTGTCCGGTTCGTTCACGACGAACCGATGCACATGGGCGGCGACAACCACTGGTTCCAGTTCTACGACCCGGCAGGCAATATCCTGGAGATACTGGGCCCGGAGTAGAATCTCCGGGGAGGGCTAGCCTATCCTCGGTTCGGCAGGGGAGCGGTCCGAAGCAGCGGGCTGTCTAGGCCTGATGCGACGCAGGATCACGACGTTGAGTGCGACGATGTAGATGAGGCCGAAGAGAAGGAAGAGAGCCTTCATCAGCAGTCCCAGGTACCCGCCGAGGATGCCCCGGAAACCGACAAATCCCGCGCCAATGCAGAGCAAGAACATGAGGATAGTGAGTACAATCACGCCGGTTCAATCTACCTGACTGCGTACGGTTGTCAACGGGTTCAGTCCGGTGCGCCGGTAGCGGTTCCTCCTGTCTGTCACTCGCGGGAAGAGCGCTGTCCGAGGTATGGCAATCTGACGTGGTCGACGAACTTGTCCGGCACTATCCAGCGTTGTCGCGGCCTTTCGCCGGCTCAATTCGCTGAGCACGCGAGTCCGCACTTCTGTCGGTCCTGCTGGCCCAGGTGGGCCTTCAATCGATGAGTAGCAGGTGGATGTACTTGGGCGTGTCTTCAGGGCAGGTGACAACATCCAGCTTGATGCCGGCATTGCGACAGGTGGCGTAGACGTCAATGCCGCAAGATTCCATCGAGGGTCGGGCTTCGTACGGATGTCGGCATAGCCGGCTGGTGTCGCATTCCTTGCACAGACGGCAGGGGCCGGCGCCGGCCGCGAAGGCCTTGTACCAGCCGTCAAGGAAAGCCGCTCGCTCAAGCTCGGCCAGACCGCGGTGCATATCCCCGCGTTTCGCCCGCTTGCCGCCCCGATAGGAATAGACAAGCGCCCTGCGGTATCCTCCGACCACCCTGCTGAATGCTTCCGGGGTCGGTGTGTACGGAGGACAGCACAGGCGCTTGCCATATCCTGGACACCCGTACTGGCACTTGAGACGTACCCACTCGGCGGTCACCACTTGACGCGCAGGGATCAGCTTGGCCTCGGAAGCTCCCTGGGACAGGGCCATTTCAGCGTACTTCCTCGGGTTGGGTCCTCTGGTCGCAGAGGATTGAGCCGACCGCCTTCTGGCGGGTGGTGTTTTCAACTTCGCAGTGAGAATAGGCGGGCAGTGCAGTTTGTCAATCCAGCCTATTCGATGCGGCGGATGATGACGCGGGATCGTGTACCATCGCCGGCTTCCCGAACTGATGAAGAACCAGCCGGTTCAACAATGCCCTGAGCTGCCCTAAGCAGCGCCTCGAGCTCGCGCTTGAGCGGGTAGTCTGGGCTGAGGACATACACCGTGGTGCGGCCAAGTCGGCGTCCGGAGATGACCCCTCCCTTCTCGAGACGCTTGAGCTGCTTTTGTACGGTGTCGAGTGCGCAGCCGAGTTCCGCGGCCATGCCACGTGCATAACCTTCTCTATGCTCCACTAGGTACATCAGGACCTTTGCTCGCGTTCTGGACCCGACAATGGCATCAAGCATAGGCAGGTTGCTGACCGTATAGTACGTCGATTAGACCGCTATATACGGTCAGTGTAGCCACTGTTGAGCCCAGGTCAAGCAGAGATTCCTCTACTGGCCGGTGAGCAGCAGCGCTGAGGCAGAGCAGAATCCGCAGACGAGGATCGGAGCTGGCGGACATCCTGTGGCTCTTCTGCGCTGGGTTCCCTTCAAATCCACGAAATCAAAACACTTAACTCGGTGCCCGTTTCGATGCGCCCTGATTCCAGACGAGAGCCTTGTATTCTCCGCAGGGTTGTCTGCCGGGCTTTCTCAGTGCACGAGTCTATGTTCAGTTGTCAGTCGCGGCCGAGCACGCTGTCCCCTCCGGCCGTCGGGCCCAACCGATGGCTGACGTCCGGTCCGTAGTGACGGGCGCCGCAAAGCGGCCGATACAGCCTCGGTTCCAGCTGCCACTCGGGCGCTTGGGGAAGGCATCCCCTCCCTGTTCCGGTCCGCCAGGACCTACGCAAGGCCGCTCGGGGCGCGGTTTTGCCGGTTTCGAGACGGCGCCCGGTAATGGAAGTTGACAAGGGCTCCTGCCGACACTCCTTGACAGGAGTAATGGCTGAGTCGAGTAGGGAGAGCGAAAAAGTGATTGACAAGAGGGGACAGAGGGCCTATACTGCCAGTGAGATTTGGGTTAGTCCGTACCGACAGCAGAGCAGAACGTATCCTTTCGCGCAGTCTCACCTGCGGGGAAGAACACAGCTGTCGGCTGCAGACACCCACAACGGCAAAGAGAAGCGGTAAGGTAGAGAAAGGCGGAGGCGGACTTGAAGCGCAACCGTATCAACGATGTTGGTGCGCCGAACCTGCGGACCCACGTGCGCAGCCCAGCTCGGGTCTGCTTGACGGTCCAGACCATTCCCGGTCCGGTTTCTGTTGCGGGCCGGGTCGGCCCGATGCGCCAAGTCCAAGGATTGAACCGGACCCTGTCACAGACAACCGCAACAACTGGCTGCGGATCGAACCCTACCGGGCTGCAGTCATGGCTGCCTGCAGCCCAACCTGTGACAAAGCGGATGTCGACTACAGGGTCCGCGTCTTACGCCCCGGCAGAGGCAACTCCCGATCGTCCAGGGTCGTGCCTCTGCACGGGGCCGTTTGATTCAGGCAGAGGCAGATGGCACCCTGCCAGCGAGCAGGGTGCTGGTGATGGACTAGCTGGAAACCCGATCAGCGGTCCAGTCCCGGGCAGCGGCACAAGGGAACAGGGGACCAAGTGCCTCTGCCCGGGGCACGAATGCGATGCGTCAGACTGAGATGGAGGCGAGATGGCGAGATTGCGATGGCTTGGTAACGCTCTGGTGTTCGTCCCGTCGGACGGGTCAGAGCCTGATCTCGGCGAACCTAGGCCCGCGCCTCGACGACTCCCAGAGTACCGACAGGAAGGGCATGTCGACGTCCCGAGAGTCATTCAGATCGTGAAAGTCGAGGACCTCGGCAAGAGGGTCTTGGACAACTAGGGCCCGCGGGTCTGTCGTATCTTCGGCAGGCCTTACATGGACCCGGGCGGCGCGCCGAGTAGAGGGTGCATGACGCGACCGCCCGGGACGCTTTTGTGCCACGGGGATGTCCTGGCCGCTCAGCGGTGGACTATGAACTTGTCCCGGCAGCTGGCCGAGAAGTCCTGGGTAAGACCGCTGACCGCCTCGCTGCTTCTGGCTTCCAGCTTGTAGAGGTAGATGCCGTTGGCAAGCGGCAGGCCGCTGCGGTCGTAGCCTTCCCACTCGATCTCGTTGTACCCGAAGAAGCAGGGCTGGGCTGGCAGCTCGCGGACGAGCCGGCCAGAGATGGTGTATATCTTCGCCACAACGAAGGCTGGCCGGGTGAGCTGGAAGGTGAATTTGGCTCTCCCTACGGTCGGGTTTGGGTACACCAGGCAGGAGTCGATCTGCAGCATGTCATCCCGGATCGGTCGTATGTAGTAGGTCTCGTAGCGTCGGTTGCGGAGGTTGTCGGCAACGTCTATTGTGATCGAGTCGACAATTTGGTCGGCGTCCACTTCCACCCCGTAGCTGAAGCTGCCCCTGGAAGTCGAGTTGTGGTCGTAGCCGAAGTACCGGCCTAGAGCGATGCGGTCGGAGAAGTCGCTGCCGATGTAGACGCCGGGTCCAGAATCAACCGGGGCCAGCAGGATTCCGGATTCGTCCTCGACCACACACTTGAGCGTGAAGTTCTCCGGGACCTCGACGGTATCAGCAGGGCTGAGCCTGCGTCGCTCCGCGTATGGGATGACAGTCGGAGGTGTATGGTCCTGGTTCGACACGCGCTCACCCAGTGTGACCGTGTCGATCCTGCTCGAATAGCCAACACTGCCCGGGCCTGACCCGCCATCCTGCCAGCACAGGAAGCTGGCCACTCCGGTCCCAGGGAGGCGGACGTAGCTGCCGTTTGGGACCACGACCGTGTCAGGATAGTCGATTGACGGAAAGGTGAAAGACACAGAGGCGTTCGAGTTGCTGAAGTCGCCTGTGGAGTTGTGCACCAGGTACCCGGGCAACGTGTACTGAGTCCGGCCTGCTTCGGAGTAGTAGCTCCGGTACAGCTTTGACTCCTGCACCACGACCTCGTACCGTCCAGACTCGACAGGTACTGAGTCGGACACGCCCGTGATGCCTCCTGGATAGAAAGTGTCCGGGGAAACGACAGGCTGAATGCCGGGGGCAGGAAGCCGAACTCTGGTGGCCGGGTCGCCGAACAGGTGGTACAGCGGGTTTGCGGTCGCTTGGGCCTGGAGGAAGGCGGGACCGAGCGGGAGTTCGGGATTGTCGACCAGGAACCGGAACATCTGCTGCGCGAAGAACTCGTTGCCGCCCGGGGTAGTTGCCTTGGTCGCCCCGGAGGTCGCGATACAGCCTTGGTCCTTGCGCACCAGCTCCTCGGCGATGCACTCGGTCTTGGTGTCCTCGAAGCGGCCGACGCCACATGACCCGAAAAAGGCTACGGGGTTGTGCGTCCCGCCTTCGACCTGGGGCACATCAGCAATGTCAAGGGCTCTTTCGTGGCAGAGCCGGAAGCCGGCGCCGTGGCCGAAGAAGCACCACAGCAGCGCGCCGTCACGTAGCGCGTCGAACAGCGCGAGCCTTGCCGCTGCTTTGTCATTGACCCCGGTGAACGGGTGCTCGGTCAGGTAGATCTTTACCGGGTCGAGCAGGCCGCGGGTGTGGAGGATGACGTTCTCGCACCCACCGATGTGGGCAAAGCCGATCGGGTCGCGCTCACCGACGGTGCCCAGCCATTCATCGTCGGCCAGAAGCAGAAACCGCTTGGCCCAGAACCCGAGTGTCTGGGTCTCGTAGGTCCGGAGCTTGTCCAGGAACCGGCGCAGCTCCTGTCGTGAGCGGCATGTGACACGGCCGATTGCCATATCCGGGCTGTTGCCGCTGCCGTCGAAGTCCGCGTACCATGCATCTTGCGCCTTGGCGATTGACCCGTAGACCTCGGGGTCGATGTCGTAGCCAACCTCATAGGCTGGCACATATGGCGGACGCTCAACGCCGAGATTGTTCTTGTAGTCGTATGTTGCGTCGCCGGCCAGGAGGCCGTACTCTGGCTGCTTTCTGGAGAGGAACTTCCTGATCGCCCCGGGTTCTTCGACGCCGAACCCGTAATCATCGTAGATCTCGGACAGTGGTGCGACGTCTACAATGGCGCCGTCGATGCCGGCGATGTTGTCCTGTCGGTAGCGGGCAAGCAGCTTCGCAGCGGGCACAAACTCATCCGGAGTGATGATATAGTAGTGCACGTGCTCAGTGCTCCGGCGCAAGCGACCGGGTGTCCGGCGAGCGATCGAGACCGGTTTGCGAAGCCCCGACTTCAGGGCGCACAGGTACTCATTCATGCCTCTTGCCTCGACCTTGGCGGTCAGGGAATTCCCTGAAGTCCCGACATCCACGATTCGTTTGGGAGCCCAGGGATCTGTTACTTCCAGCAGCAGTGCGTCGGTCGCGGCACCGGCCACCGAAAACTCGAAACTCCCGGATTCCGTGGTCGAGAAATGGAGTTCGGGTGCGTCAGGAGAGACTTCGAGCCCCTCGACATACAGTGCTTCGATGTAGTCGAGGAAGACGTCCATCTCCGGGTCGCCATACACCTCGAACGTGAGCGAGTCGAGGTCTCGAGTTCCGATCGCTTCGGGCGGGATGCCGCCAATTACGAGGGTAGCAGGTGGCGGGCCGGAGTTGGAGCCGATGAAGCGGATTGTGTCGAGCAGGTGGCCGTTGAGATAGACCCGGAGTAGGTTCGTGCCGGTGCGGGCGTAGAACCTGATTCGGAGCGTGTCGATCGAGCGTCGGTGCGGCAGCTTGACGGCGACTGCGAAGCTGTCGGCCGGCAGTCCCTGCTGTTTGATATGGTTGCGCCAGAGCCAGAGCAGGCCTGACCTGGCTGGTGACAAGCGCTCCAACTCCAGATGGACGTGGTTCCTGGCTGTGGTCGCTGGCGCGGATGCGCCGGCACCGGATGTGGTCTCGAACCTGAGTCCTTGGCCGTCGCCCCAAGTCAGCCAGTAGCAGGAACGGTGCGTGAACGGGTTCGACAGCCACTTTGACTGGACGCTGTCCCAGCGGGCAGGGGATTCCGCGTAGAAGGCGATGAAGTCGTTGGCGTCGAATGAACGGTCGTCCTCGCCTTCCACATGCACCGGCACCTCGACCATGGTGTCAGGGTAGTCTTCATTGGTCTTGTGCGGTCCTATCGAATAGAGACGGAATGTGGTTGGATCGATGCTGGCGACATTGACACCGGCCGAGGTCAGGTCTGAGCCGTGGATACCATATACGCCGGTCGTCTCGGTGACGACCTTGTACCAGACGTCGTGCCGGTCGAAGAACCGGACAGTGTCCTCGGGCGTCGGCGCAAGCCATGAGGCAGCCACGTCGCCGTTGACCAGGGTCTGGGAAAGGGCGTCGACAAGCGGGTCCCGCCTCGTGGACTTTACCGGTCGTCTGGCGAAGGTGATCGAAACGTCGAGCCGCTCCGAAAACGTCAGAACGCCTGCCGACGGGTCGTAGCTAACCGGGTTGAGGCGGATGCGGGCGACGCGCAGGCCCCTCAGGTTCTCGATTGCGACCAGTTCGGCGGCGGCACGCTGCGTTGCTCGGTCAAGGCCAACAGACGGCACAGTCGGGGCGTAGCCAGGTGCAGGCCGGACCGCGGCCATCTTTGTGGTCCAGGTCATTCCTACGGTCACGCTCAGCCGGATGTCACCCGCCTGGGGAATACCGACCAGCACGATACTGGACGGGAGGTCCGGCTCGCCCGGCGCGGCAAGCGATTGAGCCCCGGCGACCTTCACGACCGAGCCGTCCGGGGACTCCGAAACGCTCAGTCCTCCGTAGCGAAAGGTGAATGCAACGCCCCTTTCGTCGGCCCTGGTGACCGCGATCCGGCTGTCGGGCGTCGATGTCCGGCCCGGCAGGGCACCGGCAAGTTGCTCTCCGGCTGAAATCAGGCAGAAAAGAAGGGCGACCAAAGCAATCCCGATTTTCAGGCGCACGGCGTAATCATAGAGTTTCGCGTTCGGCAGTCAATCAAACCTGGGAAACTGGCAGGACCAGCCCGACCGCGCCACCTCCGAGCACCAGCCATACCGGATCGGCACGGAAGCGCAGCAGCATCGCCAGGGCCAGCACAGCCATGATCCCGGTCGCAGGCCCGGCCACCGCATTGCGCGCAATGAAGACAGTAGCTGACAGCAGCATGCCGCAGACCGCGGGCATGACGCCGGACAGGAACCCTCGGACCAAGGGACTATCTTTGACCCTGCGGTAGACGTGGGTGAGACCGAGCAGCAGGAAGAACGAAGGCAGGAATACTGCCACGGTCGATACCAGTGCGCCGGGCAGTCCGAGTACGCGAAAGCCGATATAGGTCGCCATGATCGCCACCGGTCCAGGGGTCATCTGACCGAGCGCGACACCGTCGATGAACTCCCTTGCCGTCAGCCAGTGCCGGACATCGACCACCTCGTGCTGCAGGAACGGTATCGCGGCGAACCCGCCCCCGAAGATTATCGTGCCGATTTTGAGGAATACCCAGCCCAACTCGGCCAGCCGGGCGAGGAAGGACGGTGGGTCCGACCGACCGGCCTCAACCGCAAGCGGCAGCAGGAACGGCGGGACGAGGAGCGCGGCGGCGCGTGGGGGCTTCAGGCTTCGCCACGCGCCGGTCAGCAATATGCCCAGCAGGCCGCAGCCGGGGATGACGAGCAGGACGTCGACCTTGAGCAGCAGGGCTCCGAACGCCAGCGCGGCGACTAATGCCGGCTTCCAGCCCGAGATATGCGCCCGACCGATGTTCCAAGTTGCCCACGCAAGGATGCCGGCGACCACCGGCTGGACCCCGGCGAAAGTGCGTGCCACGACAGGCACCGAGCCGTAGCGTCCGTAGAGAAGGCTGAGGACGCACATCAGAACGAATGAAGGCATGAGCAGAGCCACGACAGCCACCAGCATGCCCCGGGTCCGGTGTAGTTCGTGCCCGATGTATTCGGCATAGTTTGACACGAACGGACCGGGCAGCATCTGTCCCATCGCAACGGCGACCCCAAGCTGGTCGTCGTCTATCCAGCGTTTCTTCCTGACCAGCTCTTGGCGAATCAGAGCCAGCATGCCTGCGCCGCCACCAAAGCCGATCGTCCCGATTCTGGCGAAAGCGACGGCCATCCGCCAAAGCGAAGGACGGACTCCGTGGTCCGACACCGGGCAATTCTAGGTCAGAAGGTTCATGCTGCAACCCGTGCAGGAACACATGCCGGGTGACGGCGTGACAAGCGGAGCGTGAGACGTCACTAGGCGGTTCAGGAAGGCAGCAGTTCAAGATCAGGCCACTTGCCTTGTCCTGACACAGGCATATACTCGGCCAGACAGGCGTTGATGTGAAGAAGGTCATCCTCGAACCGGCCCGCGCACTACTGGCAACCTTGACCAAGGACGAGCTGTTGAGGCTTGGGCGAAGGAGAAGGCTCAAGCTTGAGGCAAGTCAGCACAAGGATGCCGTGCTCGCGGAGCTATCCCGGCACCTTGCCGTTGATGACGTGACCGAGACGCTGCTGGCGTTGTTCTCGAAAAAGGCTGGGCGGGGCCTTGTTCGACTGGACCAGGCGCCGCGGCTGACTGGTGCGGCGACTGTACATTCCTACGGACGTGCAAGCGCAGGGCAGGGACGAGTCCTGCTTGAGCACGCTGAGCACTGCCTGCGACTGCGTCTGTCCAACCTTCAGCTCTTCCTCGAGAACCGCTGGCCGGTAGCCGCAAGCGACGCAGGGGAAGTGCCGGCGAGCATGCTCTACGCCGGCTACGTCAGAAGGGGCAGGGTTCACCCTTCGGCCGGCGCTCCGCCCCCAGCTGACCGGCCGTTCATCCTCGACGACGGCGAATACGGGCTTCGTCAGGGCAGACTCAGGCTTGAATTGAGGCATTCAGGGCTGTTGTCGTTTCGGGTCTACCTCATGAGGTTCGCGTCCAAGTCACGTCGGGCCGTGTACATTCTCCAACCGATAATGTAGCCCTGATTGGGCATCACCACCGCAGCAGCCTGAGGGCAAGCGAAACCAGACCCAGCAGGATGAACAGCCCGACCATGTCGGTCGTCGCGGTAAGCAGGAGGCTCGAAGCTAGGGCCGGGTCTCTGCGCATGCGGGCCAATATCATTGGCGTCATCGCGCCTGCGGTGGAGCCGATGGTGACGTTCATAAGCATGGCGAGGAAAACCAGACAACCGAGTAGGGGTGAACCTCCGAGAACCGCTGCGACCGCCACTGCCAGGAGTCCGGCCAGCACTCCGGTAGCGGCACCGGCAACGAGTCCCACCCGAACCTGTTTCCACAGAAGCCTCATGGTATCCCGCGCCGTCACCTCGCCCAGCGCCAGCGCCCGTACCACGATGTTGGTTGCCTGATTGCCAGCGGCGCCGCCCATGCCAGCCACAATCGGCATGAACGCGGCGACGACGATCTTTGCTTCGAGTGTGCTGCGGAACGCCAGGACGACCAGAGAAGATAGCAGTCCTCCCAACAGGCTGACAAGCAGCCACGGTACCCGTCCTCTGACGCTGCTCCGAACCGGGGCGAGGACGTCTTCGAGGTCCATCGTCTGACCCAGTTTGGCGATGTCCTCGCTGGCTTCTTCGACGACCACGTCGAGAATGTCGTCCGAGGTGACGATGCCTGCGAGCCGACCCGCAGTGTCGACAACGGGCACGGTCGAGAAGTCGTACTTGCGCGCCAAGTCCGCGATAGCTTCCTGGTCGTCGAGAACCCGGCCGAACGCCCGGATCGGCTTCATGATTCCCTGGACAGGCGCGTCGAGCGGGTTGCGGAGCAGGTCGCGGAGTGAGACGTAGCCGGCAAGGGAACGACCCGGGCCCACGACATAGAGGACCGGCGGCTCGACTTCCTGGGGCGTAGCGAGTCGGATTCTCTCGATCGCCCGTGCCACGCTGTCAGAGATGTCCAGCGCGACGAACTCCATCCGCATTCTGCCGCCGGCGCTGCTATCTGGGTACTTGAGTAGCTCGGAAACCTCGGCGCGGTCCTCTTCGGGCAGCTCTCGAATGACACCTGTTCGCTCTTCCTGCTCGAGTCGGGCGACGACGTCGGCGGCGTCGTCTGACTCCATTTCCTTGACGAGGTCGGTGAGTTCCTCACGGTCGAGGTCGGCAAGGATGGCGCGCACCGACTCCTCGTCCAGTTCGAGCAGCACGTCGGCGGCCAGGTCGGTATCGTGCTCCCGGAGCAGGTCGAAGAGCGGCCCCTTGGACTGGGTGGGCAGGCGATCGATGACCTCTGCGATGTCGGTGTGGTGCAGCGGGGTGATGAGTTCCCTCAACTCGGCGGGCCGGTACTGCCCGAGCAGCTGGGAGATCCTGCGGGCAAGTTCGACCGGGTCGAACTGACCGATGTCCTGGGATTCATCCGGCGCGTTCACGGGCAATCGTAGTGGGCGCCTGGTTGCTGTCAATCGGCGAACGTACAGTCGGGGCAGCGATCCGGTCGCGTCCGGTGAGCATCAGACTGACTCTGATCTTGACCGGTCGGAGTCGTCCACGTAGAGTCAGTTGGTGCTGTTTTCGATGTCGGCACTAGCGATCGCGCCCGGTGGCCTGCTTCTCGTTTTCTTCTACTGCGTGACAAGTACCGCGGGGTCTCCTGGTTTCCGCTGACCGTCGCGCTGCTGGGAGCGATAGCCGACGTGCCGTCCTTTGTTCGGCCTTCTCCAACGCCGGGCAGGATGGCGGTCCGGCACTACGGACCTGGCCAGGCTGCTCGCTGGTTCGTTGCTGATAGTGGGGCTGGTCGAGGAAAGCTGGAAGTTCCTGGTGGTCAGGCTCTACGCCTGCCGTGCGCGAGAGTTCGACGAGCCCTACGACGGGATCATGTGCGCGGTGGTGGTCGCACTGGGTTTCGCGACGCTCGAAAACATCTACTATGTGGTGAACCGGGCGTAGGCACCGAGCTCTGCTCGCGGTGCTGGCGGTCCCTGGTCACGCGCTGCGTGGCGTACTGATGGGCTATTTCATCGGGGCGGCGAAGTTATCCAGATCCGAGGTCAGAGCAGCGCTTGTTTCCTTTGCCGGGCTAGGTGTCGCAGTGTTGGCATACGGAGTGTACGAATCTACGGTCTTCGCCTCTGCGCGCCAGCGCCTGATACCTACGACATTGCCGGTGTTCCTGCTGCTCGTGTGGGTGGCTATCATCAAGCGACGAGGCAGCGGGCCGAGGAATCACCCTGCCGACAGCCGGCGCTGTCCGAGCTGGAGCGGATCGAGTGAGGAGGGAGACAAAGTGACCGAGCGTGCGGGCGCTCATGCCTTTGTCTACTCAGTCATCCAACTTGTCTGAATTCCTTGATTGCCCGCTCGGACAGGTCGTGGTCTCCCATCCGGAGAATGACATCAAACGGCAGGGTAAGATGGTCGGCGCCGGCCAGGAACGCCTCGGACGCCTCTTCCGGCGTCTTGATGCTGGCGGCCAGGATTTCGGTCCCGGTCCCCGCGCGTTCGGCGACCGCGCTGAGTTCGCCGACCAGCTTCAGGCCGTCGCCGAGCAGACGGGTTGCCCGGTTGACGTAGGGAATCAGGTAACGGGCACCGGCTTCGCACGCGGCTAGGGCTTGGTGTCCCGCGTACACCGCGGTGAGGGCGCAAGGCGTTTCTGGGCGCAGGCGCGCGAGCAGAGAGAGGTTCGCTGTCGCGGCCGGGATCTTCAGCACGATGCGGTCCGGCGCCAGGGCGTGGAGGTGCCGGGCTTCGGCCTCTTGTTGCTCCGGGGCATCGGTGGTCAACTGGCAGAACACTGGCCCGCGCGAGGCTTCGAGGATTGCGGCAATCAGTTGGTCGACCGGCCGGTTGGTCTTGGCAATCAGGGCCGGGTTGGTCGTCACACCGGCGACCCAGCCGAGTTCCATGGCCTGTCTGACTTCTTCGATGTCGGCGCTGTCAATCAGAATGCTCATCCGTCCTCCGTAGGAACTCGGTGACCTCCGACGCGGCAGGCATCGAGGGTTCTGCTCCGACCCTGGTGCATGCCAGGGCACCGCAGGCCCCAGCGTAGCGCACGGCCTGGTCGATATCCGTGCCCTGCGCGAGGCTGACCGCAAGCCCGCCCCGGAACGCGTCGCCCGCGCCGGTGGAGTCGACAGTCTTTACCCGGTACGCTGGTACGCACCGGACACCGGCGGCGTCGGCTATTGTCGCTCCCTGCCGGCCTTCCGAGATGACGACCGCCCGCAGCCCGGCATCTACCCTTCGGCGGGCGAATCCGGTTGTGTCCGGTCCGCTGGCGAGTATCCGGGCTTCGACCTCGTTGGGCACCAAGTAGTCAAGTGGCCAGTCATCGATGCTGACGTGCAGGTGGACCGGCGCCGGGTCGAGCATTACGGTCGTGCCGTGCGAGCTGGCAAGCCCGGCCGCGTGGCGGGACGCTTGGGGGTCGACTTCGAGCTGGAGCATGAGTATGTCGGCGGACGCGATGGCGACCCGGGCCCGGTCGACGTCGGATGGGGTCAGGAACCGGTTGGCCCGCGGGACCCCGATGATGCTGTTCTCGCCGTCCGGGAACACTACCGGCGAGGCGATGCCGGTACCAGTCTTCTCGTCACGTGTGATGTGGTCGGCGGTCATGCCTTCGTCCTTGAGCCGGGCGAGGAACATGTCACCGAAATGGTCTTGGCCGACACGGCCGACGAGGGTCACTTCGGCCCCAAGTCGGCGGCAGGCGATCGCCTGATTGAAACCCTTGCCGCCGAGGTAGATGCCAAAGTCGGTGCCCGTGAACGTCTCGCCCGGCCCAGGCCGGCGGTCGGCCCTAAACACGAGGTCGACGATCAGGCTGCCCACCACGGCGACACGGGGCCGGTGGCTCACGGGCGGGTAGGGCCTCGACCGCGCTCAGGAGTCATCGCCGTCCTGCCAGAATTCGCTAATCCGGGTGCGGATGTCGGCGTCGGTGCACGCGATGAGGCTTCGGGCGGCGCGGTCATCGGGCAGCGTGTATCCGATGTGCTGTTGCTCAAACAGGGCAACGGTGCGCTCGGGCATGAAGCGAGTGAGCTGGGCGTAGGTGTGGGCGTCACCCATTCGGTGCTTGCGGTGGTAGTAGCGTAGTGGGAACACGACCGAGAGGCTGTCCATCGCCCGAGTGATGGCGACGTAGAACAGGCGCCGTTCTTCCTCGATGCTCGCCTCGTCGTCGGTGGCCATATCGGACGGTATCATGCCGTCGGCAGCGTGGATGATGTAAACGGATTTCCATTCGCAGCCTTTGGCCGAGTGCATGGTCGAGAGGATGAGAAAGTCCTCGTCTTTGTGGGGCGGGCCGGAAAGGTCGGCGGTCGATTGCGGCGGGTCGAGTGCGAGTTCGGCTACGAAGCTCGCTCGGCTGCGGTAGCGCCGGGCGATGGTCTCGAGCTGATCGAGGTCTCGGCGGCGGGGGATGGGGTTGTCGTACAGCCGCTCGAGCACCGGGTCGTAGAAGTCTCGAATGCGCTCGATCTGACCCGCGAGCGGCATCTTCTCTCCCCGGATCGAGACGAGGACGTCGACGAGCCCTGCAAAGCCAGCCCGGGCAGCGGCTGGGACGGGACATTCGGCCAGGTGCCTGAAGTCAAGCCCGCTCTCACGCAGGAAGTCGAGGATACGACGCACTGTCTTCGGGCCAACGCCGTCGACCATCTCTAGCACCCGGAACCAGCTCATGTCGTCGTGGGGATTCTCGAGGATTCGGAGGAAGGCGACCAGGTCCTTGACATGGGCGGTCTCGACGAACTTGAGGCCGCCGTACTTGTGAAACGGGATGCTACGGCGAGCGAGCTCGATCTCAAGCAGGTCGGAGTGGTGGCCAGCGCGGAACAGCACGGCTTGGTCCTGGAGCCTCGAGCCCTGCTCGACCCCTTCAAGCACCGCGTCACAGACTACCCGGGCCTGCTCGGCTTCGTCCATGCAGGTGATGAGGACGGGCTGCCGGCCGTGGCGGCGTTTGGACCAGAGGTTCTTGGTGTATCGGAATCGGGCAACTTCCATGACTGAATTGGCAACGTCGAGCACGTGCTGGACCGAGCGGTAGTTCTCCTCGAGGGTGACGATGGTGGTGTTGGGGAAGCGCTCGGGGAACTCGAGGATGTTGCGAATGGTGGCGCCGCGGAATGAGTAGATCGACTGGGCGTCGTCGCCGACTGCGGTGACATTGGCGTTGGCGTGGCGCAAGCCCTGGAGGATCTCGGCCTGGATGACGTTGGTGTCCTGGTACTCGTCGACCAGCACGTGGTCGAACTGGCCTCCCATCCGGTCGCGGACCTCGGGCACGTCAAGGGCGTACTTCCAGAACAGCAGCAGGTCGTCGAAGTCGAGCACCTGGCGTTCCTGCTTGAGCGCGGTGTAGCGGCTGAAGATCTGGCGCAGCCCTCGCTCGGCCTCGACGCACCACGGGTACTCGCGCTCCAGCACCTCGCCGAGCGGGTCGCGCGAGTTGACGACGCGGGAGTAGATCGAGCGGATTGTCGCCTTGCGCGGGAACCGTTTCTCCTTCGAGGAGTAGCCGAGATCGGTGCGGATCAGGCCGAGCATATCGGCCGAGTCGGATTCGTCGGCCACGGTGAAGCCCGGTCCGAGCCCGACAGCGTTGCCGTACAGCCGCAGGAGTCGGTTGCCGACTGCGTGGAAGGTCCCGCCCCAAACTTGGGACGTGGACTGGCGGCAGAGGGCGTGCGCCCGGTTGAGCATCTCGCGCGCGGCCCTGCGGGTGAACGTCAGGAGCAGGACGCGCTCGGCCGGCACGCCCTGGCGGAGCAGCCAGGCGACCCGATAGACGAGCGTGCGGGTCTTGCCGGTCCCGGCACCGGCGATGACCAGCAGCGGTCCTCCCGGGTGAACCACAGCCCTAAGTTGCTGTTCGTTAAGAACTTCGAGCCACGCGGGGGGCGGCTGGGACGGACGCTCGGGCGTGGTCATTGAGTGTGCTGATTATAATACGGCCGGGGCCGAAGACAAGGTGTCCGACGATTGGCATGAGCCTGGCGCGTCGTTGACACCGATACCGCGCCGACTACAATGATGCGCGTCTCTGTGAGGTGGTCGATTTCGACAGGGCGGCGTAGCTCAGTTGGCCAGAGCAGCGGAATCATAATCCGCGTGTCAGGGGTTCAATTCCCTTCGCCGCCACTCTACGGAACGCAACATATGCTGCTACAAATGGTTGTCATTGAAATCTGCACGAGGCGGGGCGCTCTGCCCCGCTTTTGCTCCTAGCCAGAAGGAGGAAAGATGGGGCTCGAAGAGAGCAAGGCGAAATACGTCTGGATGAACGGCGAATACGTCGAGTGGAACAACGCCAGGATTCACATCTGCTCCCACGTCATCCACTACGGCACCGGGGTGTTCGAGGGCATCCGGTGCTACAAGACCCCGAAGGGCCCGGCCGTTTTCCGGATGAAGGACCACACCGACCGTCTATTCAATTCTGCCAAGATCTACCGGATGGACATACCGTTCACCAAGGACCAGGTCAACTCGGCGATGCTGGACCTCATCAGAAAGAACGGACACGACGAATGCTACATCCGGCCGATCGTGTATAGAGGATACAAGGAGCTGGGCGTGAATCCGTTCAACTGTCCGGTCGACATCGCCCTCATCACCTGGTTCTGGGGCAAGTACCTTGGGCCCGAGGCGCTCGAGCAGGGCGTGGACGTGATGGTCTCATCGTGGAACCGCATGGCGCCCAACACATTCCCGGCGATGTCCAAGACCTGCGCCAACTACATGAATTCCCAGCTCATCAAGATGGAGGCGATAAAGTACGGATATGCGGAAGGCATCGCGCTCGACGTCAACGGCTTCCTCTCCGAAGGGTCGGGCGAGAACCTGTTCGTGGTCCACAAGGGCGTCATCCACACCCCACCGCTCCACGCAACCATCCTGCCCGGCATCACCCGGGATACGGTCATCGCCCTGGCGCGGGACTTGGGCTACGAAGTTGTGGAGACCATGATGCTGCGCGAGATGCTCTACATCGCTGACGAGGTGTTCTTCACGGGCAGCGCGGCCGAGGTCACACCGATCAGGTCGGTCGATAGGATTCCGGTCGGCGCGGGTAAACGCGGGCCGGTCACCAAGAAGCTACAGGAGACATTTTTCGAAGTCATCGACGGCAAGCGGGACGACACGCGCGGCTGGCTGACGTTCATCAGGTAGTGGACCGCGGTCGAGGGAGCATGCGCATCGCCATCGGAGCAGACCACCGCGGCCTCCGGCTCAAGAAAGCCCTGAAGGAGCATCTGGAATCCCTCGGCCATACTGTTCTGGACCTTGGAACGGACAGGCCGGAGACTGTCGACTACCCGGACTATGCCCACGCGGTGGCGCGGACTGTTGCATCCAGGAGAGTCCGGCGAGGAGTTCTGGTCTGCGGTACCGGGATTGGCATGTCGATGGCGGCAAACCGGACGCCCGGTGTACGGGCCGCGCTCTGCTGCAGCGATCGCATGGCGAGGATGTCCCGCCGGCACAACAATGCCAACGTGCTCTGTCTCGGGGCCGACCTGCTGGGTCTGGCCGAGGCCAAGCGGATTCTAGTTGTCTGGCTCGGAACTCGATTCGAAGGCGGACGTCATGCGCGGAGGACGAAGAAACTCGACTCCCCCACTGACCAGCGGACTCGCTGCTAGCGGTTGGCCACGGATAGCGTCACCAGAATCGAAGCGACTGGGAGTCCGATCGCGGCGACAATAGTGACGTAGTCCTGCCACCACTTGATCATCGCGCGCGGCACCATCACGATGTCGCCTGGCTCAACAACCGGGTCTTCTCTGATTGAGAACTTCTCTCCGTTTCGCAGGATGTAGCTGCCCCTCATGTAGGCGTAGTTGGTGGGGCCGCCTGCCTGTCCGACATACTGACTGGAACGCTGGTTCGGGGTGAAGGTGAACGGCCCGGGGTTGGACACTTCGCCCTCGACGTAGACCAGGGTGTTGATCGGCGGAACTACGAGCATGTCGGTGTTCATCAGCACGATATTCTGGGAGGAGTCACGTTCGAATATGATCGCATGTAGGTCAATCCGGATCTTCTTGCGCCCGCCATTACCGCCGACTATCAGGCGCTCGATGTAGGCATTGGAAAGGTCGGCCCAAGGAGTGATGCCTCCTGCTTTGCGGATGATGTCGAATACCCTTTCGCCGGTCTTGAGTTCGTAGATGCCCTCGCTGATCCGTTCCTTCTCTGTCGTCAGTGCGGACGTGCGCAATCGGTACTCGCCCCTCCCGAAGACCGCTCCCTTGACGGTAACCAGACCGGATACAGCCGGAACGTGGATGATGTCACCGGATTGCACGAAGGGATTGGCCATCAGAATGCCGTCGTTCTCAAATCTCTCGATGTCGACAATCGAGTGCAGTTTCCCGTCACGGTTCAGGTTTATGTTGGTCTTTGACCCCAGCGGAGACAGCCCGCCGGCCTTGGCAATTACCTGGGAAACGCGTTCGACCGGCGACGCATCGTAGGCACCCGGAAAGCGGACCTCTCCAGTGACGAAGACGATACCGGTTCTCAGACGCGTGAGCGTCAGCTTGACCTGAGCATTGCGGAAGTAGCGTTCAAACTCGATGTTGAGGGAGTCCTGGGCCTGCTGCAGGGTCAACCCGCTGATCCGAACGGCATCAACAGTGGTAATGGCGGGGTCGGCAGAAGCGTATCTGGACACAGGCATGTTCAGGGTGACCTTTCCTTCGTAGGTCACCCAGGTCTCGTACGAGTACGCGGCCGGACCCGAGATTGTCACAAGCAGCTTGTCGCCCGGCATTACAACGTAAGTTTCGGAAATGATGGGGCCCTCGACCCCCTCCAGGCTGGTGACCGGAGCCTGGCCGAACACCATGCTTGGTGTTGGGGCAGAAGGAGTACCGGTAACGGGCTGCGCGTTGGCCACCGCAGCGGCTGCCAGCACTAGGAATGCGACTCCCTGTGCTTCTGTGATGCGCAACACGACGGGAGTTTAGGAGGCAATGGCCAGGCTGTCAAACGGAGTGGGTCTTTGCGTCACCGAGCCCCGTTCCGGCCAGACTTTGTCCCAGGAGGCTGGCCAGCTTGAGGCACGCCACCACCGTCACGGCAGCAGTGGTGCCCCATGCCGGCAGCGTGAATATTGCGCTGACAACTGCGCCAAGGAACCCGCCGGCAAGGTCCAGGGCTGCGACCCGGCCGGCCCGGGACCCAGCAGATGCTCCGGAGAGGCGGGCACACGCGATCGGAAACTGAGCGCCGACTGCGGCGCCGGCGACTAGTTGGATCATGAGGAAGAGAAAACCCGGGCCCTGCCTTGCGACAAACACCAGGGTTCCGGAGGCCAGTAGCAGCGAGGTTTCGGCTGTTAGGAAGACGGACGCACGGCGTTCCTGCCTGTCTGCCGTCCTGGTGCCGGCCCAACCGCCGAGTACAGCACCGACCATGAAAGCGGCCAGCAGCAGGCCGATTTCAGCGAAGATGCTGCCGAAGCGGGACTGGTACGCGAAGAGGGCGATGGTCGAGATTGCGCCGCCAGCGAAGCCCGAACTCGAGATCGAAAGCGGATCGGCGAACCGGTAGCGACTCTTGGCAGATCCGAGCGCGGTTGCGATGAGAAGCACCACAGCCGCGATGAGAAGGTGTGCTGGATTCGTTCTGGCGGTCGCTTGGTAGATGTCAGCGAACCAAGGTGAGCGTAGTCTGCTTTCGCGCAACAGCGTCAGGAAGACCTCGACCGGGCGCAGATCGGTATTGACTCCGACTTCCGAGTACTGCCGGTGACTGACCAGGTCAGCGCTGAGCAGCTCCTGGCGCGAGACATCCACCAGACCGGCAAGATAATCAGGCCGAAGCGTCGCAGGCTGCGTGGTCCAGGTTCGGAGCTTCTGTACAAGGGTCTCTGCCTGAACCTCTAGCGCGCTGTTGGACGCTAGCAGGAGGGGGAAGTCAAGCAGGATCAGCCGTGTGTGGGGGAAGGTGGCCTCGAGGCCAGCGGTTCGGGTATCGAGAGCCATCCGAGCTTCCCGACCGATTTGACCGGGCGAGCCCGGACCGGAAGTCGCCAGAATGCCATCGCCAGCCAGGTTGGCGCGGCAGATGGCGAAAAACTCGCGGGTGAAGAGCCGGTTGGCGGCCAGGTTGGCCGGTGCCTCACCAGAAATAAAGATGCAGTCAAAGCGCCGGACGTTGTTGGTCAGGAACAGGCGGGGATCACCGGTCATACTCCTGACCTTGGGATGACGCAGAGCTGCAGCGGCGGACGGTCCAGCGGTGTGCAAGGCTTCTCTCTGCAGTACCGGGTCGATCTGCACAAGGGTTACCGACTTGAGTGGCGAGTTCGCTAGCGTCGTCACGAGTCCGAATCCAGGCCCGACGACCAGGGCGTGTTTCGGTCTGGGGTGAACCAGCAGGGGAACAAGTGCAAGCTGTTCGACAAGAGCTGGGTCGGATTCAGGCTCTGACACTGCCGTTGAGCCGTCATACAGCAGGAGCCTCTGTGATGACCGCTCAAGCCGAACTACCTTGCCGTAGGCCGAGTTCTCCACTGCCGTGACCCTCTGACCCTGCCAGCTGCGTGTCCACGCAAACCGGACGATGTCGTTCGAACGCCAAATCACGACGGCGAGCAGGGCTACCACTCCGACTGCTGCCAGCAGCCCTGGGTTGAGACGACGACCGGGAGAACGGAGGGGGTACTCGGCACCGGAAACCAGGACCACGGGGATTCCGAAGAGCGCGACGAGTGCTATCGAGTCGAACCTGGGCAACAGCAGCAGCCAAGTCAGAGCAGCGGCCGCTGCGGTACCCAGGCCCTCCCAGACATATCCTGGTCCGAGGTTGACCAGGCTCTTGCCGCGTACGCCGAGAGCTACCAGTCCCAACACGAAAAGCGTGCCGTGAGTCATGGCCGGGATTGCGCCCGAGACAAGAGCGATGACTGCTACTCTGGGTATGTCGATTCCCTCACCAGGGAGTACGCCAAGCAGGCTCGGGCCCAGAATGACGGCAAGTACGCCCAACGGTGCCGCAATGGCCGACGCCGCAGCAAGCCAGTGCAGCAGGAATTCTGTTCTTTCTTCAGGAATCCGGCTGGCCAGCAGCGCTCCGGTTGCCTCGGCCGCTATCCAGATTCCGAGTCCGATGCCGGCCGATACCTCACTGCCAGCGGATATCGCCATCAGTTCCCGCAGGAGTACCACCTGTGTGGCGATTCCGTGGCCTCCGATGGCCACCAGCAGGAGCGCTAGTGGGGTTCGGCTCCGGGCGTCGTGCCCGTCCATCAACGAATCGTAGGGCCCGGTCAGAACCAGTCAATCCGCAGATCCTCGGCCCAACGCAGGACACCGGACTTGCGGGCCCGAATGCCCGCTGGTTTGACAGTCTGTTGACGCGGCAATACAATCGGTAGGAGTAGCTGGCGGGACAGGCAGAGTGACCGGATACGGAGTCACCCAGGGGCTGTTTTGGAGCCCAGGTCGTCCTATCACTTGGTGAATCTGCCGATCGTCCTGCCGGTCAACCGGCAGAAAGGAGTGCAGTTCGTGAAAGGGTTTCTTGAAAGCCGCGGCCGGCTGGCACTTGCCGTGACCGTACTGGCCGCCACATCGAGGCAGGCATTGGCCTACCTGGACCCGGGCACTGGAAGCTACATCCTGCAGATGGTGCTGGCTGCGGTGCTGGGCGGACTGGTGGCTTTGGGTGTGTTCTGGCGCAGGGTCGTCCTCTTCCTGAAGAGGGTGTTGGGCCGGAACGAAACCACCGAGGGTAGGGACAAGCACGTGGGCAGCTAAGGGCCGACGGACCGGCTTCGAATGGCAAGCAAGAAATCCGTCTACGTCGCGATGAGCGCTGACCTAGTTCATCCCGGACACCTCAACATCATTGCCAGCGCCCAAGAGTACGGCGAGGTCACCATCGGCCTGCTGACTGATGGCGCGATCGCAAGCTACAAGCGGCTGCCGTTTCTGAGCTACGAGCAACGCCGGGCCGTGGTCGAGAGCATCAAGGGTGTGGCGCGTGTCGTTCCGCAGGAAACGCTCGACTACGTGCCGAACTTGAGAAAGCTCAAGCCAGATTTCGTGATCCACGGCGACGACTGGCGAACCGGGGTCCAGCGCGAAACCCGGCAGCGGGTGATCGATGCTCTCGGTGAATGGGGCGGAGAGCTGATCGAGGTTCCTTACACTCAGGGGATTTCGTCGACCCAACTCAACCAGGCGCTGAGAGAGATCGGCACGACTCCCGAGGTCAGGATGAAGAAGCTGCGCCGCCTGATCGAGGCCAAACCGCTGGTGCGGGTAATCGAGGCGCACAACGGGCTGACCGGCCTGATTGTCGAGAATACGACGGTCCAGACTGATGATGGCATTTGGGAGTTCGATGGTATGTGGCTTTCGAGCCTGACGGACTCGACCGCCAAGGGCAAGCCCGACATTGAGGCGGTCGACGTGAGCTCGCGGCTCAACACCATCAACGAGATAATGGAGGTCACGACCAAGCCAATTGTGTTCGACGGCGACACCGGCGGCATCGTAGAGCACTTCGTGTTCACGGTCAGGACCCTGGAGCGGCTGGGCGTCTCGGCGGTCATCATCGAGGACAAGGTCGGACTGAAGAAGAACTCGCTGTTCGGCACCGAAGTCGACCAGACCCAGGACTCGGTCGAGAGGTTTGCGGCCAAGATTTCTGAAGGCAAGCGGGCCAGGGTGACCGACGATTTCATGATCATCGCCCGGATCGAGAGTCTGGTCCTAGGCAAGGGACTGGGCGACGCGCTGGCGCGGGCCTCCGCCTATATCGAGGCGGGCGCGGATGGCATAATGATCCATTCGAAAGAGCCCAGGCCTGACGAGGTCTTCGAGTTCTGCCGAGAGTACCGGAAGCTCGACTATCGGGTCCCGCTGGTGGTGGTGCCGACGACCTACGCCACCGTCACCGAAGACGAACTGGCGGACGTCGGGGTGCGGGTCGTTATCTACGGCAACCACCTGCTGCGCAGCGCGTACCCGGCGATGGTGAGAACCGCCCAGTCAATACTCACACACCGGCGCTGCCACGAGGCTTCGGCGGACTGCACGCCGGTCCGGGAGATTATCACGTTGATACCGCCGCCGCGGTGTGGGCCTGACCCTCAGACGTCGGGCAACGGCTAGCCGGTCAGGCGCCATGCTGCAGAGCGAGGTCTTCTACCGGCAATTGACCGAACACGGGGTGAGTTTCTTCACCGGAGTGCCGGACTCGCTGCTCAAGGACTTCCTCTCCTTTCTTGCCGACAGCGTGCCGCCCGAGAGCAATATCATTGCCGCGAACGAGGGCAATGCCATCGCCCTCGCAGTCGGCTACTACCTCGCGACCGGCGGGATCGGCATGGTCTATATGCAGAATTCCGGGTTGGGCAACGCGGTGAATCCACTGACATCGTTGGCCGATCCAGAGGTGTATTCGATACCCATGCTGATTCTGGTCGGCTGGCGCGGTGAGCCGGGGGTGAAGGACGAACCCCAGCACCGGAAGCAGGGCAGGATTACAACCGGGCTGTTGGAAACACTCGAGGTGCCCTACCAGATACTGCCCGAAGAAGAGGCGGATGCGGGCAGGGCGATAGAGCGTGCGGTCAGGTCCATGCTTGACCGCAGCGCGCCCCATGTCCTGCTGGTGAGGAAGGGAACCTTCGCGGCCCACCAGCCGCAGGCCGGTCTGGGAGAGACTGCGCAGATGTCACGAGAAGAGGCAATCCGGGTGATTGTCGGCATGCTGCCTGAGGATGCGGTGGTGGTTTCCACGACCGGCAAGGCGTCGCGGGAGCTGTATGAGCTCAGGGAAAAGGCCAAGCAGGGGCACGGCAGGGACTTCCTGACCGTCGGCTCGATGGGCCACTCGTCCCAGATTGCGCTTGGCATCGCGCTGACCCTTCCAGAGCGTCCGGTCTTCTGCCTCGACGGCGACGGGGCCGTCATCATGCACGCGGGTGGCCTGGCGATCATCGGCTCGCTCGGGCCGGCCAACTTCAAGCACATCGTCCTGAACAACTGCGCCCACGATTCGGTCGGCGGGCAGCCGACATGTGGTTTCGATATCGACATTCCCGGGATTGCGGCAGCATCCGGCTACTCGAAGACATTCCGCGTTTCCACACCGGACGAGATGAAGGAGAAGACAGGGAGGTTGATCGATTGTCGCGGACCGGCACTGCTTGAGGTCCGGATCCGGAAGGGGGCGCGGACCGACCTGGGCAGGCCTTTGACAACGCCGATTCAGAACAAGCAGGCGTTCATGCAGATCCTGGGCCGAAGGAAGTGACCGACAAACCAGGTCTTCGGGTGATGGCGAGGTCTGACATCATCCCCTCACCTCATCAGCCGGCCGCTACTTCACTCCACCACTCTGTCCCTTAGCGTGCCCCAGGAGCTGTACTCAGGGTACGGGTCGGTCGCCCGACTCGGACCGGTTGTCCGCAAAGCCCGGCCTGAATGTGTCTTTCTGGTTTTCGACAAGGGGGCGTTTGCCAAGTCAGGGGCCGAGCGTGCGGCGGACAGAGCGCTGGACGGCATTCGCCGTGTGGGGTTCTCGGACTACGTGGTCAACCCGCGCATCGAAGACATCACCCGCGGAGTGGAACTGCTCCGGACCGAGGATTGCGACATGGTCATCGGTGTGGGCGGCGGCAGCGCGATGGATACCGCGAAGTCGGTATCATTGCTGGCAGTACAGGATTCTGAACCCGTGGCAATCGTCCGGGGAGGAATCGAGCCGAGGCCGAGACAAGCAACGTTGGTCATGGTCCCCACCACTGCTGGGACCGGCAGCGAGTCGACCCACTTTTCAGTGGTCTACATCGGGGCCGAGAAGTACTCGCTCGCACACCCTTCGATGCTGGCGGATACGGTCATACTCGACCCTGCACTGACCGAGAGCATGCCTCCCTATCTCGCCGCGTGTACAGGGATGGACGCGGTTTGCCAGGCAATCGAGTCCTGGTGGTCGGTGAATTCCACTGCCGAGTCGCGTGAGTACAGTCGCCAGTCGCTGGCACTCGGCATCCCAAACCTTGAGAAGGCGGTAGCCGACCCTGACCGCGGTGCGCGGGAGTGTATGCTTCTGGCGAGCAACCTGGCCGGCCGGGCAATCAACATCGCCAGGACCACGGTGGCACACGCGGTTTCCTACCCGATTACGTCTCTCTTCGGCGTGCCACACGGCCACGCGGTTGCGCTCACGCTGCCGTGGTTCTTCGAGTTCAACGACCGGGTCGACGACGACAGCGTCCAGGACCGGCGCGGAGTCGAACACGTACGGCTCGTGTTGAGCGAAATCCTTGAGGCGCTTGGGGTCGGTTCGGCCCGTGAAGCACGCCGGCTGATTGTTGACCTGGCCCGGCGCATCGGACTCGCGGCCAACCTTTCCGATGTCGGGATCGGGCGGGACGACATTGACGCCATCGTCCGTCACGGGCTGAGCCCGCACCGGGCAGAGAACAACCCGCGCCGGGTCTCGGCCGAGGACCTGCGCGAAATCCTCGAGCGGATCAGCGACGGGGCAGACCTGGACGGCTAGCCGTGTTCAGGGAGATGAAGGAGCGCCGGCGGTTCAAGAAGACGCCGGTTGACGAGCGCGAGGTCGTCTTCTACGCCGAGCACGGCGGGTACTTCCCGAACTTCGAGGGCCTGATCCGGGAGCTGACCCAACGGCACGACAAGGTCGTGAGCTACATCACTTCGGCCGCCGCCGACCCGATACTCGATGCACCGCCGGACGGTGTCAGGTCGTTCTACATGAAGGATTCTCTGCCGCTGCAGATGGCGTTCATCGACTGCAAGGTGTTCGTGATGACCCTGACCGACCTCAACCAGTTCCACCTCAAGCGCTCGGCGCATCCTGTCCACTATGTCTACGTGTTCCACTCGCTGGTGAGCACGCATATGATGTACCGGGCCGGCGCGTTCGACCACTACGATTCGGTGCTCTGCGCCGGTCCGCACCACGTAGAGGAGATCCGGCGGCGCGAGGAGCAGCAGGGGCTGGCGCACAAGCAGCTGGTCGAGGCCGGATACTTCCGGCTCGAGAGGATCCGGGACCGGTACCGGGAATTCGGAGAACGGCCTTCTGCTGCTGGCCGGACAACAGTGCTGGTCGCGCCGTCATGGGGCGAAGACAACATCATCGAGAGCTGCGGTGACAGGCTGGTGCGGATGCTGCTGGCGCATGAGTACAATGTCATCGTGCGGCCGCACCCGGAGACGAGGCGCAAGTCGCCAAGGCTGCTCGACGCGCTCGAGCAGGAGTTCCAGAGTGCGGACGGATTTCGGCTGGAACGGTCTGTCGCCACCGATGACTCGCTGCTGGAAGCCGATGTCCTGGTCTGCGACCTGTCCGGAGTTGCGCTGGAATACGCTCTCGGGACCGAGCGGCCGGTCCTGTTCCTTGACGTGCCCTACAAGGTGAAAAACCCGGAGTTCGGAGCACTGGGCATCGAGCCCTTCGAACTCCGCACACGGCCCGAGATCGGGAGATTGATATCTCTCGACGCGCTGGACTCGGTCCCGGACGAGGTCGCGGCGCTGATCGAACGGAAGGACGAATACCGGGAGCGAATTGCCCGGCTCCGGCAAGAATGCGTGTTTGAGCCTGGGCGGTCAGCCGAAGTCGGAGCCCGACACATCCTGGGTCTGCTGGAGGGAAGGACAAAGGACCGAGGACAAAGGACTTAGAACAAAGGACCAGGGAAGAGAGCCGAGGACTCCGGGCAGCTATTCCACAGTAACACTCTTGGCCAGGTTGCGGGGCTTGTCGACATCGCAGCCGCGGAGCACGGCGATGTGATAGGCCAGCAGCTGCAGGGGCAGCGCGGCCAGAATCGGCGACAGGTATTCGGGAGTCTTCGGAACGTAGAACACCTCCTCGGCCAGCTCGGCCAGGTCCCGGTCGCCGGCGGTCCCGACCGCGATGATGCGGCCGTTGCGGGCCTTGGCCTCGGCCAGGTTGGAGAGCATCTTCTGGTACACCGAGTCCTTCGGCGCGATGCCGATGACAGGCACGCCCTCGGCGACGAGCGATATCGGGCCGTGCTTCATCTCGCCGGCAGGGTAGCCGGTTGCATGGACGTAGGATATCTCCTTGAGCTTGAGCGCGCCTTCGAGAGCAGTCGGGTAGTTGATTCCCCGGCCCAGGAACAGGAAGTCATGGGCAGCGGACAGCTTTCTTGCCACTTCGAGAATCTGGCGGTCAAGCGACAGCACGCGCCTCATCTGGTCGGGCAGCCGGCTGGCGGCGCGGACGACTTCGGCGAACTCTCTCCTCGTCATGCTGCCTTTGCAGCCTTGCTCAGCCCTGATGTGGGCGAAATACAGGGCCAGGACCAGGAGTGTGAATATCTGAGCGGTATAGGCTTTGGTCGACGCCACACCGATTTCCGGCCCGGCGTGGATATAGACGGTCGAATCGGCCTCGCGGTCGATCGACGAGCGCCGGACATTGAGGACGGCGAGCGAGCGGATTTCGCGGACTGCAGCTTCGCGCAGCGCTGCCAGGGTGTCGGCGGTCTCGCCCGACTGGCTGATGGGCAGCATCAGGGTCTCGCCATCGTAGATGAACTCGGAAGTGCGAAGCTCAGAGCTTATCTCGACCGAGACCGGCAAGCGGCAGAACTTCTCGAAGTAGTAACGCCCGATCAGCCCGGCATGGTACGACGTGCCGCAGGCCTGGATAACGATGCGCCGGGTGTGCTCGACTTCATCGGGGTAGAGCAGGAACTCGGGGTCCATCAGTATGTTGCGGCCCCGGAATCTCCGGGCGATGTTGCTCCGGATGACGCCCGGCTGCTCGAAAATCTCCTTGCGCATGAAGTGGGGGTACCGGCCTTTGGTGATTGCCTTTTCCTTGAGTTCCAGCTTGCTGAACTGGTGGTCGACCTTGCGACCTTTGAGGTCGGTGACCGACACGCCCCTGGCCGTCATCACCGCCACCTCACCGTCCTGCAGCGGCAGCATGCGCTTGGCGATGCCGATCAGGGCCGGGGCGTCGGACGCGAGGACATACTCGTTCTGGCCCTGGCCGATGACGAGTGGGCTGCCGGTCTTGACCGCGTAAAGCCGGTCAGGCTCAAGGGTCGAGACCACGGCCAGGGCGTAGGCGCCCCTGAGCTTGGCCGCGGTCTTGCGGATTGCCGACACCATGTCGCGCCGCTTCCCGGCCAGGTAGTACGACGCCAGTAGGTGGACGATGACCTCGGTGTCGGTCGTGGACACGAACCGGCATCCCTTCTTCTTCAGACCGGCGCGGATCTCCCGGTAGTTCTCGATGATGCCGTTGTGGACCAGGGCGACGGTTCGGCTGTTGTCGGTGAATGGGTGGGCGTTCTCGTCGGTCACCTTGCCGTGGGTAGCCCAGCGGGTGTGGCCGATGCCGATGACGCCATTGAGCGGGTCGCGGTCGAGGATTTCCTTGAGCTGCTGCAGCCGGCCAGCGGTCTTGCGGATCTGGATCCGGCCGTTGTCCTTGGTCTTGGACACGGTCGCGATGCCGCAGGAATCGTACCCCCGGTACTCAAGCCGCTCAAGGCCGACCATGATGACGTTGCTGACGTTGCGTCTCCCGATGTAGCCGACGATTCCGCACATAGACTACTCCTTCCTTCCCGGTGCCGCTGAGCCGGCCCTACCCAGAATCCGCGTGACCTTTTCAGCTATCGGCTCCGGCGACGTGATCCCACTTGTCTCGACGATGATGCGGACAACAGGCTCGGTGTTCGACGCCCTGACGTGGACCCAGAAGTCCTCGGCATCGAGCTTGATCCCGTCCCGGTCGTCGCGGCGGGCGCCTTCGAAAGCCCGGGCCAGGAGCTCACGCGCAGCATCGAACTCCACGCGGTCCAAGGAGACCGTGGTCTTCAGCATCCGGTATTCGGGGATACCGGTCCGCAGCTCGGAGGTGGTCTTGCCAGAACTCAGCAGCCCGAGCACGCAGGCGGTAGCCACCAGTCCGTCACGGGTCGGGTTGATTTCTGGCAGGATGACGCCGCCGTTGCCCTCACCGCCGATCACCGACCCGAGGGACTTCATCCTGGCAGCAACTGATATCTCGCCCACCGGCGTTCGTTCGACCGGTACGGAAAAGGCCCTGCATACATCTTCGACGGCCCGGGTGGTGGATAGGTTTACGACCACCGGGCGTTCGGATTTCGTTCGTCGGGGCAGGACGTGCATGCAGGCGAGACAGACCGTGGCCTCCTCGCCCAGCGGATTCCCTTTCTCATCGACAAAGCCGGCGCGGTCACCATCCGGGTCAAAGGCAACTCCCAGATCGAGCCGCTTTTCCTGTACCAGCCGGGACAGGTCTACCAGATTGCCGGCAGTGGGTTCAGGCCCGCGAGGGAAGCCCGAGCAGAGCTTCTGGTGGTCGGTCTCACAATTGAGTACAACGGGTTCAGCCCCGAGCCTGGCCACGAGCCTGGCTGCGGCCTGCGAAGCGGCGCCGTTGACCGCATCGATACCGACACGCGGACTGCGTTCGGATAGTCTGTCCGGGACATCGGAAAACAGGTCGGATTCCGCGACGGCGGCGATGTGGTCGTCGATCGCCTCAGGATACGCTGTCAGACGTCCGATCCTACTCCACTCGATGCTCGCGCTGTCGTCGGTTTCGACCAATTGCCTGAAACGGGCCAGTTCACCGGGCACGAGAAACATCCCGTCCGGCCCGACAAACTTCAGGCCGTTCCACTGCTCAGGATTGTGGCTGGCAGTTACCACGATCCCACCGGCCAGCCGGCTGCGACCGACGCGGAGGAGAACGGTCGGAGTGGGGCAGATGCCGAGGTCCTCGACATCGGTGCCAGAGGAGAGCAGGCCGGCGACAGCAGCGGACAGGAACATGGCCCCGGACGGTCTTGTATCGCGGCCGATACAGACGGCCCCTGGTCCGACGAAGCGGCCGAACACAGCCGCAATCCGGCTCACGGATTCCGGGGTGAGTTCAGTGCCGACCACCCCCCGGAGCCCGGATATCCCGAAGATCCGACGCATCACAGCATCCAATTATATCCGGATTCTGAAGTGCGTCAACCGGCCCGCATCCGGTACGTCTGTTTGACCGTTTGTCCCGAGCTACTATGCTGCTCTGTCCTGGGGCAGACTGCCCCGAAAGGAGTAGCAGATGACGAGACTACCGGCGTATCTGATGCTGCTGGCGGCCGTTCCGTTGCTGCTGTCCTGCGGCGGCGGCCCGGTGGTGTGGACCGTGGCGGTGCCGGGTGACCCGGGCGTGGTCGCGGTAGGGATGGCCAAAGCCGGCCCCAACATCGCTGTGGTCGGGACCAAGGTGGGTCCGAACAGCGGGCCGCTGGCGATGGTGGTGCAGATGTTCGACGACAAGGGTAGGGTTCGCTGGCAGCAGGAGTACACCGGGGGTGAGACAGGCGGTGCCGGCGGCGTGGCTCTGAATCGGCGCGGTCAGGCGTTCGTCGCAGGCCGAAGCCGGGTCAACGGGCGGGAGATGTGCGTGGTGGCCAAGTACCGGATTGACGGCAACCTGCTCTGGCACCGGGCGCTGGCTGTCGGTGACGAATGCCGGGCGACCGGCGTTGCGCTCGCGGAAAAGGGTGTGCTCGTCTGCGGCTCAGCCAGTGCGAACGAGGAGAAGCAGATGCTGGTAGTGCTGCTCGACGAAAACGGGCAGACCGTGTGGACACGCAACTACCGCTTCGGAGCCGTCAGTCACGCGGCCGGAATCGCGGCCGACGGTCGAGGTGGCATCGTGGTCGGATGCCAGGCCGGTTCTGCCGAGAACCCCGATATCCTTGTGGCGAAACTCGGCAGAGAGGGCGACACGCTCTGGACCAGGAGGTACGACTCGGGCGGGGAGGATCGATGCGGGGGAGTTGCGTTTGACGTATTCGGCAACGTACTGGTGACCGGCACCGCGCTGCAGAACGGTTCTCCCAAGTGCGTCGTCCTCGAATACCACCCTGACGGCGAGCTGATCCGGAGGGCGGCCTACGGCGAGAGAACCGTGGCCGAGGGCCGGGCGATCACGACGACCCCGGAAGGCGACATCTTCGTCGCCGGTGCGGTATACGACGGCGAGCAGAAGCATATGCTGGCGTTTCAGTACGTACCCAACGCGACTTCGGTCTGGGAGCGAAACTACCGTCACGGCAATATGAACACCACCGGCGCCAGCGTCATCGTGGATGGGGATGTCTTCGTGCTCGGTACCGTCGAAGCCGACCCTGGTCCGGTCATGGTCTTGGCGCGGCTCTACCGGCCGGTGCCGTCGCGGTGACGCGATTGACCACGTGGGCCTCTGTCGTAACATGCGCCGGTGATCTACCGGTTCAGGGACCAGTCACCCGACATCGGCCAGGGTGTCTTTGTCGCACCGGATGCTGTGGTGATCGGGCGAGTGAGGATCGGTAGGCATTCGGGTGTCTGGTTCGGTTCGGTCATACGGGGCGATGTGGACCGGATTGTGATCGGCGAGGAGACCAACATCCAGGACTTGTGCGTTGTTCACGTCGACGCCGCTGCGCCCGCTGTCATCGGCAACCGGGTGACCGTGGGCCACCGCGCGATACTCCACGGCTGCCGAGTCGAGGACGAGTGCATGGTCGGCATGGGTTCGGTGATCCAGAGTCGCGCGCGGATCGGCAGCCACTCGATTGTGGCCTCAGGGTCGGTGGTCCGGGAGGGCTTCGAAGTGCCGGCCGGCACCTTGGCGGCCGGGGTCCCGGCTGTTGTGAAGCGTGAGCTTACCGATGTCGAGATCGACTACATCGGCGAATTGGCCGACATCTACATCGGGCGGGCGCGGTTGTACCTGGACAGCGGTCAGTTCACCTAGCTTCCTCTTTCCGCCACCAAAGCAGACGACCGCCACTTGGCAGCCGTCTACCGCTGATCGGGGAATGCGCAGGGCAGCGGCGTGGACTTCAGCGCCGTCAGCTCTGCTCTACGCTCTTACCTGCATCGGCCGGTGCAGTGGGTCGATCCTCCGTTCCCGCCTGCGCCGGCTGTGGTGGTCGTGATCCTCGTCCACGACCGGCCCTGCTGCAGAATCAACCTCTCCGCCAACGTCGAGCGTCGTAGTAGGGGTGTCTTCCCACAGAAGGGTACGCCAGTCTAGCTCTCTGGGTGGCTTCCTGTTCATGGTCCCCGCAGTTCTGTGTCCTCGCTTGTCATTTCGGCCTTCGCCAACGGCCGCTGGCAGCGCACGACAGCCCTGAGGTCTCTGGGGCGGCATCAACTGGCGGCCAGATGCGCCAAGCGCTACTCGCGGCGAATCGGGCCGAGCAGCAGAGTCTAGACCGCTTGAGTCCGTCTCCCAGTTCCTCTGACCGTATCAGCATGCCAGCCTCCCGGGCTCAGCTTCGGTTGCTCATCGGCCGGGCAAGTCTCTTTGCCATATGGCACTTACCCGACTCGGTCGCCGCTCCTAGTGTCTTGCAGCGGTTGTGCCAGTCCAGCTGCGGACGGCCTCTGGGGTAAGTCATTGTCCTGTAATGCAATACGATATGGCTGTTGGCGGCGGACAAGTGAGTCCGCCACGCTCCAGGCGTTCTGCTGCTGCAGAATACGGCAGTGGACAGCTGGATTCTGGGCACTGTGCGGCCGGAATGTCCTGATGTTCTGCAGGTTTCTTGACACTTCGGTGAGACACGGGGATAATCTCAGACGTCTAATCCGACTACCGCAGCCGAAAGGAGCCGCAGATGAAGTCTCTAGTGTCGATACTCCTTCCCTTGTTGCTTGCCTGTGCCGGCTCGGCCCAGGACCTGGCAGTGGTGCCCTTTGACTCTCTTATGGAAGACAGGGTCTCGGTCGACGGCTATGTCGACCGAGAGGACGACGAATACCCCGGCTATCTGAAGAACCCGGCGACCGGGCTCACTCTGTCCTGGGGACATGACGACAGCGTGATCTACATCGCTGTGGAAACCCGCGGACGGGGATGGGTGGCGGTCGGTCTCGGGGGCGAGGACATGGCCGGCGCCAACATGCTGGTCGGCTTCTACTCGGATGATTCGGCCGAGGCCTACAACCTGGTCGGCAAAGGATACGGACATGTTCTTGCCGCGCACCTCGACTCTCTCGATGTGGATTGGGACATCGATTTCGACGACGAAACCGGCGTCACCTGTTTCGAATTCGCATACCCGCTGAAATGGCGGGGCGAGGGTGCGCCCGAGACCTTCACAGACAACGAGGGCCTGAAAAACGCCGCTGTCTCGGGGGTGGTTCAGGGCGAGACCTACCAGCTCATCCTGGCGCAGAACACCAAGACCATCTCTACCAAGGTAAAACACACCCATCGGTCAGAAGTGAAGTTTCAGCTCCAGCAACAGCCCGAGGTGGTTCTGCCCGACACCGGGACAGTGGGGGCTGAGCCGGAAGGCAGGGGCGAGTAGGCCGAGGCGGGTCAGGTCCGTGCCGCGGCAGGCGAACCCTGACCGCGGACGTCAGTCAACCGCTTTCAGTTCGAATACCACCGTGTTGTCCGGATCTGGGCAGGACACAATCGCCCGGCCGGGGTCTTTCTCCCAGGGCAGGCTTCCGCCGAAACGGAGTACGGTTGCGAACGGAAACAGGGCATTGAAGGCCCAGGCACAAATTGAAGGGCAGACCTCACCAATCTCAAACACCTCGCCCTGCCGGTGGCCGTATGAGCACTTACCGGACCCGTGCCTTCCTCTGATTTCGACGACCCGGGCAACAACCCGGCGCCCGATTCCTGCTGAGTTGTTCTTTGTCATCTCAGAGCCATGGTAGGCTGGTTGCGGGCATGAGTCAATGGCGGGCCCGGCGGGCGCCGCCGGCGGTGGGGCCGGTGCTGCCCATCCGGTTTGACTTTGCCGGCGGCACGACTATTGTTGAGCCGCCGTGAACAGCACTGTGTCAAGGTCGCGCCGGACATGGGCCGCTGTTCAGGCGACCGTTCTCCTCGGGGCGATTCTGGCTGCCGGATGCGGGGAATCCGGATCCGGATTCGAGGGCAGGGCGATAGCGATGGTCAACGGGGTACGGCTGGAGGCCGAGGAGCTCGTCGCAGCACTGCCCGGCACGCTGGATTCGACCGGTGCGGAGGACACGGTACGCGCCATCCTCGATGTGATGATTGCCAACGAGCTGTACTTGCAGGAGGCGGAGCGACTCGGGTTGGAGACCGATATCCGAGTGCGCTACGAGATGGAGGAAAAAGGGCTGGTCACCCAGGAGCTGTACAACGAAGTCGTCGCCGAGGGCAACAAGCTGACCGACGCCGAGTTGCGCGAAGCGCACGAGCTGCTCAAGACCGAGAACCGCATCAAGGTGATCGAGGTGCAGGACGAGAAGACCGCTTTGCGGGTGCTGGGCGAGCTCGGGCAGGGGGTCGAGTTCGAGACGCTGGCGGTCCGCTACTCGACCGACCGGACCGGCCGGTTCGGGGGAGACCGCGGGTACATGCCTGAACTGGCGATCGAGGAGCCGATGAGGAGCGAAGTCAGGTATCTTGAACCCGGCGGCATCACGAAACCGGTGCCCACGATGCGCGGGTACCAGATCGTCAAACTGGTCGACCGGCGCAAGGCCGACCCTGCGCCGCCCCCGCTCGAGGAGATGCGGGAGCAGCTCGAGATGAGCCTGAAACAGCAGCGCCGCAGAAGGCTGGCAAACGAGTTCCTGAACGACCTTAGGTCGAGACTGACCTACAACCAGGAGGGGCTCGACATACTGTGCAGACCGGTGGACTCGATAACCGAGGAGGAGCAGGAGGTCTATGTTGCGGTCAGGGACAACACCAAGTACGTGAAGGTCGGCCGACTGCTCAACATCGCCCGGCGATTCCCGGTCACCCTGGACACCGCGATGAAGAAGTACACAATCCGGCGCGAGATCGAGGAAGACCTGCTTTATGAGGATGCGCTGGACAAGGGGCTCAACAAGCTGCCCCATGTTGCCGAGAAGCTGGAGCGGAAGCGCAAGAGCCTGCTCAGAAGCGCGCTCTACGAGAAAGAGGTCGAGGCCAAGGCCGTGGTAGCCGATGAAGACGTCCGAAACTATTTCGAGACCAACCGCGACAACTACCCCACTTCAGACTTCGGCTCAGTCGAGGGTCTGATCCGGCGCAGGCTGAGGGCGCAGCAGGAGCAGGAGCTGGAGCAGAAGTATACCGCCGGGCTGAGGGCGAAGGCCGAGGTCGATGTCGATGAGGCGGTGGTCACGGAGATTGTCGGATACATACTGGATGAGAAAAAGGAGCAGCAATGAGAAATGCCGGAGAAATGAACAGCAGCTGGCGGTACGTCTCATGCGGCCTGGCCGCGGTCGCGGCGGCGGCGTTGCTCGCCGGATGCCCGAGCGGGCCGTCGGGCCCGACGGTCGCCAGGGTGGACAAGGACTACCTGACCAGGGACGAGTTCGCGGCCATCGTGCCCGAGGGGTTCTCGGTCACCCGCGAGAACCTGCCCAGGATCCTGGACAAGTGGGTGTCGAACTCGCTGCTGTACCAGGAGGCCCAGCGTCGCGGCATCGACAAGGAAGAGGATGTCCAGCACTACATCAAGCGGCTGAAACGCGACTACCTGGTGAACGAGATGCTGGAGCGGATCACGTCTTCGGTCGTGCCCTCGCAGGCTCAGTTGCTGGAGTACTATGACCAGCACAAGGACGAGTTCAGCTACGAGGTCAAGATCACGCGTATCGTGCTGCCGGACAGCGCCCTGGCGGCGAAGACACTTTGGGAAATCCGGCAGGGCGGCGATTTCCAGAAGCTTGCCAAGGAGCGTTCCCAGGACATGCTGCTCGAGGCAGGCGAGGAGTCGCGCTACTTCGCACGCGGGGTCGGCGACCCGCGGATGGGCGGAGACCCGGCGGTCGAGGAGACGATTTTCTCGCTCGAGCCGGGTGAAGTGTCCGACGTCGTCGCGAGTCAGGAGGGGTTCCAGATCATCAAGCTGGTCGACAAGAAGAAGGTCAAGGGCGACGTCAGTTTCAGCGAGGTGAAGGAGTACGTTGCCGCGGTGGTCGGGTACCGGCTGAGCCAGGAGGCGGTCGACGAGGTGCTGACTTCGCTGCGTGAGCAGGCCACGATCGAGCTGACGCCCGAAGTCTATTTCGAGTAAGAGCAGACCAACGGAGAAAGTGACAAAGAGATAGAGTGACAGAGTGAGCAGACGCCGGAACGCTTGGTCACTCGGTCGCCGGGCCGCATGGCTGCTCATCCTTCTGGTCGCGTCCGCTCTTGCCGGGTCGGCGGACAGCATCATCGTCGTCGTGGGCGAGACCGTTGTCCTGGAGAGCGAGCTGTCCCAGGCGGTGGACTTCCTGCGCCTGGCAAGTGCGGACACCATGATGTCGGATTCGGCGCTCAGAGCCACGGTGCTGGAGCAGATCATCCAGAGCCATGTGCTCCAGGAGCGGGCCAGGGACGACACCATCACGGTGACCCGCGACGAGATCGCGGCCGAAGTCGAGAACAGCATCGCCCAGCTCAAAGCCCGGTTCGAAGACGAAGAGCAGTTCCGGACCGCGCTCGCGTCCGAAGGCATGACCGAGCGTTCACTCAGACAGCGGTACGAGGACGAAGTGCGGCGGAGGCTCCTGTCCCAGAAGCTGATGCAGAAGGAAGGCCTGACCCAGGTCTACATCTCGCCGGCCGAGGCCGAGAGGTTCTACGACCAGAACCAGGACTCGATCGCGTGGGTGCCGGGTAGGGTGACCCTGGCCCACATCCTGATCGGGGTCGTGCCTTCTCAGGAGGTCGAGGAGGAGAAACAGCGCAAGGCGGCAGAGGTGCTTGATATCCTTGCCAGGGGAGGGGATTTCGGGGTTGTGGCCGGTTCTTTCTCCGAGGACTGGGCAACAAGGAACGAAGGCGGTGACATGGGTTGGCACGACCTGGCCGACCTGCCGCTTGACCAGGCGATGGTTCTGGATCAGCTCCAGCCCGGCCAGATATCGCCCTACTACCGGTCCCTGGAAGGATACGTCATCCTCAAGCTGGACGAGAAATCAGGGCAGCGGGTGAAATTCCGCAACATACTTGTCCGGGTACCGCTGACCCGGGCAGATACCACCCGGGCCAGGGCCAAGGCTGTTTCGGTCCGGAAGAAAGCGCTCGAAGGCGCCTCGTTCGGAACGTTGGCGAGGGAGAATTCGATGGACCCTGCTACTGCGGATTCGGGCGGATTCCTGGGCGAGTTCGCGGTCAAGGGACTGACCCCGCCGTTCGATTCGGTCGTCATGCTGCTGGATTCGGGCGAAATCAGCGAACCGGTGCAGTCCGAACATGGGTTCCACCTGATTCAAGTCATCGACAAGCAGCCCGAGCGGCTGATGACCTACCTTGAGATGCAGGACATGATCCGCAACTACCTGTTTCAGCAGAAGCAGGCCGAGCGGGTGCAGAAGTACATCGAGAGAATCTCAGAGGACGTCTATATCAAGCGGTACTACTGAGCGCCGGTCGAATTGGGGCGAGCCCGTCCTGCACAAGGACGGGCTTCTCCCTGCGCATCTGGCTCTGCTCGCGGACACTCCCGCTGGCGGAAAGCCGTCAGGCCGCCAGAGGCGGCAGGTGGACTACGGTGGCTTCTCCTCTGTCTGAATCGAAATCAGACTTCGGACAGCTGGCCGCTAGCGCTGGATGACTACCTTGCGGACGGCCGGCCGCTTTCCGCTCACCGACTCCTGTCATGTCGGGCGAAGTCGAGAAATCTCTCAGCCTACGTCTGCCGCAGAAGACTGCCACGGCCCTGCGGGCCTCGCAGTGACGGAGAAGGCAGAAGACTGCCACGGGTCTCGCACCGGGGTCATTGCGCACGACGGACTGGGGTCGGTGGCAATCTTCCGGTACGCGGGTCGAGGCAGGCCCCACACCCGCGTCATTGCACACGCTCTGCCTCCTGGCAGGTGCCATCGGATGGCTCACGAAGCCAGACGAGGAGTCTCTCAGCTCAGTGCTGGACTATGACCTTGCGGACCGCTGACCACCCACCGCTCACAGCTGACCGCACCCCCCTCTCCTTCATCCTCTCCCCCTCGGGGGGCTTGGCGAAGCCGGGCGCTGCGCCCGAGGGCAGGGGTGAGGGGGCGACGACGAAGTAGATTCCCGGCGCAACATGCCGAATGTCATTGGGTCCCTGCTGAAGCTCCATGACAGCACGGCCGGCAGCGTCCAGCAGCCTCGCTCTGCTCTGGAGTGCAATGTCTCCGACATTGCGCAACGACGGAGTCGTTGCACTCCAAACCAGCACATCGCCAAGAATGGTAGGCATGCCCGGTTCCGCCTTGATCCATACTCCTTGAGCCTTGTCTTCCACTACCCCATTCCCGGTCGGATTCCGCTTGTAGTATATCTCCGGGTTGCCGTCCCTGGTGTCGTACCAGAGCACGTGGACGATCGAGCCGGACAAGGCTATCGACGGGCAGGTCGAAGAGTCCGGCTGGTCGGTCAGGCGCAGCTCAGGCTCCCAGCTCGCGCCCGAGTCGACCGAGCGCAGGTAGTACAACTCACCCGCACCGTGGCGCAGGTCGTGCCACACTGCGTGGACATGCGTGCCTGCTGCCTGGACCGACGGGAAGTACGGCCTGGCCGGAACATCGGTCAGCCGCTGGTCTGAGCTCCACGATGCGCCCGCGTTCAAAGAACGCTTGTAGTAGTTGTGCCCGCTCCCGTAGCGTGCGTCCTTCCAGACCACGTGCAACACCGAATCTGCCGCTGCAATCGAAGGGTGGTTCGAGCCCGCAGAATCCCATGTCAGCCTCATCTCCGGCCCCCAGTTGTTGCCAAAGTCGAGCGAACGCATGTAGTAGATCTCCCAGTTGCCGTCGCGGTTGTCGTGCCAGACCACGTGGACATGGCTGCCGCTGATGGCGAGCGAGGGGAACTGGGACATGAAGTTGTCGTCGCTCGTCAGCCTGGTCCGGCCCCAGGTCGTGCCCGCGTCGGTCGAACGCGCATAGTACAACTCAGGCGCACCATTTCGAAAGTCCTCCCAGGCCACGTGCACGACCGGGCCCCAGGCCGCTACCGCC
>CP070680.1:2106802-2115103 GCA_020352555.1 Caldifarciminota bacterium | reverse complement strand
GCCTCGCAGTGACGGAATGTCGTTGGCGGTCGGCGGCCTGGGATGACTTTCCGCTACCACGCCCAGACCGTCCGGGAGCGGCTTGATGCTGTCTGGGGGACACCTTGTTCAGACCTGAGATGCGCAAAGACAGGGGGTCTTGTGGTCTGGTACTCCGGACAGAGTGACCGAGACTGGCCTTGAAGAGAAGCGCCGGTTTCTGCCTCGCCAGGTTCACAGGTCTCCCCGGGCTGAACGTACCTTCTGGCCGCGGCCTGGCGATGCTACGTACTTGTATCATCGGGAATCCGAGGTTTTTCGCTCCAAGTCGCTGCCCGACATCAAGTTACGCGTCTCTGAGCCCAAAACCACCCCCCTCGTCCCCCAGGTGGTTTGGCAGGTTGCTTGGCAGGCTGTTTGGTAGGATGCCTCCGAAGCTGTTTGGTTGGATGCCTCCCAAGCTGCTTGGCAGGATGCCACTCAAGCTGTTTGGCACTATGCCTCCCAAGCTGCTTGGCAGGATGCTACTCAAGCTGCTTGGCACTGTGCCACTCAAGCTGTTTGGCAAGATGCTGCCCAAGCCGTTTGGCAGGATGCTTGCCAGGACGCTTCTCAAGTTGCTTGCCGAGATGCTTGCCAGGCTGTTTCCCAAGTTGCTTCCCAGGCTGTTTGGCAGGCTGCTTGCAGGGCTTCGCTGTTCCTGGCCAGCTCGCCCGGCTGACCCGGCCTCGCATGGGATTCGTGTTCCTCAAGTCGCAGGTTTGCCTCGGGCTTCCTTCGCACCCCCACCTCGCGGTGACGCACTTGCCTTTGGCTCATGGTTGGCGCAATCAACCTCGGTGATAGAGACTCTCACTCTCAAGTCAGCGCCATGCTGGGCGCACAAGCGTGAAGCCCGCAGCATAGCAGCGGGCTTCACATTTCAGTCCGACCGAGAAGACAGAAAAATGGCGCCGGGAGCGGGGAAACAAGGGGGTTTTTTGGTGGGTTGGGAAGGAGGGATACCCGCTCCCGACAATATCAATTGTGGCAGACGCCTCAGTCTTCGGCTGGCGTCAGTTGTATGCTGCCATCAGCTACTGATGCGATGACCCGTTTCGGGCCCTGCTCGAGAATCAGCTTTGCGAGCGGATTCTCCAGCGTTCGCTGAATGGTCCGTTTCAGAGGTCTTGCGCCAAATTCCGGGTCGAAACCTTGCTCCGCGAGGAGTTGTTCTGTACCCACCTCGATTATAAGCTCCACCCCTTCCTCTGTCAACACATCCTTGAGTCTGGCCAGCTGGAGCTTGACGATGGCCGCGATGTCGTCGCGGGACAGCGGATTGAACACCACAACTTCGTCGATCCGGTTGAGAAACTCGGGCCGGAAGTGGTTCTTCATAAGCCGGTTCAGCTCGTCGCGGTCGAACCGGCCGTCACGGGCCAGCTCGGTGCCGAGGTTGGAAGTCATCAGGACTAGGGTGTTCTTGAAGTCGACCGTCCGGCCGTGGCCGTCGGTCAACCGGCCGTCGTCGAGTATCTGGAGCAGGACGTTGAACACGTCGTGGTGCGCCTTTTCGATCTCGTCGAGCAGCACGACCCGGTAAGGCCTGCGGCGTACCGCTTCGGTGAGCTGGCCGCCTTCCTCGAAACCGACGTACCCAGGCGGTGCGCCGACCAGACGCGATACCGTGTGACGCTCCATGTATTCGGACATGTCGAGCCGGACGATGGCTTCCTCGGTGTCAAACAGGACCTGGGCCAGGGCCTTGGCCAGCTCGGTCTTGCCGACCCCGGTCGGTCCGAGGAAGATGAACGAGCCGATAGGCTTGTGCCGGTCGCCGATCCCGGAACGGGCCCGGCGGATGGCATGGGCGACCGCGCTGACCGCGTCGTCCTGGCCGATGACACGCTTGTGGATTTCGTCCTCGAGCCTGAGCAGCTTCTCGCGCTCTGATTCGAGCAGGTTCTTGAGCGGGATACCGGTCCACTTGGCAACGACCTCGGCGATGTCCTCTTCGGTGACTTCTTCGCGCAGCAGCCGGTTCTGGTCGCCGTGCTTCTTCTCGATCCCGGCGAGCTGTTTCTTCAGTTCGGCCAGGCGGCCGTATTCGAGCTCGGCCGCCTTGTTCAGGTCGTAGCGGCGCTTGGCGTCTTCGATCTCGACGTTGACCCTCTCGACCTGCTCTTTGATCCGGGTCCGGTTCTCGACCTCCTTGCGTTCTTCTTCCCACTGGGTGTTGAGCCGGGCCTGGTTCTCCTTGAGGTCCGCGATCTCGCGCTCGATTTCACTCCTGCGCTCCTTGGAGGCCTTGTCCTTTTCGCGCTTGAGCGAGAGCTTCTCCATCTCGAGCTGGACTATCCTGCGGTCGACCTCGTCCAACTCGACCGGCTTGGACGTGATTTCCATCTTGAGCTTGGCCGCGGCTTCGTCGACCAGGTCGATGGCCTTGTCGGGCATGAACCGGTCCGAGATGTAGCGGCTGGACAGGACCGCGGCCGAGACCACGGCAGCGTCGGTTATCTGGACCCCGTGATGGAGCTCGTAGCGTTCCTTGAGCCCGCGCAGGATCGAAATCGTCTCTTCGACCGAAGGCTGGTCCACGTATACCGGCTGGAACCTGCGCTCGAGCGCCTTGTCCTTTTCGACGTGCTGGCGGTACTCGTCGAGCGTGGTAGCGCCGATCGTGCGCAGCTCGCCACGGGCCAGCATCGGCTTGAGCAGGTTGCCGGCGTCGACCGCTCCTTCGGCCTTGCCCGCACCGACAACGGTGTGGAGCTCATCGATGAACAGGATTATCTGTCCGTCCGAAGAGGACACTTCCTTGAGCACAGCCTTGAGCCGGTTCTCGAACTCTCCCCGGTACTTGGCGCCCGCGATCAGGGACCCCATGTCGAGCCCGACCACCCTGCGGTCCTTGAGCGATTCCGGGACATCGCCGCGGATTATGCGCTGAGCCAGGCCTTCGACGATAGCGGTCTTGCCGACACCGGCTTCGCCGATCAGCACCGGGTTGTTTTTGGTCCGGCGCGAGAGGACCTGGATGACTCGGCGAATCTCGTCGTCCCGGCCGATGACCGGGTCGAGCTTGCCTTCTCTGGCGAGCCCGGTGATGTCGCGGCCGTACTTTTCGAGCGGCTGGTACTGCTGCTCGGCCGTTTGGTCGGTGACCCGCTGGTTGCCGCGGATGGCTTTGAGCGCGGCCAGGATGGTGTTGCGGTTGATCCCGGCCTTTTTGAGGATGTCGGGTCCTTCGCCGCCGGTCAGGTCTAGTACAGCGAGCAGCAGGTGCTCGGTGGAAACGAATTCGTCCTTGAACCGCTTGGCTTCCTGCTCGGCACTGGCCAGGACCTGGCGAGCCCGGGCCGAGGCATAGGTCTGCCCGGCAGCCGCACCGGATACCTTGGGCCGGTCGCGCAACGCGACCTGCAGGTGCTCGCGCACCTGGGCCGGGTCAGCCCCGGCTTTCTTCAGCACTTGAGGCACCAGGCCGTCCTCCTGCTCAAGCAACGCGAGCAGGATGTGCTCGGCGTCTAGTTCGTTGTGTTCGAAACGGGCGAGACTGGACTGAGCCTGCACGACCGCCTCTTGTGCCTTTTCAGTAAATCCGTCTATATTCATTCCCTACTGTTAGACCGGCAACTCGTGCGCCGGGTTCCTGTTCCAGGCCGGGAAAAGGAGCGGCTGTCCTTGCGGACAGCCGCCTGGCAATCGGGTCTTCGAGCTAGTGTCTGAGCAGCCTCAGACCGCGGATCGGCTGGAGCCAGGCCTGGGCCCTGATGTCGCTCTGGTTGGTGCGGACATTGGTCACCTTGATCATGGCATAGTAGCCGTCGGCTGTGACGACCGCGTAGTGGGTGGGCGAACCCTGGATCTGGATTCTGGCCGAGTAGGCGGAATCGCCCGAGACCGGGACCGGTACCTTTGCGTCGTCAAGAGGGCCGGCAATCTCGGTCAGATGCCAGTTTCCTTCAGGCACGCCGCCGCCAGGGTCGGTAGGGCCTTCGGACGGGCTCGCGATGCTGTAGAGCGGGCCGGCTGTGCCGGAGTCGAAGTCGGTGACATACCAGTCCACGTAGGGGATGCTCAGAGTATCGTTCATCGAGAACAGCTCGCCGATGTAGCTTGTCCGTATCCAGCCCCAGCCTGAGAGTCCGCTACCGTTGAGCTCCTCGACCGTCTTGGTGTCGGTGTGAATCGGGATTGTGGTGACGGTGTCGTCGCCCTGGTACACCAGGGCTCCGAAGCGCGCGGCGATGATGTAGTCGCCGGTCCTCCCTTCAGGGTCGTGCTCAACGCTCGTGGTCAGCGTGTCGATGGCGGTCTTGAATTCCGGATCCCCGGCCTCGCGGAACAGGAGCAGGTAGGTGTTGGGCGTGCCCTCGACCGGTGGGACCCAGGACAAGCGGACCGTGGAGTCGGTCTCGAGCTGGAGCGCGAGGCTGTCGGGCGGGCCGCCCGGGATGTCTGTCACAGGGACTTCGAGACGTTCTGACCAGTCCGAAATCCCGCCGCTCTCGTCCTTGGCCCGGGCTGACACGTAGTAGGTCCCTGCGCTGTCAAAGGCATGGGCCTCGACATAGGTGCTGCCGCTTTCGATGAACTCGCCCCACGCCGAGGTTTCGCCGTTCCAGTCGAACTGAAAGGCGATGTCGTCGCCGAGCGGGTGCTCGGCAGTGGTCGAGAACTCGTGGCTCACGTAGGTTGTGCAAAGCTCCGGGCCTTCGGGTTTGTCCGGCCTGCCTGGGGGAAGGACGCCGATATGGACCCTGAGCGAATCAGACCAGTCTGATTCCATTTCCTCGACGTCCCGTGCCTTGACGCAGACGTAGTACACCCCGGTATCGGCATATGCGTGGGTCCGCAGCACTGCCTGGTCGCTGGCATAGTATGGCGACCACTCGATAGCGCTGGTGTCGCCCCAGGAGAACTTGTGGCTGACTTCCTGGGCTTCAGGGTCTTCTGACTTGGAGGTGAAGCCTAGGGTCTGGCCGGGCCGGCCTGAGGAGGGACCGGAGACCTCGGGCACTGCTGGCGGCTGGTTCTGGCCCTGCTGACACTTGGCGGCCAGCATCAACAGGCACAGAACCGCTAGGAAAACGACGGCAATCCTGTGCATGTTCTTCTCCTTTTCGGCCTTACAAGTCTACTCACTGACAGGATTTGTCAAGGCAAGGGCTCGGCAGACCGGAGGTGCTGTTGCGGTCAACAGATTGATTTATAGTAGTTTAGGCTGAAGCCTGAAACAGCGGGCGATTCCCGCATTCTGCCGTGCTGGGCGGCAGTTGCAGGACGCAGGTGCTGGTCAGCGGGGCAGCGGGGTGAAGACGAGAGAGGCCGAGTTCAGGCAGTAGCGCAGCCCGGTCGGAGGCGGGCCATCGGTGAATACATGGCCGAGGTGTGCTTCACACAGGGTGCAGAGTATCTCGGTCCTCTTCGTCCCGAGGCTCCAGTCGTCCTGCTCGGTGATGTTCTCCTTTGCGAACGGCCGGTAGAAGCTCGGCCAGCCTGTCCCTGACTCGAACTTCGCGTCCGACGCGAACAGCGGCAGGCTACAGCAGACGCAGCGGTAGATGCCGGGCTCCTTGTTGTACAGCAGGCCGCCGCAGAAGGCAGGTTCGGTCCCTTTGCCCCGGGTAATGCGGTACTGCTCTGCGGTCAGCAGCTCGCGCCAGACCGAATCCGGCTTCACGACCATGGCAACGGTCTCGGGCTTTGTCGGCCTGCCGTCCGGTCCGGCGAACCGCACGACGACCATCCGGGCAGTGGAATCGCTCACAGCTAGATTGTCGCCTGAGACCGGCCGGGTTTCAACCCGCGCCTGGTTGCCATACCCGCCGCACGCCAGCATAAGCAGGGCAGGCGCGGACAGAAGCAGCAGGCTCTTCACGGGCCAAGATAGGCCGAAGGGTCAGGGAGTCAAGCAGGTTGGCTCAGCGAAAGACCGCCGATGTTTTCATTTTCCAGTCCGCTAGCGCTGAATGACAACCTTCCGTACACTTGGACCCTGGGACCCTCTGACCCTAGAATCCTGTCCTATGAAGTAGACTCCGGGCGCGAGATGCCGGATGTCGTTTTCGCCGGGCACAAGTTGCTTCGCCGTCGCTCCGTTCACGTCGGTCAGCCTCGCCGGCTCGGTCCCCTGCAGGGCCAGGATACCCCGCACCAATGTCGTGCCCGACCTCGGCAGTTCGAACTTGCGCGCGTCCTCGACCTTCTCCTCCGTGACCCCGGTCGGCAGCAGCCGCTCGATGGTCTGAATCACCGCCTGGGCGTCGTACTGGTCTGACCAGTACCGCACGATTCCGTGCTGGTCGATGACATAGTCAATCGGGTACGGCGCCTCGGGCATCGGTGGTGCATACCGGCCGTACACCCCCTGGTCGTCCTGCAGCCCGACGTACCTCATCCCGAACAGCTGCACGAACTCCTGCAGCTGATGCATCTCGGCGCCGATTGCGTAGATCACGACCTCGGAGGTATCGAACATCCCGAACATCGTGCCGTCGATTGCCGCAGACTGCGGCCCGCAGAGTGGTCACCATGACGCGCCGAACTGGAGATAGATGACCTTGCCCTGGTTGCCCGAGATGCTGTGCCTGCGTTCGTCGGTGCCCAGCAGGCTGAAATCGGGCGCCGCAGATCCGGCCTGAGGGAAGTTGGCGTTGTTCTTGTGGACCTCCATCTGCCAGCCTTGTTCGTCCGGGTCGTTGGAGAAGAACGTGACATGGTTCGACACCGAGCCGTTCCCACGCGCCTCGAGCAGGACCGCCTGGGAATCTCCGGGCGGGACCGTGAAGGAAGTCGGGCTGGCCGCTATCTCGTTCGGCACGTTGATTGAACTGACGACCAGCGGCGATGTCCCTGTATTCCGGACGTACACCACCGTGTCCCGCTGATGGCTGCCGCCGCCGAAATCCATGACTTCGGGCATCACATCGATGTCCGGGCCAGGGTCGTTGCCGACCCGGTAGATCGACATCCCGCGCCAGTCCGCCACCGCAACGATGCTGTCTTCCCTGATGTCTGCGCCGTGCGCCCAGGTCTTGGTGTTGTCCCACCCGACCCGCTCCACCTGCTCCGGGTCCGAAATGTCGAACAGCTCCATGACGCGCCACGACCCGGCCACCACCAGATGTCCGGTGATGCCGATTCCCCAGACACTACCCTCGGTGCCGGCTATGTCGAGCAGCCGCGGGTCGTAAGGGTCTGAGATGTCGACCGTCGCCAGCCCGTTGCCGCCGATGGAGACTGCGGCAACGTCGCCGTCCAGGACGATGTCGTTGGCGGTTCCGGGCAGGTCGACCGAGGCGACTACCTGCATGCCTTGGTTCAGCTCGACCACCTTGAGCCCGAACTGACCGTTGGCCACGAAGAGAAACGAGTCCTTCTCCTCCACGTTCCACGCCTGGGAAGGCCCCAGGTCCAGCTCGTCCACCTTGCGTGGCGGCCCCGACTCCCCGAAGTCTATCGCGTACAGTCCATTCTGGTGGGCGGCGGTATAGAGCATGTTCCCGATCAAGGCTCCGCCCTCCAGCGCCTCCAGGCTGCCCGGAGGGTCGTACAAACCGCGGAACTCCGGGTTCCCGGTCTCTGGGAAGTAGTAGCGCTGCACCCCCTGCTGTCGGCTGAACAGGAACACCAGCGTGTCCCCGTACGAACGGGCGCGCCACGCATCCCGTCCGACCGCCCAGACCCGGCGCGGTTCGGCCGGGTTGGTGATGTCGTACACCTCCATCCCACCACCGCCCAGCCCGTTGCAGATGACGACCCTGTTGCCGACTATCTCTGCGTCCATCAGGTGAGCCCCGTTCTCCTCGTTGTGGCCCAGGAAAGTCAGCCCGTCCACACCCGCCCGCGCGACCGGGAACACGACCAGGACCAGCGTCAAGATGGCGCGAAAACTAACTCCGAAAATACTCATCGCCAGCTCCTCCGCGTAGCAGTCGATTGTTGCGAGGATTGATGCCCGAACAGACCCGGGCAGCCACTTCGTTACAGCTGGTTAGACCGCTGCGGCTGGAAGTCGTTGCAGGCCCGCAGCCCGGATGCCGCGCGGGGATTCCCTTCGAGCGCGCACTCCGCGAAATAGTACGGAGAGGAGCTCGTCGATTCCACTGCTGTTCCGGTCATACCATTGCGCGACGCCCTTCACCGAGTCAGCCTTCGTAAGGTCCTACGAATCAGACCCCCGGCGTGACCTGCCGGTATCAAAGGCCTCGGCAAGAAAAGAGCCGCGCGGAGGGCGCAGCTTTCCGTGGCTGGGCTCAAGCGCCGGGCCACTTGGTCACACGGTCTGTTGGTCGCTCTCTTGAATTCGGTCCGGCTGCCTTCCAGTCATCA
>CP070680.1:2094897-2106702 GCA_020352555.1 Caldifarciminota bacterium | reverse complement strand
TGGCAATGTCGTGATGATCGCTTATGAGACCTGGACCAAGGAGGAGGCGATTGAGGCGGGTCGCAGGCCGTACCTGGTGCCGGAAGGGCTCAAGACCGAGTACCTCGTAGAAGTGGACACCGCAACCGGCGAGATTGTCTGGGAATGGCACTCGTGGGACCATCTTGTCCAGGACTTTGATTCGACCAAGCGCAACTACGGTGTAGTCCGCGACCATCCGGAGCTGATCGACATCAACTACTACCCGTACGACAACCGCGACATCATGCACCTCAACTCGGTTGACTACAACGCCGAGTTTGACCAGCTGCTGGTCAGCCCGCGCGAGTACCAGGAAGCGTGGGTCATCGACCACAGCACTACGACCGAGGAGGCGCGGGGGCACAGCGGCGGACGGTATGGCCAGGGCGGAGACCTGCTCTACCGCTGGGGAAACCCGTCCGCGTACCGGCGCGGGGATACTGCTTACCACCGGCTGGTGTACCAGCACGACCCGCAGTGGATTCCGGACAGCCTGCAGGGCGCGGGCAGGATGCTGGCTTTCAGCAACGGCGGAGACCGACTGCGGGAGTGGTCGTCGGTTGACGAGTGGGAACCACCGGTGGACAGCCTCGGATTCTACAGCCTCGGGCCGGACTCGGTGTTCGGGCCTGATACGATCACATGGTGGTTTCGGGATACGCTCGACTTCTACAGCGTCCGGATATCAGGTTGCCAGAGACTGCCGAACGGCAACACCCTTGTTTGCGAGGGGATGTCGGGCGAGATGTTCGAGGTCACGCCGGACTCAGAGCTGGTCTGGTACTACATCTCGCCGGTGTGCAGCAGCGGGCCGATGCACCAGGGCGAGACGATACCGCACTGGGGAAACACGGTGTTCCGCTGCTACCGCTACTCGCCCGGTTTCTCCGGTTTCGCAGGACACAACCTCGAACCAGGGGACCCTATCGAGCTGCCGCCGCTCGGAATCTCTTCCGGCAGATTTCAGGAGCCAGGACTATCTCTGGCTGTCCGGCCCAGGGTGCTGACCCGCGAAGCGTGGTTTGACATCGAGCTGGCAGAAACTCAACGGGCAAGGCTCGCTGTCTATGACGCAGCCGGATGCCGCGTAGCCTCTGTGTTCGACCGGCAGCTTGACATCGGCAGACATACGTTCCTGTGGCGCGCCAGGGCACTGGCCGCAGGAAGCTACTTCTGCGCGTTGACCACCGAGTCAGGAACCCTGACCCGTTCCATCCTCGTCACGCGCTGACCGGTCAGCGAGTCCTCCGGCTGAACCGGAAAGCTAGCTCTTCGGCGAAGAGTTCCTGAGGTAACAGGAGCACCAGATGTCGCGCGTGGTCTCGGCGAGACGACGGCCGTAGTCCGACATCTTCTCCTGATACTCCAGGCTTTCGAGCGCGCCTTCGGGTGCGGAGTCGGTCGGCCAAGCACCGGTCCGCCTGATCATCTCAAGCGCGTCAGGATAGTGGTCCCGGATCGGGCAGGGCCTGAGCCAGTCGGTCTCAGGAGTCAGGTCCTTCTGCCGATAGCCGTAGCCTTCCTGCCATTCGCGGACAGCCCGGAACAGCGGGGTCTTGAGCACGTCGGTCAGGCTACCGCGGCTGGAGTAGATGTCGTTGATGTTGGCCGCGGCATAGGGGAAGAACACGCAGGGCGAGATGTCGCCGTTCCAGTCGATGGCGAAGTACCCGCCCGGCCTTCCGCCCGAGATGCATCCGAACGAGACCGTTCCTTCGGTCCAGAAGTCGACGACCATTATCCTGCGCTCGCGCATGAGTTCCCAACTGCGCTTCCATAGCCGCATCCGCTGTTCGGGTGTCGGCATCGAGTCCGGGTCCGGGTTGCGGCCCATCGGCATGTAGTGGAACATCCAGGCATAGGCCGCGCGCTGCTTGCGGAAGAAGAAGTCGACGAACTCGTCATCCAGCAGCTCGTCCGAATTGCGGCTGGAGGCGGTCAGCGACAGGCCGAACGGGACCCCGGCGCGGTGCATTTCGCGGATAGCTGCGAGGACCTTGTCGAACGCGCCCTGGCCGCGGCGGGCATCGGTGCGCTCGCGCATGCCTTCGACCGATACCGCGGGCGTGATGTTGCCGACCTCGGCCATGCTTTCCGCGACCTTGCGGTTGATGAGGAAGCCGTTGGTGTACATCAGGAACATGCAGTCCTGGTTCTCGGCGCAGAGGTCGAGGACGCCCTTGCCTTTGCTGCGGTAGAACAGCGGCTCACCGCCAGTGACGGTGAAGAAACGGATCGACCATTTCTCCTTGGCCTCTTGCACGATGCGGGAGAGGACCTCGTAGTCGAGCGCGTTCATCTCGGTCGCAGAATTGGCGTAGCAGTCCGGGCATCTGAGGTTGCAGGCCTTGCCCGGGCTGATGACGAGGAACCCGGGCGAGCCGCCGGGCACGGTGTCGCTGTAGGTGGCGACAACGTCGTGGAGGACTTCGCCCATCCTGCGGGTGGGCCAGGCGCGCAGCATCGAGGTCCACATCGCGGTGAGCAGAGAAAGCGCGTCGTCCCAGATCCGGCGGCGGTCGGGCGGTTGCTGTCTGAGGATCAGGCTGCGCATCGGGAGCAGCAGCAGGTCAAAGAGTCTGGACCCGGCTTCAGGGTGCGCCGTTGCCTCGATGACGGCGCGACCGAGCACCCGGAAGGGCCAGGACTTCTTGCGGCGAAGGCCGATTCTGGACCTGGTCAGAGGCATGGTGTTCCCTTGTCCGAGACTAGGTGGTTGGGCGCTTGTGTCAACCGTGCCGAAGCCTGACAATTCTGTGTCCGGTTGACATCCTGCCAGACCGCGCGGTATCCTGACCGCATGTCCAGAGGTCGCAGGGTTCTGTTCTTCACCGTTGTTTCAGGAGAGACGCTCGATAGGGCGAGGCTCCTTGCTCTGAGCCTGCGGGAATTCGGCGGCAGATTCTCAGAAGAACCTTTCCTGGTGTTCGTTCCAGAAGGCCTTGATACCAGGGCAGCGTTCCGAGGGGTGGAAGGAGTCGATGCTGCGAAGTTGAGCTCCGATGAGCGGGTAGGACCCTACCCGTTCAAGACAAAGGTGCTGGCCTGCGGCCAGGCTGAGCAGAAGGCTCATAAGGATGTCGGGTCTCTGGTCTGGCTGAGTGCGAACTGTCTGGTTCTCGGGCCGCCGGAGTTGTTCCAGCTGGACCAGGAGCGTGATGCTGCTTTCCGGCCGGTCCATGTCCGCAATATCGGATCTCTGGGCACGAAGCCCATGGACAGCTACTGGCAGGCGCTGTACGATGCTTTGGGCCTGAGCGACACCGACCTGCGGGTCGAGTCGATGATAGGCGGTGAACAGCTCCGGCCGTACTACAACACTCACTGCTTCTCGGTCGACCCCAGGCTCGGCCTGATGCAGCGCTGGCAGGAGACGTTCTTCCGGATGGTCATGGACAAGCGGTTCCAGTCCGGGCTGTGTTCGGATGAACTGCACCGTATCTTCCTGCATCAGGCGGTGTTGAGCGCCCTTGTCACCAGGACCGTGGAGCCGGGACGCATACTGACCCTGCCTCCTGAGTACAGCTATCCGCTCCATTTCCACGAGGAGCTGCCGGCCGATTTCCGGGCAGGGCCGCTCGACCGAGTTGTCGTCCCGGTGTACGAGGACAGGACAGACCTCAGTATACTGAGGGCCGGCGGGCCGCTTGGTTCCTGGCTCCAGAAGTCGGGTGAAGCCAAGGGTTGACAGGGCACTGACCCGGCCTATTCTGGTCCAGCCATCAGCAGACGAAAGGAGGCTTCCATGTCCGAATCTACGAGACCAGCTCAGGACAATCCGGCGAAGCCCCTGCGCGCGCTGACCTAGTCCGAGCTCGTTCCCTCCCACACAGGCTGACCGGGCTGTCCTGACGCCACAAGCACAATCGGTAGTCGGTTGAAGGCGACGGCCACGAGGTCCGTCGCACTGACAAGGAGTCATATTGCAGGGAAAGGTGTTCAGGAAGGCAGTCGGCCGGTACTGGGTCAAGGCCGAAGACCGGACCGTGGTCTGCTCGATATCGAACAGGCTCAGAAAGCGGCTCGTGTACCCGACCGCAGACCCTTCGTCAATCCGGCCGCACGTCGTGGCAGTAGAGGAGATAAGAACCGTGGACCCGGTTGCGGTCGGCGATGAGGTCGAGTTCAGGGAATCGGGCGAAGGCGCGTCGGTCATCACCCAGGTCATGCCCAGGCGCAACAAGCTGAACCGCAGGGCTGCCGGTCGGCAGCCGCTCGAGCAGGTGATCGCGGCCAATGTCGACCAGATGATCGCGGTGGTCGCGGCCGCGCAACCCAGGCCCAAGTGGCGGACCCTCGACCGTTATCTTGCCGATGCCGAGCATGTCGGAATCCCGGCTTTGGTCTGTCTGGCCAAGGTCGACCTTGTCCAAGGACCCGACTCGCCCGAAGGCATCGATGTGTATCGCGGCATCGGCTACCAGGTCGTCAGAACCAGTGCCCTGACCGGAGAGGGGCTGGATGAGTTCAGGGAGGTTCTCAGGGACAGGGTGTCGGTGTTTGTCGGCAAGTCGGGAGTGGGCAAGACCACCTTGCTCAACGCGCTGCAGCCCGGGCTCGGGCTGGCGGTACAGGAAGTCAGCGCCAGTACGGGCAAAGGCAGGCACACGACATCGAACCTGGAGATGTTCGAGCTGAGCTTCGGCGGGTTCGTGGTCGACACGCCCGGGATGCGTGAATTCGGTCTGTGGAAGGCCGAGAGCGCGGACACGGCCGCGCTGTTCCGCGAGATGCGGCCGCATCTTGGAAGGTGCAGGTTCGGGTCCAGCTGCACTCACTCGCATGAACCCGGGTGTGCGATCAAGGAAGCAGTCGACAAAGGGCAGATACACCCAGCTCGGTACGAGAGCTTCCTGCGAATGAGAGGCGGCCGCTGATGGCGCGCCAGCTGACACCACGGCTAGGGCGCTTCGGGCTGGATCAGGGACAGGGGTACCTCACTGCGTTTCCGGCCCAGTCCAGCGTTCTCGACGAGGAGGTTCTGCTCAGCCGGGTCGTGAAGTTGTACGACGTCCCTCAGCCGACCGGCTGCAGTTTCTACTGCCGGGGAGACGCGGACGTATACCGAATCCATACAAGGGGGCGTTTCTACTACCTGAAGGTGTATCGGCCGGAATACTCCCCTGCCCACGTGGAGTCAGAAGGTCGTCTCGTCACGGACCTGGCCCGCTGTGGCGTGCCGGTTGTGCCGCCGGTACCGCTCGCAGCAGGGGGATTCGCTCACGCGGTAGACGCGCCGGAAGGTACACGGTCGATGTTGCTGCTCGAACAGGCGCCACATGGTACTGTATCTGAGCTTGATGAAGCTTTCAGCGAAAGGCTCGGTGCGTCGCTTGCCCGGCTTCACGCCGTTGCCGACAGGCTCACAAATGACTACCGGCTGCCGGCGACCGACGCCACCACGTTCGATTCCCTGCTCCCCTACGCCCAGACGGTGCTCGGCGATGATGACTATCACTTGCTCAGGACGGTTGCAGACAGAATCCGGCCGAAGCTGGCCGGTCTGGCAGACAAACCGCCAGACCACGGACTTTGTCACTGTGATCTGGTCCGTTCAAACATCCGGGTCCGCGAGGACGGCGAAATAGTCTTCTTCGACTTTGGCGGTGCGGGATTCTGCTGGCGGGCGTACGAGCTTGCGGTCGCGCGCAGCATGCTCGAACAGGCGGTCGACCGCAATGCCGTGCAATGCTGGGACGCGCTACTCGCAGGCTACGCCCGGGTGCGCCCGGCACCAGTCGGGCTGTCCGAGGCCATGCCCTACATGCTCCTGACCCGCAACATCGGCTGGGTCGCGGGCAATGCTGCGACTCTGCCATTGAGGCTGGGCAGGCAGCAGTTTGAACAGGGCGTCATGGCCAAAGCCGTCGGCCGAGTTCGGGAGATTGCTGACGGCATTCCAGAGTCGGCCGGGCTCACGGCACGCGTTGCAGTGCCTGGTGAGAAGGAGGATGTGTGATGACCCGCAAACTGACGGCCTTCGAACCAGGACATTCTTCTGCTGCGGCCCGGCTGTTTGCCGAGAGCTATCGGACCGCACGGGAGCAAGATCCCCTGCTTCCGCCAAGGTTCGAAGACCCGCAGGTCGTCGAACCCAGGATAGGTGAAATGGCGGAGAAGAGGCTGGGAGTTGCAGCCCTGACAGATGGTGTCCTGACAGGGTACCTGCTCGGCAGAGTGATTCCTTCGTGGCGCGGGGCAAGGACCGCCTACGTACCGTTTTGGGCTCACGCGGTCAGCGGCGAGGAGCGCGGCAGGGCAATGGAGGACATGTACTCGGCGTTGACCGGTGGATGGACGAGTGATGGTTGTACGGTACACCTGGCCACGGTCCTTGCGCAGGACAAGGAGATAGTCGACACCCTTTTCCGGGTCGGTCACGGCATGGCGGTGTACGACACTATGCGGGACCTGCGGCCGGTGGACGGGCCCTTCGCGGATGTAAATGTGCGTCGCGCCGGGCCTGAGGACCGGGATACGTTCCACAGCCTGAGGGCGGGTCTTGTCGACTATCTGTCCGGCCCTCCGGTATTCCTTGTGACCGGGGAGGACAAGGCCGAGGAGTACTACCGCGACTGGCTGGGCGACCGGTCGAAAGCGGTCTGGCTGGCGTATCGCGGAGCCGAGGCGGCGGGCTACCTGCAGGCGTGTCGGCTGGACGAGAAGGTGCTGGTTACAGACGACAGGACCGCGTGGGTGCAGGGCGCGTACACGAGACAGGACTTGCGCAACCAGGGGATTGCGGCCGCACTGCTCAGGGAGTGTGTGGAGTGGGCGGGCTCAGAGGGCTTTGAGCGACTGGCAGTCGACTTTGAGGGCGAGAACGTGCTCGGCCGCAGGTTCTGGCTCAAGCACTTTGAGCCGGTCGCGGTGTCGCTGGTCCGGCACCTGGATGTCCGCTGCCTGGGCGAGGGCATTCAGGCCGCTGACTAGGGGAAGGGAGTGTCGGGGACCCTGGTCAGACCGTCGGCACAGATGTCGTACAGCCAGCCGGTCCTGCCGACGCGGACTGAGGCTTGGACCGAGCACCTGGGGAGATTCCGGAAGCGAGAATACTGGCAGCCGCAATGTACAGAAACGGTGTGCCCGGAACCCGCATCCTGCCGTCGGTCACGGGCGACGCCAGCACCACGTAGTAGAGGAACAAAGACAGCAGCATGGCCTTCACTCCCCGTTGATGTCGTCGGAGCATGGATGCTACTGCCAGAACTGCCGCGGCGCCGGTGAGCAGCAGCTCGAACCAAGCCAGTACCGCAGTCGCAGGGCCATCCTTGGACTCGCCGCGCCATTTCTCGCCGAGGTAGCCGTGTTCCGTGCCCCAGATGCGACTGACGGCATCATCCGATTTGACGCCGAATAGAATGGGCACCATCCCCTTGGCATGGACAGCGGCGTACCGTACCGGGTCGGCCAGGATCCGGGCGGTCGCCATGCTGCTCAGCTCGGAGGAGACCGCAAGAGGGTTGTCGGATTCAATGGCCCCGGCACGCGCTGCCAGCGCTCTGCGGACCGCAGAACCCGACTTGCCTGACCTGACCTGCTCCAGCCTTGCCGCGTTCGAGTAGTAGAGGTTGAACCCGGCAATCGAAGTCAGTCCCGGACGCCCGTGGCGAAGGAGGTTTCTGCCGACCCAGACCCCGGGCAGGGCGAGAGAGCAGGCGACAAGCAGGATCGCTTGCCGCCAGTTCCGCCGTGACAGCAGCACGACCGCCAGCGGCAAGAAAGCAAGCACCGCGACCGGTTTCACGAGCGTCGCACCGCCCAGCACCAGCCCGGCCCAGAACGTGCGCCTCAGGACGAACAACCAGCAGGCCAGCATCATGGCGAACACCAGCAGCGTTTCCGCCATGATGACGCCGGCGAACAGAACGCTGGGGACATCGACCGCCATGAACGCGCCTGCGGCCAACGCTGCCCGGACACCGAACATCCTCCGGGCCACGGCCCACGCCAGCAGGACCGATGACACCGAAAGGACGATCTGTGCCGCCAGCACCAGCGGGATGCGGCGAGCGCACACGAACAGCAGGACCGGGTATGCCGGGGTCCTGAAGGTGTTGGGCTTGCCGTCCCAGCCGAATACGCCAGAATTCAATCCCCGCGCCAGCCCCAGAAACTCCTGCGAATCCGAAGGGTGGATACCTTTCTTCAGGTAGTCGACCTCGGATGCCAGCAAACCCGGGCCGCGCTGGGTGTACAGCGGGTCGCGGGAAAAGACGACGAACAGCACTCGAAGCAGAAGGGCAACAAACAGCACTGCGATCAGTCCGGCCCTTGCCGGCCGCCGACTGTCGATCTGTTGATTCACCGCGCGCACTCCGGTGCCGAGGCTGCGGCGAACAGAAGCCCCGTGGTGTCGGCGCGGACCGGAGTCACAGCCGATGGTAGACTGCAGCCGAACCAAGTCAAGGGACTTGGCGCGGCTCGTCCGTTGACAGTGGACGGTCGCCGGCCTATGCTTTCCGCCGCTAGAAGCGAGAAAGGACGGCTATCGTGGCATTCTGTCCGGCGTGCGGTGAACGGAACCCCGAGGGCTCGAGGTTCTGCCAGATGTGCGGGACCAAGCTGCAGGGCAGCGTCAGGGCCGACGGACGTGCGCTGACGGAACAGCGCAAGCAGCTCGACGCGGCCGCACCCAAGTTGCCCGACAAGGCGCAATCCGGCCAGCGGCTGAGCAAGCTGAGCATGTATTTTGGGATCTTCGGGCTGGGCATACCGGCCATCGTCATCGGCTGGCTGGCGATCAGAAGACGGCAGGCCGGGAAAGAGAAGGCCATGATCGGAATCGGACTCGGCTCGCTGAGCACGGTCGTCCTGCTGGTCCTGCTCATCACCCTGGCCGGGTCCTCCTCAAAGCGTCCGGTGGGGCAGGAGCCGAATCCGGAGGACGTCCTGGACGTCGAGATGGCCGACTTCGAGCTGTCGGTGGAACGGCAACTGGCCGAGTACAGGGATCTGGCGGAGGAACTGGCGGCCTATTTCGAGCAGGACAAGCTACCCGAAGACGTGGACTCCTGTCTTGGCCTGATCGAGTGTCTCCAATTGCAGCTTGATACCCTGAAGGCCCTGGACGACGAGGAAGAGGTGACCGCTTTGCGGCGCCGCATGCGTGCCAACATCCGTGACCTCAAGCGCATCCTGCGCGACTATACGTACAACTAGCAGCGACAATTGACAGCCCTCCGGGTCAGGGCGGTCGGCTTGACGCGACCGGCCTGCGACCGATAATGTCGCGCCCGGCGTCAATCGCGCCGGAGCAAGGAGGAACCATGAGCACCCGTCTGTTTGCTGCGCTTCTGCTGGCGACTTCAGTGTCTGCGGTCGTCGCGGCCGAGGAGGCGCCGGTTGTCGAAACTGCCGCATCCGAAGAGGAACCCGGCCGCAAGGCACAGGCCACCTTGCTGGTCCAAGGAGTGGTGCCCGGGACACCGGCCGAGGCGGCCGGTGTGCAGGAAGGCGACATCCTCGACACCTACAACGGTGTTCGTGTGCATTCACTCGAAGAGGTGAACGCCCAGAAGAAGCTCGCTCCGAAGGGCGATTCGGTCGAGATCGGCATCATCAGAGGCACCGAGCGCATGACGTTCAGGATACCCGCCGGGCAAATCGGGGTGTACCTGAAGGAAGTACTGCCGGACTTGGAGTATCGGGAGGACGCCGTGGTCATCGACGGCATCGAGAAGCTGGGGTGGGATACCGGGAAGACCAACAGCTTCATCGCGGCGGTGGAGGCGGCTTCCAAGCACGCCGGTTCTGACGTGGACTACACGGAGATGAACGGGATGTCTGGGGCTGCGTTCAGGCTGCATTTTCACAAGCAATGGTGTCCGAGTTCGCCCGACCCAGGCTGTGGATACCCCGTCAGCAATCACGTGCTCGAGGTTGCGGGGTTCGAGTACGAGTTCAGGCACGCAGATACCGGCGATACCGAGGCTCAGGAAGCGCTGCGCAAGGAAATCACGGCCAGCATCGACCGGGACATGCCGGTCATCGCCATCGACCTCATCATGGTGCCAGAATGGGGTGTCATCACCGGTTACCAGGATGGCGGCAAGGAACTACTGTGCCGAACCTACTTTGACAGCCGGTCCGGGTACGAGATCGCGCAGAAGTTCCCGTGGTCGGTCTGCCTGCTTGATGTCCCGGAATCGATGGAGGCACAGTTCCGGCCCGAGGCCGGGTTCAATGTGGTGGTCGAGAACCTTACGACTGAGGAATACAACGGCTACGCGTCAGGTCTGGCGGCCTTCGACTACTGGATCGAGCAACTCCAGAACGCTGACTTCGAGGCGATGGAGGAAGAGCGGTACCGGGAGGAAGTAAGTCATTCGCACGCGTGGATTTACGACCGGCTGGTGTCGGACCGCGAGAACGGCGCCGAGTACCTGGACCGGCTGGCCGAGAAGATGCCGGACCAAGCCGAGAAGCTCGAATCCCTTGCTGGGTTGTATCGCGAGGAAGCCGAGCTGCTCAAGCCGACCGAAGACGTCATCGTCTACTCCTTCAACATGAAGGACCGAGGCGACTGGAGCAGCGAGATGCGGGCCGAAGCTGCGAAACGGCTGGGCGCTGCCAAGGCCAAGGAAGAGGAGGCCCTGGTCATATGGCAGAAGCTTGCTGAGGCCGAGGATTGACCTCGAGACATAGGCTTCTGGGGCGGCCCTGCGGCCGCCCCTTTTTTCCCGGACAGCGGGACAGGGCAACGACGCCCAACCAAGCCTACTGAACCGGTCTCGCGGCCGGGTTGGTTTTGACACCCGGTACTACCGTCTCATAATCTCCGGGCAGTCGCCAACCAAGGAGGCCTGATGAAGACCTGTCACGCGGCGATACCGATTCTTGTCCTGGCCCTGCTTGTGAATCCCGCCCTGGCACAGGACGGAGAGCAGTCCAACGAGCCGGGACCCTGGGTCCAGAAGGTCGGGGTCGAGCTGATGTTCAATCAGGGCTTTTACACTACCAACTGGCAGGGAGACGAGAAGACGTCGGGCTCGCTGACCGCCACTCTGGGTCACACCGCTCAGAAGCAGCTGGCAAGGCCGCTTCGGTTCGAGCACGACATGGAGCTGGCTTTCGGCGAGCAGGCGACCCGGCAGGAGGACGACACTTGGGATGTCAGCAAGTCTGAGGACAAGATACGCCTCGACGAACTGCTCAGGTTCACCCTCGGATTCTGGGTCGACCCGCTGGCAAGCGTCCAGCTCAAGTCCCAGTTCTTCTCGACCGACACGTCCGACAAGATGCACTGGCTGAACCCTCTGCAACTGCTGGAGACCGTGGGCGTGGGCAGGAGGTTCTTCGACAGAGAAGCACGGACCCTGACCAGCGAGCTGGGCGCTGCGGCACGTCAGCTCTGGGATGTGACCGCAGAGCCGGACCAGGTCGCAGACGCCGGGGTGAGTTGGATAACGGCGTTCCGCTCGATTCTCGGCTCGCCCAATGCCGAGTACAAGACCAGGTTGACGCTCTACAAGCCGCTGGTGGCGTTCCAGACCGGCGGTGAGCTCGGGACTCTGCCAGAAGTAGACTGGGAGAACGCGGTCAGCGCCCGTTTCACCAAGGCGCTTTCGGGCAAGCTGTACGTTCAGATGCTGTATGACGACAAGACCGATGAGACGCCGCGACTCAAGCAGACACTGGGGCTCGGTCTGTCTCTTGCCTGGCCGTCCGGGGAAGAGAGCTAGTGCTTTTCGAGTGAATAGGAGGCTGACATGATGAAGGAATTCAGGGAGTTCATCATGCGCGGCAACGTGGTCGACATGGCGGTAGGCATCATCATCGGCG
>CP070680.1:2075239-2094797 GCA_020352555.1 Caldifarciminota bacterium | reverse complement strand
TCTGCCAGAGGACCGGCAGGCTGCGCATCAAGGGGTGGGCCATCTGATGTGACCTGGGAGGACGCAGAGCAGGGGTCTCAGGTTCCGAGTGTGCGGAAGATTGTGATACAGAGATAGTGGGAGAGCAGGCAAGAGAAGCGGAGACATCTCTTCACCAGGGTCGAGATGACAAGCGGCCCAAGATTGTCGGCGGTCAGCGGCCCGCGAGTTGGCTATACCGAGGTAGGGCCGACGAGAGAGCGACCGAGTGACCGAGAGGTCGAAAGAGGAAGCGGCGGAAAGAAAGCGGCCAAGAGGCCGAGCGGAGGAGCGGCGAGCCGCAGCCGGACAGCGGTGAGCGGTTGGCGGAAAGCGGCCCGCGGCCAGGCCTAGTCCGGCTCGCTGTCGGTCTGGTGGATTCGAATCCGGTCCGGCTCGACAATCCAGAGGCGACCGGTCAGCGGTTCGTCTGTGAGCGCTGCCAGGAACTCGCGGACGAGCGATTCGAGCACCGGCAGCGTGGGATTGGCGGGCAGCCTGATGACAACGATCCCGGCAGCGGCGTCGGGCGGAAACCGTCTGACGTCCGAGAAGTCAAGGTCCAGCGTGACCAGGCACCGCGACTCTGCCCGGCAGACGTCGTAGAGCTGCTGGTCCGGGCAGCCGGCCATTTCCTCGCCGCCGACCGTGGCGATGTCGTGGGCAGTGGCCTGGAAGAGCTGTTGCGTGCGGGTCCCGAGATTCTCGTCGAGCTTGAACTTCAATTGCCCGAGCCGGCCGTCACCCGAACGTATCGGGACCGGGACATCTCCGCGCCGTAGGCGATCGCGGCTCTGATGTCGAGTTCCTCCAGGCCCGGGTACTCGCTCAGGATGTCAGCTGCGCTCATTCCGTCGGCGAGCATGTCGAGGAGCAGGGAAACCCAGATTCGGTGACCCCGGATGCATGGTTTGCCGAAGCAGACGTTGGGGTCGACGGTGATTCGTTCAAGCAGCGGGTTCATTGATGATTCCTCAAACTGACTGTAGCCGGACGTTCTGCTGAAGTCAAGTGAAGCTCGTGGTCGCGAGCGGCCGGCGGTCAGCGGGCCGCAAGAGCGTGATTCAGCACTGAGACCCTTGGTAGGAACTCAGAGTGACCGTAGGTCAAGGCGGCAGCTATGCTGCCGCAGTCCAAAGTCCGACGCCATTGGCATCCAAGCCGGCCGGTCAGCGTAAGGCGGTGGGCAGTAGGCTGGGCTGCTAGGAGTCGGACTCCTTGGAGTCCGGGTCGGGCAACTGGTAGTCAGTGTCGATCAGTTCGAGCTTGATGTCCTTCTTCTTCAACTTCTCCCGCAGGGGCTGGGCCATGTTCTCGAGCCGGAACAGCTTCCAGCGCCGGTACTCGTCCGGGTCCTCGTGCAGGACCTCGCGGAAACGGCGGAAGGAGTGCTTACCCTCAAGGGTCTGCTTCAGCTTCTGGCGGAACCCCTTGCGGCTGACCGTGGCGGCGAACTGCTGCATCACCTCAAAGCCCCGGCGCCCGGACTGGGGCGCGAGCCGGACATAGCGGTCTGGCTGTTCCCTGACCATGGCCAGGATGGCGTCGCGGTTGAAGCCGAAGACCGGCAGCACGTCTCCGGTCTCGGTGTCGAGGTAGTGGTTGGTGTCCGGCACCCGGTTCGACATCGCGAAAACGATGTCACGGGCAGAGACCTTGATACTGCGCACGGCAGATTGTAGTAGGTCGGGCCGGGGCGTCAACGCCCGTCAGAGTCCTGTTGCGGCAGGTCCGGGAAAAGGGGGCCGGCGGGCTCCTCGTCGATGAACTCGAACACCTGGCCGGAGTAGAAGTGGAACACGCGGTCCCTGAGTTCGAGCCAGCCCTGGGTGCCGGCGTAGTTGAACCGGCAGACCGGGCCTCCCAGTCGCTCGGCAACGGCAGTCATCCTGAGCAGAGACCATTCGCCGTCGAGCAGGGCGGCAAAGCTGTTCTTCGGCCCGGTGGGCCTTGACCCCGGGACGAACCAGCCGTAGGCGACGGTGGTGTCGCCGACATTGAAGAACGAGAGCGGACCGGAGGGCAGCACGTCTTCTTTGTTGAACCAGTCTTGGAGCGGGAAGGGCTTGGTCGTGAACGCGAAGGAGTCTGGCGCGGCAGGATACAGCACGGCGTAGGCGCTGGGCCGGAGCTGGTCGTGAACTCCGACGAACACCGGCACCCGGCCCGGGTAGTCTTCGAGCCGGACCGCGCCGGTGATGCTGACCCGGGCTTGGTCGCCCCAGTACAGGCCGGCGACGTACGGGGAGACGGCCGAAAACCCCGAGTCCGAGAATCCGTAGACCCGGACCAGCCGAAGGCCCGGGGCGGTGGTGTCGGCCGGCAGTTCGAGGGTCACCAGCTCGTCGACGCTGTCCTCGTCGATGTCGGTGCAGACCGCGTCCGAGGCCCAGGCTCCGGGCAGTTCGAATTCGACAAGGCGGATGGAATCAGAGTCGAACGAGCACACAACGCAGGAGTCGCCCGAGACCAGGACAAGTTCCTGCCGGCCGTCCGCATCGATGTCGCCTGCTGACCAGACGCTGGGCGCGATGCCCGAGCCTTGCAGGGGCTCTGACATCAGTGGAGGGGAGACCCAGACCGGCTCGAAGTTGTTGCCGACCAGGCGTAGCAGGGCCAGGCGGTTGATGCGGGCTTCGACCCGGGCCTGGAGAGGACGCAGGGTCGCCTGGAGCCGGCCTAGGTCCTGGACCACGAGCAGGTCGTCGATGTCGGACGTCACGAAGCGGCCGGACCTGAAGCCGGTGACGTCCTCAAGCGGGCAGCGGCCGAGGAAAACGTGCGGACGGTGCTGGGCAACCGAGATTGTGAGGAGCAAGGCGCTCGTCCCGAGCAGGCGGGACCGGGAATTCAATCCTGCCAGTGTTCGAGTTCTTTCCTGCCCCTGTCCAGGATTGCCGAGTGCTCTTTGAGCAGGGCTTCGTAGGCAGAGCGGCGGCGGGACAGTTCCTGTTTGGAGAAGACCCGGGCGGTGATGTCGTACCCGACAGTGAGCACTCCTGCTTTGTCGCCGGTGTGGGAACGGAACAGAGTCTTGACCAGCCGGTACCAGGCGGCCTTGGGGCTGACCGTATCGGGCAGGGCGATCTCGACCTCGGCCGGCTGTTCGTTTTCAAGGACCTTGCGGTCATGGGATGCGAGCATGCCGGCGACATTCGGCTTGAGGAAGTCTTCGTCCTTGTGTCCGACCAGGTCGGATTCGGACTTTCTGCCGAGCATTGTGCAGGCGAGCGGGTTGGCGAGCACGTACTTGAGTTCCGGGTCCTTGAGCGACACCGAGAGGTCGGTGCAAGCAAGCAGGGCCCTGAGCCGCGAGTCGGCCTGGTGCCAGGCCAGCTCGGCTTTCCTGAGCAGGGTCATGTTGCGGACGAGCACGAGCAGACCCTGGTCAAAGGGGTAACTCGTCATCCGGAACCAGCCGGCGAACTTCTCGCGGCCGTCGTGGTAAAAGGCCTCGTGGCTGGTCGGCGCCTGGGTTTCGAGCGAACGCTTGAAAGCGGCGAGGAACCCGGTGGTTTCGAGGTCAGGGTAGATCTCGGATATCGGGCGGTGGACTGCGACCTGAGCTTCGATCCGGGTCTCGGCCTCGGCGCCTTTGCTCCAGTGCTGGATCACGAACTGGCGGTCGAGCGCGACCACGCCGTCTTCACCGCTCCCCAGCAGAACCCTCGAGTCGTTCTCCCGGCGGGCCAGGGCATGCTCGACCTCGAGCTGGTGGGTGACATCGTGGATAAAGGACTCGCAGGTCTTCCTGCCGTGGGCGGTGCTGACCGAGCCTTTGACCTCGACCCAGTGGGTCAGCTTGGTGTTGCGGTTTATCACCCGGAACCGGTAGCGGTCAGGGTACTTGTCGGTTTCGCGGATTTCGGCCTCGGTCTTCTTGACCTGTTCGAGGTCGTCGGGATGGACCTGGGCGAACCAGGCGGACTGGTCGGTCTGAACGGTTTCCGCCGATATGCCCCAGATGGCTTCTATCGAAGGACTGACGGCCAGGACCCGTCCGTCTTCGGTTGAGCGCATCACGACATAGCCCTCGGCGCCGTTGACCAGGGCATGGTAGCGCTCCTCTGCTTCACGGAGGCTCTTTTCGATCTTGCGGCGCTGGAACTCGAGTTCTCGGACATCCGCTGAGGTGGCGACCGCGGCTTTGGGGGCGGCAGGCGACGGCTGCGCTTTCGGGGCTTTGGCCTCGGCTGTGTTCACGACTTCGTGCATCACCGCGATCCGGACGACTTCGCTCTCGTTGTTGAACAACGGGAATACCGTGGCGCGGAAACAGACCTTCTTGCCCGGGACACCGGGCAGACCGATCTCGGTCGGGTCGTACCAGGTGGGAGGAGTCTCGACCCGGGTCCCGGCGAGCACCCGCTTGAGCTGGGGCTCGAGCACGCCGACGCGCTTGCGGCCGCGCACGTCGAACAGCGACAGACCGGGCGGCGGGACTTTGCCCAGCAGCCTCTCGGCAGCCTTGTTGCTTCTGACCAGGCTGCCTTCGCTGTCGTAAATCTCGATGCTGACCGGGCTGGAATCAATGAAACTCTCAAACACCGCCAAGGCCCGGCGTTCGGCGCGCAGGCGCTCGGCTTCTTCGAACGCGGTCTGCTGCTCCAGTTCCCGTCGGTGGTTAAGTCCTTTTGGCATAGAAGTTTGCCGTCATGGAGACGGACGGGAGGGTTGGGGCATTACGAGAGCCGGCGGTCGGAATCGAACCGACGACCTGCGGTTTACGAAACCGCTGCTCTGCCAACTGAGCCACGCCGGCAAGCGCCCGATTCTAGTATCGCGGCCCAGAGTGTCAAGCCGGCTGGGTCTGGGAAAGAGGCTCAGTGGCCTGGAATCCCGTGGACCGTGTCGCCCGGCCTGATTCCGCGGGACTGGAACCAGCCGGCGTTCATCTCGAGCGCATAGAGCGCAGGCCGGGATGAGAAGTAGCGGGTGGTCGTGTCGCCGGGCGCCATTTCGAGGATGTCGGTGATGACGCTGTCAGAACCGATGTAGGCTATGCTGAGCGGAATCCGGGTGTTCTTCATCCAGAAGAACCTGACCTCCTCCTGGTCGAATACAAAAAGCATACCCGAGTCAGGGGCAAGGTCGGAGCGGAACATCAGTCCCTGAGCGCGGTCTTCGGGCCTGCTCGCGACTTCGACTCCGGCCTGGTGGCCTCTGATCTGCAGTTCTGTCCGGTCGAGTGTCTGGCGTACGGTGGTCCGGGTCTGAGAGACGGGCTGGGCCGGGCCGCATTCCTGAAGCGTGAAGGCGATGAGCAAGCAGATTGCCGGCATCAGCCTTCGGTTGAGCACGGGTTCAGGCCGAGGCGGGCTCGCCTTCGATGACGACTTTCGACAAGTCGGCGACTTCGCGGAACAAGGACCGGACAAAGAGCAGGAGGCGCAGACGGTTGGCGCGGAGCCTTTGGTCCTCAGCCATGACAAGGACCTCGTCGAAAAGCCGGTCGATGGGCGGGCGCAGCCCGAGCAGGAGCTCGAACGCCTTGTCGAAGTCAGCACCGGCCACGGCCGGCGCAAGTTCAGGCGCCACCGCGACAGCCTGCTGGTAGAGTTCCTTTTCAGCCGGTTCTGCGAAGAGCTTTGGGTCCGGGTCGCCGTCGACATCCTGGTCGCGCAGGATGTTGGCCACCCGCTTCTGGCCGATGACGAGTTTCTCGAACTCGGGCCTGGTGCGGAAGTGGAGCAGCGCACGGGCCGTGGCAAGTGCTCGTGCCGGCAGGCTGCCTGAAGTGGCCAGGACCGCCTGAGCGATGTCGTAAGGGACGTCGCGTTCAGCCATGGCCTGGGTTTCCCGCTCCAGGAAGAAGTCAGGGATGAGGCCGGCCAGTTTCGGGTCCGGGTCTGCGAACAGACCCAGAGTCGCCCGGACCAGGCCCGGTATGTCGACCGCAAGGTTCCGGTTCAGGATAATGGCCAGCAGGCCGGCAGCCTGGCGGCGCAGGGCAAACGGGTCTTCGGACCCGGTGGGAACCTGTCCGGTCAGGAAGGTCGCCACGATGTTGTCGGTCTTGTCCGCGATACTGAGCACGGCACCGGCGGCAGTCGCTGGCAGGCGGTCGGCAGAGCTTTGCGGCCGGTAGTGTTCGGAAATCGCGTCGGCGACAGCATCGGTCTCGCCCTGGAGCCGGGCATAGATGCCGCCGATGACGCCCTGGAGCGAGGTGAATTCCTTTTCCCTGACCATGTTGGTGAGCAGGTCGGCTTTGCAGAGCAGCGCGGCGCGATCCAGCGTCGTCTCGTCCGCCTCAGGGACCGCCCTGGCCAGGTGCTGGCAGATTGCGCGGAGGCGTTGGGTCTTGTCGAAGTACGAGCCCATGCCCTCGATCCATGTCACTCTCTTTTCGGTTTCGACGAGCGTTTCCAGCCCGGTTCTGATGTCGGCCTGGAAAAAGAAGCCGGCGTCCTCGAAACGAGACTCGGCCGCGTCTTCGTACCAGCGTCCCACCTTCTCGGCGTCGCAGTCCGGAGTGTTCGCCACCGCGACGAAGTGCGGGACCAGATTCCGCTCCTCATTGCGCAGTGCGAAACAGCGCTGGTGCTTCTTCAGAGCGGTGACGAGCACCTCGGCCGGCAGTTCGAGGTGCTCGGCCCGGAATCGGGACAAGATGGGTACCGGCCATTCGGTGATGTTGACCGTCTCTTCGAGCAGCTCCTCATCCAACACCGGCTCTGCATTCACGCTTGCGGCCAGCTTCTTCAGCGCGGTGACGACGGTCTGCCGGCGCCGCTCGGGCGAGACGACAACGTTGGCCTTTGCCAGCGCATGCTCGTACTCCGCCGGACTGGTCAGCTCGACCACGCGCTGTTCGGAGTTGCGGTGCCCGCGGGTGGTGCGGCCGGCCCGAAGCCCGGCGAACTCGAACTCGACCGCCTCGCTGCCAAGCATGCACACCAGCCAGCGCACCGGCCGGGGGAATCGGGTGCCGTCGGCAAGCCAGCGCATGGTCTTTGGGAATTCCACGGCGGCCAGTGTCTTGGGCAGGCTGTTTGCCAGGATGTCGGCGGTCCTGAACTCGGGTACGGTCTTGCGAGCGAAGACGTATTCGCCGCGGTCGGTCTTGTTCACGTAGAGGTCCTCTGAACGGCAACCCTGGGACTTGGCGAAGCCCCGGGCGGTCCGGGTCGGTTTGCCGTCGCTGTCGAACGCCGCCTTGCGAGGCGGGCCCTGGACTTCGACCTCGTGCGCGGGTACTGCGGCCCGAACAGCCGGGGACATGACCGCAATCCGACGCAGGGTCCAGAAGCGTTCCAGCGTTCCTTCGAATCCGATCCCGGCGTCCTCGAGCAGGGTCTGGACCAGTCTTGACAGCTGTTCAGCCGCGGGACGGAGGAAGGACTGGGGGACTTCTTCGGTTCCGACTTCGAGCAGAAACGGCAGCATTTCCAGCATGGGCGGGATGATATTTTGGGGTGCGGGATTGTCAAGACGGATGGCTGTTGACATGACACAATGGGGTGCTAAATTCCTTTCGGAGGCCGAGATGAAGCGTGAGAAAAAACGTTCGTACAGACACTGGTCGAGAGACGATGTCGTCAAGGAAATCCGAAAGCTCCAGATGCAGGGCAGCCAGCTCAATTCCGGACACATCGCCCGCATCCAGCCCGCCCTTGCATATGCCGCCAGGAGATACATCGGAAGCTGGGAGAAGGCGATACAGGCGGCCGGACTCGACTACGGCGCAATCAGGCGAAAGAGCTTCTGGAGCAAAAACAAGATAGTCAGCCAAATCAAGGAGCTGAACGCGGAGGGCAAACCTCTGCACGTGAGTGCTGCCGAGAAGCACTACTGCGGCCTTGTGGGTGCCGCGACCATGTACTTCGGATCGTGGAGGAAGGCGATCAGCGCGGCCGGGCTCGACTACAACAAAATCAAACGACAGAAGGAGTGGTCCAAGAAGGCCATCGTCCGCGAGATCCGCCGGATGCACCGGCAGGGAATGCCGCTGGGCACGACGATACCGGTGCGTAAGAAGTACCGGATTCTCCACGCCGCCGCGGTGCGGTACTACGGCAGCTGGGCCGAGGCCATGCGGGCGGCGCGGCTAAAGAGGCTTCTGCGCAGGTGAGGATACTGGTCGTCGGCGGCGGCGGGCGAGAGCACGCACTCGTCTGGAAGCTGGCTCAGCATCACAAGACCGTGTTCTGCGCACCCGGCAATGCCGGGATCGCCAGGACCGCCGAGTGCGTCGACATCAAGCCCGACAACATACCGGGCCTGGCAGACTTCGCGGCAGAGACCGGGATCGACCTGACCGTGGTCGGTCCCGAAACGCCGCTGGTTGACGGTATCGGCGACGAGTTTGCCCGCCGGGGCCTGGTGCTGTTCGGACCGATGGGCGACGGCGCGCGGCTGGAGGGAGACAAATCGTTTGCCAAGAGGTTGATGCAGGAGCAGGGCATCCCGACCGCACGGTTCGAGGTATTCGATGACTACGAGAAGGCCAGAACCTACCTTGCCGACCAGCTGATACCGGTCGTGGTCAAGGCGTCGGGGCTGGCAGCGGGAAAGGGCGCGGTCGTCTGCGCCACCCGTGAGCAAGCCGAGCAGGCGCTGCGTGACATGATGGTCGAGGCGAGGTTCGGCCGGGCCGGAAGCAGGGTCGTCATCGAGCAGTTCCTCGAAGGTGAGGAGGCATCGATCATCGGGGTCTGCGACGGCAAGCGGGTGGCCACGATGGCGGCGTCACAGGACCACAAGCGGCTGAACGACGGGGACCAGGGGCCGAACACTGGGGGCATGGGCGCCTACGCACCGGCGGCGGTCGTGACCGAAGGGATTGCCGATGCGGTCGAAGAGAAAGTCTTCCGGCCTCTGCTGAAGGGATTCGACAGGCTCGGCATCGAGTTCAGAGGTGCGGTATACGCCGGAATCATGCTGACCAAGGACGGACCATTTGTGCTTGAGTTCAACTGCCGGTTCGGCGACCCGGAAACACAGGCGGTGCTGCCGCTGACCGAAGGAGACCTGGGCGAGCTGCTGCTGGCATGCGCCCAGGGCGACCTGGCCGGACGCAAGCCGGTCAAGTCCGACAAGGCTGCGGTCTGCGTGGTGGCCGCGTCGGGCGGGTACCCGGGATCGTATCCCAAAGGCCTGCCGGTGTCGGGAGAGCTGTTCGGGTCCGACGATGCGGTGGTGTTCCATGCCGGCACGCGGATTGAGGCCGAAGGCATCGTGACCAGCGGGGGCCGGGTGCTGGGCGTCACCGGCATCGGGGCCGACCTGCCCGAAGCCAGGGACCGCGCCTACGCCGCGATCGGCAACATCTCATTCGACGGCATGTTCTTCCGCAGGGACATCGGTCACCGCGGCCTGGCCAGGCTGAGCGCCGGGCGATAGCCGACCGTCTTCCAGAACCGATTTGACACAAGCGGCACGTCGGGAATACTCAGGCTGGCTTGCGCCCGGTCAGTCCGGCGCGGCCGTACTAGAGAACCATGCTATCTGTTTTGATCGTGTGCACCGGCAATTCCTGCCGCAGTCCGATGGCAGAAGGTCTGCTCCTGAAGATACTGGCGGGTGCGCCGGTGAAAGTGACGTCGGCAGGCACGGATGCTCCGGTCGGAATGCCGCCGACGCCGTACGCGGTCGATGCGGCTGCAGAACTTGGGGCCGACATCCGGGAGCACCGGGCCAGGCAGTTGACCAGCCGGATGGTGCGCGAGGCTGACCTGATCCTGGTCATGGAGCGGTACCACCGCGACCGGATAGTCGCGATGATGCCCGAGGCCGGACCGAAGATCGAGCTGCTGGGGTCGTACGGCGGCGGTCCGGACCAGGAGATTGCGGACCCGATCGGCATGAGCATGGAGTTCTACCAGGAGACTGCCGGGATACTGGCCGACAGGATCGCCAATGTCGCCGACAGCCTGCGGGTACGGGCGACCCGGGGCGCGGGCGACGATGCTGAGCAAAGGAGGATTTGAGCATGGAGTACTTCTTCACCGAGACGCAGCAGGAGATCCGCAGTCTGGCCCGGCGGTTTGCCGAGGAGAAGATGAAACCGGTGCGGGAGGAGCTTGACAAGACCGGCGAGTTCCCGCATGAGCAGATGAGAGAACTGGGCGGACTCGGGCTGATGGGAGTCTACATCCCGGAGGAGTACGGCGGACTCGGCGGCGGGATCATGGAGATGTGCATCGTGGTCGAGGAGCTCTGCCGGATCGACGGTGCGGCCGGACTGTGCTACGCGGCCTGCGGCCTCGGGACGTATCCCATCATCCTGGGCGGGACCCAGGAGCAGAAGAAGAAGTACCTGCCGCGACTGGCGCAGGGCGAGCTGGCGGCTTTCGCCATCACCGAGGCGATGGCAGGCTCCGACGCCTCGAACGTCAAGACCACGGCCAGGAAGGACGGCGACGGCTACGTGCTCAACGGCACCAAGCAGTTCATCACCAACGGCAGCGTCGCCAAGATCTACTCGGTCATCGTCTCGACCAACCCGAAACGCGGGCCGCGCGGCCTGTCGGGTTTCATCGTCGAGGACGGGATGCCGGGTTTCGGCTACGGCAAGGTCGAGGACAAGATGGGCATCCGCTGCTCCAAGACATCGGAGCTGGTGTTCGAGGACTGCCGGGTCCCGGCCGAGAACCTGATCGGCGGCAAGGAGGGCTACGGTTTCATCCACACGATGAAGACTTTCGACCGGACCCGGCCCGGTGTCGGCGCGCAGGCGCTGGGCATTGCCCAGGGCGCACTCGAAGAGTCGGTGGAGTACGCCAAGACCAGGGTCCAGTTTGATGCACCGATTTCGAGCTTCCAGGCGGTGCAGCTGATGCTGGCCGACATGGCGATACAGGTCGAGGCGTCGCGGGCGCTGGTGTACGAGGCGGCGCGCGCCATCGACGCCGGGATGAAGAACGCGGCCGGCATCGCTTCGATGGCCAAGGTCATGGCTTCCGACACGGCAATGAAGGTCACGACCGACGCGGTCCAGGTTTTCGGGGGGTACGGGTACATGAAGGAGTATCCGGTCGAGAAGATGATGCGCGACGCCAAGATTACGCAGATCTACGAGGGCACCAACCAGATCCAACGGATGGTGATCGCGTCCGAACTGATCAAGGGGACGGTCTGGTAGACCGAAGTCAGAGTCCGGACGTACTCGTCATCGGCGGCGGTCCGGCCGGGTACGTGGCCGCAATCCGGCTGGCACAGCTCGGGAAGCGGGTAGCGTTGGTCGAGAAGGACCGGCCCGGCGGGGTCTGCCTGAACTGGGGATGCATCCCGGTCAAGTCGCTGCTCCATGCTGCGGAGATCGTCCGCAACGCGGCCGAAGGCAGGCGGATGGGTCTGACCTTCGGCGCACCCGGAATCGACATCGTCAGCCTCTTTGGCTGGAAGGGGAGGGTGGTTGACCGGCTGGTGCGCGGGATCGAGTACCTGTTCAAGGCGAACGGGGTCGAGCTGATCCGGGGCGAGGCGAGGTTCAGCGCTCCCGGAGTGGTCATGGTCACGACACCGGACGGCGACCTGGAGCTTGAGGCTGGCGCTTTTGTGATTGCGACAGGCTCCAGGCCCAAGCAGCTGCCGTGCGTGCCGTTCGACGGGCAGAAGGTCATTAATTCGGACGACGCTGTGGGCCTAGTTGAGCTTCCGGCCAGGCTGGTCGTGATCGGAGCCGGGGTGGTCGGCCTCGAGTTCGCAACCGTGTTTGGCAGGCTCGGCTGCAAGGTCGAGGTGCTCGAGGTGTGCGACCAGATTCTGCCCGGAACCGACCCGGATGTGGCATCATCGCTTCAGAAGTCGATGGCTCGGGAGGGTATAGGCATCCACCTGGGAGTGAAGGTTCAGGGAGTCGGGTCGGATGCCGGGTTGTCCGTGCGCTATCTCGACGGTGATGAAGAGAAGACGATGGAAGCCGACAAAGTACTGGTTGCGGTCGGGCGGGTGCCGTTGAGTGACAAGGTCGGGCTCGAGTGGGCCGGAGTCAAGACCGACAAGGACGGGTGGGTCAAGGTCGATGCCGGGTACAGGACTTCGGCCGAGGATGTCTATGCGGCCGGAGACGTGATCGGCGGCCAGCTGCTGGCGCACAAGGCGATGGCCGAAGGCATATCACTCGCCGAGCGTCTTGCGGCCGGGAAGCCCTGGAAGTTCAGGGCGGTGCCGAGCTGCGTCTACACCGACCCGGAGGTCGCTGTCGTCGGACTCACCGAAGTCGAGGCCAGAGACCGGGGCATTGACGTGAAACTGGCCCGTGTTCCCTTGAGCGCGGTCGGCCGGTCGCTGACCCTGGGCAGGAGCGAAGGTTTCTGCAAGATGATCGTCGACCCAAAGACCGACCGGGTGCTCGGGGTCGGAATGGTCGCGCCCCAGGCCGATGCGCTCATTGCCGAGGCGGCTCTCGCAGTCGAGTTGGGACTGACTGCCGAGAAGGTCGGACGAGTCGTCCACCCCCATCCGACGATGAGCGAACTGCTGTTCGAGGCGGCCGAAGCCATCCACGGCCGCGCGGTCCACATTGCCAACCGGTAGTCGTCCGGCGCTGCTGCTTCGTCTCGGGCGAGTGGAGTACACGAGCGCGCTCGAACTGCAGCGAAATGTCAGGGAGCTCCGAAGCACGGACGCCATCCCCGACACGCTGATACTGCTTGAGCACCCGCCGGTGGTGACGCTCGGCAGGAACGCGAGTGCCGCCAACCTGCTGGTTGCCGAATCCGTTCTCAGCGGACGCGGTATCAAGGTCATCAGGACCGAGCGGGGCGGAGACATCACCTTTCACGGGCCTGGCCAGCTCGTGGGATACCCGGTGTTCAGGCTGAGAACCGGCCTGGTCGGCGTCCGGAGGTACGTCGAGCTCGTTCACGAGGCGATTGCCGAGGCGCTCGCCGACGTCGGGGTGGCGGGCTCGGCACGCGAGGGCTGCGTCGGGATCTGGAGCGGTGAGAAGAAGATCGCGTCGATCGGAGTGGCGGTCAGGCGGGGCATCACTTTCCACGGGTTCGCGCTCAACGTCTGCACCGACCTGTCCTTTTTCGAGCTGATGCGGCCGTGCGGGATGGCTCAGGTCCGGATGACTTCAGTTCTGCAGGAAGGCGGCAGGGCTGATGTCGAAGTCGCGGCCGCGGCGGTCGCGTCGGCTTTCGAGCAGGTCTTCGGCCTGCGCTTTCAGCGGAACCTGCCGCGCAGCTTGACTTCCTTGACGAAGGGCCTGAGTAGCTCGGCCATCGCCTCGGCCTCGGACAGCGTGTAGCTCGTCTTCTCCCGGTAGGCCTCTGCCCGCGCCTGGTCCGGACTGTACTGCTGGAGCGCGAACACCTCGGCGCCTTCTACCGCCTTCCCGATGTCGGCGATGTCATCGGGGTTGATCAGACCCGGGACCAGGGTCGACCGGAATTCGCAGTCCACGTCGGACTCCTGAAGCAGCCTTATCGTCCTGCGCAGAGGTGCGAGGCGGACCGTCTTTCCGGCTGCTGTGGAGTATCGCTCGTTGAGCGGTGCCTTGATGTCGACGGCGACGGCGTCACAGAGGTCGAGTTCGAGGAGCCGCTTCAGCGGGTAGGGGAATGCGGCGTTGGTGTCGATTTTGACCGGCATGCCGAGCCGCTTGATGCTGCGGCAGAGCGAGAATATCTCGGGGTGGATCATCGGTTCGCCGCCGGTGATGCAGACGCCGTCGAGCCACTCGCGCTTCTGCTCCAGGACCGCCGCGATTTCAGCCCAGGGTTTCTCGGGCAGCGCCGGGTCGTCATCGGCAACCGCGTAGTTGTGGCAGAAGGGGCACGAGTAGTTGCACCCGCCCACGAAGATGACCGACGAAATCCGGCCGTCCCAGTCAACCAGCGAGGTCTCGGTGAAGCCCAGGATGCGCACGGATGCTAGTGGGTCTTGACGAGCTTGAGTGGAGCGGCGCCCTGTGCCGGCACGGCGAGATAGACTCCGGCAGGCAGACGGCCGGCGTCCCAGATTCGGGTTGTCGCGACGGTGGCCACGAGGAGCCCGTTGCGGTCGAATACCCTGACCGGCGTGCCCGGACCGCACCCGTGAAACTCGACGTGTCTCAGCAACGGGTTGGGCGTTGCCGATGCCGCCGGAACCTGCGGCTTCGGCAGCTCGGCGACCGCGGTGGAAGTGTCCCGGGTTCCGATGAAGATGTCAGGATGTCCGTTCCTTGTGTCTGCCCACACCGCATAGACGCGGTCCCGCGACACCGCCCACAGTCCATTGTACTCGCCCAATCTTCCGGCCAGCGGACGAGGTCGGCCTCCAGGGCCGGTGCGGTCGAACGGCGGGAACAGCCTGGGGTCGGAGCTGACGTTCGAGACCCGGACGTTGTCGGTCCAGGAGTCGCCGCCGTTGAATGACTGGGCCATGTAGATGTCCATCAGCATGTTGCCCGGGTCGAGCCGGCGGTCGTACCATGCTGCCGTGATGTCGCCTTTCCGGTCGACGCACAGCCAGGGATGGAAATGGTCCTTGCCGTTGTCCGGGTCGTCGTTGATCTTGACCCTGGGCGACCAGGTCGTGCCCTTGTCGGTCGAGCGGGTGAAGAAGATGTTGGTACCGTTGCCCGACTGGGCACGGTCCATGTAGGCGATGTACAGCCAGCCCCGGCGCGGGCCCTGGGTGATGTCGACATCCATCGCCGGGAACGAAAACACCGACACGCTGGGCTGGATGTACCCGGACCCGAACTGTACGTCCTGAACCGTTATGTCATCGTCCCAGGTGAGCCCGCCGTCGGTGGAACGGTCGAACCTGATCGAACGGGGAGAACTCAGGTGGCACCATGCGCAATAGACCTCCCCGTTCGGACCGACCGCAGGGACCGGCCACTGGCGGGAGGCGGGTCCGTCAGAAATTGCCAGCGGCGTTCCCCAAGACCGATTGCCGTCGGTGGACCGGTTGAACATGATCTGGGTCGCGTAGAAACGGGCCCAGACGCAGTACAGGTTGCCGATGTATGGACTGGAATCGGCGCGGTCGCAGGCGATGAGCTGTTTGTCTTCGAACACGCCGGGCACGCTCTCGACCACGGCAATCGAGGGTCCCCAGGTCATGCCGCCATCGGTTGAAGTCTGCACGTAGAGGCCGTTGGGTTCACTGGTGTTGCCGGTATAGGACAGGATCGTCGCGTGGAAGTTGCCCGCGGCATCGACGGTCAGACCGGGGTCCGAGTGCCGCGGGAAGTGGTCGTCCTCAAGCAGGGTGTCGTGCCAGGTCAGGCCGCCGTCGAACGAATAGCCGGCGCCCACCCGGCGATATCCCAACCGGAAGTCACGCCAGACAGCAACGACGTTGCTCGAATCCAGCGGGTTGGCCACGACCTGCTCTTCGTTGTGTAGGTTGCCGCTGGTGTCGGAGTTGATCTGGATGTTGAGGAACGTCTGCGCCGCGGCTGATGTGACCGTCAAGACTCCTGTCACAACCGCCAGCAGTGAAGTCTTCATCGGTGCATCCTTCGGTCGGTGTCTCTGGTAGATGCTAGACGACCAGGGACGTCAGTCAAACCCGAAGCGGTTCGGTACCGCGCAGCGGCGGTTTGACGTCCGGGATGAGCGTCATATGCTAGTATTCGTGAATGCAGTGGACCTCGCAGCGTGCAGGAAGCAAAAGGAAGGAATATGTACCGGATAGGCACCAGCGGGTTCTCCTTTGTCGACTGGGTCGGACCGGTGTACCCGCAAGGCCTGCCCAAGAGCAGAATGCTGGAGTTCTACGAACAGGAGCTCGGATTCGACACCGTTGAGCTGAATTTCACCTACTACCGGATGCCGGTGCCCGGCACAATGGAGCAGCTGCTGGCCAAGACCGGGGACGGGTTCGAGTTCGTCGTGCGCTCGAACAAGGAAATGACGCACGACATCTGGCAGGACGACCGGCGGAAATTTCTCAAGGACACCACCGGGCGTTTCGTCGAGTTCAGAGATGGCGTCAGGCCGCTGGCGGAGTCGGGAAGACTCGGCTGCGTGCTGATCCAGATGCCGTCGTTCTTCTGGCCGATTCCCCAGAACTTCCGCTACGTCAGGCGCTTTCCGGAGCTGCTCCCGGACGTGCCGCTGGTGGTCGAATTCAGGCACCGGGCATGGGTGAGAGACACCGCCTATCGGATGCTGGAACAGACCGGCATGGGGTACTGCGTCGTTGACGAACCCCAGCTCCCGCGCCTGATGCCGTTCGACCCGCGCAGCACCTCGGAAACCGGCTATTTCCGGCTGCACGGGCGCAACATGAACTGGTTCACGGCTTCCAGGGAAGAGCGGTACAACTACCTCTACTCGCAGGAAGAGCTGCAGTCTTTCGTCGAGCCCATCAAGTCGGTGAGCACCCGGACGAAGAAGACCTACGTGTTCTTCAACAACTGCCACGCCGGGGCGGCGGCCCGCAACGCGGAGATGATGAAGCGGCTGCTCGGCGTGGTCGAGGAGCTGACCGCACTGCAGCAGAGTATCATCGACGGGCTGCCGCTGGACGCTGATGACGGCGCCTCCTGACAGTCACCTTGACATGAAAACAGGCCTCAATAAGCTGAGCCGACAGTGAAGGTCGAACTCGCAGGATACAACATCGAGCGCGATTTGCTGCAGGCGTTGACGCGCGGCAGGAAGATCGCACCCACACCCGAGACGATTTCGGCGGCGTATGCCCGGGTGAGTCGGAGCCAGAAGCCGGTCGAGGAGCTGAGAAAGGAAGCCCGCAAGGAGATCGGGCGGGCCCGCAAATCCAACGAGACGATCGTCTTCGAGATGGGGCATCATTCGATTGCCGAGCACGCCGTGTTCAACTTCGACGTAGTCGGGGTCAGCCGCCTGGCGGTGGAGGCGCTTGAGCATCACCGGCTCAATGCCTACACCGAGAAATCCCAGCGCTACGTGACACTGGAGGACGACTACCTGATACCGGAGGAGATCCTGGACACGGACCTGAGGGAGGAGTTCGTCAGCACGGTCCGGATGCAGAACCGCTACTACCACATCCTGGCCGAGAAACTGCGTGACTACCTCAAGCAGCGCTACCCTGAGCTGCAGGAGGACCAGCTCGCACTCGACAACGCGGCAAAAGAGGATGCCCGATACATCACCTGCCTTGCCACCCAGACGCAGCTGGGCATGACGGTGAACGCCCGCAACCTGGAGCTGATGGTGCGCCGCTTCGCCGCCTCAGAGCTGGCCGAGGTTCGGGAACTGGGTTCAGAGTTGTACCGGGCAGCCGTTGCGGTGGCGCCTTCGCTGCTGCTGTTCTGTGGCCCGGGTGACTACGAGACAAAGACCTATCCCAGGCTCAATGACTACGCCGAGAGCTTCATGATCCCGGCGTTCACCAAGCGCCCCCGCAATTTCATAGCCTATTCCGCCTCGGACGTCACGCTGGTCGACTACACCCAGAACGCCGACAACAAACTGCTGGCCGCGCTGATGCACGTCAGCTCCAAGGTGTCTTACGCCGAGTGCCTGAACCGCGTGGAACGCCAGACGCTGGCGCGAAAGAAGGAGATTTTCAAGCAGGCCTGTCAGGACGTCCAGTCCTACAACGAGATGCTGCGTGAGTTCGAGCACCTGTACCTCACGTTCGAGCTGATCATCTCGGCTTCGTGCTTCGCCCAAATCAAACGGCACCGGATGATGTCGATGACCTGCCAGCCCTACAATCCGAATGTCGGCTGGACGATTCCGGTGTCGGTTGCCGAAATCAAGGAACACAGGAACTTCAAGGAGATACTCGGTCGGACAGAGGACAGCTATGAACGGATCAGAGAGCATCACCCGGCAGCAGCGCAATACGTGCTGACGAATTCCCATCAGCGGAGAGTGCTGGTGACCCTGAATGCCCGGGAGCTCTATCACCTTGCTCGGCTGCGTGAGGACCTGGCGGCGCAATGGGACATCCGGGACATCGTCAACAGGATGGTTGAGCAGGCGCGCAACGTGATGCCGCTGACACTGGTGCTGGCATCCGGGAAGGGCAACTACCCCGCCGTATACCACGAGCTGTACGGTACCGAGCCGGCAATCACGTCGCTGGAGCTGCCTTGCGCTCGCGAGCTCCCAAAGGTGGACGAAGTCCCAAGGTCGGCCGGACAGGCCGCGCAGAAGCGGAATCCGGCGACTAGAAGAGCCCGGAAGCCGGCGAGGAAGAAGACGTCGGCGACTCCCCGGAAGGCCTCAGGCAAGAGGGCGCGCAAGACCAGGAACAGAACGGCCGGTTCCAGGAAGTCGAAGAGAACAGGCAAGAAGTAGGCCATGCGTGCCGCGACAATGGCCGAGCTAAAGAAGGCGGCCAAGCAGGGCGAGGCGGAAGTACTTGTCACCGATGCCAAACTGGCAAGGCAGGTTTCCCTTCTCGAGGCCGTACGCAGGACCGCCAACATCCTTGTCTTCGTCATCCTGGCGGTCGGTGTATTCATGTGGGCGAATCCGATAAACTGGGACTTCCTTGGCAGCGGTTCGATGCAGCTGGTCCGCAGGATACTGCTGGCCGTGGGCATTTTGCTTCTGTTCAGCGACTACGTGCTGCCGGTCGTCAGAAGCTACAAGGTCGCAAGTCGGGACGAGACCGGTTTGCGGCTGGTCAGCCGCCGGCCCAGGAAGAAGGTCTAGACAAAGCCGGTTCTCTGTTCTCGGCCCGGGCCTGCGGGAACCAGGCATCTCTACTCAAGCATCCTACTGACAACGACCCACACCGTTCTGTGACAGGGTGAGTCGTTCCTGCGCAGACTCCTTCAGCTTCGTACTTGCCGGCCGTGGGGCGAGAGAGCTGACCCATCTGGTTGTCAGGGACTGGCAAGCTCGGTTCTGCAGCCAGCTGTCGCTTCCTGGAAACGTAGCTTGACGCGTGATCAGACCTCGGTCACCGGATTTCATGCGGGCGGTCAGGACCCTGTGACGGGCGCCAGACCGCGGGAACCCACACCACGACGTGGAACGGAAAGGACGACGAGGGCAGAGGGCCGGCAAGAGGCATCTACTTCGTCGACTCAGGACCGGTCCAAGACGTTGAAGACCAAGACCATCCTGGCGAGATAGGAGGACTCAACTTCAGGCGGGGCGGAGGAGCTTTCTCCGCGCCACTCACACTCTGCGGCCGGGAGCTATTCCTCCTCCTTCAGGAGGTAGCCGGCATTGTCGCCGAGTCCGGCGCGCTCGACATAGAGCTGATCCAGGTTGGCGTGAGCCGAGTAGAGGCGACTGCCTACACGTTCCTCCTCAAATTCAATCCCGACGCTGACCTGCTGGTTCTGCTCAATCACCAGGCTGTACTCTGCTTCGCCAACTGTGGCGTCGTCGCGCTTGAACACGACCCACGTCGAGTAGGGCTGGGGCGGATCCACGCCGACCGGTGTCGCCCGGTTCCCGCAGTTGGTCATCCATGCTGTCAGCCACGAGTACGGCCCGGGCCGCTGGTCCGCCGGCACGTACTGCACGCTGTCCACTCTGATGTCGGGGCGGAGCAGCACCACAGTATCGGGCTCGGTGACATACTTCGGCCGATTTCTCAGAGTGTCTTCATACCAGCCGCTCGTTGACGCCAACTTCGTGTCAGAGGTTAGGGTGGATTCATAGGCGCAATCGACCCACTCGGCCCGGTCCGATCG
>CP070680.1:2045395-2075139 GCA_020352555.1 Caldifarciminota bacterium | reverse complement strand
CCTGCTCGAAAACCCGGTCCTGCTCGAGCACGAGTCGTTCACCCGGCTGCTGCGGGCTACGTTCCACCTCGTCGAAGAAGTGGAGCATCGGCCCGGATTCAGCGACCTGCCCGACACCGACATCGCGCACCTGAACGCGGACACCAACCGGGTCTACGTCCACCTGGTCCGTGAGTGGCTGGAGTACATGAAGTACCTCAAGCCGAACTACCCGTACCTGTTCTCGCTCGCGGTCCGGACCAACCCGTTCAAGCAGGAGGCATCAGCGATAGTGACCCAGTGACCGGTGGTCAGGCCGCGCCGGGAAAGACTGGATGTGGAGCGGCGGGGCGCAAAGCGCCCCGCCTGCTGCAAGCTGTCAGCTGTAGTTTCTATCTCCTGAGCGCAAACCTCGCAGGCTCAAGCCCGGATTCTGAGCCAGGCACCAGCAGGTAGACACCTGCCGCAAGGCCGGACAGGTCGAGTTCTGAGTTGTTTCCGGCCAGAGTCTCGAACGCGACCCGGCCGGTGGCATCGACGACCCTCACTCGGGTCTCCACTGCTTCGGTCGGCAGGCTGAGCCTGACCCGACCTGATGAGACGCTGGGCCTGACCGTGAGCCGGTGCAGGACATGCTCCGGGTTCCCGGGTCCGTCTATCCCGACGAGGAACGACCAAGCATAGGCGGCTGCTCCCTCTGTGCCGGCGAGTAGCCGCATTTCGTACAACGAGAACGGCTCAAGCAGCGCAGCCTCAAGACAGTGAACCGGCCTGTCGGGAAGTCCTTGGTTCATCTCCTCCCAGTTGGTGCCGCCGTCATAGCTGACCAATACTCCATCATCCCCAGCCGCGAACACGTTCTGCGGGATGCCGGGCCACAGCTCGATTGCCCGCATCCCGCGCCTGTTGAGCAGCCGGTTCCAGGTCTCGCCCGCGTCGGTGGAATGGTAGACACCGCCAGTGGTTGCGGCATAGACATGGGCCGCGTCCTCCGGATGGACCGTCAGGCCGAACACGGTCTCGGCCGGAGCCGGGGTCTGGGTCCAGTTCACGCCCCGGTCAATCGAGCGCGCCGCAGCGCCTGCAGCATTGATGTACCCGGCCGCATACACCGTGTCCGGGCCCGAAGGTGCGACAGCCAGTGCGTAGCAGTACCCCCGCGACGATATGTCCACATACGTACGGTGCCAGTCTGACCCGCCGTCGGTCGAGCGGCAGAGGCCGAACGACCAGTTGCTGGTCGAGGACGTACCCTGTCCGCCGGTCAGGACAAGGTCAGGGTCTTCGGGATGGACGATGCAGCAGCCGCCTTCGCCGAGCCAGGAGTCGATTTGTGTCCAGACGGAACCTCCGTCCGTGCTCTTGAAGAGCTCGGCGTCTCCTCAGCCTGAGCCTTCCTGCGCGTACAGCACGTCGCTGTCCGACCCGCCTGCGATCCCGATGCCGCAGACATTGCCGCAGGAAAGGAAGTAGCCGCACTGCTGCCAGGTGTCGCCCCCGCAGTTGCTGGAATACACCGCGACCTGGCTCAACTCGAGGTAGACCCGGCGCTCGTCCTGCGGGCTGGCCGAGATGCAGGAGACCGACGATATGTTCAGACCTGTGTGGGCATCGAGCCAGTTCGCGCCCAGGTCGGTCGAACGGTGGATGCCGTACGACGTGCACATCCAGGACGTGTTGGCGTCACCCGGGTCGGCGACTATCTTGGTGACCTTGGTCGCGGTGTAGCCGGGCACCGGCGCGGTCCAAGTGGCGCCGTGGTCGGTCGAGACCATGACTCGGGCCGAGTCGGTCATGCCCACGGCGTAGGCGATCGCCGCGTCCGCGCCCGAGAACTCTACCGCCGAGGCATAGGTCATCGAACCGGTCGCACTCCAGCTCTGGCCCGCGTCGGTCGTGCGGTACATGCCGCCCGAGGTCGCCGCAAGCACGATGCTGTTGTCGTCCGCGTTCACCGACAGCTTCTGGGTCGACGCCCCGTCCGGCAGCCCGGTGCTGACTCGGGTCCAGCTCGCGCCGGCGTCGGTCGTCTTGTACAGCTGCGCATAGGATGCGCCGAGATAGACGGTGCCCGTGTCTACAGGGTCTGCCCCGATGCCGTATCCGTACCCGATCGTGTCGGTCGTGGCCATCGACACTTCCCAGGTCTGACCGTAGTCGGTCGAGATGTAGATTGAGGGCCGGTAGCTGCCTCCGTACGAGTAGTAGCCGGACATGAATATGCGTCCCGGGACCAGCGGGTCGCAGGCCATGTCGGTTCCCGGTCCCGGCACCGCGACTTCGACCCAGGTCCGGCCCAGGTCGGTCGAGCGGTAGAAGCCCTGCCTGATAGCCGAGTAGAGCAGGCTGTCCTCGAACGGGTCCTTGGCCAGGAACGTAGCTGAGGGCTGGGGCAAACGACCCCGAGGCTCCCAGCTCGCGCCCGAACCGGTGCCCAGGAAAAGGCGGGCGTTGGCCGGGTACTCGTAGGACACGGCGTACGCGACCGAGGGGTCCTGGGGGTCGACGGCCAGCGCCTGGACATAGCCCCCGTCCGGGCCTATCGACCGCCACTCGGCGAGCGCCGCGCCTGCGACCAGCAGGATGACGAATACTGTGGTCTTCTTCATTCTTGCTCCTTGGATTGCGCCTCTAGAATAGTGTGACGCGGGTTGGCCCCGATGTCAACATTGCGCCGGAGGCGGGACCTCCGGCGCTGATTCGCTTTTCTCGACTCCTAGTACCACTCCTCGTAGTCGCAATACCCGCAGTAGAAGTAGTGCGGAGCGACGATTTCGCCGCACGGACGCAGGCCGTCGTCCGGTCCAGGACAGGGCTGCCTGGCTGGGGCACCATCTGTGTCCATGCACGCCGGCGCGGTCCATTCGGTGCCGCATTCTTCGCACGAGAAGGCGTGCCAGGTGTATTCGCTGCCGCACCCCCGACACGGCATGGGGAGAGACCTGGCTGCCAGGAGTGGTATCGCCACAAGCAGCAGGGCCAGCAGTGTCAGTGAGACTGTGCTTCTCACTTCACCTCGCCTTCCGGGCGTTCGCCAACCCCCGCGGCAGGCAAACGCCCGCAAGACCTGCCGGCGGTTCCGGTTGCCCGCCCCTGTCTTCAAGGCACCCGCGGTTCCCGATTGGGACATTGTAGGCCTGATTCCGACTGTTTGTCAAGAGGCAAGTCCGTCCGGGCTCCCGGTTCACCGGTGACTGAGTTCTGACTGCTGGCCAACCGAATGCGACATCCCGCCGTCTAAGGACTCAATCCATATGCGATTGACACAACTCAAACCCTTCATATCATAGCCCGTGGCACGAGGACTCATCTGTCTGCCCACCTACAACGAGGCGGACAACATCGAACAGATTATGCCAGTCATCCTGTCCAAGTCAGCCGAGCTCGAGATACTGGTCATCGACGACAACTCGCCCGACGGAACCGGCGACAAGGTAGCCAGGGTGGCAGAGGCGAATCCCCGCATCCACCTGATGCGCCGGGCGGGCAAGCTCGGGCTCGGCACCGCCTACGTGGCCGGGTTCAAGTGGGGGCTGGAAAGGGGTTTTGACTACGTATTCGAGATGGACGCCGACTTCTCTCACCCGCCCGACGCCTTGCCGACCATGATCGAGCTGCTCAGGGACCACGACCTTGTCATCGGTTCGCGCTACTGCGACGGCATCTCGATCGTGCGCTGGCCGCTCAAGCGGCTGATGCTGAGCTACGGCGCTTCCGTCTACGCCCGCGTGGGCACCGGCTGCCCGGTTCGCGACCTGACCGCCGGGTTCAAGGGGTACGCCCGCAAGGCGCTTGAAGCAATCGATCTCGACGCCCTGAAACAGGAAGGCTACGGGTTCCAGATCGAGATCGATTTCGCCATCTGGCGCAAAGGGCTCAGGATCGTCGAAACCCCGATCGTATTCACCGAGCGGCAGCGCGGTGAGAGCAAGATGTCGAAGAAGATAATCTGGTCTGCCTTCTGGCTGGTCATCAAGCTCCGTCTCAAGCGGATGTTCGGCCGTGTCTAGACAGGACTTCTCTCCCGGTTCGCGCTCCAGGTTCGCATCGCTCTCCTGAGCCCAGGTTCCCCGAAATCGTGGCGTGTGCTGCCGGTAGCAGTTCCCGCGAATCCCGGAACGGCGCTCCGGATAGAATCGCCAGCCATGATACAGTCCCCCCAACCACCTGCCCCGCCGCTCTCCGAAAGTCTGAAGGTGGTCGCTTGTGGCTCAGAGGTTCATGAACCAGGAGGACCGAATATGAGACAGAGTATGGCTCCGGTCGCACTCGCGCAGGCTGGCACTTGCCGCCTGCCTGACGAAGGACACCGAGAACCCGGTGGTCAGCATCCTCATCCCGGTGAACGGCGACACGCTGGCCAAGCGTGACATCGTCATCAAGACCTTGGCGACCGACAACAAGGCCGTCACCAGGGTGGAGTTCTTCGTCGACCGCAGCCTGGTCAGAACCGACAACCTCGGCGGCGCGGCCGACACGTTCCGCCACACTTGGTCCGACACCGCGGCCCAGACGGCGGCGGCACCGGACCGACCAACCACTCGGATGAGATCGAGCAGGACGAGACTTGGTGGCCGTCCAGCAGCCCGCACATCCTGCAGAGCGACATCCACACCGGCGAGAACGTCACGCTGACCGTCAAGCCCGGCTGGATCGTCAGGTTCAACTCCGACGTCGAGCTGCACACCGGCTGCACCGACCAGGGAGCCGTCATCGCCGAGGGCACCGCGCACTCAGCAATCCTCTTCACTCGAAACTCCGCCTCCGTCGCCCGGAGACTGGTACGAAGTCGGATTCCTCGGCAATGCCGTCGTCCTCAACCCAAGCTCATCAACTGCAGGGTCGAATTCGGCAGTGGCGGCGACTACGGCAACATTCGCGCCCACAACGCGGTTCCGACCATCACCGGCTGCGACATCCCACTTTCCGCGGCATGGAGGATGCGCCTGGGCGCCGAGCATCCGAGCAAGGATACGCTTCTGGCCTGCGATACCTTCTCAAACAACGCCGACGGCGATGTCGGCCCGTAGATAATGACCAGACCACAGCGGGGCGTGGCTGGCCGTCCCGATTTCTATCTGTCGGGCGCTATGGAGCAGCCACTCTGCGGTAGCGGTCTGGACAGGGCATGGGGGCGTCACAGCGGCTCAGGGCAGTAGCAGGGCGGGAAGGACTCTTCCTTCTGGCCGGAAACCGACTCCCTCCATTTCGAGTAGCGCGCGTTTCATGCTCGTGCCCCCCTGGTAGCCGCCGAGGCCACCGCCTGAACCGACCGCCCGGTGACACGGGACAATGAGGGGTAGCAGATTGGTTGCCAGTGCGTCCCCTGCTGCACGGGCAGCGCAAGGTCGGTCGGCCTGTGCCGCCAACCTGCCGTGGGTTGTCACCCGCCCGCGCGGGACGGCATGCTCTGCACGCAGCACCTGCTGCTGAAACACAGAGCAGCAGTCGAGCGCCACGGACTCCAGATCGAAACTGACATCTGCCCCAGTCAGCAATCGCTCAATAACCCTGGTCAGCCGCTTCATCTCCGGACACGTTCGCTCGACTGCGCCGGGGAATGCCCGCATCGCGCTTGAGCACCCGCCGCCTCTGCCAGGGAGGAAAACCCGCAGCACTCTGGCTCGGGAGCCTGCTTCCGTCCAGACGACAGCAGCCGGGCCGAAAGAAGACCCGAGCATCACGTATCCTGTACCGGCAGCCACAACCGAACGGTAGCGGCGGGCAGAGCAGGGCCAAGTGGCGGGAACGATGTGCGCCCGGGCGGACGCCCGGGCGCGGCGGTGCGGTCCTGTCTGAACTAGTCTACTTCTACTACCTCAGCTTGTTCCTGTCAATATAGGCCCACATGCCCTTCATCAGATCGAACCACTTGATTTCGGGCTTGTTGCCGTAGATAGCCTTCAGATTGGCGTCGGTCTTGACCCGCAGCGCGGCGAGACCCTTGCCCGCGCCTTTGGTCTTCAGCTTGTTCTTGTTTGCGTAGTCGGACAGGCCCTTCATAAGCTCGGTCGGCTTGAGCGATGGCTTGCCGAAGATCGCTCTCAGGTTGGCATCCGCCTTGATGGTGATTGCGGCCAGGCCTTTCTTTGCCGGCATCAACGTCTCCTTTCGATTGTGCTCTGGACCCCTGCTCATTTTCGAGCGCCTTGCTCGCGGATCCCAGGCATCCACGTGACTTCGGGCAGGGTACTGCCGCCCGCCATATGCCGCAGAGTAAGGGCAGACCTTCCGCTTGTCAATACTTAATCGAAGGGGGCTGAGGTCAGCGGCGAGGCTTGGCCACGACCTGGGACCGGAACTCGCCGGTCCCCCGGCCCTGCCTGTACGTAGCTCTGAACAAGCCACCATCGGACAGCCAGGAGAAATCGCCCTGCCACTTGCCGCTTGGCAAGAGCAGGATGCGGATGGCATGGTGCAGTCCCTTGCACCTTATCGAGCCGCGGTCGACCCGCCCGTCCTTCACCTGGAGAGTGAACCCGTTGTCCTTGTGAATGAAGCTGGCAGCCCCGGCCGCCTTGTGGCCCGCACCGACAGCAAGCCGGAACCGGTACTTGTCGGTTTCCTGCTTTGCCCCGGACCGTACCCTTCGCACCAGGCTGTCACCGGCCACCGTCAGATGCACGTCGCTCTCTCGGTCGGTGAACGTCCCGGCATAGGTCCCGTCCGGCTTGAGGGACAGGACCAGGACGTGGGTGTCTGCTCTGTTCGTGTACACACCGCCGACCCTGCCGCCAGAGCTGGGTTTCAGGTCGAGTGATGAGAATTCTGTCTTGCTCCGAATGGTGAGCGCCAGTTTGCCATGCTGGTCTATCCGGCCAACCAGCGTGTGGTAACGGCCGCTGTGCTGGACCGTGTAGATGAGTGAAGCCGCTCTTCCGGTACTGCGGGTCGCCTTCGCCATATCGCAGAGTAGCGGAATTGAGAACCATGTCAAGGGCTGCGGGGGTAGGTGTGGATTTGACAACCGGCCGGTTGGGGCCTATTTTGCCTCCGGTGATACAAGCCACAAACCTCTGCAAGGCTTTTGGGGCCGAGCCGGTGCTGAACTCAGTCTCGATGACCCTGAACCGCGGCGAAAAGGTCGGGCTGGTCGGCCCCAATGGCTGCGGCAAGACCACCCTGCTTCGTATACTGCTTCGCGAGCTGGCCCCAGACTCGGGCCGGGTAGTCGTCGACGGCTCCCCCGAGATGGCCTACGTCCGCCAAGACGTGCTGGCGGAGGACGGTGTATCAGTGTACGACTGGGTGTTTGGTGAACTCGATGCCCTCGAACACCGAATCGAGAAATCCCGTCAGGACCTCGCCTCTGACCCGGACGACGAAGGCGAGATGCTCAAGCTCGAAATTCTCGAGGAAGAGATGGAAACCAAGTTCGGGGCGGACTTCCGCTCACGGGGCGAGACGGCACTGGACCGGTTCGGGTTCGGTGCTGACCGGCGTAGGGACGAGGTGCAACGGATGTCGCCCGGCGAACGGGCCAGGCTCGAGCTTGCCCGGGTCGTCACGGCTGCACCGGAAGTTCTGCTGCTGGACGAACCGACCAACTTCCTTGACGTGGCCCAGCGCGAGTGGCTCGAGGACTACCTGCGCCGGTTCCCGGGAACGGTCCTTGCGGTGTCCCACGACCGGGTCTTTCTGAACCGAATCGTGAACCGCGTGTACGAACTGCGGCGTGGAAAGCTTCAGGCATTCGAAGGCGACTATGACGACTACGCCCGGGCCCGCCAGCATCAGCTGAAGCGTCTTCAGGTCGAGTCCGACTTGCAGCAGAAGGAGCTGCGCAGACTCAGACAGGTGGCCGAGAAGCGCAAGGCGTGGGCCGGACGCAGGGAGAAGGACAAGCGGGGCGCTGGAGACAAGGGGTTCGTGACCGCCCGCGCCGCCAGAATGGCCAAGCGGGCGAAGCACGCCGAGAAGCGGATCGAGCAAGCCCTGGAAAGGCACGAAGCCGCCAGACCGTTCACGGAGAAGAAACCCAGGCTCAGACTCTTTTCGAAAGAACCGCCCAACAAACGTGCACTACTCGCCAGGAGTGTCCACAAGTCGTTCGGAGGACGCACAATCCTGAACGCCGTCAGCTTCGAACTGAAGGCCAGGGAGCGAGCGGCGCTGGTCGGCGCCAACGGCTGCGGCAAGACCGTGCTGCTGAAGATGCTGGCGGGCGAGTTGAAGCCTGACAAGGGTCAGGTCGGCACCGGTACCGGGCTCAAGTTTGGCTGGTTCCCCCAGGACCTGGCATCGCTCGACCTGTCAGCTACCCCGCTTGAGGAAGTCATGCGCGCAGGGGCAACAGAGCAGCTTGCCCGGCTGGTTCTTGGGACTCTGCTGCTGCGGGAAGACCTGGTCGACCGGCCCCTTTCCGAAGTATCGGCCGGCGAACGCTCCAAGGCTCTGCTTGCCCGGATACTGGCATCGGGTGCCGATTTCCTGGTGCTTGACGAACCCACCAACCACCTTGACATCGAGGCGCTGCTCGCGCTCGAGGGTCTGCTGTCAGCTTTCCCGGGCGGGATGATACTTGCGACCCACGACCGGCGGATGCTCGAACGCCTGGCCGACCGGGTCCTCGAGCTCAGAGACGGAAACCTCACCGACTACCCCGGTACATACCGCAGCTTTCGACAGAAACAGAACGGCTGAACTCACTCAGAGTCAGCCGCACTCCCTGGATTCAGTGCCGAGGGGGGGATTTGAACCCCCATGAGCTCTCGCTCACTAACTCCTGAGGCTAGCGCGTCTGCCAATTCCGCCACCTCGGCATGCTGCAGATTGCCAAGCAGCAATCCCAGGGAGGATAGAGGATAGCTGCGGAGCGACCCCAGTCAAGGCCATGGCCGCTCCCCTCCCCGGACGCGTGCGAGACGGACGATCCCGTCCTCTTCTCGCCATCGGTCGATGCCGCAAGCCGCGCGGTACGGTGGCGCGCCACGTCCAGCGTGACCGCGGTCTTGTCGAACCCGCTACGTGGTTCAGGCGAACCTGCACACCGCTGTCGAAGAAATGGGTCTTGAATGCAGCATCCGACGCCCCGGATAAAGAAGCGTGGCTTTGCGGGCCGCCACCGTGCTCGAGTACGCGTCTATCGCGGCGAAGAAAGCGGTCCTCTTGTCCGAAGTCCAATCCAAGGACGACACTCCCTGAATGAGCACCCCGTCCTTGTCCGGAATCAGGTCATCTTCCCACCCCTTCAGCTACACCCCCAGCTGGCCGACCGGCATCCAGAATCGGATCTGGTCACGCCACGGTCGACCGTCACCTCGACGCTGTCGACCGAATCCATGCTTTCATTGGTCACGGCCGGTTCGGCGGGACACCCGACCGATGACCCGTTGTGTGGGTGGATGATACTTTCAGTTCGATGCCAACAGCCTCAGTGGACCGCCGGGCACCACCGACTGCACCTCCAGCCAGTGACAATGCGCCCCTTCCGTTGCCTGTCCTGCCTGTCTGCCACGTCCCACAGTTGCGGCAGGGCCGCTTGCCCGCGAAGAGTACCGCGGGCAGGAGAATGATTGTTGCGATTCTGTCCAACAAATGCCGCACCAGCTCAGCTTGCCGTGTTGCGGCCGGGCAAGCCGGTGTGCAGAGAAGCCATCGGGCAGACGGAACCTGCCTGCCCGATTTCGGTAGGTCCGCTGCTAGAAGCTGTCAGCAACGTCGGTGATCCGGACGTTGTCGCACAGCATCCACTCTGGGACGCTCATCGCCTCCGGCTCGCGCCGTCCATATGTGTTCGACTCGTTCTGCGACACCGAGCGCGACGACATTGTAGTGATGTTCGAGAATACCGACGGGCTGGTGTCGGTCACCCGGGTCGAAACCATCGGCTGGGTGAATCTTCCGCCCTGGACCCTTATCGCGTTGAACCGCGAGGAGCCCGTGAAAAGCCCTTTGGTCGGGTCCGGCATATGGATGTAGTGCAGATGTGGAATGTAGAGCGCATCTCCGGCTGCATCCAGCCCGCCCGCGATTCCGGGTTCTCCGGTTCCCGGGCTGAGGACGAAGTCAGTATTGCTGAGGTCGTGCCCGGTGGGTCTCTTCTTGTACTTGGCGGCAGCCATCGAGTCGTACAAGAGCGCCTTGAATACTCCCCTCTCTACTACAGTGAACGGTCTGCGTCTCAGGCCGTTGAAATCGAACGGCATGCCGAATACGTCGGGGTGAGACGGGTCGTCGACGATCGTCACCAGCTCACTGAACAGCTTGTCCCCAGGCTTGTTGCCCGCTGTATAGGAACGTTTCTCCTCCCACGTACGGCCGAAGAAGCCGCCCCAAAGTGCCAGCGACAGGAGCTGGGCGATCGCCTGGGGCCCGAATAGTACCCGGAGCCTGCCGGTCTCGGTCGCATACGGCTGGTTGCCCTCGTAGACCGGCAGTAGGGTCGCAAACTCAGCCACAACGTCCTCGGCACTGAAGGCGCCAAGGGCCTTGGCGGTACGCTCCACCGATAGCTCCCACTTCTTGTCTTGCTCCTTCAGCACCATGACGAAGCGGCTGTCGGTCAGGTGCCGGTAGGCTTCGTTCTCGTTCGCAGTCGAGGTCATGTACATCTCGGCCGAACCCGAAGACCAGGAACCCGAGAAGTCGTACTTCCCCTTCGGCTTCAGTCCGTCGACCACCTGTTTGCACAGCGCCGTCTTGGCCTCTGCCGACAGGCTCTCGAGCTCCGGGTCGAAACCCGAAGAGTCGTCGATCGCCTCCTCGACCTGGGCGAAAATCGGGTCGTAGTCCTTGGGCAGAGCGGCGCTGCAGTTCTCGGCGGCACGTTCCAGTGCTTCGAGGAGCTGCCCCTCGGATGTGATGTCTGCGGTCAGACCGTAGGATCCGACCTTTCGTCCGTCCTGCACAGAAACGTCCAGCCGGGTCAGCTCCTCGTAGGTCGATAGTGCGACCGATGAGTTGCCCAGACGTATCAGGTTCGACCTTTCTCGATGGAGTGAGAACTCGGCGTTGAGGCCGCGGTTGAGCGCCTCCTTGCGGGCAGCGAGAAGCAGGTCGCGGATTCTGGATTCCAGCATGGCTACTCCTTCTCTCCGGTCTGGACGTTCTTGAACCTGAGCACCGGTACACCGTGCCCGAGCTGCATGACCTGGTTGGGCTCGCCCTTGCCGCAGTTGGCGACCTGTTGCAGGCACCAGGTGGATTGGTCGCCGACCATGTCGAGCGAACGCCAGAACTCCAACGTGTGCCCCTGGTAGGTCGGGTTCTTGTGGACCCTGGTCTTCTTCCCGTCACGAACCTCCCAGGCGATCTCGGTCCCGAAGTGGAAATGCTCACGGTTGGAGCCTATCGACCAGGATACCGGCACGTCTACGATGATGCCGTCCTCGGTCGCGGCGATGATGTCGTCCAGCGTCCCGTCGTTGCCCGGGTCGATGCTGATGTTGGTCATCCGGTCGATCGGTGTCCGGTAGAAAGATGTCGCCCGGGCGGCAGAGCCGGATTCTGTGAAAACCTCGCGTCCTGCAAGTTCGTTGGCCTCACCCAAGTCGGTACGTGAAGACAGTACGTTCACCAACACGCCCCCGTCTATCAGCATATAATCCCGCTGAGGAGTGCCTTCGTCGTCGAAGCCGAACGTGCCCGGCGAGTTCTGGTGCTTGCCCGCGCGGCAGTTTAGCTTCTCTGACCCATACCGGAGCTTGCCGATCATCTCCGGTCGGACATGAGAACCGCCGGCATAAGAGAGCTCATAGCCCAGAATCCGGTCAAGCTCAAGCGCATGTCCGATGGTCTCGTGCACCTGCAGGAACCCCTGCCCGGGCAGGATGATGAGGTCCCGTCTGCCCGGCGGCAGAGGGTCTGCTGCCAGCACTTCGGCCAGCTCCGACTTTATCCGGTCGGCGTGGCCCGAGAACCACTTCGGTTCTGTCAGCCATTCCCAGCCTCTGGTCCCGGTACCGTCCCCATGCAGTTCGACGCTACGACGATGTGTCCGGCCGTCCTTGTCAGGCGCCATTGCCATCATCGTCGCGAACACGTTTGACACCCACCGGTCAACTTCAGTGCCCTCGGTGTTCCAGTAGATGATCTTGCGGCGCTGGAAAGCGGCCCAGACGATACGCTGGGCAATTGTCTTGTCCTCAAGAGTGGCGTCGATGCCCTTGAGGAACGCCAGCTTCTCGGCCAACGGCACCTCGAACGGGTCCTTCTGAACCGGGGACCGGTAGCTGCCAGTGGTCGGCTGCGGCAATCCCATGTCCTTCGGAAACCCCGGCAGATGAGCTGCTGCCCGGGCGTTCGACAGTGCCCGGTCGAAGCATGCGGCAACAGCAGCCAGGTCAGCGGTGGCAGCAAACCCCCAGGCCCCGTCTTTGAGCACGCGGACTCCCAGACCGCGCTCGATGGAGCTGGTATTCGACTCCAGGTTGCCGTCGTACAGCACCAGCCGCTGGCTGCTGTCCTCGTCGTAGAGCCGGGCGTCAGCAAAGCTGCAGCCTTCGGACTTCATGCGGTCAAAATGGGAAGCAACGTCAGAAGCAACCTTGTCAGCAGCAATCACGACTCACTCCTTATCCAATTTCTGCCCAGATGAAGATTGTACCACGAACGGCTTGCTCCCTATTATGCCAGAATGCCGAGGTCTTTTCAAGCACGACACTAGCCTGGCGCGAAGTCGGCTTGACATCGAAGAGTCGGCGAATAGAGTTGGGACAGAGGACCTGTTGACCGGTTTCCCCAAGCTCAGTCGGCTGGTATCCATCCTCCCATTGCTGCTTCTTGCTGCCGGGAGCTGTGCCTATTTCAACACCTACTACAACGCCCGGTCCTACTTTCGCGAAGGAATGAAGGAACTCGACCAAGGTCGCCCGATACCGGCCAAGGCGAAGTTCGAGCGGGCCATTGAGAAGTCCGCGCTGGTCATCTCCCGTTGGCCGAAGTCCCGCTGGGTCGACGACGCGACGTTCCTGGTCGGCATGTCATACTACCACATGGGTCAGTATCCCAAGGCTGTTCGCCACTTGGAGCAGTTGGTTCTCGCCTTTCCCGACTCCCCGTTCGTCCCCGAGGCCGAACTCCACCGTGGACTCGCCCTGCTCGGCAACCATGAGTACGGTGTAGCCCGCATCGTGCTCGACGAAGTCCGTCGTAAGTACACCAGACTCAGCGACGACGCAGCGTTTCATTCCGCCCGGTCGTTCCACAGGCGTGAGCAGTACGACCGCGCAATCGATTCGCTCAGAGCCTTTGTCAGCAACTTCCCGCGGTCCGAACACGTCCGGCCCGCAGTCCGCATACTTGCCGAGAGCTGCTACCGACTCGAACGTTGGCAGCAGGCCGAAGCCTGGTACGAACGCCTGGTCCAGCTGCACAACGACCCGAAACAACGAACCGAGGCCCGGCTAAGGGTGGCAGCGTGCCGGTTGTCCCAGGGCAAGCACGAGGAAGCCGCCAGACAGGCCAACGAAGTTCTCGGCCGGTACGCCGACCTCGAAGACGAGGCCAACCTGATTCTGGGTCGCGCGTTGGACGCGCTAGGCAGAGAAGCAGATGCCCTCGCGGCTTGGCGTCGAGTCCGAGGCAACAACGAGTTCGGTGCCGAGGCATTCTTCCGCATCGGCAAGTACCATGAGGAGCTTCGCGACTTCGAGACCGCCCGCGCACACTATGACACTGCCCGTGACCGTCGTGCGAACTCCGATTTCGGGGTGCTTGCAGTCAAACGTCTGTCTCTACTCGATGCCTTCGCCCAGAAGGAAGGCAGTGAAGACGACCCGGCGAAGGCGGCCTTCCTGCTCGCCGAAGTCAACAACCTGAACCTCGAAGACTACGACCGTGCGGTGGAGCTGTACCAGTCGGTCTACGACTCTTACCCTGACTCCAAGTGGGCGCCCAAGGCGCTCTTTGCCAAGGCCTGGATCATCCGAAACGTCATGGACGACTCCGCCGGCTCGGTTGGGTGGCTGAGCAAGCTCATCGATGAATACCCTGACACAGAGTACGCCGACGAGTCCAGGCGCTGGCTCGGACTCCCGGTGCCTGAACGGGCGCCCCGGGTCGAAGAACCGGAACCTGAATCTACCGCCGTTGTGCCGGTCGGGCCAGAAAAACCGGAATCACCCGACGAGCAGGAACTGCCTGAAGGTGACATGCCAGAGCGTGGCCCGGAATGGATCGACCGTCCTCCTGATGACTACCCTCCAGGTACGCTCCCGGACGAACAGCTGCCGCCCCACATCCGAGAAAGACGAAGGCGCCGTCCACCTGACGAGCCGATTCAGTCCCCAGGCAAACCTGAAGTGCCTCGGCCGGATTCGTCAGTGCCGGCCCATGAGCCAGAGCAGGCGGCGAAGCCCGAGGGACCTGTGACTGCCGAAACAGACCTGCAGAAGGTCGACGAAGCGACGGGCACAACGTTGACACTCGCAGAGCGTCCATCCTCCGGCGAGCCAACGGACGCACCTGCTCCAGCAACCATCGGGGAGCGAACCGAAGAACTGCGGCTCGAAATCATACACTTCGCCTTCGACCGCTCCGACATCCGGCCAGAGGACACCGAGACACTCAGAAGGAACGCCGACCGTCTTGTGCAGTCCGGATTGGCGATCACGGTCGTGGGCCACTGCGACCCGCGCGGGTCTGACGAGTACAACATGGCTCTTGGCAGGCTCCGTGCAGAGGCCGTCGCGGCGTTCCTCGTCGAGTCAGGGGTCGAGAGCAGCAGAATCGCGGCCAGAAGTGAGGGCGAGAATCAGCTGGTCTCGACCGGCCCGGACGAGTACTGGCTGGACCGGAGAGTTGTGTTTGAAATCGGCAACTAGCTGCCTAGCAGAAATCGAGTCCCACCGGCAGCTCGCCGACGGTATCTACTCTCTGTGGGTGAAGGCACCCAGGATTGCGCGCTCGGTACGGCCCGGCAACTTCCTCAACGTCAGGGTCGCCGACGGACCTGACCCTGTGCTCCGGAGGCCGATCTCGGTCTGCGATGTCAAAGGCTGGTCTGTACGGCTTGTCTACCGAGTCGTCGGTCGGGGAACCCGAATGCTGAGCCGGTTTCAGGTCGGCTCAGAGATCGACCTGCTCGGTCCGCTGGGCAAGCCCGCTCCCCGGCCCCCTGAACGCGAGGTAGTCATCTGCGGCGGCGGCATCGGAATCGCACCACTGTTGTACCTCGTACGTGACTTGGTCGGCCGCCGCAGACTCACGGTCTTCCTCGGTGCCAAAAACCGAAGTGAGCTCATACTGCGGCGTGAATTCGGCAGCCTGGGACTCAGGCCTCGGCTTGCGACTGACGATGGCAGCACCGGCCACAAGGGGCCTGTAACCGAGCCGGTTTTGGCCGCCGCGGCCGCGGCAAGACACGCGGCAGTGGTTGCCTGCGGTCCGAGGCCGATGCTGGCCGAGCTAGTCAGAAGTCTCGACCCGGTGCCGGTATGGGGCTTCGTCGAGGAGCGTCTGGGGTGTGGCTCGGGCATCTGCTACTGCTGTGCGCTGCCAAAGAAGTCCGGTGGCTACATTCGTTTCTGCCAAGAGGGCCCGGTTGTGCGGCTGAACGGAGTGCTGCTGTGACGTACTCGGTCAGAATCGGAGGCACGACCTTCCCAAACCCGGTCCTCGCCGCTTCGGGGACGTGGGGATTCGGGCTCAGCTTCCGCCGAGTTTCGGACCGGCTGGGCGGAATCGTAACCAAGGGCATCACGCTCGAACCACGCGACGGCAATCCCCCGCCCCGAATCCATGAGTTCCCGGGCGGAATCATCAACAGCGTTGGGCTCGAAAACCCTGGCCTGGAAGCGTTCCGCAGACAGGTCCTGCCGGCAATGGACAAACTCAAGTGCCGGGTCATAGTAAACGTTGCCGGCTTCACCCCAGGAGAATACGCCACAGTCGTCGGCAGGCTCCGCTCCCGGCGCGTCGACGCCTTCGAGCTCAATGTCTCGTGTCCCAACGTCAGAACGGGTGGCGGCGCCTTTGGTCAGAGCCCGAGAATGGTTGAGACAATCACCAAAGCGGCACGGTCAAGGACGAACAAGACCCTGATTGTGAAGCTGACAGCCAACTTCGTCGACCCGGTAGATACTGCGAGGGCGGCTGTCAACGGTGGGGCCGATGCAGTGACCCTGATCAACACCCTGCATGGTCTGGCGCTGGGGCAGGATGGGCGTCCCTTTCTGGGCGGCAGGTCGGGAGGTATCTCCGGACCGGCGCTCAGACCGTTCGCCCTCTTCTGCGTTGACAGGGTTGCGGCAAAGGTCGACGTACCGATTATCGGCTCCGGCGGGATCATGTCCGGACAGGACGCGCTGGATTTCATGAACGCCGGTGCCTGCCTGGTACAGGTCGGCACCGCGAGTCTGGTTGACCCTGATGCTGCCCTCAGGGTCTGGCTCGAACTGAAGCAGACTGTCCCCGGTTCACGGGCTTCTGCGTGGGAAGACATAGTCGGTAGGACAAGGAGGTTCGATTGACCAAGCTGGCCTTTGCGCTCAAGGCAGTGACGAGCCCGGATGAGACCCTCGAATGGCTGGACCGGATTGGTGGTGCGGTCGACTGCTACAAGCTCCAGATGGATGTCTTCGGCCGGGGCGGCCCTGAACTGATTCGTCGCTTCGTGGACAGCGGTGTCGAGGTGTTTCTGGACCTGAAGTTCCACGACATACCGTCGGTGGTGGCCATGTCGGTCGAAACCGCAGCCGAAATGGGCGTATCGATGCTCACCGTTCATACGATGGGCGGACCGGAGATGCTTGCGGCGGCGGCAGGGGCGGCTCGAAAGGCTCGCTCACATCCCCGTGTCCTGGGCGTCACGGTCCTGACCAGCTTGGACCGAGCACAACTCGCTGCCGTGACCGGCAAGGAACAATCAGTGGAGGAAAGGGCCCTGGCTCTCGCAAGACTCGCCAAGCAAGCAGGCTGCTACGGTGTCGTGGCATCACCCCATGAACTGAAGGCGATAAAGTCCGAGTGCGGCAGTGACTTCGCCGTCGTCACGCCCGGCATCAGGCTTGACCCACCGGGCGCGACAGACGACCAGGCAAGGTTCATGACTCCGGCGCTGGCATGCCGACTCGGCGCCGACTACATCGTAGTCGGCAGGCCGATCCACGCGGCCCCGGACCCGCTTGCCACGATCGCCGAAATCAGACGGCAGCTGGAGAACGGCAATGAATGAAGACCTTCCTGGTATCCTGAGAAAACACGGCGTCCTGCTGGAAGGGCACTTCCTCCTCGCCTCAGGACGCCACTCGGCCCGCTACTTCGAGAAATTTCGAATCCTCGAACACCCGCAGCTGTGCGAGACGTTCTCCCGCACGATTGCCGACCGATTCCGGGATGACGACATCAGCGTCGTCTGCGGCCCGACTACCGGCGGCATCATCATCGCCTACGAGGTGGCTCGCCAGCTCGGAACTCGCTGCGTCATTGCGGAGCCGGCCGACAGGGGACGCAGGATCGGCCGTGGATTCCAGGTCAACGGCGATGACCGCGTGCTGGTGGTCGACGATGTGATGACAACCGGCGGCTCGATCGTCGACACACTGGCGGCGCTGAGAAGCTACCCGGGCAGGGTGGCCGGCATCGGGGTGTTCATTGACCGCAGCGGTGGCTCCAGCCGGCTCCAACAGCCCTACTTCGCTGTGTACGAGCAGTCGGTCGAGACTTTCCCAGAGGAGGATTGCCCGCTGTGTCGGGACGGCATGCCTCTGACCAAACCCGGCCGCAGCTCGGATTCGGCGCGCGGGTCCTAACCCCGGTCTTCCCGCGAGCTCTTCTTCTCCGCCTCGTACTCCCGCTTCTTCTTGTCCAACTCGGCTTCAAGGCCTGCGATTTCCTGCAGCACCTTCTTCGCATCGTCGTCAAGAGAAAATGGCTCATCCGGGTCCGCGGAAGCTCGGTCATAGACCATCCCGCCCAGCTTCGCCATCTGCCTGTCGACCTTCCTGCTGAGATTCAGGATATCGAGCTTGAGCCGTCCTCTTCTCGACAGATCTTCGGCTTCCCTTATGGCGGTCCGTGTCGCATCGGTCAGCCAGCCACGCACGTCGTCCCAGAGTGTGTTGATGTCCTTCTGATTCATGACACCCAGACTAGCCCGGTCTGCTGGTCGGTCAACTCCATGCCCGGACGGTGTCCATCGGGATTGCCGGCCCTAGCGAACCACCACCAGCCGCCGCGGGAGCATCGTGCTCTCAGGACTCGTGATGTAGTAGACTCCCGGTGCGAGACTTCCGGTCGAGATCACGTCGCTCCCTTGAACTACCACCCTTCCGGTCGCAGACACGACATGGAACCCGTCCTGCCCTCGCAGGACCTCACCTGCCCGGACCAGCATTGATGCGGGTTCTGCTGCTTCGTGTCCGTTCCTGACACCTTCGAAGATGCCGCTCGCCTCGGCCGAGTACTGGTATGACATGGTCCCGAACGTGGTGTGGTTGGTCGGCACCAGAAAGACCGACTGGTAGAGCGTATCAAGGCCGCCCAGCGCGATCCGTCCTTGCTGCAGCGAATCAAGAGGGACCGTGTCCAGCAAAGCCAAGTGCCTGATCGTGTCCTCGGCAAAGAGATACAGCCTGAAGTCGGCCGCGTCCGCGCCGTCGAACTCCAGGTCTAGGCTCAGCGCATTCCGAAACAGCAGATACTCGCCCGCCCACCGGTCAAGCGATCCGCTGCGCGACACCGGGTACGAAGTGTGGTATCCGGCGACAGCGAAGAACGGCACGTCTTCCCCGTAGTACCCGTACCCGCCGCCGAAGTAGCTGGTATCGCGTACGCGGTTGGCGAGCACCCACTGGTCGAACGCGTCCTCGAAACGCACCGCCAGCCCAACCGAGTCGAATCCGGCATTGATGCCGTCGATGCTGACGGCCGGGGACTCGATGATGTTGCGCACCAGGTCGTTGCCCACCCTTCCGCCGTACTGCTCGTACAGGAACAGAAACCAGAGGTATGTCTTGATGTAGTCGGCCCAGGAACCGGTCCATCGCGTAAGGTCGTTGTCGCTTGAACCCGGGAAAGACGATATCGGGTCCGGGGACCCGTAAAGCCACATCGCCAGCTCGCAGCACCCTTCCTGGACCCACAGCGACTCCGCCTGGTCGTAGTTCCAGTGAATCATGTGGCCGAACTCGTGGGCCGCTATCGCAATCCGGTAGTCGTCAGACGGGTTGCTGGGATAGCAGTCAAGGTACACGCACTCGATTTCGTTCGAGTGGTAGCCCCACAGCCTCATCGACGTTGAGTCGTAGTACTCGTCGAACGACATCCAGAATCCATCGAATGTATTCCCCATGAATGTGCCGATGTTGTAGTAGATCAGGTAGATGAGCGAATCCTGGTCGATGGCGTCCGGCGGATCACCCAGTACCCCGGTGTTGTGGTCCCACACACCCTTGGACGAATCCCGCGGGCTGCTGTTGTCGAACCTGTCGACGATCCGGGCAACACCTGCCGAGTCCATCAGCCCGGCAGTCCATACCGAGTCGTGGACCATCACGTAGCAGTGTGCGCCCTTGGCAGCGACCAGGAACCGGGCCTGATACTGAGTCGGCGGCATGACGCTCATGTTCCATGTCCAGAACGTCAGCGTGTCTCCGGGCTCCGGCGGGTCGTACGGCTTCTTCACGACAGCAAGCCGCGTCTCAGTGGCCTGCACCATCCGATGGAAGATGGCCGTGCCGCAGCCGATAGGCCCTGAGGGCAGAATCTCACTTTGCGCAACAAGCGCCAGCAAAAGAATTGTCAAACGGTCTCCTTTCGCGCCCGAACCGCCATTCTAGCCGGTGGGGATCAGAAGGTCAAACTCTCAACGGGCGACCACCAGCTTGGCCTGCCCGGTTCTGCCTCCCGAACGCCAGCGCAGCAGGTAGCACCCGGGCCGGACTTCTTCACCGGCCGTGTTTCTACCGTCCCACACGAAGGCACCCCTGCTGCTGGCCCGGCGCACGACTCGTCCGGCCGCGTCAAGGATGTCCACAGCTGTCTCGTCTCCGGTGCCGAGGTCGACCGTGAAACGTGCCCCCGGGTTGGGCGAGACCGACTGGCGACCGACCTCCTGTCTCGGCTGCTCCTCGATGCCGACCGCCTGCCCGTGCCATACGCAGACAGGGTTGTCTGACACCGCTCCGACATCGTCGACATTGAACCCCGCGATCACGTCCTGGATGAAGACGACCGCCAGGCTGTCACCCGGACAGGTCTTCGCCAGATTCGGGAATCGCTTGGAGCTCTGGTCAGGTTCGGTGAGCCGTACCGGCTCGCTCCAGTTGCCGCCGTTGTCCGACCAGGACAGCCAGATGTCGGCTCGCAGCAGGCCGGTGCTCGTTTCGACGTTCAGGGAATCGAACCGCTCCCATGCGGCGTACAGCTTGCCAGTCGCCGGGTTCTGGCCGATGCTGGGCCGGTCGCATATCGCAGCGTGCGGCCCGAATCCGCCTGCCAAGGTCCCGGCCTGAGCCCGGTGAATCCCGTACCACTCTGACAGCGAAGAGTTGTACAACCAGACCTGGGCCGGGTTCTGGTACGCGCTGTCACCGACCGCCGGCAGCAAGGTCGTCGCCAGCCACCAGTTGTCGTCACGGTCGAACAGCAGGCCGGCGCCTCTCGCGAACACGGTCACGGTGTCGGGGCCGAAAGCGTTCGGAGGCTGGAGCGCTTCTACCTGGCCCCAGCTTGCTCCCGCGTCGGTCGAGACCCGGTACGAGAGCTTCGTCGAATCGTCGTTCCCTGTCATCCAGGTCGCCAGCACTTTGTCAGACTGTTTCGAGGCAGCCAAGTTGTGGCCGTAGGCGCCGGTCTGGCTCCAGCCGGCAGGGTCCTCCCAGCTGCACCAGAATGTCGAACGCGTGTAGTACAGGTTGTCGGACGCCTCGAACCGTATCAGCAGGTAGTGAAGGGCGCCGTCCGGCCCGGCCCCGAGCACCGGCAGGAAATAGCCGGTGAGGGTCGGCGCACCGTTGCACTCGCTGAACGACCCGACCCCGGGCGCAAGGTCACGGGTCAGCGTCCCGACGAAATTCGGCGGCATGCCACTGGTGTTGTAGTGGCATCCGACTACCGCGGCTCCGTCACCGGGGTTGATATCCAGCGTGCCGTACCCGGTCCGACGGAACTGAGAATCCAGCCCTGATCCCATGAACCCGCTTGTATCGACCCAGTTCCAGCCCGACGCGCCCAGGTCGTAGAAGTTGTAGCGCATCGTCCGATCCGGCCAGGTCGAAGCCTGGGCACTGTAGGTCCAGGCAACGTGAATCCCGTACTCTGGGTCGAACACTATCATCTGTAGCGACGGGCCGGTGTTCTGTTTGTCATAGGTCGTTCCGCCGACCGTGTCGACCGCGCCCGAAACCAACGTCACAGGCAGGCCGAGGCTCAAGCCGGCAAGTGCTGCGATTGAAAGAAACGTCCTCATTCTGTACCTCCGGTGCCGGAACTACGGCTGAGACGGCACCATCCGCCGTCCTGCGCCCTTGGGCGGCGAGTTGTCGAACACCTGCACCACGTGGTAAATCACCCCGATGGCTTTGCGCGGCGCCTTGCCGTGGAAGTAGTCGTGCACCACGTTGATGTATTCGACCACCTGCTTTTCGTACTCGCTCGCCTGTGGGTCGTCGGGGTGGATCATCTGGGCGATGCAGCGCAGTTCATACGACTCCGGCAAATCGAGGAACACCAGGGCAACGCCCGGGTCGGTCATCTGGTTCAGGAACGTGTGTGTCTCGAAACCGGGCCGGGCGTACAGCTCCAGCGACGTCTGCTTGGTCAGGTCGAACACTTCGGCGCCACGCTGGTACAGGCTCTCGAGCACCCCGAGCTTCTTCGGCATCGGGTCGTCCCAGGTGCTCTTGAACAGCCCAAGGACCTCGGCCAGGTTCTCCCTTTTCGGGAGCCAGCCGATGCCCTTGACCGCATTGTTGATGGTGAAGTGTGTGTCCTTGCGTCTGGAGCCGTGGGTTGCCACGATGCCGTCGTGCGGTCCTGAAATCGTGGGCGTGAACTTTTCCCCGGCCATCATCTTCTTGAAACCTGCCAGCTGCTCGAGCCGGTGCCCCCAGTTCCACTTCAGAAAAGGCTCGGGCAGCTCGACCACCAGATAGTCCGTCCATCTACCTTCGACCTTGGCACGGATGATGCCCTCGTCGTCAAGTTTCGAGGCGTCCACCACATCCTGGTGGAACCAGCCGGTCCATCGTCCCTTCTTGCCTTCAGGATCGGTCGTATCCGGCACGAACACCACATCCTGCCAGTGATTCGTCTCTCCCAGCTCCAGGTTGTCGAATACCGGCTTCTGCTGGGCTGCCCCGGTGACTGCTGCCGACAGCAGAAACGCGGACAGGGCAAGCACATGCGCTCCGTGAATTCTCATCTGACTGCCTCCTTTTGCTCTGACACCGGACGGTCATGTGGGATTGCGGCCGCCGGGATTGTAGATGCCTCCCCGAGGCTGTCAAACCGCGTGTCGGTTGGCCCACGCATTGACTGGACTCCTGCCCATCGTACAATCCCGACATGTGCGGCATACTCGGACTGTTCGGTAGAAGCCCGGTCGGAGAACGGCTGGTCGAAGGACTGCTCACACTGCAGCATCGGGGTCAGGATTCGGCCGGCATCCTGACGTCCGACACCACCACCCATCTGAAGAAGGGCAACGGTGCTGTCGCCCAGGTGTTCAACGAGAAGAATCTCGCACGGCTGACCGGCAACATCGGCATCGGTCACGTGCGCTATCCGACCAGCGGACCGGGCTCGGATGAAGACGCCCAGCCGTTCTACGTCAACGCCCCCTTCGGCATCGCCATTGTCGACAACGGCAACGTCACCAACTACCCCGACCTTCGGCGGGAGCTGGTCGACAAGGACCACCGCCAGCTGACCAGCTACTCGGATGCCGAGCCGATTCTCAACGTGCTCGCGGAAGAACTGGGCCGGACCAATCTTGCCCGGTTCGGGCCCGAATCGGTATTCCGTGCGGTGAAGGCGACGTTCCGCAAGGTCAAGGGCGCGCTGTCAGTGGTTGCCCTCATCCAAGACAAAGGCCTGCTGGCTTTTCGCGACCCCCTAGGTATCAAGCCCCTGGTCTTCGCCCGCCAGGGCCGGGATTTCGGTTTCGCGTCCGAGAGTGTGGCGTTTGACCGGCTCGGTTTCCGCCGGTTTCGTGATGTCGCACCGGGCGAAGCAATCTTTGTCGGCATGGACCGGCGGGTACATGCCAGACAGATCGCCCGCCCTCGACATCGTCCCTGCATTTTCGAGTACGTCTACTTCGCCCGTCCGGATTCGGTAATGGATGGCATCGAGGTCTACGAGGCTCGACTCCGTCTGGGCAGGAGGCTCGGCGAAGAAGTCGTTCGCCACGGCGTCAAACCCGACCTGGTCGCGCCGGTGCCGGACACCGCCCGGGCCGCGGCAACCGAACTGGCCGCCACGATCGGCGTCCGTCTGCGGGAAGGTCTGATCAAGAACCGCTACATACCCCGCACCTTCATCATGCCCAGGCCTTCGGACCGAACCAGGACCGTGCGCCAGAAGCTCAACCCGGTCCGGTCACAGATCAAGGGCAGGGATGTGCTGCTGGTTGACGACTCGATTGTGCGGGGCACCACCTCGAGACAGATCGTCAAGATGGTCCGCGACGCCGGTGCCCGCCGGGTGTTCCTGGCAATCACCGCCCCGCCCCTGCGCTACCCGTGTGTCTACGGTATCGATATGATGACTCGCGGCGAGTTCATCGCCAAGCGCTATTCGGTCGACAAGATCAGAAAGCTCGTCGACGCCGATGCCCTGGTCTATCAGACCTACGACGGACTGGTGGAAGCCGTGCGCGGCAACATGAAGGACCGCCGCTTCTGCACCGCCTGCTTCACCGGTGAGTATCCGACCGGTGTCACCCGCCGTGACCTGGCAGCGCTCGAGCGAGAGAGGAGACGGTGCATCGCGTGAGAGGGCTGGCTGCAGCAGCAGCCGCGACCCTGCTGCTGTCTGTCCCGAGCGCAGTCGGTGCTCAACCCGCAGTCGCGGAGCTGCAGGCGAGAGACAACCCGGGCGACGGCGGCCGCACGATCAGAATCACCTGGGAACCGATAGAAGGCCCGGGACTGACTGGCTACCAGATCATGCGGCAGGCCGAGGGCGACACCTGGGAAAGAATCGCTTTCCGAGGACCGATGGCGTCCAGATACTCGGACGACGGGGCTACCGACGGAGTCAAGTACCGGTACCGGCTCGATGCGGCATATCCGGACACCGCAGTCTCTTCGCCGACGACGGCGTGGGCAGTCAGTTCGGCTCAGTGGTTCAACCCAAACACGGTCCCAGCCGTGGTCGGCACCATAATCTTCACCTTCCTCATCGTCTACGCCACCTACCACGCACGGCGGGGCAGGAACCTGTTCATCCGCCGGATTGCGGGCCTGGACGCGGTCGAGGAAGCCCTGGGCCGAGCGACCGAGATGGGAAGGGTGGTCCTTTTTGTCCCCGGTCTCTCGTACATCGACGACGTGGCCACGATCGCCGCAATCAACATCCTCTCCGAAATAGCCAAGGAAACCGCCAAGTTCGGGACTCCGCTCACAGTACCGGTGGCAGACCCGATCGTCTACACCGTTGCCCGGGAGACAGTCAAGGAGAGCTACACTACCGCGGGCAGGCCCGACGCCTTCGACCCCGGGTCGGTCTACTTCGTCACCAACCAGCAGTTCGCCTTTGCAGCGGCGGTCGACGGCATCATGACCCGTGAGAAACCTGCGACAAACTTCTTCATCGGCATGTTCTGGGCCGAATCCCTGATCCTGGCCGAAACCGGCGCAACCACCGGCGCGGTCCAGATCGCGGGCACCGACGCGGTGTCCCAGCTCCCCTTCTTCATCACCGCCTGCGACTACACCCTGATCGGTGAAGAGCTGTACGCGGCGTCGGCATACATCTCTCGCGAGCCGCTGCTCCTGGGCTCGCTCAAGGGCCAGGACTACTCCAAGTTCATCATCGGTAGCCTGATCGTACTGGGCACCCTGCTCGCCCTCGTCTTCAGCCTCGACACGCCATCCTGGCTCTAGCCGGATAGACCGGGCTGTTCAGGAAGCAGTCTTTGCCCGGTCAATCAGCCTTGCTGATTGACACTCACCAGCTCTTCGACAGCCCGGCGGTCAGCCTCAGGTCGTCGTAGCTGCTGCTCAGGCTGTCTGAGCCTCTGAAAAAGCTCTGCTCGACTCCGACGTTGGCATCCGCGATCTTCCAGATCGGGAACGACGAACTCAGTCTGACGTCGTAGCTGTTGCCTCCCGCATCCGACGCCCAGCCAAGGGTCAGGCTGTTCGACCAGACACCGAACAGCGTGTACGACGGAGTCACGTCTGCGAAGTAGTTGTTCTCGATCTGGTCGCCGGTCGTATCCGGATAGTTCTGCTGCCCGAACCCGAACCCGGCCGACAGCGACAGCGGTATCTCGAAACCTACGCTGTGGAACAGCCCGACATCGAACACCGTGCCGCTCGCACCTTCGGTCGTAGACGTCGTCTTCTGGTATGAGAACGACACACCGGGCGAGTGCGACAGGGTCCCGGTCATGAAGTCGTAGCCGGCGCCGGCCGTGAACATCTGAGTCTGGTCTTTGGTCGAGTCGTTTTCCTGGGTGTACGGATAGTACCCGAGCTGCAGGTAAGGGATGCCGGTGAAGGCCAGCCCGAGGTCGAACGAGTACGAAGTGAACCACGTGGTCAGACCCTTGGTCTGGATGGGATTGCCAAGGCTGTCATTGGCAACGCTGATATTGTCCCGCTCCCGAGTGAACGCGGCGGATGCCGATACCTGGTTGTCGATGAACGACCGGCTGATGCCGCCGCCAAAGGCGAGGTAGTCGTTCCTCAGGTTCGGCGCTCCCAGAGACCTGTAGCCAGGACCCACCATCGAGACCTCCCCGTACAACCTTGTGTCGAGCACGTTCAGAGTCGGCTTGACTCGGTAGGCAAAGTCGATGGAGCTGCTCAGCCGGGGCTTGAAAGTGCTGCTGACCCAGCCCGGCAGCCAGTCGTACTCCATCACCTCCATCCGGTTGTCCCTGGTGAACTCGGACACCGCTGCCTCGGACAGCAGGCCCAACGCCCCATCCCAGAAGCTGAGGTTCAACTCCGCACCGAGGACGTAGTTCTCCTCCGGGGTCACGACGTCGAGCGAGTCCTGGACGATGGTCGTGTCTCCGTTCTCGATGATGGTGTCCGGCGGCCCGCTCGGCTGCAGCACGTTGGTCAGCGAACCGGAGTCGTCGCTGGCATACATGCCGGTAAGGTAGAAATGAGTGCCCTCCTTCTTCCCGCCTCCGAGCTTCACCGCGTAGAGCATCTGGCTGAAAGCCGCATCGGTCGTATCCGACGGCTCGACCGCCCGCTGGGTCCGGCCCACCGCTGCGGCGGTGTAGATGTACCAGGGATTGAACTCCACCGCCCCGCCGAGCACCGACGCCCCGGACAGGGTCAGGTCTGACCACGACGGGTTGCACGACCCGACCTCCACTCCTTTGATCGACGGAGCCAGCCATGACAGGTTCAGGCTGCTCTGCAGCAGGTACTCCGGGTCAAGGTACATCCTGTACTTGTTCAGCGCCTGCTTCAGGTTGTCCTCCATCGAGCTCAAGAGGAAGTTGAACGATATCGGGAAACCGTACACCGTCAGCGTCGGGTTGAGGCTGAAAGTCAGCTGCGAATAGGGACTGCGCAGAGTGTCGCCCTGGACGTTGCCGATGAACTCTTGCTCACCGTCCAGACTGGCAGAGCCGGAGAACGTCACCGGGCCGGCCGCGGAGACAACCGCCAGCACCAACAACAGCAGTAGCCGCTTCATGTCACTCCCTTCCTTGCTTGCCCTCGTGCGGGCAGGATACGAGCGCTCGAAGGTCTCAGGTCGCTGTCCCCGCTGGCCGGTCATGTGTGAGGACACAACCGCTGAGCCGTGCCCGCAAGGGGGATGAGGTCTCTCTCCCTCGACGAAAGAGGCCCAGGGTGAGGGTGAACCTTCGTGCTGGTCTCGCTATTCCTCCGTCTCCGACAGCGCGAACGCCCTCACGAACGACGCATCGTAGGCCGATATCCGGTGCCCCCAGCCCCTCGTCGCCTTGGCGTATACGTAGAGGTTCTCGGAGAACGCCGCCTCGGTGCACGGCCCGAGCAGGGTGGAACGCAGGAAATCGTGCTCGAAGTTGCCGGCCAGGTCACCGTCGTACACCCCGGCCGAGTCCGCGAACACGTACTGGTTCAAGACATAGGAGCTGTCGCAGGTCATGATGCCGCGCACGATCCTGAACCTGAACCTGGCGAAACTGCCGGGCTGGGACGCGTGGAACTCGACATGGACCGGCGCAGTGTCGGCCGGGTCGTAGCGCAGGAACCCGCAGGTGTCGTTCGCCGCTTCGCCGGCGACCGTCGGGGCGTCGATGTAGGCGCTGCACGGCCGGTTGTCGATGTGGAGCAGGAACTTGAACCCGCCTGCGTCCAGCTCCATGGCGTGCGGCAGCCGGGTCGTGATCTCGCCGTCCGGTGCTTCGGACACCGGCACAACGAACCTGAACCCCGTGCCGTGGTTCTTCTTGTTCCCGGTCGAATCGTACACCGAAAGCCTGATTTCGTACTGGCCCGGGGCCAGGTGCTTGCCCGCGGTGTTCAGGAACCCGGAGTAGATGTCGCCCAGGAACCCGCTGGTCGGCCAGTAGGTTGTCGCGCCTGAGATCACCGGCGGGTTGTGCGGCCTGAACATGAACAGCTTCTTGCCCGAGACATCGAACGGCCCGAGCTTCATCGTCGGGAACGACGGCAGGAACCCGAGCACTTCCTTGACATAGTGCACCCGGACTTCCTCGTCGAAGTCGGTCCACGCCCCGCCCCCAGGCCTGTACTCCCAGCGGTAGTAGTACAGGTCAGTTGTCGGAATCGCGCTCGACGCTCCGGACCGGAAGCCCAGCCTGCCGCCGAACGGCGCGCTGTCCACGTCGCCGTAACTGGTCAACCCGGTGGCGCTGTCGATGCGCGGCAGCATCGTGCCGCCAACACCCCACGGCATCACCCAGGTCAAGGTTCCGGGCGGCACCGTCACGCCTGGGTCGAAAGGCTTGAACCCGACGTCAGAGGTCCACTTCCGGCTCGCCTTGTAGTAAACCTGGTTCCGCGTACCGGTCTCAAGGTCCAGGGCGTAGATCCGCTGCCTCCAGTCCGCGTAGTACAGCAGGCCGTCCTGGCCGAATGTCATCCCGGTTATCGAGCCGGACGGGTCGGTGTACTGCGTGGTCACCGTGCCGGCGCCGAGGTCCACCCGGTACACGCTTGCCCCGACCCTGTTCCCGGTGCTCAGGTACAGCACCCCGTCCGCATCGAAGCAGAAGTCGCCTGACCAGAACCCGTCGACCTGGGACAGCAGCACCTCGTAAAGCACCGACGCGCTGCCGTCGCTGTTCAGGCGCCAGACCTTGCCGTCCCCGCCTGCTCCGGTCGCCTCGCTGAAGTACATCACACCGTCCGGGTCAACTGCGATGTCCCGCACATAGGTCGAATGGCTGTGCACCACCGACTCGGGCGGCGCACCCGGGCTCAGGTCCTTGACGTAGATCTTGAACTCGTTCGCGTTCACGAAGTAGAGCTTGTCCGCGTCCCAGGGAGCGAACAGGAACGAGTACAGCCTGCCCGATGGCCGCTGGTACACCTTGGTCTCAGGCCCGATCGCAGGCCGGTGATACACCGCGCCGGTCAGCTCGCCGCCGTCGCACAGATACAGGTCGACCGCACGGCCGGGCCTCACCACCCACGGCACCAGGAACTCCCAGATCTCGCTCGTCCCGATAACCGCCCCGCCCAACATCGCCTTCACCTGCCAGGCGTATCTCTTCCTCGGCACGAACGGCCTTGCCGAACGCGGGTAGCTGAACGTCGTGCCCGTGATGCGTGTGCGTTCGAACCACGGCCTGACCGTTGCCATCGCCTCAAACTTGCTTTGCCCGGGCAGCACCTCGACGATGCGTAGTCCGTAGGTCACGCCTCGCACCACCGGCACCGGCGCTGTCCACTGGAAGCGCGGGACAAGGCCTGACAGCGTCGACCGGTCCCTTGGCGAAACAAGCCTCGGCGGAGTCGTCGGGCTCACAGTGGTTTTGGCCGTGTCGCCGCCCGTCCCGTCGCCCTTGACCAGCACCCAATAGGTATACTCGCCCGGAGGCACCGACCCGGTCCGCATCACAAACACCTCGTACCCGCGCGCGTGCCGCTGGCTCCGTATCCTGACGTCGGTCAGCCTGACCCGCTTCCGGCCCGGCGGCAGCTTGAACGGCCAGGTCTCGCCGTGGTACACCTCGCCCCGCCGCGCCTCATGGACATTGGCCTCCAGGTATACGGACAGGGTCACGCCAGAAGGGTTGGTCAGGTCCACCCACCACAGGTCGGTGATGTGAAGCCTGCCGGGCGGAGGTTCGTGCAGGTCGACACCCACTGTCTCCCCGGCGGCCCGCGCCGCGACCGACGGAAACAGTACCAGTATCAGGACCAGGGAATACAGGGCTGCCAGCCTGCTGGCAGAATGATAGCGGAGTCTCACAGGGCCTCCTTTGCTGCGCTGCTGCTAATGTGCGGTTGCCGGCAGCTGCCCCCGGCATGCCTGCCGGAGCGCCGGCATCTCTGCCTTGGTCACCCAGCCACTCAGGTTTTATCGCAGCCTTTGCGCCCTGTCAAGCAAATAGCAGTACCGGCCGAAACTCGCGCACCCCGAGTCCGGCCGTCAACCAGGCACGGCTTTGGACTGCGGCAGCAAAGCTGCCGCCTTCGCCCCTTTGGATTGCGGCAGCATCGCTGCCGCTC
>CP070680.1:1991568-2045295 GCA_020352555.1 Caldifarciminota bacterium | reverse complement strand
GCTGGCTGAACAGGCATCTGCATCGGTACGGCCAAGGGTCAGGTCAGGCCAAGCTGCATGCCTCAGGACAGTAGGGAGGACTGTCTGGGGGCATGCCCGGGGCAGGGGGACCCAGGCTGGTCTTCGGGCTGGGTCTCAGGACTAAACTTCAATTCTTCAAAGAGTTACATCTTGATAGGCGTTCACTTGGGCCTTTGCAGGCGTGGTTGTTCCCGAAGTCAGGCATCCAAGGACATTCAGGTGCGTGAAGGGCGTGCGGGGGACGCTGCGCGCGTTTCGGACTGTGAGTTGTGTCGAGACCGCTGCCAGGCCGTGCTCCGGCATCTGTCTGGTGCAGGGCGTCCGCATCACTCGCCCAGAGCACCGCCCGCAGGCAGGCGCTGACCTCACAGGGCTGAGCAGAGGTGAAAGCGGCAGCGGAGCCTGCCCCGAGCCCGCGTCCAGAAGAGATTGCCACGGCCGCATCGCAGCCGTGCCCATGAGGCACCGACCCCGGTCCGTCGTACGCAATGACGCGGGCGTGGGGGCTGCCGCAGTCCAAAGAGTTGAAGGCGGCAGCTGTGCTGCCGCAATCCAAGTTCCAGCGCTGTTGACATCCTCCGGAGTGTCTTTCATTTTCAGGCAGTGGGGCACGGTCTGCAGGCACCTCACCGGCCGCGAGCCGGCCGGCTGTACAGCGAGGTCCCGGAAGGTCACCCCGAATCACTGCCGGCAAGAGGCCTGCCGCCGCTGTCCACCGACCGCCGCAGTCGCACCGGGCGGAAATCAAGAAGGGGATCAAGCGGGCGGGAGCAGATGGGCCGCCGGCGAGACTCTCCATTCACTCGATGGCACCTGGCCAGCATCGGGCGGTACTCGGGCTGACAGCGGTCAGGGTTTGGCGGGTACGCTTGAGCCGAGCAGGTAGGCGATATTGGCGGCCCGGACATAGGTGTCGCAGGTAGCGCTGACGAACGACGCCTGGGCATCCACGAGGTTGGCCTCGACATCGAGGAAGTCCACCTGGGATATTGCGCCAAGCCGGAGCTGCTGCTGTCCGAGTTCATGCAGCCGTTCGTTGAGGGTCAGAGTCGCGGCTGCGAGGTCGTATCGCTGCCGGGCGGTCAGATAGGTGCCGACGGCAGATGCCGCAGTCGAGCGGATCTGCAGTTCCGCCATCCGCGCGGCGGCTGCGGCGCGCCGGGATTCGTTGGTGGCATCGACCACGTCCAGCACGTAGGACTTGATGTCGAGCAGCGGCAGCTCGGCCCGCAGGCCGTAGGTTGATGTACCGTTGTCCTTCCAGTTGTCGACACAGGACCCGAGCGAGCTGCCCGAGGAGCTCCGCTGCCAGTAGAGCGAGACATCGGGGAGCACGCTGCCGATGGCGGCGACCTGGTTGACCCTGGCGATGGACTTGGCTTGGGCCGACATCCTGAGTCCTGGATTCAGGCGCTCGATTTCGGCAACAAGGCTCTCCTGGTCCGAAACTTCAAACTCGGCCGGCGATTCAAGCTCCTCTGTAGGGACCACGACCTTGTTGCGGCCCAGGCCAGCGGTCGCCTTGAACGTCTCCATCCCGACGTCGAGATTCTGCTCGGCCTCGAGCATGCCGAGCCTGGCCTGGGCCTCCTGCGCTTCGGCGCGCAGCAGGTCAATTGACGAGGCCAACCCCCGACGTTCCTTCTCGCGGGTGAGCTCGAGGTACTCGGACGCGCGGCGCAGGGCGGCGACTGCTACGTCCTTGAGCCGGCTGTACTTAAGAAGATTGAGGTAGTCGACCGTCACGTCGTAGACCAGCTTGGCCTGCTGGTCGTGGGCGCTGGCTGAGCTGTAGGCCGAACGGACGGCGGACGATACCAACCCGGCGAAGGCCGAAGGGCTGAAAACGACCTGGTTTACGGTCAGGCCTGCGGTCCAGCCCTGGCCGGTCGTGTCCGGGCCCACGTGCCTCCAGCCGTAGTCGACCGAGCCGGACAGAGACGGCAGCATACCGTTGATCCCCCGGGCCAGTGTGATAGCTCCATCTGTGCGGGTGACTGCTGCTTGGGTGCTGACCGGACTCTGGCCGAGCGCGGTCTGGATTGCCTCGGCGAGCGACAGCCTGAAAGTGTCGGCAGGGATATCGGCGGCGGCCGACAGCCCGGGCAGGGCTGCGAACAGCAGGACCGCGGCCAGCGTGGTTGTGCGGGCAGCGGTCTGTGGCAGGCCGGATCTCTGCGCCATATCGTTCCTCTTAGACCCGGCGGCCGGTATGTTCCTGCGCAGGAACAGCAGCGCGTCCGGGTCTTAACCGACATGAAGCGCAGACACCCGGGTTCCAATTGCGCCCCTGCATTTGACTCCCGGGTAGAAGGAGCAGACATGAAACGCCGGTACGCGCGCCTCCTTGCAGGCCTGGCCGCCGTGCTTGTTCTCGTGCTGACCGGGTGCCGCAAGAACGGGCAGGCGAAGTACGAGTTCGGGGAAGTGAGACGAGGGGACATCGAGAACATCGTATCCAGCTCCGGGACAATGGAACCGGTCGGCACGGTCGAGATCGGCACACAGGTGTCGGGCAGTGTCGAGCGCGTGCTGGTCGACTTCAACGACAGGGTGACGAAAGGTCAGTTGCTGGCTATACTCGACACGGTGCCGCTCGCAGCCCAGGTGAGCGATGCCCGGGCAAACCTGACCAAGGCCGAGACCCACCACAGCCAGGTCGCGTCGGAGTTCAATCGCAAGCAGGAGCTGTTCGACCTGGGCCTGATTTCCGAGACCGAGCTGGAGACGGCGAAGACAGGCGCGGCGTCAGCTCTGGCTGCGAAGCAGTCGGCCGAGGCGGCGCTGGAAAGGGCAGAGACCAACCTCGCCTACGCCTACATCCGCTCACCCATCGCGGGCACGGTCCTCAGCCGTGCCGTCGAACCCGGGCAGACCGTTGCCGCCAGCTTCTCGACCCCGACCCTCTTCATTGTTGTCCAGGACCTTGCCCGGATGCGGATTCTGGCCCTGGTCGACGAAAGCGACATCGGCCAGATCGATTCGGGCATCCCGGTCAGGTTCACGGTTCAGGCATTCCCGGACCGTGAGTTCACGGGCATGGCGATTCAGGTCCGGCTTCAGCCGCAGACAGTGTCCAATGTCGTCAACTACACCGTCGTGGTCGAAGCTGCCAACGAAGACGGCCTGCTGCTGCCCGGCATGACCGCGACGGTCGATTTCTATGTCGAGCAACGCCGGGGTGTGCTCATGGCCCCCAACAACGCGTTGAACCTGCAGCCAACTCAGGAGATGGTAGACCAGCTTCGCAAGCTGCGCGGCGGCCGGAATGGTGATTCAGCCAGCCGGAGACCCCTTCCGGATTCTGCTTCAGTCCCCAGTCCCGAAGCCGGAGCCGATGTCGCCAGGCTGTGGTGCATGGACGAGCAGGACCAGCCTGGGGTAGTGCTGGTTCGGACCGGTGCGACCGACGGCCGCAACACCGAGATCACTTCCGTGCGCGGCGAAATCACCGAAGGGATGCGGGTGATAACCAAAGCGTCCGGCACCCCGGCAAGCAGACGGGGCGGGCTGCGCAGAGGCGGATTCGGCGGCCCGATGTTTGGCCCAGGAAGGTAGCCGTGGTATCTTCGAACCGGTCCTGGCAGATGGAGCCGGTCATCGAAATCCACGACCTGACCCGAGTCTATGACCTCGGGGACGTAAAGGTCCGCGCCTTGCGGGGCGTCGACCTCACGGTGAGCAGAGGTGAGTTCCTGGCCATCATGGGCGCGTCCGGGTCCGGCAAATCAACGCTTCTTAATGTCATCGGCTGTCTCGACCGACCCACTACTGGCCGATACCTGCTCGACGGCGAGGAGACAAGCCGGCTCTCTCGGAACCAGTACGCCGATGTCCGGAACCGCAAGATCGGTTTCATATTCCAGGGCTACAACCTGATTGCGCGCACGTCCGCGCTCGAGAACGTCGAGCTGCCGCTGCTCTACGACCGGTCGGGTCTTCACGGCCCGGCCGGGCAACTGGCATCAGCGGCTCTGGACCGGGTCGGGCTTGCGGACCGCGTGCAACACGTTCCCAACCAGTTGTCGGGCGGGCAACAGCAGCGCGTTGCCATTGCGCGGGCACTGGTGAACGAACCAGCCCTGGTACTGGCCGACGAGCCGACCGGCAACCTGGACTCCCGGACTTCGGTCGAGGTGATGACGGTATTCCAGGAACTCAACCACGCCGGAATCACCATCGTCATGGTGACGCACGAGCCCGACATCGCGCGCTATGCCCGGCGCGTAGTCGTCATGCGCGACGGCCGCATCACGCGCGACTACCCGGTCGAGAAGCGCGGTAGCGCAGCTCAGGACCTCGCCGCGTTGCCGGTGGTGGACGTCGAGGCGCGGATGGAGGCGATCGGCCAATGAGAAGGAGCAGGCTGTTCCGCGCCGCGCTCACCAGCATAAGGCGCAACAAGACCAGGAGCCTCTTGACCTCGCTCGGCATCATCATCGGCGTCGCCTCGGTCATCGTCATGGTCGGGGTGGGACAGGGCGCGCAGGCCTCGATCCGTCAGCAGATCGAGGCGCTCGGCACCAATGTGCTGATGGTCATGCCCGCGCGCAGGAGCTTCCGCGGGGTGAGCGGCGGAGCCGGGAGTCGGGCCCGGATAACGCTCGAGGACGCGGATGCGCTGGCATCTCAGGCGACCCAGATCGGCGCGGTGTCCGCAATCGTCAACTCCCAGCAGCAGGTCATCGGCGGACAGGGCAACTGGAACACCCGGGTCACCGGCGTTTCGCCGCAATACCTCGACATCAAGACCTGGAGTCTTGCGCGCGGCGAGTTCTTCACCGACCGAGACGTCAAGTCAAGGGCAAAGGTCGCGGTACTGGGACGGACTGTGGTCGACGAGCTGTTCCCGGACGTGGATCCGGTCGGCGCCCAGGTCAGGGTCGGGGCCCAGCCACTTACCGTCATCGGCGTGCTCGCCGAGAAAGGCCAGGGCGGGATGGGCGAAGACCAGGACGACGTCATCCTCGTGCCGGTCACGACCGCGCTTTACCGGTTCAAGGGCGGGCAGCACGTGGACCGGATCGAGACCAGCGCGAAGTCAGCCGGCGCGGTCGACTCTGCCGCCTCGGAGATTACAGCCATCCTCCGCCAGGAGCATCGGCTGGCCGAGTCTGAAGAAGACGACTTCAACGTCCGGACCCAGGCCGAGATAATCGAGCGCGCGTCCTCGACCTCTCGGACCATGACTCTGCTGCTCGGCGCCATCGCCTGCGTGTCGCTCATCGTCGGCGGCATCGGCATCATGAACATCATGCTCGTGTCGGTGACCGAGCGCACCCGCGAAATCGGCATCCGGCTCGCGGTCGGAGCCAGGGGCAGCGACATCCTGGTCCAGTTCCTGACCGAATCCGTGGTGCTGAGTCTGGCCGGCGGCATCATCGGGGTGCTGGTGTCGGCCCTGATCGCGGCGCTGCTCACCCTTCTGCTCGACATCCCGACCACGCTCAACCCGCCGGTCGTGCTGCTCGCAGTCGTATTCGCGGCGGCAGTCGGCGTATTCTTCGGATACTACCCGGCACGCAAGGCCGCGGGCCTGAATCCCATCGACGCGCTCCGCTACGAATAGCCGGCCGGACAGCAGGCTGTGGCGACAAAGCGAATAGTGGGGGATTGGTTGTTGCCATCTTTCTCCGAACGACGTCAAGGGAGACCCGGAAAGCTACTCCGTTCCCCTCCGCCTGACTTGAGCCTTGACTCCCCAGCCGGACGCAATATGTTGGCCGCGTGAGAGAAAACAGGCTGCGTCACGGCGTGTCTGCTGACTCTGAGCGGGGAATGATGCCGCAGTCAGCGCAGGCGCGCGGGCGGTCAGGGCTCTGGGCCTATTTCGGCCTGACATTCGCCATCAGCTGGCTGGCGTGGTGGGCGATGGCATTGTTCGGGATTCCGGGCGGGTCGGTCAGCCCTGACCAGCCGAGTCCGGCCGCGATCGGGCTGGCGCTGCTTGCTGTGGGTGGGTTCGCGCCTTCGATTGCGGGGGTGCTGATGACCTGGCGCCACGAAGGCCGGGCCGGGCTGCGCGAGCTTTGGAGGCGTTGCATCAGTTTCAGGCTGGGGGGGCGGGCCTATCTTGTCGTCTTTCTGGTTCCGGTCATGATGTCGGGCGTCCGAATCGCGGTCCAGGTGCTGCGGGGCGGCACCTTGTCTCTGCCCACGCCGCTGGCCCGGCCGGTGCTCCTGGTCGGGCTGACGGTGCAGCTGTTCCTGTTCGGTCCGCTGTCCGAGGAGTTGGGCTGGCGGGGCTTTGCCATGGACAGGCTGCTGGCGCGCTGGGGCGGGCTGCGGTCGAGTCTGGTTCTGGGCGCGGCTCACGGACTCTGGCACCTGCCGGTGTTCTTTGTACCGGGCACGATCCAGCAGCTTTGGGGAAACCCGGTGATCGACTTCGGGTCATTCTGGATCGGCACAATCGGCATGACGGTGGTGTTCACGTGGCTGCACCTGGCGACCCACGGCAGCGTCTGGGCCGCGATACTGTTTCACCTGACCGCCAACTATGCCAGCTCTCTGGTCTGGATGAGCTTTGACGGCGGGCCGGTCGACAGGCTGGTGACAGGGCTGTCAGCGATCGGTGCGGCTGCGGTCCTGGTCTGGGTCGGCCGGTCGGTTTTCTTCCGGCCCCCGGCTGGCGCAGGGGACAATGGGATACGCTGACCGCCGGTCGTGCTGGGGCCGGGTGAAGAGGTACAGGGGGGCGAAGGCAGAGGAAGGACAGAGGTGTATGTCATGAGGCGCAGGCGATGCTGAGGCCTTCACGCCAAAGGCTGTACGCGTCGCTGCTTGCGCTGGGCGCCTGCGTGCTGCTGTCCCGGGCGGCCATGATGCTGGCCGGGGGCGCGCTGGCGGTGCTGACGGCGTGGGTATCGGCTCTGCTTGTGGCCGAGCTGGTCGTAGACTTGGCGGTTCTGGCCGGCGCGGTGCGGTGGTGGATCGCCAACACCGCGAAGAGCGCTGGTCCTGCTCTGCGTGCGGGTGCTGCGGCCGCGATCCTCCATGCCCTGCGGGTGCTGGTCTTCGTTCTGGGCCGAACCGGGCCGTTGGTCGATTTCGACGTCAGGCCCGAGCACCGTGCGCTGCATTCGACGCGCTGGACCTGGAGCGGGGTCTGGTTCGCGGCCGTGATGTCGGCGCTGGGACTGCTCGTGGTGCTGGTGATCTGGCTGCTGCGCCGGCGAACCAGGCGCAGGAGCGACCGGTTGCAGGACGGGCCGGCCTAGCCCGGCCCGTTTCTCAGGGCTCGGGTTCGGCGGTCCGGCGGGTCCTGATCAACTCGGAATTGCCGCCGTCGAACCGGAAGGTGGTTCGCAGCGCACCCCTGGGACAGACGTTCTCACACTCGAAGCACTGGATGCACTCGGTCGACAGGACCCGGCGAGCCCGGGCAGCGTATTCGTGGACCCGGATGTCCATCGGGCAGGCCCTTGCGCAGGCGCCGCACTCGGTGCACTTGTCCCGATTGCCCGATATCTTGAGCAGCGCGAAGCGGGACAGAACCTTCTGCAGGGTCGGGATCGGGCAGACGTACTTGCAGAACGCCCGGTTGTCCCTGAGGGCGACGGCGAGCAGGATGCCGACCCCGTGGTAGATGACGTTGCCGACGGCGAGCCAGTAGAGCGAGTGGATGTCGTTGGTCCTGACCTGGTAGCGGAACACGAACCAGAGAACGAGCACGACCACCAGGCTGAGGGAAAAATGGAGGTAGCGCAGCAGGCCCCAGGGACCGGGCAGCCGACCGGCCTGGTTGCGCTTGAACGGCAGCAGGTCGAGCACCATCGCGGTCCAGCACGCCCAGCCGCACCAAGCCCGGCCGAAGAGCAGCGGGCCGAGGAGCTTGGCGACCGTGTAGTGGATGACGGCCCCGGCGAAGAAGCCGGCGAGCAGGAAGTGGAAGAAGCCTTCGAGCTGCATGTTCTCGCGGGCCACAAGTCCGAGCAGGCCCAGCATGTAGGCGCCGACCAGAAACTGGGTGATGCGCCTGCCCCAGGGCTTGCGCCGGCGCGGGAGCGGCGTGTACAGCGCCATGCCGAATCCGACCGAGAGCCCGATGTAGCCGAAGTTGACGAGGAAGAACCAGTGCCCGGACAGGCGCCAGAAGAGGACAGCGATGGCCCAGAAGGCGGCCGTCATCACCGCCGGGATGACGAGCTTGGAGAGTTTGAATCGCCTGGTATCGGCCGGGGTCGTCCGGTCGTTCATGGTCTGTGGGAGTCCGGTGGCTCGTGAACAATCCGGCCCGCGTCAGCGGGCCCGGATGGTCACGTTGCCGTTGACCCCATCGAGGTCGATGGTCGCACCGCCACCGCCGATTGTGCCGGCCTTGTGCCGGTCCTCGTTGGTCGTGTAGCTGACGTCGCCGAACCCGGTGACAGCCACGCTGCCGGTGCCGGTTTGGGCGTCGAACGTCGCCGAGACACCGGCCGGGAGCGAAAGCACCAGATTGCCGTTGACGGTCGACAGCACGGCCGATTCCGGCGCAGCCAGGGCCGCCAGGTCGCAATCGACGTCGCCGTTGACGGCCTCGACCAGTGCCCCGCCCTGCAGGCCGACTATTGAGACGTTGCTGTTGACGCAGTCCAGTTCGGCGCCGGCGGCCATGCCGTCGATGTCGATGTCGCCGTTGGTGAGCTCAAGCCGCAGCGACTTGCCGGCCGGGGATGACATCTGGAACGCGGCCCCGAGGTTGTGGCCCTGGAAGTCGGAAGGAAACTGGCACTCGATCTCAAGCTCGCCGCCGTTGGACTCGTCTTTCACGGCGACCGAGTCCAGCCACGCGAGCGCGTCGGCGCTGTCCTCGCCGGTGGCATAGCGGGTGATGTCAGCGGTGATCGAGTCGGCATCGCCCGCGGCAGTCACCGCGATGTTGCCGCTGACGCTCTCAATCCAGATTTTGTCAACCCCGTCCGCCGCCCAGGCGCGGGGCTCTTCGGCTTCGACCTGAACGGCCTTGGGGTCGGGATCGATTTTGGTGCAGCCGACGACGAGCAGCGTGGCTGCCAAGGCGGTACACAATTGCCTCACGGCAGTTCTCCTTTTTGTACGAGGTGCGCCGAACGGGGAGGAATTCTATCGGGGCGCTGGGGTATTGTCCAGCCCGGTCCGAACGGTGGGGCCATGGCGGTTTGACACGACAACATGACCCGATATCTTCGCCTTGTGCCGCGCGTCGCCCTGGGCTGCCTGCTGCTGGCGGGAGTCGCCCAGGCGGGGTTGGGGGTCAGGGCCGGCGCGGCGGTGTCGGGCCTGCTCGCGTCGGATGAGGATTTTCGGCCGTACCTGGGGTATGAGGTCGAGATGCTGCAGACCGTCGGATACCCTCAGTACGGACCGCAGCTGTCGGTGACATGGGACGCCGGGCTGCTCGGCTTCCTCACCCTCCGGCCTGAGCTGGGCTTCGTCCAGCGCGGCTACCATCTGAACCTGATCCGGCCCTACAATTCGTCCTACAAGGTCCGCATCAGCTATCTCGAGATGCCGGTTCTGTTCCGCGTCGGGCTGCCGCGAGGTGGCGTGCGCCCGGGCGTCTACGTGGGGCCGTTCGCCGCCTACCGGCTGGACGCGGCTGGCACGCTGGTGTACCGCGGCGAGCCGGACACCCGCATACTGGAGACTGTGCGCCAGTTCGACTACGGGCTGGTGTTCGGAATCGACTCGGACATCGCTGCGGGCATCGGCAGGCTGGTGCTGGACGCGCGGCTCAACTGGGGTCTGGCCGACGTGATGTACCCTGCCCGAGGCCACATCCCGGTCCTGGAGACACCGGGACGGGTCCAGGTCCTGTCGCTCGGGCTGATGACAGGATACCGGTTCTAGCATGAGGCGCAGGCTGACGGCCCGGATCGGCGTGCTGGTGGCCGCCAGCTGGGCGTTGCTGGTGCTGGCGGCCGGCTGCTCGCTGCTCGAGGGCAGGTTCGAGGAGGTGGCAGACGTCGAGGCGGCGCTCAGGCAGGAGCAGGAGGAAGGCGACATCCCTTCGCTGTGCGCGGCAGTGGTCCGGGACAGGGCAATCGAGTGGGAAGCGTACTTCGGCACGGCCGATGTCGAACGCCAGTACCCGGCTGGCCCCAACGCCATCTACGGTGTCGCGTCGGTGTCCAAGCTGGTCGTGGCGACCGCAGCGATGCAGCTGGTCGAGCGCGGCCCGCTCGACCTGGACGCGGACATCAACAACTATCTGGAGTTCAGGGTCAGGAACCCCGCGTACCCGGACAGCCCGATAACTGCGCGGCATCTGATGACGCACACTTCCGGGCTCGCTTGGCCGCTGGAGGAAATACCCGGGTTCTATGACGACTGGGCCTGGGACTCGGCACCGGGACTTGCCGAGTGGCTGCCCGAGTTCATCGTTCCGGGCGGCAGCAGTTATCTGCCGGTGGTCTGGAAGAGCAGCGCGCCGGGCGAGCGCGAGCTGTATTCCAACATCGGAGTGTCGCTGCTCGGGCTGGTGATCGAGCGGGTCAGCGGGCAGGCGTTCGAGGAATACTGCCGGGACAGCATCTTCCTGCCCCTGGGGATGTCGAGCACCAGCTTCTCGTACCGCGACCTGGCCCAGGACAGCCTGGCCCGGCCGTACTCGCCCGAGCTCGAACCGTTCCGGTTCTACCGGTCGCGCGCCTACCCGGCGGGCGCGCTAAAGACCACTGTGCACGACCTTGCCCGGTTCCTGCTGGCGTACATCAACCGCGGGCGGCTCGAGGGCACGAGGATTCTCAGTCCGGAATCGGTCGACGAGCTGCTGACGCTGCACAACCCGACGAGCGGGCGCTGCCTGCTCTGGACCCGAACCGTGGGCGGCTGGATCGGGCACACCGGCGGTGACAAGGCGTTTTCCGCGGTCGTCGAGTACCAGCCAGCGACCGGGGTCGGACTCGTCATCTGCACCAACAGATGGCATCGCTCGGTGTACCATGGCGGCAGGATTCATGCACTGGTCAGCCGCGTCGCCACCCAGGACGACTGACCGGCCGGCTTCTCCACACGCTTGACGAATCCCGATTTTTGGGTCGTGATGTGGCGCAGGTCCGCCCTGGCTGAAAGGCGGCAGTGGGGACTCATCCGTTTTCCGAACGACGTCAGGGGGAGACCCGGGCACAAGACCATCCAGGCGACTGTGGATTTTCGGTTCTGGATTGCCGATTGAGCCGGGCGGGGCCGGACAGAAGGAAGAACTGGATTGCAGATTCCAGGTTGTCGGGAACCCGGGATACTCCCCACATTTCCCGCAGTCTGACTTGGCCCGCTTGACCAGCCGGCCGAGCGGCGACCTCGGCCGCGGGCCGATCTGTTGCCTGGACCGCAGGATAGTGCCGCGGGCCGGGTCAATAGAGTTGATGAACGACAGCGATAGCCGCTGCTCGTGCCTGGGCGGCATTGCTGCCGACCGAAGGGAGTCATAATGAGAAGCCGAATCGCCCTTTTCACGCTTGCTGCGCTGGTTGCGCTTGCCCTCGCAGTATCAACCTCCGAGGACACGGAGTCCGCAGCCGGCACGCCGGTCACCAGCTCTTCCGGCCAGCTGACCGAGTTGGAGCATTCCGAACCGGGCCCGACGGCCAAGCAGAAGTCCTCAAGCACCGCATCTGCCGATAGGCCGGGGCCCGAGGCCGTCCCGATGCCGAGCCCCAGCTTCAGCACCGTGACCCTGCCCGTGCCAAGCATCACCGAAGAAGTATCCCTCGCCACGCGCGACCCCGGCTACCGCCGCAGCGGTGACCGACGTCGGGGCCACCGCGGGCGCCGCGGCAGCTGGCGGCCGCCGCCCAGACCGCCGCACGGCAGGCGCGGCATGTGGCGACGCAATCGCTACTCTGTCTTCGGCTCGTGGCACTTCCTGATCTTCGGCGGCCCGGTGGTCTACTGCCCGGCTCCCCGTTCAGCGAGCGTGGTCAGGTTGCCGCGCCGCAGCGGAGTCTATGTCCGGCAATCGGGAGACGATGTGATCGGCCGTGAGTTCGCCACTGCGGTCCGCGAGCGGGTCCATGAGCTGGGAATCAAGGTCGTCCGCTCGGACGACAAGGCTGCCATCGAACTGTATATCGTCAGCATGGAACAGGACCCGGAAGACCCGGGCTGGGGTTCGGCTGTCTCGGTCTCCTATCTGAGCCATCCGGGCGGGCATTTCATCACGTCGCAGCTGCTGGACGTAGGCGACGAACAGGTGGGCGAGCTGGCCGAACTGGTCGCCGAGTACGTCGACGAGTTGTACGACGACTACTGCCCATAGCGCTGAATCGCGACATTCGCCCTGACGGGAGCTGAAGGACAACGGCGACGCCCGCCGGTTTTCCCGGATTCGGGAAAACACAGGACGCTCGTGCTTGCGGCCTGCATACCGACCGTTCCTGGTGAGGTCTAGAATCATGAGTCGGTTGCAGAGAGGTGACATCGGGCCGAGGGCCTGGGGCTTCTGGGCGGTGGTGTCCGCAGTGCCCGCCCTGGTGCCGGGGCGGGCAGCGTCGGAGTCTGAAGACGAGCTGATGCGGACTTGAGGGGTCAGGCCGGCACATCGGGCAGACTGGCCATCCCGCTGCGACGCGACGCCATCCGCAAGCTGACGCGGCTGGCACAGAAGCAGCCCGGTCGCATCGGGTTCCAGACGGGACGGTGAACAATGGCGACGCCAACCGGTTTCCGAAGGACACGAGGGAGAAACCCGAGGCAGTTGGCATTCCCCGGAGCCAGATTCGGCCCGCTTGACACCCCAGTCAGTCACAATATCTTGGCCGCGTGAACAGGGCTGACGCTGGAGCTCAGGCCATCTTCACCAAGGCGCAGGGACACTGCCATTTCTGTGGTGACAAGTCGAGGCTCGGGCTGTGCGGGAAGCCGGACGCGTGGGTGAGGATTCGGCCCCGAGAGCGGAAACAAGCAGGCGTACGCAAGGCATGACAGTGGTTCCCCCGTCTCATTGCCGCCCAGGAGAATGCACACGCCGGGCAGGGAACCCGCACTGGACAGGTGATTGCGCCCCCGCGTCACGTCAGGTGCTTCTGTGAGCGGTGACCGGCCGGCGGTCGGGTCCGCGGCAAAGCCAGGTCGCGCCTTCGACGACCTGGAGCGTTCAATCCGAGCGGCGCTTGCGCGGTACTCGAACGTCCACCGCGGGACCGGTCACAGTTCGATAATCACCACCGCGCTCTACGAGGTGGCGCGTCTGGTTGTGCTCGAGCATCTCGGGTTGGACCCGGACGGACATACGGTCGTGTTCTGCAGCCCGCGCCGGCTGGCCCTGCTCCTGGGCCACGTCCGAAAGCCGGAGCGGGTCAGGGTGGTGTCGAGCCGGGAGCTCGGTCTGCCGCTGGGGCTGAGAGCGGCCGCGGTCAGAAAGGGCGCGCTGCCCCGGGGCAGACCGTTTGAGACCGGCGGTGGCACGATTCGGATGGTTTCCCGCCGATCGGTTGCCTGGGCCACCCCGCCCGAACTATTCGAACCCGGCACCCCGAACATCATCGGCGCAATCACCCTGGCGCGTGCCCTGCAGCTGACGGATTCGTACGGAGCAGGCGCGTTCTGCTCCGACCCCAGCATTTGTTCGGAGTCCGAGTTGTTCGTCCTTGGCGGACTCGAAGGGCTGACCGGACGGCCGGCATTGCTCAAGCTGAGACGGTCGCTGGTCGGGTTCGGGCTCACTGTGCCGACCGAGTGCGGTGAGCTGCCAGGCATCAATTTCGACAACGGCGCGAGCACGCCGACTTTCGAGCCGATCTGGCAAACCGCCTGCCGGGCATGGCGTCTGCCCGGGGACCGCTGGCCGGCGGCGGTTGCCCGGGTCCGCCGAATCTGCGCCGACTTCTTCGAAGCTCCGGAGGCTGGGTACGACGTTGTGTTTGCCTCGAGCACGACCGAGGCGATCAACGTCGTGATGGAGATGGTCAGCGCCGGCTTTGGCAGAAGCGAGGAGACGGTCGTGCTAAACACGCTGCTGGAGCACAATTCCAATGAGCTGCCGTGGCGGTATTGCCCGAGGGCAGGGTTGATACGCCTGCCGGTCGACGCCGAGGGGTTCATGGACCTTGCCCGGCTTGAGGCGGTGTTGCGGGAATACAACCGGGACGTGCGGCACGGTCGGAAGCGGATCCGGCTTGTGGCCGCATGCGGCGCGTCGAACGTAACGGGCACCTACAACGATATCGCCCGGCTCGTCGGCGTTGCACACCGCTATGATGCTCGGGTGTTGGTCGACGCCGCCCAACTGGCCGCGCACCGGCCGATCCGGATGCGGGAGTGGAACGTGGATTTGCTCGCTTTCTCCGGACACAAGATGTACGCGCCCTTCGGGTCTGGGGGAGTCATCGCACGCAAGGGCCTGATCGACCTTGCTGACCCGAGGTTCGACCGCGCGGTCAAGTCTGGCGAGGAGAACATCACCGGCATCGCGGCGCTGGGCATGGCGATACGGCTGCTTCGGCAGGTCGGGCTGGACACGATTGCCGAGGAGGAGCAGAGATTGACCGCTGCGGTGCTCGAAGGGCTGAGTAGCAGACAGGATGTAAGGGTCTACGGGGACGCGGACCCGGATCCGGAGCGCCTCCGGCGCCGTGGTGCGGTGGTCTGCTTCGAGTCACGGCGTCTACCGCACAACCTGCTGGCCAAACGACTGGGCGAGTCAGGCGGGATCGGTGTGCGGAACGGCTGTTTCTGCGCGAACATGTACGTCAAGTCATTGCTGGGCGTGACCGCGGTCATGGACACGGTCGGCCACTTCGGCCTGGCCCTGGCCCCGGGCCTGATGGAGAAGTTGCTGGTCGGTCTGGTCCGGGTCAGTTTCGGGATCGAGAACACCGAGGAGGAAATCGCGCGGCTGCTGCAGACGCTGGACCGAATCGGACAAAAGTCCGTCTCACGAGCCGACCGTCTACTGGCTCGTCTTCACCTGGGAACGCCTGCGGTGCCGAGGACCGTGATCGAGCGCCAGATCGACGACCTGGTAGACCAGCACATCGGGCGGGTCTACACAGCCGACTCAGTCCGCTTCGTGTCCGGCACTGCCCGGGCTGCCGGCCATGGCGCCAAGGGCTGACGACCGGTGACACTCCCGCGATTTCGGGATCGCGAGTCGACACTTCGGACTGGGGCAGCTCAGAACCAGATGATGACCCTTGTGCCGGGAAGCGACAGGCAGCTGGCGTCCAGAGGCTCTTGGGCCCTGGTGACCGCAGTACCTGCTCTGGTGCTCGTGCCGGTCGCGTGCGACTGGGTGCCGGAAGGAGGCTACGGGAGGTATCCGCCCGACACGCAGAGCCAGGTGACAATAGAGCAGGGAGTCTGGGGGAACGTCTAGTTCTGGGAGGGCGATTTCATGCCCTTGTCCTGGGGCAAGATCACCCCAGTACGCCGGGCGGAGTATCCATTCGAACTGACCAATTCGGGCCAGGTCGAAGGGGTAGAGCGCGGCATGTTCTTCCGGAACGTCGGGACCAGGCTGGTCGAACCGGACCGGTTTCTTCCAGATGGCCCTGATTCCGGGCAAGTGCAGCATCTTTGTCAGAGAAGACTCCCTGTACCACGCGTGCGGGTCCGACGGACAATGCAACATCCAGCTGGCAACGGTCGAAACCGACAGCGTGACAAGGGTCCAGATAGACATCATCTACAATGCCATTTCTGAGGCCGAGAGCTTGTCACAATCCACAGAGTCAGCTACGGGTGAAGGGAAGCGGCCGAGTGTTTCAGGGATCGTGTGATCGAGTGACAGACAGCTTCGGCTTCCTCACCGGTTCGGGCCCGGCTTGCCCAGAAGCACGGCCAGGCGTATCATCTTGCGGGCGCAATTCCTCGGACAAACTGCAGGAGTCAAGTCTTGAGAACGCGTCTTGTGCTTTTCTGCCTGTTGACCGCCTTTGCTTCGGCCCAGCCGATGAGCGGAGTGTACCCGGTCGGGCCTGGCGGGCCGGGAGTGGACAGCTTTGCCACGGTGCAGGAAGCGGCTGCAGCGCTGTCGAACCGGGGGCTGGGCGGTGACGTCGAGTTCCGGATAGCGACCGGCACCTACACCGGGCCGGTCGTTGTCCGCTCGGTGGCGAACAGCGGGAGCTTCAGGACCACTTTCCGTTCCCCACAGCTTCCGGCGACGATTGATGCGGCGGGCGCGCGTTACGCTTTCTCAGTCGAGAGTACGGACAATGTGATGCTGCACCGTCTGCGTTTCATGGGTGCGCGCGACAGCGGGAGCGCGGCGGTAAGATTCAGGGATTCCCGGAACCTGCGCCTGGGCTCAGGCCGGGTCGTCGATTCATGCGAAGTGGGAGTACATGCGGTCCGGTGCGAGTCGCTGGAGCTCGACTCGGTACGGGTCGAGGTCCCGCTTAGCGGGGTCGGAAGCCGGGGAGTGGAGTTGCGGGACTGCCGGTTCGTGGATGTGTACCGCTGCTCGATGCCGGGCACCGTAGGCACCGGCATGCTGGTCCGAGGCGGGAGCGACGTCTCGGTCTACCGGATGACGGTGATGGACCCGCTGCTCTTCGGGCTCAGGCTCGAGGACACGCGGGACGGAACGTTCTGGCGGTGTTTCAGCCGCGGGTCGCCCGAGTACGGCATCCACGCGGTCGGCTCGAACCGGATGCTGTTCGACAGCTGCACCGCTGCCGGGCCGACCGAGGCCGGCGCCTTTTTCGACCGTTGCGATTCGCTCAGGTACTTGATACCGATGCTCGTCACCAGTGCGCCCCGGGCGTTCTGGCTGTCCAGGTCTGAGGACTGCTCGGTCAGGGTGCTGTCGATAATGGGCCAGCCTACGGTTTCGATGTTCTTCGACCGCTCGCCGAGGTGCGCGGTCGAGAGCACCCAGGCGCTCGGGGTGCAGGCGGACACCGGGTTCGGGCTGCTGGTCGACTCCTGTCCGGGCAGCAGCTTCGATTTTGTCCAGATGGCGGGCAGCTTCCGCAGCGGCATCGTGGTCCGGCGGTCGGACGACGTGAGGTTCAGACACGTCCGGACCCGCGGCACGGTGAGCGAAGCGGCGCTGTCGATCGAGAACAGCAGCCGTGTCGCGGTCCAGACCTGCTCGCTCGGCACTGTAGCGGGTGTGGCCGGTGTGGCGGCGGTCGAACTGTCCGGAGACTGCGCGGACGATACGTTGATGGAAATGACGGTACTGGCCGAGGCTGAATACGGCATCCTTGCGCAGGGCGGCGGCGTTCGGCGCGCGGTCATCGCCAACAACTTCGTGACCGCCTGGACCGGGAGCGGCGTGCTCTTGGACCGCGCGGACTCGACGCGGCTGTTCTACAACACCATCGTCAGCCCGGAGCAGGGCGGTGTGTCGGGCGTCATGTTCCGTGACGTCTCGGGCTGCCGGTCGCTGGACAACATCTTCTGGAACCGGGGCCTGGACAGCTCGGCCTGCTACCGCGTGGAAGGGGCCTTTCCATTCGCTGCCGGGGCAAGCGACCACAACGACCTGTACTCGTCCGGGACCAGCGGCAATACGGCGCTTGTGAACGGCACGCTGTATCCCAGGCTCGGTGACTGGCGGGTTCTGGGTCAGGACGGCCGCAGCATCGCCCAAGACCCGATGTTCGAAGAGAGCGGCGACTTCCACCTGTCGTCCGGTTCTGCGTGCCGGGATTCTGGAGTTCCAACACCCGGTATACTGCGGGACCTGGACGGCGACTCGCGCAACCCTGCGACTCCTGACATCGGTGCGGACGAGTTCCGGCCGGACGCGATTGCGGAGCTGTGCCGGGAACGTAGCAGCAGGATGCCGTTGTCAGTGAGCAACCCGGTAGGCAGGCATGCGGTGGTCAGGTTCTCGCTGGGCGATGCCGCCGAAGTCAGGATTCGGGTGCTCGACGTATCAGGAAGGCTGGTGATGACGACCGAGCCCCAGTTCCGGGCAGCAGGCAGGCATGAGACCGGGCTGGACCTTCACGGGTTGAGCGTGGGGGTGTATCTGGTTGAACTCAGTACAGGGCAGCTTCAGGCAACCGGCAAAGTGGTGAAGACGGAGTAGGAGTCAGCGGCGCGGCCGCCACTTCCTGAACCAGCCGAACCCGAATTCCCGCATCCATTTGAGGAACATGTCGTTATGGGCCGGCATGACGTCGGCGAAGTAGTGCAGACCGAAGTATTGCTGGGCCATGTTGATATGCCCGCGCCTGAGGATGCCGTCGACGCACTCGCGTGCGAACTTCGCGCCATGGGCTTTGCGGCAGGCCTGCTCAAGGCGCTTGAGCTTTTCGGGCTTCATCTCAAACCCGAAGTGCTGATACTTCTCGTCGTGGGCGGCGCGGAGTTCCCGGGCCGGCAGTTCCCGGTACCAGTCCCTGTGCACGACCACATCGGCTCCGAGCTTGGGGCGCGGTGACGGCCGGGTCCTGGGATACCCGAGGCTGAGCAGTACAACGGGCAGCACGCCTTCGGGCAGGCGCAGAATTCTGCGCAGATCAGGCATGAGGTCCATGACCGTGCCGACATAGACCGAGCCGAGCCCGACTGCGTCGGCCGCGGTGCAGATGTTTTGGGCGCAGATGATTGTGTCCTGGAACGATATCCAGAAGTGGCGGAAGGAATCGGTGGCGGTGAACGGCGCCTGCTCGAGCTCGGCCCAGCGCCGGGAGCGGTGCCAGTCGATGCAGAACAGCAGGTCGACCGGAGCCTGGCCGATGAACGCCTGGCCGCACAGTTCGGCGAGCTTGCTGCGGGTCTGCGCTTTCTCGATGCGGATGATTGAGTATGGCTGAAGGTTGCCGCCGGTCGGGGCGTGGACGCCGGCTTCGAGAACCTGGCTCAGGACGCGCTCGGGTATCTTCCGGGCGTAGAAGTTCCGACAGCTGGACCTTTCGGTCAGCAGCTTGAGAGTGGGATCCTGTTGCTTGCGGGCGGGTTTGCTCATCTGTTCCTCTTTTGGATTGCGGCTACGGGCCGGACTCAGCGTCCTCCTGTTTCACAAGCTGGAAAACCAGCGTGTAAGGAAGGCGGTAGCAGTCTTCGAGGTCCGGGCCTCTCGTGACCTGCTCGGGTGTGGGCCTGGGCTCGGCGATGTGCCTGATAAGGAAACCGGCGTTGGCTATGGCGGTGCAGAGCTCTTCGATGGTCCGGCGCCAGACCGGAGCGTTCCAATGGTACTTCAGCCGCGGCATGTTCCAGAAGCAGTATCCGGGCCCGGTCTCGAAGTAGCGGTCGATCTTGAGCGACAGCTTGCGGCCCTGTTCGTCCCTTTCCCATTCGCGAAAGGGCGGGTCGGTGCACGGGTGGGCATCAGAGAACGCCATCCGGCACCCGGGCTTGAGCACCCGGTAGGCTGCCCGGAACACCGCCTCAGCGTCGGGCATGTCACCGATGCTGTAGGCTGCAGTCACCAGGTCGAAGACCGGGTGTGGCCAGTGCTTATCGACCTTTGCCGCGTCCATGACCAGGTACTCGATTCCGAGTGGGTCGCCGGTCTCGTACTTGCGGGCACTGGCAACCTGGTTCTCTGAGAAGTCCACACCGGTCACCTTTGCCCCGACCCGGGCAAGCTGGCGTGAGAAGTAGCCCTGGCCGCAGCCGAGGTCGAGCACTTTCAGTCCTCGGACATCGCCGCACGCCCGGAGCAGGGCAGGTCCGTGGACTTCGAGCCGGTACCAGTCGTTGCCTGACTGGACGAAATCGTCCCATGCCTCCGCAGCAGAGTTCCAGGCCCGGAGCGCGGTTTCAGCGGTCGGGATTCCCGGGCTGATGCGCCAGAAATGAAGCAGCTCGGTGTCTTCGGGAATGTCGTCGCCGTGCGTGCCCTGGCTGTTGACAGTGTGGGCACCATGGTCAGGGACAAAGGCGAGGGCCCGGTGATACTGTGACCAATGCTGTTCGATCTGGGCAGACAGCCGCTCGAACTGCGCAACGTGGCGCTCGGCGGCCGATTCTGCCTCGGCTCCGTCGTGGGTCGTCACATGCAGGGTGTCGTCGTACTCCTGGACATAGCTCAGGATGAAGTCGTGCCGGTCTGCCGAAATAAGCTCGAGGGTGCGTTCGACGACCCCAGGGTCGTACTTCTCGCTGAAGTAGTCGATGTCACGCTCGCGGAAGATGCGGTCGATGCTCGACCCTTCAACCGCGATGATGGCGACCCTGAACCCCGAGCGAAGCAGCGCATCGAAGACCGTGTCCGTTTTGAGCACCGGTCGCTCCAAGGTCCGGATGCCGTGGACCTCGGGCTGCGAACCGGTAAACATCGATGCGAAGCAGATCGGGGTCTTGGCCGGCAGGACTGCACGCAGCTCGCAGGACAGCGGCGCAGCCTGCCGGATCCGGCCGAGCAGTCCGGGCCGGGCCTCGAGGAACCGCAGGCCGAGCGCGTCGGGCGCGAACATCAACATCCGGTCGACCCGTCCCCGGCCAACAATGTCATACGCAGTGCGGGCGACCAGGGGCAGCGGCTGACCCTGTGCCACTGCCGGCGCCTCGATGCCGAACAGCCGGCAGATTGTTGGCGTGACCGCCGTGATCGAACTCAAGCCTTGCCTAGGTTGCGGCGAATGGCCTGGCGGAAGTGGATATTGACCGCCCTGATGTACCTGTCTCGAGGAATCAACTGCCTACTGACGCGGTCGAGCGTATCGCTGTTCATTTTGCCGGTCTGGACCAGCTGGGTTCCGGCTTCGCGGGCTGCGGCATAGACGTCGTCGACATCGATTCCGGCTTTGGCAAGTTCTGGCAGGGAATTGGCATAGGGCCTGAGCAGTGCGCCGGCAAATTCCCGCCGCATGTTGCGGCAGGCGGCTACCATGTGGGCGACGAGCGGGTTGAAGTTGTCGGTTTCGGTGAAACCGCACACAGAAACCAGCGCGACCTTGCCGTTCTTGTATCCTTCGATGCGGTCATGGCGGCAATGGCTGTCCTCAAGGACAAACCAGGGCTGGAGCAGGGGGATGGAGCGATCGAGCAGGTTCTTCATGGTCGCGTTCATGCCGTCGACAAAGAGGGGTGTGGCGTAGACCGCTATGTCGGACTCGGCGACCCCAGGCAGGATGTCGGCCATGTCGTCCTGCTGAGCACACCGGCCCGGTGTCTTGAGCCAGCAGGCGAGGCAGCCGAGGCAGGGTCTGATCTCGAGCCTGTGGAGGTAGCTGAGCTCAACCTCGGCGCCTGCTGTTTCCATGCCGTCAAGGAACGGAACAAGCACCCGGTTTGTCGCGCTCCTTTCCAGGTGCGGACTGGAGTTGAAAGCAATGACTTTCACCGGTCAATTGTGGCCGGTGCAGGTCCGATGTCAATCGACAGCTGACACAGGACTGGACCCTGGTATGTAAGTCCTATTATGTCGGACGTTTCCGGAATTGCCACCATGTCATTGGGCAGGCTTGACTTGGGCTGGAGGTTGGGCCACAATTACAGCCGTGAAGAGGCTGGAGCCTGCAGCCGCGGAACGTCTGGGTCTGATACCGCCCTACCTGTTTCAGGAATTGGATGACATCAAGGCGAGAACCAAGGGTGACCTGATCGACCTTGGCGAGGGCAGTCCGGACCAGCCGACTCCGGTTTCGATACAGAGGGCACTCGTGCGGGCGCTGAAAAGCACCCGGAATCACGGATACCCAACCTATGCCGGAAAGTTGTCTGCAAGGCAGACGGTTGCTGACTGGTACAGAAGACGGTTCGGGGTGAAGCTGGACCCGAATGGCGAGGTATGCATGCTGCTCGGGTCCAAGGAGGGTGTCGGGCACCTGATATGGGGAACTTGCGGGCCAGGAGACAGGGTCGGGGTGCCTGACCCGAACTACCCGATCTACCCGAATCAGACGAGGCTGGCCGGGGCCAGACCTGTCACAGTGCCCCTCAGGGCCGAGAACGGTTTCCTGCCTGACCTGTCTTTCCTTGTGAAGGTCGGGCCTGAACTCAGACTGCTGTGCCTGAACTTTCCGAACAATCCGACCGCGGCGGTCGCGGACATCGGTTTCTTCCGTGAGGTCGTGGCCCTGGCAAGGCGGCACGGGTTCTACGTATTGAATGACTGCGTGTACTCCGAGCTGTACTTCGGCCGGAAGCGACCACCCAGCATCCTCCAGGTGTCGGACGCAAAGGACCACTGCATAGAATTTCATTCACTCTCCAAGACCTTCAACATGGCCGGCTGGCGGATTGGGATGGCGGTTGGGAGCAGGGAGCTAATCAGGGCTATGCTTCGGATCAAACAGAACACTGATTCTGGGCCGTTCGGCGCAATCCAGGATGCTGGTGCGTTCGCGCTCCGTCACTCGGAAGCGCTGACAGCGAAGACACGGAGCATGTACCGCAAGCGGAGAGATGCTTTCTGCGAGGAGCTGGCGATGCTGGGCTGGGATGTGAATGTCCCTGAGGCGACGTTCTACGTGTGGACAAAGACCCCGCGCAAGGACGACTACGGGTTCGTGCTCGGCATGCTCAAGAACTGCCGGGTCGTAGCCGCGCCGGGTAGCGGCTTCGGCCGGTTCGGCAGAGGCTTTGTGCGGTTCGCGTTGGTGCAGAGCGAGCAGCGGCTCAGAAGGGCGGCGCGCAGGATCGGGAAGTGGATGGGAAAGAGGAAGTGACCGGCTGAGATGGCGCTGGTAGTCCAGAAGTACGGTGGCAGCTCTGTCAGTGATCTTACGCGGGTCAAGCAAGTTGCGCGGAGAGTGGCGGCGACCCGGAGGTCCGGAGACAAGGTAGTCGTGGTGGTTTCAGCGATGGGCTCGACGACCGATGAGCTGACCGCGATGGCTCACAGGATTGCCAAGAACCCCCAACGCCGCGAACTCGACATGCTGCTGACCGCGGGTGAGCGGCAGACCATGGCGCTGCTGTCGCTGGCGATCATGGAGCTGGGCTTTGAGGCGGTGTCTTTGACCGGCTCCCAGGTCGGCATCATCACCGACCAGTACCATTCTGATGCCAGAATACAGGAGGTTAGAGGCGACCGCCTGCGCGAGGCACTACGCAGAGGCAGGATACCGATCGTAGCCGGCTTTCAGGGCGTGAGCCTTGACCGGGAGGTCACTACGCTCGGCCGTGGCGGGAGCGACGTGACAGCGGTGGCTTTGGCCGCGGTGCTGGGGGCTGCCCGCTGCGAGCTGAACAAGGACGTCGAAGGGGTGTTCACCGAGAACCCGAACGAGTTCAAGGACCTGAAGCCGGTGCTGGAGATAGGCTTCCGGGAACTGTCCGAGCTGGCTGGTTCCGGTTCAGAGGTAATACACCCGCGAGCCTGCGCGCTGGCGGAGAAGTACAGTGTGCCGCTGGTCATCAGGTCGTCATTCAGCAGAAAGCGAGGCACTGCGGTGAAAAAGACGGGAAGACTTGAGAAGGCCTTTGTCCGCGCAATAACTCACGACCATGAGCTGGTCCGGGTCACACTGCTGTGCGTGCCGCGTAAAGACCGGTGCGTTCACCAGGTCGTCACAAGGCTGGCGGAAGCCCGGGTACCCTTGCTGCTGTTCAGCCACGGGCTTGCGCACGACGGCCGGTTTGACCTTTCCTATGTCCTGCCCGGGGAATTCGCGCAGCAGGGTGCCGGAATCCTGAAAAGGATCGCGAAGACGGTCGGCGCTGAAGGTGTCGAGGTGGATGACAAGCTGTGCTCGGTGTCAGTGGTCGGACCCGGAGTCGGCAGTGACGCCGAGATATTGACCGGGACGCTGGAAGCGCTGCACCGCATCGGTGCACACCTGAGCGCATTCTCGACCTCGGAGACGAGACTGACCGCGTTCCTCGACCGAAAGGACCTGAGGACAGCGGTGGCCGCCCTGCTGGGGAGATTCAGGCTGAGAAGATGACTGAGGAACACCGGCCGGGCGAGGGCATACCACAGGCCGAGGGCGGTCCGCAGCAACGGACGGTGGCCGAGAGCCATCACGTCCGGCCCCAGGAGCAGCCCGACCCGCCGCTCGAGAAGCTTGAGCCGGACAGCCGGACTCTGAACATAGTAGAGACCCTGCTGTTCTCGTCCGACGCACCGCTGACCTTTGCCCGACTGGCAGAAATAGCAGAGGTCGATACCCACACTGTGCGCAAGGCGGTCGAAGTCTTGAACCGCCTGTACGAAGAGAACAACCGGACATTCCGGATCCACCGCGTGGCGCAGGGATTCCAGATGTACACACTGCCCGAGTACTCGGAATGGGTGCGGAAGATGTACAAGCGACAGTTCGTCCAGCGGCTGTCAAACGCGTCGCTCGAGGTGCTGGCGATCATCGGGTACAAGCAGCCGGTGACCAGGCCTGAGATCGAGAAGCTGAGGGGAGTTGACTGCTCCGGGCCGCTGCTGACCCTGCTCGAGCGTAGGTTGATTGCAGCAGCGGGTCGGGCCAAGCGGCCCGGAAGCCCGTTGCTGTACCGGACAACCCGCGAGTTCCTGCGCTACTTTGGACTGGAGACCCTCGAAGACCTGCCGCCGCTTGAGGAACTCGGTGCGTTTCTCGCTGACGTTCTCGAAGGCAGGCGGCCTGAAGCTGAGAAGCGGGAGGCTGAGTCCCTGGCAATCGAGCCGGCAACTCGAATCGAAAAGCCAGAAGCTGGGTCAGGTCCAGGCGTTCAGAGTTCACAGAATAGAGAACCGTAGGCCAATGGGTGAGCCCACCCTGCCACAACCGGCGCTGTTGGTCGTCGGGCTGCTGGCAGGGTCGCGGGAGCTAGTGTTCGAGGCCGAACAGCTGCTGGTGTCCGATTTCGGCGAGGTTGGCGTACGGAGCGACATCATCAGGTTTGATTTCTCCGACTACTACGAGCAGGAAATGGGCAGGGACGTGGTTCGGCGCTGGCTCGGGTTCCAGAGGACGGTGGAGCCCGGCCGGCTAGCCGAGGTCAAACTGGCCTGCAACAGCATGGAACGGACTCTGGCGACAGCCGGGCCGGGTCCATGCCGGGGCGGTAGGCGGAGAGTGAATATCGACCCCGGGCTGCTGTCGCTGCACAACTTGGTGCTTGCCAGCACCAAGGAGTTTGCCCATCGTGTGTACCTCGGCCACGGCATTCACGCGGAGGTGACGTTGATCTATCTGTCGGGCAGGTTCGTGCCGCAAGAATGGACCTACTCCGACTACCGGACTGAAGAGTGCCTGGCGTTCATGCAAAGATGCCGTGGCCTGCTGACCCGACGCAGTCCAAAAGCTTGACACCGGCCAAGAACAAGAGCTAGACTGATACATGGGCGCGCTGAGGAAGTACTTCCTGACCGGGGTCGCCACGATCCTGCCGATCGGGCTCACCGTATTTATCTTCTGGTTCCTGATATCGCGACTCGGAGGGATATTCGAGCCGTTGCTCGAGCAGCACGTTTGGCTCAGGCAGATGCCGCGATGGTTGAGCACACTTGCCGGGTTCGTGTTGGTGTTGATAGTAGTGCTCGCGGTCGGGGCGCTTTCCTCAGGCATAATCGGCCGCTGGTTCCTGGGCTGGCTTGACCGCCTGTTCCGACGGCTGCCTTTTGTCAAAGGTGTCTACTCCTCGGCCAGCCAGCTCGCTGATGCGGTATTCGTGAAGAAGAGCTCTTTCAGCAAGACCGTGATTGCCGAGTATCCGCGGCGTGGGGTTCTGGCGGTCGGCTTCCTGACCACTGACGACCCGGTGCTGCTGAACGACGGGCGCAAGGCGGTCTTCGTCTACTTCCCGACCACGCCGAACCCGACTTCGGGGTGGCTCGCGCTGGTGCCCGAGGACGACGTTACAGAGACCGACATGGCGCCGGACTCCGGGTTGAAGCTCGTCGTATCGGGCGGAGTGGTGAAGCCGGAGTCATTCACCGGTTGGATCAGGCAGGCCCGGCTGGAAACAGGCAGCTAGAACACGACGTCCTGTTCAGGAGGCCGTCGGGAGTGCTTTCACCGGGCTATTTCTTCTTGAGGCCCGGTTTTCTCTTCTGGTCCTTCTTCTTGGCGTCGATATCGCGGTCCCCGGCGAAGTTCTTGTAGAGATCAACCAGTTCAACCAATCGAGCTTTCACTCTGCCGTTGACCGAGTCGGTAGGGTACTCACCCTTGCGGTTGGGCGCACCGGCTGGGACCCCGGTAAGGATTTCGATGCCTTGGTCGATAGTCTTCACCGCCCAGATGTGGAACCGGTCCTTCTTGACCGCCTCTACTACGTCCGAATCCAGCATCAAGTCGCCGAGGTTGGTGTACGGTATCATCACGCCCTGGGATCCTGTCAGGCCTTTGGCTTTGCAGGTGGCGAAGAAGCCTTCGATCTTGTGATTCACACCACCGATCGGCTGGACCTCACCGTTCTGGTTGACCGAACCGGTGACCGCGATGTCTTGGCGGAGCGGGATACCGGACAGGTCGGACAGTAAGGCGTAGACTTCGGTTGAGGAGGCGCTGTCGCCGTCGATACCGCCGTATGACTGCTCGAAGGTTATCGAAGCAGACATGACCAACGGCTGGTCCTGGGCGAACTTGTGACGCAGGTACCCGGACAGTATGTAGATGCCCTTGTCGTGAGTGGGTCCGGAAAGCTGGGCTTCGCGTTCGATGTTGATGATGCCGGCCGATCCAACGCCGGTTTTGGCCGTAATCCGCGAGGGCTTGCCGAAGGAGTGCTCGCCCAAGTCATAGACTGCGAGGCCGTTGACTTGGCCGGTCTTCCGGCCCTTGACGTCGATGTAGATGGTGCCCTGATCGATGTTCTCCTGGAGCTTCTCCTCGAGGAGCCGGACCCGATCCCGGCGCTTGGCGATGGCCTGCTCGACGTGCTCCTCACTCACGGTCTTCCAACCTTGCTTGTGTGCCCAGTAGCTGGCTTCTTTGAGCACGTCGCCGATGATATTGAACCGGGTCGAGAGCTTGCCGCGGCGGCCGGCGATGCGCATGCCGTGTTCGACGATGCGACGCACGCCGCGCCGGTCAAAAGGCAGCAACTTCTCCTTGTCGCACAGCACCTTGACCACGCGGCCGTACTGGCGGATGGAATCGTCACTGCACGCCATCACCCAGTCGAAGTCGGCACGGACCTTGAAGATCTTCCTGAAGTCCTCGTCGTAGGCGGCCAGTATCTGATATACGTACGGGTCGCCGATCATGATGACTTTGAGGTCGATTGCGACCTTCTCAGGTTTGAGGGCCGAAGCCGCAAACAGAGACAGGTAGGGATCTACAGCGCTTATCTCATGGCTTCGGTTGCGGAGCGTACGCTTGAGGGCGGGCCAAACACCGGGCTCGAGCACGACGTCGAGCGCGTTCAGGACCAGGAATCCTCCGTCGGCTCGCAGTACCGAGCCCGCCTTGATCTTAGTGAAGTCGGTCCGCCACTGTCCGGAGCGGTCCATCACCCGCTCGATGGCGCCGAAGAGGTTCTTGTAGTTCGGGTTGGTTTCGAAAACGACCGGCGCACCTTCGGTCGTCGTATTATCGACAAGGACATTCACGCGGTATTCGAGGTAGGGATCTGCTTCCGGTTTCGCCTCGGTCCGGTCCTGGGGTTTCTGGCGGAACGCGTCGAGTCGGCTCAGCACCGAGTTGAATACCTCCTCGAGGTACTCACGGACCTTGGGCTGGGGATAGTCTTTGGAGATGTCGCCGAGCCGCTCTTCGACCACTGGCTTGGCTATTCTGTGGTCCAGTTCCTGCAGTGCTTCCCTTGCCCGGCGTTCGTAGTCGCGGATCTCCTTGAAGATAGCGGTCAGCTCATCAGACAATTCGCGGTACTTGAGCTTGACTTCCTCCGCCCGTTCGGGCGAGATCTTACCTTCTTCGACCAGGACAGCGAGGGATTCGATCTTGGCCGGCTGCTTCTCGATGATCGGGGCGAGTTCGGGCTTCACGAACGGCGCGGTCTGAACCAGTGCGAATCCTTCGGCAGCGACTTTCTTCTCAAAGTCCCGGACCTTGGCGCTGCCACGTTCCTTGAACAGATCGACTATTTCTGAACGGGAGTGCTGGTACGAGTCGGATTCGAACTGCAGCGGTATGTTGGTGATGATATACTCGACGAAGTCGCTCATCTGCTTCAAGAATCTACGTCCATGGCCGGGCGGGAGCCGTATGAGCCTGGGTTGGTCCGGGTCCTTGAAGTTGTTGACGTAGCACTTGTCGTCAAGCACCCGCTTGCGGGTTCGGGCTTGCTCAAGCAACTGCTTGACGGTGGTGGTCCGGCCTGTGCCGACAGGCCCGGTGACGAATATGTTGTAGCCGGTTGTGCCGATTTCGATTCCTAGACTCAGGGCTTCGACTGCGCGACGCTGGCCAACGATGTTGCACGACAGGTCGTCCGCATCCTTGTCTCTGACCCGGATGTCGTCAGTAGTCTTGAACTTGAGACACTTCATCGGACAGTCCCAGCGCAGGCTGGCCGGTGACACCAGGAGCTGGCGGTCGAGGCCTGACTTCGTCTTCGTGGTCTGTGACTTGCGGACGGTGGGTTTCTTCTTCATCAATCCTCCAATGAGGCGGTTGTTTTCTGCAATGCTATTCTCGGGACGCGATACGCAGGGACGGGAGCCGGACAAACGGTATGAACCACCTGCCGAGGTCTCGCTGCCGGTCTCCCACGGCATCGACGGTCGACAGCATCTCGTAGGAGTTGCCGGCAATCATTATGTCTTTGACACGGCCAGAGATTGCACCGTCCTCGATCTTGAAGGCGGAGGATGCGTTCAGTGCGACTTCGCCGGCGAGCAGGTTGGACTGGCCCTCTCCAATGAAGCCGTCGACCACTAGGCCCTGCTTTGTCTCTGCCAGGACATAGTCGAGGTTCCTGTCGCCCGGGTCGATCTCGATGTTGCTGACCGAGGGTTGAGGCAGGCGGTTCCACGGACGGTCGGCGGAAGCAGTAGTCTCGGTCCCACACGCCGCGGCAGTCCGGATGTCATACAAGAATCCGTTGAACACTCCCCGTGTGAACAGAGTCCTCTTCTGCCTGGTCATGCCTTCGGCGTCAACCGGCGAGGACATCATGCCGTGGCTGCGCACCGGATTGTCGTGGATGGAAAGCGTTTCAGCGACAACGGATTCGCCCTCCCGTTCTACCAGCGGAGAGGTCTTTTTCTCGCGGTTCTTGCCGTCCACTCCCAGTGTGACGGGAAGCAGCAGAGCCGTCAGAGCGGTCGGCATGACGATGACGGGCCATTCGCCTGACGGCAGTGAGGCTTTCTTCTGTGCCCAAAGCGCTTTCTGCTCGAGGCGGTCGGCGAGTGGCTCGATGTTGAAGGGGCGGCCGTCCGATAGGTTGAGATATTCGAATATCCAAGTCAGGCCGTCCCCGACGATCAACCCGGAAGCATCGAGCTCGAACTCGGCGCGTTCGAACCCCAGATCCATGCCTGAGCTGTTCCTGATTCTCATCTCGCGGTAGGTGCGGACGAAAGACAGGTCAAGCTTGAGCCCCGGGACGCGGGCCTTGAGCGCACTCACCAGATCCTTACCCCATTCAGCCATCCGGTCTGGCGAGACCAGCATCACCCGATTCTCGAAGATGTGGACCGGGGCCAGGTCCTGCTGAGGGGGGAATTCGAAGACGGCTCTGCGGTCTTTGGACTCTTCGGCGACTGCAATCGCGGCGTCCAGCAGCTGGTCCGGACGATCCTGGTTGGTGCTGGCCGCGAAGCCGAGTCTTCCGTCTTTGATGACGCGAAGACCATAGCCGCTGACCAGTCTGGTCTCCTGCGAGTGGTGCCTTCCGCTCCGGAATTCGACAAGGGTGCGGTCCACCTCAGATGAATATACCTCGGCCTCAACGCCTCGGCGGTGGGCGAGCGCAAGTATCTCGTCGACCATAGACCTTCAGCGTCCGCCGATGACGATACCCTTGATGCTGATATGCGGCGCCCCTAGCCCGACCGGCAACGGGCTCTGTCCCTCTTTGCCGCAACCGCCGATGCCACCGAACATTGTCAGATCGTCCCCGATCATGTCAATATTCTTCATCGTCTCGAACACATTGCCTGACAGCGTTACGTTGCGGACCATCTTGGTCAGTCGCCCGTGCTCGACGAGTCTGGCGTACTTGGCAGCGAAGGTGAACGACTCTAGCTCGGTCATGCCGCCACGACTCCCTACGACGTAGAGGCCGCGTTCCATCGATTCCAGCATGTCGTCCAGCTGTCTGGAGCGGGGCTCGATGTAGGTGTTGCTCATGCGCACAATCGGCGGGAAGCGGTAGGAGAGCGCTCGGGCATTGCCAGTGGGTGGTTCGTTCATCTGCTGGGCGGTCTGACGGTTGTGGAGTCGTTCGACCAGGATGCCGTGACGGATCAGCTCGGTCCGTTCCGCGCTTGCTCCTTCGTCGTCATAGCGGTATGAGCCGCGTTCGCCGAACATGGTGGCGTCATCGACAATGGTAAGCTCGTCTACGCCGAATCGAGAACCTAGCTTCATCAGCTCGCGGAGCTGTTCGTTCTCTGCGACCTGGTCGGCCTCGGAGAGGTGACCGAAGGCCTCGTGGGCGAACACACCGGCCAGCAGGGGGTCGATGATCACTGGCCAGGTGCCGGCCTCGACCGGCTCGGCCTGCAACAGGTCGAGCGCGACCCTGGCGATACGCTCGACGACAGGCTCGCGGTTCCTGAGTGCGGCAAACCCCAGGGGCTTGCCGAACGAGTCAGAATAGGTCTGGATGTCAGTGCCGTCCTTGGCTACTGCGGTGCACGAGAAACCGGTGTCGACGAATCGCTGGTTGACGTAGCGGTCCTCGGATGAGAGAAAGGCGACTTCACGGTGGACGTCCTGGTATCTCGACAGCGTCGTCGATATGCCATCGGCTGCCAGCAGGATGTCGTTGTAGTGCCTTATCAGGGCGTGCTTCTCTGCCAGAGGGACCGCGCGCGGATCGATCGTCTCGGCATCAGATTCTGGCGTCAGCGCCAACGGAACGGTTTCGTCGTGAGGGCCGAGCGAGGCAACCATCCCCGGCGCGGAAGGGAGCTTTCCGACTCGGGCCGCCATCTCCTCTGCGAGCTCCACCAGCGAATCATCGAGGACGTTGAAGGTCGACACTACCCAGTTACCCTTGTGGAATACCCGCAGGCATCCGCCCCTTTCGAACGAGCGTTCCATCTCGTCGAGGTCCCGACCGCGATACAGGATACCGGTGCGTTCAACCTCTTCAGCCCTGATGTCGGCGTAATCTACCGCCAGTCCGTCGATTACGTTCTTGAGGAATGCTTTCATAGTGCTAGGCAAGAGGTCGCCGATAGGTGCCGAGAAACGCTAGACGCTCGTGCGGCGATGTCAACAACCGGGCCGCGACGAGGAGGAAACGACCGTGCTAGCCCTCAGGTGGTAGCCTGCTGATGGAGTCCCGGTAGGCCTGTGTCAGGCCGGTGGAGTCGGTCACCATGTAGACCGCGCGTTCAACCAGCCCGAGATTCCGCGAGATGTCGCGGTCCCGGACAAGGTCGACCAAGTCCTGCAAGTCCGAGTTGTCGGTGATCGGTCCCAACTGCAGGGTGTCTCCGTCGTCTGGGGTCCGGTCGCGCTCGTTGCAGCAGAAGGTGCCGACCACACGCAGAGTGGCCTCTGGGCCGACTTCGAGGCGGTGGCTCTTGAGCAGGATGACGTGCTGAACCCGCTCCAGTCCAGAAGTGAGGAACAACCCGCCAGGCAGAATGTCGTCTTCGGTGCCCGAATTCCTGGACCGCGCCTTGAAGTCAATGGTGACTTGGCCCGAGTCGCTGAAGTTACGCTTGCTACCCGTGATAGAGATGACCTCGATGTCGGGGTCGAGATTGAACGGGATACCGGTTGGTTCGAATTCGTCGATCAGGTCAAGAAGGTCGCAGGCAGCCACAAACAGCAGCGCCACGAGCGTCAGTCCAAGCGCGACCCGAAGCCAGTTCTGCCCGAAGACGTGCGGGCTACGCATCTTCATGTTCTGATTATGCTGATGCGGTGTGGATGTCAAGCCGCTCTTGAGGGCGTTCCATCTGCCAGGTTCTGGGTCTCTTCCGAATGAGGGCATCGGCGGTTCTGTGGTAGTCACTTGGTGACGACCAGCCGGGTGGTAGAGACGGGATTCTTCCGCCCACATCGCCGCGTGACGAAGAAATAGGTCCCCGGCGCCAGAGGCTTCCCCAGCGCATCCTGCCCGTCCCAACTCACTTCAGGATGGGAGCCGGAGAAAGAACGCCGCTCTCGGCCAGTGACGTCATAGACCGCGATGTCCCACTCGCCGCTGACAGGCAACGCCAGTCTCACCCCAGCTCCGGAACGGACAGGGTTGCCGAGCAGTTTCAGTTCGGTTTCGGGTGTGCGGCTCCGGGGGTTCCGGCTCCAGCGCTCGGCGGTCTCTTCAGCGCCTGTTCCCGGGCTCCATGGCGCATCGAAGTAGACCCCGGACGCGTAGTCGGTGTGATAGTAGCTGAACAATACTCCGGCTCCTGAGTGCGGGGCGTTCGGTGGGCACACAAGCCTTGGTCGTGCCTTGTCAAAAAGCACGTTCGCGCGCGGGTTGTTCATCTTCATGGGTTTGAACCATAGTGTCGGAGCAAGAGCGGTGGTGGTGCGCCAGTATACGACTGTCTTTCCCGGGTCGGCATCAGTTCCGGTCACGTAGCAGAGATGGACCGCACCTGTCGGGTGGTCGGGCGCAGCCTTCAGGTCCGGGAACCGCTGCTCGGTCAACCGTGTATCAAGAGTGCCCGGCGAACTCCAACTGGCGCCGCCGTTCCAGCTCCAGGAGTACCTAAGACCGATGATGGTATCGAGTCTCGGTATGGTATCGTCGAACACGGTGTCGCCCTCGGTTGTATCCGGCGCAGGCGGGATGGTGTCGAGAAAGGCGAAATTGGCCACTACCCACATCCTATTTGCCGATTCCGGGCCCGAGTCCGCAGCAGCGCAGACCGGATCCCAGGTGTCATTCTCACCTCCCAAGACCCGGCGATGGCTCCACCATTTCATCGGTCGCCCGTAGAACCTGTTGGTCTGGTGGTGAATCTCTTGGCCGGTTAGCGCATACCGCCACGTGCAGTGCACGGACGAGCCGGTCGAGTAGGTGACATGCGGGTCCCAGCAGTTCCACCAGTCCTGCGGGAATTCCCAGGTACGACCGAAGTCCAGCGAGCGGGTAAACGACCCCGTGCGTCCTGTGTGGTGTTCGTTGGCGTACAGGCAATAGACGTAGTGCAGCCGGTCGGAATCGGTGCAGGCTGAGAAGTCATCGATGGTATCTGGCCCGACAGCTACTGGGAATGCTTCGATGGAGTCGGCGTCTAGTGGCGCACGAAGCACCCAGAGGTCCCCGTTGTTTTCTTCCGTCAGATAGAACACGTAGACGAAGCTGGAGTCTCCGGACCCGACGACCAACTCGAGCATCGGAATGGCACAGCCGTGCGTGAAGCTGAACAGCGACGTCCAGGAGCGTCCGAGGTCGGTGGAGCGGTAGAGGGTCGCAGTTGTATCGAGGTCGGCGACCGCCGCCCAGATTGTACCAGTACTGTCGCAGTCAGCGTCAAAGGAGGACACCGGGCCGGTATCGAGCGGTACGTCAGGATTCAACACTCCGCCCGGGGGCCAGTCGGAACAACCGAACGAAATCCGCGGCCCAGGGTGTGCAGCCTCAGGCGTGCACCGTTGACTTTGCGCTGCCGCGCGTTCCAGTTGACGCGCGGCAGCCTGGTCCCCTGCGGCGAGTGCGTCATCCACCCCCGTTGCCAGTGGGCTGTCGGGGGATGTGCTTGAGCTTCTGTCAGCGCCCGAGGCGGCCGCAGACGTTGCAGCAAAGAGCAGCAGCGAGAGCACGACGAAGAGCTTCATTTCGAACATTCAATTGTCCGGCCCGGCAAAGTCAAGTTCACGGTGGAGGAGGGCGACCCCTCGATGAGAGACTGGAGAGCGACAAGAATGGCTGTGGGTGACACTGCTTCAGCTGCAGATTAACCGTAGCAGGAAGGCGACTCGTCGCGTAGCTTCACACGCTGTACCAGGACCGAACGCGGGAAAGGTTTGACAACGGGGAGATCGGCAGGAGCCGTGCGAGTGCGGCTCAGAACACGGCCAGTCGGCTAGGTAGGCGTCGCCTCTCCGGTCTTGTCAGAGGGTTTCGCCATGTCGAGCTTCGCCAGGTCGGCTTTGAGCTCATCGGCGCTTTCGAGCATCTTGACGAAACGACGTGCAAACCGGGTAGCGGGCGCACCGTCGACCGTATCGTGGTTGAAGCTGAGTCCGACATACAGGTATTCACGGACTTCAATGCGACCGTTGACAACGCCCGGCTTCTTGACCATGCTGCCAAGCAGCACGCCGAAGGAATGTAGACTGCCGGTGCCGATGCCCCAGCCACCGCCGGATCCGAACATCATCCCGACGGAAGTGACGATGGTGGTGCCAATGTTCTTCTTGAGCAGGCGTGGACGCTTCTTGATCCACCAGTAGGCCATGCGACGCAGCTGCTTCGGTACGTAAGGGAACCAGCCGGCGAGCCGCGCAAGACGCCGGTCGCGTCTTGGATCGGCCTGGGTGGCGCGTATGTCCTCGTGGATCTCGAGATGGCTCTTCCGGTTCGCGGCGCGGACAATGTGGGGCACCACGGTCTTCGCGCCGTCGATATCGGCCTCGACCATTGTCTGGACATCGACATCGTCGAAGATGACAAGGCGGTTGCGCCAGTCGAGGAAGGCTTGAATCGACCTGTCATCGTCAAGTGCCCGGGCCACGCAGCGTATTACGAAAGCAGTGAACGACAGCTTCTCACCGGCGCGGTCGCGATATTGCCGCAGCAGGCTCCTGGCGTTGGTTATGTCGACCTCGATCAGTCCCCGGATGGTGTTGCGCTTGCGGCCGATGTCGGCGACGTCGACGACAAGCCGACGCAGCAGCGGGAACTTGACGACCGTGCAGTCGGATTCTCGCATCTTCAAGCTGTCCTCGGTCTACTCTGGTGCCCGATTGTAGCAATGCGGAGGCGACGCACAATGTCTGACTGCGCGGTGTCTACGAAGTGCGGCGCTGTTGCATGTCGCCTTGACACACGGCGGGATTCCGATACTCTGCGGTTGCATCGCATGGCTGGTCGCTCCAGTGCTTCTGCTCGGTCCGGCGGCAGTCTCGCCTCCCGGTGGAGTCCGTGGAGACCTGAACCCCATCAAACAGAAACTCCTTGCGCCGACGGCACTGGTTGTCGCAGAGGAAGGCGGAGGTGCGCTGTTGGGCGTTGCCCTCGGCGGATTTGCCGCCGTGATGGCGTCGGGATACGTCGCGGCTGTCCTTCGTTTCGAAAGCTGCTACATCACCGTTGGTGGTCCACGGCGCACACTGGCCGTGCGGGCGTGCTGCTTGGACTTCCTCTGGGTGCTGCTACCGGAGCCCATGTTATGGTCACGTTGGAGAAGCAGGGGTGTGCATGGTGGGCCTCGACCCTGAGTGCCTATGCCAGAACCGCCGCTGGGGCCCAACTGGCATGCATCGCGTTCCGGTCAGAAGAGACAAGCTGCAGGTACACTCCGATACTGCCCCACATGCTGGCCGGGGTTGCGCCCATGTTCGCGGCCGTCATCGTCTACAACATCAGCGCTTCCTGCCTCAGTCCGCGATGCTGCTAGCAACGATTCGGGCTCCAAATGCCCGGGGTGGTGTCGGTCCTGCGTGCTGTCGATCCGCCGCAATCTGGTGCCGGCATACACCTGGTGTCGGTGCGGATTCGATTCGCCCTTGGGATCTATCCCGTCCAGTGGAGGCCTTGTGCTGAAGAGCGGCCGTCTTCCGGTTCAGTATCTGGTCCTACTGGCCTCCGCGCTCTTTGCAGCGTGTCACCACGCCTTGTTCCAGTCACCCGAGGTGCTGGAGCCGGGAGAGCACGCGGTGGGAGTTGGTGGTGCTGGCGCGGTTGTATCTGCACCCGAGGTTCGACCGCACGAGTTGGACCTGTTCTACAGAATTGGCATGGACGGAAACACCGATCTCGGCGGGCGTTTGCTCTATTCCTTCAACACGACAGTCGACGACAGGCGCGCGCTGACTTTCTTGGTGGACGGCAAACACTGTGTGCGAACAGGCCCGCTGCGAATAGCCGGCGACCTAGGACTATCGTGGACCCCGGCGGCATGGTGGGCAATCGGGATACATCCGACGGTGATGTTCGGTACTGAACGTCTCTACGCCGGTGCCAGAATGTCGATCTACAAGTCCGGCTCCTGGTACGGCTGGCACGAGGGATTGCCTTCCTTCACCGTTGGCGCGAAGCTAGGGAAGCGCTTCTATGTCATGCCGGAAGTAACATTCGGCTGGGTTCCTTGGTATTCCCGGGGAAGGTATGTCCTGAGCGGAGACCCTGAACTAGTTCTCGGGCTGGCCTTCCAGTACCAGTTTGGTCACCTGGCGTACTTCGACGAAGGACCAGGCGTGCCGGGACTCCACCCGTGATTCGGTTCCCGACTGCTGCCAGGGAAGACTGACTGGCGTCGGCCACGTGGCGTGGCTTGACGAGGGGCCGAAGTCCCGGGCTTCAACTCGTGATCCGTGAAGCTGGCTCCAGCCACGGGGCGCCAGCTGCGTGTCAAGCCCGGAGGTGATGAAAGTGGTCCACCCTTCCGATACCGAAGGGGTAGTTGGCGACAAGTTTCAGTTCGCCGTGTGGGCTGATTCTCAGCATCGAGACAGAATCCACAATGCCGAGGGTGCGGCCGATAGTCTGGGCCTCGCGCAAGGCAAGACCCCTCTGTTCTGGGTCTGGGATGCGCCCCAGCATAAGGCGTGGTTCGTAGTCGCCTTCACTGACGAGCGAGGTTACTTCGCATCCCTGCAGAGCGTGGTGCAGGGCCATTATGTCGCCCTTGCCTTGATCAACCACGAAAAACAGGCGGTCGCCGCTCTCGATGCATTCGTGGAAGCTTATTGCCCGTGCGTGCAGCTTGCGCCGCGACACACTGATGTAGTCACTAATCCCCTGCAGTTCGTCGATCGTGGCCGGGGTAAAGGGCAGGATGATGGGTATGTGTGGCCGTATCTGGTAGAACCCCGGATCGTACTTCTCCCGAAGCCGCTGAATCTCAGCCTCGTTGTCCAGCTTCGGAAGGACTACGACGCTGTACTGTAACGCCTTCACCTGCAGAATTTTAGCATACCGAGCCGGACTTGACAACCCCTGTGACTTCTTGAGAAGCGGCTTCAAGGCCGAGCCACTGGATTGACAACCGTCAGGGGCTGGACATAATCACCGGCAGAAAAGGAGGATGTTCATGACCTACAAGCAGTTGCTGCTGCTGGCGTCTGCTGCGTGCGTGGCCTTGATAGGATGTGCCAAGAAGCTGACTTTGGCGGTTCCCGATGCCGATATCGTGGTCGCTCAGGATGGTTCGGGCAACCACACCACGATCAGCTCCGCGCTTGACGAGGCCGACGAGGGCTATGTTATCTACGTAAAGCAGGGCACTTATAGGGGCGGAGTGGAGATCAAGGAACCCGGAGGCATCGTGCTCGTCGGTGCCGGTCCGGGTGTAGCAATCATCGATGCCGGTGGCGACTACGCTGCTCTGACGATTGACGCTGATGACTGCGAGGTATCCGGGTTCACGTTACGGGACGCTTCATCGCACGGCATCTACATCAAAGACGGTTCCCATAAGATCCATCATTGCCTGGTGACCGGCAACGGAGATCGGGGCATATACTTCACCAGCTTCGGCGGCAGTCCATCTGCGGTTGTCGACCACTGCACTGTCACCGACAACGAAGTATCCGGCATCTACTCGCCGGAAGACAATGAGGATACGGAGGTTACCAATTGCATTGTTGCATTCACGGGACGTGGCATCGTGACGGACGAGAATGAGGGTGGGATCAAGGTCGAATACAACTGCCTGCACAACAACGGCACTGACCTCGACCGGGTTTCAGAAGGGGAGGGCAACATCTTCGAGGACCCCGAGTTCACCGACCTGGATAGCGGGGACTACACCTTGAAGGCATCCTCCCCATGCCTAGGAGCAGCTTCCGACGGCGCAAATATGGGCTGTTTCTAGTCTGAACTCCCTTGTTGCGGCGTGCCGATATCCTCGGCGCGCCGCTATCTCTCGAGGTAGCTCTTGGTGAAGACCTCGTCCGGTATGGTCGGGTCGAGTTCGATGTCGGTGAATTCCATCACGGTATAGGTGTCCTTGCGCAGCAGGTTGGTCATCTGCACCTTGGTGGGGTAGTTTCTGCCCTTCAGCAGCTGGTAGCTCATGACTCTCATTTCCTTGAGCAGTTTGCCGGAGGCGGCATAGAACTCAACCTTGGCCGCGATAAAATCGTCAGGCGTTACCCAGACTTTCTGCCGTGCGTAGTCCACATCTTCGGTCTTCGCGGTCAGTTCAACCACGTAGCAGGTCTTGGCGTCACCGTGGTGCATGACGGTGTCGGTGCCGAGCAGTCTGGCCTGGTAGTCGTCCAGCAGGCGGCTGTTCTCCGCGGCGTCGGAGTAGGAGAAGTCCGAGCCCATCATCGACTGGCGCAGTAGGTGGCCCGAGAGTTTGGTGCTCTTGCCTACCCGGGGCAGCCACATCCACATGTCCGAGCCGTCACGTAGGAACCGGGTATTGCGGTCCCGCGACGGAGCTGTGAACTCGAAGTAGGCCCTTCTGGACGAGTCTGCATACCCCTCAAACGATTTCTCGCGAGTCTGCCCGCCTAGGCTTATGGTCATCTTGGCCGCGAAGCTGAGCGACGCGGCCGTGGAATTGTCGTCAAGCCGGTCGATGATGCTGTCAGCAGTCAGTTCGGCGGAGGCCGGGGTAACGCTGAGCAGGACAGCGACCGCCGGGAACACAAGGCTGGCGGAAAGCCGGTATTGGCGGGATTTGCGTTTCATCAGATTGTCCTCAAAGCCTGAGCCGGGTTCATCCTGGCGACCCGGCGGGTAGATACTACGCCGACCGCGAACGAAAGCAGCAGTCCGAGCAGGAAGCTGGACGCGATTGCCATCGTGGTCAGCTGCGGGTGGACGACGCCGCTCATCAATGTCGGGTTGGCCTCGCCACCGAGCGCGCCGCTGAAGTCGATGCCCCCGCCGCTGGAGAGCCCCAGCACCAGCGCGGCGCCGAACAGGACCCCGGCGACGCTGCCGCCAAGGCCGATGAACGCGGATTCGAGCACCAGCACGCCGATGACCGACCGGTTGGTCATCCCGAGAGCCTTCATCATGCCGATCTCACGGGTGCGCTCGAACACGACCATCATCATCGTGTTGATGATGGCGGTGCTCGCGACCGCGAGGATGATCAGGTAGATGAAGAAGTAGATCGCCTCGGCCATGCCGAAGAACGATATCATGACGTCGGAGTCGATGCCGAGCGCCCGGATGCCTGTGAAACCGGCCTCGTCGAGCCGCTGCTGGAGAGCCGTGGAGGCCGACGCGGCGCGGTCCCGGTCGTCGAGCATGAGTACGACCTCGCTGACCCGCCCGTCCATGTCGAGCAGATCCTGGGCGCTGGCCAAGGTCATGAAGAAGTGGGTGGCGTCGATCTGGCCCGCGCCGGTCCTCACCGTTCCCCTGACCACGAGGTTCGCCCCGGTCGGCGAGCCGTAGGCGGTCTGGGTTATCAGCACCAGCGTGTCGCCGACGCCGATGCCGAGTTCATCGGCCAGCCCGGTGCCCATGATGACTTCGTTGTCCGAGCCGCTCAGGTACTCGCCGTCGACGATCGCGTCCTGGAGCCGGAACACGTCCCGCTCCATATCCGGGTCTGCGGCCAGCCCCATCGCCGGCACGCTGTTGTCGTCGTGGTCGAGCAGGACCCCGAAACGGATGCGGTCGGTCCGCGCGGCCACGCCGGGCAGCGCCCCGATGATATCGTCCAGCGCCGGGCCGGTCGTCACCGCCTCGGACAACGGCAGCAGCCGTTCCTGTCGCAGGTACTCCTCGTCCGCGATGCGGACGTGCCCGGTCTTGTACCGGGCGGTGTTGTCTTCGGTCTTGTCGAGCATCCCGCGGATGAACCCCTGGGCGAACACTATCATCGCCAGTGCGATGACGAGGCTGAGGGCGGAAAGGAAACTGCGGCGGGTGTTGCGCGCCAGGTTGCGCAGCGCCATCCGGATCAGGTACTTGGTTCCCATGATCGCCCCTAGACGTGCCGGAGCGCTTCGGCCGGCTGGATCCGCGCGGCCCGCCGGGCGGGAATCAGCGTCGCCAGCAGCGATACGCCGATCCCGAGCAGTATCGCCCGCAGGACGAACGTCGGGTCGACGTCGGTGTACATTATCATCCGCATCGGCAGGAGCGACTGGAAGCCGCCGGGCATCAGGTTGGTGACGTCGAGGGCGAGGAAATCGAGGAACAGCGCGCTGGCAACGCCCATCGCCGCGCCGAGGAAGCTGCCGAATACGCCGATCAACGCCCCCTCCCACAGAAACAGCCCCACTACCTCCTTGAACCCGAAGCCGAGCGCCCGCATCGTGCCGATTTCCCGGGTCCGTTCCATCACCGCCATCAGCATCGTGTTGATGATGCCGACCGCGGCGATGACGATGACGACGAACGTCAGGATGAATCCACCCGCCTGTTTGGTCCCGGTTATCTGGAAGATCAGCTCGCCGAGTTCGCGCCACGTCCAGGCCTCGAGCCCGGCTAGTTCCGGCACCTCGGCGGTCGCCTGCCGGAAGCGTTTCTTCGCCGGGGCCGCCGCGTCCATGCCGGCGAGCCTTATCGGTATCTCGGTCACCGCGCCGTCCATCTGCAGCAGCTCGTCGGCGGTCCTGATGTCCATCACCACCGAGTTCATGTCGATGAACATGTCCGATGTCCCGAGCAGCCCGGCGACGGTGAAGTCGTACGCGTTCCAGCTCTCCTTCCGGGTCCGGGCGACCACCGTCACGTAGTCGCCGGTGTCGATGCCCATATCGCGGGCCAGGTTCTGCCCGATCAGGATGTCGAGCCTATCGGCGAGGAACCGCCCCCGGGTGACCGCCCCGCGGTAGTCGAACACCCTCCGGTCGGTCGCGGTGTCGATACCGATGCCGACCACCGGGAGCTGATCGACGCCGTCGGAGAGCTCGCCCCGGAACACGATCCGCGCGGTCATCCTGTCGTACCCGAGCTTGTCGCGAATCGCACCCATCACCACGGCCGGGTCGTTGATGACGACATCCAGCGGCATCACGTTCTCCTCGTCGCGGTACCCTTGGGCGTGGACCTTGAGGTGACCCGCCTCCTGGTCGACGAAGTTGCGCATCGAATAGAGCTCGAACCCGCCCATGAAGCTGTCCATCAGGATCATGTAGCCGATGCCGGCCGATATCGCCGCGAACGTTATCACGGTCCGGCGGCGGTGCCGGAAGACGTTACGCCAGGCCAGTCGCAGCCACCTCATTGCGGTTCCTTGGTCTTATCTTCGACGATGCGGCCATCCTTGAGCACGACGAGACGGCGGGCGAAGTCCATCACCATCCTGTCGTGGGTGGAGAAGATGAAGGTGGTCTTGAGCTCCTGATTGAGGTCGCGCATCAGCTTGAGGATTCCCTCGCCGGTGGTCGAGTCGAGGTTGGCGGTCGGTTCGTCGGCCAGGACCATCCGCGGCTCCTTGACCAGGGCCCGGGCCACGGCCACGCGCTGCTGCTGGCCGCCCGACATCTCGTTGGGTCGCCGGTGCAGCAGCTCGCCGAGGCCGACCAGGCCCAGCATCCTCTCGACCTTCTCCTTTCGCTGGCCGGGTGATTCCCGGAGCAGGATGAGAGGCAGTTCGACATTCTCGTAGGCCGAGAGCACGGGCACGAGATTGAAGGTCTGGAAAACGAAGCCGATGGAGCGCTTGCGGACCACGGCCCGTTGGCGCTGGCTCAGGCTGGAAACCGGCTCGCTGCCGATGATGACGTCGCCTGAGGTCGGGTCGTCGATGCACCCGATGATGTTGAGCAATGTAGTCTTGCCCGAGCCCGACGGGCCCACGATGGCGGTGAATTCACCTTCCTTCACCGCCAAACTGACGCCGCGCAGGGCCGGCATCTCGACCTTGCCGACCCGGTAGGTCTTTGTGACGCCCTTGGTCTCAACTACCACATTGTCGTCAGTAGGGCGCATTGCTCCTCCCGAGGTAACGAGCCAAAATAAAGCGACTTAGGCGAGTGCGTGCCACGAGGCAACCTATAGTTGCAGGGATTGTACAGGGAGGCAGGACCGTTGTCAAACGACCGGAGAGGCGCGTCCAATCGGCGCGCCTCATAGACTAACTGTATGATTATAGCGGTCTTAGTCGGCAGAAGGGTGGAGTCTGGAGTCCTGCCATCATGTAACGTCTTCCCCCTCAAACGGTTGGCTGGTCAAGAGTGGCTTCATTGTATGTCTCTGAGGGGGGCATCATTCTAACCGAATGTCCCACAAACACCTAGCCCGACGCGCATTTCTGTGACATATGTGTAGAAGTGTCAAACCGACGTAAGTTGCTATGATACAGGGACTAACGTGACTAGAGGAGTTGCTTGACAGTCGATTCAGGGGGAGCTACTCTGGAAGTGGTAGGGTTGACCTCAGTGTCGGCCGAACCCTCTCTGCCAACGGGTAATCGAGATTGAGTTGGCCGCAAAGGTGTCCGTGCGTTGCACAGACACTAGGTTCCCGGCCACTCACCGTGAATCGCTTCACGGCTCTTGGGAACCATCGACCTCTTTGTTGAACGCCCCGGCGCGAGCCGGGGCGCTTTTCATCTGGTGTTCACGCTTCTGCCAAAAGTCGACATTCGGAGAATGTGCTGTGCCTCGCGGTCCTCGGGATTGTACTCTAGTGCCCGTTCGAGTTCGCGGATCTGGTCATCGGACTTACCTGCGACCGCGTGGATGGTGGCCTGAAAGCGCGACTTCTCAGCCATCATTGCTGACGACAACGCGTTCGCAAAGACCGAGTCGCCCGGCAACAGAGCTTCTCCTGGCCCGGTCCAGTTGTCGAGCACAAGCTGCGCATTCTCGCGCCAAGTCCGGTTGTCGGGTGCGCGTGCTCCCACGTACTCCAGTTCGGGTTGGTCGTCGACGAACAGCCCAGCGTCCTGACTGATGCTGGCCAGACCCTCAGAGTCGAGGACCATGCCGCTCAGCAGCTCTACCGGGCCGTCGACGAATACCTCGCTCAATGCCATCTGCGTCGAAGTCGACAACCGGTCGAAGAGCTCGGTCAGATGCCCGGGGTCGAGTTCGACTCGATGAGACTTGCGGCCTACCAATACGCAGTGGGCGATGCCGCGCCAGAGTGCGCATTCCGGAAACGCCACCCGGAATGTGTTGAGCAGCATGCGGAAGTGCCTGCTTTCAAGCAAGTGAAACGGCAGGTACATCGTGAGGATGCCGCCGTCGCGCAGGCGGTCATTGCAGAGTTCGTAGAACTCCCGGGTGTACAGCGCACCTGAGCCGAGTGCAGGATGGGTCGGGTCGCAGGAGATGGCGTCGTACTTCTTGTCGGTGCAGAGCAGGTAGTTGCGGCCGTCGCCGGCCATGATGTTGAGCCGAGCATTGTCGTACACCCGGTTGTTCCACCGGGCGAACTCGCGTGAGGCCTCGACCACTGCGGGTGCGATCTCGACACAGTCCACTTCGTGTCGGCTGATGTCCACCAGGAGCGAGGCCGCGACCCCGAGTCCGTAGCCGATGATGAGGATGTCCCTCGGCGCCGGGCGGACGGCAAACGGGATGATCCCCATCTGGCGTACCGGCTTGAGCGCGGGCAGTCCACTGCCGCAGACCACGCTGGAGTTGACCCAGGTCTGTCTGTCCCCGGCTCGGCTCTGGGCAGTGGTCACGATGCCTTCGACCGTCTCCTTGTGAAAGCTGACTTGCCATGTCGTGCCCTGGTCTACTGCGAGGGTGGGGGGCAACACCTTTAGCCGGTGCGGGGTGGCAAACACAGCGACGAGCACGAGCACCCCCCCCAACACAGCGAGAACCGGCATCTTGACCCGTGCACTCGACTTGGCGGAAAGGACTGCAGCTGCGCCGACTGCGAGGCTGAGTCCGGCGAGGAGCAGGTTAGTCTGCACAGTGCCGAGTGCTGGGATGATGAAGAAGCCGGTGACAATCGAACCCAACAGCGCACCGACCGTGTTGACCGCGTACAGGGTGCCGACCTTGGCGCCGAGCCGTCTGAGTTCGGGGACAAAGGCCCGGTTGGCAATCGGGAACGTGGTGCCCATCCAGAACGCAGGAAGCAGCATGGCGCCGAGACAGAAACCGGCCAGCCCGAACATCAGCCCGGCCCAGGTGGCGCCGAACTGGTCTGTGATCCAGACCAGGATTGCGGGTGAGCGGGCAAGGACCGCCAGCGTGAGCGCTGCACTTATCCCGATGATGAGCTCGACGATGCCGAACCCGAGCAGCGGATCGGACCAGCGGTCGCTAAGCCTCCCGGCCGCGATGCTACCGACCGCCAGTCCGAGCAGAAACGCGGCAAGCACGACCGTGGCACCGTAGATAGGCTGGCCCAATACCATGACCAGAGCCCTGGTCCACGTGACCTCGTAGCCGAGTGCCGCGAACCCGGACACAGCGAACCCGATCACAAGGACGGCCACCGCCGGACGCGAGTAGTGAACCTGCTGGGCAGATCCGGGTTGAGGTTTGACATGAGCCGTCGTGACCGTCCTGCCTCCTACTGCCAGCGCGAACGGCGCAAGCAACAGGCTGACAATTCCAGCGAGCAGCGCGGTCCCGGTCACGCCGAGCTTTTCCAGAAGCAGGAAACCGGCCAGCAGAGTACCGGCAACCGAGCCGAGGGTGTTGACGAAGTACAGCATCGCCAGGCGCTGGCCGACCCTCGAGCTGTCCTCGACTGACAACTGGGCCACGACCGGTAACATCCCGCCGATGATGAACGTCGGCACGAGCAGGATGACGAACCCCATCAAACCCCGGATTGCGACAGATACCCCTGAGTTCCATCCCACGGCCCTGAGCAGAGGAACGGCCACGACCGAGATCCTGGTTGAGAACAGGGTCACCAGCACGCCGGTCACACCCAGACCAGCGAGCAGTATGGCATACGTACGGGACAGGCCGATCCGGGTGCGTTCTGGCCGCCCGGCCCAGCGTCCGACCAGCAGGCTGCCAAGAGCAAGCCCGGCCATGTATGCGGCCAGCACCGTGCTCATCGCATGGGTGTTGGCGCCGAATACCAGTCCGAGGTTGCGGATCCATACCACTTCAAGGACCAGCCCGCAGAGACCAGCGCCGAACAGGGTCAGGGACAGAATCCAGCGCCGGGATGCGTGTCGGGGCTTCTGCTTCCGGCTCATGCCGGTCCGGCTACTTCCTCTTCACCGGGTAGCGAATCACGGTCTTGAGCTTCTCGGGCTTGGTCCGGTTCGGGTCGCTATGGTAGATTTCATGGTGCTTCCCCGACGGCGAGTAGCCGTTGCCCCTGCAGAATCCGAACAGCCGTTCGACGGTCGGGGGCTCGGCCGAATAGGGCCCGATGTGCATGATCTGTACGGCCAGCCCTTCGCTCAAGCTCTCGAATCTCAGTTTGTCCAGCCCCGGTGGGTCCTTCTTCTCTGTCAGGGCCTTTATTGCGGCAGAGACCGCCCGCTTACCCACAGGCTCTGGCATCCGAAGCATCAGGGTCCAGCAGAGTCCTTTGTGTGTATCAAACGACATCAGCCTCCGGCCTTGAGTCCAGAACAGACCTTCGAGCGGCGGCACACGCGCATTCCGGATCGGATGACCCTTGTCGTACATGAACTTCATGGTGTAGGCGGTCCCGTACAGAGCGCCGATGGCTTCCTGGAAAGACTTCGCGTTTCTCGGATCTCCCTTGCCGTCAATCATCAGAAAGTTCATCTTGGGCACGCGCACCACCGAGGGTACCTTGGTTGACGGGAAATAGAGCTTTCCAAGCTTCTTGTCTGTGAGCGTCGTAGGCATAGTTCCTCCAATGGTCAGCGGATCTTGACCACGCACCGGTTGCCCGGTCCTGAGAAATACACTCCCGGCGCGAGAGCGGAGATGACGTTGAGGCCCGGCTGTAGCAGCATGACCCTCCGGCCGGTGATGTCGCGCAGCCACAGCTCTTCGCCACCCGTGAGGACCATCGAACCGTGTGCGATGGTCGCTGCGTTGCGCGGCAGGCGCTCGGCCTCCCGCGAGTCTTCCATCCCAACCGTGTTGCCGGTCAGGTTGCGTTTGTAGTAGACCTGACCGCGTTCGTGGTCCCGGAAGTCGGTCCAGATCAGATGCAGGGCCGGGCCCTGGACTGCACAGGACGGCGAGACCGCGTAGGCGCCGGGCCGGGGAGTAAGCTGGGTATCTGGGGACCAGGTTGTGCCGTTGTCGGTCGAGAACTTGTACATGATCTCGGGCAAGTATTCGGCAAGCGCTTCCCAGAACACGTGGACGTTCGGGCCATCGGCAGCGACCGCCGGGTTGTAGGAGCCGCTCGAATCCACGGTCAACCTAGTCTCCTGGTCCCAGGACGCCCCGCTGTCGAGCGAGCGGCGGTAGTAGAGCTCGAACGGCACGTGCCTGGTGTCCCACCAGATGACGTGGACTGCGTTGCCGGATGCGGCAAGCACCGGGTTGTAGGAACCTTTGGTCAGGTCTTCGCTCAGCCTGGTGTCAACGCTGTCCCAGGTGAGCCCCCTGTCGGTCGAGCGCTTGTACCAGACCTCGAAGCTCCGATCGCGCCAGTCACGCCAGGCTACATGCACGCACCCGCCGGACAAGGCGATGCCAGGATACCAGGATTCGTGCTGGGCATAGGTCAGGCGCAGGGGCGCGGACCAGGTCACGCCCGCGTCGGTCGAACATAGGTAGTAGATCTCCGGGCCAGGGTTCTGCCTGCCTTCGTCATCCCAGACCATGTGGACGAGCCGGCCGTCGGCGGCGACGACCGGGTTGCGCGAATAGGCACTGTCACTTGTGAGCCGGAGGTCCTCAGACCAGGTCAGGCCGGCATCGAGCGAGCGTTTGTAGTAGACCTCACCCCAGACATTATCGCGCGTGTCGTACCAGACCAGGTGCAGGCTGTCGCCCGACCGGGCGACGCACGGGTCCTCGGACACGCCCGAGGAGCGGGTCAGCCGGACATCGTCAGACCAAGTCGTGCCGTTGTCGGTCGAGCGCTTGTAGTAGATCTCGCCCTGCTGGCCATCGCGGCCGTCGTACCAGAAGACGTGGACTGTGCTGTCCGGTCCGACCGCGATGCTGCGGGTGTTGCTGAAGCTGGTGTGGGCCGAGCTGTCGTGAGCCGTCAGCCGGACGTCCGGCTCCCACTGGGCCAGGGCTGCAGGCATAGCAAGGGCGACAATGCATAAGACCGAAATCTTCATCAGTCCTCCAAGGTATTACCTGTCAGTCTAGGATGATGATTCGCCGGCACAAGTCCAGACGCATTTGACAACCCGGCAGTCTGTGTCAGGATACGGGCCGATGTTGGTCCGAAGGCCCTGGACGGACTGGTACAAGTTCGCTGAGCCGGCCGGGTACGTCGTGGCTGCCGGGCTGGCGATGCTGTTCCTGGACCAGCCTCTTGCCTGGGCCTGCTGGGCTCTGCCCGAGCCTGTGCACGCGGCTGCCCGCTGGCTCAGCCTGCTGGCGAGCTTTCCGTTCGCGCTCGGCCTGTCCATGGTCCTCGTCGCGGTCTACTTCATCCGGGTCTTCGCGCTGGAGAAGACGAGGATTTCAAGTCTGCATGCGGTGTTCGTCGCGATGTCGGTGATGGGAACATGGTTCCTTGCCCATGTGCTCAAGATGCTCTTCGGCAGGATGCGACCCCTGATGCTGTTCGAACACGGGCAGTACGGATTCACCTGGTTCAGGACAGGGTACGACTACAACTCGTTTCCGTCCGGGCACGCGGCCATAGCTTTCGGGCTCTGGCTGGCACTTGCCGCGCTCAGACCGAGGTACCGGTTGCTCTTTATCGCTGCAGCCGTACTGCTGGCATCGACCCGGGTCTTGACTGCCGCACACTTCGTGAGCGATGTCGTGTTCTCGGCACTGCTGGCGGCCGCGACAATCGAGACGCTGCTGGTCGTGTTTCGAAATCGGGGCATGGAGATAGGGGAGTGATGTGCAGAAGAGCTTCAGTAGTGAGCCGTCTGACGGCACCTGCGCCAAACGCGCAGAACAAGTGAAGAAGTGAGAGGAGAGCAGTGAAGGGCAAAGATGTCAGGTTCAGAGAGGTTTCGCCCGAAGCGATCAAGGACAACGTATTCAAGCTCATCGACAAGGACTGGATGCTGATAACGGCCGGGACCATCGATGCCTGGAACACCATGACCGCGAGCTGGGGCGGGCTCGGCATCCTCTGGAACATGCCGGTCGCGTTCTGCTTCGTACGGCCGACCCGGCACACCTACGGGTTCATGGAAGAGCACGACCGGTTCACGCTCAGCTTCTTCGAAGAGGAGTGGCGCGATGCCCTGACCCTCTGCGGCACCAAGTCGGGACGGGACACCGACAAGGCCGGAGAGACCGGGCTCAAGCCGGTCTTTGGTGCCGAAGGCACGGTGTATTTCGAGCAGGCGCGGATGGTGCTCGAATGCCGCAAGCTGTATTTCCAGGACGTCTCACCCGAACGGTTCCTGGACCCGTCGATCGACGACAACTACCCGAACAAGGACTACCACCGGATGTACGTCGGCGAGGTGCTGCGTTGCTTGGCAAAATGAGCCAGGGCGGACTGCTTCCCCACGTTCTCACGGCGTTCTCCGGAGGCAGGGTCCTGGATGTGGCGACCGGGCATGGCGACTTCGCGTTCGCCCTTGCCCGGAACTTGGCCGGGTACGACGAGATCATCGGTATCGACACCAACGAGAAAGAGCTCGAAACCGCGCGCGAGGCGGCGAAACAGCAGTTGCTCAACAGGGTACGGTTCTTCGCAAGGGATGCCGAGGAGCTCGGGTTCGAGGACGCGTCGTTTGACACAGTCACTATCTCGAACTCGCTTCACCACATGAAGAGCCCGGGCACGGTGCTCAGCGGGATGAGGCGGGTGCTCAGACCCGGCGGGCTCTTCATCGTGCGCGAGATGTACCGGGACAAACAGAACAAGGCCCAGATGAGCCATGTGCTGTTCCACACCTTCAGGGCCGACATCGACACTCTGAAGGGCATCACCCACCGCAAGTCATACCTGCGCGACGAGCTGTACCAGATGTACCAGGGGCTGGGTCTGTCATCCCTGGAGGTGTTCGACGTCGGGCCTGAAGACATCGAACCACCCATCGACCCGATGGACAATGACAACATCGAGCACCTGGTGCAGATGGTTGACACGATGCTCGAGCACCCGGCCGACTACAATCGAGACCAGACATTCAAGGTCAGGGGGCAGGAGCTGAAGAACTACTTCCGGACCAACGGCTTCCTGCCGGCGACTTCGTTGGTCGCGATCGGCCGCAAGCCGGGGTAGCACTCCGGGCCCAACTCGTTCGTCAGGTGTTTCGTTTGAGGAACGCGAGTGCAGCGATAGACACCAGAACCGCCAGTAGGCTGATTTTCAGGCAGAGCAGGCGGACGGTGCCGAGAGGCGCAGATACCGACACCTCGTGCTGGCCCTCTGAGCAACGGAACCAGATGAAGTGGTCGGCGGTCTCGCCGAAGTCCAGCGGACGGCCGTCCACAAGAATTCTGAGCTCCGGGTAGTAGCTGACCGCCAGCCGGACAAAGCAGTCGCCCCGGGCATGGAGCTCGACATCGACCCGGTCCTGGCGTACCTCCTGGTCGATGATGTCAAGGCTGGCCGGGCCTGGAGCGGTCTGAGCGGTACCGGACCGGACGGGAATGAAGTTGAGACTGTGGGCAGCGATGTCGAGCTCCAGGGTGTCAAGCAGCCTGCGCCAGTCAGACGCGACCATAATGCTGCGAGCCTTGACTTCTCCGGCAGGCTGGAGTGGCAGCAGCCGAGTGCTCGCCAGGAGGAGCGGTTGCTGCGTTGCGCCGAGGATGAGCGGCGGCTGCTTGCGTTCCCCGGGCGGGCTCGTGAACCAGGTGATTCCTGCTTTGACTTTCGCAAGGATGCTGCCTCCGACCTCCACCCAGGACGGTATTGTGATGACGTGCGAGATGCCCGAGAGGGCGAGCGCCTTGTGGGAGACTGAAGAAAGGCTTAGGCCGGAATCGTCACCCAGTTCCGCCGCGACGGCGTTCAGCCACGGATATACGTAGAGCATCGACCTTGGCGCGAACTGGCCGTAGGGGGGTCCGAACGGCGACGGCAGGCGGCCGTAGAGGAAGTTGATCGCAGGCGGACCATCGAGGCGCTGGTAGTCGTCGATACGGTCTTCATGGCCCGGAAGATCGAGGACCCGAGCAGCTGTGCCCTGTTGCAGTGCCGCGTAGACTTCCTCGTTGCCGGTGAGGAAGCGCCTGTCGCTTGAGAAGTAGCCCCTGGTTCGAATCGCGTGGGGCAGACAGTCAATTCCCACCAGCACTGCCAGTAGGGCCGGTACTCCGACATGGGCCCAAGCCGGTATCCGTCTGGCCCGTTCAATCATGCTGATACCTTCCGCGCTCAGAATGCCGAAGTAGAAGACCAAGAATAGCAGGAACCGAGCTCCGGGCAGGCCAAAGAGGAGACGGTTGCCGACCGGGCCGAGCAGCCTGGTGCCGAAGACCAACAGCAGGCTCAGACCAAGGCAGAGGACGACCCAAAGCGACCGGGCCCGCCGGCCTCTGGTCAGGACGATTGCCGCGGCCGATGCCAGGGCCGTGAGCACGGCGCTGAGCCCGAGGTAGGCGCCTTGGTACCCGCCCGGCCTGGTCCAGGGTTTGAGCAGGATGCCGAGCTCAGGACCTGGCAGGACTTGGTCGGCATGTGGGTAGATCCGGGCCTGGAACTCGGTCAGGAACGGTACGGCGAAGAAGGCCGACACCAGCAGCGCGCCGGCACAGCCAAGGACCAGCAGCGCGAATCGGCGCCGAACGGACGGCGGGCTTGAACTCGGGTTCGGCCGGGACAGCAGGGCGACGGCCAGGAACACAAGAGTGAAGAGAAGATAGAGCAGGTGGGACGCGACCATCAGCCCGAGGCAGAGCCCAAACAGCACCGCGCTCCGCAAGCCGCCGCTGTCGCGGATTCGCTCGAAAGCGTAGAACACCAAGGGGAGCAGCAGGTATATCAGTGACTGGGGGTAGTTGGCGAGCACGGCGAGGTGCAGAATCCGCCACGGCACCAGGAGGTAGACGAGCGTGCCGATTGCTGCGGCCCACGGCCTGTGGGTGCGGTAGCGGAGATACTGGAACATCGCCAGGCCGGAGAGCAGGTGCAGCGCGAAGAGCAGGAGTTTGAGCGCGGACACGTGGTCTGCGCCAAAAGCCAGGGAGAGGGTGCCGGCCAGGAGGGCGAACAAGGGGGGATAGAAGCGGAGATGAGGGTAGCCGCAGTAGAACTCGAATGACCAGAACGGTGAAGTCCCGGCCTCGAGGGAGTTGTGGACGATGGACTGGCGGACCAGATGGGGCCAGAAGTCGACCGATGTCGGATGACCGCGCCAGACAAATGCCAGGCCTGAGACCAGGGTGCATACCGCGAGCAGCAGAGCCGGGACCAGCCAGGCCTGTGCAGGTCGGGAATCGCTGGGACTGGGCTTCACGGCCCGGGGTGTCAGCCGAGTAGGGTGCGGAGAAACCGGTCGCCGTGCATCGGGACCCAAGCGCCCCTGTTCCATTCGCCCAGCGCGCCGGCAAGGACCGATTCCTCGTCGAAGACCTTCACCGGGTCCGGTTCGAAGCCCGGACCCATGATCGCGACCGGCACAGGTCCGCGGATGTGGTTGCCCTTTGACACCGGGGTAGCGTGGTCGGGCAGGACTGCGACCCTGGCTTCGATGCTTCTGTCCTCGATGCCCTTCATCACCCGCGCAATCAGCCTTGAGTCCAGGTACTCGATCGACTGCACCTTCTGCTTCGCGTCCCGGGCATGGCCGGCTTCGTCCGGGGCCTCGACATGTAAGTACACGAAGTCGTGGTCCCTGAGGGCCTCAAGGCAGGCATCTGCCTTGCCTTCATAGTTGGTGTTGATCAGCCCGGTCGCGCCTTCGACCTCGATGACATCGAGCCCGGCGTAGATGCCGATGCCCTTGATCAGGTCCACGGCCGATATCACCGCTCCGGTGATGCCGTAGCTCTCCTTGAACGTCGTCATCTTGGGCTTCCTGCCCGGTGACCACACCCACATCGAGTTTCCCGGGTCCTTGCCCTGCTCGCGCCGCTTCCGGTTGACCGGATGTTGGTCGAGCAGCTCCCAGGACTTCCGGATCATGCTGTTGAGCAGTTCGGCTGTCGGCTTCGCCTCGTCGTTCCTCGGCCTGACCAGTAGGTCCTCGGCCCGCTCGCCGACGTGGTCGTGGGGCGGGGCGCATTCGATTTCAGGGGAGCCCTGCTTGAGCACGAGCAGGTGGCGATAGCTGATACCAGGATGGAAACTGGCGTTGTCGGTACCCAGCTGCTGGTTCAGGAACTCGACGAGCTCGGCTGCCTCCTCGGTCGAGATGTGGCCGGCCGAGTGGTTCTTGATCAGGCCATCCTCGATGCATATCAGGTTGCAGCGCATGCCGATGTCGGTGTCTTCGAGCTTGACCCCCATGCTGGCTGCTTCGATCACTCCCCGACCCTGGTATACCTGGTGCGGGTCATATCCGAGCACGGTCAGGTTGGCGACCTCGCTGCCTGGCGGCATGTCGTCTTCGACCGTGACCAGCGTGCCGCACCGGCCTTGGTGCGCAATCCGGTCCATGTTGGGCTTGTCCGCGACCTGGAGCGGTGTCCGGTTCCCGAGCTCGGGCACCGGGAAATCAGCCATTCCGTCACCTAGGAAGACAACGAAGTTCATGGCGGCCTAGTGGCCCAGTGGTCCAGTGGCCCAGTGTCTGAACTTGCCAGGTCCAACCATGCGAATTCCAGCGCTCACTGGCGCGACTGACCAGCCGAGCGTTTCTTCTCAAGCGACTTGATCAGCGCCTTGGTGAGTCGCTCTGCGTCTCCGAGTTCCTGCCTGAGTCTCTCGGTCTCTTTGAGCTTCTGGTAGCCGAGCTTCGAGGTTAGGAGTATCTGGGTCTCCAGCTCGCAGATCGAGCCGTACGCAATGTATAGCGAGTGCAGGAAGTCAGCAGTCGTTCGGCGTCCAAAGCCCTCGGCGATATTCGATGGGATCGAGACTGCGGCTCGCTGCATCTGCGAAGCCAGTGCGTATGTCTCGGTCTTGGGAAACCGCTTTGTCACTTCGTAGACATCAACGCACAGCGCGAATACCTTCTGCCAAGCGGTCAGGTCCTGATAGCTCTTCAACGTGTCGGGTGTTCTACGCTAGGCCACTTGGCCTCTCGGACGCTGGAACGCTTTCCTCAGCCATTCCCGGAACCACTTGTACTCGTTCGGCCCGTCTTCGTACTGCTCTTGCTTCTGGTCCAGGCCGGCCAGGCTCGCAGGCATTTCGGGCTCGGTCTTGAGCAGCCGGTGGATTTCCTCCGGGAACTTGGCCGGGTGAGCGGTCTCGATCGCTATCGCCCGTTTCGGCGCGTGCCCGTCAGCCAGGTAGCGCTCAAGCGCGGCCCAGCCTACTGCGCCGTGCGGCTCGAGCATGACCCTGAACTTCTCCCAGGTGTCGACAATCGCCTGCCGTGTCTGCTCGTCGTTGATGCTCGTGCTGTGCATCTCTTTGCGCATCAGCCCGAAGTCCGGGGCAGAGGTGACGTTGCCTTTCTCGTCCATCATCCCGCCGTACAGTGCGACCACGCGCGGCAGGTTGGAGGGGTGGCCGACATTCATGGCGTTCGAGATGCAGACCCGGGACGGCTCGATTTTCTCGTACTTCTCCTCGGCCAGGAACCTCGGGAATTCGTCGTTCTCGTTGGTCGCTATCACGAACCGCTCGGCCGGCAGGCCTGCGCGCAACGCCAGCAGCCCGCCGCACATGTCCCCGAAATTGCCCGACGGCACCGAGAATACCGTATCTTCG
>CP070680.1:1972269-1991468 GCA_020352555.1 Caldifarciminota bacterium | reverse complement strand
GGTGCGGGTGCCGCCCAATCTGCCGGGCTGGCACGGGACCCCGGTCAAGGCGTCGCTCGAAACGATGACCGGCTTGCCGGTCCGGTGCGCCAACGACGCCAACGCGGTGACTCTGGGTGAGTGGCTGCACGGGGCGGGCAAGGGATGCCGGAACCTGTTCTGCCTGACGCTCGGGACCGGGGTGGGCGGAGGCGCGGTGGTCGAAGGCAGGCTGCTCTTGGGCGCGAACCACGCGGCCGGCGAGCTCGGGCATTCGGTCATCTTCGGCAACGGGCTCGAGTGCCGGTGCGGTGGCAGGGGCTGTGTCGAGCGCTACCTCGGCGCCGACTACCTTGTCCACCGGGCGCGCCAGCGGGTCAAGGCACAGATCAGGCGGATAACGAGCCACCGGAACCAGATGGCGATGTTCGGAGGCAAAGGCGAGGGGCCGAGCCTTTTGGCCGAGTTCGTGGGCCGGAGGTCCTCCGGGCTGACACCGCGCGAGATCGGGCGCGCGGCACGGGCCAAAGACAAGCTGGCGCTGAGTGTGGTCGAGGAGACCGGTCAGTACCTGGGACTCGGGTTGGTCAACGTGGTGACGCTGCTCGACCCGGAGCGGATAGTTGTCGGCGGCGGTGTCAGCGGGCTGGGCCGGCCGCTGCTCAGGGCGGTGAAGAAGACGGTCGAGAGCCGGGTACAGCTGTTCTCAGGGCGCCGGCTCGAAATCGTGTCCGCGCGGCTGGGCAACGATGCCGGGATCGTGGGGGCGAGCCGGCTGGCCGGATACCTGCCGGCCGGATTGAACTAGACCTTCTCGAGCAGGAAGTCCCAGAGTCCGGTCCTGGAAACCCTCTTTTCCATGATGAAGCTGCCGTCCTGGATGAACGGCCGGAACTCCTGGGCATAGTAGAGCCGGCGCTGCGGGGTGTTGGCGCCGTACCAGGTCTTCCCCTGCTTGTAGATGCGCTGCAGTGTGTCGTCGTAGTTGCCGCCCCGGGTCTTGAAGCCGTTCTTGAGCAGGGTCACCAGCATGGCGACGTGCCGGGGGTAGGCGACGACCGACCTCGCCTTGTTCTTCTTGGCCAGGGCCACGACCAGGTCGAGCATGAACTGGGAGTAGTTGCGGCCCCGGTACTTGGGCCGCATGTAGGCCCGGGTGAGCTCCCAGCGTCCTTCGTCACGACCCTCGGCGTCCAGCCAGCGCGGGTCGATGCGGTCGTAGCCCATGTACTCCTCGCCTGATTCCTGGTTGCCGATGTAGACCTCGAAGATGTTGTCGTTGGTCACGACGTCGTGGTAGCGGCGGACGCAGAACCAGTGGTCTTCGACGATGATGTCGCGCTTGGGGTAGACGACCTTGGCCATCGGTTTGTTGTGGATGAAACGGTCGAGCTCTCCGAGCGACTTGCAGGGGATGACTTCGACGATGCGGGATATCCACAGCTTCATCGCCCTGCTATCGATGTTGGCCATGAGTTACGTCCCGCTGCCTGGTTTCTTCATCTCGTCGAGCAGTCTCATCAATTCCGTTTCGTTCTCAACCAGTACCTTGCGCGATTTCGAGCCCACGTACGGTCCTATGATACCGGCTTCCTCAAGCTGGTCAATGATTCTGCCGGCCCTGGCCCAGCCGACGTCCAGCCTGCGCTGGAGCATCGAGACCGACGCCTCCTTGTGCCGGGCAACGATGCGGGCGGCCTCGGTGAACTTCTCGTCCAGCTCGCGGGCTTCGCGCTTCTGGCGCCGGGTGTGTTCTTCCATCGCGCCGCTGCGGATTTCGGGGAGCGGCTCGTAGTAGGCGGAACCGAACAGCTCGTCGGCGACCTCCTCGGTCACAAGCTCGCAGATGATGTCGCGCTTGCGCTTGATCGAGGCTTTGCGCGGGTCGTAGAGCGCATCGACCACGTCCTTTGCCACCATCTCGCGGGCCACTGATTCGGGGTCTTCGACCCGGGCTTTGAGCAGTTCGGCGAGGTAGGCGGTGGTCCAGAGGTCGACGATGCGGCGCGCGGCCTGGTCGGACACGAAAGAGCCGTGGAGCCGGACCGGCTCACCCTTGCCCGGAGGCAGGAACAGCATGTCGCCCTGGCCGAGCAGGGACTCGGCGCCGTTCATGTCGAGGATGGTGCGGGAGTCGGTCTTGGACGCGACCTGGAACGCTATCCGGCAAGGGAAGTTGGCCTTGATCAGGCCGGTGATGACGTCGACCGACGGCCGCTGGGTCGCGAGCAGAAGATGGATGCCGACCGCGCGCGACATCTGGGCGAGCCGGGTGATGCGCTCCTCGATCTCGGTCGGCGCGCGCAGCATCAGGTCGGCGAGCTCGTCGATGACGACGATGATATAAGGCTTCTTCTCCAGGCTCTCGGCCTCACAGCGGGCGTTGTACCCGGCGATGTCGCGCACCCCGAGGTTGGCGAACTCGCCGTAGCGGACCTCCATGATCCTGACCACCTGGTCGAGTTCCTTGACCGCCTGCCTCGGGTCGGTGGTGGTCCGGCCGAGCAGGTGGGGGATCGAATTGTAGACCGGCAGCTCAAGCTGTTTGGGGTCGATGGTCAGGAACCGGACATCGCGCCAGGAGGAGCGGTAGATCATCGAGGCGATGATGGCGTTGATGCACACCGACTTGCCGGACCCGGTTGTGCCGGCGATCAGGATATGGGGCATGGTGCGCAGGTCGGCGCAATACGGCTCGCCGGTGATGGTGGTGCCGAGCGCGAACCCGAGCGGCGAGTCTTCCTTGCGGAACGCCTCGGACGTGATGGTGTCGTAGAGGTGGACGGTCCGGCGCTCCTTGTTCGGCACCTCGATGCCGACTGCGCCCTTGCCCGGGATCGGGGCCAGGATCCGGATGCGCTCGGCAGCGAGCGCGAGCGAGATGTCGTCGGCTCGGGAGCCGATGCTCTGGATCTTGATTCCGGGTGCGGGCTCGAACTCGTAACGGGTAATCAGCGGGCCGGATACGATGTTGGACACGCGGCCGTCGATGTCGAACTGGCGCAGCTTCTCGAGCAGGCGCTCCGCTTCCTGGGCGGACTCGCGCGGGTCCTTGAACACCATGTCCTCAGGACCGGGCTGGTCCAGCTGCTCGAGGAAGGTCTTCTGAAGCGAAGCGGGCAGGGCTTCGCCGCGGCCCAACTTGCTCAGGTCGAACTTGCCGAGCTTGCGGGGCATACGCTTGGGCAGGGCAGGAGGTGTGACCACATGAGTAGTCGCGGGTACGGGCTCCTTGTTCTCAGACGGTATTCGGTGCGGGGTCTCGGTCCTGGGTCTGGCTTCGGGCGTCGGCACATAGACCGGAACCTTGGGCCTGCGCGCGGCACGTTGCTGTGCGGCCCGGAGGATGCGTCTGAGCAGGCTGAGCGGGCCTTCGGGTGAAGGGAGCGGGATGGTGAAAAACAGGGCGATAAACAGCACGAGCCCGGCGATGATGGCGATGAACGTACCGACCGAGCCGAGCAAGGACTTCAGGCCGGCGGTGACAGCAAGCCCGGCTGTGCCGGCGACCAGGAAGCTGATGTCAGTACCGCGGGCACAGGTATAGCTGGCCTCGGGCGCGAAGTAGCCGAGGAAGAGCTCGAGGAACAGGGCGATGACGACCACGAGCAGGGAGTCGAGCAGGTACCTTGAGACCCGTCCCTGGACCCAGATGCCGAATCCCCAGAGTATGAGCAGTGCCGGGACCGCGTAGGCGCTCAGACCCAGGAACCCGGAGAAGAACAGGGCGAGCCAGGCACCGGCGCTGCCGGTCACGTTGTCCGTTCCGAGCGGCGAGCCGGTGTGGCAGGAGACCAGACCGGCGGCAAGGAACATGCCGACCGCGATGAAGCAGTAGCCGGTGAACCGGTGCCAGGGTGCCTTTTTCCTGAGTGCCATGAGCACCGCGACGGTCAACAGGATCGGGAGCAGCAGGCTCATCCAGCCCAATGAGCCGGCCAGTCCCCGGCCGATCAGGCTGCCGAGGATCCCGCCGTAGTTGGATTTCGGCCCGGTCATGCCGAGGAGCCAGGAGACCAGGCTGACGAGCGTGAAGAGCACCAGGACCGCGAAGATGACGCCGACGACAACGCCGCGACTCCGGCCGTTCTTGGACCGGCGCCTGCCTCGGCCGGACAGGGTCGTGGTTCTTTTTCTCGCAGCCATGCTAGAGGATGGGCCGGCCGACAAAGATGAAGCTGAAAAGCCTGATCAGTGGGTTCATGTACATCCAGAGGATCGAGAACCCGGTCAGGTTCCCGATTAGGATGATGGCCAGCAGAATCATGAATCCGTATCGTTCCAGCCGTGCGTAGCCTGCGGCTAGGTCCGGCTTGTCGCTTAGAAAGTAGTAGACCAGGCGCGAGCCGTCAAGCGGGGGGATTGGTATCAGGTTGAAGAAGCAGAGGATGAGGTTGAAGAGCACGAAGTACTGGACCACGATGAGGAGAAAACCGCTGACACCCAGGGCGAGCAGCACCCGCATGATGATGCCGGCGACCGCTGCGGTGGCAAGGTTGGCGCCTGGCCCGGCCATGGACGAGATCGCCATGTCCCGGGTCGGGTGGCGGAAGTTCGTCGGGTTGATGGGCACCGGCTTGGCCCAGCCGAAACGGAACAGGAAGAGCGCGATGGTGCCGATGGGGTCGAGATGCTTGAGCGGGTTCAGGGTCAGGCGGCCCATCATCTTGGCGGTCGGGTCGCCCAGCCGGGCGGCGACCCAGCCGTGCGAGAACTCGTGGATGGTCAGGCCGAACAGGATGGCAGGGGTGGAGAGCAGGACCTGCTGGACAACGTTGTCGAGGGCGAAGCTACCCACGGCCCTGCCCTTGCTTTACCAGTCTGCGGGCCAGGGCCATCTCTTCCGCCGCGGTCGTGACTCTGTTGTCGAGCTTCGCCTCCAGCACCCTTTCAAGCACGCGTCGGTACGCAGGACCGGGTCTGAGCCCGAGACCGCGCAACCGGGACCCGGTGACCGAGGTCCTGACCCTTGACAGCCGTTCCAGGTACAGCCGGACGGCACGAGCCACTGACGCAGATTCGGTGCGGGATAGTATCCTGAGCGCGGGCTCGGGCAGAGGCTTGAGCAGCCGGTATACCGTACTCGGCCGCCGGGCCCGGGCAAGTCGGTTCCTGACTCCGGCGAAATCGCGGACCGCCTCGGCAGCCGCGCGCTCGAGCTTGGCTATCGGGAATCGGGCTGTCATCGGCAGAAAGCTCAGCAGATAGACGTAGATGGAATCCGGCGTTGCGGAGCTCGAAGCCAGCTTCTGCAGCCCGGGCAGCAGAGTCTGCGGAACCTGCCAGCCAAAGCAGACCTGGAGCAGTCGTTCCTTGAGCACCGCTTCCATCATCCGGAGCACCAGGGGCTCGGCACAGATCAGCCGCAGTTCGTACAGGATGCGCTCCGGGCTGAGCCGGGCGGGCAGGCGGTTGCGGATGCTGCGCCGCATCAGGGAGAGGGTGTCGGGCTCGATTTCAAAGCCGAGCCGGACCGCGAAGCGGATCGCACGGAAGCTCCGCGTCGGGTCGTCGGTGAAGCTGTTCGGGTGTAGGACCCGGATGATGCGGCGCGCGAGGTCAAGCCGCCCGGAATGCGGGTCGAGGAGGTTGCCGAAAGTCCGGGGCGAGATGTCGAGCGCCAGCGCGTTGACGGTGAAGTCGCGGCGGACTAGGTCGTCCTCGACAGGGACCGGCTTCACCTCAGGAAGCACCGCGGGCCGGGAGTAGATCTCGGTCCTTGTCTGGTTGATGTCGATGCGGGCCGAGTCAATCAGAGAAACGGTCCCGGACAGGAACCGCCGGTGAAACACAAACCTGGCGCCGAAATGCCTGGCCACGGCCCGGCCGACCCGGCCCGGGTTTTTCTCCACCGCGATGTCGATGTCGGTGCCCAGCGGCAGTCCGAGGAGCATGTCGCGCACAGGCCCGCCGACCAGGAACGCGCGGGACCCGCATTCCCGGGCGATACGGCCCAGCAGCCGGAGCAGATGCTCGGACGGGAGCTGACTCGGCAGGCCTGGGAGCGAAGCGGGCCGGGCTTTGCCGCGGCCCACTGTCGGGTTGCTGTCCCGGCTAGAAGCCAAGGTTCTTGGTGACTTCTTCTTTCTCGGCCCCTTTGATCTTCCCGAACCGGTCTTCGTACTTCTTGATGTTCTCGTCGATAGCCTTCTGGAGCAGCTTGGCGTGCTGCGGGGTCATGACGATGCGGGAGAACACCTTGGCCTTGGGCAGGCCGGGGAGGATTCGGGCGAAATCGATGATGAACTCGGAACCCGAGTGCGCGATCAGCACGAAGTTGGAGTAGATGCCTTCGGATTCCTTCTCGCCGATTTCGACCTGGACCTGCTGGTTGGGCGGAACCTGACTCTTCTCAGGATTCATCGTTCTCCTTTTGTGCGTATTGTAGATGCAGGCGTAAGAGTGTCAAGGCAGCGCCGGCTTCGGACTAGTGGAACAGACGCAAGTCGACGGTGACGGTCCAGCCGGCGATGACGCGGAACGGCATCCTGGCTTCAAAGTAGCCGTCGGCGAACGTGGTCAGTTCGTACTCGCCGGCCGGGACCTTGGGCAGGCGGTACTGTCCGTCTCGGCCGGTGACGGCGTCGATGCCGAGGGCCTTGACGCGCACGGTCACGCCGGGCAGAGGGCGTCCGGTCCGGGCATCAGTGACCCGGCCTTCAACGATGCCGGTGTCGAGCGTGTCTTTCAGGGCCAGGTCGACCTGAAGCGTCTCACCGCCGGTGACCCTGACCTCAGCCGCCGCCTCCCTGAAGCCGGGTGCCTTGCCCTGCACGGTCAACGGGCCGGCAGGGACGCGGTCAAAGACCACGGTCCCGGCGGCGTCCACTCCGGCACTGTCCGCGTCTGTCGGGTGTCGGTAGCAGACGACACCTTCTGACAGGCGGATCCGGTCACCTTCACGCACGAGCCGGGCGATGAGGGTGCGGGGCTGGTCCGGATACACCTCGATTTCGAGCAGGTTGGTGCGGCCGCGTTTCAGTTCCGGGCCGTCAGCTTTGCCGGTACTGCGCAACCAGACCACAGCTTCGAGGTATCCCTGTCGGGCTGCCGCGACGTGGGTCGCGTTGGTCGGTACGGATGTCGGCGGGGTGCACCCGTCAGCACCGGTCGCCGCCATCATCTGCTCGTCGCCGACCACTGTGACCACTGCGCCCGGAATCGGCCTGTCGGCTTCTGCGTCCTGTACCCGCGCGATGACGGTCGTCGCACGCGGGGCGCATGCCGCAAGGAGAGATGCTGCCAGCAGCATGGTCCGGCTGGACATACAGGCTATTTCTACCTCAGCTTGCGGGCCAGTCAAGTGGTAGGGCTGCCGGCGGGTCAGGCCCAGAATCAGGCGTGTGCGGGGATGCGGCTAGAAAACCGTCACCTTGTGCTGGGCGACAGAACCCCTGGCAAAGATGCCGATCACATAGCTGCCTTTGTGCACCGGATCGCCGAGATCGCCCAGTCCGTCCCAGGCGGTGGAGTGATAGCCTGCGGACCGGTACTCCTCCGAGATCCGGCGCACAGGCCGGCCCAGCATGTCGAAGACACCAACCCGGACCAGTCCTGACCGGCGCAGCAGGTAGTCGACACGCACGGTTTCTCCGCGCAACAGCACCGGGTCTCCGCTGACGACTTCGACCAGGTGCGGCCGCTCGCTTTCGCTGATCCCTGTGGTCGGTTCGCCGACCGAGAACACGACAAGGGGAATGTCCTGCGCCGGCAGCCCAAGTGCCAGAGCGATGGCCTCCCTCTCGGTGCGGCTCAGGGGCAGGGTCAGGTATCCTGACAGGCCCATTGCCCGGGCCTGGGCCAGGAGCTGGAACGAGGCCAGCCCTGCTTCCTGGACGTGCCGGTACAGACCGGTGTCCTGGGCACAGATGACGACGTAGGCCGGTGCAGTGGATGGAATGCGGGGGCTGGCCGAGCGCAGGTTGTCGCGCAGGTCTCCGACCGACACCGGTTCGAGCCGGTGGTCGGCAGTGGTGTGATTGCCGCCTGGCAGACGGGGGTGGTAGCGGTCAAGGCCCTGGTCCTGGACAACGTAGATGTGGCCAGCCAGGAAGTAACCTGCTACCGCGCTGGGTATTGTCAGGCCCTGGCGGCCGTTGGACGTCCGGTGCGGTGTCGGGCCGTAGGCGGCCCAGAGCAGCTGGGACACGGTTTCGAGCGAGATTCCGTACTCCCGGAACACCGAGTCCTGCCTGAGCGCGAGCAGGACCATCTCGAAGCTGTCAGGAGCCGAGGTGTGAGGGTCAGGCAGGCTGGTGTCGGACGAGACTGCGACCAGGCTGTCAGTTAGCCCGGCAAAGCCGGACTGGCCGTAGACATTGGCCAGCTCCACAGGGTGGTCAGGGTCCCAGTTGGCGTTGGCGTGGTCTGCGGCCCAGCGCATCGGGCAGGAGACCACGCCCGGGCCTGAGGCCGAATCGCAGAAGGCAAGACCGGCGAGCAGTCCTGCCTGGGCCAGGAGCCCGACTTCTTCGTTGCGGTCGCAGGCAATCCCGACCTCGAAGGCAGCGGTAGAGCGGTAGCGATGGTCCCCTGGTTTGTGGACCTGGAGCAGGTTTGCGCCTGAGTCGTACAGGTAGACGTTGTCACTGGTGGCGACATAGAGCTCGCGAACCTCGCCGAACCGGGGCACCCGGCTCATTGCCCAGAGCACATTGGCCAGGACCTGGCGAGGCAGGGTGTCCTGGGTCCAGCTGTGGACCGAGTAGCGGCTGTTGGAGAGCAACTCGAACGACCAGGGATGGACCACAGGGTCAGGCAGGCTTTCGACAACGGGCTGGCCGGACCCGCACACAGCCAGTACAGCCAAGCCTGCCACTATCCGTGCCACAGAGGAGCGCTTCACGACGACATATAGGGTATGGGGCGCTGGTTTCCTGTCAAGAAATCGCGAATAGGGGCTGATTCAGGTAGTCAGGCGGCCCAGTACACTTGACGACCGACCGCCTCAGGGCTACAATTGGCTGCATTTGATGACAACCGAGTCGGCTTCGGACCAAGGACGAAGGACAAAGGACAAGGGCCGAAGGACAAAGGACTGAGAACGAAGCACAGACCCAGAATCGCCGGGACCGCAACCGCACAGCCCGACATCCTGTCGATAGCGGGCATAGACCCGATGTGCCTGCTGGGCACAGCTGACACCAACCTGAGGGCGCTTGCCCGTTTCTACAAGACCAAGGTCGTGGTCCGCGACGACTGCATCCGGCTGTCCGGGCCCCGTGATGAACGCGCCGAGCTGGTCAGGGTGCTCGACCGGCTCATCGCAAGATGCCGGAAAGGCGAGGCAGTGGGCGAGGAGCTGGTCGAAGCCGAGATCAGGAGGGCCAGGGCCGGATCAGAGGATGCGGCACAGGACACGCTGACCCTGAAAACTCCGCGCAAGCCAATCGTGGCCCGGACCCCGAATCAGGAGTCGTATCTCAAGGCGATCGAGGGCAGCGAAATAGTGTTCGCGATCGGGCCGGCAGGAACCGGCAAGACCTATCTTGCTGTAGCTGCTGCGGTCGATGCGCTTTCCTCGGGCCGAACGAGCCGGATAGTGCTGACCCGGCCCGCGGTCGAGGCCGGGGAATCGCTCGGGTACCTGCCGGGCACGTTCAAGGACAAGGTGGACCCGTATTTGCGGCCTTTGTACGACGCGCTTTTCGACATGATGCCGCTGGAGCGGGTGCGCAGACTGATCGAGGAAGAGGTCATCGAGGTGGCGCCGCTGGCCTTCATGCGGGGCCGGACCCTTTCCGAGGCCCGCATCATCCTGGACGAGGCCCAGAACACGACATCGACCCAGATGCGGATGTTCCTGACCCGGCTGGGCTGGAATTCCAAGGCGGTCGTTACCGGAGATGTGACCCAGATCGACCTTGAGCATCCTCTTGCCTCAGGTCTGATCGAGGCTGAGAAGACGCTGAAAGGGGTGCGGGGAATCAGCATGGTGCATTTCACAGAGAAGGACGTGGTGCGACCCCAGCTGGTATCAAGGATTATCCGGGCGTACAACGGGCAGAGGGCGAAGGGCCAGGGACCAATGGCAAAGGCCGAACGGTCCCGGACCAGGGACGAATAGGAAGACTAGGGGATGAAGGTCGAGGTCCTGAATACCAGAGACAAGCGAATCATCAGCGACGTGGCCGCGCTGGTGCGGAAGCTGAACCGGGAAGTCAGACCAGGGCCGGGCACGGTCAATGTCGTCCTGGTCGATGACCTCAGGATGAGGGAACTGAACCGTCGGTTCCTCAAGCGCAACCGGCCGACCGATGTGCTGGCCTTTCCGCTGGCCGGGCAGACTCCGGGCCGCGGTTCGCCACTGCTGGGCGAAGTGTACCTGTCCAGGGACCGGGCCAGGGAGCAGGCGAATCGGTACGGCGTGAAGTACCGCAACGAGGTCCGGCGGCTGGTACTGCACGGCATCCTGCACCTGTTGGGAATGAAGCACGCCCGGATGGAGCGGCTCTGCGAGCGGTTCCTCGGCGAGGCCGAATGAAGACATCTGCGGACGCCGAACAGCCCGAAGAACCTCCTCCTACCAAGTACAAAGTACAAAGTATCAAGGACAAAGTGAGAACGTCCAGGTTTTGTCCTTTGGATTTGTGACTTCCAACTTTCCCCTGACATGACCTGGGTCTGGTATCTGGCCCCGATCGCGGTGCTGCTGGTCCTTTCTGCGCTGTTCTCAGGCTCTGAAACCGCGCTGTTCTCACTTACCCATGCGGACCGGGACGAACTCAGGGACCGGCGGCCCCGGGTTTCGCACAGGGTCGAGCGGATGCTGGGCAACCGGTCAAGGACCCTGGCGACCCTGCTCCTGGCCAACCTGCTGGTCAACGTGTCCGCCTCCGTGCTTTTCACTTTGGCACTGGTTGCGTTTGCCGAAAGCAGAGGGCAGAGTCCGGTGTTGTACGTCGGGGTCGGCGGATTCGTGATGACCGGCGTGCTGTTGGTGTTCGGCGAGGTCACGCCCAAAGTCCTGGCCAGCCGCAAGCCCGGGTCTTTCGTGCGCAGGACCGGGCCGGTGCTGGACGTGTTCCGCAGGATCCTGACCCCGGTGGCGGTACTGCTGACCCGGGCCAGCGGCATACTACACCCCCAGACCCAGGAGCCCGACCACCTTTCAGAGGAGGAGCTGCACACGATGATAACGGTCGGCCGGGAGCGCGGGGTTTTGCTCGAGCGTGAGCAGGAGATCCTGTGGAACCTGGTCGGGCTGGAGGAGCGGACCGTGTCCGAGGTCATGACCCCGAGGATAGACATGGTATACCTGGAGAAAGGCACCCCGGTCCGGGAAGCCAGGGAGGTGTTCTGCAAGGAAGGCCTTTCCCGGCTGCCGGTCGTGGACCAGGAGGTGGACAAAGTCCTCGGCATCGTCTATGCCAAGGAGCTGCTTACCGCGCCGGACCCTGACGCGCCGGTGGCCGTGATGCTGCGGCCGGCGTTCATGGTCCCGGAGGTGAAGAAGCTGCCGCCGCTGCTCGAGGAGCTGCGGCGCAAGGGGTCCCACATCGCGGTGGTGGTGGACGAGTTCGGCCAGACCGCCGGGCTGGTGACGCTGGAGGACGTGCTGGAGGCGATATTCGGGGAGATCACGGACGAGTACGACGACGCTGAGGAGGAGCTGCCGTTCGTGAAGACTGCGGAGGGTGCCTATGAGGTCGAGGGCGAGATCGACATCGCGACCCTCAACCGGCTGTTCCTGGGCTCGTTCGACGGTGTCGAGCACGAGCGGCTGTCGGCTCTGATCCACGAGCGGCTGGGCCGGCTGCCCGAGAGCGGGGATTCGGTGCGGCAGAACGGGCTGGAGATCGTGGTCGTGGAGATGGACGGCAACAGCATCGAGAAGGTAATCGTGAGAAGGATCAAGGACTAGGGACTGAGCGCGATGGAGCTGGCTCTGTCCCTGGCTTTGATTCCGCTGAGCGGGTTCTTCTCCGGGTCCGAGACCGCGGTATACCGCGGGCATTGGATAAGGCTGACGACCTGGGCGGCCCAGAAGGCGGCTGGTGCCGGGCTGGCACTCAGGCTGCTGAACCTGCGCGAGCAGGTCGTGGTCGCGACCCTGGTCGGCACCAACCTGTGCAACGTTTTCGCGTCGATGCTCTCCTCGGAGTTCGTCGCCACTTCGCTGGGCCCTGAGTATACCGGCATCGTGGTGGTCACGGTGGTTGTGCTGACTCTGGTCTTCGGCGAATTCCTGCCAAAGGCTCATGCCCAGGCCCGGCCCAACCACTGGCTGCGGCGCGTGGCGGTCCCGTTGGCAGCCAGCGGGCTGCTCTTTGCTCCGGCGGTGCTGGTGCTGACCGGGCTGGCGCGGATTTTTGCGACCCCGTTCGCGAAGACCAAGGAGCATCTTTCGCTGACGCGCCAGGACTTCCTGTCCGCGCTGCGCCAGCGCGAGCGCGAGGCCGAACCTGGTGAGGCACCGGGCGAGAAGAGCCAGCCGATCAGCAGCATGGTGTCGCGGCTGTTCCGGCTCAAGGGCATGACCGTAACCGAGGCGCTGATACCGATCGAGGAGGTCGAGTCTGTTCCTGAGGCCGCGTCCGAAAACCGGATCCGACAGGTGGTCGAAGAGCGCGGTTTCAGCAGGATCCCGGTCTATCGCGGGGCGGACCGGCTGGACATCACCGGTGTGGTGTTTGCCAAGGACCTGCTGGCCAGGACCGGTGACAGGACAGGCGCCTATCGGGTGCGCAGGATCCAGCGCGTCAAGGAGAGCGCGCGGGTGATCGAGGTGCTCGAGAGTATGCAGAAGCGGGGGGAGCACATCGCGGTGGTCGAGGACGAGTCCGGCACGGTGAGCGGCATCGTGACCCTGGAGGACATCCTCGAGGAGCTGGTCGGCGAGATCCGCAGCGAGGCCTAGACCAGCCGGCAGCACGGGATACAATCAGCCATGCGCCGGATAAGGCGGACCGAGGCGATCTGTCTGCGGTCCAGAGACCACCGCGAATCCAGCAAGCTGCTGACCTTCTTTGCACTCGACGAGGGCAGGCTCACCGGCATCGCCAAAGGCGCTCGCCGTCCGAGGAGCAAGTTCGGGGCTGCGCTCGAACCTTTCTCGGTCTCGAACATCATCTGGTACTGGCACCAGGAGAGGACGGTGTACACGATATCGGACGCGGAACTGGTCCGGTCCTTTCCCGGGCTCGCGGCCGAGCCGGCGAGGTTCCTGGCCGCGGAGCAGGTAGGGGAATTCGTGCTCAGGACCGTGCACCAGCGTGACCCGAACCCCCAGCTCTACCGGCTTATGGCCAGCTACCTTGAGGCGCTCGACCGGGCCGATGCCGGGTTCGAAGTGCTGGTCGCGTCGTTCCTACTCAAGGCCGCGAGCTTCCTGGGGTTCAGGCCCGAACTGAGGAGGTGCCTGGCCTGCAAGCGGGCGAGCGGTCCGGACGGCCCGGTCACCTTTGACATGGAGCAGGGCGGGGTGTACTGCGCCGAGTGCCGGGAGCCGGGCGCAGGACCTGCTGGGGTCAGGCTGGACCCTGGCCGGTTGGCGGAAGTCTCGGGGCTGCTGCACACTGCCGGTTCTGAGATAGACGCCGGCTCGGTCGAGCCCGACGTGCTTGATCTGGTGCTGAGATACGTGGCCAGTCACATCGACCCCCTGCTGCTCAATTCCTTCAACTGGCGCAGGCTCTAGACTCCTCCGGCAGAAGGAAGAGGCGGGGCGAAACACCCCGCCTCTTCAGGTTCGACCGCCTAGCGGGCGATCACCAGTTTGGTCACCTGCGGGTCGTCGTCGACCAACCGGACGAAGTAGATGCCCTCGGACAGCATCCTGCCTTCAAGGTCGCGGCCGTCGAATACCGCTTCCCCGCGCTCGAGCTCGAGGGTGCGGACCAAGGTGCCGGCGGCGTCGTAGACGCCAGCGGTCTGGTCGGTGGTGCGCGGATTCACGAGCCGGAGCCGTGCCGAAGTACCGAACGGGTTCGGGCTCACGGTCAGGTGCGGCTGTGCCGGTGCTGGCCGCAGCTCTTCCTCGATGCCGGTGGACACGATGGTGGCGTTGAACGCCGCGTCGCGCGCCCACATGTCACGGCTCGGGGCCCAGACACCGGTGTACTCCCAGCTCTGGCCCGAGAGCGGTGGGATGGAGTCCATGCCGAACTGCGGCTCGCTCTCCACAGCCGACATTGCGCCGACGAAGAAGGCACCTTCGTCGACGACGACAGGAGGAGACGGAGTTCCGGTGTACCAGGTGGGAGTGGTTGAGTTGACGTTCACTGTTGTCATGTAGAGCGTATCGCCCGGGCCGCCGCCCGCGCCGTTGTCATCGAGGATGGCGAAGGCGCACACGGCCGGAGTCACGTAGTAGCTTGACGCCATTCGGATTCCGGCAATACTGCACGGGTAGGCGGGCGGAACAAAGCGGTTGCCGTACCCGCCTGGTCCGTTCCAGCGGTAGTACTGCATCGTCTGGAGGTTGCCGTTGTCGTAAGTCAGGATCGCCGGGTAGGTGACGACGCGCGTCTCGATGATTCTCCTGTCATTGGTCGGGACCGCATCGCCGGGCAGGACGGTGAACACCTCGATGGTGTAGACACCGTTGGCGCTTGGGGTCCAGGAGCTGAATGAAACCGAGTCCGTGTCGCCCGGGTTCGGGACGCTGACCGTAGTCGAGTCGTAGTGCTGGGACACCGCGCCGCGCTTGACGTTGACGTAGCACCTGAAGTCCGGTTCGGTCTGGTTGCCGTAGTTCTTGGCCACGCCCCAGAGTTCGACCGGCTGGTTGTTGAGCACGAAGATGCCGCCGCTGCGGTCGTTCATCGCGTACTCGATCCCGGCGTCGTGGATCTCCATCGAGGTGGACTCGGGCGGGAAGAACCGGACCGCGAGTTCGGGGTGATACATGTTCTCAATCGGGGTGTTGCCGGACAGGTAGTTGAGCCCGATCTGGCCGCTGACGTTTTCGATCCCGCACTGGTTGCTCACCGGCAACCAGCCGTTGGAGGGCGTTCCGCTCTGCTCTTTGTACTGGAAGGTGATCGAGGAGTCAGGCAGGCTGATGATGATCTGGTAGGTGTTGTTGCCGTCTCCCCCGCCAGTCCGCCAGAACCGGATGCTGTCGTACTGGACGATGCAGGTGTCATTGGCCGCGTTGGTCCAGTACCAGACCGAACCGTTGGGCGAGCCCAGCGGGCTTGGTTCCATGTCGGCCATGAACGCTGCGAGGGTGTTGTTCGGGCGCGCGATACCGGGAACCGGGTTGAAATCCGGGGCATCCAGGCTGTTGTCGTGGAAGGCGATGTAGCCGTTGGAGCCGAGGTAGAAGCTGGTGACAACGTACCAGTAGTAGGGGAAGTCGAACCCGAGGTCGAACGGGCCGACGACGTTGTCGTCACCGAGACCGGTGACCCGGGTGCCGACGCCTTTGATGTCGATCCAGGTGTAGGTCGGGGCACCGGGAGCGGTGGTGTCGGAATCGAGCCACCGGTAGCCGTAGGCGTCCGGGCCGCCACCCCCGAACAGGGGCGGAAGTTCGGGACCCTGACCGGTGGTGACCGGAGTCATGGCAAACAGAGCCACGCTCACGATGGTAGCTAGCATTGTACCTCCTTAACAGTTGTTCACTGCGCGGGCCGCGGGCCGTGCGTCGAAGCACAACGCCGGCTGGTGCCCGCAGCATGCTGCTACTTCTCCGGAAGGACTATAGAACCGCCCGGTTCCTTGTCAAGCAGTCTGAGGCCCGCTGGCTTGACTTGGGACACTGCGGGCAAAGAATTGTAGCCATGGACCGTTTCGTGGTCTCGGGCGGCACGCGGCTGCAGGGCGACGTGGCGGTCGCCAGCTCAAAGAACGCGGTGCTGCCGATCCTGGCCGCCTGCCTGCTGACCGACCAGGAGTGCGTGGTCAGCGGCGTGCCCCTGCTTGAGGATGTGGCGACCATGCTGCGGCTGCTGGAGTCGATGGGCGTGGAGGTGACGCGCAGAGGCGGAACGGTCAGGGTCAGAGCTTCGGCCCGGCTCGAAACCGAAGCACCCTACGACATCGTGCGCAAGATGCGGGCCAGCTACTACGTGCTCGGCCCGCTGCTGGGCAGGATGGGCGCGGCCAGGGTGTCCCTGCCTGGCGGCTGCGCGATCGGCACCCGGCCGGTCGACCTGACCCTGCGCGGCATCGAGGCGCTCGGCACAAGGGTCAGGCTCGAGCACGGGTACGTGGATGCGGCTGCGCCGAGCCTGCGCGGTGCCAGGGTTCTGCTCGAAGGCGCCCGGGGCCCAAGTGTGGGCGCGACCATCAACACGATGATGGCGGCCGCGCTGGCCCAGGGCGAGACCGTGATAGCGGGTGCGGCGTGCGAGCCCGAGGTGGCGGACGTGGCCGGTTTCCTGAACCGCATGGGCGCGACGGTGGACGGTGCGGGCACAGCTGAAGTCTTGATCAAAGGTGTGGGCCGGCTGGGCGGCGCCGAGTACCATCCGATTCCGGACCGGATCGAAACCGGGACCCTGGCGGTGGCTGCCGCAATCACCAAGGGCAGGGTCAGGCTCACCAACTGCCGGCCTGACCACCTGGAGGGTTTTGTGGACCGGCTCAGAGAGACCGGGGCAGAGGTCGAGACCACCAGGACCACGATGACGGTGTCGGCCAAGTCCCGGGCCAGACCGGCTGACATCAGCACCGCACCGTATCCGGGGTTCCCGACCGACCTTCAGGCCCAGTTCATGGCTCTGGTCTGCACTGCCGAAGGCGCAAGCACTGTGACCGAGAATATCTTTCCGTCCAGGTTCATGCATGCGATGGAACTGGACCGGATGGGTGCCAAGGTCGAGGTGAACGGCAATGTGGCTGTGGTGCGCGGCGTGGACAGGTTGTCCGGTGCTCAGGTGATGGCGTCGGATTTGCGGGCGTCCGCTGCCCTGGTCCTGGCCGCGCTGGTCGCAGAAGGGAAGACCGAGATACTTCGCATATACCACCTGGACCGGGGATACGAGCGGCTTGAGCAGAAACTGAACGCCTTGGGAGCGAAAATTGAGCGTGTCCCGCACTAGGCGGAATCGGACCCGAAGGGTCCGGGTCGGAACGACCGCAATCGGGGGCAAGGAGCCGGTGCGGGTGCAGTCGATGACCAATACCCGGACCGACGACATCCGAGCGACTCTGCGCCAGATCCGGCGCCTGGAACAGGCCGGGTGCGAGCTGGTCAGGGTCGCGGTGCCGGACCACAAGGCTGCGGCCGTTCTGCCCAAAATCCGCGAGCGCACCGACATCCCCTTGATTGCAGACATCCATTTCGACCATCGTCTTGCCCTGGCCGCAATCAGGGCCGGTGTGGACAAGGTCCGCATCAACCCGGGCAACATCGGCAGCAGGCAGAAGGTGAAGAACGTTGTCCGCGCAGCGCAGGACCGGGGGGTCGCGATCCGGGTCGGAGTCAACGCGGGTTCGATCGAGAAGAAGGTGTTGCAGAAGCACCGGCACCCGTGTGCGGAGGCGATGGTCGAGAGCCTGGAGCACAGCCTGGAGCCGTTCGAGCAGCTCGGATTCAAGGGTGTGGTGCTTTCGGCCAAGAGCACGAGCGGGCCTGACACGATCGAGGCGTACCGGCAGATGGCGAAGCGGTGGAGATACCCGCTGCATCTCGGGCTGACCGAAGCCGGGCTGAAGTTCGAAGGCGCGGTGCGCTCGGCCGCGGTCCTGGGCGTGCTGCTGAACCAGGGCATCGGCGACACCATCCGGGTTTCGCTGACCGGGGACCCGGTGCCCGAAGTGGTGGCCGGGTTCGAGATCCTGCGTGCTCTGGGAATCCGGGACCACGGGCCGGTGGTGTATTCCTGCCCGACCTGCGGCAGGACCGAGGTTGACGTCGAGAAGCTGGCGCGGGAAGTGAGCCGGGCGGTCAGGGGCATTGATGCACCGCTGAAGATAGCGGTGATGGGCTGCGTGGTGAACGGGCCGGGCGAGGCTCGCGAAGCAGACTTCGGAATCGCCGGCGGCAGAGGCAAAGGCGCGCTGTTCGTTCGCGGACGCGTTGTCAGGACCTGCGCCTCGCACAGAATCACAGGAGAGCTGGTCAAAGAGATGCTGCGGGCGCGGAATGCGTAGATTGACGACTGCGGCTGCGGTCACCGTCGCCAGCCTGGTGCTGGTGCAGGGCGGGTCCGCGTGCACGATTGCGGCGTTCGGTCCGTCGTCGACAGTCGACGGCCGGCCAATCCTGTGGAAGAACCGGGACGTCAACAACCAGAACCAGGAAGCCCACTATTTCACCGGCGGCAGATACCGGTTCGTCGGGAACATCTACGCAGGGGACGAGGACAACTGCTGGGCAGGTATCAACGAAGCCGGTTTCGGGATAATGAACTCGGACTCGGAGAACATCGGCGGGTTCGATACTGACGACGGCAAGGTGATGAAGCTGGCGCTCGAGACCTGCGCCACGATTGACGACTTCGCGGCACTGATGGACTCGCTCAACGAAATCGGCAGGACCCGGGCCGCGAACTTCGGGGTGTTCGACGCGACCGGGAGGATTGCGATGTTCGAGGCTGCGAACACCTGGTACAGAATATACGAGGAGGACGAGGATTCGCTCGGGTTCCTGGTCCGGGCCAACTATTCGATGTGCGGGGACACCAACCGCCAGACCGGCAAGGCCAGGTACGAGCGCGCTGTGCAGCTCATCCTGCCCGAGTTTCACCGGAACAGGGTATCGGTCGAGTTCGTGGTCCGGACACTGAGCCGCGACATCGGCTCGACCGAGTTCAACCCTTACCCGTTGCCGTTCAAGGGACGGTACCAGGACCTGCCCTACGGATTCCTGCCGGTTTCGAACTGCCTGGGCCGGCCGAGCACGCGCTCGGTCGAAATCATGGTCGGGCCCAAGCCGGGCGACCCGGCCGGCACAGCCATGATGTGGATAATGCTGGGCACGCCGTTCATCGCCTTGCCGGTGCCGATGTGGGTAAACGGCGGCACGCTGCCCGAGGACCTGGACGGTGACGAGACCTCTGAAATCTGTGACCGGGCGAATGACCTGCGCAACTACATCTTCCCTGACCCGGACTTTCCGTCCGCACTCAATACCTTCAGCGTCCATGCCGCGCTCAGGTTCCTCGCACCGACTGAAGCCAACATCTTCGAGATGGTGCGCGAAGCACAGGAACGATGGGCCGGGCAAAAACCGGATTCGGCCGAAGCATGGAACGTGACCGCCAGAGCGTGCGAGCAGGTGATTGACGCTTATGATGCTTTCCTGGGCCCGTTCGACTGGGTGCTGA
>CP070680.1:1967606-1972169 GCA_020352555.1 Caldifarciminota bacterium | reverse complement strand
CAGGAGCTTCATCGGCTTGCCGCAGCACACCAGTTGCCCGGTGCCGCCGCGCAGCACCTCGACAATGTTTCCGCAGACCTCACACCTGTAGACTTCGTTTCTCTTTGCCATCTTGTCCTCCGTCGGCGTTCCTGAGACGAATCAGCTGTCCGGGCCCAGCAGCTTGGGGTCAGGCCCGCTCATCCCGCACTCGGGCGTGTAGCAGCTGACGTCCTTGAACTCGCATTTGTGCTTGCAGGAAGGGCAGGTCTCAGGCGGCGTATCGGCCTGCAAAGTGTGGCCGCATTCCCCGCACTTCCACCAAGTCTTCGATTGGCTCTGTTCTGCCATTTCTGGACTCCTGTTCTGAATCTCCTCGAGCAGGTGACGTGGTCAGGCCTGGACCAGTTTCCTTGCTTCTGCCAGCACCGGCTCGTAGTCCGGCTCCTGCCCGACTTCCTTCACCAGCTGAATGTAGCGCACAGTACCTGACCGGTCAACCACGAACACGGCCCGGGCCAGGAGCCGGCGCTCTTTGATCAGCACCCCGAAGCCCTGGCCGAAGGCAGCGAGCTTGTGGTCGGACAGCGTTGTCACCCTGTCGATGCCTGCAGCACCGCACCAGCGCTTCTGGGCAAAAGGCAGGTCCATGCTCACTGTCAGTATGCGGACCTCGTCGCCGAGCTTGGCAGCCTCGGTGTTGAACCGCCGGGTCTCAATGTCGCATACCGAGGTGTCGAGCGAAGCCACCGCGGACAGGATCAGCACCTTGCCCAGATACGAGGAAAGGGAGACGTCGTTCATGTCATTGCCCACGAGCGTGACATCCGGGACCCTGTCCCCGACCTTGAGCTCGGTACCGACCAGGGTGACCGGCATGCCGCCCATCGTGACGATTCCAGTCCTTTCGCTCATCAGAGCCTACCAGTTCTCTGCCAAGAGCTCGAAATGCGCCTGGGGATGGGCGCATGCCGGGCATTCTTCCGGCGCCTCGTTGCCTTCGTGCAGGTATCCGCAGTTAAGGCAGCGCCAGACCACCGGCTTGTCGCGCTTGAACACCCTGGCTTGCTCGATGTTCCCGCGCAGGGCGTTGTATCGCTTCTCGTGCTGCTTCTCAGCCACAGCGATGGCTGCGAACACGTCGGCTATCTGGTCAAGACTCTCTTCTTTGGCCGTCTTGGCGAACCCAGGGTACATCTCGGTCCACTCGTATTTCTCGCCGGCCGCAGCCTGCTTGAGGTTCTCCCTGGTGGTCGCTATCACTCCGGCAGGAAACGATGCCCGGACTTCGGCCTCACCGCCCTCCAGGAACTTGAACAGCCGCTTGGCATGCTCTCTCTCCTGGTTCGCGGTTTCCTCGAATATCTCCGCTATCTGGCGATACCCTTCTTTGCGCGCCTTGCTGGCGAAGTAGCTGTACCGGTTCCTGGCCTGGGACTCGCCGGCAAAAGCGGTCAGCAGGTTCTTCTCAGTCTGGGTTCCTTTGAGACTCATGTTCATTGCTCCTTTGCTTTGGTTTCTCCGCTGCGGCAGCCGGATGGGCCGTCCGCTTGCCGCAGTCCGGGCACAGCCCTTCGAACATGACCGCACAGCCCCTGACATCATAGCCTGACTCTGCCTCGGCCCTGGCCATCAACTCCTGCCGTGAGCTGAACTCCACATCATTCAGCCTGCCGCACAACAGACAGCGGATGTGCTGGTGCTCTCCCAATGTCGCATCGAACCGCATCTGCCTTCCGTCAGCCTCCACTTTCCGAATCCGGCCCTCGGCCACAAGCACCTGGAGGTTGCGGTATACGGTCCCAAGGCTGATGCGCGGAAACCGCTGTCTGACCCGCTCGTACAACTCATCGGCAGTGGGATGGCAACGGTCGCGCCTCAGTTCCTCAAGTATGGCGCTCCTCTGAAGCGTCATCCGCTTCACGCCCTTCTCTTCACAGCACCGGCTCATGATATTGGTAATGGTTACTGTTATCAGACTCGGTCCTCTGTCAGAGGATTCAGCGCTCAGCCCAGGCTGTCCAGCAGCCTGGCCACGGACTCGACGCGCGCGAACCCGTAGGCGAGATTCAGCAGGCTGGCCTGGTGCATCTGCTCGGTGGCGGTCCCGGTTCCGTCTGCGGCAAAGAACACCCGGAAGTCGCGGACAAACGCCTCTCTTGCCGTGGTCTCGCAGCACAGGTTGGTCATCACGCCTGTCACAACCAAGTCGGAAACGCCCCTGTGCCTCAGCAATTGGTCCAGCCCTGTGCCGGCAAAGGCCGAGTACCGGCTCTTGCCGACAACCACGTCACCCTGGAACGGTGCCAGTTCCGGCACTATCTCGCTCTCAGGCGTGCCCTGAATGATGCCGTCGTCCCACCACTGGCCCAGCATACCCATGTCGCTTCTGTCCTTGTGGGCGTGGCGGGTGTAGACGACCGGCCTGCCGGCTGTCCGGAATGCTGCTGCCAGGCGCCGGATGTTGGGAATCACCACGTCTCCGACCAGCACCGCCGACTCGCCGGCAGGCTCGAAGAAGAACCGCTGCATGTCGACAACGAGCAGCGCGGCCCGGCCTCTGTCCAGGACCACGTCGCGGTTCAGCTGGCTGAGCTGCGCCAGCCATTTCCGGACCTTCTGGTCCGAGTTCCCGGGCGTGGCGTAGCGTTCAGGTTCGGCGTGATGGGCCATCCGTTTCACCGCCTTCGGGAAACCCGGCGCATCGCACTGTTGACATGGCTGTTTCGGATTTCCCTTGACTTCGTTTTCGGCTCAGGTAATCTAGCCGGACAAAGGAGCAAAGTCAATGTATGGCGTTCTGATATTCTTGCACCTGCTCGTATCCGTCGTGCTGGTTCTCGTGATACTGATGCAGCAGCCCCAGAAGGGCGGCATGGCTTCGATCATGGGCGGCGGCGAGACCGTGTTCGGCGGCGGCGGCGCCGCGCCGTTCATGACCAAGCTGACCACCATTCTGGCTGTCGTCTTCATGCTGACGTCGCTCGGCCTGGTGCTCGTTTCTGCTCAGCGGACGCGCAGGCCGACAGCACCCCGGCAGACACCAGCCCCGACCGCACCCGCACCCGTTCAGCCCCAACCGACCGAACCCGGTCCGCTCGGAGGATAGCCATGTACGCAGTCGCCAGAGTCGCCGGCCACCAGTTCATCGCCAAGGAAGGCGAAACGGTCATTGTACCCCGGCTCAAGGCCGAAGTCGGTACCAAGCTCAAGCTCGAGGAAGTCCTGTTCGTCCGCTCCGGCAAGAGGGCTGTCGTGGGCCGGCCAACCGTTCCCGGCGCCCTTGTGGAAGCAGAGGTGGTCGCGCACCCGCGCGGCCCGAAGCTCACGGTCTTCAAGTTCCGCCGTCGTGAGAAGTATCGGAGGAAGAAGGGACACCAGCAGCCCCTGACCGAACTGCGGATAGCCAAGGTCAAGTACCGCAAGCCGGCCAAAGCTGAAGAAAAGGAATAGCTGCAGCCGTGAGGACCATCGCTGCCTTCGCCGTTGCCCTGGCGTTCATCGTGCCGGTTGCCGCCTGGTCCCAGAATCTGCTCGAGAACGGCGACTTCGGTCAGTGGTCCGAGAACTACCCGCTCGGGTGGTGGGTCGAGGATTCGACCAAGGCGCGCATCGAGCAGTCGACCGGCCCTGTACGCTCTCCCGCGTACTCGGTGAAGGTCACCCGGCTGGTTCGAGGCGCGAGCAACAACAACGGCATCAGGCAGCAGTACATTCCGGTTCAGGCCGGTGAACCCTACACCCTGTCCGCCTGGGTCTATGACAACGAGGACAGCACCAGCGGCGGCATCGTCTTCAGCTACTACGACACGGACACGAACTACATTAGACGCTACTCCGGCACCGCCTATTCAGAAGGCGCGTCCTCCGAATGGCAACTGGTCTCAAGGACCGACACCATCCCGGACAGCGCCGCCTTCGCACGGGTTACAATCAGGGTATACAACACCGACACAACGGTTTCAGCCGGAGGCATCATCTACTTCGACGATGCCGAATTCGTCCAGGGGCTGGGCGCGATTGCCGAGAAACACCGACCCGGACCTGCCGGCCGGATGACGGTCGAGCCGAACCCGTCCTTTGGCAGGGCCCTGATCACTTTCGGCCTGCCAGCACCGGGCTATGCCTGGATCGGCATCTACGACCTGACCGGTTCGCTCAAGTCTGTCCCGTTCGCAGGCATGGCTTTCACTCACACCCAGGCGGTCGGATGGAACGCTACCGACCGCCTCGGCAGCCCGCTGCCCGACGGCCTCTACTTCGTTGTCCTGAACTCTCCGGCCGGCGTGACAACGGTTCGCAAACTCACACTGGCGCACTAGTCCGCAATGACCAAGTGGCTTTCACCCGTGCTGCTCCTGTTTTCCCCAGTAATTGCGCAGCCGCAGGGCCTGGTCCTGTGGTCACACCACGCAACCGACGGAGTATGCGCCACCACTATGATTGAAGACCTGGATGGAGACTCGGTACCAGAAGTGGTCGGACTGATCCACTCGGGCAGGTATCGCACGAACGAACTCAGGCTCTACTGCCTCTCCGGCGCGTCCGGGGATTCGCTCTGGTCGAACGCTGTCTACTGGGCAT
>CP070680.1:1960631-1967506 GCA_020352555.1 Caldifarciminota bacterium | reverse complement strand
GTGCCTCGGAGGCACCGACTCCAGTGCATGAGCCATCCGATGGCACCTGCCAGGAGGCAGAGCGTGGGCAATGACGAAACGGCGAGGCACATGGCTTTGAGGCCTTGGCCCGGTCTGTCGTGCACAATGACCAGGTGCGCGTCACCTGGTTGACGCCTGCCCCTGGCAGGTTAGCATCTACGCAGACCGGGTCGCCTGCCACAGGCTGTTTCCGGCAGGCAGGCCTTTTCGGACAAGACAACTGAGCAATTGTCTGCTAAGGAGGACAGAGTGAGACGTTCATTGGCGATGTTGGCGGTGCTTGTGCTGGCCGGCGGTGTTGCGCTGGCCAGAGAATGGGTGCCGCTGGAGAGCGGCCGGACCGAGGGCCCGGCAGAGTTCGAAGTCCTGAACTCGAATTCATTCCGCACAACAGTCGAGCTGGAAGTCACAGGCATCTATGTCGACGAGCACGAGGCCGGAGGACGGACCTGGCAAACAGTCGAGCTCGGAATCGAAGCCGGCGGGTTCCTGCGCGCCGAGGGCTCGCCCCAACTGCCGGTCGTTGCCCGTTTCCTGAAGATACCGGACGACCGGGCGGTCAGAGTCGAGGTGCTGGACCTGGAAGAGGTCGTGCTTTCCGGATACGACATTCAGCCGGCCCAGGCTCCGCTTCCTGAAAACCAGGCCTCGCTGGGGTTCGTCATCGACGACGAGCGGTACGCGACCGACGCCTTGTACCCGGCAGAGAGCTACGGAGTCACTGACCCGATGATAATGAGGGACCTGCGTCTTGTGCAGCTGGTGCTCCAGCCGGTGCGGTACAATCCGGTCACAAAGGAGCTGCGGGTTGCCCGGAAGCTGAGGGTGCAGCTGACCTACGACAGGCCGGGATACATCAACGTCAAGCAGCGCAGGCTCCCGGGAGTTTCGAGGGCGTTCGAGCCTTTGTACAGGAAGCTGGTGGCCAACTATGACTTCGGTCCGCCCCAGGACCCGAGGGACGGGACCTATCTCATCATCACCCATGACGACTTTGCCAGTGCGGTCGCGCCGTTCGCAGAGTGGAAGCATCAGAAAGGCTGGCGCACGATTGTCAAGACCACGAGCGATATCGGAGGCTCGGATTCTGCCACAATCAGGGCGTACGTTGCCAACGCCTACGACAACTGGCCGATGCCGCCCGACTACCTGCTCTTGGTGGGCGATGCTCCGATGTACCTGCAGTGCTACTACTACTCGGGTCAGACCCACGCGTCCGACCTGCCTTACACAACCCACGAAGGCGGGGATATCCTGGCCGACATGATGGTGGGACGGGTCTCGGCCCAGAGCCTGGCCGAGGCACAGACCGCGCTCAACAAGCTGTACAAGGTAGAGAAAGAGCCGTACATGGACGACACCGGCTGGTTCAACCGGGCGGTGTCGGTCGCGGCGTACGAAGGCGGGCCGAGATTCTGGACGGTCGTAATCCGGATAAGGAACTACGTGATGGGCAGGCCGTTCGTGCAGTTCGACACCCTGTTCGAGCGCTGGAACCTGAACACGGTGGAGAACCTGACCGATTCCCTGAACCAGGGCCGGTCGTGGATGCTGTACCGGGGGCACGGGTCTGAGACCTACTGGGACAACATGTCGCCGGACTTCACCACTGCCCACGTGGATGCGCTGAGCAACGGCAGGATGACGCCGATAGTAATCGGGCCGACATGCCTTGCCGGTGACTTCGACTACCCGTCAGGCGACTGCCTGGCCGAGGCTTGGGTCAAGGCCGGGACTCCGGATTCGGCCAAGGGCGGGACCGGGTATTTCGGGTCGTCCGAGGTCAGCTATTCGGGGTACAACGACTCGCTGGCCGCAGGCACGTTCTTCTCCTATACCGACAGCCTGCTGTACACGTTTGCCCAAGCTACCCAGTGGGGCAAGCTGTTCATGCTCGAGGCCTATCCTCTGCCTGACCCGACGTCCGAGAAAGAAATCTGGATGTTCAACAACCTGGGAGAGCCGGAGCTCAACATCTGGTCAGACGTGCCCGAGATCCTTGACGTCAGCCACCCGGCGACCGTGGTGGTTGGTTCCTTCCCGTTCGGGGTGACGGTGAGCGACGGCGAAGCGCCGATTGAGAACGCGCTGGTGTGCGTGATGTCGCGGCAGGATACTTCGATCTACCACAACGACTACACCAACTCTTCGGGCCAGGTCCAGTTCACAATCAACTCGACGATGCCCGGAGATTCGCTGCGCGTGACCGTGACCGGCAGGAACCTGCATCCTTATCTCGGCGCAGCGATGACGATAACGCCGAACACTCCGTACGTGATGTACCTGAACCACTTCCTGAACGACAGCCAGCCGGGCGGAAACGGCGACGGAAAGGTCAACCCGGGCGAGGAAATCGAGCTGTTCACCTGGGTCAAGAACTACGGCGGGGTGCAGGGCAGCTCGGTTGTCGGCAAGCTGTATTCGAACACGCCGGGCGTTGTCGTGACCGATTCGGTCGCGAGCTTCGGAAACATCGCGGCTGGGGACAGCGCGTGCAGCCAGACCGGGTTCGGGGTCATGCTCGACCCCAACCTGCCGGACAACTACCGGGTTTCGTGCTCGCTGGTCTGCCGGGATGCTGGTGACTCGGTCTGGTCCTCGAAGTTCGCGATGCGGGCGTACGCGGCCCAGCCGTATTTCGTCGACGTGGAGATCGACGACTCGCAGGGAATATGGCCCAACGGCAGGATCGACCCTGGCGAGCAGGTCGAGCTCGAGGTCTTGATTGCGAACCAGGGCATGGGCAACGCGTTCGAGTTGCGGGGCGTGCTCAGGCCGGCAGACACCCTGCTGACAGTTGTCGACACCCACGCTTTCTTCGGCACCGTGCTATCGGGCAGCACCAAGGTGGCTGAGGACCGATTCAAGATCCAGGCCCACCCCAACCTGCCGCCAGGAACCCAGCTCTATTGCGAGCTGGCAGTGCTCTGGGACCACGGCAACGACACCCTGCTCTTGTTCGACTTCTCGTCAGGCGGGATGGTGGCGACCGACCCGGTGCCGGATTCCGGGCCGGGCTCACCGACGTACTTCGCGTACGATGACTGCGACCTTTTCTATACCGAAGCACCGGAATACGACTGGGTCGAGCTGCGGGGAACCGGGACCAGGCTGGAGCTGGGAGACCAGGAGACCAAGCCGTTGGCCCTGCCGGCTTCGTTCGGGCCGTTCGTGTTCCACGACGAGAGCTATGACACGATCAGCGTGTGCTCGAACGGCTGGATCGCGCCGGGCGTGACCACTGACCGGTCCTGGCAGAACCGCTGGCTGCCGACCACCAGGAACCGGGCGCTCATAGCTTTGATCTGGGACGACCTGCTGCCTGAATACGGCGGCGGAGTGCTGTACTGGCACGACGATGCCAACCACCGCTTCGTCATCGAATGGGACTCGGTGCATTACTCGTGGACGCGCGAGGACTGGGACGAATGCCAGATAGTGATCTTTGACACCACGATGGCGGCCGAAGACGGCAACAGTGTCTGGCTGTTCCAGTACAGGACCAACAATCACATGATTTCGGTCACGGTCGGTGAGCAGCACGCTGACGGCGCGCTGGGCATGAACCTGCTGCACAACACCCTGTATCACCGGGGCTGTTCTGAGATCGAGCCGGGCCGGGCGATCAAGTTCACGACCAATCCGCCCGAACTCTTGGGTGTGGAAGAGGAAAAGACCCAGGCATCGCTCTTGCGCGGCCGGAAGATGGTCGTGGCCCCGAACCCGGTCAACAGGACCGCGATGGTGCATTGGCAGCTCGAACGCGAGACCGAAGTCAGCCTGCAGGTGTTCGACCCGTCGGGCAGAGTGGTCAGGACTCTCGAGCACGGCAGGCATGCGGCCGGGACCTACACCACGAAGTGGAACGGCAGAGACGATGCGGGCAGGGAGCTGGCCCGCGGTATCTACTTCGTGAGGCTCAAGACACCGGGCGAGACGGTCAGGACCAAGACCATCCTGGCGCGGTAGAGAAGAAAACTCAGACCGCGGGGCGGAGCTGCTGGCTTCGCCCCGCTCTCTTTGTCTCCATCGTCATTGAGCCGGGTGCGAATCAGGGGGTTGACGCGTGCGGAAGAAGCGGTAACATTGCACAAGACTGAGGAGGTCAGCATGGTAAGATCCCGCTGCCTGTTGCCAGTGCTGCTGGCACTGGCGTTCACTATGCCTTCCATTGGCGAGGCACAGGAACTCGACACGCTCGTGTTCCTGCCCGATACCCTCGGTTCCGCCAACAGCCCGCTCAAGATACTGCCCAATCCTCTGACCGGTCGCGTCTATGTCGTCATGGAAGGCGGCGTGTCGGTATTCGACCCTGCCACTCTCGAGAAGGCCCGGTACTTCGAGGTCGAATGGGTGGGAGACGCAGAGTTCTGTCCGGGCGCGGACAAGATGTACGTTCTGAATCAGGATCCCGCTGCGGTGGTTTCCATCGATGCGAATGCTGACACAATCCTCGGCAGCGTCCAGATCGGAGAGGACCCAGGTGTCTGTCTTGCCTACAGCCGCACGTCTCGGAAGCTGTATGTCGGGTGCGAAGGTGATACGCTCTTCGCTATCGATGCGACGGCGGACACGGTTGCGAGAAAGATAGTTGGGATTCCGCCCGTGAACTCTCTAGTCTGGGATTCGGTACACAACCGCGTCCTGGTCAGCACATGGGACGATTTTATCGCTGCAGTGGACTGTGTGGCCGACACCGTTGTTGGAGTGGTCGGTCTGCAAACCGACGCAGAGGCAATGGCCCTGAACCCGGACCGGAACAAGCTGTATGCAGGCGACGGCGACAGTTCTGTGTATGTTGTCGATACTGACCAACTCCGGCTGTCTGCTGTTATTCCGGTGCTCGGAGTCTGGTACAAGCTCATGTACAACCCAGTATCCGAGCGGGTCTACGCTCAAAGCGAATCAGCAGAGCCGGACAGACTCGCCATCATTGATTGTGTCGCCGATACAGTGCGGAGCATCCTGCCGATGGGGGTCATGCACGACTTTGCATACAGCAGTGCAACAGGCCACGTGTACGTAGCGCAGGAGGACACACTCGGTGTTGCCATCCTCGACCACAGCGATTCTGTCATCGGACGGCTGTTCGCCGGCACCACCCGCGACTTCACTGCGCTCGGTGTCTATCCGGACAGGAATGAGCTGTACTGCGGCATGAACGCAGATACCGTCACGATAGTCGATACCCGGGCCGACACTGTCACAGGGTATATGGACTACGTTCGGTTCTACATACACGGCATGGTCTTCAATCCGGCCGGCCGCAAGCTGTACCTGTTGAGTTCGGCGAGGGATGCGATCCAGGTCATGGGGCCTGACCAGAGCGTTGTCGGGTACATGGAATTCGACCGACTGAACTACGACGCATTCCCCGTCATCCACCCTGGACTGAACCGGCTCTACGTCGCTGATCGGGGCTGGCTCCGGGTTATCGACTGCAACATCGACCAAGTTCTGGACTCGACTGACATTGGCGACATCAGGGATGCCATTGCGGTGCTTCATCCTGATTTGAACAAGCTCTACATCTTCCCCGAGGATGCGCGCAGCAGGGACGTTAGTATCTGGATGTACGACTGTCTCTCGAACGAGCTGACCGAGGTGCTGTATCTCGGACAAGAGACGCACTGTGCGGCATATCATCCGAGGTCTGACCGCATCTACTTTGATCCCAGGGACTATGCCCGCTTGTACGTCCTCGATCCCATCTCAGACAGCGTAGTTGACTCCATTCCAATCGGGTTTCACGGCTACGACAGCCGTATGGTGGCTGACACGGACCTGGACCGGCTGTACTACTTCCCCGGCCGGGCGGATACATTGTTCACTATCGACGTGCTTACCGACTCCGTGGTGAACACGACGTGGCTCCCGGTGCGCATCGACACAATCATCTGGAACCGCCACTACTCCAAGCTGTACCTGAGCCGGTTTTCGAGCTTGACTGGCAAGACCTACGTGTTTGACTGCCTGACCCAGGCCGTCATCGATTCGTTCCCTGACACTACCCTGTCCTGCGGATTGATGAACGAAAGGACTGACAGGCTCTACCTGGGGACGACTCAGGGCATCATGGTTGTGGACTGCCGGACCGATTCGGTTGTCGCCCGCCTACCTGAGATGGCCCGGCCGCGAGTGGCGGCCGTCGACCTGGCCGAGAACAAGCTGTTCTTCACACCCCGAGGGCCCTGGTATGCCGTGTACCAGGACGGGCCAGTGGGAATCGGTGAATTCGGTATCGGGCAGCTTGGTTTCGGGGTGAGGCTGCTGGGCAATCCTGCATCAGGTCGTGTGCGAATCCACTACCTTGTCCCACCCGGGAACAGGGCAGTGCTCCAGGTGTTTGATGCGGTCGGTCGCAGGGTCCTGAACAAGGTCGTCATCGGTCGCGAATCTCCTTCCACGTTCGTGTGGGACAGGAAGGACGCCTCTGGGCGTGATGTCCGGTCCGGCGTGTACCTTGTCCGGCTCAGCGCAGCCGGAAGGACGGCTACCCGGAAACTGGTCATCCAGAACTAGTAATAGGCTCTAGCAGGTTCGAGGGGCGGACAGACCCGCCCTTCGGTTTTCTGTACAGCCATGGCGAGATTGCACTCGCAGGGTGGCCCTGGCTGTCGGGGCTCCTGCCCGCAGGACTCAGTCTGCTTGGCTCAGGACCCTTACGAGATGGTCAGGGCCAAGACCATCCTGGCACGGTAGGACAGGGCAGGAATCATCGGGGCAGAGGCATTGCCTCCGCACCTTTTTCGTACTTTGCAGGGGGCTTGACTGGGGTCGGGCAGCGCCTAGCATCTCACGTCGTCCTGGCGAAAGGAGTTCGCATGAGGCGTTTGCTGACACTGCTTTGCCTG
>CP070680.1:1950230-1960531 GCA_020352555.1 Caldifarciminota bacterium | reverse complement strand
GAAGGAGAGGGGGGTGCGGCCGGCGGATAGCGGTGAGCGGTCGGCGATCCGCAAGGTCGTGATACAGAGATAGGGAGTGGCCATGCCCAGACGCAGTCCTATTCTTCTCCCGGCAATCCTGGTTGTGGGTGTGGTGAGCGGGCAGTGGCTGGAGAGCGAAGTCGCACTTCCGGACTCAATGAGCGGTATCCCCAGCCCGGACGACGCGTTCTACGTTCCCTCGGAGAATACCATTTGGGTGTACGACGAGGGCTCGGATTGCGTCATTGAAATGGATGCCCAGACAGGCCGCAAGACCCGTAGGTTTCAGGTTGATGGGTTCGGCACACCGTGTTTCGACCCCGTCAACAACAGGGTGTACTGCTCAGCTGCTGATGTCTCAGTGTTCGCATTCGACGCGGCAACGCTTGAGCGAGTCGCGGCCGTCTATGTGGATAGTGGCCCGTGGGTCCTCTGTCACAATCCTATCGCAAACAAGGTCTACATCGGGGTTTCTCGATGCGGCTGCTTGCCGTCGCTGGCAATACTGGACTGTGAGAGCAATGAAATCGTCAAGTGGTTGTATGCCGGCTACGCGTCGTACGCTTGCTGCATCCCCTCCCGCAACAAGGTCTATGTCGCACCGTTTGACCAGGGCGGAGTCCTCGTGGTCGATGGTGTCACCGACACGATTGTGGGTCACGTCGAGTTCGAGGGCGACATCTGGGGGATGCTGTATGACCCGGGCGCTGGCAAGGTCTACTGCACGACCGAGGGGTGGTCAGACCGTGTAGTCGTGATCGACGCTTCAGGAGACAGCGTGGTGGCAGAGGTGTCTGTCGGCGATGACCCGCGTGTTCTCTGCGTGAACCAGCGAGACGAGAAGGTTTACGTATCGGAGCGCAACTCCATCGCAGTGCTCTGCCGCAAGGGGGACACCTTACTCGGGCGGATAGAGCTCGACAGGTCTCAGAGCGTCATGACCTTCAGTGAGTCGTCGAATCGACTATTCTGCTTGGCAACGCATGGAACAGACCCGAAGCTGACTGTGATCAGCGGAGCCAGGGACAGCATCGAAGCGGAGTTCTCGACGGGTCGGGACCGCGGTGAGCTGTGCCTGGACCCGGTTCAGGACAGGGTATGGCTGGTGCACCACGGTAGTATGGGGCTCTGGGGGTTCGACGCCGGGACCCTCGATACCGTTGTGGTCACGATGTGGTTCACTCCGTACGCGCTGTCCCTGACCACCGACCAGCGGAAGCTGTTCTGCGCCGGACGAGAAGAGGGCTCGCTGGCCGTCATCAGTGCGGCAACGCTTGAGCCGACCGGCACCGTTCCCGTGGGTGGCCGTCCCGGCTGGCTGGTCGGCAACCCCATCTCGCCGAAGGTCTACGCAAGAAACGTGAGCTACTTCCGTGACTCAGTGGTCAGGGTCGTCAATACCGAAGCCGAGAGCCTTGAAGCCGTGGTCCACGTCGGCGGGCAGTACAGCTCGATGTGCTGCGCCGAGGTCGGGCCAGGCAGGCTTTACGTCGCGGTGGACAGCCTGCTTGGCTACGTCGACGGCGCGACCAACAGGTTCATCGCGGTCCGGACGATTGTGCGCGGGCTGGATTCGCTGCTGTACAACCCGGTCGCCAATCGCGTGTACTGCCTTGAACGTGACCTGTCCCAGCGAGTCTTCGTCGTAGACGCCAGCTCGGGGGTCCTGGTGGCGAGCATCCCGGTCGGGAGAGGGGTCGGCAGGATGTACTGCATACCCGAGCGTAACTACCTTTGTGTTGCCAGGACTACAGACAGCTTGGTCATCGTCATTGACGGGGCAGCCAACTCAGTCTTGGATTCTGTGCGTGTCGGACGCAGACCCACAGCATTCGCCTACAGCCGACGTCAGGACAAGCTCTATGTCTCCAACACGCAGGACGGTAGTGTCTCGGTGATTGACTGTGGCACGTTGACCGAGGTCTGCAGGGTGGACGTGGGATTTCATATGATCCAGTTCATGGTGTACGACTCAATCGCGGATAAGGTCTACGGTTTGGCCAGGTCGTCCGGCGACGTTGTTGTCATCAACTCTGCAGCCGATACGGTGGAGACTGTGTTTGACCTGAGCCCGCATGGGACCGACATGGTGTGGTGTGAGCCCTACCGACGTTGCTTCGTGTCGAGTTCCTGGCGTTCGTCTGTTTACGTCATCAAGGACACAGCGGTTGTGGGTCTGCACAGCCCTCGAGCCCATCCGGTGGCCGGCAACAGATGGCCTTCAGTCCTTAGTGCACCTGCTACCCTGGGCGTTGACCGTGCCGCCGACCTGCTCGACATCTGCGGCAGGAAGGTGATGGACATTGTGCCCGGGCCCAACGACATCCGGCACGTTGCGCCGGGGGTGTATTTCGTGAAAGAGGAGGGTGAGCCATCGGATGGCACCTGCGAGGACGCAGAGCCCAGGGGTCAAGGGTCCGAGGGTCCTAGGGTGCGGAAGGTCGTGATTCAGCGCTAACCCCTCACCCTAGCCCTCTCCCGCAAGGGGAGAGGGGACGCTGAGAGGTCTCTCCGCTTCGGTCGAGACGACAGGATGGAAGTAACCCATCCTGTCGGTTGACCGGGAGGGGTTTGGCGGGTAGCATTAGTATGCAGTCGTCATGACACGTCCGGATTTCTGGAGGTCGTTGTGAAGAAACTCGCCTTCGTAGCCGTCTTTCTGCTGCTGGCCGCGACCAGCGTTCAGGGCCAGTACCAGCACCTGACAATCACCGCGGATTCGCTGGCTTCAGCGCTCGCGCCTCTGTGCGAGTACCTGGAGGAGCATGCCGGGCTGGAGGACACGGTGGTGACCGTAGCCCAGGTGCTGGCTTCTTCCTCGGGCAGGGACAACCAGGAGAAGGTGAGGAACTTCATCAAGCAGGCCTACACTGACTGGGGCGTGACCCATGTGCTGCTGGCCGCAGACCATGACCAGATACCGTGCCGGCTGATATGGGTGGAGATAAACACCCAGTGGCGGGACTGGATTCCGACCGAGCTGTACTTCGCGGCCCTGGACGGAAACTGGGATGCGGACATGGACGGCCAGTACGGCGAGCCCGAGGATTCGGTGGATTTCATGCCCGACGTGTACCTCGGGAGGGTGGCTCTGGCCACGCCCGGTGAAATGGCGAGGTTCGTGGAACATTTCCTGACGTATTCCGAGGACTCGACCGCGGCCTACCTTGAGGACGTGCTCCTGGCCGGGTTCGATTTCTCGGCCACGTACCGGGGCGAGCTGTGCTGCGAGATATACGACTCTTTGTACCTGCCCCAGACGATGCGTGCGTACAAGGTGTACGACAGTCATTCCCCGCACAACCACGAGGACTCAGTGAAGACCCTGCTGGACCAGGGCATGCACGTCTGGGTCCAGTACGACCACTGTGACTACAATGTGATGGGCTGCGGTTACACGAATCACCGCTATCTGCTCTGGGTGTCCGAGCTGGACGACATGAGGAACGGGACGAACTACAGCATCATGCTGGCTGCCGGGTGCTACCCGTCGGCGTTCGATTCGAGCTTCTGCATGTCAGAGACGCTACTGACACTGGCCGAGGGCGGGTGCGTGGCGACCTGCGCGAACTCCAGGGTGGGCTTTGGGACCGACCCGGATCCGTACCGGGGCGGGTCGGTATTCTACGTGGAGAAGTGCCTGGAGTGGTTCTGGACCAGGGGCAACCGGTCATCGATGGAGGGTGTGACGTCGGCCCACGGACAGGCTGCTGCACTTGCGGCGTCGGACGTGGTGTGGCGCTGGTGCCACTTCGAGTTCCTGCTTTCGGGCGAGCCCGCAATGCCGGTCTGGGTGCCGGAAGGATCAGGAGTAGCAGAGGAAAGGACTAAGGCACAAGTACAAAGGACAAGTCAGACAATCGTGAAGGGTGTCCTGGTTCTCCAGAAGAGGAGGATGAAGGATGATGGGGGAGCGAGACTGGTGGACGCTGCCGGACGCGTCGTGATGGAGCTGAGGCCGGGGCAGAATGATGTCCGAGGCATCGCTCCGGGCGTGTATTTCGTCAGAGGTGAGGGGCCGAGCAGCAGGGTCGTTATTGCAGACTAGTTTGAGAATCTGACAGGAGGACAGCAATGCCTGTGTACGAGTACCAATGCGAGGAGTGTGGGAGGAAGTTCGAACTGGTGGCCTCGTTCAAAGAGTACGATGAGGGCCTGGATCCGGTCTGCCCCAAGTGCGCAAGCAAGCTTGCACAGCGAATAATCGGGAAACCGATGGTCGTGACCACGTCCAAGTCGGAGTTCGACGACTTTGGCGACGAAGACACGGGTGACGACTACGGCACAGGCGACGACGACATGTCGGGCATGGACGACTACATGGACGACTAGGACTAGTCTTCCGGACCTGATGCCTGGCCCGGGGCTGTGCAGTTCTTGCGCAGCCCCGGGCAGTTTCTGCCCGGAGTCAGGGCAGCGCTGGGTGGGTTTGTTCAGAGATGCGGGCCGAAGCCATTGGTGGCATGTCAGTTGCACCGATGTGGCCAGCACTGCTGACTCCCTGGGCCGGGCAAGTTTCGTACGAGCGCACAAGGGGCTGGACTCTGGTTTCGCGAGGAAGTTCCTGTCCGGCTTGGTCAACACCGGCTGACCGCGCCCCTGTTTTGACAGTCGGCGCGGTCAGTCTATAATCGCCGGGCAGTAGTGCGGTGGACAGATGCTTGTCGTCCTGATACTGCTTCTTGTCTTTATAGGCTATTCCCTGGTCGAGTACGCGCTGCACCGGCGCAACCTCGGCCGAATCCCCGTAAGAGTCCAGGTCAACGGAACCAGAGGCAAGTCGTCGGTCACAAGGCTGATCGCAGCCGGGTTGCGGGCAGGGGGCAGACGGGTGGTGGCCAAGACCACCGGGACCCGGCCGAGTTTCATCCTTGGAGACGACGAGGAACGTCCGGTGCTCAGGCTGGGCAAACCCAACATCGGCGAGCAGGTCCGGATGGTGAGAACCGCCCGGAAGATGAAGGCCGAGGTACTGGTGTTCGAGAACATGTCGCTTTTGCCCCAGTACCAGATTGTCGAGAGCAGGATGCTGGTCAGGCCAACACATGCGGTGGTGACCAATGTGCGGTCCGACCACCTGGACCTGATGGGGCCGCGGGTGAGCGACGTGGCACGGACTTTCGGCAGGGCGCTGCCCAGCAAGAGCGTGCTGTTCACTGCCGAGCAGGCACAGCTGGGTCCGCTGACCGGCGAGGGCAGGCACGAGGCAAAGGTCGCGGACTCCGGAGCGGTCCGGGACGAGGAGATGCACGGGTTCAACCATGTCGAGCACAGGGAGAACGTGGCCCTGGCCCTGGACGTTTGCGAGCGGTTGGGTGTGGACCGGGCTGTCGCGCTGGCCGGGATGAAGCGCAGCAGGCCTGACCCGGGCGCGCTCAGGGTCCACCTGCTGCGCAGCGACGGGCGGGAAGTCGAGTTCGTCAACGCGCTGGCAGCCAATGACCCTGATTCGATCGGGATGATTTGGCGACTGGTCAGGGACAGGGACAAGCAGCGCATCGTGCTGGTCAATTGCCGCACCGACCGGCAGGAACGGTCCAGGCAGATGGCCGAACTGGTCGCCGGCTTCGGTGCGGAAAGCTATGTGGCGACCGGAGGGACAACGCGTGTTTTTCTGCGCCGGGCTGCAGAGCTCGGAATCCCGAAGGACCGGCTCAAAGACCTGGGCGAGAACCTGGCACCAGCGGTCGTGTACAAGGCTCTGTTCGAGCTGGTGCGGAAAGAGGCGCTGGTGTTCGCGTGCGGCAACACGGTCGGGTACGGCGAGGAGCTGACCGCCTATTTTGTGAAGGCCGGAGGTGCTATTGGTCATTGAGACCATCGGCATCGGGATGCTGGCGTCCTTTTTCCTGGTCGAAACGGTCGGGCTGGCTGCAGGCGGTATCGTGGTCCCCGGATACTTTGCCCTGCTGCTGCACGACCCGGTGCGGATAGTCGCCACCCTGGCGGTGGCGCTGTCGACCTGGCTGATACTCAAGCTGCTTGCCAGGTTCATGCTTGTGTACGGCCGCAGGATGCTGGTGCTCGGCATCCTCGTCGGCTACCTGCTTGGGTACGTCACCAGGATTGTGCCGACGTGGACGACAGACACTTTCCGGCTCAACATCGGGGTCATCGGGTACGTGATACCAGGCCTGGTCGCGTACTGGATGGAGCGGCAGGGGGTGGTGCAGACCGTTGCGTCGCTGATGGTGGCAGCGGTGCTGACCAGGCTGATCGTGACCGTGATATCAGGGGGAGTGTTCTGATGAAGCGGAGGCACGGCAAGGTACATGTCTGGGTCATGGTGGTGCTGGCTGTCATCGCAATCGGTTTCTACTTCTGGGTGAGCAGGTCGGCAAGATACTACCGGGCCAGGTTCTTTGAACAGAAGCAGCAGAGCGTAGGGCTGGCTCAGGCCGCGTTCGAGAAGGTGGCCGGATACAGGGAAGAGCTCGGGGTTCCGGTTGACACGATCGATGACCCGAACCAGACCGGGCTGGTCGGGGTCCAGTATTCGCAGCTAACCTATGGCCGCAACGACCTGAGCGACGTGCTCACCACCGTGAATCCGAACTTCTCTGCGGCGCTGGTGGAGATGCTGGTTGAAGCTGGGGTCAGAACCGGGGACAAGGTCGGGTTCAGCTGGGACGGGACATATCCTGGGCTCAACATTCAGCTGCTGGCAGTTGCCAAGAGCATGGACCTTGACCCGGTCATCATCACAGCCCAGAGCGCCGGGATGTGGGGTGCGAACTATCCGGGTCTTACCTGGGTCGACATCGAAGCTCTGCTCAGGCAAGCCGGGCTGTGGGACTATGGTTCGAGATACGCAACACTCGGCGGCGAGGCGGATGACGGACGCGGTCTGTCGGCTGAAGGCAGGGCGGTTATTGCTGCGGCCTGCTCGAGCGCAGGAGTCGAGTGCTTTGTCCCGGGGTCGTTCGAGGACGCGGTCAAGCGCAGGCTCGAAACCCTGGAGCAGGTCCGGGCACTGGTTTCGGTCGGCAGGGTAGTACCTGACATCGGCAGCCCGCTTGCCAGGGTGCCTTCCCGGGTCATCTTCAAGCCGACACCCAGGGTGGATTCGGGCGGGGTCATAGCTGCCATGCTCGAGAACAGGATACCGGTGGTGTATCTCGGCAACCCGAGCCGGGTGGCCATCGACTACGGGCTGCCGGTCGCCCCGGTTCCTTTGCCTGAGCCGGGCAGGGGCAGACTGTTCCGCGAGCGCAGGTATTCGGTGGTACTGGCAGCGGTGCTGGCTGTCGTGCTGATGGCGCTCTTGTGGCTGGTTGTAAGATACGACATTGAATGGTATCTGGGAGACCGAAGGCCCAGGCCGGACCAGGAGGCGGTGTGAGAAGGTGCAAGGCCGAAGGCAGAAGTCAGAAGGGCAGAAGAGTGGACCGGGTCTTGTTGGTCTGTCTGCTGTCCGTTGCCGCCATTACTGGTGCAGAACGGGTCGAGGTACAGAGTTCGAGCGAGCGGGTGGACGTGAGTGTGATACAGCGCACGGACCTGGGGTACTACCTGCTTGCTGCAAACCGGCCGCTCGAGTTCGAGGTCCAGGGACCGACCTGGATCAGGGTTTACACAAGACTCTGGTGGCCGGACGGGGTGGATTGGGACCAGGCTTACCGGATGTCGCTGTGCCAGGGTGACGTCGAGCGTCCACTGGCTTTCGAAAGCGGGCTGTCGAAGTCGAGCTTCGGACCTGACCGGCGCCGGGTCGGCAAGTGGAGGTCGTTCTACGTCCAAGTTCCGTCAGGGGTCAACAACTACCGGCTGAAGCTCGACGACGCGCCGTGCGACACGGTCGGGATCAGGTTCACTTTCAGGGCGCCCAAGCCATGGCAGCCGGTGGCAGTGCCGGGCAGCGAACTGGTCCTAGCAGACGGCGCGGATACTGTCCGGATGACAAGGCTGGAACTAGGAGCGCCGCTGAATGTCACGGTCAGCGGTCCTTGCCGGTTGCGGGTCTCTGCGCGGCTGAACTTCGAGCCAAGCATGGTCGGGGCCCAGAACTTCGTGCTTACCGTTGACAAGGGCGGGCAGCAGGTCGCGACCGACAACTTCCGGGTCAGCAGGTCAGGAGCGGTGTACGTGAACGAGCCCGGGCTGGTGCCTTCGAGCAGGAAGGGCCTGAGGTTCAATCTGGGAGAAGGTGTTCACCGCCTGAGCATCCTTCTGAGCGGAACACTGGCCAGGAGCGCCGGCGTCCTGGTCGAGAGGATTGTGAACGAGAAGTATGAGTAGGTTCGCAGGATTCCTCCTGGTCGTTTCCGGGCTGATGTCTGGTGCCGAAACCATGCGTCCTGCTCCGAGGCTGAGTTCGTACTACAAGCTCGTCCTGACCTATGACACCAATGTGTTCCGGTACTCGGACAGTGACCTGGACAGCTTCCGTATCAGCATCAACCCGGACCGGTTCCCTGTCCGGTCAGCCGACGACCTGGACGCAGCACTGTCAGCAGGGCTGAAGTATCGGTTCAAGCAGGGCAGGAGGTTTGGTCATCTGGGGGCGAGATTCAAGTCGCATCTCTACGTGTCCAATCAGGACAAGAGCTACGGGCTGGGCGCAGTCGAAGCTTCGGTCCCGGCCTGGTCTGGGGCAAGATGCAGGGCAGAGTTCATCTGGATGCCAGGATACCTGATCCGGTACTACCGGCCTGCAGGTCAGGACGACTACCGGGCGTGCCGGTTCACCGAGTTTCTGGTCAGGGCAGAGGCGACTCAGGAGCTGTGGCGGCTGAGCCTCACCCCGTACTACGCCTTCGAGGTCGACGACTACCTGTCGCTGTTCGACTACTACGACACCAGGGCGCACCGGCCTGGAGTCAGGGTCGGATTTGAGGTCGTGCGCGGGCTGGACCTGGCGGCTGAGTACGGACTGAAGCTGGCTAGCGCACGCGGCCCGGTGCCTGACATATCCTATCTGCAGTACGGGTTCAGGGTGTGGGTCAGCAGCAGGCCGAAGAACCTGGACCGCCTGAGCTTTGGAGCATCCTACGGACATGAGATGAGGACATTCACGACCGAGAACAGCGGAGAGCTCGACCCGTCGCACGCAGGGCGCGAGGACCTGATCGAGGATGTGGAGCTCGAAGTCGGATACCGGCTCGGCAACGTCAAGCTGGTGCTCGCGTACCAGCTTGCCTGGCGCGAGGCCTTCTCGCCGTACAGCGAAAGGATCGAGGACATCAAGCAGTACGGACAGAACCGGGTCTCGCTCGGCGCGGTCGTCACTCCGGGACTTGGGGAAAGGAGCCGCTAGATGAGGACTCTGGTTCTGCCGGTTGTCGTTCTGGTCCTGATGGGCTGCGACCTGCCTCTGCCGCGGCCGGCCGAGGTCGAGCTTGCCGGCCCGAGCCACGGCGCGGTGCTGACTGCGAGCGAGGTCGAGTTCTCGTGGTGGTCTGACGGGTACAGCACATGGGAGTTCCAGGTCGCAGAAGACAGTGATTTCGACCGGGTGGTGCGTATTGACACGGTTGAGGTCGATGACCAGGACCAGGTCTTCTGGTCCGCAGACCTGCGCAAGGACGACGCCTACTGGTGGCGGGTGCGGGCGCGCAGCCAGGACCAGGTTTGGGGCGCGTGGTCAGAGTCGAGGAGTTTCAGCATCGAACGGTTCAAGGTCGTGGCCACCTTGGCGACCACAGGCTATGCCCAGGACATCTGGGTCGAAGCAAACCGGGCATACGTTGCGGACGGCCAGGCCGGGCTTGCAGTGTTCGATGTAAGTGTCCCGGAAACGCCCGTTCTGCTCGGGTATGTCAGCGACAACAGGAACATGGCGTACGGAGTGACAGCGCTCGGGGACTTTGCTTACGTCGCATACGGATACAAGGAACTGCTGGTGGCGAACGTGGCAGACCCGGACAGCATGTTCATCGCGGGCGAGCTCGAGTACGTCCAGCCTGGCAATGGGTACGACATTGCGCTGTCGGGCGACAGCCTAGCGTTCATTGCCGCGGATGCGCAGTTCATCTACATCGATGTGACCGACCCTTTCTTGCTGACCCTGAAGGAGCAGTTCAACTACCCGCGCGGGTGCCGGGGAGTCGACATCGATGGGAACCGGTGCTACCTGGCTCTGGAACAGGTGGGTGTTGCCATCTGGGACATCGGGTCTGCGCCGATTGGGATGCTGGGAGCGTTCGACACGCCGTCGAACGCAAGGAGCGTGGCGGCGGACGGCGACATGCTCTACGTTGCCGACGGAAACGGCGGGTTGCTGGTCGCGGACGTGAGTGAGCCGGAGAGTGTGGAAGTGAAGGCCGTGCTCGAACTGCCGG
>CP070680.1:1943587-1950130 GCA_020352555.1 Caldifarciminota bacterium | reverse complement strand
CAGCCAGCAGCGCAGCAAGCGCACGGATCACGGTCGGGCGTCCGACCCGGCGGCCGATATCTTCTGCCACCTGCTGAAGCGCGGCCAGCATCAGGAGGAGGAGCAGGGGCCAGGCCGGCACCAGCAGGCGCGCAACCTGTTCGAGCGCGTGCGGAGTCAGCACCAGCGCCACTCCGGCGACGTACGCGGCGGTCGTCAGTCCTAGAACGCGCTCGAAATGGGCGGCAGGTCCGGGTGCCTGCCAGGTCCGCCGCAGACGCCAGAAGACGAACAGGGCAACGACCGCCAGGACCGGAAGCCAGGACCAGTCGGTGAGGAGGAAGTCGGGTAAGAGGTACTCACCGACGACCGTGCCCAGCTCCCGGAGCGCGGCAGGCAGGCTGCCTGAAGTGAAGGGCCGCCTGCCGGCGAGCGTGCCGGCGACCGCGAGGTTGCGTACCATCCAGGCTGCGGGCGGGCCGAGGCCGATGACCGCGAAGAGCAGGGCCAGTCCTGCTCGCCTGAGCCGGGAGACCGGGCCGGCCGCGGTCAGCACCAGCAGGATTCCGGCCGGGATGAGCGCCAACCCTGCCCAGCGCTGAAGAGCGGGAAGCGCAGTGCAGGAGGCGGCTGCGGCCAGGACCAGGGTTTTTCCGGTGTCAAGCCAGCGGGCAAACAGGAGCACGAACAGGAGGCAGAGCAGGACGAAGACAGCTTCGGTCCAGGCCATGAGGGCGACCGAGAGCAGCGGCACGCTGATGATGCCGACAAGCGCAAGCAGGCGCAGCTCCGGCCGGCGAAGCAGCCGGTCGGCGAGCAGGCCGAAGACAAGCACCGCGAGCCCGGCGGCGGCCGCATTGATGACCCGCGCCGCTTCGGCCGGGCTGACGCCGACACTCCCGAGCCCGGCGATCAGCACCGGGAAGAGCGGCGGCCAGGTGGTCAGCGGGCGGCCTTCAAACGTCGTCAGGCCGGAGCCCGAGAGCAGGTTCTCCGCAGCGCTCAGGTAGTAGGCAGAGTCGGGTGACAGGCCTGGGCCTTGTTCGGTGAGCCAGACGACCAGGGAGAAGGTGAGGGCGGCGGCGACTGCCGGAGGCAGGAATCGAAACGCAGTCCGCGCCTGCTGTCTCACCGCTTCAGCATAGACCGGCGGTCATCGGCGTCAAGTTCGCTGCATTGACGGCAACCGCTTCGGTGCGAGAGGGAAGTCTGGGGCGAAGTCAGCGGGAGCCGGACAGGAATCCGGGACACAATGCGGGCCCGGAGTCAGGTCCTGCGATACGGTCTCGCACTTGCCAGCCGTGTTCTCTGCCGGCGGAGCGGCCCACATCCCACGCGGGCGGTTCGGAAGCCTTTCTGGCTTGAGAGCTCCCGCAGTCTTTCATCAGGATCAGCAGGCCGGTGGAGGACCGTCGCTCCGGATGAAGAGCGGCTGCCGGAGTCTGCTTCGCCCGGCTGACCACGGACGAGTACCAGGGTGGGGAGAAGCCGGCTACGGCTGAGGCGTTGACAGCCGTTGCCAGCGGGTTAGGATAGTTCTCATCATTGGCAGAAACATGATTACAGGATTGATTGTGCTGGGGCTGTTCTGTGCCGGCCCCGAGGAGTCGAAGATGGTCAGAGAACCTGCGGTCGCCAACCAGTTCTACCCAGGACGGGCCGAGGAACTCGTCGCGACGGTCGACCAGATGCTGAAGGACGCCGAAACGCCGGTGCTTACCGGCCGGCTGGTGGCAATCCAGGTGCCGCATGCCGGGTATCCGTATTCGGGCCCGACCGCGGCCAGCGCGTTCAAGCTGCTCCAGGCCAGGGGCCCGGTGACCGTGGTGATGCTCGGGCCGAGCCACCGGGCGTTCGTGGACAAGGCGGCGGTGTACGGCAAGGGCAAGTGGAAGACTCCGCTGGGCACGGTCGAGATCGACGAAGCCCTGGCCAGGGAGATTGTGGCTGCAGACGAGTACATCGAGGACGACCCGCAGGCGCACCGGGCCGAGCATTCGCTCGAAGTGCAGCTGCCGTTCCTGCAGCGGGTGCTGAAGGAGTTCAAGGTCGTGCCGATCATGCTGCTGGAACCGACCTGGAACCAGTGCCAGAAACTGGGCAAGGCGATTGCGCAGGCGAGCAAAGACAAGGACGTGCTGGTGCTGGCTTCGACCGACCTTTACCACGGCGACTCGTACGACGACGCCAAGGCGACCGACAGCGCGACCGCGGGCCTGCTCACGCAGTTCGACCCGAAGGCGCTGTACGACGGGCTGAGGGCGCGCAAGGCACAGGCGTGCGGCGGTGACCCGGTGGTTTCCGCGATGGTGGCGGCGCAGGAGATGGGAGCGGACAGGGCCGTTATCCTGGCGATGACCAACTCGAACGACGTGGTCGGAGAAAAAGGCGGGTACTGCGTGGGGTACAGCGCGACCGCGTTCATGGATTCGGACCAGAGCGGTTGCGTGGGAGACGCGCCGAAGCAGGAGGCCAAGGCCGAGGCTGAAGCTGAAGCCGGGTCAGCCGACCTGACCGAGGCTGAGCAGGCCAGTCTGCTCCGGATTGCGCGTTCGACCCTGGAGATGCACATCCGTGAGAGCAAGACCCCGGACATCAAGCCGCTGACCGACCGGCTGAGCGAGAAGCGCGGGGCGTTCGTCACCCTGCACAAGAAGGGCCAGCTGCGCGGGTGTATCGGGTACGTCGAGGCGTACAAGCCGCTGTTCCAGGCGGTCAGGGACATGGCGGTCGCGGCTTCGACCGAGGACCCGAGGTTTCCGCCGGTCACCGAGGGCGAACTCGAGGACATCGACATCGAGATAACCGTCCTGAGCCCGCTGAAGCGGATCGACGACCCGGAAAAGGTCGAAGTGGGGAAGCACGGTCTCATCATCCGGCGGGGAGGGTACTCCGGACTGCTGCTTCCCCAGGTCCCGGTGGAGCAGGGCTGGGACAGGCAGACGTTCATCGAGCACACCTGTCTCAAGGCCGGGCTGGCGCCGGACGCGTGGAAGCAGCAAGGCACCCAGTTCCTGGTTTTCACCGGCCAGGTGTTCGGCGAGAAGTGAGTTGAGCCTTGACAAGCAGCTCGGCTTCGATAGATTCACCGCCTTAGCCCGAACAACGACAATCCAGAGCAGAAAAGTCATCGGTTGGTAGATGCAGCTACTTGTCATCCTCGCAACTTTGCTGACCGGAGTCCAGGCGCCGGCGGATGTCCACGTCCATCAGGTGACGATGGAGGACGGGCGGGCGAACGTGCTGACCTGGGAGAGTCCGCCGGACACCGCAGTCTCTGGGTTCAGGATCCTGCGCCAGCCGGTCAGGGCCAAGCGGTGGGATACGTTGGGGACCGCGGCGCGCTGGCACAGCCGGTACGTCGACGACCAGCTCAGCAACGGGGCACGTTACCGGTACCGGGTGGTCAGTCTGGCCGGGTCCCAGGTCGCGGCGTCCGAGCCGACCGACTACGTGCCCGAGGCCCGTCGGGTGAACATCAACTTCAACGTACTGCTGGTGGTCGCAATCGCGGTGCTGCTGGGTACGGTCGGTGCCAGGCTGTTCAAGCGGTTCAAGGTCCCGCAGGTTGTGGCCTACATCCTGATCGGGGTCGGGCTGGGCAGCAGCGCGCTCGGGATCATCGACCAGGCGACGATGGAAGGCTTGACCCCGCTCAGCCTGATGGCGCTGGGTCTCATCGGGTTCAAGATCGGAGGCGAGCTCAAGCTGAGCGTGTTCCGGCGCCACGGCAAGAAGGTCATCATCATCCTGCTGGCCGAGGGCATCGGCGCATTCGCGGTGGTTGTGGTGCTGGTCGGGCTGGTCACAGGCAACTGGGCGCTGGCGCTGGTGCTGGGCGCGATAGCGTCGGCGACCGCGCCGGCGGCGACTGTCAACGTGATATGGGAGTACCGGGCGCTGGGTGTGCTGACGACGATGATACTCGCGGTCGTGGCGCTGGATGACGGGCTGGCGCTGATGCTGTTCGGATTCGCCTCTTCGATCGCCAAGGTGATTGCGGGCGGAGGCGGGTTCTCGCTGCTGAACGCGGTGGGCAGGCCGCTGCTCGACATCCTGGGCACGTTCGCGCTGGGGGTCGGCATCGCGATTGCGTTCAGGTACGTGTACCGCCACGTGCGGGAAAAGGAGCTGTTGATGGCGTTTGCGCTGGGCGGGGTACTGCTCCTGGTCGGCGGAGCCCAGGCGCTGCGCCTGGACCTGATACTGGCCGCGATGGTGTTCGGAGCGGTGTTCACCAACCTGGCGGGCAAGGGCGGGGAAGAGGTGTTCGACTCGGTGCAGAGATTCGCGCCGCCGATATACGTGCTGTTCTTCGTTCTGGTCGGCGCGCACCTTCGGCTCGGCGCACTGAACTGGATGATTGCACTGGTCGCGGTGCTGTACGTTGTGGGCAGGACCGCGGGCAAGGTTTCCGGGGTGTGGGTGGCCGCAAGGGCAACCAAGGCTGCGACCGCGGTGCGCAAGTATCTGGGATTCGGTCTGCTGGCCCAGGCCGGGGTCGCGATCGGCCTGGCGATCCTGTCGTCGCACACTTTCGCCGACTACCCGGAGATTGCGACCACGGTGGTGGCGGTCGTCACGACGACGACATTCCTGCTTGAGATTCTTGGGCCGCCGGCGGTGAAGTTCGCCATCACCAAGGCAGGGGAGACCGGGGTCAATATCACGCCCGAGGACCTGCTGGAAACCTACAAGGTCAAGGACGTGATGAATACCCAGCAGCCGGTCCTCGACCTGCATGCGCCGCTGGACCGGATCCTGGACATCGTGGCCCAGAGCGAGGCGGTGTACTTCCCGGTCGTGGACTCGGCCGGGGTTTTCCGCGGGGTGATAACGCTCGAAGGGCTGAAGGCCACCATCAACATGCCCCACATGGGACCGCTGATCCTGGCTCAGGACATCATGGAGGAGTGCCGGTACACGGTGACACCCGAGTCTTCGCTTGCCGAGGCGCAGCGGATAATGGTCGACCGGAAGCACGACTACCTGCCGGTCGTGGACGGGGACCGCGGCAAGCGGTTCGTGGGATTCCTGATCCTGCGCCAGTGCCAGCGGGTTCTGGAAGAAGAGATCGCCCGGCGCCGTCGCAAGGCCGAGGCCATCACCTAGACGGCATCTACGGTCGGCTGCTCCCGGCCCGGGACGGCTTATCTTGTCAGGTAGAGGAAGGCGGCGTTGGCCGCGTAGACCGCAAGCGCGGCCCAGCCGAACCAGGTGACGCGCAGGAACCTGCGGCTCGGGCATTTTCTGAGCACCAGGTAGAACAGACCGGCAAGCAGTATCCCGAGCATGAACGGGACCGAATGCCGGCCGTCGATGGCGGCGAACAGGCTGCCGCGCCAGTAGACGAGGTCGACGATGCCGAGGATGGCGAGGTTGAACAGGTTGGAGCCCAGGATGCCGCCGACCGCCATCTCGACCGAGCCGATGCGGACCGCAGCGGTCACTGTCACCAGTTCGGGCAGGGAAGTTGCCAGGGCGACCATCACGGTGCCGACAAAGGTGTCGCCCAGCCCGGTATGGTCGGCGATGTACGACGCCGTGGTCGGCAGCAGGCAGGCGGCGACCACGACCACAAGCGCGAACAGCAGGTAGCGGACAACAGCCTGACGGAGCGAGATGGTGGGTATGGCCGGGGCCAGGGCAGCGGTCTCCTCGGCGCTGTGAGCCTTGCGGACCGCCAGCACGTACAGCAGGATGATGAGCACGGTGCACGGCGAGAACCAGAACAGGACCGGGAAATGCGGGCCGAGCAGGGTGGCGCCTGCGGCCAGGGCGGACATTGTCATCAGGAAAGCGATCGAGCGGGAATGGAACGAGTGCAGGTTGCCGAGACACGAGCGGCTGCGGCTCAACACGTCGACCAGGCCGATGATTACGAGATTGACGATGTTGGAGCCTCCGACATCGCCGGCCGCGATGTCGGGCAGGCTCTGGAGCCCGGCGCTGGTGCTGTTGACCAGTTCGGGCAGAGAAGTGGCAACAGCCAGCAGGATCATGCCGGCCCAGACCCGTCCGAGTCTCGAGCGCAGGGCGATGACGTCGGCGTAGGCGGCGAGCCGGGTGCCGGCCCAGAGAATGGCCGCGGTGCAGACGGCGAAGCCCAGTACCGGCAGTATCAAGTCAGGTCAGGTTACGGGTTCGGTCCAGAGTGTCAAACCACCACGCGGGAAAAGGGGCTTGCCAGGCGCGGCATGCGGTTTGACCATTGACAGGTCAGCGGTATAATTAGTGCCGGTGGACATTGCTCTGTGGCCATGGTCCACCATTCTGCTTTGAGGCCGCTCAGCTTGCGGCGCTGACATCCCTAAGGAGGAACGTTTGAAGAACGCAGTAGTCCTGTTTGTATTGCTGCTCGCGGGCGCGGGTCTGGCAGCCCAGATCGAACCCGCGCTGCAGGAGCAGATGGCAGAGGCTGACGACATCCAGCTGCTGCCGGTGATGATCGTGCTCGAAGAGCAGCTCGACGCCAAGAGCATCATCAACACCATCAAGAACAAGCGCGAGCGCTGGGAGACTACGGTCTACGCGCTCAAGTCCATTGCGGCAAGGACGCAAGCG
>CP070680.1:1920092-1943487 GCA_020352555.1 Caldifarciminota bacterium | reverse complement strand
ATGCTCCCGAACCAGAACAGCCGGTAGTTGCGATGGTGCAAGGCCGCGAACGTCCGCGGCACGACCCCGCTGAAGAACCAGCGGAACAGCGGGTTGTCGAATGGTCTGAGCCAGCCCGGGCCTGATACCGGGCCGTTGCCCGTTCTCTCCGGTGTTTCCACCGGCTAGAAGTCCCCGATTCCAGCCAGGTTCAGTCCGAGCATCCAGCGGAAGACGAATTCGCCCTTGCCTCCAGCCTGGTAGCGCCAGAACGGGAAATCAGCATACACCGGCCCGAGCTTGAGCCGCACCCCGACATCCATCCTCGGCTGCCAGAAGCTGCCCGACAGGCTGTCCCCGACGTTGCCGAAGTCGAAGAACGGCTGGACATAGGACATCGGCGCAAGGAAGACGTTGATACCGTATGCGTACTGGCCGCGCAGGTACTCACCGGCCCAGGCACGGCAGTTGGCGTCACCGTCGTAGTGCCAGTTCTCCTGGCTCGACGACCAGCCCTGGTACCCGAGGCTCATCGGTTCGGCCGATGTCGCTTTCAGGCCGCCGGACAGGAAGAACTGTTGCTGTTTCGGCGCATCGCCCGGCACCGCGCCCGCGAATCCCCGCACCGTGACGCTCGAGTTGCGGGTGATGCGGAACGTGTGGCGTTCCTCGATGCTGGCCTTGAGATAGTTGAACCCGCTGCCCAACTCCTTGCGCGCGGCACCGACGTAGAAACGCTGGTCGCCCAGGAACCTCGGGGTCCGGTAGTAGTGATTGACATCGACCTTGGTCTCCGCTGTGCGCGCCGGCTCCCAGGCAAGTGAATCCCGGCCCCGCTGGGTGCGGGTGTCGAGATACCGGTACTCGAGCACCGCTTCTGCGCCCGACTGCTTGAACACCGGGCTCAAGCCCATGCTCAGCTTGCCGAACGCCTTGGACACGTCTGCCGAGTACGCAAGCTCGGTGCTGAACCGCAGCCGGTCAGAGATGAAACTCACCGGTGTCTGGTACCAGAGGCCGGGCTGCCATGTCCGGAGTCTGGTGTTGTAGTGCACCGACGACGACCACGTGTGCCTGCCGTGGAGCGGGCCTTCGTCGAGGAACTGGCGCCCCTGGGCCCAGGCACCGAGCTGGAACCCGTGGTAGGTGTCCCAGAAGAACACCGGCCCGAAGAACAGCTGGTACGCATCCAGGCTGGGTAATGCTACGATCGGGTGCACGGTCACCCGGCGCGGCCAGTGGTTGTCCCACCGGTCCGACTCGAGCAGCTTGTACCCAGGGTCCAGCTCGACCCGGCGCAGCCGCTTCGGGCTTGTGACCCGCAACTCGCCGTTGCGCTCAGGAGAATCCCATGTCACCAGCTCGGAACTGCCGTCCGCGAACTGGAGCTCGACCTCGACCGGCATCGGTATCTCGCCGTCGCGTCTGACCCTGACCACGATATCGGCCCGGTCGCGCCTGGTGCCGTGTACCGAGTAGTCGCATGTTCCGCGGTTCCCAAGCCAGCGGTCGAACATCCAGCCCATGTCTCCGGCGCCCGCGTTGCTGAGCGCTGTCTCCAGTGCGTCGCGCCTGACCGGCTGCCCCCGGTTCTGTTCCAGGTACGCCCGGACTGCGCTGTCGTAGACCGCGGCCCCGGCATGACGCCTCAGCATCTTGAAGAACCCGCCCGCCTGCGAGAATCTGGCCTCGGCAACGTTGATGGTCCCGCGCACGAACTCGCGCGGTGCGGAATCCAGCGGTGTCAGCAGCCGGTTGGTTTGCCCCATGTAGTACATCACGTCGTGGTAGTACTCCTGACCCAGGGGCAGCAGATAGAACGGCAGGTCCAGGAGGTTGCCCCTGCCGTGACGTTCTTCCATGTATCTGATCTCGGACAGGACCGCAGGTCCGTCGGCCAGCCAGTGCCCGTTGCCCGGTACAACCCCGCCTGAGAACCACAGGCCTGCCATCAGCCGCGCCAGCCTGCTTTCGAGCAGCCGGGTGTAGGTTATCGGCGGCTGAGCGACCACGCAGATGCCGGGCATCACCGCATCGCCCGGCGCAATCCCCGAGGCCTCGACCACCACCGCGGTCCCGAACGGCAGCGGCCCGTACCAGCCCTCGTACAACTCCAGGATCGAAGCGGCCTGGTCTGCAAGCTTGTCCCAGGCCCCGGCGTAGCTGCGCGCCAGCACCATCACCCGGGGATCGGTTTCCGCTTTCCTGAGCATCAGGTCCGGCCCTGCGACGAAAGCGAACCCCGCAACACCAAGAGCCCGGAACTCCAGCGTCTTCTCCGAAGCCAGCGTCCGGTCGTAGAACTCCCGGAAGTCAGGCCGCCACGTCATCCATTTGAGCTCCTCGTCACCTTCGACCAACTCGCCGGTCCCGAGCACTGCCAAGTCTCTGGGCACGGTCAGCCTGACGGTGTAGTTGCCGAACCCGCCCCGGGTGGTCTGAGGTACGAACCGCGTCGGCTCGAAATCTGCCGGCTCGAGGGCTATTCGGGGATACCAGTCAGTGCAGAGCCAGTACCGGCCCGGGCTGCCGGTCGCAAAGAAAGCAGGTACCGGCGTGAGGAAATCGAACACCAGCGTGATTGAGTCCCCAGGGCCCAGCGGCCAGGCCAACATGAACCGGCCGTCGTCTCTCGCAACCTCGAATGCCGGAATGCCGGCTCCCCGCACCGCGACGCTCGGGGCCTCAATCGTGAAGGCCGCACCGTTGCCCTGCCTGGACCGGGTCGCGGTCTGGACGTTCTCGGTCCAGCCCCTTTGCCGGCTGCGGAACGCCTGGGAACCTGAATGCAGATACAGCCGCTCAAGAGTGTCCGGACCGGCGTTGCGCAAAGCGACCGTTGCCGTGCCTGAGATGACACCGGCATCCTCGTCGATTCGGGCGTCGATTGTGTAGCTGGACTCAAGCCGGGGCCAGGCTGTTGCCAAGGATACCAGCAGCGCCAGCCCGGAGAGGACGGCAGTAGACCGCATCAGCCGGACCGGTTCTCCTCCGCCAGCAGACTCTCAATGCACAGAGACTTGACCCTGACCAGCCACCCCCGGTCCCGGCCTTTCGCCTCCTCTTCGGCAACAAGGTCGTCGAGTTTGCGCTCTACCATACTCCGTCGCGCCGAGGAGTACGCGTTGATTATCGAGCAGCACGGCCTCACGAACGCCACGTAGGGATGGCGCTCGCTCGAAAGCATCCGCGCCGTACGCAGCATCTCGGTCACCCTGCCCTGCACCTCGTCCACCCGCGCCCAGAAAGAGCTTGCCATGCGGGCACGTTCGGCCACCAGGTCTGATCTCAGCTTCAACCGGAGCGGCCGGCTGTCCCTGCGCTTGGATGCAGGTTTCGGTGCGGCTTCCTGGGCCCCGGTCTTGGGTCGCACCGGAGTCTCTGTGCTCTTGGCCGATGTCGGGCGCCGGGCAGCCGTGGTTCTCCCTCTGGCCGGTCGGGCAATCGACTCCGGTGCTCTGGCCAGGTCCGGCAGTACGTCGGACACGTCTTCCCAGCCCGCTCCGCAGCCGGCGAGAAACGAAACGATGGTCCGGAACGTCGGATTGGGCACGTTGCCCTTCTCGAGCCGCAGGACGTACTTGTACCCGTGGGTCGGGTTGAAACCCATGAGCCCGGCCAGCTTCATTTGTGACAACCCGGCCCGCAACCTGACGGTCCTGAGCCGTTCGCCCAGCCTGTCGAGACCGTCGAGAGCTCTGCGTTCGCTTCGTTTCATCAGTGGAGAGTTGTCTACTTAGGGCTAGATGTTAGAGATGCGAGGACGCAAGTCAAGGACTCTGGTCTCGGTCGATGCCACTGTTTTGACGTTGGACTTGACAGCTGAATGCTGCCCCGCTAGATTACTTCCGATGCTAAATTCCCTGCGTGTGCACGCAGGCGAGGCAGGTACTCAGACCTTCAGACGGCAAGATGGTTGCAGAAAAACGCATCCCTAGGAGGAGAGCAGATGAAAACGACGTTTAGACTCCTGGCCGTGCTGCTGGCTGTCGGCATGGTAGTGTCGTTCGTCGGCTGCCCGAAGAAGCAGGTCGTTGAACCCGAACCCCGACCCATACCCGAACCCGAGCCTGAGCCTGAGCCAGAGCCTGAGCCCTACCAGTTCAACCTGGGTACGATCAACTTCGACTTCGACAAGTCCAATATCCGGGCCGGCGACGCCGAGATCCTTAAGGACAACCACCGGCAGCTCAAGGAAGCCGCCGAGCAGGACGAGACCCCGGCAGTGACGATCGAAGGCCACTGCGACCCGATCGGCACATCCGAGTACAACATGGCGCTCGGGCAGCGCCGCGCCGAATCCGCCAAGAAGTACCTGGTCAAACTCGGCGTCGACAAAGCGCGGCTCAGCACGATCAGCTACGGCGAAGAGCAGCTCGTGACCAACAACGTCGACGAATACGAGCAGAACCGGCGTTGCGAGTTCAAGGTCGGAGACTAGCTGCAGGACCCGGTCCAAGGAGGTTTTGAGATGAAAGCAGCGCTGAGACTCATCGCGGTCCTCGCTGGCGTCGCCGTCATCGCTACCCCGGTCGGCTGTGCCAAGAAGTGCGTCAAGGCCGAGGAGCCGATTCCGGTGCCGCCGCCGCCCAAGGTCGAGGAACCGATCGAGGGTGACATGGGAGCCATGACGGGGCAGTTCGAGTTCTCTCTGAAGAAGGTCCACTTCGACTTCGACCGGTCCGAAATCAGGGCCGGCGACGCCGAACTCCTCACCGCCAACGGCAACCAGCTCATCGAAGCGGCCGGAAAGGGCCTGACACCGGTGGTCACCATCGAAGGCCACTGCGACCCGGTAGGGACCTCCGAGTACAACATGGCGCTCGGCCAGCGCCGGGCCCAGGCGGCAAGAACGTTCCTCGTCAAGCTCGGGGTCTCGGCTGACCAGCTGGCGACCGTCAGCTTCGGAGAAGAGAAGCTCGTGACCCAGGTCGAGGCCGAGTTCGAACAGAACCGGCGCTGCGAGTTCAAGCTCGAAGAGGAATAGCCAGAATTCCGATGACTGATGGCAGCCAGTAGACTCCGGTTCGGTGCCAGCCTCGCTCTGGCAGCAGTCTGGGGTCTGCTGGCTGCAGCTTCTTTCCCCGGCTGCGCCCTGCAGCGGGCATACGTCCGCCGCGGCGTGCTGCTCGATTCGATTGCGGTGCGGACCGACCGTGTCGAACGCCACCAACTCGAGTGGGAGGAATACGTCCGGGCGGTGAGGGCCGACATGCTCACCGAAATCCAGGCCGTCCAGACCAGTCTCGCCCAGCTCGAAGCCCGCACCATCGACCAGGACGAGAGACTCGCCCGCATCGGCCGCAGGCTCGGGGTCTGGCACGAGGCGGTCGTCGCGCCGACCGACACCGCCCTCGGCGCGGACTCGATTCGGGTCAGACCGGACTCTGCCCTGCCTGCCGTCGACCCGGACGAACTCTACGCCACCGCCTACCTCGATTTCACCAGGGGCCAGTACAAGGTCGCCATCGCCGGGTTCAAGCAGTATCTGCAGATGTTCCCGAACAGCGACCTGTCGGACAATGCCCAGTACTGGATCGGCGAGTGCTACCACTCGATGGGTGAACTCAACAAGGCCGAGGTCGAGTTCGGCCGCGTTCTCGCCGAGCACCCGGACGGCAACAAGGTACCTGCCGCCGAGTACAAACTCGGCCTGGTCTATCAAGCCGCGGGCCGCTACGGCGCTGCCCGCCAGCAGTTCCTGAAGGTAATCGAGAAATACCCTGGCACACCTGAGGCCAAGCTGGCCCAGGACCGAGTCAGTCCTGAGCAGGAATAGCGGAAGGACACCGGTCCTGTGAACGGAGGATTCTTCGGACCGTTGCTCCGTGCCGGTCTGTTTGCCCAGGTCATCCTGCTGGTGCTGTTCATCGCCTCGGTCGTCTGCTGGGCCGTCATCATCGGCAAGGCCCGCAAACTGGGCAAGGCCCGCAAGCAGACCCGCCAGTTCCTCAACATCTTCCGATACCACGGCCGCATCACCGAGCACGAGTCACTTGCCAAGGACCATCCCGAGTCTCCGCTGTCGAGCCTGCTGACCGCCGGGCTCAGGGAATGGAACGCCCTCCTCGCCCAGCTGCAGGGTGTGGCCGGCCGCGCCGAACTGATGCGGCAACTCATCCCCAATGTCACTGAGGCGATGGAGCGGGCCGCGTCCCGCGAGCTGGACCGGCTCGAGAGGCGGATGTCGTTCCTGGCCATCACCGCCAGCGTCGCGCCCTTCCTCGGCCTCCTCGGCACGGTCCAGGGGGTGCTGCGCTCGTTCCTGGCCATGCGTGCCGAGGAACTGGTCACCCTGCAGAAGATCGCGCCCGGTATCTCGGACGCGCTCATCACCACCGTGGTCGGCCTCATCGTCGCCATCCCGGCCGCGATCTTCTACAACAGCTTCGTCGCCCGCGTGCGCGACCTCAACTCCGAGATGGAGCGTTTCACGTCCGAACTGACCGGCATGTTCCGCCGCGAGATCGTGGCCTCGCACCTGGACTCACCCTCGCCCAAGCATCCTGGAGAGACCGAATGAAGAACCGACGACTGGGTTTCATGGCCGAGATGAACATGACCTCGCTCGCCGATGTCAGCTTCACGCTGATGATAATATTCCTCATCGCCGGGGTCTCTACCGCCATCAGCCGGCGCCAGGGCATCGAGATGGACCTGCCCCGGGCCTCGACGCTCGACCCCCAGCGCAAGGAAGGACTGACCGTCCGGATCAAGACCGACGGCAGGATCTTTGTCGAGCGCCAGCTCACTACCCGCCAAGGCTTTTCCAAGGCGTTCGCCGACTGGCTCTCGCGCGAGGACTACGACCGGGTCTACATCGAGGCGGACAAGACGGTCGACTACGGTATCGTCATGGGCATACTAGGCGACATCCGCGAGCAGGGCATGACCAACATCGGTCTGGTCGCCCTGCCCAAGTGAACGCATTCCGGCACAGCGCCGGGAAGATGTCGACTCCTCCCCTTGTATCTCTTGTCACCAGGGCAGAATCGTGAAGCGTGAGCTGCTGTTCTCTTTCATCGGCCACCTGGTGCTGGTTGCCGTGCTCGGGACCGTCGGGGCGCTCCGGCTGAGCCGTCCCCAGCCCAGGCCTCAGGTGTTCGCGGTCAAGCTGGTGAATCCCGGGACTCCGGAGCCTGCCAAGGAGCCGGGCAGGGCGTCCGTCGTTCAGCCCAAGCCCAGACCCCGCAAGAAACCGGAGCCCAAACCCGAGCCCAAGCCCAGGAAGAAGGAAAGCGTCGTCAGGAAGCGCGGTCTCGGTGCCCGGATTGAAGGCGCCGACGCGCTCGGCTACGCCTACTACCTCAACATCATCCTGGCCAAGATCGCCGACAACTGGTACAACCCATATGCCGGCCAGTCGGTCGAGTTCAGGGCAACCGTCTACTTCGTCGTCGAGCAGGACGGCGCGGTCAAGGAAGTCAGACTGGAAAGGGGTTCGGGCAACGGCGCCTACGATGCCTCGTGCGAGCGGGCGCTGCTCGTAACCGAGAAACTGCCCCCCTTGCCTCCCGAGTTCACCGGCACCAGGCTCAAGCTCCACCTCGAGTTCGAACAGGTTCCGTAGGCAGACCTGAACAGCGTTGCCGGCTGAAGACGGCGGCGCTGGCTTCGGTGCGACCTCGAAGAACGTCTTGCACATCAAACCTTCTCGTTGTCTAATCTCGCATGCCGATGAGAGCCATGCAGCTGCAGCGGCCGGCCCGGGCCGAGGACCGCCCCCTGAGCCTGGTCGAGACCGCGGTCCCAGAACCAGGAGATGACGAAGTACGGATCAGGATCAGAGCCTGCGGGGTCTGCCACACCGACCTGCACGAGGTCGAAGGCGACCTGCCGCTTCCCAGGCTGCCGCTGATCCCCGGACACGAGATAGTCGGTGTCGTCGACAAACTCGGCAGCAAGGCCCCCGGTCCTGACACTGGCACGGTTGTCGGAGTGCCCTGGCTCAATTGGACCTGCGGCCGGTGTCGCTACTGTCGGTCTGGTCGCGAGAACCTGTGCGAGCGCATTCGGTTCACGGGCTACAGCGTCGACGGCGGGTATGCCGAATACGCGGTCGTGCCCTCTGGTTTCTGCTATCCCCTCTCGGACAGCCTTGACCCGATCGAAGCCGCTCCCCTGCTCTGCGCCGGGGTCATCGGCTACCGGGCGCTCAGGCTTGCAGGGGTTCACGGTCCTGGAAGTACTCGGTCCTCACTGGAATCCTCGACCACTCGAACCCCTGGACCCCTCCGCCTGGGTCTCTACGGCTTCGGCGCCTCCGCCCACATCTGTCTTCAAATCGCGCGGCACTGGAACTGCCGCACCGCGGTCTTCACCCGGGCGGACAAGCACAAGCAACTGGCACGAGGACTCGGCGCCGACTGGGTCGGAGAGGCTGGTGAAGACCCGCCCTGGCCCCTGGACTCTTCCATCGCATTCGCCCCGGCCGGCGACATTGTACCCAAGGCCCTGCGTATGCTGGACAGAGCAGGGACTCTCGCTCTGGCAGGAATACACATGTCGCCAATCCCCGAAATGCCGTACGACCTGATCTACCACGAACGCACCGTGCGCTCGGTCGCCAACAGCACCAGACAGGACGTTCGCGACCTCCTCCGGCTCGCAGTCGAAGTCCCTATCCGCACCACGGTTGAGGAGTATCCGCTCGAACAGGCCAACGACGCCCTGCTCGCAGTCAAGCACAGCCGTACAGAGGCCGCAGCGGTATTGAAAGTCGGCGGATAGAAAAGGGAAGCGGATGTGCGCGTCGCGCTTCCCTGACAGCAGGAATCCCCGGCCTACATTCCGTCGATTTCTTCCTTCATGAGCTGTCGCTCGTACAGCTGCCAGTAGAGCCCCTCCCGCCTCAACAGCTCGTCGTGCGTCCCTTCTTCCTTCACCTCGCCCGAGTCGAGCACGTAGACGTGGTCGCACCCGGCCAGCACCGAGAGCCGGTGTGACACGATGATGACCGTGGTGCCGCCCAGTTCGCCGGTCAGGTGCTCGGTCAGCTCCCGCTCGGTTTCGGCGTCGAGCGCCGAGGTTGCATCGTCGAATACCAACACCCGGGGCCGGCCGACCAGCGCCCTGGCGATGGCGACCCGCTCTTTCTGACCGCCCGACAGGCGCGTCCCGCGCTCACCCAGCATCTCGTCCGGACCCTTTGTCATCTCCGCGAGATCGGACTCAAACTCGGCCAGTCCGACCACCCGCTTCAGTTCATCCTCTCCGGCTTCGCGGCCGAAGTCGATGTTGTTCCGCACCGTATCCGAGAACAGCATCGGTTCCTGGGGCGCGTACCCGAACACCCGGCGATATTTGTCCAGGTCGTACTCCCGGATGTCCTGTCCGGCGTAGCGCACCGTTCCGCTCCGCGGATCGGCCAGTCGGAAGAGCAGCGCGAAGATGCTGCTCTTGCCTGAGCCCACCGTGCCTGCGACGCCGACACGTGCCCCGGCCGGGAACTTCATGCTCACGCCCTTGAGCACCAGCTTGCGCTCGTAGGCGAAATCGACCTCGCTCAACTCCAGGTCGCCGTTCTCGGGTGGCACCACACCGGTCTCCGGCCTGGACACCTCGGGCCGGTGCCGCTCGACCTCCTCGACCCGCTCGGACCCGGCCTGGGCCCGACGCCCGGATACGAAGACATTGCCGATATCGAACATCGGACCGACGAGCATCATCACGTAGCTGTTGAAAGCGACGAACTCGCCCAGCGTCAGCCGGTCGCCGACGACCAGCAGCCCGCCGACCCAGAGCACAACCAGCACGCCGACTTCGGATATCACCATGTAGAACACGTCGATCCGCGCTTCAGCCCGGATGGTCTCCACCGCCGCCCCGACGCGTTCGTCGAGCTTGGCCCGGAAACCCGCAGCGATCCGCTCCTCCATGTTGTAGCCCTTCACCAGCCTCACTCCGGAGAAGGCCGACTCGATGCGGTTGTTTATCGCCGATATAAGCTCGCGCCACCGCCGGTACCTGCGGTACACCAGCGGCCCGAGCTTCATCCAGATCACCACCCCGGCACCGATCGGCAGCACGGTGATGGCGGTCAGAAACGGATTCATCGACAGCATCACGCCGACCGCGAACAGCACGGTGAACACCGCCACGATACAGCGGAACACCGCCGAGCAGACGAACCACGACAGCTCACCCAGGTCGTGGTCAAGCCGTTCCATCACGTCGCCGGTCGGGAACCGGTTCGTCAGCGAATACCCCATGTCCAGCACCCTGCGGAACACCCGGGTCCGGGTCAGCCACTGGAACCGCTCGTTGGTCCGGGCACGGTTGTAGGGCAGCACCACTTCACCAAGCGCCCGCAGCAGCCCGAAGGCAAGCAGCAGCATCACCAGCCACAACAGGCGCGCTTCGGACATGCCCTCCCTTATGCCATCGATGATGAACCGAAGGATGTAGGGGAACACCAGCCCGATTGCCGTCACCAGCGCGCTGCCGACGAGAAGCAGCGCGGCCCAGAGCTTGTGCTCCCTCCAGAACCGGCTGACCAGCGCCAGGCTCCTCCGGTCGCCACGTGGTCCGTCTGGTCTCGGGTCCATCACACCGCCTCGTGGGCCACGTACTGCAGCTTGTACAGCCTCGAGTACAGTCCGTCCTGGGCCAGCAGTTCCTCGTGGCTGCCCTGCTCCGCTATCCTGCCCTTGTGTACCACCACTATCCGGTCGACCATCCGGATCGTCGCCAGCCGGTGGGCGACGATGATCGCAGTCCTGCCCTCGAGCAGCTGCTCCAGCCCCTGCTGGATGAGGTGCTCGGTATGCGGGTCGACCGACGACGTCGCTTCGTCCAGAATCAGCAGCTGCGGGTCGAACACCAGCGCCCGGGCAAACGCCAAGAGCTGGCGCTCGCCGAGCGAGAAGTTCACTCCCCGCTCGACCAGGTTGGTGTCGTAGCCCTTCTCGAATCGGAGGATCGACTCGTGGATGCGCGCCCGCTTCGCCGCCTCGACCACCCGCTCGCGCGGCACTGAGTCGTCCAGCATCCTCAGGTTGTCGACTACCGTACCCGGGAACATCATCACGTCCTGGGGAACGAAGCCGATCACACCCCGCAGCTGGTGCCGGTCCATTTTTGCCAGGTCATGGTCGTCGAGCATGACCCTGCCCCGCTGGACTCTGTAGAACTTCATCAGCAGGCTGACGATCGAGCTCTTTCCCCCGCCGGTCTCGCCGACGAGCGCGACTTTCTCGCCCCGTCGCACCACAAGGTCGATGTCATTGAGCACGAAGTTCTCGCCGTCGTACGCGAACCCGACCTCGTCGAACGCTATCTGCTCGCGGAACGTCAGTTCACCCGGGACGCGCCGGCCATCGGGTTCCGGCTCCTGGTCGAGCATGTGGAACACCCGCTCGGCCGACGCGAACGCCCGCTGCATGATGTTGATCTGGTCCGATATCATCCGGAGCGGCCCGAACAGCCGGGTCAGGTACGCCACGAACATGAACAGAGTGCCGATCGTCAGCTCGCCGCGCAGCGCCCACAGCCCGCCCAGACCGAGCACCAATCCGAACCCCAGAACCTCGCCGAAGTCGACAAGGAACCACACCGAGTACCACAGCCGGGTTGCCTTCAGTTCCTTCCTGTACTTGAGCCGGTTCAGGTCGTCCATCCGCTCCCCGAACCTCCACTGCTGGCAGAACACCTGAACCACCGGCAGCCCGCGCAACGTCTCGGCAACAAGGCTGTTGATATCGGCCACCGTGCGCCGCACCTCGAGATACACCGGCCTGACCTTTTTCTGGAACACCCAGAAGGCCACCACGAACGGCGGCATCAGGCAGGCCACCGGCAGGAACAGCTTCCAGTTCGCCAGCGCCATGATCAGGCCCATGCCGACCAGCATCAGCACGCTGCGCAGCAGCACCACCGACGTGCGGGTGAAGAGCATCTTCAGCGCTTCGGTGTCGCTCTCGACCCGGGATATCAGCTTGCCCACCGGCATCTTGTCGAAGAACGAAACCGGCAGGTCAAGCAGGTGGCCGAACACCTTCTGCTTCAGGTCCGCGGCCCCTGACTCGCCGACGCGGAAGAGCAGCACCATCTGGAAGTACGACGCGACGAGAATCACGGCCTGCAGTCCGAGGTAGATGAGCGACGTGGCGGCCAGGCCGCCAAGGTCCTTGCCTCCGATGTTGACGTCTATCGCCCGCCTCATGAGGATCGGCCCGAGCAGACCCAGGCCGCCCGAGACGAGCAGCAGCCCTGCTGCGGGCAGCGCCCAGCGCAGGTAGCGACGGAAGAAGGGCCACAGCCGGCGGATGTAGGTCGACGCCTTGCCGGTGAACTTGGCATCTTCCTCGCTCATGGCTCCGTGATGGAACATTTGCCTCCTGGCCTCATCGGGCCTGGTTCATGCCTTATGCCTGGTTGTACTGGGACAGGGTAGTCGACTCCGTACGCGCCCGTTGCGAGCCGCTCGGGCTCGGCGCATCAGGAGCTGATCAGAGGTAAATCATCATCCGCTCGCAGTTCGAAGGCGTCCATCATAGTGCGGTCAATGTGCCTGTCAAGTCCCGATTCGACTCCGGTTGACGATTCGGACCAGCGCCCTACCCTTAGTCGTGCCCGAACTGCCCGAACTCGAGGTCATCAAGGCCCGTTTGCGCCTTGCCCTCGCCGGCCGCCGCATCACCGGAGCGACTCTGCGCCATCCCGCGGTTCTGAAGACATTCGACCCGCCCCTCGAAGCGCTCAGCAACAGCCACATAGTCAGCGTCGACCGCCACGGCAAGTTCCTCTGCCTCAACACCGACAACAAGCTCCATTTGTGCATCCATCTCATGCTCAACGGCCGGCTCGGTATCCTGCCGGCGTCCAGCCCGATGACCAGGCGTCAGCTTCTGGCAGTTCATCTCGACGACGGCACCGACCTGAGGCTGTCAGAATCCGGCACACGCCGCCGCGTCGGTGTCCAACTGGTGAAGGCCCCGGACAAGGTCGAACGCATCGCCAGCCTCGGCCTGGACCCGATGGGACCGGGATTCACTCTCCGGTCCTTCCGGTCCGCCCTGGCCCGGCGCAATCAGACCGTCAAGCGCTTCCTCACCGACCAGCGGGCGATCGGCGGCATCGGCAACGCCTACTCCGACGAGATCCTGCACGAGGCCAGGCTGTCCCCGTTTCTGAAGACATCAAAGCTCAAGCCCGAGCACACTATCCGTCTGTTCACATCGGTGAAGAAGGTTCTGCGTGAAGCCATCCTCAGGCTGAAGGCCCTGGACCGTCTGCCCGAGCGCCGCGACCGGACCTTTCTCAAGGTCCATGACCGGCTCGGCAGGCCGTGTCCGGTCTGCGGAGAAGCGATCAGACGTGTCAGCTACAAGGAATCGACGACCTTCTACTGCCCGAAGTGTCAGACCGGAGGCAAGACCCTGGCCGACCGCCGCCTGTCCCGGCTGCTGAAGTGACAGCGGCTCCGGGGCTGCCAATGCGTCGCGCCGCGCACCCATCGACAGGCGCACCTTCTGGCAACGTCTGTCGCCGGGCCGCCGTTACCATCCTGAGCGCAGCGAAGGATCTCCAGACCGATGAGACTCCACGCTTCGCTCAGACTGACGGCCCAGCTCGACAACCTTGAGTGGCCTGCCGTGCCGAGCGTGGCAAAGGTTCTGAAACCCGAACCCTGTCGTGATACCTGATGCCCGCCTCGTAGCCTTCTCCGCTGAGATCGGCCGGGGCCACCCATCCTACCTCGACTCGATACTCCAGGCCCTCCGCGAAACCCACGGCATCGAAGTCCCGGTCCTGACTCTGAATCAGGTCTGCACCGGCCGATCGAAGAAAGCATGGGACCTGGCACGCACAATCTACCGTGCGGGTGCTCAAGGCGGCCCGGTCACATGGATCTACAACCGGACCCGGTCAGAGAAGAGCCGGCCGGCTGCGTGGCAGCTGCGCCTCCTTGGTCTGGACCTCAGACCACGCCTGTCGGGGTTTGACGGCATCTGCGTAGCCGAACACCCGCTCGTTGCCCACATCCTCGCGCCGGTCTGCCGGGTGGCCTACCTCCACGCCGAAATCGCGGCACCGGTGGTCGGCGTCGTCCCGGGCGTCTGGCGCACGTTCGTCCCGCTGGAGGTTACAAGGCGCGGTTTGGTGCTGGCAGGTGCCGAGCCAGCGGCGATCACTGTCACCGGACTGGTAGTCGAGCCCGAACTGGTCAGACTGGCCGAACCAGCCTATCGCGCCCGACACGGACGCCTCTGTGAAAGGGCAGGCGGACTGACCGTGGGATTCTTCTGCTCGGGCGCCTATCCGAGACCGCATCTCGAGCGAATCATTGCCGGTGTCCTGTCGTGCCTCGATTCCGGCCACCGGGTCAATGTGTTCGCAGGCACCGATCAGGAGAAAGCTCGCAGGCTGGAGAACCGGTTGCCTGCAGACGCACGCGGCCTCGGGTTCATTGTCTGTCCGGACCGGCGGGTCGAGACCAACCGGACCGCCGAGCTTTTCCCTGAACTCGACGTCCTGGTCGCGGCCGCCCACGAGCGAACCAACTGGGCGGTCGGACTCGGACTGCCGATGTTCGTGCTCATGCCCAACATCGGGCCTTTCTCTCCGCAGAACTACCGCTTCGCCCGGGACCAGGATGTCTGCCGGCCTCTCAGCACGGTCAAAGACGCCCGGAACCTGGGCCCGCTCATTGCGGACTTGCGGCGCACCGGAGAACTGCGGTCGACGGCCGAGCGGGGTTACGGCCCGCTCCCGATCGGAGGGGCAGCAGTTGCTGCGTCCGCACTCCTGGCTGGCTCAGCCTAGTCCCGGACGGCGGAATCCGTCACGGTTGACAACCGGTCCAATTGTTGTATTTTGATACCGGAATATCTACATAAGGAGCCCTGATGTCCAACCTGTTCAAGGTATCCGAGGCGGCCGCGTTGGCCCTCCACGCCAGCGCGTTGATGGCCGGAGCACAGGGCCGCCTTCTCCGGACCCGCGAAATCGCCCGGCGTCTCAACGCATCAGAAGCGCACCTGGCCAAGGTCCTGCTCTCACTTCAGCATGCGGGCCTCGTCCGGTCGATGCGCGGACCGTCGGGGGGCTCGCAGCTGGCCCGTCCTGCCGATAGGATCACCCTGAGGCACATCTACGAGGCGGTCGAGGGTCCGCTCAAGGTCGCGAAATGCATGTTCAAGGAACCTGTCTGCGGCCGACCCCGGTGCGCGCTGGGTGGGTTCCTCAGGGACGTCAACCAGCAGGTTGTCGACAAACTGAGGAACACCAGGCTGTCTGACTTTGTGCTGGAACTCGGAGGATAGCGTGTCCGCGAAGCGCGAGATAATCAGGATCGACGACAAGAAGTGCACCGGTTGCGGCCAGTGCATCCCCGAATGTCCTGAAGGCGCCCTGCAGATAATCGACGGCAAGGCGCGGCTGGTGTCGGACCTGTTCTGCGACGGGCTGGGCGCCTGCGTCGGCCACTGCCCGGAGGAGGCCATGACGGTCGAGGAGCGTGAAGCCGAACCCTACGATGAGGACAAGGTGATGGCCAACATCGTGCCCCAGGGGCCGAACACGATCCGGGCCCACCTGGCCCACCTCAAGGACCACGGTGCCGAGAAATACCACCGCCAGGCGATAGCGTATCTGGAGAGGCATCACATCGAGCTGCCCGAGGAAGACAGTTCCCCGCCGCTGCCCTGCGGTTGTCCTGGGTCAGCGGTCCGCAGCCTCGAATGCTCTGAGGGACCGGAAGCCGATGCCCCGGCCGGCACCCGGCCGTCCCGGCTGCGCAACTGGCCGATCCAGATCATGCTGGTTCCGCCGCATGCCCCGTACCTGCAGGATGCCGACCTGCTCATTGCAGCCGACTGCGCCGGTGCCGCGAGCCCGAACTTCCACGACGAGTTCGTCAAAGGCAGGGTCCTGCTCATCGGCTGCCCCAAGCTCGACGACGCCGGGTTCTACCGCGAGAAGCTGGCGTCGATGTTCAGGGCCAACCGGATCAACTCGGTGACCGTCGTCCACATGACCGTGCCCTGCTGCTTCGGCCTGGTCCAGCTCGTCAGGAAAGCCATTGCCGACGCCGGCAGGCCGATTCCGTTCGCCGAGGTAACGCTCGGCCTCGAGGGCAAGGTTGTCAGCGAGTAGTCAATCGAAAGGAGACTGTTGTGGGCATGTTCTGCTACCAGTGCGAGCAGACCGCTAGGGGTACAGGCTGTACGGTCCAGGGTGTCTGCGGCAAGGACGAAACCACCGCGGTCCTCCAGGACCTCTTGATCCACGCTGCCAAGGGCATCGCCCAGTACGCCCATCGGGCCCGTCAGTTGGCCGCGGTCGATGCCGACGTCAACCAGTTCACGGTCGAGGCGCTGTTCGCGACCATCACCAACGTCGACTTCGACCCCGATCGCCTGTACGCCATTCTCCGGCGTGCTGCCGAGATCAAGGACCGGGCTCAGAGGTTGTACGAGGACGCCGCGGTCAAGGCGGGCAGGCCGGTCGAGACGCTCTCCGGCCCTGCCTCCTGGCAGCCGGCCAAGGACATCCCTGGCCTGGTCGAGCAAGGCCGCCCGCTCGGCATCCTCGGAAGGCACCAGAAGTGGGGCGATGATATCGCCGACCTCCACGACCTCGTCCTGTTCGGACTCAAGGGCGCGGCCGCCTACACCGACCATGCCCATGTGCTGGGCTACGACGACGACCGGCTCTACGCCGAGTTCCACCGGATTCTGGACCTGCTGACGCAGGACGAGCAGAACGCGGACAAGCTGCTGGCGACCGCGCTCGAAGTCGGCAAGCTCAACCTTGGCGCCACCGAGCTGCTCGACCGGGCCAACACCTCGACATACGGCCATCCCGAGCCGACCATGGTCCGGGTCACGCCCAGGAAGGGCAAGGCGATCCTGGTCTCAGGCCACGACCTTCGCGACCTGGCGCTCCTCCTCGAGCAGACCAAGGACAAGGGAATCAACGTCTACACCCACGGCGAGATGCTGCCGACCCACGGCTACCCGAAACTCAAGGCCCACAAGCACCTCGCCGGCCACTACGGCACCGCCTGGCAGAACCAGCAGAAGGAGTTCCCCGAGTTCCCGGGCGCGATCCTGATGACGACCAACTGCATCCAGAAGCCCCGCGACTCCTACAAAGACCGGATCTTCACCACCGGCCTCGTCGCCTTCCCCGGCGTCCGCCACATCGGCGCGGACAAGGACTTCACACCCGTCATCGAGGCCGCGCTCGCCGCCCCGGGCTATGCGGCGGACGGTGCTCGGAAAGCGGTCGGTTCGCCGCCAGACAGGAGCATCAGCGTCGGCTTCGGCCACAACGCGGTGATGTCGGTCGCCGGCAAGCTCGTCGACCTGGTCAAGGCCGGGAAGATCAGGCACTTCTTCCTGATCGGCGGCTGCGACGGGTCCAAGCCCGACCGCAACTACTACACCGAGTTTGCTCGCCGGGTGCCGAAGGACTCTGTCATCCTCACTCTGGCCTGCGGCAAGTTCAAGTTCAACCGCCTCGACTTCGGCGACATCGACGGCATCCCCCGCCTGCTCGACGTCGGCCAATGCAACGACTCCTACTCCGCAATCCAGATAGCGTCCGCGCTCGCCAAGGCGTTCGACACCGACGTCAACCACCTGCCGCTCTCGCTGATACTCTCCTGGTACGAACAGAAGGCGGTCGCCGTGCTCCTGACCCTGCTCTACCTGGGAATCAGGAACATCCGCATCGGCCCGAGCCTCCCCGCCTTCCTGACCCCCAATCTCGTCAACATCCTGGTCGACAAGTTCAACCTGACTCCGATTACGACTCCAGAAGCCGATCTCGAGTCGATTCTCGGTAGCTAGCTGAGAATCACCACAATGCCCGCCCTGCCCGGGCGGGCATTGTGCTTGCTCCCCATTCTGTGAGGAGTAGGCTTCTGGCGTGGAGAACCCCGGGTTCACAATCGACAACGTCAACACGACCCGGCCCTACTTCGAGGCCATCCACTCGCTCTTCAAGCAGACTGCGGCCCGGATCGGCTGGATGCGAAGCCTGCCTCCTGGGCAGCGCCTGGCCGGTGACCGCATCGCGCTGGAGTTCCTGATCAGGGATGAGGAGCAGGCAGACAAGGTCAGACAGATGATCCGCTCAGACCTCGCAGCCAAGCTGGACCGGCTCAGCCCGTCCGCATCTGGACTCGAAGACCTGTTCCGCCTGCTCACAGACTCCTGCCGCCACCCGTCCAACCTCTACACCGAGGTCCACTGGTTCCCGGTACACCCGGACACCAACGGCCGGTGAGTCCGCCCAGGCCGGTCACTTCCTGCCCCGGCTCCGGACCTCACGGTCGCTCAGCCGTCATCGACCTGCACACCGACGCGCTCTACGAGCATGTCCGGGGTCGCCGCGACATCACCCTCTGGTCAGACAAGGGCCACCTCGACCTGCCGAGGATGCGCGAAGGCGGGGTCGACGCCGAGGTGTTCGCGGTGTGGACCAACCCGAAGCTGTTCGGGCCCGGGCAGAGACTACGGTTCGTGCTCAAGGCCATCAGGGAGTTCAAGGCCATCTGCCGCCGCGAACCAGCCGCGCTGTGCCTCGCCCTGGCGCCGACAGACATCTCCGCCGCAAAGGCCTACGGTCGAATCGCCGGCATCCTCGGTGTGGAGGGTGGCCACGCTCTTGAAGGTGATGTCGGCAACCTCACCCGGCTGTATCGTCGCGGAATCAGGCTGGTCACCCTGACCTGGAACAACTCCAACGAGCTTGGCCGCTCCTGCACGGCCCGGGACGGCAGACACCGCGGCCTGACCCGGCTGGGCCGAAAGGCAATCCGGCGCATGAACCGGCTCGGGATCATCGTTGACCTGTCGCACACCTCGGAAAGGACCTTTGCCGACGCGCTCGAGGCCAGCGCCGCGCCCGTGATCTGCTCCCATTCTGCCTGCCGGGCTCTGCGCCGGTTCCCCCGCAACCTGACCGACCGCCAGCTGCGGGACCTGGGTCAGCAAGGCGGCATGGTCGGCATCGTGTTCCTGCCCTACTTCGTACATCGCGACCATCTGAGAGTGACGCTGGACCATGTGGTTGACCACATCGAGCACGCGGCGTCGGTTGCCGGCATCGAGTCGGTCGGTATCGGCTCAGACTTCGACGGTTTCAGCGACCGGCCTCCAGTCGGACTGGAGGACGTCACCCGGATACCGGCCCTCGCTGCCAGGCTGCGCGAACGCGGGTTTTCTCAACCCGAAGTCGACAGAGTCATGGGCGGCAACTTCCTGCGCGTCTGGGCCGGGATAGCAGCCTGCGGCCGCGCACAGCCTACCGATTGACAGCAGCGGCCGGGAAGGCTATCATCATCCGATAACTGTCCAGATAAGGAGACTGCAATGCCAAGATCCACCCTTTTACCGATCATGCTGGTCTGCCTTGCCGCAATTGCGTTCGTCTCGCCCGGCAAGGCACAGACCACGTTGCTCTTTCAGGACTTCGACGGCGACTGGTCGACACTCAACCCTCCCGCGGGCTGGCGCATAGGCTTCAGCGGCGACACCTCGACCAACGACTGGCACAGGAGGGACTCCAGCTCTGAGCCCTGGACCGACAACAACACCCCGTATGCCGCCATGCTCAACACGCCCCAGGAACTCGGCGCGGATTCCCTGATCACACCGGTCATCAACTGCGAAGACTACAACGTCGTCGTGGTCCGCTGCTCCACAAGAGTGCACACCTACCTCGCGAGCCGCTTCGCCAGACTCCTGGGCTCGGTTGACGGCGGGCCGTTTGACCACCGCATCGCCTCATACGAAGGCGGCGTGAACTTCACAGGACTACAGACTTTCGATATCAGCTCCTGGGCCAAGAATCAACCCGAGGTCCGGCTCCTCTGGCGCTTCAACGGGGACAACGCCACGATGAACTACTGGTGCGTGGACAACGTCACCGTTACCGGCGACAACTCGACCTCAGACGTCGGTATCGATACCATCTTTGCCCCGATAGATACAGTTGATTCGGGTGCTGTGGTGATTCCTGAGGCTCTTGTCAAGAACTTCGCCCAAACGCCGGTGACCGACACATTCCGGGTCGAGATGCGCATCGGGACTGGGTATCGCGACACCACCACTTGGGTCAGGGAGACAATACCGCCCGGTTCATCACTGCGCCTCTCCTACCCAACGTGGACCGCCCTGCCGAGAGGCCGGTTGCCGGTATCATCCGAGACGTTCCTGTACGGCGACATCAACCAGGAGAACAACGCCAAGCTCAACAACGTCTTTGTCGAGGTACGGGATGTCGGTGTGCTGTCGATCGTGTCCCCGGCCGACACCGTCGACTCCGCCGTTGTGATAAATCCGGAGGTCGAGGTCAGGAATTTCGGCAACGCGGACGCGGATTCGTTCCGGGTCCACTTCACAGTCGGGAGCAAGACGTACCTGCCCGAGCCGGTCACCGAACTTCCCATTGGAGAAGTTCAGGCTGTCACCTTCGCCGAGTGGTATCCCGATACTTCCGGAGTGGTCATGGCGCGGTGCAGCGTATACTGGTACGACGACATCAACCCCCGCAACGACACCTTCAGCAAGCGCTTCTTCGTGAAAGGTACCGGCCTTAGAAACATCGGCGCGGTCAGGATTCTGGTCCCGAGCGGCGCGGTGCGCGAAAGCATCCTCGTCGCCCCAAAGGGGCTTGCCGTCAACCAGGGCTCCTTGGCCGAGACGTTCGAAGCCTACTTCGAAATCAGGGACAGCCTCAACGCTGTGGTCTATGAAGCCAGTTCTTCGCTCACCCTGCCCGCAGGCCAGGCGGATACGGCTTCCTTCGCGGAGTGGAATCCCGCCCCGGAAGGAAACTACACCGCCAAGTTCTACGTAGTGCTCGAAGGCGACCAGGACCCGTCCAACGACACAGTCACCACCTCATTCCAGGTCCTGGGCGAGATCCATGACGTCAGCTGCGAAGAGGTTCTGTCCCCGGCCGGCCGGGTCAAGGAGGACCAGACGGTCAGACCGTCCGCCGAAGTCATGAACCGCGGCGACTTCACCGAGAGTTTCACCACGTTGTTCTCGATCTACCGCGGTGCGAGCCGCAGGTACACTGACTCGACCCGCATCGAAGAACTTGCTGCCGGGTCAACGCAGGTGCTCAACTTCGGCGACTGGACCGCGACCGAAGCAGGGCAGTACTACGCCCGATGCTCGACCATGCTGGTGGGCGACGAGAACCTGAGCAACAACCTGAAGGTCGTGTCCTTCGTCGTCGAACAGGACACCTGGATACCCGGCTGGGAAGAGTTGACCCAGTATCCCTCCGGTGTAAAGGGTATCGGCAAGGGCGCAGGGCTGGCCTACATGGCCGGCGTTGACGCCGAGTACGTCTACGGCACGCGCGGATACAAGCTCAATGATTTCTACCGCTACAACATCGCCACTGAGCAATGGGAGCAGATGGCCCCGGTCCCGGGCGGCGAGAGGCCGCTCTACACCGGCGGATGCCTGGACGGTGACCGTTATCGGTATGTCTACTGTGTCCGCGGCAACAGGACCGTGGACTTTCTCCGCTACGACTGCGCAGGCGACAGCTGGAGCAGGAAGAAAGACATCCCGCTCGGTCCGGATGACCGGGAAGTCAAGAAAGGCTCGGACCTGGAGCCGGTCTGGATACGCGACACCCTCTACATGTACCTGCTCAAGGGCGACAAGCTGGAGTTCTACCGCTACAACACCGTGACCGACGAGTGGGAAGCCCGGACCAGCGTGCCGTTGGGAATCAAAGGCAAGGTCTATCGCGGGTCGTTCATCGTGTGGGACGGCGACAACACCATCTACTTCTTCAAGGCCAAGTACAACGAGACCTGGGCCTACAACGTGTCCGGCGACTTCTGGATCGAACAACAGCTACTCGGCATGCCGTTCGTGGGGATGATGGGCCGGAAGAAGAAGATGAAGGACGGTGCTGCCGGCTGCTGGTACGAAGGCAAGATCATCTGCATGAAAGGCGGCAACACCCAGGAATGCTGGGAGTTCGACCCCGAGGCCAACACCTGGTTCGAACGCGACACCATTCCGGCCTACGGCTCGACCGGCCGGAAGAAGCGGGTCAAGTACGGCGGCGACATGCAGACACCGGGCAACGGCCGGTTCTACGTGACCAAGGGCAACAAGACCCTCGAGTTCTGGCGCTACAACTACGCTCGCGGCACCGGAATCCGGTCGCGCGGCCTGCCCGAATCCAGGCCGATGGAACCCGGCCGCATGACCGTGATGCCCAACCCCGCGCGGGGCCGGGTCAATCTAGCCCTGCCCGGAATCGGAGCCGCTGTCATCAGCGTCTACGACATCCACGGTGCCCGGCTGGGCACGACCACCACTGCGACCGGCAGAGCGTCGCTCGACCTGCAAGGCCTGTCCCCAGGCGTGTACTTTGTCCACGCCGACTACGGGTCCGGCACCGAGACCACGAAGCTGATAGTCGAATAGAAGGAAAAGCAGTCTCCTTCTCGAAGCCGGCGGCTCTGGCCGCCGGCTTCTCCTTCTGCAGAAAAGGTATTGACGGATTCCGACTCCTGCCCGATAATTGGACGACCGGCGACAAAGCTGGTCAGGAGGTTGCCTTGAGAATCCGCCTGCTGCCCGCCATCGTGGCCGGGGCTCTGCTGCTCCCGGCCGTCCTGTCTGCCCAGACCACCCTGCTGTACGAAGACTTCAACGGCGAATGGTCAACCATCAACCCTCCCCCTGGCTGGACCATCGCATTCGACGGCGACACCTCGACCAACGACTGGCACAGGAGGGACTCCGGCTCCGTCCCCTGGATCGACAACCTCACCCCGTACGCCGCTCTGTCAGACTCACCGCCGGAACAAGGCGAGGATCTGCTGATCTCGCCGGCCATTGATTGCGAGGACTACAACGTCGTCGTGCTCCGCTGCTCCACCAAGGTGTACACCGGTATCGGACCATTCACCGCCAGACTCATAGGCTCGGTGGGCGGCGGGCCGTTCGACCAGGTGATCTGCAGTTACCAGGGCGTCAATCTCTTGCAGTACCAGATCTTCGACATCAGCTCCTGGGCGGGTGGCGAGTCGGAGGTGCGCCTCTGCTGGCGCTTCATTGGATCCAACGCACTCATCAGCTACTGGTGCGTGGACAACGTCAGCGTCATCGCTGACAGCTCGGATTGGCGCCTGGGATTCGACAGCCTGATCTCCTGGCCCCCGGATACAGTGGACTCCGGCTCAGTCTGGCCGATGGCAGTTTTGGTTAGGAACTTCGGCGCCAGACCGTTTGTAGGTACGTTCGCGCTCGAGCTGGACATTGGCGCTGGTTACCGTGACACGGTCTTTGTCACCGACACTCTTGAGCCTGGACAAGGCGTGAGGGTCGACTTTGACCCTTGGACTGCATCAGTGCCGGGCTGGCACCGAATCCTGTGCAGGTTCGCGCTCATCGGTTCAACTGAGGACAGCATCATCGAC
>CP070680.1:1913832-1919992 GCA_020352555.1 Caldifarciminota bacterium | reverse complement strand
TGGCACGAGGAACAACCGGCTGGTCCGGCTCCACCTGGCCGACCGGTGCCAGAATCGCGGCCGCCCCGATGTCGGGCAGCCCGACAATGAAACCGCGGTCGATCGTGTCGTTGGCCGGGTAAAGGTCACCGGCCAGTTGCGTGCTGCAGCGCACGGTCCAGTCACCGCCGGTGGCGAGTACGTGCTGCGGGAAACCGGTCACTCGGCGTTCCTCGCCCGGTCCCAGCCCGGAAACGTCGACGTATCCGGTGTAGACCCGGGTGCCGGTCTCGTCGGCAAGCAGTACCCAGGCCCGGAAATCAACCGTGGTGTTGCCGTAGTTCTGCCAGTTCGCCTCGGGCACGATGGTGTCGTTGATGACCTCCACCGCACCCGGCACCGTGACCGACACCGGTCCGACATCGAGCGCCCGCAGGGTCACCGAGTCGACCATCCGGTCATTGCCCTGGGCCATGTCGGTCCCGAGTTCGGTCGAGCAGATGACCGCGAACCTGCCCCGCTGGTCCGCGTTCCAGTCCGGGAATGTCAGGTATTGGCTGGTCCCGGCCGCGTGACTGCTGACCGCGGCCGCGGTGTCATACCCGGTCCCGATTCTCATCCTGACAGTGTAGCTCTCGGTCGTGGTCCCGAAGTTGTAGACGCTGCACGCCGGGGTCACCACCGCGCCCGAGTCGACCACGCCGGCCGGTGCCAGTATCGCCAGGGCCCCGACGTCGCGGACCCGCAAGGTGAACCCGCCGGTCGCCCGGTTGTTGCTCTCTACCCGGTCGCCGTCGAGCATCGTCGAGCAGGCTGTCGTGTAGCTGCCGCGGGGCCCGACCGTCCAGTCGGAGAAGCTGACCTGTCGCTGCTCGTTCGGCGTCAGGTTGGCAATCGTCGCAGTGTCGGCCCAGCTGGACGGGCCCGAAATCCTGAACACGGCGTCGAAGGTCCTTGTCGAATTGCCCATGTTCCTGAACCGGGCGCTGACCGACGCGGTCCCGGCGCTGTCCACGGTCCCGGTCGGCTCGACGACCGCCTCGCAGCTCACGTCGCTGATCCGGACGAACGTCGACCCGGCCGCCTTGTCGTTCGAGTTCACCAGGTCGCCGTCGAGCATCGTCGAGCAGGCTGTCGCGTATGACCCGCGCGGTCCGACTGTCCAGCTGCTGAACGTGACCAGCCGCTGCTCTCCGGACATCAGGTTGGAGACCGCTGCCGTGTCGTAGTAGCTCGACGGGCCGGTGATGCGGAACGCGGCGGCAAACGACTGCGTCGAGTTGCCGTTGTTGCGGAACCGCGCCTGAACCGGCCAGGTTTCGCTGCTGTCCTGGGTACCGGTCGGCGCCACTATCAGCTCGCAGCTGACGTCGGTGAGCTGGACAAAAACCGCTCCGGTCACCCGGTCGCCGAGGTTGTCCATGTCGCCGTCAAGCCGTGTCGAACATACGGTCTGGAAAGTGCCGATCGAGTCCGCGGTCCAGTTGGTGAACGTCACCGTGTCCTGTGAACCCGCGGCCAAAGTCACCGATTGGGTGTCCGAGTACACGCCGGTGATCCGGAACAGCACGTCGAAGGTCTGAGACGAGTTGCCGGCGTTGCGCACCGTGGCCTGGGGCGCGACGGTGCTGCCATAGGTCACCGTGCCCGTCGGCTGCAGCACCTGCACCGCCTGGGCGTCGAGCACCTGGACGAATACGCTGCCCATGACACTGTCGTTGGTCGAATCGAGGTCCCCGGCCAGCATCGTGGTGCAGACGGTCGCGAACGTGCCGCCCGTAGCCGCGACCCAGTCACCGAACGTGACCGTGGTCTGCGCGCCGGCAGCCAGGGTCACCGACACCGAGTCAACATAGCTCCCTCCGACGCGGAACTCGACCGGGATTGTCTGGGAGGTATTGCCGTTGTTGCGCACCACCGCCTGCGGCGCGACCGTGTCGCCCCGGTTGACGGTCCCGCTCGGCTGGACGATGCTGACCGCCCGGGCGTCCAGCCCCTCGACCAGCACCGACCCGGTCACCTTGTCGTTCGAGTTCTGCATGTCGCCGTCCAGCCGGGTCGAGCACGCGACGGTGAACGTGCCCGCGGTGCTCGCGGTCCAGCTGGCGAAGCTGACCTGGCGCGTCTCCGACGGGTCGAGCGCTATCGACACGGTGTCGTCATAGCCGTCCGAGACCGTGAACCGGGCATCGAACGTCTGCCTGGTGTTGCCGTTGTTGCGGAAAGTCGCCAGCGGGCTGACCACCGCCCCCCGGCTCACCGTGTCGGCCGGCTGCTGGATGCTGACGCAGGATACGTCGAGCCTCTGGACGAACACGGTGCCGGTCTGCTTGTCGTTGGCATTGCTCTGGTCGCCGGTCAGCCGGGTCGTGCATGCCACCGCGTGGCTGCCGACCGACGAAGCGGTCCAGTTGGCGAATGTGACCTGCACCGTGTCACCCGAGCTCAGGCTGTCGACACTGACCGTGTCCTCGTAGGCGCTGCCGACCCGCATGATGACGTCGAAGCCGATCGCGGTCTGCGTCCCGTAGTTGCGGATTGTTGCCCTCGGCGCGACCACCGCTCCCAGGTTGACAGTGTCGGACGGCGCGAGCAGCCGCGACACGCCGACGTCGTTCTGCCCGACTTGGACCAGGGCCGAGTCCTCGGCAGGCAGGTGGTCGGCCCGAGTGGCGAAGATGTTCATGTACCCGGACGAAGTCGGGTTGATGGCCAGCGTCACCTGGCCGCTGGAATTGGTGAATCCGCGTTCGTACACTTCACTGCCCTTGCTCAGGCAGACCAGCGCGTTGGGCACCGGGCTGCCGCTCGAGCTCACGGTCACCGTATAGTTCTGCGGACCGGTGCCGATCGGGCTGGTGAACGACAGGCTCATCGAGGTCGGCACGCTCTCGTACATCATCAGCAGCGGGTCGCCGAACATCATCAGCTCGTAATAGCACCAGCGCCACACCTGCTGGCTGAGTGCGACCGAGCGGTAGACTTCCTTGGAAGCCGCGTGGGTCAGGCCGATCGGCATCGTGTCGTGGTTGAAGAAGTAGTCGTAGAACCGGATGTCGAGTTTCTCGGAAGGCCCCAGATTCGGCGGCGTGCCCCAGCCGTAGCGCGAGTTCATCAGCACCGCAACGCTGCCGCCCGAATCGACGTTGTGGGCCATTTCGGCACAGCAGTCCGAGTACTCGAAGTTGGCGGTGTAGCAGGCGATCGAGTTGAGCAGATTCACCCGCGGCCCGTTGTTGTGACCTGGGATCACCGGGTTGCCGTAGATCCGGGTGCCGCCGTTGTACACCCCGAGCTCGTTGCCGTGCCCGACCAGGTGGCAGAACTGGAACCCGTGGTTGAGCGAATCCCTGACCCCGGTCGTCGTGGTCGGGCTGTGGTAGAAAACATCGGACCAGCCGCTCGGCGTGATCGCCGCAATCGTGTCGTTGCTCTGGGTTTCGTCGTACCCGGACCAGAGCAGCGCGTCGACCAGCAGTATCCGGCGCAGGTAGTCGGTCGGCGGGTTGGTCTCGTGCCGGATCACCTTCCGCACGAACGTCGAGCACTGAGAGGCGTTGTCGACCGATGCCCGGCCGACGTACAGGTCGTAGTACAGGTCGACCGTGTCGTGACCGGCCTCGCCGAAGATACTGTCGCCGTCCCCGTCCCAGGACCACTGCAGGTCCACGTAGTAGAGGTCGCACGGGATGTTGCCCGTCTCGCCGCTGACATAGGCCCGGGCCTGCCGGTTGGGCACCACCGAGTTGTCTCCGCCCAGGATGACCCACATCAGGCCCTGGTTGTTGTAGTAGTCGCGGACGAAATTCCTGATCTTCTCCGGGTTGTCCCGGCCTGAATAGTTCGAGTAGATCCAGGACGTGGTCCGGACTTCGGTCTTGTACCCCTTCTTGTTGTGCCAGTCGACCAGGGGCTGGAAATGGCTCGACAGCGTGCTCGAGGTGATGATGACGCAGTCGATGTTGCCGAAGTCGGTCATCCGCCGCTGCGGGGCGTATCTTTGCACGTCACGCCGGTTGTAGACCAGCGACTTCACCACCCCGCCGAACAGCGCAAGCTGGCGCTCGGTCAGGTACTCGGGCCTGGCGGACCGGTCTGCCTCGTATACGACCCTGACCGAAAGTTCGGTCGCCAGCATCAGCCTGCCGGTCTCAGGATGGTACTGCAGCGGGCTCAGAAAGATAGTCACCAGCCTGAACCCGGACTTGATGCCCAAAGCGCCTGCCTGTGCCTGACCGGCAGGATAAGGCAGGTCTGACCCGTACACCGCCGGGTCCGGCTCAACCAGCCTCGGCAGCCTGGGCTCGGATACCGGCACAGGTTCCTGGGCCGGGATCAGGCTCAGACCTCGGCCCAGTTCGACCGACCGTCGCGCTTCGGTCTCCACCCCGGCGACCCGCATGCCCTGTGGTATCACCAGCGTGAAAACCCAGCAGGGCAGGTTGGGCTTGCCCGGGTCCTGGCAAAAGACCACGTCGAGCGGTTGCCGGCTCGAGCCTTCTCTGACCGCCACCATGTCGAACATCTCGCCATCACGCACAGTGCGGTCGAGGTTGATCCGTCCTGGATTGAACTGGAAGCTTCCGCTCCACGATGCGGCAGACGCGCTCGCCGCCAGGAGCAGGATGCTGACTACCGAGCAGACTCTGGCTGAACGAAAGCTGTTTCCCACAATGCCTCCTGCGTCAGATCACCGGCTGCCAAGAAGCCGGACGTGCAACACCAGCCCGGGCTACACCCGTACGCCCATCGGCTGCCTTGCAGTCTCCGGTCTTGTCCTTGGCATCGCAAGCTTGGTTCTGGCCATACAGTTGAAGCTTAACCCGCTGCTGCACAAACAGAAGTCGGATAGCGCAGCGCTCCTTGGCTGAAATGGGCCAATCGGGCAAAATCCTGGTCCGATGCCCGCATTACGGCCCGGATACGGCGTAGATTATACACACATGACCGGCCCCAAGCAAGCTCAGCCCGGGCTAAGGCCGGCCTGATCCGGCTCTTGGCCGACCCTCAATATTGGCTTTACAGCGCCCCTGGGGGGTGCTATAATCGGTTTGCAGGGAACAGAATTTGGGGAGCGGCGGTTCTATGGTATTAGAGCATCTCAACCTCCTCTGAACAGGCTCTCCGCAATCCCCCCTTGCGGAAAGAATGCCTCCCCACTGCCATATGAACCGGGCCCCACCGCTCCCCTTATTGTTGCCGGGCGCAAGCCCGGCTTTTGTCTTGCTGGTTGTTACTAGCTGGATTGGCGGCAGACCAGCCGCCGCGCAAGCCTGACCGCGGCCATTGTCGATGCCTCGGACGCCCGACCCTGGCCCGCTATGTCGAACGCCACCCCGTGAAGCGGCGAAGTGCGGACCTTGCTCAGGCCCAGCGTCACATTCACCCCTGCGTCCCTGCCCAGCAGTTTGGCCGGTATCATTGCCTGGTCATGGTACATGGCCACAAAGCCGTCATAGGCGGACGGCGCCGCGACCGCAGCATCGGCCGGAATCGGACCCTCTGCAAGAACTCCTGCCCGGCCTGCCAGCCGGATTCCTGCCCGGATTCTGTCCTCCTCGCCCTGGCTGAACTCGTCTCCGTGCGGGTTGAGGGCCATAACGGCTATCCTTGGCCTCTGCTTGCCCTCCAGGCGCAGGAACCTTTCCAGGAGCGCTGTCTTCTCAGCCACCAGTTCTGGGGTGATGTGCCGACTCACCTGGCAGAGCGGCAGGTGGATGGTCACGAAGACAGCCTTGAACTTCGGAGTCCAGGCCAGCATCGCGAAGCTCGAACTGCCCAGACCCTCGGCCAGAAACTCGGTCTGCCCTGGCCAGCGGAATCCGGCCAGTCTCATGGCCTGCTTGGAAACCGGCGCGGTCACCAGGCCGGATATCTCGCCTTTGTTGAGCAGCTCGACCCCCTTCTTTAGGCACGCGTACGCAGCCTCGCCGCATTGCTTCTGCACTTTTCCCATCGAGAATCGGCCCAGCCTGCCCACCGGATCGACGATTCTGCTGCGGGCCAGGACCGCTATTCTCCGGCGTCGCTGCTCAGACTCGAACACCTCCTGGGACCCGATCAGCAAGACCTTCCCGCTGCGCAGCCGTGCCAGCGCCTTGACAACGACCTCGGGTCCGATACCAGCCGTGTCGCCCATGGTGATGCCGATCGGAAGGGTCCGAGGATTCGAGGGTTCGAG
>CP070680.1:1909742-1913732 GCA_020352555.1 Caldifarciminota bacterium | reverse complement strand
AGCAGGACGCCCTCAAGTCCTATCAGGATGCCCTCGACAAACGCGCTGCGGCGATGGACAAGCAGGCTGCTGCCCTTGAACGCGCTGTCACCGCACTTCGGGGCAAGGTCGCTTCCTGACCGTACCTGAGATCCTGATAGATTGGGATCTCGACCCCTCACCTGACCGGGTGGGGGGTTTTTTGTCTCTGGAGATACCGCGCTATGATCCTGATCGACCCGCTGGAAGCCAAGTACGGCGACAACCTGTTCCACACCACCCCTCCAGCGGTCACCCTCTACAATCCCCCTGATCCCGCACGACGCAAGAAGGCTCAGGACACCCTGTATGAGATCCTTGAGTGGGTGCCGCCTCAGTGGGCGATGAGCATCAAGATCCAGTTAGACCACGGAGGCTGGAACGATGCCGGGATCGCGTACCAGACAGGGGCGTACAAATACCTCGGTATCAAGCAACCTCAGTGGGTCTGGTTTCAGCAGTCAGCCCTGCGGGTGCTGGGGGTCATCGCTCCCGTCTACAAACAGGAGCGTCAGAGGGGCAGAGAGGCATCTGTAGCCGCCGTCTGTGCCCGGTGCAGGTATCCAGACCTCCTACGGGCTTACGTCCGCTCAGGGCGCATACAGGAAGCCGCGAAGACGCTTGGGATCGCGCACTCCACGGCACAGGGTCGGCTCAACAGCATGAAGAAGACTGAGCCGATGGTGGCTGCACTGAGATCCGCCCGGACCTACCGTCGCCGTCAGTAGCCCTTCTTCTTGCCCTTCTTGGACTTCCCTGCCTTGCTCAGAGCAATCGCAGTCGCCTGACGCTGAGACTTCCCAGCCTTCATCTCCTTCTTGATATTGCTGGAGATCACAGCCTTGCTCTTTCCCTTCTTCAGTGGCATCACTTCCTCCGTGGTGTTGATCTGGATGGCGCACGTCGCCCCGACCGCTTTCTGAACAGGGCTTCCTGCTCCTGCTTCTTGCTGGGTCGGGTCGTTGGGGTCTTCTTCTTGGAGACAACCTTGCTGGGGCGGCAGTAGGACCGTGATCCCCCTGCTCCCTTTTCACCGCAGGGCTTCCCCTCAGTGGTCTTCCACTTCTCTTTGCCCCAACGTCTGAGCGACTTGCCCTTCTCGCCTTTCCTGACCTGCCCCTTCTTCTTCCGGCACTGAGCCACTTGCTGCGAGGCACGGGCTGACGGCCACACCTTCACACGGGACTTGACCTGTCGAGCACAGGCATCGAGTTTCTTCTCAGCCATTGGGATACTCCGTGCGAGGCACCCCCTGATAGCCGGGGATGGTACGTCGCCAGTTCTTCCGCCATGAGGCATAGACCCGTGCAGCATCCCGGCTGTTCATCAGATCCGGTCTGAGAGGCTTCACAAGGACTGGCTCAGGCTCAGGAGGGGTAGGGGTCGGCTCAGGGGGAGAAGGCTCTCCAGATGAGCCGTCAGGACGGAAGACGTTGACGACAGGCATGGTTCACTTCGCTATGTCTGAGACTTTCTTTTTGCTCCACAACTTACAAGACCAGTACCGGGCTTTGTTGGGAGGACCGGGATCAGAGCAGTTGTGGCGCGCTCTAAAGTTGCGCCTCGCAGCCGGGTCATCCCTCTTGATCTCCATGTTGGGATCACCGAACCTCACGGTGTAAGGCTTCCCGGTCTTGGGGTGGGTGCCCTTGACCACAAACTTTTTCTTGCCGTACGAAGGCTCTCCCTTCTTTATCCGGCGCACTTTGGGCATCTCAGACTCCGGGGTGAGTGTTTGGTGCGTGATCCCAGCCGTCAGAAGCACCGTTGACGTACTTGCACTGGCTGGAGCCGACTTTTTCCCCTAAAGCGGTCAACCCGTCCATGATCTTGGCATGAGCCTCATCATGGCGGCTCATCATCGCGTCGATCTGGTTGAAGTGGCGCTCGATGCTCGCCTTGAACAGCGGGAGGAAGACCTTCATCAAGATATGGTAGGCGACGTAGCCCACCAACACGCAGATGATGACGGCAGCACCGGGACCAGCGAGGTACGGGGCAAGGTGCTCAAGGGATTCCATCACTCCTCCGCTGCTTTCTTGAGGGCATCCAGTACAGCACGGGCGATTTTCCGGCTGTCTGCTGCCGTAGGACTGGCTGACGCATCCGGGTCATAGAAGGCGGGGTCGAGGTAGGTGCCCATCTCGGACAGCGGGATCACCACCGGGATGATGAACGCCTCAGTGTCAATGTGAGATCCATCGGTGTCCTCGATGGACACGTCGGAGACGGTGATCTGGCTTTGATCAACATGAATCGCAGGCATATCAGGCTCCAGAATCAGTGGTGAGGTTGACGATGCTCACCTTGAACCGCTGCTGGTTGCCAGCCGCGACAGTGGTGGTGTTTCCCCCGGTGCCGACACCGACGAGCAGTTTGACGGTGGTGGAAGCAGCCGCTCCAGAGGCGTTCAGCCCGTTCCGGCTTGCCGTATGGGTCGCGGTGTCGGTGGCGTCGATGTTGATGTACATCCCGGTGCCCATCGACGTGTAGCCTCGTGCGATGGTCGCGTTGCTGGCTACGAGGGTAGCCCCACCGTTGGACTGGACAGCGTTGTTGGCGACCACACCGTAGATTGGGTTGCCTCCGGTGTTCTTGCTCACGGTGCCGTACATACCGTCGATGACGGTGGTATCGGTGGACGTAGGGTCAAGGCAGGTTCCGCAGACAATCCGCTGGAAGAAGTCGTTGACGGTGGCGTCCAACTCCGTCCGCACCATCTGAATCAGGTAGTCCCCGTTGGTGATGGCGTTGCCGTTGATCTGGAGATCTTTGTACCAGCGGGGTGCCCTGACGACGGTGCCGGATGCCCATCGGTAGTCGGCTGATCCCACCGCGAGAGCGTTCCACGTCACCGTGTTGAAGCCTGCGGCAAAACTCACCGTGTCAACGAGGGAGTCTGGATCTTCCAGCGTCCAAGAGCCGTCCGTCAGGTCAATGATCTCAGGCGTCAGGTTGTAGAGGCTCGCGCTTACAGCGGGAGGGCCACCGCCAGAACTACCAGTCGTGGGATCAAAGCATGGAGTTACGGGCATGACTCACTCCATCCAAGTGATGATGGAGGAGTCGAAGTTGGGGGTGCCTGCATCGACCTTTGCGAAGACGTAGAAGTTGGCGTCACCCTTTGCGACAGGCTGCTCGACCGGGAGATCAATCCGATAGGTCGCCGTCTTGGTGGTCGCCGTCGTGATCCCAGCGACGAGATCCGCCTCAGTGTCAGGGATGATGACGGTATCACCCTGAGCGTCAGCACAAATCCTGATCGTGATCTTGGTGCTCAGGGCTGCATTGGTCACCTTGACGACCAGCCCTCCCAAGATCCCGTACCAGAAACTCGATGCAGCCAGAATCCGGGGCTGGGATGCACTGAGATCATGGACGTGTACGTCGGCTGCGTTGAAAGACGTGCCGAGCACAGGCTTCACCGGAGGAGACACACGGCTCCGGTGGATGAAGTGATTGATTCGCGTTGCCATAAACCCACCTTCCTTCGTTCATTCTGGGGTTTCATTGAGAGGGTTTCTCGCCCTGAGCAGTTCTTCCGCCTGACGACGGATCTCTTGCTCAGGTTGAGAATAATCCACATCGACGGGATTGAGAAAGAGATTCATCGCTTCCTGCACACCCGTTTCGTCTACATACTCCCCGGCGTACACCGCCCGGATCGGACCTTCGGTAGTGAAGGTTTCGTTGCCGATACCAGCAGCCACGAACGTCGGGAAGTATTTCCGCAACTCAAGTTGACCTACGGTGCGGAGGATGGCGACGTTCCGCTTGCCCCGGTCACCCATCTCATACGCCTTGAACATGGCGCGTCCCTCTGCATCACGTCCCACGAAGACGTAAGGCATCCCCTCCGGTCGGGTCAGCCAATACTGCGGCATATCAGGGTGGGCACGGTCAGCGGGAGGCGGTTTCGGAATGGGGTCAAAGAGGTACTGGAAGGTTGACCAACTGAAAGGGCCATCGTTT
>CP070680.1:1879420-1909642 GCA_020352555.1 Caldifarciminota bacterium | reverse complement strand
AGGGTCGTCCTTCACCATGCCGTCATGCAAGCGACAGCCGACCGCTTGTCAGCACCGCCGCGAAGTCGCAATCGCAGCCAGAAGTACGGCCCAGGATACGGCCCAGGATACGACCTGGGATGCAGGTCGGGTTGCGACTCAGGATACGGCTCGGTTTGCGACTTGGATTGCGGCTCATGTTGCTGGTCGGATTGCGGCCGGGGTTTTGACTCGGAAAACGGCTGGGGATTCGGGTCGGATTTCGACTCAGGTTGCGGCCATCGATGCGGCCGGGAATGCGGTCAGGGTTGCGGCCGGGAATACGGTCCGGCATTCGGCTCAGGATACGGCTCGGACTGCGGCCCAGGATGCGGCTCAGGGTACTGCTCAGGGTACTGCCCGGGGAGCGGCCCACTGGTGGGGGTTCTTGCGTCACTTACGCGATTCTGGTCCCTCAAGTGCAATAAAAGGGGAGTCTGAAACGAACAGTTAGTGAGGAGAAAAAACATGAACTGTGAAGAAGCAGTTCCTGCTTCACAGACCCGGCTGATGCTGGGCCAAGCCGAAGCCATGACCGCAGACCAGGAACAGGACTGGCTCGGTAACTACCTGAACAAGCATGGGTTGAAGCCGATTGTCCAGGCCTGGCTCAACGACGCAGGGCTGAGGATGGTCGAGTATTCTGGTCAGGTCGGACGTGTTTGAGGTCTCGGCTCCTGTTGGTCCCTAGTCCTGGTGCCTTCTGAGCGCTGGCCCGGCGGGCATGTCTGCCCATGCCCGACAGACCACTTGACACCCGGCCTTGGCCTGACGTAGCCTATGGCGATGCAAGGACGCAGACCGCATTCCGCTGACCGCCTACCCCACCCGGCTCGCAGCCTGAAGTGATGCCCCTCACCCCTGCCCTCTCCCACAGGGGACGAGGGAGCAGCGCCCGGCTTCGCCAAGCCCCAAGGGGCGAGGAGCAGAGAAATTCCTCCACTCGGCTGCGCCTCGGTCGAAATGACGGACCCGCTGGCCTGTCACTCGGCCACTTGGCCACTCGACCGCTTCTCCTCTTCCTCCACTCGATCACTTGGCCACTTGACCACTTCCTCCTCGTCACTTCCTTCTGGCTGCTTTGTCCTTTGGACTCTACACTTCGTCCTTGTCCGCCTCCAGGCCCGGACTCTGTCCCGGACAGCGGTGAAGATACACCATTGCCAGCAGGTCAGGGCTTTGTTATGATGGCTGGTGCGCTCTGACTCCCGTTCCGAAGAACGGCTCATCGACCTGATACAGAAGACCGCGAAATCCCGCGGCCTGCTCAAGGTCGGGATCGGCGACGACGCCTGCGTTACCCAGAACGGCACCGTCATCACCACCGACGCCTATGCCAAGGGCGTCCATTTCATGCCCGACTACATGACCTACAAGCAGGTAGGTTTCCGCTGCACCTGCGCGGCCGCATCCGACGTGGTGGCGATGGGTGCGATGCCCGAAGTCGTGCTGGTTTCCCTGGCCCTGCCCGGCGACGTCAACTCTGCCAAGGTCAGGGCGCTCTATACCGGCATCGAAGGAGCGTGCTCGACGCTGAAGTGCGAAGTCGGGGGCGGCGATATCATCTCGGCCCGCCAGCTCATCCTGGCGCTGACCGTCACCGGCCGGCTGGTGACCAAGGGCAAAAGGCCCAAGCTGCGCTCGATGGCCAGGCCCGGGCACGGGCTGTACGTCACCGGATATCCCGGTCTTGCCGAGGCCGGACGCCAGGTGCTCGAACTCGGACTCGGCCAGCGCACCTATGCCGCCGCGGTGAACCGGCACACCGACCCGCTGCCCCGCACCGAGGTCATCACCGCGATCAGCGACAGGATTCACGCCCTGGTCGACACCTCGGACGGGATCGCGACCGACGCCAATCACGTCGCGCTGCAGAGCAAGGTCAAGGTCGTGCTCGAAAGCGACCGGATACCGATCCACGGCCTGCTCCAGGAACTCGGCATCAAGCTCGGTTTCGAACCGGTCGAGTTCGCCCTGAAATCGGGCGAGGACCACGAGCTGCTGTTCACTTCACCCGGGCACGTTCCGGACAAAGTCAAGGGTCTGCCATTGACCCGCATCGGCAGAATCGAGGAGGGTTCCGGCCTGTTTCTTGACACCCGCGGTACACAAGAGAAGGTCAGAATCCGGGGCTTTGACCATCTCCGACGCTAGCTGGACAATGTGTTGATAACCTGTGGATAAGTCAGTGGACAGGGGGTCCAGGGCCCGGTCTCAGGCTGTCAAGTCTACCCTGTTTGTTGTGATATTGCCGTGACATGTTTCCACTGTATCTCGATTTATTTCAGACGCTTACGAGATTACAGGGATGTCATTATTGCTGCTTGACATCCACAACCTGTTGTGGTATAACGTGCGCCGGTACTAGATGAAGTGTCCTCACTGCGGGTTCGACAACGACCGGGTCTTGGACTCAAGGCCTGCGCAGGAAGGCGAGGCGGTAAGACGGCGCAGGGAGTGCTCGGAATGCGGCAAGCGATTCACGACTTACGAGTATGTCGAGCGCACTCCGCTGATGGTCGTCAAGCGCGACGGCCGGCGCGAACCCTACAGCCGCCAGAAGCTGCTCAACGGAATCCAGCTTGCGCTGCGCAAGCGTCCGGTCGGGCGTGAACAGGTCGAGCAACTGATCGACTCGGTGGAAGCCGGGCTGGCCGAAGCCAACCGGCTCGAAGCGCCTTCGCAGGAACTCGGTGAGATGGTACTCACCCGGCTCGTCAAGCTCGACCCCGTCGGCTATGTCAGGTTCGCTTCTGTGTACCGGCAGTTTGAGAGTACAGAGCAATTCATGGCAGAACTGAAGAATCTCCGGAAGGGAGGAAACGGTGCCGAATCCTCGTAGTGACGTGCGGCCCGGCGCGAGGCAGCACGATTCGACCGACCAGACGCAGACTCCGAAGCAGGTCTTCAAGCAGGTCCGCAAGCGCGAAGGCGGGCTCGTCGGTTTTGACAAGAGCAAGATTGCGGCCGCGATATTCAAAGCCGCCCGTTCGGTGGGTGACGAAGACCGGGGTCTGGCCGACAAGCTCGGCGACCAGGTCGTCGAGAAGCTGTTCGCCAAGCGGGGCGAGCACATCCCCAAGGTCGAGGAGATCCAGGACGCGGTCGAGGAGATTCTGGTCGAGAACGGCCTGGCCGGCACCGCCAAGGCCTTCATCCTCTACCGCGAACGCCGCAGCCAGGCCCGGATCAAGCGGATGCTGTCGAGCAAGAGGGAAGCCACCGACTTCGCCCTCTTCGTCCGCACCAGCGGCGACACCATCAAGAAGTGGGACAAGACCCGGATCAGCCGCGCCCTGGTGCGGGAGGCCAACCTCGCGCCCGAACAGGCCGACAAGATCGCCGAAGAGGTCCAGGACGTCATCATCAACTCCAAGGTCAAGCACATCACGTCCAGCCTGGTGCGCGAAATCGTCAACACCAAGCTGGTCGAGCACGGGCTCGAAGAGCAGCGCAAGCGCCACGAGCGGCTCGGTGTGCCGATGTACGACGTCGAGCGCATCATGCTTTTCAAGAACAAGGAGAACGCCAACATCCCCCACAATCCCGAGGCCACCAACATGACCCTGGCCGAGTGGATCAACAAGCAGTTCGCGCTCTCCAGCGTCTTCGACCCCGAGATCGCCGACGCCCACACCCGCGGCGACATCCACCTCCACGACCTCGGGTTCATCAACCGTCCCTACTGCTCGGGCCAGTCGCTCGAATACGTCAAGAAGTTCGGACTCAGCCTTCCCAACGCGCTTTCGATGGCCAGGCCCGCGCGCCGCGGCGAGACCCTGCTCGCCCACATGGTCAAGTTCTCGGCCGCGCTCCAGGGACATTTCGCCGGTGCCATCGGCTGGGACGCGGTCAACATCTTCATCGCCCCGTTCCTGGCCGGCATGAGCGACAAGGAAGTGCACCAGCTCGCCCAGATGCTGGTCTACGAGTACTCGCAGCAGAACGTCGCCCGCGGCGGCCAGGCGATCTTCTCCGACATCAACCTCTACTGGGAGATCCCCAAGCACTTCGAGGAAGTCGACGCCATCGGCCCGGGCGGTGAGTACACCGGCAGGAAGTACCGCGACTACATGTCCGATGCCCAGCGTTTCGTCTGGTCCATCTTCGACATCTACAAGGAAGGCGACGCCTCGGGCCGGCCGTTCTTCTTCCCCAAGCCGCTGGTCCACATCACCGAGCGGTTCTTCCAGACCCCGGGCTGGCAGGATTTCCTCTACCACATCTCGGACGTTGCCTCGGACAAGGGCAACACCTATTTCGTGTTCGACCGGGGCGAGACCGCCAAAATATCGGAATGCTGCCGGCTCAGCTTCAAGCTCGAGCAGTCCGACCTGACCGACGCCCACACCCCGTGGAAGATGCGCTACAGCGCGCTCCAGAACGTCACCCTCAACCTGCCCCGGATCGCCTACCGCGCCAACCGCGACGACCAGACCCTCTACCAGCTGCTCAAGGACCACCTGGCGCTCGCGGCCAAGGCCCATGTCCAGAAGCGCTCTTTCCTCGAGAAGCTGCTGGCGCTGAAATCCGACGGTCCGCTCGCCCTGCTGACGATGGAGCGCGACGGCGAGCCCTACCTCAGGATGCATCGGGCCACCTTCCTGATCGGAGTGCTCGGGCTCAACGAGATGGTCCGCTACCATCTCGGCACCGAACTCCACGACGCCGACGCCGCGTTCAGGTTCGGTCTCAGGGTCATCGCCGAGATGTACCAGGAGTGCCGCCGGCTGTCCGAGAAGTACGGCATGCGTTTCGTGCTCGAACAGACCCCGGCCGAGTCGACCGCCTACCGGCTCGCCAAGCTCGACCTCGAGTACTACCGCGACCACGCCCAGCAGGTCGTCCAGGGCAGCATCGACGAAGGCTCGACCTACTACACCAACTCGACCTACCTCAACGTCGGACACCATGTCGACCCGATCACCAGGGTGTACCGCGAAGGCAAGTTCCACGACATGATCGAAGCCGGCGCCCTGACCCACGTCTGGATCGCCGACGCCCGGCCGCCCAAGGAGTCGATCGCCAACTTCGTGACCAAGACCTTCCGTAACACCCGCAACGCCCAGATCGCGTTCTCGCCCGAGTTCACGACCTGCAACGACTGCCGCCGGACCAGCCGGGGACTGGCCGATGTCTGCCCTTACTGCGGCTCGGCCAACATCGACTTCATCACCCGTGTCACCGGCTACTTCTCGCGGGTCTCGGGCTGGAACGCCGGCAAGCGGGCCGAGCTGCTCGAGCGGTACAAGACCACACCCGGCACCGCCAACTGACCGCGGCCTTCCCAGTTGCGGATCAGGGTATCGGTTCAACCCAACAGCCGCAGGGACGAAGTGACCGTGCGCCAGGACGGCTCGCTCTCCGTCAAGGTGAAAGCCCCGGCCAGGCAGGGCAGGGCCAATCAGGCGGTCGTCAAGGCGGTCGCCGCGCATCTGGGGTTGCCGAAGAGCGATGTCAGGCTGGTCGGCGGACACGGCAGCCGGACCAAGACCCTCGAGGTCCCGGCCCGAAACAGCTAGCCGGTCCTAGACGTTCTCGGCGAGCAGACGGAAGTCGGTCGGCTGGATCTGGTAGTCGGTCTTGACGTCGATCGCCAGCTCATAGCGCCGGGCGAATTCGCTCAGCCGTTCGTACCACTCGGTGGTCAGGAAATCGGTGAGCCAGGGCGACGCCAGTATCCTGATTCTCCTCCCCCTTATCTTCTGCAGCTTGGACAGAATCGCCCGCTCGATTTTCATCGCCACTTCGGGCCTCGACCGTACCCGGCCCGAGCCCTTGCAGGTCGGGCAGACTTCGCACATCGCGTACATCATCCCGGGTTTGGTCCGTTCGCGCGTCATCTCCAAGAGCCCGAACCGCGACATCTTCGAGTAGTCGGCCTTTGCCCGGTCGTTCGACAGGTAGGACCGGAGCTCGCCGACCACCCGGTCCATGTTCTTCTGGTCCTCCATGTCGATGAAGTCGATGATCAAGAGCCCGGCCAGGTCCCGCAGCCTTATCTGGCAGGCGATCTCCTGGGCGGCTTCGAGGTTGGTCTGGAGGATGAGCTTCTCCGGGTCCTCTTCTTTCGCCGAGCGGCCGGTGTTGACGTCGATCGCCACCATCGCCTCGGTCTGGTCGATGGTGATGAACCCGCCCGACTTGAGCCACAGACGTTTCTGGAAAACCCGCTCGAGTTCGGCTTCGACTCCGGTGTGCTCCATCACCGGCACCTCGCCGCGGTACAGCTCCACCTTGCGGGCAAGCTTGGGCGCGACGTTCGTCAGATATTCGGAGATTTCGCCGTACCGCTCCTCTGAGTCCACCACCATCTTCTCGACGCTGGAAGTGAAAAGGTCCCGCACCAGCTTGACCCCGATCGACGGTTCGTCGTAAAGCAGCGCCGGTGCCTTGGTGCTCTCGGCCTTGGCCCTCACCTGTTCCCAGGTCTTCTCGAGCTGCCCGTACTCGAATTTCAGTTCCTCCGGGGTCGCGCCCTCGGCCACGGTCCTGATTATCAGCCCGGCGTGCGGCGACTTGAACTTCCGCGTCAGGCCCCGGAGCCGGTTGCGCTCCCTGCGGTCGCGGATCCGGCGCGATATCCCGACCCGCTCGGCATTCGGGAAGTAGACCAGCGAACGGCCCGGGATCGACACGTAGGAAGTTATCCGCGCGCCCTTCTCGGCGAACGGATCCTTGACGACCTGAACCAGCACCTCCTCGCCTTCGTCGAGGGTGATTGTCCGTGCCTGGGGCTTGGTCCCGGCCTTCTCGTCGTTCTCCAGGTCCTCGACATCGAGGGTGTCGAACTCCGGTATCTCGGTCAGCGGCAGGAACCCGTTCTTGCGCAGGCCGATACCGACGAACGCACCGCGCAACCCTTTGACCACGTTCTCGACCCGGCCTTTGTATATCCGGCCGACGAGCACGCGGTTGTCCGGCCTTTCGACAAAGAACTCGACCAGCCGGTCGTTCTCGATTATGGCAACTCGTGTTTCCCACTCATTGGAACTCAACACGATCTTGGTCTTGACCCTCATCGGTCCTCCATGGGAGTCACAATCCTCCCGTCAGTTTCCACGAGACAGTCGAGTCGCCTGACACGCAGGCACCTTACCTCGCTGTCCCCAATCTCCAATAGCCTGCCCAGGACCGAAAGCAGCCTGACTCCGGGCACTATCGCCAGGTCGAGTCTCAGGCTGTCTTCCCCGGCCGGCTCCAAATCCCGGACACCGGCCAGTTCCCGCCCGCGCTCCAGAACTTCAGGCAGCCGGCCGCTCGCCGCTTCGGGCAACCGGACCAGGTAGCGTCCGCGGTTGATGCATTTCCCGAGAGTCGGCCAAAGCCTGGGAACTGCCCTCGCTCCTCCGATCCTCAACCCCCGGGGCAGGAACGGTCCCAGGTCCCGCACAATATTACCCGAATAACGCAGCGAGGCAAACACGTCGAAATATTCTCCGTCCGAGACCAGGCCGACCGGCAGCGGCGGTCCGAACGAAAGCATCGGCTTGGGCGAGTACCCCTTGGTGAACAGCACCGGCAGCTCGCTGCGCCTCATCGAACGGTACAGGGCCCTCACCCGGTCTAGGTGACCGGCAAATCGGTACTGCTGCTCCACCGCGTACCTGAGCCTGAACCTCGTCCTGGCATCCTCGGGCCTGTCCCTGAGCCGGCTCTTGCGTCCGTACCTGATTGTCTCAGGTGCCGACACCCGGGGCCTGGATGGCGGAGTCTTGTTGGCGCAGACGCCGCAGTCGCTGCACTCGGCCCGCGCACAATCAGAGGTCGCCTTGCCCTGTTGCGCCCGCTCGTACTCGCTTCTCAGGAAGTCGCGGTTGACCCCGACATCTACCAGGTCCCAAGCCAACCCGTCTTTGGGGTCTCTCGGTCCGACGTACTGCTGCGGATCAACACCTTCGGCATCGCACGCTTCCAGCCAGGTCTGGAGCTGGAACTGCTCCGTCCACTCCTGGAAAACCCCGCCGGCCCGGTACACCCGTTCGATGACCGGGCCCAGCTTCTCGTCGCCCCGGGCCAGCAGAGCCTGCGTGAATGAACTCGCGGGCGACTCCCATTTCGGTTTGACGTTCCTGCGGGTCAGCATCGACTTGAGCCGGTCGATCCTGGCCTGGTTCTCGTCGATGCCGGCAAACCCCGCCCACTGCAGCGGCGTGTGCGGCTTGGGCACGAACGGGCTCATGCTGAAGCGGACCGAGCGTCCCCGGCACAGCCTCGCGATCTCGTCCACGAACCTCGCGATCTCGTCCACGTCCGCGTCGGTTTCGGTCGGCAGCCCGACCATGAAGTACAGCTTCACGCCGTGCCAGCCCGCGTCGAGAGCCGCCCGTATCGACTCCAGGGTGGTCTGCTCCGGGATGTTCTTGTTGATCAACGTCCGCAGCCGGGACGACGCGGTCTCCGGCGCAAAGGTCAGTCCCGCCTTCTTCACTTCCTGCAGGTCGAAGGCCAGTTCGGGCGAGAAGTCCTCGCCCCGGGTCGAAGGCAGAGACAGTGAGACCCGCTTGGGCCGAAGGATGCTGGTCAGCCGCTGGACCAGGTTCTCGAGGTCAGGGTAGTCGAGAGCGGACAACGACAAGAGCGACACTTCCTCCCAGCCGGTCGCACGGATGCCTCGTTCTGCGAGTCTCACGATCTGGTCCACATCCCGGAATCGCACCGGACGGTTGATTATCCCGGCCTGGCAGAAACGGCAACCCCGCGTACAGCCACGGTTGATCTCGATTGCCAGCCGGTCGTGGGTGATCTCGCATATCGGCAGCACCGGTGGAAACGGCGAATCCTCTTCCCTGAGCTCGGCCACGACCTGACGCCTGACCGCGCCGGTCTGCTTGGGTGTCAACCCGGGTACGTAGACGCCCGGCAGTCTGGCAAGACTCGACAACACCGCCCCGCGGTCTCGCCGGCAGCCTGCAACCACGGCGGTAATTTCCGGCACCAGTTCCTCGCCGTCGCCGACAACAAAGGCATCGACGTACCCGGACAAAGGCAGCGGGTTGACAGTGCACGGCCCGCCCGCGACCACCAGCGGGTCCTTGTCGGTCCGCTCGTCGCTGTGCAAGGGAACGCCTGCCAGGTCAAGCAGGTAGAGGACGTTGGTGTAGGACAGCTCGGTCTGCAGAGACAGACCGATGACGTCGAACTCCCGGACCGGCCGCTTGGACTCGAGGGCATAGAGCGGTATGCCCTGTGCTTTGAGCAGTCCGCCGAAATCCGGCCAGGGCACGAAACACCGCTCGCAAAGGGCGCTGTCCAGCCGGTTGAGAATCGAATACAGGATCCTGAGCCCGTGGTTGGACATGCCAAGTTCGTACACCTCGGGCATGCCGAGTACCCACGAAACCCGACCCGGGTCAGGGTCACGGAACAGCGCGTTGTATTCTCCGCCGGTGTATCGGATGGGTCTTGACGCGAGGGGTAGAACCTCGGCTGTGCGGTCACACATTGTCGAGAATCGATGCTATTCTGTCGCCGGCTGAAGTCAAGCCGACCCGGTCGGGTCGGAGAAACGCAGGGCCGGAGTCAGGCCGGACCCCGGGCCGGAATCCCTGCCGGCTCCCGGTCTTGTGCACCGGATGCGGACCGGAACGCTACTGCTGTCAGTCCGGGTCCAGTTCCGCGACAAGGTGCAGTTCGTTGTCCTCGTCGGTGATGCCGCGGCCGTCCGGCTCGTATCCCAGGATCCGGTACAATCTGTCTGCCGGCTTGTATGGTTCGGACTGGACAACCGAGATACCGACCTTTGTGTGCCCGCGGTCCGCTGCCAGTCTCTCGGACCGGTACACAAGCGCGGTCGCGATGCCTTTTCGCTGCCACTCGTTGATGACGTTGAGGTCCACGATCTCGGGTATCCCCTGTTCCCGGAACGGCTCGTACGAGGACTCCCATGTCAGGCATCCGTATCCTACAACCTCGGTCCTGTGCACCGCCACGTGGGCGACCCGCTTCCCCTCCTGCTGTCTTGTGAAGTAGTTCCTGAACTGGTCCCGTGTCTTGTCCCAGCGGGAGAACGTGGCATGCAATCGGTCGATATCCCCGGCCATCATCGGTCTGATGTCAATGCCGCGCGCCTTCACCTCGACCGAACGAATGAACCGGGTCTTGGCGTTGCAGTATCCCAGCCTGTTGTCCTGATAGCGAAGCGCCAGCCTGCGCTTTAGCCTCGCATACTCCTGCGCCAAGCCGCTGTCGCCCCTGAGATAGTCGCGAAACAGCAGGTGCCGCTCCCAGAACCCGCTGTTGGGATCTGCCAAGTGCAGGTGCACGTCTTGCGGCTTCTGGCCCTTGCCCAGGCAGTAGAACCAGCCCGGGTGCTCGTCACACAGGGTCACATCCGTATACCCAGACTCGGCCAGAGGTGCCAGACAGCCATCGGCTGAAGCACGGTCTCTCACCCCTGCAATGATGTCCACTATCGGCTTGGCAGCCAGACCTGGTACCGCGGTACTGCCTACGTGCTCGACAGGAGCCAGCCGCCCGCCGGCTGACCGCTCGATGACGCGCTTCTCCTGCATGAACCGCTTGGGCCACGTCGGATCGTAGTCGGCAATCACAACCGGCGTGCTCATCTCAGCACCTCGAGCACGAACACTTCGGGCGGGCCGGTAGTATGCACGGTCCGGTACGCCTGCGGTTTCTGGTGCAGGACCGGGACAAGGAAGTGCTTTGCGGTCTCGGTCCAGGTGAAGTCCTCGATGACGACGTAGTCGCTGCTGTCGACCGCTGCCTGCACCCTTGCCCGGTCGTTGGTGAACGGGTAGCAGAAAGACCTGAGCCCGGATTCCAGGAACACGAACTCGGGCTTTCGGGCCAGGACGACCCTGTCCTTGGCCACACTGTTCCTGAGCCACTCTGCCGCCTGCATGTATCGGCGCCAGCCAGGGCTGTACCCCGCGTACCGGTCACCCCTCGCGTACCGGGTCCAGTCCGGAATCGCCTCCGCGGCCCTGATTCCGACCGCGACCAAGTTCAGTGCAACGACGGCAGCCGCCGCGACCGGTACCGCCCGTTTCAACCTCAGCCTCCTGCCCAGCTTGTCAACTCCAATGAAGACGTACACCGCCAGGACCGGAATCAAGGGCAGCGCAAAGCGCTCCCCGGTCCATACCTCGGGCCATGCCAAGAGCACCAGGAATCCCAGCACGCCGTAAGGCGCGAGCACGGTCCAGTGCCCGAACCTGCCCCAGAAACCGGTCTTGAGCAGAACCAGCAGCACGAGTCCGACCGCCCAGGCAATCAGCCCCTTGCCCAGCACTGCCAGGAACGCCATCGGCACCACCTCGAACACGAACCTCATCAGGTTGGTCCCTATCCTGACCGCGAAGTCACCGACGTCGATTCTGCCGAAGTCCGCAACATACGGGTCCTTGGCCAGCAGGTAGTCCAGATACGACGGCCCGGCACCGGCCATGGTGTTCCGCACCTGCCAGGGCACGAACAAGGCCAGGAAGAGAGCGGCCAGGCCTGCGAAGTTCCAGAACCTCCGCTTCACCAGCAGGTGTACCACCACCGCGACTACCAGCGCGATTCCTGCGGTCCGCAGCAGCGTACCGGCAACTGCCAAGACGGTCCCTGCCCACCAGGACCACTCGCTGTCTTCCTGCTCGCCCCGTACAAGGAAGTAGAGCGCGCCGAGCGACACGCACAGAAACGGGATTTCGGTCAGCACCCGGTGCGCGGCAGTCGCGAACATCGGCATTGACACGACAGCAGCCATCGCCCACCGCGCCTGCCGGCCAAGAACACGTCCGTACAGCAGCAAGCAGAAGACCATCGCCCCGACCCCGAAAAGCATGACCAGCACCTTGGCCCCTGTGACGCTGATGCCGCCGGCAAACCCGAACACGAGTGAGAGCAGCACGGGCAGACCGAATGGATACTGGATATGCGCCGGCGCTCCGGGCAGAAAGATGTCGGCATATCCCTGCCCGGTCCGCAACGACTCGGCCAGTATCATGTACACGACGTTGTCCCCACCGGTGTCGGGTTTGGGGTCGAACAGGAGCAGCGCGAGCAGGATGAAGGCGGCTGAGAACAAGGCAACCCATATCCGGCTCGACTTCTCGTCAAGACCAGACCGCATGCGGCATCATATGGTCAGCCGACTGGCAGTCAACGGCACTGAACCCTTATTGACAGCCGTCGCGGACAAGCTGGTGTGCTCCTAAATGATCGGCTATCTCGACCAGCTGCTCAACCGTCAGCAGACGGCGACTCGTCGGAAGAAGCTCAGAGACTTCTACGGGCTGTGTCGACCGACACCGGAGAGCCGCATACTGGACATGGCGAGTCGGGTGCAGACTCCGGTTGGGCACCGCTGAACATGCTGCTGAGGGGCTACGAACACCCAAAGTCTCTTACCGTCCTGGGAGTTGACGACTACTCAAGGCTGAGAGAGAAGCACCCTGGGGTTCGCTTCGTGACCTGCCGAGGGGGGTACTTCCCCTTCGCCGACGATTCTTTCGACATATGCTACTCAAACGCTGTCATCGAGCATGTCGGCGAACGCGAGGACCAGCGGCAATTCATCGGTGAGATGGTCCGGGTGGCCCGTCAGGGTTTCTTCACCACCCCCAATCGCTGGCTGCCGCTTGAAGTCCACACGCGACTGCCAGCGGTCCACTACCTCCCCCGCAGGTATTTCTGGAAAGTCGCGCAGGCGTTCGGACGCGGGGACTCAGCTCGTGGTGTGAACCTGATCAGGCTTGGCTTGCTCAAGAAGATGATGAAGTGCTCCCGAGTGAAGCACTTCCCTATCATACCCAACCGTGTCTGGGGTATGACCGCCACATACTCTGTCTGCTGGACCAGGTCGTAGCAGCCCTCGCCACCACAGCTTTGACACGAACCGCCCGCTTCATATCCTCGGCCATGCGTCCGAAGTCGGCAAGTAAGTCCCTCCCTTCCGAAGCCCTGGTCCTTGCCGCGATCGTCCTACCTTTCCTGGCGTGGCTGACCCGTTTCATCAACCTCGACTTCTGGTACGACGAAGTCTTCACCCTGACCAACTTCGTGCTTGTCCCTCTCTCAAAGACCTTCACCGACTACTCGTTCCCAAACAACCACGTGCTCTTCAGCCTGCTTTCCAATCTCTACCTTCGCGTCATCGGAATCCCTGGACCCGGCCCCTTGCTCGACCGCCCGTGGATTCTCAGAATCCTGCCGCTCTGCTTCTCTCTCGGCGCGCTCGTCTACGTGTACCTGACCGGCCGTCGATTCCTGGGCCGACTTCAGGCGCAGATGTCGCTGGCGTTCCTTGTCACCACGATCCCGTTCTACAACTTCGCGGTCCAGGTCCGAGGCTTCTCGCTCAGCTTGATGCTGCTGTCGGCAATGCTCTACCACGCGCTCTGCTTCGAGCAGAACGGCCGGTGGCTCCACGCGTCCGTCGCAGGCCTGACAGCTGCCCTGTCTCTCTATGCCATTCCACTGAACCTCTACTTCGTCGCCGCACTCGGGGCCTGGTTCCTGTTCTCAGGATTCGCTCCTGCCCGGGGACCATCCTTCAGCAGGCGCCGCCTGCTGCTTGCCGGTGCGCTTGGCATCGGGGCCGGTCTCTCGGTCCTGCTCTACTTGCCGGTCCTGCCCGACGTCGTCGGCAACCGGTTCGTCCGCAGCCACGGCTTGTTCAACTTCGAAACCATCCGCTCGACGATGCCTCGCGTCCTGTACTACTTTCTCTCCTTCCGCTACCTTATCCTAGCACTGGCCGCACTGGGGCTTGTGGTCCTGTTGAGCGGCAGACGCAGGCGTGGTTCCGCCTCGGACCGGGTACTCATCCTGCTGCTCGTGCTCCTGCTCGGCCCGTTCGTGCTCAGCTTTGTCCGCGGCGACCTGCCGTTCCTGCGGGTATTCGTCAATCTGGCACCGGCGTTCGCCCTCCTGCTCGCGGCTCTGACCGCCCGCAGTATCGAACCCGTCCCCTGGCTGCGGAATCGGAGCTGGCTCGTTGTGCCGCTGCTGGTCGCCTACTGCAATCTCACCTTCTGGTTCGGGCTCAACCACATCGAGAGTCACGTCCTAACCGACATCGCCGAAGGCAGGAAGTCCCAGGACATCTTCTACAACTACTACCAGGCCTACTATCGGCCGAAAGCCTTGGTCGCCCGGCTCAAGGAAGAAGTGGCCCGAAACCCGGCACCGGTCGTGTGCCTTGACTACGACCAGGCAGCTCTGCCCGAATACCTGCGTCTTGCCGGAGTCGACTGGAACCCGCCGCAGGCCCTGGGTCCGGTGCTTTCGCAGTCCGATGCCGCCTATGCCGTCACCGCGTTTCCCGACCTCTTCCTGAATCAAATGAGGACCTATTTCCCCCAGTTCACCGTCACCAGGCTCAGCCGCGTTCCCGACTTCCACAACGCCTTCCTTCTGACCCGGACCCCCAAGTAGAAAGACGGGGCCCGGAGGCCCCGCCATTGACCGTCATCCTGGTTCTACTTCTGAACCACGAGCTTCTCAGTCCGGTCCAAACCCGTGGCCTGGGCTCGAACGTGGTACACGCCTCCACTCAGTTCGCCGACATCGAGTTTGTTCCCAGCGGTCCTGAGCACTACCCGGCCGCCGGCGTCGTAGACAGTGACAGCGTACTCGCCACCAAGTTCCTTGCCTGGGGCGAAACGCACCAGCTTGGTCGCCGGGTTGGGCGCCAACCAAGACCGCGGACTCCGTTCCGGCTCAGGCTCTTCCTGAATCCCGACATCCACCTCGTACGCCTCCAGCGCGCACCCCCAGTCCGCCACATAGAGCAGCGACCCGTGCGGCAGCACGTCGTAGCACCGCCAGGGAGTATCGTAGTATGCGACCAGCACCGGGTCGGTGGGACTGCTGACGTCGTACGCCCTGAACCCCTTGCGGTGATTGGCCACGTACAAAGTACGACTGCTGACGTACACCGCATACGCGATATCCGGAAGCTCGATGCTTGCCGCTTCCACCGGGTGTGCCCGGTTCTCGATATCGATGATCCGGACCGACGAGTCCTGACACGCCAGGTAGGCGTAGCGACCGTGCACGAACACCTCGTGGACCCAGCCGGCCGGAACTATGAATCCGACCTCGGCAGGCTGGTCCGGCCGCGAAATGTCGATTATCCGCAGACCCGAATCCCGGTCTGCCACGTAGGCGTATGGCCAGACCACGTGCACACCAGAGGCAAGCCCCGTGGTGTTGTACAACCCGATGCTGTCCGGACTGGTCGGGTCGCTGACATCGATGATGCGGAGTCCTGACGCCCGCTCGGCCAGGAAAGCGTAACCGCCGACGACCTCGACGCTCGTCGCATAGTCCGGAGTCTGCAGCCCGCCGACCTCAACCGGGTTGGCCGGGTCAGCGACATTGACGATTCTGAGCCCTGAACCCCAGTCGGCAACGTAGACCAGAGTGTCTTCTACGACCGCGCCTCGCGCGTAGTCGGGTGACTGATACCACCCGACTTCGTGAAAGGCAGCCGGGTTCTCGACATCGATGATGCGCAATCCGGAGTTGCCATCGGCCAGGAACGCCAACCCGCCGGAGACGTCGACTGTGTGGACCCAATCCGGAGTGTCGAACCGGCCGACCTCGGTCGGGTTGTCCGGCTGGCGCACATCCACCACCCTCATCCCGTAGTTCCAGCTCGAGACAAACACATGCCCGCTGCCCGGACAGGCAGAATAGTCCCATTCTGGCGAAGGGTCGGCCCCGACCTGTACCGGGTTCAAAGGGTCGGCCAGGTCCACAATGACGACTCCTGCGTGCTTGGCCGCCACGTAGCAGTAGCGACCTTCGGCCGAGATGTCGTATGCCGGACCCGGCATTGCCAGTTCGGCCACTTCAAAAGGAACGCTCGGCTCTGCGACATTGATGACGCGAAACCAGCCCGAATCTGCCAGGCAAACCCAGGTATCTTTGACCATGACGCCGCGTGCTACCCCTGGAGTATCAAGAAACCCGACCTCGACCGGGTTCTCGGGATCGGATATGTCGACCACCCTCAGCCCCGAATCTCCGTCTGCCAAGTAGGCGTATCCTGCCGCAGCGGCAACTCCGTAGGCCCTGCCCGGAGTGTCAAGAGTGCCCTTGACCTCGGGCCTGGCCGGGTCTGCCACGCTCACCACCGCCAGCCCGGCAAATCCCGCGGCAACGCACGCGGTCGTATCTGCAACCGCGACGCAGACCGCCCCGCCCGCAACAGACACCGCGCCCAGCAGTTGCGGTGAGGAAGGGTTGGTGACGTCGTAGATGTCCAGGTCGTCTGATGCCAGGTAGAGCCTGCCGTCAAGAAAGGCCATCCCTTGGACCCGGCCGGGTGTCCGTATGCCTTGCGATACCTCAACCGGGTTGGCCGGGTCCGATACGTCCAGCACATACACCCCGCCTCCCGCACCGCAGAACGCCAAATCCCGGGCCGGGTCGCAGGCGGTCGCCATCGACGGGCCGAACGGCCAGTTCGCCACCAGTCGGCAGTTCAGCGAATCGGCCGCGATTCCGTTGCCGCCCAGCAGCGCGACGCTGATGAGCAGGTTCAAGTTCAGGTTCTTCATACGCTCTCCGGTCTGCGAAATCCGCTACTGCGCCTTGACCAGACGAGCACACTTGATTCCGGCTGAAGTTCTCAGCTCTACGAAGTATGTTCCCGGTCCCGCTTCGGTCGCGACCCAGCACAGCTCGTGCTGTCCCGCGTTCATCTCCAGGTCGGCCAGTACGGCCACTTGGCTGCCGGTGACATCAAAAACCCTGCAGCTGACCTGGCCGCGCTGCTCGAGCTCGAACTGCAGCCTTGCCCGGCTGCCGAACGGGTTTGGGGACACCCGCATTCGGGGCATCAGGATGGCGCCCTCGGGCTCTTCTTCGATACCGGTCGCAACCAGGGAAACGTTGTCGGCAGAGACCTCTGCCCAACCGGCTCCTCAGGTGCCGTTGCAGTAGGAGAAGAGCTGGACCTTGACCCCGGATACCTCGGCCGCGTCCACGCCCGGTAGGTTGTCCTCGATCTCCTGGGCCACACTGAACCCGAAGCTGTCCCACTCACCCGGGACCTGGACGTCGTAGAAGTTCATCGTGTCGCTTTCGACCCAGTCGTTGAACTGGTTGCGTAGCAGGATCATCGTGCACCCCAACTCGGCGTCGGTGCCGTCCAGATAGCTGAGTATCACTGCGCCGGTCGGCCAGCAGGTGGTCGAGCCGCCTTCAATCCAGAACCGGCCGTCGAAGCTGAATTCAAGGTCAACGCCCGGCACATCGCAGACTTGGTACAGCGAAGCGTACCGCGCCAGGTACTTGTATACCCGGGCCGCGTACCCGGGCGTCGGCTGGCCGAGCGTATCCCAGCGGTCGAAGCTGTGGTCTCCGGCCTCTGTCCTGACATCCTCTGACCAGCCCTGATCCAAAGGAAGCTCGAAGTCGCCGTTCACCAGCAGGTTCTCTGCTGCAGCCGCGCCGGCAAGCAGGCAGACTCCGGCCAACATCAACACAACCGTCTTCATGCTAGACTCCTTTCGGTCACGATTCTCTGTCCAGTATTGCACCCGACATTCTACCGCCTTCCTTGCCGCGGTGTCAAACCGCCTCTTCTTTGGCCGACTGCGCCTCTTCGAGCCACGCCTTGAGTTGCGCAACGCCCGGCACCCTGCCCTGGCTCACGACCTTTCCGTCAATCAAGAGCCCGGGCGTCATGAAGACGCCCATCGACGAGAACCGCTTGAGGTCAGTGACGTGCTCGACATCTGCCGCGATGTCGAGTTCGGCGAGCGCATTGCGTACCCGCTTCTCGAGGTCGTCGCACCGGGCGCAGCCGATGCCCAGAATCTGAACTTTCATTCCACCGCTCCTTTCATGCTCGTCTACAGAGCGCCGTAGACCAGGCCGGCAATGGCCGACAGCGCAACCACCAGCCCGATGAACGCCAGCGTCTTCCTTGCCCCGACCGTGCGCAGGATGACAATCATCGAAGGCAGGGACAGCGCCGGCCCGGAGAGCAGCAGCGCGAGCGCCGGTCCCTTGCCCATGCCCGAGCCCAAGAGCCCCTGAAGAATCGGTATCTCGGTCAGGGTCGCGAAGTACATCAGTGCACCCGACACCGACGCAACAAGGTTCGCGCCGACCGAGTTTCCCCCGACCAGCCCGGCGATGAACCGGTGCGGGATGATGCCGGCGTTCATGCCCGGCCTGCCCAGCAGGAACCCGGCGACGAACACCCCGCCGAGCAACAGCGGCAGGATCTGCTTGGCAAAGGTCCACGTCGACTGCACCCAGGCCGTGCGTTCGTCAGAGCCGAACCAGCGCCAGACCATCAGCAGGGTCGCCAGAAGAAGCGCTGCCGCGAGATACCACTTGAACGAGAAGACGGCGTTGAAGAAGCCGACGGGCTCTTTCGGCTTCCCCCAGTTGGCAAATACGAGGAAAGCTATCATCGCTGCAAAGTAGAGGATGTTCTGGCCGAGGTTGCGGCGGGTCGGTTCGGCCGAAATCCCGGCGACGCCTGTGCCTTCGGCGCGCCGACGCTCGGACCTGAAGAAGATGAGCGCCATGCCTAGGCCGATGACGACCGAGAAGACGACCGCGCCGATTGCACGGGCTGCGCCCAATTCGAGTCCGAGCACCCGGCCCGTCATCAGGATGGCCAGCACGTTGATGGCCGGGCCGGAATACAGAAACGTCGACGCGACACCAAGGCCCGCTCCTGCATAGTAGATGCCCATGAACATCGGCAGCACGGTGCACGAGCAGACAGCGAGGATTGCGCCCGACACCGACGCGATGGAATACGCCAGCACCTTGTTCGACTTCGGGCCGAAGTACCTGAGCACCGCTTCCCTGGAAATGAAGTTCTGGATCGCGCCCGCGATGAAGAACGCCGGCACGAGGCACAGCAGGACGTGCAGCCGGGCGTACTCCTGCAGCATCAGGAAGCCCTCGAGCAGCGCGCCCTGGACCCGGCTCTTCTCGACCGGCAGGAAGTAGAACAGCAGGAAGGCGGCAAGGATGATGACCAGCTTCCAGCGTTCTTTCACTCACTCCTCCCGGAGGTCGCCCAGCACACGCGGCGGCGCGACCATGTTCTTCCTTGTCATGTCTCGCGCCTCGCGCACCGGACCCCTTTGCCCAGGACCCGGCAGAACCCCTCGGCCATCTGGCTCCGGCAGGAATTCATGACGCTGACGGGCAGGATGCTGGTCATGACGATATGGTTCCCGGAAAGAACACCGGCCTGGTACGCTTCACCAGCCACACCAGCATGAGCATGATGGGCACCTCGGTCAGCACTCCGACCACGGTCGCCAGCGCGGCACCCGAGGTCACGCCGAACAGCGTTGCCGCGACCGCTATCGCCACCTCGAAGTGATTGGAGCCGGCAATCAGCGCGGTCGGTGCGGCATCCTCGTACCCGAGCCGGAACAGCTTGGACAACAGCATCGCCAGAGCGAACACCAGCAGGATGTTCGCAAGTATTCCGGCCGTTATCATCGCAATGACACCGGGCAGGCGGAGGATGAGGTTGCCCTGCATCGAGAACAGCAGCACCAGGGTGAGCAGTAGTGCGACCATTGAAACCGCCTTGAGCGGTGCGACCAGCCGGTGTTCGAACCACGACAGGCCGCGCCGCCTGATGGCCAGGGTCCGCGTCAGATACCCGGCGGCCAGCGGCAGCACGATGTAGACCCCGACAGAGAAGGCAATGGTCGCCAGAGGGATGCTGATCCCGGAGATGCCCAGAAGAAGACCAGCCAGAGGTGCGTACAGGACGACCATCGACAGCGAGTTGATTGCACACATCACCAGCGTGTGTCCCATGTTGCCCCGTGCGAGGTAGCTCCACATCAGCACCATCGCGGTACACGGCGCGACCCCGAGCAGTATCATGCCTGCCCGGTACTGCTGTGCGTCCTCGACCGCGATGAGACCACGGAACACCACGCTGAGGAAAAGCCAGGCAAACAGGGCCATCGTGAACGGCTTGATGGCCCAGTTCATGATGAGGGTCGCCGCAATCGGCTTGGGTGTCCGTCCGGCGGCGACCACCCGACGGAAGTCGATCTGGACCATTATCGGGTAGATCATCCAGAACAGACAGAATGCTATCGGCACGTTGACGTGCGCAACCTCCAGCTTCGCCAGCGCCGGGCCGACACCCGGGAACAGACGCCCGACTCCCAGCCCCAGCAGAATGCAGAGACCTATCCACAGTGTCAGGTACTTCTCCCAGACCCCGAGACGGCGTGCCCTGCTTTCCTCAGCCATCACGCGTGTGCTACTCCCAGCCGAACTCCCTGAACTTGGCGACGATGGAATCGCGCGGAAAGACGCCGATGTGGCGATAGAGTTCCTTGCCTTCCTGGTCATAGAATATCTGAGTCGGGATTATCTGGATGCGGGCCTGACGGGTCGCCTCCTGTTCCTCGTACACGTTGATGATACGGATGTCGACCCGGCCTTCGTACTCGCTCATCATCGGGGTCAGTATCTTCTCCATCTCCTTGCACGGGATGCACTTCTCTGACCCGTAGTCCCACATCCGGGGCAGGGTCTTGGTCTCGGGCAGCGGCTCTGGTTCGGACTTCGGTTCCTGCTCAGGCCCGGGTTCGGGTTTCGGCTCAGGTTGCGGCTCAGGCCCGGGTTCGGGTTTCGGCTCAGGTTGCGGCTCAGGCTTCGGAACAGCTGACTCATCGATTGCCGGCCGGGTGGAATCAGCCCCAGGCAGGGTCTCGCATATCTCGTTCTCGACCGCCAGGGTGGTGTCGGGCTTCGTCGTGCCGGCGGGCTCGGGTCCAGGACAGCCGGACAGGGCTGCAATCAGAAGGACGGCAGTCAGGGCGATGATGGAGAGACGGTTCATTGACAAGCCTCCATGCTAGCGTTTGAACAGCTCAAAGACGAAGTACGCGGCCACGAGCAGCAGCAGGACACCCGAGGCCTTCCTGAGAATCGCCGAGAGCCTGTGCAACCCCTTCGAGCTGACCATCGCCTCGGCGATCCCGACCGATGTGCCGGCCACCAGCACCAGCACCGAGTGGCCGAGTGCATAGGTGAACAGCAGCAGTCCGCCGTAGATGATGCTGCCCTTCGAGGCGACATAGCTCAGCAGCACCGCCAGTATCGGCATCGCGCAGGGCGTGGCGATCACGCCGGTCAACGCGCCGAGCAGGAACGCGCCGACCATGCCGCCGACCTTGGGCGCGACGTGGCGGGGCATCGGGATCTCGAACCTAGGGAAGAACAGAATCTGACCGCCCATCAGCACGCAGACGACGATGATGAGGACCGGCCAGAACTTCGAGGTGGTGCCGAATAGCGTACCGGCCAGTCCTGCGACGAGGCCCAGGGCAGTGAAGGCGGCGGCGATACCGAGAAACAGGAACAGAGCGAGCAGGAAAGCGTAGACCCTGCTCCGGCCTTTGGTGTACCCGCCGACGAACCCGACGGCGAGCGGAATCGACGCCAGCACGCAGGGGTTGAGCGCGGTCACCAGGCCGCCGAGGAACACCACCGGAGCGGCAATCAAAGGCTGAGTCGTGATGAGCCGCTCGGCGTTCGCGAGCAGGTTGGTCAGCATCGCGCGCCTGCGGCCCTTGCCCTCGGCCCGACCGGCCTCGCCTTGTCCGGAGCCACGACCACGCTCCTGACCGCGTCCACCAGGCGCAGGACCCGGTGGTCCGCGACCTGGTAGAAGATACGCCGGCCGTCGCGGCGGGACCGTATCGCACCGGCCCGCACCAGGTGGGCAAGGTGCCGCGACACCACCGAGGGGTCGAGGTCGAAGGCGGGCGTGATTTCGCATACGCACCGCTCCCCTTGCCTCAGCAGCTCGACTATCCGCAGCCGGTGCTCGTGTCCCAGCGCGGCAAGGAGCCGAGCCATCCCGGTATCGGCAGATATATGCATCATGGTGCAAATATACACAGGTGGACCGCCCTGTCAACAAGTGGGCTTGTGCGGCCCCTCAGCTCCTCTCCCCGAATGGGCGAGGATGCTGGCGGCCCTCTGGGCTCTGGCGACTCCCTCTCCCCTTGGCGGCTTGGCGAAGCCGGGCGCTGCGCCCGAGGGGTCAGGGTGCACGGCGGACTGCGGTCGATGCCGTCCAGGCATGGGTGTTCTGCCTCCTTCACTTGTTCACTCGGTCACTTGGTCACTCGGTCACTTGGTTTCCTCTGTCCCTTGACCCTTTGGCCCGGCCGGCTACCATCGCTGGTGCGAGTCGCGGTCTGCTATTTCACCGGGACCGGCAACACCGCGACCGCGGCCCGCGAAATAGCCGACCGGTTCGGCCCGGACAACCCCACTGACCTGTACAACATCGAACTGCTGCCCGCGACTGTCGACCCGGACTTCCTGGCTCGCTACGACCTTGTCGGGCTGGGCTCTCCGGTCTATGCCTACAACGAACCGCCTGCATTCACCCGTTTCCTCAGGGAACTGCCCCCTGGCAACGGCAAGCCCTCGTTTCTGTTCATGACCGCAGGCCAGGACCCGGAAGCCTGTCTGGCACAACCTGTGCGCACCCTGCGCCGGAAAGGATACGACTTGCGCGCCACCGTCTGCCTGTTCATGCCCGGCAACGTCGGCTGCTACTGGTTCGAAGGCGACGAGATGGTATTCCGGTTCCTGAGCCCGACCCGCAGGTTCAGCACTCGTGACATGGAACGCGAGCGCAGGGAACGCATCGACCGGCTGGTGCGTTCCCTGCTCGATGGGAGGACCGAGTACGAATCAGTCACGCCGTGGCAGCGATTCGTATCCTGGAGCCTGCGCGGCGCCTTCCACCACGCTGCGGCCCCGCTTATGAAACTCCTGCCCTACACAGCCGGCGGCTGCAACCTCTGCGGTATCTGCGTCCAGACCTGCCCTACCCAGAGCATCAGCATTCTGAACCGCCGGGTCCGATTCTCGACCTCTTGTACGGTCTGCGTCCGCTGCCTGAATGTCTGCCCAGAGCACGCCATTAGAGTCCGCTGGCCACTCTCTGTCCTGAACCGGCCGAAGCAGTACCTGAGCCCGGGCTGGTCTCCGCCAAAGCACGACTGACCTCAGGCCTCTCGGCCCTTCCGGCTCCACCCCCTCTCCTCAATCCTCTCGCCCCAACAGGGCGAGAATCTTGGCAATCCCCGGCTCTGGTCGCTCTCCACTCCCTCGAGCGGCTTGGCGAAGCCGGGCGCTGCGCCCGAGGGATAGGGTGAGGGCACATCCGCGCCCCCACGTAGTCACTTCCTCTTCTTCACCTGACCCCGTGGCCCCTTCCGTTTCCTCCGCTCTGTCTCGTGGTCACCTGGTCCCTCTGTCGCTTCCTTCTCGCCACTCGGTCACCTGATCACTTGGTCACTCTGTCACTCGATCACCTGGCGACTTCCTCCGGCAACCTGAAGCCTGGCACGACCGTCATAACACCCGAATGGAGGACAGCCGGTGCAGTACGCCCTGTTGGTGTTGCATCGCGGCAGAGCCGGAAGAGTACACGGACAGCCGTCCTTCACTTTCAGCTTCACTACTTAGTATCAGCCGCCGGCAGGAGCCGACGGCAGGTCAGCCCGGCTGTCCGTGCCATCTGGCGAGGACGTAACCTCTGGGTAGCATCCGATACGACGTCCTGGTCGTGGGCGCAGGCGCAGCAGGTCGCGCCTGCGCCCTCTGCCCGGCCTGGTGCCCATAGCAGAAGCGCCCCGGAAACCCAGGGCGCTCAAAGCCGAAACAACGGGCTGTCCAGCTACGGTGTGTAGACCGCCACCTCCCTGATGCTCTCAGGTGTCACGTTCGCCTTGCTGAACAGCTCCTCAACGCTCTTGCGGTCCGGCGCGTCCCAGCAGCAGATCGCCTGGTTCGCGGCCTTGTCCACATAGGCGTTGTCCATCTTGAGTTCGCTTCCTACGGAAGCTTCGATGACGGCTGCTCAGGCGGACTTCACCTGGTCCGCAGGCATCGGGGGTAGGGTTATCATGTACTTCGGCATGCTACCTCCTGGCCCGATTGTACCACCGTCACACGCCTCTGCAACCCCTCAGTGCTGATGCGCAGCCTGCCGGTTCCCCGGCAGAATGACCACCTTGCGGACCGCCGACCGCTCATCGCTTTCCGCCGTCGGCGTCTGGGTCTTTCCGAGCGCTCGGTCCCCTTTCGAATCCCTCAGGGCAGGCTCCGGCAGGTGCCATCGGATGGCTCACGGAGCGAGTCGAGGAATCTCTCAGCTCAGTGCTGGACTACTATCTTGCGGATCGCTGACCGCTCGCCGCTATCCGTCGACCGCACCCCCCTCTCCTTCATCCTCTCCCCCTTGAGGGGGAGAGGGACGAGGTGAGGGGGTGCCCTGTCTGCAGCCTGCTGACCGCTGGCTAGAGCCCGGTCACTTGGTCACCAGGTCACTGGGTCACTTCTGAATGACAACCCTCCTCACCCTCGATGCGCAGCCTGCCAGTTCTCTGGCAGACCCCTTGGACCCTTGGCCCCTCGGCCCCTCTTCTCTCACGAAATACACCCCTGGCGCGACGTGCCGGATGTCGTTGTGTCCCGGCTCCAGCTCCATGACCCTGCGGCCGGAGATGTCGAGAAGGTCGGCTTTGACTCCACCCGATAGCGACAGAAGGCCCCTGATGACTGTCGCTGGAATCCGCCCCGCCTTCTTCAGGACGTCTGTCCTTCCTTCGCTGACGCCCGTCAGCGTGTCCCTGAAGACGTAGAGCGCCTTCTCACGCCCCCCGTACACTCGCCCGCTCACGCTATCCAGCGCTAGATTGTTTATCTCAGCGTCGAACTCCGCAACGACTGAGTCGCTGCTACTGTCAAGTACGTAGACGCAGTCCCTGTCGCTCAGCCAGAACCTTCCGCTCCGGGGATCATGGATTCCGAGACCCCGGCCACGTTCGAGGTTCTTCACGACTTCGTGTGATGCACAGTCAATGACGGTGGTCCTACCCCACCCGAACACGTAGAGTTTGTCGACTTCATCCAGCATCACCAGACCGTTGTAGGTTGTGCCCGGTGGCAGGCTGATGGAATCGACTATGACGTGGCTGTCGCAGTCCACTACGTAGATAGGCCCGAAGCCGTGTATGAGCAGGCAGTACAGCAAGTTCCTGCCCATGTCCACGTCAGCCGAGCGAGTGTTCGCAGGCAAGTGAATCTCCGCGCGGGTAACATCCTCTGACGGGTCAATCGCCAGTACGGAACCTCCCCTGTAGGCATAGACCAGGCTGTTGTTGAAGTTGTAGATGAAGTTCTGTCGTTGCCACGAACCCACAGCCATCAGGCTGTCGGTGGTGAGGTCGAAGATGGCCGTGGAATACCGAGCGGGAACATACATCTTCGGCATGCCGGGTATGATGAATCCGTCCCCGCCAAGCGTCAGTGAGAAGTCGAGCGCCTTGACCACCGAATCCGAGGTGCAGTCGAACACGGCCATCTTCCCGGACTTGTGGAGGTAGAGCTTGTTCAGGTCAGGATAGTAGGCTAGAGGCCAAGGATGCGACCACACCGGGATGCGCTTGGCGATTGTATCTCCAGCATCAAGCGCTGCGATCGTGCCGTAGTCGAACATGTAGAGCTTGTTGCCGAGTCGGTTCCACTGGAGTGCCCGCACGTCGAAGCCCCGGTAGTCCTCTTTGTGGATGATGCTGTCGGTGCTGCAGTCAATGACCCACATGGTGTCGCAGTAGGGAACGTAGATTGTGTTGTCAACTGAGTTCCACTCAATGGCTTTGTATTCGTCGACGAGCGGGAGTGTGGCGACGATCGAATCGTCGGGCCCAATGACTACCAGGCTCTCGCAGACCAAAGATGTGAGATACAGCTTCGGGTTTGAGTCGTTGATGGCGAACGAATGCTGCCAATAGCCCTCGGGAAGACCGATCAGGCCGACCACGGTATCGCTGACGAGGTCAATGACGACCATCGTGTCCTGCATCCTGGACCACGGCCCGCGCCCATCGGTGAGTTCGTCGAGCCAGCAGGCGTAGATGCGCCCCGCAGCAGGATGCAGTATCAACCTGCCATCGTCCCCCCAGTCGTCGCTGGTCGGCAGAACGAGGCTATCGTAGACGACAAGCGAATCCGCGTCCACCATTCTTATGACGTTCCTCGTCCTCGCGGAATCGACGCCCAGGCAGTAGAGCCTGTCTCCTTCAGGATGCAGGACCACATCGGTAGACCTGCCAGTACCCGGTATCTCAGCAACGGAGTGAGTAGCGCAGTCAACCACCTGCACCGGGTCCCGCTCGGACCAGCGCTGGCCGGTGCAGAGCATCCGGTTACGGAACGAGTCCCAGACAAGGCGGTCAGCCGTGCCATGCAGTCCTACGGTATCCAGAACGGCTCCACTGCGAGCGTCGACAGCTACGACCCAGTGGTTGCCCCAGTCGGCAACGTAGAGCCGCTGCGATGTCGCGCTGTAGGCGAGCGACCACGGACGGCTCGTGACGTTGAAGTGCAGGGCAACCACCGTATCGGCACGGTCATCGAAGACGGCCAGGACGCCGTCGTCAGCGGAGAAGTAGATCCGGTTCACATTCGGACAGCGGCTTGCTGCTACCCACTCGGCCTGATACCCGAGGAACGCATGCTTCTGCAAGAGACCGGCATCGTACACTTGGATGTCCTGCCATCCTGCGACGTACATGCGGTTGGTGGTCGGGTTGTGCAGGGCTACGTACGGCTCTCCAAGCCTGGGGAAGGAATCGTAGAGCCAGATTGTCTTCTCCAGATACTGCCCCGTGCAGATGGCGAAGTACAAGAACCCCGCGATTATGAGCATCTTCTTCATGTTGCCTCCCTACTTCTGAACGACGACCTTGGAGACCGCCGGCCGCTCACCGCTATCCGCTGGCCGCAAGAAGTAGACACCGGGCGCAAGCCCCCTGAGGTCGTTGGACCCCGGCTTCAGGGTCTGAGCCCGCCTCCCCGTGATATCCAGCAACTCGGCCGCTTCCCTTGCGGTCAGCAGCAGGTTCCCCCTCACCAGGGTCGCGCCAAGAGGTTGATGCGCTATCGGGCTTCTCTCTGCACTCGTGCCCGTCAGTTCGTCGCGGAACACGTACAACCTGTTGCTTTGGCAGCCATAGACCCGGTTGCGTACCGGGTCCCAAGCCATATCGCTGAACTGCCGCACCGCGAACCCGGCAACCACCGAGCCCCGCCGGCAATCGACAACGACCATCGTATCCCGTATCGAGCCGACCGCTCTCCCGCTCAGGTAGAACTTCCTGTTTCGGGGGTTGTACAGGCTCTGGTACGAGGAGACGTTCGTGGGGACGATGCGGAGCAACTGCCGTGTTTCGGCGTCGAATACACCTTCCTCACCCTCACCGTGGACATAGACCCTATCCAGCTCCTCGACCACCGACAGCCCGTGCAACCTGCAGCCCAGACGCAACGTGTCGACGACCTCATGGCTGTTGCCGTCCAGCACGTAGACCGAGCTGTCGCGGTCAACAAGCCACACCGTGTTGTGTCGAGCCACGACTTGAAGGTCGGTGACTTGAAGCCAGGACAGCTCGTGGATGCGCTCGAACGTCACCGGATCGAACACCACCACCTCGTGGCCGCTGGCTGAAGCCTGGTACCTCCCGTACGCAAGCCGGTTGCCACGGTTGTAGGCATAGCGGTTACCGATCCCGCAGGTCCACGCGGCCACCGTGTCAGCGTAGATGTCGTAGGCAACCGTGGTGTCGCGCAGGCTGGAAACCAACACCCGGTGCAGTTCCGGGACAAGCAGGCCCGCATTGCACTGCCTGACGGGCAGCGGCGTCGAGTCGATGAATGCGTCGGCGTTGCAGTCATAGACCAGCAGGTCGTCGTGTTCTCCGCACACGTAGAACCGGTTGAGCTCGGCCGAGTACTGAGGCCTGGTGACGAAGTCCATCCGGCGCGGCACCCACGAGACGACCCTGCCCTCGGGCGACACCTTGGCCACGCCCCGGTCTTCGAACGCGTACAGGTTTCCGCCGGAGTTCCACGAGATGCGTTCTGCATCAATGGGACTGAAGGACATCTCGTCGACAAGCGTATCGGCCTCCGCGTCATAGACCGATACCGTATCTTCGCGGCACGTCAGGTACAGCTCGTTGTCCGTGCCGTTCCACCCGATACCATAGACCCTGCTCTCCTCCCCGAGCCAGCCGGTTATCGAGTCTGGCACCCCGAACACCGCGACGTCATGGCCCCGGACGATGAGGTACACCTTGTTGTCAATCCGGTTCAGGGCGTACTTGTTCGGGGCCGCGAATTCCGGAAGCTCAATCTGTCGGGCGACCGTGAGAGTACGGCAGTCGATGACGGTAAGTGTGTCATGGCCGTCACTTCCACCGCTGACGCCGGCATACAGGTAGCCCGAAAGGGGATTCAGGAACAACCGGACAGGCCAGCCACTGGCGTAGTCCACTGGCATCGGAATGATGTGATGGGCTACCAGTGAATCGGTGTCATAGACCCACAGCTGGGACCGGTACAGAGAATCCGACCCTGCGCAGAACAGCTGCGACAATTCAGGATAGCAGACGATGTCTTGCGCCCACAGCTCCGGACCCGGCAACCAGCCGACCACCGAGTCGGAGCTGCAGTCGATGATGTCGATCACCAGCTCTGCGGACGTATGGCGGCGGTTCATGCTGTAGATGCGGTTGTGGACCGAATCCCAGGCCAGCTTGAATGCCGTGGAGGGAAGCTCAATCGTCGTCAGGACAGTGTCGGGACCGGCGTCGAGCACCTCGAGCCGGCCGGGCTCGTGGAGCAGGTACAGCTTGCCGAGGGACGGGTTATACAACAGGTCCAGCGGTTCCTCCGCCGGCCTGGAGAACAGCAGCGTGTCGGCCCGGTCGTCAAACGACATGAACGATTCCCAGCCCGGGCTGTACGCATACAGCCGGTGCAGGTCCGGGCAGTGGATGATCTCGTCCGCCTCCATCGCGCCGTACCAGGCGTACTTCTGGCGGGTCGCCGCGTCGAGGACGTGCAGACCTCGGGCGTCCTCGCCGCTCAGGTACATCCGGTTCGTCACCGGGTTGTGTAGCACCACGGTTGCTTCCTCGACGCCGGGGAAGGAATCGGGTAGGTAGATGATCCTCTCCAGCCATTGGCCCTGTGCGGCCGGAGTTAGAAGCAGTAGACTGATGATGATGAGAGTTCTTCTCATATCACCTCCTCTTTTGCCCACATTATGGACCCAAAACCAGCCTCCTGTCAAGCCCCCTTCGCTGGCGCTCTCCGCCCGTCGCTGACCACACACCGATCCCCGGCCGGATGTCAGCGGCGTCTAGCGCCGGATGACGACCTTGCGAACCGGTGTGTACGGTCCTCCGTCCTCGGTCTCCGGTCCTCTGACAAAGTAGACCCCGGGCGCGATGTGCCGGATGTCGTTCTGGCCGGGGCGGAGGTCCATGACCTTCCGCCCGGTGATGGAGAACAGGGTCCAAGGGGTCGAGGGGTCCAGGGTTCGAGACAGCAACAGCCTTCCACGGACGATGGTCGGACCGAACGCCCTTCGTCCTTCAGACTTCGTCCTTTCCTGCTGTGCCCCGTAGTACTCCACCCGGTACACCGGGTAGACCTCCATGTTGCCCGCAAAGGGCGTGCCGGGCCCGAGGCTGTTGGTCGTCCCGGCCTGGCCCTCGAGGGGTACCGCGACCAGGAAGTTCTCGCCCCGCACCAGCGAGTCCTCACACCAGTTCCAGGACCAGGTGATGGAATCAGTGCCCTGGCCCGAGGTGATGGTCGCCACGTTCCAGCACTGCTGGCAAGTGTTCAGCCGGTTCACGACGCCGATCATATTTGTCCGGTTCGGCACCGAGCGATTGACGGCCTTGCCGGAGAGCGCAGGCTGTGCCAAGCTCGTCGTGTCGTTCGGCAGCCGGTAGAACTCCACCCGGACTTCCGTGTCGTCATACGGCACCTCGGTGAGGACGGTCACGTTGTCGCTGCCGTAGTTCGCGACGTAGACCTTGTTCGTGACCGGGTTCGCCGCCACCGCATGGGGCCAGTCGCCGGCGCGCGCGGTAAGCATGCTGTTGGTCGCGCCGTCGATCACCGTCACGCTGCTGTCGCCCCGGTTCGTGACGTAGACCCTGTTCAAGACCGGGTTCACCGCCACGGCAGAGGGACAGTCGCCTGACTGCACGCTCAGGGTGTCATTGGTCGCCCCGTCGATCACCGTCACGTTGTCGCCGTCGTAGTTCGCGACGTAGACCTTGTTCGTCACCGGGTTCACCGCCACGGCACAGGGGCTGTCACCTACGGCCACGGCCAGGGTGTCAT
>CP070680.1:1862240-1879320 GCA_020352555.1 Caldifarciminota bacterium | reverse complement strand
CGGGACAAGTACGAGGTCGTCATCTACGATTCGACGATGGCGACCCCGAGCGGCGACAACGTGGTCGTGATGCAGTACATGACGGCCAACCACTTCGGCAGTTCGACCGTCGGTATCCAGGACCCGACCCGCGCAATCGCGATCCAGGTTTCTTTCAACGGAGCCTTGGCCAACGGTGCTGCGCCGATCGTGCCGGGCCGGGCGGTCAAGTACGTCACAGTGGACCCGACCGGTATCGCGGACGAGCGGCGTCTTGCGACAGGCCGCGGCCGGACATCGCTCTTCCCCAATCCGGTCCGCGGGACCGCAGTGTTGAGATTCACGACGAGCCGAGCCGGAGGAGCCGGAGTCCAGGTGTTCGACCGGACCGGCCGGATGGTGTCCCGGTTGCTGGACCCAGGCGCAGGCACCCTGAAGTCGGGAGACCACGAAGTGAAGTGGGATGCCCGCGGGCTTGCGCCCGGTGTATACTTCATGCACGTCACAACACCGGGCCAAAGCGAGACGGTGAAGGCGGTCGTGGCCAGATAGTCAGTCAGACCAAGCCGAGCAGAGGACCCGGCCGGCGTTTGCCGGCCGGGCTTTACTCTGCGCGGTTGCTTGACTGATGTCAGCGTGAGTCTACATTCAGGCGGTATGATCCTGGTCGCGTGGATAGGCGTGATGGGTCTGCTCGCGGCAGGTGCCGGCTGGGTCATCCTCAGTCGATTCCCAGAGGTCTTCTTCCAGTCCGACGATTGGCGCTGTTCCAGGAGGGGACGGATATCACGCGCCGTCATCGTCGGGTTGCTGGTGTTCTTCTCCCTGGTCGCGCTGGCCGGCATCACAATGCTGGTACTGCTCCGGGTCAGGGCCGAGTGAATATGGCCGGGTCCGGCGGGGTAGAACATGATAACAGACCCGAGATGGAAGCCGATCATGCTGTTGTCCAAAGGATACTCTCCGGCGAGAAGGACGCCTACGAGGTCATTGTGAAGAAGTATCAGGCCAGGGCGTACCGGGCAGCTCTGGGCTGGGTCGGCAACACTCAGGACGCTTTGGACCTGTCTCAGGACGCCTTCATCAAGGCCTACCGGGCCCTGCGCCGCTTCGATACCGGTCGTTCATTCTTCGCCTGGTTCTATGTCATCCTGCGCAACACCTGCTTCAACTTCCTGCGCAAGCGGAAGCGCGAGCTGACCATTTCGCTGGATTTCGCACCGGCCGAATCAGTGGCGACCGAGGACGAAGCAAGGCGGGCCGAGGTGAAACGACAGGTCTGGCGGGCAATCGCATCCCTGCCCGACGACGCCCGGGAAGTGATGGTGCTCAAGTACTTCGAGGAGATGAGCTACAAGGAGATTGCCGAGGCGGTCGGGTGCCCGATAGGGACCGTGATGTCGCGGCTCTACTATGGCCGGAAGAAGCTCAGGAAAGCCCTGGAGGGGTTCTATGCCTGAACAGGGGCAGAGCGGCCACGACCGCTACAAGGCGCTGCTGATGGGATTCATCGACGGCGAGCTTGCCCCGGGCGAACGCGGGGAGTTCGAGCAGCACCTGGCAGGATGCCGGGAGTGCAGCGCCGAGCTGGAGGAATTCAGGAAGCTCAAGGAGGTTACCGACATGGTGAGGTTTGGAGAACCGGAAGACAAGGTCTGGGAGGTCTACTGGCGCGGCATCTACAACCGCGTCGAGCGGGGGATCGGGTGGATACTGGCGTCGGTCGGCGCGATACTGCTGCTGGCGTTCGGCGCGTTCAAACTGATCGAGGGGCTGCTGGTCGACCCGGCGGTGTCTGTCATGCTCAAGATCGGGGTGTCGGCGCTGCTGCTGGGAGTGGTGTTCCTGCTGGTTTCGCTGGTCCGCGAGCGCATATTCGGTCTCAAGCACGACCGCTATTCGAGAGAGGTGAAGCGATGACAGTGGTCACAACGCCCGACATACCGGGCAAGAAGATAGTGAAGGTAGTGGGACTGGTGCGGGGCAACACCATCAGGGCGCGGCACATCGGCCACGACTTCATGGCCGGGCTGCGCAATATCGTCGGCGGGGAGATTACAGACTACACCAAGATGCTGGCCGAGGCGCGCGAACAGGCGCTTGACCGGATGCTGGAAGACGCGCGCAGGATGGGTGCCAATGCGGTGGTCGCGATGCGGTTCTCGACGTCGGCGGTGATGGGCGGCGCGGCCGAACTGGTCGCGTACGGAACCGCGGTGATCGCCGAGTAACCCGCTCCACGAACATGGCAGGCCGCCTGCCCGGGCAGGCGGCCTGCTGGTCGCGGTCCTGTGTCGCTTTGCAGGCGCAGGGGTTTTTCCTATGATGATGGCCGTGGCTTCAGAATCACCCGCAGACAGCGACGTACCGGACAGCGCCGCGGCAGGGCAGGCGGTCCGGACCCTGGGACTGCTCCAGCAGAAGCGCATCGGGGTCGCGATCTGGCACATCGCGTGGCCGGTGATGCTGATGCAGATGCTGTACACCACGATGACGATTGTCGACATGTTCTGGGTCGGCAGGCTCGGACACGTTGCGGTTGCCGCAGTGACGTTGAGCGGTTCGGTGCTGGCGGTGCTTTTCTCGTTCGGGCAGATCTTCGGGGTATCGACCATGGCATTGGCCGCACGCGCGGCCGGGGCAGAGAGCACGGCCGGGGTCAGGGACGCAATCAAGTACTCGCTGGTGCCCGCGGTCGCGATCGGCGCGGTCATTGCGGCGGTCGGCGCACCGCTCTCCGGACCGGTACTGCGGCTGGTCAGGGCCGCACCAGAGGTGGTCGAGGCGGGCAGGCTCTACCTGATGGTCATCTTCCTGCACATACCTTCGTTCTTCGCCGGGATGGTGGCCTATTCCGTTTTCCAGGCCACCGGTGACACCCGGACCCCGATGTTCGTCGTCGTTGTCAGCAACGTCGTCAACATCGTGCTCGACCCGATCCTGATCTTCGGCTGGCTGGGTGCTCCGAGGTTGGGCCTGCTAGGCGCGGCACTGGCGACCGCCGGGAGCCAGCTTGTCTGGATAGTGGTCGTGGCGGTGATACTCGGAAGACGCGGGCTGCTGAGGTTCGGCAGAGGGTTCGAGTGGAGCCGGGTCGGCACCGTGTTCAGGATCGGGGTGCCGGCCGGGCTGCACGCGGTCACCAGGCCGTTGACCGGGACGATGCTGTTCGCGATTGTCAACGGGTTCGGCTCGGTGGCGACCGCGGCCTTCGGCATCGGGCTCAGGATTCTCCAGGTAATGTGGATCTACCTGGGCGGGCTGGGAGCCGGCGGCGAGGCGCTGGTGGGCCAGAGCCTCGGCAGGAGGCAGCCGGAGCTGGCGAAGAAGGTCGGGCATCGAGTTTCGCTCATTGCGTCGGTTGTCCAGCTTGGGTTGATGCCGCTATTGTTCATCCTGGCGCCGACAGTGGTCCGGGTGTTCAACGACAACCCTGAGGTCGTCGCTTTCGGCACCGGGTACCTGAGGCTGCTGACGCCGGTGCTGGCGGTGCTCGGGGTCAGCATCGGCTGGGCTTCGGCCCAGCGCGGAGCCGGTGATACGCGGCCACCGATGATTGCGGCACTGGTCTCGAACTGGGCGATCAAGCTGCCCCTGGCTTGGGTTCTGGCACAGTACACAGGTCTGGGTCTGACCGGTGTGTGGGTCGGGATCGGGGCGTCGATAGTGGTCGAGACCGCAATGCTGGGTATCTGGTACCGGAGAGGCGGCTGGCTGAAGAAGGAGCTGGCTTGGACCTGACCGTGCGCCGGGCGCGTCCCGGCGACAGGCAGAGAGTGCTCGACATCTGCCGCAAGACGTGGAACGGCTGGGACTACGTTCCGCTCTTCTTCGACCGCTGGGTCAACGAGCCCGGATTCTGGATGGGCGAGTACCGGGGCAAGGTGGTCGGTTTCGGCAAGGCAACGAGGCTTTCAGGCGAAGAGTGGTGGCTGGAAGGGCTGCGCGTGGACCCGAAGTACCGGAGTCGGGGATTCGGCACCAGACTGTCATTCCGCATCCTCCGCGAGACCCTGGGCGCGCGGCCGGCGTTCCTGCGCCTGGCCACGGCCGACGTGAACTCCGAGTCGATCCGCATCATCGAGAGAATGGGATTCAGACCGCACTTCTCGACCTCGTACTACGTGTGCGAGTCGGTGTCGAACGAGCCCGGGCCGACGCGCGGCCTGAGCAGGCCGGATGCCCGCCGGGCCCACGAATTCCTGGGCCGGAGCGAAGAATTGGCCGTGAGCCGCGGGCTCATGTCCTGGACCTGGGTGTTCTGCAACGCGACCAGGGACCACGTGCGCGAGCTGTGCAGGATGGGTGCGGTGTACGGGTACGGCCGGAAGAGGCTGCAGGGCCTGCTGATTGTGCGACCCCACCGGTATTTTCCCGGTGACCTCTACATATCCCACATCAGCGGGACCAGGCCGGCGCTGCGGGCGTTCCGGGGTCTTGTCCTCAGGACCGCGGCGGAACGAGGGTCAGAGAGCATCAGGGGTGCGGCGTCGAGCCCTGCAATGAAGTCGGCGTTTGCCGAGCTTGGGATGGAACTGCACCCCCGAATCGGCAGAGTGTTGGTATACGACTTCCCGATCTAGTAGAACTCAGGGCCGGGGTTTGAGGAAGGTCGCGACCGGGCACCATTCGGTGTATCCGCGGTTCCAGTACCGGCTCTTGGCTCGAACATGCCAGTAGTGCCATCCGACCGCGCGGGCGACGAAGGTGTAGGTGCTGTCCAGGTGACTGCGGGCATCGGCGCAGATACGGGTCATGGCCGAGTCCAGGCTCACGCACAGGTCGTAGGATTCGGCGCCAGTGACCTCGGTCCAGGTCAGCTCGATGGTCTCCGGGTAGGCGTAGCTGAGCTGCTGGCCTTCACGCGGATAGAGCGTGACCGGGGGTCCGGGCGGGTCAGGATAGTCAGGGTCGTTGTAGCCGTAGTCAAACGGGTCTTTGCAGGCAAGCGTCACCAGTACCCCGACCAGAACAATGACCTTCACGCAACAGTCTACGCCGCCAGGGGACGGGTTTCAACCGTCCGGCTAGATGGGGTTGGGTTTGATGAAACTGACGGTCGGTGACCAGTCGGTGTACCCGCCTTTCCAGCGGGTACTCTTGGCCCGGACCCGCCAGTAGAACACGCCCCAGAGCGGGAACACCACGTCGAGATTAGTCCGCAGAAGGCTCTCGCCCTGGGCGTGGATCCTCACCAGGTTCGAATCCGAGTAGACCACCACGTCATAGGTGTTGGCTCCAATGACTTCGGTCCAGGCGAGAGTGACCGTGTCCGGGTAGGCGTAGCTGAGCCACTGGCCGTCACGGGGATAGGTGGTGACCGGAGGGTCGGGCGGGTCGGGCAGATTGGGGTCCTCGTACCCGAAACCGCTTTCGTCGCACGCGAATACCAGCAATGCGAGCAGCAGGACGGCGAGGTACTTCACAATTAAGTCTAGGACCAGGGGCTCGGCAGGTCAAGACCTGCCCCGGGATTCGGGTCTGAACCAGTCAACAAGGGTCTTGATGCCGTCGAGCGGGTCGGGAAACTCCGGTGCCCAGCCCAGTTCCCGGCGGATGAGCGCCGAGGAGTAGGTGTGGTCGCGCATGAGGTACTCGACGATCGAGCGGTTGACCGGGACGCTGAAACGTAGTACCCGGCAGGTGAACTCGAGCGCGAGCACTGCCGGATGGACGATGTCGAGCGGGACCCGCCAGAGCCTGAGCTTCACGCCGAGCAGTTCGGTGACCCGGTCCACGAGCCGGCCGACGGTGACCGGCCTGTCGTCCACCACGATGTAGGTCTGGAACCGGGCCGGAGTCTTTGCGGCTGCGAGGATCAGGGCCGAGCAGACGTCGTCGACGTGGGCGAAGGCGCACAGGTGGTCTTCTCGGCCGGGCAGCACGAACAGCCCGCGCGCCAGCAAACCCATCCCGCCGGCGAACAGGGGAGAGCCCGGACCGTAGACCCCGGCCATGCGCACGACAGTTACCGGGAGCCTGTTGCCGTCCGCGAACCGGCGGCAGGCGAGCTCGATTGCGCGCTTGGACCGGCCGTAGGTGTCAAAGCCCGGCGGCCGCATCGGCTGGGTCTCGTCAGCGGGCTGGCTGCGGCAGGCGCCCATCGCCGCGACACTCGAACTGCAGACAAAGCGACCCACCCGGGCTTCTGCGCTTGCGCGCAGAAGGTTGAGCGTGCCGCCCAGGTTGGTGCGGAACAGGGTGCGCGGTGAATGGTGGTATATGACGGACGCGTTGTGGAACACCCAGTCGATGCCGATAGCCGCGGCGCGTGCCCGGTCGGGGTCCAGGATGTCGCCGTGGACAAGCTCGACCGGCAGGGAATTCAGGGGTTCTGCCCTGGGACCGCGGCGCACAAAGCAGCGGACTCTGTGCCCGGCGTCGAGCAGTACCCGGACCAGCCGGCCACCGATGAATCCGGTGGCACCGGTTACGAGGCAGTGCAATCCTGCGACCGGTAGTCCTGGCTACCTGACGTCGGTGAACCTGGGCCGGGCGAACACCACCCGGCCGACACCGGTCTCGAGCGCGCCTTTGACCACCACGTCGAGTTCGGTGCCGACCGATCTGGCCGCCTCCTCGATGACGACCTTGACACCGCCTTCGAGGTAGCCGATCCCTTCGTTCTTCTCCTTGCCCTTCTTCTGCACCTTGACCTTGAGTTCGGTACCGGGCAGGTACACGGGTTTGAACAGGTCATAGACCTGGCCGGTGGTCACCGCCTGCACGCCGTCACACTGCTTCTTGATGTCCGGACTGCGGGTGATGACCACCGCCTTGTTCCTGCGGGCGGCTTCGACCAGTGCCGTGCCCTTGGTCAGACCCGGGTCGAGCTTGACCTTGATGCCGTCTACCTTGCGCAGCCGCTCGATCGTCTCCCATGCCCGGCGGGCACGGTGGTCGTCTTCCTCGGTCCCGGGCTGGGGCGGCTGGGGCAGGATGAAGGTTCCGGACACCAGCCCGAGTTCGAGGAACTCGGCGACCCGCGGGTCGGCGACCGTGTCCAGGTCCATCACGAACTTCCTTGCTCGTCTGAAAAGCATTCAATCCTCCGTGCTTGGTCTTCACCGGTCCGGCCATGCTCACCCCTCTATCTTTGACATGGCTTCGCGGACGGTGTCGACCGGTATGAGCCTGACCCCGTCGACCCGCTTGGTCTTCTTCGTCAGGTTGCGACGGGGAAGTATCACTCTGCCGAATCCGAGCCGGGCCGCTTCGGAAAAGCGGCTTTCGGCGCGGTTGACCGAGCGGACCTCTCCGCCAAGCCCGACCTCGCCGACGAAAACGGTGTCGTCGGGAACGGGCTTGTCGCGCACCGATGATGCGAGTGCGGTGAGGACCGCGAGGTCGGCGGCCGGCTCCTGGATCCGGAGCCCGCCGGCAATATTGAGGAACACGTCCTGGCCCGAGGTGCTGACACCGGCGCGGCGCTCGAGCACGCAGAGCAGCATGCTGAGCCTGCGGGCGTCGAACCCTGTTGCCACCCGCTGGGGCAGGGAAAAGGGGGTGGCGGCGGCCAGGGCCTGAATCTCGACCAGCAGCGGACGGGTGCCTTCGATCGTGGCGGCGACCGCCGAGCCCGAAACGTCGGGCCGGCGGCCGGAAAGGAAGAAGCGCGACGGGTTGTCGACCTCGACCAGCCCGCGGTCGCCCATTTCGAACACGCCGATCTCGTTGGTGGAGCCGAAGCGGTTCTTGGCGGCACGCACGATCCGGTACTGGTGGAATCGCTCGCCCTCGAAATAGAGAACGGTGTCGACCATGTGTTCGAGGGTCTTGGGCCCGGCGATGGACCCGAACTTGGTCACGTGGCCGATCAGAATGGTGGTAAGGGTGCGGGCCTTGGCCAGTCGGAGCAGCTCGGCGGCGCACTCGCGCACCTGGGACACGCTGCCCGGGGCGCTGGCCAGGCTGGAGCGGAAAACGGTCTGGATGGAGTCAATGACGAGCATCGCCGGGTCCACCGAATTGACGGCTTCGAGAATCTCGTCGAGCTCGATGGCGCAGAGCAGGTGGATGTCGCCGGCTCCGGCCTCGAGCCGCTCGGCCCGGAGCCTGATCTGCTCGGCCGATTCCTCGCCACTGACGTAGAGCACCCGGCTGCCGCTCCGGGCCAGCCGGTCGCAGATCTGAAGGGTCAGGGTCGACTTGCCGATGCCGGGCTCGCCGCCGAACAGGAGCAGCGACCCGGGCACCAGACCGCCGCCCATCACCCGGTCGAGCTCGTTGATGCCGATTGGCAGGCGCCGGTCCTGCTGGGGGGTGACGTCGGCGAGCCTGACCGGCCGGCTGGGCGCGGAGACCTTGACCCGCTTGTTCTTGGCTCCCGGTTTGACGACGCGCTGTTCCTCGACCATCGTGTTCCACTGACCGCAGCTCGGGCAGCGTCCGACCCAGCGCAGGGTGTCGAACCCGCAGTTCTGGCACACGAAGACCGAGGCCTGTTTCCTCATCGCTATCCGGGAAGGTAGTTTTCTTCCTCTTCTTCGACTTCCTCGACCGGCGCGCCTTCGGAGATCTGGCGCAGGTACGGGTTCTCGAACCGCATGCACTCGTCGAGGAAGGTCAGCTTGACGACCCCGAGCGGGCCGTTGCGCTGCTTGCCGATGATGACTTCGGCGGTGTCGTCGACCTCGTCGTCGGCCCGGGCGTAGAACTTGGCCCGGTAGAGCAGGAGGACGAGGTCGGCGTCCTGTTCGATGGCCCCGGATTCGCGCAGGTCTGATATCTGGGGCCGTCTGTCGGGCCTGGCTTCGGGCGCGCGCGAAAGCTGGGAGATGGCTACGACAGGCAGGTTGAGCTCCTTGGCCATCGCTTTGAGCGAACGCGAAATCTCGGATATCTCCTGCTGCCGGTTACGCTCGCGGCCCCTGCCGCCGTGTGCCTCCATCAGCTGAAGGTAGTCGATGATGACCAGCCCGAGCTGGACATCGGACCTGAGCCGGCGGGCCCGGGCCCGGATTTCGAGCGCATTCAGGCCCGGGCTGTCGTCGATGTGGATAGGGGCCTCGGACAGCGGGCCGAGAGCGGTGGTGAGCTGGGACCGCTCGCGCTTGGATATCATCCCGCGCCGGACCTTTTTCATCGATACGCCTGCTGTGGAGCACAGGATGCGGGCGGTCAGGGATTCGTCCGCCATTTCGAGCGAGAAGATGCCGACCGGCATCTTGTGCCGGGTGCTGGCGTGGACCGCGATGTTGAGCGCGAGCGCGGTCTTGCCCATCGACGGCCGGCCCGCGATGATGCAAAGCTCACCGGCCTGGAGCCCGGAGGTCATCTCGTCGAGCTGGTGGAAACCGGTCTCGACCCCGGTGACCAGCCGCTTCTCCTGCTGGGCCCGGTCGAACCGCTCCATTTCGAGGTGGAGCAGGGGCCTGATGCCTTTGAATCCCTTGCGGGTGCCCGCCTCGCGGATGGCGAATATGTTGTGCTCGGCCTCGTCGAGCAGTTCGTCGGCGCGGCGGCCTTCGTCGTAGCTCTGCTGGACGATCTCGGTCGCGACCTGGATGAGCTGGCGCTGGACCGACTTCTCGAGCACGAGCCGGGCGTGCTCCTCGCAATGGGCGGTGGTGAGTACGGTGTCGAGCAGCGCGGACAGGAACGGAGTGCCGCCGACCGCTTCCAGTTCCTTCATCCGCTTGAGTTCAGATGTGACGGTGACGGTATCGGTCGGCGAGTTGGCGTTGAACAGGTTGATGAGCGCCCGGTACACCTTGCGGTGGGCCGGAGCGTAGAAGTGCTCGGGCTCGGACCCCAGGACCGCCATGACTTTCGACACGGCGTCCGGGTCGAGCAGCATCGCGCCGAGCACCGCGGATTCGGCTTCGAGGTCCTGGGGAGGGGTGCGGGTCTTGGCGGTTTCGTCAGGCATGTCGCTTCCTTGCCTTGAGCAGTTCGGCCGATTCGATGACCAGCCGGCGGGCGAACTCGGTCTTGGTCATCTCGGGCAGGGCCTGGGGCTTGCGACCCTTGAGGACCAGGGTCGGCCTGATCGTGTCCGCAGCCGGGGTCGTCACAGGATTGGCGACGATGAGGTCGAGCTTCTTCTCCTTCAGCTTGCGGGCAGCGGCGTCCGGGTCGGAGTCGAGGCTGAAACCGACCACCACCGCGCTGTGCCTGGCCCTGCTCACAGACTTGAGGATATCAGGGGTCCTTTCCAGTTCAAGCCGCAGAGTCTTCGAATGCCGCTTGGTGCGCGACGCCTGCTTGGGCCGGTAGTCGGCGACCGCGGCGCACATAACCAGCAGGTCGGAATCAGGCAGGTTCTTGAGCACTTCGACGTGCATCTGCTGAGTGGTCTGGACACCGGTCGTCACCATGCCGAGCGGAGCTGGCACACCGAGCGGCCCGGCTACGATGCGGACCTTGGCACCGGCGGCCCGGAACGAGCGGGCGATGGCTATCCCCATCCGGCCCGAAGACCGGTTGGTGATGACCCGCACCGGGTCGATGGGCTCCTCGGTCCGTCCGACGGTGACCAGCACGATGGTTCCGGACAGGTCGGGCAGCAAAGACCGGTCGAGCGCGGCGCGGCAGATGCCCAAGAGGACTTCAGGGTCGGGCAGCCGTCCGGCGCCGGTGTCGCCGCAGGCCAGATCGCCGGTGTCCGGCTCGACCACGAAATAGCCGAGCCCGCGCAGCCGGTCGATGTTGGTCTTGACCGAAGGATGGTCCCACATGTTGAAGTTCATGGCAGGGGAGAGGACGACGCGGCCGGACTTGACCGTCTGCTGGGGGACCGCGAGCAGCAGGGTGGACAGCAGGTCGTCGGCCACACCGGATGCCAGCTTGCCGATGATGTTGGCGGTCGCGGGCGCGACCAGGACCAGGTCGGCCCATGTCGCGGATTCGACGTGCTCGACGCCGACGGCTTTCTTCGGCCGCTTCCTGGGGAAGAGTTCGAACGCGACCGGGTTGCCGGAAAGGGTCTCGAACGAGTCCTTGCCCACCAGCTTCTGCGCAGCGGCGGTCATCACGACGCGCACCTCCCAGCCCGCTTTGCGGAACAGGCGGACCAGTTCGAGCGACTTGTAGGCCGCGATGCCGCCGGTCACTCCGAGCAGGACGCGGACCGGCCTGGGTGCCGGAGGCTCGCGATGCGCGGGCCTGCGGCCGGCTGCGGGTTTGCGCTGCCGGCGGGGCTTCTTCCTGCCCGCAGGAGCGTTGTTCCTGGACAGGGTCTTGCGCGTGCGCGCAGTCCGCTTGCGTCCCTTGCCCGGACGCTTGCTGGCCGTGCTGGTGCCGGCCATGTATCAGTCCTCCAGCCGGCCCGGTTGCAGTCTAGTACCGGCTGCCGAACCCGGGCTCAGCGAAGCTCTCACGGGTCATCGCCTGGACCTCGGCTTCGGTGAGCTTGCGGTACTTGATTTCGCCTGCGTGCAGGCGCTGGAGCGAGTACTCGATGATGTTCTGGTTGAGCGATATCTCGCCCCGGTGCAGGCCTTCGATTACGCGCCGGGCTTCGAGCGCGGCCACGTTCAAGGCCTGGTACTTGTTCTCGAATCTGTCCCACACTTCCTCTAGCGATGTGTACTTCAACGGTACTCCTTTGCCTACCGGCTCATTCCCCGGCGAGCGAATGCCGGGTGCCGTGCGGTGCGCTGGCGCTCGGCTCTGATGATTGCCAGCACCCGCGCAACGGCGTCATTCAGCCGGTCGTTGACGACTAAGTAATCGAAATCAGGGATGGCGGCGAACTCGGCCTCCATTTCGGCCTGGCGTCTGGCCATCGTCTGTTCACTGTCCGTGCCCCGGCGTTTGAGCCGGCGGCCTATTTCTGTGCGGCAGGGCGCGGTGACGAAGACTGCGACTGTCCCGGGCAGCGCCGCCTTGGCCGAGCGCATGCCCTGGACGTCGAGGTCGGCGATCACGTCCTGTCCGGCCCGGAAATGCCTGAGCACCGGCGCCTTGGGCGTACCGTAGTAGTATCCGTACACCAGCGCGTGCTCGAGCAGGCCGTTGCGGGCGACCAGGCGCTTGAACCGCTTTTCGGTCAGGAACGAGTAGGAACGACCATTGACCTCGCCTTTGCGCCTGGGCCGGGTGGTGGCCGAGACCGAGTAGGCGACCCTGCGGTCCTGTTTCGTGACCCCGCGGCAGATCGAGGTCTTGCCCGCGCCCGAAGGGGAGGAGAGCACGACCAGGAACGGCTGGTGGCCGTCCTGCGCCGGCCTATTCGACATTCCTCACCTGTTCCTTGAGCTTCTCGATCTCGCCTTTTATCTCGATGGCGCGGCGGGACACCACCATGTCGCGGGCTTTGGCCGCCAGGGTGTCGGTCTCGCGCAGCATCTCCTGGGCGATGAAGTCCAGCTTCTTGCCGGACGTGGTCGCGACCCGCAGCGCCCTGAGAAACATGCTGCAGTGGCTCTTGAGCCTGACGCACTCCTCGTGGATGTCGACCTTGTCGGCGATGAACGCCACTTCCTCGAGCAGGCGCTTGGGGTCGGCGTCGATGCCGAGGTCTCTGAGCTGGGTGAGCAGGTTCTTCTTGCGCTCGCGCAGCCGGACCGGAACCCGCTCTTCTATCTTGCGTACCGCGGACTGGATCCTGACCACCCGCCGGCGCAGGTCCCTGACCATGTTGGCGCCTTCGGCCTGGCGCATCCGGGTCAGGTGGTCGAGCGCGCTGTTCAGGACTCGGCGCGAATAGCGCCAGAGCCGGGCCCGGTTCTTCTCGCTGTGCGCGGCGGCGATGATGCCGGGATGGTTGAGCACGGTGTTGATGTCGAGCTCGCCCTTGACCTTGTACTTCCTCCTCAGCTCGTGCGCGATCTTCAGGTAGTCATGGGTCATTCGCTGGTCGAGCGACAGGGTAGGGGCGTCGGCGTGCTCGTCCAGCGTGACGTGGAGCTGGACGTAGCCCCGCTTGACCCGGCGCCTCACCATGTCGCGGATTTCCGACTCGTGGCCGGCGAGCGAGTTGGGCAGGCGCGGGACGATCTCGAAGTACTTGTGGTTCACCGACCTGATGTCGACCACAATCATGCTGTTCCAGGGCGGTATCATGCCTTCGGCGTGGCCGACACCGGTCATCGACTTAATCACACATCCTCCGTGTTCCGGTCGCGAGGCGAAGCCGAGATCCTTCGTTCCGACTCAGGATGACAGACGTTCTCTCTGCTGTCACTCTGAGCGGAGTGCGCGGTCAGGCGCACGGAGTCGAAGAGTCTCTCAGACGCCCTCATCCGTTTTCCTCACTATCCAGCAGTATCGTCACCGGCCCGTTGTTGACCAGGTCAACGTCCATCCGGGCCGCAAACTTCCCGGTCTTCACCGGCACCCCGAGGTATCCCAGCTCGGACGCGAACCTGAGGTAGAGCTCCTCGGCCCGTTTCGGCTCGCAGGCCAGGGTGAACGAAGGCCTGAGCCCTTTGCGCGTGTCCCCGTACAGGGTGAACTGGGACACGACAAGGGCCGAGCCGCCGGTGTCGAGCAGAGACCGGTTCATCTTGCCCTGGTCGTCCTCGAAGATCCGCAGGCGCGCGACCTTGGAGGCAAGGACCCGGCAGGTCTGTTCCGCGTCCGCCTGGCCCACCCCGAGCAGAATCATCAGACCCGGTCCGATCTCCGCGACTCTCTTGCCGTCAACCGTGACCCCGGCGCTGGTCACCCGCTGCAGGACCGCGCGCACTCAGTCCCTGACCCCGAGCCGGTCCAGGATTGCGTCCACGAACCGCTTGGTCTGCTCGGTGTCCGACGCGGTGATGATGCCGTCGTCGGTCACCACCGGGTTGAACGAGTACAAGGCTCCGTTCTCTTTGAGCCAGGTGACCGCGGCCCGGTGCGGGTAGACGGTCGCCCTGCGGTCCTTGAGCACGCCGGCCTTGGCCAGTATCACCGGCGCAATATCGATCGCGGCCAGCGGCCGGCCTGCCTGGGCGAACTCACGGACCTTGGCGTGTACCACGGTGTCGTCCCAGTACAGGGCTGCGCCCGACCCGCCGTTCAGGACCAGCATGTCGAACTCCGCTGGGTCGGCGTCACGCAGCCGCAGGTCGGGCCGAATCACGGTCCGGTTCATGCCTACGGCTATCGCGGTGTCGCGCGAGGCGACCTTGAGCCCGATTCCATGCTTGTCGAACTTGCTCCTGAGTCCTTCGAGCGGCTCTTCACGGTACATGCGCCGGGCCACGAACACCAGCACCGTGATGCCTTCCGGTTTCGCCTTGCCCGGCGCCACGGGGATGGTTTCTGACGCGGCTGCGGCGTCTGATGCGGCTGCCGGCGCGGTACCAAAGAATGACGTAACTAGCAGAAACAGGGCGAGTTTACGCATGGATATGACTATGAAAAGGATATCTGACAGCGGTCACAAGTCAAGGAAAGCAGGCTGGCCTGTCGGCCGGACGACTACTTCTCGCGGGCGACCGGAGGGCGTTTCGCTTTGACTTCCTCGAGAACGCGAGCGGCCATTTCACGCATGGCGGCAAGCCGGTCGGCTCCTGCCACACCTTCGGCCTTGCGTTTCTCCTCTGCGGCGGCCCGCTGCTCGTGCAGCCAGTCGATGAAGTCCTTGCCGTCAATCTTCATATTTGAGTACCTCTGCCGGGGTCCGGATACTGATTGCCCGGTGCCCCAGGCGTGTGCTGACCGCATTCAATCTCCGTTCTGCCCATTCGTTCGCCAAGTGACGCAGGTTCATCGATACCAAGACTTCAGCTCCGCCGAGGACCGCGTATGCGACGTGCCTCGCATCGTCGGCATACTGTTCGGGCACAACGCCGTCCCTGACGTAGGCTTGAGAGAGTTCCTCGACAGCGGCGTCATCGACTTCGAGCAGTTGCACCGGCGTCAACAGACCAAGCAGGCGGGAGCGGGTCGGCTCTGGAGTCCGGTCCAGCTCCAGGACTGTCAGCGGGGAAGTCGACGCTGTCTGTACCGCGATGTCGATCTGCGAGAACAGCCTCTCGACCGCCTCGCGGTGTGTCGCGTTGCGCGGATCGGCGTCTGTGAAGAAGCCGAAGATAGACGTCTCGAGGTACAGGATAGGAGCTTGACCCATTGCCGGATTCTACAGCTCGCTCTTCTGTAGTGCAAGTGGCAGGTCGCTGGCCCTTGGCTAGCCGCTGCCTGCCGTACCGCCACTTGATCACCCGATCACTCGGTCACTTGACCGCTTCCACGCGTCACTTTGTCTCTTGGTCACTTCCGCTCGCGCTCTACCATTGTACCCTCGCCCCTTGGGGGAGGGGGCCAGGGTGCACGACGGACTGGGGCCGATGCCGCCGAGGCATGGGGATTCTGGTCCAGCACTGCTACGGCTTGACGATCCTGGCTGCGTCTCTGTTCCACCTCAGATAATATACGCCCGAAGGCAGGTATCTGATGTCGTTGTTCCCTGGCTTCAGCTCCATCACCATCCGACCCGAAGGGTCGTACAGGCCAGCTGTCAGCCGTGAGCTGTTGGCTGTCAGCTGCAGCACGTTCCGCACGAATGTCGGAGAATCGCCACCTCGGACAGGTGACGGCTCGTGCGGTCCGGCGAGGCCTGAATTCGCTTCCAGTCCCATGGCCAGGATGTCGGACAGGCCAGACTCGCCCATGCCGAATCCGGTCGCGTACACGTGGCCGTCTCTGCCCCAGGTCACCCAGCGGCCCCCGTTCGCACCGGAGATTCCTTCGTACCTCGACACCCAGCGTTCGAACCCCGTCGGGGTCAGGCTGGCGACCGTGAAAACAGAAGGTCCGCCCATATTCGTGTACCCGGTAGCGTAGATGTTGTTGTCAGGGCCGACCGTCATGTGGTAGCTGGCGCCCGGGAATGAGTCATAGACCCACCGCTCTGTCCCTGCCGTATCCAGGCTTATCACCTCGAACCTCGGAACCGGTATCGGCCCGCCGGTGTCCACGGTGAACTGCCCGGATCCGTATAGAAACCCGTCGTCGCTCCAGCACAGGCCCTCGACCAGGTCGTTGCTCGGCCCGGATCGGCGATACACCCAGCGTTCGTCTCCGTTGGGGGACAGGCCGATGACCGTCATGTCGTACCAGGACGTGTCGTGGCCCCAGCTCGAGCCGCCGACATAGAGGTTGCCCGCGGAGTCGCAGGTCAGCGAAACCGGATAGTCGAAGCTCTGGCCAGGACCGTCGTAGGTGTACACCCACTGCTGGGACCCTGAGTCAGGGGAGAGGCAGATGACCGCGATGTCATTGGTTTCCATCCGGATGACCCCGGCAACGTATATCCGGTTGTCCGGACCCTGGACCAGCGTGGTCCCGTTGTCCCCACCGCTGTCGTGTTCTGCGTACCGGTACACCCACCGCTCGTTGCCCGCTGTGTCGAGGCTGATGACCGCAAAGTCGACGCCCGATGCGAAGCCTGCAGGTCCTCCGGCAGAGCGGCCCCGGTCTTCGACCGTGCCGGTCAGATATAGATTGTGGTCCCTGCCGTAGATGATGTCGTAGCCACGGTCCGGGTCGCCTCTCCAGTCGTAGCGGTACAACCAGCGTTCGGTCCCGGAAGTGTCCAGGCTGATGACCACGATGTCGAATCTGGTCCCTGAACCCTCTGAATACCCGCAGACGTAGATGTTGCCGTCAGGGCCGCAGGCAAGGCCGGCTGCTTCGTCCCAGCCGTTGTGCGCCGGGCCATCGTACCGGTACACCCAGCGCTCGGTCCCAGAAGGGGTCAGGCTGATGACAAGGAAGTCGCCTGACTCTGACGAGTCGGTGCACCAGCCTGCGACGTACAGATTGCCGTCGGCCCCGAGCTCGACCCTGCGCGCATCGTCGATGTTCTTCCCCGGCCCGTCGTAGCGATAGACCCAAAGGGGGTCGTGCGCCTGGGCGGTCGCCAGGATCACCAGGCAGAGCGCAAGGAAGACGTAGGTCAGGTTCTTCATGTGATAGCAGTACCTATCCTGCTGCAGGCGGTCGGGGTGTCAAGGTGCTAGCGGGCACTGAAACAAACGGAGACTCAGGCCTAGATAGGATGGATCTAGAGCGTCGCAGCCCAGGCCTTCAGGTAGGTTTCGGCTGCTGCAACGTTGATTGGGACCTGCTTAGCCGCGTTGATCAGGCCTGCACGAATGCCCTTCTCCTTGAGTATTCCTTCGATTTGTGCAGTCTTGCCTTCAAGCTCCTGGTCCGTGTAGGCGTC
>CP070680.1:1845201-1862140 GCA_020352555.1 Caldifarciminota bacterium | reverse complement strand
CCGAGCTGACGGTTGCCAACATCGCGACGAGCAGCATGGAAACAGCGAGTCTGCGCATCAGGGCTGATTCTGTCCCCGGGCGGGCAGAGTGTCAAACCCGTTTGTCTTCGTACTCGCGTTCTCTAGAATGCCGGGTTGGACTTCTTCGACTGGTTCCAGGTCGCGGGGCTCGCGCTGTTCATCGGCATGGCCATGGGCCGCACCGTCGCCACGCGGATCCGGCACAGGGTCAACACCTTCCTGCCCGGCCGGAGCAGCCGGCTCGCGTTCCCGCTGTTCATCCTGACCAACGTCTGGGCATTCGAGGTCCTGTTCTTCGTGCTGCCGGTCGGGTTTCGCATCTTCCCGTCTCCCTTCCACATCCTGCTCCTCGACTGGCTGCCGCTCAAGTTCGCAGGCACGGCACTGGTCGTCGTCGGGTTCTGCCTCAACATCGCGGCCCATATCGCGCTCGGAGAGTCGTGGCGACTCGGTATCGACGAGAACCGGCCCGGCCGCCTGGTGACCACCGGCGTCTACCGGTTCACCCGCAACCCCATCTACCTTTTCTTCGGGCTCTACTTCTGCGGAACTTTCCTCATCAACGGCACACTCTTCTTCCTCGGTTTCTGGATACTGGGTGCCGTGCTGCTCCACCTGCTCACTTTGCAGGAAGAACGCTTCCTTGCCCGCGTCCACGGCCCGGCATTCGCCGAGTACCGGACGAGGACACCTCGTTACATCGGCCTCGCGCGGAACTGAACTACCTCTGCTGTTGTCCGGAGTGTCCCGCTCCGCCTAGCGGGCTTGGCCGGTGGGCGGGCGGATCTTGTGGTACTGCAGGCCGCGCTTCTTGTGCCAGGCTGCCGGGTCATCGAAATAGCTGATGACTTCTTTGTACTCGCGGTCGGTCAGGAGGCTTACGTCGCGTGGGATCTTCTCGGACAGTGCGGCCCTCCGGTCGGTGAGGTACCAGAGCTTGACTCCGAGCTCGGCCAGGTCTTTGTCCCCACCCTGCCTGCGGTCGAAGATTACGAAGCAGTCGGTCACGTCGCCGCCCCATTCCCGGATTTCGCGGATTACCCTGGCTTTGGTCCAGCCGTGGACCAGCGTGTCGTCCACCAGCAGTACCTTCTTGCGGAAAAGCTCATGGCTCTTGATGCCTTCGAACGGACTCGCCTCTTCGTACCGCTTCTGGCGCCGGGCGAAGAACATCGGCTTGCACAGCCTGTGCGCCAGCACCGCCGCGATGCCGATGCTGCCGGCTTCGATGCCGCAGATGACGTCGAACTCGACACCGCGCAGCAGCAGTGCCGCCGAACCGAGCACGAAATCGTTGACGTCCGGGTAGTTCGCCAGGCCTTTGACGTCGATGTAGATCGGACTGCGGTTGCGGCGCATGTCGACCTTGAACAGCGGCCGCAGGTCCCCGAGGCTGACCTTTATCGCCCCGATCTGCCACAGCACCGCGGCCACGGTCTCGGCCAGGTTGCCGCTCATCAGCCTGCGGATCTCGAGCAGGTCGGGCCTGACGATGCGCTGGACTCGCAGCAGCCGGTAGAACTTGACCGCATCCTCCTTGCCGAACTCGAACCCGAGCCGGGTCTCGTCGACATCGTAGACCGCGTGAAAGCTGCCGATCCTGTCTCCGGCTGCCAGAATGTGCCAGGTGTCGGCGTTCGCGTCGCGCTGCTTGTCACTCAGCCCGTCGGCCTTCTCGTTCACCATCGCGCGGCAGGTATCGACAACGTCCGCGGCCAGTTGCTCGGCCTCCTCGTATTCGAGGATGTAGGGAGTGACCCCCTCGACCAGCCCCTCGGACAGGACCAGGTCGCGCAGCGGAACCTGGACCAGCTTCACGGACGGAAGCGACCCGGTGACCGAGAGACGAAGTGACCAAGTGCCAACGTTCTTTTCACTCTGTCACTGGGTCTGCTGATCATTGATCACTCCGCGCTACTTGCCGGCGCGGAGGTTCTGGAACCGGGCGCTGTAGAAGAAATTCCAGAGCGCCCTTGACTTGCGGCGCAGCTCGGCCAGCGACCCCTTGTTCTCGAGCACAAAGTCGGCCCGCCGCCAGACCCTGGAATCGGGCTCCTGGAGCTTGAGCCGCGCCTTGGCCTCGTCGCGGGTCAGTCCGGAATCCACCAGCCGCTTGACCTTGAGCCGCTCCGGCGCGGTGACCAGGATCGCGACGTCCATGTCCTTGTCCAGCCCGACCGTGAACAGCAACGCCGCGTCCAATATCACCAGCCCCTTCTTGGTCTTCTCAAGGTCTTCCCGAATCCGGGCCGCGATCGCCGGGTGGGTTATGGCGTTGAGCTTCTTGACCGTTGCCCTGGTCTTGAATGCCCGTGCGGCAAGCGCCTTGCGGTCGATCTGGTCGCCCTTGACCAGGATTTCTTTGCCGAACGCCTTGACCAGCTTCTTGTATTCGGGCGTGCCCTTGCGCAGCAGCGTGCCCGCGACCTGGTCGGCGTCGATTATCTTCGCGCCGTAGCGCTTCAGCTCGTTGGCCACCGTTGTCTTGCCCGAGCCGGTGTTGCCGCCGATACCGACGACAAGACGCTCCTGGGACAGTTTTCGGTCAAACATCAGAGCACCTTCGCTTCTTCGCGTAGCAGCCGGACCAGCTCCGGCACTACCTCGGCCGGCTCGCCCTCCAGCACCTTGCCCGGTTTGCGCCCCGGCGGCAGCCTGTCCTCGATGTGGACTACCGCGTTGGTCAACGCGGACGGGTCGATGCCCAGGTCCTGGGCCGACAGCACCGGGATTTCCTTGCGCTTGGCCGCCATCATCAGCTTCAGAGTCGGATACCGAGGCTCGTGCTTGCCTTTCTGGATGGTGGCCAGGCACGGCAGCTTGATCTTGACGATTTCGGTCGCGCCTTCGACCTCACGGTGGCACGTTATCTCATCGGCGCCCGCCTCGACCTCCACCTCGGGCACCACCGCCACGTGCGGCAGGCCGAGGAAGTGGGCGACCGCTTGCGGCACCATCGCCATGTCGTCGTCGACCGCCTGCTTGCCGCAGAAGACCAGGCTGAAGTCCGGCACCTGCTTCTTGATCGCCGCGGCCAGTACCCTGCCCCGGGACAGGTGGTCGATCTCCTCGAACGCCGGGTCGATGGCGTGGACCGCGTTGTCGAGCCCCATCGACAGCGCGGTCTTCAGCGCCTGCCTCGCACGCTCAGGGCCAAGTGTGATTGCGGTGATACTGCCGGTACCGAGCTTCTCCTTGATCAGCAGCGCCATCTCCAGCGCGTATTCGTCGTAGGGGTTGATGACCCACTCGACGTCGGACAGGTCCACGAACCCGGTCTGGCTGCTGATGCGGATCTTGGTCTCGGTCGAAGGGACCTGTTTGATGCACACGACGATGTTCACGGGCTAGCCCTCGTGCCTGCGGATGCAGAGGCAGGTGTTGTGTCCGCCGAACCCGAACGAGTTCGATACCGCGGCCCGGATGTCGAGTTCACGGGGTCCGTCGGCCACGAAATCCAGGTCGACACCGTCGTCCGGGTGCTCGAAGTTCAGCGTCACGTGCACCTTGCCCTGCTCCAGCGACTTGACCGTGGTGACGAACTCCATCGCCCCGGCCGAACCAAGGCCGTGGCCGATCATCGACTTGGTGGAGTTTATCGCCAGCTTGCGGGCGTGGTCGCCGAACACCTCGACAATCGCCTTGACCTCGGTGGCGTCGTTGAGCGGGGTCGAAGTCCCGTGCGCGTTGACATAGTCGATGTCCTCGGGCTCGAACGCGGCCTCTTCCAGCGCCGACCGCATCACCGCCTCTGCCCCCTTGCCTTCCGGGTCCGGGGCGGTGATGTGGTGGCCGTCGCCGGTCGCGCCGTAGCCGACCAGTTCGCAGTAGACCCTGGCGCCGCGGGCCTTGGCGTGCCCGAGTTCCTCCAGCACGCACATGCCGCAACCTTCGGCGATTACGAACCCGTCCCGGTCCCGGTCGAACGGTCGGGACGCTCTGGCCGGGTCGTCGTTGTGCTTGGACAGGGCGCCCATGTTGGCGAACGCCGCGACGGTGAACTTGGTGATTGCGGCTTCGGCGCCGCCGGCGATCATGACTTCCGCGTCGCCGTGCAGGATGTGGCGGAACGACTCCCCGACCCCGTGCGCGCCGGATGCGCAGGCCGAGGTCGTGCAGAAATTCGGCCCGCGCAGCGAGTAGACAATCGAGACCATCCCTGCCGCCATGTCCGGTATCATCATCGGTATCACCAACGGCGAGACCCGTCTCGGCCCGCGCTGGATGAACTGGGCGTGCTGGGACTCCCAGGTCTGGATTCCGCCCATGCCCGAGCCGATGATGACTCCGACCCGGCTCCGGTCTTCCTTGTCGAAGTCGAGCCCCGCGTCATCGACCGCCTCCTGGGTTGCGCAGAGCGCATACTGGGTGAAGCGGTCGGTGCGCTTGGCCAGCTTGGGGTCGATTCGGACTGTGGGGTCGAAATCCTTGACTTCGGCCGCGATCCTCACCGGCAGGTCATCGGTGCCGAATAGCGATATCGGGCCCACACCGCTCCGGCCGGATATCAGACTGTCCCAGGTCGAGGCCATGTCGTTGCCGACCGGCGTGACCGCGCCGAGGCCGGTGATGACTACGCGTCGGGGCAAGTGCTGCTCCGGGCGGTGCTAGCCTTGTTTTTCGGCCAGCTTCTTCTCGAGGTACTCGACCGCCTTGCCGACGGTCGTGAGCTGCTGGGAATCCTCGTCCGGAATCTCGATGGAGAACTTCTCCTCGAAGGCCATTACCAGCTCGACGATGTCGAGCGAATCGGCACCGAGGTCGTCAACGAAGTGGGCAGCGTCGGTAACCTTTTCCGGAGTCACGTGCAACTGCTCCACAATGATGCTCTTAACATCATCAACTGTCGCCATCTCTTTCCTCCTTTATGGTCTGCCCCGCCGGCTTCCAGCAAAAACGAGGCCGCATGGCCCGGCGAAGACTGGTGTAACGCCAGTCCCAAGGCAGATGCGTGGCCTGCCGCGCTTCGGGAGCGCGTCCTCTGGCTGAAGTCTATGAATTCGACTCAGGGAAGTCAAGCCGTGTGCCGCAGGGTCTGCGGCCGGCCCGGGGTCAGCCCTCTTGACCGCCTCGGGGCAGGTCGAGCAGATTGAGGCCGGTTTCCGGGTCCTCAGACCTGTAAAGTCTCTTCTCACCGGCCAGTATGTTGATTTCGAAGGTCACGGTGACGCGTGCTTCGAACAGATGACCGGCCCGGGCCGCCAGTCCCGTGGCTGCGACCACGGCATGGAGGTGGCAGAACGGTTCGGCCCCTGCCCAGGCGATGTTGCCGGTCAGCGACGCGACCTCGCACTCCCCTGGGAACCGGCGCTTGATGTACTTCCTGCGCTTGCGGTCGAAGGACCCGATAACGACCTCCTCGGCTGCCCCGAGTCCCGAGATCTGGCCTGACCCGATGTCGTGCTCGCGGACGAACGCGAGGACCGATGCGGGCACGTCCTCTCCCGGTTCCAGCCTCAGCTGAAAGAGAATCCCGACCTTGGCCCAGGTCACTTCCTCCTCCTGCCGCCGCGCCGGGGCTTGTCCGGGGCCTCGGCAATCAGCTTCTTGCACTGCTCCAGCGTCAGTCCGGCCGGGTCCGCGCCCTTGGGGACCTTGACGTTCTTCTTGCCGTCAGTCACATACGGGCCGTAGCGGCCGCGCAGCACCTTGATCCCGGTCCCTTCGAACACCCTGATTTCCCGTCTCGCATCCGATCTCTTCTTCGCCGCAATCAGACTCAGCGCCTGCTCGAGCGTTATTTCGAGCGGGTCAAGCCCTTTGATCGACACGTACTTGGCGCCGTACTTCACGTACGGACCGAAACGTCCGTGGCTGGCCGACACCTCCTCGCCGTCCGGTGTCTCACCCAGCTTCCGCGGCAGCTTGAACAGTTCCAGCGCTTCTTCAAGGGTGATGCTCTCCAGCTTCTGGCCCGGCCGCAGGCCGGCGAATATCGGCTTCTCCTCATCGTCTTTGGTGCCGATCTGGACGTACGGTCCGAACCGGCCGATTCGGGCCGACACCGGCTTGCCGGTCTTGGGGTCTTTGCCGAGCTCCCGGGCACCGGAAACGTCTTCGCGCGGCAATTCGTGCACCTTCTCGATGTCGGCGTGGAACGGCTCGTAGAACCCGGCCATCATCGCCCGCCATTCCTTCTCGCCCTGGGCGATTTCGTCCAGTTCCTCCTCGACCTTGGCCGTGAAGCTGTAGTCGATGACCTCGGGAAAGTGGGTGACCAGGAAGTCGGTGACCACCCCGGCCACGTCGGTCGGGAAGAGCTTGGCCTTTTCTCCGCCGGTCTTCTCGGAGCGCTCCTCGTCCGACACCCTTCCTTCCCTGAGCACAAGCACCCGGTAGCTGCGGTCCTCGGCCGGCAGCCCCCGCTTCTCGACATAGCCCCGTTCCTGGATGGTTGAAATCGTCGGTGCGTAGGTGGAAGGTCGGCCGATACCCATCTCCTCGAGTTTCTTGACCAGGCCGGCTTCGGCATACCGGGTCGGAGGACGCGAGAACGTCTGCCGAGCGATTGCCTCGACGAGTCCGACTTCCTGGCCCTGAACCAGCGGGGGGAGTCTTCCTTCGGCGTCCTCTTCCTCGTCGGCACTGCCGTAGAGCTTAAGGAATCCGTCGAACAGGACTATCTCCCCCTTGGCCAGGAACCGCTCGCTCACCGTGGACGGGGCCACGGTGACTGTCGTGCGCTCGACCCGGGCATCCGACATCTGCGATGCCAGCGCCCGGCGCCAGATCAGGCCGTACAGCCTGCTCTCCGCAGGTTCGCCGGCCAGTTTGCCGAGCGTGAAATCGGTCGGGCGGATCGCCTCGTGCGCTTCCTGTGCGCCCTTCGACTTTGTCTTGTACTGGCGGGTCTGCGCATACTCCTTGCCGAACCGGGCGGTCACGACCTTGCGGGCCTGGGCCAGCGCCACACCCGACATCACCACCGAGTCGGTGCGCATGTAGGTTATCCTCCCCGCCTCGTACAGCCGTTGGGCCAGCGCCATCGTGCGCTTGACGCTGAACCCGAGCTTCTGCGACGCCTCCTGCTGGAGCGTGGAAGTTGTGAAAGGCGGACGGGGCGACTTGCGGCCCGGTTTCTTCTCCAGCCCTTCGACCGCGAACCCGGCACCGACCAGTTTCTTGAGAAACTCCCCCGCCCGGTCCTCGGCTACGAAGTCGGTGTCCAGCCTGGCCGTGAACACGGCGCCGTCGGCGTCGAAGTCAGCGGTCACCCTGTAGCTGGCCGCAGGCTCGAAACCGTCGATCTCGCGCTCCCGCTCGACAACCAGCCTGACCGCCACCGACTGGACCCGGCCGGCCGAAAGCCCTGTCATCACCTTGCGCCAAAGCACCGGCGACAGTTCGTATCCCACCAGCCGGTCAAGGACCCGGCGGGCCTGCTGGGCATCAACGAGGTGCTGGTCCACCGCGCGTGGAGCCTCGATCGCCTCGAGGATCGCGGACTTGGTAATCTCGTGGAACACGATGCGCTTGGTGCGGGACGCCGGCAGTCTGAGCGCCTGGGCCAGGTGCCAGGCGATTGCCTCTCCCTCCCTGTCCTCGTCGGTCGCCAGCCAGACCGAAGCCGACCCCTTGGCCGCTTTGCGTAGAGCGGCAACCGTCTTCTTCTTGGCCGGGGGGACCTCGTACGAAGGCTCGAATCCGTTCTCGATGTCGACCGACATGCCGGACTTCGGCAGGTCACGGATGTGGCCCATTGAGGACTGGACGTCAAACCGGTCCCCCACAAACCGGCCGATCGTCCGCGCCTTGGTCGGCGACTCGACAATCATCAGCTCTTTGGCCCCTCGGGTCCCTCTGGCCGACGACCTGGCTCTCGAAGACGCGGGCTTGGATTGCCTTTTCTTCGCTGGCATTGGGTCAGAAGAATATGAGTGTCAGCGAATCTGTCAAACCGGCTGTTTGGGGATGCCGGTACGGCCGCAGGTCAAGTTGTCTTCTTGGTGCTACTTGCCGTCTTCGATAACCACGACCGCCGCGGCATAGTCCGGAAGGTGGGTGATACTCAGGTGGGCCCGCCGGTCGCCGAGCAGCTCCCTGGCCCGGCCGGAAACTGAAATCGTCGGCCTCGAACGTTCATTGTCGCAGATTTCGATCTCCTTCCACCCGATTGCGCCTCTCAGTCCGGTACCCAGCGCCTTGGAGAATGCCTCCTTGGCCGCGAACCGACCAGCGTATGACTGGTACTTGTCGGCAAGTTCCTCACAGAAAGCCACTTCCGGACCCGCGAATATCCTTTCTCTGAACCGAACGGGAAACCTTTCCATCGCCGAGCGAATCCTATCGACCCGGACCAGGTCGATTCCGACTCCGGATATTGCCAAATGAAAGGTCCTAGGCTCGAGGTGTCCGATGGTTGGCCGAGGACGGCCGCGGTTGCGCGTCCATTGGACGCGCAACGCAATCCTCGGCCTTCCGGATCGCAGGACCCTGGTTCTTGTTGAGCCGGTCGACGAACGGGATGAGTTCGAGAATGTCGTTGATATCCGCATCCGCACCCGAACGCTTGGTGCCGAACTCATCACCGTAGCGGGCGAAGACGGTGTACATGCCGATTTCCTTGGCCCCGACTATGTCGCGCTCCGCCCAGTCGCCGACCATGACCGCTTCTTTCGGCTCGACATCCAGCATCTCGAGGGCTCTCTGGAAAGGTTCGGGCGCCGGCTTCTTCTTGCCGGTGTCGTCGTAGGTCACCACCGCATCGAAGTAGTTGACCATCCCAAGCGATGCGAGCCGCATCCACGCCTGCAGTCTCGGAGCGTCCGACACAACGCCGAGTTTCAGCCCCATCCGCGCCAGCCTGAGCAGGGCGATCCTGGTATGCGGGTAGGTAACCAGCACCCCCTCGCGGGCCCGACGGTAGGCGATGATGCCGTTGGCCAGTATCCGGTAGTCGACGTGCCCAAGCACGTCCTGCAGGAACTCGTCGAACACCTGCTGGAACTCGATCCCCCTGTCTTCGTAGATCTGGTCGATGCGTTTGCGCGCCTGCTGCGGCGTCAGGTCGAGCCCGGCATCGATCATGGCGTCGATGGCAGCCTCGACTGATGCGTTCTTGAACTTGGTGAAGTCGATAAGGGTGTTGTCGACATCGAACACGACCGCCCTGATCACTTTGCCCTACCTGCTCCGGCCCATCCGCTTCCTCAGGCAAACCCACGTTTCGTGAAGGTGCTGGCTGATGACTTTGGTCTCCGCGACCGCCGGCATGTAGTTCACGTCCCCGAGCCAGCGCGGCACAACGTGGATGTGCAGGTGCCCGGCCTCGCCCGCGCCAGCGACCCGGCCAAGGTTCATGCCGATGTTGTACCCGTGCGGCTTCATCTCCAGACGCAGCGCCCGCAATGACCTCTGGACAAGCCTCTGCAACCCCAGCCCTTCCTCCTCTGAGAGCTTCTCGTAGTCGGCAACATGCCGGTTCGGCGCAACCATCAGGTGTCCGTTGTTGTAGGGAAACCGGTTCACCACCACGAACCCGAGCCTTCCCCGGTGCAGGATGAGGTCGGCCTCGTCATCACTCGACCGCTTAAGGGTACAGAACAGACAGCCGCGGCTCCGCGGCACCTGTCCTTTGTCCTTAGTCCTTGGCGCTTTGTCCTTTGCCGCGGCCCGGATGTACTCCATCCGCCACGGCGCCCAGAGCTTCTGGCGGGTCAGGCCCTTGCCGCCCGGCATCAGCTAGGTCCTCCGGGGTCTCACGGACCCCACAGCCCGAGCTGCTGGCCGGCCTCTTCCTCGGCGCGCCCCTGCTCCTGTTCACGGCCCTTGGCCGAATCCGGAAGCAGACTGATGAATCCGAACACGCCGTCGTATCCCGGGGTCGCGTTGACTTCGCCCTTGCGCATGTTGTCCACCGCCAGCGCGACCCGCTCGCCGGCCACCCGCTCGATTTCGCCGGTCGGCGAGTCGATCAGCACGTCAAACTCGCTGCCCAGGTCATCAACCAGCTCGTTGTAGAGCTTCTGCACCGCGACCGTGTCCCGGCCGTGGCCCAGAGCCTCGGACACGATCTCCTCGAGCGGGACCAGATGCCTGAACGGTATCATCCCGCCCGGTACGTCCTTCGGCTTCCGGTCGGCGAGTTCCTCCACCCGGTGCAGAACACCGACCGTCAGCTTGCGACCGCACACCGGGCAGAGGTCGTTGTTGAGCAGCGACTGCTCGGGCGAAAGCGTGATGTTGCAGGCCCGGTGCCCGTCGAAGTGGTACTTTCCCTCCTCGGGGAAGAACTCGATAGTGTACTTCAGCCGGTCCTCGTCTTTCGCCTTGAGCGCGTCGACGATCCCGTCCCAGGTCAGGTCGCACTCGAACACGTTGGCCTCGCGGCCGAGGCGGGAAGGCGAGTGGGCGTCCGAGTTCGACACCAGGGTCCGGCTGTCGAGCACCGACAGCCGCCAGTTCATCGGCGGGTCGCTCGAAAGCCCGGTCTCGACCGCGAATATCCTGTCGCTGAGGTCCTCGAAACACTCCTCGATCGCGTCGAACCCGGAATTCGAGCCGAACAGCGAGAACCATGGGGTCCAGATGTGGCTCGGGACCACGAATGCGCGCCGGTCCATCTCCAGCAGCCGCGCCAGCATCTCGTAGCTCGATATGCTCACGGTCGGCCGGCCGTCGGAAGCCAGTTTGCCGTACCGGTCGAGGAGCGACGCGACCTTGTCCGCGGTCTCAAAACTGGGCACGAATATCAGGTTGTGGATTCGGCGCAGCTTGCCGCCCGCGCTGTAGATGTTGTTGACCTCGACGTTGAGCATGTAGTAGGTACTGCCGTTGATGAACATCCCGTCGCCGGTCGGCTTCAGGTTCTGCTTGAGCGACCGCAGGTACTCGGGGTGGGTGAAGTCGCCGGTGCCCAGCACCCTGATGCCCTTCTTCTCCGCGTACCTGCCCAGAGTCGGGATGTCCATCTCCTTGCTCGTGGCACGCGAGTAGCGCGAGTGGATATGCAGGTCAGCGATGAATCTCATGGGACGGGGTACTGTGAGATGGGCCGGCGGCCCAATCTCGCAGTACGCGGTATTGTAGGAGGAGGCTACTCGAAGTCAACGCCCCGGCCACCCGACCGCGTCTGTACCTTGTCCTCTGTCCCCTGTCTCTTCCTCGCAACTATCATCATCCGCGTGGTCAACGGTCCGACCGGCATGAACCCGCCGTGGCTGAAGAAAGAGACCTTGCCGAATCCCGCCTGCTCCAGCGCCTGTCTGACTTCCTTGCGCGTATACGCCCGCTCCTGGTGGGTCTCCTCGAACCGCAGCGGCTCGCCGCCTCCCCCGGAATCCTCCCAGAAGGTCAGGTGCAGCGTCGACACCCTGGACTCGGGGTCGTACTCGTTCTGCCATATCGAGGCGATGTTGCCGACTTTCCTCGGCGTGGTCTTGCTGCCCCAGAACTCGGCCAGCCCGTACAGGGTGTTCATGTCGAACGTGAACAGCCCTTCTTCGGGCAGTGCGCTGCGCACGCAGGAGAAGCACCGGACCAGGTCGTCGTACTCAAGCAGGTAGTTGATGCTGTCGTACAGACAGACGGCGGCATCGACCGGCCGGTCCAGCTCGAAATCCCTGATGTCGGCCTGCACTGTCTCGATCGGCAGCTTCTGTCTTTTCCTCTCCAGCACCGCCAGCATCTCGCCCGAACGGTCCACCCCGACCATCTCGTATCCTCGCTTCGCCATCAGCACCGTCGGAATGCCGGTCCCGCACGCGACATCGAGCACCCGCTTCGGCTGGACCCTGAACTTCCGGAATATCCTCACCACGTATCTGACCCAGTCCGGGTAGTCGACATACCGGTTCATGAAGACGTCGTAGTGGCGGGCGAATTCGACAAACGGGACGCCGGGCATCGCGCTGCCAATATAGAACCCGCCCCAACCCAGTCAAGGCGCTGCCTTGACCGCAGACCCGGATGCAATACCATGTGCCCCAGAACCGGTCCAAAACGACTGAAACCCTCTATGGCGACCAGACTCAGCAAGGAAGAGCGCACCGCCATGCTCAGGCGGCTGCGCGGAGAACTCGTCGGCCTGGAAGTCGAAGTCCCGCTGCTCGACGGCTCCCAGCGCCGCTACGTCAACCTCGACAATGCCGCCAGCACCCCGACCTTCAGGTCGATTCAGAAGAAGGTAGATGAGTTCCTCGCCCTGTACTCCAACGTCCACCGGGGCACCGGGTTCAAGAGCCAGATCGCATCCTGGGCCTATGAGGAGGCACGCAGGGTCGTTGCCGACTTCGTCAAGGCCGATCTCAGCTACGAAACCGTCATCTTTACCAAGAACACGACCGAGTCCATCAACAAGCTCGCCCGGCTCTACCCGTTCCGTTCCGACAGCATCGTCATCACCAGCGTCATGGAGCACCACTCCAACGAGCTGCCCTGGCGGCGTCGGACCGGCGTCGTCCACACCGAACTCAGACCTGACGGCTCGCTCGACGTCGAGGACTATGCCCGCAAGCTGGACCAATACCGCGGCCACGTGGACTTGGTCGCACTTACCGGTGCCTCGAACGTATCGGGCCTGGTCAATCCGGTACACAAGCTTGCTCGGATGGCCCATGACGCCGGTGCCCGGATCCTGATCGACGCCGCCCAGCTCGCCCCACACCGGCCGATCGACATGAGACCGCACAGCGACCCCGAGCATCTCGACTTCGTCGCCTTCAGCGCCCACAAGATGTACGCCCCCTACGGCGTGGGCGCGCTCGTCGGCGACCGGGAATCACTGTACGCCTCAGAGCCGGAGAGCGTCGGGGGCGGCGTCGTCGACCTAGTTACCATCGAGAACGCCTACTGGCGCGACCTGCCCGAACGCGAGGAAGCGGGCACGCCCGACATCGTCGGCGTCGTTGCCCTGGCCGTGGCCGCCCGTCTGCTTGAGAGCATCGGCTGGGACGTCATCATCGAGCACGAGACCAGGCTGACTCGATACGCATTCGAGAAGCTGGGTGCCGTACCCGGGATCACGATCTACGGCGCCGCCAGGAACAGCGGCCCGAAGGACCGTCTCGGGGTCATCGCCTTCAACCTCAAGGACGTTCCCCATGCCCAGGTCGCCGGAATCCTGTCCTATGAGGGCGCGATCGGGGTGCGCAACGGCTGCTTCTGCGCCCACAGCTATGTCCAGCGCCTGCTGGGCGTGACCGAAGAAGAGGCACAGCAGGTGCAGAAGGAGATACTCGAGCGAGACCGCAGCAGGATTCCGGGCGCGGTCCGCGCGTCGGTCGGCATCTACAACGACGAGTCCGACATCGACGCGCTGTGTGGCTGGCTGCAGAAGATCGCCGACGGCAGGTACACGGGCAAGTACGAGGTCCGCAAGGAATCCGGCTGGTACGTGCCGGAGGGTGAGAGCTGTTTCGTCTTCGAACGCGAGTTCACCATGGACCCGGAGCTTCCGTGAGCGAATTGGGGACCGCACGGTGATCGACGACATCCGGCGCCGGGTACGGGGCCTGTCGAGCCTGATCGGCAACACGCCGCTGCTCGAGATAGGCTTCCGGTACAAGGGCGAGCACCGGACCCTCTATGCCAAGGCCGAGAACCTCAACATGTCCGGCAGCATCAAGGACCGGATGGCATTCCACATCATCAGCCGGGGCTACGAACGCGGACTGGTCAGACCGGACTCGACGATCATCGAAGCCACCAGCGGAAACACCGGTATTTCCTTTGCCGCAATCGGCCGCGCGCTCGGGCATCCGGTCACGATCTTCATGCCGGACTGGATGAGCGAGGAACGCAAGAACCTAATCCGCAGCCTCGGCGCGGAAATCCGCCTGGTCAGCAAGGAAGAAGGCGGGTTCGTCGGCAGCATACGCCTGGCCGAAGAAGCTGCTGCTGACACCAAGAACTCCTTCCTCCCGCGCCAGTTCTCAAACGAAGACAACGTCGAGGCGCACTACACGACCACCGGCCCGGAACTCTGGTGGCAGCTCAGGTTCAGGTCACTGCTGCCGAGCGCGTTTGTCGCCGGTGTCGGCACCGGTGGGACGATAATGGGGGCCGGTCGCTTCCTGAAAGAGAAACACCCGGCCACACGCCTGTACGCCCTTGAGCCGGCCAATTCGCCCACGCTCTCGACCGGCTGCAAGGTCGGCAAACACCGCATCCAGGGAATCTCCGACGAGTTCATCCCGCCGATACTCAGACTCGAGGGACTGGACGGCATCGTCGGGGTGGACGACGGCGACGCCATCATCATTGCTCAGAAACTGGCCCGGGAGCTCGGCATCGGCGTGGGCATTTCGTCCGGTGCGAACTTCATCGGCGCACTGAAACTCCAGAATGAACTCGGTGCCGAGTCGGTTGTGGCGACCGTACTCCCGGACGACAACAAGAAGTACCTGAGCACCGACCTGCTCCGGGAGGAACCGGTCAAGGAGGGGTTCCTCTCCCCTGACATCGAACTGACAGGCTACCGGGCATACAAGCGGGTATGCTACACCTGCTGCGATCCGGTCGAATGCGTCGAGGCTCTGTCACCGGAGACCCTGTCTGAAGCCTCACTGCCTCCCTGTCCCAGACGCGGGCGACGCTAGTCCCGGCATCCTCAAAGCCGTCACGAAACGTTGGCCCTGCAAGAAGGTCTGCTTCTTGTTCAGCCACAGACGCCTCCTGACTCTGACCCTGACGACTCTGGGCCGGGAGGGTATCCCCTCCCGGCCCTTCAAGGAGGCCGTGTGCGCTAGTGACTGAAATTCAGAGTCGCCTGAATCGTGATTTCGCCGGTCGTCATGTTGGGGAAACTCAGCGACTCCAGCACGCGGGCCACCTCCTTGTCCAGCGCCGGGTTCAGCTCGCTCTTCAGTACCTCGACTTTGCCCACCGAGCCGTCGGGTTTGACCGTGAGTCTGACCTGAATCTCGCCTTCGAGCCCTGAATCTGCGTCAAGCTCGACCAGGTAGTCGTCGAGCACCTCCTGGAGCACGCGGTTGATGGCCCTTTCGACCGTGCTCTTGGACAGAACGCTGCTGACTCTGACCTCGCCGAGCTTCACTTCGGCGTCGGCGAACCGCCGGGTCACGATGTCGGCATCGGACCGGTATGTATCACCTTCTTCGTCCCCGCACGCTTCGTACACGCTCTGCGGGCTGACCGGCGGCGCCGGTGCCAGCATTGACTTCTTGGCCATGACCCCGGACCAGCCCCGACTCGCCCCGCTCGCCGCATAGCCGCCTACCGCGTAGTCCGACACGCCCTGGGGCAGAGGGAGCGGCTGCTTGACAGTGACCTGCTCGCCGTCGGTGTTGCGCACCTTCGAGTCGATGGCAACGAACGACGTGTACTGGGTCAGCAGGTTGTATTCAAGTCCCAGCCGTGTGACCTCCTCGACCCGCTTGTCGTCGTGGGCCAGGTTGTTGTAGTCGTCGAGTATCTGGATCCGGTGCCTGGCCCAGAGGTAACGTAGCGCCGAGTTGGTCGGGTCCTCGTCGAATTCGGCCACCTTCAGAGTCTTCGAGTACTTGCCGCGGCCCGAACGCCCGGTGACCGTGATACTCCCGGTCGGCTTGCCCTTGTACTTGCCGAAAACGATGACCGGGCGCTCGGCCAGCACGTCGGGTATGGTCGGCGGCTCGACGTCGTACACCTGCAGCCCCCTGAAGTCGGCCTTGACTCTGGTCAGCACCGGCGACTGGATGTACTCGCGGAACCTGTCCGCCTGTGTCGCCGCACGCTCGGGCTCGGTAACAACGAACGGTTCGCCCATGCCGACGTGCGCCATGCCCTCGATCAGGTGCCGGTTGACGCCCGAACCGATCCCGAATGCGAACATGTTGGCGTCGCCCAGGCTGCTGCGGATCAGGTCGAACGCCTCGGCTTCGACCGTCACGTAGCCGTCGGTGACGATGACGACCGTGCGTGACATCCCATCTGCCCGGGGCAGAGCCAGCGCCCGCTTCAAAGCCGGCAGCAGCTCCGTGCCTCCGCCGCCCTGCTGTTCGTCGATGACCTTCACCGCCTTGCTGATGTTGGCCTTGGTCGCGTCGACCGACCGCTCGGACATCACCGAGTTGCCGCCGGCAAACAGCAGCACGTTGAACTTGTCGGTCGGCTTCAGACTGGTGATCAGGTCGCGCAGCAGCGTCTTCGATATGTCGATCGGGAATCCGTGCATCGACCCCGACACGTCGACGATGAAGACGTACTCCCGGCCCGGGACGTCCTTGGCCCGGACCCGTTTGGGCGGCTGGATCATCGCCAGGAAGAAGTTCTCCTCCTCGCCCTCAAAGAGCAGCAGCCCGGACTGAATCTCGCCCCCTGCCAGCCGGTACTTGAGGATGAAATCCCTGTTCCCGCCGTCCTGCTCGGACGGGTCGAGCTTCACGTTCGCCCATGTCAGCCCGTCGTAGCTGATGCTGGTCTTGTGGGTCGGGCAGCTCATGTCCTGTATCGGCAGCCCGGCCGACAGGTTCAGCTTGATGTCGAACTCGTAGAGCGGAGCCTCGCCCTGTCGGGTGTATGGATTTTCGACCCATCGCTCGGTGTCCGGTGCTCCCTTGTCCGGGACATTGGAGTACCTGGGCCCGACAACGGTCGGGTAGACGAACTCGTACACGCCTTCGGTCGGGACCAGCAGCTCGGTGTAGTACAGCTCGACCTTGATGGTGTCGCCCGGCATGATGTTGGCCACGTTCATCTGGAACACGTTGGGCCGCTGCTGCTCGAGCAGCGACGCCGACTGGCCGGCATCGCGCGCCGCCTCGTAGTTCTGTCGCGCCTCCTCCCGTTTCTGGATGTCGGCCACGATCGTTCTGTCGCCGATCGTCATCTTCATGCCGTAGACTGCGGCCCGGGTCGAAGCCGGGAACACGTATATCGCCTCGACCGGCTTCTTGCCCTCGTTCTTGTACAGCTGCACCACCTTGACGTCCGCTATGACACCCGCGATGTCGACCTCGGCTGTGGTCGACAGCAGGGG
>CP070680.1:1816794-1845101 GCA_020352555.1 Caldifarciminota bacterium | reverse complement strand
ACGCTTTGGTTCCTTGTTGTAGATGTTGCCCTGCTCATAGGGAGCGATGTGAACGTCGTAGAGGTACACCTCGCCATCCTCTACCCGCGCGAAACCCTCATCCAGGGATACAGCCCCTGCCCGCAGAGACTTCACCTCGGTGCCGGCAAGGGAGATCCCGGCTTCGTACTTCTCTATTACGGTGTAGTCCCGGAGAGCCTTGCGGTTGGTTGCCACGGGCGTCACGACCTACGATTATACGTTGCCGCCCAAACCAGTCAACGCGACTGGTTGCCTGACCCCAGGAAAGACTGCCGGCCCTTGAGGGCCGGCATGGCCTACCAACTCGGTCGGACCAGGCAAACTAGCTAATTGTCCACCACCTACTAAATTCTGGCTATCCGAGCATCCCGTCGCCGTTCGGACCAGGTGTGGGAGGAAACGTCCCACCGTCCTCGTCTCCGTCACCGCCGCCAATCGATGCCCAGTGGGGCTTGCCGTTGGGACCAGGTGTGGGAGGAAACTTACCGCCGTCGGGCATACCGCCACCGCCACCGTTTGCCGCAGCGACATTGCCGAACATCCCGTCACCGTTCGGGCCAGGCGTAGGAGGAAATGTCCCGCCGTCCTCTTCTCCGCCACCGCCGCCAGTGAGCGCTACGTTCCCGAGCATCCCGTCGCCGTTCGGACCAGGCGCTGGGGGAAACGTACCGCCGTCTTCCTGCTGGGCGTAAGCGACAACAAAGCAGGCGACAAACAGTAGTGCAAGCAGCTTCTTCACGTTGACCTCCGGTTGGTGTTTTTAGCCGATTGTGAACGATGCATGTCCGATACCAGCTGACGCACGCCTCGCCATTCCGTATAAGCTTACAATTCACAATGACTTACATGATTGTCGCACCTTCCGAATGCAGAACCGCTGTAGCCGTCCTGTCGCGCCGGGGCGCCTTGTTCGGCTAACTAGCCGAAATCAGTTGATATATGTTGGGGGCTGCAGACTCTGATGCGACCGGCTACTCGAGGGTCTGCCGGTCGATCTTGTAGCGCTGCATCAGCCTCTGGAGTTGGCGGCGGTGCGTACCCAACAGCTCTGCCGCCTTCGTGACATTGCCCCGGGTATCCTTCAGCGCTCCGAGAACCTGGCCGCGGTCGAACGCACGGCGCCGGGTTCCCTGGTTGCCGTCCGCTCCGACGTCCGCACTGGCAAGCGCGCCGCCCAGGTCCTCAAAGACCACCCTTCGCTTCTGGGCCATGATGACAGCACGTTCGATCACGTTCTGCATCTCGCGGACATTCCCCGGCCACTGGTAGCTCGCGAACGCTGCCAGCACCCGGTCTTCGAACCCGGTTACCGGCTTGTTGAGTTGCTTGGCATATCTCTTGACGAAGAAGTTCGCGAGCGCCGGGATATCCACCGCTCGCTCTCGAAGCGGCGGCACCTTGATGGTGACGACGTTCATCCGGTAGAACAGGTCTTCTCGGAATTTGCCGGCGCGGACTTCCTGCTCCAGGCCGCGGTTGGTGGCACAAATCAGCCGCACGTCGACCCGCCGGGTTTCGGTCTCGCCTACGCGCCTGATGACCTTTTCTTCAAGCACCTGCAGCAGCTTGGCCTGGATGCTGAGTGTCGTGTTCGTTATTTCGTCCAGGAACACTGTCCCGCCTTCGGCCATCTCAAAAAGCCCTTCCTTGTCCTTCACCGCGCCTGTGAAAGAACCGCGGGCATGCCCGAACAGCTCGGACTCAAACAGGTTCTCAGGCAGGGTACCGCAGTTGATTGACACGAACTTCCTGCCTCGGCGCTCACTCTTGGAGTGGATTAGGCGGGCCAGTACTCCCTTGCCGGTACCGGTCTCACCCGTGAGGAGCACCGTGCAGTCGGTCTCTGCAATGCGGTCGATGACCTTGTACACCTCCTTGATTGCCTTGGACCGGCCGAGGAAGAAACCGGTTGCCGCATCGACGAGGATATCTTCCCTCATCGCCACAATCTCGTCCTGCAGACGCTGGTATGTGGCCGACTTGACCATCGTCGCCCCCAGCAGATTGGCAACCGCGTTCAACAGATTCTGGTCATCCTCCAGGAACAGATGGGCCGTGATCCGGCTGTCGAGGTAGATCGTGCCCACCACCCGGTCGTCCGACATCAGCGGTGCGCAGAGCAGGGACCGAATCTGATTCAGCATCACGCTGTTGGCGCGTGAGAAACGCGGGTCAGCCATCGCGTCCGAACTGAACACCATCTCTCCCCGCTGCTTGACCTTACGCAGCACCGACTGGGACACCGCCTGGGCGTCTTCGGCTGTGGCTTGATCGACACCGCGGGATGCCACCTGAACCAGCTTGTTGCCCTGCATCAGAAACAGCATCCCGCGTTCTGCCCTGGTGACCTCGATTACGAGGTCCAGCACTCTCTCGGCGAAATCCTCCTTGTCCTGGTCCATGCTCATCGTCTCGCTGAGACGGTAGAACACCTTGAGGTACTCGCCTCGCTCCTTGGCCTTGAGCTGCATCGTCGCCGACACCTGGGTCAGCATTTCGATCAGTTCATCGGTACGCTGGAGTTCGACCTTGGCGCCCAGTCTCTGGAAAATCGTCTCGGCCTCTTTGAGGTTGACCTGGGCAGCGGCGAGGTCCTGCTCGGTCACCGGCCGGAACGAAACCGGCATTTTCATGTCGAACACCTGTTCCCCCTTGTGACGCCTGGTCAGCGCCTGAGCCGACGCCAGCAGCGAAAGCCCGAGTTCGTACTTCGAACCCAGCCCCCTAAGCAGGTCGATGCTGCGCAAGATCTCCTGGGTCCCCCGTTCCGGCTTGTCCTCAAAGCACTTCGCCAGTCCCGAGCACCTCAGCGCAACCGCGTATTCCTTGGACGACTGGTGGTCTTCGAGCAGAAGCAGCGCCCGCTTGGCGTCATTCACCGCCTTGTGGTTCTCGCCGGTTGCGAGCCGCAGTCTGCTCGCCAGGGTATAGGCGCCTGCCAGCTCTCTTCGGTCCGGCTCCTTGCGCCGCAGCTTGAACAGGTCCACCAGCCTCCGTGACGCGGCGTCGAGCCTTTCGGCCTGGAGCGCGTGATCCACCTGGCATGACGTGATGTAGAAGAGCAGACTCGGATCCCCTGTCTGCTCGGCGATTGCCAGCGCCTCGGCGAGCAGTCGCTCGGCGTCGTCGACAGCGCCCTGCTTTCCCCTGAGTCGAGCCATGTTGCTGAGTACGGTCGCCCGGTCACCGGCAGCAGCGCCCTCGATTCGCTCGTGGAGGCTCAGCGCCCTGGTGTAGTAGTCCTGGGCAGCGTCCCACTCGCCGCGCTCCTCGCACACCGTGCCGAGATTGCTGCTCAGATGGACGATCGATACGTCGTCGCCGGTCCTGTCCGCGAGCCTCAGTGCTTCGGAGAAATAGTCGTAGGCCTTGCCCCAGTCGCCCCGGTCCTGATGGATTATGCCGAGTCCCTGGAGCGACCTGAGCAACCAGTACACCTCGCCGCTCTTGCGCTGGTCTGGGATGAACCGCTGGTAGAACTCCTCGGCCTTCTTTAGGTCGCCCCGTCGCCACCAGAGCGTGGCGATGAACTGACTCACCCTTGATACGCTGGTGTGGTCCGACATGTCCTCGTACTCGCCCAGGCTGCGCTCGCCGAGTTGGAGCGCGAGCACGAAATCGGCCTTCGACCAAGCGAGCACGCTGAAATAGTAGAGCGTTCTTGCCGAGAGCCGCTTGTGTTCGTCCGGATCCTTTGCCTTCAGCTTCTCGGTGAGCTGCAGCGCCTCGGTCAGCAAGGACTCGGACTTGTCGTAGTTGCCCACCAAACAATACGACCAGCCAAGGTCGTCGAGGATATCGATGTACTGGGCAGTCTGCTTGCCGGTCTGCATCAGCAGCGCCTGGCTGAAGTAGTTGAGCGCGTCCTTGTGCTGGCCCCGGCGCTGGTAGACCTTGCCCAGCTTCCGCAGCAGCTTGCCCAGCAGTTCCTTCTGGCCGGACAGGTCCTTGTTGGCGACAACCAGGCCCATGCCCTGGGTGTAGATGTCGATCGCCTCCGCCGACTTCCCGGTCGCGTCCCTCAGGTCCCCGACAGTCATCATCAGGTCCACCCTCTCGCGCGGCTTGGCATGGGATGTCGACAACTTGAGCCCGGTCTCGTAGAAACCCAGCGCCTGCTCTGAGAGCTGGTACTCACGCGCCTTCTCTCCCGCCTTGATCGAGTAGGAGTATGCCCGGTCGGTGATCTCGGCCTGGGCATAGTGATGGGCGAGGTCGAGCACCAGCCGGTCCTCCTGCTCGGGGTACAGCAGCTCGAGTGCCAGCGCCACCCGGCGGTGGTTGTCGCGCCGCGTGTCCACCGGCAGTCGTTCGGTCACTACCGCTTCCAGTATCTTGCTTGAGAGTACGAAAGACGCCGTGCCCTCACCGGCAAAAGTGCGCAGCAGACCGAGCGACTTCAACTTCCCGACAGTGTTGAACAGCACCTTCTCGTCGTACTTGAGAACCGCCCTCAGGAACTCCAGGGTGAACGGACCTCCGGCCGCTGCTCCGATTTCAAGTATCCTCAGTTCCTCGTCTGCGAGCTTGCCCAGCCGTCGCTTGACCACGTCGGTGACGGTGTCGGGCGGACGATATCCGCCCAGCACCTCGAGGTCCACGGCCCACCTGCCGTCCCGCGCCACAAGCGCACTGCCTTCAATCAGCGCCCGGACGCTCTCGATCACGAACAGCGGGTTCCCTCCGGTCGCGTTCATCAGCCAGTCGGTTAGTTCTACCACGTTGGGTACCGGACCGAGCAGGGACTCGACCAGGGCCCTCACCTCGGTGCCCTGCATCGGCGGCAGGGAAACGTGGGTGAAGTGACCGGTCCGGCCGAACTCATCGATCAGGTCGAGGAATCGCTTCTCCTTGAGCCCGCACACCAGCACCGATATCCGGTCCTTGTCCAGGCTGAATCCCAGATACCGGAGGTATTCGAGGCTGTTCGGGTCGAACAGCTCGAAGTCGTCGACCACCAGCACCACGCTGTGCTCGACCCGGTGCGAAGCCGCCATGTCCTTGAGTTGCTGCGTGATCGTCTCGAACATCCGGTACTTGGCTTCTTCCGACACGCCGATCCGTCCCGCTTCGTCCGCGGTCGGCACCTTGGCTTTGGAGTACACCCGCAGATAGTCGAGGATGGTTTCCACCAGCGACTGCGGCCGTGCCCCCAGCGATGCCGGTTCGAAGGTCAGGATCGTCGCGCCCTCGAGCTGGGCCATGAACTTGAACTCGTTCATCAGCCGGCTCTTGCCGACCCCGCGCTCACCCGATATGCAGACCACGTGACCCTGCCCTTTTGCCCCGGCCTCGAGCACGGTCTGGAGAAGGCCGAGCGATTCGGTCCGGCCGACGAAGCTCGGCGCCATCAGATACTTGGTCAGCTCGATGGCGGTGGTCTGCCGCGCGTCCGGACCAACGAGCGACTCGACCACCGCAGCCGCGTTGCGCGGCCGCCGGTCCGGCTCCTTGTGAATCAGGGAAAGCAGCATCGCTTCGAACTTGGGCGGGATCTTCCTGTCGAACTTGCTGGGCGGCTCGAACTCAGTGTAATACTGCCGCTTCAGCCAGGACCGGATGTCTTTCTCTCCCGAAGGCCCGCGCCCGGTGACAATCTCGTACAGTACCATCCCTAGCGAGTACAGGTCTGCGCGGGCGTCTGCGTCAGTGCCCTTGAACACCTCGGGTGCGACATATCCGAGGGTCCCGCGCGGTTCTGACACAGTGGCCAGGCTCACCTGTTCCGCGAACCCGAAGTCAAGCAGCTTGACCCTCGGACCGTCTCCATCGCTCTCAACCAGTATGTGCGCCGGCTTGACGTCGCAGTGAATCAGGCCCTGCATATGGATACTGTCCAATGCGTGGAGAGCCTGCACGGCAAGATCCTCCAACTCCGGAGCATAACCCTTGTGGAAGTAGGAGTTTATCGGCTCGCCGTCCGAGTACTCCATAGTGAAAAAAGGACGGTGATCCTGACTGGTGCCGAAGTCCAGCGCTCTGACGATGCCGGAATGGGAGAAACGGGAAAGGTGATAGAACTCGCGACTCAGACGCAGTTCGGCTTCCTTGGTTGCGTCTTGGCGCAGGAGCTTGAGGGCAAGAACCCTGTCACCGATAATGTCCTTGACCTTGTAGACATCGGTGGCCTCTCCTCCGCCCAGATGCGACATGACCTGATAGCGGTCGGAAACCATACTCGGCGAACCCGGCGCGTCGGCTCCTGGCGCAGGGTAACCAGGACCTGCTTCGGTTGGCGGCATCGCTCAGTATACCTAGAGCTCAAGCCGAGTCAATAGCTGGTGCGACAATCCGTAGCGCACTGCGACAAGGGTCTATGATTCTGACTGCTAGTAACTTACAGTATCACCACGAGCCCGTTGACTGCTGCTGTGTTCTCGCTAGACTCCGGATGTGCAGCGCTCTGCGGGCCGTTCGGTCTTCAGCATACTGCTCATCATTGCCGGGGCAACGGTGATGGCCTTGGCGTACAGCCTTTTCCTGATCCCACACAACATTGTGCCAGGTGGGGCCGGCGGCATCGGGATCATCCTCAATCACTTCTTCCAGACCCCGGTCGGACTTGCGATAGTCATCATCAACATCCCCCTCTTCGTCGTCGCCGTCAGGGTCCTCGGCAAGAGCTACGGCGTGAAGTCGGTGCTTGGCATCATCATCTCCTCGGCCCTGATCGACCTGTTCGACTACGTCTTACCGCTGGAACGGGCGACCGACAACCCAATCCTGGCCTGTATATTCGGCGGGTTGCTGCTGGGCGCCGGGCTTGGTCTTGTTTTCCGTGGGGGCGGCTCGACCGGCGGCTCGGACATTGTCGGCCAGGTCATCAATCGGTACTCGAACCTCTCCACCGGCACCGCCATGCTGCTCGTCGACGCCTGTGTGATATCGGCTGCCGGCATCTCGTTCAGGAACTTCGAACTTGCGCTCTACGGCTTCCTCAGCCTCTACCTCCAGACCCGGGCCGTCGACCTTGTGCTCGAAGGGATCAGCTACACCCGGGCGATGTTCATCATCTCCGACTCCGCGCCGAGCATTTCGCGCGCCATAACCGGCACTATGAACCGCGGCGTCACGCTGCTCCACGGCCGGGGCGGGCACACCGGCAGACCCAGGCAGATCGTGTTTACCGTCATGTCCAAGCGGGAAGTCATCCGGGCCCGCGAGGTCGCGCGCGCCATCGATCCCAAGGCCTTCATCATCGTCACCGACGTCTACGACGTGCTCGGCGAGGGGTTCCGACCCAGGACCTAGGATGCGGGTCGGCTTCTACCAGTTCGCACCCATCCTCCGGGAAGTCGAAATCAACCTCGGCAAGGTCGAGACCGCAATCCGCCACACCCGGGCCGACCTCGTCGTCCTGCCCGAGATGTGCTTTACCGGCTACATGCTGTCGTCCCGCGACGAGCTCGCGAAGTTCGCCGAACCGGTACCCACCGGCCCGATCTGCTGCCGGATGGTCGACCTGTGCCGCGAGCGAAATACCAGCCTGGCCTTCGGCCTGGCCGAGCAGGACGCTGACCGCATCTACAACTCCGCAGTGCTTGTCACGAACAGCGGCGACGTCCATGTCTACCGCAAATCGCACCTGTTTCTCGACGAGAAAGACATCTTCGACCCGGGCGATACCCCGTTCCCTGTTTTCAGACTCGACGGTGTCGGCATCGGCATGCTGGTCTGTTTCGACTACATATTCCCCGAATCCGGGCGCGCGCTCGCGCTTAACGGCGCTCAGGTCGTCTGCCACCCGTCCAACCTCGTGCTCGACTACGCACAGTGGATGACTCTGACCCGGGCGGCAGAGAACCGTGTGTTCTGGATCGTGGCCAACCGAACCGGCTCTGAGACGTCTGCCGAGAAGACTCTTTCCTTCACCGGTCGCAGCCAGGTCGTGGCGCCGACCGGCAAGCTGCTCTACCGTGCGGGAACGGACACCGAGGAACTGCCTGTCATCGACATCGACCCGCGCGACGCGCTCGACAAAATGGCAACCCCCCGCAACCACCTGCTTGAAGACCGCCGCACCGACCTCTACCCTCGGTAGACCTGGGCAGGCGGCGAGCGACCGGCTATCTGACCTTGACCACCCTGAGACGACTGCCCGGTGACGACTGCGTCCTGATGAAGTAGGTCCCGGCCGGGACCTCGACGCCTTCGTTGTTGCGTCCGTCCCACACGGCAGACATCGAACCGGCCCAGATCAGCCTGACAACACCACCGACGCTGTTTCTGACCTCGACAACGTCTCCCCTGTTCACTTTGCTCAGCACGACACGGTCCCGGAACACGGCCGGGCCTGCACTGAAGCGGGCCTGGCTCGTGCCCTGCCCTTCGGCAACAGAAGCCCTGGCTACACGGAATGTGTCGGGAGTCGTCGTGACCGTGCTGATGCCGTCGTCGAACGAGAAGTGAAACCAGTGCAGCCCGAGCCCGAAACCGCTCCTGTTCAGGGAGAACAGCACCCGGCCCCAGTACCGGTGACTGCTCGGCACAAGCTCGAACGTATCCTCATCCACGACCAGCGAGCGCCGGACCGGTAGATGCGTATCCGCGTCCGTATAGTACAGGCCGAACCGGAAGACGTCCTCAGGCGTTCCGACCCGGGGCACAACACGGGCCTGGGACAGCACCGGTGTTGTGTTCTCCCCCACAACCAACTGAGGGGTCCTCGGCGCGTAGAACAGCCCAGTCGCGGTCGTGTCCTTGGCCGTCGCGCCGCTTATCGTGATGGTCTGGGTGATTGCTGCCGCGTAGACATACCCGAGCTGGTTCGGCCAGGGCCCGAACCTCGGGTCACTGGTCATGTCCGTGATCGCGCAACGCATGACCAACCTGTTCCCGGCCGTATGGTGGTCGATGTCCCCGACCCTTTCCGGCATCTCCCCGGAGTAGCGGTTTATCGCGAACAGCCCGTACTGCATCACCGGCCAGGCGTCGACATACACCGGCGCAAACACCCAGGTGTCGGACGGAGCGTCCGGGTTGGCGAACCCGAGCGAGTAGGAGAACCACTTGAGCAGCCCGCCCGACGTCGGCCACTGGTCGTCGTTGTTGGTCAGCACGAAGTAGAAGTGGTCGGCCGAGTACCCGACGTACGCACCGGTCAGGTCCAGGTAAGGACCCTCCGGCTCGACGGCGTCGCCGGTGTCGTCGACCGCGACCCGGGCAATGAGGTTCTGCCCCGGCGGCCACGTGTCGCCGCCGTTGTAGGGAGACTGGGTCGCCATGAAACCGTCATGCTCGGCGTTCACGTAGTAGACGACCGTGCCCGAGAGCGGCACAGCGAAATCCGCCTGCCATGTGCTGTCGTAGCCCGGCGTGCCGAGCCGGGTCATCACGACCTCGGTCCAAGAGGACTGGCTGTCGGTCGAGTAGAAGACTCTCAATTCTGCCGGCGGACCTTCAGTGTCCCATTCGATCCCGTCGGAGTCCAGGACTGCGACGTCGGTGTGGACCAGGATGTCCCCACCGGGCGCAGGTGCCGAACTGCAGATGTCGCTCAGCCCGGGCGCTGCGAGGCTCACCCCGGCGAGAAGACCTGTCAGCACCGCGATTCGGAACCACGTATTCGCTCTCATCACTTCCTCCTTGCATTCTCCCAATCCGCCACCGCGCCTGCTCCAACCCGAAACAGCGGATGCGGCAACACCTGCTCCGTACCCGACAGCTTCTCGTGTCGCGCCGGGTCTCTGCTCTTCAGCTTCCGGCGTAGATGTTCGAACTCGAAGTCCAGCTGTCCTCGACTGACTACAATCCGCCTGACCCCAGGGTACTTGCGGAACTTGTCGGGGTCAAATTGGTACCCGCGCGCGTTTGCTTCAAGCCACAACCCATGCAGGTACGCGGCAATGGCCCGCCGCGGTGTCGGGTGTCCCCGGAACCGCCCCAGTTGTGGGTGGCTGTGATATCCCTTTGTCCTGCCGGCCAGCACAGCCTGCGCGAGCAGGGCTTCGCGCCAGACAGCGACCAGTCCGGCCCGGTCCAGGTACTTGGGATGCAGGCTCCACAGACGCACGACGTCAGGATGTCTTCCTGCCTTTGCCCGAGTCACTGATGAACTGCAGTTCCTCAGGATACGGCCGGAAGAACGTCTGCTGCTCCAGGTAGGGCACGTCGAAACGCGCGACCCAGGCCCGGATGATGCTCTGCGGTACGCTCAGCGGCACCCGGCCCGCGCGATAGCTCTCGAGTGAATCGGCCAGAAACCCCTTTTCCCGTGCACTGATCTCGTCCTTGAAGAACCCGGCTCCGTGCTGCAGAACATTGATGGCCGAGTTGAACCTGGGCTGCTTCGCGAACACCAGGGGCAGCGTCTCGGCGTATCGCCCGAACACCTCGCCAACCGACAGCCTCTCCTGATTGGCCACGATCCGGCCCAGCTCCCGCATCCTTGTCTGGTTGTAGGCCATGAACAAGAGCTTGTTCTCGGCCTGGAACTGGACCAGTCCGGCCATGCTCGACCGCTCCTCAAGCCTGCGGAATCGAGCTGAAGTATACACCCTGGTGAGAAAATGCTCGCGGATTGAGAAGTTCGTCAGTCTGCCCTCGTCTTCGATTGCGGCCTGCGGGAAACGCTCGAGCACAGCACCGCCGAAGAAACCCGGTATCTTGCCCGGCAGCGCACTGCCTTTCGATGCCTCACCAAAGAGCTTGACGTCGGTCAACCCACAGCTCGGACTCCGGCTCTTGAGCACGAACCCGTCCACCGGGCCCAACTGGTCGAGAAAGTCCCGTGCGAACCCCTGCATGTCGTCCGACACGTCGCGCCCGGTCGAAGGCTGAACCAGCCGCAGCCCCTCGGCTGTACGCACAATCCGTATCGGGTCACGCGGGATGCCGAGCCCGATGTCGGCCTCCGGGCACGGCGTCACGCAGTCGAAGAACTTCCTGAGATGGTCGACCGCCTCGCTGGCGATTATCTGCCCGTTGTACCGGCAGGCCTCGAACCCGAGGCACCGGCTGAACACGACCCGCGGTTCAGGAAAGTCCATCGTCCTATTCCTCCAGCTCCGCAAGCACGTACAGCCCGACCGGGACCTGACGCTTGAGCTCATCGATCTCGACGATGACCTCCTGGAACTCGGCATCGAGCCGGGCCCTGGTGTCCTCGGTCCGGATTTCGCGCGTCCCGAGATACGGCGCCTTGCGGATGACGGTGCCGGACGCGAAATCCTCGTGCGTTTCCGCGTCGTACAGCCTCAGCTGCGTCCCGACTTGGACCCGGTCGGTCCAGAACGCCTCGACATAGAGCCTGGCCCACAGACCCGAAGCACCCAGGATGATGTTCTTGTTGTCACCCACGACCAGGGTCTGCCCGAGCCGTACGTCCAGCTTGTACACGATGCCGTCGGTCGGCGCCCTCAATGTCAGCTGCTCGAGCTGAGCTGCCGCAAGCTCGACCTCGCGGCGCGCAGCGACCAGGTTGACCGAGTCGAACTCGGCCTTGAGCCGCACCTGGTTGTACTCGTACTCGGATATCCGCTTGTCGGCAGACAGCGGGGCATTCCGCTCGCGCGTGTCCCGGCTCAGTTCCCACGCCCGGCGTGCGACTTCCACCCGCGCCTCGGCCGCGCGCAATGCCGCCTGCTCCACGCTGCTTTCCAGCACGCACAGCACCCGACCTCGGTCGACCGTGTCTCCTTCTGCTGCAGGGAGTTCGACGACGTTACGCGTCACCGGCGGCGCGACGAACACCTCGCCCCCGGCCGGTTCAATCCGGCCGTACACCCTGGTCGGCACATCACCGAGTTCCGGTGGCTCGGCGACCGCCTGGGTCGGCCGCGCACTGAACAGCGCGAACACGACGAACAGCATGACGACAATCACGACCACCCACAGAATCGTCTTCCTGGTCTTACTCATCACCGCCTCCGATCTCTCTCGTATCATGGGCAATAGCACCGTCTTCGATCTTCACCAGCCGGTCGGCATAGGGAAACACCCTCGGGTCATGGGTCACCAGCACCACCCCGCGCTTCGGGTCCCGCGACAGCCGTTTCAGCGTATCCAGCACCAGCTTGCTGCTGTCCACGTCGAGGGCCGACGTCGGCTCGTCGCAAAGCAGCACGCTCGGGTCGCTGATAAGAGCCCGCGCAATCGCCACCCGCTGCTGCTCCCCGCCCGAGAGCTGGGCCGGCGACAGCCTCGCGTACTCCTTCAGCCCCAGGTCCTCGAACAACGTGTCGGCCCGTTTGCGCAGCTCGGGCGTCACCCTGCCTCCCTGTACTCCAGTCGCGATGAGCACGTTGTCCATCGCCGACAGGGCCGGGACCAGGGCCGCGGTCTGGAACACGAACCCGAACTTCCTCAGCCGCACGGTCGCCAGCCGGTCCTCCGAGTACCCGGTCACGTCCTCGCCCGCGATTACTACCCGCCCGAGCGTTGGCGCCAGCACCAACCCCATTATCGTCAAGAGCGTCGTCTTGCCGCTGCCCGAGGGCCCGGCCAGGACAGTGAACTCGCCCGGGAACACGTCGAGGTCGGTCTGCTGCAGTACCCGCCGCGTGCGCACCCCGTCGAAGAAATCACGCACCACACCCTTGAGCCTGACGACCGGCTCAGCCATTTCTAGCGGAATGCCGACGCCGGCTCGACCCTGGTTGCCCGCCTTATCGCCAGCCCGGACCCGGCCACGCACAGCAGCAGGGTGAAGAGGGCGTGCAACGGCGGTATCCACAGCGGCATCGAGCTCGGCAGTTGCGAACCCCTGGTCCCGAACAGGAACCCGGCCAGCAGGAAGAAACCGATCAGGGTCCCGATCAGCCCGATGACCAGCGCCTGGTACAAGACGATCAGCCTGATGTCGCTCTTGCGCGCGCCGAGCGCCCGCAGCACCGCGAAGTCCCGCACCCGGTTCAGCACCGTGGTGTACATCGTCAGCACGATGATGACCACGCCGACCATGATCCCGGCAAAGGTCGTGAAACCGAAGCTGAACCCGATCCCGGTCTCGGTCAGGTAGTAGAGCTTGGTGTTGGTCGCGAGCTCGGCCGTGGTGTAGGCTTCGGCGCCGGGCAGCAACGCGCGGATCCGGGCCAGCGCATGGTTCGGCTTGGCATCCGGCCGCAACGTGACCAGGATGTTGCTGCACCGGTCGTCTGACACCCGTCCGACCTCGCGCGCCTTCTCCTCGCTCGCGAACACCAGCGTGCCTGCGAACCCCTGGATCCCGTCGGTGATCCCGGCCACCCGCACCCGCACCCCGCTGATCTCGAGCACGTCGTTGACCTCGGGACCGCCCAGGGTCTCGAGGTCCAGCCGGTCCACGGTAACAGCATCGACGTCCAAGAGCACGCCGATGTCGCCTTCGGCAAACTCCCAGGGCCCGCCCGCCATCCTCGGCCGTGCCAGGCCCACGACCCTGACCGGCTGGAACTGCCCGTCCTCGCGTTTGAGCAGGCCGCCGGCCAGGACCAGCGGCTCGGCCCACTCGATGTCATCGAGCGCCAGCAGCCGGTCGACGTACTTCATCGGCAGGTCCCCGGCTGAGTTGATGTTGTCGGTGTCCTTTGAGGTTATCCATATATCGGCCCCACTCCTGTCCACCAGCACCGACATGTAAGACACGAGCCCGGACAGGGTCGCCAGCTGCTGCCCGACTAGGAAGATGATGGCGACCACACCGAGCACCGACCCCGCAGTGGTCGCCCGGTCGTGCAGCAGCATCCGGACAGCAGCGTGCCTTCGCATCAGTCCTCTGCCAGACGAACCGCGGCCCTGTACCCTTCCTCGATATCGGCCGCGATCGCGTCCACTTCCGATTCTACCACCCTGCGGCCCGCGACCGCAGCCCTTCCGCCTGCGACCAGCCTGACGTCGGGCTGGCGTCTCCTGAATTCTCGGGCCAGGAGAACTGCGGCCGGCAGGTTGGCCACGATCGTGACCGAGATCATGACCAGGTCCGGCTTGACAGTCTCTGCTGTCCTCAGTATGTCGTCCGCCGGCGTGCTGTGCCCCACGAAAAGCACTTCCCAGCCCTTGTGCTCCAGATACGCGGCCATCATCTCTGCCCCAAGCTCGTGCTCCTCGCCCGGAGCGCACACCACCATAGCCCTGTAAGGCAACGACTTGGACCGGGGCGCGCTGTCGAACACCCGGAACACGACGTACCGGCATATCTCGGTTGCCGCATGCTCCTGCGCCACCGTCAGTTCGTTCGCTTGCCAGCACAGGCCGGCGTGCTCCAGCACCGGCACCACCAGTCCGTTGAGCGCCGATTCCACAGTCGACGCATCGAGAGCTCTCAGTGCGAACTCAGCCGCTTCACGGCGCCGATGAGCGAGAAGCAGATCGAGGAACTGACGCTGCTCTGCTGTCAGCGCCGGCATCGGTCCAGAGGTGGCTGCGTCGAGCCGGTCCAGGTTCTGACCCAGCCATTCCAGCGGTCGGGCGAGCTCTTCGGCCTCGGGGTCAGTGATTGTCGCGTGGATGGTCCCGATCCAGACTCTGAGCATGGTACTGAAGAAACCGGCTTCCGCACCCCGGCTCCGGAGCGCAGTCGCGAAAGCAATGAACTCCTGCGGCAGCAGCTCCATCAGTCCGGTCTCGAAGATGCCGAGCAGGGTGTGGCCAAAGGCGCGGTTGCCCTGCAGCGCGAAATCGAGCTGCTCGCAGGGAATCGCTCCGCACTCGTACCGCTCGTCGATCGTCAGCTTGTCTCCCACGGTCTTGAGCAGCCTGGGCAGCTCGTCCCGGAGCAGCCGAACAGATGACTCCGAAGGCTTCGGCAGCTTCGCCGCCTCAGCGCTCAATGGTTCATCTATTGTCTTGCCCGGGCCAACCATCTCTCGCAATTATAGCAGTCCGCCGGTCATGGCAAGGCTGCACCGGACTTCTACCACAGCCTTACGCGTCGGATGACGGCGTTTCTGCCTTTCCAGGTCGTTCTCCTCGAAGCGGTCAAGAACACGGACCGGAACGCTATGACAACGCACAGCAGCATGCTCACCGGGTACAGGAGCGGCACCCACCAGCTGAACCGGAACCGGAGGTCTGAGATGCCCCAAAGCATCAGCCCGAGCGCAGACCCGGCACCGGCGCTAAACAGCGAGAAAGTGCTCGTGACGCTGCCGAGCGCACCTAGCCCAAGCACGACCTGGGGCTCTAGGGTCACTACCCCCAGCCAGGTCCACACGAACAGGAACGGCAGCAGCCGATACTCGAACGTGCCGAACAGGTTCTTGCTGAACCCGTCGAATACCTCCGCGGTGCTGCGATACATCCTGCACCGGACCAGGTCCATCGCATCGAACAGCCGCCACCTCATTCCCTGCTTGGCGATCAGCCGAACAAGTCCCAGGTCGTCCACGATGTTGTCGCGCACCGCCTGGTGCCCGCCGATCGCGTCGTAGCTGGTCCGGCGGAACAGCATGAACTGCCCGTTGGCCGCGGTGAATGCCGGCCGGTTCCAGCGGTATGCCAGGCCCAGGGGCAGGAAAGCCATTATCGCCCGGGCCATGACCGGCACAACCAGCTTCTCGGCCCAGCCCTCGGTCTGTTCGAGTGGAATCGCGGTCAGCAGGTCGAGCCGGTCCTGTTCGAGCTGTGCCACAGCCTGGCGCAGAGCCTCAGGGCTGTGTCTCGTATCCGCATCGGTGAACAACAGCAACTCGCCGGTTGCCGTCCTGGAGAGCTGGTCGCAAGCCCAGAGCTTGCCCAGCCAGCCGTCGGGCAGCGGCCTGCCATGGACCACCCGCAGGCGGTCGAACTTGCCGGACAGCTCATTCAGGATCTCAGGAGTCCGGTCCTCTGAACAGTCGTCGAGCACGACCAGCTCGAAGTCCTGGTAATCCTGCCCTGCCAGACACTCGACCGCTTCGACGATGTTGAGTTCCTCGTTCCGGGCCGGCAGCAGAATCGACACCCGCGGCCACCGGGCCGGAGCCTGCGCCCTGCCCAGCCGCTTGAGCGTCCTGAGGTTGGAAAGCGCGATAATCACCAGGACCAGCAGGAACCCGCAGATTCCTAGCTGGTGCTGGATCCAGAAGGCCTGCATCAGCCGGACTTCTCCTTGCCGCCAAGCCATCGCCGGAATCGCGGCAGGGTCCGCAGCTCATGTCTGTGTTTCCACAGCAGCACCGTCAACACGCCGACCAAGACAACCGGCAGTTCCGGCCGTGCGCCCCTGGCCAGCCACCACGCGAGCAGGCCGAGCATCCCGAACACCAATGTCCAGACATCGGTCTTCTGCACCAGCCGTCCGAGCGCGAGAAGCAGCCCGAGCACGGTCGGGCCCTCCCAGAGCGTCAGCCCGGCCCAGACTCCGAACGTCGCCGTCACCGCCTTGCCCCCCCGAAACCGCGTGAACGGCGAGAACGCATGCCCGAGCACCGGTGCGAGCGCTACCGGCACCAGCCAGAATCCCTCCACCCCGAACGCGTGCGATGCCAACCAGACCGGCACCGCGCCCTTGAGAAAGTCAAGTACCAGAGCCGGAATCCCGATTCCGGGTCCGCATGCCTTGAACGCATTGACCGCGCCCGGGTTTCCGTCGCCGAACTCCCGGATGTCCTTGCCCCGCAGCCTCACCAGCCAGGCCGAGAACATCAGCGACCCGGACAGGAAACCGGCCAGGGTCAGCGCTATCGTCCGCAGAACCATCAGCTGTTTCCATCGGCAATCCGGCTTTCGAGCACAGACTCCGCATACCGGTCCGCGTCGAACTTGCGCCGCAATCCCGCTGCATTCATGTATCGCACCATTCCGAATATCGGCCTTTCCTGCCAGGGCCGGTCGTGCTTGCCGAGGCACCAGGCGACGCCCGCGAACCCATTGGGGTCGCGCCCATCCAGTTCGTACTTGTTGTTGAACCGCATCGCTGTTTCGAATGCCTCCTCCGGACTGCGGCTCCACTCCAGTATTTTCTTTCCCCAGTACATGCGCATGTAGCCGTGCATCCGGCCGGCAGCCTTCATTTCGAGCTGCGCCGCGTTCCAATAGCGGTCATGGGTCTGACCTCGGTCCAGTTCGCGCCGAGTATACATGTACTCGCGCCGGTCGACGACGTGCTTCGCAAGGGTCTTCTTTGCCCAGTCCGGCAGGCAGTCGTAACTGTCGTAACTGTCGTTGTAGTGCACGAAGTTCATCGCCAGCTCCCGCCGGACTACCAGTTCCTCGATGAAGGCATCCCGTCCCGGCCCGCCCGCTTTCATCACGGCGAGCGCGACGAACAGCGGCGAAACCTGGCCGAAATGCAGATACGGGCTCAGCCCCGAGCAGCAGTCCTGGTTCGGGTCGTTCCGGCCCTGGACAAAGCACCCAAGGCCTGAGCGGATGAAGCGCGCCAGACGTTTCTTCGCCTGCGAGGTCCCGCCGCGGATGCCGACACCCCGCACCCTACCCTGCAGATGCAGACGACCGAGAACTGCATCGACATCACTGACGTCTACCGCTTCACCCGTCACGTTCGACGAGCGGACCTTGACCGTCCGCCGCCGCAAGGGAACAAGGTATTCAGCCAGACACTCCATGACCCTGGGTCTGAAGGTCGCTGCCGCGTATTCCTCATGGTCCGACGCGGTCTCCACCGGCACGACCACATCGGTCTCCACCTGCTCGACCAGCACGTCGCAGCCACGGGCCGATCTCTTGCGCCACTCCTTCTGAAGTCGAAGATAGCCTCGGTCGCAGACAACCAGGCACGCGTCGCGGGCCATCTGCAGGGCGCCCTGTTCCGGAGACACGACACGCACGACCATACCGATTCCGCGCCGCTCCAGCCGGTCTCTGGTCTCGGCAAGCCCCTCAAGCATGAACCGGTAGTGCCTGAGGTCGGCATCAGGGAACCGGTCGGTGATACCGAAGAACACCAGCACGGGTCGGCTCAAATCGTTGGCTCTGTCCACCGCGTACTCCAGCGCGTGGTTGTACTCCTCGCGCTGAGACTGCTGCATCCAGTACAGTACGTAGTCGCGTTTGAGGACCGGCCGGTCGTTGAGTCGTTGAATCCTCGACTGCTGGGTCATGGCTGTTTCACTCGAACAGCGAATCCGGCAGACCCTGGTTGAAACTGTAGTCACTGAATCGGTCCTCAACCCTTATCCTCCGCTCGGCCAAGGTTATGAAGACCTTCACTCGGATGCCCATGTCCATCTCGAAAAATGTCGGCAATATCTGCCCCTGCTGCTCGCCGAAGTGCAGCACCATCCGTGTGCCGACACAGACCCAGGGCAACCTTGCCGGCCTGAACTCGAGCCTGAGCACATCGCCGCTGGCCTGGCTGATCCATGCCCTGCCGACAACGGTCTGCATAGACCTTCGCCTCGGTTCGAACTCCAGGACCCATGCCTCCTGGCCACAGCAGGTGTCAGCTCCCTCAAGCTCGTACTCGTAGGCATCCCTGGTCTCCAGCCGGAAGGGCATCCGGGCTTCGTCCTGCACCAGCCCCTTCCTGCGCAGCATCCATATCTGCCGTTCGCGTCTGCGTCCCGCCAGTTCCTTGCCGTTGACCGCGACGCTCAGGAACTCGATGTGCTGCCTGTCATACCCCTTGCGGAAGACCCTGCGTCGGCACGTCTCCTCGCGCCGAAGCTTGCCTTTGCCGTCATACTCCAGGTACAGGTACTCTCCGATGTAGGACGCGTCCGTCCGCTCGGCTGCCAGCTCGGCCTGTCGACGGAACACTCTCTCTACCACCACGGCAACGGAGATGTCACCAGGAGTCGGCGGAGCGACTACACCCAGCAGAAAAAGCAACGTCATCATCCGCAACCTCCTATCTGGAAGCAGACTCCCAACTGCGAATCATCATCGGATGATACCGTCTTAGGTCCGCCAGACCAGCCGCGCGCACTCGGACGTAGCGGTGGACAGCCCGGCACGGGAGTGTAGATTTGGTGACAGGACGGTCACTGTGGACGGAGGCCTGAATGTGGAAACGCAGCCCAGGACCTGACCGAACATGAGCCACCGAAGCGTATTACCCCTTGGGAGCAGACCGGCAATGGCCGGGGCCGGCAGCAAAGCAGGGAACCTCGATTTCCTGCGCCGCAAGGGATTCCCTGTTCCTCCAACATGGCTCTGCACCTGGGACACCTGCGCCGCCTGCCTCGACGAAGACCCCGCGGCAATCGTCCATCTCAGAGCAGAACTGGAATCGACGCTCGACAGCAAGAAGAAGTACGCCGTCCGGTCGTCTGCCAACGTCGAGGATTCGGTGTCCGGTTCGTTTGCCGGGCAGTTCCGGAGTGTGCTTGACGTTCAGGGGCCGGACGCTGTCATCAAAGCCGTCACCTCGGTCTGTGAATCAGCCACGTCTCCGGAAGCGACACGCTACCTGACGAAGATAGGCCGCCAGCAGAACGACCTGAAGATGGCGGTCATCATCCAGCAGATGGTCGATCCGGTGGTCTCCGGCGTGGCTTTCAGTCGCAACCCGATGACCGGGCTGAACGAAATCGTCGTCGAAGCCGTGCGTGGATTGGGCGAACAACTCGTCCAGGACGGCATCACCCCGGCCCGCTGGGTCCACAAGTGGGGTGAGTACACCGGCGAGCCGACCGAGACCGACATCCCGCCCGAAGTCGTGGATGAGGTAGTCCGAGGCACAAAACGGATTGCCCGGGAGTTCCGCCGGCCGGTCGACCTGGAGTGGGTCTGGGACGGCTACAGGCTCTGGTGGGTCCAGCTCCGCGAAATCACCGCCATCGAAAATATCAACATTTACTCCAACCGCATCTCGCGTGAGTTCCTGCCCGGCATGATCAAACCGCTGGTCTGGTCGGTCAACATACCGCTCGTCAACTCGGCGTGGATTCGCCTTCTCGATGAGCTCGTCGGGCACACCGGCTTGAAGCCCGAGGACCTGGCGCGTGCGTTTCACTACCGGGCCTACTTCAGCCTGAGCGCCATCGGGCGCGTCTTCGAAGCACTGGGGCTTCCCCAGGAGACGCTTGAGCTGCTGCTCGGAATCGAATCAACCGGACCGGAGAAGCCGAAGTTCAAACCCAGCGCGCGGACCTGGTTTCTGCTGCCGCGCATGCTCTGGTCCTCGCTGAAGATGTGGCGGCTCGAACGCAGGATTCGCCCGTTCTTACCGTTCATGCACGAGCGCTTCGACCGTTTGCGGAGCGAGGACCTGACCGGCAAGAACGAGAACCAGCTACTCGACCATGTCGAGCGCCTCTTTCAGCAGGGCACCGAGACGGCGTACTACAACATCGTCGTACCCCTGCTGATGCAGCTCTACAACCGGCTGGTCAAACGCCGGCTCGAACGCTCCGGCCTTGACTACGAACGCTATGACCCGGCGCTCGGCATGGACGAACTTGAAGGACACGACCCTAAGACCGTCCTCAACAGGCTGCACGCCCGGTTCGAGGGGCTGGGCGAAGATACACGTTCGCGGGTGAGCTTCAACGGCTACTCCGCGCTCTCCGTCCCGGAACTGGCGAGTTTTCGCCGCAGCGTGGACGACTTCATCGGCCGGTTCGGCCACTTCTCGGGCAGCGGCAACGACTTCTCGGCCAAGCCGTGGCGCGAGGACCCTGACCTGGTCGTCCGGATGATCGCCGACCATCGCCCGCCGGAACCCCCGAAATTCGGGTCAACGGAAATCGAGAAGGCGCTGCGCGGCCCCTTCTCCCGACTGTCGCTCAGGCGGGCACGCCGGTTCCGCATCTACCGGCAGCAGGTCAGTTCCCTCTACACCTACGGCTACGGCCTGTTCCGCGACGTCTTCTTCGAACTGGGTGACCGGTTTGTCGCCCGCAGCCTGCTCGACGACCGGGACGACATACTGTACCTCTATCTCGACGAGGTCCGCGGCGCGGTCGCCGGCGCCGATATGGACCTCAGGAGCCTGGCCGGTGAGCGACGTAGGGAGATGAAGGCGGTGGAGGACGCGCCCCTGCCGACCATCATCTTCGGTGACGACGCCCCGCCGGTATATGATGAAACCGGCTCACGGCTGAAAGGCACGCCGACCTCGCGCGGCTACTATCGCGGTCCGGTCACTGTAGTCCGAGACCCCGCGAACGCGGACCGGCTTCGGAACGGCGACGTTCTCGTGATACCATATTCCGACGTCGGCTGGACGCCGCTCTTCGCAAGAGCTGGTGCGGTCGTATCCGGCTCGGGCGGAATCCTGTCCCACAGTTCGATAATCGCTCGGGAGTACGGCATACCCGCCGTGGTCTCGGTACCTGGCGCCCTCGACATTCCCGACGGTGCCGTCGTCGTGGTCGACGGGTACAAGGGCGAAGTAACCATCCAGGAGGAACCTGCACCATGAAGTACCCCAAGTGGATGCTGGCCGCGGCCTTCGCGGTCCTGACCGGCGTGTTCTACGTGCTGTACCTGACCGTTCACCCGCTGAGGATGAGCCTGTTCATGTTCCTCAGCACAATATCGCTCGCGCTGCTGGTCGCGACCATCGCCATCTGGTTCCGCAAGGCGGCGCTCGCGGTGGTGATACCCCTGTCAATCGCCCTGTTCGTGGTCGGCTGGTGGCTGATGTCACTGCGCTTCATGGCCACGCCTGACCTGCGGACCTCGCCCGAACTCACCCGCCAACCCGGCGACCCGGGCAAGGACCACACCGCCGTCGTCTACTTTACCCACGGCGAGCCAGAAACCTACAACCCGATCGGCTGGGTCAACCAGTTCCGCGAGTTCGACGAGCAGGGAATCCCGTTTGTCCCGCTGCTTGTGCGTCCGCTCTTCGCCCACAGCCTGCGAAAACACTACCTCATCGTCGGCCGCAGCAATCACCGGTTCATGCATCACCAGATGATCAAGGCTCTGGAGCAACGCCATCGTGAAGAGGGTGATAGCACCACTCAGTTCTACCTCTCGTTCCTCGACGACTCGCCCACGCCCGAGGCGGCCGCCATAATGGCGCTCAACGACGGATGCAGCCGGATGGTCGTAAGTGAGGTCTTCCTCACCATCAGCAATCACACCGCCGAGGGAGAGAGCCAGATCAAGGAGCTGGACATCGAGGAACGTTTCGACGTCCCGGTCCGGTTCACCGGTCCGCTCTACGACTCCGAAACGCTCAAACGCATGTTCGTCGAGCGCGCCAACGCCAACCTTGCCGGAGTCGACAAAGCGGAGGTCGGCATCCTGCTCGTCGGCCACGGCCAGCCTGACGAATGGGACGAGGAGTGGCCGACCGAAACCGAACAGGAAATCGGCTTCCGTGAGAGCGTGCTTGACCGGCTTGTCGAGGACGGGTTCAGACGTGAGAACGTGTCGCTCGCCTGGATGGAGTTCAAGGAGCCGCACCCGGCACCGAAAGTGGAGGAGTTTGTCGCCGGCGGCGTCGAACGCGTGCTCTACTTCTCGGCCGCGATATCGGCCGACGCTATGCACTCCCAGTACGACGTCCCTGCCTTGGTCGAGCAGGCCGACGTACCGGAAGACATCGAACTGGTGAATCTGGGTGCATGGAACGACGACCCGCTCGTCATCCAGGCCATCAAGGAGAAGATCGAAGCCGAGCTGCAACCTTCTCCAGGGGCCTCGTCAGAGTAGCCGATGAACTGGCTGGTGGCGGCCGGCGCCGCGCTTTCAGGGTACCTGCTCGGCTCGATGTCTTGGAGCCGCATCATCGCCCGGAAGGTCGCCCCGGGCAAGAACATCGAGAGAATCGAATACCCGGTGCCCGGCACCGGGGAAGTCTTCACCTCCGAGTCGGTGAGCGCGACCGCGGCCCGGGTTCATCTCGGCACGAAGTTCGGATGTCTGACCGCGCTCCTCGACATGGCCAAGGTGTTCTTCCCGTCGTTGGCCTTCCGACTCGTCTTCCCCGAATGGCCGTACTACATCGTTTGTGCGGCCGCCGGCCTCGTCGGTCACGACTGGCCGCTCTTCTTCCGGTTCAAGGGCGGCCGCGGCGAGTCGCCCATCATCGGCGGCCTGCTGGTCATCGACCCGCTCGGCCTAGTCGTCACCTCGGCCGCCAGTATCCTCATCGGCCTGATTGTCGGCCACCTGCTGATACTCCGCTGGACATGGCTTGTCCTGCTTATCCCGTGGCTCTGGGTCCGCACCCATTCCGGGATGCACGTCGGCTACATGGTCTTCGTCAACGTCATCTACTGGTGGACGATGTCGCCCGAACTGCTGCAGTACGCCCGCATGGAAGGGAATCCCTCCCAGGAGGAAATCGGCGAGTTCTTCGCCATGGGTGCCCGGCTCGGCCGGTTCATGGACAACTACAGCATCCTGGGATTGATATCGCGCCGGAAGAAACGAACGGGCCGGCCTGACCTCAGGTCGTAGCACGCTCAAGAGGAAGGATGGTATCGCAGCCATCCTGGCTCTGGGGTGCCTCGCGGTTCTGTCAGCCGGAGAAGATTCGGAACAGACGACACCTGCGCTGGGGTTTCCCCGAATGGAGCTCACGCTCGTAGACGGGAGCAGGACGGTGCTTCCCGACTCCATGTCAGAGCAGTCCTTCTGGGCGGCGTTCGCATTTCGCCGACAGGACCAGTCGGTAATCGATACCTGGTTGCCTCTTCTTGACGAAATCACGGAGCAGGACAGCACTTGCCGGTTCTACGAAATCCCGTTGAGGGGCCGCGCATTCCAAGCCTGCTGCGCGGTATCATCCTCGCCGGGATGAGGGCCAGCGTCCCGGCCGACAAGCACTGCTGCTTGGTCCCTTACTCCGGCGACATCGAACCAATCGCGGCACGGCTTGACATGGACAATCGGGAAACCGTCCACCTCTTTCTCGTTGGGAAGGACGTTTCGTCGCACACCGGGCCGAGGGCAAGGCAACCGAAGATCGGTGCGCAAGATGCTCGGCGCCGCCCGCTTGCTGCTGGGCATCGATACCGACGAGGGTAGTTAGAGCCCAGCGACGCCCTGACGCCTGCCGATTCTCAATCCGCAATCGGGCGCGGGCAGCTTGCCCCTGATTGCGTCGAAAGGTCAGTCAGCGGTCAGGGAGATGGATTGCGTCCGGCTTTCTCCGAATCTGAAATGCGAGTAGCGTCCGCTGAAAGCCCCCAGCAGACGACTCGGCACATGGCCCGGCTCATAACTCGGCTCATAGCTCGGCTCGCAACTTGGCTCGCAACTCGGCTCATGGCACTGCTCACAACTCGGTTCATAGCACGGCTCGCAACTCGGCTCATAGCACGGCTCACAACTCGGCAAACAGCTCTGCTCGAAGCCCAGCTCACAGTTCGGCTCACGACTCTGCTCACAGCCGTGCCCACGACTCGGCTCACAGCCGAGGTAACAGCTCGGCAGACGGTTCACCAGACAGTGCTGCAGACGGTCCGCCACATGGTCTACCAGACGGCCCAGCAGACCACCCAGGGGGCGGCCCAGTGACCCTGGCACTTGGGTGAATTGCACGATTTCCTCACTTTTTCTGCAAGAAAACAGGTGGTTTCGGCAGATTATTGGTGAGGAGAAAAGACATGAAGACAGAAGAAAAAGTTCTAGTACCACAGACCCGGCTCATGCTGTGCCAGGCTCAAGCCCTGACCTCTGGACGGACAGACCTTCGGAAGGCGAAGGATAGGATATGCTATCCTCCGCCAATCGGCCACATTCGCCGCATCACCCTGAATCAAAATGACTTAACTCGCTTCTGCCTCTCACCCCGCCCTCGTCCCCGGGACGCCCCCCGGACCAGCCCCGGTGGTGCATCTCCCCCTGGAGGTACCGCTGAATTCTGACAGCCGCCTCTGGGCAATCTCGGGGAGATGCTGCGACCCGCCCCCACTGGCTGTGCATGTCTCGGCTCCGGCTGGCCCCCTGATTCCGGTCCCGTCTCAGCTCAGGTCCGGTGGGCATGTCTGCCCATGCCCGCCGGCCTGACTTCGCGGGCCAGCTCGACGACGGACCGGTGGAGCGACCATCGGCTGCGCCTGCCCAAGACAGACCAACGCGACCGTCGTCCCGGCGTGACTCAATACCGGCTCGCGTCCTGAAACTGACCTATCGCCGGGCCAACTCTCCCTAGTGGACTGTCTGCTCCATGTCCTGCTCGGGATCGGACTCGCCGCAGCGTGCGGGTTCAGGGTATTCGTGCCCCTGCTCGTCATCTGCATCGCTGCTATCAGCGGTGTGAGCAGACCGCCCAGGGCAAACGTGCAGACGGCTCGCCGGGCGGGAGTTCCAGCCGGGCATTCCGGATGTAGAACGTTGCGCCCGGCTCAGTCCGACTGCACTGACCCTCGACTCTGACCGCGGTCTCCTTCAGGTCGCGGAAAGCCATAGGCAGCTACCTTCCCGGCATCCTACTAGGCACTGCTGTCAGCCTTCTTGCGTGGACCGAAGGAGGCTATCACGAAGCCCAGGCCTATTCCGACAAGCACAGATGCTGCGAAGTACAACACTGACGCACGGAGGAGAATGAGCCCGACACCGATGCCGATGAGTGTCGTTCCACCGATGACCCATGAGCCCCTGTGGTCTCTACCGTTTGAGCCGCCAATCAGCTCCCCCTATCGCCTTGATTCGCATTGCCATGCCGAATCCTGCCTGACCCCCGAGGCCGTGTCAAGTGATGGCCGTAAGGGAAGTCCGCTTCCGGATTGATTGTCAGCTCCCTGGAATCCGGCAGCTTGACTTGGCCCGCCAGTTGCTCGGTCACCACCTGCTATCGATCCTACGGGTAGTCGGTCTGGCATACGCCACACCCGCGCTCGCCTGGTAGTCTCAACCTAGACCACACCGTACCGGCGCCTCAGCAACTGCTACGTTCTGCCCACCTTCCGTCCCCAGGGCAAAGCCCGACTCGCATCATCGGGGACTGTGCAGCCAATCAGGGAGCCTGCGTCCCCCTCATTGACACGCTCACACATCAGGATAAGATACCTTTGGTGACTCGGCTGTCTCTGGTGCTCGTACTGCTAACCGGCTTCGGCTTTGCCCACCAGCCCCGTTTTCCGGATGAAGGCATGACCGAAGTCCGGAATCCGGAAGTGTCGCAGGCGTTCTACGCCGAGCTGAAGGGCGAGCCGGACCTCTACTGCATCACCGACGAGGACTCGTTCCAGCTCTATGTCCAGCTCCTCGTGCCCGACATCCCGAACGTGACCAGGGACTACGTTGCCGAGGCGTTCACGAGGTCGGACACCGGCCGCCAGCTCATCGCCAGGCTGGACGGCCCTGCTGCCGAGTGGACCGAGTTCTTCGAGCCTTTTGCCGGGGACAGGTACTTCACCGGCCCCGAGTTCTCGACCCAGGTCGGCCCGGGCGACTACTTTGTCGAGGTGACCAGCCCGGACAACTTCGGCAAGTACGTGCTGGTCGTCGGCCAGGCGGAACGCTTCCCGCCCGGTGAAATCGTCCGTACGCTCGGCATGATGCCGAAACTCAAGAAGGACTACTTCGGCAAGCCGGCCTACACCGCCTGCTTCAACTACATCGGTGCTTGCCTCGGCATCGGTACGGTTGTCGTTGTCGGGATTGTGGTCGGAATCGTGCTCCTGGCCCGGCGCTGAGCCGCGGCCCTGCTATTCCAGTCCCCGGGCGGTTTCGAACAGCTCAGCCAGGCCTGAATCCTGGGCCGCGCCCTGGCCGTGCCAGCGGATTGTCCCTTCCCGGTCAAGCAGATAGACGAACACATGCTCCTTCTTCGTGTCCATGCCGAGCTCACGGGCATAGGACTTGATGTCGCCGTAGAACGGAACCACGAACCGGTGCTCGGTCTCGGACGTGCCCTGCTTCATCCCGCGGTTGATCATCCCGCGGGCCAGCCTGACCAGTCCCCGGCCCATCATCGGGACCTCGTAGTGCCGGAAGTTCTGCGGGTCCGTGAACTCGGCCGCGAACGGCTTCATCCAGGTCTCGAGCGGGTACTGAGATTCCCGTCTGAACCCGAAACCGACCAGGGTCACGAATCCACGCGCCGAGTCAGGTAGTTTCACCACCGAACCGTCCAGTGCCCGGTCCTGTAGCTCGGGCAGACGTCCGCCAGTCGTCACAGCCATCGTCACCTCCCCGGCCGCCAGAGCCGGCAACGAAAGAGTCAAGATCCAAACCAATTCTCTCATAATACGCCTCCATTTTAAGACTCGGGATTCGGGCGAACGGTCCCAGCAGCCCGGTTTGACTTTGCACCGGCCTCGGATATCACCTTGCCAGGCAGGCATTGTGCATGCAGACTCAACCGAAACCGGAGGAAAGATGCTGAGGATAATCGAAGTGGTCGGACAACATCCGGACGGGTACACTGAAGCCGTACGGTCTGCGGTCGAGAAGCTGGTCGCCGAAGGCCAGAAGGTCCATTTCTTCAAAATCACCGAGCAGCGCGGTGCGGTGCGCGACGGCAGGATTGCCGAGTTCCAGGCCGTGGTCAAGGTCGCGGTCGAGACCTGACCGGCCTGGCAGGCGCTAGAGCTTCTGCAGCGCCCGCTCCCAGCCGACCACCCGCGGCGCCTTCCTCGACGTGTCCAGCCGATGGCCTTCTGCCTTCAGCATCCGTGCCTGGAGCTTGAAGGCAGAGGGGAACTTCTCGTTCAATGCACCGTTGTCCCGCACCACCCGCCACCAAGGCGTGATTCGCTTGCGGCCTTCGGCCCGGCCCTCTTCCGCGGCTCTGGAGGCGATGGTCACGAAGATCCCGGTGCAGAACGGACAGGCGGTTTCGGTGCCGAAGTCCTTTGCCAGCTTCTCCCGGATTGCGGCGATTGTCGTCAGCCTGCCCCTGCGGACCTTGCGCACTGCGGCATCCACGTCGACCGGCCGCGGGATGACCATCGCCCTGCCCTGCGGGTCCTTGGCGAATTTGACCTGCTGGTCCCGGTGCAGTTTCTCCCGGGCCGTGAGTCTTCTTTTCATGCTGCCTCCTGTTCGATTGAAAGCATGGTAGCCCGCAAACCGCCGAGTCAAGCAGGCACGGCACGTTGACGGGCGACCGGGCTTGGTCTACACTGCGTGATGGCAGAGCACGACGTCAGGCCGATGTCAGACTGGGGTTTCCGGGCGATGGCTCTGACCTACAAGCTGATCGACATCTTCTCCGGTGCGGATAAGAAGATGGCGCGCCTGCCCCTGGAACCCGGGATCACGGTGGTGGACTATGCATGCGGACCGGGGAGGTATGCACTCGAAATCGCACGCCGGGTTGGGCCTGCGGGCAGAGTCTACGCGGTTGATATTCAGCCCCTGGCGATCTCGATGGTGAGGGACAAAGCGAAGCACGCCGGGCTGACGAACCTGGAACCGGTTCTCGTCAAAGCGTATGACACCGACCTGCCCGATGGCTGCGCAGACCTGGTCTGCCTGCTCGATGCCTTCCACGACATCAGGGACCGGCAGGCTCTGCTTAGGGAAATCCGGCGCCTGGTCAAGGACACCGGCACGTTCATCCTCGAACCGGG
>CP070680.1:1809970-1816694 GCA_020352555.1 Caldifarciminota bacterium | reverse complement strand
TGGAGCGCGATAGGGCAGAGGAGTCTGCGAATGAGTCTGTCGGGCTGGCGGTGCGGTGTTGAGTCGGACCAGTTGCAGGCACGACTGGCCAGGCTGGGTCTGGCGCCTTGGAACCAGGAGCAGGACAGAAGGAACTGCGCCTTCTCTTTGTCAGCCTAGAGCCGCTGTCAACAGAAACCCGGTTTTGCAGGGAATCTGCAACCTGGTCCCTGCCTGCCCTGACCGGCCCCAGACTCTGTATCTGAAGCTCTGTTCTCCAACACATCCGTTCTACCAAAGTATACAATACTGGCGACTACCCGACCCTGTAGGCCCCTTTCCAGACCCGGTCTCGCAAACCCTCTGAACATGCTGTAGTTTCGTCACTTAGCAGGAAAGTGAAGGGTCATGAAACCCTACCCAGGGGTCGTTCAGAGGGCTGTTCTCCAAGTTGCTTCCCAAGCTGCCTGGCAGGTTGCTTGGCAGGCTGCTTCCCAAGCTGTTTGGCAGGTTGCTTGCCAGGCTGCTTTCTAAGCTGCTTGGCAGGCTGCTTCCCAAGCTGTTTGGCAGAGTGCTTGCCAAGTTGTTTCCCAAGCTGTTTGGCAGAGTGCTTGCCAAGTTGTTTCCCAAGCTGTTTGCCAGGTTGCTTGCCAGGCTGTTTCCCAAGTTGTTTCCCAAGCTGTTTCCCAAGTTGCTTCCTAGGCTGCTTGCCGAGCTGTTTGGTGGGCTGCTTGTCGGGCGGCTCAGTTCAGCAGAAGCGGCGGGGCGAAGGCTCCGCCGCAATCCGACCGTCTCTCGCGCTATCTCTGTAACACGACCTTCTGTACACTTGACCCCTTGGACCCTTGCTCTGCGTCTTCGCAGGTGCCGTCTGACGGCTCAATCCTTGGCCCCTCCTTTCTCACGAAATAGATTCCCGGCGCGGCATGCCGGATGTCATTCTCTCCGGGGTGCAGGTCCATGACCTTGCGTCCCATGATGTCTAGAAGCACAGCGTCTTCCTTGCCCGGAAGGAACATGATGCCCTTGACGATGGATGGTTCTGTCAACCCAGTTCTTGGATGCTCCGGACCACCGGTCAGCCCTCCCGGCATGCTGTCTCGGATGATAGTAACGCTGCTTGAGTAGTAGTTTGCGCAGTACACTCGGTTGTCTCGCGGGTTCCAGACCAGGGCACTGGGACTCCGGCCGACCGCAATCGAGCCCAGGACTTCGTCGGACTTGCCGTCTATGACTGCGACGAGGTCTTCACCCTCGCACGCAACGTAGACCTTGTTGTCAGCAGCATCGTAGCAGAGGTCCAGGATGAAGTCGCCTCCGCCTGGATCCCAGATCTCCCTGACCAGTGTATCGGCCCTACCATCAAGTACCGCCACGACATTGAGTGTCCCGAAATAGGCCTTGTCATCCGTGTAGTTGTAGCAGAAGCCCTTCATACCCAGCATGGTGGCTCTGACCGTCGCCAGGAGCGTATCCGAAACAGCATCCATCACATCTATCCTGCCAGGACACTGGTACCACTTGTCTACAGCCTCGCTGTAGCCGACCCTGGCGGCTCCGGTGTCGACAAAGCCGATAACGGAATCGTGGACTGCATCGATGATGCCGATGCGCCCCCGGCCACCGCAGGTGCAGTACACCTTGGAGTGCTTGGTGTTCGCAGTGACGAACGCCGGGTTCCCCCCGCCGACCCGAAGATTCGCAATCAGGTTGTCCCGAACGCAGTCGATGATCGACACGAATGTATCGCCCCAGTTCGCAACGTACACCTTGGTCCTCCCGGCAGGACTGAAACACAGAGACCCAGGGCTTCTGCCGACGCCGATTGTGGTCTTCAGGGTGTCGGCACGGCAGTCGATCACGGAAACCGAGTTACCCAGCTTGTTGGCGACATAGACCTTGTTGAGGACAGGATTGTAGCACAGGTCCTCGACCCACTCCCCAACCTCTATCTCAGAAAGAAGCCGATTCGTGGAACCGTCGATGGCGTACACCTTCCCGTTAGACCGGCTGCTGACATACACCTTGTTCTCGGCCGCGCAGTAGCAGAGCGCTTCAGGCCGACCTCCCAGGGCAACTCGGCAGAGAACGCTGTCCCCTGCGCAGTCCACAACCGTCATGTCGTCCGTCGTCTTGTTCACGCAGCAGACCGTGTTGCTGAGCTGGTTGTACACCAACGCGAACGGCCACTCACTCGCAGGCAGCTCCGTCACGATGCTGTCCGCAGAGCAGTCTATGACCACGATTCCTTGCCAGTCTTGGCACAGGCCTGCACAATACACCCGGTTCGACGCCGGGCTGCAGGCAATGTGCATCCAGTGTTCCACGCCCTCAAACGGCATCGCCACGCGCCCCACAACCGAATCGCCGGTCCCGCTGACAACCCACATGGTGTCCCTAGCGCTGGTGCAGTAGATGCGGTCGTTTGTCGGGTTGTAGCAGATCCTGTGGAGTTCTGTCCCCACAGGCAGGACGCTCACGAGCGAATCTGCAAAAGGGTCTATCACAGCCACGTGGTTCCCTCCGCAGCATAGGACCGTCTCCTCCTCCTGACCGCCACACATGTCTCTCGGTGTGAATTCGAGAGGCAGAGTCGCCAGGACGGAGTCGGCGTGACCGTCCACGACCTCGATACCGAAGTCCCTGTAACGATCGAAGCCACAATACAGCCGATTCGCGGTTGCGTGGTAGTACAGGAACCGGACTCCGGCACCGACCTCGATAGAGTCCACCGTCCGGTGAGTCTCACCATCGATTACCGCCACAAGGTCCTCAAGACCGCTCAGAGCGTACACCTTGTTCTCGACACTGTTGGCGCAAATGTCTTGCAGACTGCCAGCGTACTCCTGCTCGGAAACCACCGAGTCGGCCGTGCAGTCGATCACACTGACCACGCCGGAACTATGCATGCAATAGACGTGGTTGTTGGCCGGGTTCCAGCACATGTCGTGGACATAGGTCCCCACCAGGATACGGCCAATGCGCTCGTACGAGTCGCCATCAAGCACTATCACCCAGCCGTCGCCGTCACTGCCTAGGGGGCCGAAGTCCTCGTCACTTCCGCCCGACACGTAGACCTTGTTGTCAATCGTATCCACTACAGCACACAGGGGCCAGATGAGGCCCCCGAACGAATCCGGCAGCCAGATGGTCTTCTCCAGCCACTGCCCTGACGCCAGGGCCGTCAGGCAGTAGGCTGCGAGGATTGCTTTTTTCATTCCGCCTCCTACCGTTGGACTACGATCTTGTGGACCGCTGTGCGCACCACCCTCTCCTTCATCCTCTCCCCCCAAGGGGGAGAGGGTTGGGGTGAGGGGGTGACGAAGTAGACTCCAGGAGAGACACTGCGTATGTCGTTGGGTCCTGGCTGCAGAGACATGACCCGGCGGCCCATGATGTCATGCAGGGATGCTGCAGCCGTGCCAGGCAGGACCAGCGCCGCCCGCACGAACGTAGTGGCCGTCGGCGGCCCTTGCTTCCGCAGGTCAGCCCACGGCTCAGTCACACCGGTCAGGCCCTTGGTCAGGGCGATGTTGTCGGCATACACGACCCCGCCGGGCTGGCTCCCGGCATGGCCGTAGACCCTGACCTGCACGTCGGCAAACCTGGCGTTCTGAGGTGCCTGGTCAGAAACCGAGAGCGCCTGCCACCTGGCTATCCCGGAATCCGTGTACACAGTGGCAGAACTCGATATGAAGCCGGTGTCGGCGTCGTACCAGGAAATACCGATACCACAGACAGCTTCATCGCTCTGGTCCAGGACCCAGGCGGTCAAGGTGTAGTGTTCTCCTCCTTTGACCACGATGAGCCTCCTGACACCGCAGTCGTGTCCAGAGCCGGACACAAGCCGGGTCAGCCTTGCCGAATATGGCGGCGAGTAGGCGGTATCTGCGCAGCGCCCCACCCTGGCTTTGGTCGTGTCGTCGGCAGACCATCCGAACGCGTCCGCTTCGTTCCGCCAAAAGGTGAAGTCTCCGTTGCGGATGAGGTTGCCGGTCGGCTCGGTCTTGACCACGATCGCCGCCGAGGTCTCCGGGTAGAAGACGTAGTCGACGGCTCCGACCGTGACCAGGCTGCCGTCGGAAGCAGCCAGGACGTCCAGCAGCATGTCTTCTTCTGCCGCGTCCCCGAAGCACATGGACCAGGTGGTGTCGCCATGCCGGTCGACTCCCAGGAGCCAGGCATCATGCACCCTGGTCGTCTCTCCCACCTTGCCGCAGACCACGAAGTCGCCGTCGACCATCCAGGCAAGGCCATACGCATAGTCGCCGTATTCCCTACCGTACTGCCTGACCCAGACCGACTCGGCGTCAGGGTCCAGCCTCATGACGAAAAGACCGGTGTCAGAGTACGTGCTGTCTGTGGCATAGCCGACCGCCATGTAGCCTGTGTCAGCGAGAGCAACGATGTCGGAAAACCAGGCATGGCTCTCGAACGTGAAAAACCGGTCCCAGAGCTCCCAGCCAGTGGAGTCGACCTTGACGAGATAGGGTTTCTTCCACACCGGGCTGTACGAGTCAGTGTAGCCGGCAATCAGGTAGCAGGAGTCTGGTGTCCGGGCCATGGCATAGCCTTCCTCCTCGTCCACGTCGCCGCAGGCCCTGGCCAGAAGCGAATCCCCCATCGAGTCTGTCAGCACGAAATAGACATTCATATGGGGAGGCCTGGGGACCGAGGCAGAGTAGCCGCAGAGCGCGAACCCTCCGTCAAAGGTCTGAGTGACTGCCCGTGCTACGTCCGTACCGCCACCTCCGTACGACTTGGCCCAGAGCGAGTCGCCATTCGGGCTCAGTCGCATGAGCAGAAAGTCTGCGTCAATATCGTTGCCGCAGACCACGTATCCACCGTCCCGCGTGGTGTTGATAGCGTATGCCCTGTCCCTTCTGCCCTGGACACCGTATAGCTTCTGCCAGAGCACGTCCCCGGTAACGCTCATCTTGGCCACAAGCATATCCGGGCTGTAGTCCCCTGGCGGATAGGCCTGTCCCGTAATCACGTAGCCTTCGTCCAGGGCCTCAACCACTCCCCTGACAATGACCGACCTCGGGCCGAAGAGGTACTTGGTCCAGAGAACCTGCGGGCTCTGGGCACGGACAGTTGTGGCTAGCGCCATCAGCACAATGGCCATGCCCAGGCCGCGGCGGCTGGTGCGAGTCATCGGTCCTGGATCAACGTACCGCAAGGGTCCGGGTCTCCGTAGTACCGCGCGTTCGGACGCTGGCGAAGTAGACTCCGGCAGGGACGGCATGTCCCTGGCGATCTCTGCCATCCCACACGAATGTCCCGCCATCAGGTAGCCGTCGCATCGTCATGAGCCTTCCGGCAGTGTCGTAGATGCGCAACTGTGCCCATCGTCCCCTGGGAAGCTCGAAGCGAACGCAACCTTTGGTCGGGTTTGGCGCCATGCTGAAGACGACCGGCCGGTCGTCTGGCCGGTCCCTGCGGGTCACGCCGCTCAGGCCCAGGCGTAGGTCCACGTCGTCCACAAGCACTGACCCGCCGGGTTGGGACCCGGTACGTCCGTAGACCCTGACCTGCACGTCGGCAAACGTGGCGTTCTGCGGTGCCTGGTCAGAGACCGAAAGCGCCTGCCATCCTGCAATCCCGGAATCCGTGTACACAGTGGCGGAACTCGATATGTAGCCGGTGTCTACGTCATACCAGGATATGCCGATGCCGCCGGCAGCGTCCTCGCTCTGGTCCAGGATCCAGGCGGTCAGGGAGTAGTCCTGTCCTTCATCCACGAAGATGAGGCGCCTGACCCCGCAGTCGTCTCCGGCACCAGACACAAGCCGGGTCAGCCTCATTGAGTACGGTGAGGAGCGGACCGTATCCGGGCATTGCCCGACACTGGCCTTGGTCGTGTCGTCGGCAAACCATCCGAACGGGTCCACGTCGCTCCGCCAGTACCGGAAGTCGCCGTTGCGGATGAGGTTGCCGAGAGGCACCGACTTGATCGCGATGCAGTTGGGCCCGGCAGGGATGTGGAACGCATGCCCTGAGGCAAACCAGCCGCCGTCCGAGCATGCGATGACCTCGAAACCCTGGTCGTCGTCGGTAGTTCCCCAGACGAACTGGCCTGTGCCGTTCCCCAGGCTGTTCATCCCGAACACCCACAGTTCGTCGTTTCCTGCCGGCATGAGCGTCTTGATGCCTGCAACGTAATAGTTGCCGTCTTCTGTCGGGGCGATGGAGTATGCGACTTCGTCCGCCTCATGCACCCCGTGAAACCGGGTCCAGAGTGACTCCCCACTTGGGCTCACCCGGAACACAAGAGCATCGACCGCATTGTGTTCCCCGTAACCCACAGCCAGGTAGCCGCTGTCGCTCCCAAGGTCCAGGATGTCGTAGAAGCCTCCATCACCTTCGACATAGTACTTCCTGGACCAAGCAGTATCCCCGTCCAGCGTGAACTTGACCAGCGTCGGCCTCCACGGACTGGTCTCTGTGCGCGACCAGCCTGCCACGATCAGGCACGCGTCAGCAGTGGGCGTGACCGCCAGCGCTTGCTCTGGCTCATCCTCTCCCCACGTCCTGGTCCAGACCGTGTCGCCCTCCGGCGACAGCCGCACGACGTAGAAGTCGCCGCCTCCCGCGCCGAATGTCTGGGTGGAACCAACTGCGATGAAGTCGCCCGACGGCAGCTCGACGATGTCGTTGGCGTGGTCGTTGTTGTGGCCGCCCAGTGAGTCCGCCCAGAGTGAGTCCCCAAACTCGTCAACACGGGCTGTCCAGAAGTGGCGGG
>CP070680.1:1782551-1809870 GCA_020352555.1 Caldifarciminota bacterium | reverse complement strand
CCTGGGGCCGTTCCTTGCCGGTGTAGATCCAGCCTGCCGGGGTCCTGCGGACCTTGAGCTCCTGTTCCAGCTCTTCGAGCAGACGGGTGCCCTCAGGTTTGAGTTCCTCGTCCTTGATCGGCGATTCAGAGGCGGCGCAGAGCATGTGTCCGCGCACGATGTGGGGATTGGACAGGTCGACGACCGCGCTCTCGAAACCGCGGGCCAAGACCCGTTCGGGAAACCGGAGCAGGTACTGGTCGAGCGCGTCGTTGAAACCCATGAACACGATGGCCGAGTCCTGAAGCTTGCGGCCTGCGCGTCCGGCCTGTTGCCAGAGCGAGGCAAGGGAGCCCGGATACCCGGACAGAATGATGCAGTCGAGCCCGCCGATGTCGATGCCGAGTTCGAGCGCGTCGGTGGACACGACACCGCGCAGCTCGCCTGATGCAAGCGAGGACTCGATGGCACGGCGTTCCTTGGGCAGGTAGCCGGCGCGGTAAGACGAGACCGGAAGTTCGGGATGCTGGTCGCGCACCCAGCGGGCTACCAGCTCGGCAAGGCGGCGCGACTGGACAAAGCACAGGGTCTGGAACCCGGCTTTGGCAAAATGGGCGACAAGGCGCTGGGTCTGGATGTGGACCGAGGTGCTGAAATCCCGGGCCGGGTTCCAGAACAGGAAGAAGGACTGGCCAGAGGGCGAGCCGTCGTCCGAGATGTGGACGAACTCGCGACCGGTCAGACGCTCGGCGAGTTCCTGCGGGTTGGCGATGGACGCAGAGCTGAGTACGTAGTTCGGCCTGGCTCGGTACAGCTTGCACAGGCGGTTGAGCCTGCGGAAGAGCTGGGCCACGTTGGACCCGAACACTCCGCGGTACCGGTGGGCTTCGTCGACAACGACCCAGCGCAGGCCTTTGAAGAACCGGGCCCATTTGTAGTGCCAGGGCAGGACCTGGTGAAGTTCGTAGGGGTTGGAGAGCACGATGCGGGCGGTCTGCCGGATGCGGGGACGGATGTCGGTTGGCGTGTCGCCGTCGTACACCGCAGCGTTGAGCTTGAGACCGGTCACCTGCTCCATGTCATTGAGCACGCGGAGCTGGTCGCGGGTCACTGCTTTCATCGGGTAGAGGTAGAGCGCGGTCGACTTCGGGTTTGCCATCATGTGCTCAAACACAGGCAGGTTGAAGCCCAGGGTCTTGCCCGAAGATGTGGCGGTGGTGATGATGGGGTTGCGGCCCTGTCGGGCCGCATTGAGCAGCTCGACCTGGTGGGTATACAGGCTGTCGATGCCTGCTGAGGACAGATACCTGGTCAGCTTCTCGGGCAGGGCAGGGTCTGGCGAGGCATGCCTGGCAGTGCGCGAGCCGATTTCTGCGAGGTGGACGACCTGGCCCCGGTACCATGATGCGTGGCGCAAGGAGTCGAGGGTCTGGAGGATGTCGGGCACCGGCTACTCGGTGTCTTCGAACCAGTGCTGGACCAAGGACGAAAAGACCGATACCAAGCTGATGATGTCCTGGTGGTTGTGCTCAACGATCGGCTTGAGCAGGCCGAAGTTGCGGGTGCGCAGGAAGTCCTGGTAGAACTCGGGCACCAGCTCGCCGGGCAGGTCCTGGTCCCGGGTGAGCCTGAGCACGTTCTGCTCGATCGACCTGAGGCTGCAGGAGTCGAGTTCGTGTTTCCAGGTTCGGCGGCAGAAGTGGAGCAGGTCGAAGTGGACCGGGATATCCGGGAACGCGATGCCGTAGAAGGCTGCCCGCTGCTCGAGGAACGGGACATCGAAGCTGCGGCCGTTGTACGTGACCAGGACCTTGGTCCGGTCGAGAATCCGGCAGACCTCGGCGACAAGGGCGGCTTCATCCGGGAAGTCGCGGGCGAGGAACTGGTCAAAGCGGATTGTGTTGCTGCGGCATGGGCGGGCGATGCCGGCCAGCACGACCGGCTGACCGCCGAACAGGCCCATGGTCTCGAGGTCAAGGAACGCGAACTCGGAATCGCGGTAGAACCCTGCAAGGCGCAGGACAAGGGGGTCAGAGGACGACAGGCGCTCGGCGAGTAGGTTCATCAGCTCCCCGGTGTTGCCGCTGCTGAGCAGCTCGCAGATCCTGGCCGAGTCACCCCCGAACCGGGGATGGCCCTGCAAATCCTCGAGGCTCTGGTAGCCTTGATCGGCAAGACGCTCATGCATCCGGTCGCGTATGCCGGGTACCAGTTCGAGCGCGCTGTGCAGGTCGGTCTTGGCCCGGGTCCGGGTGCAGCGGACCAGGGCGCCGCGCTGGTAGCCTGAAATGCGATGGCAAGAGCCGTGGTCGTTGTGCGCGGCGCGGCCGGGCAGGACCTGGTTCAATGTCATGCCTTCGTATTGGCGCAGGAGCTGGGCACGCAGGCGGCCAGTTGTATCCGGCCGTTGATAGGGGTCCAATTCGGGCCGGTCGGTCCAGACATCGTCGGGGTCGAAGTGGCGCACTAGGCCGGACGGAAGAACACGGTCCTGGCCGCAAGGAAGATGAAATAGAGCCCGGCGAGCACGGCCGCGACTCGGGCCGCGAAACGGACTTCCTTGAACCGGGACACGAAGCTCGAGAACAGCAAGGGCAAGAGGTAGATGCTGGTGGCGATGAAGAACACAAAGAAGAAGAGCATCCCCTGGAGCGCTCCGCCGATGTCCATCGCGGTGGTGACCGCGAGCAGAAAAGGCGGACAGATGTTGATACCGGCCAGAAACCCGATGACGAGCAGGTACCATCTGGACTGGATGCGGGGATTGAGTGCGCGGCAGAACCCGACGTGGGGGAAGCTCTGGACGACTCCGTATAGGATCATGAGGATGCCGAGTACGGCGTACAGCACTGGCAGGAGCACGGTCTTGATCGACCAGATGCGGGCGAGGACTCCGCCCAGAGCACCGAACACGAACCCGAAGAGCAGATAGGCGACCAGCCTGCCGGCAAGGAACAGGCCGATGGAAGCGGCGGACTCGCGCAATCCGGCTTTTTCCCGGGCGAGCATGACCGGGCCAAGGAGCGGCACGCAGAATCCGACGCAGAACAGGCCGGTGGACAGGCCGAGGACCAGAGCCCTACCGGCTGTTGCCAGGGTCATTGCCGAACACGCTCTCGTATCGCTCTCTGGCCTCACCGCTGAGCCGAGCCGGGTCCCAGGAGATTGTCGGGTCGACGGTGACCCGGATGCGGTTGACGCCCGGCACCGCCATCACGCTCTCAAGCGCCTGCTCGCCGAGAAACCGCCCGAACGGGCATTCGGGCATGGTGAGCGCCATCCGCAGTCTGATGTTGCGTTCCGGGTCGATGGCCAGGCTGTGGACCAGGCCGAGTTCGACGATGCTGAACCCGAGTTCCGGGTCTGCAACCTGATGCAGGGCCGCGATGACACGAGCCGAGTCGGTTGCGACGGTGTCGGCCGGGATCCTGCCGGAATCCTCGAGCACGGTGAATGGGCTGAGGTCCGGGGCACGCAGGCGCCGGGTCCTGATGATGCGGGGAATGCTCATGACCACGATGCCCACTGCGACCAGCAGAACGGTGAGCAGGACGCGGAGGATGAGTGAGCGGGTCCCGGTCACTGTGCGATTCTAGTGCACGACTCGGGCATGTCCAGACAGGGTGGACCGGGGGTCGTTTTCGACTTGACAGGCAGGCTGCTACACATACCATCGCTTGGACGCAAACGCGAGAAGTAAAGGAGGCGCCGATGTTTAGAAATGCGCTATTCGTCTTCCTGGCGTCAGCGCTGATAGTTGGTTTCGTTGCCTGTCCCGCACCGGAGCAGGCAGAGGAGCCGCCCGAGCCCGCAGAGGAGCCGATGACCGAGGAGCAGCAGCTGCAGTTCGTGAAGGACAACTGCATCTGCAAGACCTGCCCGAGCTGGACTCCGGCCTGCGACGAAAAGGGCGAGACGGGCGGATTCTGTGCCATCGGCAAGACTGAGTGCATCACCGAGGAGAAAGGCTGCGTCTGCCCCGAGTGCCCGGTCACCAAGAAGCTGGACCTCAAGTGGGGTTACTACTGCACCAGAGGCTCGGCCAAAGAGATGATGGCTGCGGAGCTGGAAAAGGAGAAGATGGAGAAGGAAGGCGAGGCCAAGACCGAGGGCCAGCCGGCCAGAGAAGCCAAGCCTCCGGTGAAGAAATCGAAGGGAGGCGGGTCCTAGAACCTCGCTCGACAGGAGCCTGACATTGTCGGGCCGCCGGGAAGCCGGCGGCCCGGCGCTCTTGCCGATTCGCGGCCCGACGCTCAACAGCATTGACAGCTATCAAGGTTCTGCCTATACTGAGAGATTATGGAAGGACTGCTTGCCCGGCTCAGGGACGTCGCCGCGTCCAGCCAGAAACTGCAGAAGCGCCTGACCGCCTACCGCGAGCTGCTCGACAGGCCGGTGGACAATGCTTTCGCGCGGGAGAGGGAGCTTGCGGCAATCGGTCGGATGGTAGAGGGCTTTCCGGATGCAGAGGTCAAGAATGAGCTGGCGGCATGGCTCGAATCGGAATCCAGATCGGTCGCCGAACACCGCGATGAGTTCCGGTTCCGTTTCGGCACCGCGCTGAACGCGAGCCTGAAGCAGGCCGGTTTGGACGCGCACGGACAGCTGCCCTCTCTGCGTGTTGGGCTCTTCACCGTACGGGTCGACTTCGACTCCGGCAAGGCGACAGTATTCTGGGGCCCGGAAGTGGAGAAGCTCAAGACCGGGCTGCCGCTGTCACCGGAAGGTCTGAGCCGGGCCCTCAAGGCGTGGACCGAGGACCTGAAGTCCAAGTCAATCCCTCCAGACAAGTTCAGAAAAATGCTGGTGCAGGCGTATCAGAGGGTGGTCGTGATCAAGGGTCTTGGTGCAGGGGCCAGGGTCCCGCTGACCGAAGTGTCGGCCGAGCTGGTGATGATGATGCAGCCGGCTTCTTTCAGGGCCGACCCTTCGAAGAGCCGGTTCGTCGAATACCCGAGGGTACGGTTCAGCTATGACCTATACCGGCTTCGATCGGCCGCCACTGCGGACCGGGCGGTGAAGCTGAGGTTGCACGTGGCCACGTTCGATGCAACGACCAGGAAGACGACCGCCATTTGGGTCCCGGACAACCTCGAGGGTGAGGGCACGTACTATGCATATCTCTCGGTCGGAGGAGAAGCGTGAACCAGGAACTCGCCCGTGCCGTTATCAACAAGCTGGGCTCCACCGGCACCCCGCCGGAGTTCGGCATCGAGACGTTCACTATCGGGCTGGACAGGTACCTGCGGGTCGTCGAGCAGGAGTACCTTGAGGGAATCCTGAAGTTCAACCTGTCCAGTTTCAAGCTCATCACCGGCAACTACGGCGGGGGCAAGACTCATTTCCTTTATTCGGTCCGGAACTTGGCCTTCAAGCACAACTACTGCGTCGCGTACGTCAGCCTGAACCCGACCGAGTGCCCGTTCGACAAGCTCGAACTGGTGTACAAAACGATAGCGACCAACCTGTCGGCACCGCGGGACACGAGCCGGCCGATCCGGCTTGGAGAGCGGGGCGTCGAGTCGGTCCTGCGCCGGTGGCAGAAAGCAAGACTCGAGCAAGAGGACCGGGTGGAGACACTGCATCGATACCTTGACGACATGCCCGGCACCGAGAGCAGCAGTTTCAGCAACGCGGTCAAAGGTGCGTTCAACTGCCTGCTGGCCGAGGATCACGAGGGATTCGACCAGGTCGTCCAGTGGCTCAAGGGCGAGGACGTCGACAAGGACGTGCGTTCCAGGTACCGGATCTCAGAACGGATCGACAAGGCGACAGCGTTCAGGATGCTGCGGTCGCTGATCCAGTGGGTGCACGAAATCGGATACAACGGGCTGGTGCTGCTGTTCGACGAAGCGGAGCGCGGGATGTCGATTTCGTCCTCGCGCGACAAGCGGCGGGCGCTCGACAACCTGCGGCAAATCGTGGACGAGTGCGGCAATTCCAGGCTGCCGGGGGCGATGCTCTTCTATGCGATACCGGACGAAAACCTGCTGCTTGAAGGCTCGGGCGGGGTGTACGAGGCGCTGAAGCAACGGCTGCGGAGCGTGTTCTCGGGCACGAATCCGGTCGGGGTAAGGATCAACCTTGAGGAGCTCGGAATCGAGCCGGTCGAATTCCTGCGGCAGCTCGGGCAGCGGCTCGCCGAGGTGTTCCAGGCGGCGTACGGGATCGAGCTTCCAGCCGAGCAGCGGAACCGGGTGATAGGTTTGCTTGCCGAGCTGGCGGTATCGGCGTACGTGTTCGACATCAGCTACCGCCGGCTGTATGTCGTCGGTGCGATCGAGGCGTTTCACCATCTGCGTTCAGAGCCCGGTGCTGGATTCGACGAGAAGGACGCGCAGAAGCTCCTGAGGGTGACGACCAAGCGGCTCGAGCAGGAGGGCAAGGACAGGGTCGAGAGTGAAGAGTTCTAGGATAGTCTCCCACCCGGTCTTCGGCGAGGGGGTGGTGCTGGACAGCCGCTGGCGGGGAACCGAGCTGCACGTCAAGTTCCAGAGCGGCTTGCGGCTCTGGCTTCCGACCAGACGTGTCCGGATGATGACGAAGACCGATGACCTGCTGCTCGAAGGCGGCAAGCCGGCGTTCCGTACAGTCGACCGGGTCCAGGCCTGCCGAATGGTCGAGGCCTTCCGGCTGGGAATCGTACCGCATCAGGACGTCGAGTCGTTTACTTTCGGCCGGGAAAGGGAGGTCGAACTGGTCCGCAACGGGCTGGGCCGGCTGGGTCGCGGCAGCGGCGACGTGTTTCTGGTTGAGGGGGAATACGGTACCGGCAAGACTCATTTGCTCGAGTACATCCATCACCAGGCCCTGAAGCTTGGGATGGCGGCGAGCATGTGCCAGTTCGATCCCCAGGAGGTCAGTCCGCACAGGCCCAAGCGCGTGTACCGGGAGGTCGTGCACAACCTGCGTTTCATCCGTGACGGAAGGGAGCACGGGTTCCGCGACCTGCTGAAGCTGGCGATGGAGAACGAGCTGGACCTGAGCGACCACGTGTTCCTGGGGCCGGTCGTGTCCAAGCTGCGCAGGCTCGATGCGGCGCACGCAGAGAGCGAGGTATTCTGGCAGTGGATCGAAGGTGAGAGCACCAAGGAGTATGCCATCGCGACCCGAAGCCCGCATCGAGTACGCGGGGGCCAGCGGATACCGGCGCTGTATGATTTCTCGACAGCGGCTGACTTCTACTGCAACATCTTCTCGGGTTTCAGCTACATCGCGCGCCAACTCGGGCTAAAAGGGCTTGTCCTGCTCATCGACGAGGCGGAGACGGTTACGCACCTTTGGGACATCATCTACCTGACCAAGAGCGTAAACTTCATGGAGGGTCTGGTGAGGACGGCACAGGCCGACCCTGACCTGAAGCGGGTCAACTCCCACATGATCCACAACCGGGTGAAGCCGGTCCCGTACATCTACCGCGACCCTTCGCTGCTGCTGGTCTTCGCAACCACACCCAGTCCGTACGACTACGCCTACATCAAGCTCGCCAACCGGGTTCGCCGCAAGATCGAGCTGGTCCCGCTGGAAGACCGGGCATTGATCGACGCCTTTTCGACGCTGGTGATGCTGTACGGCCGGGCGTATCCCGGATTCGACATCTCCGAACTGGAGCAGAAGAAGATGTTCCGGGAGGCGATACGTCTGGGTGCCGACGGGGTGCGGTCGTTCATCAAGTACTGCGTTGAGGGGCTCGATGTCTTCCGGCTCGACCACCGGCACGCCAGGGCCGGCTAGGACATCTCCGGAACAAAAGTGGGTGCGGAGCAGATAAGGCGATCCCTTCCGCGGACTTGGTTTCCGTTCTTCTCGCGGTTTGGACGACTGACCGAGGTCCAGGAGAGGACCATTCCGCCCGTACTGCTGGGCCGCAATGTTGTTGTGATTTCGCCTTCGGCTTCCGGCAAGACCGAGGCGATCGCTGCGCCGCTGGTCGAGAGAAACCTGACATCAGGTTCAGACCGGTGTGCGGTTTTCTACATATCGCCGACCAGGGCGCTGGTCAATGACCTGCACCGACGTCTCATGGACCCAATCGAGTACCTTGGCCTGGGTCTGGACCGGAAGACCGGTGATCATCCTTCGGTCGATGAGAAGCGAATGCCGTTCATGCTGGTCACGACACCGGAGTCGACCGATTCGCTGCTGTGCCGACATCCCGCAATCTTCAGGCGGGTTTCGGCGGTGGTGCTCGACGAACTGCACCTGCTCGACAACTCACCGCGCGGGGACCAACTGCGGGTCCTGTTGAACCGCCTGCGGCTGATCAACGACCACGTGCAATTCTGCGCCATGTCCGCGACAATAGACGACACCGGGATTGGGGAACGCTACTTTGCCGGCTCAGAGGTCGTGAAGATCGATGAACAGCGGAGGATTGACCGGTTGTTGCTGGCGATGGGGCCGGATTGGCAGGAGCAGGTGGTTTCGGTGCTGAGGGCCCGGGCGTGTCACAAGGTCCTCTGTTTCTTCAATTCACGTTCTGGGGCAGAGTCGGCGTCGAGGGAGCTCGACATCCCGCCTTTCAAGAACCGCGTATGGGTGCATCACGCGAGCCTGAGCCGGAAGACACGTGAAGAGGTCGAACGGACGATGAACCGGGAGAGAATAGGCATGCTGTGCTGCACGTCCACTCTCGAGCTCGGTATCGACATCGGCGACATCGACGCCGTCGTTCTGGTCCGGCCGCCGTTCAACGTGTCGTCCCTGCTCCAGCGAATAGGTCGCGGAAACAGGCGTCAGGACTCGGACCTGTTCGCGGTCGGGCTGTACACCAACGGCTGGGAGCGGTTCTTGTTCGATACCTTCTTCGAGTCGGCACGCGCCGGACGGTTGTACGAGAAGCGGTACACAGCGAGTCTGTCGGTGATACCCCAGCAGATCGCGTCCTATCTGTACCAGCGACGGAGGATCGGTACTACTGCAAGGTCGGTGCAGAGGGTGTTCCAGGGGCTCTATACTGACCTCGAACCGGTCCGGCGGACGCTCGACCACCTCATCGATCAGGATGCCGTGGTGGCTGAGCGCCCCGGTGTCTATCAGCCTGGCACCAGGCTTGAGAAGCAGGTGAGGTTCGGGAAGATCCACTCGAACATCCAGCAGAAGAGCTTCGGCAAGTACGAAGTGTTCGAAGTGTCGACCAGGAAGCGCCTCGGCACGGTGTTCTTCCTGTTCAGGACCTTCGTGCTGGGCGGCCGAACCTGGGAACTGGTGAAGTTCGACGAGAACGACAGCACCATCCTGGTGCGTCCTTGCCAGGAGGTCGGTGCGACGACCCAGGTCTTTGAAGGAACCGGGACCGGCGGATACGGGTATCGCATGGCGCAGGTTCTGAAGTCGAGGCTGTTCCCGGACTTGGCACCAGACCAGTTCCCGTACTACGTCGAGAGCGGTCAGACGTTCGTGGTGCACCTGCTTGGTGCCACATACGGCTATCTGCTGACCGAGGCATTCGGCATCCAGGGCGTCGGGGCAACCGACCTGGACGGCAAGCTGCTGGCACTGCCGGGTGACGAGCAGGACCTTGAGGGGTTTCCGGTGCCTGAATTGCAGTCGATTCGCGAGGTTGTGCGGAAGAACATCGCGAGGCTTGAGGACAATCTCGGTTCGGGAGCGTTCCTCAGGATGTTGCCCAGGGAACTTCAGATCGATGACCACCTGCTGACACTGGACATTGAAGGGCTGCTTCGGTTCCTGGCCGGAATCCGGCTGGTCGAACTCCCGGCAGCAGAAGTGTCGGACCGGATCAGGCAGCACGTCTCGGCCGGCAACGAAGCGCATACAGATTGACACTACCTGGCCGGCCAATAGGGTCATAGCAGTGCGCCGGGTGCTGGTCATCGCCTACTACACACCGCCGCTCGGATTGAGCGGTGTGATGAGGGTGACCAAGCTCTGCAAGTACCTTCCCGAGTTCGGATGGAGGCCCGTGGTTCTGACCGTCAAACCGCCAGCGTACTATCACTACGACCACAGCCTGCTGAAGGACCTCGACGCCTCAAGAGTGTACCGAACTGAGAGCGCAGACCCGGCACGTCTGATCAACCGGTTTCGACCAGTCCGTTCCCGGTTGAGTCCAGCTCTGTACCCTGGCCTGGGCAAGGTGCACAGGTTGCTCAACTACCTGCTCTTCCCTGACTCCAAGGTCGGCTGGTTCCCTTTCGGCTCGGTGTCAGGACGTCACGTGGTGGATCAGGAGAAGCCGTCTGCGATTTTCGCAACAGCTCCGCCGTTTACATCGCTGCTGCTCGGGGTCAGACTCAAGGCGCATGCCCGCCTGCCGCTCGTGGCCGATTTCCGCGACCCTTGGCCGACCGGGTTCGCCGAGCCGCCGCGGCACTTGAGGGCACCGCTCAGGGCGATCAGGCGGTACGTGGTTCGCCATGCTGATGCGGTGCTGGCGGTGAACCGGGGAACTGCCGACATGGTCGGTTCAGGGGTGCGTATCCTGGACAACGGATTCGATCCAGAGGATTTCGACGCGGCTGCCGAGAAACTGGAGGGATTCAGTGTTCTCCACGTGGGCAACGTCTGGCAGAACGAAGCTGCGCTGGAAGACGTTGCCAGGGCAATAGCACAGGTTCCTGACGGCCGGCTGTACCTTGCCGGTCGCTTCGCGGAGCCGATGCGAAGAACCCTGGAGCGCAATGACCGCATCGGCCTCCTCGGTACGTTGCCGCACGGGAGGGCGTGCAGGTTGATGAAGGGCGCCGACATACTGCTGTACCTGGGCAAGCCTGGCCAGCCGGTCGGCATCAAGCTGTACGAGTATCTCGGTGCGTCTCGACCGATACTCGTCTACGGGCCCGACACCAGTGAGGCGGCTGACTTGGTGAGCGAGTCCGGCTCCGGGCTTGAATGTCAGAGCAGCGGGGACATTGCCCAGGCTCTCCTGCGGCTGAGGGACACCGCCGGACCGCCGGCGATAGTCGGCAGGGCCCGCTTTGACCGGCGCGAACAGGCAGGAAGGCTGGCCAGGTTGTTCGAAAGCCTGGTCTAGGCCTGTTCGGCCTTCCGACTGGACAACCGGTATGCCAAAGCCCTGAGCAAAGCGCTGACCTCAAGCAAGGGCAAGAGGAAGACCGCCTTCAGCCAGAACAGCCTGCCCTGTGCGTGCTTGCGGAGGTATCGAAACATCGAACGGTGGCCTTCGTAGATCATCCGGGGACGGTCCTGACCGGTGCTTGAGCCGCGTCTGTGCTCGACGCAGGCGGAGGGCAGATACCACGTCTTCCAGCCCGCACGGCGCATCCGATTCGACAGGTCGACATCGTTGTAGAATATCGGAAAGTCCTCATCCAGGCCGTTCAGTTCATCGAGGGCGCTCTTGCGGACCAACAGGCAGGATGCCATCGGCTGCTCGACTTCTGAAGGCTTGTCGTAGTCGAACCAGAGCATCCGCCAGCTGCCGATGCGGCGGTTTCTGGGAAAGAGCCGGGCAAGCCCCAGCACCTCCCAAAGGACCGTGCTCGGGGTAGGAAGTGACCGGATTGAGTACTGCGTGCGGCCGTCAGGATAGACAAGTCTCGGAGCGACAGCACCGAACCTGGGGTCCTGGTCCAGGAAATCGGTCAGCAGCTTGAGGGAGCCGGACCGAATGCGGGTATCAGGATTGAGGAGGAGGACATACTCACCGGATGCCTGCCGTATGCCCTGGTTGTTTGCGTGGGCATAGCCTCGGTTGCCGGTGTTGCGGATGACTTTGATACCGCTGTACTCCTCGAGCCTTGCCGCCGTGTCGTCGGTCGAAGCATTGTCGACAACGATGACCTCGTACTCGCTGAAGGAGGGAATCGAGTCGAGGCAGGCCTGGATGACTGCAGCGCTATTCCAGGTCACGACGACGACCGATGTCTTCAAGCCAGAGACCGGTGGTGGTCAAGCAAGTCTGACAGCGTCTGTTCGAGAGGAATGCTGAGCTGCCAGCCAGTGGCCTGCACGAGCTTGTCGTTCGAGCCGGTGAGCAGCGGCAGGTCGCGTGAACGCCGCCGGGTCGCGCTGCTGGCGAATCTCACTTCGCAGCGCGCCATCGAGCAGAGGGTCTCAACGCCGTCGCGGATTGGGACTGCGCGGCCCGAGGTCACATTGTAGGTCTCGCCGGACTCACACCGATCGAGCGCGAGCGCGTATGCTTCGACCACGTCACGCACGTCGGTGTAGTCGCGCCTGACATCCAGGTTGCCGAGTCGGATGGTCCGAGAGGCTTCGTCGAGGTCCAAAGATGCGGCGGCTGCCTGTTCGATCTCCACGATTCGGCTGGCCACAGTCGGAAAGACGAACCTGGTACTCTGGCCCGGCCCGGTGTGAGAGAAGGGTCTGAGGATGACGACGTCCATCCCGAAGGCACGGGAGGAGAACCGACCTGCTTCCTCGGCCGCGAGCTTGCTGAGTCCATAGGGACTCAGCGGGCGCACCGGAGCCTCCTCGGTGAGGGGAGCGCCTGTAGTCGATGATCCGTACACGTCGGCCGAGGAGATGAGCAGTATTCTGGCCGACAGCCCGCTCAGGCGTGCCGCTTCCAGCAGGTTCAGTGTCCCTGCGGCGTTGACGTCGTATGTCTCCAGAACATGGGTCTCAGCCTCCGCAACTGAGCTGACCGCCGCCAAATGGACTATGTGCTCGGGCCGTGCTTCGTCCAACACCTCTTTCAGCCGTGCGAAGTCGCGGACGTCGCCCTGGTACAGCCTCTCGGCGAGCCCTGACTCAGCCGGTGCGAAATGCAGGCCGATGACCTCGTGGTTGTGTTTGCGGAGATGCCGGGCGAGATGCTGCCCGACGAAACCCTCAATCCCGGTGACGAGAACCCGGCTCATCGCAAGTCGGTTCCGACTTGTCTAGACGCGCTGTCGCCAGTAGTCGAGCAGATCTGCCATCGTCTGCTCGAACGTGTACTTGCGATGCCACCCGGTCTGTCGCTCGAACTTGGCCGGGTCGCCGACCAGGAGTTCGACGTCACTCGGGCGCATGCGTCCTGGGTCCTGTTTCACCTCGACCTTTGCCTTGGACATGCCGAGCAGAAGGTCGAGCATTGCGCCGATTCTCCAGCCCTTGCCAGACGAGATGTTGTAGACCTCGCCCGACTCCGCTTTTTCGAGGGACAGATGGTAGGCGACAACGGTGTCACGGACGTCGGTGAAGTCGCGAATCGCGGCCAGGTTGCCGGTCAAGATGACCGGGTCTCGCTTTCCGGCTTCGATTTCGGCTATCTGTCTGGCGAAGGTCGAAGTCGCGAAGACGTCGCCGCGCCGGGGCCCGGTATGGTTGAATGCCCTGGTGCGGACGATGTACATGCCGTAGCTCCGGTGATACTGATAGCCCATCGTGTCCTGGGCGACTTTGCTGACGCCGTACGGGCTCAGGGGCCGCAGCGGGTTCGATTCCTTGATCGGCGTCTCCTCGGGCAGGACCATGCCGTACTCCTCACTGGATCCAGCCAGCTGGATCCTGCAGTCGACGCCGGCAGCACGGACCGCCTCGAACAGGTTGTTCTGGCCCAGGATATTGGTGGTCAACGTCTCAGCTGGGGCTACCCATGACATCGGTACAAAGCTCTGTGCCGCGAGGTGATAGATCCGGTCAGGTCGCAGGTCGGCGACAAGCTCCCTCATTGCAGTCGCATCTCGGATGTCGCAGATATGGAGTCCGAGCCTGTCCTTCACGTGATCGATGTGCTCAGTCCGGGACCGCCACCGGAGGATGCCGTGGACTTCGCCGTCTCCGTGCGCGAGCAGGTATTCGGCAAGATGGCTCCCGGCGAACCCGGTTATGCCAGTAATGAGATACTTCACGCGTCCTCCTGTCGGGTGGAGTTCTGGTGGACGCTCAGGCCTTCTCGACCCTGCCCGAGCGCAGGCAGCGCGTGCATACCCAGACGCGCTTGGTCTGGCCGCCTTCTTTGATTCTGACGCGCTGCAGGTTCGGCTCCCACCTGCGTTTTGTTACGTTGTGCGCGTGGCTCACGTTGGAACCGACCATTCCTACTTTGCCGCAAATCTCGCAATGCTTGGCCATTTCTTTCCTCCTGTGCGTAGCCGCAAAAGGTGGACCGAGGATAGTCGAATCGCCCTGAGTGTCAACGTCTGCTCAACGCTGATGCCCTGGCGCCGATGGGAGTTTGACGACGCGGAGGCGGAACGAACGTGTCGCGTCGGCCTTGGCGGTGGACCTGACGAAGTAAACCCCAGGCGTCAGCTCCGAACCGAAGACGCTGGTGCCAATGGCGCTGAATCCGCAGATCCGGCGTCCGGTGTTGTCGAAGACCGAGACATCAGACGGTTCGCAGGTGCGCAGGGCGAAGGCAACTCGTGAGACGGTCGGCCAGACGAAGGACCGGTGACCGGGCGGTTCCGGTTCGGGCTGCTGGTCGATTCCGACAGGCAACGACGCGGCCGGCATCCGGACGTGAAGAACCTCGTTCAGTGTCTGGGGTCCCTGAGACCTTTCCCAGAAGCCGGCTGCGTGGTCGGCGAAACAGATGATGTGGAGCGTGTCATCGACGGCTTCTGAGAGATAGGGGAAGCGCTTGCTGGTCTGGTCGGGTCCAGTGAGTCTGACCGGCGGACCCCAGCTGCGGCCCAGGTCGGTCGAGCGGGAAGCCCAGATGTCGGCCCGACTCAGCCCGGTCGAAGGGTCGACATTCAGCTCATCAAACTGCTCCCAGACCACGAAGTAGTCATCGGTTGCCGGGTCGTGTCCGATGCTGGGGCGGCAGGCGGCAAGTGCGTTGTCGCCGATTCGAGTACTGTCGGGAAGGTTGTGCTCGTGGATCCGGTGCCATGGCGGGGAGTCGTACTTGGAGTAGTGCCAGAGCGAGGAGCGATTGGGGTCTTGACCGTCGTAGAAGCAGGCGACGACGTGCAGCCTGATGGAGTCGTAGACAGCGGCGCCCGCCAGCATGCAGCGGTCGTTGGCAGCCGGGATCGAGTCGGACAGGCTGACCGTCTGGAACCAGTTCGCGCCGTTGTTGGGGCTCTCCTTGAGGTACAGAGTTCCTCGGTCGCTGCCGCGGAATCCGGACCAGAGGAAGCAGAAGCGGCCGGTGCGTTTCGAGGCCGACAGCCCGTACGCCGGGAACGGTCCGACGTCGCCAAGGTAGCTGCCGTAGAAGGAAGAATGGAAGAACAGCGAGTCATTACGGGAGGCGAGGAACTTGGCATAGCCGAAGCGTGATGTTGCGACAAGGAGGTGGCGGTACCCTGAACCGATGACGCGCTCGGCGAAAACGCCGCTGCCTGGCAACGAGTCAGCGAAGTAGCTGAGTCGTGCAGCGCCCTGGGACACGAAGTCTGAGCTGACAATGGCAATGCCCCGGGTCGTGTCAACGTCCATGCAGCCGAGGTTCCGGGCATACGGGTTGACGCGGATCCCGTCTGTCCATTGCCAGTCGCTGCCGCGCGGTCTGAAATTGTAGCGTATTGCACCGAGGCCGTCCTTCCACACAGCGTGCAAACCCCGATGCAGGTCATTGACCATGTAGCGTGTTGCCGGTCCGTAGACCTGAAGGTCGCGGTCAGTGTAGCCGATAGTGTCAATCAGGGTCTGTGGTTTCGCAGACGCCAGGATTGCCAGGAACGCGGACAGCACCCGCCAGCGGGTCATGGCTGTTTCCGGCTACCGAGCCACGACCAGGCGGGATTCGAGCAACAGGCCGCCGGCGTCCAACCTGACCAAGTAGACTCCGGACGAGAGTGTGGAAGCAGGGATGACGGCTCCCTGACGGACGGTGGTGGACAGGGTCTGTACCCGCCTTCCCTGTGTGTCCCAGAGAGTCAGTGTGGCTGGGGTATTCACCGACGGCGCCGCCACGAAAAAGCGGTCCTTTGCCGGATTCGGTACTAGCGAAAGCCCAGGCCGATGCCGGGCCATGGGGCTGGTTCGTTCTTCGATTGCAGGCAGGTCGGCAGTCGGTACGCGAAGCACGGTGACACTGTTGGTGGTCTGCGGGCCGTGTCCCTTTTCGTGCAGGCCGGCGGTCTGGTCTTCGACACAGACGATGACCAGGGAATCCCCGGCAATCGGTGCCAGGCAGGGCGAGATGCGAGACGTCGAATCAGGACCCGTGGCACGGAATGCCCTGCTCCACGACACGCCGTCGTCCTCTGAGTGAGCAATCATCACGTCGGCGCGGGCGATCTGGGTGGAGTGTTCAACGTTGACCGAATCGTAGTTCATCCACGCCACGAACAGGTCGCCGTCCGCGTTCTCGGCGACGGACGGCCTGCACACAAAGGCATCGTCCTCCTCCGCCGGTGCCAATACACGGTCAGGGTCGTAGCGGTGGACCCTTGCCCAGGACTCGTCCCGTCCGTCCTGGTAGTGCCAAATCTCGGCCGGGTACTGCTCAATGCCGTCCCAGACCTGGGTGACGACGTTGAGCCGGTCCTGACTATCGAAGATACAGTAGCCGCCCAGTTTGCCGGGCTGGGCGCCTTCGATGGACGAGGGAAGAGGAAAGAGATCCTGTGGACCGGACCAGGTGGAACCACCATCAGTCGACAAGTTGTACCAGAGACTGGCCGCTCCTTCGCGGGACCAAAGGACCGCGACCTTGTCGGACGATTTCGACGCGGTCAGGTTGAAAGTCGGGTCCTGGGGGAGGCTGCCGCCGCATACCGATACCGGGACGGCCCAGGTCAGACCGTCGTCCGTGCTGCGGCTGTAGAGCGCCGTGTCTCCATGGTTGCCGTCCGCACACAACATGTGGATCCAGCCGTTGGCGGACAATGCTATGGCGGGCTGGACGCGCTCCAACAAGGCCGTGCCGCCGGGGCGGGAATGAAAGCTGCCAGAGCCGGGGACACTCTCGATTCCGACCACCGGCATGGCCGGCCGTCGGGTTCGACTCGAGATGAAAGCGGAGCGGTGGAACCGCGAGCCGTGAGCCGTGCAGACGTCCAGATTGCCGGACACGTTGGCGTCGGCGAAAACTTCGGTCTCCCCGAGCCAGCGGCCGGTCGAGTAGTCCAGGTAGTTGAAGAACATCCCGGACTTGACCCAGGTGACGTAGATGCCGGCTCCGGGCAGGTTGAACACCCGCTGCCAGACCGGGCCGTAGCTCTGGAGGTCAAGGCTGGTGGTGCCGACCGTGTCGACTTTGACGGCGCCATAACCGAGTGCCGGCGCCAGCACAACGACGCAGAGAACCGCCAAGTGTCGTCTGTGTATGGTCATGACAACCTCTGATTGACTATAGACGCAGTGCGTCGGTCAGTCAAGGACTCAGACCGGGGGCCGTACTGTCCGACTTGTCCACATCATGTCCACTACAGCAGTGCGGTTGCCCACCGGTTCTCCACCCGGGTTGCCGCATCTTGACTCGGTCAGGCGCGGTCCTATTCTGAGCCATGAGTGCAGAGGCAGAAAGGGTGAGGTTGCATGCTTTCTCTTCCGGCCGGGTGACAGGCGTCTTCTACCGGATGTTCGTATTGAAGGAGGCGCAGTCTTTGGGCCTGACAGGCTACGTGCGCAACCTGATTGATGGCAGGGTCGAGGTCGTTGCCGAGGGCCCCAGGAAGGGCCTGGAGAAGCTGGTCGAGCGCCTGCTCAAAGGACCCCGGGGCGCTGCCGTGGAACACGTCGAAACAGAGTGGGGAGCCTGTCTGGACGAGTTTGACGGGTTCAGGATTGACTATATGTAGACACGGCCGGGCAAGCCGGTGCCGAGCGTTGGCGACAGCTTGACCGGGCAAGGGGACGTCATACACTCGAATCACCCTTAGGGCATGACATCACCCCTGAAGCGCAACGACGAGTACGTCATCCTGCTGGAACTGCTGTTCCTGCTGCTGGCCATCGCGGTTCTGCGGATGGTGCTCGCCCCCTGGTCAAAGGGGTTGACGTCGGTGGTGGTGCTCTGGACGATCCTGCTGGCCACCAGCTATCTGGTCGGCGAGTTCGAGACTCCGGTCCGTATCAACTTCGGACTCACCTTGAGGACCCAGGCCGCCTTCGCTCTGGCCTATGTCGTATACAGCGGGATACACGGCATCTGGTCCTGGTGTGAGGGGATGCCGGTCCGGTTCTGGCTGGGGCTCTGGGTGTTCCTCAATCTGCTGGCTCCGATCTTCGGCCTTTTCTTCCGAAGGCTGCTCCGGCAGAAGGCGCTGTTCGTCACCGATACGCACAGGGAACAAGTCAGCCTGTTGCGTTGGTGGGGGTTCGAGTGCGTGGAGTCAATCGGGCCGACTCAGCTGCCCGACTGGCTCAAGGCCAATTCGGACAGGTACGGGTATGTCGAGAAGTACGGAGTGGTAGTCGTGGACGCGACAGATTTCCGCGCAGAGCACCAGGTGGCCGATGTCGCCATGGACTACTTTGTCGACTATGTCGCGGTGACTTCGTTCACCCTGTCCGGGTATCTGATCGGCCCTCATCCGAGGCACATCGCGCCCTTCGAGATGCACAGCGTGACCAAACGTCTGAAGCGCTTGATCGACCTGTTCTCCTCGGGTCTGGCGATCGTCCTGCTGGGTCCGCTGTTCATCCTCGTCAGCGTCCTTATCAAGTTCGACAGCCCAGGTCCGGTGTTCTACCGGCACAGGCGGCTGGGGCGCAACATGCGCGAGTTCATGCTGCTCAAGTTCCGGACCATGTACCGGGATGCCGACCAGCGGCTCGAGGCTCTGCTTGCCACCGACCCGCGGCTCAAGCAGGAGTTCGAGGCGACTTTCAAGCTCAAGAACGACCCCAGGATCACCCGTGTCGGTCGGGTGCTGCGCAGGTTGAGTATCGACGAACTGCCGCAGTTCTTCAACATCATCGGCGGGCAGATGAGCCTGGTCGGACCCAGGCCGATCGTCGAAGACGAAATCAGGTACTATCACGGCTATTCGCTCGTGATGTTCAGGGTCCTGCCCGGGGCGACCGGTCTCTGGCAGGTTTCTGGACGGTCTGATTCCAGCTACGAAACACGGGTGAGGATGGACACTCGCTACGTTCAGGAGTGGACCCTGTGGTGGGACGTGAAGATCATCTTCAAGACGGTACCGGCGGTGCTGATGAGACGCGGTGCCTACTGATGGACCGGGCCGGAAACTCGGTCAGAAGGGCGGGGCGATGATACTGGAGAAGCAGGATGTGGCCGCAATCCGCCTGTGCGAAGACCGGGGGATGTTCCCGACCGAAGGAGAACTCGCGCACGCCGGGCTGTCGGCTGTCGGCTACGCCCAGCGCATCCGCGACCTGTCGGCACAGAATGTCATCCGTTCCGTGCGTACGTCGCTGGTGGTGCCGCCGCTGCTCGGCGGCGACTGGGTCTGGGCCGGGGTGCTGGCCAATGCGACGCGTCCGCTCGGAGTGGCCAATTCGCTGACCAGGCGGCTGCCGTTCGTGACCGAGATAATCCTTAACGCCGGGCTGCCGGCGCGGATCGGGCCGGACTTGGCCTTGCTGTTCTATTCCCGCGACTTCGATACCGAGGCCCAGTTCATCCGTTCGGCCGAAGGCATGGAACACCACGAGGTGTACCGGGTCGCGGAATACTCTTTCCCGATGCCGATGCCGCTCTCGGGTGAGGAGCGCGAGTTGCTCAGGTTCCTGGTCAGTAGCCCGGGGTCGAACATCGCCGGGGTCGCGGAAGGGCTCGGCAAGGAGAAGACCTGGGTGAGGGCAAAGCTCGACCGGCTCTACTGGACCGAGCGCAACCGGTCAGGCGTGTTCAGGATCCAGCCCGAGATCGACTGGACAAAGGTGGAGAACTTCGGCCATTTCCACTTCCTGCTTGAGACCGGCCATCGGCCAGAACAGGTCTCCCGGATGGTGTCGGAGCGGGGTTTTGAACTGGTGCTGGGCGGCAAGACCTTTCGCGACCGGTACCTCCAAGTCGAGTCCGATGTATGGGGCATCGCTGACCTGATGGAGCGGTCGGCCTACCTGAACCAGATCGTCGGCATCCGGGTCGCCGGTGTGCTGTGGAACGAGTGCGTCTCGGTCAATACCGGCTGGGCCGCCGGCCTACTTGAGTAGATGCTCTAGCGGACAACCAACGCCCTGCCGGCGCGCGTGTTGCCGTCGCCGGAGGTCAGCCGGTAGAAGTACATCCCGGCCGGGAGCAGACCGCCCTGCGTGCCGGTTCCTTCCCAGACCAAGAGTCCGGCAGCGTCCACCCGGCCCTCGAACACCACCCGTCCGTCAGAAGACATGACCCGTACGTTCGAGCCCGGCGAGGCACGGAACAGCAGGGGGCGGGAACCGGACACGAAGGTGACGGCTTCCAGCGTCAGCATGGCCGGTTTGTCCGCTTTCTCTCCCACACCAGGAACCCCTTCGATGCCGCCTCTCGCCACAATGGCATAGGACTGGCGATCGGTGAACACGCTGCGGGCGTGCACCAGAATACGCCATACGCCGGTGGGAGGCTGTTGCACGGCGCATACTTCTTCGTTGTTGCGCTCGTCCCGGCCGGGCGGGTTGGGACGTGACCAGCCCTGGACCAGCTGGTTGCCCTGATAGACGTTCAGGCCCGGCCCGACCAGCTGCAGGTCGAGGTCGTTGACCTGGGCGACCGCGGCTTCGGGCGCGGCCGCGGTGTCGGTCCAGGCCAGCACGACATGCAGCGGCTCGCGCCGGTCGATCCTGAATTGGTAGCCCTGGAGCTCTCCGGTGGCAAGGCCCAGAGTCTCGTCGACGAACGTCAGTCCGACCGAATCGTCGGGGAAGTGGAGGATCTTGTCGAGGTTCAGACGACCCCATCCGTAGCCGTTGTCCGGGATGGTCTCGGGCAAGATGAACCGGTCCCCTGACACGACGGCAAAGGACCGCATCAGGGCGGACGAGGGACTGTCGACCCTGTTCGCGGTGTCTGGCTGTCCGGTCGGATACCAGCCCTGTTCCAGATACTGGCGCAGCAGCAGCAGCGCTCCGCTGGCAGCCGGGGCGGCAAAGCTGGTACCGTCCCTTGACAGATAGGCGTTGTGTCCGGGTCCGTCGACCGTGGTCACGTCTTCACCCGGGGCCGCTAGTTGGGGCTTGATGCGGCCGTCTCGCGTCGGTCCACGCGACGAGATGGCGGACATGCGGGTGCATGCTGTGCCGTTGAGGCTTGCGCCGATGGTCAACACGTTCTTTGCGCAGCCCGGGTGACCGACTCGGTAGCGCACGCCGCCGTCGTTGCCGGCAGCCCAGACGACGAAGAAGCTCGGGTCGTCCCACATGACCGCGTCCACGGTCGCTTCCTGAATCCGGTAGTAGCCCAAACCGGCGCGGTCGCCGAAAGAGCCTGAAACCTGCCTGACCGGCGTGGGCATGCCGCCGGACAACCGCACAGAGTCAAGCATCTCGGTGTAGTCGTCGTCGTCGTTGACATAGCGGCCGTCTGCCGCACCCACGTCGACGAAGTAGATGCGGGCGTCGGGTGCCATGCCGTCGGCTTTGCTGGCGTTGCCGCAGACCGAGTCGTCGCCGGCCAGAGTGCCGGCCACTGCCGAGCCGTGATAGCTGATGGCGCCGGCGTCGCCGAAAGCAGCCCTGGGGTAGAGTTTGTAGGCCGCGATCTTGCGGTGTTCGGGGAAGATGCCGGGTCTGGACAGCGGAAACTGCGGGTCAGCGAACTGGTCGTGACCGGTCAGGATCCCGGAATCGAACAGCCCGACGGTCATGCCCTGGCCCCGGAGGCCTTTGGCCCAGATCCGGCGGCCCTGGTTCCAGGGCGGGGTCCTTGGCCACCATCCGGTCTGCAACACCCATTGCACCTGGCTGTTGACCGGTAAAGGACAGGAGTGTTCCTGTATCCAGGACACGGCCGGCAGACCGGTCACGAGCGGCAACTGCCCGGCATCGAGCCGGAACCGCAGCGTGCTCCGGTTTACGCGAAGGACGTCGCCCCCGATTCGCTGGATGAAGTCGGCGGTCTGCCCAGGACTTTCTCCGGGCCAGAGGCTGAGGGTCAGGTCAAGCTGGTCGACCGCGTCAGTGAGTTCGGGTGCGAGCTTGGCCTCGGGCCGGACAGGGCCGAGCCAGCGGACGAACTCAAGGTTCTGCAGGAGGGCGGCTGTCAGGTTTCTGTCGATGCGGCAGACGACGTTCTGATACGCCACGTAGCAGACCGGGTGAGCCCCGGCTTGGCGCAGCTCTGCGAGCCATTCCTGACGCACCGGGCCGGCCAGGTTCACGAGCCAGTACGTGCCTGCTGACAGGGTCTCGAATGCGGGAGCAGAGGGTACGAACCGGGTATCGATCTCGAGCCTGTTGGCGAACCGTACGACGCGGGAATCGCGGTAGGGCTGCGGCTCGAAAGACTGAGCCGGTCCTGTCCGCTTCAGCCCGGGCCCGAGGAAACTCAGGACACCCAGTGCCAGGACAAACAAGGCCAGCTCAGTCCTCCTTTCCGGGATTCCCGGCCAGCAGGGGCAGAGCCCCAGGACGCTCTAGAGCCCGAGTATCTGTTCGATCGCGCCGGTGACCTCCTTCATGTCGTCCACGGTCAGGTCACCCATGTGGGCGATGCGGAACGTCTTCTCCTTGAGCTGCTTGCCGTAGCCGTTCGATATCTGCAGACCCTTTTCGGCGAGTTGCTTGTTCAGGTCGGCGACGTTGATGCCCTTGTTGTTGTCTGCTGTGGTAAGTGTCACCGATTCGTACCCCGGCTCGGCGAACAGGGCGAAATGCTTCTTGACCCACTCTTGGGTGAACTTCGCCATCTCGAGGTGCCGCTCGTACCGGCCTTTCATCGTCTCCTTGAGAATGCTGTCGAGCTCGAGGTCCAGGGCCCAGAACAGCGAGATCGCAGGCGTGGTCGGGGTCTGGTGGTCCTTCTCGTACCGCTTCATCATCGGTTCCCAGTTGAAGTAGAACCCGCGGTCGGCCAGGGTGAGCGATTTCTCGTAGGCGCGGGGAGAAACGACGCTGACGCCGAGCCCGGGCGGCAGGGCGACCGCTTTCTGGGACGACGCCACGACCACGTCGAGGCCCAGGTCATCGATTTCGAACCAGTCGCCCATCAGGCTGGAGACCGCGTCGACGAGGATGAGGACATCCGGGTACTTGTCCTTCATCATCTTCGCGATGTCCTCGGTCGGCTGGCGCACGCCGGTCGAGGTCTCGTTCTGGGTGATGGCGACCGCGCAGTAGCCGCCCTTGGCCAGCTCGGCGTCGATCATCTCGGGCTTGACCGCCTTGCCCCAGTCGACGTCGATGCGGGTTGCCTGCTTGCCGCAGAGACCCGAGATCTTGAACCAGCGCTCGGCGAAAGCGCCGCCGACGCAGTGCAGTACCTTGGTGTCGACGGTGTTGCGGATTGCGCCTTCCATGCAGCCGGTGCCCGAGGAAGAGAACCACATGACATGGTGCTTGGTGCCCAGGGCCTCGGCGGTCTTGGTCACGCAGCGGTGGTAGAGCTCGCCAAAGTCCTTGGTACGGTGGCCGATCATCCACTGCGACTGGGCATCGAGTATTTCCTTCCGGACCTCGGTCGGGCCCGGAATGAACAGCTTCTTGTGCATTACTTTACCTCCGTGCTACTCTGCCGACTTCAGTACTTTGACCAGCACGCGCCTTGTGCGCGGGCCGTCAAACTCGCAGAAGAACACGCCCTGCCACCGTCCCAGCATCAGGTCGCCGTCTTCGACCGGTACCTGGGCACAGGCGCCGACCAGCGTTGCCTTGACATGGGCATCGGCGTTGCCCTCAGAATGGGCGTACCCGGCGTTTGCGGGCACCAGCTCCGAGAGCGTGTCCTCGATATCCTTTCCGACGTCCGGGTCGTAGGATTCGTTTACCGTCACCGCTGCGGTAGTGTGCGGCACATAGATGAACGCGATGCCGGATCTGACCCCGGCACCGGCCACTGCCGACCTGACCTTTGCGGTGATGTCGACCAGGCAGTTGCGCGACTCGGTGCGCACCCCGAACGATTCCATTCGCGCCCAATGTTATTGAGCCGCAATCGAGTGTCAACCGGGCTGGGGAGTCTACTTTGGCCGGGTCTGGCGTGCGGCGAGTATCTCCTCGGCGACCGAGAACGGTACAGCCTCGTAGTGCTCGAAGTGCATGGTGAAGCTCGCCTTGCCCTGGCTCATGTTGCGCAGCTCGGTGGCATAGCCGAACATGGCGGCAAGCGGGACCCGGGCCTTCACCACCTTGGCATTGCCCTGGGCGTCCATGCCCAGTACAGTGCCGCGCCGGTTGCAGAGCGAACCGATGACAGCGCCGGAGTGTTCCTCCGGTGTCACGACATTGACGTACATCACCGGCTCGAGCAGCTCGGGCTGACCTTTCACGAACCCCTGGCTGAACGCCTGGGCTGCGCAAGCCCGGAACGCCATGTCTGAGGAGTCGACTTCGTGGAACGAGCCGTCGAGCAGAGTGACCCTGACGTCGACGACCGGGTATTCGGCGTACACACCCCGCTTCATGACGTCGATGACGCCTCGTTCGACCGCAGGGATGTACTCCTTGGGAATCCTTCCGCTCTTCACCTTGTTGACGAATTCGAAACCCTGGCCAGGGTCGAGCGGCTCGAGTTTCATGACCACGTGGGCGTACTGGCCCCGACCTCCTGTCTGCTTGACCAGCTTCTGGTTGACCTGGGCCGAAGCGGTGATGGTCTCGCGAAAGGCGACCTGGGGCGGGCCGGTTGCGACCTGGACCCCGAACTCGCGGCTCAGCCGGTCGGTGATTATCTCGAGGTGCAGCTCGCCCATGCCCGATATCACCGTCTCCTCGGTCTCAGGGTCTGCGGAAACGACAAAGCTCGGGTCTTCCTCGGCCAGGCGTGAGAGGCTGGTTCCGAGCTTGTCCTGGTCCTTGCGGTCCTTGAGCCGGACCGCGATGCTGAGCACCGGAGCCGGGAACTCGATGGCTTCGAGCACGATAGGATGCTGCGGGTCGCAGACGGTGTCGCCGGTCACTGTGCCGGACAGGCCGACGACCGCGCCGATCTCTCCGGAATACAGCCGGTCGACCGGTTCCCTGTGGTCGGCGTGCATCCTGAGCAGCCGGCCCACTCGCTGTTCCTTTTCCGCGGTGGAGTTGAGCACCGTGCTGCCGGATTCGAGCGTGCCCGAGTACACCCGGACATAGACCAGCTTGCCGACGTGGCGGTCAGCCATGACCTTGAACGCGAGCGCTGCGAGCCGGCCGTGGTCCTTGGGCACGCGTTCGACCTCTTCACCTTTCAGGCAGCGGCCGGATACCGGAGGCAGGTCGAGCGGGCTGGGCAAGTAGGAAACCACCGCGTCGAGCAGGCGCTGGATTCCCTTGTTCCTGAACGCGCTGCCGCAGAGAACCGGGCAGACCAGGTGCTTGTGGCAGGCCTTGCGGATGGCTTGAGACAGCTCACGGTCGCCTATCGGCCGGTCGTTCGTGAACTTGTCGAGCAGGCTGTCATCGACCTCTGCGACCTTTTCGAGCAGGTTCTGCTTCCAAAGCCGGACTTCGTCCTGCATCGCATCGGGCGGAGGTTCTTCGCGGAAGCTCAGGCCTTTGTCGGTCTCGTCATAGTACACCGCAAGGTTGTCGACCAGGTCGACGATGCCTGAGAACCGGTCTTCGGTGCCGATGGGAATGACCACCGGTACAGCGTTCGCGCCCAGCTCCTTGTCGATCTGCTCGACCACGCGAAAGTAGTCCGCTCCGATACGGTCCATCTTGTTGACGAATGCGATGCGGGGCACCTCGTACTTCTCGGCCTGGCGCCAGACGGTCTCGGACTGGGGCTCGACCCCGCCGACCGCGCAGAACAGGCCGATGGCGCCGTCGAGCACGCGCAGGCTGCGCTCGACCTCGACCGTGAAGTCGACGTGGCCCGGAGTGTCGATGAGGTTGATGAGGTGGTCGCGCCAGACCGTTGTGGTGGCCGCTGAGGTGATGGTGATGCCGCGCTCCTGCTCCTGCTCCATCCAGTCCATGACAGCCTCGCCGTCGTGGACTTCGCCCAGCTTGTGGGTCCGGCCGGTGTAGAAGAGGATGCGCTCGGTGACCGTGGTCTTGCCCGCGTCGATGTGGGCCATGATACCGATGTTGCGGACCCGTTCGAGCGGGTACTGCCGCGGCATCAGACTTCCTCCGTGACTCTCGGGCTCTGTTCGTCCGAGCCCGGGGCTCCTGGGACTGAGCCAGTCAGACGGTCTTTCTCAACGCCAGGCATGGAGCGACATTCGGCTCCGTTGGAGACTGGCGAGTGTGAAGGGGTTGCGCCTTCTCAGTCTGCGCCCCACTGACCGCGCAAACCGAACATGAAGTGGGCGCTGCTTGTCCACGACCTTGACTTCCCGGAAACCGACGGTCTTCACCATGGCAACGACCGCTGCAGGGTTCGGGCCGAACCAGCTGGTGCGGTCGTCCCAGAGTTCTCTTCCTGGGTAGAACGCCAGGGCCGGCCGTCGGACGTGCAGCATGTCGACTTCGGTCTCGAGAATTAGCTGCTTGCCGGTGACGCTGTAGGCTCTCTCCAGTGCGCGCATGGGGTGAATCATGTGATAGAGAACCCCGAGAAACAACACGACATCAAACGTACCGACTCTTTCCGGGGATAGGTCCATCACGTCGATCTCTATGTCTTCGACCTTTGAACCGAGCGCTTCGCGCGCGAGCTCGAATCCGGCTTTGGTAGCCAGGCCTTCGCCGCCCCAACAGAAGGAGTCGGTTGCCAGGACGCGGGCCGCGCCACGACGTTCCGCCTCAAAAGAGAAGTAGCCGTCCCATGCGCCGATGTCCAGGACAGTGAGACCCGAGAAACTGGGGGGCAGAACGATCCGTGCGAGCCTTTCCTGTCTACGGTTGCGACCGGTGGTTACGATTCCGTGGCCGAGGTCGATTCGGTGGTACCAGCTGATTTCCGCGACTCGTCTCTTGAGCTGCTCGTATTCCACGGGTGCTAGTGCTTCCTGCTGCACGAGCTGTCTGCCTCGAAAAAACCCCTTCTGGCTTCCCTGCAACAGGAGACAGACGAGTTCGGTTCCAGTCCGCGCCTGCGAGCCGCCATGCAATTGCCTACGTCCCAGTCTGCGCGTGCTCTTCCTTCTGTCAAGACCTGTTGAACGCGGTCGGCTGGAAACTTGGACCGGGCGGGTTACCCCGCCCGGTCAAGGTAAGCAAGGAGGCTTATGTGAGACGCCTGCCAGCATTGTCGTATCCTGCAGCCGGCGCCTGCTGGGCGGGTTCTAAGAACCTACTCAGCGGACCTGGTTTCTTCCTGTCCCAATCACAGTTTCAGACGTGCGGGGGAAAGGAAGGTTGCGCGGGAGAGCCCGGTTGCCAGGGCGACCCGGGGAGTGATATGGTGACCCGGAGCCAGAGTGAGTCTGAGCGGAGGCGCGTGAGCGGCGGAGTCGAAGAATCTCTCGGTTCTGACCTGCACCGGAAGACTGCCACGGCCCTGCGGGCCTCGCAGTGACGAAGAGGGCAGAAG
>CP070680.1:1778236-1782451 GCA_020352555.1 Caldifarciminota bacterium | reverse complement strand
AAGATCGTCGGCGGCAACTTCCGCCTCGATGCGCTCCAGGCCGCAATCGTGCTGGCCAAGCTCAAGCATCTCGACGACTGGACTGGCGGGCGCCAATCCAACGCCAGGCGCTATGACGCGCTGTTTGAGGCCTCAGGTCTGTTGAAAGACGGCCTTGTACAACTCCCCCATGTTGCCGACTACTCCTCAGCTTCGACCTCAGTCTCAAACTTCCGTCATATCTTCAACCAGTACGTCATCCGTGTGCCCAGACGAGACGAACTCAAGGACTTCCTGAAAGACAAGTCGATCGGCACCGAAGTCTACTACCCGCTGCCCCTGCATCTCCAGAAGTGCTTTGCGTACCTCGGGCTCAAGCCCGGCGATTGTCCTGAGAGCGAAAAGGCCGCTCAGGAAACACTCGCTTTGCCCGTCTACCCTGAACTGTCCAACGAGCAAGCGCAGTACGTCGTGGATTGCATCCGGACGTTCTTTGCCGGCGAGATGTGAACTCAGTTCAAAGAACCAGAAATTTCTTCACCGTCTACCCTGAGTCCAACGGTGACCGGGCCGAGCACGTCGTGGATACGATCCGCGACCGCACGCTGTCTGCATGAGGATCTCCGTGTCACGAGCAGTCGGACTCCGGACCCACACGGCGTAAGGAGAATCAGGCTTGTCCCAGTTCGGTATCGTCATGGCGACCCCCCGCGCCGGCTCCTCGGCCACCCGGGCAGCGGGGAGTGATGCGACTACCCGTCGTCTGACGCTGGCCGGGAACGAACTTACGCTTCGCGGGGAGGGGGTCGAGCTTGTTGCGAGGACCGAGCAGCGCGACACCGATCGAATCTGGCTTGAACCTTGCGACCGACCCGGTCAAAACCGGTCATTCGTCGTCAACTTCGGGTGGTGCTACAGAAAGAGCTCAGACTCGCCGGTCCTGAGCCACAGTGATTGTCGGGCAATCCTGAGATCGCATCGCCAGCACGAGGCCATCGACCTTGATGACTTCAGCGGCAACTATTGCATCCTTTCCTATGACCATCTGAGCGACACTCTGTGGTGCTGCAGCGACTTGTGGGCTCAGCAGGGCTTCTACTTCGGGACCAACCAGGAACTGATTGCAGTCGGGAGTCGGGCCTCGTGGGTGGCCGACCGGCTTTGCGCACCGGTGGATGGCTACAGCTACCTGACGATGTTGCGCGGTGCGGCCATCGTTCCGGGGAGGAGCCTGTACGCGGGAGTCTATCGTCTTACTTGCGGACTGAGCCTGAAACTGGATCTGGGGAAGTACAGCGCATTCCTGGCGAGGACCGGAGATATCTGGAAGCCGCCTCTCGGTGTCTCGTTTGAGGAGGCACTGGAGCTGTCCATTGACGCAATAGTGAGCGTGTGCCTAAGGGCTTCGTGCCTGCCCCACACCGCCGTGGACCTGACCGGTGGAAACGACACACGGCTGACAGCCGCTGCGCTGTCCTCGCCCAAGGGCGCGGAAATCGGCAAGAGGGCTACGTTCAAAGTTCAGGGAGCCGAGGGTAGTCCCGATGCGGTGATCGCGAAACGCATAGCGGATGAGTTCAACTGGACTCTGCACCGTCACGACCGCACGGCGGGGATGCGGATCACGAATGAAGCGATAGCCTTCCTGCGCGAGGTCGCCGTGCTTTCGGACGGCGAGCGATTCCCATGTGATCTCGCCCGGAGATTGTCGAGCGAGAGAACCCATTGGGCCGAGCACACGCACCTCGTCGGATCCGTAAGTGGAGAGCTCTTCAGAGGCCGATACTGGTATCAGGAGATGCTCAACATGGGCAGGACAGAGAAGGTGAGCTATGACGCTTTCAAACGTACGCTGTGGGCCTCGGCTGACGTTGACTTCGAGCGCGTCTCCCGAGGTGCTGTGAGCAGGCCGGACCACGATGACTACTTGAAGACATCCTATGGTCTGATGGAAACTGGTGCACCTTCTCTGTCAAACGTCTATAAGCTGGATCGAATCGCCGTACACAGGCTCCTTTCTACCAACGACCACTGGAGGTACTCCGAGCTTCGCTCAGCGCACAATCCCTTTCATACGGCGGAGGCCACCGATGTAGCCATGAGGCTACCCTGGAGATACCGTGTCGGACGCAAAATGGTTACCAACGCGGTTGAGAGACTCTCGCCAAGGCTGGCGCGGATTCCAACGGATACAGGGGCTCCGATGCGCCCGCTCAGGATTGGCAACGTCGGTTCGTACGTGCGCTTCTACGTCCGGGAAAATGCCGGCCGCTGGAATCGTCACTTTAGGCCGGGCAGGAGACGGGAGCGCAACGCCAACCGTGGCCGCACCATGCCGGCATCGTGGTTTCAGTACATGGCGAATACCGAACGGGAAGGTATCTTGTGCGATACCGGCCTGACCCGCAGAGGCGCTCCTGGCGAATTCCAGGCGATGACCCCCGAGGAGTACCGAGAACAGGAGATGATACTGCTCCTCGCGGTGCTCCGAGACGTCTACCCGAACCTTCAGCCGCGCCTGGACTTCGACCATCCTGAGCCATTGGTCCCCCGAAAGGTTTGTCGACTAACGTAGGAGAAAGACACATGAACCACAATCCAGGAACTGTGAACCGGGAACCAAGAACCAACAACTCCGGACAAGGAACTTCCGTATGACCAAGAACGAACTGGTACAGAGACTCGAGGACAAGCAGTCAATAATCGGCATCGTCGGTCTCGGGTACGTCGGCCTGCCCCTGATGTTGAGATACCAGGAGGCAGGATACCGCGTGCTCGGGTTCGACATCGACAAGAGCAAGGTCGCTCGCCTGAACAAAGGGGAGACCTACATCGCCCACATAAGGGCCGAGGCCATCTCCGAGGCCCGGGAAGCAGGGTTCGAGGCGACTGCTGATTTCTCTCGAGCCGAAGAGCCCGATGCAATGGTCCTCTGCGTTCCGACCCCTTTGGACAGGCATCTCGAACCTGACCTCAGCTTCGTGCTGCAGACCACCGATTCGCTGGTACCGCACATGCGGCCAGGCCAGGTCCTGTCGCTGGAGAGCACGACCTATCCCGGAACAACCGACGAAGAGCTGAAGCCCCGTATCGAATCGCGCGGTTTCCAGGTCGGCAAGGATGTTTTTCTGGTTTTCTCGCCTGAGCGCGAAGACCCTGCCAACCCGGACTTCACCACGCGTACGATCCCCAAGGTGGTAGGTGGCTGCACGCCCGCGTGCCTGGAGGTCGGCAAGGCATTGTACGGCCAGGTGATAGACAAGCTGGTCCCGGTCAGTTCGACACGGGTGGCCGAGATGACCAAGCTGCTTGAGAACATCCACCGGGCAGTCAACATCGGCCTGGTCAACGAGATGAAGATAGTGGCCGACAGGATGGGAATCGACATCCACGAAGTCATCCGTGCCGCCGCGACCAAGCCGTTCGGATTCGTGCCTTACTATCCTGGCCCCGGGCTGGGCGGGCACTGCATCCCCATAGACCCGTTCTACCTGACCTGGAAGGCACGCGAGTACGGAATCAACACCCGGTTCATCGAGCTGGCCGGCGAGATCAACCGCGCCATGCCCGAGTGGGTCGTATCCAAGGTGGTCGAGGCCCTGAACAGCCGAGGCAAGGCCTTGAAAGGCAGTACGGTCCTGGTGTTGGGAATCGCCTACAAGCGCAATGTGGACGACATGCGGGAGTCTCCGTCAGTCGAGCTAATGGAGCTGCTCAGGAGCAAAGGTGCACTCATCGACTACTCTGACCCTCATATCCCGGCATTCCCGCAGATGAGGGAACACCACTTCGACCTGAAGAGCGTTCCGCTGACCGCAGCGTCCCTGGCCAGGTTCGACTGCGTGCTGGTTGCCACCGACCACAAGGCCTTTGACTACGACCTGATCAAGCGCCATTCCCGGCTCATTGTCGACGCCCGCGGAGTCTACAAAGAACCGGCCGAGAACATTGTCAAAGCATGACAAAGGAAGACCGAAGACCGAGGACTGGTGACCGACTTCTGTCTGCCGACGGCCAACAGAGGATTCTGAACCACGAACTCTGAACGCGGAACCACGAATTGGCGACTTGGGACCGAAGCCAAGGCCAAGGTGACACCAAAGGTCTTTGCGAGGCCGCGAAGCAGGCGCGGCAATCCCGAGGTCATCGCGAAGAGAGCTTTGACGCCCGGGGTGGCGTTCCCCGGGCTTCTGCTCTCATCCTCTAGTACTCTGGAGAGAGAGTGACCGAGATGGC
>CP070680.1:1749080-1778136 GCA_020352555.1 Caldifarciminota bacterium | reverse complement strand
TGGCAGTCTTCTGCCGCAGCCATCGGCTGAGAGATGTCTCGACTACGTGTGCCTTCGGCACGCTCCGCATCGCCATGACAGAAGACCGACCGCTCTTCCGTCATTTCGACCGACCGAAGGGAGTGGAGAAATCTCTCAGAGAGATGTCTCGACTGCGTGTGCCTTCGGCACATGAGCCATCCGATGGCACTTGTCCTTCGGACAGCCCGCTCGACATGACATGACGCAGCGAGCGGAAAATGGCCGGCGTCACTATCCCCCGGATTGTGGCCCAGGATGTGACCAGGAATGTGACACGGGATGTGGCCCGGGATTTGACCTGCTCTGTCACTCGGGTTCTGGCTTGGGATGTGGCATTCGATGTCGCCCGTGTTATGACTCAGGATGTCGGTCGGGATGTGGCCTGGGCTTTGACCTGAGTTGTGGCTTGGGTCTTGGCCAGGAATGTCGCTTGGGTTGTGACCAGGGATGTGGCTCTGGTTGTGACTCGGGATGCGGCTCTGGTTGTGACTCGGGATGCGGCCGTGATTGTCACCCGGATTGTGGCCCTGGATATGATGGGGGGAATGGCCCACCCCTGTCACCCCCTACTCGATTGTACGGACCGGGCTTCAGCGCCTCACGGCTACCCGGTCGTAGACTTGCCTTGCCTTGGACTCTGTCCGGCAGGGTCTTCGGGCTCGACCTTGTTGAGGTAGGCGAAGGCCGCCTGCCGGGCAAGACGCCTCACCCGGCCGATGTACTTCTGGCGTTCAGACACGCTGATCGAGCCCCTGGCCTCGAGCAGGTTGAAAAAGTGCGAGCACTTGATGACATGGTCATAGCCCGGCAGCACCAGTCCCTTGTCCAGCAGCCGCTTTGCCTCTGACTCGTACTTCTCGAACAGGTCCCGGTACAGAGCCACGTCGGCTTCCTCGAGATTGAACGCGCTCCACTCCTCTTCGTTCATCCGGTACACGTCGCCCCAAGTCATCGCCCGGTTCCATTTCACGTCCATGATCGAGTCGACATCCTGCAGGAACATCGCGATCCGCTCGATGCCGTATGACAGCTCTACCGGTATCAGCTTCAGGTCGATACTGCCGCACTGCTGGAAATAGGTGAACTGGGTTATCTCGATCCCGTTCAGGTCCACCTGCCAGCCCAGACCCCACGCCCCGATGGTAGGCGAGTCCCAGTCGTCCTCGGTGAACCTGATGTCGTTCTTCTTCAGGTCGATGCCGAGCGCTCGCAGGCTCCCGAGGTAGCGGTCCTGGATGTCGGGCGGCGAAGGTTTCATGATGACCTGGACCTGGTAGAACTGCTGCACCCGCAGCGGGTTCTTGCCGTACCGGCCGTCACGCGGTCGTTTGCACGGCTCATGGTACACAACATTCCAGGGCGTGGAGTCCAGCACCCTGAGGAATGTGAACGGATTGAAAGTCGCTGCCCCGACCTCGGAGTTGTAGGGGACCAGCTTCGCACACCCTTGCGAAGCCCAGTAGTCGAGGAGCCGGCTCATCAGCTCCTGCATCGTCAGTGCCGGTCTGTTCGCCATCAGAGTCCGAGCTCGTCCGAGATGCCCTGCATCGCTTCGAGGCAGATGCCGGTGAACTCCTCGAGCCCCAGGCCCAGGTTCGAACACGACGCGATCTGTTCCCGGTCCGCGCCTGCTGCAAACCGCTTCTCCTTGTAGCGCCGCAACACGAAGTCGGTGTCCAGCCCGGCCAGCTTCTTGTCCGGATGCATCAGCGCTGCCGCTACGATCAGACCGGTCAGCGGGTCCACCGCCACGAGCGCCTTGTCCAGGGTCGATTCCACCGGAGCGTTCTCCGCATGGGCCTTCACCGCTTGGACGATCTCCGACGCCACACCCTGCTCCTCGAGCAACCCGCCCCCGACCAGCCCGTGCCGCTGGTGGTCATCCTTGGTCTCCTCGTAGTCCACGTCGTGGACCAGCCCGGCCAGGCCCCAGACGTCCTCGTCCCGGCCCAGTCTGGTCGCCAGCCGGCGCAGGCAGGCCTCGGTCGCCAGCATGTGCTTCTGGAGATTGCGGTTCTTGACCCTGGAGCGGACCAGGGTCCAGCCTTCTTCACGCGTCACACGAGCCTCCTGAGAGAATGTCCAAAGCTGCCGGATTATAGAACCGGCGTCTGCGGTGTCAACTGAACCATTGACGTATTCAGGAGTTTGGTTATACTGACGTCCTGTGTCCCTGAAAACCCTCTACAAGGCTCCGGACGAGTTGATGGCGAACTCGGTCAAAGACCTGCTCGAGCAGGACGGTATCCCGGCGATGATACGGTCGTTCCAGGTGCCGGCCTACGACGGCATCGCCCGGATGATGCGACCGAACTGGGGCGAGGTCCTGGTCAGCGAAACAGACCTGGACCGCGCCCGGGAGCTGCTCGAAAGTTTCCTTGCCCGAGGCAGCGCCGCGTGTGAAGACACCGACACCGGCCCGGACCGGGATGAAGGCGGGTGTCCCGGTGAGTAGCATCCAGGCACTGGCCCGGCTGCTTGTCGTGGTCGGGCTGCTGATTGCCCTGGCCGGCGTGGCTCTCCTCTTGCTGGTCCGGTTCGGGTGGCTGCGGTTGCCGGGTGACATTCTGGTCCAGCGCCGCAACCTTGTCGTCTACATCCCGGTCGCGTCCGCGCTGGTGCTGTCGCTGGTGCTGACTTTGGTGCTCAACCTGTTGTTCCGCAAGTAGCGAGCTAGGAAGGAAAATGAAAGCAGTATACCGTTTCGGACACGGCCGGGCAGACGGTTCGGCCCATATGAAAGACATCCTCGGCGGCAAAGGCGCCAACCTGGCTGAGATGACAAACATCGGCCTGCCGGTGCCTGCCGGCTTCACCATTTCGACCGCGGTCAGTGTCCACTACATGCGCCACGGCAAGCTGCCCGAGAAGCTCAAGGCCGACGTGGAAAAGGGACTCCAGCACATCGAGCGCATCATGGGACGCAAGTTCGGCGACCCGGCCGATCCGTTGCTCCTGTCGGTCCGGTCCGGCGCCAAGGTCTCGATGCCGGGCATGATGGACACCGTGCTCAACCTCGGGCTCAACGACCAGACCGTCGGCGGCCTGGCCAGGGCCAGCGGCAACCCGCGCTTCGCCTGGGATTCGTACCGCCGTTTCGTCCAGACCTACGGCGACGTGGTGATGGGCTTGAAGCCCGACAGCGAGGAAGAACGGGACCCGTTCGAGGTGCAGATCGACAAGCTCAAGCGGCGGAGCCGCGTCAACTATGACTATGAACTGAGCGTCGACGACCTCAAGGCACTGGTTCGTGCCTTCAAGACCCTGATCCGCCGGCGCACCGGGCAAAGCTTCCCGACCGAGCCCGAGAAACAGCTCTGGTGTGCGATCGAAGCCGTGTTTCGTTCCTGGAACAACGAGCGTGCCGCCATCTACCGCCGGATGAACAACATCCCCGACGACTGGGGTACTGCGGTCAATGTCATGGCGATGGTGTTCGGCAACATGGGCGACGACTCCGGCACCGGTGTCGCATTCACCCGCGACCCGGCGACCGGCAAGAACAGGTTCTTCGGTGAGTTTCTGGTCAACGCCCAAGGCGAGGATGTCGTCGCCGGCGTCCGAACGCCCGAGCCGATCGCCAACCTGCGGAAGTCGATGCCCGATGTCTATGCCGGGCTGATCTCGGTGCGCAACAAGCTCGAATCCCACTACCGCGACATCCAGGATATCGAATTCACCATCGAGCGGGGTCGGCTCTTCATCCTCCAGACCCGGACAGGCAAGCGCACCGGCTTTGCGTCGGTCCGCATCGCCCTTGAGATGATGGCCGAGGGCCTCATCACCCAGGACGAAGCCATGCTCCGCATCGAGCCCGACGCAATCACCCACCTGCTCCAGCCGGTCTTCGACCCGGAGGAGAAGCGGCAGGTCATCGCCGACCGCGGGATGCTCGCCCGAGGACTGCCCGCCGGGCCGGGCGCGGCCAGCGGCAGGATCTATTTCACTGCCGAGGCGGTAGAGAAGGCCAAGGCCAAGGACCCGGACCGTGACTACATTCTGGTCCGCGAGGAAACCAGTCCTGAGGACATCAAGGGAATGCGCGCCGCCTCCGGAATCCTCACCTCCCGAGGCGGCATGACCAGCCACGCGGCGCTTGTCGCCCGCCAGATGGGCAAGGTCTGTGTGGTCGGGTGCACTGACATCGAAATCGACTACGCCAAACGCAAGATGAACGTCGCACGCCGGAAGTTCAATGAAGGCGACCACATCTCCGTCGACGGCTTCATGGGCGAAGTCATGCCGGGCCAGGTCAAGACCAAACCTTCCGAGGTCATCCAGGTCCTAGTCGACAAGACCCTCAAGCCGACCCACGCCCCGGTGTATCGCCGGTTCACCCGCCTGATGCGGTGGGCAGATAAGGTTCGCCGGCTGCGGATCAGGGCCAACGCCGACCAGCCCGACCAGGCCGCGGCCGCGGTCGCGCTCGGCGCCGAAGGCATCGGTTTGTGCCGGACCGAGCACATGTTCTTCGGCGAAGGCCGCATCAACAAGTTCCGGGCTATGATCCTAGCCACCTCCGAAAAGGAGCGTCGAGCCGCTCTCAGCAAGCTCCTGCCGCTCCAGCGCAACGACTTCGAGAAGATTTTCAGGGTAATGGCCGGACGCGAGGTCACCATCCGCACCCTCGACCCGCCGCTGCACGAGTTCCTGCCTCATGACGAAGATGAGATTCATGCCGCGGCAAAGACGCTCGGTGTGCCCATGGCCCGACTCCGCCAGCGGGCCCGCGAGCTGCGCGAGGCCAATCCGATGCTCGGCAACCGGGGCTGCCGTCTCGGTATCACCTTCCCGGAAATCACCGAAATGCAGGCCCGGGCCATCTTCGAAGCCGCGTGCAACGTAAAGGAGTCCGGCATTGACGTCCGGCCCGAGGTCATGATTCCGCTGGTGAGCGACGTCGTCGAACTCACGCGCCAGCGGGCGGTCGTCGACGGCGTCGCCGAACAGGTGTTCAGGGAAAAGGGCCTGCGCATCCCCTTTCTTGTGGGGACGATGATCGAAGTGCCCCGCGCCGCACTGACAGCCGACCGGATCGCACGCGAAGCCGAGTTCTTCTCCTTCGGGACCAACGACCTCACCCAGATGACGTACGGATTCTCCAGGGACGATGTCGGCGCTTTCCTGCCCGAGTACTTCAAGCGCGGCATCTTAAGGCGCGACCCGTTCGCGTCTCTCGACGAGGACGGCGTCGGCAGCCTGGTCAAACGCGGAATCATTCTGGGTCGGCGCACCCGGCCCGGGCTCAAGGTCGGCATCTGCGGTGAGCACGGCGGTGACCCGGAGTCGGTCCAGTTCTGTCACCGGGCAGACCTCGACTACGTCAGCTGCTCGCCTTACCGTATCCCGGTCGCCCGTCTGGCCGCAGCCCAGGCTGTGCTGCTGGAAAGGTCGCGGGCCGCCCAGCCTGCCGGCGGCATCGGCGTCAGCCTGTAGAAAGGGAACTGGATTGGACAACGAATTCACCCGTCGCCTCGGCATTCTGCTGCGCCACCATCATGCTGTCCGTTTCAACCCGGACCGCCACGCCCTGATAAACGATGCGGTCGCGCGGCGGGAGGCGTTCGTTGCGCGCTGCGGCTGCCTTGCGACCTGGACCCCGCCCGAGTCCACCGGTCGCAGCCCGAAGGACACCTGCATCGTCCGTCGACAGGAGTCTGAGCGCAACATCGACTGGGATTCCCCCAACAACAACCCGGTCGAGCCAGAGACGTTCGACGCTGTGCTCGGAGACGCCCTCCGGGTCCTGGAAAAGAAACGTCGACTCTATGTCACCCAGCGGGCCCTGGGTGCCGAGCCGAGCTATGCGCTGCCGGTCAAGACCGTCACCGACCACGCAGTGACCGCGCTCTTCACCAGAAATGTGTTCCGGCACGCCCCGGTCGACATGGAAACGTCGTGCTTCGCCCGCCGACCCTTCACTCTGGTCGTCCTGCCCTACGAAAAGCTCGACCCGAACAGGTACTCCGGCCGGCTCCGCGTCGACCCGCGCTTCGGTCACACCTCGACGATGTTCATCGGCCTGGATCTGGATCGCTATCTCGGAATCGTCTACGGCTCGGCCTACTGCGGCAGCGTCAAGAAGCTGATGTTCACCGTCATGAACTACCTGCTGCCAGCCGAGGGCATTCTGCCCCTGCACGCCTCCGCCAACGAAGGTGACAAAGGCCGTGTCGCGCTCCTGCTCGGTCTGTCCGGCACCGGCAAGACCACACTGTCCGCCGACCCGCGCCGCGCCCTGCTCGGCGACGACGAACACGGCTGGAGCGACCGGGGCATCGCCAACTTCGAGAACGGATGCTACGCCAAGCTGATCAACCTCGACCCGGCCAAGGAGCCCGAGATATACAACGCCTGTTTTCACGAGGCGCCGTACACCGAGCATGGCGCCATCATCGAGAACGCCATGATCTACCCAGACGGCACTTTCGACCTGTCCGATGATCGTTTCACCCCGAATTCGCGCGGCTCCTACCCCCTCTATTTCCTGACCAATGTCAAGACCCCGCCGGTCGCCGGGCACCCGGACACTATTCTCTTCCTGACCGCGGACGCCAACGGCGTCCTGCCCCCGGTTGCCCGCCTGACCAACGAACAGGCCATGCTGTGGTTCCTGATGGGCTACACGTCCAAGCTGGCCGGTACCGAAACCGGTGTCAACGAGCCGGTCACGGTATTCTCGCGCTTCTTCGGCGAGCCGTTCATGCCCCGCAACCCGGACGTCTACGACCACATGCTGGGCCAGAAGCTCAAACAGCACAATACCAAGGTCTACCTTGTGAATACCGGGTGGAGCGGCGGGCCGTACGGGGTCGGACGACGGATGGACATAAACCTGACCCGCGAAATCGTCGAAGCCGCGCTGTCCGGCGCGCTAGACGACGTCAAATGCCGGGAAGACGGAGTGTTTCACCTCCGTATCCCGAGCGCCTGCCCAGGCGTCCCTGACCCGACCATCCTCAATCCGCGCAACACCTGGGCCGACAAGGATGCCTTCGACCTGCGGGCGCGCAAGCTGGCTTCCGAGTTCTCGGCCCACTTCGACAAGGCCTACGGTTCCAAGCGTATCGAAGCCGACATCGCCCGGCAGTGCCCGGGCAAGTGACACTAGGTTATCTGTAGTCGAGCTCGCCGCCGCTTGGGCGAGAAGGCAAGCGCCAGGCCGAAGCAGACGCTTGAAGCAATGATTATGACCGCGCCCGACGGTGCATCGGTCAGGTAGGAGACCAGCAGCCCGACCAGGCACGACCCGACTCCGAAGCACGCCGACAGCAGGAACATCGTGCTGAGCCGATAGGTCAACTGATAGGCGGCCGATGGCGGATTGACGATCAGACTGAAGATCAGCAGCCCGCCGATTGTGTTCAGGTTGGCGGTCACGGTCAGCCCGCACAGAATCAGCATTGCGAAGAACAGTGCCCGCTCCGGGATGCCGACCGCCCGGGCAACCTCCCGGTCGAACAGCACCGCCCGTGTCTCTTTGAAGAACAGCAGCAGGAATCCAAGCACCACCGCCGTCATCAGCGCCATGACCAGCACGTCCTGCGAAGAAACCACCAGGATGTTGCCCCAGATGTAGCTGAAGGCTTTGGTTCTTGCACCTGTCATCAGCCCGATGCCGAGGAACGCCAGACCGAGCACCAGCGAGAAGATGATTCCGATCGAGACGTTCGGGGGAACGTCGGCACGCTCGGCAAGTGGCCCGATGAGGACCGAGGCAATCACGCAGGCCGCCGCAGCGGCCAGCAACGGGTTGACACCGAGCAGCAGGCCGTATACGGCACCGGCGAACGCCGCGTGGGACATCGCCACACCGACGAATGGAATCCGCATCATGATGACCCAGACGCCGACAGTGCCGCATGCCGCACCGCCCAGCACCGCGGCTGCGACCTGTCGCCAGAACAGCGCCGAGTTCAGCAGGTCAGGCATCGGCAAACAGACTCCCAAGCTTCTCCGGGACCAGCATCTCTTCCCGGGTGCCACTGGCCACGATGCGTCCGTGCTTCATCATCACGACCTTGTTGCAGGCCTCAGGCAGGTGCTCCAGTTGGTGTGTGACCATGACCACGGTCAGCTCGAATTCGCGATATGCTCGCACCACCAGCCGCTTCATCTCGTCGACCGCCAGCGGATCCAGGTTCGTGGTCGGCTCATCGAGCAGCAGCACGTCCGGCTCCTGAGCCAGGGCTCTGGCCAGAGCCACCTTCTGCCTCTCACCGCCCGATATCTGGCCGACCGGACGATCGCTGAGATGCATGATCCCGGTCAACTTCATCATCCTGTCAACCACCTGGCTGTCACCGGCGGTCACACTCCGGAGGACCCCGATCCGACCCAGCCGACCCATCATCACCGCTTCTCTGCAGTTCACCGGTGCCCGTGGGTCGACATTGATGTTCTGGGGCACATAGCCGATGCGCTGCCTGAGCCGCCTGAACCTGCCGCAACCGGCCTTCTGGCCCAGTATCTCGACCTCGCCGGCTCGGACTCGGCCCAGGCCGTTGATGATTGTCAGCAGCGTGGTCTTCCCCGCGCCGTTCGGGCCGATGACCCCGACGAAATCGCCCTTGTGGAAGCTCAGCGATACGTCACTGAGCGCAACGTGATGGTAGTACGAAACGCTGACGCGTTTGAGCCCGACCGCGCAGCTCATTCTAGAACCAGCGCCAAAGACCGTACGTTGTCGAGCAGAGTCTGCGGGTAGTCGTCGTCCAAAGGGAAGTTGCTCAGGTTGACGTGCCTCGCTCCGAGCGAGCGTGCCAGCTCCAACCCAGCGTCAGGACCGGACTGGAGGTTGTCGACCACCAGCCCGACATCCTTGTCCACACCGACCTGGGCCAGCCGGCTCAACTCCCGCGCGCTGAAATCCTCTGGCCTGCCGTACGTGGCCGCGACCTCGAATCCGAGAGCGCGGAGAAACAGCGCCTGCCTGTCCGCAGCGAGGACTGCCGGCAGGTCCTTGCCCTGCAGCGTGCTCCTGGCTGCGGTCCACGCCGAGTCGACTCGCGCAGAGTAGGACTCGGCCCGGATCCGGAACGTGTCGGCGAACGCGCTGTCCAGCCCGGCGAGCAGGTTGAACACTTCGAGCACAGCCCGCTTGTGGACAGCCGGAAGCATCCAGTTGCCCTTGGTCTGAGCCGTGACCCTGGTCAGTCGCGGGTTCTCGATTGCGGACTCCAGATCCGGCAGCCATTCTTCCCATCCCTGGTTCAGCAGCAGTTCGGATCGGTTGACTGCGGCGATGTCGGACGGCCGGACGTCGAAATGACCCGGGCACATACCCGCAGGCGCGACCGTGGTCACAGATACGCGCCCGCCGCCGACCGCCTTGACGATTGCCGAGACGTTGGCGGTCGACGCGACAACCGTGATGCCTTGGCTGGTCTCTGTGCGGCAACCGATCGAGCAGAACACGACAACTGCCGGAAGCATTAGAGCGGCTCTAGAAGTTCGCACCGACAACACCTCTGGTCCGCGGATTCAGATAAGACGCCATCGGAGGTATGCTATCCGCCGCTCTTCACCGGTCAACCACCAAGTTGGGGCAGGCTGACCCCCGTTGTCTCGAAACTGCACCTGGACTGGCCACCCCCCAGGTTGTCACAAACAAACGTTTGACTGACTACAGCAGGCAGAACCGCGATAACGCCTTATTTACTAGATGGTTACACGAATCTGCAGTCGACTGACATTCCGACTTGACAGTGGGGCCGCTGAAGGCTACACTGTCCTCGTGCAAACGATTGTTCAAAACAAACGACTGATTGCCTTTGTCATCCAAAGGAGTTGCCATGACAACTGACCAGCAGGCAGCTAGAAGCAGAATCCTCACGGCCGCGGCCGTAGTGTTCGCCCGCAAGGGCTACGGCGCAGCCGGAATACGGGAAATCGCACAAGAGGCCGGGGTCAACATCTCGATGATCTCATACTACTTCGGCGGGAAAGAGGGAGTACTCAAGGAAATCATCAATCAGGCGTTCGCCCGATACATCGCCATGCTCGACGAATGCCTGGACCCTGGAAAGGACCTTGACGAGAACATCCGCTGCGCGGCCCACGGACTCATCCGTTTCTTCAGGGAGCGAACCGAGGAAGCAATCGTAGCCTTCGATATCATGCCCCTGACCATTCCCGAGTCACTCGACCTGATTGCCGGGTTCAAGCTCAAGATCCTGGAGAAGCTCTCAGGCATCTTCGGCAAGGCCGGGTTCGGCATGGATGACCCGGCATCCTACGGTCTGGTGGCTGGGACAATGCCGATGCTGGTCCTGACCCATTTTCAGGGCCTGTTCGCCATGCAGGAGACCGGCAAGCTTGATGAACTGCGGGAGCAGTACCAGCTGAAGTACGACGACGCGTACTTCAACGACTACGCGGACAAGATGGCCGACTTCGTGCTCGGAGGGATTGAGCGCCTCAAGGCGCGCAACGCAGGAGGTGAAGAATGAAACGGTTCATAGCTTCTACGATCATGATGCTAGCGGCTACGCTGCCGCTCGCTGCTCAGGAGATGAGCGCGGACCAGATCCTGGACCGCGTCAGTGAGACAGTGGAGCCGGAACAGGCGCACGGCAAGTTGCGGATGACGATCACGACCTCGACCGGCGAGCATCGGACATTCCTGTACGAGACGTTCTCTAAGGGCAGCGGCGACAAGGCACTGATCAAGTACATCGAGCCCTCCCGGGTCAAGGGACAGGCGATCCTGATGCTCAACGATGCCAATGACATCTGGACCTGGTTCCCGCGCACCAAGCGGGTACGCAAGCTGGCGACCCATGCCAAGAAGCAGAAGCTCGAAGGCAGTGACTTCTCCTACGAGGACATGGGCGGCGGCGACGAGTTCCGCGAGGAGTTCTACGCGACCCGGCTAAAGGACGAGCGGGTGCAGGGGCGGCCCTGCTACAAGCTCGAGCTGGTTCGGCGCGAGGGGTCGGACGCAAGCTACTCGCGCATCCTGCTCTGGGTCGACCAGGAACAGCTCGTGCCGCTCACGATCCACTACTACCACGACCGGGACCCGCAGCTCTGGGAGAAGGAGCTGGTATGCAGTGACGTGCGGGTTGTGGACGGCATACCGACGCCTTTCAGGTACTCGATGCACAACCAGCTCGAGGGCACGAGCACCTCGATGGAGACGGTCGAGATGCGCTATGACGTCGACCTGCCGGACGACCTGTTCACCGAGCTGGGGATGCAGAGATGAGCCGCGCAATCCTCGCGCTCACCCTGCTCGCGGTTCCGGGCGCAGCCGCGGACCTGGACGTGTTCGGCTACTACGAGCCTCAGTATGCCGGCACCTGGGCCAAAGAAAACTACCGCCACCTGATGTCGAACCGGCTCCGTGTCGACATCAAGAGCACTGTGGTGGAGAACGTCGAGGCAGGCGCAGACTTCGTCGGATTGCTCTACCACGGCACGAAGATATGGAACCTGCTCGACTTTGTCCCAGAGTCGCTCGCATCGACCGTGCCAGCGAAACTGCGGCCGCTCTACGTGCTTCCGTTCGCAGACCGCTTCTACCTTGGCGACGCGTACGCTCGGGTCTCGTTCCAGAGGGTGGCCGTGACCGCAGGCAAGCAGCAGCTCTCATTTGGTACCGGGTACTTCGCCAACCCGACCGATGTCTTCAACATCAAGGACGCGTTCGATCCGACCTACGAACAGCCGGGCCACAACGCGCTGCGACTCGACGCGCAGCCTCGGAGCCGGGTGAGCATGACCGGGCTGCTCGCGCCGGGCGCAGACTGGAAATCGACGACCAAGCTGGTGCGGGCCAAGGCCGGGTTCGGCCGGTTCGACCTGTCGGTACTGGGCGCGGAGTTCGAGCACACGGCTACCGACTTCAAGGCGATCGACACGCTCACGATGTGGTTCGTCCGGACCACCGACCGGCGTCGAGTGTTGGGAGGCGACATGGTGGGCCAAGTCTGGGAAATCGGACTCTGGGCCGAAGGCGGATACTTCATGCCTGTGCAGGGCGAGGAGTACTACGAGCTGATTGCCGGCATCGACCACACACTCGACAACGGGCTCTACCTGATGGCCGAGTATCACCGGAACACGCAGGCTAGGGCCGACTGGCGGCAATACGACACGAACGACTGGCTGCGGTCGATGTTCGGCGAAACCCGGACCCTGGCCCGAGACCAGGGGTACGGGCTCGCGCGCTATCAGCTGATCGACCTGCTCGGAATCGGGCTGATGGGCATCGCGAGCATCAACGACGGCTCGTTCGCGCTCGTGCCGATGGTCGACTGGAACCTGTTCGAGAACGTCGACCTGACATTGATGGCCAACGTCCTGGTCGGGGACGAAGGCAAGGCCTACGGCTCCACTCTCGGCAGCGGCGGGTTTCTGCGCTGCCGGGTGTGGTTCTAGCCAGGACAGGAGGACGCGGCCATGAAACAGAAACTGCTTCGAAGGTGGGGCCGATTCGCGGCCCGGCACCCGTGGTGGATCATCGGCGTGCTGCTTGCGCTGACCGTAGTCTGCGCCGGGCTCGCCTCGAACCTGAAGCTCAACATGCGCTACGCCGACATGCTGCCCTCGGACGATCCGAAGGCGCAGGAGTTCGACCGCATCCTGACTGAGTTCAAGACAGCGTCGTCGACGATAATCGTGGTCCAGGGCGAGGAAGGTGCCATGAAGCGGTTCGTCGAGCGAATCGTACCGCGCATCCGTGAACTCGATACCCTGGTTGCGGGCATCGACTACAGGGTGGACCGGGAGTTCCTCGGCAACCACGGATTCATGCTGGCCGAGGCGGATGACCTCGACCAGTCGGTCGGCATGTTCAAGGACCTGAGTTTGGTCCCGTTCTTGACCCAGCTCAACGACGACTTCGAGCAGGAGTACAGCGGGGACCAGGAGGCGTTGAGCACCCGGGTCAAGGAAGAAGGTGCGGTGCGCGCGCTCGACGGCCTCGAGTACTGGCTCCGCACCATGGACCGGTACGTCGCCGAGTCAGGAGCCACGCCTGCGGCGGTGGCGGACACAGCGGTCGACCGGCTGCTGTTCGGGGACCCGTATTTCATCTCGCACGACAAGCGGGCCATGATCGTCACCGTCCGGCCGACCTTCAGCGCCATGGACATCGACAAGTGCGTCCTGTCGACCCGGCTGATCCGCGAGTACATCGCGGAGGCGCAGCAGGAGTTCCCAGACGTCCACGCCGGGCTGACCGGCACGATCGCGATCCAGGCGGATGAGCAGTATCACGTCGGCAAGGACATCGGAATCGGTGTGGCGGTCGCGCTCCTGCTCGTGCTTGCGCTGTTCATCCTGACATTTCGGATGTGGGCGTCGCCGATCTTGGCCGCACTCAACCTCCTCATCGGCATAGTCATCACCGCGGGGGTGGCTTCCATCTACCCGGGCCGGCTTACCCCGTTCACCGCGATGTTCGCTGTGATCCTGGTCGGGCTCGGCATCGACTACGCGATCCACATCATCTCGCTCTACACCGAGCGGCGCCAGATCGACCCGGACGCTGCGACCGCGATGGAGGAGGCGCTGGCCAGGTCGGGCTCGGGCGTCATCACCGGCGCGCTGACGACCGCAATCGCGTTCGCCGCGCTCGCGGTGTCGAGCACGCTCGGCATCCGGGAGATGGGCATCGTGCTCGGGCTCGGCATCTTCACGACCATGGTCGTGACGGTCGTGGGCCTGCCCGCGTTCCTGTCCGCGCGCGAGCGGGTTCTCGTCAAGCTCAAGCGGGGCAAGCCGCTCAAGCATCGCCACGTCGAGTTCAGCTTCCTGTCCGGCTATGGCCGGACCGTGGTACGGCGGCCGTGGGTGTTCCTGGTGATCGCCCTGGTCCTGACCGGATTCTTCGTGTACCAGGCGTCGAAGGCGAAGTTCGACCCCAACATGATGAACATGGAACCTGAGGGGATGGAGTCGGTCGTGCTCTACGACACACTCGAGAATGCGTTCGAGTTCACGCCCGACTTCGCGATGGTGGCCGCGAACTCGATCGAGGAGTCGTACGCGATTGCCGAGAGCGCAAAGGCAATGCCTTCGTTCAGCATGGTCGAGAATATCGGTGACTTCGTGCCCCCGCGTGAGAAGCAGCTCGAACGCCAGCCCGCGGTCCGGCGATTGCGGGAGGAGCTCGCGGCCCAGCGCCGGAGCGAACCGGTGACACGGGCGTCTATTGGCACGGTGGTCAGGGAGCTGGAGCGGCTCGACGCCAACATCTACGAACTGGCCCAGCTTGCCTACACCGGAGGGCAGGACCGGGTCGACGCCAAAGCAAAGAGCATCATCGGTGACCCGGAGGCGGAGGAAGCGCAGAGCGTTGTGCTTGCATTGGCCGACCGCATCAAGGCCGATCCCGGGCTTGCGGCGCGAACGCTTGGCCGGTTCCAGCAACACTACTGGCCGAAGCTGCGCGCACGGGCCATGGCGATGGCGAACCCGGAGCTGATCGAACTCGAAGACGTGCCGGATGACATCCGGCGCAGGTTCGTTAGCGAGAGCGGCGAGGACTTCCTCGTGACCATCTATACCAAGAAGATGATCTGGGATTTCGAGGTGCTGCGAAGGTTCAACAAGCAGCTCGACCTTGTGGACCCGAAGATAACCGGGACCCCGCCGATCATGCAGCGGCTGATGGACTCGATCGCGCGCGATGGCGTGCTCGCGACCATCCTGACCATCCTTATCGTATTCGGCCTGCTCTGGCTCGACTTCCGCAGCCTGCGCCTGGCGCTGCTCGGAATGATACCGTTGATCGCGGGCGGCATCTGGATGGTCGGCATCCTCAAGACGTTCGGGATGATGTTCACCATGCTCAACGTCATGGGTATACCGATGATCGTCGGGATCGGCATCGACGACGGTGTGCACATCGTTCACCGGTACAGGATAGAGGGCTTCCTCAAGACACCACTGGTTCTCGCGAGCACTGGCAAGGCGGTGCTCCTGACCTCCCTGACAACGATCGCAGGATTCGGGTCGCTGATGATTACGAGCTACCGTGGGTTCATCAGCCTCGGTGCCCTGCTGTCGTTCGGGGTCGGGGCCTGCTTCCTGACCACGGTACTGTTCCTGCCATCAATCATCTGTATCTGGCACCGGCGCAAGCAGGCGAGGACAGACTTATGGTATCGCCCGCGCTGATCGAATCACTGACCAAGCCCCGGGCCAAGAACTGCAAGAACCCATCAGCAGGCGGAAAGACGACGAAGCGCAGGTGAGCCGAAGCAGCTTGCTCCAGGTGGTGGCCGGGTTGATGTTCCAGGCTGCCCTGCTGGCTGGAGCTGCAATGCTCTCAGGACCGATCTCAGTATTGCCCTGCCGCACCAGTGTCCAGTCCTGGTTCGGCAGCAGCCGTGATACCGCTGTCGGGCAGGGACGGGCACTTGTCCGTCGACTGCCCGACAGCGACCTGCCTCCAGAGGATTGTAGCCTCGCGATCCCGCCCGAGTACAACCGTCAGCTCCAGTCAGGACAGGTCGAGGGTTTCGCCCAGGTTGTCGAAGATCGTCTCGGACTGCTTCAGCGACGAATCGACCGGGCTTGGAAAAGCACAAGCGGTGGCTGGGAGGTTACTTCCGGCAACATCCTGATTGGCCATGACCAGACCTTTGCCCGCATCTACTACTACTACGGCAGGACCTGCGATGACCTGCGCTTGCTCCAGCTTGGTCCGAATGCGGATGAGCTTTCGGAGTTGCATGTGAGAGTACTGCACGACTATGCTGCCGCACGCCGAGCACTTGAACTTGCCGAGTCCACCGCTCTTCCTCCGGTGCGCTCTGACCAGGTCGCAAGCACTGTGACTCGGACCATCACGCCGAGAAACCATGACACCATACAGGAACCTGTTCAGCAGCTCACCAAGACTCATGACTGACCGCGGTCGCGCCCTGGACAGCTCATATCCCGGCTCGTTGACACCCTCGCTCCGGACCGCTATCTTCCTGCCGTGGGAATCCTCATGCTGCTGCTGGCTGTCGGCTCGAGCCGGGTGGTCATCAACGAAGTGATGGCCAACCCGGCGGGCGGGGCCGGGGCGCTCCAGCCCGAAGACCGCAACGAGTTTGTCGAGCTCTACAACCCTGGCCTGGTCGCGGTCGACCTCTGGAACTGGACAATCGATGACGGCGACTCGCGCGACATGCTGGGACCATGGCACGACCCGTCGGTGCTGGATGCCAACCCTTCACTCCTCATCGGCTCCACCTGGCTCAGGCCTGGCGGCTATGCGGTCGTGCTCGACCCCGAGTACACCGCACCGAACCCGGAAGGCGGCCACGTCCGACCCTATCCATTCGGTGACAGCACTCTTCTGCTGACCGTCGGCAACACCACCATCGGCAATGGACTGGCTGTCAACGACCCGCTCATCCTGGCCTCGCCCTACGGCGACACCAGCACTTTCGGAACACCGTTCACTCCCGAGGACAGCATTCCGTGCAACCCCGGCGACGGCATCTCTTGGGAACGCATCCGCCAGGAAAGACCGGACACGGTCGACAACTGGATCACCTGTCTGGACCCCTTTGGGAGCACTCCGGGCGCAGCCAACAGCATCCTAACGTTCACCGACCTCTCCGTTGAAACTCTCCTCCTCACAGACCCGGCTCGCCTGAAGCCTGACTCCTCGATGCCGGTCCTCCTCCGTATCGCCAACGCGGGCTTCACCGTTGTTTCGGACTGGGCCCTGTCCGTCTTTCTCGACCGCAACGGCAACGGACATCCTGAACCGTCCGAGATTTCAAGAAGCCTGGTCGGCTGGCCTTTCGCGCCTGGGACTGACTCTGCCCTCGATATGGCCCTGACCTGCCCGCAGACCCGGACCGACCTCTGGGCGATCGTTGTCTGTCCTGAGGACTGGGACTCAACCAACGACAGCCGGCGGGTCACCATCGACCCCGGCGGCGGCAAGCGACTTCTCTCTCTGGCCACCTCCAGCTTCAGCCCAGACGGCGACGGGTTCGAGGACGAGCTCAAGGTTGTCTATCGACTACCCGAGTACGGCGGGCGGCTCAGGATCGTGGTGTTCGACCTCGGCGGCCGGGCGATTCGGACCCTGTTCGACGCCAGACCCGGTTCAGACCAAGGAGTAGTGGGCTGGGACGGCAGGGACGACGCCGGGAACCGGCTGTCAGCCGCTGTCTACGCCGTCTGGCTCGAGCACAGGACGAAAGCTTCAACCCAGACCGAGAAGCTGCCGGTCGTGTTGTACCGCTAGGAAATACCTGGCCTAGGCCGGGTCCCGCTTGATCAGCGCTATGATGTGACTTCTAGGATTGACCCAACTGCCGTTGCGCCTGACTCCGTAGTGCAGGTGCGTGCCGGTCGAGCGTCCGGAAGAACCGACCGTCGCAATCACCTCTCCGCGCTTCACGAAATCTCCGGCCCTGACCTTCAGAGACCGGCAGTGGGCGAAGAAAGTCACGATGCCGTTGCCGTGGTCGATCTCGATGCACCTGCCCCAGCCGCTCTTCCATCCCGCGAACTCAACCACGCCAGACGCGGATGCCACGATCCTGGATCCGTAGGGCGCGACAATATCCATGCCGTTGTGCATCTGCCGCCGGCGGGAGAACGGGTCCGGCCGCATGCCGAATCCCGAAGTGACCCAACCCTGCACCGGCCATATCGATGGAAGACGCTGGAGCCGCTTCTCCTGTGCATTCACGGCGGATTCGAGCTCGGCCATCGACTTCTCCTCGAACCGCAACCTGCGTATCAGGACGTCGAGCTCAGGATTCGGCACGACCGGGGCCGCGCTCCCACCCACACCCATCTTCCGGACATCGGCCGGTATCAGGCACAGGTCTGTTGCCGCCCTGAGTTTGTTGTCCATCTCCTCGGTCCGAGCGATGAACTGACGGAAGGTATCCACCGCAGCCGCATAGGCCGAAACCTGAGTTTTCAGCCTTGCGTTCTCCTCGGCAAGACGGTTCAACCTGCCGTAGTCGGTGAAGCTGTCAATCATCAGTTGTCCCAAGAACCCGGCAAGGATCAGTAGCCCAACTGCCCCAAATACAGCCACATACAAGAGCGAAACCGGGATAGACAGGTTGAGAACCCGGTTTCGGCGCTTCAGTGCAACCACTATCTGAAGCCGTTCCACGCACCCAATTATCCTCAGTGCTGCCAGGGTGTCAAATCAGACCCAGGCGGCAGTTTCCTGCTACCTGACCGGCATCGCTCCGCGCTGGTAGCCGACCAGAGCCTCGTCGCCGGTGGCGAGTCGAATGTCGTAGATGGCGGCGGTCCCTTCCACGGACACATGCAGCAGGGTGAACTTGTAGCGATCGGCGATGTAGTTCTGCAGGTCGCTCATGAACGCGAAAATCCTCAGATGTTCTCGGCCGTCGTCCAGCATCCAGCAGGCTGTAGCCGGCAGGTAGTCGTCCAGTTCCTTCTCGCCGGAGAAGATCTCGCGCGACAACTGCCGGAAGTCGACAAGCTCGACCGAAGCCAGTGCCGCGCCTCTGCGCGCCCATCCCGGCGGGGGGATATCACCGAACGGCCAGACCACGGTACGGCAGTCTTCTGGCAGCTCGACTGCGATGAACCGCGCCATTTCCTCCAGCGCCCGCTTCAGTCTGGACTCCGGGAAACCAATGCCGGGCAGCGGACGGAGCGTGTCCTTGTTCGCGTAGAAGCACTGCCGGTCAGGGTAGCTGATGGTCAGTGCCGAGTTCAGCAGCCCGAAATCCTTGGCGTACACCACGTCACCGTCCAAGTCCAGGCTGTTGCCGTTGAAGCCGGGCCCGAAGTGGAGGCAGAACACCAGCGCGTCCTTCAGCCCGGCCTGCCTCACCTTGTTCAGAACCGTACCGGTGAAGCCGAAGTAGTTGTTGTACTTCTGGATGTAAAGCGGCGGGATCGATATCAGGGCCGGGAGCAACAATACCAAGGGCAGCGACCGCCCAAGAAACCGGGGCCATGTTCCGCCCGACAGGTTTGCCCGGAACAGCCTCCTCAGGAATGCCGGTGTCGCGTCGAAACCTCGAATCGTCAACAGCACCAGGAACGCCATTGCCCCGAACAGGAAGCGCGGCCCGAAGGTGAGGTCCTGGTACCAGTAGAAGAAGTATGCCACAACCAGCGATGCAAAGCTGGTGAACAGCAACCAGTCGCGCCGGTTGGCACTGCCGGAGAAAAGCAGAGCAAACAGTGGGAGCAGGCCCGGCACCGGCCACTCAAAGAGGTTCTTGTTGAGGCCGTTCAAGTTGTTGCCGGTGTTGACCAGACCGCGGAACGGCGTGTGCTGTGCCCCCCAGCCGCTCCTGCCGAACCCGATCTCGTGCCCCGACCCCCATTTCACCACGTACCCCAGCAGCAGCGGGTCCCCGTTGGTCAGCCAGTTGTACAGCAGGATGAGCGAGGCAAGCAGGACCAGAATCACGATCCCGGGCAGGAAACGCCGGACTGTGGCGCGCGGGTCACGCTGAGTGAGGTAGAGAAAAACGGCAAACGGCAGGGAAGTCGCGACAGCCGTAAACGGCCGGATGTTGAACGCCAGGCCGAGGAAAAGGCAGGCGGCCGCGGCTTCGTACCAGCGGCCGAGCCGCAGGGTCCGGAAGAAGAACAGCGAGAAGAGCGTGACGAACAGCAGGGTCGACGAGTGGTTCATGTATTCGGCCGACATGTTCAGCAGGAAGGGCGAGACGGCGGTAAGCAGGCAGGCTAGCCGGCCGGTCCGCTCGTCGTACAGCTCACGACCGAGCAGGTAGACCGCTGCCGGTGTGATTGCGCCGAGCAGCGGGTTCAGCAGCCACGGGATGCCGAGCTTGACGAACGGAACGAGCAGCAGCGAGTGCAGGAACAGGTACTGCGAGTACCACTGGCCGTTGTTGATTATGTGCGTGTAGTCGAAGAAGTCGGGGAACCTGGGAGAAGCAAGATACAGCTTGCCTTCGGCGAAAATCCGGGCCTGGAAGAGCTGCGAGATCGAGTCCGGAACATGGGCGAGGTGCTCGAACCGCAGCAGCGATACGATGTTGGCCACAAGCAGGACAAAGGCGAAAGTACCGAGCAGCAGGACCCGGCGGTCGAGCCGCATCAACAGGTCGTAGACGCGTCGGGCAGGACGGTCGAGGAAACCGAGCCAGTTCCAGGCTCCGGCAAGCACAAGCACCAGCCCGGCCGAAGACAGCGCCAGATAGCCGACCAGTGAGGACCCTGTGTCCGGACCGTAGGTCTTCGGGTACCCCCAGGGTAACAGTGTGAACCCGAATGTCAGAACAAGCAGGAGCAGCAGCCAGCGTGTCTTCCGGCTACGCCAGGGGGCAAGCACAAAGCGCCGCGTGTCGCGGAACAGCAGAGCCAGCAGCAGCAGTCCGGCCAGGACGCCGATCAGGACCAGCCACGGCGAGAAGTAGAAGAAGCCGTTGGACAGCGGAATCTGAAACAGCCCGCCGTAGGCGATGACCGTCGGGCCGAGGTACTGAGTCAACGCGCCGGCGGCCAGCAGCAGCAGACCCGGAACCACGAGCCAGCCTGGTCGGCCGGCATTCTGCTTCGGATGGGTCGCCTGGGCAGGTTTCATCGCCATGAGACGCAAGGGTGCAGGGTTGCCCGGACTGGGACGGCATCTTTCAGAGGCAGGCCCGCTGCCCGTGCGCAGCCGCGATTATAGTTCGGCTGTCCACAGTGTCAAACCGGCGGAGCCAGTACGGACGTGGGCAGCAGGGCGTTTGACACCTCGGCGGGGCGGGCTATCCTGACCGACCGTGAGTGTTGGTCGACCCCGCCACAAGAACCGCGCCGAGCCCGGCCGGGCACACCGTGGCAAGAGCCCTGGCGCGAAGAAGGCAATCATTGCCCGGAGCCCGAGCCGGTCGGCAGTCGAGTACGCGGCGCTGCCGCTGCTTGCCTGCTTCGGCGCGGCCCTGTCGCTCTTCTACGGCCGCACAGGATTCATGCCGCTGGACCACTCGATCGTCTTTGACGGCGCCTGGCGGCTGTTGTCGGCGCAGATTCCCTACCGCGATTTCGTCACGCCCAACGGCATCGTGCCGATCGCGGTCCAGGCGCTGTTCTTCCGGCTGTTCGGTGTCAACTGGTTCGCCTACTGCCTGCACGCCGCAGTGTTCAACGCCCTGTTCTGCCTGCTGGCGTACGCTTTGCTGCGCTTGCTGGACGCGCCGCGCTGGCTGGCGTTCTTCGGCGGAATCCTGAGCGGAATCGTCTTCTACCCGCCGCTTGGCACGCCGTACCTGGAGCAGCATTCGTTCTTCTTCGTCCTGCTCGCGACCGTACTGGCGTTGGCGGCGTCCCGCCGGGCAAAGGGTGCCCTTTGGCCGACCCTATGGCTGCTCGTGCCGGCAGCACTGGGCTTCGGCGTGCTGAGCAAGCAGATCCCCGCAGTCCTCGGCTTCCCGCTGGTGCTCGCCATCGCGCTGGCGATGAACCGAGGTCGCCGGTTCCGGGCCGCGGGTCTGCTGGCTGCCGGTACGGCGCTCTTCGCTATCCTGGTCTGGCTGCTGGCCAGGGCAGCAGGCGTGGACTTCGAGCAGCTGCGCATCTACGCCCTGGAGCTGCCGTCGGCCCTGGGGCAGGAGCGGCTGGACAATTTCCTGCACGACTCGGCCGCGCTGTCCGAGGCCTTCCTGTGGCCGTTCCGGCACCGGATCAAGATCTGGCACGGCTACGTCTACTACACCAACTACTCGGCCTACGTCATCGTGCTGTGCGGCCTCGGCTACTGCTTTGCCGCGCTCCAGCACCGGCGCTCGAAACTGTGGAACGGGGTCCGTACCAGGGCAAGGGCAATGATGCCCGTGGTCGGACTGGCCGCCGGCCTGGCCGCGGTCTGCTGGCTGACCGCTGCGTTCACCGACAACCTGCAGGAAAACAACATCCCGTTCGTCTACATCGCGCTGGCCATCTTCTACCTGGTGGCAACCCGCATCGTGTTCGGCACCAGGACCCTCGCACCGGACCGAATCAGCGAGCGTCGGCTGGTGGCGACGCGGTCCGCGAGCCTGGGCCTGATTCTGTTCGCGCTGTTCGACGCCTACATGTTCAACAACCAGGTCAACGCCGACCGGGTGGTCCATGACTTCGTCTACGACGCGCGCCGGTTCCGGTCCCACCAGACCGACATGCCGCAGGCGCTGTCGTTCATGAAGTGGGGAACGCCTGGGGCATACGCCTTCCTGCCCGGCGAGGTCAAGGCGGTCACCGAGTACGTCCGGGCCCGACAGGGCGGGCTGTTCGTGCTGGGCGACGCTTCGGTCTTCTACGCGCTGACAGGCCGCCAGTCGACCCACCCTTCTTTATGGTTCCATCCCGGACTGTCGACGCCCCGGCCTGGCACCGAGCTGTTCGACCGCTACGAACAGCGGCTGCTGGACAACTTCGGCAGGTATGACGTCCGCTTCGTGCTGCTGGAGGGCGAGCGAACCTGGCTGCGCGCCAGGCTGGCCGACTTTGGCCGTCTGAGCGCCTATATCGCCGAAACCCCGCACCAGGACACCTCGTTCGGATTCTGCCGGCTGATCGAATTGGCGCCCGGAGCAGAGCAAACCGGACCGCCCGGCCTCAGCGGCGCGGCCCGGGCAGAACTACCTCACTGAGTAGACGCCGACGAGCGTGTCGCGGTCAAAGGCGATCAACTCGAAGCTGATACCCTGGTGTGTAAGGCTGGCCATACGGTCCATCATTTGCAGCGGCGCGACCTTCAGCTCATGGTTGCCGAAGACCCAGAACGCGACCGCAGGCAGAAACTCCTCCAGCCGGCGATCCTTGCCCCAGACCTCGGACCGAAGGTCGTCGTAAGTCAGAACCCGCGCGCCCAGTCGCGCGGTGTGGGCCAAGTCGGCCTCGTGGTCAGAAGGCCAGAACACGCTCCGCACCGGCAGCCCCCCGGGCGGTTCCACTCTTTCGGCCAGCCGGCCGAGCGCGGCTGCGGTCCGTAGCTCGCCCGGCTCGCGCCCGGCCGGCAGCCGGAACATGGTGACGTTCCTGGCAGACTGGCGCGTGGCCGGATACTCGATCCCGTACAGACCCATCAGCCCGTCGACCAGGTTCCAGCCCCAGCCCGCGTCGAAGACCGTGACCGTGTCTCCGGGCCCGAACTCGTAGCTGTCAAAAAGCACTCCTGCGACCTCGCCCAGCCGTTCCGGGTTCAGCGACCAGTACACGAAATCCGGGTTGGCCTGGACCAGCCGGTATCCGCTGGCCGACCATTCGTGGAACCGGCTGTCCCCGGCCAGCACAGGCATCAGCGTACGCTTCGTCCCGAAGTACCAGCGCATGAACAGCCCGGTCTCGAAATCGAAGAAGATGGTGCCGCCGGCCGGCGTGATGCTGCGGACTTGCTCGAGCGCGTCATTCAGCACGGCGCGGCGCTGGGCCTTCTGCGGTATGTGGTCGACCGGCCAGGTCGGCCGGACATTGACGCCGACAAGCAGCAGTCCTGCAGCAAGGAGCGCAGGCAGCAGACGACGGCGGGTCAGTGCTGCGAGTAGGATGCCGATTGCGGCCGCAGTATAGGGAGTCAGGTAGGCGAGGTGTCGCATCCCGCCGTAAGGATAGAGCCGGACTAGGGAAGCCCCACAGTTGGCCACAAACGGCAGCATGAGCAGAATCAGCAGGGCCCAGCGGCGTCGCCAGGCCATGACCACCCCACCGGCCAGAGTCAGCACCAGGCCGACCGTTCCGGCGATGGTGCCGGAGAAGAGATAGCCGAACACCTGAAAGGTCTGGCGGAACGGAAACACCCAGAGCCTGTCAGTACCGGGCTGGAAATAGCAGGCGCGCAACCAGTTGTCAGCAGCTTCGCTCTGCTTCCTGCCCATCAGTGTGCGGATGTGGGTGGACCAGGCGAGGCCAAAGCCGAGGGCAAAGGCTGCCAGTATGCTGGCGAACGCGATCCAGAGCCGGCGCGGCGCAGCGGTGGCCCGCAGCCGGAGGATTACATAGACCGCGTACCCGGGCATGAACCAGAAGGTCGCGTAGTGAGTGGCCATCGCTGCCAGCAGCAGCGCTCCCGACCCGAGAACCGGGCAGGCCTGCTTGCGGTCGATGCCGACCTCGACCAGCCACAGGGCCGCGGCCAGGAACATCATCAGCAGCGCGTACTCTCGGACCTGGGCTGCGAGCCGAACGGTATCGGGCAGGAAGGCGATGACCGCAGCAGCGACGAGTCCGGCGACCGGGCCGGACACGCGCTTCAGCCACAGGTAGCTGAAAAGCGATACCAGTGCGCCGGCAATCACCGACGGCAGCCGCAGCAGCGGCTCGGAAGCATGCAGCAGGTTCAGCAGGTGGAGCAGCAGGTTGTAGAGGAACGGGTGCGGACTCAGGTAGAAGGCTGCCCGGGCCAGCGAGTCCGCGAAAGTCGTGTCTCCGGCGATGACGACGTGCAGTATCTCGTCCGGGTTGAGATAGCTGGGGACGGCCAGAGCCAGGCGCAGCCCGAACCCGGCGACCACGATGGCGATTGCCAAGCCCTGCTCGTACTTCAGGACCATTCGGTCCAAACGGTCGAGTCGGCCGGTCGGCCGCGGCGGCTGAGCCAGCGTCGCGTCAATCATGTCGGGTGTCGGGTACGGCCAGCGGCCCGGCGACCGCGATGAGCCACGGGAACGAGGTCTCGACCCGCTCGACCCTGAACCAGCGGGCAACCAGCCGGTGCAGGCCCACCCGGCCCCAGTGGTTGATATGCCCGGGCGTGTTGCCAAGACTGACGAGGTAGCGGAACCGGAGCATGTTCAGCAGCCGCCACCATGGTTCGAACGGCACCGAGGCGATTGCAGACCCGGCAAGCCGGGCCGCCTCGGCCAGGGTCGATTCAGGACTGGGAACGTGCTCAAGCACCTCGACAAGGAGCACGAGGTCGAAATCCCGGTCCGGAAAGGGCAGACGCAAGGGCTTTTCCAAGTCAATGAGCACGGTCCGGTCCGCACCCTTTGCTGCCGACTTCTCCAGCAGCTCGTTGTCGATGTCGGCCGCTGCGTAGAAACAGCCGGGGAGCGCGGCCTTGACCAGCGACACGACGTTGCCTTCGCCGCACCCGATCTCGACCACCCGGCGTGGGGCGAGGCCCCGGACCAGTTCTGCAAGCCTTCGGTCAAAGGCGGCGACGACGCGGCGTTCGAGCGGATGGCGGGTGGCCTTCTTGTCGAAGACGTTGCCCGTGACGACCTGGTCCGCCTGCTGCAACCCTATCGTCCCTGGGGCCTGGCCTGGTCGTGCCTGATGTGACGAAGCATGTCGCTGATCTCCTCCAGCATCCGCCGGTTGGTGCTGATCAGGTCAGCCAGCAGGCCGAGCACGACGAGCTGGAACCCGATAAAAAGCAGGACCGCGGTCAGGATCAGCGACTGGATGTGGCCCTGGCCCTGGCCGACCGAGAAGAAGTAGAGAAACCTGATGCCCAGAGCCAGGCCGCCGGCGATGAAGACCGCGGCCACTCCCAGGAACACTCGCAAAGCCGAGTATTTCAGCCAGACCCTCAGCACCGTGGCGGCCGAGTAGCTGATATAGCTGGTCGTGCTCCGCATCAGCCGCGACTCGCGCAGCCTGCGGTTGGTCGCGATCGGTACCCCGACTACCGCCATCTTCATCCGCCCAGCCTGGATCAGTGTTTCGAGCGTGTGCGAGTACTCGGTCTGGAGGTTCAGGCGCATCAGCGCGCTACGCGCAAAAGCGCGGAACCCGCTGGGCGCGTCGCGCATCGGCAGGCCGGACAGCCTGCGGACCACGCCGCTGCCCGCGCGCTCGAGCAGCTTCTTCAGGGCCGAGAAGTGGGCGATGGACTCGATCGGACGCTCGCCCACGACCATCTCGGCCGTGCCGGCCAGTATCGGTTCGACCAGCTTCGGCACATCGGCTCCGCAGTACTGGTTGTCGCCGTCGGTGTTGACCACGACGTCGGCGCCCAGGGCCAGGCAAGCCTCGATTCCGGCACGGAACGCGCGGGCCAGGCCGAGGTTGCGGGGCAGGCGGACAACATGATTTACCCCGAGCGAACGGGCCACATCACCGGTGTTGTCAAAGCTCCCATCGTCGACGACCAGGGTCTCGATGACGTCGACCCCGGGTATCGCGCTGGGAAGGTCGTGGATCACGGCCGGCAGCGTCTCGGCTTCGTTGAAGCACGGGATCTGGATGATGAGCTTTACCGTGGTGTGTGTCTGTTCTGGTTCGGTGTTCATCACTGGCGAGTCTCTGCCGAAGGCGATTATAGAAGCACCCGCGGCTGGGTCAAACAGCCCGCCCGGCGCAGCGGCCGGTCTCAGATACTGAGGCCGTCTACAACCCGGGGCTCTGCCAGCAGGTCGAAACTGCGCCGAAGTTCGATGTTCAGCCGCTCGACCTCGCTGCGCAAAGAGTCCGGGTCCTTTGCCGCTCCTTCCAGCGGAGCGATCGGCTCGCCGACCACCACCTCGATGTCGGTGTTCAGCAGGTTGCCGACAACCGAGAAGAACCCTTCCCAGGCTTCGCTCAGCCAGGGACGCGACCAGGGCTCTGGCCCGAGTTTGAGGTTGCGCACGTAGACCGGCAGGATCGGGGTCCCGGTCCTGGCCGCGAGCCATGCGGCCCCGTTCTCGATCCGGTCGACCCGGCCTTCCCGGTTAAGCCTGCCTTCAGGATAGATGCCGATGCTGCCGCCTGACTCCAGAGTCCGCACGCACTTCCTCACCCCGGCAAGGTTCTCGAAACCGGCTCCGGTGTCGGCCGGGACCGAATCGCAGATGTTGCTCATGAAGAAACCGGTGAAACGCGTCGCCAGCCACCGGGCCGATGTCACGAAGAAGAGCCTGGTGCGGAGCGCGAGCTGTATCACTAACGAATCCGCGCCGGTCAGGTGGTTGGCGGCAACGATGAAATGCCGGTGCAGCGGCACGGCTATCCGTCCCTCTCCCTTGACCCTGACCCTTATGCACAGGCCGTAGGCTTGAAGCAGCAGCTGCTTCAGCCGGGTCCAGACCGTCGTCGCTATCCGGTTGCTACTCATCACCGTGAATCCTGCGGCCGCCCGGGTCATTCCCTTCCGGCGGTCCCGCCGAATCGTAGATTCCGTGACTCCGCTGTCAAGGACTGGCACTCTTCAACAGATTCGCTGAATGTTCTGCCTGCAAACCACTCCCGCCCGAGTGGACGGTTCGCTACCCCGTCCATAGTCCGCAAAGACCCGCGGCCAACCTGCTCCGGCTCTGGTCCAAGAAGGCCGCGCAGCCTTCCTCCACCAGGCCACTACCGCAGGTCTCTCGCCCCCTCCTCCTTGTCACCGATAACTTTCGGCATGAGCTCTGCCCGCCCCGTCATCTCGAACGACCGCAGGGAGTCGAGAGATCCCTCTGCCTCAGTCTGTTCCTGGTTCTCCCTGTTACCGGGAGTACGGGCGGGTCAGAGGTCGACGAGCCCGGACAGACGTTCGACCAGCGGTGCCAGGTCTTCCCGCAGTATCTGCCAGACTACGTCGTAATCGACTTCGTAGTAACCGTGAATCAGGCGGTTGCGCAGACCGACGACCTCTGTCCAGGGAAGCTCGGGGTGCTGGCTACGGAAGTCCTCCGGCACCCGCGCGGCCGCCTCGCCCAGCACCTCGAGCAGGCGGACGATGGCGAGCTTCAGCGTCCGGTCGTCATCGAACTCCGCACGGGTGCGGCCGGCGGTGAGCTGCCGGGCCTCGCGGGCTGCGTCCAGCATGTGGCGCAGACGGAGCTCAACGTCGTGCTGCGACATAGAGTGGCTCGGCCTCGGCGACGACGCGTGACCGGATGTAGGGGCTCAGAAACCCGGGTGTGTTGAGGTCGACCGGTCGGCCGAGCAGCCGGGCGAGCTCTTCCTGGATGGTGAAGAAAGCGAACCCCGGCACATGGCCTGGCTCGAACTCGACCAGGACGTCGATGTCGCTCTCCGGGCCGAAGTCCTCCCGCAGCACCGAGCCGAAGAACGCTAGCTGGTGGATGTGGTGCCGGCGGCAGAACTCGGCCAGCTGCTCGGGGTTGACTTTCACCTTTGGGCTCATGGTTCAGTGTAGCGCTTCGCCGACTCACGTCAATGCCGATCGCGGCCCGGTCCAATTGATATCAACTAAGAATAGGGCGGTGCCCAAGTCGCCCCTTTGACGTTGTTCTGATAAACGGCCTGCGTCTCCATCTCGCTCTACGCCCGCCAAACCGCTCTCTGGCCCAACCCACGGCCCGGACTGCAGCCCTCGCAGCGTGCGCCCGAGTCATCCGAGCTGCTGCCCGGCCAGGCTCGTCAAGCGGTCCCTGCCCTGGCCCCACGGGCCTAAGCCCCGGTTTCCCAGGGTTTTGCGCGCCCGGCAGCGCCGCGGGTCTTCGGACCGGCGTCTGGAACTGCCTACCTCACTGAGAGTCATCCGGCCGCACCGAGGAATCCGCATGCCTGGTACCTGCCGTTTCTCCAATCGGCAAGGCTGCCCAAGACCTGGCTCACAGGAGTCGTCATGCCGGTCAGGCTCAGATCAGCCGGCCAGCGGGCTTTCAAGCACAGGCTCAAGCAGGACCGAAATCACATCGCCAGAATCGACGCCAGGCAGCAGGACCGGACCTACGCTTGACCCGAGACGGCCCAGCAGGAGCACGAGGGCTTCGGGCTGAGAGGTGCAGGACCAATCCTTCGGAGTCATCTGCGTTGAACACCCAGAAGCGTATCGCCAAGAAACACAGGGAGTGTCGCCAGTCCTGCCCAGGCCGCCCGGCGATGCATCCTCCTCTCCGCCTCTCAGGACACCGAACCCGAAGCAAAGGCGGGGCTCCAGCCCACCACATCGAATCCATCTCTCGCGCCAGCGTTGAATCCCGACCTTCCGCGCTCTCGATGCGTAGCCTGCCAGTCCTCTGGCAGAACCCTCTTCTCTTGCGAAATGCGCGGCCGGTGCTGCACCCCTGATGCCCTTCTCCCCCGGCTCCAGGTCTGCGGTCCTTCCTCCTCGGCAGGAATCGCCGGGCTACCTTGACAAGTGCTCTGACAGCGGTATGAATACAACGAAGCAAGCAACAGGAGGCCCAATGAGACTCCGAATCATCCTCTGCACGGTCCTGGCTGCTGCCAGGACAAGCTTCGGCCTGATCTGGCC
>CP070680.1:1735119-1748980 GCA_020352555.1 Caldifarciminota bacterium | reverse complement strand
TGGTGTAGGTCACATGGCACTTCATCCGGTTCCTGACCTCGCGCCCGGTCCAGAACGACATGGCCAGCGGCTCATCGTCTCCAGGCTGCTCCTTCATCTTCCCGAGGTCCAGGCTCCGAATGTCCACCCGTGCCGGTGTCCCGGTCTTGAACCTGCCCATCTCGAAGCCCATGCCTGCCAAGGACCGGCTCAAAGCGACCGCCGGCGCTTCGCCCATCCTGCCCGCAGGGTACTGCGTCATCCCGATGTGGACCACGCCGTCCAGGAAAGTGCCCGGTGCCAGTACCACGGTCTTGGCATGGAGCTTCTGCCCCAGCTCGGTCTCGACACCGACTGCCGTCTTGCCCCTGGTCAAGACCCTTGCCGCCATGCCCTGGGCAAGAACAAGGTCCTTCTCTTTCTCCAGCAGCGCCTTCATCGCCATCCGGTACGCCTGCCGGTCCACCTGGACCCTGGACGAACGCACTGCCCGGCCTTTGGACGTGTTCAACTGCCGGTAATGGATTGCTGCCGAGTCGGTCACCTCTGCCATTACCCCGCCCAAAGCGTCCAGCTCGCGCACGAGCTGGCCTTTGCCGATCCCGCCGACTGCGGGGTTGCACGACATCAGCCCGATTGTATCCAGGTTCCCGGTCAGCAGCAGAACCGAGCTTCCCATCCGAGCCGCCGCAACCGCGGCTTCGCACCCGGCATGCCCCCCGCCGACGACCAGTACATCGTACCGCTCACGCGCCATCGCGAGATTGTATGTGGCGACCCCAACCGGTCAAAGCCCAGTCGTCGTTCTGCCGGATACGACCGGCAGCTTGCTCAGACCGTAACCTCTACTGTCTCTTCGGTAATGGCCGGTGGGATCGGCTCCTGGTGCTTCGCCAGGCTGGCCAGATAGCCTTCGATCGCGTCGGTGATGTTGGCCAGGGCTTGGTCCCGGGTCTCGCCCTGAGACACGCATCCCGGCAGGCTGGGACAGGTGACGACGAAGACTCCGTCTTCGTCCTGCACAATCACGACTCGATACTTCATGGTCGACTTCCTTCAGATCACTATAGCGGCGACGCGCACTCCGGTCAACTCTGGACCCATTCTACTGAAGATCGGTTCTTCTGTCTGCCCGGTACCTGCGCTTCTGGCTCAGTTGCGACCGGGTGGCCGCTCACAATCTGTCTCTCTGTCACAGGGCCACTTCTGCATGTCGCTCTGTCTCATCTGCAGTTCCTCGTGATATTCGGGCCAGGAACGGAACCATCAATTGAGGACACTCCCACTATCTACTACTCCCTGTGGGAAGACCTGCATCCAACATCACCAAGCAATATGGCAAGTGTCCCTGACATCCTTCCGTATTTCAATGGCTCGCTTTCCTGCTATCATCCTATTCGGATTCATTCCTGTGAGATTCGGCTACTACGAACGGTTGTCCCCGAGAAAGAGAGCGATCTACGACAAGAGCGATCGCCTGCCCGAGGTTGTGCTGCCGATTGGCGCGGAGCTGCTGGATGCAGTGGCCGTCCTGCGCGAGGCGGTCGCCGAACAGAGCCTGCGCGCGGTGCAGCGGGCGATGACCCGCCTCTCGCGCCTGGCCTGCAGCGCCCTCGACGTCGCGCCCCTCGAGGTCAGGGTCAAGGCCAAGCGGCCGATCAGGCGCGACGGTGAGTATCACGGCCTCTACGAGCGCGAGCCGGGCAGTGCGGCGACTCTGACCCTCTGGATGCGCACGGCTCGGCACAAGCGGGTCGTCACCTTCAAGACGTTCCTCAGGACATTCGTTCACGAGCTCTGCCATCACCTCGATTTCGACAGGTACGGGCTCAAGGAGTCCTTCCACACCCAGGGGTTCTTCAGGCGTGAGTCGAGCATCTATAAGAAGCTGGCGCCTGTGGACGAGCCGACAAAACAGGCCCGGAAGCATGCGGCAGCCATAGCCGAGGCGCAGACCCGGCCAAGGACTCACGCTGGTCCTCGCAAGAAGGGCGGGGTCAAGCCAAGACAGATTGAGCTGCCCCTTGTCGACCCCGGCACCTGACCTGCCCGACAGACAACCTCTCGACCGAAGATGCGCAGCCTGCCGTCAGACAGCAGACGTGGCCCGGCCTCGGTAACTGAAAACAGGGCCGGGCGAGTCCCGAGCTCCCACAATCCTCAATCTGCAATCCAAAATCGCATGGAATCCGGCCTGGGGGTAGGAATCGTGGATTGCGTCCCCGACATACGGGAGAAGTGAGCCGACACAAAGGGACCAGAGGCTGGAGCTTCAGCTCCGCCCTCTCACATGTCTGCCTTGAGAATCAACGGTCTGCTGCCAGCAGGCTGCCTGCCAGCAAAGCTTCGGGGTGTGCGTCAGGGACTTCGCTGTACATGCGGCCGTCCAGCTCCCGGCCGGTCAGGTCCTTGCGCACACCACCCCACTGCTTGAAGAAGAACGGAACACCTGCGTCCTGACATTGACGCCTGACCTCGTGCACCCACTCCTTGTTCATCGGCCGCGCGCCCTGGCCTGATTCACCGCCTACGATCACCCAGTGAATGCCTTCCAAGGGTAGCCGGGGCAACTGTGCAATCAGCGGCTCCAGGGAAAGGAAGCGGACCGGCGTGGCCACCTGCTGCAGGTCGGAAATCCGGTGAACGTACCGGCCGGATTCCACGGTCACTCCCATCCAGACATTCTGAGGCCAGCGGCTCGGCCGGCGCGAGTAGGACAGCATCTTGCCGCTGCGCTTGGTCAGAACCTGGAACGTGTGCTGGGGACAGGACCGCATGGTGGCAAACACCCGGTCGGTGAAGCTGAAAGGCACCTTGGTGTGGAACAGGTCTGACATCGAGTTGACGAATACCAGCCTCGGCTTCTTCCACGACAGCGGGACTTCGAGCATGTGCTCGTGCAAGGTCACCTGGAACCCGTTCCTGTAGTTCGGGTTGCCCATCGCCAGCAGCCGTTTCGCCATCCGCTCGGCGTAGCAGTGCAAGCACCCGGCACTGACCTTGCTGCAACCGGTCACCGGGTTCCACGTCGCATGGGTCCATTCGATTGGCGTCCGAACAGCCATCGGCTACATGCTAGACACGTGCACCGCGCCCTGGCTCTGAGGTCCGCACCCGCGCAGGAAACCGAGCAAAGCAAGCGGTGTGCGTCTCGCCACCCTCATTTCATTGCGCAACTTAGAGAAACGCCGCTCGAGGCTGAAAGCTATCAGCCGGTTTCCGCAAGCTGGTAGGAGAACTCGGAGACATCGGTCTGCTGCTTGGCGTGCTCGATAGTCATGCTTACAACCAGACCGTTCTCGTCGAGCTCAATCAGCACGTTCTCGTTCAGGTCCCGAGTTTCGACGACTCTCCTGTCGTTGAAGTTGACCAGCAGCGTATCGGTGTCCGGAAAGTACTTGAGCTTCATTCCTTCTCCCGGAATCCCCGGTCGAAAAAGGCATTATGCACTGTCTTGCCGTCCTCAAGCAGAACCACGCGAAGGTACCTCGCACCCGCCTCAGGAACTTGTCCCCAGAGTCGAATCCGACCGTCTGCCTGAACCGAGCGGGCATCCGGCTTCTTGATAACGCGCTCGATCCACTCGTCCTGGATTCCTTGGCGGTCCGGCCGGTTTCGCACTTGGGCGAAGTACCGGGAAGACTTCACCACACGAGTATAGCCGCCACCTCACCTGAGTCGAGCATCGTTCTCCTGCGCGGGCTCCTTCGTTCTCAGTCCAGACGCCGCCAGCGGGCCCGAGCACTTCCTCATACTCAGCCTCACCTCTGCCTCTCATCCGTGCCTCTGCGGCGCGGCGGGAGAGTCTCTCGGGCAACGGGGCAGTCCCCCGGAGGCTTCCAGTCCGAGGCAGGATGACATAACGCCCCGGTGCTTGCCCGCTCTCCTTGACATGCTGACGGACAGAGCCATGGTCAGCCATCTTGTTGTCTCCGTTTTCCGCGCACTCGCTCACGGGAAGAACCAGAGAATGGCATCATGTCCTCGGCACTCCCCCGTGACGGCTCTGCCCGGAGCGAGTGCCACCAGATGGCTCAGTGGCCCCTTGGCTCCCGAATCCCTCACCAATTCGGCGAAGCGAGGGAAGCTGTCGTCTCCGCAACGCTCATCGAGCCGAAGAGGCCCGGTCCGCCGTCGAGATGCATCAGCGTGCTGCGATAGCCGTACTCCTGCCGCAGGAGTACGTAGTCGCGGTAGTTGCGGTCCATTGCTCGGACTCCGAAATCGACCCTGGTCAGCGACTGGACCTCGTAGCCGACGAACCTGAGCGGCACTATCAGAGTGGTGTGACACGAGTCGAGCCTTGCCCAGTCGTAGCGCGAGTATTCGCTGCCCGACTCGCCGGTGTAGACGAAACGCGCCACCAGTTCGTATAGGTAGCCGCCCGGGCACGGCTTCCATTCCACGCCGAGCAGGACGTTCGGCTCCCCGGTCTTGGACATGACGGTGTCGGCTGACACCAGTTCAAACTGGACTGAATCCGGCACAGTCGTCGTCCCGCGGACCGTCCCCAGACCGCTCTGCACCCGCAGCCCGTAGGTCTGCCCTGCGAAGACCGGAAGGGAATCGCACAAGTAGACCCCGGCTGTTTCAGGATGCGGCCGGAACAGTAACGTATCTCCGCCTTGCCACACCTCGACGGTCGCGTCCGAAACCCCTGTCCATTCGACCGGCCACTCCTCGAACCCGCAGGTTCGACCGACCAGCGCGAACGTCCCGGTGCTGTCGGTACGCAGGACGCAGTAGACGTCGGGCTGGTCACGGTAGGGTTCGAGCAGCGCATCACAAGACATCGCCAGCAGTACGGACGCGACCAGCCAGCGCACCTAGAACCTCCCCCTGAGTCCCAGGCTCGGAATCGGCAGCGGCAGCAGCACGAACGGCTCCCGCTTCCCCTGGTTGTGGCTGTACCAGAGCACGTTCTGGCGCGCGTACACATTCGCGACCTGTAGGTAGGCGGTAATCTCCAGGCCTAGCAACGAGAAGCTCTTCTCGACGCCAGTGTCGAGCCGGTGATAGGCCGGGTACCTGAGCCTGTCGTCGCGCAGCGGTCTGCGCAGTAAGAATCTCTCTCCGGTCACCGGGTTCGTGATGACGATATGGTACCAGCCGACCGGCCCGGTGTCCGGGAACCCGGTCCGCAGCAGCCACTGCAGCGAGACCGCCCAGCCGCGACCCAGCCCAATGGTCCCAGCCAGGGTGATATTATGCCTGGCGTCGAAGACCGGGTAGTACTCGTCACCCAGGAACCGCCGCCGGGCAAAGGCCAGGCTGTAGCCGACCCAGCCGTGGCTGCTGCGCAGCAGGATGTCCAGCCCCGCCGACCTGCCTGTCCCGCTTCTGATATCCGCCTCGGCATTCACCAGCCCGATGGGATAGAGCTCGAGCGGGTCGAAGTCGGGTTCATCGGACGGGTCGAAATAGAGGTCGGTCTCCAGTAGGTTCTGCATCCGCTTGTAGTACGCCTCGGCCGACACCCGGATGTCGCCGGTCAGCCACTTCTCTGCTCCGAGCACCAGATGGTCCGCCCGTGCCGGCGCCAGGACCGAGTCGGCCGGCACGAGCTGCTGGAAGAACAGCGCCGGTGCGCGGACCAGCAACTCGTCGCGCGGAAACGGCGTGCTCAGGTACTGGTAGTACCGGCCGAGGCCCGCACTCACCGAGAACCCGGAACCAAGGAACTTCTTCGCCGACAGCCTGGGCGAGACCCGGAAATGGCTCCCGCTGCTGAAGTACTCCGCCCTGACCCCGGGCTGGACAAGGACTCCAGACAGCGGACGCCACTTGTCGCCCAGGTGCACACCCGCATACACCGGGCTCGGCGGCGCGTTGTCCCACCAGACCGTGGTGTCTCTGGTCCGCCGGCTCGAGAGATCGAACACCGTCACCTCCCAACCCCCAAGCAGTTCGTGTAGCGAATCCGGCACAAACCTCGCGTCCGACCGCAGCCCGTAGCTGGCGGTCTTGGTCTTGAAGCTGTCGTCGAACCAGGACCTAACGAGGTAGCGCAGCGAGGCGTCGCTGCCGCTGTAGCTCGCCTGGGTCGTCAACCCTAGCCCAGACGGAAACAGGTGGCGCCATCTGAGCGAGAACGCACCGTTGCCCCAGTGGAACCGGGCCGAGCTGCGTTCGTCGGTCGAGTCAATCGCATCCCGGCTGTAGAGCGCGACCAGACTTAAGTGGTCATCGAACGTCGGGTCGAAGTCGACCCGGGACTGCAGGTCATAGAAGTAGTAGGGCAGCGAGAAAAGCGTATCACCTGAGACCTGCGCCACGACCCGGCTCGCGATCTCGGTGTACGCGCGGCGGCCGGAGACAAGGAACGAACCCCTCGGCAGCGGACCCTCGAGCAGAAGGCGTGACGAAACCAGCCCCACGTCCCACCGGCCGGCCAGCCGCTCGGAGTTGCCGCGCCTCGTCGTTACGTCCACTGCCGACGAGATCGCGTGGCCGTAGTGCGCTGGAAAGGCCCCGGCATAGAGCTCTGCCCGCTCCAAGGCGTCGGTGTTGAAGGTCGAGAACAGGCTGCTCAGGTGAAACGGGTTGTACAGCGGGACGCCGTCCAGGAGAACCGCGTTCTGGTCCGGGCTGCCGCCGCGGACGTACAGGGCCGAGGAGAAGTCACTCACCGAGAGCACGCCAGGGATCGACTGGAACGACCGAAAGACGTCAGGCTCGACCATCGCCGGCGTGGCGGCAAGGTCGCGAGCCGCCAGGCGCCGGATGCTCAGGCCCACCTCCCTTTCGGACCGGGCACGCTCCGCCGAACACACGACGCCGGAGACCGGCACCGGCGCGAGCTCGAGACCCACATCCAGCCGAAGGACCTGGGTGCCGGCAAGGTCGAGCGTGCACGCGAACGGCCGGTATCCGACAGCCGAGAACTCGACACGCACCGGCCCGGAACATGAAGTCCTGAGCCTGTACTGGCCGCGCTCATCGGTCGATGCGCCCTCCCCGGCATCGGGCAGAAGGACCGTCACGTATGGCAGTGGAACGCCTGACCCGGTTTCGCGCACGCGACCGTGCAGCACAGCCGCCTCCAAGCCAGACGCAACGACGATGAGGGCAACCAGGCCGCGAATGGCATCGCGTCGCACTGCCGAAGCGCTAGACCGCAATCCTCGCCGCCAGCGTCGAGCCGTCAGCTTCCTTCGCCACGCCATCATGTAAGCGATGCCCGGCCGGATGTCAACGGCGTCGGTCTTTGGATTGCGGCAGCACAGCTGCCGCTTTCCGGGCCTGCTTCTGTCTTGACCTCAACCTGGTCCTAGGCCTGGTTCTGTCCTATCCCTCAATCTGCAATCATCAATCCACAATCTGAAATCCGCTGTCCGCCCTGACATCGTTCGGATGGCGGAAGCGTCGCCGCTATGCCGACTATCCTTGTGTCGCCGCCCCCTACGGTACTTGGTTGTCACTCCCCGCGTCCCCGGAATTCGCGGGGGTGACCGCCCGGGCCTCGTCTCTCAATGCAGCCCGCTCCTCAAGGTCGACCGCAGGCCTCAAGGATGTTGCCATCCGGGTCCAGGAACTGGAAACAGAAGATGCCGTCACCGACCTCTTCCGGAGCGTCCTGCAACAGCCTGACCCCGGCCGCCTTCAGCCGGCCGAATGTCTCGGCCGCTGTCGAATCGGTCTCCAGGAAGAAGCTGAGTCGCGCGGTACCGCTGTCCACAGATGCCGGCTTCATCCCGGCTTCGAGGTAGATGTCGATCTTGCCGTTCGGCGAGGCCAGGAAACACAGCCCGGGGTGGACGTCGACCCGGACCTTGAAACCGAGGACCTCGGTGTAGAACCGGCGCGATCGCGCCATGTCTGTGGCGTAGACCGCCACCGTCCGCACTTCCTTGAACATGCGCCCTCCCTCAGGCCCGGTGCGGGCGTCGCTTCACTGGACCATCACCTTGCCCTCCGTCCGCCCGTTGCCGGCCTTTGACCGCACGAAGTAGACGCCTGGGCTCAGGTGTCGCACGTCATTCGCGCCCGGGCGAAGGGTCATCACCTGCAGGCCGGCAGGGCTGATGAGCGCTGCCAAGCCCTCAGAGCTCAGGTGCAGCACGCCCCGCGCAAAGGTCGCCGGTATCGGCGAACCCGCTGCCGGCGAGGTCGGAGTTTCCTCAGCACCGGTCCCGGCGCTGATGACAGTCACCGTGCCGGCGTCAAAGTTTGCCGTATAGACCTTGTCGCCCTGCGGGTGGCAACTCACAGCCACAGGGCCGGCTCCGACAAAGACCGTGGCGATGACCGACATTGCTCCGGCGTCCAAAACCGATACGCTCGGGCCGTTGCGATTGGTGCAGAAGACCCGGTTGTACTGCGGGCAGTAGCAGCAGGCGTTCGGTTGCGGCCCGACCGATATTGTCGCGAGGACCAGGTCCGACGCGCCGTCAATCACGGTCATGTTGTCGGCGTCGTAGTTCGCGCAGAACACCCGGTTGTCCACCGAGTCGTAGCAGAGCCCGTACGGCGTTTCGCCGACCGGAACCGTGGCGATTACCACGTTCGACTCACCGTCGATGATCGAGACCGTACTGTCGCCGCGGTTCGCGACATAGACCTTGTTGTTCTCGGGATTGCAGCATAGCGCCTGGGGAGACTCCCCGACAGCCACCCTGGCAACAACAGTATCCGCGCCGCCGTCCACCACGGTCACGCTGTTGCTGGCGCTGTTCGCGCAGTAGACCATGTTGTTCTGCGGGCTGTAGCAGATGCTGCGCGGGTCGTCGCCGGCAGGCACGTAGGCGATCAGGGTGTCCGCCGCTCCGTCTATCACCGCCACGGCCCCACCACCCGAGTCCGTGTTGGCGCAGCATATCTTGTTGCCGGACGCGTTGTAGCAGAGGGCCAAGGGAACAGCGCCGGCAAACACGGCAGTTATAACCTGATTCGTCCCGCCGTCGATCACGGTTACGCTACCGCTGCCCGAGTTCGCGCAGTAGACCTTGTTGTCCTGCAGATTGTAGCACAGGTCGTGCGGCTGGTCGCCGACCGCAAGCCACGCAAGGATGGCGTTGGTCGCGCCGTCGATCACGACCACGGTGTCAGAAGTCCGGCATCCGCAATATACCTTGTCGTTCTGCGAATTGTAGCAGAGCTTGAATGGGCCGGCGGCCACGGTGAGCGTCGTATCCACCCACCAAGCCTGGGCTATCGCGACCGCGAGGGCCAGCAGACAGCAGACGATCAGGGCTTTCATTGTACCTCCTAAGTGCCTTCAGGCACACTCCCATTATCTGCCGGCGAGCCCTCCTCGTCAATCCCTTGACGCGCTCCGGCATGATATCAACGGTGGTCCTTGGATTACGGCAGCAGAGCCGGGCTTTGACCTTTGGACTGCGGCAGCAAGGCTGCCGCTTCACTCCTTTGGACTGCGGCAGCCCCCACGCCCGCGTCATTGCGAGGCCGTCTGCGGCCGTGGCAATCTCTTCTGGACGCGGGCTCGGGGCAAGCTCCGCTGCCGCTTTCTGGGCCTACTTCTGTCTCGACCTCAGCCTCAACCTTGACCTGCGGGCTGCGCCCGCCAGCGTCGAAAGGTCAGTCAGCAGCCAGAAGATGGTATTGTGTCCCCGGTCTCCCCTGGTCAGGAGTAGCGGTCGACCTGATTGAACAGGGTGACGTCGCTGTAGCCCGTCTTTATCCTGGCAGAGTGAGGGACACCTGCCGGGATGAAATAGCTGTCTCCCCGGCGAAGCGTGCTGGGCCGTCCGTCGACCGTCAGCGTCATCTCGCCGGCAACGACGATCCCCCACTGCGCTTCGTGAGAGTGTTCGGGCACTTCGACATCGCGGCCGAACTCCATGAAGACAACCTGCTGGTCCGGTCCCTGGAGCAGGCGAGCATTGACGCCTTCGACGCCGACATCCGTTGCCGGAAGGTTCTGGATGATGTTCGGAAAGGTCTCGGTCATTGATTGGTCCTCCCTGTGCTCCTGTCTTCGCGGTAGCGCCCGGACTCGTGGTCAACACCACAGTTGGGGCCCGCGCGGCACGCGGCCGTCAGCCAGTCACCAGTCTGCAATCCGGCAGCTGTCTGCCGGTGTCCGCAGAATCCGGAAAAGGCATTGTATTTCGCTTTCCCGCTGCTACTTCAGAACAAGGAACCGCGTCGCTGCCGAGCGTTCAGGAGTACGGATCAGCAGGCAATAGACGCCCGCGCTTGCCGACTGGGCATCCCATTGCAGCTCATGCCTCCCCGCGCCGAGAATCCCGGCCGCCAGTGTGGCCATGACCTTGCCTGTGGCGTCGTAGACCAGAGCTTCCACCCTCGACGCCTCGGCAAGCGTCAGGACGAACCGGGCGCCGCGGATGGCGGGTTGCGGGCCCGCGGGCGCCAAGCCGAAGGAGGGAATCCCTTTCCGCCCGGCCAGGCCCACGTAGCACGAGAACATCCGCGTCAGGCTCCACCGGCTCCAGTTGCCCGCCCGGTCCCTTGCCCTGACGTGCCAGTAGTAGTCCGCCGCGCCTGGCAGACTGCAGACCTCGGCAGTGTCAGGCGTGACAGGAGCAGGCACCGGAATCGTGTCGGTGAACAGGCTGTCCCGGGCAAGCTGCACGTGGTAGGACTCTGTCCCGCTGAGGTTGTCGTCCGAGGCGTGCCAGATGAGGCTCGTGGTGTCCGCATTCACCCCGCCCAGGTGCGGAGGATAGATGAGACGCGGCACCTGGGGAGCGGACATGTCTATCCCGAAGCTGTCGGACGGTGAGAAGTCGCCTTGGTTTCCCGCCTGGTCGTACGCCCGGACTCGCCACCAGTAGCGGCTCTCGAACAAGAACGGCAGCGTGTCAAAAGGCACGGCAGCCGTGTCGGTCATCAGCGGCCGGATGCCGCGGACGGTGTCGAGCTGCAGGATGTAGAAGACCGGCGAGAAGCCGGGGCCACCACTCGCCTTGCCAAAGACGACCGGCGTCCACCGGAACGGAACCGTCGTGGATTCCAGCCACGGCCCGCCCACCGGTTCGAGCAGGGTCGGGGTCTCCGGGACCTGGAGGTCGATCTCGAACCGCCATGCCGAAGACCAGGGACCTGCCTGGCCGGACCGGTCGGTAGCCCGGGCTCGCCAGAAGTAGGCGGTGTCCGACGGCAGCGTCCTTGCGTACGATGTGTCGGCCAGCCGCGCCGTGTCAACCAGGGCGGTGAACCCGGAGTCATAGGCTATCTGCACCGTGTAGTAGTCCACGCCCGACAGGTCCGCCACCCCGCGCCAGCGAAACACCACCGAAGCGTTGTTGACCGCGCTGCCGTCGGGCGGCTCGATGAGCAAAGGCGCGGCCGGTGCCTCCGAGTCAATGGTGAAATCACTGTCGCTGACGGCCACGAAGGCCAACGTGCCGAGTGTGTCGAACACCTGCAGCCTGACGCGGCAAGCGACGGAGTTGAGTTCCGGCACTCCCCAGCGGTAGGTGGTCTCCGGCGGCGGGACGTCCGGCGCGATGGAAATCGGGAAGGTGCTGCCCCCGTCGGTGGAGAGACGCAGGCGTGAACGGAGGTAGTCCTTGGGGTCTACCGTCCACATCACCGTGTACGTGTCCCCGCCTACCCAGTACTCGCCCCCTTCCGGAGCCAGCACCCGCCCGGCAAAGTCGCTCACCGAGAAGGCGATGCAGTATTCGCCGGTTGTCCACCGCCGCCAGTTGCCCGGCTCTCCCCAGTAGCTGCGACCCTCGGGCAGGCTGTCGGCGGCCGAGGATGGATGCCCGCTCGTGTCTGCGGGCACCACCGTCACGTAGAACTCGCCCGACCCGATGTTCACGCCGCTCGGGATGAGGCTGTGGACCACCGGCGGACCGGGCCTGCCCGCCACTGCCTCGATCGCACCGGACTGGTAGAGCAGCGTCCGGCCGTCGCCCGAGTAGATCCTGAACCTGAAGGTGGAATCCGGCCAGGGGAGCGCCGGATGGTAATAGAACATGGCGTTGACCCGCGCGATCTGGAACGGGTAGGTCAGGCCGAAGTAGGCCGGGTCGAACTTGGTCGCCCGCTCAGGGCTGGCCCACATCACCCACGCGACGGCGTTGTAGTCGGCGTAGCTCAGCCACTCCGAGAAGTCGATCTCGGTCTGTTGCTCCTTGGTGTCCACGGCCATCTGTCGGTCCTCGCCGGCCGGGACGTTGACCTGCGTACCCAGAGCAAAGGCAGCGAGCAGAATGGTAGCGCAGTACATACGTGCCTCCAGTATCAAGTCAGGCAGGTCTGCTTGGCCCTCTTCGGTGTCCGACTGGCAGGTTCTACTTCAGATTCGGCCCGAGTCAAGCACCCTGCAAGAGGAGGCCCCGCGAAGCGCGGCCATCAGCCAGTCATCGGTCCGGGGGATGGAGAGTGGTGGAGTGTTCCTGATTTCCCCCTACCGGCGCTCTCCTATTCGAATGAACAGCTCGTCGCCGACAATCTTGAGGCTCTTGTCCACGTACCTTATCCAGCCGTTGGCGTAATCTCTATAGGCTTCATCCTGGCCGGCCTGCACATACCTGGATCTGGCTTTCTTGTAGAATCCCTCGGCCGCAAGCAGGTCTTTGGTTGAGGTGGACGACACCAACTTCCCGCGCTTAACATCCGCTCTCTTGCGGTCAACGTCGCCCAGACCCGCATGGGCGCCCGGCATGTGCGGCTCGTGTTCAAGGGCTTTGCGGAAAGCCTGCTCGGCCTCGGGCAGGCGGCCCAGCGCGACCAGCGCCTCACCCGTGTAGTAGTATGCCGCCGCGTTGTCGGGTTCGAGCACAAGGACCCTATCGAATTCCTCGACCGCCGACTTGTGCTTGCCTTGGCGGGAACGCACCACACCTTTGGTCAGGATGGCCTGTATATTCACTGAATCGCGTTCAATCACCACGTCCAACGCAGCAACGGCTTCGTCGTAGCGTCTCAACTCGGCGAGGGACGCGGCCAGGTCCATTGAGAGGTCTGATTCCTCAGGGAGCTGCCCCACCAGCGGACCCAGCACCTCGACCGCCTCCTCGTACCTCTTCTGGTCATACAGAAACTCTGCCCACAGGCCCAGAAGCCCGGTATTCTCAGGGTCAATCGCCAGGGCCTGCGTATAGACCGATTCCGCCTTGGCTGACTCTCCTCGACGAAGATGGACCTCGGCCTTGCCCTTGTGCAGCTCTATCATCGACGGGTCGTGCTTCAGTCCCTCGTCGTAGACCGAAAGCGCGCTGTCGAGATACGTCGGGTCGGCCCGGGCGAGTTCGAGGAACAGGTCGCCCAGCGCCTCGTATCCCTTGGGGTTGCCGGGTTCGAGCTCAATCGCGGACCTGAACATGCCTTTGGCCTCGACGACATTCCTCCGGACCCGGTGAACGCTGCCGGCACCGATGTAGGGGTCGAAGTAGGACGGGTCGGTCTCGAGCGCCCTGAGGAAGTTCTCCAGTGCGGACTCATACGTGCGCGCTTTGTAGTAGCCCGAGCCGATCATGTAGTGCTCCCGAGCCTCCTCACGCCGAGCAAGGGCCTCCTCCTCCGAGGAGCGGACGGTCCTCGACGGCGCGCACACCAACACAAGGGACAGAATCACGGTCAGCCCGACCAAAGCTGCGGTTCTCAACATCGATACTCCTCTCCGGCATCCGCTTTTGTCTATCCTAGACGACTATCCCTTGCATTCCAAGCCCGGCCGGATGTCAACGGCGTCGGGCTTTGGACTGCGGCAGCAAGGCTGCCGCTTTGGTCTCCGGTCGGCCTTGTGCGGTCAGTGCCTCCCCGTGTGTCACCGGGTTCGTAGTTGATGGTCCTTGGTTCCTAGTCGTGCATTGCCGGTCTACCGTCTTCCGTCTACGGTCTACCTTCCTTGTCCAGCGGGCTTCGCCCGCCAGTGTCGAATGGTCAGTCAGAGGTCAGAAGATGGTACTTTGCCGATTGTCTCCTAGTGCTGGATGACTACCTT
>CP070680.1:1706323-1735019 GCA_020352555.1 Caldifarciminota bacterium | reverse complement strand
GGAGGTCCGTGACCGCATCGCGAGGATGAAATATCTGTCGGAGGAAGAAGCGGAAGCAGGCATCCGGGCGGTCCGGGACGCGATTGACCAGGCGCTGAACAAACTGGGGGCTGCATGATCCGAGAATACCAGACAGTGGTCTCGATCGCAGGCCCGCTGATGCTTGTCGAGGGCGTAGATGGAGTCAAGTACCAAGAGCTGGTCCAGATATCGCTCCCTGGCGGGGAGAGGCGAAGGGGACAGGTGCTAGAGGTGGAGGGCGATCGGGCCCTGATACAGGTGTTCGAAGGGACGGTCGGCATCGACGTACCCCAGACCAAGGTGAGGTTTCTTGCTAGGGGTATCAGGCTCGGTCTGTCGCTGGAGTTGGTCGGGCGCGTGTTTGACGGACTCGGTCGTCCCCGTGACGGCGGACCAGAGGTCGTCCCGGATTCTTCAGCAGACATCAACGGCGCGCCAATCAATCCCTACGCTCGTGAGTACCCGGACGAGTTCATTCAAACCGGCGTGTCATGCATCGACGGGCTGAATACGCTGGTCCGTGGTCAGAAACTGCCGATATTCTCCGGTTCCGGTCTGCCTCACAACCGGCTTGCGGCCCAGATAGTGCGTCAGGCCAAAGTGCTCGGCACCGAGGAATCCTTCGCCGTGGTGTTCGGTGCGATGGGGATAACCTTCGAGGAGGCGGAGTTCTTCATTCGGGACTTCACCGAGTCCGGTGCTATTGAACGCACTGTCCTGTTTCTGAACTTGGCTGATGAGCCCGCGATTGAGCGGATCGCTACGCCAAGGACGACACTGACGGCAGCCGAGTACCTGGCGTTTGAGCGGGGAATGCACGTACTGGTTGTTCTCACCGACATGACCAACTACTGCGAGGCGTTGCGGGAAATATCGGCCGCGCGCAAGGAGATTCCGGGTCGGCGCGGTTTCCCCGGGTACCTGTACACCGACCTGTCCACCATCTATGAGCGGTGTGGTCGGATCAAGCGGAAAGGGGGGTCAATTACCCTGATGCCGGTTCTGACGATGCCCGAAGACGACAAAACACACCCGATACCGGACCTGACCGGATACATAACCGAGGGGCAGATAATCCTTTCCAGGGTCATGCACCGGAGGCGGGTAGCGCCGCCCGCGGACGTCCTGCCCTCGCTGTCCCGTCTGAAAGACAAGGGCATCGGCGAAGGCAAGACCCGCGAGGACCACGCGGATTTGTTCAACCAGCTCTATGCGTGCTATGCCCGCGGGAAGGAAGCCGAGGAACTCGAGGTCGTCCTAGGCGAGGCTGCACTGTCCGACATGGACAAGGTCTACCTGCGATTTGCCCGAAGGTTCGAGGAGCGCTACGTTTCACAAAGCGAATTCGATAACAGGTCGATCGAGCAGACTCTGAATCTCGGATGGGAACTGCTCGGCGTGTTCCCGAGCACTGAGCTCAAACGGGTACGGGAGACCTTCCTGACCAAGTACCACAAGTTCGTTCCCGAAGAACAGAAGTAGCCGCAGGTCTGACAATCTGCACAAACTAGGATCCTGGGCCGTCTTGTTCGAGCTAGACGGCGCCCTGTTTGACCCCGCGGAAGAACTTGTGGCTCCGGTGAACACGTGCCCCTCCAGGCCTAGGACAGCAGACTTCTTCCTTTTGACGTCGTCAGCGCGGAGGCCGGCAAACTGCTTGAGGCCGCCCTTGGCAGCTTGGGTTGCTCCAGCAACGATGCGACCGCAGCACACTCCGCGACCAGCAACCCGCAGTGTATGCCAACCGCTTCAGCGACCACACCTGGCTTTTCCCGGCTGTCAAAGAGGTCCTTGCGCTTCTCGGCGGTGCTGGCGCGAAACTGGCGTTCGTTGAGTCCGAGCACCAATCGCAAGCTGGCTTCTCGGTCGACGGGTATGACTGCGAGGCTGCTTCGCCTATGTCGCGGAAGGAAAGGGAGGCTCAGGCACAAACCCGATCCTGAACCCGCCCGCGCTACACCTGAGAAACTCGGAGCCCAGCTGGGTGAAGCAATGGCGGGCGGCGATTCTGAGCGTAACAACTTCCCCTCAAGCACTGGGCGTTGCCACCTTCGCGGTAGCCTGCGGATTCGGCCACTTGTGCTGCTCTGGACACTGAAAGCCTGACTGCACGATCGCCAAAGCCACAAACTCGGGGGATGGTGGCGTCCATTCTGGTGAACGCAGATCGTGTTTCGTGTTGGCCGCCGTGACTCGGGACGGCTCTGCAGAGCGGTTTCTCCTTCAGGCAAGCTGTGCAGGCAATACCGGGCGTGAGAACCGACCTAGGCCGCTCAGCTAATGTCAACAGCGTCGACGCCCACCTCCCTGGGCTTGGTGAGATCTTACCCGTCGACGCCTGGCGCCGCTTTTTGCGGCAGCTGCTGTCGTTTTCTTCGGCAACCCGCTCCTCTGAGATATCGGCCAGTGTCCGCGTATTGTATTGATTGATGGAGACTTGTACCACTTCCGTCCGTGTTGAGATAGCTGGAACGCTCTGTGCACCGGTCGAGCGTAGGGGAGTTTGGAAGTGTCGGGAAATGATGTGTGAGGCTGCGGCTCCGTCCGGGGTCGCAGCCTCTGCTGTCACGCACAGGCTGTCAGCTAGACAAGGCGGCTGACGTTGACAGGGAGAGGCGGAGGTCATAGAATCAGTCTGCCGGACTGGGCGTGAGGGGAGAAGCCAGATGCTAGTCTACAAGCCACAGGAGCGCGGAGAGGTCAGCTAGCCAAGTGAACCCACGAAAGCGGTCGAAGGGACGAAGACCGCAAGCCGAGGAATTGCCTCTGGCAGCCGACATCTCGATCCAGGCTGGTGACCTTATCCTCCAGCTTGGCCGCGAGGGCAGGATAATCCATGTTAACGAAGAAGCGGCAGTCACGTTTGGCTACACCGTTGAGCAGATGCTGGGAGTTCCCATAGAGGTGATTTGTCCGAGACTCAAGTTCGGCCTAGTCCGGTTTGACATAGAGACCATCATGGCTGGCCGCGATTTCGTCGGCGGGTTTGAGTGCGCCCGGCGCGACGGTACACCGCTCTCGCTCTACATGTATGCCACTGCAGGGACTTCTCTGCCGCCCGACGGCAGGGGCAAGAAAGTCGTTGCCGGCGTTTTCTGCGTTGCCCGCGAGGTCACTGCACTCTGGCAGGCCGAGGAGGCAGTTCGCTCCTCACGCGAGAAGTACGGGCTGCTGTTCGATCTCTCGCCCGACATGGTGGTTCTGACCACAACCGGTGGTCGGATCGTAGAGGCAAACCAAGCCGTCAGTTTGCGCTCAGGATACTCGGCCGAGCAGCTCAGGAGTATGTCAATCTTGGATCTCGTACCCGCAGAGGCAAAGCGCAAGGCAGAGCTTGTGTTTGCCGGACTCTGGCACCGCAAGCGGCTGAAGTCGCTCCTAGAGTTTCAGACGTCGGACGGCGAAGCCGTGCTGGTTGAATTCAACGCCTCGATCAACCGGATCGGCGGCAGGCCTATGGTATTTGCGGTAGGACGTGACGTGTCTGACCGGGTCCAGATAGAGCGGTGGGCGCAGGAGATCGGCGAGAAGTACGAGCGTGTGTTCGAGGCGATCCGGGATGGCGTCTTCCTGGAGACTATGGACGGCAGGATACTGGATGTCAACCGGGCCGCGTGCGACCAGCTAGGCTACAGTCGCGAGGAGCTACTCCGGAAGTCGGTTGCGGACCTCATCCCGGTCGAGGCCAGATCCTGGCTCCCCAACATCCGCGAAGCACTGCTGCGTGAGGGCGATCTGCTCGTCGAGGCGGTCAACGTCCGCAAAGACGGCACCGAGCTGCCAGTCGAGGTGCGATGTTCACGTGTGGAGCTTGGTGGACAGACGCTCGTCTTGGTGATGACCAGAGACATAGGCGAGCGTAAAGGGTCGGAAGCTGCTCTAAGGCGGAGCGAGGAGGAACTGCGTACGCTGCAGGATAATGTCCCGGTCGGAATCTTCCGCGCCAATCCAGCGGGTGCGTTGTTGATGGTAAATGCTACGGCGGTTCGAATGTACGGATATGGATCGTCTGAAGAGATGCTGACGAAGACGGTCGCTGACCTGTACGCCGACGCGGCCGACCGAGACAAGGCGGCCGAGCAACTGACGCGCAACGGATGGCTGGCCGGAATGGATATCGAGATGAAGCGCAAGGACGGCACAAAGTTCTGGGGTTCGCTGGACGCACGTCTGGTAGCTGACGAATCTGGTGCCCCCAGATTCTTCGATTGTACCGTCCAAGACGTTGCTGACCGCAAGATGGCCGAGCAAGCGCATCGCGACAGCGAGGAGAAGTACCGGAGTGTGGTCGAGCGTGCACAGGACGGGATAGCGGTTGTGCTCGGCGGGAGGCTGGCTTTCGTGAACCCGGCCCTGCGTCGGATGACGGGCTACGCCGAGGATGACTTGGTCGGGACTTACTTCGCAGGTTACGTGCCGAAAGAAGAACGTACCGCTGCAGTCGACCTTCATTCGAGACGGATGGCCGGAGAGAGCGGGCCAACCACATACGAGACTGCTTTCGTTCACAAGGACGGACGCCGCCTCGACATTGAGGTCTCGGCTAGCGCGGTACGATTCGAAGGCGGAGTTGCCGACTTGGTGTTCATCCGAGACATCACCGACCGCAAGAGGATTGCGCGCGAACTGGAAGAAAGTCACCGGTCCCTCGCGACTTTGATCAGCAGTCTACCTGGTATGGCTTACCGCTGCAGAAACGACAGGAACTGGACTATGGAATTCGCAAGCCAGGGAGTGGAAGCCCTGACTGGCTACCGGCCAGAAGAGGTGGTCGGCAACGAGGAAGTGGCCTTTGGTGATTTGATACACCCCCTAGACAGGACGTTCATCTGGAACGAAGTGCAGGCTGCGATTCGGAATCAGGAGCCATTTGAACTCACCTACCGTATCAGGGCTAGGTCAGGCAGAGTCAAGTGGGTATGGGAACAGGGGAGAGGAGTCTTTGACGAGGATGGAGGTCTGCTTGCGCTGGAAGGGCTGATAACCGACATAACGGACCGGAAGAACGCCGAAGAGGAAGCTCGTCAGGGTCTGGAGGCGCTTCGCGAAAGCGAGCAGCGGTACAGCACTCTGTTCATGGGCACTCCGATTGGGGTGTACCGCACGACCCCTGACGGCCGAATTCTGATGGCGAATCCCACCCTGATCGAGATGCTAGGCTACAGTTCATTCGGCGAACTCCAGTCCAGAAACCTCGAACAGGAAGGCTTCCATCCAGGCTATTCGAGGGAGGGATTCAAGAGGCGGATTGAACGCGAGGGAAAGATCATGGGCCTGGAATCCGAATGGACCCGGGAGGACGGTTCAACCGTCTACGTGCGTGAGAACGCCAAGGTCGTCCGCGCTGACAATGGCGAGGTTCTCTACTACGAGGGCACGGTAGAGAACATTACCGAGATCAAGAGGTCCACAGAGGCACTCCGTGACCGCGAAGCAAGGCTAAGCCTGATGGTCAAGCGGTTGCCCGCTGTACTCTGGACGGTCGACAGCAACCTTGTCTTCACCTCTTCAGTCGGTGCCGGGCTTGCTGCACTCGGACTGAAACCCAACCAGGTCGTCGGCATGTCGTTGTACGACTACTTCAATACTCAAGACCCGGGGTTTCCGCCCATCGCCGCCCACCACAGTGCGTTGGAGGGGAGAACTGCCGACTACGGCTTCGAATGGTCAGGGAACGTCTACCGGAGCCGGGTCGAACCGCTGTTCGATAGCAACGGGAAGACTGTCGGCGCGATCGGCATCGCCCACGATGTGACCGGCCAGACCCGTGCCGAGAAGCGGGCCCGGGCGCTGCTCCAGTCGATACCGCAGGCAGTTGTCTACCAGACCGGTGGCGGCACCGAATACGTCTCGCCCAATGTTGTTGATATGCTGGGATATGACGTGGATGAATTCACGCAAGACAGAAGGTTCTTCCCGAGTCTCATCCACCCAGAAGACAGTAGCCGGGTCGCGGACAACTTAGCCGGATGGCTCAAGCGTGGCGGGGAGGGCGTCCTAACTCAGGAATTCAGGGTACGTAGCAGGAGCGGCGAGTATCTGTGGGTCGCCGACCATGCCCAGATTGCGTACCGAACCGAAGACGGTAGATCGTCAACCCTGGGCGTGCTGGTCGACCTCACCGAGAGTCGGAAGTCCCGCGTCCAATTGAACGGAAGCGAGCAGGGGTACCGGAGGCTGTTCGACGCCGCGCCGTGCAGCGCCTCGGTCCATCAGGACGGGAAGGTCATTCTGGCCAATCGTGCCATGGCTGAGATGTTAGGCTTCTCGTCAGTCGCAGAGCTGGTTGGCTGGCCATCAAGGGACTTCGTCCATCCCGAAGACAGGACAACTGTTGATGAGTGGCAACAGACGCTGCTCTCAGGGGGCAATACAGGCAAGTCGCTTGAACCGCTCCGCGTCCGTTTTCTCAGCAAAGAGGGAAGGGCAGTGCCGGTCGAGGTTGTGGGATCTGTGGTCGAATGGAGCGGCAGGCCCGCGGTTCAGATCATCGTCAGTCCGCACGGTCCTTCTGACGGCTACTTTCGTTGACAATCTCACCGCCGCGTCTATCCTTGAATTTCATGTCGATCCCCCCTGATCCGTCCGAGACGATCGCGGCGGCAATCAAGAGCGGATACCGCTGGGAACTGGACCGCGCTATGCGGACAAACTCCTATCTCCGGGTCTTCTTTTCCGTCATCATGCTGGCCTACTGCGGGTTCGGGCCCGGCGTACTTATGCGGTTTCCGGTGTCGGTCGGCGGGGTCAGGATCGGTCCAGTCACTCAGTTCTATGCGTTCCGGCCGGTGATATTCGCCCTGGTCTTCGTCTCGCTGGTCTGCGTACTGGCAGCCTTGGCACGCCGCGCCCACGTGCTGTTCGAGGCCGCGTTGGTTGAGGACTTGGGGCACGAGAGTTCGTCCGAGCGGCGGAGGAAGTACATCCAGAACGTCAGGCCCAGTATGTTCCCTTTTGTGCTGTCCGGGAGCATGCTGGTCGATGTGCTGATCTTTGTGGTCGCGCTTGCTGTCTACGCGTTCTGGGTCGTGCTTTTGGTTGAGACGGTTCCCCAGGGCTTGGGCGGGCACCAGGTCGCTGGCATCGTTCTCGGTTCATATGGACTTTTCGCCGCCCTCATCATCTTCAGCACCATCTGGAGCGGCTTGCTGATGAGGTCGAAGAAAGCTGGGGCGTTGCGAGATCCGGCTGCCCGGGTCAGCACTACTGCGCGGATGGCTTCAGACAGTACACCCTGAACCAGATCGGGTCTTCGATTTCAGCAACCAGCCGAGCCGGTCCACTGCGCATCAGCAGAGTCTCGAACACCGCCCGATCCATTTGGTAGTCGCGGTCCGGCTTCCTCAGCCGCGCGGCGTAGACAGTGTCCCTTCGTGAAATCTCACGCATCAACGGCACTGGTGCGTTGAAGGTGACGTATTCCCGAACTTGTCGGGGCCCCCATGCATGGCTGACCAACTCCGAGGCGTCCGGGTTGCAGATCAGGAGCGCGTCCTCCGGGACCGCGTCGTACAATACCCTCCGGTACCGCACTTGGGCTCTGAGCACGACTTGGTGCCTGTACTGTATGACCGCAGAGAGCGCCATGAGTCCGGCCAGGACCAGGTATTTGAGCGCGGCTCCTTTCTTGACCCGCGTCTCGAGGCGGCCCAGTACGATTGCGTAGCCGAGCGCGAAGAACGGTATTGCTGGCAGTAGATACCTGGTGCCGATCGCGAGTCTGTGGGGCAGCGATGGCGTGTCGTAGATGTAGGAGAAGAAGCAGTAGAGCATGAGGAGCGCGCCCGCCGGCAGGCCAAGGACCAGCAGGTGCTTCCGGCCTGCGGCCAGGGGAGCGAGCAGCATCAGAGGATAGAGCAGAAGCAGGTTGACGGCGTAGAATCCCAGATTGCGCCAGAAGAACCACGGCGCGAAGTGGCCGGTCAGGAACATGGGAAACCCAAACGGCCCGCCGAACGCGTAGGCGTTGTACAGGAATACACAGAGAAGTCCAGGCACCAGCCCCAGGATCCAGATGAGGGCCGTGCGGGCACGTTTCTGGGTCCGCGTCAACAGAATCAGCAGCAGGACAGGGATGAAGACGGCGTTTGAGTACCTGATCAGGCACGCAATTCCCAGCACTAGCCCGCTCGCCAACGTCGACCTGCCCTGTCTAAGCAAGAACCACGTCGCTGCCAGCACTGCGGTTGCGGCCGGGAGGTCGCTCATGAGCGTCCTGGAGAAGAGCACGACGGTCGGGTAGAGAAGGTAGAGCATGGACCAGACCGGGTCGGTGTCTGGAGACAATACGTGAAGTATCTGCCTGAGCATCAACGTGCCCGCAATCGCCAAGACCAGTCCTGAGATGAACAGCGCCCGCCAACCCAGCCAAGTAAACGGTATCAGCCAGAGCGCATTGCCCGGTGGGTACTTGCCGACCGTGCGACCGGCCATGTCGACGCTGAGCCTGGGCGCCGAAACCGGTGCGCTATCGTACGAAATCCGCCCGGCCCGGAACAGGTACGCCTGGGTCGCATACGCATCCTCGTCGAGTATCGCGAACGTCGCTGGATAGAAGACAACGAACAGGACCACATAAAACACCAGCCCTGCCAAGAGTGGCGTTTCTCGACTCCGTATGCCGGAACTGTATCGGGCGACTTCCACCTTCGCCCATCATAGACGGGTCAGCCATAGTGTCAAGCCTGCGTCGTCCAACCACGATATGTAAGTGCTTTCTATTCAATGCGTTGTCGACGCCGCAGCTGGCCAGCGTCCGGGCATTCGGCCTGCACGCAACCCGCAGACCGCCAGCTTGCGACTAGCATTGGTTGACTTGACAGTGCCCGGTACATACAATTACCGACTATGTTGACAACACTGCGCAAGCGCGTTCGGGCAATCATGATTGTGGTCGCGGTCGCCTTTGTCGCCGGGTTCCTGATGGGAGAGCTGTGGCGGGTGCTGTCTTCTAACCGCGGCCAAGAGAGTCCGCTCAGCCGCGGCGTCGTCGCCGAGGTCGGCGGCCGTGAGGTCAACACCGATCAGTACCGGAACGCGATTGCCTACGTGACGGATAAGTATCGTAACGAGAACCAGTTGCGCGATCTGTCGAACGAAGACTACGCCAAGATTGAAGACCAGGCTTGGAAGTTTCTGGTGACCGAACTCACCTGGGGCGAATTGCTGAAGAGGGCCAACGTGGTCGTGACTCAGGACGAACTGATCGAGATAATGCGTGCCAATCCGCCTGAAGAGTTGCGCAGCAATCCCGAACTGCTTGACGAAGACGGCAACTTCGACCAGCAGAAATACCTCCAGGTCATGGACAACCCACAGAACCAGGCGTACTTCTCGAGGTATTTTCAGGAACTCGCCGAGATGCTGCCTAAGGAGAAACTCCGTATCGACGTCGTGAACTCCTACCGCATCACCGGGTCGGAGGTGAACGCAGCCATGCGCGCCGGCAACGGCGAGTGGCAGGTGACGTCGTTGTACTTCGGCCCCAGGCTCTTGGTCGAGCCCTACGAGCCGACAGAGGCCGAGTTGCGGGCTTGGTATCAGGAACACCGTGAGGACTACGAATCCCGCGAGGTCCGAAGCCTGCGCCACATCTTCTTCCCGCTTGAGGTCTCGGCCGATGATTCTGCTGAGTCCAGAGAGACGGTCGACCGCGCTTACCAGCAGCTGCTCGCCGGCGAGAGCTTCAATCTGACCATGGTCGACTACAGCGAGCTGCAGGCGGACACGATGCCCGAGCCGGTGCTGCGCGACCGACTGGACGCCGAGACCGACAGCATCATTAGGGGCCTCAGACCCGGGCAGTATAGCGAGCCGTTTCTGACCGACTACGGCTGGCAGATCGTGCAGTTCGACAGCTTGATCAAAGACACGGTCGAGGCAGTTGCCGTGCGCCGCATCCTCGTCAGGGTCAAGATGGGGACTGAAACCGTGGCCGCGGTCCGTGACTCGGTGCGAGACTTTATCGAGCGTGCGCGGTTCGAGTCCTTCGACTCGGTGGCCGCGCAGATGAACAAGACCGTGGTCGACGCCCGACCGATGGTTGGCGGCGAGCCTAACCTCGCCGGCATCTCGCTCTACAGCCCTCACGCGTTTGCCGCCTGGGCGCGCCGCGCAGAGGCCGGTGACGTCATGGACGTGCCAGTTTCAGGACCGGGCGGCTACTACGTTTTCCAGGTTGCCGACGTCGTGCCCGAAGGCTACCAGGAGTTCGAGCAGGTCGAGAGCGCGGTGGGCTGGAAGGTCCGGCAGGCGCGTGAGAGGGAGGCTTGGATGGCGGCCGCTCAGTCCGCGCTCGAACAGCTCAGGGCCGGGATGTCGCTGGAGAGCTTCGCCTCCGCGAACCCCGAGGTCGACATGGCCACCGAGGAATTCAACGGCGTGACCGACGCTCGCCGCCGCAAAGGTGCCGAGTTCGCGGGCGCGGTCTATGCGCTTGAGTCGAAGGAGATCTCAGGCGTGGTCGAGAGCGCCTGGGGTGCTTTCATCATCCGCTGCGACTCGCGCGAGGAAACCGCGACCGTCAAGCTGGAGGAGCTCGTCCAGGAGCGGCAGCAGGAAGTTGCCCAGGAGGTATTGACCGAGCTGCTGAAGGACCCCGAAATCAGGGACTACCGGGACCCGTTCAGCTACTGATGATTGACATGCCGTCGGTCCGCGGCTACAGTTAGCCGGGTCGGCGGAAACGCAGAGCGGTGGCCCCATCGTCTAGTGGCCTAGGACATCACTCTTTCAAGGTGAAGACACGGGTTCGATTCCCGTTGGGGCCGTGCACAATGCGGGAGTAGCTCAGTTGGTAGAGCACCACCTTGCCAAGGTGGGGGTCGCGGGTTCAAATCTCGTCTCCCGCTCTGTCAGTTGGTTTCTGCAAGCCGTCCCGTCCGGTCATCGGCAGCCGGTCTGGGATACGGATTCATCTGGCGGCGTAGCCAAGTAGTAAGGCAGCGGTCTGCAAAATCGCAATGCTCGGGTGCAAATCCCGACGCCGCCTTTCCCCATTTCCAGGACTGACTGCCCCCGGGCTGTTAGACAAGTCCCACCCAGGTCACTCTGAACGTGGTCGCTCTGTTCCTTAGAGCCCTCAGGGCAGGCTCAAGCGGGTGCCGTCAGATGGCTCAAGAGTCTCAAACTCGTGCAGTGTCTGCCAGCGAGGCTCTTTGCGGAGCCAGTCCTGATTTGCCGGCGAGATTCTTCGCGACGTTCGGAATGACACGGAGCAGAGGGTTCAGGATGACAGCGGCTGGCCAAGCCCATGCAGCAGGCGAGTTCTTGGTCGATGATCGAGAGCCGAATGTGAGAAGGACTTGCAGGCCGAAACCGACTCGGGTGGCGAATTGGGTCGTGACCGAAACTACCCTTTCCAGTACCTGATCCCGAATCAGAGATCTGGAATCGACAATATCAGCTGTCCGTGATCCCGCGCGAGTGCTGTCTTGTCGTAGAGCGCCTTGCTTCAGGCCTTCTTGGTCTTCGCAGTTCCAGGTTCAGGGTCAGGGGTGTGTTGCGAATAGTGGGACTTGTACTTGTAGTAGTAGTAGTATCGGCCGTACCGGCTCGAAGGACTCACCCCGTTGAGCACGCAGCCTACGACCAGTGAGCCGGTGTTCAACAAGGCATCACGAGCCATCTCGACCGCGTCGACCGCAGTCCGGCCAGCCCTTACTACCAGTATGGTGACATCGGCCATGGATCCGAGCGTCGGTGCGTCGGCCGCAATCAACACCGGCGGCGTATCGAAAACCACGTAGTCGTAGGTCCCGGCCAGACGACCGAGCAGCTTGGCCGCACTCGTAGATACAAGAAGATCAGCCGGACTGGGCGGTATGCTGCCTGACGGTAGAATGAACAGCTGGTCGATGCCCGACTTGAATACTGTATTCTCCGCGCCGCTGTCCGAGATGATTAGGTCGGTCAGGCCGGGTTGTCGCTTCCGGCCGAACACAGAATGCAACATTGGATGCCGCAAATCCGCGTCCACAAGCAGGACCCGGGACCCTGCCTGGGCCAGCACTGAGGCAAGGTTGATGGCGACCGTTGATTTGCCCTCGCTCGGCCCGGCCGAGGTCACCACGATGGTGCGAAGCGGACGGTCGGTGTTGGTAAGTGCCAGGTTGGAGCGCAGCATGCGGAACGCCTCGGCGCCCGAAGACTCACTGTCCGAGTGGGTTATCAAGTGGCTGGTCATCACTTCCTTGCGTCCCCGCCTTCTCCTCCCGGTCTTGCCTGGGAGCAAGGGTATGTTCCCCAGCACTGTCCAACCCTGACGCTGTAGTTCGCGCGGGCCTTGCACCGCAGAATCCAAGTAGTCCACGACAAACGCCGTGCCCAAAGCCAGGGCCAACGCAAGGACCAGCCCAAAGCTCACCGATGACGGGATGTTGGGTTTCGTCCTGCCCGCGCCCAGCGCGCGGTCCAGCAGCCGAACCGACGGTGTACGGCCCACTTCCCGGATTCTGGCTTCCTCCCTGCGTTCGGACAGCAGCGCGTGCACTCTGCGTCCGGTCTCCACGTCCCTGGTCAGCCCGGCCAGCACCCGCTCGGCCTCGGGCAACCGGGCGATCGAAGATTCGTATCGTGAGAGCACTCCTGACAGAGCACGACGTCTGGCTTTGGCTGCGGCCAGCTTGGCGTCCAAAGCTAAGGCCGACTCGAACAGTCCGCTCAGCCTTCCGACCGGGTCCACAAAGCCTTGCTGCGCGACAAGGGCTTGGGACTCGGCTTTCAGCCGCGCGCGGGTGCTGTCTATCTGCCGCTCCAGTCCCTGTATCCGCTCCGACGACTCATCAAACCCACGCATCATCAGGTTGGCCCGCTCGACCTCGAGCTGGTTGAGTGCAGCCCTGAGGCTGGCAACCATTGGCGATGAGATGCCTTCGATTCGGTCGGCCATTCCTTCGGCCTCCTGGTCCATCCGTTCGCGGACATAGGTCAGTTCGGACTCGGTTGCTTGGACATCAACCGTCGCCTGCTGAAACGCTGCCGCCATTCCAGCCTGCTGTCCGACCAGGGCTTCGGTCTCAGCTGGAAGGCTGGTGAGTTGGTGCGAGCGTTTGAAGTCTGCGAGGATCTGTTCAGAGGAGTCGAGCCTTGCCTTAGCCACTACGAGCTGGTCGTCAATGAACTGCCTAATGGTGGAGACGTCGCTCCGGTTCTGCTCCAGGTCGTATTCCTGGTAGGTCTCGGCGTAGGCATTGACCACCATGACTGCGACCCGTGGGGACCCGGCCGCTGCTGTGAGCTGGATGATGTCGGTTTCGCGGATCGGCCGGGCAGAGATCATCCCTCGTAGTGCCCCTGGCGGTAGCCTCATTGTGTCCGGCAGCCGCTGGGCCACCCGTTCGGCCACGCTCCTGCTGCGGATCAGCTCGACGCAGTTGTCCAAGTTTGGTCCTCTTGGCCACAAGTATGGCGGGCTCATCTGGCTGAGTATGCTGCTTTCGTCAGATGTCGTAAGCATCAAGGTCGCCCTGGCCACATACACTGGCTTGGTGCGTACAATGGACACTGCGGTCAGGCCCAGCACGACGACGAACACCCCCAGAGCCAGCCACTTCCTGCGATTGAGCTTCTCTAGGTAGTCACGCAGACCCATCTGCTCCCCGGTCACTGCTGGCCTAGGACTGCGGGCAGGTGCAGGACGGTTGATCTCAGCCATCGCTATCCCTTCTCCGCGTCTTCATCCGCCTGCCTCCGCAGCTAGGCTCCTTAACCCCTCGACCACTTCCCTCCTTCTCACTCACCACTTCCTGCCAACGCGTATATCGTCAGCCCGAGGTTTACCAGGGTCGCGGCCGTGGTCACAACCCAAAACTCGTCGCGGATAGTGAACCAGAAGGAACGCGGTACGATAACTACGTCACCGGGAGAGAGCGGTACCACTACGCCCTTGGACAGCATCCGGTGCACGTTGATCTTCATCCGTCTCCGGTTCACCGCCTTCACTAAGACGACTCGCCTCAGGTTTGCCCCTCGGGTCGGCCCGCCAGCTGCCGACAGCAGCTCGACTAGATCCGGGTTTGCGCCCAAACTGTAAGCCCCGGGCGAATTGACCTGGCCCCAAACATAGTACTTAAACTCCGGTGCCTTGACCTCAGCCTGTGCCCCGGCTACAGAGCTCAGACCTGTCAGCACCAGTAGTCCCACAAACCCGAGCCTGACTCCGTTCTTCACGCCAGAACCACAATTCAGAATCGGCAATCTCCAGTCTTCAATCTTCTCTACCTCTAGTCCTTTGTCTTAGGTGATCCGTCTCCCCGTCCTGGCGAGTTGTCCATTCCGGGTTCGCAAATCCGACATCGTGAAACCCAGACTAGGAATCTCAGAAGTTACTCCTCTTCAGCCCCAATCTCCACATCTTCCTTCTTTTCCTCTTCCTGTATCCTGAACTCGCATCTGCGGTTGAGATAGTACTCTGACGCATCCTGGGTCACAACCCGTTCCTCGCCGTAGCTCACAGTCTTGAGCAGCGCGGAGTCTACCCTGAGCCCGACAAGGAAATCACGGGCTGCTCTGGCCCGACGCATTCCGAGCGCCATGTTGTACTCTGCGGTGGCCAGCGGGCAGCAGTGGCCTTCGACCACCACTTCGGGCTCTTGCCCTGCCTCGACTCTGGCAAGGATCGCATCCGCGTTGCGTTTGAGCACTTCTGCAGCCGGTGTCCGTATGTTGGATTTGTCCAGCCCGAAGTAGACCGGTTCAAGATAGAAGTGCTCCGGTTGGACAACCACTGGTTCAGGTTCGGGCAGTGGCATCGGCTTCGGCACAGGCTTGAGCGGCCTCGGCCTGTACAGGTTGTCGAGCTGATAGCCGACCGAGAATGCAATTCTACCAAACCGGTCAGCATAGTCGTCCGGGGTGAAACCTTCGAGCTTGGTCACAGCCACCGCCGCACTCAGCGGCGCGAAATCAAGCTTGATACCGACATCTACGTCGCGTCCGTCGAGGTCAAAGGCGAATGTCACGTGGTCCCAGACGTCGACTTCAAACCCACCCATAAGGCTGACAGCCCATTGATGCCGGCCATCGAGGAAGATGTCGGTGTTGATGTATTTGCCTCGGTCGTAGCCGACATATCGGCCCCGGCCTATGCCAAGGTGGAACCGGGCGTATTCGGTCACCGGGATGCTCGTGACAGCGAACGCGGACAGGTTCTCCATCTGCCTCTCAGGGTACTTCCAGTCTGGCCAGGCATCATCCAACCCGTTGCCAACAGGGGAGACGTAGTTGCGTATTCCGATGTCATGGATACCGACCGCAAGTCCTGCCTTGCCCGGTTCGCCCAGCAGACGATAGGTGGCGCCAACTACATAGTCGGTCATCGTATACACAGTCAGTCCGACCTCAAGCCGATCGATCGGTGCGAACCGCACAGCTGCTCCGATTTCTGTCTGGTAGTTTTGACTCCTCGGGGGGTCTGTAAGCGGAAGGGTCAGGCCGAAAGACCCTGCCAAAGACCCTCGGCTGAGCACATTCGCAGTCGGTACGTTGATGAGCAGCGCGGTTCGGTCGAACTGGGACTGGCCCATAGTCACGGAAACGGCCAGCACGAGCAGCATCTGCTTCTGACGGGCACGTGCGTCTATTGCTCTCCGTCTTCGGTATTCTGTCTCCTGCCATCCGACTTCCGTCTTCTGCTTTCTACCTTCAACCTTCTGCTCCACGCCTTCTACCCTTACTTTCTGCCCTGCGTACCTACTTCACCTTCCTCCTTCTCCAGCCCTCTTCCACCAGGTGGTCACTTGTCCTTCGCATGTGGTCTCCCGCTCGGCCCCGTCTTTCGTCCGTCCCGGTCTTCTCCTTGACCTTGATCTCTTGTCTTCCTCTCTCGGCTTCCGTCCTCGGTCTCCTGCTCTTGCTCAACCTCTACCTTCTTCGTCGCTCGGCCGCTCGCTGCGTGGCCGTGGCCCCTGCCCACCGGCGGTTCGGCCGCCCGCTGCACTGTCCTTGCCCGCCCGCGCCATCAGCCCGGTGCCTGGACCTCTGGACCTTTGAACCGCCGGTGCCCCGTCTCCTCTTCCTGACCGTACGACCTTTTCGGCGAGGCGCTGGGCCCGGCCCGACGCTGTCGGTCTCCCGTCGGTGGAGCCCGGGTCGGGCTGGAACGTGGCGACTTGCTCTATCAGTTCGAGACGGACCATCTCAGGGTCCTGGGTACGGACCGCTGCTGCCAGCCGCCTCAAGCCGTCCATCAGCTCAGGGTAACTATGCTGCTTTGATATCCGTGCTTGTCGGATTCTCCGGTTCAGGGTCGCCACTGTACCTTCCTCCGCGGTCAGCAGCTCCTCGAAGAGCTTCTCGCCCGGCCGTCGGCCCGAGATCATGATAGGGATGTCAGCATCCGGCTGCAGCCCGGCATGGCGTATCATTGCCCTGGCCAAGTCGAGAATTCGCACCGGCCTGCCCATGTCGAGTACGAACACCTCACCGCCTTTGCCCAAGGCCGCTGCCTGCATCACCAGCAGCACTGCCTCACTCGTGAGCATGAAATACCGCTGCATGTCGGGATGGGTCACATTTACCGGCTGGCGCCGTGCTATCGCCTCACTGAAGATGGTTGATACACTGCCCCGGCTTGCGAGCACGTTCCCGAACCGCACGGCCACGAACTTGACGTCACTCAGTCCGTTCATCGATGTCACCACCATCTCGCCCAGCCGCTTACTCGCACCCATCACGTTCGTCGGGTTGACCGCCTTGTCGGTAGAAATGTAGACAAGACTCTCGACACCATGCTTGACTGCTGCCCGGGCAAGCGCGTGGCTGCCCAGTACGTTGACTCGTGCCGCTTCCTCGGGGTGGAACTCCAGTATCGGGACGTGTTTGTAGGCCGCGGCGTGGAACACGACCTGGGGTCTTGTGCGTTCGAAGACACGGTCGACTACGTCCTCGCGCGCCACGTCGCCCAGAACCGGGAGCAGCCTGATTGCGGAATCCGAGGCGAGCAGTTCCTTCTCGATTGCGAACAGGTTCGAGTCGTCGCGCTCGAACAGCACCAGCAGCTTGGGGTCGAAGCGCGCCAACTGGCGGCAGAGCTCGGAACCTATCGACCCGCCCGCGCCGGTGATCATTATCCGTTTGTGTCCGAAAACCCGCTCCATCTCAGTGGGGTCGACGGTGACAGGCGGCCGGCCGGTCAGTTCGTGCAGAGCCAGCCGCTCGAGGACCTCGGTATCAGTCCGGTTCTCGACTACATCCGCAAACGAGGGAACCAGCCGTACTTCGACTCCGAGTGCACGCAGTCTCTCATACACCGGCCCCGTCGGGTGGGTCGGGTCCACGCTAAGGAACACGAAAGCGGCCTGGACTCTGTGCCGGGTCACGATACGGTCGATGTCGTTGAACCCCCCAAGCACCCGCATGCCTTGGCTCACAGTACCCCGGTTCCGCGGGTCCGGGTCCACAAAACCGATGAACCGGTAGTTAAGACGAGGTATCCGGCGCATGGTGTCGAGCAGGAAATATGCCTTGTCTGAGCAGGCCACCAGGATTGCTCTCTTCCCGGTTCTCGGTCCGATGACCTCGGAGTAGAAGCGCCTCGACCCGCGCAGCACGACCACCCCGCAGATATCGAGCAGTCCCCAGGTCAAAGCTGACCAGGGAGTGAGGGTCTCGAACCATCCGAACCCTGAGATGCTGCCGAGCAGGACCGCGGTTAGGGCGGCCGGGGTCACCGAGCGCGGCACGTCGGCCATGGAGAACGTCGACCACCTCGGTCTATAGGATGAAAGCAGGAAGCTGAGAACGACCTGGCTGGCTAAGCCCAGGCTGGCACACGGCAGCACAAAGGAAACGAAACGCACAGGAACCGACGGTCCTTGACGTATGGCCACCATGTAGGTCAACAGGCTGGCCACAGCCACGACCGCCGCGTCACAGGCGATATAGAACGCTGTGCGTTTCGACCTGGTAGGCTTCAGAATTGTCCGCACCGCATCGCTCATCAATTGCCTCTTTCCCCGGGTCCATCACCGTTACCCGGACAACCAACGCCAGGGGTGCGTTCGGCGTTCAGTATAGGGCGCCCACACTCCGTGTCAAGCACCAACCCGTTCAGTATCCCGGCCTTCGGCCTTGCCGCTTCTTTCTCGCGGCAGGCAGAGGGCAACCCAAGGGCGGAAACAAGGAAGACCAAAGGTCACTTGGAGGAGGGCGCTCACGTCCGCTCGTGTTGCGAGGGCACGCAATCCGTCTTTGCTGGGCCGCGAAGCGGCTGCGGCTGTCACGGTATGCCCTCACAACGGCATCTCCCTGGATACCGTCCCCGGTCGTCGGTCAGCGGCCTGTGGCCGCCGACCCCGCCCTCCGTCTCTCTTTCCTCAACCTCAACCTTGGCCTTTACCTGTTCTCACGTCTCTACCTTGACCTCAACCTGCGGTCCGGCTAGAATACCATGAGAATGATGCGACTTCTTGTAGGTGAGCCTGTTTCGGCTACCCCATTGATCTTCCCTTGTCCCCGACCACGGGCCACGAACCAAGTGCAAAGGAACAAGACGCAAGGAACCAGAAGCCGCGAACCAAGAACTACGGCCTGAGGAGTAAACATGGGTGTGACCTACATCGAGGGCACTGTCACCGGCCCCACCGGGAAGAGTGTCACTACCCGGTTTCTGGTGGACAGCGGAGCGACCTATGCCCTGTTGCCGAAGCCTGACTGGGAGCAGATCGGGCTGAAGCCCAAGCGGACCGTTGCGTTCGTGCTGGCAGATGGCACGACTATCGAGCGGCAGGTTTCTGAAGGCCACATCGCCCTTCCGCAGGGCGAGGCCCACACGCCCGTCATCCTTGGCGAGACCGGCGACGAGCCCCTGCTCGGGGTCGTCACCCTCGAAATCCTCGGTCTGGTCCTGAATCCTTTCGACCGAACACTGCAGCCCATGCGGTCGCTGCTCGTCTGAGGCGCCGTCCGCCGGATTTGTAGTTCCCGCTCGGACGCTCGGTCCCCCAGAACCCTTGCTCTGCGATGAAGAAGCAGATGCCACAGATGGTTCAATCCTCTCCTGTCTCACTCTGTCTCTCGATCACTTCCGTCTCCATTGACACCCAATGCACTACGGGTATACTGGTGACTTCAAACGCACCCCTGGCGTTGTTCGGGTTGCTTTGGCATAATCTTAGGAAATAGGGTGACTTATGTGCGGTGAGGTGTTGAAGATTTGCACGACGACCAGGCGGAGCGAAGGTGTTCTGCACTTCCGAGGACTTGGACTGCTACCCGCAGTCTAGGCCATGGTGCAGAGCTCTTTCTGTAGATAGGAAGGTCACCGTGGCCGAATCTGCCAACATACTGCCAATCCCCGATCCGGAACCCGACTACCTGTCTTCCATCTTCGGTCGTCGGTCTCCCAACCCATGAAGGGCGTCATCCTCGCTGGCGGCAAAGGCACTCGCCTGCATCCCATCACGAGGGCGGTCAGCAAGCAGCTCCTGCCGGTCTACAACAAGCCGATGGTCTACTATCCGCTTTCCGTGCTGATGCTTGCCGGGATTCGCGACCTGCTCATAATCAGCACACCGGAAGACCTCCCCGGGTTCGAGCGGCTCCTGGGAGACGGCAGCCAGTGGGGCGTGAGTTTCTCCTACCTGCCCCAGCCGACCCCTCGGGGCCTTGCTGATGCGTTCATAGTCGGCGAGCAGTTCATCGGCGATCAGCCGGTGGCTATGATCTTGGGCGACAACCTGCTGTACGGCCAGGGTCTGAAGCCTCTGCTAGAGCAGGCCGCCACCCTTACCCGGGGCGCGCTCGTATTCGCCTACCTGGTGCGCGACCCTGAACGATACGGGGTGGTCGAGCTGGACGAGCACGGGAAGGCGGTCAGTCTCGAGGAGAAGCCGGCCAAGCCGCGCACGAACTACGCCATCCCCGGGCTCTATTTCTACGACGACTGCGTTTCGGAGATTGCCCGCAGCCTCAAACCTTCGGCCCGCGGTGAGTTGGAGATAACCGACCTCAACCGCGAGTACCTGCGGCGCGGCCAACTGAGTGTCGAGATTCTGGGCCGCGGCATCGCCTGGCTTGACGCCGGGACTCACGAATCTCTGCTTCAGGCCGCTATGTACGTGCAGGCGGTCGAAGATCGACAGGGACTGCTGATCTCCAGTCCTGAAGAGGTCGCGTATCGCAGGGGCTTCATCGGTCCAGATGAGTTGCGGGCGCTGGCCGACAGCATGGGACCGAGCAGCTACGGGTCATACCTCAGGCAGTTGGCGGAGGGATCGCCTTGATGACCTTCGTTGTTGCAGGACTGAGTTGCCGTAGGAGAAGGCCAGGGTCAGGGCGCCCGAAGGTCGCCACGAAGACGTGAAGCTGCTCTGGCAATCTGCCCACCAACGACAACCATGAACCAGGAACCAAGGACTGGAGACAGAGACCAAGGACAGATGACCAGGGACCAGGGACCAGGGACCAGGGACGAAGGACAGAGGACGAAGGACGGGGCGACGCCCTCCGCTTTCCCCGGCGTCCTCCTTACACCGCTCATCTTCGCGTCCGACCCGCGCGGGTGGCTGACCGAGCTGTTCCGCTCCGACGAGCTTGAGGCGGCCGGTATGAAGGACGCGCAGCCGGTGATGGGGTACGTGTCGATGACCAAGTCGGGCGTGGCGCGCGGGCCGCACGAGCACCGCGAACAGACCGACCTCATGGCCTTTGCCGGGCCGTCAGACTTTGAGGTCACGCTCTGGGACAACCGGCCGGGTTCGCCGACACTTGGTCAGCGTGAAACGCTGGTGTTGGGCCAGAGCCGACCGGCGACCCTCATCATCCCTCCCGGTGTCGTCCACGCCTACCGCAATGTCGGCGAAGTCGAAGGCTGGGTGCTAAACTTCGCCAACCGGCTGTACAGGGGCCCGGGCAGAAAGAACCCTGTGGACGAGATCCGGCACGAAGACGACCCGAATAGCCCGTTCAAGCTGTCACCTAGACGCAGTCTCGGTGGACAGGAGACCGTTGACCGATGACCGAGAACTGGGAACCAAGGACCAAGGACTACGAACTTTGGACCATGGCCGAAACGGAGAAATCGTGAAGCATAGAACGTCGTTGTTTGTTGCTCTGGTGCTCTGTACCGTGCAGGCACAACGGCTGAACGTGGTAGGGCGTTCGGCAGGGCACGGAACCATCACGTCGCGGGCCGTATCTTCGCCTGGGGACGCGGTGCCATCTGATTCGCTGAATTGCCGTCAGGTGGGAATATGGCCGTTCGGCCCATCACGGTCGGTCGCGGCAGATTCGGCCAATGACCGCGTTTTCAACGGTGCCGGTAGCAGCGTCTACATCTTCGACGTTTCCGACTCGACAGACCCCATAGAACTGACCCGTGCGGTTCAGGCTCAGGACATCGTTTTCGGCATGTACTATGTCAGCAACAAGCTGTATCTTGCGGCGGGCATCGGCGACCTTGAAATCTGGGATGTCTCTGCTCCCGCGAGTCCGGTCAAGCTCGGCTCGTGCTCGCTATCCGGAACCGCCCACGATGTGGTGGTTGACGGCGACTACGCTTACGTGGCGAGCTACGACGCCGGACTGCGGATAGTTGACATCAGCAATCCGGCGTCTCCGTCGGAAGTAGGTTCTCTCAATACGGCTGGCTACGCTTACGGCGTCACAAAGGTCGGCAACCTCGCCTACGTGTCAGACTATGATAACGGTCTGCGCATTATCACAGTTGTCAACCCTGCCAGCCCATCGGAGGTTGGTTCCTACAACACAAGTAGCTACGCATACAACGCCGCCGTGGTCGGTGACTACGCCTACATCGCAGACTACGACGACGGATTGCGGATTGTCGATGTTGGCGATTCATCTAGGCCATCGGAGGTCGGCTACTATGACACGCCGGGAGAGGCAATGGATGTCTTGGTTTCAGGCAACTACGCCTATGTCGCAGACCGAGTACAGGGGTTGCGGATTTTAGATGTCAGCGACCCCGAGAACCCGTTGTCGGTCGGATGGTGCGACACAAACGAACTCCAAATCCACGGCATTGTGAAGGCTGGCAACTGCGTGTATGTGGCCAACTATGCCGGGTCATTCCGCATAGTGGGCGTCAGTGACCCAACTGACCCTCAAATAGTTGGTCACTACAGTGCGCAGAGCGCCATCCACGATATTGCCATAGATGGTAACTACGCTTATGTTGCCAACCTGTATGGGGGCTTACGAGTCCTTGACATCAGCAATCCTGCCGCTCCATTGGAGGTCGGTTGCTACGACACGCCCGGTGAGGCCTATGGCGTGAACAAGACGGGGGACTACGTGTATGTTGGAGACGGGTCGGCCCTCCGCATCATCAATGTGAGTGACCCGACCAATCCTTCGCAAACCGGCTGGTGCTATCCCGAGGGCTACCTAATCACGGCGGTGAAGGATGGCAACTATGCCTACGGCGCTGACTATCTCGGATGGCTTACCGTGTTCGACGTGACCAACCCGGCAAGTCCCACGAAGATAACGTCCTGCGCTTTGCCTATGGCTGCCTCCGATGTCGTCAAGAGTGGAGATTACGTCTATATCGCAACCCAAGACTCGGGGTTGTCTGTTGTTGACGTTTACGACCCGAACAACCCTATACTCATTGGGCGCTATGACTCGGTGAGCGGGGCGAAGATGGTCTGTGAGCACGTAGTCGTATCAGGGGACTATGCCTACCTGACAGAAGGTTCCACCGTAGCCATCATTGACATCAGCAGTCCTGCTGGCCCCACGAAGGTCGCCATCTTTGATGTACCGGGCTACGCTGCCTCCGAGGGTCTATTCGGGGATTACCTATATGTCGGGGCTTATGGTGCAGGATTGCGCGTGGCGGACATAAGCGACCCGACGAATCCGGTAGAGATCGGGTACTATCCCACGTCTCGCCGCGCTGGGGCCACGACGGCAGCCGGTCACTACGGATACGTCTGGGACTCCGAAACCTGTCTGCGGATAATCGACTTCTACGGAGGTGGGGTCGAAGAAGGCAAGAGTCTCCAGCCCAGGAGTCCACTGTCATCCGCCACGATTGTCCGCGGCGTCTTGCGGCTGCAGGCAGCCGCGGGCTCCAAGCCGCAGGCTCTGAGCTGGCTGCTTGACGCGGGCGGGAGAAGGGTCATGCGCCTGCATCCCGGCCCGAACGACGTGAAGCACCTGAGCCCGGGCGTCTACTTCATCAGCAGTCCAGGGTCCCCGGCCTCTGCGCGTTCAATACAGAGGGTCGTCCTGACCAGGTAGTTCGGACAGAATGGACGAAATGACGAGGGACGAAGGACGTCTGAATGACCAATGACCGACCCCCAGTGACCAGGGACTAAGGACGAAGGACCAGATGTCGATTCTGGTGACTGGTGGAATGGGCTTCATCGGCTCTAACTTCATCCGGTACATGCTAGGGCACAGGGCTGACTGCGAAGTCATTAACTTGGATGCACTTACATATGCCGGCAACTTGGCCAACCTGCAGGACTTTGAGGGCAATGCTGGCTATCGGTTCATCCACGGCCGCATTGAGGACACCGGACTGGTGTACAAAGCAATGTCCGAGGTCGAAGCGGTAGTTCACTTTGCCGCTGAGAGTCACGTTGACCGGTCAATTGATGACGCCGCGCCGTTCATCACCACCAATGTGCTCGGCACCCACGTCCTGCTCGATGCCGCACTCAAGGCCGGGGTTAGACGTTTCGTCCACGTCTCGACCGATGAGGTCTACGGCGCTCTTGGCAAGGAAGGGAAGTTCACAGAGGCAACGCCGTTCCGGCCGCGCTCGCCCTACTCCGCATCCAAGGCTGCGGGCGACCTGCTGGCTCAGGCATTCTGGGAGACCCACAAGCTGCCGGTGATGGTCGTCAGGCCCTCGAACAACTATGGCCCGTACCAGTTCCCGGAGAAGCTCATCCCGGTGATGGTCACCAACTTGGTTGAAGGTCGGAAAGTCCCGGTCTACGCCAAGGGCGAGAACGTCAGGGACTGGCTTCATGTCGAAGACTGCTGCCGGGCAATCGAGATGGTCCTTGACAAGGGCCGGCCGGGCGATGCTTATAATGTCGGAGGCGAGTCTGAGAAGCGCAACATTGACGTAGTCAAAATGGTTGTCGAGCAGATGGGGCAGGGCGAGGACGCCATCGAGTACGTTTCCGACCGGCCTGGCCATGACTTCCGCTACGCGCTCGACAACGCGAAGATCAGACACGAACTCGGCTGGCATCCGGTAGTCCGCTTCGAGGATGGCCTGCGCCGGACCGTGGACTGGTATCGGGAGCATCCAGAATGGTGGCAGCCGCTCAAGAAGCGGCTTGCCCGCGAGAGCAAGGGGTTCTGGACGGAAGCCGCAGGCATAGTTCGTGGTTCGAAGTTCCAGGTTCCAGGTTCGAAGACAACGGACGACGGAGGGGATAGGTGAGCAGGTGCCACCGTAGAGCAGCAGTCAGCAAGAGACCTAGAACTACGAGCCAAGAACTGGCAACTGACTGATGGGCACATTCAAGAGCTTCGACGAGATTGACGCGTGGGAGAAGGCCCGTGAGCTTGCGCGGCAGGTCTACGACGTCACGGCAAAGGGGGCCTTCGCCCGTGACTATCCGCTGCGTGATCAGATACGCCGTGCCAGCGTTTCCATCATGTCGAACATTGCCGAAGGATTCGGCCGAGGCGGTACGAGAGAGTTTGTGCAGTTTCTGTCTGTGGCTCTAGGGTCGGTCAACGAAGTCTGCTCTCAGCTATACGTCGCGCTCGACCAGGGGTACATTGACGACCGCGAGTTCAAGCAACTCACTTCCCTGGCTCACGAGAGCGCGAACCTGATAGGCGGATTGGTCAGGTATCTACGTGGGACAAGGTTCAAGGGAAGCAAGTTCGCCTCAGCAGCCGCATCCAAGCCAACTCCTGGCCACGAACCAGGAACTATGAACTAAGAACCATGGACTTTCTGGTGACTGGCGGCGCAGGCTTCATCGGCTCCAACATTGTCGAGGAGCTCCTCAAGCAGGGCCACACCGTTCGCGTCATCGACAACTTCTCAACCGGCCGCCGCGAGAACCTGGAGTCAGTAACCGGGAACCAAGTGCTACGAACCAAGAACTTCGATTTTGTCGAAGGCGACATCCGCAACCTCGATCTTCTCCGCTCAGTCATGTCCGGTTCTCGGTCATCCTCAACCTCAACCTTGACCTCGTCTGGTCCTGTCGATTTTGTCCTCCATCAAGCTGCCTTGCCTTCGGTTCCACGCTCAATCGAGGACCCTGCCACGACCCATGAAGTCAACGCCACCGGCACCCTCAATGTGCTGCTCGCGGCCCGGGACTGCGGTGTCAAGCGCGTGGTCTATGCTTCTTCCTCGTCCGTATACGGCGACTCAGAGGAACTGCCCAAGCACGAGGGTATGGCGCCGAACCCGCTTTCTCCGTATGCCATTTCGAAGCTGGCCGGCGAACACTACTGCCGGGTGTTCAGCCGACTCTTCGGCCTCGAGACCGTGGCTCTGCGCTACTTCAACATCTTCGGCCCGCGCCAGGACCCGAAAGGGGAATACGCTGCCGTCATTCCCAAGTTCATCGCCGCAATCCGGGCAGGCAGGCAGCCAACGGTATTCGGTGACGGCGAGCAGTCGCGTGACTTCACCCCTGTTGCCAACGCAGTCGCTGCCAACATTGCGGCATGCAACGTCCCGCTTGCGGGACAGGTCAAGGCTAAGGCTCAGGTTGAGTCTGACCAAGACTTGGCCTCAAACTCGACCTCAGCCTTTCTCTTGTCCAACGTTGCGGTCGGCGAGAGATACACGCTGAACTTTCTGGTTAGCGAGATCTGCCGAATAATGGGCAAGCGAGTAGAACCGGTCTATGACAAGCCGCGTCCCGGCGATGTCAGGCATTCCCAGGCCTCGGTGGCACTGCTGACGGAAAGGGTTGGTATTAGGAGATTTACGACCTTCCAGGCCGGGTTGGAGCAGCTGGTCAACAGCCAGACCACGAACCAGAAACCGTGAACTGCGCACTGTCTGACAGGGGCCGCCGTGGTCAACCGAGGACGGCTACATGACCGTGAACAAAGGCCCAAAGGCAAGCCAGAAGGCCACAGACCAAGGACAAGGGACCAAGAGACAAGGGACGAGTTTGCTGTCTCAGCCTCAACCTGAACCTCATCCTGCGGCGGAGCGGCTCGTCGCAGTCATCGGCACCGGATACTGGGGCAAGAACCTGGTTCGTACATTCGATGGCCTCGGGGTCCTGGGTGTGGTATGTGATTCCGACCGGTCCAGACTCGAGGCAATAGAGGTCAGTCCTGGTGTCCGGCGCTGTCCAGCACCAGAGGAAGTACTGAATGACCCTGAAATCAGGGCTGTGGCGATCGCGACGCCTGCAGCCACGCATTTCGATATGTCGCTAGCCGCCCTGAATGCTGGCAAGGATGTTCTCGTTGAGAAGCCTCTGGCTCTTCGCGTCGAGGACGGAAAGAAAATCACATCCCTCGCGCAACGCCAGGGCAGAATTCTGATGGTCGGGCATATCCTGCGCTATCACCCTGCTGTACGCAGACTCAAGGAGATGGTTGACGGCGGAGACTTGGGCAAGGTGGAATACGTCTACTCCAACCGGCTGAACATCGGCAAGCTGCGCACAGAGGAGAACATCCTCTGGAGCTTTGCTCCGCACGATGTGTCGGTCGTGGTCGGGCTCCTCGGCGAGATGCCCGCGACCGTATCCTGCCAGGGCGGAGACTATCTGAGCAAGGGGATAAGCGACGTCACCGTGAGCCAGTTCGCGTTCCCGAGCGGCGTTCGCGCCCACATCTTCGTGAGCTGGCTGCATCCCTTCAAGGAGCAGCGCCTGGTTGTGGTCGGGTCTGAGAGCATGGCGGTCTTCGACGACACCGCGCAGAACAAGCTCGTTACCTATCCCCACAAGGTGAAGTGGAAGAACCGGGTGCCGACAGCAGTGAAGGCAGAAGCGAAGCTCGTCGAGATCGAGAATACCGAACCGCTGAAGGCCGAGTGCAGGCACTTCCTGGAAAGCCTGGAGACGCGTGCGGCTCCGCTTACCGACGGGCAGGAAGGACTGCGGGTGCTCAAGGTGCTGGATGCCTGCCAGCGCTCGCTGGGCGAGAACGGCACGGTCATTTCCCTGGGAGCAGACTAGTTGCCTGAGGACAGGTTGTACTTCGTCCACGAGACCGCCTGCGTTGAGGACGGTGCCGACATCGGGGCCGGGACCAAGGTCTGGCATTTCTCACATGTGATGAAGGGCGCGAAGGTCGGGGAGCGGTGCATCCTGGGCCAGAACGTCAATGTCGATGCCGGCACGGTCATCGGCAACAATGTCAAGATCCAGAACAACGTGTCGGTGTACAACGGAGCTGTGGTCGAGGACGACGTGTTTCTCGGCCCGTCCTGCGTGTTGACCAATGTCTCGAATCCGCGTTCCCAGGTGAACCGTCACGCCTTGTACGAGAAGACGATCCTCAGGCGCGGCTGCACCATCGGCGCCAATGCCACAATCGTCTGCGGGACTACGATTGGACGCTACGCTTTTGTGGCCGCCGGAGCGGTGGTCACCAAGGACGTTCCGGACTACGCTCTGGTTATGGGCAATCCGGCGCTACAGAAGGGCTGGATGAGCAGACACGGGCAGAAGCTCGGCATGCCGGACGCCGACGGCATCATGACCTGCCCGGAGAGCGGGTTGCGCTATCGCGAAGAGAGCCCCGGGCTCGTCCGCTGCCTCGACCTGGACGAGGAGGTTCCTCTTCCTGCCGTGCTGTCGAAAGGCACGAAATCCTACAGGGACTTCCGTTCATCCCCCACGACTGAGGGCCAAGGATGAGACGGCCAGAGACGAATGATCAATGACCGGTGACCAATGACCAAGGAAGGACTATAGACCAGATGACCATGAACTCTGAACCAAGAACCAGGAACGCAGAGGGATGAAAGTTCCTCTTCTCGACCTCAAGGCCCAGTACGATTCCATCAAGCCTGAGATAGACGCGGCCATAGCTGGAGTTATCGAATCCCAGAGGTTCATACTCGGACCCCAGGTCAAGGCCTGCGAGGAAGCCGTCGCGAGCTATTGCGGCTGCGCGCTTGGTGTGGGAGTATCGTCCGGCACCGATGCCCTGCTGATATCGCTCATGGCCGAAGGCATCGGCCCAGGCGACGAAGTCCTCACAACCGCCTACAGCTTCTTCGCGACCGCCGGCTGCATTGCCCGGCTTGGTGCCAAGCCGGTCTTAGTGGATATCGACCCGGCAACCTGCAACATCGACCCGGCAAAGCTCGAGAAGCGCATTACCCGGAGCTCCCGTGCCATTCTTCCCGTTCATCTCTTCGGCCAGATGGCGGACATGGACCCGATCATGGACATCGCCCGGCGCAACAACCTGGTCGTCATCGAAGACGCGGCCCAAGCCATCGGGGCCGAATACAAAGGTCGGCGTGCCGGTTCGATCGGCAACCACGGCTGTTTCTCGTTCTTCCCGTCCAAGAACCTTGGTGCCTTCGGTGATGGCGGGATGGTCGTGACCGATGACCCCAAACGCGCAGAGCGGCTGCGGGTCCTGCGCGCGCACGGGTCCAAACCCAAGTACTATCACAAGATCGTCGGCGGCAACTTCCGCCTCGATGCGCTCCAGGCCGCAATCGTGCTGGCCAAGCTCAAGCATCTCGACGACTGGACCGCAGGACGCCAGACCAACGCCAAACGCTATGACG
>CP070680.1:1685671-1706223 GCA_020352555.1 Caldifarciminota bacterium | reverse complement strand
CATGACGACAGGCAACCACTTGGCCGGCCGCCGGACCGCTCCTGCATCCCAGTCACTAGCGGCCTGTCGTCGTCTTCGATTCGACTCCCACCTTCGGCATGACGACAGGCAACCACTTGGCCGGCCGCCGGACCGCTCCTGCATCCCAGTCACTAGCGGCCTGTCGTCGTCTTCGATTCGACTCCCACCTTCGGCATCTGTTCAACTGACGGTTTCCCCGACGCCCAGCAGTTGGATTCAGCCACAACACAGATCCTCGTCGCCGCGCTCCGCTAACGACTCCCCACCTTGTGCCATCTGATGGCACGTGCGCAGGACGCACCCGGCATTTCCTCAACTGACGGGTCACCCAAGCGGTGCAGCCGACGCCGACCGCAAAGCTCATTTCTGACCTCCTTGACTTTAGTCTCAGTCAGCGACACAATCTATCACGACATGGCCAACCGCATCAACTCGATTTTCACTTTCGACGACCGGCTCGAGGCATGCGCGGTCGGAGACAATGGGCTTCTCCTGACCTCATCCGACGCCGGCGCGTCGTGGAAACGCGGCACAGTCCCGACCAACTCGAACCTGTACGCGGTCAGCTTCCCGGCCCAGGGCTCGGTCGGCTATGCCTGTGGTGACCACGGGACGATTCTCAAGAGCGAAGACAACGGCCGCAACTGGTCTGTGTTCGACAGCGGCATCGATACGGACCTGCGCGGGGTCGAGTTCCCGGCCAACGCCAGGGTCGGGTTCGTGTCCGGGGCCAAAGGTACCATCAGACGCACCGACAACGGCGGCCAGACCTGGACCGCACAGCCTGTCCCGTGCGACGGCAAGCTCATGGACATCTGCTTCCCGGTCGACGATCTCACCGGCTATGCGGTCGGCCTCGGCTGCACCATCCTCAAGACCACCAACGGCGGCGAGCACTGGTTCTCCCAGTCCGGCAACATCGTCAATGCCCTGCCCGGCGCGTCTTTCAACGCGGTTCACTTCCCTGCCGACGACGTCATCGGCTTCGTGGTCACCAGCCGCGGCCGCGTCCTGTTCACTCCTGACGGCGGCGAAGTCTGGCGTCCATTGCCGATGGAATCCCAGCTGCCCCCGCTCTACTCGCTCGACATGCGCCACGACACCCAGGGCGGGTTCGTCTGCGGGGCGCGCGGCACGCTGCTACAGACCGGCGACGGCGGAGAGAACTGGACCCAACAGTACCCCGGCACCGACAAGGACCTCTTCTCGGTCCGGTTCTTCGTTGACGGCAACATCGGCATCCTCGGCGGCGACGAGATGACCCTGCTCCAGTGCACCGACGGCGGTTCCTGCTGGGGCGCGGCCATCATCAACTGACCGCGCTCGCCCAGTCACCTCCCTCAGTGTGCCGGTCATTGCGAGGCTGCGAAGCAGCCGTGGCAATCTTCTGGCCCATGACAGAACCCAAGCCCGGCATGAGACTAACGCGCTGCACTCGCAGTGACGGTTTCCAGTGCCGGATGATGACCTTCCGGACCGCTGACCGCCGCCCGCCTCCGCGGTCCACCCGCGCGCTTGGCCCCTCAGCCTAGTGTCAACACGGCAAGGCCTTGGACTGCGGCGGCATGGCTGTCGCGTTGACCACAGGTCAGCTGTCTACAATCTGCCTGCTTGTTCAGTCAAGGGGTATACGAGAGCAGGTAGTGCTTCCGGACCGTCCTGGCTAGAGATACCGGCGAAGGTCGTCCTGCGACAGGTCGCAGTCGCGGAGGATCTTGGCGAGCAGTCCGCGGCCGATTGTCTCACCGCGGTGGACCGGCACAACGGTGCGTCGGCCGTCGGCCTGCCGAAGGAAGAAGTGGCTCCCCTTTGTCCTGACAACCTCGAAGCCAAGCTGTTCGAGTACCCTCACCAAGCGTTTCCCCGATAGAGCCGGGAAGCCGCTCATCCAGTGACTATGACCTTCTGGATGCCCACGAACTGACTGACTGACGGCTGCTCGACCTCAAGGCACAGTTCGATGGCCTCCTGGATACGGACCATCAGCTTGTCCAGCGACCGGGCCTGGGTATGACACCCGGGCAGGGCAGGCACCGATGCCACAAGCCAGCCGTCCTCGTCACGCTCAATGACCACACTGAACTCTCTGGTCGTATTCCTTTTCTTCACGGCGAGATGCTAACCCGCAACACGGACACTGTCAACCGACGCCCTCCTCTGCATGCCTCACGCAAGCTGGCACCCTGCCGGATGTCGAAATAGCTCGGCTTTGGACTGCGGCAGCGTGGCTGCCGCTTTCTGGGCCTGCTTCTGTCTTGACCTCAGCCTGGTTCTGTCCCATCCCTCAATCTGAAATCAGTCGTCCGCCCTGACGTCGTTCGGAAAACGGACAGCGGCCCCATCATCTCCTAGGAATCAGTTACTGTGTCCCAGGAACTCCACTACTCCAGTGCACTGACGGCGGTTCCTGCTGGGGCGTCGCCACCATCAACTGACCGCGCTCGTCTGGTCACCTCCCTCAGTGTGCAGGTCATTGCGAGTCGGCGCTGAGCCGACGTGGCAATCTTCTGGCCCACGACAGAACCCAAGCCCGGCATGCGACTGCCGCGCTGCACTCGCAGTGACGGTTTCTAGTGCTGGATGATGACCTTCCGGATCGCTGACCGCGTGCCGCTATCCGCTGACCGCAGCCCCCTCTCCTTTCTCCTCTCCCCCTCAGGGGGAGAGGGCAAGGGTGAGGGGGTGACGACGAAATAGACTCCCGGCGCGAGATGCCGGATGTCGTTTGGGCCGGGGGAGAGTTCCATGACCTTCCGACCGGTGATGTCGAGCAGGTCTGACTGCTCGCTGCCATTTGGAGAAAGCACGTGGTGGACGAGGACCGACCCAACCGAACCAGGGACGGGATGCCGCAAGTCCTCTTCGACAGCCGTGGCATCGTTGACGACTCTTACCGCCCCGGCCCAGAAGCTGGTAACGTAGACATGGCCTGGTATGGCTCCGGAGAGCACGTCCATCGGGTTGTGTCCGACCGTCACCGATCCGGCTACCTGATCACTCGCGCCGTCGATGACACTCAGCATCGTGCTTCCATCAGCTGCGCAGTAGATACGGTTCTGCTCCCTGTCGCATGAAAGCAGATACGGCCCGGGTGGCACGGGCATCTCAGCGACTTGGCTGTGTGTGACAGGATCAAAGACAAGGACCTTGCCGTCACTTCCGTCATGCCACCCCACATAGACCTTGCCGGTCGGCCCGACGCAAATGCCAGTTGCGCTGTAGCCCAGGTCGACCTCAGCAACGACTGTGTCTGCCGTCGTGTCGATTATCTCGAGCCTGTCGCCCCCTGTGCAATAGACCAAGCCGTTAACCTCGTTGTAGTCCAGGTAGAGCCTGTCGTAGGAAGGCCCCCGAACTGCAATGTGGGCTATAACGGAATCACAACCACAGTCGATTACGGTCAGCTCCGAGGAAGGATGGATGGTCACGTAGAGCTTGTTGTGTGCGGGGTTGTGGAATAGGATGCCGGGTGGCCGGGGAACTCGAATGCTCTTGACAATTTCGTCAGTCGCGCAGTCTATCACCCTAATGACCGAGTCGGACCTGTTGTACCCGCCATTGACCGAGCAGTAGACTCGATCCCGAAGTGGAACATAAGCGAGACTGCCGGGCCCCCTGCCGACATTGAGAGTCCTGAGCACCGCGTGAGTGTTCCCGTCAATCACCGTCACTGTGGAATCGGGCCGGTAGGGAGCATCGCCGTAGTTCGCGCAGTACAGCTTGTTCTGTGCAGTGCTGTAGCTCAAAGCCGAAGGCCCAAGACCCACAGGTGCAATGCCAAGAACGGACCCGCTCTGTCCATCGATGGCCGTCACGGTGCAGCTCTTCTGGTTGGCGCAGTAGACCTTGTCACCTGTCGGGTTGTAGCACAGCATGGTAGGCCAATCGCCCACTCGGATGGCTCCGACCAGTACCATCTCCTCCGCATCGACAACCGAAACGGTATAGTCGCGGTTGTCGACTGTGTACACCATCCGGTGCGCCAAGCTGATACATGCGGCCACAGGCCGCTCCCCTATGTCGATCGAAGCCACTACGCGGTTGGTCGAGCAGTCGATGGCGAACAGCAGGTCGTTGCCCGAGCTGGACCCCGAGCAGAACACCCTGTTTCCAACCGAGTCGTGCAGCAGTACATCGCCTCCTTGGCCCACTTCGATGCTGTCAACAAGGGTCAGCGAGTCGCCATCGAACACCATCACTGAGCGGCGTGCCCCGTCGTAGACATAGACCTGGCCGTTGCGGGAACCGGCGACCAAGGAAACCAGCTCGCTCCGGCTGACGAAGACCGACCCTACGACCTCGTTGTGGAGAGGGTCAATCGCAGCGAGCTCGCCTCCGCCGTACGTCAAGCAGAAGACACGGTCCAGCCGGGAGTCATAGTCCAGCGCCCACGGATGCTCTCCGACGCATATGCTGGCGAGCAGTTCATCGGTCGTCCCGTCTATGACGTAGACGCTGTCTCGAGACTCGCACGCGCAGAAAATGGTGTTGTATCGGCTGACGTAGACGAGGTCACGCGGTCGCCCTCCCACAGGAACCGTCGCCACGACCTCGTTCGCTGTCGCATCGATGACTGTGACACTATCAGCCCGGTATCCCGCAGAGTACACCTTGTTGCTGGCAGGGTTGTACAACAGCCTCACTGGGTTGGTGCCCACGTCCAGCGTGGCGATAATCTGGTTGGACTCGCAGTCTATGGCTGTAACAACGGCACCGCCGTCACCGCTGCGTGCAAAGTAGACCCGGTCGTCATGGGAGTCATAGCAGGCTGCCTGAACCACTCGCGCGAGGGGAATACTGGCGACCTTGCGGCCCGAGGAACCGTCTATGGCCACAATCGCTCCGGCTTGGTCCTTTCCCCCACCGACGTATGCGACGTCCGACTGAGAGCTGTAGGCGATGCACTGTGGGTCCAGAGCGCCGCCGACGGAATCAGGCATGTAGATTGTCTTCTCCAGATACTGCCCCGGGCAGATGGAGACGGCGCCGAGCGCCGCGATAGCGAGCATCTTCTTCATACAGCCTCCTTTGTGCCCTTCGGGCACTCACTAGTATGCCATCAAACCAGCGCCGGTGTCAATAGCCAACCCGACTCCGAGGTCGGCCCTGGAAGCCGCCGGGTCGAAGGCTGGGTCAAACGCCGATTCGGACGCTCTTCTCAACGCTCCTTCCATCGCTCTTCCGAACACTCTTCTCAAGGCTCTTTCAAACACTCTCCCAAACCCCCAGCCAAGCACCTGCCTGGGAGATACTGTCAAGGGCTGTGGAAGCAGAGAGGGGTGTCTGCTGTTCTGTGTAGGCAGATCGGGCGGATGCCCGGGAAAGGAGACACCGCCATGCAACCATTCTCCACAGGACTTGACATGAACCCCTCCAAGACGGCCAGGAAGCAGCTTGGCAAGCAGCCTGCCAAACAGCTTGGGAAACAGCTTGGGAGACAACTTGGGAAACAGCTTGGGAAGCACCTTGGAAAGCAGTCTGGCAAACACCTTGGAAAACAGCTTGGAAAGCACCCTGGCAAACAGCTTGGCAAGCATCCAGGCAAGCAACTTGGGAAGCACCCTGGCACGCAGCTTGGAAAGCAACTTGGCAGGCAGTTTGGAAAGCAACTTGGCAGGCAGTTTGGAAAGCAACTTGGCAAGCACTCTGGCAAACAGCCTGGCAAACAGCCTGCCAGACAATCTGGGAGACAGCCCAGGGGACGGCCCAGTCCCCCTAGTTGTTACGTGACTTACACGATTTCTTCACCTTTTCTGCAAGAAAACAAGGGTCCACAGCAGATTGTTAATAAGGGGTCTTGCCTGAGGCAGCGGTGCGCGACCGCGGAATTCGCGCATGGCCCTTCAGCCCGGCAAGGACGGCCGGGCCAGGGTCTGCGCCGGCTCAGGCACAGGGCCAAGCTCACCCGGAAGGAGCCGGCCGAGGCGCGACGTCGCAATCCGGTCCCTCAAGCGCCTCCACCTCTGGCTCCCCCGGCTGCGCAAGGCGATTCCCAGACCCACTCCCGGCTCAGAGCCGCCCATTTGACAACCTGTGCGTTCAACATGTATCCTCATCCGTGAAGCCTCTGCGGATTGTCTACGTCCTCGCCTACGTCGGACTGCTGGCGACCGCATTCCTGGTGTTCAACGACCTACCGCCGGCCGAATCAGGTCTGGCGGATTGGTTCTTCGACATCCGGGCACAGAGCGCGGCCGAAGGAACGCTCAAGCGCAACGGCTGGGAGATGACGTATGTGGACTCGGAGACCAAGACACCATACACCGTCCGCATCACGTCCCTCGAGATCGGCGACCGCAGGGGCTGGTACGGCAAGGTGGAGTTCGAGCTGGTTGACATGAACACCGGTGAGCGCTACCGTCGGTGTACCGGAGCGCGCTGGGTCAGCCGCAGGTGGACCTGGGCCGCAGGACCCTGACTTGGGTCCGCGCCCGAATTCGCCGAATCTCCGCCCACATCGTCTTGACACCCATAACCCGTTGAATATACTGGGCATTCGGCCGCAGGGCCCTGGTTTGTGACCTCGGTTGCTCAATCCTGCCGCGGCCGGTGCGACAAGACCCGAAGATATTGAAAACTAGTATCTTGTAAGCGCCAACCTTTACACAAAGGAGGAAAAGGAATGGCACAGGAACTATACCAGCCTCCGAAAGAACTGGTAGAGAACTCGAACATCAAGGCCTTCATGAACAAGCACGGCATCGCCGACCTCGACATACTCCTTGACAAGGCCCAGGACCTTGACTGGTACTGGGGCGAAGTCGCCAAGGAGCTTGACTGGTTCAAGCCCTGGGACAAGGTGCTCGACGACTCCGGCGCCCCGTTCTTCAAGTGGTTTACAGGCGCCAAGTTCAACATCGTCCACAACTGCCTCGACCGCCACATGAACACCCCGGTCAAGGACAAGATCGCGTTCATCTACGAGTCCGAACCGGGCGAAGTCGAGCGCTGGACCTACGAGCAGCTCCACAAGGAAGTCAATATGTTCGCCAACGGGCTCAAGAAGCTCGGCGTCAAGAAGGGCGACCGCGTCACCCTGTTCATGCCGATGATCCCCCAGAACCCGATCGCGATGCTGGCCTGTGCCAAGATTGGCGCGGTCCACTCGGTCGTATTCTCCGGTTTCTCCTCCGGTTCGCTGCGTGACCGCATCCTCGACGCCGACTCCAAGGTCCTCATCACCACTGACGGCGCCTACCGCCGCGGCAAGGTCGTCGAACTGAAGAAGAACGCCGACGCCGCGATGGCCGAAGCACCGTGCTGCCAGCACTGCGTCGTGTTCAAGCGCGCGGGCAACGACGTGCCGATGACCGAAGGCCGTGACATCTGGTGGCACGACCTCGTCGATGGCTTGTCCGACGAGTGCGAACCCGAGCCGTTGGATTCCGAAGACATGCTCTACATGCTCTACACCTCGGGCACGACCGGCAAGCCCAAGGGTATCGTCCACATCCACGGCGGCTATGCGGTCGGCACCTACTCGACCCTCAAGTTCGTCTTCGACCTGAAGCCCGATGACGTCTGGTGGTGTGCGGCCGATATCGGCTGGGTCACCGGCCATTCCTACATCGTCTACGCACCGCTGATGAACGGCGCGACCTCGATCCTCTATGAGGGTGCGCCCGACTTCCCGGCACCGGACCGCTGGTGGTCGATCGTCGAGCGGGAGAAGGTCACCGTGCTCTATACCTCACCGACCGCGATCCGGATGTTCATGCGCCACGGCGAGGAGCTGCCGGCCAAGCACGACCTGTCGTCACTCCGTCTGCTTGGCTCGGTCGGCGAGCCCATCAATCCCGAGGCCTGGCGCTGGTATCGCGACAACATCGGCGGCGGCAAGCTGCAGATCATGGACACCTGGTGGCAGACCGAGACCGGCACGTTCATGATCTCGCCGCTCCCGATCACCGACCTCAAGCCGGGCTCGGCCACCCGGCCGCTTCCCGGCGTCAAGGCCGACGTGCTGACCCAGGACGGCAACCCTGCCAAGCCGGGCGAGAACGGCCTCGGCGTCCTGCTCAAGCCCTGGCCCGCGATGCTGCGCACCCTGTACAAGGACCCGGACCGCTACGTCCAGACCTACTGGTCCCGGTTCCCGGGCAAGTACCTGACGGGCGATTCGGTGGCAAAAGACGAAGACGGATACTTCTGGTTCCGCGGCCGGGTCGACGAGGTCCTGAACGTCGCCGGCCACCGGCTCGGCACCGCCGAGGTTGAGTCCGCGCTGGTCGCTCACAAAGACGTGGCCGAGGCCGCGGTCGTCGGCGTGCCGCACGAGGTGAAGGGCGACGTGCCCAAGGCCTTCGTCACGCTCAAGGTCGGCGTCGAGAAGACCGACGCGCTCAAAGACGAGCTCAAGAAGTGGGTCGCGACCGAAATCGGCAAGATCGCCCAGCCCGACGAAATCGAGTTCCGCGACAAGCTGCCCAAGACCCGTTCCGGCAAGATCATGCGCCGGCTGCTCAAGGCCGAGGCGCTGGGTCAGCCGGTCGGCGACGTCTCGACCCTCGACGAGTAGTCAGACAATGGAGCAGGCGGACCGCAGCGACGAATCGTCAAGCGGTCCGCCCGCCTCTTCATCGACACGGCAAACCCTGACTCTGTCCTCTAGCAAGGAGGAAGGATGAGTGAAAACAGGATCTTTAACCGCTGGCTGCTGGTTCTCGGCGCCGTCCTGATCCAGCTCTCGCTGGGCGCCATCTATGCCTGGAGCGTGTTCCGCAAGCCGCTCGAGGCCGAACTCGGCATCACGCCGACCCAGGCGTCGATGCCGTTCTCGGTGGTGCTGATCGCGTTCGCGGTCGCCACCGTGGTCGGCGGCCGGATGCAGGACAAGCTCGGACCCAAGATCATCGCCATCGTCGGCGGCGTCCTGCTGGCCGCCGGCATGATCCTCGCCAGCTTCGCCCGGAACATCACGATGCTCGTCGTCTCCTACGGCGTCATCTCGGGTATCGGCATCGGCTTCACCTATGTCTGCCCTATCTCGGCGGGCGTGAAGTGGTTCCCGGACAAGCGCGGGCTCATCACCGGGTTGTCGGTCGCAGGGTTCGGCGCCGGTGCGCTGATCGTCGGGCCGCTCGCCCGGGCCATGATCGACAGCCCGGCCGTCGGCGTATTCGCCACCTTCCGCTGGCTCGGCATCGCCTACCTGGTGATGATCGTCATCGGCGGACTCATCCTGCGCAACCCGCCGGAGGGGTACAAGCCCGCGGGCTGGGAACCGCCTGCCGCCGCAGGCAAACCGGCGCGGACCGACTACAATCTCGGCCAGATGCTCTCCACCGGCCAGTTCTGGCTCATCTGGCTGCTCTACTTCGCCGGCTGCGCCGCCGGCCTGATGATAATCGGCCAGACCTCTCCCATCGGCCAGAAGCTCGCCGGGTTCACCCCGGCCACCGCCGCGATCGGCGTCAGCGTGCTCTCGATATTCAACGGGCTCGGCCGCATCTTCTGGGGCAAGATATCCGACAACCTCGGCCGCACCCGGACACTGGCCATCATGTACCTCATCAACGGCATCGTGGTGTTCGGCTATTTCCTGATCCCGTCGGCAAGTTTCATCTACTGGGTCGGCATCGCCCTGGTCGGCGCGACCTTCGGCGGCTACCTGGCCCTGTACCCGGCGGTGACCGCGGACTTCTACGGCACCAAGCACGTCGGACTCAACTACGGCTTCGTGTTCACCGCCTACGGCGTCGGCGGCCTGCTGTCCAACATCTTCGCCCCGCGCGTTCTCGAACTGACCGGCAACTACAACTTCGCCTTCATCCTGACCGGCACGCTCTGCATCATCGCCGCGCTCGTGATTCTCTTCGTGAAGTCCCCGGCTCCCAAGTCACAACCCGCCTAGAAAGGAGCGCAATCCGTGAAGAAGCTATCTCCTGAAGAGATCGAACAACTCAAGACCAAGGCCGCCAAGCCGGGCCAGGACGCCATGGTCCTCCACCCTTTCTACCGGGGCAAGGTCCAGGTCATGCCCAAATGCCGGGTACGCGACTTCGACGATTTCGGCATCTGGTATACACCGGGCGTCGCCAAGCCCTGCCTCGATATCAAGGAGCATCCTGAGAAGTCATTCGTCCACACCAACCGTGCCAACACCATCTGCGTGCTGACCGACGGCACCCGCGTTCTCGGACTCGGCGACATCGGGCCCGAGGCTTCGATGCCGGTGATGGAAGGCAAGGGCCTGCTGTTCAAGTACCTTGGCGGCGTCGACGCCTTCCCCATCGCCCTCGACACCAAGGACCCGGACGAGTTCATCCGCACCGCCAAGCTGCTCGAGCCGTCTTTCGGCGGGTTCAACCTCGAAGACATCGCCCAGCCCAAGTGCTTCCGTATCCTCGACACCCTGCGCGCTGAAATGAACGTGCCGGTCTGGCACGACGACCAGCAGGGCACCGCGGCGGTCACCTACGCCGGCCTGGTCAACGCGGTCAAGATGGTCGGCAAAGAGCTGGACAAGGTCAAAGTCGCCATGCTCGGCGCCGGCGCGTCCAACATCGCCATCTCCCGCGTCATCATCGCGGGCGGAGTGAACCCCGAGAACATCGTCATGTGCGACTCCAAGGGCACCCTGCACAAGGGCCGCACCGAGCTGCAGGAGAAGTTCAAGGAAAAATGGCACATGTGCGAGATCTCGAACAAGTGGGACATCCGCGGCGACTCGGCGGCCGCAATCAAGGACGCCGACGTCCTGATCGCGCTGTCCAAGCCCGGACCTGGCACCGTCAAGCCGGAGTGGATCAGTTCGATGACCAAGGACGCCATCGTCTTTGTCTGCGCCAACCCGATCCCCGAGATCTGGCCATGGGAGGCCGAGGAAGCCGGCGCCGCCATCGTTGCGACCGGCCGCTCCGACTTCCCGAACCAGGTCAACAACTCGCTCGGCTTCCCCGGCATCTTCCGGGGTGCGCTCGACGTCAACGCCCGCACCATCACCGACGAGATGTGCATCGCCGCCGCGCTCGAGCTCGCCAAGGTGGCCGAGGACCGCGGCCTGAAGCGCGACTACCTGATTCCGACCATGGACGACTGGGAGGTGTTCCCGCGCGAAGCCGTCGCCGTCGGCATGAAGGCGATCGAGCAGGGCGTGGCCCGGATCGAGATGTCTCGCGACGAGCTGATGAAGACCGCGACCGCCAAGATCAAGGAGTCGCGTGACGTCCTCCAGCACCTGATGAAAGAAGGCTTCATTTCGATGGGGCCCGAGTCCTAGCAGCGTTCGACTGAACGGCAACGGGGGCCGCCGGGCCCCCGTTGTGCATCCGTGCAGCGTCGGCTAGTACTCGTTGCGCTCGGGCACTTCGTAGTTGGGCGCCTCCTTGGTAATGGTGACGTCATGGGGGTGGCTCTCGTGCAGGCCGGCACCGGTGATCCGGACGAACCTGGCCTTGCGCCGGAACTCGGCCAGGGTCTTCGACCCGCAGTAGCCCATGCTCGCCCGCAGGCCGCCTTCAAGCTGGAACAGCACGTCGCGCGCGCTTCCGCGATAGGGCACGCGGCCGACGATGCCTTCGGGCACGAGCTTCTTCGCACCTTCCTGGAAGTAGCGGTCCGCCGACCCGCGGCGCATTGCGTCGATCGACCCCATCGCCCGGTAGACCTTGTAGCGCCTGCCTTCGAGCAGCACGTCCTCGCCCGGGCTCTCCTCGGTCCCGGCGAGCAGGTTGCCCATCATCACCGTACTGGCTCCGCCGGCCAGCGCCTTGGCAACGTCGCCCGAGAACCGGATGCCGCCGTCGGCGATGGCCGGCATCTTGCGCCGCCCCAGCGCCCTTGCGCACTCCATGACCGCGGTCATCTGGGGCACACCGACACCGGCCACGACCCTGGTCGTGCAGATCGAGCCGGGCCCGACACCGATCTTCACCCCGTCGGCCCCGGCTTCCGCCACGGCCAGCGCGCCTGCCGCGGTCGCCACATTGCCGGCCACGATCTGAAGCTTCGGGAACTTCTTCCTCAGCGCCCTGACCATGCCGAGCACGGCTTTGGTGTGGGCGTGGGCAGTGTCCACCACCACCGCATCGACCTCGGCACCGACCAGGGCTTTGGCCCGTTCCCTGCCGTCTGCGCCTACACCGACCGCTGCCGCGACCCTGAGTCTGCGCCTGCGGTCGACGGTCGCATTGGGATACTCGACCCGCTTGATGATGTCCTTGGTCGTTATCAGGCCTCGCAGCATGCCCCGCTTGTCAACCAGCGGCAGTTTCTCGACGCGGTGCCGGCGCAGGATGTCGCGCGCCTTGACCAGGGTCGTCCCGACCGGTGCGGTCACCAGGTTGTCCTTGGTCATCACTGCCGAGACCGGCTTCTTCATGTTGTCCTGGAACAGCAGGTCGCGCTTGGTCAGTATCCCGACCAGCTTCCCTTTGTCGTCGACCACCGGCAGGCCCGAGATCCCGGCCGCCTTCATCATCTCTTGCGACTCGCCGATTGTCCTGTTCGGGGCGACCGATATCGGGTCTGCCACCATGCTGCTCTCAACCCGTTTGACCCGGGCGACCTGCGCAGCCTGCTCTTCGATGCTCATGTTCTTGTGGATGACACCGATTCCACCGGCGCGCGCCATCGCTATCGCCATCTCGGCCTCGGTCACCGTGTCCATCGCAGCGCTCACCAGCGGCAGGTGCAGTGCGATGCCCCTGGTGAACCGGGTGTCGATGTTGACATCACCGGGCAGTACCGTGGACTTCTGCGGTACGAGCAACACATCGTCGAACGCGAGTACATCGGGCAACTTCATCTATCCTCCTCCCGTACTTGGCGCACTACTCATCGGTCTCGGTGACCTTGTCCAGGGCCGCGCCGATCCGGGCGGCCACCCTCGGGCTGTAGCCTTCGAATCTCTCGACCTGCCTGCCCGACCGGTCGAGCACCACCACCGTGGGCAGGACGGCGATTTCCATGTGCTCGACTAGCTCAGGACCGGTCGGCACCAGGATCTCGAATTCCAGGCTGTCGCCGGCCGTGGCCGGGGCCGCCGGGTCAGCCTTCACCACCAGTACCTGCGCCTGGTCCGACAGTCCTCCGAGTTCAGCGAGCAGAGGCGTGCACGGCGTGGCCCAGGCGCTGCTGAACACGAGCAGGACCGGTCGGGTTTCGGCCCTGGACAGCACAACCTCGCTGCCGTCGGTCCGGCGGACGTGGGCCCGCCAGTCCCAGTCAGCCCTGTCCTTGGACGGACAGGCCAGCACGAGCAGCACGGCGGCCGACCCGAGCACCCGATCGATGCGCCCGCGCGTTCCTTCACTGGATAGGGTGAAAGTCCAGGAAGGAAGCGCGATTACAGTTTACTCCGAAGGGTTCTTACGTAGGAAAGCTGGACCTTGAGCTTCTCGGCCTTTTCGCCGCCGGGCTCCTCCTCCAGAAGCTCTTGGTATAGGACCTCAGCCTTGTCGTATTCGCCGGCGTTGGCGTATGCCCTGCCGGCAGCCATCATCGCCTCGAACACCAGCGGCGACTCCGGGTACTTCTGGCGGACCTTCTTGTACTCGTCAGCCGCCTTCAGCGGGTTGCCGGTGGCGTCGGCAACGTCTCCCAGCCCCAGCTGGGCCGCCGGTGCCAGTATCGGGTTCTTGCCGTCGCGCTTGAGGAAAGCCGAAAACTCCCTGCCGGCCTCCTCGAACCGCTGGCTGTTGTAGTAGATGTGACCCAGGTAGTAGCGGGCCTTGATCCCGGCCGGGTCTTTGCCGAATGCGGAAGCGACATTCTGGAAAGCCTGCACGGCCTGCTCGGGGTCGCCCTGAGTCAGAATGCCCAGCGCCTCGGTGAAACGGAGCTGGGCCTCGGAGCTCGGCCCGCCGCCGCGGTTCTGGATAAGCAGCACGGCACCGACGACAACGACCAGCACAATCCCGCCGATTACCCAGAATCTCTGCTTGTCCCGGTAGTAGGCTTCGGCGACCTTCTCGGTCGCCCGCTGGAACTTGTCCTCTTTCAGGTCCGCCTTGCTGACCCGGTGTTTTCCTCGGTATCTCTTCATGTGGTGTTCTCTACCCCAGAGGCGACTCGAACGCCTGACCTACGGTTTAGGAAACCGTCGCTCTGTCCTTCTGAGCTACTGGGGCACTTGCGGGCGATTATAGAACTCGCCGCATTGAAGTCAAGCGGGCGTCTCCCGGCCCGCAGCTCGGGCGAGTGCGACCACGCGCCCGGCGATGCGCTTCATTGCACCCGGCGGCCCGAGCAGCCGTCTGACTTCGGCGTACTCCTCCTGCAGCCCGCACCTTCGGTCACGGTCGGCGAGCAGCGGCATCAGTTCCGCCATGATCCTGCCGACGGAAGGCTCGAGCAGTTCAGGGACGCTGCCGCGACCGAGGATGATGTTCGGCAGGGCAAAGTGCCGCGAGCGGACCAGGAGGCGTGCCAGGAAACGCGTCGGTTGATTGAGGTGGTAGCAGACGACCTGGGGCGTCCCGAGCAACGCGGCCTCCAGGGTCGCTGTGCCCGAAACGACCACCGTGGCCGCCGCGTGCCTGATTGCGCTGTAGCGAGCCTTGACGTCCTGCAACGTCCCCATACCCCCCGGCTCACCGAGTTCCAGGAAAACGGCCGAGGACCGGGTGTCACGCTCGACCGCCGCGGCCAGCTCGCCGAAGAGCGGACGGTGATGGTCTATCTCGGACGGTCGCGACCCGGGAAGAAGGGCAACGTAGCTGCGGTCGGAGGGAAGCCCCAGGGCGGCACACGTCTCCTCTCGTGACCAGACTTCCTGTGTCACGTCCACCAGCGGATGCCCGAGGAACACCGCGTTCAGACCCGCCTGGCGAAGCGGTCTCTCCTCAAAGTGCAACAGGCACACCACAAGGTCGGCGGCCCGCTTCAGGTCACGTATGCGCCATCCCCCCCACGCCCAGACCTGCGGCGGAGACAGGTAGACTACCGGCAATCCTGCCTCCCGGCAGCGCCTGCCGAACCGCAGGTTGAAGCCGGAGAACGCGACCGGCACGACCGCATCGGGACTCAGAGCCGGAATGCGGCCGGCGAGTGCCCCGACCCTGGTGCGGACCCTGCGCGATGCCCTGATTCCCTCCCAGAAACCGAACACCGGCTCCTCGGCGTGGACGAGCACTTCGGTGCGGTCCCGGTCTGCACGCAGCGCCCGTTCGAGCATGCCCGCCAGCAACCGGCCTGAGGGTTCGCCGCACGAGACCAGCACACGCAAAGCGTCCAAGCCTAGGATGCGCCGGTTGACTGTCAAGCCGCCGGCCATACCATCCAGCGTGGAGTTCTACTTCGCCGAATCCGGCTACGACGATGCCGACATCGTGATTGTCGGCATGCCTCTCGACAGGACGAGTTCCTTCATTCCGGGCTCTCGCTTCGGTCCCGACGCGGCCCGGGTCGGGATGAGCAACATCGAGACCTACAGCCCCTATCAGCAGCGCGACGTGTCGGGGCTCAAGGTCCACGACTCAGGGAATCTCGAGTTCACCTTCGAGACCCAGGAAGCCCCGTTCAACCTCATCAGTGAGCGAACGCGAGAAACGTACGCCGCAGGCAAGAAGCAACTGGCACTCGGCGGCGAGCACACCATCACTCCGGCAATCGTCCGTGAACTCGCCCGGACCTACGATGACCTGTGCGTTCTGCAGTTCGACGCCCATTGTGACCTGCGCGACGAATACCTGGGAGAGAAGTGGTGCCATGCCGCCGCGATGTCGCGTGTGCTGGACTTCGTCCCGCGCCAGCGTCTGTTTCAGGCCGGGATCCGCTCCTTTTCTGAAGGGCGCGACCAGGAAGAGGTGAACGTCCACGCGTTCGATGTCCTGGAGCCGGTCGATGGTATCTCAGAGATCATCGGCTCTCGGCCGACCTACCTGACACTGGACGTGGACGTGCTCGACCCCGGCGTCTTCCCGGACGTGCAGACGCCTCAACCTGGAGGCTGCACCTACCGGGAGCTGACCGCAGCACTCGCCCGGTTGTCAGGGCTCAACGTCGTGGGGTGTGACCTGGTGGAGTTCGCCCCGAGAAGCTGTCTCGCCGCTGCAGGCTCGTCGGCCGCCGCCGAACTTGTCCGCGAACTAACCCTTCTGCTCGGATAGGTCGTCCCGGTCCGGCCTCGGCTTGTGGTATCTGGCTAGGGCCGCACGACCGCCACCCGTTCGACCTTTGCGCCGTGCGAGTTCTTCACCACGACAAGGTAGAGACCACTCGCAACGTCGCGCGGGAACCAAACCGCACGGCGCAACCCTTCGGTGACTGTGACCTCTTCGATCAGGCGGCCGCTGAGGGTCCGAATCTCGACCTTGGCCTTCTCCGGCAGGCTGTCGATGACCACGCCGACTTCACGGCCGTCCTTCAGAATGCAGGGATTCGGGTAGATCAGCAGCCTGCCGGCGTCGTCCGGGAGCGTATCGCCTCCGAACGAGTAGAGCGAGATTCCCCGCAGCGTTCCGATGGCGGCCGTGCCGGTCTCATCGTCGATCGCCAGCGAGGTGTAGAAGCCCGCCACGCCCTGCGTGTTCGGGATCAGGCCGCCCGGGCCGGGCTGATGATGAGTCCATCCGGAAACAGGATCGAGTATCGACAGTACTCGGTCGCACAGAAACCATGCACGTCCGGCACCGTCAACTCTCACGCGCAGGACGTTGTTCGATTGGAGCCCGCCGGGACCAGCAGTGATCCTCCGGAACCTTCCGCCCTCGAAGACAGCCGCACCCTGAGGCGTCGCCACCCAGACCCGGTCAGCGGCATCGACAGCCACCGAGCGCACTTCGGCCGAGGGAAGTTCGGCGGCGTAGACGGTGTCGCTGTCATCAGACGGGTCGAACAGGGTTCCGCCGTAGTCAAGTCGAACAAGGCCGACGGTGAGCCCTAGCCAGACTCGACCCTGCGAATCGAAAGCGAAGTCAAAGCCGCCCCCAGGAGGCGGGACCAGACCCGGAACATCGAACTCCATCTGCTGACCGAGCGAATCAATGGCGATGATTTCACCTGCGGCATTGAACACCCACTTGGTGTCCCACCGGTCGACGCCGAAGGCGTCGATGGTGTTGCGCGCGGATGATCCTCCCCACTTCACCATCGCCCAAGTGTCGGCCTCCGGGTCGTACATGCTAACGCCGCCGTTGTCGGCGAAGTGTGCGAACCAGACTCGGCCCCTGGAATCGCACACTAGCTGAATCGGGTTGATGATGACGCCTCGCGCGGTCTGTACTCGCCGTTCTGCAGGCAGGATCTCGGTGACCTCGCGGAAGCCCCAGTAGGTCATGAAGTGACACGCGTGCAGGTTGTGGGTGACTGGGCTGAAATCGCAGGACGACACTTCGGCGGACGGGATGCCGGTCGGATAGAAGCTGCTCCAGGTCTGGCCGGTCGATGAGTAACGTAGCCCGTATCCGTAGGTTTCGCCTCCGCCGAGCCCGGCCCAGATCAGTGAGCCGACCTGCAGTGCCCTGACATCACTCAGGTAGATCAGCTCAAAAAGCGGCTCCGGAGTCAGAACCCCCCGGTAGATTCCGGTGTCAGTCGCCAAGTAGACATCCCGCCCGGCAACGGCGAGGTCGTAGCTCTTCCTCTGGCGGCCGAATTCGAATACTGAAATGAAAGTCGTATCTCTGTACAACGCAAGTCCGCGTTCGGTGGCGATGATGAGGCTGTCATTCCAGACCGACATCGCCTTCACCGAATCACCTCCACCGGGCCGTAGGTAGGGCCTCCAACTGCCGAGTCCCTTGTCCACGGCAACCGCGCCTCTGATTGTCCCGATCCAGTATTCGTCATGCACCAGCACCGACCTGATCCAGTTGCTGAGCAGGCTCGGCTCCTGAGTATCGGTGATGTGAACCACGACGTCGTCGTCGAAATCCAGGAATGTCCCCTGGGTTTCAATGACATACAGCCCGATTCCGTCAGTACCGACGAGCAGCCTGTCGCCGTCAAAGGCCAGTGCTACGACGCTGGCATCGCCCGGCGGTTCATTGGTGGAGGACCGGTAGCGTATGGGTTTCCCGCTGTCCGAAGGCACGACGGCGAGACCCGCATCGGTGCCGACCCAGATGTTGCGGGCCTTGTCCGAGGCTACGACCTGACAGCGGTTGGAAGGAAGCCCGTCGGTATTCACCAGAATCCGCTCCTCGGTCAAGGCCGAAGTGTTGACCTGAACAACACCGCCGTTCGTGGCGACCGTCAGGGTGGAGTCAAACCAGAGCAGGTCATTGTTGAACCTGGCGTTGGTGTAGGACTGCCAGCCTTGGACAACTGACAGCAGCAGCAGAAGCGTCGCCTGCGGCACTAGACTAGAGCTCCATCGAGCTGCGGCTCTTCGGGTGCAGATGCACTCTGAGGGATACCGTCACGATTCGACCTCGCGGTGATTCTAGCATCGACCCAATGGCAGTCAATCACCCTCCCGGCCGCCTCCGGAGGCAGAACGGGGTCCGCCGCCTGCCCTGCGGCGGAAGAAGAGTGCAGAACAGGCAGCCGCCAGCACTACTACAAAGACGACGGAGACCCTGGGTCCGGTTGCCAGAAAAAGGCCCAACCCGCCCAGCAACGCCGTGACCATATAGAGCAGCAGGACTGTTCTTCGATATCCCAAACCAAGAGAAAGAAGGCGATGATGGACGTGCTCCCGGTCCGCCTCGAAGATTCTCCTGCCGCGATACGTACGCCTGGCGATTGCACCGATGGCGTCGGCAATCGGGACGCCCAGCACGAGCAGCGGCAGCAATAGACTCACCAGGGCGACGTTCTTGCCGGCCCCGACCAGTGCCATCACTCCGAGGACATACCCGAGTAACGTGGCGCCGGAGTCGCCCATGAAGATCTTGGCAGGAGGGAAGTTGTAGGGCAGGAACCCCACGCACACGCCGACCAGAGCAGCGGCCAGTGCCACCGGAGCCACAAACCCGGCACCGTAGGCAGAAACGAGCAATGCCACGCCGGCAATGGCGGCCACGCCTGCGGCAAGTCCATCGAGCCCGTCGATGAAGTTCAATGCGTTGGTGGTCAGTAGAAGCCACACGACAACCAGCACATGCGACCACCGTCCAGGATAGACCTGACCGAGAAAGGGAAGGTTGAGTCTCCCGATCGGGTCCTGAACGATGGTGAACAGCACAGCCCCGGCGGCCTGCACCAGCAGCCGCAACCACCAAGGCAGTGGGCGCAGGTCGTCCCAGACCGAGACGGCGAATATCGGCGTGAACCCCAAGGCGAACGCCACCGCGAGTCTTCCGGAGAATGGATGGCTGCCCCAGAGCATGGCGGCGAGCCCTGCAGACGCCATGCCGATGAACAGAGCAATCCCGCCGAGCGGTGATATCCCTGCAGGGTGGATCTTCCGACCGTCGGCCTTGTCGTAGTACCCGTGCCTCCTGGCAATCCGTATCAGCACCGGGGTCACGCCCGCCACGACCACCGCGCCCAGCCCGAATGGGACGAGTACGTAGCCGATGTTCATGTCTTGCCCTTGGAGCGCCACGAGTACTCATGCTCTCCGGCACCCATCAGTCCGAACCACAGAAGCATCGCGAGGTACCCCGCAAGCAGCACGCTCAGAAGACCCCGGCCCAGGACACCGACGTTCCGCATCCAGAAGCGCCGCAAGGACCTGACCCGGTGGTATTCGGTGAACCTCCTGTAGCGCCGCCGTGTCTGCCCCACGTAGTGCAGCACCTGGGCTGAAGGAAGAAGGTAGACACTCCAGTTGGCCGCAATCCGGCGGCAGATGTCCACGTCTTCAGAATACATGAAGAAGCCTTCGTCAAAGCCGCCGACGCTGTCAAACGCCGCTTTGCGAAAGACCATGAATGGCCCGACCACCGATTCCACCCGCAATGGTCCGGGGCCAGACGCCTCTTCCAGATACTGGAATTCGCTCGCAATCCGAAGACCGGGGAAGGCACGAACAAGAGGTGAGCGACGGCCTGCAAACACGTACCTGAGCCTCGGGTATCGTCTGGCCGACGGCTGAAGACTGCCGTCCGGGTATACCAGTTGCGGGCCAACCACCCCAGCCCTGGGCGTGGAATCCATGAAAGACACGAGGTCCCTCAGGGCTCCATCGGGAAACTCCAGGTCCGGATTGGCGATCGCCAGGTACTCCCCTGAGGCGTACCGGGCGGCACGGTTCGCGGCCGGACCATACCCGAGGTTGCTCGTCAGCAGCAACACCTTCACCCCCGAGCCGGCGCACAGCGACCGCACGGCCGCCCTGTCAGCCGAAGCGTTGTCGACCACCAGTATCTCCAGGGTGACACCACAAGAGCTCCGCCTCAGTGATGCAATCGCCCGGCTGGCCAGCTCGGTCGAGTTGTAGTTGACAAACACCACCGATAGCTTGGGAGCGGTCATGATTTCAGTACGCAGTCGCGCCGATTCTGGTCTCTATGGAATCCGTGCCATAAGCTAGCTTCGGCGCCACCCAAGTCAAGACATTGAGCCCTCCGGACCCGAGTTCGACGTCGTGGCATTTGACTTGCCTATGGTTTCAAATACACTGCCTGGCAGTTGAATTTCCAAATTGCGGCAAGACTCGGATGCCTCCGCGTCGCAAGCCCCGCCAGGAAGTCCTGATT
>CP070680.1:1608796-1685571 GCA_020352555.1 Caldifarciminota bacterium | reverse complement strand
GGGCGGGAACTTGAGCGGCTCGTGGGACAGGCGAAGAAGGCAGAAATCCTCGGCTGAGGACACTACTGGTTGGGCCAAGGCGGTGAAGCTGCCGGGGTTCAGCCAGAGGGCCGGGTCTTCCCCGGCGCTGCCCGAAGGAACGTCTAAGGATGTCGGCGCTGGTACTGCCGTGCAACCCATTCCTTGGCGAGCCGCCGGATGCAGTAAAGCACGTCCGGTGGTGTGAGAGGGGGCGGCTGCAAAGTCGCCCTCTACTCGATCCTCGGGCCACCGCGCTTGACTATCCCGGATTGTGGTGTAGTCTTGTGCCCAGGAGAAGAACCGCCTGCCGTGACCAAAAAGGAGGTCGCTTTGATCCGTATCCTCTGCTGTATCCTGTTCTGTTCCATTCCGACATGTCTGTGGGGCGGTGAGACCGCTCCGGTCGCCACGAGGATCGAGCTTCCCGCCGGGCCCGCAGAACGCCTGGCTACTTTCGCCGTTCCCCAGATGCTGAGCTTCCAGGGCCGGCTCTTCGACGGCAACGGCCGACCGGTGCCGGACACCGTCTATCCGATGACATTCCGGCTCTACACTCAGCCGACCGGCGGCGTCTACATCTGGGACGAGAGTCAGAGCGTGCGGACGGACGACGGTCTGTTCAGCGTACTGCTGGGTGCGGTCACGCCAATAGAGTCGGTGCCGCGCGGCGGAGTGCTCTATGTCGGCATGCGCGTTGCCTCAGAGCCTGAGATGACGCCCAGGCTGCCGGTGACGAGTGCGGCGTACGCCTATGTTTCGCGAAATGCCGACACCGCCAGGTATGCGACCGAGGCCGGGCCGACGGGCCCGGCAGGCGGCGACCTGAGCGGCAGCTACCCGGACCCGTCGATCCGCAACGGGGCGGTCATCACCGAGAAGATCCAGAATGGCGCGGTGACCGCAGCCAAACTGAACCGGTCCGGCGCCGCGATCGGCCAGGTGCTGAAGTGGAGTGGCAGCACTTGGGTCCCGGCCAACGACAGTGTGGGTGGCAGTGGCGGCATCCCGGATTCAGTGCCCGGCGACTTCGCGGTCGGCGGCGACCTGCGGGTATACGGCAAAGGTAGAATCGGATTCCAGTCCACGAACGCCGGCAACCACGCCTTCGCGGCCGGACACAGCAACCAGGCCAACGCGGCCTACTCCTCAGCTGTTGGCGGCACCGGCAACGTGGCGTCAGCCAGCTATGCCAGTGTGAGCGGCGGGTCTCAGAACACGGCTGGCGGCCTGTACTCTTCGGTCGGAGGGGGCGGAAGCAACAACGCAAGCGGATGGCTGGCCAACGTGGCGGGCGGTTTCCAGAACACAGCCAGGGATACCGGCGCTGCAGTGGGCGGTGGCGACAACAACGACGCCCAAGGGCAGTACGCGGTTGTGGCAGGCGGGCAGAGCAACCATGCCGACTCGGCGTTCAGTACTGTCGGCGGTGGGACTCTGAACCGTGTCTGGGGCGACTACGGCACCGTCGGCGGTGGGATCGGGAACATCGCGTCGTACGCGTCATTCGTGGGTGGCGGCAGAGACAACGGCGCGTTTGGCGATGGCCACAGCGCAATCGGAGGCGGGCAGCTGAACCGGACCGACGAGCCCTACTGCGTCATAGGCGGCGGGCGCGACAACGCCATCGCCGCGGAATACGGCACGTTGGGCGGTGGCCGCAGCAACTACATCGACAGTTCGTATGCGACGATCTCGGGCGGTGTCGGTAACCACGCCAGCGGCAACGCATCGGTCGTAGCTGGCGGATACTACAACCGTACGCTGGCGGACAGGACGGTGGTTTGCGGGGGTTCGGAAAACATCGCCGACAGCGTCCACGCAACCGTCGGCGGCGGGGACAGCTGCCGGGCATCGGGCCGGTATGCGGTTGTATCCGGAGGGCAGCGTAACAGCACCGGCGGCCGCAGCGCGACGGTCGGCGGCGGCGAGAACAACACAGCGACCGGCCGGTCGTCTGCTGTGGCCGGTGGAAGCGGCAACATCGCATCCGGGCAGGAGGCGACGGTGAGCGGCGGGGCGGGCAACAGCGGGCTTGACCGCGGCTGCACGGTTTCTGGCGGCGGGTATAACCGCGCGAGAGGCGGCTATTCGACGGTCGCCGGTGGGCTCGCGAACTCGGCAGATGCGGAGGTCGCCACGGTCTTGGCTGGGCGCTACGACACATGCCAGGCCCGGGTCGCACTCGTTGCCGGAGAACGAGTGCGGGCCAGGACAGGGGCGCATTTCACTTTCGCGTTCGGTCGGGACTTCGTGACTTCGACCGGGAATGCAGTGGTGTTCTGCCATGGAGACTCGGTGACCAAGCTCGGCGTCGGTATCGCGAATCCTACCCGCCGCATCGACGTGAGGGGCGGGGCCTACTGCACCGGCACGCAGTGGGTGAACGCATCTTTGCCGGACGCGATGACCAATGTCCGTCCCGTCGTCGGCGAGGAACTCGACGAAGTGCTCGCGGACCTTGATGCAACCGAGGTCGTCAGGTTCTGGCTGAGCGACGATGACGGCAGCGACGAGCACATCGGGCTGGTGACCGAGAGCGCCCCAGCGGCGGTCGCGACGCACGCAAGAGACGGCATCAAGACCGGAGATGCCATCGGCTTTCTCTTTGCCGTGCTCAAGGCTCAGAACCAGAAGATGTCTCGACTGGAGGCCAGGCTGGCCGACATCGAAGGGGGCAAGCAGTGAAGGCCAGGTGCGTCTTTGGGCTTGTGTTGATGGCGACGGCGACCTTGGCCCAGAACTACCATGTTGGCTGGCACGTGAACAGCTGCGCAGGCGGGAGGATGGCCTCGTCCAGCTACGCCGCTGGTGTGACAGCCGGGCAGGTTGGAGTGGGCAACATCGGTGGCACGAGCTTTTTGGCCATCATCGGGTTCTGGCAGGCACAGTTCGTGGTTGGACTGAAGGAGGACAGGACGGGTCCGAAAACGCTGGGTCTGGAGACAGGCCTTGGCACGGTGGGACCGAACCCGACACCCGGCAGAACACGAATCCGATATACCTTGGCATCACCAGCCCGGGTCTCGCTCAGGCTCTACGACCCGACCGGAAGAGTTGTCCAAACCCTCAGAGACGCAGACATGGTACCCGGAAGGTACGAGGCGGTGTGGGATGGAACCGATCACCAGGGTCGAACCGTTGCCGGGGGCGTCTACTTCTGCCGGTTCGTCACCGGCGACCTGCTGGAGTCCTGCAAGCTCGTTGTCCAGCGCTAGTGGCAACTGGGTGTCCCCCGTCGGGCTAACTCCTTGTCACGCAAGGCATTGCAGGTACCAACCTATCTATTGAGAGGCAGATTTGTCAATCTGTGAGATCGAGCTACTGTTGAACCGGCCGAGAGCCGGTCGCGAACCGCTGCGCATCTTGGGCCCTGGCACTAGAGTCTAAAATGTGCGTACTTCAGAGACGCAGCAGTCCCGCGCGCAATCCAGAACCGAAAGGGAGAAGAAAATGGTGAGGTCCGTGATACCGATCCTGTTTGCTGTGCTGTTGGGGACCGCGGTGGGCCAGGCCCGTGCCGCTGTGTCCGGTCCAAAGGTCAGCCTTGTGCAGGGCTATTCGTTCGATCCGGTAGCCGAGCATCCCGAGCTCCCGGTCAGCCTAACCGTGAGCGGCTACGACGGCGACTACGGCTACTATCTGATCCAATTCAACGGTCCGATTCGAGATGAGTGGAAGAAGGCTGTCGAGCGCGCAGGTGCAGAGCTACTTTGGTATCTGCCGCAGTATACGTTCATCAGTCGGGTGCCCGAAGACCAGGTCGACGATGTCAGCGCCATACCCGAAGTCCGCTGGCTCGGGCTGTACCAGCCTGCCTACAAGGTCTTCCCGGGGCTTGAGAACTGGGGGGGACCTCAGACCCTGATCGTTGTGTTCTTCAGGGGCGAGAACGAATACGGGCTTCTCGACCGACTTCAGGCATTGGGTGCAACCGGCATCGTCGCCGAGTTCAACGCGTGGAACAAGAGCGTCAAGCTCGACATCGACGCGGCGCAGATACCCGAGGTTGCCGGGCTGCCGGGCGTATTCTGGATCGAGCCGTACAGCGAGATTACTCCAGACAACATGGACCTGCAGTGGGTGGACCAGCACGGGTATACGGTTTCGGATACCACGAGGACGGTTTGGGCCAAGGGAGTCGTAGGCAGCAGTATCACTTGCGGGCTGACCGACATGCAGCTGTGGATGAGCCATGATGCCTTCCGAGACACGGTCAACAACACGCCGGGCCCGACTCACCGCAAAGTCATCCACTACTTCGGGACACAGGGCTCCAGCAGCCATGGGACCCATACTGGTGGCACGGTGTGCGGTAACGACGACGAGGTGGGCGGTTCGTCCTGGAACGACGGGCTGGCAAAGGAGGCGAAGCTCTATTTCCAGTACTACTCCTCATTCCCGACCGGCTGGGATATGAACGTCTGGTTCGCAGGACCCGAGTCCGGTGTCGGTGGCATGCGGGCGCTCAACCACTCGATGAGTCTGTCCCGCAAGGACACCTTCAACACCTACGTGTTCAGCGACATGACGGCCGACCAGTTCATCTGGAACCACCCGCAGTTCATGCACTGCAACTCGATGGGCAACTACAGCACCAACCGGATGGGGCATCCCGTTATCGCCAAGAACATCATCGCGACCGGCGCGACACAGAACGGAACCGACGCCAACCAGATTGCGACGTTCACTTCCCGCGGGCCGACCGCGGACGGCCGACAGAAGCCGCAGCTGGTGTCGCCTGGCGAGGACGTGATGTCGGCTTCCAACACGAACGCTTCCGGCTACCGTCTGATGTCGGGGACTTCGATGTCGACGCCCAACATGACCGCGGCGACCGCGCTTATCCGTGACTACTTCCGCAAGGGCTTCTACCCGACCGGAGACACGAACACCGGCACTCCGACCGAGATATCGGCCGCGCTCAACAAGGCCGTTGCGATCGTGGGCGCGGACAACGACATCTCTGGCTACACCGTGCCCGACAACAACATCGGCTGGGGCCGGGTGGATCTGGATTCTTCTCTCTATTTTGCCGGGGACCAAAGCAAGCTGTGGGTGACGGACGACACATCGGGGCTGACGACCGGTGATTCAGCGGTATACACCATCGAGGTCACTGACTCGGTCCGGCCGTTCCGGGTATCGCTGTGCTGGTCCGACTACCCGGGAACCATGCAGGCTGCATTGATTCTGGTCAACAACCTTGACCTGACCGTGGTGTCGCCGACAGGAGTCGAGTACAAAGGCAACGTCTACTCGGGCGGAGAGTCCCAGACCGGCGGCATCTACGACACACTCAATGTCGAGGAGTGCTTCAGACTCAATTCGCCAGAGACCGGTTCCTGGACGGTCAAGGTCAGCGCACCCAACGTCCCACAGGGACCGCAGCCGTATGCCCTGGCCGCCATCGGTATCTTCGGCGCAGGTCCGGGACACGACGTAGGTGTGGTTCGAATACTGGCACCGATTGCCACAATCGACAGCGGTACGGTGGTGACGCCGATGGCGCTGGTCGGTAACTTCGGCTCGAACCCTGAGACATTTGACGCGGTGTTCTCGATCGGGCAGATCTATGCTGATACCCAGTCCGTGTCGCTTGTCGCCGGTGAGACAGATACGGTTGCTTTCATCGACTGGATTGCGGATACGGTCGGCGTCTTCGAGGCAAGGTGCTCTACCATGTTGTCGGGTGATGAGAGCGTGAACAACAACGCCCGGCAGGATACGTTCGAGGTGATCGCCGGCAGCACCGCAGTCTTCGAGGACCCCAATGTGCCAAGGGTCTTTTTCGTGGATGCGGGACGGCCGAACCCGTTCGATGCCCGCACTTCGGTCCACTACGGGCTGCCGGTCGCCTCGCAGGTCGAACTTGCGGTCTATTCGGTCGGAGGGCAGCGTATCAAGACCCTGGTCGCCACGGAGCGTCAGGCAGGATATCACAAAGCAGTCTGGTCGGGCGTAGACGAAGCAGGACGCAGCGTCAGTCGCGGGATCTACTACCTGAGGATGAAGACCGACTCATTCCTTGGTGTGAGAAAAGTGGTGAAGTTGGACTAGCCACTACTACTGCTCGGCGGGCAGGACCATCCTGGTCGTGCCCGCCTTTTTTCCGTTCGAGCTCGGCCTAGATGCTGGGCCTGACGATCCGATATGACCAGTTCACCGGGCAGGCTTTCCTGAGCATTGCTGAGACCGAGCAGTACTTGTCCTGGGAAAGCTCGATGGCGCGTTTGACCTTGTCTCCGTCGATTCGCCTACCGGTGACGATGTAGTCGAGGTTTATCTCGGTGAAGACGCGCGGGTGTTCCGCCGACTTCTCGGCCTCGATTTCGAGTACCAACCCGGTGAAATCGACCCGCATTTTGCCCAGCAGCGAGACGACGTCCATGCCGGTGCAGCCGGCGAGTCCGACGAGCAGCAGCTCAAGCGGTCGGGGCGCGGTCTCGTGCCCACCGAACTCGCTGGCCGCGTCCATCCGGACTTCGATGCCGGACCAGCCGGAGCCTTCGAACTGCATATCCTTGGTCCAGCGCGTGCGCGATCTGACCTTCATCTTTCTCCTTTGCTAGAGCTTGCGGAGGATGTTGAACCCGACCCTGAAGTTGCCACCGGTGATGTCACGGTTGGCACTCGCGAACCAGCCTGGCACGCTCTGGTGCCAGGCGTTGCCGACCGTCAAGGTGAAGTTGTGCCAGCCGACTTCCTTGTCCAGGGCAATGCTCCAGGCGAGCAGACGGGCGGTATCCTTCTGACCGTACAGCACAGGTTCGGTCTCGGCCCCAAACGAGAAGCCAGCGCCGGGGTCGACCTTGGCGCCAGCTCCGAGCGAGACATAGAGCCTATTCGATTCGCCGGCAGCGGTGTTCGCGGTCACCCGGGGCAGCACAACCAGGTGGATGGGTCCAAGCGTCGGGTTCGTGAAGACCGCCGCGCCCGCACTCAGCCAGGTACCTGAGGGGGCGAGTTCGACGACGTCGGTCCCGACCGTGGTCATGGCAGTCAGCCACCTGAAAGGCATCCAGGAGCCCGCCAGGCCGGCCTCCTTGACGTCCCCGGCGCTGTTGAGGTACACGCCGGCGTTGAAGCGGCCGTTGATACCACGTTCGACCGCCAGCCTGACGTTGGCGCCTCGCAGGAAGTTCCACGGCGTCCCGAGAGTCGCGTTGTCGGCGTCTGGCAGGAAGCGGTGAGAGACGGACACCTGCCAGATCCCGGGCTCCAGGATTCTGCCCGTTGGGAGCGTGCCGATACGCTCGCCAGGGAATGCCATCAGAAGGACGACGAGCAGCGCCATCTTGCCTCCAAGGGATTCACTTCATCGGCTAGCGGACCAGATCTATCTTGACCGAGCCGCTCCGTTCTTGATCCAGCAGTACGAAGTAGCTGGCTTCGGGAACCGGCTCGCCGGACCGGTCGGTGCCATCCCAATCCGCCCTCAGAACTTCGCCCTCAGGGACCGGGGTGAGGATTCGCACCAGCCGGCCATCCGAGGAGTAGACCTTGACCGGCTGCTGCGGATCGCCCGCATACCGGATGACGACCCGGTTCTGCCCGGGGCTTTCGTAGTACCATTGATACCTGTCTGTGCCCGGGTCTTCTTCAATGGCGGCTGCTTCAGTGACGGTGAGGTTCGAGGGGACCGCGAAATCACCTTCGCTCGAGCCGTTGCCATCGCAGGCGTTGCCCGACCAGTAGAACGTGATCGGACCGGAGCCTGCAGTGGGCGCGTGCCAGCCGAACTGCCAAGAGGCAGCGTCGGGCCGACCGCGCTGGGTGCCCGCCGAAGTCTGCTTCAGATACTGCCGCCCCCCGCTGGCTGAGAGTTGGGTGTTGACCGAGTCGGTGACGAACAGCTCGCCGGCAGCCCTGCCGGATTCGTCCACCGCAGTCAGCTCGAAGCCCCACCGGGTCTGTCCGGCGTACCTCAGGCCGAGCGTGAGGATGTAGGTAGACTCTGGGTAGTAGAGGGCGCCGGGCAGGCCGGCGAGCGCGCTTGAGTCCCCTGAGGCTGTACCTGAGTGGCAGTCGGCGCACGTGCCTTCACCGGGGCGTCCGGTCTTGCTGTCAGGCGGTCCGTCGGAGTAGGCGAGCAGGAGAGCGACACACGTGGCCAGTATTGCAGTTGCGCGGAGCATGGTTCCTCCCCGGTCAGTTGTCATTCGCTCCCTTGGCGATCCAGTTCTTGACCGTCTGGACCTTCATTTCATCCCACGGACCCGACGGCGGCATCGTACCCAGGTCCAGGCGCTGGTACAGCTTGCTTGAATCCGGCTTTCCAGGTATCACGTTAGGGATAGGATCCGAGCCTTCGCCCATGGCGCCAGTCCGACTGTCGAGCCGGTAGCTGCCGTTCTGCTGCGCGCTGCCGTGGCAGCCTACACAACTCATGTTGAACAGCGGCTGGACGTCACCGGAGTACGAAGGATCAGAGGGAACCTGTTCGGACTCTGTACATGCGAGAGCCAGCAACAGAGCCAGGCAGAAGGCAATGAGTCTCATGGTTCTCCTTTCGGTGCGCCCGTCCATGATGCCCGGTTGGACAGTCCTGTCAACGCACGGTCAGGAGTCGAGGTTGAAGGAAACCATCTTGATGTCCGTCATCTCCTCGATCGCGAAACGCGGTCCTTCCCGTCCGACGCCGGAATCCCGGATACCGCCGTAGGGCTGATGGTCGGCCCGGAACGTCGCAGAGTCGTTGATGTAGACGTTGCCGGCCTGGAGTCCCTCGGCCGCTCTCAGGGCCCGGTTGACATTGTGTGTGAAGACGCCTGCTGCCAGCCCGTAAGCGTAGATCCCGGCAGTCGAGCCGCGGTTGAACTTGTCAATTGCCTGGTCAAAGTCGGCAAAGGTCTCGATTGTCACGACAGGCGCAAAGGCTTCTTCGCAGACGACCTTCATGTCGGGTTCGACACTGGAGACGACGGTAGGCAGCATTACGTGGCCGTCGGCCTCACCGCCGCAGAGGATCTGGGCCCCAGACGACCTTGCTTCGGCGACGAGTGACAAGCCGCGATCGAGCGCGTCACGGTCAATCATCGGCCCTATTTCGGTCGACTCCAGCATTGGGTCTCCGCAGGTCAACCGTTGAGCACCGGACACGAACCGGTCGGTGAACTCATCGGCGATGGACTCGTGCAGGTACAACCGCTGGGTATGGATGCACACCTGTCCAGAGAATGCGAATCCGCCCACCAGACAGCGACCCAGGGCAACATCCAGGTCGCAGGTTTCGTCGACGATGGCGCCAGAGTTGGAGCCGAGTTCGAGCGAGATCCTCTTCAGACCGGAGTTGGCGTGGATCTCCTCCCCGACAGCGGCGCTTCCGGTAAAGGTCACCATCTGGACGCGGGCATTCTGGACCAGCGCCATACCGACGGTGCTGCCCCGGCCTGGTATGACGTTGAGCGCGCCGGCCGGCAGGCCAGCTTCGAGGAAAAGCTCGCCAAGCTTCAGTGCGCACAAAGGCGTGGCACTCGCGGGCTTGAGCACTACCGAGTTGCCGGCTGCGAGCGCTGGGCCGACTTTGTGGCAGACAAGGTTGAGCGGGAAGTTGAACGGTCCAATCGCGGCTATGACGCCAAGCGGCTGGCGAATGAACCACCCACGCCGGTTCTCGGAGCCCTGAACCGCATCCATCGGAACGGTCTCGCCGTGCAGCCGCTTGGCTTCCTCGGCGCTGAAACGGAGGGTCTGGACTGCGCGTTGGACTTCGGTGGCTGCGTAGCGCCGGGGTTTTCCAGCCTCAGCGACAATGGTGTCCACGAATTCCGCTGCCCGGGCAGCGAGCATGTCGGCGACGCGGCGCAGCACATCGGCGCGCGTGTGGGCTGGCTGTCGTCTGGTTGCGGCAAACCCGCTCTCGGCCGCCGCGACTGCGGCATCGACATCGTCGAGCCCTGCGTCCGATACCTCAGCTACGACGGTTCCGTCAAAGGGACTTGCGATCGGCCTGGTCGAGCCTGTTCTCCTCCACTCTCCGCCGATAAGCACACCGCCGGGAACAGAGAGGGAGATGCCGTACACTGAACCAGAGCTTAGGGCAGCAGCGGTAGCTGTCAATCGGCCGACAATCCAAACGTTTGACACCTTGGGGCCAGGTCATATAATCAGACGGAAGGGCGATTAGCTCAGCCGGCTAGAGCGCCTCCCTTACAAGGAGGAGGTCATCTGTTCAAGTCAGATATCGCCCACTCAGCAAGTTGCTTTAAATCAGCGACTTGGAGTGACGAACAGAGCTGCGCGTTTGGAATGCGGGAGCCGTTCTTCGGAATCCTGGTGTCTTCTGTTCTAGTCTAAAATGGGCGAAGCATTAGGTGCGTCGATGCGCCTAGGATCACAGCCTCGGATGAGGTCAGTTTGAGCGTCGGCTAGAGAACACAACTCTAAGGAGGACAGAATGAAGGTTAAACCGCTTCACGACCGAATCCTGGTCGAGAGAATCGAGGAAGAGGTCAAGAAAGGCGGCATCATCATCCCGGACAGCGCGAAGGAGAAGCCGCAGAAGGGAAAGGTGATCGCGGTCGGGCCAGGCCGGGTCGATGACAATGGCAAGCGCATCGCCATGGACGTCAAGAAGGGGGACTACATCCTGTTCGGCAAGTACTCCGGCAACGAAATTCGTATCGGTGACGATGAGTACCTTATCATGCGTGAGGAAGATGTCCTAGCGATCGTTGGAGAGAAGGAGAAGTAGGAGATGCCAGCGAAGGAACTCAGGTTTGAGGACGAAGCGAGACGCGCGATCCTGCGCGGCGCCCAGCAGCTGGCGCATGCTGTCAAGGTGACGCTCGGCCCCAAGGGCCACAACGTCGTCATCGATAAGAAGTGGGGCGCGCCCACCGTGACCAAGGATGGCGTCAGTGTCGCCAAGGAAGTTGAGCTCGAAGAACGGTTCGAGAACATGGGCGCCCAGATGATCAAAGAGGTCGCGTCCAAGACCTCGGATGTCGCTGGCGACGGGACGACAACCGCAACCATCCTGGCCGAGGCCATCTACCGCGAGGGCCTGAAGGTCGTTTCCGCGGGCGCGAACTCGATGGCGGTGAAGCGCGGCATAGACAAGGCGGTGGACGTGGCGGTCGCAGAGCTGAAGAGGATGTCCCGGAAGACCGCGGGCCGCGCAGAAATCGAGCAGGTCGCGACGATCTCGGCCAACAACGACCACGAGATCGGCAAGCTCATCGCGGACGCCATGGAGAAGGTCGGCAAGGAAGGTGTCATTACGGTGGAGGAAGCCAAGTCGATCGAAACCAACCTCGAGGTGGTCGAGGGCATGCAGTTCGACCGCGGCTACTCATCACCGTATTTCGCGCTCGACCCCGGCACGACCACGCCCCAGACACAGAAGATGGAAGCGATTCTTGAGAACGCTCTGGTTCTGCTATACGAGAAGAAGATCTCGGCGATGCGCGACCTCCTGCCGGTTCTGGAGAAGGTCGCCCAGAAGGGCCGGCCGGTACTGGTCATCGCGGAAGAGGTTGAAGGCGAAGCCCTGGCCGGTCTGGTTGTCAACCATATTAAGGGCACGCTCCGCGCCTGCGCGGTGAAGGCGCCGGGCTACGGCGACCGCCGCCGAGCGATGCTCGAGGACATCGCCGTGCTCACCGGGGGTCGCCTCATCTCCGAGGACCTCGGCGTCAAGCTCGAGAACGTCCAGATTTCCGACATGGGCACCACGAAACGGGTGGTGGTCGACAAGGAGAACACCACCATTGTTGAGGGTGCGGGCAAGAAGGCCGATATCACCGCACGCATCGACCAGATCCGCGGGCAGATCGAGGAAACCAAGTCCGACTACGATCGCGAGAAGCTCCAGGAGCGACTGGCGAAGTTGGCCGGAGGCGTCGCCGTCATCAACGTCGGTGCTGCGACCGAGGTCGAGATGAAGCAGAAGAAAGCGCTCGTCGAGGACGCTCTGCATGCAACGCGCGCCGCGGTCGAGGAGGGGGTTGTCGCCGGCGGTGGCGTCGCACCGGTGCGCTGCATACCGGCTGTTGACAGGCTCGATCTCGAAGGCGATGAGCAGATCGGCGCCAGCATCGTGAAGAAGTCGCTCGAAGAACCAGTCCGTCAGCTCGCGTGCAATGCAGGGATCGACGGGTCGATCGTCTTCGAGAAGGTGAAGAACGGCAAGGGCAACTTCGGGTTCAACTGCGAGACGCTGGACTACGTCGACATGTTCGAGGCCGGGGTCATCGACCCCACCAAGGTGACCCGAGCCGCTCTACAGAACGCGGCTAGCGTAGCAGGTCTCATGATCACCACCGAGTGTGCCATCACAGAGAAGCCCGAGAAGGAAAAGGCCCCGCCCATGCCACCGGGCGGCGGCATGGACTACTAGTCTAGCCAACGGGGGTGGGGCCAGTACCCACCCCCGCCCGCTTCCGTGCCGACATACGAGTACCGATGTACAGGATGCGGCCATCGGTTCGACGTGTTCCAACGCATTGTCGACCCGCCGGTGAAAGACTGCCCTAGGTGCAGAGCCAAGGATAGCGTCGAGCAGATAATATCCGGCGGGTCCGGCCTCATCTTCAGGGGTTCGGGTTTCTATGAGACTGACTATCGACGCAAGCCAGCTTCGACCGATTCCGCAAGGCCCTGCGAATCAAGCACTTCCGATGGCACGGCCGGGTCGAGCAAGTCGGCCAGCAACGGAGACTAGACGAGCTGGAATCTGTTCGGTCAGAGAACTCCCCTACTTCAGATATTCTCTAGCTTGGCGGCAGCCTCAGACGACTACATCTGGTTGGCGTAGCTGCGGACCACTCGGACTCGCCGGCATTGGCGCCGTTGGGCGACTCGGTGAACCGAGATTGTCAGCCATTTCAGGATGACTCGGACCTCGTCCCTTCGGGGTAGCGCCGGCACGTATTCGGCCAAGCCAGGACCGCGTACGGGAAGAGGGCGCCAGCCCGATTGTACCCCTCCAGAGCCATTCCTGCTGGGTTCTCGCATACGCCCGCGCGAAGCCCTGCAGAATCGGAGCGTCTCTGGTGCCTGTCAGGACGGCTAAGTCTTGTGTGTTCTGCCAGATAGAGCTGAAGGAGACAACCCGTTCTCTGTTGACACTCAGCCGTTTCTTCGTATCATACATTCACAGAGGTATCGCTCTTTTATAATTCGGATGTAACCCAAAGCGTGTCCGGGCTGTGTCAATTCCTACTACCTTCAAGATTGATTGCTTGGAGGGTTTGATCCTGGCCCAGGACTAGCGCTGGCGGTGTGTCTTAGACATGCAAGTCGTGCGAGATTCACTCTGGTAGCAATACCGGAATGCGTCTAGCGGCGAACGGGTGAGTAACGCAAGGGTAACCTGCCCTGAGGTGAGGAACAACCCGTCGAAAGGCGGGCTAATTCCTCATGTGTTGCAGCCTCGGCATCTTGGCTGCAACAAAGACGCCGCAAGGTGTCGCCTTTCGAGGGGCCCTTGTCCTATCAGCTTGATGGCGGGGTAACGGCCCACCATGGCTCCGACGGATAGTCGGCGTGAGAGCGTGACCGGCCACAGGGGAACTGAGACACGGTCCCCACTCCTACGGGAGGCAGCAGTCTAGAAACTTGGGCAATGGGCGAAAGCCTGACCCAGCGACACCGCGTGGAGGATGAAGTCTCTCGGGATGTAAACTCCTGTCAGGGTGAACGATGCCGGTTCGGAGTAACTGCCGAAACGGTGACGGTACTCCCAAAGGAAGCTCCGGCTAACTACGTGCCAGCAGCCGCGGTGATACGTAGGGGGCAAGCGCTGTCCGGATTCACTGGGCGTAAAGGGTGTGTAGGCGGACTGGTGGGTCGATGGTGAAAGCTCCGGGCTTAACCCGGGAACTGCTGTCGAAACTACCGATCTAGAGAGCAGGAGAGGGAACTGGAACTTCCGGTGTAGCGGTAGAATGCGTAGATATCGGAAGGAACGCTAATAGCGAAGGCAGGTTCCTGGAATGCATCTGACGCTGAGACACGAAAGCTAGGGGAGCGAACAGGATTAGATACCCTGGTAGTCCTAGCTGTAAACGATGTACATTAGGCGTGGGGGCCTAGTCTCCGTGCCGCAGCTAACGCGATAAATGTACCGCCTGGGGACTACGGCCGCAAGGCTGAAACTCAAAGGAATTGACGGGGACCCGCACAAGCGGTGGAGGATGTGGTTTAATTCGATGATACGCGAAGAACCTTACCTGGGTTTGACATGCAAGTGGTAGGGACCCGAAAGGGGACCGACTGGGGTTTATCTCTGGAGCTTGCACAGGTGCTGCATGGCTGTCGTCAGCTCGTGCCGTGAGGTGTATGGTTAAGTCCCGCAACGAGCGCAACCCCTGCCCCTAGTTGCCAACCGGTGACGGTGCACTCTAGGGGGACTGCCTCCGTCAAGGAGGAGGAAGGTGGGGATGACGTCAAGTCATCATGGCCTTTATGCCCAGGGCTACACACGTCCTACAGTGGCCGCTACAATGGGCAGCGACATCGCGAGGTGGAGCGAATCCCCAAAGGTGGCCATGGTTCGGATAGCAGGCTGCAACTCGCCTGCTTGAAGACGGAATCGCTAGTAATCGCTGATCAGAACGCAGCGGTGAATACGTTCCCGGGTCTTGTACACACCGCCCGTCACGCCATGGGAGTTGGCAACGCCCGAAGTCCCTCCTTCGTGGGGGCCCAAGGCGGGGCCGATGACTGGGGCGAAGTCGTAACAAGGTAGCCGTACGGGAACGTGCGGCTGGATCACCTCCTTTCTACGAGTTTGCACACGGCCCGGACACGCTCACTAGGTTGCATCCGTACCCAGCAAGAAGGCCCAACGGGCTTTCTTTTTCTGTCTAGCTGCCTGCTGTGGGGATGCCCAGGGTCACGAAGCGGCGTGGGATACCAGTGATGGGAACCCCGGTCAGTTGACTGGGGGGGGCAGCCAGCTGAGCTTCCAACGTGGCTAGCTCGGCGTCCGTGACCTCGCGGCTTGCATCCTCCAGCTGTAACCAGTAGGCCATCACGACGCGCCGTACGGCTTCAGGGTGAGGGACGAAGAGACCCGTAGATTCATCCGCGGCTCTGGATGGGAATGCCAGGACGGCCCGTTCCCTGTCGAACACCACCAGATTGACAACGGCAGGTCCTTGAGGCAGAGCTGCTTCTCGTCTCTCAGCAATGATGACCCGAACCTGCACGGATGCGACGGCTGAGCTGGTTCGCAGCGACAACGTCTGCCGCACAAGGTCCAGATCATCCCTGGACTGCACTGCGACAATGCGGTGTAGCCCGATTGGCTTTGCGCTCTCACATGACTGCCGAACCCTGGCGAGTATCAGATCATCCCGTACTGGCAAGGCGGCCAAGTGCGTGGATAGTATCTCCCATCTGACCGAGTCGAGCTCGTCCTTGAGAGCCGAGACTATCTAGGCCCGGTTGCGCAGTGACTGGACAATCCGACGGCGTTTCACTATGTAGTACTTCAGGAGGATATCCACCAATCCAGCTAGCCCCATTGTACCCATTATTGATACGAGAGCTACGTTCTCGATTCGGCCGAAGTCCAGCAACGGCTTCCTGAAGGCGAAACCAACGCCGGAGAGGACCAGTAGGAACCCAAGTTGGCCGATGGTCAGGATGCCCTCTATCCACGTCCAGACCACGAACCACGGAAAAGGTCGCTTTGCCTCCTGACGCATGGGCTAGCTGGCGGAGAGTTTCGTGTCCAGCAGAGTAGTTATCCCGTATAGGACTCGCACGAGGGCTCTGGCGCAGGGGGATTGACAACCTTCTCTTACACGCGCTACATAAGAGATGGCGCGGCGAATCGGTGTAGGTGTACGCTTGCTGGCATGCACGGCATCTTCCCAGGAAGCAGCTGCTACTTCCTCGTACTTCATCTCGCCCGTCCACACAGCGACAGGTAGTTGGCGATGTAGCCTAGCTTGTTCACGCCCTCAGTGACAATGAACTGTTCGGGCAGGCCGCTGACGGCCACATACTCAATGACTTCATAGGCCAGAGACCGAAGGTGTTCAAGCTGTTCGCGGCGGGACGGTAGAGCGAGGCGGCTGGAGAGGATCTCAGAATCCGGTCTTCGGCGTCCCGAGTGGTACAGTATGCTTGCCACATTGGCGAAGTACCCCCTGGCCACAGATCTGGACTGCCAGATGCCTACACTTGGGAGCGTTGGATACACCTTCAGGTGAACCAGCAAGAGCCGCTGCCTGGGGACGTTTCGGAGCAAGAACCTCGAGAATTCCTCCATTCGGAACTCCGTGAATACCCCGATGATGATGCCGCGCCTACTGAGCCGTCGGACCGCTGCCTCAACGGCCGAAACCACGGCCTTGTGTGCACGTTTCATCTCCGGCGGTGCCGCGCTCTTGGCTTTGAGTATCGCGAACACGTCGAGGTCACCGTGGTCCGACAGAGCAGAACCACTGCCTACTATGCCCACGGCATAGACCCGAGGCCGACGCCTCTGGAGAATCGACGACAGCGCGTGAGAGAACTGAATCGCAGGGGTAGGCGTGCTATTCACCATTGGTGCCTAATGGCGGGGGTCGCGGTGCCAGTCCTCCTGTTCTGGCACGTGTGCCAATGCCAGGAAACTGCCGTGCCGTGTCAATAGCCCGGGCCGCGCGCGACGCAGTAGGATTGACCCATTTGGGGAGATCCCATGCAGTTCCCGAGTTGCTCACACGACGACCAGCGACTCCCGCCAGCACGAGCTGAAGCCGGGTGCCTGGGCGGTCGTCTAGATCTGGCGGACAAGAACCACAAAGCGACGGGGAATGCCGGTCACCGGCAGAACAATGTCGCGCGCTTCCTGAACACGCACGCCGTGACGGCTTAGCAGTTGCGCATCGGCCCCTGCCGTCCCCGGAGACTTCCACAGAACTATCGAACCGTCCGTCGCACAGTGCCGGGCGAGCCAGCCGAGGCAGACTGTGAGCTCACCGGTGAGACGGCTCAGCGCGACTCGGCATGAGAGAGGCTCGATGGCCTCGGCTCGGGCGTGAATCACGTGGACATTCGTCAGGCCGAGCTCGGCGACGGCGTGTTCAAGGAAACGCGCCTTCTTGGCGATGGACTCGACGAGGAACAGCGTCACGTCTGGTCGGCAGATTGCCAGGGGAATACCGGGCAGACCCGCGCCGGTGCCGATGTCCACTACCCGGGAGTCCGTTGGGACGAGTGAAGCTGCGGCGAGGGAATCAAGGACATGATAGGAGAGTATGCGGCCGACGTCCTTTCGCGAGACAAGGTTCACCTGTCTATTCCGCTCGCGTAGTGCCTTGGCGTAGCGGCCGAGCAGGCTGAGCTGCGATTCAGTGGGGGCAAGGCCCAGCGACTTGCAGGCCTGTTTCAGGTCCTGCCGACTCAGGTCGGTCAACTAGCTCTCGGGGACTTTGGGCCGGTCCGGGATGTAGACGTTGGTCTCTAGGTATTGCTGATAGTCGGTCCATTTGGTGCCTGGGTTCTTCTCGATGGCGCCACGGAACATCATGATTCTCGCGTCCATGTTGTCGAGAAAGTAGACCACAATCGCCTCGGCGAACTTGGGCGTCTTGGGCGAACCATGTTCGAGGTGTCCATGGTGCGCGAGGACCGTGTGCAGGAGCATTCGTCCCAGTTCCTCAGGGAAACCAGGGATCTGTGACATCTTCTCCTTGACTATTTCGTATCCCATTACGATGTGACCGATCAGTCTGCCATCCCACGTATGATCCAAAGCAACCTCGTATGTGTACTCCCGGACCTTGCCGACGTCATGCAACAAGACACCGGTCATCAGCAGGTCATGGTTCAACTCCGGGTATGCGGTCGGCAGCGCGGCGGCTACCCTTGCCATCATGACGGTGTGTTCCAGCAACCCGCCGAGATAGTTGTGGTGTACTTGAGCACCGCCTGGCGCGAGAGCGAACTCCTTTGTGAAGCTCTCCTCGTCGAAGAAAGCGGCGAGCAGTTTCTTCAGGTGCCTATCCTCTACCGTTTCGATGTAGCTCTGCAATTCGGACATCATCTTGCCCCGGTCGTGCCTTGTTGCGCGAAGGAAGTCGTCCCGGTCGATATCCTTGGGATCGGCCGGATAGATGACGGCGACGGTGAGTTGAGGTCGTCCCTGGTAGTTGCCGAGTTTGCCCTGGACGCGGAAGAAACCGCCTGGTTCGACGCAACTGATGGCGTCTTCCACACGATCCCACATGATTGCTGCGACATTGCCGGTCTTGTCCATCAAATCGAACGTCAGGAACGGCGTACCGTCGCGGCGTTCCCTTATGTCGCGCCGTGTTACGAAGAAGACGTCATCAATCGGGATGCCGGGCTTCAGGTCCTTGACGTACTGCCGTTTCATCGTAGGACCGGGGGCCTCTAGAGCGTCAGGGCGAGTGAGAGCCGATGTGCCATGCCCAGTTGGACCATGGGCGTGAAGCAGTAGTCGAGCTGGTATCCCCGGAATCGGATGCCGAGCCCGGTTGAAAGCCCCGCGAGGATGTCGGAACCACCGCCGGACTTGAGATCAGGCCCGAGCGAATTATAGCCGGCGCGCAGGGCGAGTATGTCACCAACCCAGCCTTCGACTCCAGTGCTGAACTGGATCTGGTTGTCCAGAGGCTTGACGACATCCAGACCAAACATCACAGCATCGTTGATGTCATAGCTGATGCCCGCGCCGACCGACATCGGCAGAGGATCGCGCTGCGTCTTGTAGGGCTTCACGGTGAGACCCAGATTCTGGGCTGCGAGCGCGACGTTGAGCCCTTCGAGGCCGTTGACCGGGAAGCTGAATCTGACGGCGGCATTGCCGGCGAGCCCGACTGTGAAGAAGGTGTCGATGGATCCGTAGAGCCCCTGGATGCCGGCGCCAACCGCCATGAAGTCGGCCAATTCCCATCCACCACTGACGTTCAGGTCAGCATATGACACCCCGAATGTCCCGAGCTCATACCCGCGTTCGTCGGTTCGTTTCATGCTACCCGAGTTGAGGTAGACAACGCCGACGCCGATGCCCTTGTTCTGTTCCAGACGCTGAGAGAACGCGACGGAACCGATGTGGATGCCGGCGACGTAGTTGATGTATCCGAAGTGGGCCCGCTGGTGCTCGTTGCCGGCTGCGTGGGCCGGATTGTACCAGAAGTTCATCGGGCTGGTTGCTTTCGCAAGAGCGGCCGTGCCCATTGCCGCTTCGCGTGCTGTCGGCGCGATGCGAATGAAGTCGAAGCCGGACGTGCCGACGTTGGGGTCGACCGCAATCAGAGCAAATACCATTGCCGACAACATCATGATTCTAACTTACCGTTCGGCCTTCGGATGTCAAGCAGATAGCCGGTTCTGCCCTTCGCAGAGGGTTTCGGCTGGCATAGGTGTTGACAGTCACAGCGCCGATTCTACAATGAATGGACACGGTACTCCAAGGAGGAACGTAATGTCCGGACATTCTAAATGGGCAACCATCAAGCATAAGAAGGCGAAGACCGATGCCGCACGCGGCAGAGCCTTCTCCAAGATTATTCGGGAGATAACGGCAGCGGCGCGCGTTGGCGGCGGCGACCCGGATGCAAACCCCAGATTGCGCACCGCTATGGAGTCGGCCAAGTCGATGAACATGCCGGCGGACAACATCGACCGGGCGGTCAAGAAAGGTACCGGTGAGCTGCCTGGGGTTTCGTATGAAGAGGTCACCTACGAGGGATATGGCGCAAACGGTGTTGCCGTGCTGGTCCAGGCGCTAACCGACAACAAGAACAGAAGCACTGCCTCGGTGCGGCACGTTTTCGACAAGCACGGGGGCAGCATGGGTGCTGCTGGTTGTGTGGCCTGGCAGTTCAAGCCGCGGGGTCTGATCGTCATACCCAAGAACCGGGCTGACGAGGATACGGTGCTCGCAGCCGCGCTGGAGGCAGGTGCCGATGATGTCCAGACCGATGACAGCGGGTATTCCGTGGTCACGTCGCCCGCAAGCTTCGAGGCCGTAAAGAGGCAACTGAGTGAAGCCGGGGTGGAATGGCTCAGCGCCGAGCTCACACAGATTGCTTCGAACACCGTTCCTTTGGACGAGGGCGGGGCCAAGAAGGTTCTTCGACTGATTGAGATGCTGGAGGAACTGGACGAAGTCCAGAACGTCTATGCCAATTTCGACATCCCGGACGAGGTGCTCGAGAAGGTGTCCGGGGAGTAGCGGGACAATCAGAATACTCGGCATCGACCCCGGCCTGTCGGCTACGGGGTACGGGGTCATCGAAAAAGACCACGCTGTCGATTTCGGTGTTATCACTACAGACAACACGCAGCCAACCGGCGTGCGACTGAAACGGCTGGCCGACAAGCTGACTGAGGTCATCTCCGAGAACCGGCCACAACGCTGCGCAATCGAGACGCTGTTCTTCAAGACAGGGGGCGCAAGGAGCGTCATCCTGTCCGCCCAGTGCCGGGGGGTGCTGCTGTACGTGCTGGCCGTGCACGGCATCCCAACGGTCGAGGTAACACCTGCGACCATCAAGCTCGCCGTCACCGGTAGCGGCAAGGCTTCCAAGAAGCAGATGAACTACATGATGAGTCAGCTTCTGGGGCTGGGCGATGATATCCAGGAGCATGAAGCCGACGCACTGGCGGCTGCGTTCTGTCTTGCACGGCGCACGCTGGCGAAACGCTGATACGATGATCGCCTTCCTGCGTGGCACGATTGTCGAGAAGGAGCCCACGAGACTAGTGCTCGACTGCAATGGCACCGGGTACGAAGTCGGTGTGCCACTTTCGACTTCGAGCCGGCTGGGCGAGAAAGGAACAGAAGTCGGCCTGCTGGTGGTGACGAGGTTCACCCAGAACGGCGTGGAGCTGTATGGTTTCCTCGAGAGTAGGGAGCGGGACGTTTTCAGGCTGCTACTGTCGGTGAAGGGCATCGGACCGAGGGCCGGGCTGAATTTTCTGTCCCGGTTCGGCCCGGACGACATCATCGACACGATTGCGCGCCGGCGGATCGAAGTCATCAAGACCGTGCCCGGTGTCGGGCCCAAGAAAGCAGAGCGGGTGCTTGAGGAGCTAGCTGAGAAGACGGTGGCGCCGGCGGCGGGCAAGCCGTTGCTGACCGACGCCGAGGCAGCACTGGTCTCACTTGGGCTGACCCGGCGTGAGGCGCGGCAGCGGCTCGAGCGAATCAAAGTGAGCGAAGACGTGACCCTGCAAGATCTCCTGAGACTCGCACTCCAGTCAGGAAGGCGCTAGGATGGCTGCCGAAGAACGGCTGATTTCGCCCGAGCGGCTCTCGGGCGAAGAGGCGGTGGACGAACAGATCAGGCCACGGAAACTGGACGAGTTCGTGGGCCAGACTCGGCTGAAGGAAAACCTGCGGGTGTTCGTCGAGGCGGCGAAGAAGCGTGACGAGCCACTCGAACACGTGCTGCTATTCGGACCGCCGGGCCTGGGGAAGACGACGCTAGCCTATATCGTGGCCGAGGAAATGGGGACCGCAATCCGCTGCTCGTCGGGTCCGATCCTGGAACGGCCGGCGGACCTGGCCGGGGTTCTGACCGGGCTGGGAGGCAAGGACGTGTTCTTCATCGACGAAATCCACCGGACAAACAAAGCGGTCGAGGAGTTTCTCTACCCAGCGCTTGAGGAGTTCGCGCTCGACGTGCTCATCGACAAGGGGCCGGGGGCGCGGTCGGAGCGCATCACGCTGAGCCGGTTCACCCTGGTCGGGGCCACGACCAGATCCGGCCTGATAACCGCGCCGCTACGGTCCCGGTTCGGCATAACCTTCCGGCTGGACTACTATCCTGCTGAAGACCTGTTCCACATCGTGCAGCGTTCGGCCAGAATACTGGGGGTCACGATCGAGGACAGCGGTGCCTGGGAGATAGCGGGCCGGGCACGGGGAACTCCTCGAATAGCCAACCGGCTGCTGCGACGTGTACGAGACTTTGCCCAGGTACGTGGGAACGAGAGGATAGACGAGGATATCGCCGAGTTCGCCCTCGAGAAGTTGGACGTCGATTCACGCGGGCTGGACGAGATGGACAAGAAGATACTCATGACGCTTGTCGACAAGTTTGGCGGCGCACCGGTCGGGCTCAATTCCCTCGCGGTGGCGGTGGGCGAAGATGCCGGGACCATCGAGGAGGTGTACGAGCCGTTCCTGGTGCAGGAGGGTCTCATTCAGCGCACCCCGCGCGGCAGGGTCCCGACCGCTCAGGCATACGAGCATCTCGGCAAGCGACAGCGTCGGGCCGGACAGGGGAGTCTTGACCTCAGCTAGTCGTTCACACCACGCTCTCTGACAGCCGTCGATCGCGGGACCCAGTGCCGAATCTGGCACTGCCGGTCCTGCTCAAAGTCACAAAGTCCTCCGACCCACCGGGCCAATAGGCGCGCCCTCTGAGGCGGCCTGGAATCCAGGTCATTGCTGCCCAGGGACCTGTCGGACCGAAGGTCGGCGGGCCCGTAACTGCCTGAGCTGTAGGCTTTTACGTTGCACTGCGTCCATGAGCCGACTTCCGGTCCTCGGTCCGGGTGAGCAGGGCCGCTTGACATCGGTGCGCGGTGGAGATAATTGCCTCTATGCGGAAGTGGGTCGTCGGCCTCGTTCTTGCTCTTCTGGCATGCCTGCAGCCCAAGGTCCAGACCCTCGAGGTCCAGGACGGGCCGATTTCGGTCGGGCCTCCGTCCTGGTTGCTGGAAGAGGCGATGGGGCCTCCTCCTGAGCTGCCCAACGCCCGCTACCTAGGCAGGTTCAAGACAACCTTCTACTGGGTAGTTGAGGAGAAGGACTATCCAGCCGGGCGAAACCCCCTCTATGACAAACAGGGGAGGCTGGTCGGTCGGTTCGGCTGGAGGTTCATCAGGGACTTCAAGATCGAGGCGGCAGCCCGGCTCAACGACGGACGGTGCATCAGTTACCTGAGGGGGATTAACCGCGTGGAAGTCGGCGACAGCTTCATGGGCTACGGCGGCTACAAGCTTTCTGAGCTTAAGTCGATTGCCGTCGACCCGCGTGTCATCCCGCTCGGAGCCAGAGTCTACATTCCTCAGGCCGAGAAGGTGGTTGTTGACGGCAAGAGGCTAAGCGGCGTTTTCCTTGCCCACGACGTCGGCAGCGCCGTGAAGGGCAAGCATGTTGACCTATTCGTCGGTCCGAGGAGGAATATCGACGCCTTCAAGTCAGCGGGGATGCGCAGCCTCGGTAGCGTCGACATCTACCTCCTGGAATAGCAGGTGTTTGCGGCCGTCCGGATAGGCGGCGGCAACCTCCTCCGTGAACCGGACCAACTTCTCTACCCACCATTCCCTGAAGAGCGCGGAGAGCGTCACCACACTGGCGTTTCCACGGTCAAGCCACGCCAGGAGTTCGCCGAAGTCGGCAATTGACCACTCGGTGAACACGCTCGGCTCTCTGACGACTTGGTGGACCAGGAGGACGGTCGTCTTGCGACCACGGATGTGTTTTGCCACATCCGCCAGCCTGGTTTCCATGCGCAGCTCGAACATTGGGATTCGATAGGGGTCGACCCAGAAGTTCGGGGTGCCGGAGCGTACGGCCCGACCGATGCGGTATCCGGCACGTTCCACCATTCGCCGAATCCTGGCGTCCACGTCACCATACGGGTATACGAAAGTCATGACCTCCTTGCCGAACAGAGACTCAAGTATCACCTTAGACCCTTGTATCTCCTTCCACGCGGTGGCGCTGTCGAGCCTGGTCAGAAAAGGATGGGACGTGCTGTGGCTGGCTACTTCGATGTGGAGTGAGTCTATGAGCTCCTGAATCTCCGAGCGCTTCATGAAGCCCCCGGAATTTGCGTGGGTAGGTTCACCCGACCGAACGTAGTCAGTAATGACGCCGAGGGTGAACGGCATGCGGTACTGTTTGAACAGAGGATAGGCGTCTGCAAAGATGCTGTGGTACGCGTCGTCGATGGTGAATACGACAGTTCGGTCCGAGAGATCCGCGGCATCGATGCCCATGGGATCCAGAGGATCAACGGCGGGCAAGGAGTCGCGGCGGTCTTCAGTCCGGTACGGACTGGTCAGCAGTACCGAGTCGTTGACCTGCAGTGAATCAGCCGCCGGCGTTCCCGGCAGTTGCTGGACGACCATCAGCGTGGTCACCGAGAACGCCGACATTGCCACGAGCATTGAACGTATCATATCCCAGGTCGTCCGATTGACAAGGGACGGAGTTCAGGCAAACTGACCTTGACACCATGAGAATCGCAATCGCCCAGCTGAATCCGGTCGTGGGCGACATCGACGGCAATCTACAGCGCATACGGCAGACACTTGAGCAGCTGGGGTCAGGCAGGCCCGACCTGGTGGTTCTGCCCGAGATGTTCCTTGCCGGGTACCCGCCTCGTGATCTGCTCGAGCAGAAGTGGTTCATCGAGCGCTGCGAAAGGGGACTAGGGCGGCTTGCTGAACTGTCTCGGGAGTACGCCGACGTAGGAATACTGACCGGTGCGGTGGTCCAGACCGGCTCGAACACCGGCAACGGCCTCTACAACGCTGCCGTGCTGTTCGCGGCCGGGCGACAGGTCGGGATGCAGCCGAAGACTCTGCTGCCGACGTACGACGTGTTCGATGAGCTGCGCTATTTCGACCCGGCGCCGTCCCTTGCAGCCTTCGGCTTTGCCGGCGAGAGACTCGGTGTATCGGTGTGCGAGGATGCGTGGAACGATCCGGACGAGGCGGCGGGGCAGAAGTACAGCACAGACCCGATTGGAGAATTGGCACGGAACGGAGCGACTCTGCTGGTCAACGTCTCCGCTTCGCCTTTCGCGGCCGGAAAGGACGGAATGCGCTATCGGATGCTTGGTGGCCATTGTCGGCGACACCGCTTGCCTCTTGTCTACGTCAATCAGGTCGGAGGCAACGACGAGCTTGTGTTCGATGGCAGGAGCATGGCGCTGGACTCCGCGGGCGCACCAATAGAAGTGATGGATTCGTTCGTTGAGCAAGTGACAATCGTCGATACAGCGAGTCCCGGCGCAGGGAAGTACCAGCCGCTGGAGGTAACTTGGTCGGTCTATCGAGCGCTCGTGCTCGGCCTTCGCGACTACGTGGCAAAGTGTGGATTCAGCAAGGTCGTGCTCGGGTTGTCCGGTGGAATCGATTCCGCAGTGGCCTGCTGCATTGCGGTCGAGGCACTGGGCGCCGACAACGTACTGGGTGTGACGATGCCGTCCGAATTCTCCTCTGCGGGCAGTGTCGAGGATTCCCGGCTGCTGGCCGCGAATCTGGGAATCCGGTTTGAGCAAGTAGCGATATCTGAGGTGTACGACTGCTACCGGAGGGTCACAAGAGACCTGCTGGGTGAAGGTGGGACCGGGGTAGCCGAAGAGAACATCCAGGCCCGGGTCAGGGGCAACATCCTCATGGCGATCTCCAACAAGCTCGGTCACATGGTTGTGTCGACCGGCAACAAGAGCGAGCTGGCGGTCGGCTACTGCACCCTGTACGGCGACATGAGCGGTGGGCTGGCGGTGCTGGCTGACGTACCGAAGACAATGGTCTACGAACTAGCGCAACACATCAACCGGGACCACGAGGTCATCCCGGGTGCCATAGTCAGAAAACCTCCTTCAGCGGAGCTGAGGCCGGGGCAGAAGGACCAGGATACGCTGCCGCCTTATCAAGTGCTGGACGACATTGTCCGGCGCTGGCTTGAAGAAGGCGAGTCGGCAGAGGAGATTGCGGACTCAGGACACGACCGCGCCACGGTGGAGTGGGTTGTCCGAGCCGTGAAGGCCAATGAGTACAAACGACGCCAGGCGGTACCAGGGATCAGGGTTACCGGCAAGGCGTTCGGCACCGGCCGGCGGTTTCCGATCGCGGCCAAGTACTAAGACTTTCCAGGAGATCTAGCGGCTGAGCTGGTCGTAGAGGCTGCTGACTGCTGTCAAGTCGGGGCGCAACCGGTGGGCGCGGGTCGCCAATTCAAGCGCTTGTGCAGTGTCTTGACCGGCGGCAAGCAGGACCGCCTGATTGTACAGGGCAGGCACAAGGCAGGAGTCCAGCTCCAGTGCCCGCTGGTAACTGGCCATTGCGGCAGCGGTGTCTCCGGCTCTGACCAGCATCGTGCCCAGCCGGTTGGCGAGCGAAGGTCGCGTCGGGTCCGAAGCTTCTGCCCGATGCATGTGCCAGATCGCGCTGTCCAGCAGTCCGATTCGTTCGTACCGCTCAGCCAGCATCAGGTGAGCAGGGGTCAACCCTGGTTCAATCTCCAGGGCGCGGTGCAGCTCCGCATCGGCCCGGCTGTTTCTGCCCAGCTCGGCCAGGGCGCCGGCCAGATTGAGGTGCGTGGCGGCAAGGCCTGAGTCGATTGCGACCGACTTGTTGAAGTAGACCAGGGCGCTCTCCGGCATGCCGGCTGTGAAGAAGGCCAGGCCGAGGTTGTTCAGCGCCTTGACCGAACCGGCATCCAGGACCACAGCAGTGTTCAGGTGATGGATCGCTGAGTCGTGAGTGCCCTGCTGGCTCAGGAGGACACCCAGGTTGAGATGGGCAGCAGAGTAGCCGGGGTCGAACTCCAGTGTCTTGCGGTAGAGGGTGATGGCCGAGTCCGGATCCTTGAAGCGCACCGTGTTGGCGAGATTGGCGTAGGCGCTGGGTGCGGTCGGGGCTTCGGCGGCCATGGCGGCGAACAGCGTGCCTTCATCGCGCCAGACACGGCTTCGGTTGAACGCATCGACCCCCAGCACAAAGGTCATGACCAGCGAAGAAGCGACAGCCGTCCTACCCAGTGCCCGGCTGACGCCAGTCAAACTCACGAGAAGCGTGATGACGACGAGAACCAGCCCGGCGGAGGGAAGGTAGATGAGGCGCTCGGCCGCCTGGGGCCCGATCCTGACGACGTTCAGGACCGGCAGCAGAAAAAGGAAGGTCCACGCACCGCCGAACAGCGCTACGCGGAGCCGGTGCCGGACGGCAGCGAGCGGCAGGGCTGCGACGAACACCAGGGCGAGTACGACGTAGGCGGTAGGGCCAGTGAAGGACGGGTCAGCAGGGAACTTGACCTGGTGATGGCCCAGGGGCCAGAAGAACATGCCGAGGTAGAGGCCGAGAGTGTTGCCCACTTCGAATAGGCGGGCGACTGGCGCGCCGAGGTCCGGCCTAGGGAGCATTGCCCCCAAGACCCGACTGCGAAGGACGAGGTAGCCAAGCCCGAGCGAAGCGGTCGCTGCCGCAAGAAGCCAGTGCCTTCGGGTGTAGCCGGTCTGGACCAGGGGGGGAGCGAGTGCAACCAGGATCGGAAACACGATGGCGGTTTCCTTGCTGAGAAGAGCGAGTGGAAACGCGGTGACCACCAGCCACGCCCAGACAAACCGGTTCGGTCGCAGGCTGCGTACGAGTCCGAGTGCCGCAGCGAGGACTAAAAGGCCGGCGAGCAGGTCGGTGCGCCCGGACACAAATGCCACTGATTCGACGTGGGACGAGTGCGCGCCAAAAAGCAGTCCGCCGAGCCCGGCCCATACCGCTGAGCCCAGCAAGTCCCAGATCAAGAGTGTGACCAGGGCCGCTACTCCAGCGTTGAGAAGGATGTTGACCAGGTGGAACCAAGCCGGATTGGTGCCGGCGACCCGCTGGTCAAGCCAGAATGAGAACACAGTCAGCGGGCGGTAGAAGGATCTTGCTGTTTCGCCTGGATCACCGGGCGACCCTGCCCAGAATTCACGTCCGAGCAGGTCCAGGGGACTGGACCCTGCCAGCAGCAGGTTCTCCGATATGAGCGAAGTGTCGTCCCAGACCAGGTCATGGCCCAGGGTGGGCAGATACAGCAGGAACGAACAAGCCATGACGATCCCGAGCACAAGCGTCAAGCCCTTCCTGGTGTTCAGCCGCTCTGCCAAAGGTCTGGTGCCGATGGCTCAGTTTGCTTGACGCCGTAGAAGTGTCAAGCCGACGCTAGGGCGGCGTTTCGGGCGGGCGGTTCCAGCAGACGATGTCCTCGAGCGGTCTGCGATTGCGCTCGCGCGGTTTCAAATCGCCGGCAGGATAGCCGACAGCAATCAGGCATACGGCTCGAAAGGCGCGGCGACTGAGCTTGAGGTGACGAAGCAGGGCCCTTGAATCGAACCAGCCGATCCAGCAGGTGCCGAGTCCTTGCTCAGTCGCGGCCAGAACGAAATGCTCACCGGCGATACCGGCGTCGACGACCTGGAAGGGTGTGCCCTGGACCTTGCCGCCAAGCTGATTGACCACAATGCTCTGTTTGAGCAGTAGGGCGACGAGCACTGGAGCGCGGGCCAGGGGGCGAGTGTGTGAATAGACGCCTCTGAACACCGCGTTCGCGACAGCGTCTTTCTCGTCCGGATCATCGAAAACCACGAACCGCCACGGCTGAGCATTCTCGGCCGAAGGGGCCAGTCTGGCGGCCTCCAGGCAGAGGCGGAGCTTCTGTCTCTCCACAGGGCGGCTGCTGAACCGCTTGACCGAGTACCGCCGGCGGCAGAGTTCGAGGAACCGTGAATCAACTGGCATAGGGCCAGAATCTAGTTCCGGAGGAGGCGGGGTCAAGAAAGCTCGGGCAGAAGCCAGGGCAGGATCTCGCCAGCCTTGCCTTCGAGATGGAAGCCGACCGCGTCGGACAAACCGGTGGCTCGGGGGTTGACGTCCACAAGGAGAGCACCGGACTCACGAGCATGGAAGCTCCATTCAACGATGTAGCCGAAGGAGGCCTCGGTACCGACCACCAGGCAGACGTCGATTTCGCCGGCAAGCAGGTAGCGCCGCGCGGTTTCAAGCGGCTGCCGTGGCAGAGTCTCTCCGAACCAGACCACAGCCGGGCGGAACAGCCCGCCGCAACCGCATCTCGGAGGGATCTCGGTCAAGGGCACAAGGCGGTTCTCCTCGACAGCACCGTCTCTCAGGCAGCGGACATGCCACATTGAACCGCGGTTGTGGGTGACATCTCTGGAGCCGGCCTGTTCATGGAGGTCGTCGACGTTCTGAGTGACAACGAAGACGCGTCTACCGGTCTTTTCCAGTTCGGCCAGGGCGGTGTGAGCCGGGTTCGGTCTGGCTCCCGCCATTTCCTGCCGGCGCATGTCGTACCAAGTCCAGACCTTGGCCGGGTCGCGGGCAAAGGCCTGTGGAGTCGCATACTCCTCAGGGTCGAATTGCACCCACAGGCCCCGGCTATCGCGGACGGTAGGTACACCCGACTCAGCCGAGATTCCGGCACCGGTGATTGCCAGGATGTTGCGTGCCGCCCCGATCTCCTCCCGCGCCTTGGGGCAATCGCTTCACGGTTGCTCACACCGACTGAGAGGCATTCCAGAGCCGACCCGAATACGTCAGAACAGCACCGGCCTAAGGCTTCGCTTGACAGGCTGTCAGAGGAAGCTATAGTTAGACATGTCTAACAGTGTTAGTCATACAACACATCTTGGCCGCAGCGCGGAGGACTACCTTGAAGTTGTCTATGTGGCCAGCCAATCGGGAAGGCATGTACGCGTGACCGATATCGCAAATGAGCTCGGGGTGAGCAAGCCGTCGGTTGTTTCCGCGCTTGCCGGTCTGAAGCGGAAGGGGCTGGTGCGCCACGAACGGTACCGTGGCGTGGAGCTGACTGAGCGCGGCGCCGCGGTTGCGGACGAGGTCTACCGACGCCACAGGTTTCTGACCGAGTTCCTGTGCGATGTGCTGGGCGTCCCGGACGAGGTGGCCGGACGCGAGGCATGCGAAATCGAGCATGTGCTGAGTCCGGAGACGGTTGAGCGACTGGTCCGGATGGTCGAGTTCTACCGCGCTCACGGCGATGAGGGATCGGTGTCGCTCGCAGAAATGCACGAGTGGCTACGCTTCGGACTCCCGAGACCTGAGGCTCAAGGAAGACGGGATGCGTGAGCCGATGACTTTGGACAATCTTGCAGTGGGCCGGCGAGGCATCGTACGTGGGCTGCAGGGACAGTCCGGTATTCGGCGGCGATTGTTGTCAATGGGGTTTGTGCCGGGCACGGAGGTCGAGACCATCCGAGTCGCGCCGATGGGGGACCCGATCGCCTTCGAGGTGAAAGGATACAACCTGTCACTGCGCAGGGAAGAGGCGGCTTTCATAGAAGTCGAAACGATTGAGGAATTCGCGCTGACCGAAGCCCCGGTCGGGAAGGCACTTGTCGTATCTCATGTGCACGGCGGCTGGGGTCTTCGGAGACGGCTGCGTCGGGCGATGATCGAGCCGGGCGTCCGTTTGGTGAAGACGCGTGACAACTGGGTCGGACCGGTGGCAATCTCGGTGGCAGACCAGATGCATCAGCTCGGCAGAGGGATGGCATCTCGGGTGTTCGTACAGGCTGACAACGGCCAATCGTGAGCGCGAAGCGGAAGATAGAAGTAGCGCTCGCAGGCAATCCGAACTCGGGCAAGACCAGCATATTCAACGCGCTGACCAGGGCCAAGCAGTCTGTCGGCAACTGGCCGGGCGTCACGGTTGAGCGCAAGGAAGGACGATTCGTCTTCGAAGGCCACGAAACCAAGGTCGTCGACCTGCCTGGGACCTATGCACTCGATGCCTACACGCTCGATGAAAGGGTCGCCCGGGACTATCTGACCTGCGAGAAGCCCGATGCCGTGGTTGCGGTCGTCGACGCGTCGAACCTCGAGCGGAACCTGTACCTCGTTGCACAACTGCTTGAGCTCGGCGCTCCGGTCATAATCGCCCTGAACATGATGGATGTCGCAAGGTCACGCGGGCTGGAGATCGACATCGACCGGCTGGAAAAGGTCCTGGGAGTCAAGGTCGTGCCGACGGTTGCCTCGAAGGGCGTCGGCATCGAGCGGTTGCAGCAGGTGGTCCATGACATCCACCGCGACGCGCCGCCTCCGGGTCTTCCGATCTCCTACGGGGACGACATCGAGGGCGGGCTTGCACAGCTGACCGAGGCGGTCCGTGCTGCGTGGCCAGACCGGACTGAAGGCGCCCGGTGGTGGGCACTCAAGCTGCTGGAGGGCGATTCCGACGCGCTGGCACTGCTGGCGGGCGATGGTGCAGAGAATGCCCTGAGAGAGGTTCTTGACAAGGTGAGAACCGGGCTTGAGAAGCACATCGGCGCTGATGTCGAGACTGCGGTGGTCGAGCGTCGCTACGGGTTCCTCAATGGCGTCGTCAGGGAGTGTACCCGTCGACTCCCGGGGGTCGCCGGCCGGCTAGCCACCTCGGAGAACATCGATTGGGTTGTCACGAGCCGGTGGTTCGGGATACCTGTATTCCTGCTGCTGATGTGGGGAACGTTTCAGCTTGTGTTTACCGCCGGAGCGCCGCTGGCCGATATCGTAGACACGTTCTTCGGATGGCTCGGCGGCGCAACCGGCAGCGTTCTTTCCGCCGCACGCGCGCCGGACTGGCTGGTCTCCCTCCTCACCGAAGGGTTGATCGGCGGGGTCGGCTCGGTGCTCGTCTTCGTCCCGAACATCGTCATCCTGTTTCTGGTCATCTCTCTGCTTGAGGAATCCGGGTACATGGCCCGGGCAGCATTCGTGATGGACCGGTTCATGCACCTGCTCGGTCTGCACGGCAAGTCGTTCATTCCGATGATTATCGGTTTCGGGTGCAACGTGCCGGCGATCATGGCCACCAGGACACTGGAGTCCCGCAAGGACAGGATGCTGACGGTCCTGGTCAACCCGCTGATGTCGTGCTCGGCGCGCCTGCCGGTGTACATACTATTCACCGGCGTTTTCTTCACGCGGCAGCGGGGGCTGGTTGTGTTCACGCTGTACCTGCTCGGCATCGTGCTGGCCGTGCTCGTTGCGCGGCTGTTCAAACGGGTCTTCTTCAAGCAAGAGGTGGCACCGCTGATCATGGAATTGCCGCCCTATCACCTGCCGACGTTCCGCAGCGTCCTGACCCACATGTGGGAGCGGGCATGGCTCTTTGTACGCAAGGCCGGTACAGTCATCGCCCTGGCTTCGGTTCTGATCTGGCTGCTGGCGAGCCTGCCGTGGGGTGTGGAGTATGCTTCGGAGTCCAGCATCATCGGACGGCTGGGGGGACTGGTTGCTCCGATCCTGAAGCCTGCCGGATTCGGCTACTGGTGGGCAGCGGTTTCGCTGGCGGCCGGTGTCGTCGCGAAGGAACTGGTAGTGGCCACGCTGGGAGCGATTCACGGCGGAGTGGCGGGAGGGCTGAATCAGGTGCTGAGCCGCAGCTTCACTCCGCTGTCGGCATACGGGTTCATGGTCATGTCGCTTGTCTACATTCCCTGCGTTGCCTCGGTTGCGGCGATATGGCGTGAGACCAACTGGAGATGGACCGCGCTGGCGGTGGGGCACACGATAGTGCTGGGCTGGTTGCTGGCGGTCCTCATCTACCAGGTGGGGGGTCTGCTGACATGATACGACGGATCCTGGCCGAGATCCGCGCCGGTACGACTACTGTGCAAGAGCTGAGCCGGAAGTTCGGTGTTGAGGAAAGCGCGCTGCAGGGAATGCTGAAGTTCATGGTCCACAAAGGGCTGGTCAGGGAACTCCATCCCGAGTGCCGACCGAAGGGCTGCAAGGGATGTCGAAACCAGCGCGAGTGTCAGGACTGGCCAATCACAGGATACGAGGTCACGAGGGGGCAAGATCAGGCCTAGTATCCGGCCAGGGCCTCGGCCTTCATCGGTGCAACCTGTCTTCGCAGCTCTGGCCGCGGCCGCGGCGCTGGTCGTTCTGGGGGGAGTGATCGCGTTTGTGGTGCTGCATGGTAGGTCAGGTGCCGCAACAGCGAAGACCACAGAGGACACGCAGACTTCAGACAGCGCACGGCAGGCGACCACGACCCTGCTCAGCGACACTCTACGCCGGAACGAGTTGTTCGCTCAGCTGGTGACGAGGCTCGGCGTCGATGAAGCCCGGACTGCGGCAGCCCGGGTCGCGCTTGAGTCAGCCGGGTTTGACTTCCGCAACATGCATCCAGGCGACTCGGTCACCGTTGTGCGTGAAGATTCGGTACCGGTCTCGCTGAGCTATCACCTGGACCTGGCGACACGGTACGACGTGCTGTTCGCGCAGGACTCGGCCCTGGCCCAATTCGTGACTGAGCCGGTCGAAACAGTCGAGGCGGTACTCCGCGGCGTGGTGGAAGGCTCGCTATGGCGATCGATTACCGAGGCCGGCGCGAGCCCGCAGCTTGTGGAGGGTTTCACCGAGGTGCTGAGAAACTCGTTCGACTTCCGTAACGGAGTTGACAAAGGAGATACGTTCGCGCTGCTGGTGGAGAAGCAGTACGTGGACGGCGCCTTCTATCAGTTCGGCGACATAGTCGCGGTTCGGTATCGCACTGCAGAGCAGACAACAGAGGCCTTTCTTTTCAGCGAGTCTGACAGGCGCAGGTACTACTGCGACGCGGGCGGGCGGTCACTCGACCGTCTGCTGGAGTACCCGCCAATAGTCGACGGAAGACGCACGTCGGACTTCGGGTGGAGGTTTCACCCGATACGCCGGCGCAGGATCAGGCACAACGGCCTGGACTACGCGGCCCCCTACCGGGCCCAGGTGAGGTCGGTTTCAGCAGGAGTCGTTGCCAGGTGCAGGTGGCAGAGCGGGTACGGCCGTTCCGTGCTGATTCGGCACGAGGACGGAACCACCACCCGCTACTCGCACCTGGCCGGGTACGGGCCGGGCATCAAGAGCGGTGTGCGGGTCAGCAAAGGACAGGTTGTCGGCCTGGTGGGTTCGACCGGACTGTCGACCGGTTTCCATCTCGACTTCGAGGTACGAAGGAGCGGAAAGGCTGTGGACCCGCTCGAAGTGCTGGCCAGCGGATACCGTCAGGTGCCAGAACGCCAGATGCACGGCTTCAGGCGGATGGTTCTGGAATCACGGGACCGGATGAAGCACGCCGGGCAGCCCTAGTCTGCGGCTTCTAGAGGGCGATACAGGCGGTGGCTGAGCGGCGCGAATCCGAGCGCCCGGAAGAACCCGATCGCTCCCTGGTTATAATCGTAGACACTCAGCTGGACCTCGACTGCGCCGCGTTCGCGGCCCCAGTGTAGCGCTTCCCTCACCAACGCGCGGCCGATGCCGCAGCGTCGCATCTCAGGCAGCACAACGATGCCCCGGATCTTGACGAAGACGCGTCGGACCTTGACCGGAACATCGGGTGTCTGTGTCAGGCCGGCGTTGACGATGCCGACCAGTCGCGCGTCCGACGCTGCCTGAGGGTCAAGGGAGTGCCATTCGGCTACCGCCAGCAGCGTATCCTCTTCTGCGATCAGGGCGGCGATGTACTCCGGGCTGCGCGGCGGTCCGTCGGGCCGGCGAAACCGGTCGGGCAGGTGTTCCCGGTGCAGGAAGTCCATCTGCTCGGCAAGGGGCTGGATGGCGTCGTAGTCCTCAAGCCGCGCGGGCCGGACCACGAAATCCGCACTGGTTCGCTCGGGCACGGGAGGCAGGATAGAGTCAGGTCGTCGTGTGTCAACGCGGTTTGACGGGTGTCGGGTTATGGACTAACATTGTGTAGAAGCGTCAAGTGGCGGAAGTGTCCGGTCGGCAAAACCAGATCAGGAGACATGATGATGAAGAATGCCGCACTGACAGCACTAGCCGTGACTACTGCGGTCCTGGCCGCACCGAGCTATCTGGCGATCGTCGAACCCGGACCCGGACAGGACGCGAGCAGCGTGGCCGAGACAGGGATCAGGGTGGTTGAAGACATGGGCCGGTGGTGCCTGGTGTTGGTCACCGAGGAAGAGCTCGGTCCGCTGGGACAGACTTTCGGTACAAGGCTGCTCGATAGCGACCCTGGCGCCAATACCTACATGCTGGTGATGCCGAGGGGCGGCTTCGACATCGGCGACCTGGACGATAGGCACGGTTCGGTGCTGGCGACCCTGGACTGCGGGGCAATCGTGCGTACCGACGAGGCGGGCGTATTCGAGATGAACGCCTTGCCGGTGGAACTGGCCAGGATCCGGCTCGAGCCGCTGGAGTTCCCAGAACTCGACCAGGGATTGCCGGCGCTTCCGTCTGTGGACGACAGCCTGGTGCGGGTCCTGGCCGACAGGGTGGAGCACGACTCGATCCTGGGCACAATCCAGCGACTGCAGGATTTCTCCTCCCGGTACTCGAGGCACGAGTCCTGCGGCGCCGCAATCGAGTGGGTCAGAAGCAAGCTCGAGGGGTACGGCTGCGATACGACGTTCCTGTTCCCGTTCCGTTTCGGATACGCTCCTAACGCGGTCGGCATAAGGTACGGCAAGACCAATCCCGACCTCATCTACGGCATCTGCGGACACGTCGACAACACGTCGGACGCGCAGCCTGACCACTGCCCGGGCGCAGACGACAACGCGTCCGGGACCGCCGCGGCGCTGGAAGCGGCGCGGGTGTTCCAGGACGTGGAGTTCGAGCACACGGTTCAGTTCCTCGGTTTCGCGGGCGAGGAGCAGGGGCTGTACGGTTCGGACAGTATGGCGCAGTGGTCGCGCAACCGGGGCGATTCGATCCTGGCGATGCTGAACTTCGACATGATTTCTTACGGACGGGAAGACACCGACACCCTTGAAGTCGTCGGCAAGTGGTCGAACCCCGCGTGCGAGTGGCTGGTGGACTTCTTCCTTGCCCAGGCCGACACTTTCACGACCCTGAAGGGCAAGAAGTACATGACCAACTATGCGCCCTACTCGGACCATCACTCGTACTGGCAGCGCGGTTACGTGTCCTTCTGCGGCATCGAAGAGGACTTCACGCCCGAGTACCACACGATCGGCGACACCATCGGGCCGCTGTACTACCTGTGGTGCGGCACCAACAACGTGCCGATGGCGACCCAGGCCACCAAGGCGGCGGTGGTCTCGTTGGCCAAACTGGCAGGGGCCTACCTGCCGACCGGTGTCCAGGAGAGACCGGCCGATACCCGGCCGGCACGGCTTGCCGGCGTGAGCCCGAGTCTTGGACCGGCACCGGTCAGCATCAGGCTGACGGCGCCGCTCGGCCCGGCCGGCACGGTCGAGGTGTTTGACGCGACCGGACGGTCGGTTGCAGCCTTGGCCCAGGCCGGCAAGTCAGAAGTCGTGTGGGAAGGGACTGATAATTCGGGTTCCCGGGTGCCGGCAGGAATCTACCTGTTCCGGGTCTTCGACAGGGCGAGGACTCAGACCGCCAAGGCGGTACTGACAGAGTAGCTGTACCCAGGGTCCTGCTTAGGCAGGGCTGCTATTCGAGCGGACGAGTGAAGAAGTAGTAGGTCCGGGTCGCGTCAGGCCTGAATCCCAGACGCCAGTACTGTGCGATGGACCGGTTGGTGCTGAACGCGCCGGTCAGCACCGCCTCTGAGCCCCTGTCCTGGCTCCATTTGAGTGCTTCGACGGTCAAGGCTGACCCGATTCCCTTGCCGCGCCATTTGGGCAGCACCGCGACTTCGTGAAGCCCGGTTTCCTTGGCTTCCCGAGCACCGACCCAGGTGAAAGCGTATCCGACCGGCTCGCCTTTTTGCTCGGCCACAACTACCTGGCCGGGAGAGAACCAGTCAGTCTTCATGGCCAGCTTCCAGTAGTCGACGCTCATGGGCTCGCCCATGTTCATGCGGTCGTCGAACGCCTTCTCGCCGAGGGCAATCAGAGTCTCGAGTTCGTCGGGAAGCCGGGATGGCCGGAACACGATGCTCTTCGGCGGCTTGACCGGAGGCATCCGGTCCAGAGAGTGGCGGAAGCCGATCATGGTGGTGGGAAGGTCGCGGAAACCGAGCTCGCGGACCAGGGGCGGATGCCCGGTGTCGATGCTGCGGTAGCACACAATCGCCTGGTCGGTCCCGCATCTCTGTCCCTGGTCCTGGGCCAGGTCGAGCAGCGGGTCGGTCAGCAGGGGATGGATGTCGGCAGAACGGTGGGACTGGCGCAGGTGAAGGCCGAAGTCGACGTAGAGCTGACCGTTCCATTCCATGTCCCGGACCCAGCCGATTCCGACGAGTTCTTCACGGTCAACCATGACAAGACCGGCGCCCCCTCCGAGCCAGGGCGTGGCGAACAGCGCTTCGGTTGCCTCGATTGAGCTGGCAGGCTCGGTGCCGAACTCGTGCGAGATGTCGCGAAAGAGCAGGGCGACCGGCCTTGCGTCGACGCGCTCCAGGGGTCGTACCCTGGGGCGTCTTCTTCCCGGATGAGTCATGCTCCTTGTACCTGTTGGGCGCATACTAAGCTGAGCATCAGGCAATGTCAACAGCGACCGTCGCGATACAGTGCTGTTGATTTCGGGGCGGACAAGTGCTAGAATCCTGCACCCGAGCGGAACCTGATTCAAACGAAATGCGGACAGCCCTGACCCTGATCCTGACCTCGGCTGCGGTCGCAGCCGGGGCAGACAGGGTACTCGTGGACAAGGTGTACGACGGCAATTCGTTTCTGACTTCGGACAGCCAGCAGGTGATACTGCTCGGAGTGGATGTTCCCGCAATCCACCTGCCTGGCGGAGACATCAGTCGGGACGTTTTCGAGAAGCTGGTAAGGGGCAGGCGGGTCAGGCTCGAAGCCGACAGCGACGACCCGGACGACCGGGGCGGGCTGCGGCGCTACGTCTTCTGCGGCGACACGTTGGTGAATGCCATGATGCTGCACAAGGGGTTCGGAGCGCTGTCTGCGGATTCGGCTTCTCTGCGCCGAAAGGACACTCTCCGCAGTCTGGAGTTGGCTGCAGCCCGCATCGGCAAAGGGCTGTGGCCGTTTGACGTGTTCCCCGAGCCCGAAGGCCTGACCAGGCCGGGTGAAATCGACAGGTACCTGGTCGACGACGACCGGTCCGGGCTGCCGGGGTTCAAGGTCGTGTCATGGGCTGACGCGGACAAGCACTACGGCCGGCTGGTCAGGGTGGTCGGCACGGTGGTCGCCACCTACCGGTCGGACAAGGTGTTCATCATGAACTTCCACCAGGACTATCGCAGGTACTTCAAAGTAGCCGTGTTCGCCAGAGACCTGCACAAGTTCCCGGCCCGACCGGAAGACTTCTACAAGAAGCGGATCGTCCGGGTGACAGGCACGGTCAGGGAGTACGAAGGCGCGCCCGAGATGGTCGTCAATGACCCGGGGCAGATCGAGGTCCTTGAATGAACAAGGACGAAGTGCAAAGGACCAAGGACAAACCCTGGATCCCGGGCATCTGGTCGGCACCGGTCCCCGTGATTGCGCTTCTGGTCGGGCTCGCGGCGGCGACCGCTGACGAGGTGACGAAGGTGGTGAGGGTCAATGACGGGGATACGTTCCTGACTTCGGACGGGGACCATGTCAGGATGCTGGGAGTGGACGCGGCGGAGACATATCAGCCGGGCGGGGACGTCGCGACCGAGGCGCTCGAGAAGTACATCGCGGGCCGTGAGGTCCGGCTGGAGCCGGACCCGAACGGGAGCGATACCGACCGTTTCGGCCGGCTGCTGCGCTGGGTCTGGGTCGGGGACAGCAATGTCAGCGTGCTGATGGCGGCGCGCGGCTACTCGCCGGTGCGGCTGTACCAGGAGGGACTCAAGTACCAGGACAGGCTCCAGGCGGCCGAACTCGAGGCGGCCCGGGCCGGCCGGGGACTCTGGTCGTTCAACGTGTACACCCCGCCGAGCATCGAGTTACTCAGGGATCGGCTGGCAAAGCGGCCACCAGGCGATTCTGCCGGAGCGGCAGGCTCCGCACCGGGCGTCATCTCATGGTCGGAGGCCGGTGAGCACATCGGCGAGCCGGCAGTGGTCCAAGGCACAATCGTCCGGACCTTCCAGTCGGACCAGGTGCTGTTCCTGAATTTCGCCGGGGAGTTCAGGAGCACGTTCACGGTCGCGATATTCGCCACCGACCTGGACGAATTTCCAGAGAACGCCAAGGACTTCTACAAAGAGAAGACGGTAAGGGTCAGCGGCATCATCAGGGAATACCGGGGCACGCCCGAGATGATCGCCAGGTTTCCGGAGCAGATCGAGATACTGGAGCCGGAGAAGTAGTCGGTGCCGCGAAACCAGGGAACGCGCGAGCGTCGACGACGCAGCCCGGCGTCGGCCACGATGACCATTGTCGGTGTGCTGGCCGCGGTGGCGGTGCTGGTGTTCCTGCTCAGGATTGCGCTCAAGCGGGCGCCGATTCCGTTCGGGCCCGAGCTGCCGCGTCCGGATTCGGTCTACTGCGGCGGTGACACGATGCGGCAGTACGAGGTGTTCTCGACGATGCTGGCGCGGATGTCGGTGCCCTCACCGGTCATCACCGAGGCCAAGGACGCTCTGAGCAGGACCGACTTCAACTTCCGCAGGCTGAAGCCAGGCGATTCGGTGACCCTGAAGTACCGGGGACTGCAGCTGGTCGGGCTGAGCTACCACCTGGATATGGTCACCAGCTACCAGGTGGACTTCGACTCGGCCGGTACCGCGGTCGCTGCCAAGACGGTGCGGGAAGTCGACACGGTGAGGTCGGCGGTGTCGGGCACAGTGGCAGGCTCGTTCTGGAACTCGCTGCTCGGGATGGGCGAAGAACCCTGGCTGGCGATGCGGTTCACCGAAATCCTGCGCTACGACGTCGACTTCTTCACCGAGTCCAATGACGGCGATTCGTTCGAGCTGCTGTTCGACCGGCTGATGGTCGGCGGCACGTTCTACAGGTACGGCAGGGTGCACGCGGTCCACTACAAGGGCAGGACCGACAACACCTACGGGTTCTACTACCGGCTGCCGAACGGGCACTGGGACCATTACAACGAGAAGGGCCAGTCGCTGCGCAAGACGGTGCTGAGGTCACCGCTCGAGTTCAAGAAGGTGACGTCCTATTTCGGGAACCGGTTCCATCCGATCCACAGGGTGTGGCGACCGCACCAGGGCGTGGACTACGCGGCCCCTCGCGGCACACCGGTGAGTTGCGTGGCCGACGGCCAGGTCACGGTTACGGGCTGGCTGGGAGGGTACGGCAGGCTGGTTGAAGTCACGCACAGAGGCGGACTGAAGTCGCGCTACGGGCACCTGAGCGGGTTCGGGCCGGGAGTGAGACAGGGGCGCAGGGCGCGACAGGGCCAGACAATCGGGTACATAGGCTCGACCGGAGATGCGACCGGGCCGCACCTCCATTTCGAAATCCGAAAAGGCGGCAAGCCGGTCAACCCTCTGAGAATCATCCCGCCCAGGGCAGACCCGGTGCCGAAGAAGTACATGGCAGACTTCAAGCGGGTGCGGGACACCTTCATCGGGGAACTCAGGCGGATCTCCAGTGGGCCGCCTGTTCCTGATTCTGCCGCGGTCGCGGAGAGCGCGACCCGCTAGAACCTGTTTCCGGTCTTCGGCTAGAGCCCGAGCGAGAATTCCAGATACCAGTTCCGGCCCTGGACCGGGAAGTCCTGGACGGTCTGGTATCTGGTGTCGAGCACGTTCCTGACACCCAACTCCAGTGCCGCATCCGCAGTCCTGAGCTTCGGGCCGAGCCGAATCCCGCAGTCGAACAAAGTATACGCCGGCATTGTCGCAGGGATTGTGTCGGGCCAGGCCGGGTCGGTGAGCCGGTCGCCCGTGTGCTCGATGCCGAGCGTGATGCGGCCGGTCATCTGCTCCAGCGATTGCCCGGCCCACAGCTCGGCACGCGCGATGAACTCGGGCCGGTAATACAGCCGTTCGCCGCGCGAAGTGGCTCGGGTCCAGTTCAGGCCGACATCCGCACCCGCGAAATCAAGGTCGAGCGCGGCCTCCAGCTCCACACCCGTGATGACGGCGGTGTCGATATTGACCGGGCGCCAGCGGCCGGCTGAGTCAGGTTGCCACTGGATCAGGTCGGTCAGGCTGGACCAGTACCAGCCCAGCCACCAGTCCAGAATCCCACGGTGCTCACCGCCGACCCCGATGTCGAGATTGGTCGACCACTCGGGCCTGAGCCACGGGTTGCCGTATGTGAATGCGTCTTCGGGCCAGAACAGGTCATTGAACGTCGGGGCGCGAAAAGAGCGGCCGACTCCGGTGAACGCGCCGAGCCATCCGGGCCCAGACCAGGTGAGAGTGACCCTGGGGCTGAGCACCTGGGTAGTCGTCCTGGTTGCGCCTGAGTCGGAGTGCAGTTCCTGCACCAGTTGTTCGGCACGTACCATTGGCGTCAGGCCGAAGCCACGGAACCCGGCACGGGACTGGGCCCAGACCGCGAGCGTGGTGCGTGCCGGCTCGCCGATGGAAGTGCTGGCCAAAGACTGGCGGTCGGCTTCCACACCCGCGATGAGCCGGGCCCAGTGAGCCGGGTGCCAGGTCTGGGAGGCCTGGACCCCAACGCTCGACAGCAGGTGGGTGTCGTTGACTGGCGCGAACCCGGCCGGGTTCTGATAGTTCTGCCAGAATCTGTGCAGGAACAGCTTGAGGTCGGTCAGGAGCCGGTCCGAAGGCTGGAGCTGGTAGCTGAACTGGCCGATTCCGCGCGCGTCGTTGCGCCGGGCGCTGTCGGTCGGGAACGAACGGGAGCCGGGTGAGCCGCGCCGGTTGAGACCGTACTCGCCGAGCAGGCTGAGCAGATGCGGGCCGGTCCTGGTCTCGCCTTTGGCGAAAAGGCTCAGGTTCTGCTCGTCGGCATCGGCCATGGTGCGTCTCGTGCCGGCCGTGTCCGGGTACGGGAAGTCGTTGTCGGCTTCCGAGTAGTGGCCTGCGACAACGTAGCCGAACGGGGTGACCCGGTTCGAGTGCGACAGCTCGACAAAGCGGCGTCCGAACGAGCCGACCCCGGCGCGCAGGTTTGCGGACATGCCGCCGGGTGAAGGGGTGATGATGTCGATGAGCCCGCCGACCGCGCTGGTGCCGTACAGTGCCGAGTTGCCGGAGCGCGCGACTTCGATGCGGTCGGCGATTGCCGCAGGCAGAGAGGTCAGGTCGAATGTGCCGTTCTGGGCAGAGTTGAGCTTCACACCGTCGAGCGTGACCAGGGAATGGTTGGCATTCGTGCCGCGGATGCTGATGCTGGTGAAGTTGGTGTTGTCGCGTCCGAACGCGGTCGGTGTCGTACGCAGCAGGTCGGATATGTCGTTTGCGCCTCCGGCGACTCTGTCACCCGGTTCGACCACGGTCACGGGCCCGGCATCGGACCGTGCGACCGGGTAGCGAAAGGCACTGACAGTGACCCCCTCGAGGTCGATGACCTCAGGGAACAGGTAGAGCATCAGTCCTTCGGCCGGTTCGAGACGGTCCCAGGAACGGGTCCGGTACCCGACGCGGGAAGCGGTCAGGCCAACGGTGTTGCCGGTTGTCTGAGCCGTGAACCTGCCATCCTTGCCCGCCATCAGGTGCACGCCGGTACCGTGGACCGCGACGTCGGCATAGGGGATGGGCTGGCGTGTGTAGGCGTCCAGCACCGAGCCCGAGAAGGACGCGGCGCCGGCGACCGATGCTGCCAGCAGCCAGAAGACGGTCAGGGTTCTTGCAGCGGTCATGCGATTCACAGGACTCCTTTCCTCGCAGGGAGCATGTTTGTACCTGACGGCGGACAGGTCTCCTGGCTTGTCACCGCTCGACTGCGTCTCGCGCAAGTCACTTGCCGGAATCCAGAGGCAGACATTCGGACGCGCTGCGCTCTGGTTCCGCTTGCGGCTTCGCTGCCGTCTTCCCGGTCAGACACCAGTGACGGGCAGCAGGGGTTCTTTCCCCGCACGGACGCGCGGTGCTTACAGTGGGCGGGACCGCAGCCGCTTCTCACGGCTTTCCCTGTGCCGGGCTCTACCGGCAACCGTTCGTGCGTTCGGCGCACACGGTCTTCCGCCGTCCTCTTGTCTGGGTTAGGCTAGCGCGTGGCAGACAGAAGTCCAGAGGAAGACTTCTGGCCCGGACTCTGGATTGCGGCAGCCCCCACGCCCGCGTCATTGCGAGGCCGTCTGCGGCCGTGGCAATCTCTTCTGGACGCGGGCTCGGGGCAGGCTCCGCTGCCGCTTTCATCTCTGGCCGGTCCCCGGGCGTTCAGTGCTTCCCCGCGGTCGCAGTCCGGAAGAAGTGATGCGGACGCATAGCGGTCAGCATTTGCCGTCGCCCGGCTTGACAGCTGCCACAATCCTCAATCGGCAATCTCTTGGAAGGTTTCGTATCCCGAGTATCCCTTGACGTCGTTCGGAAGACGGGAGCGTCCCTGTTGTCATCTAGGACATCACCATCAGGCTCTAGGTGCAGCCTGTCAGGCAACCTGCCAAACAGCCTGGCAAGCAACTTGGGAAACAACTTGGCAAGCAGCCTGGGAAGCATCCTGGCAAGCAGTTTGTGAAGCATCCTGGCACGCAGCTTGTCAAGCATCAAGGCAAGCAACTTGGGAAGCACCCTGGCAAGCATCCTGGCACGCAGCTTGGGAAGCACGCTGGCAAGCATCCTGGCAAGCAGCTTGGCAAGCATCCTGCCAAGCAGCTTGGGCAGCATCTTGCCAAGCAGCTTGGGTAGCAGCTTGCCAAACAGCCTGCCAAGCAACCTACCAAACAGCCGGGGGGACGAGGGGGGTGGTTTTGGCCTCAGACGCGTAACTCGTTGTTGGGTAGTGACTTGGAGCGAAAAACCTCGGATTCCCGATGATACAAATACGTATCATCGCCAGGCCGCGGCCAGGTGGCACGGCCAGCCCTGGGAAGACCTGTGAATCCTGCGAAGCAGAAACCTGCCCTTCTCTTCAAGGCCAGTCTCGGGCACTCTGTCCAGAGTACCAGAACACGTGACCGACTGTTTGTACGCATTTGGGGCTTGAACAAGTTGTCCCATGGTGGTCTGGCATGGATTCAGGCCCGGGACAGGACCATGGTCTCAGGACCGGTTTCCAGATGCGTTCTGTCCAGGCTCTGCCTGCCGGTTCTGTCCTGCCACCCTTCTGGGCCCTGGCCCAAGGTCTGCCCAATGCGTACCGGTTCGCCAACCGACCACCACAGGTCAGCGCGGGGAAGCTGCATCTGCCCGGCACGACGGTTGCCTGCCTACGTTGCCGAGGGTGGTTTGAATCGAGCGGGAACCGATGCGAAGTGGCACAGTGTCTAAGGGAACGAATGATTCGGATGCGGGCGTGCCCAACCCTGCCCGGTTCTGTTATTGTGGACCTCAGCGGGCCAGTTTCGGGTGCGTATTCTGGATTGACATGGGGCCGGGGCGTAGGGTAGCATTTGGTACGGGCCTGACTTGCCAGCGCTGGTCAGACTAACTGAAGAGCACAAGACGGAGACTGGGCGCATCCAACTTTCCCTTCCGGCCGCCTCGTCGGCCGGAGTAGTATTTCGTGAGCCCCAAACGAGAGGTGCTGCTTGACGCGCAAACAAGTGCAGTTCGAAGTACTGACGGTGACAGTGCTGGTCTGGGCCGTGCTGGCGTTGCCGGCAAGAGCCCAGCCCGAGCCGTGGTTCGGGCACCCGGACAGCTCGGTCCACTACTATCATGCGGTCGCTGTACCCGGAGGCATTGACTGGACCAATGCCAGAGACTCGGCCCAGGTGCCGGGCGGGTACCTAGCGACACTCACGTCACTGGAAGAGAGCTTCTTTGTGTTCAATCTGGTCGACGACCCAATCTACTGGTACTTGCGACAAGGGTCTGGTCTCAATGCCGGCCCGTGGATCGGCGGCTGGCAGCGACCCGGGTCCCCAGAACCGGACAGCGGCTGGGAATGGGTGAGCGAGGAGCCGTTTGATTTCAGCAACTGGACCGCGGGCGAGCCGGATGACGAAGGAGGCAACGAGAACGCGCTCCATTTCGGCGAGCTGCCGGCCGAGCGGGTCCCGACGTGGGACGACTTGGCTGACAGCGACACTGTGGTCCAGGCCTACGTACTCGAGCTTTCTGCCGACTCGACCACTTTGGGGTTGAAGAAGTACAACAGCAGCCTGTCGTCCAACGGCTACACGCTGTTCGGTCCCCAGTCGGCGAGGAGGGTCTTTCTGATCGACAACAAGGGCAGGCCGGTCCATTCCTGGCCGAGCACCTACCTGCCTGTAGGTGGGCCGGTGCTGCTGGAGAACGGCATGCTGTTCCGCGGGGCGAACCTCAACAATCCGGTTTTCCGAAACGGCGGCAGGGTGGAGATGGTCGACTGGGACGGGGATGTGGTCTGGGGATACGACTACTCGGACAGCCTGCGCTGCCACCACCACGCCGCGATCGCGCTGCCCAACGGCAACGTGCTGATGCTGGCCTTTGAACTGAAGAGCCGGGAAGAGGCGATTGCGGCCGGTCGCGATACCGCGAAGCTGGGTCAGAACAGGCTCTGGCCCGAGCACCTGGTCGAGGTCGACCCTTTGACCGACAGCATCGTCTGGGAATGGCACTTGTGGGACCACCTGATCCAGGATTTCGACTCCACCAAGCTGAACTATGGAGTCGTGGGCGACCATCCTGAGCTGGTGGACCTTAATTTCTTCCTGCTGAGCGGTGAGCGAGGCAAGGCGGACTGGATTCACGCCAACTCGCTCGACTACAACGAGCAGTTCGACCAGATAATCATCAGCGCCCACAACTTCGGCGAGATCTGGGTCATCGACCACAGCACCACCACCGAGGAGGCGCGCGGCCATACCGGCGGCAGGCACCGGATGGGTGGAGACATCATCTACCGCTGGGGCAACCCGTGGGCCTACCGGCGAGGTGACAGTACCGACCAGCAGCTTTTCGGCCAGCACAATGCCCACTGGGTCAGAGAAGGCCTGCGCGGGGCGGGCAACATCATGGTGTTCGACAACGGCTGGGGCAGGCTGGATACCCTGAAGTTCTCGAGGGTCGTTGAGTTCATCCCGACCTCGGGTGATTCGGGCATCTACCCCCAGCCCGGCCCAGGAGAGCGGCACGGTCCTGACGGCCCGGTCTGGATGTACGGTGAGACTCCGGTGACCGGTTTCTACTCCCGCAACGGCTCGGGGGCACAGCGGCTGCCCAACGGCAACACGCTGATTGCCGAGCAGCGGAACGGCCGTTTCTTCGAGGTCGCAGCGGACAGCGAGATCGTGTGGGTCTATGTCAACCCGGCATCGGATACGTTCTTCTATCATCAGGGCGACACGGTGCCGTTCGATGCGCGGGGAGAGGACCGGCTCAACAGCGTCGGCCGGTGCCCGCGCTATCCACCCGACTACCCCGGACTGGTCGGCCGGACCTTGACTCCGGGCTACCCGCTTGAGCGATACGGCGAGCCTGTGGTCGGGGTAGAGCAGCAGGACCCGATTCCTGTGCCAGAGATCCCAAGGCTGTCGGCACGGCCGAACCCGTTCCTGGGCCAGACCAGGATAAGTCTCTCTCCAGCAGCTGTCCCAGGCACCGGGCTTGTGGTCTACGGCTTTGACGGCAGGCAGGTTCGCAGGCTCCCCATGGCCGGACAGCGCCTGGGTGCGGTCTGGGACGGCAGGGACGATGATGGAAACCGTGTCTCGGCCGGGGTCTACTACTGCCGGCTCGAGAGCAGCGGATTCCAGTTGTCCCAGAAGCTGGTGAAGACGCAGTGAACAACAGCCGGTCCGACGCTAGCCGGACCGGTCACGGAGACGAAGTGAGGCGACTACTACTGATTCTACTGGTTGCTGCCGGAGCCGGCCTGGCCCAGCTCGAGCCCGCATTCCTCGGGGTCGACAGGCTCGACAACGGCAACACCCTGGTCGCGGCCGTGCGGTTCAACACCTGCGAATCCGGGCTGGTGTTCGAGGTGGATTCCCTGGGCCAGGTTGTCTGGGCCTTTCTCGGTGGCGGGTTGAACAATGTGCACACGGCCCGGGGCCTGGCGAACGGCAACACGCTGGTATCAGCCACCGCGGCCGACCGTGTCATCGAACTGGACGAGTTCGGCAACGAGGTCTGGTGGTTCGACGGCGGGCTGTCCTACCCGAATGATGCCTACCGGCTTGAGAACGGCAACACGCTGATTACGGACCGGAACAACGACCGGGTCATCGAAGTCGACCGCGGCGGCGACGTCATCTGGTCGTACGCCAATCTCGTCAGGCCGCACAACGGCAGCCGGCTTGGCAACGGCAACACGCTGATCTGCGATTCCGAGCGGGACCAGGTCATCGAAGTCGACCAGGCGGGTGCTATCGTCTGGCGCTGTGCTGACGGGCTGTCCTGGCCGCGGTCTGCCCAGCGGCTCGACAACGGCAACACGCTCATAGCCGACTCAAGGCACAGCCGGGTCGTCGAAGTCGACACCGCGGGCAGGGAGGCATGGTGGTATGCTGTGCGCGGGATGCCGTACGCGGCGGAGCGGCTGCCGAGCGGCCGAACGCTGGTATCCGCACCCGACCGCGTGGTCGAGCTCGACAGCTCTGGTACGGTCCTTTGGCAATGGCCCGGGACCGTGGAGGTCGGAGTGGACGAGTTCCGGGTCTACAACCCGGGGTCAGGCTGTTCACTCTGGGTCCACATCCACCGGCCGGTCATGCCCTCGGGTGCGCCGGTCCCAGCCGCCGTGCTGGTGCCGGACGGGCTGCATACCGGTGATGTTTTCGACACCAACGGGCTTGCCGACCTGATTGCCGGGAACCGGTTCGCGGCCATGCATTTCGATGTCGACGGCCGGGGCCGGAGCGACAGCTTTGCGGAAGACTACTACGGCCGGATAAACCAGGATGGGTTGCTCGCCTGCATCGAAGCGCTGGCCGGGATGTCGTACGTGGACACGGCCAGACTCGGGATCCTGACCGAGGGCTACGGAATCACGCTTGCGACCGGGATGTTGGCCAACACCGCGAACCCGCGCGCGGTCAAGTTCCTGGTCGATTTCGAGGGCCCGGCAGACCGGTACCAGTCGTACACCGGCGGGGGCGGCGTGGTCCCGGTTCCGCCGGATTCCGAGTCATTCTGGCAGGAGCGCGAGGCGGTCCGGTTCATGTCGCAGATGCCGTGTCTCTATCTCCGGGTCCAGACCGAGCAGGACCACAATCCGTTCATCGTGGACAATCGCCATTGCATCGCCCTCATCGACAGCGCGACCATGGGCGGGTTGCTGGACCAAGGCATCTCACCCTGGACCCGGGTCAATGACGCGGAGATGAACGAGCCTAACCGGTTCTACACGCTCGAGGACCCGCCGGTCTGGATTACTGAGGCCGGTGAGGCGTTTACGCCGATCCGATACCTGCTGTACCTGCAGGAACTCATCGGACTGCTCGAGCAGACACCGGTGAAGGGCCACACGCCGGTCAGCAGCCCTGCAGGTAGCATTGCCGCCCGGCCCAATCCTTTCCGGGCCCGGACCGCCTTGGACTTCGGGGGTCAGAGCAAGCGCGCGGTGCAGATCATTGACATGACCGGGAGGTTGGTCAGGACCTTGCCTCCGGCCGAACGACTGGTCTGGGACGGCAGGGATGAGCTCGGGCGCGAGGTCCCGAGCGGTGTCTACTGCTGCCGGCTCGAGGCCAGCAGAGCCCAAGTGTTCCAGAAGCTGGTGAAGATGCAGTGAACGACAACCTGTCCGGTGTTCGCCGGACCGGTCACGGAGACAAATGAGGCCAACACTACTGATTCTGTTGTCTGCCCTCGGGGTCGGCACGGCGCAGCTCGATCTGACGGTTCTCGGTGTCGACCGGCTCCAAGACGGCAACACGCTCATTTCGACGGGCAACTTCGGGGCCTGCGATTCCGGGCTGGTGCTAGAGGTGGATTCGTTCGGCCGGATCGTCTGGGCGTCTCTGGGCGGCGGGCTGGACAACGTGCACACGGCCCGGCGTCTGCGCAACGGCAACACCCTCATCTCGGCGACCGAGGCCAACCGGGTCATCGAGGTCGACAGGGTCGGCTGCGAGGTCTGGTCGATCGACGGTCTCTCATACCCGAACGAGGCGTACCGGCTTGGTAACGGCAACACGCTCATTACGGACCGCGACAACAACCGGGTCATCGAGGTCGATACCGGCCGCGCAATCGTGTGGTCGTATGACAACCTTGTCTGGCCGCACAACGGCAGCCGGCTTGGCAACGGCAACACGCTGATATGCGACTCGGAGCGTGACCGTGTCGTCGAGGTCGACCAGGCAGGAGTGATCGTTTGGCGCCATGCCGTTGGGCTGTCCTGGCCGCGGTCTGCGCGGCGGCTCGACAACGGCAACACGCTTATCGCCGACTCACATAACAACCGGATTGTAGAAGTCGATACGGCCGGGCGGCAGGTATGGTCGGTCAGCACGCACCCGCAGACGAACTACATGGCCGAGAGGCTCGCGAACGGCCGTACGCTGATTTCATCTCCGTGGCTGGTCTACGAGGTCGACAGCTCAGGCTCAGTCGCCTGGCAGTGGCCCGGGACCCTGCCGATCGTGGTCGACTCGTTCTTCGTGCGCAACCCGGTCACGGGCCTCCAGCTCTTCGTGCACGTTCATCGCCCGACCATGACTTCGGCGGTCCCGCTGCCGGCAGTTGTGCTGGTGCCGGACGGGGTCTGCCCGGGCACGTACTTCGATTCGATCGGGCTGGCGAATCTGATCGCGGCGAACGGCTTCGCGGCGATGCACTTCGACGCCGACGGAAGGGGCCGCAGCGACATGTGGCCTGAGGACTACTACGGACGGATCAACCAGGAAGGGCTCAAGGCCTCCATCGAAGCGCTCGCCCGGATGCCCGACATCGACACGGGCCGTATCGGCATCCTGACCGAGGGCTACGGAGTCACGCTTGCTAGCGGGATGCTGGCCGGCCAGACCAACCCGCTGAGGGTCAAGTTCCTGGTCGATTTCGAGGGCCCGGCTGACCGGTACCAGTCTTGTGTCGATTCGGGCGGAGTGGTGCCGGTTCCGCCCAACGATGATTCCTTCTGGTTGGAGCGCGAGGCGGTCAGGTACATGTCCCGGCTGCCCTGTCACTACCTCCGGGTGCAGACCGCAGAGGACCATAACCCTTTTATCAGGGACAACCGACACTGCATCGCGCTCATCGACAGCGCGACCACGGGCGGGTTGCTCGACCGGGGGATTTCGCCCTGGACTCGCGTCAACGACTCGGTGATGAACGAGCCGAATCGGTTCTACACCCTGGAGGACCCGCCGGTCTGGATTCCTGAGGCTGGTGAGGCGTTTACGCCGATCCGGTACCTGCTGTACCTGCAGGAACTTATCGGACTGCTCGAGCAGACACCGGTGAAGGGCCACACGCCGGTCAGCAGCCCTGCAGGTAGCATTGCCGCCCGGCCCAATCCTTTCCGGGCCCGGACCGCCTTGGACTTCGGGGGTCAGAGCAAGCGCGCGGTGCAGATCATTGACATGACCGGGAGGTTGGTCAGGACCTTGCCTCCGGCCGAACGACTGGTCTGGGACGGCAGGGATGAACTCGGTCACGAGGTCCCGAGTGGTGTCTACTACTGCCGGCTTCGGGATTCGCGAACCCACGTCTCCGCAGGGCTGGTCAAACTTCAATGAGATGAGGTTCCAGGAAACTGCAATTCTGGCGGCGGTTCTGATAGGTTCGGCTTCTGCCACGGTCACGTTCGAGCGACGCTGGCAGTGGTACCAGGAGACAGTAGGGCGCAGTGTCGAGCTGGGGCCGGATGGAGGATACCTGGTGAGCGGCGGAACCTGGATCGAGGGCTCGCGCTACGGTATCGTGCTGCTCAGGGTCGACTCGCTCGGAGACACCACCTGGGTGCGCCACATCCCGGATACCGACCCGGACGGCGGTTTTGCCTGCGGGTTGCCGGACGGCGGCTCGGTCGTTCTCGGCACTGTCAACAGCAGGTACATCTTCACGAGCAAGTACGACCGTAACGGAGACTCGGTCTGGTCCCACGTTTCGGAGACCCGGGGCCTGGTATCTGCCGTCATCGCGACCCAGGACTCCGGGTGCCTGGCTGTCGGCCGGCTGCCGGATGCTCTCGCGGACTTTGGCGCAATCAAGCTTGCGCCGGACGGGCATGAGGAATGGGTCCGGTACTATGAGGAGCCGCGGGTGTTCGAGTCTTGGGCCCGCGGCGTTTCGCGCACCCGGGAGGGCGGCTATGTGCTGTGCGGGGACTGCACCGACTACATGGATTCCTACGTCCGGATTGTGCTGACCGACTCGGCCGGAACAGAGCGGGCGAGCTGGCTGTACAGCGGCCCGGTCGGCCCGGTTCTGCGGGACGTCCGCCAGACAGCGGACAACCGGTACTTCGCAGTGGGCGCTGAGTTCGACACACTGGGCTATCGGGAGGTGCTCTACGTCATGCTGACCGACTCTGCGGGCAACATCGTGTCGACAAAGTCGTTTGCGCCGGACGGCGCATCGACCGAGGCGCGGGCGATGACCAAGACCCGTGATGGAGGGTACACGGTTGCGGGTGAGATAAGGTGGCGCGATTCTACCAGGGTCTGGCTGGTCAAGCTCGACGAGAGCGGTGACACGCTCTGGACCAGCGTGCTGGGCGGGCCGGAGGACGAAACTGCCTATGATGTCGAGCAGACCGGCGACCTCGGGTTCATCATCGCCGGTGCAAGCAGTGCCGATGGCGGCAGCCTGCTGCTGGTCAAGACCGATTCTCTGGGCCGGGCCATGACCGGCATTGAGGAGACCGGGAGACTGGGGATCGCTGATTTCGGATTGCGGATTGCGCCGAACCCGGCAGGCAAGAGCAGGTTGGCTGTCCGCTATCACCTGCCGGTTGCCGGGCGGGCAAGAATCGAACTGCTCGATGTCGCCGGTCGTAGCGTTGCCGGTCGGCCGGTCAGGGTCGGGCGCCGAGGCGTAGTGAGCCTGGACGTAAGTGGTCTGGCGGACGGTGTCTATCTGGTACGGCTTGACGCGTCCGGGTTCAGGGCAACGCACAAGATCGTGGTCATGCGTCATTGACAGCATACCGGTTCCCGGGCGGCCGGGTGGAGGCTGACCGGTTCGGCTCAAGCCTGGGCCGGGCAACCGCGACAGCGGTTCTTGATTAGCTTGACAGGTTGGGGGAGCCGGCCTATTCTGCTGCTGATGAAGGCGGCACTGGTTGCCCTTCTCGTTGCCTGTGTCCCGGCTTCGGCCCTCCTCTACAACGTCGACCAGCCTGTTCCGCTGTCGCTCGTGCACGGCGAATACTATGTCGGCATGAGGCTGTGGGGAGAAGGCGGTGCGGTCGCGCGCGTTGCGGTCGGGTTGTTCGACCGCATCACGGTCGGTGCGTCGTACGGTGGAGACCGCTTCCTGGGCGCCCGGAAGCCGATTCTGCACCCGCGCCCCGAATTCCAGGCCCGGGCCGCTATCCTGATGGAGCAGGGGTACATACCGGACCTCGCGGTGGGGATCGAGACCCAGGGCGGCAACGGGTTCGACGAGGAACGGGATCGATACGTCATTCTGCCCTCCGGCGGGTACGTGGGTTTCGGCAAGACGGTGGATGTGAGTCGCACCTACCTGCAGCTCGGGGTCAACTACTGGAAAAGGGTGAGCGGTTTTGCGGTAGTCAACCAGCAGCTGCCCGGCGGGTTCGAACTCATCCTGGAGTACGACGCGGCCCTGAATGACGAAGAACGGGACATCGGGTATCTGAACTTCGGCATGGGCTGGACTTTCGGGGACAAGGCACGCTTCTGCATCGGGGTGCGTGACCTGCTGGGCCCAGAGGGCAGCCAGTTCAACCGGGTCGTGGACTTGTCGTTCCACGACCTGTTCTAGGCCTCATTTCCTGCAGAATCTGGGTTTGACGAGAGCCGGTCCTGCGGCTATCCTGGACTGGAGATACACGAAAGGACAGCTCAGATGGATGTGAAGGAATTCATCAGGAACATCTCGGCCTTCGACCACGTCAGCGAAGATGAACTGGACCGGGTCGCAAAGCTCGCGCGTGTGCGCGAGGTCAAAGCCGGAACCGTGGTCGACCCGCAGGGCGACCCGGCGACGAGATTCTACATCCTGATCAAAGGCAGGATGGCGATTACGCTCGACATGGACTTTGGGGTGTCGAAGAAAAGCTACATCGTCACGACGGTCGGGCCAGGGCAGATGTTCGCCTGGTCCGGGCTGGTGGGCAACCCGAACTACACCGCCGGGGGCAAGACGCTGGTGGACTGCACCGTGCTTGAGTTCAAGGTGCAGGAGCTGGAGCAGGAGTTCGGAAACGACCCGCAGCTCGGCTACTCGATGATGAAGGCGGTCGCCAAGACGGTCGCCTCGCGCCTGCGCCACATGCAGCTTCAGCTCGTCCAGCAGCACGCGGTGCGGGAATCGGCCGAGTAGGGCATCGGCCCGCAAGACTCCTGCCTGACTTCCGGGCCCACCCCGGTCACAGCCTTGTTGCAGCCAATCGATAGTCTGCTATATTGCCACCGACAATGAAGCTGCGTGAACCCGGCTTTGTGGTCGCGATCGACGGAACTGCCGGCTCGGGCAAGAGCACCACCGCCAAGGCGTCAGCCCGCAGGCTCGGGTTCGACTACATGGATACAGGCGCGATGTATCGGGCGATGACGCTCAAGGTGCTGGAAACAGGCACAAGAATCACTGACAAAGCCGGAATGGCGCGGTTGCTGCGCGCGACCAGAATCGACCTGAGCTGGTGCAAAGGCAGGCTATGGGTGAAGCTGGACCGACGCGATGTGACGTCGGCGATCCGGACACCGGAGGTCACAGGCTATGTGTCCGAAGTATCGGCGGTTCCGGCGGTGCGCGACAAGATGAAGGTCGAGCAGCGCCGGGCGGCTCTGGGCCGGAACCTTGTATGCGAAGGCCGCGATATCGGCAGCGTCGTGTTCCCGGACGCAGGGCTGAAGGTCTACCTGGACTGCGATGTCCCCGAGCGCGCGGCACGTCGGGTGGCGGAGTGGCGCGAGGACGGGATGCGGACGAGCCGGACTTCGGTGACCGCCAATCTGCGCAGGCGGGACCGGCTGGATTCGGGGCGCAAGGTCGCGCCTTTGGTCAGGGTAGCGGACGCGGTGCTGCTGGATACCACGATGCTGACGATCGAGGAGCAGGTCGAGATAGTGTGCTCGCTGGTCCGGCGCAGGCTGGCGCTCATGGAGCGAGCTTGAAGGTCCGCTGGCGTCTCGTACGGCTGGGTCTGTACCCTTTCGCCAAGCTGCTGGGGGTCGAAGTCAGAGGGCGGCGCAACCTCGTGGACGGGCCCCAGATTCTGGCGTGCAACCACGTCTCCAACATCGACCCGCTGATCGTGGGCTGGAGTTCGGGGCGCGAGGTCCATTTCCTGGCCAAGGAAGAGCTGTTCACCGCCAATCGCTGGTTTGAGTGGCTGATCAGAGGCTGGAACGCGTGGCCGGTCAGGCGGGGGTCTGGCGACACCGAAGCGCTGGACCGGTGTTCGTGGCTGCTCCAGCACCGTCAGTCCCTGGTGTTGTTCCCAGAAGGCTCTCGGAGCCGGTCGGGCAGGATGCAGCGGTACCGGCTCGGGGTCGGGCTGCTGGCGGTCGAGAACCGGGTGCCCGTCATCCCGGTGAGGATGCAGGGGATCGAGCGTTCCTGGATATCGTACAAGGTGGACAGGGATTTCGCGCGGCTTGGGCTGCGCAGCCGGCCGACCGGGAAGACCAGGATAAAAGTGGCTTTCGGCAGGCCGGTGAGGCCCCAGGATTTCAGGCCCGGGCGCAAGGGCTATGCAGAAGTGACCAAGGAAGTCGAGCGGTGCGCAAGAGAACTGGGCGATTGAACCGGCCTGGGAGGAAGCGGAGGGTGACCGTGGCCAGGCCGACCGGGTTCTGCTTTGGGGTGGAGCGGGCGATACGGATGGCCAAGCAGGGCAAGAAGAAGTACGGTCGCGTGTACACGCTGGGCGAGCTGGTACACAACCCGCTGGTCCTGGAGGAGCTGGAGCGAGAAGGGATCAGGGCGGTGCGGGACGTGCGGCGGGCAGGAGACGGGGCGCTGGTGATCCGGGCACACGGCTGCCCGCCCGGAGTGCTGAACCGGTGCCAGGAGTTCGGGATCAGGACAATCGACGCGACCTGTCCTTATGTTCACAAGGTACAGAGCGTTGCCCGGCGGCTGAAGGAGCAGGGGTACGAGATCGTGGTCGTGGGCGAGCGCAACCACCCGGAAGTGAAAGGCATACTCGGGCACAGCGGCAGGGCGGGACGGGTATACACACCCAGGATGAGGCTCAAGGGCGCAAAGGTCGGCGTCGTTGCCCAGACAACGATGTCGGCTGAGCGGTTCAGGGAAGCTGTTGCCAAGCTGAGCCGGTTTCGCTATACTGAGCTTCGCGCCTTCGACACTACGTGTAAGGAGGTAACGGCTCGGCAAGAGGCGGCAGCCCGTCTGGCCCAGAAGGCCGAATTGGTGATCGTGGTCGGCGGGCGCAACAGCGCCAACACTTCACGCCTTGCAGAGATTGTCCGCGCGGCGGGAAAGGAGTTGGCGTACGTTGAGCGCGCCTCTGAGCTGCCCTACTGTGCTCTCAGCCGGAGAACCAGGATCGGGGTGGTGGCCGGGTCGTCCACACCGGCATGGGTGGTGCGTGAGGTTGTCGATTTCGCGAGAAATCCCGTTAAGGAGGACCGCAAGTAATGGCTGAAGAAACCAAGGATGCCACCGTCGAGCACGGCTCTGCGGAGGACATCTATGCAGATTCGTTCCCGACCCTGAAGCCGGGCGAGATCGTATCGGGCACAATCATCAAGAAGCTGCCCAACGCGGTACTGATCGACCTCGGCCTGAAGGCAGAGGGTGTGTTACCGCTCGAGGAGTTCCGAAACCCGGAACAGGTCACCGAAGGTCAGGAGATAAAGGTCTACCTCGACGCGCTCGAGGACCGCGAAGGCTTTCCGGTCATCTCGAAGAAGAAGGCCGATTTCCAGCTGGCGTGGGAGAAGATCAAGGAGAAGTCGGAGAGCGCCGAGGGCGTGCCCGCCACCGTCATCAAGCGGGTGAAGGGCGGGCTGGCGGTCGAGGTGATGGGGCTGGACGCGTTCCTGCCCGGGTCCCAGGTCGACCTGCGGCTGGTGCCCAACCTGGACGCGCTGGTCGGCAAGGAGCTCGAGGTCAAAATCATATCGGTGAACTGGTACAAGAAGAACATCGTCGTATCGCGGCGGGTCCTGCTCGAGGAGCGGCAGGAAGAGGCCCGGCGCCGGCTGTTTGCCGAGCTGTCGATCGGCGACCTGATCGACGGCACGGTGAAGACGATCACCGACTTCGGGGCTTTCGTCGACATCGGCGGGGTCGACGCCCTGCTTCACATCTCGGACCTGGCGTGGAACAAGGTGGTCCACCCCAAGGAAGTCGTCAATGTCGGAGACGAACTGAAGGTGAAGGTCCTGTCCGCGGACGAGAAGACCGGTCGGATAACGGTCGGGCTCAAGCAGTTGACACCGCATCCCTGGGAGAAGGTCGAGGACAAGTACCCGATCGGCACCAAGATCAAGGGCCGGGTGACGACACTGGCCGAGTACGGCGCCTTCGTAGAGCTCGAGAAGGGGATCGAAGGTCTGATCCACATATCTGAGATGTCCTGGACCAAGAACATCCATCATCCTTCGCAGATACTGACCGTGGACCAAGACGTGGAAGCGGTCGTGCTCAACATCGACAAGGACAATCGCCGGATTTCGCTCGGCCTGAAGCAGACGATGCCGGACCCGTGGTCGCTGATCGAGGAGAAGTACTCGGTCGGCCAGCGGGTCGAGGGCAAAGTCAGGGCACTCAAGGACTTCGGCGCGTTCGTCGAGATAGAAGAGGGCATCGAGGGGCTGATCCACAACGCCGACATCTCCTGGACCAAGCGGGTGAAGCATCCGCGTGACGAGCTGAAAAAAGGACAGACGGTGGAGACCGTGATACTGGGCATCGACCAGGAGAACCGACGCATCACCCTCGGGTACAAGCAGACCCAGGAAGACCCCTTCTATCAGATCAGCAAGGAACTCAACGAGGGCGATGTCATCAAGGCCCGGATAGTCGACCTGCCCAAACCGGGCGTGGTGGTCGCACTGGAGCACGGCATCGAAGGTTTTGTGCCGCTGAGCCACCTGGCGCGCGGGGGCAAGAAGGCCAAGGAAAAGTACCAGATCGGCGAGGAGCTCGAGCTCAAGGTCATCCGGATCGACCTGAACCACCGCCGGATCGCCCTGAGCGAAAAGGCGCTGGTGGCGCCGGAGGAGATCGCCGAGCCGCCTCCACCGCCGCGTGAGAGACGGCGTCCGCGCCCGGTCCGCGAGCGTGAACGTGAAGAGGAAGAGAGCGACCGCTTCACGCTTGAGGATCATCTGCGCGGGCTGGAAGAAGAGTAGGCAGCGGCCCGGCTCGGATCGGGGCAGCTGCAGTACGGCCAAGATGAGAGCTGCTATACTGACTGCAGGCTGCCGTCTGAACCAGTCTGAAAGCGACGCCCTGCGGGCGATGTTGCTCCGGCAGGGCGTCGCCGTTGTTGCCGATCCGGCCCAGGCCGACGTGTGCTACGTCAATACCTGCACGGTGACCGGTGCTGCGGACCGGAGTTCGATGCAGCTGGTCCGCCGAGCCGCACGGTCTGGAGCCAGGCTGGTGGTCATGGGATGCCTGGTCGAGCGGGACCAGGACCGGGTCAAGGACATCGAAGGCGTGTCCGATGTCTGGGGCAATGCGGACAAGGAACGCAGGCTGGCCCGGTTCGGCCCGTCGCCGGAGCGCAGCCGGGCTCTGCTCAAAGTCCAAGACGGCTGTGACCGGGACTGCGCCTACTGCGTGGTGTCCGGGCTGCGGGGCGCTCCTGCTTCAGTGCCGGCCAGCGAAGTCGAGAAGAGGTTCCTGTCGCTGGTCGATGACGGGTTCCGCGAGGTCGTGCTGACCGGGCTCAACCTGGGACTGTACAACGACGGCGGAATCGGGCTGGCCGGACTGGTGCGGCGGCTGCTGGACAGCGACGGGCGCGCAAGGGTGAGGCTGGGTTCGGTAGAACCGGACACGGCGGACCGCCGGCTGCTCGATGTCCTCCGCGAGCCGCGGGTCTGCCCGCACCTCCATCTGCCGATGCAGACCGGTGACGACAGGTTGCTGGGAAGGATGGGGCGCAGATACAGCACAGGGCGGTTCGCCGAACTGGTCAGGCAAACCCGGAAGGCCAGGCCTGACGTCAATATCGGTGTGGACGTGATTGCGGGGTTGCCGGGCGAGGACGACGCGTCGTTCCGGCGGACCGAGGACCTTGTCAGAAGTCTGCGGCCCGGATACCTGCACGCGTTTTCGTTCTCGCCGAGACCCGGTACACGCGCGGCTTCGATGGACAGGGTCCCATCTGCTGCGACACGCAGGCTGCGGGTCAGCCGGCTGCGCGAGGTTTCGGTGCGGCTCAGGGAGGAGTACGAATCCCGCTACGTCGGCAGCGTCAGGCGGGCGGTGGTGGAGACAAGGTCTGCGGCGCTGACCGACAACTACATGAGACTGAGATTGAGGTGCGACCGGGCCCCCAAGCCACGGTCGCTGGTCGATGTCCAAGTGGTGAATGGAAAGGACGGCGGTCGGGAAGGGGTCGTGACCGCATTCTCGCGATGACAGGAGGAAGAATGATACCAAGACGGCTTTTGGTGTCCTGGGCGGTGCTGGCGGCGGCGGCTTCCCTGGGCGCCAAGGAGTACAAGGTCGGCTACATCGACTCGGAGGCGGTGATCTCCAGGTACGAGGCAGCGAAGGAAGCCAAGCAGGAGCTGGATGAAGCGACGGCGGAGTTCAGGGCAAGGGCCGACTCGCTCCGTGCTCAATGGGAGCAGGCCAGGGAAGAGTACGAGTCCCAGGAGTTGACTCTGTCCGAGGAAGGGAAACGGGCGAAGCTGGCTGAAGTGGAGCAGCGCAAACGGCGGTACGACGGTTTTCTCGACCAGGTATACCGGGCCGGCGGCAGGATCGACCAGAAGAACAGCGAGCTGATCGCGCCGATAGTCGAGAAGATCAGCGAGGCGGTCAGCCGGCTGGCAGAGGAAGAAGGCTTTGCGCTGGTGCTGGACGCCTCGAGGTCCGAGGTGGTGTTCGCTGAGCAGGGGCTCGACATCACCGAACTGGTGGTCGAGGAGTTGAACCGCGAGTTCGTCCCGGTCGGACCGACCACGACCACCAGGCTGGTCTACGCGGTAGCTCCGATATACGAGGAGACCGAAGAGGCCAGGCAGGAGAACATCGGCGGCAGGATCAGGCAGAGGCTCTATGACCGCTTCAGCGCGCCGACCAGCGCCGAGATGGTCGCGAACCGTCAGTTCGACGAGACCGCGGAATCGCGCGGGTACGTGGACCGCGAGTTCACCATCGAGGAGGCCGTGGACGTGGCCAGGGTGCTTGAGGCGGACTACGTGGTCTACGGCAAGTGTTCGTACGACGGTCGGCGGGTCAGTTTCACACTCACCATCGCGGACGTCCAACTCAACACCGAAAAGAGGACCGAATCCGGCGAGTCCGGTCGGGTCGAGGAACTCAACGACGGCGTTGACCAGGTCTACCAGGCCCTGTCGAGCAGCATTGAACAACCCTGATTCCGGCGCCTCGCGGGTGTCGCCGACCGCACGAATCGCGGCATCCGCGGTTGTGGGCGACGAGGTGGAAATCGGACCGGACTCGGTGGTCGGGCCAAACGCGGTGATCAAGGGCAGGGTCGTCGTCGGCGCCCGGGTCAGCATCGGTGCCGGGGCGGTCATCGGATGCGAGGGCTTCGGCTACGAGAAGCTTGACGGCGAATACGCCAAGCTGGACCACGGCGGGACCATCGTGATTGAAGACGGGGTCGACATCGGCGCCAATTCGACCGTTGCCCACGCCAAGGCCGGCCGCGAAACCAGGATCGGGCGCGGCACCAAAATCGACTGCCATGTGCACATTGCCCACAACGTCAAGGTCGGACGCAACTGCGCCATTGCCGCGCAGACCGGGATCGCGGGCAGCGCCGTTATCGGCGACGATGTCATGATCGGCGGGCAGGCAGGTATCAAGGACCACGTGACGATCGGCGACGGTGCGGTCATTCACGCCCGGGCCGCGGTGTTCAGGTCGGTACCGGCCGGTGCCAGCTACTCCGGGGTGCCGGCCCGTCCGCACGCGCAGATGAAGCGGTTCTGGGCAAGAGCGTGGAGGAGATTCGGGCGCTGACAGTGAAGCGCAGGACTTTGAGGAGACCGGCCAGGCTTTGCGGCGTGAGTCTGCGCAGCTTCGGCCCGGTGTCGGCAACCTTGTCGCCGGCCGAGGCGGGCAGCGGGATCGTGTTCAACGACCGGTGGACCGCGACGACTCGCCACGCCGGCGTCACGGGCCACGCGACCAGAGTCGGTCGCGGCCCGGGCGCAGTACAGATGGTCGAGCATCTGATGGCGGCCTGTGCCGGCCTCGGGATCACCGACCTTGATGTCGGGGTCGACGGCGACGCGCTGCCGTTCGGAGACGGAAGCTGCCGGCATTTCGTCAGGGAGATGCTCAAGGCCGGCGCGAGGGAGCTGCCAGGGAGCGTCGAACCGCTTGCCCTGGCCGGTCCGGTGATTGTCGAGAGCGACGGCAGCTTCATCGCTGCGGTTCCCTCAGGGCGTTTCCGGGTCAAGTGCCTGGCGCGGTTTCCGGGCCGAGGGGCGAGTCTGTTCGCGGCATCGGTGACCCGCACTGTGTTCCTGAACGAACTGGCCCGGGCGCGGACGTTCGGTACCTGTCCGGATGGTGAATCTGCGCGGAGCGTCGTTCGGAAGCTCGGGCTCGGGTTCAGGCTGAGGTCGGAGTCTGGGTGGCTTCTGCCCGCGCGGCTGCGCTACCCGGACGAACCGTGCCGGCACAAGGTCGTTGATTTGCTCGGGGACCTGGCGCTGCTGGGTCGCCCGCTCCGGGCAGAGTTGTTCGCATTCCAGCCCGGGCACCGGTTGAACCACCGGTTCGTGGAGCAGTTGAAGCGAGAAATGGAGGCCAGATGACGTTGGAGCAGATCAAGGAGCTACTCCCACACCGAGAGCCGTTCCTGTTCGTCGACCAGGTAACGAAGATCGACAAGAACACGGTCGAGGCATTCCGCGATATCCAACCGGACGAGTACTTCTTTGCCGGTCACTTTCCAGGCTTCCCGGTGTTGCCCGGCGTGCTGATGGTCGAGGCGATCGCCCAGGTCGGGATACTGATAGTGCTGAACCGGCTCGGCGGACGCGGTAGCAAGAAGACGCTGTTCGCCCGGATTGACCAGGCGAGATTCAAGCGCCAGGTGAACCCGGGCGACCGGCTGTTGCTGAGAGCCGAGGTCGTCGGCAGCAAAGCCGGCGTCTACAAGATCCGCGGCACGGCGCGAGTCGGGGAAGAACTTGCCTGCGAAGCGACTGTGGTCGGCGCACTCCGGGACTAGCATTGCCCGCCTGCGTCCACGAGACAGCCCTGGTCGGGCCCAGGGTCGGACTCGGCAGGGACGTCGAAATAGGCCCGTTCTGCCGGTTCGAGGGCGACGTGAAGGTGGGTGATGGGTGCCGGTTCGCAACCGGGGTGGTTGTCGGCTCTGCACCGATGGACCGTGACTACGCAGGAGAGGAGACCGGGGTCGTCATCGGCCGCCGAAACGTGTTCCACGAATACACGACGGTCCATCGGTCGACCGGCAAAGGGACAGCGACGGTGATCGGCGACGACAACTACATCATGGCCTATGTCCACATCGCCCACAACTGCCGGGTCGGGGACGGCTGTACGATCACCAATGGCGCCCAGCTTGCGGGACACGTCGAAATCGGTGACCGGGCAAACATCGGCGGCCTGGTCGGCATCCACCAGCACTGCCGAGTCGGCGGATTGGCAATGGTCGGCGCGCACTCCTACGTGAACCGCGACATCCCGCCGTTTGTCCTGGCGCAGGGTTTCCCGTGCCGGGTGCGGGGATTGAACGAGACCGGCCTGCGCAGGGCGGGCTTGCCGGCCAGGGCAATCGCAGAGCTCAGGAGGGCCTTCAGGATGATCTACCGGGCCGGTCTGAACCTGACGCAGGCGCTGGACAGGATTGAACAGGAGTTGGTGTCCGGCATCGAGCCCGGGGCCGGGCAGGAACAGCTCGAGACCCTGCTGAGTTTCATCGGCGCCAGCAAACGGGGCATCGAGCTCCGCCATTCGGTTGTTGAAGACCAAGAACAGGAGGAAGGATGAAGAACGCGGTCCTTGTTGTCGCACTTGCATCGGCTGCGACCTTGTCGGCACATCCCTGGACCTGCTTCCACGGCGATCCCCAGCACAGCGGATTGTCGATGCATTCGGTCGGAGAGAGCCTGTCGGTGGCGTGGACCTACCCCGCCGGTGGCGACATCTCCGGCTCGGCGGTGGTGAACGACGCCGGACAGGTGTTGTTCGGGGCCCGCGACGTGAAGCTGTACTGCATCCGCGGCAGCGGGACCGAGGCGTGGGTCGCCGACCTCGACAGCCTGGGGACAAGCATCTACTTCACAGCGCCGGCTCTGGACGACGAGGGCAATGTCTACGTCACCACAAACCGCAAGCTGGTGAAAGTGGACTCCACCGGGACGGTGGTCTGGCGCTACCCTGACCACAACGCCCTGTCGATCAGCCATTCGCCCGTCATCGGGGATGACGGGAAGATATACTTCGCGTGCTATTCGGATTCGCTGTACGCATTGACTCAGGACGGCAGGCTCGAGTGGGCGTCCGACCTTGGGCTCGACGTGAACTCGGCGCCAGCGGTCGGCCTTGACGGCAACATCTATGTGGCAACGACCCGGGGCAGCGGTGGCTGGAGGCTCTGGGCATTCGCCCCGAACGGCGATATTGCCTGGACCTTCCCGCTGGCAGGGGAAGCAGATTTCGCTTCTCCGGCAGTGGGACCGGATTCGACGGTCTACGTCGGCGCGGACCGGTATCTGTACGCGGTATCGGCCGGCGGACGGCTCAAGTGGCGTGACTCGCTGCCGGCCTCAATCCGCTCCTGCCCGGCGATAGCCGATGACTCGACGCTGTACGTCAGCGCGGGTTCCTATGTCTACAACGTATCGGCCGACTCGGGTACGCGCTGGCGCAAGTATCTGGGCGGCTCGAACTACTCCTCACCGGCAATCGATGCGAACGGCATCGTATACGTCGGGTCGGCACTCGGCTACTTCTACGTACTGGCGTCGGACTCGACCGTTTTGTGGAGCCGGACGATGCCGGACAATGTCTGGAGTTCGCCCGCGATCGGAGCCGACGGCAGGGTGTTCTTCGGGTGCATGGACGGCACGTTCCACGCGTTTCAGGGACCCGGGGTGGGTGTTCGGGCCGGGTCACCGCTCCGCCAACCCGGATTGGCCACCGGCCCCAACCCCACCACCGGTCTGGTGCATCTCGGCCTGAGCGGCCGAACGGCCGAGAGGGTCTTCGTCTACAACTCGCTGGGAGCAGCGGTTGACTTCGGCAGGTCAGGGAACGCGGTGGATCTGGCCGGACTGCCCTCAGGTGTGTATCTGCTGGAGCTGGTGACATCTGCGGGCACGTCACGGGCGAGGATCGTTCTGCACTAGCCAAGAAGGCGCTTGAAGTACAGCGAAGCGCTGTCCAGGCTCGACAGCCTGGTCAACTACGAGAAGCTGGCCAAGCCCAGAAACGAGTTCAAGCTCGACGACATCCGCGAACTGCTCCGGCTTGCCGGCAACCCGGATGGGAAGCTCAAGCGCGTGGTACTGGTCGCCGGCACCAAGGGCAAGGGCTCGGTGTGCCACATGCTTGAGGCGGCGCTGCGCGCGTGCGGCAGGAAGACCGGGATGTTCGTATCTCCTCATGTCAGCACGGTCCGGGAACGGATCCAGGTCGGCGGCGCCCCGGTTTCGAGGAGGACGTTCTCGCGGCTGGTCGAAAGAATATGGCCGCTGGTCCGACGACAGCCGGTGAGCTACTTCGAACTCACCGCGGCTCTGGCATTCGCCCTGTTCGAGCGCGAGTCGGTAGACTATGCGCTGGTCGAGGTCGGGCTCGGAGGCAGGCTCGACGCCACCAACCTGCTCGAGCCTGCGGTGTCGGTGATAACGAGGATCGGGTTCGACCACACCCGTGTGCTCGGCCGTACGCTGCCCAAGATCGCGCGAGAGAAGTCCGGAATATTTCGAAGGGGCCGGCCGGTTGTAGTAGGCCGGCAGCCGCCCGAGGCCGAGCAGGAGTTGAGGAAGCGGGCAGCTGCGACCGGAGCCGAGTTCGTGCCGGCTTGGACTCAGGTGAGGGTCTGGGACGTGAGGGCAGTGGAAGGCGGGACCAGCTGTTCGGTTCTCGGCGAACTGGGAGCAGGCAGGTTGCAGCTTGCCCTGCTCGGCGGTCACCAGGTTGAGAACGCGCAGACCGCGCTCGCCGTTCTGGGCCTGCTCGCGCGCCACGATGATGACGTCTCGATGGAGGGCGTGCTGCGCGGGCTCGGGTCAGTGTCGATTCCGGCCCGGTGCGAGCTCGTCAGTGTCCGCCCGCCGGTTGTCGTTGATTCGTGCCACAACCCTGAGTCCGGCGCCGCCCTGGCCCGGGCAATTGCCGACCACCTGGGCGGCACTGGCCGCCGGCGCAAGGCGGTCCTGGTCTACGGGTCGCTCAAGGGCAAGCTGATCGCACAGACCGTTCGGCCGCTCGCCAGATGGACGAAGACCGCGGTCCTGGTGAAGCCGGACTCGCCCCGGGCTGCTGACCACGGCCAGCTGAAGCTGGTTTTCGGGCGGCTTCACATTCCTTATGTCCAGGCCGAATCTGTCCGAGAGGGCCTGCAAGAGGCCTTTGCGATCTCGGCAGGACTTCACCCGGTGGTCGTTGCCGGGTCGTTCTACCTTGCGGGCGAGGCACTGGAAGTGCTCGGCCGCGACTCCACTCGATAGCCGAGAGGTCGTGAGGAAGGCGCCGGCCGGGTCGTCGGATTGCGGGCACGGGCCGGGTCGCAGCAAAGGGTTGACGGTTGACTGACAGCCGGGCGAGCGGCTGCGCTGCCTGACGTCGCAGGAGCCGGAGAGGATTCAGTGCTACGGTCTTGAGACCGGAGCGCGGGCGGGAAATCGCCATCGGGCGGGACAATGCAAGTCGTCCTGACAATCGTGCTTTTCCCCTGTCCTATCCCGCTGATCGATGCCTTGCGATTCCACGCCCGCTCCGGTGCAACCAAAGAGGCTAGTTGCGGAAGGCTCTGTTGCGCTCGCGCGAGCCGCCTCGGGCCGACGGGTTTCCGGCATCGACTACGGGCAGTCCGGCGATTGCCGGCCGCTTGGCCACAACCACGACTTCTTCGATGAGGCCGGGCAGGGCTTCCGCCTTCGCGACGACCTCGGGAACCACCGGGTCCGGCGCTTCCGCGGTCGCAACTACTTCCTCCACAACCGTCCCGACTGACGCTGTTGAGGCAACGTCTTCTCGGTGCAGGTTCCAGCCGGTTCCGGCGGTGCCGGCACAGGCGAAGAACCAGGTGAGCGTCGCAGCCGCAATGACGGTCACGACGATGTCGAGAGCGCTTCGCTTCATTACTCCTCCTTCACCAATCTCTTTCGGCGCTTCCGGCCGCGGCGAGGCCCGGCTGACCGGGCCTTGCCGCTTGGGGCCGGCCTGCGCCGGTGTTCTTTCCATTGGCGGGTCCAGGATTCGGGCAGGACCTCGCGCCAGGGCGAGTCGCCGAAGTACTTCCTGCCCAACTCCCGGACATGCCTGCGAATCTCGTCACGGGTCCTGTCGGCACGCATCATGTGACCGACCCGGGTCAGCAGCAGCTCGTGCAGGATGCCGTTGTAGGTCAGGACCGCCATGTAGGCGTTGCGGCTCCAGACCGCTTCATGGACACCGGCGCCGCCGGGCTTGAGGAACGACAGCAGGTACTCGCGGCAGTCGATGACGATGTTGAGCCAGTCGCCGTTCCAGTACCGCAGGTCAGCTGTTTCCCCGGCCTCGGGCGCTATCACGTCGCAGCCCCGGCACTCGACGGCGGCGTAGGCCTTGATGAACACGCTGACGCCGCGCCTTGCGGCCCGCCTGATGTCGGGTTCGAGCTCGGCCAGGGGAGGGGGGAATACGTCGAGCAGGATGACGCTCCTGGCGCTCTCGATCATTGCCCGGGCCCTGGCGTACACCTGGTCGACGGTGGTGAGCTTGTAGATGCCGCCTTCGACCAGCGAGACCGCCGTTCCCTGGAGTTCCTTCTCGATCGCCTCGTGTCTGGATTCCAGGCTGCGCTTGAGGCCGTTCAGGTAGTCGCCGATCGGCAGCGCCGAGTAGGTTCGCGAGCCGGAAGATTCGTCCAGCACCGCAGCTCCCTTGACCCGCAAAGAGTCGAGCGCTTTGTAAGTATTGGGCGCCGGCTTGCCGATAAGGCGGGATACTCGGTAGCCGGTTACGCCCGGCTCCTGGAGCAGGGCGACGTAGACATCGGCTTCGAGCCCGGAGAAGCCGACCTCGGAGAGCAGCCCGCGGATTCTGGCCTTCATGCTGTTATTAGCTCAATGCAACTCTTAGTAGCTAAATGCTAACAATATCGTGCCGGGAGTCAAGCCCGAATCGACCGGTGGGCGCCTTTCGCAAGTCGCCGGCCGGCAGTCGTTTACGGCGCCGGCCCGATGCCGTCCGGCCGAGGACCGCGAGGGGGTGAGGGAGAACGGAAGACCGGCGGAGCTGCCGGCGGTATTGCCGGACTAGCCCGGTTCGCGCCGCTCGATGCTCCGGCGTCGCTGCCGGGCGGCCAGACGCGAGACGAGCAGGCTGAATTCGTACAGCGCAAGCAGCGGGACGGCCATCAGCAGCTGGGTGAAGACGTCGGGCGGTGTCAGTACCGCGGCGGCAACCAGCAGCACCATGACGGCGAGCTTGCGGTGCTTGCCGAGAAAGGAGGGCTCGACGATCCCGAGCCTGGTCAGGAAGAAGACCACCACCGGAAGCTGGAACATCAGCCCGAAGGCCAGGAGCATCAGGCCGGCGAAGTCGACGTACCGGCTGACCGAGATCATGGCGGCGAGTTCGGGTGTCTCAAAGCTGAGCAGGAAGCTGATGCCGATGGGCAGCACGACGAACAGGGCGAAGCCAAGCCCGGCCGCGAAGAAGACGGTTGAAGACAAGACGGCCAGGGACATGTGCCTGGCTTCGTTCTCCATAAGGGCGGGCCGGACGAAGCGCCAGAACTGATAGAACACGAAGGGCGAGGCCACGGCCAGGCCGGCGAAGACCGCGATCTTGAGCCGGGTGAAGAACGCTTCGGTCGGGGCAAGGAAGACGAGCTTGCCTACCGGCCAGGTGAGGAAGTCCTGCAGGTAGCGCGAAAAGAAGTAGGCCGCAACCGCCGCGACCGCGACCGCGACCAGCGACAGGAGAATCCGCTTGCGCAGTTCTTCGAGATGGCCGAGCAGGGGCATCGGTCCAGTCTCCGGGTCTTTCATGCGGCGGGGATTGTCGCGGCAGCCGGAGGGCTACTGTGCGTTCTCGTCCTTCTTGCCTTCGTCCTTCGCTTCGGACTCGATCTCCTTCATGCCCTTTTTCAGCTCCCGGATGCCTTTGCCGACCGACCGCATGACTTCGGGGATCTTCTTGGCACCGAACAGCAGCAGGACGATGAGGGCGATGAGGAGTATTTCCTGCCAGCCGATTCCGAACATGTCAGCTACCTCCTCCTGGCGGCGATGAGGCCTTGCGGACGCATGCCGCCGGGTGTTTGCTCACAGTCAAATATAGGACGCCGGGCAGGCAGGTCAACAGCCGGCCCTCGTGAGCTTGACACCTGGGCGGGCATTGGGGCATAATAAAGGGTGGCTGAGGTCCGGCTGCTGACCGTTTCGAGCCCAACTGCAGCCACCCATCGCCCCAGGGGCAACAGACACTGAATTTCGGTCGGAGGACTTGTGAAAGACATTTCACGTCGTGATTTCCTGAAGTACGTCGGGGCCGGCGCGGTCGGGCTGATGGCCAGGCCCGGGCTGCCGCTGCTGGGCGGCGACCGCCTCGACCCCAGCACGGTCGTCCAGTGCCACGACGCGGGCGCGACAACCGGGCCTGACATCAACGAACCGGTCGTGCAGGTGATGATGGATGAGTCGATCAAGGCGCTGACCGGCGAGAACAGCGTCGGCGCAGCCTGGAAATCGGTGTTCCCTGGCATCACGACCGACAGCGTCATCGGCATCAAGGTCAACTGCATCAACCGCTACCTGGCGACTCATCCGAAGTTCGTGAACACGATCGTCAGCGGGCTCGCCCAGATGAACATCAGCGGCTCGGACTTTCCGAAGAACAACATCATCGTCTGGGACCGCACCGACTACGAACTGACAAGTTCCGGGTACACGATCTACGACGGCAACGACCCGGACACGGAACGCTGCTTCGGGACCAACCATTCGGGTATCGGCTACGACTCGTCCAACCCGCTGAACGTGGCAGGTGTGACCAGCAACCCGAGCAAGATCATCTCGCAGATCTGCGAGTTCATCATCGACGCCGGCGTACTCAGGACCCACGTCCAGGGCGGGGTGACGCTCTGCCTCAAGAACAACTACGGATCGGTTCACAACCCCGGCAGCCTTTCGCACATCTCGCACTGCACGCCGTCGGTGCCGGCGCTCAACGCCCAGATCCGCGATGTGCTGAGCCCCACGGACAAGCAGAAGCTGTTCGTGGTCGACGGCATGTTCGGAATGTATTCGGGTGGGCCGGGAGGACAACCCAACTTCAATCCCAAGCTGCTGGTGATGAGCAAGGACATCGTCGCGTGCGACGCCCAGGGCCAGAACGTCATCAACGCCGAGCGCCAGAACCGGGGTCTGCAGCCGGTCAACTGCCGCCACATCACGATGGCGTCCCAGCCGCCCTATGAATTGGGTACGACCGAAATCAGCCTCATCGAAATCAACAACCCGACCGGGATCAGAACAGGACACAAACGGGTAGCAGCCGATGCCGGGATCAGGGTTTCGCCCCACCCGGTCAGGCGCAGCGCGAACGTCGCATTCTCGCTGCCGTTTGCCGCGACGGTCAGCCTGGACCTGGTCGGCAGCAGCGGTCAGACCGTTGCCAGAATATTCGGCGGCAGCCTGACCGCAGGAGAGCACCGGGTACCAATGCGTCTGAACGGCAGAGTCGCGGCAGGGACCTATGTCCTCAGGCTCAAGGCCGGCGGGTCCAGCCGGTCGCGCAGCATCACCGTCCTGAAGTAGGGAGCACCGGCATGAGAGCGCTGTGTGTCGTGCTGGTGGCTGCGGCTTTGCTCGGGACCGGGTGCGACGAGGACGCGGTCACCGCCGACCGCGACGTGGCGGTCAAGTCCATCGACGCACCAGGCGGCGACCTGTCGCACGGTGCGGTCGTAACTCCTGCGGCCACGGTCGAGAACAAAGGAGAGTCGGCCGCATCACTCGATGCCTGGATGTCACTTGCCGGCCCGACCGATGCGGTCGTGTACACCGATTCGGTGATGGGCGAGACGCTTGACGCAGGGGCTCTGCGGCAGCTCACCTTCGGTACCAGCGACCCGCTGGAAGCGGCGGGCAAGTGGACCGCACGCTGCAGCCTGTGGTCTGAGGCAGACCAGGACTCGGCCAACAATGTGCTGAGCAGGGAGTTCGAGGTCGGGGCACCCAAGGACGCGGTGGAGCTCATTCCCTTGGACAACGAGATAGGCGGATGGAGCCGCAACGGAGCAATGGACATCGCCGAGAACGAAACCAAGCTCTACGAGCTGATAGACGGCGAAGGCACACCGTTCATCGAGAACGGCTTCGTGAAGTTCGTGCGCCAGTATTTCAGCGGCCAGGTCGAAGGCCGCGACGTGGACATGGAGCTGCGGGTCGTGGACATGGCGGATTCGGGCAATGCCGATGCCGTCTATGACGCGGTGGCGACAGGCAACGAGACGCCCTGGACCCAGGACCACGCCGGGGTCGAAGCCAGGATCGAACAGTCGCTGTTCGCCTACGAGGTCGACTTCTGGGACGACAAGTTCTACGTCTGGGTGACGATCAGCGACCCCACCGAGCCGGCGCTCAACATCGCCAAGATGTTCGCGCACAACGTCTCCGCAGCAATCCACAACTAGGGCCTTGTCAGACATCAGCAGACGGGACTTCATCAAGGCCGGACTCGGGTTCGCGGCTGCCGCGGTCCTGCCCAAGAGGCTTCTGGGCCAGGAAGCCGGGGCAGCGGCCGGACCTGCAATCGGGGTCGCCCGCGGGAACAAGACCGAGCTGGTCAAGGCAGCGGTCGACCTGGTCGGCGGCATCGGCAAATTCGTCAGCCAGGGAGACAGGGTGTGCATCAAGCCCAACATCTCGTTTGCCGCCAATGTCGAGTGCGGAGCGACTACCAGCGTCGGCATCACCAGACAGCTGGTCGAGCTGTGCCTGGAAGCGGGCGCGGCCAAGGTCATCATCCTCGACCACACGATCGCCGATGCCGGGCTCTGCGTCGAGAAGAGCGGGATCAGGGATGCGGTCGCGGACCCGAAGAGGGTGAGCCTGCTTACACCTGACCAGGAGCGGCTTTTTGCCGAGGTGGAGGTACCCAACGGGACCGAACTGAGTTCGGTCAAGGTCGCCAAGGCGGTGCTTTCTGCCGACAAGCTCATCAACCTGCCGACCGCGAAGTCCCATTCAGCAACCGGGGTCAGCCTCGGCATCAAGGGCCTGATGGGCCTGGTCTGGGACCGGGGCTTCCTGCACCGCAAGGACCTGCACAAGGCGATCGCCGAGCTGCCTCTGGTCATCAAACCGGTTCTGACCGTCGTTGACGCGACCCGGGCTCTGACCAGCGGCGGGCCGGGCGGACCGGGCAAGACCGTAGAGCTGAACACCGTGGTCGCGGGTATTGACATGATAGCCGTCGATTCCTATGCGGTCGGGCTGACGCCGTGGTACAACAGGTCTTTCACCGGCAGGAGCGTGAAGCATATAGCCGCAGCCGCGGACTTGGGGCTGGGCGAGATCGACACCGCCAAAATGGCGGTGCAGGAAGTCAAGGTCTAGCGACAGTGAAAGGAAAGGAGAAAGGGCCAAGGAGAAAGTACTGAGTACCGGGTTTCGCCATTGCCGATTCATACTCCGTCCCTTTCCTCAAAATACCGGGTAACAAGATGGGCAGTGCAGGCGCTGTTCCTGGCGTTGTTGGTGGTGCTGTTCCTTTTGACCAGGTACTCAAGCCCGGGCTGGCTGGCCGGTCTGTTCTTCCGCATCGACCCGCTGATTCTGCTGGTGACCGGCATCGCGCAGCGGGTCCTGCTGGTCGGACTGCTCCCGGGTCTGGCGGTCGTGGTCGGCACCCTGGTGTTCGGCCGGTATTTCTGCGGCTGGGTATGTCCGCTCGGGACCATGGTCGATGTCGCGGACAGCGTCATTCCGCACCGCAGGCAGGCGATATCGATTCCGAACGGCAAGTACGTGGTGCTGCTGTTCCTGGTCAGCTCAGCGATCCTGCGGGCGTCTTTCCTGCATTTCTTCGACCCGCTGGTCATCATGGAGCGGACTCTGGCACTGGTCGCGTACCCGTCAGTCGGATACCTTGGGGGCTGGCTGGGCAGTATTCGGCCCGCGGCTTTCACGGAAACGGTCATCGCTGCCGGAACGTTCGTCCTCATCCTCGGTCTCGGGTATTTCGGCACGAGGTTCTGGTGCAGAAACCTGTGCCCTTTGGCCGGGCTGCTGGCGCTTTTCTCCAAGCTTGCGCCTTTCAGGTTCCGGTTCACCGAAGCCGAATGCCGGGACTGCGGCTTGTGCGACAAGGCGTGCCCGACCGGTGCGATCGATTCCAGTCAGTCAAAGCTGGACCCGGGCGAGTGCATCGCGTGTTTCGCGTGCCGGTACGAATGCCCGGATGCCGGAATCAGGTACGGCCGCGACCCGAAGCCTGCTCCGATCGACATCGGGCGCAGGCAGGCCTTGGCAGCAATCGGGTCAGCGCTGGTTGCCGCGCCGCTGGCACGGGCGTTCGTGCACCCGAAGCTCTCAGGCAGGCTGATACGCCCGCCTGGCTCGATTCCTGAGCCCGAGTTCCTGAACCGGTGCCTGCACTGCGGGATGTGCATGAAGGTGTGCCCGACCAACGGGCTCCAGCCCTGCTTGTTCGAGGCTGGGCTGAACGGGCTCTGGACACCGAAGCTGGTGCCCAGGATCGGCGGGTGCGAGAAGAACTGCAACATGTGCGGGCAGGTATGCCCGACATCGGCCATCAGGCGGCTGGGCCTGGAGGAGAAGACCTTTGCCCGGATGGGGACCGCGGTCGTGGACAGGAGAAGGTGCATCGCCTGGGAGCAGGACAAGAGCTGCCTGATATGCGACGAGGCCTGCCCGTTCGACGCCATCACGATAGCGGGCGTGCCGGGCGAGCAGGTCAACGGACCGGTTGTCGACGAGGAGATCTGCGTCGGGTGCGGGCTTTGCGAGGCCAGGTGTCCGATCGAAGGTCCGTCAGCAATCCAGGTCTGGTCGATCGGCGAGGAGCGCAAGCGGACCGGGTCGTACATCACGGCCCAGAAGCGAAGCCGGCGCGAGTGCGGCAGCCAGAAGACTGAGGAACTGCCCTCTGGGTTCATCCTGGACGACAACTGACAGTCCTCCTCCTACTCCTAGCCAGCATCAGCCAGAAGCAGCTCGCTGACCGGCCGGTGATCCTGGACGGGGTGAGCGACCCCTATGCCTCGGAGTTCCTGTTCATCGGCACCGATGTCGGGGTCTACTCCTTCAACCGCAATACCGAGACCTGGGGCAGGATAACCACTGCCAACGGGCTGCCCGGCAACCAGGTCCGGGTCCTGGGTCTTGACGAAGGAATCCTCTGGGTCGGGACCGACAATGGGCTGGCTTCGGCTGACGTGCGGATCAACGACTGGCAGACATACGACATTGCGGGTACGGTTGAGGCCTTGGCGTTCGACCCTGACCATGCCTGGGTAGCCGGAGACTCGGGCATTCTGAGGTTCGACAAGTACACCGAGGAATGGCAACGGGTGGCCGACGCAGCGGTGCTCGACATGCTTCTGGACCAGGAACACCTCTGGCTGGCAGCCGGTTCTGGAGTCAGGCGGTACAACATCGGGCTCGAGCGTGTCGAGGAGGTCGCGGCACCGGCCGGCAAGTACGAGCGGATCATCGAGACACCAGGCAGGATCTGGTTCGCAGGGCCGGGAAGAGTGGTCGGGTATGACCAGGACAACGAGACCTGGTCCGAGTATCCGGGTATCGGTTTCGATGACTACGCTGTGTTCGGAGACTCGGTGTTCCTGGCTTCTGACAACAAGGTCAAGCTCTATGACCCGAAGAGCGACAAGTGGCTCCAGTTCCGCGATGTCGAGCTGGTCGAGGGCGTGCGCGGGGTCGGGGTCGGAAGCGGCAGCCTGCTGGCGGTGCTGGAAGACCGCGTTCTGTCGTACGACCTGAACGAAGGAACGCAGACCTGGTATACCGAGGCCAGGGGTCTTGACCCGGATTCCTTGGTCGACGCGTTCCAGGACAAGGGTTTTGTGTACGCGGTCGGAGCAGGCTCGATCCAGTTCCTGGACAAGGGAACAGAGATATGGCAGTCCGAGCCTTTGGTCGAGCCAGGGGAGAAGAGAGAGCAACTGGTCTATCTCGATGAAGCCGGGGCGCATCTGCGGCTCGTGCCTGAGACCGATGTCAGGCTTTCGGGCAGGGCCTACTATTCGGAAACCCGCAACTTCACCAAGGACACGATGACGCTCACCGACTTTGAGAACATCAACCTGAACCTGGTCGCGCTGCACGAGAGCGGCAGGTCGTTCTCAGCCTTTTACGACGATTCAGACCAGGATCAGGTGCTGTACGGTGCAGGGTTTCGGGGCAAGGACCAGGACCTGTTGCAGCGGGCGAACGGAGGATATCTCGAATCCGAGTATTTCGAGTTCGACCTGTTGCCCGGGTTCTCCACCCTTGGGGCCAATGCCAGGCTCAGACACGAAGCCGTGGGCCTGGACCTGCAAGGAGGAAGATTGCAGTCGATGCCGAGGAGTAGTTTCTTCTTCGGCCGGACCGCAGAGCAGGAGCGCTCGATTCAAGACATCGGGTATGCCAGGAACGTGTTCTACAACGTTTTCTCACCGGCAAGGCCGGTTGAGCGCGGTGCTGACACGATTTTCGTGGACGACGGCAACCCGGCAACAAACAGCGTGGACACCAGGCTCGGGTATCTGGTCGGCGGAATCAAGGGTGACTTTGACCCTTTGATCCACGGCATCGATTATGCGGCTGACTTTGACCAGGGGCTGGTCCAGTTCCTGGTCAAGGTGGAGAGCACCGACGTCGTGGTGATGAAGCTCAACAGCCATGAGGTCGTGCTCCAGTCCGACTCGGTGTCAGGCAAGGACCTGGAAAACGTCTATCTGGTCGGGCCAGGCATCATCCCGGGTTCGTTCGAAGTCGCCATCTTCGACACCCTGGGCCAGGAGCACGCCCTGAGCGAATTCGGGCTGGATGATGACCGCGACCGCAAGGTTGACCCCGAGTTCCTGAACCATGACCTCGGGTATCTGAGGTTTGCCGAAGAACGGCCTTTTCCGGAACAGGTGTACGAGAGCCGGACCAACGTCTATACCATGGACACCAGATATCGGACCAGGTCTACCTTTTTCCGGCTGACCCATGTGCCGATACTCAAGGCCAGCGAGCTGGTGCTGGTGGACGGAGAAGCGAAAGCCAGGGGCTCGGAATACGTCATCGACTACACTTCCGGCAACCTGCTTTTCCTTGAAGAGGACCTGGTGTCTGATTTCAGCGAGGTCGAGGTGTACTACTCGTCGGTCGAGCGCGAGAGCGAGGCCGTAATGGTCTCGGCCCAGTCCAATGTCCGGGTGGCAGACGGGCTCAACTTCGCGCCCGGGTTCAGCAGGGTGGATGAAGAGAACGTGTTCCATGCCTCGGCCCGGGTGGAGCAGGAATGGGGCGGGAAGCGCAGCATCAGGTTGGTGCCCCAGGCAGCGGTCGACCACGAGCTCGGCTGGGCACAGAAGCACGAACTGGTCGGCAACTACGGGATTGCCGGCATCAGTGCCGTTTACCAGGGCTATTCTGAACAGTTCAATGGGTTCGGGGCAACAGGACGGAAGCACGGAGACCTGAGGCACAGCGGTCTGGTGTCAGGAGCTTTGGAGCCGCTGGCCCATGTGCGTGTTGACGGCCAGTTCCGCAAAGAATGGCAGGAGGACAGCGCGGACACGCAGTTCACTGTCCAGTATGCGTGGGGAAAGCTCAGCTACCTGAACCCTTCTCTCCCTCAGGTGTACGTGCTCGCAGGCGACGACCGGCTGCCCGGCTTCGGCAAACAACGGCTCAAGGCAGGGGCAGGGTACGAATTCGATGCCCTGCAGTCCAAGTTCAAGCTCAACGGGTCGTTGCTCGGAGAGGAGATGAGGCCGGAGCAGGAAGACAAGGAGCGGCTGCTGGAGTACGTTGCAGACCTGGGTTTCAGGCTGCCGTTCGCTGTGCACGGCAACGTATTTGTGCGCAGCAACAGCCTTGACGGCGCTGCTGCCAAAGGCGAGCAGGAAACCAGGGCCCGGCTCAACGTCGACGTGGTCCCAGGAGTCTATTACGCGGGCACGTATGACCAGGACGCGGTGGAGTACGACCTTGGTCCGGCAAAGGACCTTGTCCTTGACCAGTACTTCTACAACAACCTGCACTTTGCGCCCGGGCGCTGGTGGTCGAGTTTCAGCGTCATCAACCTGTCGTTCGGACTCGGGTCCAGCTTCAGCCAGTACAGCACCGGGCTGCCTGTCGGGTTCCGCAGACCGGCACTGGTTTTCGAACCGGTGCGGTCAGGCGACATATCGAGCATCACCAAGTCCGACAACTGGAGCGGGACGGTGCAGCTCCTGCCTTTGACCGAGCTCCTGGTCTGGTTCCGGCATTCTGAGACAAGGGGAGGGACCGGCCGGTTCGGAATCCCTGAACCGCGGCTGACAAGGCAGGACAAGGTCAATGTCGAATTCGAGCCTGGCCAGGCCGGCAGGTTCGCCGGGATCTGGGAGATGAGGAACACCCACAACTACCCGGCTGAGGCGTCACAGAACTGGTTTCTGGAATGGACCATGCCCTGGACCGATGTGGTCAGGACCAAGCTGACCACCAGCTACTGGCTGAAGGACAACGACTATGTCGTGGCTCAGACCAGGGACCAGGAGGTGAAAGCCAATGCCGAGGCGCTGTTCAGGCTCGGGTCAAAGTCCTTCATCACTTTCCATGCCGGCGGCAACAGGAAGCAGGACTGGGAACAGGGCGTGTCGTACGAGGTCGTGCCTGGCGCAGGCTTTAACCTGAACCTGTTAGGTTTCCTGTATCTGCAGGCGGATTTCGAATCCGTATTCCTGCTCGGCGGCTCTCCGACCCACCAGGCTTCTTCCCGTATCACTGCCCAGTTCTAGCAGACCCGGCGGTCTGGGAAAGGCTGCTGACGAGGCGGGTCCAGACGCGGCCCAGGAGGTGCCCGGCCGGGCCTGGGAAAGGCCCAGGCTCCTGAAGCTTCACACCAGAATCCGGGCCAATGCTGATGTGATTCCGGAGCAGAGTCAGGCTTGGCCTGAAAGAGGATTCGGCACCTGAGCATCATGTCAGGCAACTGAACCGGACACGGTGCTGTCTGCTCGGCGGTCTTCTTGCCCATGGTCTGTGTTCTGACCTGGCGCAAAGGATGCGGGTTCTGATTGTCTGAGGGCTGACGGGCATCAGTCCTGCGGTTCTGCACTCGCGCCAGGCCAAGCCGAATGACAGACTTCAGTGCTCGGGAATGCCTGCCCATGTGCCGGATATCCAGGTCAGACAGCAGGATTCCGGGCACGGAAACGGGCAGGCCTTGGGGCAGACCAGGGGACAGTTAGGGGGCATGCCCCGGGCAGGGGGACCAGGACAGCAATCGGCGAAGGTTCGGTGCCGTAAACCTCAGCAATACCCACACTTGCAGCGGCGGCCAAAAGACCGGGCATCAGTCTGCCGAATGCTGCGGCAGGACCGGGCACAGAAGTGCTGGCCCAGGCCTGGGCAGGGCTGGATCTGAACCGCGCGTCAGAAGAGTCTGTCAAGTGCCTTGACAAGAAGGCCTGCGTACGGCAAAATGAAGACAGGCGAGGTGTTCCTTTTGGTCGGTGTTCGTCCGCGTATCCGGGTTACATCTGAAAGGCACTGTGCAG
>CP070680.1:1583362-1608696 GCA_020352555.1 Caldifarciminota bacterium | reverse complement strand
CGGCCGCTCAGAAGCCTCTCATAACCCTATATATACGCAATACTAGTGATTTAGCAGCAGAATCACGGGTTTGGAAACGACTCTCACCCCCCGCTTCCTGGGTGGTTTCCAGGGTGATGAGCAAGGTCACTCTGGAAGTCACAGTCCAAGCCACTCCTGAAGTCACTTCCGAAGCCACAACCTGAGCTACTCCTGCAGTCACTTCCCAATCCACTCTGCCAGGCATCTGCCCAGGCACTCCTCGATACACCTTCTGAGGCACAGTCCCGGACACTTTTCAAGACGCTCCCAGAGGCACTTCCCGAGATACTTCCCAGGACGCTCTCCAAGGCATTCTCCTCGTCATTTCCCTCGCCGCTCTCCAAGTCACTTCCCGATACGCTCCCCAGGTCACTTGGCCGGTCGCATGCTCGACCGCATCCTACCGGCCAGATACCCATTGACAACTGTCAGCCGAGGCATCATACTGAAGGCGACAAGGACAGCGATATGAACGCTATCTGGCTGTGGTCACCGATGGACTCCAGGGGGCTGTGCCGAGAACGCTCGAAGCTCTCCCAGAGCGAAAACCCACGGACCGAGCTGCCCCTTCAACGGAATCAGAAACGTGTGAATACGGGAAGTGCCCCTCCTTTGCCCCCTTGACAGCATTACCAGCGAAGTCCCTATTGACATCGGGTACAGGGGTGGGGTATACTGCTGTCGGACGAGATTTCTGGGATAGCCCTGACGCGCTGTGTCAGGGCGAGCAACTTGCATCTCTGTGAGGGCCGGGCCAGGATGGCCCGTCGGAAGAAACAACAAAGCTGAGAGGCGCCAATGGCGCACGACAACCCAAAGACCGAAGCACACTGGCACAACCAGTCCGGGCAGTCCATTGGTCGATGTCAGGGACTCTGTGCGAAGGATGATACCCTGCACCAGAATCGGAGGCGTGCAGATGCGAGCGTCATTGTTCTCACCGGCTCCTGTCGGCAGGGTCCGCCGCGCGGCCGCGTGCGAGAATCGAGGGACGCATGTGGCTGCGCGACTCGACCGCAGACAAGGGATGCAGTCTGCAGTCGAAGGGAAGCAGCATCCAAGAAACAGGGGGATTCATGCACCACACAACACGTCCGGCACTAGTTGTGGTTGTGCTCTTGCCGCTGGTAGCAGCGGCATTCAAGCCGACGTTCGATACGCGCATCGACTACCGGAAGCCTCATGACCCGGTAATCTACATCAAAGTGCCGAGTTACGACCCGTGGGTAGCGCGGTTTAACGCCGGGGCTTCAGCGGATGTTCTCATCCCTGACCACATGCAGGACGGCGAACGGCTGGTCGGGATGCTCCGTCTCTACAGAGGGGTCGGGGACAGCACGTTCATGCCGTACCTTGACCAAACGCTCCCGGGGGACGCAGTACCGAGAGGGCTCCACTGCGACTACTTGGATACGGATTCTGACATGGATGTCGTGGTTCCGCTGTTCGATGCAGGGACCGTGGCAATCGGGCTCAATGATGGCAGTGGGTCCTTCGACTTCGGCACGCCAATCGACGTCGAAGGCAACCCGAGCGACGTGCACACCGGCGACCTCGACGACGAGAATGGCCCAGACATAGCTGTTGCCGTGTACTCCTCGAACAACGTCGTCAACCTCTACAACGACGGTGCCGGAGGGTTCACGCCGGACGACCCGATCAGCCTCGACGGGCCACCTATAGATCTGGTGGTGGTCGACGTGGAACCGGATGGTGACCTTGATATCGTCGTCTGCACATTCAGCGAGGAGCCAACCGGCACAGTGACGCTGCTTCGCAACGAGGGTGGTCGGCACTTTGTCAAAGAACCTCCCTACAACTCTCTGGCGGGCGCCGCCCAAGTGATTGCCGGAAGCTTGAACCCGGACCAGGACAACCGGCCCGACCTGGCGGTGGTCAGTTGGAACTCCGCAGCTGTTGCCGTCCTCTACAATGACGGGCACGGAGGGTTCTTGGATCCCGTGGTTCTCGCCCTGGGTGGCAATCCGCACATCAGGATGAGCATAGCCGACATCGATGGCGATACCGACAACGATATCGTACTGCCATGCCCGGCCAACGACCTCGTGAGCATTCTGAGATACAATGGCAACAAGGCATTCCTTCCTGTCGAGGAGCAGCTTGTTTGTGACCACCCGAGGGGTATTGCCCTCTCCGACCTCAACGGGGACGAAAGCCCCGATCTTGTATTGCAGGCCTCTGATGTGCTCTCTGTCTCGTTCAATTCTGGTGACGGCTCGTTTCAGTACGGTCAAGCCACGTCAGTGACGCAGGAGGACCCGAATGTCCTCGCCACTGATGACGTTGATATGAACCGGGTGGCCGATGTGTGCGCCCTCAATGCCGGAATCGGCGCGACTGTCCTCCACAACGATGGGCTTGGCGGTTTCCCGACTGAAGACTACTACACAATGACTCTAGCCCGCAACGTTCAGTTGGCGGACTTGGACAACGATCGTGGTCCTGACCTCATCGTGCTCGGAGGACCGTTTGTGCAGTACCGACACAACCTGGGAAACGGCGCATTTGGCGAACGTCTGGGCGAATTTGTCCAACATGCCGCGCGCGGCTGTTGCGTTGGGCACTTCGACGACGACGGCTTCCCGGACATAGCCGTCTCATACCGCATAGTCGAAGGTCCCGGACCGGAGTGGGTCAAGGACTCCGTTGTGGTCTTCGTCGACTCGATGCCAATCGTCGTGGATAGCTTCTACGTCCTGCGCGATGATCAGGACGACCCTCTAGAGACGGGCATCGCGGTGCTGATGAGCATAGACGGGCGGGATTTTGAGGACCCCATATACTACCCGCTTGCAGGTCTGGCCGCGATGCACATCGTTGCGGCCGACGTTGACTATGATGGTGACATCGATGTGTGCGTGGCCGGAGAGAGCTACAACTTGGCGGTGTTCAGGAACAACGGTGAGGGGGTCTTCACCCCAGATCAGCCATACGCCACCGGTGCCATCGGGTGCGACATCGCGGCGGGATACCTGAATGGCGATCCCTACCCCGATATTGTGGTTAGCGACCTCAGCCAGTACGTTTCAGGTCTGCTGTCTGGCGTGTCTGTGCTCCTGAACGACGGATCGGGTTGTTTCCCACCGAACTTGCAGACATACTACCGAACAGGCCAGATTGTATATAGCTGCGAGATTGCGGATGTCAACGGCGATGGCCGAAGCGACATTCTGACCGCTCACCACAAGGAACACAACGGCGCTGTTCTTCTCAACAACGGTGCCGGCACCTTCGCTGTCCCGCACTACTGCTACGGATACCGCTATTCTCCGCTAGGGCTGGCTGTCTCCGACATCGATGACGATGGTGACGTGGACGTTCTCTACGGCGAGGTACACACCGGAGCGAATCCGGTCTGGGAAGACTTCGTCGTGTATCATCCGAACACCTCCGACAACCTGCCGAAGTCAACGCAGCCGGATATGACATACCCGACAAGCAGCCGCCACATCGCCCGCGCGCCGAACACACATGACCTTGACTGGGTCTGGCAGAGCAACCACCGGGTCTTCTACCGTAACAGGTGCGACATAACCTGGGGTCCGATCTCGAGGATTGCCGTCGGAAACGAGCCTGCCGTCGCCAAGAACGACCCTGGCCGCCCATGGGTGGTGTACACGACCGGGTCGGATCTCTGTCTGTCCATTTTTAGGGCGGACGGCACCTGGAGGAATGACGTCCTGAACACCCACTACTTTGTCAAGAACCCCGGCGTGGTCTTGTCGAAGATACTGGGAGGAGCCCTTGGGGACATGGGCTACGCGGTGTATAGTGGCTTCCATCTCCTGTCGAACACGGAGGCGATATACTTCTGCGCGTTCGATTCCATGGGGGTATACTACACTGAAGCCATGGACTACGTGATTCTGGGCGACCCCCCGGTTTCACTCTCCTCACCGTCTCTTTCCATTATCCCTGGGGACTACCTGCAGGTCTCCTGGGAGAAGGGCGGTGTGGTGTACTTCCGAACCACACAACTCCCTGTGGACCCTGACTACATCCGCTACCACGGTTCTCCCACGTGGCTGCCAGCCGAGCCAATCTCCGACGCACCGACCCAACCCGGGTCTCACACGTTCTGCGAGGCAGATGGTGAGCTGGTCTTCGGTGTGTGGAGAGGACCGAATGCCGCAGGACAGAACGTAGGCGAGATATACCGAAGAAGAGGCACGTTCATACCGGGTCAGAGACCGAACTGGTACCTATATCCGGTCAACGAAAGCAACACCCCTGCAGACGAATCCGACAACCCGGTCATGTCCACGAGCATGGCCCTGGTGTGGGAACAGGACCCGCCCTTGTGTCCTGGCATTCCTGAGATCGTGGGTATTGTGGACGGGGTCCCTGTGACTCTCAGCAACACCCCAGGAGGAGTATCGCGCCTCCCGCATACTGAGTTGTCTCCGGCGCCGCTGGGAATGCAGCAGGACTGGCAGCTCTTCACTATATGGACGGAGCAGGAGTCTCCAGGTTCGCAGTACGAGGTCGTGCACGACGACTACTATTTCGGAGGTGACTTCGGGGACACCAGTGCCGCCCGGCAGGTGTTGTCTGTCCGGCTTGGGGACAGCGTACCATCGCACCTCTGCCTGCAGCGCGGCGGATTCGACCGGAGTGGGAAGATGAACGTCGACTTTGCAGCGTCGTCATTGGTCTACAGAATCCCGTTCATGAACCCGCGCATGCACTACCTGCTGGAGATAGTGGGCTACCAGCGCACCGACAAGGACGCAGAACAGCGAATATCGCTGTCGGACAGTGTGAACTGGAAGATGACCTTGGAGTATGACCGGCCAGAGACGCTCCGAGTTGTAGTTCCTCCGGAGCTGTATCGGCGCACCACGATGACTTTGAGGGCAGACCGAACCAAGGGTCAGCGAGTCGCGCTTGCGGCGGTCAAGCTCTACGAGTTCGAAGTCGTAGAACAGGGAAAAGGAGGAGAGCAGTCTCAGAGCCTGGCAGAGAAGCCTGCGTTCAGTCAGGTCTTCCCTAACCCGTTCCAGCGGGCGGCGTCAATCAGCTTTGCGCTGCCGCTTGCGCAGAGTGTGAGTCTCCAGGTCTATGACATATCGGGTCGGGTCGTGAGAACCTTGGTCTCAGGTCCGCATCCAGCAGGCGTCCACAGTGTGACGTTCGATGGAACAGGAGATGACCGAAGGAAGCTCGCGGCCGGTGTCTATCTGGTGCGTCTGGAGACAGCGGATGAGACCGCCGTGAGGAAGCTGGTGTTGACAAAGTAGCCGAAGGAAAGGAGGCGGACCGGTTCGTCGACCGAGGGCTCTAGCACAACACACTGCGGCTGCGCTGGCACTGCTGATTCTGGCATCCGCCCTGGGTGTCGGTCAGCAGTGGCGCCTGGCTGTGGTTGCCGAGTTTCCGTTCGGCGCAGAATACGGGCGCGTCATCTGCGGCGACACCGACCACGATGGCTCAGGCGAGATTGTCTTGGCTAGATACACGGACCCTCCCTACCGGCAGCGGTGGCAGATACTCGAGCACCGCCGGATGAACCGGTATGAAGAGGTCTATGCCGATACCGGGCCTACTTGGCCCTATCCTCCTGGCATTTCGACCGGGCAGTTCACGCCCCGGGACATCGGGGACATAGACGAGGACGGACTGTCAGAGCTGCTTGGCTATCACGTAGAGCAGGGAAGCACCTGGCACTATGTCATCGGGATTCAGGAGAGCCCTGACTCGGCCTCGCATCCCGAGTCCCTGGTGTGGTGGGATAGCCTCAATCCTGGACCAACTGCCACCTATCCACCCTGCTACTACTGCGGTGACCTCGACGACGACCAGAAGCAGGAGGTCTTCTGCCACGACGTGTACCAGGGATACGTCTGCGTCTTCGAAAACATCGGCAACAACCAGAACCGGCTCGTGTTCCGCAAAGTCCTTTCCGCGGGTTACTGCTTCGCCTTCGGCGACTTTGACAAAGATGGCCTGCAGGAGTTTGCGACTGCGGGAATCTCATCCCTGGGCATGCTGTGGGTCTATGAGAACGCGGGTGACGACAGCTTTGCCCTGGTCTGGGATGACACCATGCGAATCGCGAACGGCGGCGACGCATTCGCTGGCGAAGACGTTGACCACGATGGAAAGCCGGAGTTCTTCATGCGCTACGCGGACTTCGGTGGAGGCGTCGCAGACTTCCACTTGTTCATGTTTGAAGCTTCCTCGAACAACAACTATGAGCGAACGCTTGTGGACCGGTTCACTCGGCAGGTAGGGTGGGGCTGGGGTGACCGGAGCCTGTGTGGTGACGTGGATGGAGATTCGGCTGACGAAGTGATATGGTCAACAGGTACTGACGTCCGCATCTACGAGCCTACTGGCGACAACCAGTTCGACCTGGTCTGGCACTGGCTGAATCCCACACAGAGCGGAGTTCCGGAGGCTCTTGTGGATGTCTTCGACCTGAACGGCAACGGGTACAACGACATTGTGCTGTCCGGGGTCTTCGGCGGCGCATCGGGCTATCCGGAGTTCGGTACTCTCATCTACGAGATGGAGGCCATAGAGCTGTTGTCTCTCAACCAGGCCGAGGTTCTGCACGGGGGGGATACTGTCAGACTCTCTTGGCAGCTCTTCGATCCCCCGCCGAGCGATTCGGTTGGATTGTTCCTGAGACAGGATACAACCTGGTTACTCGACACCATCGTGATGGGGCTCGCACCGACCGATACGCCCTATGTCTGGGTCGTGCCCGAGCTGGACCTGGACTCGTGCTGGGTCGTCGCGATGGCGTACAACAAGGGCAAGTGGCAATACGACGAGTGCGACCGGCCTATCAGTATCCGGCCCAGCGGCATTGCCGAAGCCGAACGGCCTCTGACCATCAAGCTGGCCCGTGTGCCAACCCAAGTGCGAGGCAACCTGCCGCTGCCGGGGGAGCGCGATGCGGAACTGCTCGACATCACCGGCCGCAAGGTCATGGGCTTGCAGCCAGGACCCAACAACATCCGGCATCTCGCGCCCGGGGTCTATTTCATAGGAGAGGGTCCGAGGATTCAAGGGTCCGAGGGGCCGAGTGTGAGGAAGGTGGTCATTCAGCGCTGACCCCTCACCCCAACCCTCGGGCGTTCCGCCCGGCTTCGGCAAGCCCACAAGGGGAGAGGGAACCCGGAGAGATTCTTCGATTCCGGACTGCGTCCTCCACTCAGAATGACGACTCGTAGCAGTTGGCGGACAGCGGAAAACGGTGGGCGGTCAGCGGTCTACATCCGCAAGGTCGTGGTTCAGCGCTAGCGAGACAGGCGCCAGGGCCTGTCTGAGTCCGCGTGCGCAGTTCTTTGCGAAGGGCGAGTGTGCATTCCGGTGTTGACAAGGGGGCGGTTGTGGTGCTAGTCTATAGTACCATAGAGGGGCGCTCTGCGCCAGAAGGATGAAGTCAGCTCTAACCGTGAGGAACAGATGAGAAAAGCATTCTCAGTGTCAGCCCTGCTCGCTGTTTTTGCAGCAGCGGCATTCGCGGGCCCACAGCCGGGCTCTGGCCCCAAGCCGGGTTTCGACCCGAAGGAAGTGGTCCGAAGCGTGCAGCGGGTGCGGAACGGGGCCCAGGGATGGGAGGACTACGGCGAGTTCCTGATCGACACCAGCATGTACCTGGTCCCGGCCGAGGCGCTCAAAGCCGACCCGGCAGTTGCTTATGACGGGACCAACTACCTGGTGGTCTGGAACGACGAGCGCAGCGTCACCGCCGAGCCCGACATCTATGCCACCCGCGTGTCTGCGGACGGCACTGTGCTGGACATGGCCGGCATCGCGATCTGCACTTCGCCGCGAGGCCAGTGGTACCCAGAGGTCGCTTTCGACGGGGAGAACTACCTGGTGGTGTGGCAGGACGGCAACGCGAGCTCATGGGATATCCGGGGCTCGCGGGTAACGACCGACGGCGAGGTCCTGGACCCGAACGGTTTCGGGGTGGCGACCACCGGGATAAGCCAGTGGCGTCCTGATATTGGGTTCGACGGGACCAACTACCTGGTGGTCTGGATGGAAGAGGTCAGGTATGACACCTTTGACATCTACGGCGCACGCATCACACCGGAAGGCTACGTACTCGACCCTGAGCAGATCAGGATTTGCGAGGCGCCCCTGCCCCAGTGGCACCCCAGGGTGACCCCGAACCCGGGCTGGGGTTTCATGGTTGCGTGGCAGGACCAACGCACGTCCTACTGGGACGTCTACGCTGCCCGGGTGAACACCTACGGCGCGGTCCTGGACCCGGACGGGTTCGTGGTGTGCAATACCTCGGAGTGCTTTGCACCGGACCTGGCGTTTGACGGAACGTTCTACCTGGTGGCCTGGCATGACGAGCGGTCAGGGAGCTATGACATCTATGCGTCCCGGGTAACGACTGGAGGCCAGGCGCTCGACCCGCAGGGGATTCCGGTCTCGACCGCAGGGGGTGACCAGTGGCGGCCAGCGGTCGAGTATGACGGCACGAACTTCATGATTCTTTGGAACGACGAGCGCGGAGGCAACAGCGACGTATACGGAACCAGGATGACGTCGGGTGGCAACGTGCTCGACCCTTCCGGGCTCGTGATAACCAGCGCATCACAAGGTCAGTGGCACCCGGCCCTGGTGTTCGGCGGGGGCCAGTACCTGGTGTCGTGGCAGCACGACACGTACGGGTCAAACCGGGAGGTCTACGTCGCCAGGATGGCCACTTCAGGCCAGGTGCTGGACCCGGGCGGCAAGCCGACGTCTGCCGCTGCCAACAGCCAGAGCTGGCCGTCGGTAGCGTCGGACGGCAGTGAGTTCCTGGTGGTGTGGCGTGAGGACAACCGCGGCTCGGGCGACATCCACGGTGCGCGCGTCATGGCCGACGGAACAGTGCGGGACCCGGCGGGTTTTGCGATATCGTCGTCCCCGAGCAGTCAATACCAGCCGGTGGTCGCATTCGGGGACAGCAGTTACCTGGTGGCGTGGACCCAGAGTGTCAACCGTTCGTACGAGATACGCGGGGTGATGGTGAGCCCGGACGGCACGGTCGGTTCACCGATTGAAATCACCAGCATCCAGAGGACCCAGCAGGAGCCTGCGATCGGGTTTGACGGCACCAACTTCCTGGTGGCGTGGGAGGACGAACGCAACAGCAGATACTGGTCCGACATCTTCGCTGCCCGCGTGTCCCAGTCCGGGCAGGTGCTGGACCCGGGCGGATTCGAAGTCACCGGAGCCAACGGCGCGCAGTGGGTACCAGAAGTGGAGTTCGACGGCGCCAACTTCCTGGTCGTTTGGGAGGACAGTCGGGTCAGCAACGCGTGGGATGTGCGGGCTGCACGGGTGTCGCCCGACGGCACGGTGCTCGACACTGCCGGCATCATCGTGAGTCTGGGTGAAGGCGACCAGCGGTACCCGGACGTCGCGTTCGACGGCACCAACTATCTCATGGTCTGGCGAAACCAGTTCACCGGTCAGGGCTACGACGTGTACGGGGCGCGAATGACTCCCGCCGGTACAGTGCTGGACGAGGACGGCATCCCGATCGGAGTAGAACAGCACGACCAGACCCTGCCTTCGGTCGCATTCGGGTCTGCGGACTACCACGTTGTCTGGCAGCACGGCTGGGCCGGCGTATGGGACATCAACGGCGCCAGGGTGTCGACTGACGGAGTGGTCCTCGATACTTTCAGGGTGGTCAGGATGCCCGGGGACCAGGACTACCCGGGTTTGGCACACTGTTCTGGGGACCAGCTGATGCTGGCTTACCGGGGCTGGACCGGGTACGAGGCGGGCAAGACCTTCAACGCGCCCCGGATCTGGGGCAAGGTCACGCCCCTGGCCGACTTGGCGGATGGCGGGTCCTCTGGCTTGCGCAGCGCGGTGCTGCCCGCGACGATCGTCCGGGGAGTGTTGAAGCTTCCGGCTGGAGTGCACGGGGTCCTGCTTGACATCTGCGGCCGCAGGATAGCGGACCTGGGGCCGGGCAACAATCTGATAAGCCACATCCCGGACGGAGTTTACATCGTCGGAACCGAGTCCGGAGCACCGGTTCAGAAGGTGGTTGTCCAGAGGTAGCCGCAGGCCAGAACGGTTCGTCTCTCCTGGTTGACAGGGCTGGAACCAGGGCTAGGATTCACGACCTATCATGCCGGACAACGACATAATCGGTCAGGTCAAGGCCGCTGAGGCCGAAGTCCAACGAGCGGTCGAAGCCGCAGAAGATAAGCGGCGCAAGGCGATTGCCGAGGCAGAGGAGCGGCGGTCAAAGGCGGTGGCTGAGGCCAAGACCAGGCTGCAGCAGGAGTACGCGACCGCTGTTGAGAAAGCCAAGTCCGAAGCCGCACAGGCAGAGGAGCAGGCCGCAATCCGGGCGGGGGCCGAGGCCGACACGCTGAAAAAGCAGGTCCCGGCCGACCTGATGGACAAGGCGGTCGAGCGCGTGGTCGAGGTACTGCACCACAAGTGGCAGTCGACCGAGTAGCCAAAGTCCTGGTCGCGGTCCACCAGGACGCTGCCCACGATTTCCTCAAATCCCTGCAACGGAGAGGGATCCTCCACATCATCCGCACAGAAGAGGTCGAGGCCGTTGCCCGGACCGGAGACCTCGACCGCACGGTCGGGCGACTGCAGGAAGCTATCGAGGTGCTGGGTTCGCGGCAGAAGAAGAAGAAGGCCGTGCTGCTGGGCGAGGCCAAGGAGAAGATGACTCGTTCCGAGTTCGACAGCCTGGTCGAGGGCTACGAGCCCTCCGAGCATCTGGACCTTGTCCAGGACCTGTCCAGGGAGCTGGACGAGATCGGCAACCGCGAGAGGAATGCCAGGACCGAGATGGCCAGGCTCGGGCCGTGGGTGGAGCTGGACCACGTGCCGGCCCGGCTGTACCGCGAAGAAGCGGTCGAGGTTTTGCTGGGTCGTCTTGCGGACGGTGCTGAGCTCGACCAGGCCCTGGAGCTGCTCGCCGGTCTGCCGGCCGGGATCCAGCGGGTCGGAACCGCTGAGACCGAAATACCGGTGATGGTGGTCGCGGCCCGGGACGCGGCCGGCGAAGTCTCGCGAGTTGTCGGCGGACTCAGGTTCGAGGCCGTTGACCTGAGCTCGGTCGAGCAGACCCCGTCCGCGGCAATCAACGAGCTGGAAGCCAAACTGGCCCAAGCAGCGAAGAGGCGGGAGCAGGTCGAGGCCAGGCTTGCAGAACTGACCGAGGTCCTGCTCAGGATCAAGGCCCTGGCTGACGAGACCGGCAATGAACGGGAGCGGGTCGCGACCGAGGCCGGGCTCGAGCGCACCGCGTCGGTGACTGCGGCGAGCGGATGGGTGAGGGAGCGCGATTTCGCGAGGCTGGAACAGATTGTCGAGGAACACGGCGGGGCTCTGGGCCGGGTCGAGCCTGATGAGGGTGAGGAGCCGCCGGTTGCACTGGTGAACCGTAGGCTGTTCCGGCCGTTCGAGCTGGTGCTGGACCTTTACAGCATGCCGACACCGAGTGAAGCGGACCCGACCGCGCTGCTTGCACCTTTCTTCGCCATCTTCTTCGGGTTCTGCCTGACCGATGCCGGATACGGGATCGCGCTGGTCGTGATTGCGGCACTGATGATGAGGAAGATGGGGTCGAGCAACAAGCTGCTGGGCATGCTGTTCATCGGCGGGTTCTTCACGATTGCGGCCGGGGCTCTTGTCGGCGGGTGGTTCGGCGACCTGCCCGACAAGCTGGGCGTGCCCGCAATCCTGTCGTTCAAGAACCGGCTGATGTGGTTCGACCCGCTGACCAACCCGATGCCGTTCTTCATCCTGTCGCTCGGCATGGGGTACGCGCACATGATGTACGGCATGGTCATCGAGATAGTGGACTCGCTCCGAGTGGGCCGGCCGGGCGATGCGCTGCTCGGGCAGCTGCCGTGGTTCGTGGCGCTCAACTCGCTGGTGGTGATGGTGGTCCTCGGAAGGTCGCTGCCCGGCTGGGCACCGGTGCTGCTGCTGGTGCTGATCCTGGCGTCGGTGGCATCGATCGTGGTGTTCACCCAGCGGGCTCACGAAATCGCCCTGGCCCAGACCATGTGGTTCGTGCTGTTCTGGCTGCTGTTGGTGTATTTCGCGGCCAAGCTGGGAGGGCTGCCGGCCGGATTCATCCACGTGAAGTGGGCGGTGCTGGCCGCTTTCGCCGGGCTGTACGTGTATTCGTTCATGGACCTGAGAAAGTCGCTGAAGCTGGGCGCAGTCCCGGTGGTCGTCGGGATACTGGGCCTGGTCTCGCTCGGGCTGTGGTTTGCCCGGGTCTTGCCGTGGGTCGTGCCCGGGCTCTTGGGCCTGGCCTTCTTCTTCTTCGCACCCGCGAACCGGAAAGTAGGCGGCAAGCTGGCCTGGGGCGGGTATGCGCTCTACGGCGCGACCTCATACGTCGGAGTGGTGCTGTCCTACATCCGGATCATGGCGCTGGGGATGGTGACCGGCGGCATCGCGATGGCGATCAACACCGTCGCGTGGATGGTGACCGGCATACCGGTGCTCGGCATCGTCATTGCGGTCGTGGCACTCGCGATCGGGCACACCTACAACATTGCGGTGAACGTGCTCGGTGCTTTCGTGCACACGCTGAGATTGAACTACGTCGAGTTCTTCCCCAGGTTCTACACCGGCGGGGGAGAGCCGTTTGTGCCTTTCAGAGAACAGAACAGATACGTTGCCGTAAGGTAAAGGAGGATTCGTGGTTGACCCTATCGGTCTTGCGATTGCACTTGCCGGGGCGGTCGTGGCAGCGGTGCCGGCCGGTATCGGCTCGGCGATCGGCATCGGAATGACGGCACAGGTGGCCAACGGTGTGCTGGCCGAAGACCCGAAGAAGTTCGGCAATGTGTTCATCCTGGTCGCACTGCCCGGAACCCAGGGCTTCTACGGGTTCCTGGGTGCGTTCCTGGCCATAATGCAGCTCGGGCTGCTGGGCGAAGTGCGGGCGATAACGATGTGGCAGGGCATCCAGATGTTTGCTGCCTGCCTGCCGGTCGGACTCGCGGGCCTGGCATCCGGGATCTGGCAGGGCAAGGCGTGCTCGTCAGGGGCTCAACTCGTTGCCAAGCGGGCGACCGAAGGGACCAAGGCGGTCATCTTCGCGGCGATGGTCGAGACCTATGCGGTGCTCGGGCTGCTGGTGACGATTTTCGCCCAGATGGGCATCAAGCTCGGCTAGCCCCTGACCGATGGGCACCACCGAGCTGCTGGACAAGATCCGGGCCGAAGGTCAGGGCCGGGTCAGCGAGATCGAGGCGGACCGCGACCAGAAGGTCAAGGAGATTGCCGAGCGCCAGTCGGCCGAGGTCGCGGAGCTGGGGCGCGAGTGGCAGGAGCGGACCGAGCGCGAAACCAGACTCGTCGCCGAGCGTGCCAGGAGCCGAAGCCGGATTGACCGGCGCAAGGCGCTGCTCGGGGCAAAATGGGAGGTAATCGGCCGGGTGTTTGACAAGGCCAGAGAAAGGGTGCTCGCAGACGGCCGGTACGGCACTCTGGTCAGCCAAATCGCTGCCAAGCATGCCGGCAAGGACGGGGTGGTCAGGATGTCTCCGGCCGACACCGCCAGGTTCGGCCGGACACTCGAAGCCAGAGTCGGTGACCCGGTCGCAATCGACGGCGGTCTGATCATCGAAACCGGACGCCAGGTGCTTGACTTCTCGCTGAAGGAGTGGCTGGCGGCTATTCGTGAGGAACTGGCGTCCGAACTGGCAGGACTGATTTTCCCGGGTTCCGAAGAGACGGGCCGAGCGCGGCCGGGCAGCTGAGCCCGGTCTTCAGACAGATACTTCTGAACCAGTCGGGTTCGAGGCTGCGGGTATCCGAAAGCTCGGCTATTCCCCGCTGCAGCTGACGCCGGTTGAACTCCTCGGCGAAGTCGGTGGCGTTGATCCGTGAGCCGTTGTAGAACCTCAGGAACAGCACCGAGAACACAATCGCGGCTGTGACCCAGTCGTCGGACTTTGCGGCCCAGTAGGTGCCGGCCGCCGCCGAGCCGGTCACCAGCAGGCTGAGCAGACCGGTAAGGGTGCGGCCGGCGTAGATCTCTCCTGATCCCGGGACGATCGACGACATCAGCATCGCAGCGGTCGGGCTGCGGCGCGGCAGCGAGTTGAGCTTCTCGACGCCCGCCGCGACATCGTCAAGCCCGGCCCTGGTGTAGCCGGCTGCTGCCGCCCGGACCGCCAGGTCCTGCAGGTCGATCCAGGCAAGCGCGGCATCGATTTCCCCGCGTCGGGCCGAGTCGGTTGTGAATATCAGCAGGTCGAGGAGCTCTAGCCGGGCGCGTTCGAGACGCCGGTCATTGGCCAGGAGCCCGGCCACGGCCATGCCGGCCTCGAAGCCGACCCCTGGTTCTTCCTCGCCGGCGCGACGGAGAGCGTCGACTGCGCGGTCGGTTTCATCTGCCGCGCCCAGGCTGAGCCCGAGCTTGAGCCTGACGAGCGCGGGCTCGTCCGCGGTCTCGGAAAACAGCACCCGCTGGTATTCGGTCGCGGCCGAGGCGTATTCGCCGGCAGCATAGAGCCGGTCGGCCAGTTCGGTCTGGGCAGCGGCCGAGGCCGCAAGCAGGAGGAAGAGGGTCAATCCTGGACCCCGGTGGTCGGGGTTGCGGGTGCGGTGCGGGAGCCGGACACGGATGAGTAGTCGGGTTCCAGGCTGATGGTGCGCAGGATGTCTTCGGCCCGCTCAAGATAGCGGCGGCGCTGGAGGCTGTTGTAGTCGCGGGCAGCGATGTTGGCGCCGTAGACGTTGCCGGCGTGGAACAGGGCGGTCAGCACGCCGAAGAGCGAGGTCTTGACATAGCTGCTGTCCTTCTCATGGTTGGCCGCGAACCAGTAGAAGGCCAGCCCGGTAGCGGCCACCGTCAGGAAAGAGTAGATGCCGTCGCCGACACGACCGGAGTACGCCTGCCCGGAACCGGGTATCACCGCCGACATGACGGTGCTCAGTGCCCGGCTCCGAGCGGACAGTTTGCCAGGGTCCATGTCTGCAAGTCGGGCCAGCGCGTCGTCTTCGGCAAATACGTCGGCGGCCCGCCGGAACCGGTATTCCTTCAGGTAAGACCATCCCTGAAGCGCCGTCCGCCGGGTCGCGAGTTCGCCGTTCTTGATCTTGTCCAGGGCTGAGCGGGCGTTCTCGTACCCGGCTTCCGCGAACCAGGCCCGGGCATTGCCGTAGAGCGCGAGGCCGGCTGTCTGGCCGCGGTCGGCTTGCGCGAAGGCCAGCCGCGCGCGGCCGAACTCTCCGGACCTGAGGAACGACTCACCGGCCATGAGGGTGGCGTAGTCTCTGGTTCGCGGAAGTGTTGAAGGCGTCAGGTAGACGCGCAGGTATTCGGTCGCGGCCCTGGCAAAGTCCTGGTTTGCGTACAGGTGGTCGGCGAACGGCAGTGAGGCTGCGGACCGTCCGGGTGCGGGCCGGTCTGCGACAGCGTCTTCCGGTTGGAGTGCGAGCACTGTCAAACCCGCCGGTTCGCCGGGCGGGTCCCACGCGATATGATTCCCGACCGGGTCATTGAGCCGGTCCTGGGAGATGCCGCGGTAGTGCTGGTCAAGAAGGTTCCAGGCCCAGGGATTGCAGCGCAGCAGCCGGTCGGCGCCGATGACCACGCCAGGGAGCAGGCCCTGGGACTGGATTGCTTCCCTGGTGAACCGGGAGCAGGTGGGCCAGAAGTTGCACATCCGGCGGCCCTGGAGCGGAGACAGCACCGCCTTGTAGCCGTCGATGAGCCACGACCCGGAGACTGCCAGGGCATCGTACCCGGCCGATGCGAGAGCCGCTGACATTGCCAGCACGCAGAAGGACCGGCGCATCATGGTGAATGTAGAGCAGGAGTTCCGGTAGTCAACCGCGGGAGACTAGGCACCGAGCAGCCGGGCGACATGCATGACCGCGGCCGAGGTGATGCCGACGGTAAGGTTGTCGTCAATGGCGATGGGCAGGACTTCGAACACGGTGGCGACGAGTGCGCCGCAGGCGATGACCCAGACCGGCATCGCAACGAACTCGGCGACTACGCCGGCGGCCATGAGACAGGCAAGCAGATGGGCGAGTGAGCCTTCGAGCGTCTTCTGAAAAAGCGGGGTGCGGCCGAACTGGAGTCCGAAGTACTTGGCGAAGAAGTCGCCGAATACCAGAAAGGCCATGGCATAGACCGCGATGCTGCGGTCGAAAATCAGGGTGACGAACAGCGACGCGATCAGGAATCCGGTCATTGACGAGACGCGGGTCTTCTCACCTTGTTTGAACGTGCGTCCGGTGCGCTGGAACAGGAAGACGTTGACCTTGCCGGCGCTGAGCCGGGTGACGTCCATGGCCACGAAGACCAGAGTCACGGCTCCAAGCAGGATGAGGGTGAACGTCCGGCCGGCCGCGAAGAGCAGGACCGGGAATGCCATTGCCGCCGGTCTGAGCAGGAAGCGCCAGAACCTGACCCTGCCTATGGTCCGGTCGGTCGGGACGAGCAGCCTACGCCTCAACACGGTGAGGACGCTGGCGCTGAACACGACCGCAAGCACGCTGACCGCAGACCACTGCAGCGGGGAGGAGGGCAGGTGGCGCACCAGGACGAATGCGGCCAGGGGCGCGACCAGGACGCCGAGCATGGCCGGGTGCCTGGTCACGAAAAGGGTCAGCAGGATGCTGATACCGACCAGCAGTGCCAGGTGCCAGGGGATCAGGCCGACTGTGCCCATGCCGGGCCGATTATAGGGCGGACCGATGCCGCGTTCAAGAAGCCGTCTTGACTGCCAGGGCGCGGGGGCTAGGATTGGCGCATGCGCTGCCTCGTGACCGGGTCAAGAGGCCTGCTCGGCACCGAACTGGTCGAAAGGCTCAGGGCCAAGGGCGAGGAGGTCCTGGGCTGGGACCTGCCCGGTCACGACGTCACCGACGTCGGGCGGACCATCAACCGAATCCACAAGGTCGGTCCTGACGTCGTATTCCACCTGGCGGCCTGGACCGATGTGGATGGATGCGAAAAGGACCAGGGCAAGGCGATGAGCGTCAACTTCCAGGGAACGTGGGCGGTTGCGCTCGGGGCCGAGGAACTCGGGTGCAAGCTGGTCTACATGAGCACCGACTACGTGTTCGACGGCAGGAAGAAACGACCCTACCGCGAGAACGACAAGCCCGGGCCGCTGTCGGTCTACGGACGGAGCAAGCTGATGGGCGAGCAGGCGGTCACCAGGACCTGCAAGCGCCACTTCATCGTGCGCTCCAGCTGGCTCTACGGCGGTCGCGGCCGCAACTTCGTGGACACCATCCGGAGGAAGGCGAAGGAGCAGGACAGGATCGAGGTGGTCGACGACCAGGTCGGGTCTCCGACCTGGGCCGCTGATCTGTGTCAGCCGCTGCACGAACTGGCCCAGAGCGACAAGTTCGGCACCTACCACATCACCAACTCGGGGCAGGCGTCCTGGTTCGAGTTCGCGCGCGAGATAGTGAAGCTGACCGGTGCCGACTGCGAGGTGGTTCCGCAAACGACCGAGCAGGCAGGACGGCCTGCGGCCAGACCGGCGCTGTCGGTGCTGGAAAACAGGAACTTCAAACGCAGGTTCGGACGCGTGCTGCGGCCGTGGCAGGATGCGCTCCAGGCCTACCTTGGCTGAGTACCAGAATCCCAAGCTGGCGGTTGACTGCATCATCCGCGTCGGCGGGAAGCTGGTGTTGGTCAGGCGCAGGAACCCGCCGCTGGGCCTGGCGCTGCCGGGCGGATTCGTGGACTACGGCGAGTCGGTGGAGGAGGCGGTGCGCAGGGAGATGCGCGAGGAGACCGGGCTGGAACTCCAAAACCTGAGGCAGTTCCACGTGTATTCTGACCCGAAGCGGGACCCGCGCTGGCACTGCGTGTCTGTGGTCTTCACTGCCGACGGTGTCGGCAGGCCGAATGCGGGCGACGATGCGTCCAAAGTCGTGCTGGTGGACACCGACAACGTGCCGCTGGACGAACTGGTCTTCGACCACGCCCGGGTGGTCAGCGACTACCTGGCGTCAACCGGTCGTATTCCCAGGGACAATCAGGCCGGATAGGCGTCGAGCTGGGTCGCCCATTTGGCCAGGGACTCGATCCGCTTCTTGTCGGAATCGGGCAGGGCAAGAGGCCGGCCCCGGCAGTCGATGATGATGCCGGACAGGCCGCCGTGGACCGTGGTTTCGAACTCCCGGCCCGGGCCAGCGCCGACGTCGAGCCCTTTCTCAGGCCGGACAACCGCCCTGGCGGTCTCGCCGACTTCGAGCGGGAGCTGAGTGATGTCACCGACCGAACCGGCCGCTTCGAACTTCTGGCCGTCGCTACGTGTGACGGTGACGCGGACCGCTTTCTGACCTTGTTTTGCCGCACCGACCGGGGCGATGCAGGTGCCGAGATGGATGAGGCAGTCTTTCTCGAACACCTCGCGCGCGGCCTCGGGGTGGACTTCGGTCAGCACACCGAGGTGCGGCATCATGAATATCGAGTCCACGGTGAGACGGGTGACGCCTTCGGGCTGGAATGCGTCCATCAGCATCATGGCGGCCTGGACCCGGCGCGGGGCATGGGACAGCGCGCCGCCTGACCCGACCACCAGGTTCAGCGCCATCATGTCCACCAACGTCTCGCCGGACCGGGACTGGGCGAAGGCGTCGGAGATGGTGCGCGACTGCTGCACGCCCTTGAGCCCGACCGCCATGGACCGGTGGTGCTCGAGCGCGAGGCGCAGGGCTTCGCGGGCGATGGCCTGCTCGAGCTTGAGTTCTTCGAGGGTGGCCGGGATGGTGGTCGGCCGGATCATCTTGTTACGGATGCGGTTGCGGACCTCAGCAGCCGGCATCTCGAACGGGACCCAGCGCAGGATGTTGGCTTCGCCGGCTTCGGCGAGGACGTTGGATATCGAGTACGACATGCCGAGGTTGGCTGAGACGGTCCGGTTAAACACCGGTTGGGCGCCTTCGGCCGCACTCTCCTTGAACACGCTGAAGATGTCGGTGGTCGCGCCGCCGATGTCGACACCGAGTACCGCGATGCGTTCCGACTTGCCGATGTTCTCGATCAGCAGCCCGACCGCGCCCGGAGTCGGCATGATCGGCACGTCGGTCCAGTCCATCAGCTTCTTGTAGCCCGGGGCATGGGCCATGACGTGCTCCATGAACAGGTCGTGGATTTTGTGGCGGGCGGGCTGGAGGTTCTCGCGCTCGAGCACCGGCCTGATGTTCTCGACGATGACAAGGTCGCTCTTTTCCTTGAGGGTCTTGAGCACGTGGTCCCGGGCGCCGACGTTCCCGGCATAGATGACGGGCAGGTCGTAGCCGACCCCGAACCTCGGCTTGGGGTCGGCTGCCGCGATCAGCTCGGCCAGTTCGACGACATGGGAGATGGTGCCGCCGTCGATGCCGCCGGACAAGAGGATCATGTCAGGCCGCAGGGTGCGGATGCGCTCGATCTTCTCATGGGGCAGGCGGCCGTCGTTGGACGCGATGGCGTCCATGACGATGGCACCGGCGCCGAGCGCGGCCCGGGCCGCAGACTCGGCGGTCATGGTGACCACGACCCCGGCAACCATCATCTGGAGCCCGCCGCCGGCAGAGGATGTCGAGATGTAGACGTCAGAGCCTTGCTCGGTTTCCCGCTCGCGCTTCAGGATCGTCTCACCCTTGAGTAGGGCGGTCTTGGACAGTTCCTCGACTTCCATCACCGAGTTGAGCACTCCCTTGGTGACGTCCTCGAACGGCGCTTCGACCGTGGTCGGAGCCTCGCCCCGGGTCTGGAGCCGGTACTCGTCGCCGCGCTTCTCGATCAGGATGGCCTTGGTGGTGGTCGAGCCGCAGTCAGTCGCCAGGATTCGCTTTATCTTTGCCTTTTCCATGCCGTCTCTCATCTTCCACGGCTTCGATTCTCCTGATGAACAGCTCGACGTTGGCCCGGTCTTCGAGCAGTGCGGTCACTTCGTCGTAGGTCCGGAACGGGAACACCGCGGTCACGATCGGCTGCAGGAACACCATCAGTTGCGAGCCGAGGTAGGAAACCGGCTTGCTCGACTCGAGCATGACGACCGCGACCGGAGTCAGCCGCAGGTCGACGATCTTCTTCGCCATCTTGTCGAACAGCTCGTCGCGACGTTCGAACGAGATGTCGGATGCGAACATCAGGCTTCTGTGTCGCCGACAGCGTCTTCTGTCAGAGGATAACGGACGTCGAGCTCGCGCGAGGCCCGGGCTTCGTCCAGCCTGCGGACCGGAGTCTTCCTCGGTGCGGCGCGCAGGGCGTCCGGGTCGGTCGCGGCTTCTTCGGCAATGCTCTTCATGGCCTGGACGAACGCGTCGCATGACTCGATCGATTCGGTCTCGGTCGGCTCGATCATCAGCGCTTCGGGCACGATGAGCGGGAAATAGACGGTCGGGGCGTGGAGCCCGTGGTCGAGCAGGCGCTTGGCCACATCCAGGGTCTTGACACCGTACTTCTTGAGATTCGACCCGGAGAACACGACTTCGTGCAGCGACCGCTCTTTGTAGGGCAGGTCAAAGACCCCTTCCAGCCCGGCCCGGACGTAGTTGGCGTTCAGGACCGCGGCCTCGGCCGCGTCCCTGAGACCGTCTGCGCCGAGCATTCTGATGTAGGTCCAGGCCCTGACCAGGACCCCGAAGTTGCCGTTGAACGCCAGGACCCGGCCGATGGAGTCAGGACGGTTGAAGTCGAGGCGGTACCGGTCGCCGTCCTTCCTGACCACGGGCCTGGGCAGGAAGGGTTCCAGTTTGCGGTTCACCGCGACCGGGCCGGAGCCCGGCCCGCCGCCGCCGTGAGGGGTGGAGAAGGTCTTGTGCAGGTTGATGTGCATGCAGTCGAAGCCGGCGTCGCCCGGGCGGTGGATACCCGTGTAGGCGTTGAGGTTGGCTCCGTCCAGGTATACGAGCGAGCCTTTGGCGTGCATGATGTCGCAGATCTTCTTCACCTCAGGCTCGAAGATGCCGAGGGTGTTGGGGTTGGTGACCATCAGGCAGGCGACGCAGTCGGTGCAGGCCCGGTCGAGCTCGGCCGGGTCGATCTCGCCCTTGTCGTTGGACTTGATCTGGACCGATTTGAACCCTGACACCGTGACCGATGCCGGGTTGGTGCCGTGGGCCGAGTCCGGGACAAGGACTTCGAGCCGGTCCTCGCGTCTCTTCTCGAAGTACTTGCGGATCATCATGATGCCGGTGAGTTCGCCGTGTGCACCGGCCGCTGGCTGGAGCGTGACCGCATCCATGCCCACTATCTCCTTGAGGAACTCGGCCAGCTCGTACATGATACGCAGTGCGCCCTGGGCCGCTTTTCTGGGCAGCATCGGGTGGATGTCGGCCAGGCCCTGGATGCGGCAGGCTTTCTCATTCACCTTGGGGTTGTACTTCATGGTGCAGGAGCCGAGCGGGTAGAAGCCTTTGTCGACGTGGTGGTTCAGGGCCGAGAGCCGGGCGAAGTGGCGGGCGATGTCGACCTCGGACAGCTCGGGCAGATGGTTGTCTCCCCGGGCCGAGTCCTTGAAGGTCTGTTTCGGGTCGACCTCGGGCACGTCGAGCGCGGGTAAGGACCAGGCCCGGCGTCCGGGGCTTGACAGCTCGAACAGGCTCTTCTCGGGCTGGCTCATTTTCTGCGGCAGGCTATGAACCTCGCGAACGAACGGTCAAAGGTTTTCTCGACTTCGGGCGGGAAGACGCAGCCCGGCAGCTCGCCGGCGCGGCGGTGGTAGGCGATACATTCGCAGCACCTGCCTTTGCGCGAGCAGGGCTCATAACTGCAGGTGCACTCGACCTTGTTGCTTTCGATGTTGCATTCCATCACTGACTCCCGAATCCCCCAAGGAACTCTGCCAGCCGGTCCATCTCAGCCTTGGTCCGTTTCTCTGTTACCGCGACCAGCAGCCGGTTCTGCCACTTGTTGTCAAACATCCCGAGGTCGACGCCCGGCAGGAGGTCCTGCTCAATGCCCTTGGCCACGATATCGCGCGCAGGCACTGGCGTGGATACGGTGAACTCCTTGAAGAACAGGGCCTGGTTGGCAATGCCGAACCCGGGCAAGGCCGCGATCCTGTCCGCCAGGTACCTGGCCTTGGCCAGGCAATGACATGCGACCGCTTTGATGCCTTCCTTGCCCATGACGCTGAGATAGACGCTGGCCGCCAGCGCCACGAGCGCCTGGTTGGTGCAGATGTTGGAAGTGGCCCGTTCCCTTCTAATGTGCTGCTCACGGGTCTGGAGCGCGAGCACGTAGCCGGTGTTGCCGTCAACGTCGACCGTCTTCGCGGATATGCGGCCCGGCATCCGGCGGATGAAACGCTTCTTGGCCGCGAACAGGCCGAGGTAGGGTCCGCCGTAGGACAGCGGTATGCCCAGGGATTGGCCGTCAGCCACCGCGATGTCTGCATCGTATGCACCAGGTGGAGCGAGAACGCCAAGAGATATGGGGTCGACTGAAACTGTGAGTAGGGCATCGGCCTGGTGTGCCGCGGCAGAAATCTCTGCCATCGGCTCGATGCTGCCGAGGAAGTTGGGGTGCTGGACAATGACCGCGGCCACGTCGTCGGACAGCATCCGCCTGAGCTCGGTGACGTCGGTCACGTCCCGGTCCAGCGGGACGGGTTTGAGCGGGATGTTGAGGCCGTGGGCATAGGTCCTGACCACTTCGATGTGATGGGGATGCACGCCTTCGGACACCAGCACCTTTGCCCGGCTGGTCTGGTCGCGGGCCAGGTGGGTGGTCTCGGCCAGGGCGGACGCGCAGTCGTACATCGAGGCGTTGGCCACATCCATGTCGAACAGCCGGCAAACCAGAGACTGGAATTCGTAGATGGCCTGGAGCGTGCCCTGGCTGACCTCGGCCTGGTACGGGGTATAGGCGGTGTAGAACTCGGGCCGGGACACGATGGTGTCGACGATGGCGGGGGAGAAGTGGTCGTAGGCGCCGGCGCCGGCAAAGCAGACCGGGCTCCTGTTTGACGCAGCGATCCGGCCGAGCTCGGCCAGGACCTCCATCTCGGACAAAGGCTCGGGCAGGTTGAGCCTGCCTTTGACCCTGATGTCGGCCGGGATGCCGGAGAACAGGTCTTCGACGCTCTTGACTCCGATGCGCTCGAGCATCAGGGCCCGGTCAGCGTCGGTGTGCGGGGTGTACTTCAATGATGCTCGGACTTCTTGACCAGGTCGGCGTACCCGGCCGGGTCGAGCAGGTCGTCGAGCTCTTCCTGCTTGGTGAGCTTGAGCCTGGCAATCCAGCCTTCACCGTACGGGTCCTGGTTGACCTTGGCCGGCTCGGTCTGGAGTGCGGTGTTGGCTTCCAGCACCTCGCCCGACACCGGCGCGTTCATGTCGGCCACGGCCTTGACCGCTTCGATGGTGCCGATGGGCTCATTCCGGCTCACGGTACTGCCCACCGTGTTGATGTCGACGTAGACGATGTCGGACAGCTCGGACTGGGCAAAGTCGGTAACACCGGTGGTCACGTTCTCGCCTTCGACTCGCACCCACTCGTGGGTCTTGGTGTACTTCAGGTCCTTTGGGATGTTGGCCAATCTTCCTCCAATGCTACACGTCCGTCATTCCGAGAGAGAGCGAAGCGCCCGGAGAATCCGACGCCTCGCGTCACTTCCTTGAACCGTCCTTGTAGAACGGCGGCTTGACTACGACGGCCGCCGCCTTCGTGCCCCGGATGTCGATTTCGAGCTCGGTCCCGGCTTTGGCATGCTTGCGCCGGACGTAGCCGATGGCGATGCCGGTGCCGAGGGACGGCGACATCGTCCCGGAAGTCACCTCGCCGGCCTCGTCGTCACCGGCGAATATCCTGTAGTGCGGCCGGGGGATTCCGCCGCCGGTCATCTGCAGGCAGACCAGTCGGCGCTTGGGTTTGTCTTCGCGCACCCGGCGGAGCGCGTCGCACCCGATGAAACCACCCTGCTTGTCGAGCGCGGTGACGAACGACAGCCCGGCTTCGATCGGGTTGGTGGTCTTGTCAATGTCGTTGCCGTACAGCGCATACTTCATCTCCATGCGCAGCGTGTCGCGCGCACCGAGGCCGATGGGTTCGATGTCGAACCCGGCCCCGGCTTCAAACACCGCGTCCCAGACCTTGTCACCCGCTTCGGGGGGGAAGTACAGCTCGAACCCGTCCTCGCCCGTGTACCCGGTGCGCGAAATCAGCATCCTCACGCCCGCGACCTCACCCGGCGCTGCCCAGTAGAAGCCGATCGGTGCGAGGTCGACGGAGGAAACCTTTTCCAGGACCGGTTCGGACTTGGGTCCCTGGACCGCGAGCTGGGCCATCTCGGCAGTGACGTTGTCCAACTGCACGTCGGCTTCGAGGTGCTGTTCGAGCCAGGCGGTGTCCTTGTCGTTGTTGGCGCCGTTGACCACCAGCAGCCAGCGGTCCTCGAGCCGGTACACGACCAGGTCGTCGACGATGCCGCCGTCCGGATAGCACATGACCGAGTACTGGGCCTGGTTCGTGTCCAGTGCGGTCACGTCGTTGGTCGTCATGCGGTTGAGCCACCCTGCGGCACCGGAACCGCGCACTTCGATGCGGCCCATGTGGGACACGTCGAACACGCCGACCGTGGTCCTCACCCGGTTGTGCTCGGGGATGATGCCCTTGAACTGGACCGGCATGTCGTAGCCTGCGAACTCGACCATCCTGCCTCCGGCCCTGACATGACGGGCGTGGAAAGGCGTCGTTTTGAGCATGGTCGGGTATGATATATGCCGGCTTCCGGGAGTCAAGAAGGATGAGTCCTGCTCGGCATTCGGACCTCTGAAAAGGGGCCGGAGACCCCTGATGACAGGGATGGGCTGTATCCTGCATGGACTCGGTGTCTGAGGCCATCAGCACGACAAACTACGAGACGTTCAGCACCCGTGACCGGGTGGCGCTCGCCACCCACAGCCGTTCCTATGGTGCAATCGGCAACATTCTCCGGGCCGGCATTTCAGGGCTGGGGCGACCGTCCGGGACTGTCCAGCACTGGAACCCGAAGACCTTCCGAGTCCTGCTCGACAGGCACGTCGAGGTCCAGGACATGCCGACCGTGTTTCCCTGGGTCATCGCCCGCTGCCGCGAGCGGCGCTGAACCGGGTCTCGGCCCGGCAACCCGCAATCCGAACCGGCTCGACCACGGCCGGCCAGAAAAGAGCCGCGCCGAGGCGCGGCTTTCCTTGCACGTCGTTGCCAGCGCCCTGTGACTTGCGCGACAACGCAGTCAATTATACCCGAAAACAGCAACATTGTCCAGGGCTTGACGCTATTTCTGGATGACCACCTTGCAGACCGCTGAGTGCGGTCTTCCGGCTTCGGTCTCCGGTCCTCTGACAAAGTAGACTCCGGGCGCGATGTGCCGGAT
>CP070680.1:1550531-1583262 GCA_020352555.1 Caldifarciminota bacterium | reverse complement strand
ATGACATACCGGCGGCCAGGTACGGTGCGCCCTGGACCTACTACACGGACAATGACTACGCCGATGCGGCAGGCGACCATCGCGCCGAGATTGCCGTGGGGCGTTTCCCTGCCCGCTCGGCCGCCCAGGTCGAAGTGATGGTTGCCAAGACCCTGTCGTACGAGTGGGACCCGGACCTGACCGATACTCTCTGGATGAGGCGACTGACCACTGTCGTGCGCGAGGACGGAGACGCAAACGACACCATCTACTGGAACGACATGCGGCATGCCGCGGTCCTGGCCGGAGCCAACGGATTCGTGGGCTGCGATTCCTTCTCCCGGCTGCGGGGTGACGATTCGCTCGACGTCTACGCCTCGCTTGAGCGCGGCACCGGGTTTGTGCTGTACCGCGGGTCAGCGGTCGGCAACTGGGCTCGCCCATTCAGGATCCTGCCTCACCGGACGACCGACTACGACCGTCTGCCGGTCGTGCTCTCGGTCACCTGCGCCACGATGTCGCTCAACCCCTTTGACTCGATGGTCGGCCGCGCCTGGCCCATGGCCGGAAGCGCGGACTCGCTCATCGGCGCTGTCGCTTTCTACGGCAACTCCCGGGTCGCGCACTGGGTGTCGAGGCTGCGCAGCGCAACGGCCCGGGGTTTCTTCACCGCCCTGTTTACCGACCGTCGGCACCTGCTGGGCAGCGCCACACTGCGGACCAAGGAGTTGCTCTACGATGCCTATCCGCAGGAGACCGACGAATACCGAGGCTTCAACCTGTTCGGCGACCCTGGGCTCAGACTCTGGACCGGGACGCCCAGGCGCATCGACGTCGTCCATCCGGATACCATCCGGTTCGGGCCACAGGAGCTTGTTGTCTCGGTTTCTCTGGACAGCGGCCCGGTCCAGGGCGCAATCGTCTGCGCGTCGATGGACACCACTGTCTACGTGTGCGATACCACCGATGACCAGGGCTCGGCCGCCATGGTGGTTGCGCCGAAGACCACCGGAGTCCTCCGCGTCGTGGTCACAGGCCAGAACCTGCTGCCCTACAGCGGCAGCATCCTGGTGCGGAATCTGACCGGGGTTGTGGAACAGGACGAAAGGACAGCCGGTACAATCGCGCTCACTGCCCGGCCTTCGGCTTTTCGCACAAAGACTCAGATTCACTGGGCTGTCCCTGCCCTGGCCGGCTGGTCCCTGACCCTGGTCGATGCCACGGGACGGGAAGTCGAATGCTTGACCGAGCTTGAAGGGACCCGGGCAGAACTGGACAGCCGCATTCCGGCCGGCGTCTACCTCGCGGTGCTGCGCGATGCTCACGGCAGTGTCATCGCCTCGACTCGGCTGACAAAGCTGCAGTAGCCTGCCCCTTTGCCGGCGCACGCAGGAACTTGACGTCTCTGTTTTCCGGCCCAAACTGTCGCATGAAACATGTAGCTTTCCTGCCTGCCCTCCTGGTCCTCTTCGCACCGGCCCTGGCACAGGTTGAGAGCCTGCCTGCGCCGGTAGTCAACCCGAATTCGTTCGAAATCGTCAGCAACAGCCGCTACTCGACGCACTCCGGGTTCACCAGCGACCTGTCCGACACCGTGCTGTCAAACGTCCTCTGGGCCATGAGCCGGCTCCCGGTCTTCGGCGCCTGGCGCGAGTTCTACATCGCAACGCCAGAGAACGTCTACATCTACGACCCGGCCGGCCACGTGATGACCGTCCATCTTGCCGGCGACCACCGCTTCAGCTCGAACTCGGCCTTCGAGGTCGGAATCTCGACCGAGACCGATGAGGAAGCCGGGCTCGCGATCCAGGCCGGGCTCCTTGCCGGAGTCGCGTTCTGGTCTGAGAGCGGCTGCACCAATGCCGGCTGCCCGATGGCATTCGCGGCCAATCACGCCAACTCGAACTGGAACCCGACCCACACCATCAACATGGTCGACGTGTTCGGAGCCAGGACCGGGACCGGGCTCACCGACTCATGCGTCGCCCTGTCTTCGGATTCGACCCTGCCCACACCGCAAACGACCGGCCCCGACACCTTCGAGGTCCTGGTCGCCGACCTGCGGATGGATTCGCTGTTCCAGACCGACATGCCGACGATGGAGGAAATATCGCAGGTTCTGTGGTCAGGATACGGCACGACACCGCACCGTCCCATCCGTAAGCAGGGCCTGACCGTGCCGTCCGCGGTCGCCTACTACTACCTGACCCAGCGCATCTACCTGGCGCACGATACTGCAGTCTTCCGCTACCACGACCGGCTGCCGCCCGGCAACGACCTGTCGACCAGCGACCACCGGCTCGAACTGGTCTTCAGCGGCGACCGCAGGACACAGCTGCGCGCCGCCTGCCAGCGCCTGCCCGCCGACGCACCGGCCTACGTCGTGCTGACGGTCGGTGACACGACCAACTCCTGGCAGACCATCGAACCCGGTTTCGCTGCGTTCCAGTACCTGACCCAGGCCCGGGCCATGGGGCTCGGCGGCCACATCACCCTTGCCCTGACCACCGAAGAGAGAAGCGCAATCCAGACCGCGCTTGGCCTGCCTGCAGCCGACTTCCCGGTCGTGGTCTTCTCCACCGGGCAGTACCGAACCGCAATCGAGAAACCTGCACATCAGGCGCGCGCCGGCCTTGAGCTGCGTTCGGTCCACGGCCTGCCTGCGCGCATCGAGTACTGGCTTTCGCAGCCCGGGCTGGTCGAGATCGAGCTGCGCGACCTTGCGGGCAGGACAATCCGCAGCTGGACCGAGGACCGCAGTGAACCAGGCCTGCACTTCGCGACCTGGGACGGAGCCGACAGCAACGGCAGACCGGCGCCAGCAGGCGTCTACCTGTGTGAAGTCTCGTCTCATGGGGTGACCGCCCGCTCCAGGGTCACGGTGGCACGCTAGCAGAACCGTCGGAGAGACCCGCCCTGCTGCCCGCAGGGCGGGTCTCTTTGGTCGGCAGCCGGTGCGGGCTGCCGTCTGCGTTCCTGTGCTGACTTCGAGCGAGGACTGGAGTGCCCGCAGGCCATACCGTCGAGGCCTAGCGCGGCATATCCTTGACACCCAGATTCCGGAGTGTTGAATTATTCGACATGGCTGAGCCTGCATCTGCCGAGACGCTGACCGGGCTCGACCGTTCGGTAGTCGAACCCTTCCTTGTCGGGATACTCAGCCACCTGTACGGCGGCGTGTTCACAATCGACAAGAACAAGCGGATAACCCTGTTCAGCAAGTCGGCGATGTGGCTGACCGGCTTCGGCCTGGACGACGTCATCGGCAAGGAGTGCGGCAGCATCTTCCGCGCCAACATGTGCCGGAACTCCTGCCCGTTCGACAACGCCATCAAGAAGGGCAGCTCGACCAACCGACGGTACGTCGAAATCTACGGCAAGGACGGCAAGCCCATCCCCTGCAACATCACTGCGTTCCCGCTGCGCAACACCGAGGGCGAGATCGTCGGCATGGCCGAGATATTCCGCGACGCGAGAGAGCTCAAGGCCCTGACCAGCCAGCTGCTGCAGTCCGACCGGCTCGCCATCCTCGGCCAGGTCTCGGCCGGCGTCGCCCACGAGATCAACAACCCGCTCAACGGCATCCTCACCTACATCAAGCTGATGAACCGGAAGCTGCGGAGCAACCCGGCTGCAGCAGAAAGCCTGGGCAAGTACCTCGACACCATGGAGCGCGAGACGCGCAACATGGCCCGGATCGTCCGCAACCTGCTCGACTTCTCGCGCCGCAAAGACCCGGAGATCGTCCCGCTCCAGCTCGGCGAGGTCATGGAGCAGAGCCTGCTGCTGCTCGGCGACCAGCTCAAGGTCCACAATATCGAAGTAGTGCGCGAAGACGAACCCGGGGTCCCGGACGTGACAGGGGATTTCGGTCAGCTCCAGCAGGTGTTTGTCAATATCGTCCTCAACTCCATTCAGGCCATGCCCGACGGCGGCCGGCTGCTGATTCGCATCACCGCCGAGGGCAAGCGCAAGTCATTCGTCAGTGTCAACATCTCAGACACCGGCTGCGGGATCTCGGAGGAGAACGTCGCGAAGATCTTCGAGCCGCTCTTCACCACCAAAGGCGGCAAGGACAGCGTCGGCCTGGGGCTGGGGCTCGCCATCGTCCAGCGCATTGTTGAGGAACATCACGGCAGCATCGACGTCACCAGCAAGGTGAGCAAGGGCACCACCTTCAACATCCGCTTCCCGGCTAGATGACAGGTCCTCCGCCATGCCGGACAGCGCACTCGTGGACTCCATCCTCGTGCTGCCCTTCGGAGACTTCCCCGAAGCGGTGAGCTACTTCGTGGCCGGGAAGGTCGAGGAGCGGTTTGGCCGTGCCGCCCATGTGCTGGAGCCTGTTGCGCTACCGGAAGAAACCTTCGTACCGGCCAGATCACAGTACTCGTCCACCCTCCTGCTCAGGTACATCCTGGCCCGGATCCCGAAGACCGAGTCCTCGGTCATAGGCCTGACCGACGTCGACCTCTGCACCCCGGTGCTGGCCTTTGTCTTCGGCCAGGCCCAGCTCGGCGGCCGGGCCGCGGTCGTCTCGACTCATCGACTGCACCAGGAGTATTACGGACTGCCGCACAATGACGCCGTCCTGCTCGAGCGGCTCGGCAAGGAAGTGGTCCACGAACTCGGCCACACCTGCGGCATGGTCCACTGCCAAGAAAGGCGGTGCGTGATGTACTTCTCAAACTCAATCAGGGAGGTCGATGCCAAGCAGGACACGTTCTGTCCACCCTGCGCCCGGCTGGCATCGGCAACGCTATGAGAAGCAAGCCCCGGATCCTGATCGTCGACGACGAGCTGATCATCAGGGAGTCGCTGACCGACTGGCTGATGGAGAGCGGCTACGAGGCGCAAGCGGTCGAGGACGGCCAGAAAGCGGTCGAGCAGGTGAAGCAGGCCGAGTGGGACCTGCTGCTCGTCGACCTGAAGATGCAGGGCATGAACGGCATCGAAGTGATGCAGCGGGTCAAGCAGATCAACAAGGACCTGCCGGTCGTCATCATCACCGGCTACCCCACCGTCGACACCGCGGTCCAGGCGATGAAGGAAGGCGCCTATGACTACATCGTCAAGCCCTTCAATCCCGAGGAGATCGACCTAGTCATCCGCAACGTCGTCGCCCACCAGAAGCTGGTCAAGGAGAACGTCTACCTGCGGCAGGAGCTCAAACGGCGCTACCAGTTCCGCGACATCGTCGGCAAGAGCCGCAAGATGCAGGAGCTGCTGGTGCTGCTCAAGACCGTGGCCAAGAGCAACTCCACCGTCCTGATCCAGGGCGAGAGCGGCACCGGCAAAGAGCTGATCGCCCGGGCCATCCATGACACCAGCCCGCGCCACAAGGGTCCTTTCGTCGCAGTCAGCTGTGCCGCCCTGCCCGAGACTCTGCTCGAGTCCGAGCTGTTCGGGCACGTCAAGGGCGCGTTCACCGGCGCGGTGTCCGCCCGCAAAGGCAAGTTCGAACTCGCCGACACCGGGACCTTGTTTCTCGATGAGGTCGGCGACACCAGTCCCAAGACCCAGGCTGGGCTGCTTCGTGTGCTCGAAGAGCGTGAATTCACGCGCATCGGCGGTTCTGAAGCCACCAAGGTCGATGTCCGGGTCATCTCGGCCACAAACAAGGACCTCGAGCAGCTCGTCAGCCGAGGCCAGTTCCGCGACGACCTGCTCTATCGCCTCAACGTCGTCACCATCACGGTGCCCCCGCTGCGCGAGCGGCCTGAGGACATACCGCTCCTCGCCGAGCACTTCCTCACCAAGTACTCGATTGAGAACAAGAAGGACATCGAGTCGTTTGCCGCCGAAGCCCTCGACCTGCTGATGCGCTACGAATGGCCGGGCAACGTCCGCGAGCTCGAGAACGTCGTCGAACGAGCGGTTGTGGTGGCCATGACATCGGTCATTGCCCCGGCCGAGCTGCCCGACATTGTCACCGGCGAATCGGCGCCGGTCAAACGCGCTGCACCGGAAGCGGAAGGGCACGAACTGCCGCTTCGCGAGGTCGAGAAGCGCCACATCATGCGCGTGCTTCACGCCGTGAGCTGGAACGTCAAGGAGGCGGCGACAAAGCTCGGCATCGACCGGACCACACTCTACAACCGGCTGAAGAAGCACGGTATCCAGCGGCCAAAGCCCTAGCCGGTTCCTGCAGAGAAACACAACAGCAGTGCCGAGGCGCGCGACACTCTATCTGTTTGTACTGCCAGCACTTGCCAGGGAAGTGCTGACACTGTAGGGAATCGCTACACTCGACCGGCACAGATAGGGCTGGGCCGATACGTACCAGGACAAGCTATGTCTCTATAGCAGGTCACTTACGCCAAGTAGACGCGCTCGGGCATGCATCTTGCCCCAAGATGGCCGATATGGCAACCAAGTGCCCTTCACTCGAAGTGGAAGCCGTTCGCTCCTGCTGTGCCAGTGCTGGTGCCAGGCGCATTCCGTTGTCCGGCATCGACACGGCAAGCATCTGCCTGAACGGCCGGTTTGCCGAATGCCCGGAGTACCGGGCAGTGGCCCGCTCGTCTGAACAGACCGACGGCCAGGGTTGCAGCGCAACACCGGTCGCACGCTGTCCCCTGCTAAAGGAAACCGAGGTGGGGTTCTGCACTGCATTCCCTATCCGGAAGGAAATACCCATGGGCGTTTCACCCGACGCTGGCCCCTGCCTCAACGGACAGTTCGCGGCTTGCCCGGAATACGCAAGAACCTTGATCAGCGGAATGAATGGAGGAATCGTGAAGAGAACCACAGGCGGCACCAAGTACTTTCCGCCCAGCTTCTACCGCACCTGCCGGCCTGCGCTCTGCCCGGCCTGTGCCTATGCCCCCACCTGCCTTGCGGCCGAGAAAGAGGAGCGAGAGGTCGACTTTGTCGAGGGCTTCTCCTGGCTCGCTGACTTGAACTACAGCCACCGGCACACGTGGCTCAAGGCCCGCCGCGACGGCACCGTCCGGCTCGGGCTAGACGACTTCGCCCAGAAACTCATCGGCAGGGTGGCCCGGGTGGAACTGCCGGCCGAGGGCACGACCGTCAAGAAGGGCGAGCCCCTTGTCGCGCTACGCTGCAGCCAGGGCGAAGTCCGGATTCCGTCTCCGATCGACGGCACGGTCAGCCACGTCAACACCAGGCTCAACGAGAAACCCGGGCTGCTCAACGAAGACCCCTACGGTCAGTGGATCACGCGGCTGGAGCCGTTCGACCTCGATGCCGCACTTAGCGACACTACTACCGGCGATGCGACCGCGACCTGGCTCGAACGCGACGTTGACCGGCTGCGCTACCGCGTGGACAGCGAACTTGGCGTGACTGCGGCCGACGGCGGCACCCTGGTCAGAACCGTCGAGAAGATCGACAAGTCCGAGTGGGAGAAGCTCGTCGCCGAGTTCCTGCTCTAGCTCGGGTCCGCTTTGCCGGACCGGCCTGCCCATTGGGCAGGCCGGTACTGATCTCGGCTGGATACTAGTCGAAGTTCGACAGCCGCTTGTGCAGACTGCCGTCCGCGTTCCTGATGTTCACCTCAAGCGGCGACTGGCCGGTTACGTGGCTGGCGCAGGCGAAGCAAGGGTCATAGGCCCTGAAGAACATTTCGACTGTGTTGAGCAGCCCATCGTCCGCCTTGCCGTCGTGGATCAGCTCCTTGGCCGCGTTGCGGACCGACATGCAGATCGGCCCCATGTTGTTGGTCGTCGCGACGATCAGGTTCACCTTCTTCATCAGCCGGTCGTCGTCCACCCAGTAGTGGTGGATCAGCATCCCGCGCGCCGCCTCGACGATGCCGATGCCTTCCTCCTTCATGTCGAAGTCCATGTTGCGGATGTCGGTGTCGGTGATCTGCGGGTCCTTGGACAGCTCGAGCGCGTGCTCGCAGGCGTAGAGCAGCTCGATGAGCCGCGCCCAATGGAACGCCAGGGTCGAGTTGACCGGCCTGGTCTTGAATGTGTCGAACATCTGCTGATAGTGCCCGTTGGCCTTGGGCGTTGCCATGCCTTCGGCCGCGTTGAGCCGTCCGAGCGGACCGACCCGGTAGATGCCCGAGTCCTTGCCGTCGACCAAGCCCTTGTACCCGACCGCCTTGAGATACGGCACCTTCACGTAGCTCCACTCGAGGATATGCTCCCTGATGTGGTCAAGGTACTCGTGCTGCCCGAACTTCGCGAACTCCCGGCCGTCCTGGTCGGTCACCCGGACCTTGCCGTCGTAGAAGTTCACGTGGTTGCTGTCGTCGCACATCCCCACGTTGTAGGTCTCGAGCCCGAGCGCCGGATTGGTTACCAGCTCCATGTAGCTGTCGTTCCTGAGCACCACGTCTGCGAAGAGCTTCAGGCTGAACTCGGCGAAGCTCACGCACGAGGTCGCCATTTCCTCGATGCTCTTCCGCTCTTCCTCGGTCACACCCTTGGTCTGCCCGCCCGGGATGCCGGATACCGGATGGGTGGGCTTGCCGCCGAGGATTTCGGTGATCTTCTGGCCGTAGGCCCGGTGCTTGATGACCTCCTTGGCGATGTCGAGTCCGACCTTCTCTATGACGCCGAGGATGTTGCGTTTGGCCTTGGGAGCGTCCGGCCCCATCACGAAGTCCGGACCGCCCAGGAAGTAGAAGTGCAGTATATGGTCGTAGATGTAGTAGCCGGCGTAGATCAGCCGCCGCAGCTTGAGCGCGGTTTCGGTCGGCTCGACACCGAACGCCGCATCCAGCGCCTTGGTCGAGGCGTAGTGATGGGCCACAGGGCACACGCCGCAGATCCGGCTGGTGAGCTGAGGCATGTCTTCGGCCTTGCGCCCGACGCAGAACTGTTCGAAGCCGCGCAGCTCAGGCACTTGCAGGTAGGCGTTGTTGACATCGCCCTTGTCGTTGAGGAAGATCTCGATCTTGCCGTGGCCCTCTAGCCTGGTAATCGGGTCAATCGTAATCCGTGAGTTCATTCCGTCTCCCCGCCCACTGTCATTCTGAGCGTAGCAGCGAGTCTCGCGGAAGAGACCCTTGGGCTCCGCTCAGCTTCGCTCAGGGTGACACTGCGTGTCACTTGCCTCTCCTGTGGTTGATGATCGCGCTCGCCAGCCCGTACATATAGAAGGTGCCGACCGGGTCCTTGACCTTGTCCAGCAACGCCTTGGTCTCCTCCTCGCTCATTTCCTTCTCGGCATCGACTTTGAGTATCGAGCCCAGCGCCGAGATCATCTTCGCACCCTGGTCGGTCACCTCGGGTGTCGGACCGAGGCAGCCGGTGCACGGTGAGTTGCCGTTGATGCACCGTGTTTCGCAACCGGCCCGTGTCGCCGGCCCCATGCAGATGATACCCTGCTCAAGGAAGCACTCCTCCGGGTCGGCCTGGATTTCCCAGGTCCGTCTGATATCGGGCATCTTCTTGGCCACGTGCTTGTTGCGCGCGCACTCGTCGCACAATGCCTTGACCGGTGCCAGCACCGCACCCTTGGCCGGCAGGTTGCCTTCGAAGATCGCAGTCACCGCATTGAGGATCAAGGGCACCGGCGGCGGGCAGCCGGGCAGGTAGTAGTCGACGTCGACGACACGGTCGAGCGGGAACACGTGGTCGAAGAACTCGGGCAGGGACAAGTCACCTTCCTTCACCCTGGTCTTTGTCTTGGGCTCGGTGCCGGCGCTGTCGTCGAGCGAAGGTTCCCTGTGGTAGGCCGTATCGAACACTTCCCGGCGGTTGTGGAGGTTGGCCAGCCCCGGGATGCAGCCGTGGTGAGCACACGAACCGAACGCCACCAGTACCTTCGACTTCTTGCGCAGCAGCTGAGCAATCTCCTTTGCCTCGGAGTTGCGGATCGAGCCGTTGAAGAAGCAAACATCCATGTGGCCGTCAGGCATGGCACGAACATCCTCGTACTTGGTGTCCATCGCGACCGGCCAGAACAGGATGTCGGCGTTGGCCACGACGTCGAGGATCTTCTCGTTGACGTCGAGAACCGCGATCTCGCAGCCACCGCAGGAGGCGGCCCAGTAGAACCCGAATCGCAGACGACTTCCTGAGTCGACCTTGAGCTTGTCTGCCACGTCGCCCCCTAGCCCTTCGCCCCGTGCCCCGGTGCAACCGCCTGGGCCAGCTGAAGCGGGCCGAGATTCCTGATTTCCTCTGTGAATTCGTGGATGATCCGCGCAAACTTGCCGCCCTCGGCCGCCGATATCCACTCGAGCCGGAGCCTCCCTTCATCAATCGACATCTGCTGCATCAGCCGCTTGACCAGGATAATCCGCTTCATCGTCTTGTAGTTGCCGGCCTGGTAGTGGCAATCACCCGGGTGGCAACCGCCGATGATGACACCGTCCGCACCGTCCCTGAAGGCCTGCAGTATGTACTGGGGATCGACCCGGCTGGAGCAGAACATTGTCACCGGGATGACGTTGGGAGGGTACTTCAGCCTGGTGGTCCCGGCTAGGTCTGCCCCGGCCGATGTGCACCACTTGCAGAAGAAACCGGCGATTTTGGGTTCGAATTGTCCGCTCATGGCCTAGTCCTGGAGTCCTGCACGGGCCATCTGCTCGATCTGCTTGTCCTTCAGGTTAGCCTGCTGGCAGGCGCCGACCGGGCATGCGGCCGAGCAAGCTCCGCAGCCCTCGCACAGCACCTCGGTCACCTTGATGACCCAGCCCTTGCCGTCCTTGCGTTCGATGAGTTCACGTGCCTTGTACGGGCAGACGTCGACGCAGATGCCGCAGCCCGAACACAAATCCTCGTCCACGGCCGCAACGTTTGGGTCATGGGTCAGTTCCTTCCTCGAGAACAGCTCAAGGACCTTGCTGGCTGCAGCCGAGGCTTGAGCCACGGTCTCGGGGATGTCCTTCGGCCCCTGCGCCGCGCCCGCGAGGTAGAAGCCCGCGGTCGCGGTCTCAACCGGTCTGAGCTTGGGATGTGCCTCAGTGAAGAACCCGTGGGCATTGTGCTGAATCTTCAGCATGCGGGCAAGTTCAAGCGCACTCCGGTCCGGTACCATCGCCGTCGCCAGTACGACCAGGTCGGCTTCGACCTCGAGCTTTCTGCCCGAGATCGTATCCGAACCCCAGACCACCATCTTGTCCCCACGCCGGAACACCTTGGATACCTTGCCCCGGACGTAGTTGACGCCCTCGTCGGTCGCCCGTTTGTAGAACTCCTCAAAGTCCTTGCCCGCGGTCCTGACGTCGATGTAGAACACCAGCGCCTCGCCGTCCGGCACCCGGTGTTTGTAGAGGATCGCGTGCTTGGCTGAGTACATGCAGCAGACCTTCGAGCAATAGGGCATGCCCTGCTCAGCGTCGCGCGACCCGGCACACTTGACGAATATCACCCGCTTCGGCACCTTTCCGTCCGACGGCCGCCTCACTTCGCCCTTGGTCGGACCCGAGGCTGACAGCAGGCGTTCGAAATCCAGGCCGCTCATGACGTCCGGGTGGCGGTGCAGACCGTAGGAGCCGTAGGTCTTCATGTCGAACAAGTCGAACCCGGTCGCAACAACGATCGCGCCGACCTCCTCTTCGAGGACCTCGTCCTGCTGCTCGTAGTCAACCGCCCTGGGCACGCAGACCTTGGCACAGACCTGGCAGTTGCCGTTCTTGAAGTAGACACAGTTCCTGGTGTCGATGACGGGCTTGTTCGGGACCGCCTGGGGGAACGGTGTGTAGATGCAGGGCCGGGACGTCGTCCCCTGATCGAACTCGGATGGGATGGGCTTCGGTTCGACCTTGGCAAACAGCCTGCGGTCGATTGCCCCGGTCGGGCAGACGAACGAGCAGGCACCGCAAGCGGTGCACGCGTCCGATGGCTCGCGGAACGGTGCAGCGATCTCGCGCCGATAGCCGCGATTCTCGAAGCCGATCGCCGCGAAGCCGACGACGTCCTGACAGACCCGGACGCAAAGCCCGCACATTATGCACTTCTTGTTCTCTTTCTCCTCCCGCACTGGGAACCGCGTCTGTTCCACGCCGAACTCCCGGGCGAGAGCACGGATATCCTCGGCCTCCGGTGCTTCTGCCAACATCAGCTCCAGGATGTTTCTGCGCAGGCGCCGCACCGGCTCGGAGTCGGTTCGGATTTCACCCTCCCAAGCCGGGAAGGTGCATGCCGTGTGGAGCTTGGAGCGACCCTTCCAGATTGCTTCCACCACGCAGATGCGGCAGGAGCCGTAGGGCGGCAGCGAAGGGTGGGAGCACAGCGTCGGGATCTTGATCCCGAGTTCCCGGGCGACCTCAAGAACTGTCTTCGAAGGCGCGGCCTCGGTCTCAATGCCGTCGATAATCAACTTGCCCATCAGTCCTCCCGCTCTCATTCAACGACGACCGCGTCGAACTTGCAGACGTCGAAGCAGATTCCGCACTTGATGCACTTGGATTCGTCGATTCGGTATGTCTTCTTGGGTTCACCGCTGATGACCTGCTCGGGACATTGCTTCGCACACAATGCGCAGCCTGTGCACTTCTCCTCTTCGATTCGATACCTGACCAGTGCCCTGCACACCCCGGCTGGGCAGCGTCGGTCCTTGATATGTGTCTCGTACTCGGACTTGAAGTATCGCAGCGTCGAGAGCACCGGGTTCGGAGCGGTCGCCCCGAGCTGACACAGGCTGCCGTTTCCGATTGTCCATGACAGGTCCTCGAGCAGGGCGATATCCTCGAGCTTACCCTTGCCGTCGGTGATTGCGGCAAGAATCTTGTGCATCTGGGTCAATCCCTCGCGGCAAGGAGTACACTTGCCGCAGGACTCCTCCTTGAGGAAGTTGATGAAGTACTTGGCGATGTCGACCATGCAGTTGCCCTCGTCCATCACGATCATCCCGCCCGAACCCATCATGCTCCCGGCCTCGACCAGCCGCTCAAAGTCTACCGGAAGGTCGAGCAGGCTCTCAGGGACGACCCCACCTGAGGGACCACCGGTCTGGACCGCCTTGAACCTCTTGTCCGCCTTGATTCCGCCGCCGATATCGTAGACTATCTCCCGTAGCGTCATGCCCATCGGTATCTCGACCAGGCCGGTGTTGTTGACTTTGCCGACAAGCGAGAAGATCTTCGTTCCCTTGCTCTTCTCGGTGCCAATCTTGGAGTACCACTCCCAGCCCTTGTTGATGATCAGCGGGACATTGGCCCAGGTCTCGACGTTATTGAGGTTGGTCGGACGGTCCCATAGGCCCTTCTCGACGGTGTGGACGTGTTTTGCCCTTGGCTCGCCCGGCTTCCCCTCGATCGAGGCCATCAACGCGGTCGACTCGCCGCACACGAAAGCCCCGCCGCCGCGGCTGACCTTGACGTCGAAGTCGAAGCCCGACCCGAGGATGTTCTTGCCCAGCAGTCCGAACTCCCGGGCCTGGTCGAGCGCGATTCCGAAGTTCTCGCATGCGAGCGGGTATTCCTGACGCACGTAGATGTAGCCCTCGCTTGCGCCAATCGCGTATGCCCCGATGATCATCCCCTCGAGCACCGAGTGGGGATTGCCCTCGAGCAGGCTTCGGTCCATGTAGGCCCCGGGGTCGCCTTCGTCGGCATTGCACACGACGTAGTGGATGTCGCCCTCCGCGTTGCGGCAGGTTTCCCACTTCACGCCCGTCGGGAAGCCGCCGCCGCCCCTGCCCCGCAGTCCCGACTGCTTGATCGTATCGATCACTTCCTCAGGCGTCATGCCCGAAAGAACCTTGGCGAGAGCGGCATAGCCGCCGATTCCCAGGTAGTCCAAGATACTGGTCGGTTCTATCAATCCGTTGTTGCCCAGAATGTGACGCTGTTGCTTGCTGTAGAACAGGATCTCGCCGTCGGATGTCGCCTTCTGGTTGCTCACCGGGTCGACATACAGCAGCTCTTCAATCGCCTTCCCACCGACGACAGTGTCGGCGACTATCCGGGGCGCATCCTCCGGCTTCACACTCGGATAGAAAACGCCCTGGGGATACACCGCCACGATCGGCTCCCGCTCACAGAAGCCGAGGCAGCCCGAAGCTCTGACTTTGACCCTGTTCTCGAGCTTGCGGTTCTTGATCTCGCTGCGGACCGCGTCGAGAACGCTGACCGAACCACGCGCCTGGCCGCAGGTACCTCCAGAGACTGTCACGAAGGTGCGGTCGCCTCCGGTCTGCTTCTGGGCCTTCTTCCTCAGCGCCTCGAGTTCAGCCACGCTCTTGAGCTTCTTCATGACGACTTCCCGCGACTGCGAGCGCTCTTCAACAACCCGGGCACGTCCCCCGGAGTCACCGAATGGTAGTCTGCGTCGATCATCACCACCGGACCCAGTGCGCAGCATCCGAGACAGTTGACCGTTTCGAGGGTGTACTTGAGGTCGGGCGTCGTGTCACCACGGGAGACGCCGAGTCGTCGCTCAAACTCCTCGAGCACCTTTGGCGCCCCGCGGGCGTGGCATGCCGTCCCCATGCAGACCCGGACGACGTGCTCGCCTCGGGGGCGAAGGCTGAAAGCGGTGTAGAAGGTGGCGACATGATACGCGCGGGAGAGTGACACACCCAGTCTTTGGGAGATGTATTTGAGCGCGTAGTCGGGAAGATACCCGTACTCCTGGTTGACATCCTGAAGGACCTGGATCAGCGCCTCTTCGCCCGGTATCCCGGGATTGGCGGGCGCGTGGGCCGCCAGGATGCCGTCGAGCTTCTTTCGCTCCGCCGGCTTGACCAGCTTGTCGTAGTCCGGCGCCGCTGGCATCTGGGGTTCGTTACGGACCGGGCAGGCATTCCAGCAGTCTCCGCACGACGTACACTTCTCCATGTCGACATGCCTGGCCTTCCTTCTTATTCTCGCCTTAAAGTTGCCGACGAAGCCCGCTACATCGATCACCTCAGCGTAGGTCATCAGTCGTATTCGAGGATTCTGGGCGACCTCCACCATCTTTGGTGTCAGGATGCATTGCGAGCAGTCGAGCGTCGGGAACGTCTCAGAGAGCTGAGCCATGTGGCCACCGACCGAAGGCTCGCGCTCCACCAGCAAGACCTCAGCTCCTGCGTTGGCGATATCGAGCGATGCCTGAATTCCGGCGATCCCGCCGCCGATGACGAGTGCGCGCCTTGTGACCGGCACCGACAGAGGCACCAGCGGCTTGTCCTCATTCACCTTCTCGACGATGGTCCTGATGATCCGGATGGCCTTCCGCGTCGCCTCGGCCTTGTCCTCGGTCACCCAGGAGCACTGCTCTCGGATGTTGGCGATCTCAAGGACGTACTGATTCAACCCGACTGAGGCCGCCGCCTTGCGGAATGTGTTCTCGTGCAGGCTCGGCGAGCAGCACGCCACCACAACGCCCTCGAGCTTCTCGCTCGAGATCGTCTCCTTGATCAGGCCCTGCCCGGGGTCCGAGCAGCAGTAGATATGATCCTTGACTACCGCGACCCCTGGATAGTCCTGGATTGCCTTCTTGACCTTCTCGATGTCAACCGTGCCCGCGATGTTGACTCCGCAGTGGCACACAAAGACTCCGATGCGCTTCATGATAGAAGTCCCTTCTCCCTGAATACGGGTCGGGCGTCCGTAGTGTTGTAGTCCAGCGCCAGTTCGTCCTCGCCGAGCCCGACCGCCAACCCGAGCAACTGGGTGAAATAGAGCACCGGTATCGACTCGAATCCGCGCCAGACGCTTGGCATCTCGGGCTGGAGCGCGTCAAGGTTGTACTGACACAACGGGCAGGTCGTCGCAACGACATCTGCCCCGACGCTGACGATGTTCTCAAGCACCCGGCGCGAACACTCTACCGCGGCCTGGCGGCGGTTCACGATCAGGTACCCCCCGCAGCACTCGGTCTTGAAGTCGAAGTCGACCGGCGTCCCGCCAAGTGCCGTGACCAGCTGGTCCATTACCACCGGGTTCTCCGGGTCGTCGAAGTCGAGCACCTCACGCGGCCTTACCATCAAGCAGCCGTAGTACGAGGCCACCCGCAGGCCTTCGAGTGGACGCGCGACGTTGCCGCGCAGCCGGTCCCAGCCGATGTTGCTCCTCAGCACGTCGAGGTAGTGGATGACCGACACCGGACGGTCGAAGCGCTCATCCACGAAATCGAGCAGCCGCTGCCGGACAAGTTCATTGCCTGCGGCATTCAGTTCGCGGTTGGCCCGCTTGAGCACATTGTAGCAGGCGGCGCAGAGTGTGACCAGGCGTCCGCCCATTTGACTCGCCCGCGCCAGATTGCGTACTGGGCCGACCTGGTACGCCAAATCGTCGACATTGGTGCTGTAGATTGCACCGCAGCACGTCCAGTCCGGCATCTCGTCGAGCTCGAAACCCACCTTCGCGGCGGCCTTGATCGCCGTCTCGTTCAGGTTCTTTGCCTTGGTGTGTAGCGTGCAGCCGGCGTAGTAGGGCAGTTTCATGTCCTAGCCCGAGAACTTTCTGAATCCGGCAACAAACGCCTGTTGCGGTATCTCCTCGGTCTCGTCTACTGCAATCGTGTCCGGGTCCACCCTGCTGTACTTCGCCCTGAGCCTAGCCGCCCGGCACGCCTCGGCCACTCTTCCGTAGTCCACTCCGCGCGGACAACGTGTCGCACAGACCACACAGCTCGCGCAGAGCCAGATACCGGTCGATTCGACCAGTTCCTGCGCCCTGCCGAGCTGCAGCAACCTCATGCCTCTGCTCGGCGGCGGATCCATCATCTCGCCGACCGGGCACCCGGCAGTGCAGCTGCCGCACTGGTAGCATTCCGACGCCCGCTGTCCGCTCAGCGCCTCAATCTGCTGAATGAGCTCTAGGTCTGGCTGTGACGCAAGCAAAATGGAGTAGGGATGATAGACCCGGCGCCCTGACTGTCAAGCGAGGGCATTCTACCGAGTCGCGTCACGTCAGCAAAGCTGCAATTTCCCGGAATATGCCTTCGTTGGTGACACCGCGGACGTCGATCGCCGAACACCGACAGTTGGCTGCACAGGCGCCGCAGCCCTTGCACAGCGCTTCGTTGACCACTGCCGCCTCCTGGCCGCTGTTCTCGTCGACGACCCTGACCTCGATCGCGTGGTAGGCGCACAGCGTTTCACACATCCGGCACGCGGCGCAGCGCTGCGGGTCGACATGCGCCACCGTCACCTCGGACTCAAGGAACTCGCGCGACAGTACCGTTGCCGCCCGGCCCGCCGCGGCCCGGGCCTGGGCCACCGACTCGTCGATGAACTTCGGGAATTGAGCCAGCCCGGCCATGAACACGCCTTCGGTTGCGAAGTCCACCGGCCGCAGCTTCATGTGCGCTTCGAGGAAGAACCCGTCTGCGTTCAACGGAACCTTGAGCATCTTCGCCAGCTCTGAGGCATCCGGCCGCGGCACTATCCCCGATGACAAAACAAGCAGACCCGGCCTGAACCGGATTTCGCGGTCGATGACCTTGTCTCTGACTGTGACCACCGGCTTGCCGTCCTCGATCTTCACCTCCGGTGTGCTGTCCGGGTCGCTCGCCCCGGGCGATGCCGCCGAGGCATACCGGATGAACACCACACCGAGTTCCCTCGCTCGACGGTAGTACTCCTCCCTCAAGCCGTAGGTCCGGATATCGCGGTATAGCACGAACACGTCGAGATTCGGGTCCAGCTCCTTCAGTGCCACCGCGTTCTTGACCGCTTCAGTACAGCAAACACGCGAGCACCAGGGCCGCTCCGACTCGCGGGAGCCGACGCACTGAATCATCACAACACTCTCCGCCTCCTTCGCCGCGTCGGACCGATGGGCAATCAACTCCTCCAGCTCCCGCTGGGTGATTATGCGCTCGCTCCCACCGTAGCAGTACTCGGTCGGGGTCCGGTATTCGGCCCCGGTCGCAACCACCACCACACCGTGCTCAATCTGAAGGTCTGGTGTTGAGGTCTGCCTCTCAGCCTCAGCCTTGACCTTCGTCCTGTAGTTCCCCACAAACCCGTCGATTTTCTCGATCGTCGCTCCAGTGTGGACGTCGATTCGCGGGTGACTGCTGACTCGGCCGACCATCTCCGTAAGCCGCGCCTGGATGTCTTCACCCTCTGCCGACCTCCAGATCTGCCGGGCATTGCCGCCCAGTTCAGATTCGCGTTCGACCAAGCTCACCTCAAACCCCTGGTCCGCGATGCTCAGTGCTGCGCTCATTCCCGCAATCCCGCCCCCAACCACCAATGCCGACTTGGTCACGCTGAGCTTCACCCTCGGCAGCGGTGCCTGGCGCACTACCCGGGCAATCGCCCCGCGTACCAGTTCCTTCGCCTTCTCGGTCGCCTTGCCCTTCTCGGCCGCGTGCACCCATGAACACTGGTCCCTGATATTGGCCATCGCAAACAGGTGCGGGTTCAGGCCCGCCTCGGCCAGCGTCGCCTGGAACAGCGGCTCGTGAGTCCGCGGCGAACAGGACGCAACCATCACCCGGTTGAGCCGGTGCTGCCTGATCGTATCCTTGATCTTCTGCTGGGTGTCGCCCGAGCAGGAATACAGGTTCTCCTCCGCGTGCGCCACGAAAGGCTGGGTTCTTGCGTACTCGACCACTGCCGGCACATCGACCACCCCGCCGATGTTCACCCCGCAGTGACAGATGAATGCACCGACTCGGGGCGGTTCACCCCTGACATCGGTCTCGGCCGCGGGCTCGAGCTCCGCCGCCATGGTTCCCCGCGCTTCTGCCAGCATGCCCCCTGCGCTCGCCGCCGCACCCGAGGCCTCGGTGACCGTTTCCGGTATTGCCATCGGCGCGTGGAAGCTGCCCGCCACGCTGAAACCGGGCCGTGACGAGCCGGTGGGGTCCCACAGGTTCCCGGCCGCGAACCCGAACCGGTCGAGATCCATTTCCAGTCTCCGGCTCAGCTCCACAAGCTGCTGGGGCGGGACCAGACCGCAGGAGAGGACGACCATGTCGAACAGCTCGGCATGCATCCCGTCCTCGGTCGCGTAGCGCATGATCAGGTCGTGTGTCTCAGGGTCCTCCCTCACCTCGGGCACGCGGGCACGCACCAGCCGCACACCGTACCGCTCCTCGGCCCGCTCCACGTACCGGTCGAAGTCCTTGCCGTACGACCGCATGTCCATGTAGAAAACCGTCGGCTCGATTCTCGGCGTGTGCTCCTTGGCGATGACGGCCTCCTTGACCGCGTACATGCAGCACATCGCCGAGCAGTAGCCCTTCTCAATCGACTCGTCTCGCGACCCGACGCACTGGAGCCATGCCACCTTCTTGGGTTCCTTCCCGTCTGCCGGCCGCTTGATGTGGCCCAAATACGGACCCGAGGCCGATAGGATACGCTCGAACTGAAGACTGGTCACCACGTTCGGGTATCGGCCGTGGCCGTACTCAGACCGCAACCGAGTCGGTGCGATCTTCGATCCTGCGGCCACAACCACTGACCCGACCCTGACTTCTATCTCCTCATCCTGCTGCGAATAGTCGATCGCGCCGACCCTGCAGTTCTTGGCGCATGCCCCGCACTTGTCCTTTGTCAGTTTCAGGCAGTTGTCCCGGTCAATCATCGGTGCGTTCGGCACCGCCTGGGCATACAGTCGGTATATCGCCTTCCGCTGGCTCAGGCCGCCCTCGAACTCATTGGGCAGCTTCACCGGGCACTTCTGGAGGCAGTCCCCACACCCGGTGCACTCGGCCAAGTCAACGTACCGGGCCCGGTTCCTGAGCCGGGCCGTCATGTGCCCGGGCTCGCCCTCGACCCCGAGCACGTCGGTCAAAGTCATCAGCTCGATGTTCCGGTGACGGCCCGCAGCGACGAGTTTTGGGGACAGGATGCACATCGAGCAGTCGTTGGTCGGGAAGGTCTTGTCCAGCATCGCCATGACACCGCCGATCGCCGAGGACTGCTCGACGAGGTACACCTTGTACCCGGAGTCTGCCAGGTCGAGCGCCGCCTGCACCCCGCCGATTCCGCCGCCGATGACGAGAACTGCTCCGACCGTGCTCGGAGTGGGCTCGAGAACCCGAGGATTCAAGGGGTCAAGTGAATGAGCAGTTGCCATCGGGGATCAGCCCTCTGCCTTCTCCAACTCCGCCAGACTCTCCGGATACGAGTAGCCGTCTTCGACCGCCAGTCCCTTGATTGCGCTCATTATCTGGCTGATCTGGACCCCTTGCGGGCAGCGGCTCAGGCACCGGTGGTGCGTGGCGCAAATGTCCTTGAACTCGTCTTGAAACGCCTCGTCTCGAAGCCCGAGGTTCACCAGCCGGATGAACCGGCGCGGGTCCTTGTTCGGGTCGAACAGCGTCTCCGGGCACACCGCGGTGCAGGACCCGCAGACAAAGCAACGCGACACCTCGGCAACCTCTGCCATCACTCGACGCTTGAATTCCTGGTCCAGCCGATCCTGTTCGATGACCCCCTTGTCCGGGGCCGGGGCCAACCGAGCCTCTTCGGCCAGCTGCACTACCCCGTCCGCCACCGCGCCGATGTCGACACCTTGCGGACACCGGTGCAGGCAGGTCGAGTGGTACGAGCACATCCACACGAAATCGCTCCGGTAGACCTCTTCCTTCATGCCCAGTATCGCCATCCGGATGATGCGGCGCGGGTTGTACTTCTCGTCGAGCCGCCGCACCGGGCAGGAAGCCGTGCACGAACCGCAGGCCAGACAGTGCAGGAAATCGCGGTTGCCCATCCGCTCGCTGATCCGAAGCTTGAACCCGGAATCGAGCCGGTTTACCAGTATCTCCTGGGTCTTGCCCAATCCTACCCTTCTCCTATCGCGGTGAACTCATCCTCGCGGAACCCCACCAGCGGCAGCTCCTCATCCAGGCTCCGGCCTGATAGGTATCCGAACTCGGCCTGGACGTTGCCCGACACCTTTTTGAACAACGGCAGCAGAGCGATTCCGGCCGGGCACGAGTCCTCGCATATGCCGCATGCCACGCACGATGTCATCATGTGGTTCATCCGCGTGAGGTGGAACAGCAGGGTCTCTGAAGGCATCCGCGTCAGGCCCTTGCGCTTCGAGACCCGGACGTGCTCGTCGAGCCGGCGCTGGAAGTTCTCCGAGTCGAAGAAGCACTCCCGGCAGTAGCAGACCGGGCACACCCGCATGCAGTTGTGGCAGTTCAGGCAGTCGGCGAAATACCGGGTCAGATTCTCCGGTCCCATCGCCGCCTCGTCCAGTTCCTTGATCCGGGTCTCGGCCTTGTTCTTCCGTCTGGCCGCAAGTTCCTTCAGGTACTCCTGCATCTGGCCCGGCTCTTCGCCGGCCGCGAGTTCAACGCCCTCGAGCAGCGCAGCACCCTTGTCGGTTGCGCCGTCAAGCCAGAGTTCCTTGTCCGGGTCAAGGCCCAAGAAACCGATTTCCAGGTCATACACCATCGGCTTCGGATGCTCACACACCTGGCAGGCGGTACGCAGGTTGGGATTGTCGTAGTAGTTCTGCTGCTCCCTTACATGCCGGTTGTCGAAGTCTGAATCAGTGCCCGCGACATCCCGGAAACCGGCCGCCTTGTAGGTGCCCGGGCAGTCGATTCCGACGAGCACGAGGTTGTCGGCCAGCACCTGACGCAGCTTGATCAGCTCCACCACTGCCCGCATCTCGCAGGGCCGGAGCAGCACCCCGACCTTTGTGCCTTCAGACCGCAGCTTGGCGATGTCGCGCACCACCGATGCCGCGTTGACCGCCATTGCCGGCAGCAGCGGTGCCGTGCCCGCAATCCTGTCTGCATCCGAAACCAGAGCCGCACCGGCAGCCCCGGACTTGGCCAGTACAGGGACCAGTATCGCCGACAGCTTCCCTTGTGTCAGCCATCCGGCCAGCAACTCTTCCAGCGTTGCTTCCGGGTTCTTGTCCTTGACCTTCAACATCCCGCTCACAGCCATGTCACACTTCCCACAGTTCCCGGAACTCGCTCGGGCCTTTGTCCGCAATCGCCCTGGTCATCTCGGTCACCGTATCGGCGAACTTCCTGCCTTCGGCAGCGGATATCCATCTCAGCCAGACCCGGTCTTGGTCCAGTCCCACCGACCTGAGAATCGATTTGAAGGCCACCATCCTCCGCCGCGCCTTGTAGTTGCCCGACACGTAGTGGCAGTCTCCCGGGTGGCACCCGCCGATGAATACGCCGTCAGCGCCCTCGAGTAGAGCCCTGAGAATGTAGACCGAATCGACCGAGCCCGAGCACATGACCCGTATCGGCCGCATGTTGGGCGGGTACTGCATCCTGGACGTGCCGGCAAGGTCAGCACCCGCGTACGTGCACCAGTTGCACAGAAAACCGACTATTCTCGGTTCGAATTCCGCCATCTAGCAGCCTCCAATCACAGCGCGGCATCCACCATCGATATCATCTGCTTTGCCCTGAACCCGCCGAGCTCGATGGCGTTCGACGGGCACGCCATCGCGCACGCGCCGCAGCCCTGGCACAGCACCGCCGTCACTTCCGACCTGCCGGTGTCCGGGTTCACCTTGACCGCCTCGTACTGGCACACCTCCTCGCACAACCCGCACCCGACGCACCAGCGCTCGTTCATCCGCGCCACCACCGCCTCGGTCGACAGCTCCTTGTGGCTGATGATCGAGCAGGCCCGTGCCGCTGCCGCATGGGCCTGAGCCACTGTCTCAGGGATTCTGCGCGGGCTGTGCGCCATCCCGGCCATGAACACTCCCCGGGTCGTGAAATCGACCGGCCGCAGCTTGACGTGCGCCTCGAGGAAGAACCCGTCCTCGTTCACCGGCACCTTGAGCAGCCGGGCGACGGCTGGGTTGGACTCGGCCGGCACCACGCCGCAGGACAGGACCAGCAGGTCAACGTCTATGCCGAGCTGTGCCTTGAGCACAGGGTCGGGAACAGAAACGTGGAGCCGGCCGTCCTTGACCGTCACCTCTGGCTTCTGCTCCTCGTCGTACCGGACGAACATCACCCCGGCCTCGCGTGCCTTGCAGTACAGCCCCTCCTTGAACCCGTACGTCCGCATGTCCCGGTACAGGATGTAGACATTGCGCTCAGGCCGGGTTTCCTTCAGTCTCAGTGCGTTCTTGACCGCTTCGGTACAGCAGATTCTCGAGCACCACGGATGCTCGGACTCGCGTGAACCTACGCACTGGATCATCACCACGTGGTCCACGTCTTCGAGCCGGTCCGGCTCCTCGACGACCAGCCGCTCGAGCTCGGTCTGGGTGAGCACCCGGTCGTCAGTGCCGTACAGGTACTCACTCGGCTTGTATTCTTCAGCCCCGGTCGCGACCACGAACACGCCGTGCTCGATTTGCCTGTCCGACCTGTCCAACGCGTCAGACGAGTCGGACATTCCTATCGTTGTCCTGTAGTTGCCCACATAGCCGCTCACGTTCACCACTTCGGCACCTGTCAGGACCTTGACCCTGCGATGCAACTTCACCCGGTTCTCGAGCAGACGCAGGTATCCGTGCAGGTCACCGTTCTCGTCAAAATGCAGCCTGCGCAGATTCCCACCCAGCCTGTCTTGCTTCTCGACCAGCCAGGTCTCGAACCCCTGGTCCGCTATGGCCAGGGCCGCGGTAATGCCCGCAAGCCCGCCGCCGATCACCAGCGCCTTCTGAACGATGGTCTGGGGCAGTGAGTGCAGAGGCCGGAGCAGCCGGGCGTTGGCGACCGCCATCCGCACAAGCTCCTGAGACTTGCGCGTGGCCTGCTCCGGGTCCTTCATGTGCACCCAGGAGCACTGGTCGCGGATATTGGCCATCGTGAACAGGTGCCGGTTCAAGCCCGCCTCAGCCAGCGTCTCCTGAAACAGCGGCTCGTGGGTCCTCGGCGTGCAGGACGCAACCACGACCCGGTTCAGGCCGTGCTCTTCTATCGTCTTCGCTATCTTCTGCTGGGTGTCCTGCGAACAGGTGAACAGGTTCTCCTCGGCATAGACCACACCGGGTAGGGTAAGGGCGTATTCGACCACGCTCCCGACCTTCACCACCCCGCCGATGTTGATGCCGCAGTTGCAGATGAATACGCCGATGCGCGGCTCCTCAAGACTGGTGTCCCGCTCCGGCGGGTATTCCTTCCTGGTCACCAGGGTGTACCGGGCCGGGGCCAGAAGCGATCCGACCGCGGCCGCGACTCCGGTCGACTCGGTCACGGTTTCCGGGATGTCCTTGGGCTCGCTCAGCGTGCCGCAGACAAATACGCCTTCCCGCGTGCTCCTCATCGGCATGCGCGCGTCGGTTTTGACAAAGCCTTGGTCATCGACATCCAGACCCAGGCCCCGCGCCATCTCAGACACCTTCGGGTCAGCGGTCAGCGCGGTCGAGACCACCACCATATCGTACGTTTCCTCGACCAGTTCTCCGTCCTCGGTCTCGAACGAGATGACCAGGTCCTCGGTCTGCTTGTCCCGCTTCAGGTCGCTGACCTTGCACCGCCGGTACTGAATTCCGTATTCCTTCTTCGCCCGCTGGTAGTAGGCTTCGAAATCCTTGCCGAAACAGCGCATGTCCATGAAATACACATGGCAGTCGAGTTCGCCGCCGCAGTGCTCGCGCGCGATTACCGCCTCCTTGGTCGCGTACATGCAGCAGACCGAGGAGCAGTAGTAGTGGTCCTGGTTGCGCGAGCCCACACACTGGATCCACGCGACCTTCTTCGGCTGCCTGCCGTCGCTCGGTCTGCGGACATGCCCTTCGTACGGACCGGACGCGGACAGTATCCGCTCGAACTCGAGGCTGGTCACCACGTTCGGGTACTTGCCGTACCCGTACCCGCGCTCCGCCGTCGGCTTGTACTCCTTGAACCCGGCCGCGAGCACGACCGCGCCGACTTGGATCTCGTCCTCGGCCGGACTCATGTCGTGGTCGATCGCCTCGGCCTCGCACGCCTCCACGCACTGCCAACAGTCCGAGCATACCCCGCAGTTCAGGCAACGCTTCGCCTCGGTCACCGCGGTTTCCTCGTCAAAGCCGAGCGCGATCTCGTCGAATCCCTTGAGTCGGCGGTCAACAGTTGTCTGTCGCTCCAAGGCCCGCTCCTGCTGCCTGACCCCGCATCTGTACCCTGCCGACTCCTCGGTCCGGGCTGGCTCAAGCTTCGGCTTCTCTCTGCTTGCCGCCAGGTCTTGGCCACGGATGTACCGGTCGATCGATATCGCCGCCTCATGGCCGTGTGCCACCGCCTCGATGACCGAAGCCGGGCCTGACACCACGTCCCCGCCTGCGAACACGCCGGGCATCGATGTCTCGAGTGTCAGTTGTTCGACCTTGAAGACTCCGCCCGGCCCGCGCTCGATGCCGTCAAACCCGTCTGCATCGACCTGGGCCCCGATCGCGAGAATGAGCTCTTCAGCCTCGAGAGTCTTCTCCACGCAGGAATTGAACTCTGGATTGAACCTGCCCTGGTCGTCGAACACCCGCAAGCACTCAACCACCTTCAGCCCGGTTACCCTACCGTCTTCACCCAGGATCCTGTCCGGGCCCCAGCTCGGCTCGATCTTCACACCTTCGACCAGCGCTTCCTCGATCTCGTACTCGAAAGCCGGCATCTCGTCCCGGCACTCCAGGCACACCATCGTCACGTCCTCGCCCCCGTTCCGCCTTGCTGCCAGCGCCACGTCTACCGCAACGTTCCCTCCGCCGATCACGACCACCTTCTTGCGCAGCCTGGGCATCCGGCCCTCGTTCACTTCCCGGAGGAACTCAAGCCCGTGACGCAAGCCCTCGAGTTCGATGCCCTCGATCTTCAGAGTCCGGCTCTTCTGGCATCCGAACGCCAGGAATGCAGCCCGAAAGCCGTCAGTGAACAGCTCGTCGATCCCCTTGCGTCCGTTGACTGCAGCGCCGGTCCTGAGCTCGACTCCGGTCTTCAGGATGTCGCCGATCTCCCGCTCCAGCACTGCGGCTGGCAGCCGGTAGTCCGGAATCCCGAAGCGCATCATCCCGCCCGGCTTGTCCGCAGCCTCGAACACCGTCACCTGATAGCCCATTGCCCGCAGGTCGAGCGCGCAGGTCAGCCCTGCGGGCCCGGCTCCGACCACTGCCACCTTCTCTTCGCGCTCGTCTCCCGGTTGCCTGACTACAGGGGAATCCTGTCCGTTGTCGTGCACGTGGTCGGAGATGAAGCGTTTGAGCGCCCGGATCGAAACCGGTGCTTCGTAGTCCTTGCGGTTGCACTCCTGCTCGCACGGATGATGGCACACCCGGCCGCATATCCCGGGAAACGGCAGCCGCTCGCGCACGAGCTCGTACGCCTCCTTGAACTTCTTCTCCGAGATGAGCGCCACGTACCCCTGGGCGTTGACTCCTGCCGGGCAGGCCAGCCGGCACGGTGCCCGGTTCTCGTTCTTCTCGATCGTGAACGCGTTCGGAATCGCCTGGGGGAAAAGCCGGTACGCTGCCCTGCGCATCGACATGCCCTGGTTGTACGAATCCGGCACCTGGACCGGGCAAACCTTGACGCAATCACCGCAACCGGTGCACTTGTCGAGGTCGATGAACCTCGGCTTGCGCCTGATCCTGGCCCTGAACCTGCCGGGTTCGCCCTCGAGCCCGAGGAACTCGCAGTAGGTCAGCAGCTCGATGTTCGGATGCCTTCCGGTGCCGACCAGCTTGGGCGAAAGGATGCACATCGAGCAGTCGTTGGTCGGGAAGGTCTTGTCCAGCATCGACATGACCCCGCCTATCGCCGGCTGCTCGTCCAGCAGAAAGATCTTGAATCCGGCGTCAGCCAGCTCGAGCGAGCTCTGGATGCCTCCTATCCCTGAACCGACCACCAGCACCGCACCTACCGGAGGTGATCCAGTGATCGAGTGACCGAGTGACCGAGCGGCTGCAGACTCTATCACTTGGTCACTCTGTCTCTCGGTCACTTGACCACTTCCTCAATCGCCGCGCAGTAGCCGCGCTTCGAGAAATTCAGGTGGCTCACGGCTCCCGACGGACAGCTCACCGCGCACGCGCCGCAGCCCGCGCACAAAGCCTCGGTAACGACCGCGACCCTCAGGACCGGGTCGACCTTCACCGCCTCGTAGGCGCAGGTCTTTTCGCAATTGCCGCACCCGACGCACACCTCGGCATCGACCAAGGCCACGGTAGGTTCGCCGTACAGCTTGTCCTGTCCGAACAATGCCAATACCTTGGCCGCTGCAGCCGAAGACTGGACTACTGTCTCGAGGATATCCTTCGGCCCCTGGCAGGTCCCGGCCAGGTAGAACCCGCCGGTCAGGGTCTCGACCGGCCTCAGCTTCGGATGCGCCTCGGCAAGGAAACCGCTGGCTCCGATCTGGATCTTGAGTTGCCGCGCCAGGTCCACGCCTGACCGGCTGGGAACCAACGCACTCGCCAGCACGACCATGTCCGCCTCCAGCTCGACTTTCTCGCCTGCCAGAGTGTCGGCCGACCAGACGACTATCTTGTCGGCAGTGCGGAAGACCTTGGACACCTTGCCCCGAACGTACTTCACACCGGACTCGGTCGCCGCCCGGTAGAACTCTTCCGCGCCCTTGCCCGGGGTCCGCACGTCGATGTAGCAGACCGTTGCCTCACCTTCCGGCACTCGCTGCTTGTAGATGAGCGCGTTCTTGGCCGTGTACATGCAGCATATCTTCGAGCAGTACGGGACCCCGTGGAACTGGTCACGCGACCCAACGCACTGGACGAAAACGACCTTCTTCGGCACCTTGCCGTCTGAAGGACGCCTGATTTCGCCTGACGTCGGTCCGGTTGCGGACAGCAGCCGCTCGAACCCCATACCGTCTATCACATCCTGCACCCGGCCGATGCCGTACAGCGCGATCTGCTCCTGGTCGATCAGCTGGTAACCGGTCGCCAGCACGATCGCGCCGACAGTCTCCTCTAGAAGCTCGTCCTCGTCATCGTACTTGACGGCGTTCTCCGGGCAGATTTCGGCGCACGCGCCGCACTCGCCTCTGCGCATTCTGAAACAGGTCTCAGGGTCGATGACCGGCTTGCCCGGCAGTGCCTGCGGGTCGAGCAGATATATCGCCTTGCGCTCGGCCAGGTTCCGGTCAAACTCCGACTTCGTGGTGGCCGGGCAGGCCGTGACGCACAGCCCGCACCCAGTGCATGCCTCCGGGTCCACGTAGCGTGCCTTGCGTCTGATCCTGACCTTGAAGTCACCGATATGCCCGGACACCTTCTCGACCTCAGAGTAGGTCATCAACCGGATCCCGGGACTGGCCAGCATCTCCATCATCTTGGGCACGAGGATTGACCTTCCCAGCTCAAGCGAAGGGAAAGTTGCGAATATCTGTGACATGTGCCCGCCGACCGACGGTTCCTTCTCAACGAGCAGGACTTCGTATCCTGCATTGGCGATATCGAGCGAGACCTGGATACCCGCGATCCCGGCGCCGACCACCAGTGCCCGCTTCTTCACCGGCACACCGGTCGCGACCAGCGGCGCGTCGTACGTCGCCCTGGCCACCGTCAAAGCGACGATGTCCGATGCCTTGTCGGTCGCCTCGTCCTTGTCCTTGGTCACCCAAGCGCACTGCTCCCTGATGTTGGCGATCTCGCAGAGGAAGGGATTGAGCCCGGCCGCAGCGCAGGTCTTGCGGAACGTCTTTTCGTGCAGGGTCGGCGAGCAGCACGCAACGACGACACGGTCCAGCCTCTCCTTTGCGATCGTCTCGCGAATCAGGTTCTGGCCCGGGTCTGAACAGCAGTACTGGTAGTCAGCCGCAGCAACAACTCCAGGCACGTTGCCCGCCCGCTTGACTAGTTCCGGGATGTTCACCGTGCCGGCGATGTTGATCCCGCAGTGGCAGACGAAGACACCGACCCGCGGACCACCGCTCCTCTGGTCCGTCTTGGGCTCGGTCGCAGATGACATGGTTCGGCGAAAACGCAGCTATCCGGCGAACTTTCTGAAACCGGCAACGAACGCCTGCTGCGGTATCTCCTCGGTCTCGTCTATGACAATCGTGTCCGGGTCCACCCTGCTGTACTTCGCCCTCAGCTTGATCGCCCGGCAGGCCTCCGCGATCTTGGCATAGTCGACCCCGCGCGGACACCGGTTTCCGCAGACCATGCAACTGGCACACAGCCATATGCCCTGGGAATCCAGCAACTCGTGGACCCGACCGAGCTGCAGCAGCCGTATCGCCCGGCTCGGCGGCGGCTCCATGATCTCCCCGACCGGGCACCCGGCAGTGCAGCCTCCGCATTGGTAGCAGTCGGTGATTGTCTGGTCACTGAGCTGCTCGATCTGACGGATCAGCGCCCCGTCATCAACAGGTGTCGACACGGTAAGAAGGAATCTTATTTCCCCCCGCCGTCACTGTCAAGATGACAGACCGCCTGCCGCTGCGCCCTCCGGTCGTTGCCGGAACGTACCCTCCGTCGCCTGGTGGACAGTGCGTCCGGTTCGGATATAATCGCGTTCCTTAGGCGCAACCGTATGGCAGAGTCAGACATCCCTTCCGAGCAGGTCCGACCCAGGACCGCGGCCGCCCCTTTCGACCCGCGCATCGTCGCCTTCCTCTGCAACTGGTGCTCGTACGCCGGCGCCGACCTTGCCGGTATCTCTCGCATCCAGTACCCGCCGTCCGTCCGCGTCATCCGTGTCCCCTGCTCTGGACGCGTCGACCCGTTCCACATCCTCAAGGCACTCCAGGAAGGCGCTGACGGCGTGCTCGTGTCCGGCTGCCATCCTGGCGACTGCCACTACCTGACCGGCAACTACGTGGCCCGCCGCCGTTTCGCGGTCCTGCACGACCTGCTCGACTTCTTCGGCATCGAGCCCGGCCGCGTCACCTTCTCATGGGTATCAGCGGCAGAAGGCGAGCGCTTCGCCGAACTCGTCCGACACACCACCGAACGTGTCCGGGCACTCGGACCGATGAGCCGGCTCGCCCGGAACGCGACCGCCAGAGTCGTTCAGTGAGCACCGAAGCTGCGTTGCGTGACCGCTGCCGCGCACTGCTCCAGAGCGGCGAAGTCGCGCTGGTCGTCGGCTACCGTGCAGCCCGGACCGGTGGCAACTGCACCCCTGCTTTCGTCACCGGACCGGACCAGGCTGAACTGCTCGTGCTCGACAAGACCTGCCATCACAACCTCGCCGCCTATCTCCCCGGCCTCAGACACAAAGGCCGCGTCGCAGTCGTCTCCACCGGCCCGACCTCGCGCTCGATCGTCAACCTGCTCAAGGAGAACCAGTTCGACCGCAAGGACCTGCACATCATCGGCGTCCCTGACCCTTCGTCCGCGCCCGCATCGAACGTCCGCAACGCTGTCCTGTTCGACGAGTTCATCGGCGACAAGGCCGATGAACCCGCTCCTGCGCCTGACCAGGACCTGGCCGCGTTCGAAGCAAAGACTCCTGCCGAGCGCTGGGAAATCCTGTTCGCCGACCTGTCCAACTGCATCCGGTGCTACGCCTGCCGCCAGGTCTGCCCAAACTGCTACTGCCCGACCTGCTTTGTCGATGCCAGCCGCCCGCAAAGGGTCGGCCGGACCCCGGACCGGTCCGACACAATCATGTTCCACGTCATGCGCGCGATGCACATGGCCGGACGCTGCGTCGAATGCGGCGCCTGTGCCCGTGCCTGCCCGATGGGCATAGACCTGATGGTCATCAACCGCAAGGTCGCTGCCATTGTCCGCGACCGTTTCGGCCACGTATCCGGCATGAGCCTCGACGACCCGCTGCCCCTGACCACCTTCACGCCCGAAGACGGGCAGGAGTTCATCGAGTGACCGCCCGCCTGCTGCCGAAGAAAGATCTTCCCGGGTTCATCGCGGCACTGGCAAAGAAACAGGAAGTCTGGGCCCCGGTCAGGATCCAGAGCCAGGAGGCCGCCAGGTTCTCCCGTATCGACAGGCCCGAAGACATCTGCCTCGACTATCTCAACACCAAGCTGCCGGTCAAGGAGCTGTTCTTCCCTCAGCGTGAGGTCATGTTCACGTTCAATCCCGGTGAGCGCAGCTCTGCCCAGGCCTCTGCCCAGGTCCGCGAAAGGGTCGTGCTCGGTGTCCGGCCCTGCGACGCTGCTGCTCTCGAGCTTTTCGACAAGGTGTTTGTCGATGAATCGAAGACTGCCAGTCCTCTGGCAGAATCGAAGACTGCCGGTCCTCTGGCAGACCCCTACTATAAGGAGCGGCGCGACAAGACCACGCTCATCGGCCTTGCCTGCAACGCTCCTGGTCAAGCGTGTTTCTGCACCGCGACCGACGGCGGCCCGCATTCGACCCGAGGCCTTGACCTCTTGCTCATCGACCTTGGCGACCGCTTCCTTGCCCGGCCGGTCACTGCCAAAGGCGAGGCACTGGCCAAAGGCCTGGCCCGGGCCAAAGACAAAGACATCAGCCTGGCCGACGAACTCGCGGAAGAGGCGCGGGCTACGATGGACTTCGCAATCGAGCTCAAGCAGCTCCAGAAAAGCCTGGACAAGGCGTTCGACCATGAGGTCTGGCACCGGTTGTCCTTGCCCTGCGTGAACTGCGGCGTATGCACCTATGTCTGCCCGGCCTGCCACTGCTTCGACGTGACCGACGAGGAGTACAAGGACTCGGGCGCCCGTATCCGGACCTGGGACTCCTGCCAGTTCTCTCTCTTCACCCGTCACGCGTCCGGCCACAACCCCCGGCCTGACGGCATGAGCCGGATGCGCAACCGCACCCTGCACAAGTTCTGCTACTTCCCCAAGACACAGGACAAGGTCCTGTGCGTCGGCTGCGGCCGATGCATCACAGAATGCCCTGCCGGCATCGACCTGCGCGAAACCCTCGAAACCCTGCGCGATACCCTCTCCTGATGCCCTCCTCCCTGCCTGCCGGTCTGACTTCTGCGTTTCGTCCTTCAAACTTGGGCCTTTCCTGTGACTAACCCCTGGCTCCCTGTTCCTGTCCGCGTCGACAGAATCACGATCGAGAACGAAGCACGCGACCTCAAGACCTTCGAGCTCTCGTTCGTGAATGATGCCGACCGCAAGGCCTTCAGCTTCATCCCCGGCCAGTTCGGCTTCATCTCTTTGTCCGGTGTCGGTGAGGCTCCGTTCGGCATCGCCTCCGCCCCGCACGAGGAACGAGTCCGGTACACGGTCAAGAAAGCCGGCGTGTTCACCGCCGCGCTGCACGAGATCGACGAGGGCGCTGTGGTCGGCATGCGCGGCCCCTACGGCAACTGGTATCCCTTTGACCTGATGAAAGGCCGTGATGTCGTCATCGTTTCCGGCGGCTTCTCCTTCACCACCCTGCGCTCGACCATCGTCCACATGCTCGGGCCCGAACTGCGCAAGGACTTCGGCAGGCTCACTGTCATTTACGGCGCCCGCTCCCCGGGCGAGCTGATGTACAAGGACGAACTCCGCGCCTGGGAAAAGAGCCCTGACATCGAACTCACCCTTTGCGTCGACTGCCTTGACGGCGAATGCTGGCCCCTGACCGAAGGCCTGGTGCCCAATGTCCTGAAACAGCTCGCACCGGATTCCGGCAACGCGGTCGCTTTGGTCTGCGGCCCGCCCATCATGATCAGGTTCACCCACCCAGTGCTCAAGGAACTGGGCTTCCCGCCAGACCGCGTGTTCCTGTCGCTCGAGAACCGCATGAAGTGCGGCATCGGCAAATGCGGCCGGTGCAACATCGGCGAGAAGTACGTGTGCAAAGACGGCCCGGTCTTCTCGTACGAACAGCTTTTGTCCCTGCCCGCCGACTACTAGTCCGGCAAGCCGACCCCTGCAATCTTTGCCTCGGCCGGCACGCCGACATGGCTTGTCCGGCCGTTGCGGGCAGACGCACCGGCCGGACCTGTGCTGTGAAGGCACCGAGACTGGGGCTCAGCCGCGGCCGAGACGTGCACGGCGAGCGGTGCGTGACGAACGGCACCGGCGCAGACCCCCTCCCTCTTGGCTCCCTTTCGTGAGGGGCGGAGCGTGGGGCTAGTGGGCGATGAGGACCTTGGCGACCCCTCACCGCCTCTTGTCATGT
>CP070680.1:1528461-1550431 GCA_020352555.1 Caldifarciminota bacterium | reverse complement strand
CGCCCCTGGTTGTGAGAAGAGCCCAGACGAGCCTGAAAGATAGCGGCTGAACAGGAGGATATCGTGAACAGACTGCAGACAATGCTTGCTATCGTCGCGATGGCAGGCACGACACTTGCCGGCGGGATTTCCGGCCGGGTTGTGAACGCGAGAAGAGGCGACCCGATCGAGGGTGCTGTTGTCGTCGCCCAAGGCAGGAGCGGCGGCGGACGGGCGGTCACCAATGCCCGCGGCGTGTACGAGATTGACGACCTCGAACCCGGTGACTACAAAGTGAAGGCCATGGCCCGCGGCTACGAGACCAGCCGCTACCCGCGTCCGGTCACCGTAGCGCGCGGTGTCACACCTGACATCAACTTCCGGCTCGTCCCGAATCGCGGCGGTCGGGACAAGGGATTCATAACTGGCCGGGTCGTGGACGCCAGAACCGGCAAGCCGATTGAAGGCGCGTTGGTCCTGGCCATGGCCGGCCCAAGGCCGGGCGAGGATGGCGTCGCGGCAATGAGCAGCGACGGCGAGGACCGCGGACGCGCCATCTTCCGCGCGGTGACCAATGCCCGCGGGCAGTACCGGATGGCGGTCAGGCCTGGTGTCTACAGGGTCTGGGCCAAGGCACGCGGCTACAAGCCGGCCAGTTTCCCGCAGAAGGTCGGTGTCCGTGCAGGCCAGAAGGTCGATGGAATCAGCTTCCGGCTTCGACCCGTGGGCAGGCAGCAGAACAAGGGCGCTATCCTGGGCAGGGTCTATGACGCACAGACCAGTGAGCCGATTGCCGGTGCGGTTGTGGTCGCGTACAGCGCGAACGGACAGCAGGTGTTCAGGGCCAGGACAAACCGCCGCGGCATGTACAAGATAAAGGCAGACCCGGGTGCGTATCGGGTCGTCGCGATGGCCCGCGGCTACGGCCAAGAGTCCTACCCGCGTCCGGTACCGGTGCGTGCGGGCCACCCGACGGGCGACATCGACTTCGGGCTGCGCCGGATCAGGACAGAACTCGACTGAATCGGATTGCGCGCACCCAGCCCCCGGCCTCGTTGGGGGCTGGTCCTTCGCTCCTTGTTGAGAAGTACCTGCTGTCTTGGATCCCATCCCGGGCACCAAGGGTGAAGCTCGGGCGAATGGTCTTTGACTGACCTGTCAGCTTCGGGTAGATTGCATGCAGATGTCTTCGGCAGGCACTCCAGCATTTCTGCGGGAACCCCGCCCGTGAGGAAGTTCACCTTCTGGGCTGTTGCGCTCGCGGTCCTCGTCATCGTGGTGTTCAACATCCAGGGCTGGTACGTGCTCGACCGCACCAGCCGCGTGCTTGAGCAGGAGCTCGGCGACCGGCTGCAAGGGGTCGCGACCACGCTTTCGACCGCGCTGGCCGGCAACTGGAGCAAAGAAGCCGGCCGCAGCATGCTGTCCGAGGTCATGAACGACAACGGGCTGTTCAACGTCTTCATCGTCAACGACCGGCTCGAGTATATCGACAACCTGCGCAACCAGGAGCTCGTGGGAGCGGCCGACCCGACCCTGGACCTCGACATGGCCGAGATCCTGGCCGCGTTCTCCGGTATCCCGACACAGTCCGGCCTGTACCGCTCCGGCAGCGCGTATCTCAAGACCGCCTATGCCCCGCTCCGCGACAACAGCGGCATCAGCACCGCGGTGCTCGGTGTCGAGGCCGATGCCGGGTTCTTCTCCACCCTTGCCGGTTTCCGTAGCACGCTCGTGATCATCAACATCGACAGCCTCATCGCCGTATCGGTCATTATCGTCGTTTCGGTCAGCCTGACCCGCCATGCCATCCGCGTCGAGCAGGCAGCCAGCCGCGCCAACACCCTTGCCCTGATGGGACAGATGTCCGCTGCGGTCGCGCACGAAATAAAGAACCCGCTCGGCGTGATCCGCGCTTCGGCCGAGCGGTTGAAGAAGAAGTACGGCAATACCGACGACCCGACATTCGACTATATCCAGGAAGAGGTCGACCGGCTCTCGAGCGTGGTGTCCAATTACCTCGGGCTAGGCCGGTACAAGCCGAGTGAGACCGAACCGCTCAGCCTCGAGGAAATAGTCGAAGGGGTGGCCGCTGACCTCGACCTTCAGGCCAGAAAGCACGAGGTCGTGCTCACCCGCAATATCGAGCCCCTGCCCCGGGTCCAGGGCAACCGCAACGAACTCAGGCAGGTGTTCCTCAATCTTGCCCTGAACGGCATCCAGTCCCACACCGCTGGCGGGACCGTTGACTTCACCGGGTACGAACAGAAGAAGCAGGGCAGGCAGTGGGCAGTGGTCCGGGTCAGGGACAAAGGGTCTGGTATGAGCCCGAAGGACCTGGCCCGTGCATTCGAGCCGTTCCACACGACCAAGGAGAAAGGCAGCGGCCTGGGCCTGTTCGTGGTCAAGAGAATCGTCGAGGCGCACAGCGGCCGGGTGTCGATCGACAGCCACCGGGGCGCGGGAACGACGGTGGAAGTGAGGCTGCCGGTATGAGAATCCTGGTTGTTGACGACGAAGAGAAGTTCGCCCTGCTCACGGCCGAGCACCTGCACGAGGCCGGTCACAAGGTGACCGCGGTCACGACCGGGCAGGAGGCTGTCGATGCCCTGGCCGGCGAGCCGTTCGATGCCGTTGTCACCGACCTCAAGATGGACCCGGTCGACGGCATGGCGGTGCTCGAAGCCGCGAAAAAGGCGGACCCCGAGACCGGCGTGATTGTGATGACCGCCTACGGCACGGTCGAGAACGCGGTACAGGCCATGCGCCAGGGTGCATACGACTTCGTGACCAAGCCGTTCTCGCTCGACGAGCTCGTCCTTGTGCTCGAAAGACTGGGCGAGCGCAGCGCCCTGCGCAGAGAGAACGTCGCACTCAGACAGGAACTCAGCACCGCCGGTCGTTTCAGCGAGATGGTCGGCACCAGCCAGGCGCTCAAGCAGGTAAAGGACCTCATCGACAAGGTCGCCCAGAGCGATGCTTCGGTGCTGATACTGGGCGAGAGCGGGGTCGGCAAGGAACTGGTCGCCCGGATGATTCACCGCGCGAGCCCGCGCGCCGACAGGCCGTTCGTTGTAGTCCACGCCGCAGCCCTGCCCGAGAACCTGCTCGAAAGCGAGCTGTTCGGGTACGAAAAGGGCGCGTTCACCGGTGCTGCCGGCCGCAAGCAGGGCCGGGTCGAGACCGCGGAACGCGGCACTCTGTTCCTCGACGAGATCGGCGAGATATCGCCGCCTTTCCAGGTCAAGCTGCTGCGTTTCCTGCAGGAGAAGACCTTTGTCCGGCTCGGAGGTACCGACGAGAAAACTGTCGACACCCGTGTCATCGCGGCAACCAACCGGAACCTGCAGGAGGAAGTCGCTGCCGGCAGATTCCGCGAAGACCTGTACTACCGGCTGTCGGTGTTCCCGATAACGGTCCCGCCCCTGCGCGAGCACAAGTCCGACATCAAACATCTTGCCAGGCACGCTTTGGCCCGGCTCGGATACGGCCAGGAGCTCGGCACCGATGTCGAAGACCTGCTCAAGGACTACGACTGGCCCGGCAATGTCCGCGAGCTGGAAAACGTCCTGGAACGGGCCTTGATACTGGCAGGCGGAGACGAACTCGGGCCCCAGCACATCCAGCTTCCTGAGCCGGTCCTGGTCAGGCCTGGCTCAACTGCCTCCAACACCCGGAAGTCATTGGCGGACATGGAAGAGGAGATGCTGCACGATGCCCTGCGCCGCGCCGGCGGAAACAAGACCAAGGCAGCCAAGCTCCTCGGTATCACCCGCCGTATGCTGTACACCAAGCTCGACCGCTTCGGCATCCAGTACGACGAGGAATCGTGACCCGAGGCAAGTACAAAGGATGAAGGAGAAAGGACTAGGCAGAGGGAAACGCAGAGAGGACAGGGCCGGGTCTGTCGTCTGCACTGTGTCCCTGGTCCTCTGTCCTTCAGGACCCACAGCTGTACCGATCTGCACAACCCGGCAAACGTCCCAGCAGGATAAGTTGCACCAAGACAGCAACATGGCCGTGGCATATCCAATGCACTGCAGTTTGATGCCATGAAGAGCGTAAGCATTCTGGTGGTGCTGGTTCTGGCGACCTCCTTTGCCCAGACCGGCGAGCAAGTCAGGCGCGAGCTGGAAAAGACCGACCGGCTCATCGACGAAGCCGAGCCTGTCGTCAAAGCGTCTGGTAGCGAGCGTGCCGAGTACCACCTCGGCAATGCCAAGAGCCTGCAGCAGAACGCATGGTCCAGCTATCAGGACCGCAAACTCGTCGCCGCTCTCACCTATACCCGGAACGCCAGGCGTCAGATCGAAGTCGCGCTTGGGTTCGCGGAATTCGACCCGTCCCAGCTCGAGCGCGAGTTGCACAAGACCGACGATGCCATCGAGCGGGCACGCCCGATTATCGAACGTTCGGGCAACCGGCGTGCCCTTGAGCTGCTGTCGGATGCGACCGCCCGGCAGGGCAAGGCCCGAAACGCGTTCCGCGCAGAGCGCTACAAGGAGGCGTTTACAGACACCAGGGCCGCCCGGCTCATGGTCGAAGCTGCGCTCCGACTCGCCCAGGAGCTGAACGCCGCAGAGATCCGCAGGCAGCTCGAGCGAACCGAGGAGCTCGTCCGCAGGTATGGCCCTGGAGTAGCGCGTTCGGGCAACCGGCGTGCCCTGGAACTCTGGGACCTTGCCCTCGACGAACAGCGCAAGGCGCGACGCCATTTCCAGGCGGCCGAATACCTCATGGCCTTGAGAATGACCAGGGCAGCACGAGGCCACTGCAAGAAGGCTCTCGACCTGATTCGGCCCCAGACCAACCAGGACAAGGTCCGCGTCGCCCTGGAACGCACCGCCAAGTTGCTGGAAAGGGCACGTGATTTCCTGCAGGGCAACGAGCGGGCGATGGAGTTGCTCGCCCGAGCCGAAGCGTGGCAGGATGAGGCGATTGCCGCCTTGCGTGAAGGCCGGCTGCTCCACGCCTGGAGGATGACGACCTCGGCCCGCGACCTGATTCTCCGGGCCATCGAGCTGGCCGGCGGCGACGTCAGGCAGGAGCTGGTGGAACAGGCACTTGCTGAGACCGACAACCTGCTGGAGCAGTGGACCGCTGTCATTACCCAGAGCGAAAACCAGGAGGCGGAGAAGCTGCTCGACCAGGCGGTCGCCAGCCAGCAGAAGTCACGCGAGCACTTCGACCAGAAGCGTTTCCGGATCTCCTGGCAGGAGACTACGCTTGCCCGGCGCCTGCTCGACCGGGCGATCGAGCTGACCCAGATGCAGGATGAGAAGCAGCCTGCCGGTCTTCTGCCCGGGCCCGAGGAAGCCGTGGAAAACTGATTCGATGTGATTGGCCCCTCCTTGTACTGCCCGGCATCGTCTGGTTGTCGGGCTTCTTCTTTCTTGACGTCTGTGCCCGGCCTGCCAGGATAGGACCTGCGCGATGGACGTTGCGATACTGCTGTTGGTCAGCGGTCTTTCTTTCGATTCCGAGTTCGGCATCGGCGGCGACTATTCGACCCAGGCCTACAGGCTTCTGAGCTACGAGTACGACAGCACCGGATACGAAATCATCGAGACCGAAAGGGAGACCCTGGACCTCGAACCAGCCGGACGGACATTCCTCACTGTCAACATGAATACTCGGGGTCGCAGCGCCTCCTTCGACGCCTCCAACACATTCAGCTTCACCACCAGCTCCTGGCGCAACAGCCTGAGCCTGGACCTTGAGCAGAAGCTCAATCCTGACCTGGTCCTTCGCGCTGCCGGCAGTTCCGAGGGCCGCATCTACCATACCATATTCCCCTCTCTTGCCGACACGTTCTACGCGCGTGACCATCTCAACAACCAGGCCCGGCTCGAGTCCGAATGGTCGCTGACCGACAGGTTCAGAATCGGCCTGCAGGACCAAGCCGAGTATCAGCTCTACGCCCGGCCTGACAGCTTCAACTACAACTACATCCTGAACCAGCTCAGGGCCGACGCGCTCTGGGAACTCGGCATCCTTAGCTCGGTCGATGCCGAGTACAGCTGGTCCAGACGCTGGGTCACTTCCGACCCTGGGCAGGACTACACCGAACATAGCGGCCGTCTCGGTGCCGACCATTTGTTTGGTACGGACTTCAGCCTGTCCGTGTCGGAAGAAATCAGCCGCAGGGCCTATCCGGATCCGGACCGTTCGTACTGGGAGCAGAACTCCGACATCGGCATCGGGTTTGACACCGACGCATTCGATGTCGGTGTTGAGAACGAGGCGGGCTGGACCTGGTACGACTCGGTCACCGACGTCTACTCCAGCATGTTCGAGAACAGCACCGAACTGGAGTTCGAGGTGCAACCGTGGACCGCACTCACAGTGCGCTTCGGACCCGGCTACGAATTCGGCAACACCATCGCGGGCTCGAGTGAGGATGAGTATCGCGAATGGTCGGGTCTTGTCGGCATGGACATTTTCATCCTGGACCGGTTCTTGGCCTCTGCCGAAGACCGCATCGGCCGCAGGCGCTACCCGCACGCCGACACCACTTTCCAGTCCGACTTCCTGTTCAACGAACTCACCCTGTTCATGAACTGGACCTTGCTGTCCGGAAGTCCCGGCAGCCTGGGACTCGAAGCCATGGCCAGCATCCTGCCCGAGTGGCACGCCCGCAGTAACGACAACTTCACCCTCGGAATCTACACCCTGGAACTCAAGTACGGATTCTGACAGCGGCCAGACGCCGCGAGCGTCCAGGCCGAAAGCCCAGGCAACCCGCAGACTCGTCGTCCGCAACCAGGCTATCGGCTGGACAACCTGTCCGCGACCTTCATGCCGGGCTGGTCCTTGGCCACCAGCATGTAGAACCGGCCCGTCTGGTCGAGCCGGTCAGCATACAACTGGGCATCATCCCCGCTCCCGAAGAATATGTCGACCCGGTTCGGCCCCTTGATCGCGGCCCCCTTGTCGATGTTGAGCACGAACCTCGACCATGACCTGCTGCCTGTGGTCCTGCCCGCAGAATCGACCCTCGGCACCCTGGTCGAGACCCAGCACAGCATGCCGGGCGGGCAGTACCTCTGGTGGGTCGCAATCGAGCGCTCGGGGACAAGCGGCAGTCCGGTCGAGCCGGACGGCGGCCCGGAATCCAGACGGAAATAGACGTAGCTCCTGTTCCGGTTCAGGTACTCCTGCAGCCGGTCCGGATGGAACTTGAACCACTCACGGATCCCGGGCATCGTCGCCTCACCCGGTGCTAGCAGGCCGTCCCTGAGCATCTCGGTCCCGAGTGAGGTGTACGACCTGCGGTTGCTGCCCGCATAATGTGCGTTGATCCGGGTACTGTCCGGGAACTCGAGTGTGCCCGAGCCTTCGATATGAAGGGCATACCGGTCAAAAGGGTCCTTGAGCCACGCGATCTCGTACCCTCTGAGTACACCGTCTTCCTCGATCTGCTTGCGGGTGGACCTCGACCTCGCATTCCTCGGAAACCGGTACAGCGGGTACCTGAACTCGGCGGTTGAGTCCCGGCTAGCAGGCACCTCTGGGTTGTAGTAGCCGGTGAAGCGCGCGGCAGCGAGTCCGCGATCCGCAACGCACGCATAGACCTCGAAATTCGCCTCGATGTAGCGGTTGAGATCAGTGCCCGGGGTCGCGTCGAGAAACTCGAGGAACCGGACAACCGTCGCCTTCAGTTTCTCCCTGGTGATGACTCTGCCGCCGATGACGAACTTGTCCGGCAGGTCGGCTGTGTCGAGCCAGACCGACTCCTGCTCAAGCGCGAGACGCAATCCTGACGCGCTGCCGCCGTCCGTGAAACGCGGCCACTGGTGGGGCGCCAGCCGGACCAGATGCCAGGACCCACCTGTGCTGTTGGACCCGGCCAGCAGCGTCAGCAGTGCGAGCGAGATTATCGACACCGGTGCGACAAGATACAGATACCGTCCCCGCACGCAACAGGCGCATAAGTCTCGCTTGTAGTATCGACGGTTTCTGGTATAGACTAGGACGATGGACCTGCTCTTGTTGGCAACGGTCGTCCTGGCCGCGTTCCCGGACACCACAATGGTATCAGGCGAGGTGTACGGTGTCTGGACCGCTGCCAGCAGTCCTTACGCCGTGGTCGGCGAGCTCACGGTGCCGGCCGGGAGCACGCTTGTGATCGAGCCGGGCGTGGAAGTCCGGTTCAGGGGCAGGTACCGGTTCGTGGTCAACGGCCTGCTCAAGGCAATCGGGACCGAGCAAGACTCCATCTTCTTCACTCGGGACCAGCCGATCGAAGACCACAAGTGGAAAGGCATCAGGTTCATGAGCTCGGCCTCGGGCTGCACACTGGCCTATGCCGTGGTGGAGTACGCGAGAAACGATGGACCATTCCCCGAAGTCCGAGGCGGAGGCATCTACTGCAGAGCCGCGGCCCCGGTCATCAGCCACTGTTCCATACGCCACAACTACTCGCACAATGAGAACTACAACGGGATGGGCGGCGGGGTCTGCGCCGACAGCGCGGAACCTGTTGTCGAGCACTGCCATATCCTCGACAACTACGTGGACTCGGGCGGGGGTATCGGGACCATCGAGAACGGACAGGCCATCATCCAGAACTGCGTCATCGAGGACAACACCGCTGCCTACTCGGGCGGCGGTATGTACCTCGGCGCCCGGTCCGGGCCGCGTGTCTTCGCCAACATCATCCGCAACAACCGGTGCACCTCTGGCTGGGGCGGTGGCGGCATCACGCTCTGGAACTGGTACGCGATCAACCCGGTCAGCAAACAGGTCTACAACAACCTCATCGCATACAACTCCGCGTCAGACGCCGGGGGCGGGATGTACACCCGCTACGACCTGTCCTACATCTACAACAACACCTTCTTCGGCAACAGCGCGTCCCGCGGCGGCGGCATCTATGTCCTGAACGAAGGTGTGTACCTGCCCGATGTCCGCAACACCATCGTCTGGGGCAATTCAGCCAGTCAGGGACCCTCGATATACCTGGATCCTGGCAACAGCTCGGATATCAACGTCACCTGGAGCGACATCGAAGGCGGCTGGTCCGGCAGCGGCAACTTCGATTCGGTGCCGAACTTCGCGGACACTGTCTGGTTCCGGCTTGCCATGCCGTCGCGCTGCATCGATGCCGGGACCAGCGCCGGCCCGCCTGGCCATGACTTCGAGGGCGACGAACGGTACGATGTGCCCGAAGTTCCCAACCGCGGCGCCGGTGCCGAGCCCTTTTACGACGTCGGCTGGGATGAACTCACCGAGGTCGGGGTGCGCGGGCACGACGTGCAGAGGCGGGGAGCGCCGCTGCTGGTCGTGCCTTCGGTCGGCCGTGAGTTCAGATTGTCGGCAGGAACGGTGGTCTATGACATCGCCGGACGGCCGGTACGGACGGCCCGGGGTGAAACCAGCACCTGGAGCGGGTTGGACAGCCGAGGCGTGCGGCTGGCTCCGGGTGTTTATCTGGTCCGGGACAGGACTCGGGTCAGCAGGCTCGTCCTGACGCGTTAGCGCCTCAGGACGACTTTGGTCAGCTGGTCCGCCTCCTCAATCCTGACAACATAGACACCGGACGGCAGACCCTTGAGGTCGAGCCGGGCGCGGCCGGAGAGCGCCAATGAACGGGCAACTGTGCGTCCGGCGGCATCGAACACCTCGACAACAGACCCGGAGCGGGACAGACCGTTCATCATGACCTGGATAGGGCCTTTGGTTGGATTGGGCCGGACCTGTACCCGGCCGGACGAATGTACCGGTTGCTCCTCAATCCCGGTGTAGTTGTTGACGGCCAGCCAGAGCTTGTACCCGGCTGCCTGGTAGGCGATGTACCATTGCGACCCGTCATCTTCGAACGAAGGATAGGAACAGCTCGAGTACACGCCGCCGGTTGCCGCGACGCTCTCAGGGTGCCAGGTCGTGCCGCTGTCGTCGCTCTGCGCCCATCGCAGGCCGGGGTGATTCATGTACGGGTAGTAGGCGACCACGGGCGTCCGCGGAACGACGCCGGCATGGATTGAGGGTCGGCAGCAGTTCTCGCCGCCGGCGTCGACGTAGCTGGTGAACCAGTCGTCAGGACCGTCGCGTCGTCCGAATCGGACTTGGTTGTGGAGCCGGGTGTAGGCGACCAGCGGCCGGTCGTTTGCGTCGAGGTCGATGTCGACGTGCCACCAGCCGGCATCGACGCGCTCGGTGAGCCACGACCCGCCGCCGTTCGGGGAGTAGGCGTAGTTGACGCTATCGAGCGTACCGACGACGACGTGCGGGTTGGAGACAGAGTCGAGTTTGAGCCCGACGCCGTAGGGCGCGCCCAGCGCGAGGTCATAGCGGAACCAGCCGGTGTCGTCCTCGACCGCGTATCGGGTCATGACGCCGTAGTGGGTATAGACGATGTGGGCCATGCTGCGCCAGTCGAGCACGAGGTCGGCGTCATGACAGACGACCGGGAGAGAGGTGCGCATCTCGACGGTATCGAGCTTCCAGGAGCCCGGGCCGGTCCGCTTCGCGCGCATGCAGAAGGAACCGTTACTGGCCACGACGGTGTAGGCGATGTGCGGCTGGCCGGCGCTGTCCAGATCAAGGCCACCCCGCCACCAGCCGAGCAGGGCCTGGCCTGAGGCGTAGTTGGTGCAGGTGTCTACGGTTTCGATGGTCCAGGTCAGGCTGCAGAGGTCGGCTCGGGCGTACCGTATGCATGTCTGGAATGGGTCCTGGCTGGTGTGAACTGCGTAGGCGATGTGGATGGTGTCGGCCCAGACCTTGAGCACGGTCCACCAGGCACGGGCTTGAACTCCGGCGGTGTCGACCGGGTAGCACGTCCAGAAACCCGTTGCCGGCGCAATCAGGACTGCGAGCAGAACGACAGCTGCAATGCTGCGCATAGCACCTCCTGGCTCATTGTAGATCGGTTGCCGACCCGGTCAATCCGACCCGGCGCACCCTGCCGCGTAGCCGCGGGCAATCGCGCAAACCCGCTCAGCGAGAGCGACCGGGTCAGGCCCGACCAGCAGGAAAAGCGGCTCCTTGCCCCAGCCGCGTGACTCGTAGAACACCGGCGGCACCGCGCCGTCAAGGGACTCGACCAGCCGCTTCACCTTCCACCCCATCGAGCCCTTGTCCCTGCCCACGAGATTCTTGGGTTCGTCGGCACGGTCAACCGCTCCCATCTGGACCTGGTGGTCAGCACACCAGCGGTACATGAACTCCATGATCCGTTCGTTCCAGCGGAAGTTGAGTGCTGCCCGGACTTTGTCGTCGTACTTCCTCAGCTCGATGATGCGCCTGGCCAGGTGGTCCGAAGCCCCGAACTCGACCGGCCCCGCGGCCTTCGGCATCCTGCCCACGACCGTGATGCGTCCGTCCACTGCCGCGATGTCGGCCGGCCCGGCCGCATCGGGCAAAGCAAAGCCGACGTTGGTCCTGACTTCGGGAACCAGTGCCGCGAACTCGGGGCAGGATTCCAGGATCCCGACCGCCTGGCCAAGACGGTCGACCACATGTTGTCTGGGGTCTGCCAAGCTACTTCTTGAGCTGAGCCGCGATCAGTTCGGCGACCCTGAGCCCGGACAGGAACATGCCGCCGAAGATCGGCCCCATCCGCGGCCCGCCGTACACAGCGTTGGCGCACATGCCCGCGATCCAGAGCCCGGGGTATACCTGGCCGGTGTTCTCGAGCGTCAGCCGCTCGGCCATATCGGCCCACATCGGCCGCTCGCCTTCGAGCTTGCCCGACGGCGTGTTCAGCTTCACCTTGGCCTTGCGCAGCAGCCCGTTCACCACCTCTGCCGGGTGGCCGGAAGTGTCGACAACAGCCCTGGCACGCATCGTCAGCGGGTCGACGTGCAGATGCGCCAGCTCCACCGCGCTCCAGTTCAGCACCAGGCCGCAGACCCGGTCTTCGACCAGGAGCACGTCCTCGGCGCTGATCAGGTTGAACACCTTGACCCCGGCCCGTGCCGTCCGGTACAAGAGTGCGCCCAGTGTCTCGATCGAGTCGGCAACGAAGTAGCCTGGCCGCTGCTCGTGCAGGCGCACGCCCCATTCCTCAAGCAACTTGGCCGCCTCGGCCTGGACCACGATTTCCGAGAACATCATGCCGCCGCCAGGCATGCCGCCGCCAGGCTTCAGCGCCCGCTCGAACACTACGGCCCTGAGTCCCCGCTCGGCGAGCGAACAGGCCGCGGTCAGCCCGGCCGGCCCGGCGCCGACCACCGCCACGTCCACGTCCAGATTGTCCAGCAGCCGCTGGTTGAAGCGCTCGATGATGGCTCTTGAGATTTCGATATCGCTCAAATGCACGGAACACCTCCGATCCTCATGTCAAAGACTCCACGCCCTTCCTCGGATTCTTCTGCTGTCTGGCGAGGACCGCGGTCAAGTCGTCCGCACCGGCTCATCAGCCGTGCAGAATCCTGAGTCTAGGCTGCCGCTGTCGGGTGTCAACACGGCTGCGGGTTGACAAGGGTGCAGCGCGGCATCACAATCTGGCAGGAGGCCGCGATATGAAAAGACCGACTACAGCCATCTTCCTCGCCTGCGCCCTGGCCGCCGCGGCGACCGTCAGCGGCGAGATGACCTTTGACCGCGAGCAGTTGCTGCTGTCCGAGCTGGACAGGATGACGACCGTCTCGCTGCCCGGTTGTGTCCCGGCCTGGGAAGTCGGCGCGCCATCGGTGCCGATAGCGACCGCGCAGCTGGTCGTGCCCCAGGACATGAGAGTGACCGGCGTCACTGTCGACCGCTTCGAGGCCGAAGTCGTCGAGGGCGAGTTCGATGTCTACCCCACGCAGCAGCCGCGACCTTTGTCTGACCCGGGCCCGTTCGAGTACACCCCGCCCGACCCGCAGTACTACGGCGCTTTCGAATACCCGGGCAGCATCGCGGTCAATGCCCATCAGGGCTCGATGTTCGGGTACAACATCGCCAGTGTGTTCGTGGCACCGGTCCGGTACAACGCCGACGAGAAGAAGCTGATCTTCCATCCCAGGGTCAGCTTCACGCTACAGCTCGAATCCGCTGACCTCGGCTACCTCGAGGTGGGGAACCGGAGCCCTGAGTCTGTCCGACGCATCGAAGACCACCTCGCCGCACTGGTCCTCAATCCCGGGGACATCAGTACCTGGGCGCCGGGCAAGTAGGACCGCACTGGAATCAACGGCGGGCCGCAAGGCCCGCCGTCCGCCTGCAGCGACTCTCCGGTCGGACTCCGGTCAGGCTGCAGCGCCTGGGACCCGCGGTCGGACGGTGACGACGATGGCTTCGACCAGCATCCAGACCTCAAGCACAAGGCAGACCGTGCCGACAAGAGCCAAGAGCCAGTTCTGTTCCCCGTAGAACTGCACCGTCTTCTGCACCAGGGCCCACGACGTCAGCACTATCATGAACAGCGCCGGAACCAGCGTCAGCCAGAACCACCTGGTCCTCTGCCGCAGGTAGCTGGTTATCACCAAAAGCGCCAGCCCGGCCAGCATCTGGTTCACCGCGCCGAACAGCGGCCAGAGCTTGAGCGCGCCGGTTCCGTTCGCCCCGGTCGCAAAAGCCAGTGCTCCTGCCGACACAACGGCGAGCGTGGTCGCGGTCCACCGGTTCCTGAGCAGCCCCAGCTTCACCTGGGCACCGACCTCGCCGATGACGTAGCGCTGCAATCTGGTCGCGGTGTCGAGCGTAGTCCCGGCGAACGACGCCACGAACACACCCATCACCACGATCCCGATGCCGAGCGGGATTCCGAACGAATTGAGCAGATTGGCCGACCCGACCACGAAGGCGTCGAGCTTCGCCCCGAGCCCCTCGGCAGCGGTCCAGCTCGCGTAGTGGGTGGTCCACGCCGCCGCGCCGGTCAGGGTCGACCCGTCCGCCGCCTTGTAGGCGATACCGATGCCGGCGCAGCAGGCGATGATGACCAGCACCGCCAGCACCGATTCCATCAGCATCGAACCGTAGCCCACGAACTGCGCGTCGGTCTCCTTCGAGAGCTGCTTGGCCGAGGTCCCGGAAGAGACCAGCGAGTGGAACCCCGATATCGCACCGCAGGCGATGGTGATGAACAGGAACGGCCACAGCGCCGGCGCGCCCTTGGGCGCGGCCTGGAACGCCGGTGCCGCCATCTCGAGCCTGCCCGCAAACCCGGCGACCAGCACGCCCGCAATCATCAGCACCAGCGCCACGGCCAGCTCCCACGCGTTGATGTAGTCCCTCGGCTGGAGCAGTGTCGTGACCGGCAGCCCGGACGCGACGAAAGCGTACGCCAGCAGGATGACGGTCCACACACCGGTCGGCGGCATCCCGAACACGGTCGGCATCACCAGCGGCAGGAAGTAGCCGATCACGACAGTGACGTACATGGCCAGGATGGCGCCGATGTCGAGCGCCAGCAGCCGGCGACCCATCCCCCTCTTGTACACCAGCCAGCCCAGCAGCATCGCGATCGGTATCTCCATCCACACCGGGAACACCGACGCCGGGTACTTGGCGAAGATGATGGCGATGACGAGCCCGAAGATCGCGATCACGATCCAGAGGATTAGGAAGACGATGACGAAGAACAGCACCCGCACCCGCGGGTTGATGTACTTGCCGGTGATGTCGGCAATCGAGCGACCCTGGTTGCGCAGCGAGACCACCAGTGCCCCGAAGTCGTGGACTGCACCCATCAGGATCGAGCCCACGAACACCCAGATGAAAGCCGGGACCCAGCCCCAGATCACCCCGATTGCCGGGCCGACTATCGGCCCGGTCCCGGCGATTGAAGTGAAGTGGTGCCCGAAGACGATGATCCTGCGCGACGGCACGAAATCGACCCCGTCTTCGCTCGTCTTCGACGGAACCGGCGCGTCGGGGTCGAGCCTGAATATCCTGCGGGAGAGAAACCGGCCGTAGGTGTTATAGGCGACGATGTAGCCGACAAAGGCAAGCACCATCAGCAGGATGGTCGTCATCCGTCAGCCTATGGTTCTGCGGTGCCGGCCGGTCAACCGCTGGCCGAGCTTGCCCTGCTAATCCAGCTTGACCAGCTTGCGGGTACGACTGTAGCCGTCCGCCTCCAGGTGCACCAGATAGATTCCGGGCGCCGCGCTGCTGTCCCGGTCGTCGCGGCCGTCCCAGACAACCAGATGCTGGCCGGCTGGCACAACACCGTACTGCAGGGTATGCACCCTGCGTCCGCAGGCAGAATAGACCGCCAGGTCGACATGCGATCCCACCGGCAGCGAGTACGCCAGCCGTGCCGCGTCGACGAAGTGGTTTGGCCCTGCCGGCCCGAAGCTGAACCCCTTCGGTTCCGACCGCACGTCGTCTTGCTGGATTCCGGCGCCGGGCCTGACCCAGAACGGGAACGTCCTCTCGTTGTCCTCGGGGTGAAGGTCACCCTCAAGTTCGACCACGATGGTCGCCTCCCAGTCGCCGCTGTCCGCGTACCACGGGCCTGCCGTCACGCTCCGGCCGCCGAAGGGAAGCATGTTGTTCACCCTGACCGTGTCCGCCCAGCCGTCGATGCTGAACACGACCGGGAATGACAAGGGTACGTTGCTGAAGTTGAACACCCTTATCCGCGGCCGGATGGTATCGGGCGGGATCGTGTCCCGCGGCGTCGGGACGTACACGTTGGTGATGCCGACGTTCATCGCCCGCACCAGGAAGCGTTCGTAGAGCGTGTCGTCCGAGCGCACGACGTCATCCTGCCAGTACACCCAGGCGAACGCGCCGACACTGTCGCGACCCACCGGTACCCAGCGCGAAAGGTAGACGGTGTCCACCGAGCCGGGCGGGACATTGAACATCGAGACGCTGTCGCGGTACAGCAGCCGATCCAACTCGTCGTCGATCATCAGGTAGACGTCGAAGCTGTCGGCCAGCACCGAGCCGATGTTGCTGACCACCACTTTCGGGTCGATGAGCTGACCGCTGTCAACCATGCCGCTCGGTACGACGATCGCGTCCATCTTGACATTGGGCTGGGCAACAGCAGCGGCCGGTACCGCCGCGACTGCCGCAACGAGAAGAAAACCGACTTGCCGCACAAAGGCCTCCTATTCCATCTTCACCAGCTTCCGGCTCGCAATGCTGCCATCCGACACCAGGCGCAGACAATAAACGCCTCTGCCGACCGCCTTGCCGGCATCGTCCGTCCCGTCCCACACCATCGTGTGCAATCCTGCCTGCCGTAGACCGGTTGTCAACTCCCGAATACGCCGGCCTGAAGCCGAGTACACTGCAAGGTCGACCTCCTGGCTCCGGGGAAGGCCGAACCGCACGACCGCCGACCTTCTGAACGGGTTGGGCTCGGCCGCGCGCAGCCCGAACAGGATCGGCTGGCCTCCGGCCTCGGCCATCCCGATGTTGCGTGCTATCCAGAAAGTCTGGGTGTCGGTCGCCCAGTTCCTGGGGTCGATGTCGGCGGAACAGGCGGCCAGGTAGCGCCCGACGATCGAGAATGACTGCTGCTGGAACGCAACGTGGGTCTCGAACCCGGCCGGCAGCATGACCGGCACCGAGTCGTGGACGATAACCGCCGGCTGCGAATCGGTGATCACGAGGTAGAGCCAGAACTCCTCGCTCATCGCCGCGTTGTTGGCCGCCAGGACAACCGGGGTGAACGGGTCGTTGACGAGCACCGAGCCGGCCGGCACCACAAAGCTCAGCGTGATGTCATGCTCGACCATCCCCCTCACCCAGAATGTGAACACGGTGTCGTCGTTGTCCGGGTACATGTCGCCGTCGAGCAGGGTCGCCGTCATACCGTTCCACGGCAGCGTATCTCCGAGAAGCCGGATGGAGTCCGAGGCTGTCGCCGGCCCGGCAGTGCCGGGCTGCAGGTCCGTGACCATCACGGTGTCGCGCCACTCCTCGATCCCGAACACCACCGGGAACGTCGCAGCTGTGTTGCCGTAGTTCCACACCTGGCAACGCGGCCGGACAAAGCCCGGGTCGATCGTGTCAAGAGGAACCGGTGCGTACACCTCGGTGACCGCGACGTCCTTCACCCGGACCAGGAACTGCCGCCGCAGAGTGTCGTCCTCCGGCGTGATATCGCCCTGCCAAAAGGTCCAGGCCGCGGCATCCACATCGCCCCTCGGCGCCGGTGACCAGGAGGGAAACTCGACCGTATCCGACCCGCGTGCAGGGATCGTCACGTAGGTACTCTCGTGGTAGAGGACCGCATCGGTCGGGGTCTCGAACATCATGTGCACGGCCACCGACTCTGCCGCTATCGCGCCGAAGTTGCGAATTCCGAGCGTGGGGACGATCGCCACACCGCTGTCCACCGCACCGACCGGAGAAAGCAACGCGGTCGGGCTAACGTTCTGCTCGAGGGCTGTCGGCAGCTGTCCCCAGGTCATCCCGGTCGAAACACGCTTGAACAGGTTGTCCGCGTCGTACGTCAGGCAGTACGCACTGACGGTGTCGTCCGCGCCAAGCTCTGCAGGCACGTGCAGAGCCCAGTCCGCCCGGCCGGATCCGTCCTGCACCGACTGCAGCAGCGTGCCGGTCGAGTCGTACTTACGGTAGCGCCTCTGCCCCGCTCCTCCGGCGGTCAGGAAATAGGAGCTGTCCCACGGCACAAGCGTCAGCCCGTCGCCACCGATGGAGTCGTGGCGCACGGTCCCTTCTATTCTCTTGGCGCCGGGATCGAACCGAACGAACTCGCCATGCAGATTGGGCATGGTGCGGGTGAGTACACACCACAACTGCGAGGTCCGCGGGTCAAACTCCATGCTGCGGACGACCCCGTTCAGGCCACCTGCCTCGACGCTGACCAGCCAGGAATCGCCCGGCTGCCCACGCCAGGTCCATCGCAGGCCGTTCCAGGTGTAGCGGAGAAGATAGCACATGGTGTCCTGCACGATCTGCGAACACCAGAAGCACTCCAGCCGCTGGTCCCAGACTATCGCCCACGGCAGGTCGGGATTGGGTCCGCCCATGATTGCGAACTGCCACGGTACCCGCTCGATCGTGCCGACCGGGTCGTCCGGGTCCAGCTTCCAGACCTTGGCGTCCATGGTGTCGCCCAAGTCCACCAGATAGAACATACCCTCGTCCTGTCGCCAGGTCACCCCGGCGCCGGCACGGGGACCGCTCAGGTCGAGCGTGCATTGCTCAATCACGGTTCCGAAGGGAGGCGGGTCCGCCTCTGCGACCGTGGCGACGGCCAGGATCGCGAATGCGACGGTAAGTACCTTCTTCATCTCAGGCTCCTTGCAGTTTGGCACGACTGTCTTGTAGAGAATCCTACCGAACCTTGGCGACCCTGCAACCAGAAAATCGACCCGGGGCAGAGAGCCTGACAAGGTATGCCCCGGGCGCGACCCGCCTTCCCAGGTCGTCGCGTCCGTCCCAGACAAGCTCGCTGCGGCCGGCCTGGTGCCGGCCGGATGCAAGCGTCCTGACCCTCCTGCCGTCACCTGAATACACCGCCAAGTCCACGCCGACCTCATGGTCCAATCCGAAGACCAGAGACAGCTCGGCACCAAACGCACTGGGAACGGCGGTCAGTTCAAAGACCGGACCAGCGCGACGCTTCGGTTCTTGAACGCCTGAGGACAGGACCCAGAAAGTATCCGCGAACGGCTCACCCAGCAGCCCGCCGATGAAGAACTCGTAGATGCCCGGGGAGAAGTAGTTGGGCCGGTAGTAGGGGAACATCCGGTGAGTCGCACCAGCCAGGTGGTTCACCGCCCAAGTAGTGTCGAACCACGGTGGACGATGGCCCAGCTCGCAGATGAAGAACACAACCGGGTAGCTCAGCACGACATTGCCGCTGTTCAGGCAATCGGCCCAGGCTGGGTGCGGACCGGGTTCAACCGTATCCTTTGGGAAGTGGTCCACAATCTCAAGGGCCTTGACAAGGACAAGGAATCTCTGCGCCAGGGTGTCGTCTCCCGGCACCGAATCATCCTCCCAGAACGTCCATGCGACCGCGGTCGCGCTGTCCCGGTCAAGCGCAGTCCACGGCGTGAACTCTACCGTGTCCGAGCTGAGGGCCGGTATCGTCACCTGTGTGCTGTCATGGTACACCACTGAGTCTCTATCGTTGTCGACCTGCAGATGGACCGATACGTCCAGCGCCGGTTCGTCGCTGCTGTTGTGGACAACAACGGTCGGCATGACCACCTCGCCGCTGTCGATCGTTCCGCTGGGTTCAAGGATGCACACCGGCCGTACGCTGTGTCGGAACGCAGAAGGCAACTGGCCCCATTCCAGCCCGGTACAGACCTTGTACAGGTTGTTCTCAGAGTTGCACCGCATGCAATAGGCGAACACGGTGTCATCCGTGCTGATGGCATCGGGCACGATGACCGACCAGTCTGCCGGCCATTCGGGCGACGACACCGCGGTGAGCGGATACCCGGTCGAATCCCGCTTCACGAACTGCTCTGCATTCGGGCCCAGAGTGAGCACGTATGCGCTGTCCCAAGGTATCAGGGCACACCCCCGCTCAGAAGTCTCGCTCCCGTACTGAAGCCGGCCCAGGTCGGTCTTGGTGTACGGGTCGAACCTGGCGATGTGATTCAGCGAACTCGGAGAAGAATGGACCGGGGCGCAGTAGAACACCCTGTTCAGCGCGTTCTTCTCCATCCCTGCTGTCCACAGGCACTGCAGCCCTATCTCTTGAGTCGCGTCGCCGACCTGCCAGGAGTCTTGGGCACCGCCGCCCCAGACCCAGGCCGAGCCGCTCCACACGTACCGAAGCAGGAAGCAGCCGCCGTAGACGTTGTTGTCGAGTATCTGGCTGGACCAGAAGCAGCCTGAGTCAGGGTCCCATGCGATGCCCCACGGTTTGTCGACAATCCCAGATCCGAGGTTGACGAAAGTCCATGGAACAGACACGATGGTCCCGGTCGGGTCTGCCGGGTCCAGGTTCCACACCCGGCATTGGCCGCTGCTCCCCTGGTCCATCAGGAACAACCTGCCCGAACTCCGGCACCACGTGACGCCCGCACCCGCGTACCGGCCGCTCATTGTCAAGCTCCACGCCTGGATGATTGTGCCGAAAGGAGGAACGTCCTCAGACGTGCAAGCCCTTTCGGCCAGGGTCAGTATCCGCGCCGGACCGTGTCCTTCTGTTGCCGGGTACGGCATCAGGTCGGCAGGTATCGCAATGGCGACGCCAGCCACCAGGACCGCAAGCAAAGCGCACAGCAAGGTTGACTTTCTCATGCTTCCTCCCTACCGCTGAATGACCACCTTGGTAACCGCTGCCCGCCCGCCGCTGTTCGCCGGCCGGATGAAATACACCCCTGGCCCAACGTACCGGATGTCGTTTGGGCCTGGCTGCAGGGACATGACTCTCCGACCCGTGATGTCGAGCAGGTCTGCGCGGTCCCTCCCTGGCTGCCGCAGCGCGCCCCGGATGACCGTGGCCCTGAACTGCCGGCCCAAGACCGCCGGTTTCTCCTCCACCCCCGGGTTGCCGGTCGGATTGCGGCGGTAGTAGACCTCCGGGTTCCCGTCCTGTTCATCGGTCCACACCGCGTGGACCAAGGCTCCAGCCAGGGCCACCGAAACGTCGTCCGACCGTGCGAAGTCGGCAATCAGTCGCTCGGTCGGTTCCCATGTCCGAGCCCGGTCCGGCGAACGCCTGTAGTAGATGTCGAAATGCCCGTCGCGGTAGCCCTCCCAAGCAGCATGTACGTTCTCGCCCCACACGGCCACCGACGGGTCGTGGGCATGGCACTCCGCGTCGGACAGCCTCTCTTCGATTCCCCATCTGTTGCCGTTGTCCGACGAGTGCTTGTGGAGTATCTCCGAGTATGGGGTGCCAGCGCACTCCCACACGACGTGGATATACGACCCGTATGCCGCGATGCACGGGTTGTAGGTACCATACGGGACGTCGGTCAGTCGTCGCTCGCCGGGCCAGGAGCTGCCGTTGTTGGTCGAGGGCCGGTAGTACAACTCGGGTTTGCCGCTCCGGTCGTCAACCCAGACCAGATGCAGATTCGCGCCCCACGCCGCGATCGAAGGCAAACTCGATGCGCCCGTGTCAGCCGACATGCGGGCAGCCCCGCCCCAGCTTGCCCCTCGGTTGGTCGAGCGCCGGTAGTAGATCTCGGGCATCTGGCCGCTCCGGAATTCGGCCCAGACAACATGCACAAAGGAGTCGGAAAGGGCGATGCACGGCCGTATGGCCGCACCAAGGTCACTGGCCAGTTTCGTGTCAATGCTCCAGTCTTCGCCCCGGTCCGACGAACGCTTGTAGCAGACCATGGGGAACCGTGAACCAGGCTCCACCCAGACCACGTGGACGAACGAATCGATTGCCGCGACCGACGGGCACAGAGAGTGGCCCTGGGATATCGTCAGCCGTATGTCCGGTGTCCAGTTCGCGCCGGCGTCGACTGACCGCTTGTAGTACAGCTCCGCGTTGCCGTCCCGGTAGTCGTACCAGACCACATGGACAACGTCGTCCACCGCGGCCACTGACCTCGCATTGTTGGAGCTGGTCTGCGAGACACCCTCATTGTCCGTCAGCCGCAGCAGCGGCTGCCACTGCCCGTACGCAATACCCACAACCAGGATTGTCAGCAGGGCGGTACTGGGTCTGGGCATATTGCCTCCGTTCAGGTCCAGTGTAATTCCCCGCCGTCAATCTGTCAATCCCGCTTCTGCAGGCCGCAGGCGTCAATGGCCGGGCAGAGGGACGGACTCCCCCTGCCCGGCCTGCAGCCAACAGCCCGGACAGCGGACCCGCGTTGGACGCGTCGGCCCGGATGGACTCAAGCACCGGCAGCGCAGGCCAGCTGGCTACCCGGTTGTCGACCAAGACACCTGCCTCGACCTTCATGGTCTTACCAGCGTGCGTCATGCCCTTGCGCCCCATATGCACGGCCAGCTGCCGCCGGGCAAGGCCCGCCCGCTTGCGCGGCTCCAGCAGGCTGCGGCCCAGCTCGGACACATACACGGACGTCCAATAGGCCTGCTCTCCGGCCTCCCACTTCTGCCCCACTTACAGCCTTGTCGAACACAATCCGGTCCGCATTCCGGCACAAGTAGAGCTCCAACCCGCTCTTCAGCACAAGGACACAGC
>CP070680.1:1524565-1528361 GCA_020352555.1 Caldifarciminota bacterium | reverse complement strand
GCAAGCGTCAGGACGAACCGGGCGCCGCGGATGGCGGGTTGCGGGCCCGCGCGTGCCAAGCCGAAGGAAGGAATCCCTTTCCGCCCGGCCAGGCCCACATAGCACGAGAACATCCGCGTCAGGCTCCACCGGCTCCAGTTGCCTGCCCGGTCCTTTGCCCTGATGTGCCAGTAGTAGTCCGCTGCGCTCGGCAGGGTGCAGACCTCGGCAGTGTCAGGCGTGACAGAAGCAGGCACCGGAATCGTGTCGGTGAACAGGCTGTCAGAGGCAAGCTGCACGTGGTAGGCCTCGGTCCCGCTGAGGTTGTCGCCCGAGGCGTGCCAGACCAGGCTCGTGGTATCCGTGTTCACCCCGCCCAGGTGTGGCGGGTAGATGAGCCGCGGGACCAGGGGAGCGGACATGTCTATCCCGAAGCTGTCGGACGGCGAGAAGTCTCCCTGGTTGCCCGCCAGATCGTAGGCCCGGACGCGCCACCAGTACCGGCTCTCGAACAGGAAGGGCAGCGTGTCAAAGGGCACCGCGGTCGTATCCGTCATCAGCGGTCGGACGCCGCGAACCGTATCCAGCTGCAGGATGTAGCGGACCGGCGAGAAGCCGTCGAAAATGACCGGGGTCCACCGGAACGGCACGGTCGTGGATTCGACCCACGGGCCGCCGACCGGTTCGAGCAGAACCGGGGTGTCCGGGACCAGCAGGTCTATCTCGAACCGCCACGTCGAAGACCAAACACCCACCTGTCCCGACCGGTCGGTGGCCCGGGCTCTCCAGTAGTAGGCGGTGTCCGACGGCAGCGTCCTTGCGTACGAGGTGTCCGCCAGCCGTGCCGTGTCAACGAGGGCTGTGAACCCGGTGTCGTAGGCTATCTGCAGCGTGTAGTAGTCCACACCCGACAGGTCCGCCACGCTGCGCCAGCGAAAGACGATGCCGGCGTTGTTGACCGCGCTCCCGTCCGGAGGCTCGACCAGCGGCGGCGCGGCCGGGGCCTCCGAGTCGATGGTGAAGTCGCTTTCGCTGATGGCCACGAAGGCCAGTGTGCCAAGCGTGTCATGCACCTGCAGCCTGACGCGGCAGGCTGCGGAGTTGAGTTCCGGCACTCCCCAGCTGAAGGTGCTACCCGGCGGAGGAACGCTTGCCACTATTTCGGTAGGGAAAGTGCTCCCGCCGTCAGTCGACAGCGTCAAGCGTGAACGCTGGTAGGCCTTTGGGTTGACCGTCCACATGACGGTGCAGGTATCCCCGCCGACCCAGCATTCGCCTCCGTCCGGAGCCAGCACCCGCCCGGAGAAGTCGCTCGTCTGGAAGGCGATGCAGAATTCGCCGGTTGTCCACCTCCGCCAGCTGCCCGGCTCTCCATAGTAGCTGCGACCGTCGGGGAAGCTGTCGGCGGCCGAGGATGGATGCCCGCTCGTGTCTGCGGGCACCACGGTCACGTAGAACTCGCCCGACCTGATGCCAACTCCGCTCGGGACGAGGCTGTGGACCACCGGGGGCCCGGGCCGGCCCGGCGCTGCCTCAATCGCACCGGACTGGTAGAGCAGCGTCTGGCCGTCGCCCGAGTAGATCCTGAACCTGAACGTGGAATCAGGCCAGGGGCGCACCGGATGGTAGTAGAACGTGGCGCGGACCCTCGCGATCTGGAACGGGTAGGTCAGGTCGAAGTGGACCGGATTGAACTTGGTCGCCCGTTCCGGGCTGCCCCACATCACCCACGCGATGGCGTTGTAGTCGGCGTAGCTAAGCCAGTCCGAGAAGTCGATCTCGGTCTGCTGCACCGTGGTGTCCGCGGCCGCCGGGTGGTTGCCGCCGGCCGGGACGCTGACTACGGTGCCAGGAGCAAAGGCAACCAGCAGGATGAGCGAGCTATACATGCATACCTCCAGTATACAATCCCGAATGTCTGCCTGCGTAGCCTCCGCCCTCACCCGGCCAGTTCTACTCCAGATTCAGCTTGCTGTCAAGTGCCCTGCAAGAACATGGCCGCGCCTTGCGCGGCAATCAGCCAATCATCGGTCTGGGGTCTGAGGAATGGCAGTGATTCCTGGTCTCCAAACTACCGCGCTCTCATTTGCCCCGCAGGGGTGGCGGATCGCCACCCCTGCGGAAGTCGTTCGCCGTGAATCCTAACGGACCAGCATCACCGGGCAGTCCGCCCGGCGCAGCACTGCGTCCGACACCCCGCCCAGGCTTCTGTCCTCCTCGCTGTTGAGCCCGCGCCAGCCAAGCACCACCAGGTCGTAGCCGCCACCGTTCGCGAGGTCGACAATCGAATCGGCCGAGCCCGCGCCCTCGACCAGCTTCAGTTCCGCTTCGAAGTCGAGCCGGCCCAGCACCTTGCGGGCGTCGTCGAGTATCGTCCGGCCCGCGTCCCCGAAACTCGCCTCCTGTTCCTGGTTCATGTCGACCAGGTGGGCCGGCGGCGCGCACGAAACGGTCACCGCGGTCAGTGTCGCCCCGTGCGCCCTGGCCAACCCCGCCGCCGTCTCAAGCGCCCGGACTGAATACTCACTGCCGTCCAACAGGACCAGCAGCTTCTTGAACACGCCTGCGTCCTTTTGCCCGTTGCTCATGGGATTCTGCCGAGCGTACTTCTGGCTCTCAAAATGGCCGCCGAACTTCAGCCGGTAGCCCGGGGGCAGGCGGACCTGCTCTTCGACCCGGCGTCGCATCTCGGCGACGACGCTGCCGATGTCGCGTCCGCGAACGTTGGCGGCTATCGTCCAGCTCTGCTGGCCGGGTATCAATCGGACCTCGGCGACCGCGCCAAGCGGAACGGGTGTCCCGTCGTGGGAATGCACCAGCAGGTTGAGAATCGCCCCAGGGTCCCTGCGGTACCCGTGCTGGACGCGGACGTTGATGCCGTAGGCGTGCGTGTCGAGGCAGCCGCGGTCGACGACTTCGCCGTCGACCCCAAGTTCGACCGCTTCGAGCACCTCGGCGGCTTTGACCCCGTATCGCGCGCAGGCTTCGCGGTCGACGACAATCTGGACCTGCGGCTGGCCGCAGGTCTCCTCGACAGACAGGTCGACCAGTCCGGGCACGCCCTCGACCGCGGCGCGGACCTCCTCGGTCTTGGTTCGCAGCGTGTCAGGGTCGTCGCCGAAGAGCTTGACCGCGAGCTGCTTCTTCACGCCCGACAGCAGCTCATCGAACATGTTCTGGGTCGGCTGGGTGAAGCCAATCTGGATGCCGGGGTACTCACCCAGCGTTTCGCTCATGTCGGCGAGTAGCGCCTGCTTGGACCGCCACCGCGTGCGCCATTCCCGCTCGGGCCGCAACTCCATCTGGATGCGAGCGGAGTTGACCGGATGCGGGCGGCCTCCGGCTTCGGGCCTGCCGATCTTGGAGATGGTCTGGACAACCTCGTCACCGTAATCGGCGAGGACGATACGTTCCAGCCGCTGTACCGCCTCGGTCGCCTCCTCGAGCGATATCGAAGGAGGCATCGTAATGTTGACCTGGATGACCTCTTCCTCGAGCCTCGGGGCGAGCCCGGCGCCGAGCCGGGTCGCGATGACGAACGTCGCCGCCAGCGCGACCCACAGGGCGGCATTGTCGCCCCAGTTGAACCTTCTCGAACTCATCGGGGAACCATACTCCGCTCCATCCCGGCATCAAGGGCTGACAGCAATAGAGCCGCGCGGAAGCGCGGTTCGGAATCTGCAATCGGGCGCGGGCATCTGGCCTTGGACTGCGGCAGCCCCCACGCCCGCGTCATTGCGCACGACGGACTGGGGTCGGTGGCAATCTTCCGGGACGCGGGCTCGGGGCAGGCTCCGCTGCCGCTTTGCCCCTGGTC
>CP070680.1:1512017-1524465 GCA_020352555.1 Caldifarciminota bacterium | reverse complement strand
CTCTGGATTGCGGCAGCAAAGCTGCCGCTTTCACCTCTTTGGAATACGGCAGACACCACGCCCGCGTCATTGCGAGGCCGTCTGCGGCCGTGGCAATCTCTTCTGGACGCGGGCTCGGGGCAGGCTCCGCTGCCGCTTTGGTCTCCGGTCGGCCTTGTGCGGTCAGCGCCTCCCGCGTCAGCGGGTCCGTCTTTGATGGTCCCTAGTCCTTCGTCGTCCATCCCCCGGTCTACCGTCTTCCGTCTACGGTCTACCTTCCTTGTCCTGCGGGCTTCGCCCGCCAGTGTCGAAAGTTCAGTCAGCAGTCAGGAAATTGACTCCAGGCTCGGTATTGCGTCGCCAATTTCCCCCTCATCTCCCGCCGCGCGGCTAGCGGCTTGACTGATAGTGTACTCCGGCCTACACTGGTCCATGGCGGTGCAAGAGCCGATGTCGGCGGGCAGAGCCGACGCCGTTCCCCTTGCCCGCGTCGTTGCGTGACGAAATCCTTGCTTCAAGGTCCCACACGGGCCCTGCTGGTCCAGCCCCGGTTCTCGGGCAACAGCTTCTGGAACTACACCGAGGTCTGCCGGCTGACCGGTGCCCGGTACCCGGCCGCGCCTCTCGGCCTGATGACCGTGGCGGCACTGCTGCCCCAGGAGTGGCGGTTCCGGCTTGTCGACGAGAACGTCAGGCCCTTGGGCAACCTGGACCTCGAATGGGCCGACGTAGTATTCAGCGGCGGCATGCTGCCCCAGCAGGCCGCGACTCTCGCCGTCATCGAACGGGCACACGCCGCCGGCAAGCCGGTGGTGCTCGGAGGTCCGGACCCGTCCGAGCAGCCCGAGATGTACGGCAAGGCCGACTTCCTGGTCCTGGGTGAGGGTGAGTTGACCGTGCCGCTGTTTCTAGCCGACCTCGACCGGGGCGCGACGTCGGGCTGCTACCGCTCCCCGGAGCTGGCCGACATGACCAGGGCTGTGGTGCCGCGGTTCGACCTTATCCGGTTCCGGGACTACATCCAGGTCGGCATCCAGTTCTCGCGCGGCTGCCCGTTCAACTGCGAGTTCTGCGACATCATCGAGCTGTTCGGCCGCCGCCCCCGGAACAAGACCCCGGACCAGATCCTGGCCGAGCTTCAGACACTGTACGACCTCGGCCACCGCGGCCACGTGGACTTTGTCGACGACAACCTCATCGGCCACCAGTCCCGGACCACCGACGTGCTCGGCGCGGTCGCGGACTGGTCCCGGCGCCACAACTACCCGTTCTACTTCAGCACCGAGGCCTCGATCGACCTTGCGCGCAAGGAGAACCTTCTGCGGCTCATGCGGGACTGCGACTTCCGCTACGTGTTCGTCGGCATCGAGAGCCCGGACGACACGGTGCTGACCAGAATAGAGAAGACCCAGAACCTGCGAGTCTCGGTGCCCGACGCGGTCCGGACCCTGGCCCGGTACGGCCTCATCGTCAACGGCGGGTTCATCCTCGGGTTCGACCAAGAAGGGCCGGACGCCGGGCGACGGATAATCGAGGTCATCGAAGAGGCCGGCATCTGCCTGGCCATGGTCGGGACACTCTACGCCCTGCCCAGGACCAGGCTCACCCGCCGGCTGCAGCGTGAAGGCCGGCTGTTCGACCGGGGCCGCCGGGCGATCGACGCCGTGGTCGACATCGACCAGACCACCAGCGGCCTGAACTACGTCACCACCCGGCCGCGGGCCGACATACTGTCCGACCAGGCCCGGGTGCTCCGGCACATCTACGACCCGGCGCGCTACTATCAGAGGGCGCTGCAGACCGCGACCGGCCTCAAGCCCGCCTACAAGCACCGGGCCGGGTTCCTCGAGACGCTCAGGTTGGCGCTGGCGTTCACGAAAGTGTGCCTCAAGGCCGGGTTCACCCGGCGGACCTGGCGGCACTACTGGGAGCTGCTGTTCGAGGTCCTGAAGCGTAACCCGAGGGCAATCGACGCCGCGGTCAACCTGGCCGCGATGTACCTCCACTTCGCCAAGCAGTCCTACTACGTGGTCGGTGCGCTCGAACGCGCGGCCGTCCACGTCAAGGCTGTCGGCGAGGAGAAGTTCAACGAGACGATGGTCGCCGGCACCGCCCGGGCCGGCCCGGCCGCTGATTCACACCCCGCACCGAAAGGAGGGGGCGGCGTCACCCTGTGACGCCGCCCCTGGTCCTTCTGCCGCGTCTACCAGCGGCTGCCGCCGGAACGCCCGCCGCGGCTGTTGCCGCGCTCGGTGCGCTCCTTGGCCTTGTTCACGGTCAGGGCCCGGCCGTCCATCTGTTGCCCGCTCAGGGCGGCGATGGCTGCGGTGGCCTCTTCGGTCTTGGCCATCTCGACGAACCCGAAGCCGCGCGAGCGGTCGGACATCCGGTCGGTGACGATCTCGGCGGAGACGACTTCTCCGTGCTTGCCGAACAGCTCGTTGAGCTGGGCATTGGTTGCGCTGAAGGGAAGATTCCCCACGAATATGCGCTGACTCATCAGAATACCTCCGATGGGTTGTAGCTTGGAATCGTTACTGGTTGCTACGGTCGGGTCGGCTGGTTGGGCGGACCGGAAACATAGGCCAATTGTCGAGCACAAGCTGCTGCTGGACCTGCGTACTGATATGGTCGGGAAGAGAGGTCCTTATCCAACCGACACCTGATACTACACTGCCTGGGCCGCAAGTCAACAGCCACTCCTACCGCCGCACCCGGCCGGAGTCAGACCGCCGGTGCGACCGTGACCCGGCGGCCGTTCAGCATGTGGCCGTTCAGACCGGCGATTGCGGCACGCGTGGCCCGGGCTCCCTGCATCACGACGATGGCGAAGCCCCGGGAATCGCCGGTGAAAGGGTCTCGCTCGAGCGTCAACGACAGGACCTTGCCGAAGGCACCGAGCAGCTCCATCAACTGAGATTCGGCCACCGTCAAGGGCAGGCCGCCGATGTAGATGCGTGTGCCGATGGCTTTCCTCCTGACGCCGTCCACGAAGCAGAACGCTGGAAGGCGGTATTTCGGACGCTCAACTGATGGCCCGGATACACTTGGCTCTGGTAGCGGCCGGGCTGAGTTGGGGACCTCGAGGGATGAACCGGAATCGGGCAGGTCCGCCGGAAACCGTGTCTAATGGTAGGTCAGGCACCACCAGAGTCAAGTCCTGCTGCGCCTGGCCAGCGACTCCGGCGGTCAGGGGCAGGGCGGTTCGGGTGCGGACGAATGGCTGTCGAGCCAGGCGAGAAGTCCTGAGACGCTGGTGACGGCAAGGCCGATGCACGTGTCGGCCGCACCGTAGTAGACATTGAGGACGTCGGGGTCCGGGCCAAGGGTATAGCCGCAGGGGAAGACGACGTCACCGACGTCGCCTTCGCGTTCGTAGCGTTCGCGCGGGCCCAGCACCCATTCGTGGCTGCGCAGCAGGACTCTGCCCGGGTCCGCGGCGTCGAGCAGGGCAGCGCCGAGCCGGTACAGACATCCGGCCGCCGTCATCCGGACCCCGTGGTAGAGCATCAGCCAGCCGCGGTCGGTCTCGATCAGCGGCGGGCCCAGGCCGATCTTGTTCGCATCCCACCAGGCGCCGCGCCTTGCCGCAAGCAGGAGCCGATGTCGGCCCCAGTGAATGAGGTCCGGCGATTCCGCGAGCCAGATATCAGAACCGAGCCCGGTGTGAGGCCGGTGAAGCATGAGCCAGCGGCCGCCGTAGCGGCGCGGCAGCAGAGCGGCATCCTTGTCTTCGGGCGGCATCACGACGCCGACCCGCTCGTAGGTACGGAAGTCCGCGGTCAGGGCAAGTGAGACCGCAGGCCCGGTCTGGGAAAAGGCCGTGTAGCTGACGGCGTAGCGCCCGAGCTCCTCCAGCCAGACGATCCTCGGATCTTCGACACCCCAGGCCTCTTCGGGGTGTTCCTGCGGCCTCGGCAGCAGGGCCGGCGCGGGGTCGACCTGCCAGTCGGCAGACCCGTCCGGCGAGCGGGCGGCCCAGAGACAGGAGATGCCCCGGCGGTCCTCGACCCGGCAAAGCAGAAGCGTGGTGCCGTCGGGCAGCCGGACCGCCCCAGGGTTGAACACGGCGTTGACGGTGTGGGGCCAGTGCGCGGCCGTCAGAATCGGATTGGCGTCGTGGCGCCGGAACAGCGAGTCGTGGTCAGTCAATGCTTGTCTTTGGCGACGAGCGTCTCGGCATAGCGCATCGACAGCAGCGCGCCGAGGAAAGCGAGGGTCGACTCGGCGCCCTCGTTGGCATTGACGCCCTCGGTGTGGAGCCCGTCGTGGCAACCGCCGGTGGCGTAGTCGTAGAGCGGCGCACCGAGGTCGTTGCGGCCCAGGAACCACTCGAAGGCAAGGCTCATCCGCTCGCGCCAGATGCGCTCGCCGGTCACGCGCCAGGCGCGCATGCAGGCCTCGGCCGTGCTCTGGGCCTCGATCGGCTGCTGGTCGAAGCGGGGCCTCGGCCCGGAGCGGTGCCAGCCGACATGCGGGACCGGCGCGAAATGTCCGGCCTGCGCGGTCTGGATTCCCACCAGCCACTCGAGCGATTCGAGCCCGGCCCGGGTCATCTCCTCGTTCGCCATCTCGGCGCCGGCGCGAATCAACGCCTGGCTGAGCCGGGCGTTGGCATAGGCAAGCGACTGCTCGAACCAGAGCCAGTCCGGCGCGGCGTTGGCCCGGTACTGCTGGAGCAGACGCTGGGCCAGGGCCTCGCGGAACCGACGGGCCGCGCTCGCGCCGGGGAAGCGCTTGATATAGGTAGATATGCCGAGCAGCGTGTAGGCCCACGCGCGGGGGCTAGAAAAGAGCTCGACCGCAGGCAGGGCGACGTCGAACAGGTTCATCGTCCGGGCGGTGATGCCCTCGTCGGTCGTGGCGCCGATGGCCGACCCGAGGCTCCAGAGCGCGCGGCCGTGGGCGTCCTCGGACCCGGCCGGTTCGAGCCAGCGCCGGTCATAGCCGAGGAAGTTCCGGAACCGGCCGGTCTCGGGATTGAAGGCGAAATCGATGAAAGCGAGGCAGCGGGTGGCGAGGCGGCGGAGCGCGGCGGTGCTGTGCTGTGCCTGCCAGGCGCGCAGAACAACGATGAGCGCCCGGCTGTTGTCGTCGGTGGTGTAGCCTTCGTGGAGATTGGGAACGGTGTTGCGGGCATGCTGGATCACGCCGGTGTCATCGGTCAGCGTCAGCAGATGGTCGAGGTTCAGCTCGGGCAGGTCCATATCCAGCGCATCGGATTCCGCGGCGCGGCCGGCAGCGTCCGGCCTGCGTTGACGCTCGCGGGCGGCCCGTTCGAAAGTCTCCAGGTAGCGTCGCGCGACTTCCTTCCAGATCATCTCGCGGCCGAAGGCGTAGGCGCGCTTGCGCATCGCGTGCCGCTCGGCCTCGTTGGCGAACAGGTCGACCGTCGCGGCGGCCAAGGCCGCCGGGTCGCGGAACGGCACCACCCGGCCGCGGCCGTCGGCGAGCAGTTCCTCGGCGTACCAGTAGGGTGTCGAGACCACGGCTTTGCCCGTGCCGAGCGAATATGCGAGCGTGCCGGAAACGGCCTGGGCCGGATTGAGGTAGGGCGTGATGTAGATGTCGGCCGAGCCTAGGAACTGGCAGAGTTCGTCGATGTCGACGAAACGGTTGTGGAATACGACCTGGTCGTTGACCCCGAGCTCGCGGGCCAGGAGCTGCAGCCGGATCCGGTACTCCTCGCCCTTGTCGCGCTTGACGTGCGGGTGAGTGACTCCGAGTACGAGGTAGACGACGTCCGGGAATTCGCGGACGATTTCGGGCAGGGCCTGGATGACGTTCTCAATCCCCTTGTTGGGCGAGAGCAGACCGAAGGTGAGCATGACCCGCCGGCCCTCGACCCCGAACAGGTCCTTGTAGTAGTTCGGGTCGACGAAAGGCATGTCCGGGATGCCGTGATGGATGACGTCGACCTTCTCCGCCGGGACGCCGTAGATGCCGGTCAGGAACCCGGCCGAGAGTTCGCTCATCACCACCACCCGGTTGGACAGGCGGCAGAGCTCGGCCAGGACCTGGCGCTGCTGGTCGGTCGGTTCCTTCAGCACGGTGTGGAGCGTGGAGACGACCGGCATGCGCAGCCGCCGCAGGACAAGCAGCAGGTGGCTGCCCGCAGGCCCGCCGAAGATGCCGTACTCGTGCTGGACGCAGACCAGGTCAACGCGGGTGATGTTCAGGAAGTCGGCAAGCTGGCGGTACTGCTCGAGGTCGTTCTGCGCGACGTCGAAAGCGACGCGCTCCGGATAGGGGTAGCCCTCGGGCGTGTCGTTCATCGCCGTGGCTACGCACTCGACATCCGGCGCCTCGCCGGCCACTGACTCACAGAGGTCGGCCGTGAACGTCGCGATGCCGCAGCGCCGCGGCACGTAGTTGCCAACGAACGCTACCTTTCCTAGCTGGGTGACCCGTCTGCTCATGTTGATGGTTCAGGCCAATTCTAGCCGCGCCGCCGCTCCGGTCAACGGCCCCGGCGGGCCGCTTTCCGGCGGCTACTGCGCCTTGGGCGGCTCGGTCCGGCGAGCCCGGCGACCGGACAGCAGCAGGCCGATGACCATGCCGACGCCGCCGCAGACACCGATCCAGATGCCCAGGCGTCCGAGGACCGCGCCGACAACAAGGCCGACGCAGCAGGCCAGCAGGATCAAGAGGACCGTAATGCGATTCATGTCAGCCCCGGCTCAGTCAGTCCGTCCAGGTATTCCATCGTTCCTCCTTCTCGCCGCGACGGACGCGGCCTCTCTGTCACAGGCAACTCTGTCTCTCGTCACTTGACCACTCCGTCTCTCTGTCGCCGCCTCCTGTAGATCCCGGCCGGATGCCAACAGCCGGAATCGGCTGCTGTCACCGCCTGGCCAGTAGTCCCTGATTCCGTCCCCGAAACTCCAAGCGGCCGGCCCGGGTCAGCGGACCTCCAGTTTGATGCCGGAGAGGGCACAAAGGCGGCGGGCCTCTTCCTTCTCCTCGTCAGAGGCTTCCGCAAGAATCGCGGCCGGGACGACTATCGTCTTGGCGCCCGAGTTGAGGCTGTTCTTGACATAGCCAAGAAGAGATGACATGTTTCTCCTTTCTGGGGCCGGTCTGGACGCTTGAGCCATCGGATGGCACCCGGTCCTGCGTCGCAGAGCCCATATCTACTTGCTTCCAGCTTGATAGCAGGGGCGAGAAGGGTGCGGGCTTCGCCGGTGCGTTACCAGTTCCTCATTCGGCGGTCCCGGTTCTCGGTTCAGGCTTTCCATCGCCATGTCATCGTTCTACCCCAACCCCGGCCGGATGTCAACGGTGTCGGCTGGTCAGAAAAAAGCCGGGCGGGCGCGGCTCAGAATCTGAGACCTGCAATCACCAGGCTGCAATCCGCCTCCTCGCCTTTGACCCGCCTGTTGCCGGTAGTAGACTCGGGCCGTGAAACGCCAGGGGCTGCGGCCCGCCCTTGCGTCGCTTGCCGCGGTGACACTGGTCGTGGTGACCGTCGTCGCCTTTGCCGCCCGCCTCCGGCCCCTGTCGGCCCGGTCCTGGTTGCGCTCGGGTTCCTGCCCTGGATTCCGCTACGCCTGTCGGGTCGGACCATCCGCTCAGCCGGGGCCGATATCGTGTTCGGCACCATCGGCACCGGCCCGCTGACCTTTGCCGCCCTCATCGGGGCGAGCCTTGCAGGAGTGCTCGGCGCGATCGTCGGGGGCTTGGTCGGCGACGCCATCACTGACGGCCTGGCGGGGATGTTCGAAGGCAAGATGGCCGAAGCTCTGCGGCGTCACGGCATCGAAGAGGCCCGGACCCCGCTCAGTACTTCGATGGGCAAGATGAGCGGCTGCCTCCTCGGTGCCGGAATCGTCCTCACCGTCGCCTGGACAGTGCTTCGATTGCCTACATAGCAGCCCGCGGTGTCGGACTGCAGAAAGCGCGCGGAGCGCGTCCGGCGGCCAATCTGCGGGCCGGGTTCCAGGCAACAACGTCTCCCCAGGTTGACAGGATGCGGTTCCGGTGGCTATAATCAACCTGCGCACTCCTCACAACAACTGTGGAGGACCAATGAAGTCTGCAATGTCGGCAGTCCTGTTGATGACCGTGCTTGTTGCGGGCGCTCAGGCCTGTTGCGGCCACTGCGGCTGGGGCTCGGGCAGCATGGAGCACAGCCCGGCCGCCGTCCAGAAGTCAGTGACCGGCACCCCCAGCACACCACCCGACCGGGCTACGACGGTCCAGGCGCTGGACGAGCAGATCAAGTTCGTGAAAGAGACGGCTCAGCTCAGGACCGATCTGGTAGTCAGCCAGCTCGAGATGCGCAAGCTCTGGCTCGCGTCCCAGCCCGACGCGGACAAGCTGAGCGCCAAGATGCTCGAGATTCTGAGAATCCAGAAGAAACTGGCAGAGCTGGGTCCGGCAATGACCGGAGCAGGATGGAGCTGCTGGTCGGGCCTCGGAGCCGGGACAGGCATGACCGGCTGCATGCACGGTCATGGCATGATCGGTGGTTGCGGAGGCTGCTGGTAGGACAGCACGACTGACATTGCGGCGGCACAACGGTGCCGCCGCCTTAGCTCCGCAGGAAAGCTCGAGGCCGCGCCTTGCTCGGCCATCAGCCATTCACCAAACTGATCCGGACTCATCGACACGTGCCGTCCGCGGGCGTCATGCATGTCCGCCCTGGTCGCGGATTGTACCCCTACTCCGGGAGCTTGAACTCGAAGTTGTCGGCAGAGACCTCTGCCCAAGCTTCCTCTCAGCCCGAATAGTCGACCGACGCGAGCAGCTCCACCCGCAACCGCTTCACCTCGCCCGCGTCCACGCCCGGCAGGTTGGCGTTCACCTCGTTGAGCAGGTTGAGGCTGTACTCGTTCCAGCCGGTCGAATCCGTTGCCAGAATCAGGTGCTGGGTGTCGGAGTCAGCCCAGGTGCTGTACTGCGACGGAAGATAGAACACCGTCCGGCCCAGCCGTCTGTCCGAGCTGTCGAGATAGCTGAACACGACCGCTGCGATCGGCGAACAGGACACGCTGCCGCCCAGCCGGAACCGGGCCTGGAACGAAGCGACCTGGCCCAGGGTGTCGATCGGCACGGCCTGGCTCAGGCTGCAGAACTGCTTGTGGTACTTGAACACCCGGGCCGCGAAGCCACCGCCCGGCTGCCCGAGTGTGTCGGAGCGCTCGACGTACCCGGCCGTGTTGCTGTCATTGGTTACCACCCGGACCCAGCCCGAGTCCAGGGAGTTCTCGAACCCGGCGTTACTGAGCTGGACCGGCTCGGGAGTGACGACCAGCGCACATCCCGGCAGTGCCGAGAACAGGGCGAGCGCGAGAACGCTTGCCGCTTTCATGATTCTCCTGTTCTGAGGAATGCGCCCAACAGGATAGCACAGAAAACCGCAGGCTGTCAAGCGGACAGAAACGCCGCGGGGTGCGCGGCCGTCAGCCAATCAGCAATCGAGGAATCCGAAATCTGCAATGGGGCTTGCCTCTGCTTCTGTGCCGTCCCTCAATCATCAATCTGGGGATGCGGACGCTATTTCTGTTGGCTGCAATAGATGGTAGTTGTTGGTTCTTGGCCTCTTATGCCTGTCGGACGGTCCTCTTGGACTGCAACACCAGGATACACGTGAAATTGCGCCTCCAACGTGGCCTAAGCTGTTCCCAGCCATGGGGAAACACAAACCAGGACCCACAGAATTTCCGTCCCCATCCCTCAATCTGCAATCCAGAATCTGCAATGGGGCTTAAAGGTCAGTCAGCAGTCGTGAAATGGTATTGTTTCCCTCTTTCCCCCTCGGATTCCTTGCTACGGGTCTACGATGTCTGTCAGCAGCCAGATCTCAGCCGGGTGTTCCCAGTGCGTGCCAGCGCCGGACACCAGCCCTGCGGAGAAGATGAAGTCGCGTCCGTTCGGCATCCAGGTTGGCCACGCGACGTACATCCCCGGCGGACGGGACTTGCGCCCGAGCGACACCATCTTGTCCTTCCGCCGGTCGTGAAGTGCGAAGCGGGGCCCTGTCAACCCCGAGTAGTCCGCGACAAACACCACCCATCGGCTGTTGACAGGGTTGACGTCAGGGTAGACATATTTCGACATCTGATCCGCATAGACCGAGTCACCACCGAATACGTCGAGACCTCTCTGGGCCCACCCGACCTCACGGACCAACGACGTGCTCGTATCACCCACCAGTCCCTTCGAATAGAAGTAGGTACGGCTCGGGTAGCCAGGCGGGTCTGTCCAGAAGCTGTAGACTATCCTCTGACCTGACTTCGCAAACCTGACGTCACCGAAATAGCATCGGTCAAACGGGCGCTTGATGGTGAACATCTGGAGAACGGTACCTGATGTGTCCACAAGCACGATCCCAGGTTCTCCGGATACGCTGTCGAGAGTCCCAACGGCGAGCAACGAGCGTTCGTCTGACAGTGCGAGCCGATGGTAGTCCCCTGCCAGCAGTAGTCGTTCCGAGCTATCAACGAAGCTGTAGGCGTACAGCGCTCCACTACAGGAGTAGATTGTCAATACCCTATTGAACGGCACGGAATCGTCCAGGAAGTACATCGTGTTGCCGTCGGAGGAGACTACGGGCCTGCAGAGGTAGTGTCCCTCCTTGGCGTACAGCCGGACTGGTTCGAGGTCCGGCCAGAACCAGTCGCAGCAAAGCGTCAGAACCAAGGCTGACGCCACTACGGCTCTCGCCAGTACCTGCATCGTCCTCACGGGTTCAGTGTGGTTCAGGAACGGCCGGATGTCAAATGGTAGGGCTTTGGATTGAGGCAGCCCCCACGCCCGCGTCATTGCGCACGACGGACTGGGGTCGGTGGCAATCTCTTCTGGACGCGGGCTCGGGGCAGGCTCCGCTGCCGCTTTGCCTCTGGTCGGCCCCGTGCGGTCACCGCCTCCCGCGTCACAATGTTCTCTGTTTCTGCTCTGTCGCCCTTGGTCATTGGGCATTGTGCATTTGTCCGGTGCCCTTCGTTGTCCCCCGGTCTACCGTCTTCCGTCTACGGTCTACCTTCTTTGCCCTGCGGGCTTCGCCCGCCAGTGTCGAAAGGTCAGTCAGCAGTCAGGAGATGGTCTTGTGTCACCCCCTGTCCTTCAACGGGTCACCGCCGCCCCCCAGCGGGTGACCGCGTCGTGGACTGTCGAGAACACCACGTCGTCCCAGCCCACAACCGCTGACATCACCTCGGCCAGGCCGTCGACCACAGCCCGGTTCACACCGCCGCCCGGCCCCTGCTCGACAAGCTCCCACGGGTGCCAGAACAACTGGACAACTTCCACCTCGACTTCGTCCCGGTGCAGCCACTGGTTCCTGATCGCGCCGACGTGTCCCTCCGGGTCCTCAGCGACGCCGGACGAGGAAAGGAACACGGGCACCTCGACCACCGCCGAGCTGCCCGGGCGGCTGATGCAGTCGGGGGCCGGGTGGTACGGCCGGAAGGCGCTCGGGTCCGACCGCTCTCGGCCGGTCGCATCCTGGAGCAGTATGCCCTTGACCAGCGGTTGCCGGCCGACGACCCGGCCGGCCCCGACAAGCAGACCGGCGTCTGTTTCGATACCGGCGCGCTCCAGAGCCCGGAACACATTGCCGTCCAGGTAGAACCAGCCTGGGGCATGAGTCCTGGGGTACGGGAAACCGGCTTCGGCCAAGCGCTGGGCGTTGTCCTGGAAGTACAGATGCTGGCGACGCGGGTCCAGGGCATGGGTGTGGATCCCGACCTCGTCGTCGAGCTCGAGCCGGGAATGAAAGAAGTCGGCCCGCACGCTCACGACATCGGAGAACCGGCGGCCGGCTTCGGGCGAACGGTAGTCGTTGTTGAAGAACAGACACCAGGTCACCGGTATCCGTGCCCCGGCCTTCTGCTCGATGTCGCCGAACCGTTCCAGCAGGGCCGGAAGCCCGACGTCGATCCCGGCCAGCCCGCCGTCCCACCAGTCGGGCTCGGTGTGCACGACGTTGACGATGTGAACTGCACCCACAGCTCTATCCGGTCACCGGCGTGGCGCCGTCACACCTGCTCGATACGGAAAACGACCTTGGCGAGCGGGTCCGGACACTGCCACTCATGCAGCAGGTCGAGCATGCCGTCACCCGGTGCGGTACGCATCATCGCCCCGGTCAGGGGCGCCAGCAGACTGCCCAGGGCAAACATGCATACGGTCTCGCCCGGCGGCACTTCCAGCCGGGCGTTGCGGACGTAGAACGTCGCGCCCGGTTTGGTCCGACTGCACGGCCCTTCGACCTTGACAGCGGTCACCTTCAAGTCGCGGAAGACCATGGCCAGCTCCCTTCCTGGTATCGCCTGCTAGGCACTGCTGTCAGCCTTCTTGTATGGAATGAAGGAGGCGATCACGAGGCCCAGGCCGATCCCGACGAGCACAGATGCTACGAAGTACAGCACCGATGTCCGGAGGAGAATGAACCCGACGCCGATGCCGATGAGTGTCATTCCGCCAATGACCCATGACCCCCTGCGGTCTTTCCCGTTCGAACTGC
>CP070680.1:1495300-1511917 GCA_020352555.1 Caldifarciminota bacterium | reverse complement strand
TGGTACGACCTGCCGGGAGCCGACCTGGAAGTCAATGCGAAATTCCAGTTCCTGACCGACACCTCTCCGCCCCGGACCACCCTGCTTTTCCCGAACGGGGGTGAGGTGTGGGCCGGCGGCGACACGCACACGATCTCCTGGACCCTGCGCCAGGTCAGCAGAGTCGACAGCCTTCGGCTCCTGCTCTCCACCGATGCCGGGGTGAGCTTCCCGGAGACCATCGCGACCAGCATACCGCCCAGCGAGTCGGCCTATCAATGGGTGGTGTCGACTGAAAACTCAGACCGGTGCCTGGTCATGGTCGAGGCCAGTGACTCGACCGGTTCGGTCGTCGCTTCGGACCTGAGTGACGGGCATTTCACAATCGATTCAGACCCACCGGATGTCGCCCAGCTGGAGTACCCGCCGGACCAGGCGATGGTGGTCGAGGACACGGTCAGCCTCATCTGGCATGCGGCCTTGGACAGCCTGAGCGGGACCGATATCTACCATGCGCAGCTTGCGCAGGACTCGCTATTCACGGACACTGTCATCCTGCCTTCGCCGACGACGACGGACACCTGGGTTCTTGCCTCGCTTCCGGCACAGGGCGAGTTCTACTGGCACGTTCGTGCGAAGGATTCGGCAGGCAACTGGAACGACTGGTGTCCGGCCTGGCAGTTCAACTACTTCCTCGGTCTGGCCGGCAAGACAAGAAGCCTGCTCCGCGGGCCCAAGCTCAAGGTGCTCGGACCGATGCCGTTCACCGGGTCGGCCCGCTTCGTCCTCACGCTGCAATCTCACGGCCATGTCCGGGCTGAGGTTTTCGACCCGACCGGTCAGAGGGTCGGGATGCTTGCCGACAGCCGGTTCGCGGCAGGTGTCCATGACCTGAGTTGGCACGCCGCGCATGCAAGCCCGGGCGTGTACTACCTGCGCGTCCGCGCGGGCGACCTGGTCGTGTCGAAACGTCTGGTGTTGGCAAGATAGGGAGTCTGCCCGAGAATTCCTCTTGACCGGCGTCCGGCCGGGCCGGACAGATTCAGCAAGGAGAAAATGATGAGACGTCTGCTGTTTCCGATGACGGCCGCGCTGGTGGCCGGTTGCAGCCTGCTGGGCACGACCGACTACGGTAGCGAGAGGTTCGAGCGGGAGCAGACCGAGACCTGGCCCGTGCGTCTGATATCCCGGGTCAAGGTCAGGAACGTCAACGGCAACGTGTCGGTGTCAGCCGTTGCCGGAGACACGGCGACCGCGAAGATAACCCGGTACTGCACGGGCAAGGACAAGGCCGATGCCGAGGCCCACATCGATCTCGTGCTTGTCAGCGTGGAAGTGGCCGACGGGGTGCTGACGGTTCAGGTCCAGGTTCCGGAGGACGACCCGCGTACCTTCGGAGCGGACATCGAGATAGCGGTGCCTGAAGGCACGGTGACAGACCTGGAGTCGGTCAACGGCAACATCGGTGTTGAGGGAATCGGGGCCGCGATGGAGTTCGAGACAACCAACGGCAACATCACGACCCGCGGTGTAGCGGGGAACATCACCGCCGGCAGCACCAACGGCCAGCTCGACATAGACATGGCGGCGCTCCTGGCGTTCTACCGGGTCAGGCTCCTCCGACAAACGGCAACACGGCGGTGACGATACCGGACAACTCGTCGGTGATGTTCACCTTGAGTTCGACCAACGGTGATGTGAAGGTCTCAGGGTTCAGCAACGTGACATTCACCGTGGACACGAAGAACAACAAGGTCGGAGTCATCGGCAGCGGCGGAGCGTTCCTCACGGTGACGTCGACGAACGGGAACGTGAGCTTGCAGGCCAAGTAGGGAGCCTGTGCGGCTCATCGACGTAGACGCCGGCAACGTCGAGCAGACCGGGTTCTTCTGCTACATGAGCCGGCGCAGGTCCGAGGGGTTCAAGCGGAAGCTTGGATGGCTCAAGGCCCGGTTCGAAGAAGGCATGCGGCTCAAGATGCTGGGCAGAGGAGAGCGGGGCTTCGTCGAATACCTACCCGGCGAGTATGCCTGGAGACCGGTCGATGCAGAAGGCTACCTGTTCATCCACTGCCTCTGGGTGGTCGGCAAGAGCAAAGGCAAGGGGTATGGGACGAAGCTGCTCGACGCCAGCGTCCGGGACGCGCGCAAGGACCGGATGAAAGGGGTCGCGATACTGGCCAGCGAAGGCAACTGGCTGGCCGGGCCGAAGCTGCTCGAAAGGAACGGCTTCGAGGTAGTGGACCAAGCACCACCGCGGTTCCTGCTGATGGCAAGACGGTTCGGCCGGTCGAAGCCGCCCAGGTTCACCGGAGAGTGGGAGCAGAAGGCGAAGCGCTTCGGAAAGGGCCTGACCGTGGTTCGCACGGACCAGTGCCCGTACATCGACGACGCGACAACATTCGCCAGGGACGCGGCCTCGGAATACGGGCTCGGGTTCAAGGAAATCGAGCTGGAATCAGCAGGCGATGTGAGGGAAAGTTGCCCTTCGGCTTACGGCACTTTCAGCATCGTCCTGGACAGCAGGCTGTTCAGCTACCACTACCTGACAAGAAGGGATTTCGAGCAGCGCCTGGCTGAGGCGCGCCAGGGCTAGTCTTCCAGCGAGTCGGCCAGGAGTTCGGCCACGTCCTTGACCTCCAGCTCGATTTCGTAGGAGGTCTTGACGCTGTCTTCGAACATGGCCATGCAGTAGGGACAGGCCACGGCCAGGATGTCGGCACCGGTTTCGGCCGCCTGCCTGACGCGGAGGTCGGAGAGCCGCTCGCCTTTGGGCCAGTCGAGCCAGAGCCCGCCGCCGCCGCCGCCGCAGCACACGCTCTGGTCCCGGTTGAAGTTCTCGATTTCGACCAGTTCGAGGCCCGGGATGCTCTGGAGCACGGCTCTGGGCTCGTCGTAGACCCCGCTCTGCCGGCCCAGGGTGCAGGGGTCATGGTAGACGACCTTCTTGTTCAGTGCCTTGGTAGGCTTCAGCCTGCCCTGGTCGATGAGCCGGGCGAAGAGCTGGGTCTCGTGAATGAGTTCTCGGCCCTGGACCAGTTCAGGGTAGTCGCGGCGGTAGCCGTTGAAGCAGTGGGGCGAGGTGAAGAGCAGGGAGCGGGCGCCTTTGCTGTTGATGAGCTTGGTGTTGGCCTCGGCCAGCTGGTTGAATACCTGCTCTGCCCCGGCCTTGCGGATGGCCTCGCCGCAGCAGGACTGACCGGTGCCGAGCACGCCGAACGAGACCCCGGCCCGGTCAAGGACTTTGAGCGTGGCACGGTTGATGCTCTGGCAGCGGGGGTCATAGTCCGAAGTGCAGCAGGTGAACCAGGCAAATTCCATGGCCGGTTCGAAAGCCGGGACTCCGGGTTCGCCGGCCCAGTCGAGACGTTTCTCTTCGGCCCCGCCCAGCGGGTTGCCGGTGCTGTGGAAGTGGGATATGGTGGTCTTGAGCGGTCCTGGGATCGACTGGTTCTCGACCAGGATGCGGCGGACCGCACGCAGTACTGCGGGGATGTCGACCCCGCGCGGACACTGGGCCAGGCATGCTTCGCAGCCGACGCAGCGGTACATCTCGGCAACCTCGGCAGCGACTTCCTCCTTGTCCTCGGTGTTGAGTATCGCCCCGAGTTTGACCGCCTGGGGCAGGCGGTAGACCAGGAAATTCACGTCTTCGATCTGGTACCAGGGACAGAGCGACATGCACATGCCGCACTGGTAGCATTTCAGCGCCTCTTCGCCGCCGTATTCGAGAATCAGGTCTCTGATTTCAGAGTCGGGCGTCAGCATTCCACGCATGGTGGTGATTATTCTTCGCGGTCTGCGAGGGTCAAGCAAAACCCGGTCTGAGCACGGGCCCGGGCTTTTCGGGTCGGACAGAGCCGGGTCGGGAGAGTTCAGTCGAGCGGCACGCCTGCGGTGCCGCAGACAGGGCAGGTGCCGGCAGCCCGGACCGGCCGGTCGTTGGGCCAGACTCCGCAATCGATCACTGACCCGGTGATGGTGTATACGGCAGGGCAGAGGTCGTACATGATGTGAAAGCCCTCGTAGGTCTGGCATCCGTCGGATGTCCTGTCGCACTCCGGGCAGACGAACTTCGGGGATACGGTCAGCCCCCGGCGGAAATAGCCTTTGAATTCGACCTGGGCGCCGCACTCAATGCAGGTGGAGCCGTCGAGCCTGGTGTAGTTGATGCGCTCGGCGAACATGCCCGAACGCTCGACGCTCTCGTCCTCGATCTTCATCCTGCGGTTGATCTGGGGCAGGTTGATGTTGAGCCGGTCCGCGATGCTGTGCAGCCGCGGCAGATAGTCGAGGAAAGGCACGGCGAGGCGGGACTCGCGGACATGGCGCCTCAGTCCTTCGGCCCGGCCGATGACCGGTATCAGCACCACACAGATCGCGAGGCCGAGGCCGAAGCCGATGACTCCGGCACCGATGCGGGAAACCATGGTCTTGCCCCACTCAGGGTCAAGCCCGGTGCGCTTGAGCAGATACGAAGCGCCGAGCACGGTGCCGATCGCCATGACCAGGAACGCCGCCACGCCGCCGGCAAAGCTGCCGAGCGAGACCCCGAAGACTGCGTAGCCCAGCAGCCCGGCACCGATTGCGAGCGCGACGCGAACCACATCGAGCACGGCAAACAGGAATCCCCGGCGGGCCTCGGCGAATATCGCGGCACCGAGGACGACGATGATGACGATGTCGACAGCCATGCTGCTAACGAATCCGGTTCAGTCTAGGGGTCGGGAACGGCAAGGTCAACGCCGAAGCCCGATGCAGTGCTTGACTCTGAGGCCCTCGGATGGTACTAGTATTCCGATGCGCGCAGTCGGCCCGAGGTTGCGGAATCCGCTGCAGTTGATGGCACCACTCGTTCTGCTTGTTATTGGCGGGTGCGGTGTTTCGTACCCGGTCGAGGTCAAGGTCGAGGTGTTGGGACAAGCCGGGCTTGAGAAGGCCATGGTCGCGGTCTACGTCACGACGCAGACTGCGCCCGAGCAGCAGGACCTGCCGTTTGAGACCGGTGCGACGATTGCCCGGAAGGGTGAAAGCGTGACCGCCGAAGCGTCGATGGTCGACGGCAAGCCCGGGCACAAGCTCACGATTCGTATCCTGAGGAACGAGGAGCTGGTTGCGTCCGAGACTGCCGAGGACCCGGGCCTTACCCTGACCGCGACCTGGGCGCCGGAATAGTCCCGGCCTGCAGCCCGGTTCGTCTACTCCTGAACTACAAGCTTGAACTGAGAGCCCGGCGACAGGGTCGCCGAGCGGGCGAAGTAGACGCCGGCCCGGACCTGCTTTCCGCTCTGGTCCTTGAGGTCCCACAGGAGTTCGTTCTGGCCCTGCACACCGGACAGGGTCTGTACCGACCTGCCCGTGACATCGGTGATGACGATCGCTGCAGCCACGTGTGCCGGGACGTTGAACCTGACCGTGCCGCCAGTGCGGGCCGGGACCGGCCAGGCCCGGAGTGCGGCCCGGGATTTCGGCCTGGTCTTCTGCTTGGTGATGGCGGTCGCAAGCCACTGGTGCGTGCCGGTCATCTCCTTGTCGTGGCGGAACAGAGGCCACTCCATGGTGCCGGCAGAATAGGGTTTCCCCAGATTCCAGACGTAGATGTCCGAGTTCGCGACCCAGTAGGCGTTGCTTGAGACCGCGCAGTCGAGCATGCCGTCATCGTCGAAGTCGCCCAGCACCGGTGCGCCGGTGATGCCGTAGCCGTAGATTTCGCGCAACCGACGGGGCCAGTCGTCGACGACTCCACCGTCCTTGTCCCAGGCATAGAGCAGCTCGAACCCCTCGACACTTTCGAATCCCATCACCACGTCGGGAAGCTGGTCGTCGTCAACGTCACCGATGACCGGCCCGTTGAAGTTGCGGAAGGCGAGGCCGTTCAGGGTCTGGGGCCAGCCGGGCTGCAGGCTGCCGTCAGAACGGAAGAGCGAGACGACCGAGTTGCTGGGAAAGGTGCCGCTGACAACCACGATCTCTAGGGTGTCGTCCCTGTCCACGTCGCCGAAGACGGGCGAGTTGGCATAGGTGCCGGTCAGGGTCTGTGGGAAACCGGGCAGCAGCTGGCCGCTGTCATTTATGCAGAACAGCCGGTTGCCGAGTGTGAACGCGATTTCGAGCCTGCCGTCGCGCTCGATGTCGCCGACCGTGGGGAAGTTGTAGCCGCCGGAATAGCCGAATCCGACCGGCCAGCCTGGCGCGACGCCGCCGTCGGCCTTGAACAGGTAGATGCTGTCGTTTCTGACCGCGACGAATTCCGGCGAGCCGTCGGCGTCAAAGTCAGCGACCGCGGGTGACGATAGCTGCATGGCAACCGGCCAGCCCGGCACATAGTTGCCTGATGTGTCCCAGCCGGACAGCTGGCCGCCTCCGCTGAAGACCTCGAGGACCGAGTCAGCGTCCGCGTCGGCAAGCACCGGTATGCCGTGGTACCGCAGGTCGCCCGGCCTGACGCCGTCCCGAGGCCAGCCGTTCATTATGGTCCCGTTGGGATAGACCAGGAAGACATTGCTGCGGTTGAGGTCGAAGCCGGTCGCGATCTCGTTCAGGCCATCGTTGTTGACGTCGCCGACTGCTGGCGGCATGTGCGAGTTGCCGATGCCCGAGCGCCACCAGATCGGCAGCCCGTCGAGGGACCAGACATTGAGCCGGTTCTCGACGAAGTGCTGGTGGCGGTTGCCGGCAACGACCTCCCAGCCTTGTGACGGGGTGATGTCGGCGCAGGCCAATGGCGAGATGTTCTCGTCGACCAGTGGCCAGCCCGGCGCGATGGCCGGGTCGACGCCGATCAGGCTCTGGCGACTGGAGTCGGCGACAGAACCGAAGTGCGCACGCAGCCGGAGAGTATATTCGCCCGGGCCGGTGATAGGGGTCAGGTCCCAGAGTTCAAAGGTGTCGTGGAAAACCGGGGCGGTGTGTACGGTGCCGGTGGGAAACCACTGGGTCGGATTCCGGCCAGCGCCGTACTCGAGCCTGAAGCTGTCGAGTCCGAGCCCGCAGACAGTGCCGGACAGCAGGGCATCAGCGTGGGTCGGGAGCACGTCCCACTGGGCCGGGGCCTGGAGCGCGAGCGCCGCCGGCCCTGAGTCAGAGTGGAAGGTCCAGATGAAACGACGGTTCCAGTCGGTGACCCAGAGTTTGCCGGCGGTGTGGAGAATGCCGGTCGGCTGTGAACCCGGGGTGCCGGCGGCTGAGACTACGTTGCCGGTCGAGGGGTCGACGGCATAGGCGATGGCATGGTCCATGTCGTTGACCCAGAGCCTCGACCCGTCCCAGGCAAGGTCGGCCACCATCCGGCAAGGTGCTTCGAGACTGTCGAGCCGGGCGCCGGTACCCGGGTCGAGCTTGAAGATGAAGCTGGGCCGCGACTGCCGGGAGTTGATGTCAGCGACCCAGAGCCAGGTCCCGTCCCAGGTCACGCCGACCGGGTTCGAGCCTGGAGCCGGAAAGCTGGCGACCACTCCGCCGGACGTGGTGTCGACTTTGTAGATGCGACTCTGGAAATTGCCGGTGAGCCAGAGGTACTGCCCGTCCCAGCAGAGTCCTTTGCTCCACTGGTCCGGGGCAGGAAACGACCTGATGACCGAGCCGGTTGCCGGGTCGAGCTTGTAGACCCGCTGTCCGAAGAGCGAGACGTTCCAGAGCCAGGTGCCGTCATGGGCCAGGCCGAAGGGAGTGGTGTCAGGCGCTGGAATCGACTCGATGCCAAAGCTGCGGACCGGGCGACATTCGGCCGCGCTGCGGTCGGTTGCCAGCGGCGGCAGAAAGTCGGTGCCGGCGTCGACGAATTGCGGGACGCCGCTGGAACGGACCGCCAGGTTCCCGGAAAGCGCGAGCCGGACCAAGAGCAGGACGAGCACTGCAAACGGGATTCTCATGGGTTCCTCCAGTTCCAGGGCATGGTAGCACGCCCTGTAGTTGTGTCAAACCGGCTTGAGGTCAGAGCCGGAAGATGATCGTGGGGTCCACGTGCCTGCCGTTGTCGATGACTTCGAAGTGCAGGTGGGGGGCGCTGGAGCGACCGCTGGACCCGACAGTGCCGATCGCCTGGCCGGCGCGTATCGTGTCCTGGATCGCCACCCTTGTTCGCTGCAGGTGTCCGTAGTAGGTCTCGTAGCCCTGCATGTGCCTGAGCAGAACGTAGTTGCCGAACACGCTGTCAAAGCCGTGGCCGACCACGATAGCGTCGGCTGAGGCGCGCACCGGTGCCCCGGACTGTGCCGCGAGGTCGATGCCGCGGTGGGTGGTGTCGAACCCGCGCGACACCACGTAGCGGTCGACCGGCATTAGCGAGGGCAGGGGTATTGAACCCCACTCGTCACCGGTGGCCCAGGCGGGAAGCTCCGAGGAGTCGAACGGCACCATACTCCAGTCGACCGGCGGCGGGGTGAGGTCGACGCCCAGCATCTCGGCCATCCTCCGGTTCTGATCCTCCAGCTGTTCCAGCCGGCCGCGGAGTTCAGACACCCGGGTAAACTCGGTCTCCAGTTCGGCGTTGCGGCGCTCGAGCATCCTCAGCCGCACGACACGGTAGGCCCCCGAGCCGGCAAGGGCCAGGGCTGCGACAACCAGCAGTGCCGCGATGCCGACCAGGACGAGCAGGGCGCGGGCCAGGCCCAGCGATACGGTGCGCTTGAACACCCGGGGGCTGAAGTTGGCTGTGACCGAGAACGAAATCCGCCTGCGGAGCATCCGGACTAGGTGCCGCGGATGACGCGAAGCAGCCGGTCGAGGTCCTCGGCCGAGAAGTATGAAATCGTGATCCGGCCTTTGCCGTTCCGGGACTCGGTGATCTGGACTCTGGTGCCCAGCATCTCCTGGAGCTGCTGTTCGAGCTCGCGGATGTGTACGTCTTTCTCCTCGGGCCTGCGCTTCCGGCGGTCGCTGAGGCTGGCGCAGAGCCGCTCAAGCGCGCGTACCGACAGGTCCTGCCTGACGGCGCGCTCGGCCAGACTGACCTGGTCCCGGCGGCTGTGAAGCGCCAGCAGGGCGCGCCCGTGTCCGGCGCTGAGCCGGCGCGCGGCGAGCGCGTCGCGGACCTTGAACGGAAGCCCGAGCAGCCGGAGCGCGTTGCTGACGGTCGACCGGTCTTTCCCGACCCGGGCAGCGATTTCGTCGTGGGTCAGACCGAACTTGTCCGTGAGCTGGCGATAGGCGGTTGCCTCTTCGATCGGGTTCAGGTTCTCGCGCTGCAGGTTTTCGACCAGGGCAAGTTCCAGCATCTCTTCATCGGTCGCATCGCGGACCAAGGCCGGTATGGTATCAAGGCCTGCCTGCCGGGCGGCTCGGAAACGGCGCTCGCCCATGATGAGCTCGTAGCCATCGCGGCGCCGGCGGACCATCACCGGCTGAAGCACGCCGTTCAGCTTTACCGAAGCGGCCAGCTCTTCGATGCCTTCTTCGACCTTGTCTCTCGGCTGGAACGGATTGGGTCGGACATCGGAGATGCGGATGCTGCGGGCCTCGGCAGCCAGTGCCTGCTGGGTGCTTTCCGGGATGATGGCCCTGATGCCCTTGCCGAGCGCCTTACGCTTCATTCGTCACCTGCTGGGTCGGCCGGACCAGCTGACGTTCGGGTTCGGGCAGACGTTGGTCCGGAGCGGTTTCTTCCTCAGCACCGGACTCGGCCGAGTGATGCCGCTGCAGCAGCTCTCCGGCCAGAGCGGCATAGGCCAGGGCACCGGACGAGTTGCGGTCGTAGTCGTGGATGGTCTTGCCGAAGCTCGGGGCCTCGGCCAGTCTTATGCTGCGCGGCACCACGGTGTCGAACACCAGTTCCTTGAAGAAGTTGCGGATTTCGTCGGCCACCTGCTGGGCGAGATTGAGCCGGGACATGAACATCGTCAGCAGGACGCCTTCGATTTCGAGAGTCGGATTCAGACTGCGGCGGACGAGGCTGATGGTGTCGAGGAGACGGGAGATGCCTTCAAGCGCGTAGTACTCGGCCTGGACCGGGACGATGACGCCGTGGGCAGCGGTCAGGCCGTTCAGGGTCAGGATGCCGAGCGAAGGCGGGCAGTCGATCAGGACGTAGTCGTAGTGACGGTCGATGAGACCAAGGGCCCGGCCGAGCCGGAACTCACGCTCTTCGGCATCGACCAGCTCGGCCTCGGCTCCAGCCAGGTTGATCGAGCCGGGCAGCAGGTCGAGCCGCTCGGCGCGGTCGGGCAGCAGCGCCTCCTCGACACGCTGAGCTTCGACCAGCGCTTCGTAGACCGATGTCAGCAGTTTGGCCCGGTCGACACCGAGCCCGAGCGTAGCATGGGCCTGGGGGTCGAGGTCGACAAGCAGGACCCGCCCGCTCAGACGGGCCAGCGCAGCCGCCAGGTTGACACAGGTTGTGGTCTTGCCGACGCCGCCTTTCTGGTTGCAGACCGCGATCCGACGGGGCATCTCGGCTAATCTAGTGGAATGGCGAAAGTAGTCAACAGCGCCCGCCCGTACTGAGCCGGGCGCTACTCTTCCGGCTGCGAGCCCGGACCCTCGGGCTCGGCACCGGGATCTTCCCGGGGTTTCTCCTTCTGAAACAGGTCGAGGAAACGGTCCTCGTAGAGCTTGTACAGGCCCCAGCGGTCGAGCTCGTCCTTGAGCCGGGTGGCCTGGGAGCGGTCCTTTTGGACCACCTCGAACAGCTTCTCGATGCGGTCCATGAGCATGTGGGGCTCGGGATGCTCTTCCTCACCTTCCCCTAGTCCGGACTCAGGCTGCTCATCGGATTGGCCGGCAGCCTGTTCTCTCAGGGCCTGGAGCGCGGCGTTGACCCGGGATTCGAACTCGCCCAGCATGTTGTCGGTCTCGACGATGGCCTGGTCCAGTTCGGTCATGTCGACCGAGGTGTTGAGGATGCGCTCGAACACCTGGATGATGGCCTTGGAGGACTTGGGGTTCGCGGTGTTGACGGCGTAGTGCGGCATCGTGGCGAGGAAGCATGCGGCCGCCATGTCCCTGACCCCGGCCAGGCCGAGCAGCAGGCCGTTGAGCCCGGAGATGCGGCCCTCGACCAGCGGCTGGACTCCGTGGATGGCAAAGGTCTCCCTGAGCCGTTCACTGGTCGCGACGCCGAACACCTTGACCGGCTCCCGGTAGCTGACCGGGCTGGCGAATGCGGCGCCGGTATACACTGTCTTGACTCCGTGCTGCTGGGCAAAGTCGAGCAACTCGTCGGCGATGGCGGTGCCCGCCTGGCCGCCGACCTGGGTTTCGCCCTCGAAGATGAAAAGGGGCGGTTCTTCGATGAGGTAGATGTTGTGGACCGGTGGGGACGGAATCCGACCTATGCCCTTGTCGACCTCGATCGCGTCCGGTATGAAGTAGCGTGACACGTCCATCCTCGCGCACACCGAGGCGTCCAGCTTGCGGCGCATGTAGTCAGCTGCCCCGATGCCGACATTCCCCATTCCAGGCCAGCCGGCTATCAGCACCGGTACGGTCCGTTCGATCGGCTTGTCTTTCCTTATCGCCATGGCTCTGCTGTTAGACGACGCCAGACCCGGTGTGAATTCAGACAAGGCATCTCGACGCCTCTCCGCTGCGACTCAAGTCGTTGTAGAATAATCACTTCCGACCAAGCGGCTTGTGCTATTGCCGCACAAACCTGCCCAGCAGCTGCCGGATTGCGGCGAACACCTCGGCCACCCGCAGCAGCCTGGCACAAAGGAAGTAGATACCGACGCCGATGCCGCCCGGAACAAAAACCAGAAGGGCCTGAGACGGGATGCCGGTCGGCTTGACAGCCGTGCCCAGCAGTCTGGCTGCCCCGAAAGCCGCAAGCCCGGCAAGGGCCGAAGCGGCAAGTGTACGGAGCGTGACTGATGCGACCTGCCGGCCGGCCAGGCCGCCGGTGTGCCGGCGCAGGAGCAGGAAAAGGGCGGCGAAGTTGGCAAGACCGGTGACTGCTGCGGCCAGGGGGAACGACCGGAACCCGATAAGGCGCATCAGGACCAGGTTGATGGCGATATTGGCGCTGACTACTGCGACCGCGACAAAGGCCGGTGTCCTGGTATCGCCGAGCGAGTAGAAACCGGCCGCGCAGTTCCGAGTGGCGGCTGCGGCCCAGATGCCGAGGCAGTAGAGCATCAGGGCCTGTGATGTCAGCGCCGTGTCGCTTGGCGTGAAGCGGCCGTGCTGGTAGATGAGGGCGACGACTTCGGGTGCGAGTGCGAGCAGGATGGCGGCGGACGGCAGGCTGAGCGCTGCAACCAGGCCCATGGCATGACGGAAACGGTCGCGGATGGCCGACGGCTCCTGCCCGGCTGCCTGGCGCGAGTACTCGGCGAGCGCGACCGAGCCGATTGCCGCTCCGAACAGACCGGCGGGCAGATGCTGGATTCGGTAGGCATAGCTGACCCAGGTGACCGAACCTTCCCGCAGGAAGGTGAGCAGGAAGGTGTTGACGAGGAAGTTGACCTGCCAGGTCGCATACCCGAATACCATCGGCACCCAGCGGGTGAACACTCGGCGCAACCGGGGCGACCTGAGGTCGATGACTGCCTGGTAGCGAAAACCGTGCCGGCGCAGTTGCGGGACCTGGACCAGAAACTGGGCGAGCGAACCGAGCGTGACGCCGATTGCCATACCCAGAATCGGGTCGGTGCCGCGAGCCCTGAAAAAGCCGTAGGCCAGCAGCGGCACGAGAATGGAGACGACGTTGAACGATGCCGGGGCAAGGGCCGGCACAAAGAAAGTGCCGCAGGCGTTGAGGATGCCCATTGCCCAGGCAGCGAATACGACGAAGAGCAGAAAGGGGAACATTACCCTGGTAAGCAGGGCGGTGAGCTGGAGCTTGGCGGGTTCGTCGGCGAATCCCATGGCCACGACCCGGACGACCGCCGGCGCGAAGACGATGCCCAGGATGACGAGCAGCCCGATGGACAGGGCGAGGGTGTTGAGGATGTTGGCGCCGAACCGCCAGGTGTCCTCACGGCGCTCGTGTTCGAGGCTGCGGACAAAGGCGGGCACAAATGCGGCGGACAGCGCGCTCTCGGCGAAGAGGTCGCGGAAGAAGTTGGGTATCCGGAATGCGACGTTGAACGCATCGGTCGCCAGCCCGGCGCCGAACAAGTAGGCAAACACCGATTCGCGGGCCAGGCCGAGGATGCGGGAGAGCAGGGTGCCGAGCGAGAAAAGCCCTACTCGTCTTGTGAAGCGGGTTTCGTCAGCGATGGTTGCGGGCCCGGCCGCTGGCGGCGTGTCCTGTGCCACCGGGCGAGTATAGGACCGAGCCGTTTGCGGGCAAGTGTTGATTGAAAGGGGGCTGGCGGTAGATTGAGATGTGGCTCAGAAGCCCGATGTTGTCGAGGTCGGAGGACGCAGGTTGCGAAGGATCTGGGTGAAGACCGGGCTCCTGACCGAAGCCGACAGCGTCGGAGCGGTGGTCGAGCTGGCGGTCAAGCCGAAGGTTCGACCCGGTGACATCATCACCTTCGCCGAGAGCCCGGTGGCGGTCATGCAGGGCCGGGCGGTTCCGGTCTCCGAGATCAGGCCCGGGTTCTGGGCAAGGGTGCTGTGGCGTTTCGTGAAGAAGGTGCGGTACGGCATCGGGCTGCGCAGCCCGTGGTCGATGCAGTGCGCGATCGAAGAAGTCGGGGTGCCGAGAATCCTGCGCGCCGCGATTGCAGGAGCGTGGGGCAAGCTGAGAGGCAGAAGCGGCGATTTCTACCGGGTGGCCGGGCCGCAGGCGGCGATGATCGACGCGGCCCACACATCCGGAGTCAGGGAGTTCTTTGAGTACGTTGTCAAGGGTCCGAAGGACCCGGACCGGGTCGCGCAGACGATCAAGGAACTGACCGGGTGCGAGGCAGCGGTCGTGGACGCCAACGATGTTTTCGGGTGCAAGGTCGTGGGCGGTTCTGACAGGCTCGATGCCGAACTAGTTGCGGCCGCGATGGACGACAATCCTGCCGGGCAGGGTGATGCGATGACACCGGTGATTGTGCTCCGTCCTGAGCCAAGTCGATGCCGGACTGAAGGAGGATGACAGCATGACAGACCTGAATTCAGTGGTCCTGCCGGGCGAGGGTCAGGACGGCTTCTGCGTCGGGAACCAGGGTACGGTGCTCGCCACCCGTGACGGGGGCGAAACGTGGCAGCGGGTAGGCGTCCCGACCTTCGAGGACCTGCTGACCGTGTGGTTCCTGGAGGACGAGCGTGAGGGGTTTGCGGCCGGGGCGCACGGCGCGCTGCTGCGCACGATGGACGCGGGCGCGACCTGGAAGCTGATCCAGACCGGGACCAGAGGCAACATTCACGCGATCCGCTTTCCGAACGAGAAGATGGGATTCCTGGTCGGTTCAGGCGGGATGATCATGGCGACCGAAGACCGCGGCGACACCTGGCACGTGCAGGCTTCGCCGACCGGCAACGACCTGCTGGCTCTGTCGTTCCCGATTGACGAGCAGACGGGTTTCGCAGTGGGCGCCGGCTGCGCCCTGATCAAGACCACGACGTCGGGCGGGCACTGGTTCCCGGCAGGCGAACTGGACACGATGTCTCACGTCGCCCTGCGCGGGGTGTGCTTCCCCCAGGACGACATGTTCGGGTTTGCAGTCGGCGACCAAGGGACCCTGATGCGAACCGAGGACGGCGGCGACTCGTGGCACGTGATTACCGGCATCCGGACCCCGGCTGACCTGCACCAGGTCCTTTTCCCGCTGAACACCGAGGTCGGCTTGGTCGTCGGCTCGGGCGGCACCATCATGCGGACGAACGACCGCGGCTATTCCTGGGTCGGATGCTACTGCCAGACAGCCGAGGATGTGCTTGATGTCGACCTGCGTCCTGACGGTTTTGTGGGCTGCGCCTGCGGCCGCAACGGGACGATACTGCTGTCTACCGACGGCGGCGCATCCTGGGTTGCACCGGCGTCGATTGAGCTGCAGTAGCCCGGCGGCTTGACGCCACTGCCGCATCGGTCTAGAATGGGTCATTCGGAGGCGGCGTATGACAGACACATTCAGGCAGACACGGCTGGTCGGTGTACTGATGGTGCTTGCTGCCGTGCTGACAGCGGTCGGAGCGCAGTGGCACTACCTTTGCGGCGGCAGGCTCAACGGCATATCAAGCGTCGGTTCGCACGTGTGGGCAGTGGGCCAGGACGGGATGTTCCTTCAATCCTATGACAACGGTGAGAGCTGGCGGCGCGTCCCGAGGTTCACGGCGCGCAACCTGATGGACGTGGAGTTTCGGGACTACGGGTTGGGTATTGTCCTCGCCGAGGATGATATGGTATTCAGGACGATGGATGCCGGCGCGACCTGGGATTCTACGTACGTCGAGTACTCCTCGGGCCGGGTCCGGTTCCTGACTGACGACCAGGTGATGATTGATGGCAGGGACCGTCTGCTGTGGAGCACCGACGGAGGTGGGAACTGGCAGGATCGAGGTGCAGCACATGGAGCGTCTTGGTTCGTGGATACCTCTCTCGGATGGTCTGGGTCTCCGCAGGGCTACTTCCGCCATGTATACCGCAGCACTGATGGGGGATGGACATGGGCGGTCCGTGGTACGATTCCCAACCCAGAGTGTTGGGAGTTCCACACGTTCGGTTTCGCCGATTCGCTCCGGGGAGTATGCAACTACTTCGCATCGGTGCAGCACCCGAGGATTCCGTCCTACTGCCAGTGGGCTACGACCGACGACGGCGGGCTTTCATGGGATGCCGTGAGGGGCAGTCGGTGGGCGCAGACCTGCGACGTTACACCAGAAGGACGGATACTCGGCGTACAAGACTACGGGTGCTGGGTTTTCGAAGTGGGCAATAGGTTTCTCGCGTACCCTGAACCGTCGGTTCGTCTTCGTGATGCCGCGGCCGCGAAAGGTGAGCGGACGTGGCTCTGCGGGGATGGCGGCTTCGTCTGGCACACACCTGACAGCGGCAGGTCATGGAGGATTGCGCACCCAGGTTCTGGCGGGTCGTTGCGTTCGGTGGCCTTTGTCGATTCCCTTCAAGGCTGGGCTGCCAGCGAGCACGCGGTACTCAAGACAACCGACGGAGGCAGGCACTGGTTCTCCGACGATTCGCTCTGCGACCGCGTTGACGGCGGGTTCACCGGCCTCAGTATCGTCAGCATGGATACCCTCTTTGCCGTGGAGGAGAGCATTGTCTGGTGGATTGACTTCTTCCCGGTCTGGTCGGGTGCAGTCAGCATCCACCGGTCAACTGACAGAGGGTCGAGCTGGTCGATGGTGTACCGGTCCGAGGGTGAATCCGGTGCCGCGTGGGGATCATCGCGGCTCTGCTTCCTCGGCGGCCAGCACGGGTGGCACGCCGGCAACAGGAGCGGCATCAATTCGGTGCGCACAACGGACGGTGGCTCCACATGGCTGCCGATGCCGGCCTTGCCAGGCAACCTCGCGCATGCACATCCGTACGGGTATTCCTTCCTGAACACCCTGCGCGGCTGGATGGTCAACGCTGAGGGCGGGGTCTGGTCGACTGCCGATGGCGGGGATACCTGGACAGAGATATACCGCGACACTATTCCCATCACCGACATCCACATGTTCGACGAGGACGATGGCTGGGCGACGTCCTTTGCAGGACTGCTCAGGACTACCGACGGGGGCTTGAACTGGGAGTTGATGCCGTCCGGCTATCGCCTGGAAGCATTGCATTTCGTCGACAGTCGGCATGGCGTGGCGGTCGGAG
>CP070680.1:1480457-1495200 GCA_020352555.1 Caldifarciminota bacterium | reverse complement strand
GATATGAATACCAAAGAAGCGATACTCGCACCCCAGACCCGGATGATGCTGGGCCAAGCCGAAGCCATGGCCGCAGGCCAGGGACCGGACCGGCTCGGCACCTTTCTGAACAAGCACGGGCTCAAGCCGATCGTGCAGGGAGAGTCGGGGACGCAGTACGACTTCCCTGCCGCCTCCTAAAGGGGTCGTCCTTCACCATGCCATCATGCAAGCGACAGCCGACCGCCTGCCAACAGCGCGGTCAGGCTGCAGGTGCAGCTTGGCAAGCAGCCTACCAAACAGCTTGGGAAACTGCTTGGGAAACAACTTGGCAAACAGCTTGGCAAACAACTTGACCAACAGCTTGGGAAGCACCTAGGAAAGCAGTCTGGGAAGCACCTTGGAAAACAGCTTGGCAAGCACCCTGGCACGCAGCTTGGCAGGCATCCAGGCAAGCAACTTGGGAAGCACCCTTGCACGCTGCCTGGAAAGCACCTTGGCAAGCAGTTTGGGAAGCAACTTGGCAAGCACTCTGGCAAACAGTCTGGCAAACAGCCTGCCAGACAACCTGGGAAACAGCCTGGCAAACAGCCTGCCAGACAATCTGGGAGATAGCCCAGGGGACGGCCCAGTCCCCTTAGTTGTTACGTGACTTACACGATTTCGCCCCCTCAAGTGCAATGAATCGGGGGTCAAGAACGAATAGTATATGAGGACAAGAGACATGAACACTGAAACAGCAGTTCTCGCACCAGAGACCCGGCTCATGCTGAGCCGGGCAGAAACGCCGACCTCAGGACAGGGACAGGACTGGCTCGGTAACTTCCTGAAGAAGCACGGACTTGAGCCGATTGTCCAGGCCTGGCTCAACGATGCAGGGCTCAGGATGGTCGAGTATTTCGGTCAGGTCGGACGTGTTCAACGTCAGCGCGCCTGCCGGCCCATCGTGTTCCGGCGGTCGGTCGCGTGGGACGCTAGTCACGTTGCGTTTCGGCTCCTGTTGGACCCTAGTCCCGGTGCCTTCTGAGCGCAGGCCCGGCGGTCGTGTCTGCCCATGCCCGCCGGGCGCTTCGGAGGGTTGACGAGAGTGCGTATCTCGCTATAATCCTCGCCCTTGCATTCAGGGGACAGGCGTTCGGGGAGGTGCAACAACCCATCGGCAATTGTCGGTCTATTGTCCAGCAGGAGGATTTGATGTCGGACACAGTCCAAGCCTTCATGGAGGGCATCAGGGCGAAGAACCCGGCCGAACCTGAGTTCCTCCAGGCGGTCGAGGAGGTCGCCGCATCGGTCATCCCGTACCTGGAGAAAGCGCCCCGGTTCCAGAAGGCGCGGCTGCTCGAACGGATGTGCGAACCGGAGCGGGTGGTCATGTTCCGCGTGCCGTGGGTCGACGACAGGGGAGAAGTGCAGGTCAACCGCGGGTTTAGGGTCGAGATGAACTCGGCGATCGGACCGTACAAGGGCGGGCTGAGGTTCCATCCGAGCGTGAACCTCGGCATGCTGAAGTTTCTGGCGTTCGAGCAGGTGTTCAAGAACGCGCTGACCACGCTGCCGATCGGCGGGGGCAAGGGCGGCTCTGACTTCGACCCCAAGGGCAAGTCGGACCACGAAGTCATGAGATTCTGCCAGAGCTTCATGACCGAGCTGTTCCGCCACATCGGCGCCAACACCGACGTGCCGGCCGGTGACATCGGGGTCGGGGCCCGCGAGATCGGGTACCTGTTCGGCCAGTACAAGCGGCTGCGCAACGAGTTCGCCGGGGTGCTGACCGGCAAGGGCATGGACTGGGGAGGAAGCTGCCTGCGGCCGGAGGCCACGGGCTACGGGGTGGTCTATTTCGCGCAGGAGATGCTGGCCACACAGAGAGAGACCCTGAAGGGCAAGCGCTGCCTTGTTTCGGGCTCGGGCAACGTGGCCCAGTACACGGTCGAGAAGCTCAACCAGCTCGGCGCGGCCGCGGTGACGCTCTCCGACAGCTCGGGCTACGTCTACGACGAGGCCGGGATCGACGGCGAGAAGCTGGCGTTCGTGAAGGAGCTGAAGAACGTCAGGCGGGGCCGGATCAAGGAGTACGCCGACGCGTTCAAAGGTGCTGTCTACACACCGGCCGACCCGAAACTCGACCACAACCCGCTGTGGAACCACAAGGCCCAGTGCGCGTTCCCGAGCGCGACCCAGAACGAGATCAACGCCAAGGACGCGGCCGGCCTGCTGGAGAACGGCGTCTACGTGGTGTCAGAAGGCGCCAACATGCCTTCGACTCCGGAGGCGACCGAGCAGTACCTCGACGCCAGGATCCTCTACGGGCCGGGCAAGGCGGCCAATGCCGGCGGCGTGGCGGTCTCAGGGCTGGAGATGGCGCAGAACCGGATCGGGCTGATGTGGTCGTGCGACGATGTCGAGCACCGGCTGCAGGGCATCATGAAGGCGATTCACGGCCAGTGCGTGCAGTTCGGCCGAGAGAGCGGCGGTTTCGTCAACTACGCCGCGGGCGCGAACATCGCCGCTTTCGTCAAGGTGGCGGACGCGATGCTGGCCCAGGGCGTGGTCTAGCGGTGCCGTCGAGTCCTGGACGGACCCGTACCGGACTCCGGGGCAAACGTCGACCGCGGCCGGAAGTCCGTTCCGGGGAAAGCCGGTTGACTGGCCTGCAGCCGGCGGTATACTCGCGGCCCTTTGTACTTCCGAGTCGGCGGCCGCGGTCCGGGCCAGGCGTCGATGCCCGGCCGGCGATGCAATCGGCGGCTCTGCAGAGTCTTTTCTTTCAACGGTCCGACCAGGGGGCGCAATCCGGTCGCTGACCTCGGCCCGATGACGGTCGTGCCCGGACCAGCCAGTTTGGTGCATTTGCCAGAAGGGAGTGTCGGTTGATGGATGTCGACAAGATCATTGACAAGTACGGCGGCAAGCGCCGCTACCTGATCGCGATTCTCCAGGACGTCCAGGAAGAGGAGCGGTATCTTCCGAAAGAGGCCCTGTGCCGGGTGGCCGAACGTCTCGGCATGCCGCTGGTCGACGTCTTCGGCGTCGCGACATTCTATTCGGCGTTCAGCCTTGTCCCGCGCGGCCGGCATGAAGTCACGGTGTGTGTCGGGACCGCCTGCCACGTGCGGGGCAGCCGGCGAATCCTCGAGGAGTTCGAGCGTCGGATCGGGGTCAGGGCAGGGTGCACTACCGAGGACCTGGAATTCACGCTCGAGACGGTCAATTGCCTGGGCTGCTGCGCCATCGGGCCGGTCGTGGTTGTCGACAAGGCCTACAATGGTGAGATGACCACCGGCCGGGTGAAGGGGATCGTCGACCGTTGCCGCGAGGCGGCGAAGGTTGAGGCGTCATGAACCGGCTGGAGTCAGCCCAGGAGCTCAAGCGCCTGCAGGAGAAGCTCGGCGATACCCAGCACCGCGACCGGCCGACGATCGTCGTGTCGTCAGGGACCTGCGGCCGGTCGCGCGGTTCGGACAAGGTGTTGGCCGCGTTCGAGGAAGGCATCAGGGAGCGCAAGCTCCAGGACAAGGTCAACCTGCGGGACAGCGGATGCCACGGTTTCTGCCAGGCCGAGCCCAACGTCGTCATCTTCCCGGAGGAGACCTTCTACGCCAATCTGAAGCCCGAGGACGCGGCGGAGATACTCGACGAGACGATCGGTAGGGGCAAGGTCGTCGACCGTCTGCTGTACACCGACCCGGGCAGCGGAGCCAAGGCGGCCAAGCTGGGCGATGTCGCGTTCTACGAGAAGCAGAACCGCCTGGTCTCGGGCCGCAACGTGCTGCTCGACCCCACCAGGATCGAGGACTACCTGGCAATCGGCGGCTACTCAGGTCTGGCCAAGGCGCTGGCCATGGAGCCCGGAGCGGTGACCGACGAGGTGGTGGGGTCCGGGCTTCGCGGCCGCGGCGGCGGCGGTTTCCCGACCGGGCTGAAGTGGCAGCGCATCGGCCAGGCGGAACCGAAGTACATCGTCTGCAATGCTGACGAAGGCGACCCGGGCGCATACATGGACCGGGGTCTGCTGGAGGGCAATCCCCACTGCGTGCTGGAGGGGATGATCATCGGCGCCTACGCAATCGGTGCCGCCGAGGGGGTGGTGTACGTCCGGACCGAGTACCCGCTGGCGGTCGCGAACGTCACCCGCGCCATCGAACAGGCCCGGGACCTGGGCCTGTTGGGCGAAGACATACTAGGCAGCGGCTTCGGCTTCGACATCTCTATCGCCCGCGGAGCGGGCGCGTTCGTCTGCGGCGAGGAAACGGCGCTGATCGCCTCGATCGAAGGCCGGATGGGCGAGCCGCGGCAGCGGCCGCCGTATCCGAGCGAGAAGGGTCTCTGGGGCAAGCCGACGATTGTCAACAACGTCGAGACCTGGGCGTCGGTGGGGGTCGTGCTCGAACACGGCGCTGAGAAGTTCGCGTCGGTCGGCACCGATACCAGCAAGGGCACGAAGATATTCTCGCTGGTGGGCAGGGTGAACAACACCGGGCTGGTCGAAGTGCCGATGGGCATCACGCTGCGCGAGGTGATATTCGACATCGGCGGCGGGATTCCGGATAACCGCAAGTTCAAGGCGGTGCAGACCGGCGGGCCGTCGGGCGGCTGCATCCCGGCCGAACAACTGGACCTGCCGATAGACTACGAGAGCCTGACCGAGGCCGGTGCGATGATGGGCTCGGGCGGGATGATCGTGATGGACGACCGGACCTGCATGGTCGACATCGCCAGGTACTTCCTGAACTTCCTGCAGGACGAATCCTGCGGCAAGTGCTTTTCCTGCCGCGAAGGAACCCAGCGGCTGTACGAAGTGGTCAGTCGGATCGCCGAGGGCAGAGGCCGCGAAGAGGACCTGGGGCTGCTCGATGAATTGGCGAGAGCGGTCAAGGACGCCTCGATGTGCGGGCTCGGCCGGACCGCCGGGAATCCGGTATTGACCACTCTGCGCTATTTCCGCAATGAGTACGAGCGGCACATCCGGCAGAAGAAGTGCGATTCCTATGTCTGCAAGGAACTGGTCGGGGCCCCTTGCGCATCCGCCTGTCCGGTGGGTACCGAGGCCTGGCGCTATATCGCCCACATCTCCCGCGGCGAATACGAAGAGGCCTACCGTGCGATCAGGGAGCCCAATCCGTTCCCTTCGATCTGCGCCCGGGTCTGCCACCATCCGTGCGAGATGTGGTGTCGCGCGGGAGAAGGAGGAAACCGGCCGGTGGCCATCCGCGCACTCAAGCGCTTCGTAACGGACCGCGTTGACCCCGGCACCTACCGACCGGAGCGAGTGTCCTGGCAGGGCGCCGGTACCCCGGCTGTGGCCGTAGTCGGGGCCGGGCCCGCGGGCCTGACCGCCGCACACTGCCTTGCCCTTGCCGGCTGCAAAGTGACCGTCTATGAAGCCGCGGCCGATCCGGGAGGCATGCTGTCCGGCTGCATTCCGGCCTACCGCCTCCCGAAGGATGTGCTCAAGAAGGAGATCGACGCACTGGTCGACGAGAACGTGACGATCAAGTTCGGCGTGTCTCTGGGCAGGGACCTGGATGTCGAGAGCCTGCTTGCGGACGGGTTCAAGGCCGTCTTCCTGGCGTTCGGCGCCCACAAGAGCCGCAACCTCGGGATCGAAGGTGAGCAGGCGGGCGGAGTCTTCCATGCGGTCGATTTCCTCAAGGCGTTCAACCTGCGAGGGGAGAGTCTTGCCCGGGGCAAGGTCGGCGTTGTCGGAGGGGGCAATTCGGCAATCGACGCCGCCCGCGTGGCGCTGCGCCAGGAGGGGGTGGAGGCTGTGACCATCTTCTACCGCCGGACCAGGGCTGAGATGCCGGCCATCGACGAGGAGACTGAGGCCGCCCTGTGCGAGGGAGTCGAACTGGTGACGCTGGTCTCGCCGGCCCGGGTGGTGGCCGACAAGGATGGTGTGGATTCACTAGTTCTGACCAAGAATACGCTCGGGGACGCCGATTCCAGCGGACGCCGTCAGCCGGTGCCGGTTCCGGGGTCTGACTACGTCGTCCCGGTCGACACTCTGATTGTCGCGATTGGCGAGACTCCGGATACGGATGCCGCCCGGCTGGCCGGCGCCGGCATCAAGGTCAGACGCAACGGCACGCTGGAGGTCGACCCGGAGACATTGATGACGAGCCGTCCCGGTGTCTTTGCCGGCGGCGACGTGGTCACCGGGCCGAACATGGTAGTCGACGCCGTGGCGGCCGGGAAGAAGGCCGCCGAGTCGATCGGCAGACATCTGCGCGGTGAGCCCCTGGCAGAGCCGCCGGTCGTTCACCTGCCCGAGGTCTACGTGCCGCCGGTTCCCGCGGCCGAAGACGAGGAGTTCGTCAAGATCGAGCGGGTAGAACCGCCCAAGATTCCTCCGGACTTGAGCTGCCACACTTTCGAGGAGGTCGAGACCGCGATATCGGCTGAAGGGGCGGCCGGCGAATGCCGCAGGTGTCTGCGGTGCGACTTGGAGTTCACGGAGCCCAAGCCGGACCAGGCGGCCGTGCCCGCAGCAGCAGGGAGCGCCAAGTGATTACTCTGAAGATAAACGGGATAGACGTTGCTGTTGAGAAGGGAACGACCCTGCTCGAAGCGGCGAAGTTCTACGGTATCAACCTTCCGACTCTGTGCCACGACGACGGATTGACGCCCTACGGCGCCTGCCGGCTGTGCGTGGTGGAAATCGGCACCGGAGACCGGACCCAGCTGGTTTCCGCCTGTACCTATCCGGCCGAACAGGGACTTGTCGTTCGGACTCACTCGCGCCGGGTGACCGACGTGCGGCGGATGATGATCGAGATGTACCTTGCGACATGCCCGTCTTCGAAAACGATCCAGGACCTGGCGTCCAAGTGGGGCGTCAGCCGGTGCCGGTTCGAGGTCAAGCACGAAGACTGCGTCCTGTGCGGGCTGTGCGTCCGGATGTGCGCCCAGCAGATGGACGGCCGGGCGATCGGGTTCGTCGGCCGCGGCAAGAACCGGCGGATCACGACGCCGTTCGACGAGAAGTCGGACGTGTGCCGGCTGTGCGGCGGGTGCATGTACATCTGCCCGGCGTGCCAGTCGCGATGCCAGGGACCGCAGGAGCGGTCCCCGATCTGCAACGCCTGCGTGGCCTGCGAGCCGCCCTGTCTTGTCCCGTGGGACGACATGAAGTGTTACATGGACCCCTGCGTCTGGTGTGAGCAGGAGACCAAGAGGAAGCTTCTGGCAGAATCCAAGGTTCAGGAATAAGGAGGACCCCAGTGGGAACTTTGACGAGACTCAACGCCTCGGCCGCGACCCTGACCAAGAACCGGACCGAGGAATCGCGCACTCATCTGAGCGGAATGTGCGTCACCTGTGTCGACGGCTGCGTCGGCATGTGCGAAATCGGCAAGTCGGCCTATCGCGGACACGAGTGCATCTATCCGCAGCCTTTCGGCATCATCACCGCGGCGTCTGAGAAGAACTACCCGGTCGACTACTCGCATTTCACGATCCTCGGAACCGCGGTCGGCGCGCACGGGATCGAGGCCAGTTCCGACAAGGCGGTCTTCCCGAACGTGAAGCTCGAGCAGGCGTTCGGCCACGACAAGGGCATCAAGGTCAGACTGCCGATAGTCATTGCGGGCATGGGTTCGACCAACGTTGCGGCGGTCAACTGGCCGGGACTGGCCGGCGGGGCGGCGGTCTCCGGCGTGCTGGTGACGGTCGGCGAGAACGTTGTCGGTATGGACCCCAAGTCCGAGTTCAAGGACGGCAGGGTCGTCAGCTCTCCCGAGCTGAAGCGGAGAGTGGACCTGTTCCGCCGCTGGCAGCGCGACGGGTACGGCGACATCGTAATCCAGGCCAACGTCGAGGATACCGCGCTGGGTACGCTCGAGTACGCGATCGAGAAGCTCGGCCTCAGGATCGCAGAGCTGAAGTGGGGCCAGGGCGCCAAGGACATCGGCGGCGAGGTCAAGATCAGGGACCTCAAGAAGGCGCAGATGCTCTATGAGCGCGGGTACGTGGTGCTGCCGAACCCGACCGACCCGGACGTCGTCAAGGCGTTCGAGAGCGGGTCGTTCAAGGAGTTCGAGCGTCACTCCCGGGTCGGGATGGTGACCGAGGAATCGTTCATGGAGCGGGTGGCCCAGCTGCGCAAGGCCGGGGCCCAGTACGTATTCCTGAAGACCGGTGCCTACCGGCCGGCCGACCTGGCGCGGGCGGTGAAGTTCGCGTCCAAGGCGAAACTGGACATGCTGACCGTGGACGGCGCCGGCGGCGGAACCGGCATGAGCCCGTGGCGGATGATGAACGAATGGGGTGTGCCGCCGGTCGAGCTGCACTCGCTGCTCTACCAGTACTGCAGCACGCTTGCCCAGAAGGGCGAGTACGTCCCGATGATCGCACCGGCGGGCGGGTTCACCTTCGAGGACCACCTGTACAAGGCGCTGGCGCTCTGCGCGCCGTATGCCGGCATGCTCGGCATGGCGCGCGGGCCGTTGTGCGCGGCGATGGTCGGCAAGACGATCGGGCTCAAGGTCCAGGAGGGCGACATCCCGGTGTACATCGAGCGGTTCGGCAGCTCGGCCAAGGAGATATTCGTCACCACACCCGAGCTGCGCAAGCACTACGGCGCGGACTTCGACGAGATGCCGACCGGGGCGATCGGCGTGTACACCTACTTCGAGCGCCTGGCCCAGGGCCTGAGGCAGATGATGGCCGGGTCGCGCAAGTTCAACCTGGGCGTGCTCGGCCGGGACGACATCGCGTCGCTCACGCCCGAGTGCGCGGCGATCTCCGGCATCCCGATGGTGATGGATGTGGACAAGGCGGAGGCCGAGGCGATCATCAACGGCTAGGGTCACAGTTTCCTGAGCCCAGACAGCGGTTCTGTCCCGGCTGGGCTCAGGGTCAGCCCTGTCGGTGCGTCAGGACGGTCCAGCCGGCCGGACCGTTGACACGGCCCACTTCCTTGTGCATTATCGGTGGTGAAGCAGGAGATCCGACGTCTGATTGAGAGGCTGGGGGAGAACAACATCCCGGCCTCGTACTCGGAGAGCGGGGACGAGGCCCGTGACCTTGTCATGTCAATGATACCCGAGGGCAGCACGGTGGGGTTCGGCGATTCGGTTACCCTGAGACAGATAGGCGTGGTCGACGCGCTGGACAAGGGCAACTACGTATTCCTGAATCCGTGGCGACCCGGAATCAGCTTCGAAGAGAACGTGAGGCTCAAGAAGCGAGCCCTGACTTCGGACGTGTTCGTGACCGGCACCAACGCGGTGACCCTGGACGGCAAGATCGTCAACGTGGACGGTCTCGGCAACCGGGTGGCGGCAATGCTCTTCGGCCCGGACAGGGTCATCATTGTGGTCGGCGTCAACAAGGTCGTCGCCGACGTCGAAGCGGCGCTGGACAGGATCAGGAAGACCGCAGCACCGCTCAACGTGCGACGCCACCCGGAGTTCGAACCCGAGCCGCCGTGCGGCCCGACCGGCGTATGCACCGACTGCTCCGCGCCCTGGAGGATCTGCAACAAGACGGTCATAATCGAGAGGCAGTTCAGCAACAGCAGGTACCGGCCGGTCATCACGGTGGTGATAGTCGGCGAGGAACTGGGCGTCTAGTGCCCGCGGCCCGCGGGCGGCCCGTGCGCCGCGGCAGAGAAACCGACAACCTGTCCCGGGCGCGTCCGGGGCACAAGTCATCCAGCACCCTTGACAGAACCGGTTTGAGAGGTATACTCAGCGCTCGTTTGTACCGAAAGGGCTCAAAGGCATCCGGATGTCGAGCCCTGTTTCATTGCCAAGCGACGCCCGGAGTTCTGTTCTTGACGTGCATCAGTTGCCAGGAGGACATCTGACGAGAGTTCTGAAGAAGGAAGTGCTGGCCCCGGCGGTCAAGCGGTTCGAGCTCGACGCGCCCGAGGTGGCCAGGAAGGCGAAGCCGGGCCAGTTCGTGGTCCTGCGCATCCACGAGCAGGGCGAACGGATACCGCTGACCATCGGCGACCTGCGGCCCGAGGAGGGCATTGTCGTCATCGTGTTCCAGGAGGTCGGCAAGACGACCAAGCAGCTGGGCGCGCTCGAACCGGGCGACGACATCATCGATTTCATAGGGCCGCTGGGCCGGCCGTCGGAGATCGAGAACTACGGCACGGTGGTGTGCGTGGCGGGCGGGGTCGGGACCCCGGAGATCTACCCGATCGCCCGGGCGCTGAAGCGGGCGGGCAACCGGGTGGTCTCGATCCTCGGGTTCAGGAACAGGGAACTGGTCATGATGGAGGAGGAGATGAGGGCGGTGTCGGACGAGCTGATCGTCACGACCGACGACGGCTCCTACGGGACCAAGGGTCTGGTGACCGACGCCCTGAATACGGTGATCGGGCGCGGCGAGAAGCTGGACAAGGTGTATGCGGTCGGCCCGGTCATCATGATGAAGATGGTGTCGAAGACCACCGAGCCGCACAACATCAGGACCGTTGTCAGCCTCAATCCGATAATGGTGGACGCGACCGGGATGTGCGGGGTTTGCCGGTGCACTGTCGCGGGGCGAGATGAAGCTGGCGTGCGTGGACGGGCCGGAGTTCGACGGACACCAGGTGGATTTCGACGAGCTGATGACCAGGCTCAGGGTGTACCTGCCCGAGGAGAAACGGTCGCTGGAAGAGTACGAGAAGCGGCTGGCCGGGCAGAAAGGCGGGCGCGGATGCAGCGGGACCAGGGAGGTCGAGGATGCCTAAGCCGAGCCCGACCAAGACCCGGATGCGGGAGCAGAACCCCGAGGCCCGGGGCAGGAACTTCGACGAAGTGCCGCTCGGCTATTCGCTCGAGGAGGCCCAGGCCGAGGCCAGGCGCTGCCTGCAGTGCAAGAAGCCGAAGTGCGTGGCCGGCTGTCCGGTCGAGGTCGACATCCCGGGATTCATCCAGCAGATCGCCGAAGGCAACCTGTGGCAGGCAATCACGGTGATGAAGAAGACCAACATGCTGCCGGCGATTTGCGGCAGGGTCTGCCCGCAGGAGACCCAGTGCGAAGGGGTCTGCGTGCTGGCCAAGAAGATGGAGCCGGTCGCGGTCGGCAACCTTGAGCGTTTCATCGCGGACTGGGAAGCAGAGCAGGCCGAGTGCGTGATGTGCGAGAAACTGCCGCCCACCGGCAAGAAGGTGGCGGTGGTCGGAGCCGGGCCCGCAGGGCTGACGGTTGCCGGCGACTGCATCAAGTTCGGGCACGAGGTGACCATTTTCGAGGCGCTGCACAAGCCGGGCGGGGTGCTGGTCTACGGCATCCCGGAGTTCCGGCTGCCCAAGTCGATAGTCAAGCGCGAGGTCGATTTCGTGCAGGAGATGGGCGCGAAGCTGGTGTGCAATTACGTTGTCGGCGCGACCCGGACCGTGGACGAGCTGCTCGAGGAGTTCGACGCGGTGTTCATCGGCTCGGGCGCGGGCAGGCCGTGGTTCATGGGGCTGCCGGGCGAGAACTCGCTCGGGATCTACTCGGCGAACGAGTACCTGACCCGGTCGAACCTGATGAAGGCCTACCTGTTCCCCGAGTACGACACCCCGATCGTCCGGGGCAAGCGGGTGGCCACGATCGGCGGCGGCAACGTGGCGATGGACTCTGCCCGGACCGCGCTGCGGCTCGGGGCCGATGAGTCGATAGTAGTGTACCGGCGTTCGCGGCAGGAGATGCCGGCAAGGGCAGCGGAGATCCACCACGCCGAGGAAGAAGGCATCAAGTTCGAGTTCCTGACCAACCCGACCCGGTACATCGCTGACGGCGACGGCTGGGTCAAGGAACTGGAGTGCCTGAGGATGGAGCTGGGTGAGCCGGACGCGAGCGGAAGGCGGAGGCCGGTGCCGATTCCGGGCAGCGAGTTCCGGGTACCGGTGGACACGGTGGTGGTCGCGATCGGCAACAGCCCGAACCCGCTGATTCCGAACACCACACCCGGGCTCGAAATCGGCAAGCGCGGCACGATCGTGGTCACGCCCGAGACCGGCAGGACGAGCAAGAAGGGGGTGTTTGCGGGCGGCGACATCGTGACCGGTGCAGCGACTGTCATCCTGGCGATGGGCGCCGGCAGGATCGCGGCCAACTCGATGAACGACTATCTGAAGACAAGAGAATGGTAGCAGAACACTCAAGACCGGGCCGCCTCAGGGCGCGGCGCGTGCCGGTTTCCGGAGGTGAAACAGCATGAGCAGGAGCGATATCGTCAGGAGACTGCGCAAGCGCAGGATCGGCGTGCTGATGGGCGGCTGGTCGAGCGAGCGCGAGGTTTCGCTGCTCTCGGGACAGCGGGTCCTGGACTCGCTGAAAAGCCAGGGGTACAAGGCGATCGGCATCGACATCACCCGCACGTTTGCGGACCAGATCAAGAAGGCGAAGATCGATATCGCCTTCATCATCCTCCACGGCACGCCCGGGGAGGACGGGTCGATCCAGGGGTTTCTTGAGCTGCAGGGGATACCGTATACCGGTTCGGGCGTGACCGCGTCGGCGGTGTGCATGGACAAGCTGATAACCAAGATGCTGTTCAAGCAGACCGGGATTCCGACGCCGGACTTCATCCATGTCGGCGAGCACGACGAGGTCGGGCCGGTTCTGGCCCGGGCGGACAAGCAGTTCGGCTACCCGATGATCTGCAAGCCCAGGTCCGAAGGTTCGAGCGTCGGCATCGAGCTGCTCCAGGGCAGGCGCGGGGCCGAGGACCGGTGCGAGCGGGTCCAGCGCGGATTCGGGAGCTTCATCCTCGAGCCGTTCGTCCAGGGAGTGATAGCGACTGTCGGGATACTGGGCGACGAGGTGCTGCCGATCCTGGAGCTGGTGCCCAAGCGCCAGCGGTTCTACGACTACGAGGCCAAGTACACCCGGGGCGAGACCGAGTTCATCATACCGGCGCGACTGGACAAGCGGATGGTACGCAAGATCCAGGACCTGGCATGGAAGGCGCACACTCTGATCGGGTGCCGCGGTTTCTCGCGCATCGACCTGGTGGTCAAGAACGGACGCTACCCCTATTTCCTCGAAATCAACACCCTTCCCGGTCTCACCGACATATCCGACCTGCCGGCAGAAGCCGAGTCGGTGGGCATTTCCTACGACGAGCTGGTGTTTCGGATCCTGGCGGACGCCTTGACCTAAGGCCAGACGTATGGCCGAGTTGACATCGATGACTGCCTGCATAGTATTGCCGGAATGATTCGCGACAGAAGGAAAAGGCGCCGCTTCAACATCCGGAAAAAGGTCGTCGGCACGCCGGAACGGCCACGGCTGGTCGTCATCCGCAGCAACATCCACGTCGCCGCGCAGCTGGTCGACGACAGCAAGGACCGGGTGCTGACCGGAGTCTCGTCGCGCACACCGGCGCTGCGCGACAAGAAGCTGAAACGGATGGAAGCGTCGCGTGAGGTCGGCAAGCTGATAGCGGTCAAGGCGAAGGAGCTGAAGGTCAGCAAGGTGGTCTTCGACCGCGCCGGCTACCGGTACCACGGACGGGTCAGGGCGGTGGCCGAAGGTGCCCGGGAAGGAGGACTCGAGTTCTGATGGAGACCCGCGATACGGCAACCGGACTGCCCGAGCAGGAGCTGATCGAGCGCGTCATCAACATCAAGCGCGTCTCGAAGGTGGTCAAGGGCGGCAAGCGGATGAAACTGCAGGCGGTGGTCGTGGTCGGCGACGGCGAGGGCCGCGTCGGGCTCGGACACGGCAAGGCGCAGGAGGTGGTGGCAGCGGTGCGCAAGGCGACCGGCCGGGCCAAGAAGGACATGGTCAGGATAGCGACCAAGGGCCGGACGGTGCCGCACGAGACCGCGGGCAAGTACGTCGCCAGCAAGGTGCTGGTGCGGCCGGCTTCCGAGGGCACCGGGCTGATCGCCTGCCCGCAGGTCAGGGCGGTGCTGGAAGCGGCCGGGCTGAGGGACGCGCTGAGCAAGTCGCTCGGCTCCCGCAATCCGTACAACACCGCGATGGCGACCATCGTGGCGCTCAGGAAGCTGAGGACGATAGACATGGTCGCCGCGGTGCGCAACAAGCCGGTCGGCCATTTCGTGGAAAGACCCCGATACAGTGAAGCGGCTGAGAGTCACGCTGGCTAAGAGCCTGATCGACCAGAAGCCGGCGGCCAAGAAGAACGCCCGTGCGCTCGGGCTGCGCCGGGTAGGCGCCTCCCGGGTCCACGACAACACCCCGGTGGTGCGGGGCATGATCTTCAAGGTCAAGCACTTGGTCAAAGTGGAGGAGCTGTGAAGCTCAACGAGCTGAAGCCGGACCCGGGAGCGAGGAAGAAGCGCAGGCGAGTCGGCTGCGGTCCGGGCTCCGGGCTCGGCAAGACCTCGGGCCGCGGCAACAAGGGCGCGGGCCAGCACTCGGCGTCGGAGTTCGACGAGCGGTTCGAAGGCGGCCAGATGCCGCTCTACCGCCGGATTCCGAAGCGCGGGTTCAACAACGTCAACCGGGTCGAGTACGCGGTCGTCAACCTCGACCGGCTGGCCGACCTCGAAACCGACAGCATCACGGTCGAGCTGCTGCGCGAGAAAGGGCTGGTCCGCAAAGGGATGCGGGTCAAAGTCCTGGGCAACGGCGAAGTCGGCAAGGCGCTGACCGTGACCGCCCACGCCTTCACGAAGTCCGCGCGTGACAAGATCGAGAAGGCCGGGGGCAGGGCCGAGGTCATCGCTTGATCAGCAGCGTCCCCAACATATTCAAGATTCCGGATCTTCGGAGGAAGATCATCTTCACGCTGGCGATGGTGGTCGTGTACCGCCTGGGCGGGCACGTGCCGATACCGGGGATCAACACCGCGGCGCTCGGCTAT
>CP070680.1:1447945-1480357 GCA_020352555.1 Caldifarciminota bacterium | reverse complement strand
ACCTGGTGTTCTGCCATCAGAACTGGGCGACCCACACCTGGCTCCACGACTCGCTCCTGGGCTGGGTCAAGAAGAGGGGCTATGACCTGCGGGTCATCACCAAGTCGAGCTTCACGGCGACCGAAATCCGTGACTCGATCCGGCTGGAGCACGAGCGGCACGACCCGCCCTTGCTTCAGTTCGTGCTGCTGGTGGGCGAGCACGCCGAGATACCGATGGGTTCCTACTCCGGAGTGGGACGGAGCGACTACTACTACTCGGACTTCCTGCCCGAGCCGGGTGGCGACAACTACCCTGAAATCTCACTCGGCCGGCTGTCTCCTGAGTCGGCAGAGTGTCTCACCAACCAGATCAAGAAGATCCTCAAATACCAGAAGGACCCGGCGACCGGCGACTGGCTCAACAAGCTGACCTACGTCGCGCACAACGAGCAGTACCCGGCCAAGTACTCGGGCTGCGTGCGGGGCTGCTACGACATGCCCAAGCCCTACTGGGAGCCTGAGGAAGAAACCATCATGGGCGAGTTCACCGGCAACGACTCGGTGACCGACGTGGTCAACGACGGCCGGGGCTATGTCATCTACCGGGGCCATGGTGATGTGACCGAGTGGTGGGAATGGGGCACCCAGGGCTCGTGGTACAACTCGCACGTCTGGGATCTGTCTAACGAAGACTACACGCCTGTGACACATCATTTCGCCTGCTACTGCGGCGACATCTATGCCGATACCTGCCTGGCCGAAGCCTGGATGCGGAAGTACCCGGGCGGTGCGGTCAGCGCCCTGGCCGCGACACAGGCGAGCTACACCTATCCCAACCACGGCCAGTGTTCGACCGTGGTCCGGGCGGTCTGTGACACCTGGACGATAACCGTGCCGGGCGTACGCGACTACGCGGGTCCGATATTCGACGTGGGCGGGATCATGGGCTACATGGACGCCTACATCGCCAAGTACTGGCCGGGCAGTTCCTATCCCAACAACATCTACATGTACCTGACCCTGGGCGACCCCTCGACCCCGGCTTGGTCAGGCGGCATCCCCCAGGCAGCCAATGTGTCCTATCCTGCGGTCGTCCCGCTTGCACCCTATGACCTGCGTGTCACGGTCACGGTCGGCGGCCAGCCGGTCGAGGACGCGCTGGTCTGCGCCTGGAAAGACACCGAGTTCTACGTCGCGGAGCGCAGCGACCCCTCCGGTGTTGCGACCCTGCGCGTCAACGCGGTGACCCCGGGCCACTTCCCGGTCACGGTGAGCGAAGGTCATGCCCGGCACTCGGTCCCCGGTGTTGCCCACACCCCGATCCTGCCCTATGAAGGCAGGTGCCTGGCCCAGGCGGGCAACGTGCCCTACGTCATGTTCATCGGCGGCGAGCAGTTTGACAGCATGCCGGGCGGCAACGCAGACGGCATGATCAACCCGGGCGAAGACATCCGGCTCTATACCTGGGTCAAGAACTACGGCGGCGTCCAGGCCAATGACGTCGACGGCCGGCTGTTCACCGCTGCACCTGGTGTCAGCGTATTCGACACTTTGGTCAGCTACGGCAACATCGCAGCCGAGGACAGCGTGCGCAGCCCGAAGGGATTCGGTGTACGCCTCGACCCCGGCCTGCCCGACGACTACCTGATACCGTGCTCGCTGCGCATCAAAGACAGCAACGACTCTGCCTGGGTATCCTACTTCTCGCTCAAGTCCTACGCCGCCTCGCTCTACTTCGTCGAAGCTGCTATCAAGGACTCGGGTGCGACCTGGCCCAACGGCCGGCTTGACCCGGGCGAAGAGATCGAGCTCGAAGTCTCGGTCGGCAACATGGGTATGGGCAACAGCTTCGAGGTGAGGGGCAAGCTCACGGCACTGGACTCGCTCAGTGTGGTCATCGACACCCACGCGCTGTTCGGTACGGTGCTTTCCGGCAGCACGAAGGTGTGCACCGACCGGTTCGGCATCAGGGCTCATCCCAACCTCCCGCCCGAAAGCCAGCTCATGTTCGAGTTCGACATCATCTGGGACCACGGCAACGACACCACGGTCCAGTTCGAGCTCTTCTCCGGCGGCATGGTGGCCACCGACCCGATACCAGACGGCCCGCGCGTACCGCCGCTCTACTTCGCCTATGACGACTGCGACCGGTTCTACACCCAGTACCCGACCTACGGCTGGATCGAGCTGCGCGGTGTCGGAACATCGCTCGAGCTCGAAGACCAGGAGACCAAGCAACTGGCCCTGCCCGACGCGTTCGGCCCGTTCAAGTTCTACGGCGAGAGTTTTGACACCATCAGCGTGTGCTCGAACGGCTGGATAGCGCCGGGCGTGACCACTGACCGGTCCTGGCAGAACCGCGACCTTCCCACACCGCGGAACCGAGCCCTGATCGCCCCGCTCTGGGACGACCTCCTGCCTCCGTACGGCGGCAACGTGCTGTACTGGCACGATGCGGACAATAACCGGTTCGTCATCGAGTGGGACTCGGTCCACTACTCCTGGGCGCGTGACGACTGGGACGAGTTCCAGGTCGTAATCTACGACACGACCAAGGCGGCTGAAGACGGCCACTCGGTGTTTGAATTCCAGTACAAGACCGCCAACAACTACGTGAGCGCCACGATCGGTGAGCAGCCGTACTGGAGCTCGCCGGACACCATCGGCATCAGTTGCCTGTTCAACAACGCCTACCACCGTGGCGCGGCCCCGCTCGAGCCCGAACGCGCCGTCAGGTTCACGACCGACCCGCCCGAGCTCACCGGAATCGAAGGGCCGGTCGAGCCCGCCGCGCTGCTGCGCGGTCGCCGGATTGTTGTAGCTCCGAACCCGTTCCACAGGACCGCTTTGGTGCACTGGGGCCTGGAGCGAGATGCCAACGCCAGCCTGCAGGTGTTTGACGCCTCGGGCCGCGCGGTGCGCAACCTGTTCTCCGGACGGATCGCAGCCGGGACCTACACCTCGGTCTGGAACGGCAAAGACGACAACGGCCGCGAGCTCGCGCGCGGCATCTACTTCGTGCAGCTCAAGACCCCGGCCGAGATGGCCAAGACCAAGGCCATCCTCGCGCGGTAACTAGGACAGATAGCACCGGGGCGGAGGTTTCACCTCCGCCCCTTCTTGTTCCCCTCTCGCTTGACAGGAAAGGACTAGGGTAGGGGTGGCCTCACCACAGGATCACGACTCGGCGACCGCTGCGCGGCGGAGTAGATGCCGGACGGCAGGCCGCGCACCCATCGGTTCCCGGCATCCTCAACACACTCTGTGCCCAGCGTGTCGACCGCCTCCCTCTGCCGGGCCGGGACCTAGCGCCGGACAGGTTCGCTGCCCGGCAGCAGCCCGAGCCGGTGCAGAGCCAGCGCCTCGCGCCGCGTGTCCTGGCTGGACAGGCGTGTGCCGAAGGAGAGGCAGTTGTCGGCAGCTGTGAAGCAGTCGCTCCAGCTATCGGCACAGTCAGTCAGGTCATGCAGTGGGTTCGAGCAGTTGCACACCTGCCCGTCCTCCGCAGCGGCAACGAGGCCGACCACGGTGACCAACAGCACCGCCGCTGCGCACCCGATTGCTGCCCAGCGGAATTGCGCCCAGCGCCGAGCCGACCTGTAGGCGTTGACGTATCCGGCAACGTAGCTCCCCGGACGCCCGAGCAGGTGCGAAACCTCGGGCGAAGGGACCACAGCCAGCCCAAGCCCGACGCCGATGAGGTTGAGGAAGAAACCGAGACTTACCCAGAGAGCAATGGAGCCCGCCCTGTTGCCGGCACTGGCTCCAGCTGCTGCACCTTCCTCCTTGCCAGAGTCACCGGCCTGCCCCGAATCAGACACTCCGGGCTGTTCCAGCGCCAAGACAGGCACTTCGACCATGAGCATGCAGAGCACAAGTGCAATCAGCCTGCCTGCGTGACTTGAGGCCAACCCTGTAGTTTTCATGCAAGTTTATAGCTCCGTCCCCGCCGTCTGTCAAGTCGGTTTCGGCTAGAACTGCTTCGGCTGGCACCATCCAAGATGCCAACCCTGAAACACTTGGCTTCCGGATGGACGTCCGCCGACCTGCGAACCGTCTTCCCCAACCGCCCATCTAAACAACTGCCAACGGAGAAGCTGCGAAGGCATCTCCGCCTCCTTGCTCCTGGGCCGGGTGCTTGCACCCGGCCCTTTCGCCGGAATCTGCCTGGCTTCCTGAGGTCTCGGGCACCAGTCTGCTTGACCGTCCGGAGCCCGATTCTATACTGACATTTCCCATGCCCGACGAGTTCATCTCTGTTCGCGGCGCGCGCGAGCATAACCTCAAGAACATCGACCTCAAGATCCCGCGCAACAAGCTGGTCGTCATCACCGGCATCTCCGGCTCGGGCAAATCGTCGCTGGCGTTCGACACTATCTACGCTGAAGGCCAGCGCAGGTATATCGAGTCCCTGTCCGCCTACGCTCGGCAGTTCCTGGGCATGCTCGAAAAGCCGGACTGCGACCAGATAACCGGCCTCTCCCCTGCCATTGCCATCGAGCAGCGCACTTCGGCCCGCAACCCGCGATCGACCGTCGGCACGGTCACCGAGATCTACGACTACCTCAGGCTGCTGTTCGCCCGGATCGGCAAACCCCACTGCCCGAAGTGCGGCCGGCCCATCGCCTCCCAGGCCACTGACCAGATCGTCGACAACCTGCTCGCCGAACCCAAAGACACCAGACTCGTGGTCCTGGCACCGCTGGTTCGAGGCCGCAAGGGCGAGTACAGGGAGCTGCTTGACAAAGCCAAGCGCAGCGGCTACATCCGGGTTAGGGTCGACGGCGTGGTCTATGAGGTCGACGAGGTCCCGAAGCTGGCACGCTACAAGAAGCACGACATCGCGCTGGTGGTCGACCGCCTGACCGCCAAGCCCGAATCCCGCAAGCGGCTGGCCGATTCCATCGAGCTGGCGCTGCGCGAAGGCAACGGGATCTGCGTCGTCGAGACAGGCGGCAAGGACGACCGGCTTTTCTCAGAAGCCCTGGGCTGTCCCGAATGCGGCATCAGCCTCGAAGAAGTATCGCCCCGTCTGTTCTCCTTCAACTCGCCCTACGGCGCCTGTCCTGAATGCCACGGCCTCGGAACAATGATGGAGGTGGATCCGGACCGGCTGATCACCGATCCGGGACTCAGTATCCTCGATGGCGCATTGGCACCCTGGGGCGACGTTACCGAGCGTGGCGAGTGGTTCCATTCCAGGCTGCGGTCCCTGGCCCGCAAGTACAAGTTCAGGCTTTCGACACCCTGGAGCCGGCTGCCGAAGAAGATTCGAAACGTCATCCTCAACGGCACCGAGGACGAAATCCGCATCCGCTACGTCAAAGGCGACAACCAGTGGACCTGGGACTCCAAATTCGAAGGGGTCATCCCTCACCTTGAGCGCCTGCACAAGCAGACCGACTCGGACCAGCGCCGCGAGTGGGTCGAGCGGTTCATGTCGATCCTGCCGTGTCCTGCCTGCAAAGGGACCCGGCTCAAGCCCGAAGCCCTGGCGGTGAGAATCGGCGAACTGAGGATTGCCGACGTGAGTGCGATGTCGGTATCGCGGGCACGACAGCTGTTTGAGAACGGACTGGAGCTGAGCGAGAAGGAACAGGTCATCGCTAAGGAAGTCACCAAGGAGCTGCTCAAGCGACTGGGCTTCCTAAACTCGGTCGGGCTCGGCTACCTGACCCTGGACCGTACCGCCGAGACCCTGGGTGGCGGCGAAGCCCAGCGCGTGAGGCTTGCGACCCAGATCGGCTCCGGACTGGTCGGCGTCTGCTACATCCTCGACGAACCGTCAATCGGACTGCACCAGCGCGACAACCGGCGACTCCTCAAGACCCTGATCGAGCTTCGCGACCTCGGCAACACCGTCCTGGTGGTCGAGCACGACGAAGAGACCATCCTCGAGGCCGACCATGTCATCGACCTCGGCCCGGGTGCCGGCGACTCGGGCGGATGGGTGGTCGCCCAAGGCACGCCGGCAGAAATCCGCAATCATTCGAAGTCCCTGACAGGTGCCTATCTGGCCGGCCGAAAGCAGGTGGAGCTGCCCGAGAGGCGCCGCGGCCCGGGCAGGCAGTGGCTGACCGCCCACGGCTGCCGCGAAAACAACCTCAAGAAGATCGAAGTGAAGTTCCCGCTCGGCCTGCTCGTCTGCGTCACCGGGGTCTCGGGCTCGGGCAAGAGCACGCTCGTGTCCGATATCCTCTACCGGGCTTTGGCCCGGCACTTCCACAACGCCCGCGACAAGCCCGGCGCCCACGACCGCATCTCGGGACTGGAGTACATCGACAAGGTCGTCAACATCGACCAGTCACCGATCGGCCGCACACCGCGGTCGAACCCGGCCACTTACACCCAGGCCTTCGGCCCAATCCGCGAGCTGTTCTCCAGAACCAAGGAAGCCCGGATGCGAGGCTACAAGCCGGGCCGGTTCTCGTTCAATGTCAAAGGCGGGCGTTGCGAAGCCTGCTCCGGCGACGGCATCCTCAAGGTCGAGATGCACTTCCTGCCCGACGTCTACGTCACCTGCGACGTCTGCAAAGGCAAGCGCTACAACCGGGAGACGCTCGAAGTCAGGTTCAAGGGCAAGACCATTTCCGAAGTGCTCGGCATGAGCGTCGAACAGGGAGGCGAGTTCTTCGCCAATGTCCCTGCCATTGCCCGCAAGCTGAAACTGCTCAACGAGGTCGGCCTGGGCTACGTCAAGCTCGGCCAGCCGGCCCCGACCCTGTCCGGCGGTGAGGCGCAGCGCATCAAACTCGCCCGCGAGCTGTCCAAAGTCGCGACCGGCCGGACCCTGTACCTGCTCGACGAGCCTACGACCGGGCTGCACTTCGAGGACGTAAGGCTTCTGCTCAGAGTCCTCCAGCAGCTCGTCCGGCGCGGCAACAGCATCATCGTCATCGAGCACAATCTCGAGGTCATCAAGTGCGCCGACTGGATTGTCGATCTGGGTCCTGAAGGAGGCGACGAGGGCGGCACCGTGGTCGCGAGCGGCTCGCCCGAGGACGTCGCAAGGGTTCGCAGCTCCTACACCGGCAGGTTCCTGAAGCGGCTGCTTCGTCGCTAGTCCGCTTCCGCCTTCTCTTCCTCCGGCTCCGGTTCGGCAGCGGGCGGCTCTCTGGGCGCCTCGATATCGAACCGCTCAATCCCAACCGCCATACCAGTCCGGTCGTCGATCTCAACGACCACACCGTTGAGCCGGACGTTCTCAGTCGCGGGATGGAGCCTTACCGGCACCTGCTCAAGCAACCTGCGCAGCGAGTGCTCCTGCTTCATCCCCAGGACGGAATCGAACGCACCGCACATTCCGACATCGGTGATGTAGGCGGTCCCCCGCGGGAGTATTCTCTCATCCGCGGTCTGGACATGGGTGTGAGTTCCCAGCATTGCCGCGACTCTGCCGTCCAGGAACCAACCCATCGCCTTCTTCTCGGCAGTCGCCTCGGCATGGAAGTCGACCAGGGTGGCCTCCACGTCACCGGCTTTCTCTTCCAGCAGGCGGGTCACGGTCCGGAAAGGACAGTCAACCGTCTTGAGAAAAACCCGTCCGAGCAGGCTGATGACCCTGAGCCTGAAGCCGTCGCCGCCGATGACGATCTGGCCGCTGCCAGGTACTTCGGGCGGGTAGTTGACTGGCCGGAGCAACTTGGGTTGCTCCCGAAAATAGACCCAGGCTTCCTTGCGGTCAAACGCGTGGTCACCGGTCGTCATGCAGTCAGCGCCCGCCCGGATGATCTCCTCAGCCAGCCTCGGAGTTATGCCGTAGCCGCCGGCCGCGTTCTCGACGTTGACGATGGCGACCGTTGCGCCCTTCTCCTCGCGCAGCTTGGGCAGCGCGTTCCGCACCGCTTTGCGTCCGGCCTCGGAGCAGACGTCTCCGAGGAAAAGGACCCTCCTAATGGGCATAGTCGACAGCCCGGGTCTCGCGGATGACCATCACCTTGATCTGGCCCGGGTACTTGAGTTCTTCCTGGATCTGCTTGGCCACGCCCGAAGCGAGTTCGGGTATCGCCGCGTCCGAAACCTTGTCCGGCTCGACCAGGACCCTGATCTCACGGCCGGCCTGGATTGCGTAGGCCTTGTCCACGCCGGAATAGGAGGAGGCGATTACCTCCAGGTTCTCGACCCGCTTGATATAGGCCTCGAAGCTCTCCCGCCTCGCGCCGGGCCGCGAACCCGAAATGCTGTCGCCCGAGGCAACGAGGAAGGCGTAGGGCGACTCCATCGGTGTCTCCTCGTGGTGGGCCGCGATGGCATTGACAACCACATCGGCCTCTCCGTACCGGCTTGCCGTGTCCGCCCCGATCTTGGCGTGCGGGCCCTCTACCGACTGATCCGCCGCCTTGCCGATGTCGTGCAACAGACCCGCGCGCTTGGCGATCACCGGGTCCAGGTCCAGTTCCTGGGCCATCAACGAAGCCAGGTACGCGACCTCCTTGCAGTGCAACAGCACGTTCTGGCCGTAGCTGGTGCGGAACTTCAGTCGGCCCAGCATCTTGAGAAGCTCTTCGTTGAGCCCGACGATGCCGAGTTCGAGCACGATCGACTCGCCCGCCTGCTTGACGATGACGTTCATCTCCTCGCTCGTCTGTGCGACCACTTCCTCGATGCGGGCCGGGTGGATCCGGCCGTCGGTCACCAGCTTCTCCATCGCCAGTTTGGCGATTTCGCGCCGTACCGGGTCGAAGCCGGATATGATTATCGCACCGGGCGTGTCATCGATCATCACCTCGACACCGGTCAGGGTCTCGAAAGTCCGGATGTTCCTTCCCTCGCGGCCGATGATCCGTCCCTTGAGCTCATCCGAAGGCAGGTTGACGACCGAAACCGTCGTCTCGGCCGAGTGCGACACCGCGCAGCGCTGGATGGCGTTGACGATGATGTTGCGTGCCGCATCCTCGGCCTTGGCCTTGGCCTCCTCATGTATCTCTCGGGTCATCTGGGCCGCTTCAAGCCGCGCCTGGTTCTCCAGGTTCTTCAGCAGTGTCTTGCGTGCCTCGTCCGCAGACAGCCCGCCCAGACGTTCAAGCTTGGAGTTCTCGAGGCTGATGAGCTGGTCCATACGCTCCACCTTCGCCTTGAGGATCTTGTCCCGCGATGTCAGCTCCCGGTCCTTGCGGATGAGGTCGGCTTCCTTCTGGGTCAGGACGCTGTCCCGGCGCGACAGGAATCCTTCACGCTCGGCGAGCTTCTGCTCGGTTCGTTCGAGCTCGCGCCGGGTCGCAGCGGTCTCGGAGTCGAACTTCAGGCGCTCCTTGTCCAGTGTCTCGCGGCGCTCGGCTGCGGCCTTGCTGAGTACGTCTTCGGCCTCGGCCCTCGCTTTCGACACCAGCTCGTCGGCCTGCTGCTTCTTCTCCTCCACCTGCCTGCCGGCCGCCAGCCGACTCAGCCGCTGCCCGAATAGAAATCCTGCAAAACCCAGGGCCACCGGGACACCGATGACCACAATCCATTGCCACAGTTCCATATTGCCTCCGCAAACAAAGGCCCCGCAGCTGTCGTGTGGAGTTGAGTCTCTGAACCCAAGAACAAGGTGGGCGCTTCAGAGCGGCTTCGCGTATGCTCTGGACGGAAACCGCCGAGCTGCGTTCCACCGGTCCATGGCAGCGCCCCACCGAAGGGCGTTGGCTCAAGACTCAGCCCGCTATCACGAGCAGCGCAGGGAGCCTATAGTTCTCTGTCCAGTTTTTGAATGAGCAGGCCGACACGACGCTTCAACCAGTCGACATTGCCACGCGCCTGCGCGAGATGCTCGTCCACCAGGCTCATGCAAGCCAGCACGGCCGTCCGTCCGGTCGATGACTGAGAAACCTGGCGGTCAATCTCGCGCATCTTCTGGTCCACTATCTTCGCAACTCTGGAAACATGGTCGCCGTCACTGTCGGCTCTTATGCTGTATTCGCTTCCAAAGACCTTAACTGCAAACGTATCCATAGACTCCCAGTACGGTCACTCTATTTCAGCGCGTCGATTCTGTCAAGAACGGCATCGATTCGGCGGGCCGCCTGCTCGTTGCGTTCCGACATCTCGGTCAGTCGCTCACGCAGCCTGCGGTTCTCCTGCTTGAGACGGGCCATCTTTTCCAGGAACTCATTGACCTTCGCCTCAAGCCGGCCGAATTCGAGGACAAGTTCCTTGTCCGGAACCACGCTCATATCCAATGGTATCCCGCGCGTCTGAACTGTCAACATGCTGCTGGCCCGGCCGCATCCGTGACCGGCTGAGCCCGGCCGCCCCGGCTAGTGGTAGAGCAGGCGCAGGCCTGTCACGCGCTGGTACCAGGACTGCATCCGGACTTCACCCACGAACCGGTTGACGCCGGTGATTCTGACCAGCGCAAACCGTCCGTCTTCCAGCCAGCAGCCGACGGTCATCGGCAGCATACTGGTGTCGGCAACTGGCCGGAAACCCACGTACTCCACCGAGTTGTACTTCGGCAGCGGGTCATGCCCGGTCGGCAGCGCCCTGGTGAACGAGTTCTCACGCCATTCGCCCGGCGGTACGTTGCCGGCCGTGTCGCCCGGCGCCATGTCCGGGCTGGCGATGTGGATCGAATCGTTCTCGTAGCGGGTGACGTAAAGGTCGACCAGGACCGTATCCCCCAAGTCCAGCATCGGCGAAGTAGCGCCCGCCCCGCCGGCACGGTTCCAGCCGAAACCGGGATTGCCCGAACCGCCCAGTATCGATACCGTGACGGTATCGGTGAAGACCGGGACCGTCGACGGCTCGCCGGCCGGTCGGTATGTTTCACCTCCGAACTGCGCCTCCACCCGGTACGTGCCGGTCTCGCCCTCGGGGTCGTGGAGATAGGTCGTGTCACCGGTCGCGTCCAGCATCACGTAGCCGGAGTCGCGCGCCGAGCTGAAGTAGACCAGGTACCTGTCCGGCGTTCCCTCTGACGGCGGCGACCACGTTATCTGAACCTTGGTGCCGCTGGTGTCGGCCGCTACCGCGATTTCGCGCGGCGGACCGCCGACAATCCGATCGCAGTTGGTCACCACCGAAACCGCGGCAGCACCGCAGATGGCGAAAGCGAGAATTGTCCTCATCGTCGTCCTCCTGAATGTCAGAACCCAACGCGGTCGATCTCGTGGCTGATAAGCCGCAGCCGCTTCACCGGCTGGAACCAGGTCTCGACTCTGACCTCGCCGATCGACGGGTCCACCTTCTCGACCCGCACCAGCGCGAACTGCTCGTCGACAAGCGGGTGCACCGCCACCAGCATCGGGGCCGAATCGATCATCGTGTAGTTGAAGTAGTTGGTATCCGTCGGTGTGTTCGCTCCCGGCAGCGGGTCGTTCTCGAGGCTGTGGGGTATCGGGTCACTGAAACCCACAACGCGCCAGCCCGCTGCCACAACCGTTTCACCCGAGTCGCCGGGCGCCATGTCCGGGCTGGCGATAGCATAGGGAATCCTCTCGGACCCCGAAGAGAAATCGGTGATGTAGAAGTCGACCGAGTCGACATTCGCCGTATCGAGCATGTCGTAGGCTTTCCCATCCCCGGCACTGTCCCAACCGAATGCGAAAAGGCCCACAGCGTCACGCTCGTAGAGCACGGTGGTCGGCGTGTGAACCGGAATCGTCGTCATCTCGGCCGACTGGTATGTGTCAACGCCGAACCTGGCGTCGACCCTGTAGTCACCGGTCTGGCCCTGCGGGTCGTGCCGGCTGCTGCTGCCGGTCGTCTTGTCGATCTGCTCGTAGACGGTATCACCCCTCGGACGGAAGAAGACGAGATACTCGTCCGGCGTCCCTTCAACAGGTGTCTCCCAGACCAGCAGGACTCCGATCCCGGTCTCGTCGGCACCGAGCTGGACACCGCGCGGCGGACCTCCCAGGATGCTGCAGGAGGGCGCGACGATCAGGCAGACAAAGCACAAGCCGAGTAGTGAGAACCACAGAACGTACTTCATCAGATTCCTCCAGGGTTTCTCAGGGTCGGTCTGCCGCAAGCGGGCGGTACCGACTGGAGAGAGACTATCCGACCTGCGGCATGTGTCAACGTGCTGCCGCTACGGTGTCTCGGGAGAACGTCAGTCGGTCTTGAGCCAGAGCAGTCCGGGTATCGACTGACAGGCGACCTTCAGCACGACCCTGCCGCCTTCGACCGATTCGACCAGCGCCTTGGCGAACAGGTCCTCGTCATCATCCCAGCCGTCGCCGCTCGGGTCCACCCACAGAAAGTAGAGCCTGCCAGGCTCACAGCGATGCGGCTCGTCGTACAGGGTGTCGGGTGCCGACACCACGGCATCGAATTCCACAGGCCCGGCCTCGGCGATACGGTTGTCCCGGCTGTTGAGCGGAGGCGACAGCCCGTCCGGGCTTCGGAAAAGGACGACGACCGAGTCCATCTCGTCGTCGAGCACGAAGTCGACACTCGACCACTGAAGGGTGTCGGCCAGCGAATACGTCCAGCACACCCCTGCTGAAGAGAACCCGAACGCGTTGGGTCGGTCCGTGGCGCTGGTGCCCCAGACCTCGACTTCGTCGGTTGTGGTTGCCGAAGTGCTCAGAGTCCAGGCAGGGCTCTCCGTGTCCTGGCTCAGGGCGGTTACCGCAATCGAAGCAACCGGCCCTTCGACGACGAGTGAAGTCGAAGTGTCGGTGAAAGCAGAATCATCGAGCAGTATGCGGTACCGCTCCGCGCCCGGGACCGAATCCCACGACAGGTACAGCTGTCGACCGGTGCTCATGACCTCGTAGCCCACCCCGGGCACATCCAGACCCGAGACCTGGTCGCAAGCTGTCCAGACCAGCAGGGCGACAATCGCAGACAGGGCCTGCGCTGGTCTGTTCTTCATACCGGACGCTCCATGCCTGTCCAAGCTAGCCGGTCGGTGTGCGCTGTCAAGCCCGCCGACCCGACCCACACCCGTGAATCGAGTAGGGGGCGACTTTGCAGCCGCCCCCTCTCACACCACCGGACGTGCTTTATTGCATCCGGCGGTTCGCAGAGTCTCGCGCAACTGACGATAGCGTTCGGCGATATTCATCAACCCTTCCCGTTCCCAGTAGGCGTTGCTCAAGGCCATGTTCACCACTGGTGTCGCCGCCATGCGCCATGGACTCGTGCCACCCGCGCCAAGAGCCGCCAGCTCCGACGGCACGCCCAGTTCCACAAGCTTTCGGTAGCGTGTCCGCCCTCGCTTCCAGCGCTTCCAGACCATCTGCCGCAGCCGCCGCCTGAGCCACCGGTCCATCTCCCGAAACGCCCAGTCCGTCTCAGCCAGTCGGAAGTACTCCACCCATCCCGTCATATACTCGTTGACGGCACGGATGACTTCGACCACCAGACCAGACCGGCCGCGTCGGGTTAGCTGACGCAGTCGCTCCCGGCAGCGGTCTCTCGCCTCGTCGGCCACGCGAATCAGCGCTCGACCCTGCCGCCAGTAGAAGCTGAAACTCAGAAACCTCCGCTTCTGCGGCCGATCTACACCGCTCTTCCTCGCGTTGACCCGAAGCCGTAGCTTCCGCTCCAGAAATCGCCCGATGCCGGCTAGCAACCGCTCGCCGGCCCGCTTGCTCCTGACGTAGATGTTGCAGTCGTCCGCATAGCGCACAAACCGATGCCCCCGCTTCTCCAGTTCCTTGTCCAGGTCGTCCAACATGATGTTGGCCAAGAGTGGCGACAGCGGCCCGCCCTGCGGCGTACCCTCACGCACCTCGACCTTCACCCCGTTGACCATTACCCCGGACTCCAGATACTTCCGGATCAGCTTGAGCACCCGCCGGTCTCTCACTACTCGCGCCACCCGTGCCATCAGTCTGTCGTGGTTCACCCGGTCAAAGAACTTCTCCAGGTCTATGTCCACTACCCAGCCATACCCTTCGTTGATATGCTCCTGGGCCTTCCTGACCGCATCGTGGGCTCTCCGCCCAGGCCGAAACCCGTAGCTTGAGTCTGAGAATACCGGCTCAAACAGCGGCACAAGCACCCGGACCAGCGCCTGTTGTATGAAACGGTCTGTCACCGTCGGTATGCCCAGCAGCCTCACCCCGCCCCCAGGCTTCGGTATCTCCCGCCTGAGCACCGGCTTCGGCTGATAGGTCTCCGCATCGAGCGCAGCCCTGATTTCTACCCAGTGCCGCTTGAGATACGGCCGGAGTTCTACCACCGTCATCCCGTCACTGCCCGGTGCTCCGCCGTTCCGCTCGACCCGCTCAAGCGCACGCAGCAGGTTGTCCCGACCGAACACCCGCTCCCATACGCCCGTACCGTCTGTCGCTCCAGACACTTCCTCCTGTGGCGCCGAGGACGGCTCGGCCCTCTGGTCGAATCCCGGCGGCTTCACCGCCTTCGCCCGACCAGTAGTATCCCTATCCGGGAAAGTCTGCCTTCCTCGCTCGTCCTGCGAGTCGCACAAGTCCGTGCCCTGCTCCACGTTCAGCCCTTCTCAGTGTGACGGCACTGATACTATGGCCTCTGCTGACTCCTGCCGCCTCAACCCGGCCTCGCAGCCGGGCTTGCTGTCCGCAGACAGCAGAACGGCAGGTCTCCCCAGGTAAGAACGCTGACTTTCCCTGCAACCTTGCCCCATCTACCTTGCCAGCCCTTGATCGCATCGGGCTTCGCTGTTAGTCGCCAGCTCGCCCGGCTGGCCCGGCCTCGTATGGGATTCGTGTTCCTCAAAGCGCAGGTTTGCCTCCGGCTTCCTTCGCACCCCACCTCGCGGTGACGCACTTGCCTTTGGCTAACGGTTGGTGCAATCAACCTCCGTGATAGAGACTCTCACTCTCAAGTCAGCGCCCATGCTGGGCGCACGACAGGGAGGAGCGGCCAAGGCCGCTCCTCCCAAGGTCAGGCTCGAAGCCTGGACCGCTAGTGCTGCACCACCAGTTTCTCGGTCGTGCTGAACCCTTCGGTGTCGAACCGGACCAGGTAGATGCCTGCGCTCAGCTCTCTGAGGTCGAGGCCGACCGCCCCGCTCCTTCCTGCGACCAGGACGTGCGAGCTGACGCTCCGGCCGGAAACGTCGAACACGTTGACCGCTACCGGTCCTGCCCTGGGCAGGACGTAGCGCAGCGTCGCGCGCCCGTGCGCGAGCGGATTGGGCGCGATGTCGATACCCGGCTTGCGGGCGTCGACCGCCTCGGCCAGAACCCCGCTGCGCGCAGGCCGCGAGCCGTAGCCCAGCGGGACCACGTAGCGCCACATCTCGACCGTCTTGTTGCCCTTGAGCGTGAAGAACGCGCCGTTGCCCCAGTGCACCAGGTCGGCCCCGTACTTCACCCTTTTCTTGCGCCCGGTCGAGCCGAACGCGGGTATGGTTTCGAGCTCGGTCCACTGGTAGCCGGTCGAATCAAGGGGGTCGTACCTCCAGAACTCCTGGGTGTTGCCGCCCTTGAGTGCGTAGACCCTGCCGTCGAAGAAATCGGCCGACCCGCCGTCCTTGGACTTCTTACTCCGGCCCATCATGCCGATGTACGGCATCACCGGCAGGGCGGTGGTGTTCCACTTCATGCTGTCCAGGTCAAAGGTGAAGAAACCGTGGTACTTGGCCTGGTGGGCAAAGATCAGCCTATCGCCCTCGCCGTGCCCGCGTCCCCGGTGTTGGCGCGCGAGCCAGGAGCCCTTGTCCCACTTGTTGCGCCGGACGAACGGCGCCAGTTCAAGGGGCTCCCAGGTCGAGTCCGCGATGCGGAACCGGTAGAACTCGGTCTTGTAACCCTTGAGCAGGTACACGTACGACGAGTCGCGCCGGCCCGGCACGTAGAACATGTCGGTCCCACCCTTGACTTTCTTGCGGTGGATGCCAAGCGGCACGTCTGGCAGGATCGCCCAGGAGTCGGTCTGGGCGTCGTAGCGCCAGAACCCGAGCGTGTTGTTGCCCTGGGTGACGTAGATGTACCGATCGCCGTCGCTAACTCCCTTCGAGCCCTTGCGGGGCGGCTTGCGGCTCCAGAGCGGGTGGGTCTGGTACGGCATGCCGGACAGCACCTCCCACAGGTCGATGCGCGGGTCATAGGTGTAGAAGTCGGTCGTCTTGTAGCCCTTGGCAGCGTATATCTTGCCGTCGGCATCGTGCACCGTGGCCCAGCCGCCGCGCTTGACCGGACGGCCGGACGGGCTCACCGGCATTGACATGACCTCTGTCCAGCCCGAAGGCCAGGGCGGCCTGACCCCGACAGAAAACGTGCCTGTCGCCTGGTCATTGCCCGGCTCGAGGTCGTTCAGAGCCAGTGAACAGCGGGTGGTGTACACGCCCTCAGGATGGGGCTTGGCCCATTCGGCAAAGGTCACTCCGCGGTCCTCACCGGCAGCCAGCGCCAGGACCGTTGCCGACTGGCGGTACACCTCGGCGTCGGTGCCGTCGTCGATGATGAACCACGCGTCGAAACTCAGCTCGACATCGCCGTAGTTCCTGACCACCACCCTCGGCGTGATGACGGCGCTGGTGTCGTTGAACCCGATCGGTGCGGTAATCTCCAGCACCCCGGCGTCCGGGTTCCCGAGCGGGCCGGTGATTACGAGGTCGCCGTAGTAGGACGGGTCGTACCAGTTGTTCTCGTTCATCAGCGTGTGCCAGTACCCTGGCCACTCGTCGTACACCGGGTAGTAGTCATACATCCAGAACCCGAGCGTGTCTGCGGCCGGGTTGACGTCCATCGCCTCGATCGCAGTGCCGATCGGCAAAGCCAGCTCCATCTGCAGGTGGCCTGAGGACATGCTGTAGCCAGCCATCGCGGTCTCGACCAGCGGGTCGTAGTATTGCTGAGGCAGGGACCGGTACCGGACCGAATCGCTCTCCGTGTTGTACCAGTAGTTGCCTTCGCTCGAGTCCCCGGCCCATGCACCGTCGCCGTCTTCGTCGAGGTACAGCCCGAGCTCGGTCCACTCGTACGAGGTCGTGTACGGCATGTCAAAGCCCATGTAGACGTAGTCGTCGTCGTGCTTCAGGGACAGGTAGACGTTGCCCGGGTACCAGCGGTACAGCGGGTCGAGCCAGCCGTAGATGTTGGACACGTCGTAGCGCGGTGCGTCAGACCATTCCATCGAGTTCAGCGCACCGTCCACGGTCACGCCCTGCTGCAGCGCCGGGCAGAGCAGCTCGTCCTCGACCGGGAAGCCCATGAAGATGGTCGTCACCCCGTCGTTGGACGGGTTCTCGTCTCCGGAAAGGTAGGTGATCATGTACACCTGGAACGGCTGGGCCGAATCCGGCACCGCCCAGTCCGGGAACGCGGCCATCGCCGTGTCTCCGGCCAGCACCGAAACCGTTGTCCCCATCCGGTAGATGATGGCGTCGGTCGCGTTGTCGACGATGATGCACGAGCACGGCACTGCGCTCTGGTACGCGACCCCGTAGTTGCGCACCCAGCCGGTCGGGGTCACCGTGTCGCCCGGCTCGACATGGCCCAGCGGCACGTCGATGTCGTAGAACCCGACGTCGTCGGTCACGCCCTGGAAAGTGACGAACGCCGCGGTGTGGAACTCGCCCAGTGTCCAGTAGTACCAGCCCGAGTCCGGGTCACCGAATATGCTGCGGCTGTCGTGGTTCGCGTCGGCCCAGCTCGTCGGGCCTGAATCAAACCTGAGCGGCCTGAGGGTGAACCCGAAGAAGCTGCTGTCGAGCACCACGCTGTCCGCTACGTAGAGCACGTTGTCACCGGGCAGCACTTCGACCGTGTCCTCGTACAAGACGGTGTACAGGTCGCCGCCGTAAATCTTGAATATGATGGTGCTGTCTGCCCAGGGCAGGCTGGGAGACCAGCTGAAAGCGGCTTTCAGGGACTCGACCTGGATCGGGTAGGTGAGGGCGAAATCGTTCGGGAAGAACATCGTCCCGCGCTCCAGCGGCTGCCTGGTGTAGAACTGCTGCGCTGTCCAGCTCGCATAGGTTATCCACCAGGTCACGTCGACCGGCGCGACAAGCGTGTCGTTGTCCGGATTCTGGTCCCCGGAAAGCTCGGTCCAGACATTGACGTAGTACATTCCGGTCGTTGTCGGCGTGTACCAGTTGGGCGAGAAAGTGATGTACTCGGTGTCGCCGAACAGCAGGGTGTCGGTGGTAGCCGCGGTGTCGTAGTAGTTGTACCCGCCCGGACCGGTGATGTGCAGCCCGACCGGGATTCCGGGCACCATCGTGTCCAGGCCCAGGTTCTGCACCGTTGCCGAAATCGTCACCCAGCGGTTGGGCTGAATCATCTCCGGCACTGTTATCCCGACCACCGCCATGTCGGAATCAGGCACGGCCTCAGGCTCGACTACTGCAGACATCAGCCAGTTGCGGTCGATTCCGACCTTGTACAGTTCGGTCCAGGTGCCGCCGTCCACACTGACGTAGCCGCCCCGCGTTGTATCCTGGAGCTTGGTGTCATACCCGATCGGCCACTCCCCGGCGTCGTGGTTGACCTGCACGCATATCCAGAAATCCTGGCCAGACGGAAACCTGCGCGGTGTGGACAATGCTACGCTCTGCCACCCCGTATCGCTCGGCGCGGCCCCGAACGAGTCGATCCGAGTCCCTGGTACGTATATGGTGCCCGGGCCGTAGACCAGGATTGAGGCCCAGTTGGGCACCGCGTAGTAGTTGTACCACAACACGTTGGTCAAAGTACAGCCCGTAGTCGGGGTGAACCTGACCGCTCCGTAGAAGGTTCCGCCCGCAGTCAGGCCGACACCGCCCCCAAGGGTGTCATTGTGCCATTTGAGCGTTTCGCTCGGGTTGAAAGTCGGCTCGAGCTTCATCGGCACCGGCCGCGGCCGACAGGACCGGTTCGACAGCATTCCGGGCTCGATGCCGCCCAGAAACGCTTGCGGCGCCTCTTTGGGCATCTGTACTTCCACGGTCCTGGGTTTCAGTGTCCTGGGAAAGGCCGATACGTCCCTGACCTGGGTTTTGGCCGGCTTGCTGTCCATCCACGTGCCGCCGGCCGTCAGGAGAGCAAAGGCGCCCAGCAGAACCGGCACGACTCTTCTCATCCTTAGCCTCCTTGGTTTGACAGATTGCTCCGGCACAAAGGGTGAAACTGTGCCTGATTCCGAAAGACCCATCGCCGCTCACAGACCGGCTGACGAATCCGGCACGAGTCGGACCGCCTCACCCACCCGGGCTGGAGAGTGCAGCGAGTGAGATGGCTGATTGTAGCTCCCCCTGTCAGGGAGTCAAGCGACCTGGGTCAGAACACTGCGACCGGCCGGTGCCGGGCATGCAGCCGCCCGGCAACCGTCCGGAATCCTCTGGCCTGTCTAGTCGGTCTTGATCAGCTTGGTCAGGAAACTGTCGCTGCCCGCAGCCAGCTTGGCCAGATACACGCCCTCGCTGACCTGCCGGCCAGAGCGGTCGCTGCCGTCCCAGACGAACGAGTGCCAGCCAGGCCCTACCCGGTCGCGGTACACGGTCGCCACCATCTGTCCTGTCATGTCGTAGACCGTGACCTTGACTTCTGAACCTGAGGCGATGCTGAACCGCATCTCGGTGCGGCCGGCGAACGGGTTGGGCTCTGCTTCGAGCATCAGCGCCTGGCGCGGCCTGACCCGTTCTTCCTCGATGCCGCCCGGGAACTTGAACTTGATCCTGCCGTTGTTCTGGCCCTTGTCCATGCCCGGCAGCTCGTACCACGAGTCCTGGGTCGGGTTCGGCCAGGTGAACGGCAGTTTGCGCTCGGGCGGGATGCCGTAGCCGTAGCGGACCGTAAAGTACTCGTCCGGCCACCGCCTGTCCCCGAAGTTGAAAGTATCCTGCATCCCGGGCTCGGCATTGAACCCGCTGGTTACGATGCTGTCCGCGGTGCGGCCCGAAACCTTGAGTTCGATGGTGTCGACGGTCGTGATAAAGTCACCCGCCTCAAGCACGGCCAGCAGCTCTTCGGACTGCGCCTGCCGGACCAGGACCGCTGCCAGCAGCGCGACTGCCAGCACGGTAATCTTCTTCATAAGCACAACTCCTTTCTAGGACCCCTGCTCCCGGACAGCCGGTGAGCGCTGTAAATCTAACTCCCCTCTGCCCGTTCGTCAAGCCAGAAGTCCGACCGCCCTGAACAGCGCCTTGACGCTGGCCCGGTGCTGCTTATCATCGACAGAGCAGTTACCCGGGAACTTCAAAAGGAGCACAAGATGCAGTACAGAGTATTGACCGTGACGGCTCTGGTATTCGTGCTGGCCACGCCGGCCCTTGCAGTGTTCGGGAACGGCATCCTCCGCGGCAACGACTACCGGGTCGTGGTCGACAGTGTGCGATGGGGACTGCGGGGCAGCACGTTCCCGGTCTGGGAGACCACCTCGGGCTGGGAAGCCGACCCATCCGAAACCGACACCTTCTGGTTCCAGGCTCCGGAGGACCGGCCACTGTGGGGCGAGTTTCACTACTCGGTCGGCGGCCAGGACACCTGGTTCCTGATTGACCCGATAGAGGCCGACCGCTGGTTCGACCTGCCCGTGCCCGGCGGGCTGGATGTCGCCCCCCAGCTCATGTACCGCGACAGCCTGACCAGCGGTCTCCAGTCCCGGGATGCAGGGCCTTCACCCGCCCTGTTCGCCGTACCCAACCCGTTCCGCACACTTACCCGGCTGAGCCCGGGTGACGGCGCGCCGGCCGGCCCGGTTCGGGTCTTCGACCCTCTCGGCCGCCAAGTCCGGGTCCTGGAACCTGGTTCGCCTGCCGATGTTCCTGGTACCGCGACATGGGACGGTCGGGACAGCCGCGGCCTCAGGGTCGACGCCGGTATCTACATTGCCCGGCTCCAGACCGGTGCCAGCACCCGGCTGGTGCTGCTGGACTGAAAGACAGACGTTTCCGCAGACCCGCTCTGAATCAGGGCGGGTCTTCCTGTTCCTGGCGGATTCTGCAACACTGTTGCCCCAGGCTGCCGAATTTCTCGGCAACTCTACTCCTCCTTGCGTATGGGCCCGAAACCGGTATAATTCTCTGCCAGCGCAGAAGAACAGGCTCTTCTGCCGGTTACAGCAGACGCCAGTGCCTGAATGCGGGTGCTGGCGTTCGTCGAGAAGTCCGCTCTCCGGTCTTCCGGCGCAGGCCTGGGCGGTATTCTGCGGCACCGCAGGCCGAGGCTGGCAACAGGCGACCTTGGGACAACGGAGACGAATGGCAGCACACAGCAAGTCGGACCGTCCGAAAGTACTCGTTGTCTGCGGCTCGCGTAGCGAGTTCAGAAAGCTGACCGCCTGTGTACGCGGGTACGACGGCGGACGCCTCGGCCGGGAATTCGACTTCATCCATATCGACTGCTACGGTTCCCTCAGAAACTGGTACCGCAGGAACCTGGGGCACTTCGTCGCGCTCATCGTCCAGCACGTCAGCTTTGCCGGAGCCAAGGACGAGAGAAAGCTCGTCGGCCACTCGGGTCTGAAGGCGCCGGTGCCGAAGGGCTTCGACATCACCGCCCTGCAGGGCTTCCTCATCTATGCCAACCTGCGCCAGAACAACCTCGACCGCATCGCCCCGGCCCTGTTCGTGCCCGAACAGGACGGCCTGCTCGCCGCCCGCAGATACGCCAACTACGTGGTGTATCCCGGCTGGGGAAGCTGCAACTTCGCTCCTGACGAGGGCAACGACGAGGAACGCTGCCACGGCATCGCCAGCGAGATCGACACTCACGCATTGAGGCCGCTGACCGACAACCAGCGCCGGACCTGGCGGGAGAAGCACCACATGGTGATCGGCAGGTCGAGGCGCATGGCCAACCTCGCGCACGAAATCGCCAGGATCGGGCCGTCCGACGCGCTCGTTCTGCTGCTGGGCCGGCCCGGCGTCGGCAAAGAGCTGGTGGCCAACGCCCTGCACCGCTTCAGCCACCGCTACTCGGACAAGGACCCGGACCGCAGCTACCCGCTCAATCTCAACATCGCCGTCATCGACCAGAACCTCATCGAGGACGAGCTGTTCGGCCACGAGAAGGGAGCCTTCACCGGCGCCACTTCTTTCCGCAAGGGCATCTTCGAGACCGCCGGAGACTCGACCGTGTTCCTGGACGAAATCGGCGACATCACCCAGGAAATCCAGCTCAAGCTCCTGCGCACGATCGAGTACCGGCTCATCAAGCGGCTGGGCAGCTCGAAGGAAGTCCCGGTCAGCATGAGGATCGTCGCTGCCACCAACCGCTCGGTCGAGGACCTGCAGGAGAGATTCCGTGCCGACTTCTACTCCCGGCTGGTCCAGCACTGCGTGCCCGTACCGTCGCTCATCGACCGGTGGAGCGGCGAAGCACCAGGCATTGCCGAGCAGGACCTGCGGGAGATGTTCGATTTCGTGGTAGAAGAGATGAACCGCCGGCCGCGCCACACCCGCCGGCTCGGCATCCAGACGACCGCGGTCAAGTTCGTCCGGCAGCTCGTCGACGAATACATCGCCGGCACCAACACGGTCTTCAACGGCAACATGCGCACCCTGCGCAACATCATCGAACGCGCGTACGAGCGCGCCCAGTACGACGGCAGTGACGAAATCAAGCTCGGGCATCTCATTTCGACCCTGGGCGTCGTCAGCTTCATGGACGGAAACAAGCAGGCGGACCGAAGGCCATCGCTCGAGGGTCTGGTCGGCAGTCTTGACCTGAGGGCGATCGAGAAGCGTGCCATCACCGAAGCGCTCAGCCGATGCGGCAACAACCAGACCAAGGCAGCCGGGATTCTGGGCATCCATCGCGACACGCTCCGCCGCAAGATATCCGAACACCAGCTCTAGTCGCCCCATTCAAGACTCATCCATCCAGTCCGGTCTGCGGATTTTTGCGGCACCTCGCACGCATAATGCGGCAGGCGGCTGCATCCCCGCTTGGCAGCCGCCGGCACCCGCCGCGCTCCAAGCCTCGGTAAATTGGCATCTTGTACTCCTACGACCCGGTCCACGAGGGCTGGCATGCCCAGTGCAGTAATAAAGGCGACTGGGCAAGGTCGCAGGCGTTCGCGCGCCTGCGAGAACAGCGCCATAGGGCGCAGTGAGTCTGACCAAGCCGAACGGAGATACACAGGGGGTATCGCGCTCCAAAGTCCCCGTTCGCTGTTCCGATGCGGAAGGGCAGATCTTGATGGGGACCGACATGACGCGGCGTACCGCCACCCACGGTACGCCGCGCCAGGTCTTTGCCGACCTCAGACCCGAATACCGACCCCAAACCGGGCCGCCGGCCCGCCCGCCCGGCTTGACACGGCGCGCTTGCCGGAGAATCTCACCGGCATGCCGACAGGCACAGGCGCGGCCAGAACCCGGTGATGATCGAAGTCCGTGAAGTGAACACCCCGGAGCAGCTGCAAGCGTTCGTCGAACTTCCCTGGTCGATCTACGCCGAAGACCGCAACTGGGTACCCCCGCTCAAGAAGGATGTCCGCGAGCTCCTCGACCACCGGCGTCACCCGTTCTGGGAGCATGCTCGCGGCACGCTCTTCCTGGCGGTCGAGGACGGACGCCCGGTCGGCCGGATCAGTGCCCAGGTCGACGACAACTACAACAGACTGTGGAGCGAGAAGCTCGGCTCCTTCGGGTTCTTCGAATCTCAGGACCGGGCCGATGTCGGCTCGGCCCTGCTCGCGCGGGCATCGGCCTGGGTCAGGGACCGGGGCATGACAGTTGTCCGCGGCCCGATGAGCCCCTCGTCCAACGACGAGTGGGGCCTGCTGGTGAAAGGGTTCGACCGGCCGCCGGTACTGATGATGCCCTACAACCCTCCCTACTACCGCGCCCTGATCGAGGGCTCCGGATTCGTCAAGGCCAAGGACCTGCTCGCCTTCATCAAGTACGCCAGCACCCCGATGCCCGAGCGGTTCACTACCCTCGCCCGCAGGCTGCAGGACAATCCCCGCATCTCGGTCCGGCACCTGAACATGAGGCGACTCGAGAGCGAAATGAAGATTGTCAAGGAGCTCTACAACGCGGCGTGGGAGAAGAACTGGGGATTCTCGCCGATGACGGGCAGGGAGATGGACCTGCTCGCCGCCAACCTCAAGAACTTCGCGGTGCCGGAGATGGTGCTGCTGGCGTTCTATGACGGCAAGCCCGCCGGGCTGTCGATAACGCTGCCCGACTTCAATCAGGTCCTGCGCCGGCTCGACGGCAGGTTCGACCTTGCCGGGCTGCTGAAGTCGCTCCGGTACCGGAACCGGATAACAGGCATCCGGGCGCTGGTCTTTGGTTTCAAGAAGGAATACCGGCGCCTTGGCCTGCCGATCCTGCTCTTCTACCGGACCGAGCTGTACGCCCGGTCCAAGGGGTACGAATGGTGCGAGCTGTCCTGGAACCTGGAGGACAACCGCCTGATCAACGACTTCGACCGGGATCTGGGCGGCAAGGTGTACAAACGCTACCGGGTCTACGAGAAGCGGCTGTAGTCGTCAACCGGACTGGGCGAGCCCGCGCCGGCGATATCCGCTGGATTGCCTGGGTCTGAAAAGGCTACTGGCGCTCGGCGTCCAGCTGGTCCTGACCCGAGAACTTCGCCTGATACTGCCGCCAGGCCTGTTCGCGCACCCGCTCCATCTCGACGATGGCCGCGTGGGAATCCTCCTGCCGGCCCAGGTACAGAAGCGCGTCCGCCATCGTGACGTAGGCGGCCTGGGCGTTGCGGTCGAGCCTGATTGCGCGCCGGCACCTCTCGACCGACAGCCGGTTGTCTCCCAGTTTCAGGTAGAGCTGGCCGAGCAGGGTGAACACCTGCGCGTCTGACGGGGCGAGCGCTGCCGCGCGCTCGGCAGCGTCGATCGCTTCCGGCACGCGGTCCGAATCGGTGTAGGCGTTGCTGAGACGCACCAGCGCCCGGACGTCGTTCGGCTTCTGCTCGACCAGTCTCTCCAGGGCGGCAAGCGCCTCCTTCTTCATCTGGAAGTGCTCGTAGTACCCGCTGATCAGTTCCGGGTCGTCACCGAACCTGGCGCGGATGTCCTGGTAAAGGTCGATTGCGTCGTCACAGCGGCCCAGCCGCCGGATGCAGTCCAGCAGGTAGAACCAGGCTGCCGGCTCCTCGGGTTCCTCCGCGACCGCCAGCCCGAACTCCGACGCCGCCTCACCCATCATTCCGCCGAAGTAGTAGTCCCGGCCCAGTTTCTGGTGGGGGTTTTCGATCAAGGGCTCGACCGCCTTGGCGCGCTGGTACTGGGCCATCGCCTTGGCATACTCGCCTTCCATCGCGTACATCCCGCCCAGAGCTACCCTGGCCCGGACGTTGTCCGGGTCCAGGTCGATCGCCTTCTGGTAGATGTCGATGCCCTTGCCGATGTCGTCCGAGTACTCGTACACCACCCCGAGACCGAGATACAGGTCGAGCTCATCCGGCATCTGCTGGATCGCCTGCAGGAAGAGGTCCTCGGCGCGGGAGAAGTTTGCGAGGTAGAGGTAACGGACCGCTTCGCACGCCTTGGTGTAGGGATGGCGCCTGTCGACCCTGAGCGCCCGCGCGCAGACGTCGTCGATGGCGTCGCCGTTGGTCAGCAGATGAGCGCAGAGCGCGGTCAGGTAGGCGGCTCTGAGGTTCCGTGGGTCCTTGGCCAGGAGGCCCTGCAGCAGGTCGAACGCAACATCCTCGTCTTCGCGATGGAACTTGAGCCGGGCGCGGCGCAGCAGCTCAGCCGCGGCCCTTCGGTCGCGGATTGCCCGGCCGTGGAAAGTGCCTCCCGGAGTACTCTCGTCTGCCATCGACTAATTCTATCCTGCCGGACTGATAACGCAATAGCGCTTTGGGCGTCGCCGGACGGTCGTCTTGTGCCTCCTCGACGTGCCCCGGACTCCGGCATGCTCCGCGACCGGACTCCATGCCGACCGCATGGCGCGGCCGAGTCAACGGGGCAGGACTATGGGCGCCGAGATATCGCCAGCAATTCAAGTATCACGCCGAAGCCGACCATCAGGCCGATGGCGGAGCCCGGCCCAGTCGTGGCAAGAGCGGTCACTGACGCCGAGATATCGCCAGCAATTCAAGCATCACGCCGAAGCCCACCATCAGGCCGAAGAGCCATATCGCCCAGCCGACGAACGGAATCGCACACAATGCGTAGGCCAGGACGATGCCGACCGGTGCGGTCAGCCACATCGACGGACCGCGGTCGGGCAGGACCGAAGCGGTACTCCCGCCCAGAATCCGGAACAGCCACCGTCCCAGGAACATGCCGGCCAGTATCTTGCCCAGGTAGAGCGCGATCAGATACAGCAGGGTCATGATCAACCCTGCCGGTATCGTCACAATCAGCACGAAGGACACCAGAATCGCGACCGGCACCGCAAACAGGCCCAGCGCTCCGAATCCGACGGTGCGGCCGAAACGCCCGGCCGCGCTGTCCAGCGCCCGGGTCAGCGCGTGCTTCCACAACGCGACCAGTATGAACCCGACCGCGAGTGCGCCGAGCACCGAGAATATCGCGAACGGCAGCAGGAACATGGTGAACAGGTTGAGCCGCGGTCGCAGGTCCCTGAGCTCGGCCAGCTCTCCGCGCTCCTCCAGCTTTGTGAAGCTGATGTCGCCGAACACCGCGTCCGGATTGCCGAGGTCGAGTTCCTTCTCCGCCCAGTAGCGGACGCTCCCGAACACCCGTGCATCTTCGGTCAGCACCAGCTTTTCACCGACCGTCACAACCATGTCCCCGTCGACGGTCCCGGAAACGATTATTTCCTCTGCGCCGGCCCGGATGTCGCCCCGGACCGTCCCGTCGATCTCCATGGTCCCGCATCCGGCGATGACGTCTCCCCTCACCTCTGCTTCGCGCCGCACCGACAGGGTCCGGCACCCGGCCAGCACGTCCTGCTCCACCCTGCTGCCGATTGTGACCGACCCTGCTGCGACGCGCACCGCTCCCCAGACCGGACCGGTCGCAAAGAAGCTCATGCAGCCGCCGACGATGTCGCCCTGTACCGTGCCGGTCACGTCTACCGTCTGCGCGCCGAAGAACAAGTTGCGGGTCACCGTGCCGGCAACCGTCACAGTCTGGCCGCCGGCTACAACACTGCCCTCGACGATGCCGTCGACATGCAATGCGTTGCCGCCGTAGTAAAGGTCCCCGGCCTGCACTTCCTCGGCCGGAAGCCTGAAGCTGTCGCCGGTTTCGAGCCTGGCCGCATCGGCCGGCAGGAAAACCGCCGCCAGCAGCAGAATGCCGGCCGCGGCGCAGCCGTGTCCTGTCCGGTTCATCGTTCCTCCTTCCTGGTCAGTCCTTGTCGGTGTCCAGGTCCTTCATCGCTTCTTTCACGCGCTGCTCGATGCGGCGGCCCAGTTCGTCCCAGTCGTAGCCCCCGGATTCCTGGACAGCGGACGCCGCAGCCTTGATGCCTTCGCGGACACCGGACTCGATGCGGCTGCCGAGCCGGTCCATGTCCGGGCTCTTGCACACCACCTTCCGCTTGCGCTTCCGGCGGGTGGCTGACCTGACGCCGCCGCCGAGCGCTATCATGCAGCCCAGAATGAACCCGATGTTGTATCCGAAACCGACGTTGTTTGCCTCGTAGATCCCGACTTCGCTGGTGAACCAGCTGACGACGAAAGTGACGATGATGATCAGGCCGTGCCACAGCCCGGCCCAGAAGTTCGCACGGTTGTCGACCGACCAGCGCTCGTTGCCCGGCGCGCACGACAGCGCCAGCACGACCATTCCGAGCAGCAGCACGATCAGAAGCTTCTTCCTCACGGTTCCTCCCGGTTATCTGTTCCCGACCTGGCTTGTCTTCGCCTCGCTTCCCGAACACAAAGTACCGCCATACCGGCTCGGCGTCAAGCAGCGCAACGCCTGTCCGATAGCCCGTCTTGATTTGAGGACCGAATCCGCTAGATTCTTGCCGTGCCTGACAGTCCGTCCCCAGACAGCGCCCCGGCGGCTCCGAGACTCTCCTGCGACTCGATGCTGGGCAAGCTGAGCCGCGAACTCAGGATACTGGGCCTTGACGTCGACTACTCGCGGGGCATGAGCGGGATGCGCGCCTATCGCCGCGCCCGCGGCCGGGGCCGGACTCTGGTCACCCGCAACACCCGGTTGCGGGACATGCAGGGGGTCCTGTTCATCCAGGCTACCGATCTCCGCGAGCAGATGGCCGAGGTCGGCAGGCAAATGAAGATTCAGGAGCTCATCGACGCCGGCACCAAGGAGGGAAAGGCGTTCTCCCGGTGCATCAAATGCAACAGCCAGCTTGAGAAGATTACGCGGGACCAGGCGCGACCGTCGGTGCCTTTCTTCATCTACCAGATCCACCACGACTTCCGGCGCTGCCCGCAGTGCAAAAGGGTCTACTGGCCTGGCAGCCACAAGAACAACATGGTGCAGCAGCGGGTTCAGCCGAAACGCCAGCCCGAGCCCAAGGCACAGCGCAAGCCCCAGCCCAAGCCGGCAGCGACCGAAAGCGGCAAGCCCGGGCCAGAGCAGGAGAAGAAGCCCGGGTCCGGCGGGTCCAAGCCTGCTCGACAGCGTCGAGGCAGAACCAGGCGGCGCCGGCCCCGCAGGAAGCCTGACAGCCCGAAAAAGACCTGAACCCCTCGGGAAAACTTTGCCCGGCAGCAGTGAATTGCCACTAACGGAGGTAAGAGAATGGCGGTAGTACTGGACGGCAAGAATCTTCAAATCGAGGACCTGCTTCGCGTCGCGCGCGACGGCGAGAAGGTCGAACTCGCAACGGCGGCGAAGGAGCGGATCGAGAACTGCCGCAGTTTCGTCGAGGAGAAAGTGGCCGAGCGCGCGGTCATGTACGGCATCACCACCGGCATCGGCGAGCTGTCCGAGTTGGTGCTGTCGCCCGACCAGCTCAAGCAGTTCCAGCGCTTCCTCGTCTACAGCCACTCGGCCGGCTGCGGCAAGCCGCTGCCGAACGAGGTCGTCCGCGCCGCGATCTGCTCCCGCATCAACATCCTGGGCCTGGGCAACTCCGGCATCAGGCTCAAAGTCGTCGAGACCATGGTCGAAATGCTCAACAAAGGCGTGACCCCGGTCGTGTTCGACAAGGGTTCGGTCGGTGCCTGCGGCGATTTGTCGCCGATGAGCCAGATGGCGATCGTGCTGCTGGGCGAAGGCGAGGCCTTCTACCAGGGCAAGCGCATGCCCGGCGACAAGGCGATGGCTGCCGCCGGCATCGAAACCATCGAGTTCGAGGCCCGCGACGGCCTGGCCACCATCAACGGCTCGAACATGACCGCCGGGTACGGCGCGCTGCTGCTCTACGACGCCGACCGGTTCTTCCGGACCTCAGAGGTCGCGGTCGGCATCACCCTCGAGGTGGTCAACGCCAACATGGCCGCCTACGACGAGCGGATCCACAAAGCCCGCGGCTACCCGGGCGCGGTATCATGTGCCGCCAACGTCCGCAGACTGGTCGAAGGTTCGGAGATGCTCAAGCAGCCGGGCAAAAAGGTCCAGGACGCCTACAGCCTGCGCTCCACGCCCCAGGTGGTCGGTGCGGCCAAGGACTCGCTCAAATGGGCGCGCCAGATGTTCCATATCGAGCTCAACGGGGTCGGCGACAACCCCATCTTCTTCCCCGAGGACAAGGCCTACCTGACCGGCGCCAACTTCCAGGGCACGCCGCTCGGCATGTCGCTCGACACCATCGGCTCGGCGATAACCATGATCGGCGTCCTGTCCGAGCGCCGCACCAACCGGCTGATGAACCGCCACCTCTCCTGCGGCCTGCCGGCTTTCCTGACCAAGGGCGCGGGCATGATGTCCGGCCTGATGCTGACCCAGTACACCCAGGGCATGATGCTGTGCGAGAACCGCATCCTCTCTGCCCCGGCTTCGGTCGGCTCGATACCTGCTGCTGCAGACCAGGAAGACTTCGTCTCGATGTCCTTCACCGCTGCGCTCAAGACCAACCAGATTATCGAGAACGCCTGGGCCGTGGTCGCCATCGAGCTGATGGCCGGAGCCCAGGCGGTCGAGTTCCGCAAGCCGCTCAAACTGGGCAAAGGCACCCAGCCCGCCTACGACGTCATCCGCAAGCACGTCGAGAAGATGGACGACGACCGGCCGGTCCAGTACGACATCAACAACCTGACCGAAGTCGTCCGCTCCGGCGAGCTGCTCGACGCGGTCGAGAAGGAAGTCGGCCGGCTGGAGTCGTAGGAAAGGGTCCCAGGGTTGAGCCGTCGGACGGCACCTGCGCCAGGAGCGCAGAGCCAGGGTCCAAGGGTTCCAGTGAGGTACAAACAGGGCTCTGCGTCCTCGCGGGTGCCATCGGATGGCTCACTGTGCAGCTCAGGGGAATGAGTGCGACGCGCTACCGAAGGTAGGTGCCGGTTGTGCGGCTCGATGTGCAGTCCTACGGCTCACTGTACCCGCTTGTCCGGCGCCGCCCGTAGCCGACGCAGACCCAACTAGCACCGCTTTGCTGGTCAAGCACCTCGCAGACTGCCCTGAAATCACTGCTGCTGACAACACGCGCTTGCGCGAGTTGCTTCACCCGGCCCGTGACTCTGCCGACATCCGCTACTCACTCGCCCTTGCCAGACTCGAACCGGGCGCGAAGTCAAAGCCTCACAAACTTGCCCAGGCCGAAGTCTACTATCTGGTCCAGGGCAGCGGGGTCATGCATGTCGCAGACGAGTCCTGCCCGGTCCGGGCCGGTGACGCTGTCTACATCCCGCCTGGAGCTGTCCAGTGGCTCGACAACAACGGCACCGAGCCGATTGAGTTCGCCTGCATCGTCGACCCTCCCTGGACCCCTGAGGCCGAGGACCTGGTCTCCGGCTAGCTCAATCAAACCGAGAGTGTCCGCCCGCCCGTTTTGGTACGGGACACTACGCCTACCTGCATTACTGCATGCGGCACGCCCAAAACCCAGCGGATGTCAACGGCTCCGGGGAGGCGCCAAGACGTCAGTTGCGGCAAGTGGAAGGCGGCCGTCGTCCCAGCTATCGGAACGCCGCTGCGAGATGCGCTTCTCTGCTTGACAGCGCGTTGGGCGGTCCTACAATGCACTGTAGCCCTTTGCTGGTGAAAGCCGGCTCCATGCCGTGCGGGAGCAGTCCCCTAGCTACAAAGGGCTCACCTTTTTCAAGTCGAACGGGTTCCGTTGCGAATAGTAGTTGTCAGGGTACCTATCCGTATCGTACACGTCGCACAACAACCGCACTCGGTCGCGTATCACATTGAAGAAACGCATTTCCTTGCTGGTGTAGGCACGATACACCGCCCAGTTGACGTAGTCAGTCACCTGCAGACACGGCTCCTCCATCGGACGCTGGACCAAGACCCGCGTGGTGGTCTCGACTTTGGTCTTCCACCGCGCCTCGAACCTCGCCACCGACCGCGCAATTGCGCGCTCCAGCGGCTGCTGTCTTGCCGCTGAACCCCGCTTGGCGAAGTACACGACGTTCCGCTGACACAGGTGGAGCCGATGTTCGAAGAGCTTGGATACGATGTCGTCGTAGAAGTGTCCTTCGCTGCTGTCGTGGCGTTTGCGGAACAACGGCAGTATCTTGCGGGCTACAACTAGTTCAGACGAGAAATCAAGCCCGGACAGCAGCCTGAAGACCCGCTCCCTGACCTCGGGAACGTCGTCCTTTGAGTGGAAGGCTCTGGCGGTTTTCTCCAGGGACGGAATACCCATCAAGTACGGGTCCTTGAGAACAACGCCCCGAAGCTCAGCCAGCGCCTTGCGGATCTCGCCTGGGCGCGGGGCTGAGATGAAGCCCAGTACCAACACCTTGCTGCAGCCGGGCCTGCCGACAATGCACTCACCGCGCTTGTTGAAGAAGACCGGATCCCCGGCTTCGTCGACGAAGTAGTACGCGGTTGAGTCAGAGGGAAGTCTCACCTACTCTGCCTGCGGGCTCTCACATCGCGTCGAGGGCATGCACCAGTTCAGTGCCTTTCGATGCTTCGCGATGTCGTCCTTCCTGCCTCGCTTGCGCTGGATGACCCACGCGCTCGGCATCACTCCACCGTATTTCCCGGGCATCCGGAGTCTCAGCCTGTTGCCGCAGAAATGACAATCCCCCTGCGTCTTGGCGAAGATGGTCTGTGGTCTGGCGTCAGCCCTGCTCATGCGGCCAAGATATTGTGCCTGGCTAGGGTGTCAAGCGGTCTGTGCCACGGTTGAATGGCGGCAAGCGTCTCAGCTGTTGCGTACCCGTTATCCCAGTTGCCTGTTTCCACTGCACCGACAGGCCGCTGGGCCGCAAGGCGTCTCTGGACACTTGTCTTGACAGCGGTTGGCTCTTAGCGATGTGTCCCCTTTCTTCTGACATCGCTCAGAAGACGGTTGGCCGGGCTTGTCCGAGAACTGGCCAGCCGCGACTCGCTATCAGGACAGCGTCGTTCAGATGTGTCAGGCCCAACGGTCGTGGTCTGCCAGCGTGCGAGTGGAGTTTCTGGACGGGCTCGGCGTTCCCATTGCTCCGGGCAAGAGACTTTGCTGCCATCCGCTACTCGCTCGCCCTGGCCAGACTCGAACCGGGCGCGAAGTCAAAGCCTCACAAACTTGCCCAGGCCGAAGTCTACTATCTGGTCCAGGGCAGCGGGGTCATGCATGTCGCAGACGAGTCCTGCCCGGTCCGGGCCGGTGACGCTGTCT
>CP070680.1:1431850-1447845 GCA_020352555.1 Caldifarciminota bacterium | reverse complement strand
GCGGTGACGCACTTGCCTTTGGCTAACGGTTGGTGCAATCAACCTCCGTGATAGAGACTCTCACTCTCAAGCCAGCGCCCATGCTGGGCGCACGACAGCAGCGGGGCGGCTTCCGCCGCCCCGCGTGAATCGCTGTCAGATTTCAGCGCTGAGTGACGACCTTGCTCACATTCGACATCCCCTCGGCTTCGAACAATCAGAAATGGATGGTATCCCCGTCGTCCGTGTAGAGCTCGAGCAGAGGGTGGATATCGTCGCCCAGCTTCACGTCAGGGCTCAGGCATTCTGGGACAGACCTCTGGTTGTCCCTGTCCCATCGGTTGTGCACGAGTCGGGCACGGCTGCCCTCTCGCACCGAAACCTTGTGCCCTCCTGCCATCGCGGCTCCAAACGCGTCTCGTGAGCCATCAAACACCAACTGCCACCTGCCCTTGTCAACCACGAGGTACCTTGGTACGGGATCACCCTCCACGGTGGTTGGAGTCTGCTTCAGGGCGTACTTCCCAGAGCCCTTCATCAGGACCTGCAAAGCCTTGCGCTTCCGATCGTTGCTCGTCCGGCAAGGTACATCATCCCTGTTGCTCCTGACCTGCTCAAACCGGTAGCGACGCAAGCTCTTGAGGATGCTGTCGTCGCGAGGCGAGAGCCGGCGGCCGTCGACATTAATCCACGGATAGGGTCCGAGCTCAAGAGTGCAGCGAGTGACCGTCCCCCCGGCTATCTCAGTGGTCACGGAATCGTCTGCCCAATGTGTGGGGTAATTGAAACGGACAACGACCCAATACTTGCCCGGCTCCAGCTCGAGTCCCAGACCCCCTCGACAGGAATCACTCAGAACCCTCCCGGCATCGCTGGTGTCACCAAGACGACGGTGGGCCAGCCAGAGCCCCATGCCAGAGCCAATGTCATAATCCCACTGCTGGTCGAAGACCGACACCAGCAGCACACCAGTGGACTCGGAAGGTGTGACTCTTCTCCGAAAGGCCAAGTTGACTCGGGTGGTCTCATCCGCTCGAATGACTGCCGAGAACGAATCACTTTCATAGCCGTAGCAGGAGGCCTTGACATGATGGACTCCCGTAGGCAGCCGCGTTCGCGTACCAGTATAGTGGGTCCGGCCTGAGTGGGTAATCGTCATCCCGGCCGGAATAGTAGCGCCAGTGAAGCCATCGGTCGCCAGCAGCCTCAGGTAGCCCATCGTGTCAGACTCGGATGGCTGCCATCCCCTCACCACACCCACTGCCAGGATTGTCAGGAGCATTGAGCTGCGTCTCAGAATCGGGCCCTCCTTCTCTGAATCACCACCTTGGGACGGAGACCGCTGACCGCTCTGCGCCGTTTGTCACCCTGAGTCAAAGACGCAGTCCCAAGCGCACAGCGACGCAGGAGCTGGTGCCATCAGATGGCACAAGGGTCTCTCAGCGCTGAATCACCACCTTGCGGACACTGGGACCCTCGGACCCTTTACTCCTTGGACCCTCCTCTTTCACGAAGTAGACGCCAGAAGCAAGCCTCCGAATGTCATTGGGACCAGGCTGCAGGTCCATCACGGCCCGTCCGGAAGCGTCCAGCAGCTTCGCTCTGCTATGGAGTGCAATGTCACCGACATTGCGCAACGACAAAGTCGTTGTACTCCAGACCAGAACCTCGCGGGTGATGGTCGGCAGGCGCGAGGCGGATGGGGATGCGGGCCGGACAGTCTCCTGTATACCGACAAACAGCCTTCTTCCGTAGAGCAGATCCCCGTCCAGAGCTGCTATCGCGACATGGGGCAGGCCGTTCCGGTCAACAGCAAGTGACAGGTCGGAGACAAGCTCAACTAGGACGACCTCCTCTTCCCAGCCGCCTGCCCAGCGCCACTGGTAGACCAAGGGGCACCGCACATTGGCACCCACGACATGGGGCCTGCCCTCGTGGAGCACGAAGTCGTAGACTTGGTTGCCGACCGATACGGGCAAGTCTTCCTCGACTCGCCAAAGGTTGCCCCTTCCTGTGACATAGACACCCCGGTAGGCGGAAGCGCGGTACGCGACGTGGAAAAGGTCGGATGCCGGGTCGTGCTGAACCCGGGGCCACCAGAAGTCCCAAGGCGCCCAGCCAGGGGCTGAATCCACGTCAAACCGATGCCAGTCCTGCCCATCGTGTTCAAAGACCGCAAGCCAGACGCTGTCGTCTTGGCCCGCGGGCCTGCACCAGGCAACCGCAACCCCTGGTCGGTCGGCCTTGTCAAGGGCGAGCGAGAAACCCCGGAGGTACCTGAGCGTATCAGTCTGCTCGGTGGGAACCGTAAGGATGCTCCAGGTGTCGCTGGCCTTGCAGGCATACTTCGTGACCGCGGAATCCACGAAGTCCTCCCTGAAGGCCATGTGCGGAGTCTTGTCCCGGGCTAGGACCATGGACAGCGCATCGTGACGAGCCGGACCGGTCACGGTCTCGAAATGCCAAGTGTCGCCGTCAAACCGGGCGTATCGTACCGAGTCCAGGTACGGGGGAGTGTATCGTCCTTCAATGTACCCGATATGGGGAAGCCCGTTTTCATCAAGGCAGAGCTCGATTTCCAGAACAAGCCGCTCAGTTTGGGGATACGCCACGGCCCAGGAATCGTCCGTCCGTACGGCATAACCCCATCCCGCGGCAGCGCCAAACGCGACGTGAGGCCGACAGGTGCTGTCAGTGTCAATGGCGCATGACCCCCCCCTGGCGGCCAGTATTCCGATTGCCCAGTTCTGACCAGCCACGACGCCCGTCAAGGCAAGCACGCAACAGACGAGATGTCGCATGATTGCCTTCTATTCCACCAACGTAACCTTCCTCGTGACTCGGTTGCCGTTCTGTGCAAGGGCAAGGAAGTACACCCCGGCTGGAAGGGGCAATGCCCACTTGCTGATGTCTTGCCGGTAGTACCCGGGCGCGAGTTCTTCATCACTGACCACTACCGCAACTCTACCTTGGACGTCGTGGAGCTGAAGCCTGACGCGCCCTTGCACCGGCACACCGTACTGCACCGTGAAGCCACTGAATGCCGGACTCGGCCCGACGGCAGTGAAACCGAGCTCCTGCGGCACCTCGCCCATCGGACCATCCCCAAACGCAGGGACGACCGTACAGGTCTTCTGGTGAGGTAGATACTGCTGTATCCAGGTCCTGGGATAGGTGCAGGTTATGAGAATTATGCCCGGGGTTTCGGCACATACCACGAACTGGACAATGCCGCTGGAATTGGTCACGCCGACCTGGTATATATCGCCGGACTTGTGCAGGCAGACTCGTACCCCGGGAATCCCGGTCTGCCCGTGTGTGACCTGGACCTGGAATTGCACCTGCACGCCTTGAGGTATTGACGACGGTGCCTGCACGGACATCCGGTCCGGAGAAATCACCCACGGCTCAAGCTCAGGTGAACCGAAGAGGTTGTGTGCGTGCCGGACGTAGTTCTGCTGGTAGGCGACCTTGGACAGCCCCTCCGCTGCTCCGAGGGCAGCGGCAGGCGCGCTTGGTGAACCGGGGTCTGCAAAGAACAACACCCAGAAAGCCTGCTGCAAGCTGAAGGAGGGCCCCCCTCCTACCCACAACCCGTTGCGAGTATTGCCCAGATGCGCAATGCCCAGCGTGGTGCTGTAGAAGTCAGTGTAGGCATCGGCCATTGTTGTGTCAGAGGGATAGAAGCTACCATGATAAACGAACGGGTCAAAGGCCGCGGTGTAGCAGCCGATGTCATACACAATGTAGTGCTGACCCGTGGTGTTGCAGTACTGCAGCCCGGCGTTGAAGTCGTTTTCATGTCCGCGGTTGTATGCCCAGACCTTCCACCATCCACCGGTAGACTTGGAGGCGAAGTTCATCGGGTCGCCATGGCAGTTGATGTTGTAGATGCCGGCGGGACTGTGTATGTCCCGGCCGGGTAGAAAAGAGGGACGCTTCCCATATTTACACACTTTCGATTATGGTGAAGGGCGATCTCGGCCTTAGGTTCTCGCTCTGGAAAGGCCTAGGCCGTCCTGGGCAAAGCCCTCTGGAGGGCATTGGTGACAACAGCCGAATGGCGTTCATATCGCTGTCCTTGTCGCCAACAGTATGATGCTTCGGCTGACAGTTGTCAATAGCTGTCTGCCGGCAGGATGCGGTCCGGCATACGACCTGCCAGGTGACTTGGGGAGCGTATCAGGAAGTGACTTGGAGAGCGGCGAGGGGAATGACGAGGAGAATGCCTTGGAGAGCGTCCTGGGGAACGTCTCCGGTAGCGCCTGTGGGAGCGTCCTGGGAAGTGCCAGGGACTGTGCCTCAGAAGGTGTATCGAGGAGTGCCTGGGCAGATGCCTGGCAGAGTGGATTGGGAAGTGGCTGCAGGAGCGGCTCGGGCTGTGGCTTCGGAAGTGACTTCAGGAGTGACCTGGACTGTGACTTCCAGAATGACCCTCATCATGACCCTGGAAACCACCCAGGAAGCGGGGGGTGAGAGTCAGTTTTAGACCCGTGATTCTGTCGCTAAATCACTAGTATTGCGTATATATAGGGTTATGGGCGGCTTGGGGCTGGCCAGGAGGTCTGCGTGTGCTTGTGTTGACTAATCAGTCAACGCCACTGCATGCCAGGCTGCTGGCCTGGACAGCTTCTGCTACCGGACGATGACGACCTTGGGGACCGCCGCGCATGGCTCCCTCGCCCCCTGAGGGAGAGGGTTGAGGTGAGGGGGCGACAGAGTAGACACCATGAGCGAGCCTATGGAACACCAAACAGGTCACCTTGTCTGTCGACGTAGCACCAGCTGTTGCCGTCCAGCACGACCTGCGCGATGCCGCCGTTGAATTCGAACGCCTCCCTGAAGTTCAGGAAGATCTGCACCCGGCCGGCCCGGTCAATGTAACCCCACCGCCCTGAGCCAGCCGAGTCGACTACTGAGACTGCCGCGAGGCCTTCCGAAAAGCGTCTGGCTTTGGCCCATCTCTCGCCGTATTGAGGCCTACCGCTGTGGTCGATGTGGAACCATCCAGAATCGTCCTTGACTACCGCCAAGCCCTCATAGAAGCACCCGGCCTCTTTGTCTTTGGTGCGATAGGTTGTAGACAGCACCTGTCGGCCGCTCCGATCCATGTATCCAGTGGATACGCCACGAATATAGTCAATCACCAACGCCAGGCCTTCGCGGAAGGGCACAGACAGCTGCCCCCTACGCGGCGGGATGACCATCCGGCCGGTCCTGTCGACATACCCGTATACGAAGACGCCGGACGAGTTGGACAGAGCTGCCGCAAGACCTTCCGAGAACGGGTGAACCCTAAGCGGCCGGTGAAACAGAACCTTGCCAGAACGGTCAATGCCAACGGCACCTGCGCTGTCGAAGGCGCACCCGATGCCTTCAGAGAAATCGAAGCAGCCCTCATACCAGTGGTCCGTGATATATCGACCGGTACGGTCGATATACTGAGCAGGGCCTGTGGCTACCAAGGACCCGTTAATCCTTCTGCCAGACCAGGGACGACGCTTGGAGCTCCACACTGCTGCACGGCCTTCTGAAAATGGCTGACCGTAGGACCAGTCGCGTGTCGGGCCGATTGCCATCCGGCCCATCTCGTCAATGTAGCCACACCATCTCCGGTCCTGGAGCCTGACAAAGGCAAACCCTTCGCTGAACTGGAAGGCCCGCCTGAATTGGGGGTCGATGACGGCCCTGCCACGCCGATCCATGTAGCCCCAACGCTTCTGAGAATCGTAGAACGGGTAAAGGCGAGGAGGACGGGCCTTCCGAGTCCCACAGCCAGGGACCAACACGACGAGCAGTGTCAGGATGATGGCACAGCGTTTCGGCAGAGTCTCCTCCTATCTCTGCACTACCACCTTGCGAACACTCGTGCCCTCGGACCCTTGAATCCTCGGCCCCTCTTCTCTCACGAAGTAGATTCCAGGTTCAACGCCCCTGACATCGTTCTCTCCCGGCTGCAGATCCATCACTCGCCTGCCCGAGATATCGACAAGCGCTGACCTTTGGGCGACACGCAGCACACTGCTGCACATGATGCTCGGCGAAGTTGCGGCCCGCATCACTGCTGCTTCACTTCTCTCCTCGACCCATGACGTCCCGCCGGCATTGGTCCGGAGAATCGCTCCGCCCACTCCGCCGACCCAACCGACCCAGCGATCGACCGGGAAGTCCATCGCGTAGAGCACGTTGTTGGTCGGCGAGTAGTACACCTCCCAGTTGTTGCCGCCATCAGTGGTCCGAAACAGCGAGCCGAAAAACCCGCACAGGTACCCGGTCTGCTCGTCGACCGGGAACTGCACCTGGTAAAGGAAGTAGTTGATTCCCGGGTTCTGCTGGAACCAGTTCTGCCCTGCGTTCGTGGTCTTGACCAGCACACCTGCGCCGCCCGCAGCCCAGCCGGTCTGCCCGTTCAGCGGGAAGTGAATCGACCGGTACCAGGTCTGCACCGGCGGGCTCTGGCCCACCCAGCTCTCACCGCTGTCTGTCGTCCTGCGGATCGTGCCGTTGTCACCGCAGACGTACCCGGTGTCCTGGTCCTTGAACCAGACGTCGTACAGCCGCTCGAACGTGCCCGAGGTCTGGGTCTCCCACGACTCGCCTGCATCCGTGGTCTTGAGAATCCTGCCGTTGTCGCCTACTGCCCAGCCGACCAGCGTGTCCTCGGGAAAGTGCACTGAGAACAGCTCGTCCGAAACTCCCGAGGTCTTGCCAAACCAGTGCGCACCACCGTCCGTGGTCTTCAGCATCGCGCCGCCCTGGCCTGAAGCGAAACCAGTGAGAGTGTCGGTTGGGAAGCAAAGCGCATCCAGGTCTGCCCCTGTATTCGAGGTCTGCGCTACCCACTCGTTTCCACCATCTGCGGTCTTGAGTATCGTCCCGTCCCATCCGCAGGCCCAGCCCACGAGCGTGTCCACCGGGAACTCAATCGACAGGATGCGCTGGGTCGTGCCGCTGACCATCCGGGTCCAGGTCAAGCCGCTGTTGGTCGTCTTCATCACCAGGCCGTAGTACCCGACCGCGAACCCGGTCAGCGAGTCCTGCATCCTGATGAAGTTGAAATGCTCCCGGGTACCGGTGGACTGCTTGTCCCACGTACCTCCGCCATCGGTCGTCCTCAGGATCGCGCCCAGCGGCCCGGCAATCCAGCCCAGGTCGTTGGTCAGGAAATCCACCGAGTGCATGTCGGTGTTGTGCCCGGTGCTCAGCCGCGACCATGTCTGCCCACCGTCGGTCGTCTTCAGGGTCAGCCCGAACTGCCCGGTGACGTACCCGACCAGCGTGTCCTCTGGGAAGTCCATGCCCGAGAACCAGGTGTTGGTATCCGGCGCGACCGTGTTCCAGTTCTCGCCGCCGTCGGTCGTCTTGACAATCTTTCCCCAGTCTCCGGCCGCGTACCCGACCCTGCTGTCCATCGGGAAGCTTACGTCGCGCAGCGCGGTGTTGCCGCCGATGCCCTGGTCATCCCAGGTTGACCCGCCATCTGTGGTCTTCAGGATGCTGCCCATGTGCCCGACAATGTACCCGGTATCGTTGTCCAGGAACCGCACCCCCTCGAGCGGAGCAGGGCCGATCCCGACCAGCCGCCAGTTCTCGCCTGCGTCGGTCGTCTTGTGTATCGTCTGGTCGTTGCCGCCGATCATGTACCCGACAAGCTCGTCTTCAAGGAAGTGGACGCCCTCAAAGGACGAGAGAATTCCGGTCTGGTGCAGCGCCCAGCTCGCGCCTGCATCGGTCGTCTTCATGATCGTGCCCCGGTCTCCGACGATGTAGCCCGTTGTCTCGGTAGGGAACGACACGCTCGCCAGGGTGTTACCGTGGGGCAGCGGGTTCTGCCAGGTCCATGCCCCGAAGCCGAGACCGCTTGCCAGAAGGACTCCGAGTACTGCACGCTTCACGTTTCCTCCTTCGCTTCCTCCAAGGAAGGTCGGTTAGTCATCCATCGAGTTGATGTCAGGCTTGCGGCCCGGCGTCCGGCACATGCCCCAGAGCCGGACATCGGCCTCTGGCACGACATGGTCGTCGCGCACCTCGAACCCGATGCGCTCGTAGTAGCGGACGTTCTCCTCGGTCTCTGTGTCCAGCCATACCGGGAGGTTCTCCTGGTCCAGCCGGTCGAGCATCGGCCACAGCAGCCTGCGCCCGAATCCCCTGCCCTGGAACTCGGGACCTACTCCAAGCAGCGCGAGATACCAGTGCGGCCCGGGTAGATGCTTGCGACGCTGGGCCGACGTATGCCTCCCGACCGCTGCAAGCCGCCCAAGGCTGGGCATATCGACCCGGAACATGATTGACAAAGCGCCCGCCCTGAACGCGGGCCAGCCGTCAGACCTCGCGTACTTCTCTGGCAACCATACTGCCACGCCCTCGAGTTCCTCAGACGGTGCATAGACCTCTCCGAACATCACCCCGAACCTGAGCAAGAACCCGAACAGCGCGCACATCTTGCTGTAGCGGGTCTGTCTGTCAGGGAGAATACCTGCCCAGAGCGGGTCTTCGTAGAAAGCACACACCGTACGGTCGAGCACTTGATCCACGTGCTCCCGGTCAACCCGGAACAGCCCGGGGTCCGACTTGTCGTGGTCGGGCTTCAGCCAGCGCGGCCAGGCTGCCGCACCGCGGAAGTGGAGCCGGACAGGCTCAGGTCTGGTCACTACTCCACCGGCCTGGCCGCAACAAACACCCCGCAGGTACTCTCGCCCTTGTCGCTGATACTCAACTCCCGCTCTTCGGGCTTGAACCCCTGGTCCCAGAGCAGCCGCAGCCAAGTCGCTCGCGGGAACAGCCCGGTCACGTGCCGGTCGAACTCGACCCTGGTCCCGTCTTTGTCCCGCAGCAGGTAGGCGAAGTCGGTCACAACCGTCGTGTCTTCAGGGTCAGGGTCCCAGGTCCATTCCAGATAGCGCATGCTGCGCAGCATCCGGTCATGCCCGCCGTGGCTCGTGTTCGGCTTGAACGTCTCTTTCAGGTGGTCAGGACAGAACAGCGCAGCCCCGCCCGGCCTGCAGTGCACCCAAGCGGTTTCGATCGCCCGGGCCAGGTCCTCCTCGGTCAGCATGTGCGATACCGCGTCGTGGACGAACACCGCGTCGAACATCCGGCCCAGCCGCACCTCGCGCATGTCGCCGTGCACGTGCTCGCACTCCGGGTTCAGCGAACGGCTCACCCGCAGCATCGCTGGCGACAAGTCCACCAGCACCATCTCAAAATGCGCCTTGAGGAACGAGGCGTTGTTGCCCCCGCCTGAGCCCAGCTCGAGCACGGACTTCACAGGAATCCTGCTTGTCTCGACCAAGCACCTGCGATAGAACTCGGCCTCCTCGGCGTAGTCGTCCGGGCAGGACAGCACCGGCCACCACGCTGCCAAATCGGTGTACAGCCGCGGAGCATAGTGCCTGCCGGGTATGTCGGCCACACAATTGGATACCCGCGCCTGACCCGCCAGTCAAGCCTGCGCTGCGAACCCGGACCCCGGCTTGCTCTCAGCTCGACCGTGACAAAGGCTCAGTCAGCGCCCCAACAATGGACTGCGTCCCCGACCTCCCTGCCGTCTGTACGTAACTCCTCGAAACGCCTCGCTCGGTGACATCGGCGGTGCCGCCTGTTTCCCGGATTTCCCTTGTCATCAGTCGGAACGCGGTAAGCGTCCCTGCTATCCCCAAGACAGCTCGAAGCCTGTATGTCTCTAGCGTGTGACAACCACCGGCCGGGTGCTGGTGGCCGTGCCAAGAGTCAGTTTCAGGAAGTAGGAGCCGCTGGCGAGCCCGCGGGTGGACCAGTACAAGTCGTGCCTGCCCGCTGGCAGCACTCCGTCCACCAGGGTCGCGACTTCACGACCCATGCAGTCGTAGACCGCGAGCCGGGTGTGACCGTTGCCAGTCACAAAGGAGAGAACCGAGCTGCTACTGACGTGAGAGGGTACTGAGAGCGGCTGGAGCAGACACTGCGGGACCGCATGCCCCACGCCGGGTGGATAGCGCTCGACCGGGTCCCCGGGTGTGAGTGTTCTTCCCTCGAAAGCAGCGTAGTCAGGCGAGTAGCGGAGAGCCCTGAATACCGAGTTCGCCGACCACGGAATCGAGTCGCCCTGGGTCATCGGTCCCTCGGGCGTGACTGGGTTGATATACTTCCACACAACCTGCGAGTCGGGAGTGACCTCAAAGAGCGTACCCTGGTTGCCGCTGCAGACAAGCGTGTTCCCGTTCTGCAGACGCTGGCAGCCGGAAATGTATGGGGAGAAGAACCACGAAGTATCGGCATACATCCAACTCGGGGTATCTGGGCCGAATGTCGAATCCGGACGGAGGCGGTAGAATCCCAGGCTGTCCACCGGCAGGGCGAGCTCTTCGGCGGACGAGTATTCCCGAACCCGGTACCGGCCGTTGTTGAACAGCAGCACGTGCCCCGCTCCCGGCAGGCTGTCGCCAATCCATGCAGCGTCGTGCTGGGCGACAAGGACCCAGTCTGAGGAGTCGCCGCGGCCGTAGGTCCGGGGATTGCCCCAGCGGTACAGCAGGTCGCCGCCCTTTCCGTACCGGCCTCCGGTGTGCCCGGCCGCTTCCTCGGTCGTCGTCCCGTGGTCGATGACCCAGATCTCGGAGAACATTCTCGAACTGAGCACAACCTGGTCCAACCTCTCGTTGTAGGCCACCGAATTGGTGTGCACCCAGTCTGGGTGGTACGACTCGCCGATGAAGTTGATGTCGACGAGTTCCGGGTGGTCGCGAACCACACCGTAGTTACGCCTGGTGGAATCGAAGTCCTGAACCAGGTGGTCCCAAAGATGCCACCTCCACACAATCGAATCCGTCGTCGGATCGAGCTCGATGAGATGGTCGGGCCAGAGGCAGTCCTGGTCCATCTTGTCCGGGTCGCGACCCGCCTCGAGCGCCTCCTGCCTGGTCTTGTACTCCCAAGCAATCATCAGGATGTTTCCGCTGGGCAGGTACTCGACGTCATGGTGAGTGCAGACCGACTCCGTGTTGTAGTCAAACTGCCAGGTCACGTTGCCGTCCCAGTCCATCAGCTTGACCCGGCCGCCGGTGCCCCCCGCCGTGAACACCTCGTTGTCCATCGTCTCGGTGCGCAGCAACAGGCCGTTGGGAAGAAGATAGCACATCAGAGCAGGATGCCGCTCCGCCTCCCATGAGTGGACAAGTCGGCCCTGGTTGTCGATGAGGTATGACACGTGGTAGTAGGGCGTGAACAGCGTGTAGCCCTGATAGGAGCGGGTCGAGTCGTGGTATATCAGGCCCATGGTCCGCTCTTGGGCGTCCACAGGCCGGGGAGACGCGAGCAGGACCAGGGAGCCACAAAGAACAACACACTCGACCAGCCGGTGTCGCGGGTGCCTTCCGGGTCTTGACATGCCATGTGACGCTAGCCCATGCTGGCCAGCTGTCAAGTCGGCTGGACGAAGAAGGAGGCCTGCGGGAACCCGCTGGCTGCTTGCAGAAGTGCTGTGCTCTTCTAGCGAGTGACGACCACCGGCCGGGTGCTGGTGGCCGTGCCAAGAGTCAGTTTCAGGAAGTAGGAGCCGCTCGCCAAGTCGCGGGTGGACCAGTGGAGCTCGTACCTGCCAGCAGGCAGCACTTCGTCCACCAGGGTCGCGACTTCCCGTCCCGTGCAGTCATAGATCGACAAACGGGCATGGCCGCTCGAAACCGCCACTGTGATCGGAGTCCCGCTCCGCACGACGCCGGGACAGCTCAGCGTTGGCCTGAAAGCGCGGGCTTTCGGCGCCAAGATGCCGGTCGGGTAGCGCTCGATCGGGTCCCCGGGCTCAAGGTTTCGGCCAATGAATGCCGAGTAGTCCGGGGAGAACCGGTACGCGCGGAAAACCTCGTTGCTGAGGGGTGGTATCTGATTCCCCTGTATCATCGGTCCGGTGTCGCAGACCGGGTTGATGTACTTCCAGACAACCTGCGAGTCCGGAGTGACCTCGAGCAGAACCCCTTCCATGCCCTCGCAGACAAGGGTATTGCCGTTTGGCAGTCTCTGGCAGCCGGATAGGTGCGAGCTGTAGAATTCGACGGTGTCACGATACCACCAGCTCTGCGCCACCGGACCGTAGGCCGAGTCAGGCCCGAGGTGATAGAAGCCCGGACTGTCCACCGGCGGAATCCACTCGTCGACGCTCGACCACCGTCGTTCGCTGCCGCCGTTGTTGAAGGCCAGCAGGTTTCCGGCTCCGGCCAGGCTGTCCGGTATCCACTGCGCGTCGTGCTGGTAGAACAACGCCTGGTCGAGCGAGTCGCCACGGCGGTAGGTCTGCGGATTCCCCCAGCGATAGAGCAGGTCTCCCCCCCGGCCGTAGCGGCCGCCTGAGTGACCGCGCGCCTCCTCGGTAGTGGTCGAATGGTCGATGATCCACACTTCGGAGTAGTTCCGCGGACTCAGAATCACCTGGTCGAGCCCGGCATTGTAGTCCACCGCGTTGATGTGGATGAAATCGTGCTCCGCACCGGACTGGCCAGCGGCGTAGTTCAGGTCAATCAGCTCCGGGTGGTCGCGAACCGAGCCCCAGTTGCGCTTGGTCGAGTCGAAGTCCTGCACCAGGTGGTCCCAGACGTACCACCGCCAGACGATTTCGGATGACGAAGTGTCCACCTCGATGACGTGCTCGGACTGCAGGCCCATCGACGTCAGCTTTGCCGTGTCGCGGCCGGAAGCCAGTGCTTCCGCTTCAGACCTCAGCTCACGGGCCAGCGACAGAACATTGCCGTTGGGCAGCACCTCGAGGTCGTGATGCAGCTCGAAAGAATCTCCGAAATAGACGAATGACCACAGCAGCGTGTTGTACCAGTGGCGCTTCCTTATCCCAGTGGCGCGGCCGAACCTGCCGGCGTGCAGCAGGCTGCCGTCCTCCAGCAGATAGGCCAGGTACCATGGGTCCGAGCCCGCATGCCATGAGCGTACCAGCCGCCCCTGGTTGTCGATCAGGTACGTGACGTCGTAGTACATCGGTGAGAACAACGTATAGCCCTGGTAGGAAAGGGTCGAGTCGTGATACATCAGCCCCATGGTGCGCTCTTGCGCTCTTGCAGAATGCGGCGCGAGCGCAAGAACCAGGGCGATGGCAAGCCCGGGCCGCAGGACGTCTCTCGATTCACACATATTGCCAGCATGAATCCTACTACGCAAACCTGCATGTCAAGATTGGTGATGGAATAGAGCGGCCTGCGGTGAACCGCAGGCCGCTTGCTGAAGTCCCTGCCCTACCAGCGCGTGACGACCACCGGCCGGGTGCTGGTAGCCGTGCCAAGGGTCAGTTTCAGGAAGTAGGAGCCGCTTGCCAGGTTGCGTGTCGACCAGTGCAGGTCGTGCCTGCCTGCAGGCAACACCTCGTCCACCAGCTTCGCGACCTCACGACCCATACAGTCGTAGACCGCCAGCCGGGTGTGGCCGCCCGAAACCGCTGCGAAGACCGGAGTCCCGCTGCGCACAACGCCGGGACAGCTCAGAGTGGCCCTGGAAGTGCGGACCTTCGGGGCCGTGATGCCGCCTGGATAGCGCTCGATGGGATTTCCAGGCTCGAGGTTGCGGCCCACGAATCCGGCGAAGTCTGGCGAGTAACGATACGCCTTGAACACGGGATTCGCGCCGGGCGGGATCGATTCGCCCTGTATCATGGGTCCGGTATCGGTCACCGGGTTGATGTACAGCCAGACGACCTCGGAGTCTGGGGTGACTTCGAATAGAGTTCCGTCGGCGCCGCTGCAGATCAGGGTGTTGCCGTTAGGGAGCCGCTGGCACCCGGAGATGTTCTGTGAGAAGAACCAGGTGGTGTCAATGAACTGCCACAGCGGCCAGGCCGGGCCGTAGGCCGAGTCCTGGCCAAGGTGATAGAATCCGGCGCTGTCCATCGGCGGCGCGATCTCGTCCACCGTGGACCAGGGACGTTGGTTGGGGTTGCCGTTGTTGAATATTAGGATGTTGCCGGCGCCTGGAAGGCTGTCCGCAATCCACGCCGGGTCATGCTGTCCGATCAGCCTGCGTTGTGGTGGACCGCCGCGGCCGTAGTTCTGAGGGTTGCCCCAGCGGTAGAGAAGGTCTCCACCCTTGCCGTAGCGTCCGCCGGTGTGGCCGGCCGCTTCCTCTGTCGTGGTGCTGTGGTCTATGACCCAGAACTCGTGGAATGGGCGCGGGCTGAGGACTATCTGGTCCAGTTCAGGATTGTAGTGTATGGCGTTGGTGTGGTTCCAGTCCGGCTGCCGGGGGTCACGCCGAGGAACGACGTTGAAGTCCACCAGTTCCGGGTGTTCGCTGACCACGCCGTAGTTCAACTTGGTCGAGTCGAAGTCCTGGATGAGGTGGTCCCAGATGTGCCACTCCCAGACAATGGAGTCGTTGTCCGGGTGGACCTCGATGACATGGTCCGGCCACAGCATGCTGTCTATGTATGCAGTGTCCCTGCCGTTTTCGAGAACCTCATCCCTCAGCTTGGACTCCCAAGCTATCATCAAGACGTTGCCGTTTGGCATCGGCTCGATGTCGTGGTGCAGGCAGACCCAGCTGTCGGAGTAGTCAAACTGCCACACAACACTCCCGTCCCAGTCAATATGCTCGACTCGGCCGCCAGAGCCGCCCGGAGTGAATATCGGGTTCTCCATGTTTGCGGTCCTAAGCAGCAGGCCGTCCTCCTGGAAATAGGCGGCGTGGGCTGGGACGCGTTCTGCCTCCCAGGACTGGACCAGCCTGCCTTCGTTGTCGATGAGGTAGGTCACGTTGTAGGGAAGGGGCGCAAAGAAGGTGTATCCCTGATACGACCTTGCGGTGTCGTGCATCATCAGGCCCATCGTTCGCTGGGCCTGGGCAGGCGTGATGGCAGCGATGCATACCAACACGGCCAGCGGGATGACTGTCATTTTCATTCTGCCTCCTATGCTGTTCACTTTGTGCCTGACCGAAGCCTAGGTCGCATAGCGCCACGTGTCAAAGGATTCTCCGGACGTACCTGAGGGGAAACTGCTCCCCGGGGTTGGTGATGAGGCAAATCAGGAAGGAGGCCAGTATCCTGACAAGACGAGGTTTGAAGGTGGCCGGAGAACGTGGCTGGGTTCAGCATATGCTGGACCCAGTCTGTCGCGTCCCAGATTCTCGAGCCTGAGGACCGATACCTGCCTTCGGCAGAGCGACCCCACGCAGCACGACAAACCCGCCGCGTCGTCAGGAGTCGTCGGTAGACTCACGGAGCACTCCCCCAATGAGGTTCCTGAGCCATACGATGGCACCTGCGCCAGAAGCACAGAGCGCTTCACTCAGAGTGAAAGCAACATACGACGGGAGAGCAGCCGGATGGCTGCCGTTCCGGGTCGGCAACTACGGTCCTAGCGGTCCAGCACCAGCTTCTGGGAACTGCTCAGTCCGTCGGCATCGAGCTGGACCAGGTAGATGCCAGCAGCGAGCGTTCTCAGGTCCAGGGAGACTGACCCGGAGACAGAGTGACCAAGTGACCAAGTGTGAGAAACTGCGCGACCAGCGATGTCAAACACACTGATAGCCACCGCGCCGGGATTGCCACGTCGCTGCGCTCCTCGCAATGACAGCGGCGCGTCCGCGAACTGCCAGGTGACCGTCACAATACCATCCACCAGCGGGTTGGGTCGCAGCTCGAACCCGTGGCCCACACGGCTCTTCACCACTGCTCCCATGATGCCCGAACGCGAGGGCCTCGGCCCTGCAGCATACGGCATCACGTACCGCCAGAACTCCGAAGTCTTGTTCCCTTTCAACGCAAAGAACGCTCCGTCCCCAAAGCTCACGATGTCGGCACCGTACTTCACCCGCTTCTTCCGTCCGGTCGAGCCCCAGGCCGGCATCGTGTCCAGCTCGGTCCACTCACTGGTCCCAGGGTCGTACATCCAGAACTCCTGGGTGTTCCCGCCCTTGAGCGCAAAGATCCGCCCGTCCTGCAGCACCGCCGAGCCGCCGTCCTTCGACTTCTTCCTCCTCAGCATCATCCCGATGTACGGCATGCCCGGACGCCGAAGGCTGTCCCAACTCTGCGCAGCCAGGTC
>CP070680.1:1408056-1431750 GCA_020352555.1 Caldifarciminota bacterium | reverse complement strand
CACCCGAGGATGGGTGCGGCCGACGTGGTGCCTTTCATCCCGATCACCAACGTCAACGAAGCCGAATGCATCGAACTCGCCAAGCGGCTGGCCAAGCGCATCGCCGACGAACTCTCGATCCCGACCTACCTGTACGAGCTGGCAGCGACCAGGCCGGACCGGGTCGACCTCGCCAACATCAGGCGCGGCCAGTTCGAAGGTCTGCTCAAAGCGGTGAAGAGCGACCCGGACCGCGCGCCCGACTTCGGCAAGCCTGAGCTGCACCCGACCGCCGGCGCGACCGTGGTCGGAGTCAGGGCCCCGCTGGTCGCGTACAACGTCTACCTCGACACCGACGACTTGAAAGTCGCCCAGAACATCGCCAAGGGCATAAGGTCGCGCAGCGGCGGGTACCAGTACACCAAGGCGCTCGGGTTCGAAATAAAGGACCGCGGCTGCGTCCAGGTCTCGATGAACATGACCAACTACCTCAAGACCCCGCTCTACCGGGTCTTCGAGACCATCAAGCGCGAAGCCGAACGCTGGGGCACCCGGGTCCTCGAATCCGAAATCGTCGGACTCGTGCCTCAGGGCGCGCTCAACGCCTGCGCCCGGTTCTACCTCCAGCTCAACAGTTTCAGCCGCGACCAGATACTCGAGAACAGGCTGGTCCCGGCCAAAGGCGTGCCTGACTTCTTGAACGAGCTCGCCTCGTCCCGGCCCACCCCGGGCGGCGGCTCGGCATCCGCGCTCAACGCCGCCATCGGCGTTTCGCTGATGACCATGGTGGCCAAGCTTTCGATCGGCAAGAAAGGCTACGAGGAGTTCGAGGAGGAGCTGACCGCGGTCAAGGACCGGCTCATCCCGATACGCGAGAACTTCCTCGGCCTGGTCGACGAGGACGCCGAGGCGTTCAAGAAGGTGATGGCCTGCTTCAAGCTGCCCAAGTCCACCGAGGAGGAGAAAGAGGCCCGCAACCAGGCCATCTCCGAGGCGACCGAGGGCGCGGCCGAGGTGCCGCTCAAGACCATGACCATGGCCTTCGACACGCTCAAGCTCTGCCGGCCCGTGGTCGAGCACGGCAACGTCAACTCGGTTTCCGACGCCGGTGTCGGCACCATGAACCTCAACACCGCGTTCCACGGTGCCCGGCTCAACGTCCTCATCAACCTGCCCAGTATTCAGGACGAGGGCTTTGTCAAGGACAAGCGGGCAGCGCTCGACAAGCTGACCGCCGAATTCGACGCACTGGTCAAGGAGTACCAGCAGATCGTCGCCAGGCGCATGGGCTAGATGGGACCCCGCTCTGAGCCGGGTCCTGTCGACCTGCACACCCACACCACGTTCTCCGACGGCCTGTTCTTGCCCGAGGACCTGGTCGCCGAGGCCAAAAACCGCAACCTGTCCGGCGTAGCGATTACCGACCACGACTCGGTCGGCGCCATCGACCGCGCTGTCGCTGCCGGCAAGCAGCACGGGGTCGAGGTCGTGCCCGGAGTCGAAATGAGCTGCAACGCCGACGGTGTGGACGTCCACATGCTGGGTTACTACATCGACCACCAGGCTCAGGACGTGCTTGACTTCTTCGAGAACGTCCGGTTCCACCGCGAGGAACGCGCCCGCAAGATGATCGAGAAACTCAAAGAGCTCGACGTCAAGGTGCCTTTGGAACGGGTCATGGCCGCAGCCCAGGGAGGTTCGGTCGGCCGGCCCCATGTGGCCCAGGCGATGGTCGAAGCCGGTGCAGTCCCAAATGTCGAGCAGGCGTTCCGCCGCTACATCAGCTACGAAGGACCGGCCTACGTGCCCAAGATGAAGCTCACGCCCGGGGAAGCTATCGGCTTCATCAAACAGCACAAAGGCATTGCAGTCATCGCCCATCCTGCGACCTACCGCAACGACAATGCTGTCTACACCGCCATCGCCGCGGGCGTGGACGGGATCGAAGTCTGGCACCCGGACCACGGCCCGCGCGAGACTTCCCACTACAAAGAGATCGCCCAGAAGAACCGGCTGCTGATGACCGGAGGCAGCGACTGCCACGGCGGCCGGAAGTACAACCACGTGTTCCTTGGTGAAATCCCGATCCCCTACCGCTATCTTGCGGCCCTCAAGCGCCGCTCCCGCGCCATCCGCAGCTGACCTTGGGGCAGACCGTCGTCCTCCTCGCAGTCCTGGCAGCGCTCGCATCTGCCCAGCCTGCTGAAACCAGGCCCGAGGCTCCGGCAGTATTCCAGCTGGCCCGGCTCAGGTACGGCGGCGGCGGGGACTGGTACAACGACCCAGACGCGGTGCCCAACCTGTGCAAGGAACTCAACCGGCGCACCAACATCAAGGTATCAGAGGACGAAGCCCACATCAGCCTGACCGACGACCGGCTCTACAACCACCCGTTCCTGTTCATGACCGGGCACGGTAACGTCAGCTTCACCGACGAAGAAGTCAAGCGGCTGCGCCACTTCCTCGAGACCGGCGGGTTCCTGTATGCAGACGACGACTATGGCATGGACCAGTCCTTCCGCCGCGAAATCAGGAAAGTGTTTCCGGGCAACGACCTGGTCGAGCTGCCTTTCGACCATCCCATCTATCACCAGGTCTACGACTTTGACCAGGGCCCGCCCAAGATCCACGAGCACGAAGAAGGCAGGCCCCAGGCCTTCGGCATATTCATCGCCGACCGGCTCGTGGTCTACTACACCTTCAACACCAACATCTCGGACGGCTGGACCCAAGCCCACGATGACCCTGCCGAGGTCCGCGAGCAGGCGCTTCGCATGGGCATCAACATCGTCGCCTACTTCACCACCAACTGAAAAACGGCCCTTACCGGGCCCGAGCTTCGACCCGCTGAGTATGGTGTTGCTCAACACGGTCTTGTTGCCAGATTCCGTGCATCAACCCCAGAATCGGTGACTTGGTCCACGCTCGGTCTTTCCCCTCCCCTGCCACCAGGACTGCCCGAGAGTGCAGCTCTGCTCCGGCTCAACCTCCAAACCCTTTCCCACTGCGAATACACCGACGCGCAGCTTGCCTGGCGTCGCTCTGCCGGCCTCCCAGCGACTTGACTTGTGTATCGGGAATTCCATAATGCGTCGAGCCTTCAGCGCTGCGGCGCGGCAGGCGATACATGACAGGAGGCAAGGTGAGATTTCGTTTCAGTCCGGCATTGGCCGCCGCACTTGTGGTGGCGGCCGGCACCATGGTCCTGACCTGCAGGCAGATGGTGCTGAATCTCGCACCCGCTGTACCTGCGATACCTTCCGGCCCGTCCGAAGGCAGGACAGACACCCTGTACCAGTTCGTGAGCATGACGACCGACCCGGACGGCGACGACATCGCGCTCAGGTTCGACTGGGGTGATGGCGACACCTCGGACTGGACCGCGTTTCAGACGAGCGGAGACTCGACCAGGCTCTGGCACATGTGGCTCTGGGCGGGCGATTTCCAGGTCCGGGCGCAGGCGAAAGACCGGAACGGCGCGCTCTCGGACTGGTCCGGACCGGGCGACGTCGAGGTCACGAATCCGTACCGCTACCCTATCACGGTCACCGACAGCGTGCTCGTGGAAGACTGGCTCATCGAACGCATGGCGGCTTCGCACGACGGAAACCACGTCTACTGCATCGATACGGAGGAAGACTTCGTCGTCGTCATCGATGCCGCCGCCAATGTCATGGACGGGGTGATCGAACTGGATGCCTGGACCCAGGATGTCTGTGTTTCGCCCGATGACGAGTTCCTGTACGTCGCCGACGGCTTGTACAACACGGTCGTGGTCGTCCGGCTTGCGGACCGGACCGTTGTCGCCGAAATCCCTGTCGGCTACTGCCCGACCGGCATCGGCATCCTGCCCGGCGGCGACTTCGTCTATGTCGGGCTCGAGGCGGACTCCAGGGTGATGGTCATCAGGACGAGCGACAACTCGGTGGTCGACTCGGTCGAGGTCGGCTACGACCCGTGGGAAGTCGAAGCGACCCCGGACGGGGAGTACGTCTGCGTGCTGAACTACGACTCCGAGACAATTTCGGTCATCAGGACATCCGACAACACCGTGGTCTGCGAGGAGAACGCCCGGTGCTGTCCGTGGAGCATGACGGTGGTCGGGAACGATCGGCTTTACGTCTCCAGTGACGAGGAAGGCGTGATCCAGGCCTTCGCGCTGCCCGACATGGAGCACATCGCCCGGGTCGACGTGCCGGCCGAGTACGTCACGGGAATCGACGCGACGCCGGACGGCAGGTTCGTCTACTTCTGCGAAGACGGCTTCGGCACTGTCGGGGTCATCGATGCCGGGTCCAACCGCCTGCTCGGCTTCGTGTGCGTGGCGGAAGACGCCGAACTCGCATCGGTCGTCTGCATGCCGGACGGCGAGCGCGTCTACGTGGCCGGGTATGAAGAGCACATCTGGATGCTGGGCATGGAGGAGGGAAAGTGAACCGTTTAAAGCAGGCTGCGCTGCTGCTCCCGGTGCTGGTCCTGCTCGCCGCCGTCGGGTGCAGGAGTCCGAAGCCCGGCGACCCGGTCTTTGCCGGCCCGGGGTGGGCAGATGTCGGCGAGGAGTGCGAGTTTGTTGTGAGCGCGACTGACCCTGACGGCGATGACGTCTGCTTCCGGTTCGACTGGGGCAACGGCGACACCTCGGACTGGACCGTGTTCGTGCTGAGCGGCGTGCAGGTGACAGTCAGGCACTTCTGGCTCGAACCCGGCTCCTATGAAGTCAGGGCCCAGGCAGAGGACGGCACAGGCTCGGTCTCTTCCTGGTCAGACGCGGTCCGGGTCAACGTGCTGGCCGCTCCCGGGTATCCGACGGTAGTCGTCGACACTGTCGAACTGGAGGACGGCGAAGTCCGCAGGATGTGCGTATCGCCAGACGGTCGCTGGCTCTACGTTTCCCTGTGGGAGTGCGACACGGTCCTGGTCTTCAGCACGAGCGACAACAGCCTGGCCGCGACCATCGGGCAGGTCGATTCGCCGTCCGACATCCTGTTCTCGCCGGATGCCGGGCGCGCCTACCTGCTCTGCTACAGCGCCGTCCTGGTCGTCGAGACCGGTTCGCACACGGTCGTCGACTCCATCACCGGGTTCTGGGACGCCGAGGCGATTGGTCTCTCGTGCGACGGCCAGGGCCTGTTCATCCTGGCCTACGACAGCATCTACCGGGTCGACGTCACCACCCACGCCGTCACCGGCAAGTGCGCCGGTCCCGGGTACTACTCCGGCCAGCTGCTCGTCCACCCGGGCGGCGAGCTGGTCTATGCCATGGACACCGAAAACGGCCGGGTGCGGGCGGTACGCGTGTCGGACTGCTCGGTCGCGTTCGACTTCTCGGCCGGGATCCCGGCCGCCTACGACATGGCGCTCGGCCGGGAAGCCAGCCGGCTCTATTTCACCTCGGGCGCCGCGCCCTATCTGTCCTCGGTCGTCGCCGCGACCGGGGTGGTGGACGAGTTGATGCCGATGGACGACTGGATCGAGTCCATCGTAGCCCTGCCGCGGGCAAGACACCTGTTCCTGTTCACCGAGGAATACGACCATGAGCATGCGCTCGTCATGGACACCGACAACAACTCGCTGGCCGGAACCGTGGATTTCGAGGACATCGGCGGGGTGTTCGCCTTTCGCCCGGACGGCAGCGGCGGCTACGTCGACTGCTGGGACGGGATCCTGGTCCTGGGGTTTCCGGAGGAGTAGCGGGGATCGCGCCCGGGCCTACGGACCGGCGGCCCGGCCTGTGTGCTGCGGGTCGTGGCCCAGCATCGGCCAGCCGTCTTTTGACGGGGGACTGGAGCCGCTGACAGCGACAAGGTATCCATCCGAGTCCCCGAAGTAGACAGTGCCGTCAGGCCCCAGGGTGAGGGGAGTCCTGATGTCGCTGCCGGTTTCGCATGTCCACAGTCTCGTGCCGTTCCGGTCGAGTGCATGGATTGCGCCACCGTCGTCGGCAACATAGACCGTGCCGTCCGCTGCAACCACCGGAGCCCCTGCTATGCCTTCCTTGGTTGCGAACCTCCACTTCAGCGTTCCTCCAGGCTCGAGCGCATAGAGCAGGTCTGAACTCCAGTTGAAACAGAACACCGTTCCGTCGCCACTGACGACAACCGGATTCGGGTCGAGGTACTCGACCTCGAACCGCCACTTGAGTCTGCCTTCCTGGTCGATCGCGTGCAGGCCGACATCTTCCACTGCGATGTAGGTATTTCCTTCCGGGCCGATGGCCGGTGAGTCGAACCAGCTGTAGGATTCGACATCGTAGCGCCAACGCACGCGCCCGTCCGGGTTCAGAGCGAACAGGAACATGGTATCGGCCATCCATGCCCCGAAGTAGACTGTGCCGTCTGAGCCAATGGCAAGACCGGTGAAACGGAAAGGCTGCGCGAATTCCCACTGCACCGTGCCGTCTGGGTTCAGCGCTGCCCGGCCATAGTGGATCGTGCCGTCTGCGCCAAGAGCCGGCATCCGGTCCAGGTCCGGGATGCTTTCGACATGCCAGATCAAGCGTCCCTTGTGACCGGCAGCAAACCCGCCGCCCAGGTACAGCACGGAGTCGGGTCCGACAACCGGCGAGCCGGTTGCCCCTTCAAACTCCCGGCTTGTCCAGAGTATTGAGCCTGACTGGGACAGCGCGGTCAGGCCGTCGTAGCGGTCGAGTACGTAGATGATGCCGTCAGGTCCGACCGAAGGGGCGGCAAACGTCCAACCGGGCAGCGCGCACCGCCAGCGAACCCGGCCCGGTATTGTCAGCGCGACAGACACCGAGCATTGCTGTGACCACCCGGACAGAGCATCCTCCTCGTCCCGGGCCTGGGCGGTTGTCACGAACGTCCCGGTGTCGGCCCATGCATGGGTCTCGGCTGCGGTGTCCCCGCTCGCAACCCAGAGCGACCAGTCGGAAGTATCGCCGTCGCCCCATGAGAAACGGAAGCTGACCGCGCCGCCGTCAGGGTCGGTCGCGGTGGCCGAGTAACTCACGGCGCTGCCCTTCAGGACGATGGTCCCCGAACTCACCAGTTCCGGGGTGTCGGGCGGCAGGTTCGCGGTCTGGGTCTTGCAGGAAAGTGACAGGACGGCCGGCAGCATCAGCAGGCCGGGCAGCAGGCAGCGTCTCAGTCCCATCGAGCGAGGTTATTGACCGCCCGGCCGGATGTCAACAGGCAGGGCTCGCGCGCCGGCGGCATCAGCAGGACTCTCAGCCTACCTTGGGATCACGACCTTCCGCACGCTCGACCCCGTGGGCCCCTGAATCCTCGAATCCTCTCTCAGGAAGTACACTCCCGGCACAACGCCACGGATGTCGTTCTCCCCGGGCCGCAGCGACATGACTCTACTGCCGGTGATGTCGAACAGGATGGCGGTTTTGCTGCCTCGCAGCATCAGCCTGCCTCGCACCAGGCTGGTTCCAACCAGCTGGCTCTTCGACCCGTCTACAGCCGGTTCTGATACCCCGGTCGCCGTGCTGATGACCGAAATCCCGAGGTCGGTGCGCACGTATACCCGGCTTTCGTCCGCCGAGCACGCCAGGTCGCGTGGTGTCGAAGACAGCCTGACCACTGCCAGCACCCGGAAGTCGTCGGCGTCGATTGCGGTCGCGGTGCGATCGGTACGGTCGATGCAGTAGACCTGCCTGATGCCCGGGCAGCAGACCATCCCGCCCGGGTAGGAGCCGACCGGGACATGGGCAACGACCGAGTCGGTTGTCGCGTCGAGAACCACCACTTCCTCCGACTCGCGGCAGGAGCAGAACACCCTGTCCGCGACCGGGTCGTGGCACACGTATCCTGGCTCGGCGCCGATGTGGGCCAGCCGGAGCAGCTGGTTGTGCTCCGCGTCAATCACGGCAACGACCGAATCATCCCGCACCGCTGCGTACACCCGGGTCCCGGGCATGTTCGCGCAGATGTCGTGGACGTAGCCACCAAGCGGTATCCTCGTCGTCAGCCTCAGCAGCTCGCCGCTGACCACCAGGACGGACCGGTCGGACATGACGAACAACTTGTTCTGCTGGGGCACCGGCAGGGCCTCCCAGAGTGCATCACAGACTTCGAACTGCGCGATGACCGAGTCCCGGCCCGCATCGACGATGGCCATTACGTCGTCCGGGGTGAACTCCCAGGCATAGAGCAGCCTGTTGACCGTGTCCAGCTGCAGGTCGTGGACCGGCAGGTCGAGTTCGAGCCAGCCGCTCACGCTGTCGCCGGACTCGTCGATGAACGCCACGCTCGTCCGGTCGTACTGCGAGGCCAGCAGCCGCCCCCGCGCCGGGTCGTGGCACAGGCGGCTGACCTCGCCCGGGAATCCGATTTCGGCGATCTTGTGGTAGTCGGAACCGTCGAACACGAACACCCGCCTGCTCACGCCCTCGGAGCAGTAGAGCCGGTCGGTTCTGCCCACGCAGGTGAGCGCCTTCAGGCTCGTGAGTGTCGATATCCACGATAGGAGGGTATCCGCGCCGCAGTCGATGACCCCGACCACGGATGCGCCGGCGCCGGTCAGGTAGATCCTGTCCGACGGCGCGTCGCAGCACAGGCTTCCGGTCTCGTCGCTGAGCGTCACGGGTATCGTGTCGACAATGGAGTCCGCCACCGCGTCGATGACCGCGATGCCCCGGTGCCAGTAGGTCTGCGCCGCGTAGACGCGGTTCCGGCCCGGGTGATGGCAGAGATGCAGGACGCTGCGCAGGTTGCCGAACCGCCTGACGACGCTGTCCGTTGAGATGTCGATGGCGTCGACGCGGTCGTGCCCGCCGACGTAGAGCTTGCCTGCTCCGGGCGCGAGACAGTACTCGAGGGCATCCGCGGTGCCGATGTGGCCGATGACCGTGTCACCGCGGACGTCCACCACGTCGATGCCGCCGCTCCCCATTGCGTAGACCCGTTCCCCGCCCGGCACGCAGAACAGCCGGGCCGCGCTGCGCCCGAGTTCGATTGTGCCGACGATTGAGTCGGTCGCTCCGTCGAGCACGCGTATCGAGCTGTCGCCCGCAGCGCTGCAGTAGACCTTGTTGACCGCCGGGCTCCAGCAGACGTCGGCCGGCACGGAGCCGACGACCACGTTCGCGACCACCGCATTCGTGGACAGGTCCATCACCGTGAGAGTCGAATCTTCCTCGTAAAACGACCCCTGGTTGACGCAGTAGAGCTTGCTTTCGGCGCGGTTGATGCACAGTCGGGCCGGCCCGTGCCCCACTTCCATCTCCGCGACCACCCTTCTGGTCGAGCCGTCGACGGCGTATATCTTCTCGCCCTCGTACGCCGCCGCGTACAGCATATTCCGGATCGTGTCGCACAGCATAGTCAGGCACGTATCGGCCCAGACCGCGCCCGCTCTTCTGCCGGTGGCGGCGTCGAGCACAACGATGTTGCCTCCCCGCCCGGATACGAACACCTGCCCGGTTACCGGGTTGTGCGTCACCAGCCTCGGCTCGCGCAGGCCGCCGAACGAATCCGGTACGAAGATGTTGGCTTCGAGATGCTGGCCGCGACCGACCGAGACCGACAGGAACGTGACTGCTGCTGCAAATCCGACAAACCGTCTCACAGCGCCTCCTTTGCCTCGCGCGATGATAGGACAGAGCCAGCCGCTGTCAAGGCCGTCTGCTGTGGTGCATGTGGAGCTCAGCCATCAGGACCGGCACCGCTGTGGGTGAATCACGACCCTCGTTGTCGCGTTGTCTCCGTCTCGGCGGACGAAGTGGGCGTCGGGCGAATCGCATGGATATCTCTCGGCCCGGTCGCAGGGGTAATGAGTGTGGGAGGTGAGACAAGAACAGTATGCGAATGCAGGCCAAGCCTCGGTCAGCAATCCGGCTGCGCCGCCCGCGCTTAGCCGAGCAGCTCTTCGACCCGGGCGAGCAGGGTGACTCTGTCGTAGGGCTTGGCGATGTACCCGGATGCCCCGGTCTTCATCGCCCGGTCGACGTCCTTCTCCAGCACCCGTCCGGACACGACCAGCACCTTGGCCCGGAAGGTCTTGTCACGGGTCAGCAGGCCGATGAGCCCGAACCCGTCCAGTCCCGGCATGCTCAGGTCCACCAGCGCCAGGTCGAAGCGGTTCTCCCGCACCAGCCGCATCGCTTCAGAGGAATCGGCCGCAGTGGTGACCTTGTACCCGCCGAGAGTCAGCATCTCGGTCAGCAGCATGCGGTCTGTCTCCTCGTCGTCGACTACCAGGATGTGTTTCTGGTCCATGGTGCCTCAGACTAGACAGAAGCCGACCGGGGTCAAGTCTACCGACCGCCCCTACTGGATGTTGTCCCTGTTGATCAGCTCTTCGACCCGGGCAACCAGGTCCTTGCCGTCCACCGGCTTGGCGACGAACCCGACCGCACCGGTGTCCAGCGCCCGCTTGGCGTCCTTTTCCTCCACCCGGCCGGAAATGACCAGCACCGGCGCCTTGAACATCCGGTCCCGGGTCAGCATGCCGATGAGCGAGTATCCGTCAATACCGGGCATGAGCAGGTCGACGAGCGCGAGGTCGACCGACCCCCGCTTGGCCAGCTTCAGCGCTTCTATGCTGGACTTCGCAGTGGATACGCGATACCCGGCCCCAATCAGGATTTCTGAAAGCAGTTCCAGGTCAACGGGGTCGTCGTCGACTACCAGGATGTGCTTCGGTTCCATCGGGCACAATCGTAGGCAGCAGGGTCAGGCAGTCAAGACGGACAAACAGCCCTGGCCACGGACTCTGCAAGGTCCGTTCCGGCCGGTTGACCCCAAAGCAGGCCGGCCCTATCATGGTGCGATGGACGGCGTGCAGCGACTGCCGACGATCACACCGGAAGCACTCTGGCAGCTGGTGTCGATTGTGTTCCCGATCATGTATGCCTGGCTGTTCATCGGACTGGTCGTCTCGCTCTTCTACCACCTGAGCCTGTTCTTCCTCGACGGCGACTTCCGCCACCGGCACGAGCGCTCGCTCGACGTCCTCGTCAGCATCCTGCGCGGCTTCGCCTACATTGCCATCTGGCCCGCGATCTTCGTCTTCGACCGCACGGCGCTCAAGCGCATCTGGCTGTTCCTGCTCTGGCTCGACCCCAAGCAGCGCGACGGGAACGAAGACCTCAAGCAGGCGCTGCGCGCCCGCGGCTACCAGGAGTGGTCGCGCCGTCACTACTTCGCCAAGGCGGAGCTCGAACAGCGCCGTCGCCGCGAACTCGAAACCGGCGAGGAACTCGACCGCCGCCTGCAGGTCCTGCACGAGGGCAGTCCTGAGCTCGACAACATTTGGATGCTGACCGGAGTCGGGTCAAACCCGATGGGTGCTCACGAGCTGGTCCGGCTCTACCCCAACTACCACCTGCCCGACGAAGTCGAGGACGATACCCGCCGCGAAGTGCAGCTGCGCCGGTCCTGGACCTGCGGGCGCTGCGGCGCCAGGGTGCCGGCGCTCGACGTCCGCATCCCGGGCGTCAGTTTCCTCCGCATCCTCGGCCGTCAAGGTGAGCGGGTGGTGGAGGGCTGGGCAATCAAGGGCTCCTGGTCCATGAAGCTGGACCGCTGCCCTGAGTGCGGCACCGAGCAGCCGGAACTGGAAGGGAACCTGTCGGAATTCGGCCGCGCGTCCGACGTGGTCAGGGCCGTGCGCGCCGGGCTGACCCTCCACCTCGACCTGCCCTGACGGGCATCAGGCAGAATCAGGTTGTGCCGGGACTACTCTCGGACCAGCTTCAGGAACCGGCGTCTGCCGACCTTGAGCACGCGGGGTTCGGCCTCCACCCTGACCAGCAACCGCATGTCGTCTATGCGCTCGCCGTCCAGGTAGACCGCGCCCTCGCTGAGCTTGCGCCGGGCTTCGGACTTTGACGGCAGCAGCCCGGCTCCGGCCACCAGGTCCACGATGTTGACCCCGTCCGCTCCGACTCCGTACTCGGGCATTTCGCCGGGCAGCTCCTTCTGCCTGAACACGCGGTCGAACTCGTCCGCCGCCTCCTCAGCGGCCTTGGCGCTGTGGTAGGTGGCAGTCACCTCCCCCGCCAGTTCGGCCTTGATGTCGCGGGGGTTCGCGCCCGTTTTCAGCCGCTTCTCGACCGCCTCGAGCTCCGCCTCGGCCCGGTTGGTGCAGAGTAGGAAGTAATCCATGATCAGCTCGTCGGGTATCGACATCAGCTTGCCGAACATCTCGGCGGCCGGGTCCTTGATGCTGACGTAGTTGCCGTAGGACTTGCTCATCTTGAGCTTGCCGTCGAGCCCGACCAGCAGCGGCATCGTCAAGACCACCTGGGGCTCCTGCCCGAACTCGCGCTGCAGAACGCGCCCGACCAGCAGGTTCAGATACTGGTCGGTGCCGCCCACCTCGACGTCGGCCTCGACCGCCACCGAGTCGTAGCCCTGGAACAGCGGGTAGAGCAGTTCGTGGATGTACAGCGGCTGCCGGTTGTCGAGCCGGGCCCGGAAATCCTCGCGTTCTATTATCCGGGCGACTGTATACTTCGAGGCGATGTCGATGATGTCGAGCCCGGTCAGCCGGTCCGACCATTCCGCGTTGTAGCGGAACTCGCACCGGTCCGGGTCAAGGATTTCGAACACCAGCTCCTTGTAGCGCTTCATGTTCTCCCGGACTTCCTGATAGGTGAGCTGGGGCCGGGTCCTGGACTGTCCGCTCGGGTCCCCGATCCTGGCCGTGAAGTCGCCGACGATCAGCACTGCGAGATGTCCGGCATCCTGGAACTGCCGCAGCTTGCGCAGCACGACGGCGAAACCGAGGTGGATTTCCGGGCCGGTCGGGTCGATGCCGAGCTTCACCCTCAGCGGCTTGCCCGTCTTCTGCGAGCTGTCGAGCTTTGCCTTGAGCTCGCCCTCGGTCTCGAGGAACTCCACCCCGCGCCTGAGTCCGGCCAGCACCTTGTCGGTCGCCACCGCTACATCTGGTAGTTGCCGAAGTCCTCGGGCTCGATGTTGCGCATCTTCTTGCGCAGCTCTTCGAGCCGGTCTTCCTCCTCGGCCGTGACGTGCCGCGACGCCTTGTCCATCACCTCGGGCGCCACGTAGATCGAAGCACCGGTCCGCAGCGCCAGTCCGACGCTGTCCGACGGCCGGGCGTCGAGGGAGACGATGCCGTTGCCGGATTCGATGATGACTTCGGCCATGAACGTGTCGCCTTCGATCCGGCTCACGTTGACCCGCTTGACCTTCCCGCCCAGTCCTTCGATCGCCAGCCGCATCAGGTCCAGGGTCATCGGCCGCGGAAAATCTGTGCCTTCGAGCGAGTGGGCGATGGCCGATGCCTCGAACGGACCGATGTATATCGGCAGCACGCGGTCGCCGTCCAGTTCGCGCAGCAGCACGACCGGCGAGTTGTTGGTGTTGTCTAGTAGCAGGCCGTCTACTTTGACCTCGATCATGCAGGTTGCTCGGCGACCTCGAGCTTGAAGGTCGCCGTCACCTCATGACCGAGCTTGATGGGTATGTCGTACACCCCAGGACCCTTGATCGGTTCCGCGATCACTATCGAGTGCTTGTCGATGTCGTGACCTGCGGCGGCAAGGAGCCTGGAGACATCGGCGTTGGTGATGGCGCCGAACGCACCTTCTTCGCCCATCCTGATCGATGTCTTGACCGTGACGTTGGCCAGCCTGTCGGCGACCGCCGTCAGCCGCTTCCTGACCTTTTCGTCCCGGGTCGCCAGCTGGGCCCGGATCTTGTCGAGTTGGCCGAGGTTTGCCGGCGTCGCCCGGATTGCGAGCTTCCTCGGTATCAGATAGTTGCGGGCGTATCCGTCTTTGACGTTCATGACCTTGCCGCGATCACCGACCCGCTCGACGTCCTTGAGCAGAATGACCTTCATCAGACGGAAAACCGCACCAGCGCCAGGTTGCGGGCGGTCTTTATCGCCCGGCACATCATCCGCTGATGCTTGGCGCATACGCCCGACAGCTTGGCCGGGACGATCTTGCCCCGTTCAGTCAGGAAGTTGTTCAGGTCCGGGCTCTTGTAGTCGATGTAGACGATCCGGTTGTCGCAGTAGAAGCAGGTCTTCCGCCGCACTCCGAACCTTCTTCTCGGACCTCTGGTCGGTCTTCGTCGCATTGGCTTCATAACGCAGCGTCAAGGATATGTGAAAACCCACCGGTGTCAAGCGGGCCGCCCCACGGCCCTTGACTCGGCAATCTGTCAGGGTATGGTGCACCGGTAGCGTCGAAACCAGACAGGAGGTTCTGTGGAAGCCAACATGGACTTCGCCCAGCAGGCGATTCGCGACAACGTCAGAGGCGCCAAGGGCTGGCTCAAGTTCCTCGGCATCATGAGCATCATCGGCGGCGCGGTCTACGCGCTGACCCTGATCGGCATCGTCGTCGCCTGGCTCCCGATCTGGCTCGGGGTTCTCATGTACCAGGCCGGGTCCCGGGCCCAGGAATTCGCCGAACGCGGTGACGTGGGCGCCCTGTCCGCCTACACCGCCAAGCTGAAGACACTCTTCACGTTGATGGGCATCCTGACGATCATCTCGCTCGTCCTCGGCATCGTCGGCGCCATCATCAGCGTCGCGATGGGCATCTTTGCCGGCGGCCTGCCCGCACTGCTCGAGCAGTACGGGTACAGCTAGCCTGACGGCTGACCGGGCACTGCATCTCGGCCGGACCGCTCGGTCGCGGTCAACGGCCGTCTGTCCGGTCAGAACTGGGCGTTCTTCGGGGAATCGGGCGGTGCCGAATGGGTGCTTAGCCAGTCCTTGACCTCGGGCATCCACCGGCCCTCGACCTTGCTGCCGTCCCAGCGCTTCAGGGTCCGATCGCCCTCGGTCACCACCACCAGCGGCATCTTGTCCGCCCAGTCAAACCAGGCGAAATCCGCGACATTCTCCGCCGTCGCGTCCGGTCCTTCGACGTAGCGGACGACCGGCTCGATGCCCAGGCGCGTGAGAACCGCCTGCGCCTTTTCGCAGAGAGCACAATTATCTTTTGCGAAGACCTGAAATGTCAACGTTGCCTCTTGTGGAGTGATTTGAAACTACACCCTTGGGTCTGCCAATCAAGTCTTTTCTCGACTGCCGAATCCAGCAGCCATGCGGGATTGCGGTTGTTGACACCTTGGGCACAATGAAGGGGGGACTACGGCCTGCGGAAGCGGACTCCCCTGTGCCGGATCCCGCAGCGGTTTGACGCCAGCGAAGCAGGGTGCTATCCTTGCCGGTGTCGACCGGCGTGACCGCCATCCTCCGGCGCCTCGGACGCGCCCGCGACCGTCTGCTCGAGACAAGAGGCGAACGCCGGCTCTACCTGGTCGGCGGTACGCTGCGGGACATCCTCCTCGAACGACAGCCGGAGGACTTTGACTTCGCGGTCTCCGGTTCCGGCGTCGAGTTCGCCCGCGCTTTTGCCGACCGGGTACGCGGCAAGTTCGTCGTCCTGTCGGAACCGGACGACGAAGCCAGGGTGGTGTCGCGCGGCCGGGTCTTTGACTTCAACGGCTTCGGAGTCAAGACGATCGACGACGACCTCAGGCGGCGGGACTTCACCATCAATGCGATGGCCTGTGAGGTCCTGCCCGAAGGCGTCGGAGGCCTGCTCGATCCATTCAGAGGATCGGACGACCTGCGCGCCGCCGTCATCCGGCCGGTCACGCCGGATTCTCTGCGTGCCGACCCGCTGCGTCTGCTGCGCGGGCTGCGCCTCGGCCTGGAACTCGGCCTTTCGGTCCACGACTCGGTGCTCGAACAGGGACGTTCCGTGTCGCTGAGCCGGACTGCGGCCGAGCGCATCGGCTCCGAACTGCTCCGAATCCTCGAGTGCCCCCGGTCCTGCGACGCGCTGATCCGTCTCCACCAACTGGGACGTCTCGCCGAAATCCTGCCTGACTTCGCACCGGTGCTCGAGGACGACGACCTTCGTCAGCACTCTTTCCGGACCTGCGTCAAGGTCGACGAAGTCGTATCCGCACCTTCTTTCTTCTCGGGCTTTGGGCCGGAGTGGCAGGCCTACTTCGACCGCTGGGAAGCCGAGACAGAGGCCGACCGAGGCCTGCCCTATCGCCGGGCCGTGCTCAAGCTCTGCGGCCTGCTCCACGACATCGCCAAACCTCAGACCCGCTTCTCGACGGCGGGCGGCGACACCCATTTCTACGGGCACGACACCCTGGGCGCCCGGACCGCCGAGAAGATGGTCCGGCGCAGCCTCAGACTCTCAAAGCCCCAGGTGAAGATGGTTCACACCCACGTCCAGGAACATATGCGCCTCCACCTTCTTGCCACCGGCTCTGAGTTGAGCGACCGGGCCATCCGCCGCTTCTTCCGGGACCTCGGGGATGAAGCATTCGGTATGATGATAACCTGCTATGCCGACGGCTGGGCCACCGCAGGCCGCACTTCCCACCTCGAGAGCACCATCACCCGCATGATCCGGCAGAAGCGAGACGAAGATGCCAGGGCCGCGGTCACCCGTTTCGTCAACGGCCACGACCTGATTGCGCTCGGTCTCGAGCCCGGCCCGGCGTTCAAAGTCATCCTTCAGGAACTTGAAGACCTTCAGCTCGAGGGCACGATCGGGTCCCGGGAACAAGGACTCGAGTATCTCAGGACCAACCTGCCCGGTCTGGCCAAGCCCGAAACAGCAACGGAGGACTGACGGTCAAGACCAGATTCGTCTACGGTCCGGTTCCTTCGCGCCGGCTCGGGCTGTCGCTCGGGCTCAGCATCACGCCGCGCAAGACCTGCACCGTCGACTGCGTCTACTGCCAATGCGGCCGTACGACGCGGAAGACTCTCAGGCGCGAGTCGTTCTTTCCCGTCGCCGAGATACTGGCACAGGCGGACGAAGCGGTCCGCGGCTCTCGGACCGAGTTCATCACCTTTTCGGGCGAAGGCGAGCCCACCCTCAACCTCGACATCGGTCGACTCATCCGCCGCCTCAGAGCGAAACACGACATCCCGGTCGCCGTCATCACCAACTCCACCCTGCTGACCGACCCGCAGGTGCGCCGCGACCTCTATCGAGCCGACCTGGTCGTGCCGTCGCTGGATGCCGCGGACCAGCAGACCTTTGTCCGGGTCAACCGCTGCCATCGCGGTCTCAAGGTCGACGCCATCATCGACGGGCTCAAAATGTTCCGCCGGTTCTATCACGGACTGATCTGGCTTGAGGTCATGCTGGTCAAGGGCATCAACGACTCACCCGAGCACCTGGTCCTGCTGCGCAGGGCGGTCGCCGACATCAGGCCGGACCGGGTCCATCTCAACACCGTCGTCCGGCCGCCGGCCGAAAGGAGGGCAAAGCCGCTGTCCGAAGATGACCTTGAGCAGGTCAGAAAGCTGTTCGGCCCTGGAGCCGAAATCGCGGAATCTCCGATACGCCGCCCCCGGGCCAGGCTGCGCAGAATCTGGGCCGGGAGCCCAGACCGAGCGATCGTCGAACTGGTCCGCAACCGGCCGGCGACTTTAAAGGATATGGAACGCTCGCTCGGCATTCCGGCCGAGCAGCTCAGGTCAGCGCTGAACCGGCTGACCCGTCGCCGCAAGGGCCGGCCGGCCCGGGTCGAACGCGTTGAGTTCTGGGGCAAGGTGTTCTACGAAGCAGGCCCGGCCTGAGCCTGGAGGGATCACGCGATCCCGGCAGAAACCTGCTGAACCGCCCGCTGCAGATCTGAGCTGTCCAACCCGAGGAGACTGCCGCTGTACTTGACCAGTCCGTAGGACCGGGCCTGGGGCCGCTGAACCACCACTTCCAGCGTGACCTTTGTGAAATCGGGCGCACGCCTGACTATGTCCGCAAAGGCGGCGTTGAGCAGATCCCAAACCGCCATCGGTGCCAGCGGCTTGCCCTCAAAGAACGGCGTGCCCAGAAACAACCCGAGCTTCGCGTGCCCGAGCATGTCGTCCTGAGCCGGCACCTTGAAAACGTCTCCGTTCTTCTCAAAAGGGGTCTCGGTGTACCCGGCCGCGGCAATCTGCTCGCGCAGCACCTGGGCGTGCTTGTCGTAGTAGAGGTCTCTCTTCGACCTGGCGGTCGCGAAATTGGCCGGCAGCAGCGCAATCAGGGTCGGGACCCGGGTGACCAGCTTCTTGGCCCGGCTCTCGATGTCGACGTACTCACTGATTTGGACAGGCAAAGTTCTCCTCTAGGTTAGCGCTCAGAAAACTGCGGCAATTATACCCGTCTGCTGATTCGGTGTAAAGACACAGCAAGACGTCTGGAGTAGCCGGCTCCTGCCCAGACCACAGCCTGACATCGCGGCCCGGGTGTCGGCTCTTGGGATAGACCGAACCTACCCCTCAAGACAGGCCGCTTGACAGAACAGACCCCGCCCCTAGCATTACCAATCTGCTGTGTCGCTCAAGGGCACAGCCCGGCTTCCCAAGCCTTGGTCTGGTTGCCTGGCAAGCCGGCAGCACTGACCTCTGGTTTGTGCTCGGTCCGCGGCCATAGCTCAGGGGTAGAGCCCCGGCTTCCCAAGCCGGTGACACGGGTTCGAATCCCGTTGGCCGCTCTGCAATGGCGAAGAATACAGTCATCGTCCTCACATTGCTGTCCGCCCTTGTCTGGGCAGACACTCTGGATTTCGGCCGCCAGGAGATTGTGGTTACCAACCTGCTGCGCCCTGACCAGCCCAAGCAGAAGACACCCCCCAGCCTGGACACAAAGGCGCTCGAAGTGCTGAAACAGGCGTCATACGACCGCACCCGCACGGTCGCCGACTTCCTCCTTGCCAACCCGAAGCAGCGACAGCGGCTCGAACGCATGCGCCTGGACAACCGCCGCGGCGACACCCGCTTCCTGTCCGATGGCACCATTTCCACTGACTATGTGTTTCCGCTCGTTGGCGACATCATCGAGCAGATCCTGCCCGCCCCGGGCAAACGGCGGCTCCTGGGCAAACTGGCCTGTCCGTGCTGCGGACAGGCCTGGCCCGAGGACCGTGATCCCCCGGAAGGTCTGGAGCTGGCTCCGCTTGAGGACGAAAGCACCGCAGAATGGACCGGGATACTGGTCGATGCCCAGGGTCTCGGGCTTGCGCCCGCGTTGTTCCCGGCGGTTGTCACCGAACAAGACGAGGAGGTCTATGGTCCGTCCTTCGCTGACGAGGAAAGGCTCGCCGGCTCGGGCATGGTCGGCTACTACACTTCCCAGTCCGACGCCGTACTGACCGACCGAATCGGGTCAAACCCTCTCGTGGTCCGCGCTCTCACCGTTGCCGGCTCAAACTCATGCGACCCGGTCATCTCCGACCATGACGCTGGCCGGATGCACTCATCAGCCGCGAATCTCGACCTGATGTCCCAATGTCGGGTAGGTTTCCTAGTCGACTGATGCGCCCCCTCTTCATCTCGACAATGCTGCTCCTGCTTCTTGCGGCAAGCTCCGGCTGCGGACCCAGGGACCCGCTCAAAGGAGTCCGTGACGCCTATCCCGGTGCGGACGAGTACCTTGCGTGGAAGGACTATGCACTGGTGAGATTCCCGATTGAGGCCGTCGACCCTGATCTTCGGCCGGCAATATTGTTCAGAAGGGAAGCCGGTGAATGGCTGGAGTTGGGCCGAAGCAACGAGGGGTTCCTCTCCCTCCATGAGGTGATTACCTACATACCGGAACTGGACGAGTCCGGAGTAGCCGCGTTCGATTTGAGGTAGCGATGCCCTGGTACGGTTTCATCCATCCCTTGCTCGCGATTGCGACCCTTGTCTTCGGAATAATGATCGCGCAGACAAGCATGTCCCGCACCGAGTACTGGGACTTCCCCCTCCGCCGGCAGCGTACGCGCAGCATCGTCTACTTCCTGCTCTGCGTCGCCAATCTAGTCATGGGCTTCCTGTTCGCCACCGCATTGCGTGGAAGGGGTGTCGACGTGAAGCTCTCGCTACACGTCCCGCTTGCCATCGCAGCGACCGCAACCGCACTGCTCGCTGCCGCCATCACCTTCACCCGCTCGCGCCGACCCGGCGAGCTGCCCGGGGTCATGCGCTACCACGGCTGGTTCGTGGCCGTCTCCCTGGCCATAGTCCTGACCATGGCCTTCACCGGGGTGCTTGCGGTGTTCGGCGTCTAGCCCTGGTTGAGCCCCAGGAAGCACATCCCCGATATCGTCCGCGCACTGCGCCGCGCGTACCGGTCAGGTGACGCCCCGGTCAAAGGCATGCCTGGCCCCAGCCCTTTCCGCGTGCTCATCTCAACCGTACTTTCCACCCGGACCCAGGACCCGGTGACCGCAGCCGCATCAGCGCGGCTGTTCGAACGTGCATCCGAACCCGCAGCACTCGCCCGGCTCGCACCGCGTGCAATCGAGAAACTCATCTACCCGGTCGGGTTCTACCACACCAAGGCTGCGCTGCTCCCGAGCCTGGCCCGAACCCTGCTCGAACGCTGGGACGGGCAGGTGCCGAGCACACTCGATGAACTGGTCTGTCTGCCCGGTGTCGGCCGCAAGGTCGCCAACATCGTGCTCTCCAGGGGGTTCGGAATCCCGGCGGTCGCGGTCGACACCCACGTGTTCCGCATCTCCAACCGGCTTGGTTTGGTGCGGACCCGGACACCCGAAAAGACCGAAGAGCGGCTCAGAAAGGTCCTGCCCGAACCCTACTGGATTGAATGGAACGCCCTGCTCGTTGCCCATGGCCAGACCGTGTGCCGGCCTCAGAACCCTCTGTGTGATGGCTGTCCGGTCAGTCGCTGGTGCCTGAGAATCGGGGTAGCCCGCACTCGCCGGTAGCTGTTCCTCCCGGGTCCACCTCCGCCCACAACTCCTTCCTGACCACCCGGTACGCAGGCCGGTATGCGGTCAGGTAGACCTCAGAATGATGCAGCGCCGGAAACCCGTCTGCTTCGGCAGTGTCTGCCAACTGCCTCAGGTCATCGGCCTGTCCTGGCAGATGGTCCCCGCACCATTCCAACGCCTGCTGGAGCCGCTTGGACATTGTGCCGGGGTCGGCTCGAACCGCTGCTGCGGACTCGACCAGAACCTTGAGCACCAGTTCGACCGCCGTATCGACCTCGCGCAGAGTCTCGAGATTGACCCGTATCAGGTCGCCGGAAGGAGACAACGGCTCGACGCTCTCGACCGCCTGCATGCAGCACCTGCTGCGTACCTCACTGAACTCCTGCTCCAGGACCTGCCTTGCCTTCTCCTCGCTCTTGATGATATGTCCGGGTCCGAACACACCCTGGTGCACCAGCTTGTACACGTCCTGCGCCCGCATCAGGGGATACCGTTCAAAGTGCCAATCCAGGACCCGACGCATGTTCTCCATCCTGGTCAGGCTCTCCCCTTCACCACCACGCTCCTGCAGATGACTTCGTGCAGCCCATCCTGACTCGGCTCACGCACCGCCTGACAAAGACATGAACACACGGCCCCGGCGACCGTCTCGTCACCGCTTCTTGCCGACATCGTCGTGCACGCACTGCTCCAGCGCCGCCTCTGCCCGGACACAGGTCCCCAACGCACAGTGCCGGACAGTGCAGGCCCTTCCACTTCTCAGAGTCGGGGAAACAGTACTAGTTTCTCCTCTTCCGCGGCCGGCCGACCGGCCTCGGCTTAAGCCGCCGGTGCAGCCGCCGCTCCAGGAGCTCAACGAAATCGGCGTCGCCAAGCGGACGCCCGGTCCGTCCGTGCCGCTCGACCAGTTCGGTCTCAAACGCTCCCAGCCGCTCTGATATGAACCCCTCCCAGTCCGGCTCCAGCTCCAGGAGCGGCTTCACCCGCACCAGCGCGTCGTCCTTCCCTGCAATGTGCGCCCGCGCACTGGACCAGCGGTACTTCCACGGCTTCCTTACCGTCCGGGCTCGCACCGGGCTCTGCTCCACATACCGCGCAGCCATCAGCAGGTGCCGCTCATCCATCGGGCAGGACAGGAACCGGCCCTGCCACAGATACCCGGTCCAGCCTTCACGCCGGTTCACCTCCCGGGTGTACCGCCGGTGCGCCTCGCCCACCGCCCATGCCAGTCCCCGCCGCGTGCTCGGCACCGCTATCAGGTGCACGTGGTCCTCCATCAGGCAGTAGGCCCAGACCTCCACGTTCAGCCTGCCGCACCAGTCCGCCATCAGCTCCAGGTACAGCTCGTAGTCTGCGTCCCGGAAGAACACCGGCTGCCGCCGGTTGCCGCGCTGGGTGATGTGATGGGGAACACCCGGCGCCACTGCTCTTGCGATTCTTGCCATGCCGGAGGATAGCCCGGCCAGAACGACCTGTCAATAGTAGTATCATGTCCCCATATTTCACAAGAGCCGGTCGCTTCGCCTGTCACACTGCCACTCGCTCTGCGACTTCGGAGCAGGTGCCGGCGGACGGCTCATGGCTCGCTGGTCACTACCCGACCACCGGATGGCGCTGCATCTGACCCTCGCGGACTCGAAGTCTCGGTCAAGGTAGGTGCGACATGGCGCGAAGCCTTTGTGCTTGACGCGGCCGGGCAGGTCGAATTCGCCTTGAACTGAGCCAGCACAATGCGGCACAGACTGCCAAGCGCCATCAGCTGTGCGTCCGTTTTCCTCCGCAGCAATCGCCCTGACACAGTTAGTTGTGGCATGTCTGTTGACAATGTCAGAGTCAAGATTTAGATTGACCACTCAGAGGTCAAGATTCCGCTTGACAAGGCCATGGTCGAGGGCCAAGATAGCACCTGAGGAGGCACGTTAGTCGTGCGGCCGTAGGCAAGGTTGCCTAGTGCGGGCAGGGACCTGCGCGAGAGCATCCTTACAGCAAGTTAGAAGAACGCCCGGTGCGGGACGGGCAAGCTCGGAGGTACGGGCTTGTGGGGCGTCAAAGAGAAGGGCCATCACAGGCCAGTGCAACCAGCCGGTCGAACAAGAGGCTGTCGAGCAAAGGAGAACGAGCCGAAAGGCCTGTGAAATACATAACCGCAATTCCCGCGACTGGACCGACGATCCACAAGAACACAACCCGAGTACCAGCGGGAGGAATGGCCGTAGGTATATGGTCTGCGCGCAGGGCGGCCCTACATCGTCCCGTCCAGGGCTTGCCTCACACGATTCGAGAGGGTGGTACCGGATGAGCCGGACAGGAGGAACCATGAGGCCAACCGTTCTTTGGTTCTGCGTCCTGGCCTTCGCGACGGCCGCTCTGGCGCAACTGCCCGACACGCTCTGGCTCAAGAAGCTCGGGGGCACGGGCAATGATTTCGGGTACAGTGTGGCCGAGGCGGCAGACGAGGGCTTTGTTGTCGCCGGGCACACGTCCTCTTTCGGCATCAGTGACGGCGATGCCTATCTGGTCAAGCTGTCGCCCAGAGGTGACACAATCTGGCAGAGCACGTTCGGCGGGCCCGGGCACCAGCAGGTCAATCGCATACGCCTTTGCGACGACGGGGGCTTTGTACTGGCCGGCTGGACCAGACCTGTTTCTCCCCGCAACTTCTGGACAGCCCGTGTTGACGAATTCGGGGATTCACTCTGGGCGAACACAATCAGCGGCCACAACAACGACCATGCCAACGACATTATCCAGCTGCCGTCGGGCGACTTCATCACAGTCGGTTCCACCCATACATTCGGCGCAGGAGGCGGTGATTTCTACGTCGTGCGGCTGTCCCCGGAGGGCGATACGGTCTGGACCAGGACGTGGGGAGAGGATGAGCCGGAGGAAGCGCTGGCGGTCACGCCTACTGCTGACGGATGCTTGGCCGTGGCAGGCTGGTCGCGCACAGAGACCGGTCCGTGGAGGCCGACGCTGGTCAAGTTCACGCTGGACGGGGATACTGCTTGGTCCAGGAAGTACTATGTCGAAGGTGATGGAGGCTTCTACGACATCCTGGACCTTGGGAGCGACAGCGGCT
>CP070680.1:1401085-1407956 GCA_020352555.1 Caldifarciminota bacterium | reverse complement strand
GCACAGCCTCACCGACGGTGATAACCTGCTCACCAGCTTCTTGATCATGCCGTGGGTCTTCTTCGCGACCCAGCGGTTGATGGCCGCAACTCCTTTCGGGCTCTGCAGGTCGTGCTGGAGAAGCTCGGCATTGAAGTAGTCGATGAGGGTCTGGCTGTATTCGGGGTAGACTCTGTATCCTTCGTCTAGGCAGGCGGCGGTCGCGACTTCGAGTTGCACGCGGTCGGTCTCGGAAAGAATGTTGGCCAGCAGAGCTGCGGCTGCGGGGTTCACGTGGGCAGTATCGAATCCTGCGATTCGCAGGACCTCTGCAAGGGAGTCGCGTGTTGTCCCGCGAGCTCCGTTCCAGAGCATAGTCAGGGCGGCCGCGATGCTGGTGGGTGAGACCAATACGTTCCTCTGTACGGTTGTGTCGTAGAGCTCCTTGAACAAGTCGAGGCCGAACTCGTTGTTGGCCCTGGCCATTGCGGTAATTGTGGGCAAGTCAGTCTTGAACTCCATCGTGGGCCAGTCTGGCTCGGTCGATGCTGGGCCCCCGCAGACGACGAGAGTGACCAGCAGGCAGGGGAGGAGGAGAGGTGGCGGGAGTCTAGTCACTGATCCTAGGTGCCCCGCGGGTCGACGAGCGTTCCAATGAACAGGATGGCTCCGGTGTGGTCGTCGCGAATCATGTAGAGGAAGGGACGGTCGGCATTGAAAGACATCAGTGTGATACCCCTCGCATGTATCAGTGTAGCCGCAGCCGCCTTGGTGCCATATTCGTCCACATCGATCACGGACTTGTGTAAGACGGTATCCACCCAGAGCTGCGCTCCAGACGCAATCCCACTCAGATCTGCTGCACCAGGTTTGAATATGATTCCGAGGCCCAGAAGTTCCAGTGCGTGCTGGAGCGAGTAGGAACACTCGATTCTGAACGTCGGGATTCTGACACCAATCGAGGATCCCGAAATGGATTCCGATATCTGCGTAGCCCAGGATTGCAGGCTGTCTGCAGAGAGTCCGGCGACGAACTGCGCAAGCTGAGGCTTGGGAAGCAAGGTGTCCTTCGGAAGGCTGTCCTCCAAAGCGGCCTTGGGTACACCTCTTGACCGCATCTCTCTTCTCAAGTGCCCGATGTACTCCACGGGCACGCCTGGAAGGAAGATGTACATCGCGAACCTGCCCGTACCGTACGGAATGCGCACAGCCTTGAAGCGTTCCAGGGCGATTGTCTGGTACTCTCCGCTGCGGGACATGAACGGGTGCTCGACTTCAGACCCATCCTCCAGCTTGAAACGCCCGGGACCGGTCCGCTTCGGGTCAAAGCTGTCTGTCCACCTTGCGTCGAAGTAGACGGCATTGAGCAGGTAGAGCACAACTCCGGACGGAATCCCGTCGATGAGCTTCCTGATCATTCCGTGGGTCTTCTTTGCGACCCAGCGGTTGATTGCGACGGTCGCGTCCGGGCTGTTCAAGTCCCGCTGAAAGAACTCGGCGTTGAAGTAGTCGGCTAGAACCTGCCGATACTCGGGGTAGAACTGGTAGCCCTCATTCAGCCAGGCTGAGTTGGCGACTTCGAGCTGCACACGGTCGGTCTCGGACAGGATGTCGGCGAGCAGTGCCGCAGCCAGCGGGTTCACGCGAGCAGTGTCGAATCCCGTGATTCGGAGGACCTCTGCAAGTGAGTCACGTGTTGTCCCGCGAGCGCCGTTCCAGAGCATTGTCAGGGCTGCCGCGATGCTGGTGGGCGAGATGAGGGTGTTACTCCGGGCTGTTGTGTCGTAGAGCTGTTTGAACAGGTTGATACCGAACTCGTTGTTGGCCCTCGCCATTTCGGTAGTGGTGTAGGGTCCTGCATCGAGCTCGATCGAAGGCCATGGGGTTTCCTTTGGCCCACACCCACGGGGCAGTACAAAAGCCGCCGCCAAGAGAGCCGGAAGTAGCCTTGTCATGGCAGTCGTCTGGTTTCCCAGCCTCTGTTCGCCCGGTAGTAGAGTATGTCGCGCCAGGCCTGGCGTTCCTCTCTCGTCATTTCGTACTCACGCGTGCCGCCTGCGCCAGAGAGGATGACAGTGGTTGGGGGTGGAACGAGTATCGCCTCCAGCTCTGGTCCATGCGACGGGAAGTCGAACACCTCGATTGTCCGTCCGTCCGGTGTCGTGCGAAGCTGGCGTTCCTGCCGCCACCTCCTGTGGTCAAAGACCAGTGTGTCGTCTCTGGAACGGATTGTCACCTTGGTCATCTTGAGGCTGTCGCCTTCGTTCCCTCGCTGGTAGACGGCCATCAGCCTCACGACGGTCAGGTCTCCATACATCACTTCAGGATAGGCTGCAGCGGCGAAGCCTGAGCGAAGTATCGGAAGGTCAGGGTGGTACAAACTCGGTCTGACGTAGCACGGATATTCGAACTGCAGGCGACTCTCGACCGTTTCCAGTTCAGAGTTTCTCTCAGGTTTGTCCGGTGCCGGGCATGAGCAAGCCGCGAGGATGACCAAGGTCAGCAGCCTTGTCATGAGCACAGGATAGGGCACATGCTGGGCTGGTGTCAAGCAGCGGCAGAAGGCGGGCTTCGGTCAGCGGAGGGAGGTTCGCTATCGGCCTTCTATGTACTTAGACAGTCTGGCGTGCGTGAAGGTCAAGGCGCCTTGTGATTCGGCAGTGCCCGTCAGGCAAGGAACCTACACACCGGACGGCAGAGCGCGGGGCGAAATGCCAACCAGCCTGTCGGTGTGGCGAGTCTCTATTCCTGCCGTCCTGCCCAGCCAGAGCGCGCGGCGTCGTGGGCATAGGTCGGCCAGGGCGCGTCGGCGAGCGTCGCGTCGCCGAAGGACACACAGTACAGCCCCAGACCACCGTAGCTGGTGAGGTACAGGTTGCCGTCCGGGCCGATGATAGGGGAGCTGTATTCATCGCCCTCATCGCTGCGCGCGCGGGCGCGCGAGACACCTTCGATGGAGTCAAGGAGTGAGAGTTGCCACAGCACTTCGCCTTCTAGGTCAAGGCAGACGATCTCGTCGAAGTCGGGGTCATATGCGATGAGAGTGTTGTTGGAGGCGATACAGGGCGCATTGCCCATGACATCTATCCCGCCCGGTACTGTTGCCCACGCGACTTCGCCGTCAGGTTCGATGCAGTAGATGTCGCCTTCAGTCCCGACCGCGTAGATACGGTTGTCCGGCCCGACGGTGATGCCGCCGGGGTACACGTAGACTTCGGTGTTGGACCAAGCGAAGCTGCCGTCCGGGTTGAAGCAGTACAGCCCACCATCTTCGTCGGCGGCCAGGATACGTCCGGACGCGTCGATCACTGGTGGGTAGAGGTGCTCGCTGTAAGCCAGGTGTGTCGAGTCCTGCCAGAGAATCATCCCGTCCGATGAGACCGCGACAAGGTATGTATAGTCGTGGGGAAACTCCTGGGTGAGCAGGTAGACGACACCGTTCCTGTCCAGGGTCACACCGTCTGAGATCCAGACGGCCATGTCGAGCCGCCACTCGATTCGCGGCGAGCCGCCTTCGTCGATGACCTTGATGAGCTCGGTATAGGGCGCGCAATGGACGATGTAGATCTCGCCATCGGGGCCTATGGCTGGGGTGCCGGATAGACACAGGCTGTCGTGTAGTGTCCAGATCAGGGCTCCGTCATCGGCGTCGAAGCAGTACAGTGCATCTTCCCACACCTCCGAGACGTAGAGCCTGGAACCGTCGGGGCTGAGCGACGGCGCGTAGTAGAACGGACCGCTCGGGTCAGGAGCGACCTGCCAGACCAGCGAACCGTCCGCACGGTGGCATTCAACCGAATCCTCACAGCTGACGGTATAGATGAGCAACTCGCCGTCGCGCACGCGCAGGGCCGGTGACGCCTCATAGTCGGTCTCCATCTCTTCGTCCCACCACAGCACGGCCACCTGCGTTGTCGTGACCTGCTTGCGCACGGCCGAACGCGCGATGGTGTTGCCCTTGTCGCGGAGCAGTATCTGTATGGTCCAGACGCCGGGTATCAGGTACTTCACTGAGTCCGTGATCGTGTCACCGCTCGCCACCAGTCCGGACCAGGCGGACTCGTGGCCGTTGCGCCATATGAACTTTGCCGCGACGCTGTCTCCATCCGGGTCTGTGACCACCACCCGGTACCGCGCCCAGCGGTTGACCCCGTACCAGCCTGGGCCCAGGATGGTGTCTGGAAGGACCGGTGGCTGCGTCGCTGTGTATTCGACGGCTTCGGACCAGTCGGATTCCCCTCCGTCGCGGTTGACTGCCTTGGCCCGAATGGAGAACACCCCTGTCCCTTCAAAAGAATGGCAGGCGTAGCCGGTGTCACCACTCTGCACGAACCGGCTGGTGCTCATTGAGCCGTCGCCCCAGTCAAACACAAACATGATGTCTCCCCCCTTTGGGTCGGTCGCGGTAGTGAAGAAAGCGAGTGAATCGCGGACCAGTCCGGCAAACGGGACGGCCGGCATTGATGGGGCTCGGGTCGGGCAGTTCATCATGGCGATTACTGCCGCGCAGCAGACCAGGAGTGCACTCGGGGTGCGTAGTCTCATCTTGGGCCTCCTGCTTGCAGGCTCAGCGGCCTCGTCACAGAAGCAGTCTGGGCAATCTGCGGGCCGGTGTCAAGCGGAATACCCGGAGTGCCTCGCATGACACTCTGTGGAGAACCGCACACGCCGGGTAGCCCGGCCAGCGTTCCCGGGGCCATACACGGGGCTCTGGCGTGGTAAGATTCCTCACCCCGGTCCAGAGCCTGGCTTGATGGGGCTTGGCTGGCCTTTCCGAGCTCAGCGGAGTATGGCATATGCCAAACGGGCTCGGCGAGACTGGGATGTGGAACGGATGTTTGACACCCTGCCGGGCCGTGCCTACACTGGCGACAGGAAGACGCGCGATGAAAGGCATGTTCTTGCGTCCGCTGGTCGCTGTGCTGCTCTTGGTCGTCGGGTGTCCCCGCAACCACCCACCGGACGGGCCGTCGGTACCCATCGGTCCTGCCTCCGGATATCCTGACAGCGGCTATCATATCACAACCGTCGGCCACGACCCTGACGGGGATGGAGTTGCAGTCAGGTTCTCATGGGGTGACGGTGATACGTCCGCATGGTCAAACCTGGCTGCCAACTGGAGTTCGTTCGCGGAGATGCATAGCTGGGATTCACTGGGAACCTACTTCGTCACGGCGCAGGCGCAGGATGAGCACGCGGGCTGCTCGGATTGGTCCGGTGAGCTTGAGGTGGCCATTGTGACCGCAAACCCGCCTCCCGACGTGCCCGCCGTACCTTCCGGGCAGGGAGACTGCATCGTCGGCAAAGAGTACATCTTCATCACCTCGACGGCCGATCCGAACGGAGACCGGCTGCAGTTCAGGTTCAGTTGGGGCGACTCCGATACCACGGACTGGACCGAACTTGTGTCCAGCGGAGGACAAGGCAGCGCAAAGCACTCATGGTCAAGCACTGGGAGCTTCCTGGTGAGGTCCCAGGCGCGCGACCAACACGGGGCGGCATCCGACTGGTCAGGAGAGCGAGTCGTGACCGTGTGGGACTCCACGGGCGGCGCGCCGGGGACTCTCAAGTGGGAATTCGTAGCCGAGGCCGGCATTGCGTCATCACCGGCGATCGGGGCAGACGGTACGATCTACGTCGGGAGCTACGACCACAAGCTCTATGCCGTGAGCCCGGATGGAATGCTGAAGTGGGAGTTCCTCACCGGAGGGCCAGTCAAGTCATCCCCGGCGGTTGGAACTGACGGGACGGTGTATGTCGGTTCAGACGACAACAAAGTCTGTGCTATCGACCCGGGCGGCACGTTGAAGTGGACGTTAGCCACAAGATGGGATGTCATTTCCTCACCGGCCGTCGGAACGGACGGCACAATCTACGTCGGTTCCAGGGACGGCAGTCTGTACGCCATCTACCAGGACGGGGCGCTGAGGTGGGAGTTCGTCACCAGAGGTGAGGTCTTGTCGTCTCCGGCCGTCGGAACCGATGGGACGATCTATGTCGGTTCCAGGGACAGCAGCCTGTATGCGGTCAAGCCTGACGGCACGAAGAAGTGGGAGGTTCGGGTCGGCTCCAGCATATTGAACTCATCACCGGCAATCGGCCAGGATGGGACAATCTACGTCGGCTCCTGTGAACACGGCCTCCACGCCCTCAACCCCGACGGTTCGATAGAATGGTGTTACGGCGCACGGTACGGCGTCTGGTCCTCACCGGCGGTAGGACTCGATGGTGTGGTCTACGTTAGTGCTGACGACTACCGGTTCCATGCCATCAACCCAGAGGGGACGAGGAGGTGGGGGTACCACGTTGACTTCTGGTTCACCTCATCTCCTGCCATCGGGGCAGACGGGACGGTCTATGCCGGGAACGGCCGCGGGCTGCTGTATGCCCTGTACCCGGATGGCACGTTGAGGTGGGTATTCGTCGCCCGTGGTGACGTCCGCTCGTCCCCGGCTATCGGGGCTGATGGGGCCGTGTATGTCGGGAGTGATGCCGGCAGACTCTATGCCGTCCACGGGACCACCCCGCTAGCGAACACACCCTGGCCCAAGTACCGTCACGACAACGCGAACACCGGTCGGACGGGCGGAGGACAATAGCAGGGCCCTGTTCTGAAACGCAGTCCCGTCCCGCTTCCGTCATTCCTGGTTGTGCTACGGCGAGACCGCGGTCGCCGCTACCAGGCGCAGGCCGGGCACGAGCAAACCATGAGGACTACCAGGGTCAGCAGCCTTGTCACGGGATGAGGAAGGGGAGGACGGAGGAGAGGACATGTGGTCAGAACCAGTAGGAGGCTCCGATGCGCCAGGCCGTGAGGTCGGCCAGGTTGGCGACGTCGAACAGGAAGTCCAGCTGCAGGCCGGGCATCAGCTCAAGTCCAGCACCGGCATTG
>CP070680.1:1371818-1400985 GCA_020352555.1 Caldifarciminota bacterium | reverse complement strand
TGGCCTCAAGTTCTGGTAGGGCAGGGACTCTGCTCCTGGCCTGTGCCCACGAGACCGAAGGGCCGCCACCTGAGGTCATCCTGAACGTGGTCGCTCTGCCGTAGTGCCGGCCCATCGTCGCAGTGCAACCTCTGCTGCGTCCCGTGAAGCGACTTTGAGAGACTCCCGGCGCTCGGCGGTCTGTCGTCCTGGACGAAGAGGAAGGACCTCGCCGTACGCAAGGACTGCCACGTGCCCAGAGACTCTTCGCCAGAAGCTCAGAGAGACGCGGAGCGAAGCGAACGGAATGACAACGTGGGGTCGTCCAGCAAGAGCCCTTTGAGTTGACCGACGGCCCTCAGCGTACGGTCGCCAGCGGCCTGATCTGCTCGAGTTTCTTCGGACCGATTCCTTTGACGTTCATCAGTTCGTCCACCGACGAGAACCGGCCTTGCGCTTCGCGATACTCGACGATGCGCTGCGCGGTCTTCGGCCCGACCCCGGGCAGCCGCTCAAGCAGCTCCGCCGTGGCGGTGTTGATGTTGATAGGACCCTCATGGCTCTCGGGCAGCTCGACCAGACCCGGCGCAGCAGGGTACAGTCGGGCAGGCGCGGTCGGCTCGACAACGCCCTGGGCCAGGGCCCAGCTCAGCCAGATGTCGGTCAAAGAACGGGGCAGCAGAGTACCCTGGCCTTTCAGCCCGGCCTTCTCCAGCAGGTTAGCAGTGGTAACCACGCGATAGGGCGAAGTCAGACCCGCGACCCGGACCCGGGCGACCTGGCTGACTATCGGCCAACGGGTGGTATCGGCCACGACAAAGTAGTCTGCCCCTGCCAGGGCCGGGGCCAGCGCATCGTCCTCAGAGGCCGAGACCAGCATCTGCAGCAGCGTGTCGTCAAGCTGGCACAGCCTCAGCCGCTCCTCATAGGGCACTGCGTTGAACAGCTCCCTGGTCGTGACCCGACCTTCTGCGAGCCCGGGTTCAAGGCTCTGCAAAGGCAGGACCGCTATCATGGCCCCGGTCTGGGCCCGGACAGCTTCGGCCACAACTGACCCGAGCATGACCAGGCCTTGCTCGTCTCCCGGGAACTCGACCGGCACGTCCGCGACCGCAGTATCCGTGTCCTTGAGCACCGCCCTCCCCGCCAGCTCGGCCACAGTACCTGGAGCCGTATCCGCCTCCTGTCCGGGCAGCACATTGAGCTGCCTGTGCTCAACAGCGTCGACCTGATGGCGGCCCAGGTGAATCAGCAGGTCCACCTGTGCCACTCGCTGACCATACGGACCGACCTGGACCAGACGGTCGTGCTCGACCGCGGTCGGCCCGTGCAGAGGCTTTGCCGGACACAGCACCAGGTCCAGCTCCTCGAACTTGTCGAGCAACTGGGCTCCGTCTTCTGCGCTGATGTGACCGAAAGCGACTACCAAGTCCAGGCTCTCGGGCCTGAGCACCGACAAGCAGCTCGCGACCTGGAATTCAGGCGGGTCGACCGGCAGGCCGAGCGTGTTGTCGAGCGTGTTCAGGACCGGTATGTCAGGGTCGGTCACACCGATCAGGGCGATGTCGATGTCGTCGATCTTCCTGACAACATAGGGCCGGAACAAGGACGTCTGCCGCCTGAGCACAACGTCCAGCATCGGCGCAGCCACCACCGGGAACTCGGCCGCCTGGACCAGGAACTCGAGGTTCGCCGCACCGCCGGTGAAGTCCCGCGCCCCTACCACAGCCGCGTCGTAGCCGAGCGCGTTCATGAACTCGACCGCCAGCCGGCCGTGGGACGAATCTCCTTCAGGCGAGCCGTAGGCGAAATCTCCGCAGTCGAGCAGCAGGGTGTAAGGGGTCCTCAGTTTCGTCACCTGTGCCGCGAGTTCTTCCCAGCCGCCGAGCAGCCGCCTCGGAATACCGGGCGCCTCGAAGTCAGGCGACGGCCTGACCCGCGAATGCAGGTCAGACGTTGCCAGGATCCGGACGTTGACAAATTCCCCAGATGCGGACGACGCGACTGACGCAGCCAGCAGCAAAGCCAACATCGGCCCCAATATATCCGCGCCTCTGACTTCAATCAAGAAGCTCGGTCGCGCGCCTTGACTGGTTTGGACCGCGAACCTACAATGCCCAGTCATGGATTTGTTCAGCAAATGTCTCCAGTACTGGCCGATCGTCGACACCGCCGAGAAAGCCGGGTACTACCCGTATTTCATCCCGCTGAACTCCGAACCCGACCGCAGGGTGACCATCGACGGCCGCGAGCTCATCATGCTCGGCTCGAACAACTACCTCGGGCTCACGACCCATCCCAAGCTCAAGGAAGCCGCGGTCGATTCCATCAGGCGGTATGGTACCGGGTGCACGGGTTCGCGTTTCCTGAACGGGACCCTCGACCTGCACGTCCGGCTCGAACACGAACTGGCCGAGTTCTACGGCAAGGAGTCCTGCCTGGTCTTCTCGACCGGGTACCAGACCAACCTCGGCATCATGTCGGCCCTGGTCCGCAAGCACGACATCGCCATTACCGACAAGCTCGACCACGCGTCGATAATGGACGGGTGCAAGATGTCGTACGGCGCGGTCAAGCGGTTCCTGCACAACGACCCGCATTCTTTCGAGCGCGTGGTCGAACGGCAGCCCGAGGACTCGGGCAAGCTGGTCGTGGTCGACGGCGTGTTCTCGATGGAGGGCGACGTGTCCCCGCTCGACAAGCTGGTGCCGGTCGCCAAGAAACACCACTGCCGGTTCCTGGTCGACGACGCCCACGCAGTCGGCGTGCTCGGGCCCGACGGCCGCGGCACCGCCGCGCACTTCGGAGTCGAGAAGGATGTCGACATGATCATGGGCACATTCTCCAAGTCGTTCGCCAGCATCGGCGGCTACGTCGTCGGCGAGAAGAAGGTCATCACCTTCATCCGCCACAACGCCCGCTCGATGATATTCTCGGCCGCAATCCCGCCGCCGGCTGCTGCCACCGCGCTCGCCGCGCTCGACATCATCCGCAACGAGCCCGACAGGAGGGAACGGCTCTGGAGGACGGCCAGGAAGATGATCGACGGGCTCAAGAGCATGGGCTACGAGATCGGCAACACCGAAACCCCGATCATCCCGCTCCACATCGGCGAGGACATGAAGACCCTGAACTTCTGGCGTGCGCTCTACGACGGCGGCATCTTCGCCAACCCGGTGCTTCCGCCCGCGGTCCCGCCCAACCGTTCCCTGATCCGGACCAGCTACATGGCCACCCACACCGAGGAAGACACCGACCGCGCCCTGGAGCTGTTCGAGAAAGTCGGCAAGGAGTTCGGCCTGCTGGAGTAGCTCGGCTTGCAGATTGTACCGGTCCGCAGCCGCAGCGAACTCGACCGCTTCGTCGATGTCGCTTTCACCGTCTACCGCGACTTTCCCAACTGGGTCGCGCCGCTCAAGTCCTCGGTCCGCAAGACCCTGACTCCGGGCAAGAACCCGTTCTGGAACCGGGCCGAACGCGAGCTGTACATCGCTGTCAGGGACGGCAGGGACGTCGGTCGCATCGCTGCCATCGTCGACTCCAACTACAACCGTTATCGCAAATCGACCACCGGCTTCTTCGGTTTCTTCGAATGCCTTGATGACGACCGTGCAGCCGGAGCGCTGTTCGAGGCGGCTGCCCAATGGTGCCGCGCCAGGGGCATGAGCCGGATGCTCGGTCCTGCCAACCCGTCGGTCAACGACGAAGCCGGGCTGCTCGTCGAAGGGTTCAACTCGCCGCCGTTCATCAAGATGGCCTTCAACCCGGAGTACTACGTCGACATGGTCGAGGCCGCCGGGTTCAACAAGGCCAAGGACCTCCATGCCTACATCGCTCCGGTCAACCAGCCCCTGCCCGAAAAGCTGGCCCGGGTCATTGAGAAACTCAAGCGCAGGAAAGGCATCCGCGTGCGCCCGGTCGACCTGAGGAAACTGAAATCCGAGCTCGAAGTGATCAAGGACATCTACAATGACGCCTGGGCCGACAACTGGGATTTCGCCCCGATGTCGGACGACGAGATCGACGACCTGGCCGCCCAGCTCAAACCACTGGCCGAGCCTGTGCTCTGCCCTATTGTCGAGTACAACGGCGAACCGGCAGCCATGGCGGTCGGGCTCCCGGACTACAACCAGATCCTCCACCGCCTTAACGGCAGCCTCGCCCCTTTCGGGTGGCTCAGGTTCCTGACCCAGCGCAGGCGCATCACTCAGCTCAGGGTCTGGGCACTCGGCGTCAAGCGGAAGTTCCAGGGCCTTGGTCTCGACGCCCTGCTCTACTACGAGAGCCGCCGTGGAGCGCAGAACCTGGGTTATGACCGGGCTGAGGTGTCCTGGATACTCGAGGACAACGAGGCCATCATCCGCCCCATCACCATGATGCGCGGCCGCTGGTACAAGACCTACCGGATGTACGACCGCTCGCTCCAGCCTGCCTGACCGGCAGCTTACCGTACGCTGCTACTGCGGCGTGAACGTGCTGACCATGGCCTCGACCTGGAACAGCTGGTCCAGCTTCTTTCTGCCCGGGTTGAAAACCAGGCCGTCGACCATGAAGAACCGGCCCATGTAGTTGAAGGCATAGGTCACGAACGGGCCGCCGATGGCCGACTCCTCGTTCTGCCACACGCCCTGCAGCCTGACTGCCGGCTGGCCCAGGAACTGAATCGGACCGAGCTCGAGATACCCGGGCTCGATGATGTCGCCGTCGTAGTAGGCCCGAGTCAGCCGGTCCCTGAGCAGAGGGATCGATTCCGGCAGCAGCTCCCGCTCTTCCTCTTCCCAGTAGACAAACAGGCCCCGGTCCGGGTGATGCCCGAACAGGTACACAAATCCCGAGTCAGCGTGTTCCTGCTTCAGATACCATTCCTTCGGTATGTCGAGCGAAAAGGCGTACTGGTCGAGCAGCGAGTCCTCGGCCCGCTTGACCCGGCCGCGGCCGTAGGCGGCCCTGGCGATATGCTTGAGCACCGCCTCGCGAATCGTGTTCCTGAGCCGGTCCGCATAGGCCCGGACCGCGGGTTCGAGCTCTACCGGTTCCCGGGCAACCAGGATGACGACCTCCTGGTGGTCGGCCCACACGTTCGGGACCCGGAACATGCCTTGTTCTCCGCCGGGCAGCGAGTCCAGCCTCGTACCCAGCATCTTCCGGATGATAGTGTCTTGGGTGGTGCCGATGATAAGCAGGGTCCTGAACCCTGAGAAAACCTCGAACTGGTCAAGAGTCATCGTCCGGATGAGAAACTCAGGCTCGGGCTGCGGTGTCCGGATCTGCCGCTGCAGAACTTCGCGGACCGCCTCCTCCACTGCTCCCCACTCGTTGGACACGACCGTGACTTCGCGCAGCCTGCCGACCGCGGGTGTAAACGGACGGGGGCATCCGGCAACCAGCAGAAACAGCAGGACCAACGCCAGTACCCTCATCCGACCCTCAACAGCTCCTCTCGACCCGCATATCTGGCCTTGACCGTGCGACGCACGACCCCATTCTGCGGACTGCTCAGCTCCGGGTCAAGCTCGACCATCCGGAACGCGTCCTGTCTTGCGTTCTCGAGCCACTGCTGATCCCGCACCGGGTCCGCTATTCTGAGGTCAGGCAGCCCGTGTTGCCTGGTGCCGAGCAGTTGACCTGGGCCTCTCAGCTCCAGGTCCTTCTCCGCGAGCGCGAATCCGTCAGACGTGCGCTCGAAGAACCTCAGTCGCTCAAAGGTCTCGCCCAGACCTGTCCGAGGCAACATCAGGACGCAGTAGGACCTGTCTTGCCCGCGGCCGATCCTGCCCCTGAGCTGGTGCAACTGGGCAAGCCCGAACCGCTCCGGGTGCTCGACCAGCATGACGGTGGCGTTCGGTATGTCCACCCCGACCTCGATGACCGTCGTCGATACCAGGATGTCGAGCTCTCCGGACCTGAAACCGTCCATGACCCGGCCTCGTTCGTCGCTCCGCATCCTGCCGTGAACCAGCCCGACCCGGCGCCTGGGGAAAGCGGCCCGTACCGACTCAAAGGTCTCCATTGCCGAAGCCACGTCCAGCTTCTCGCTCTGCTCGATCAGCGGGCAGACGACGAACACCTGCTCGCCGTCGGCAATCCGCTCTTCGATGAAGCCGTAGACTTTGGCCCGCCTCGCATCCGGCACCACTCGGGTCTTCACCGGCTTGCGTCCTGGCGGCTTCTCGTCCAGCACCGACACATCCAGGTCGCCGTACAGGGTCAGCGTCAGGGTGCGCGGAATCGGGGTCGCGGTCATGACCAGGAAGTCAGGATTCAGGCCCTTGTTCAGAAGCGCAGCCCGCTGCATCACCCCGAACCGGTGCTGTTCATCTACGACCACCAGCCCAAGCCGGGCAAACTCGACACCTTCCTCGATCAGGGCATGGGTGCCGAACACGATGTTGACCTTGCCATGACTCAGTCCCTCCAGGATCTCCCTTCGGTCCGCCTGCCTGGTCGAGCCGGTCAAGAGCCTGGCTTCCGCCCCGCTCGACGCAAGTGTAGCCTGCCAGCCCTGGAAGTGCTGGGTCGCCAAGATCTCGGTCGGAGCCATCAGCACCGCCTGGGTACGGTTCTCGACCGCGACCATCATCGCGTGAAGCGCCACCACAGTCTTGCCCGAGCCGACATCTCCCTGCAGCAGCCGGTTCATGCACTTCTCGCTCTCCATGTCGGCCAGTATCTCATCGGTGACCCGCTTCTGAGCAGCGGTGAACTCGAAGCCGAGCTTCGACAGCAGGACGCCTGACAGCTTCCCTGTCCGCCTGAGGCTGGCACCCTTGCGCGCTTCTGCGTACCGGCGCCTGCGTAGCGCCAGCACGAGCTGGAGGTAGAACAGCTCATCGTATATCAGTCTTTCCCGGGCCTTCTCGGCTGCCGCGACATCGGTGGGAAAGTGGATGGCGGCGAGCGCCTGCCTGATGTCTCCGAAGCCGTAATGGTCCAGCATTTCCGGTACCAGAGTCTCGGGAACCTGGTTCAGGAATCCGTCCATCGCGGTCTTCACCGCCCGCCGGACCGTCCAGCCTGAAAGGCCCTCGGTAAGAGGATACACCGGAATGATGGTGTTCATTCCCGAGAAACCGTCCTGCCCCGCTACTTCGAAGTCCGGGTTCACGAATTGCAGGTTCCGGTACTTGGTGACCTTGCCTGACAGCACTACCTCCTGGCCCGCACGGAACCTGTCCTTGAGGTCGGGCCGGTTGAACCAGACCGCTTCGACCATGCCCGAGTTGTCACGGACCATACACGATACCAGCTGCTTGAACCTGCGGGTCCGGCGCGCACCGGCCGCTGCTACCCGCCCGAAAACCGTGACTTCTTCACCAGGAACCAGTTGGCTGATCGGCAGTGTCCGTGTCCTGTCGACGTATCGATGGGGAACGTGGAACAGCAGTTGCCCGACGGTCTCTACCCCGAGCCTCGCGAACTGCTGGGCCCGCTTCGGGCCTATTCCCTTCAGGAACTGGACCGGGGTGTCCAGGCCTTCGGCTCTTCCCCTCAAACCCTCTGTCCGACCAAAGCCCGGAATTCGGCCTCGCTCAGGACCTTGACTCCGAGCGACTTCGCCCTGTCCAGCTTCGACCCTGCCGCTTCACCGGCCACAACGTAGTCGGTCTTCTTGGAAACTGAAGAAGACACCGTCCCTCCCAGGGACAGGATGAGCTCTGATGCCTGCTCTCTTGTCCAGGCTTTGAGCGCGCCGGTGAGCACGAACTTCTTGCCGAGCAGCGGCTTGGGCCCGCCGGCGGACTTGTCTTCCATCTGGAGCCCTGAAGCCGCCAACCGCTCGACCAGCTCGACGTTCTCGCGGTCAGCGAAGAAATTCCGCACCGACTCGGCAACCGCTGAGCCGATACCAGGAACCGCAGCAACCTCGTCCGGGTCGGCGCTGCGTATCTTGTCCATCGACCCGAACCGCTGGACCAGAACCCGGGCCACGTGCGACCCGACGTGTCTGATGCCCAGCCCGTACAGCAGACGGTGAAACGGACGCTGCTTGCTCGCCTCGAGCGCTGCCACAAGGTTCTCGGCCGACTTCTGCCCCATCCGGTCAAGGGCCGAGAGCTGTTCAGCGGTCAGAGCGTACAGGTCTGCCAGGTTCGTCACAATCCCCTGGTCGACCAGCTGGTCGACCAGCTTCTCACCCAGGCCCTCGATGTCGAGCGCACCGCGGCCGGCAAAGTGCAGCAGCCGGCCTTTGACCATTGCCGGGCACGAGGCATTGACGCAGCGCCAGGCCACTTCGTCCGCCTCCCTGAACAGCCTTGCCCCGCAGACCGGGCATTCGGACGGCATCTTGAAACGGCGGGTGCCTCGCTTCCGCTTCTTCTTCACCACCTTGAGAACCTGCGGGATTATCTCTCCGGCCTTGTGGATGAGGACGGTGTCACCTCGCCGTATGTCCTTGCGCCCTATCTCGTCGATGTTGTGCAGGCTTGCGTGGGTCACCGTGGTGCCGGAGATGAACACCGGGTCCATTTCCGCGACCGGCGTGGCGGTCCCGGTCCTTCCGACGTTCACCTTGATCTGTCTGACCACGGTCTCGGCCTGCTCGGGCGGGTACTTGTACGCCACTGCCCAGCGCGGGCTCTTCGCTGTCATCCCGAGCTCATCACGGTCCGCAAACCGGTCCAGCTTGACCACCATCCCGTCCACGTCAAACCCGAGGTCTCTGCGTCTGGACGCCCATTTCTCGCAGTGGTCGATCACCGCGTCGATCCCGTCCAGCCTGCGTGTCTCGGGCACGGTCCTGAACCCCAGTTCTGTCAGGACCCGGAGTATGTCCCAGTCCGTCCCCAGCCTTGCGTCAGGGCTTCGAGGAACCGTGTGAATCAGGCAGTCCAGCCCGCGCTTCTGTACCATTGCCGGGTCAAGCAGCTTCAGGGTCCCGGCCGCGGCGTTTCTGGGATTGGCGAAGACCGGAAGGCCCTCTTCCTCTCGCTCGTGGTTGATCGCTGCGAATCGGGCCCTGGGCAGATAGACCTCGCCCCTCACCTCGAAGCGTGAGAATGCCTTTGGTTTCTTGCGCAGAATCAGCGGTATCGACTTCACTGTCCTGATATTCAGGGTAATGTCGTCGCCTCTGACACCGTCGCCCCGGGTCGCGCCCTGCACCAGCCGATGGCCTTCGTAGGTGAGGGATACGGCGACGCCGTCGATTTTCAGTTCGGCCAGGTAGACAGGCTGCTGCACCGTCTTGCGGATGCGCGCATCGAACTCTCGCAGCTCGTCATAGGAGTAGGTGTTGTCCAGAGACAGCATCGGAGCCTTGTGGGCTACCGATTCGAACTCCCTGAGCGGCTCGCCTCCCACGCGCTGGGTGGGCGAGTCACGCGTGACGATCTCAGGATGCTGCTCCTCGAGCTGCTGGAGGCGCCTGAGCAGCTGGTCGTACTCGTAGTCCGAGATTTCGGGCTGAGCCAGCACGTAATACCGGTAGTTGTGCTCGTTGATTTTCGACCGGAGTCGTTCTGCTTCCTTGCGGTATCGGCCTGACCCGCCGCGGCTTGGGCTTGGCCCGCCACGCGCCTTGGTTCTCGACGCAGGCACGGTCTAATTGTTGTGCCCATTGCGTCCGTGTCAACCCGCCCGGCAGCTGCAACTTGATTGCGCCCCGCTGATGTGTAAAATATGGCTGTCATAGGTAGCTTTGTGAGGAAGCTCTGCGCCGTCCTGCTTCTTGTTGCCTCTGCAGCCGAGGCCGGTCCGGTGGGCCGGTACCTTGGCTACGAGGTCGGCGTGACCCACACGTCCGCCCATGCCGGTCAGGAGTCCATCCATGTCATCTTCCCGCTGCCCTACGACACTGTCGTTGCCCACGCCTGGGACGACACGGTCACGGTCCAGGCTGAGACCATCATCCAGGGCAGCCCGGCCTGGGTATTCCGCCGGGTCAGGGTCCAGAACGGCGCCACGGTCAGCTTTGACACGGCCTACGAGTCCGGCGATACGCTCCTCCTGCGCGAGAGCGAATTCGCCGGGATCGAGCTCCAGGCCAACGCCTACCTCGTACCCTTCGACACAGGCAGCTGGTGGCGGACAGGGTTGGAAGGAACCTACTACATCGATATCAACGGCGACAGCCTTACCGACACCGTCACTGTCTGGGGTGACACCACCCGCGTTGTCGGCATCGAAGACGTCGCATTGCCTGGAAGCGATACGGTCCGGGACTGCTACAAGCTCCTGACCGTGGCAAGACAGTCCCTGAGCATGCAGGAGTCGACCTTCCAGTTCAAGGAAACGAGCTTTGTCCGGATGTACGAATGGTACAAGGACTCGCTCTGGCTGATCAAGGACTCGCTCGACTTGACAGCCCGCGTCTACATCTGGCTCATCATCTGGATCCACGCTGCCGACGCTTTCGGGTACGACGTCGGGATGATCACCAGCCTGCCGACTGGACTCTCGTCACCGATCCGGCACGAAGCGCAACCTGAGCTGCGTGCTCAACCCAACCCGTTCCGGACATCTCTCGAGCTCCAGGCTCTGCGCCGGTCAGCCACAGGATTCCGGATCCATGACGCGGCTGGCAGACTCGTCAGGACGTTGCCAGGAAGCAAGGCGGTCTGGGACGGCCGGGACCGCCACGGCAAACAGCTGCCTCCAGGCGTCTACCTCATCTGCACACCCTCAGGGACCATCCCAGTTACCAGGCTGGACCGGTAGTCTGTACCCAATACTCGCACTGGTAGTGTTCACGGCCGGGCCCGGCATTCCGGTCACACGCTGGGCCGGACCAGGCAGGCCAAACACCCGTGCCGAATGGCTATCCACCCAGGACCTGAAGCCGACATGGCAGGTGAAACGCCTTCAGCCCGCCGGAGAGACCTCGGACCGCAGGGTCGACATCCTGATTGAAGCCGAACTCGTCGACTCACTGGGCCCAAGCCTGAATACCATGGCATCAGACCTGCTGGCCGAAGGCTACCAAGTCTCGCTGCTCTCGGTGTCAGGGAGTTCCCCCGAATCCCTCAGGTCGTTTCTCCGTGCCGAGTACGACTCAGGTTTGGTGCATGCGGTGTTTGTCGGTGAGCTTCCGGTTGCCTGGTTTCAGATTATCAATGACTTCCAGGGCAACGGCAGCAACGACGGCTACGAGGAATTCCCGTGCGACCTGTACTTCATGGATCTGGACGGCACATGGCGGGACGACTCGTTGCGCTACTCCAACCAGGACAGCCTGGTCCCGGGCTCTGACGGTATCTACGATGTCCACGTCGACTCGGTCGCGCCTGAGATCGGAATCAGCCGGCTGCACGCCTCAACTCTCGGCGATGAAGTTTCGCTTCTCCGCGGCTACCTGGACAAAGCCCACCGCTACCGCGCCGGCCGGCTGGTGGTTTCGGACCGCGCTTTGGTCTACATCGACGACGACTGGTATGACAGCGCGCCCCGGTGGGATCGTGACGTCGGATACCTGTACCCGGACCGCGTGTCGATATGGGACCCTGAATCGACCCGTGCAGCCGACTACCGTCCCAGGGTCGATTCTGCCGGCTATGAGTGGCTCCAGCTGTGCGCCCACTCGTCACCAGCTGTTCATGCCTGGAAGTACAACAGCGGTCAGAGCTGGGACCGGTTCTACGCAACCGAGATTGGTGTTGTGGATCCCGAGGCCTGCTTCTACAACCTCTTCTGCTGCTCCAACGTCCGCTACGTCACGGCCGGTTACATGGGAGGGCGATACGTGTTCGAGACCACCAAGGGTCTGGCAGCGATCGGCTCGTGCAAAACCGGCTCAATGCTGGAATTCGGTCAGTTCTACCGGCCGCTCAGTACCGGCCGGTCACTCTCGTCGGCATTCACTGACTGGTTCAGATACCGTGCCCAAGACGGGTTCGAGCGCTGGGAAAGGTCGTGGTTCTACGGCATGGCCCTGATCGGAGACGGCCTGCTCAGGCCCAGGTTGAACCCGACCGGCATGCGCGAGTTCGGTGAACCCACTCCTGCACCGAAACTGGCAGTCAGTTCGCCGATGTCCGCCAGACTGTCCTTCCGACTGACCGCGATCGAAGCCGGCCCGATCACCGTCAGTCTTGCCGACCGCTCAGGTCGGGTGGTTTTCTCCCGGGGTCAGGCCCTGTCCAAAGGCACCCACCTGATCCAGGCCGACGTTCAGGGACTGCCTGCTGGCGTCTACCTGCTGTCAGTCGATTCACAGTCAGGGCGACTGGACAGACCGGTCGTTGTCCTGCGCTAGCTGAGCCGGCTTCTCGGGCTAACGGACCGCACCCCTGATGAGCTGCTTTGCTCGGTCCAGCTGGTCCTCGTAGCCCGGTCCGCTCAACGCATCCTCGGCAGTAGACTCGACATCCCTGTCCCGGTCCTGGACCGACCTTGCGATTGCGTCGAGGGCTCTGCTTCCGCCGATCGACCGCAAGGAGTGAATCGCTGCCCGCCGGACATCAGGATCCCGGTCATCGATCAGGCGAATCAGCGGATCGACAGCCCTCTGGGAGCCGATCTTACCCAGAGTCCTGGCTGCGCCGGCCCTGACTTCCGGCCGCCTCGACCCGAGGACCTCGACCAATGGCTGCACAGAAGGCGACCCGATCTTGACCATCGCTCGGGACGCCGCGCGACTGACGCCCTCATCCTCTTCCCGCGAGTACATTTCGACCAGAGGCCGGGCGGCTTCACTTGCCCCAATATTGCCCAGAGCCCGAACCAGCTCCATCCGGACAGTGACGTCCTCGTCGGCGAGCATCCTCACCAGCCGAGGCACCGACTCCTTGTCCTTCTTCTCCCCCAGGAACCTGGCCGCGCCGGCTCTTTTCTCAGGGTCGAGGCTGTCCAGGTCCTTCCTTGCCTCAGCGACCGGATCCGAACAGCAGGTCAACAGCAGGACCGCTGTCAGTAGAATCTGCAAGTCCTTCATTGTCAGCATAATAGCACCATGGCAATCGCCGTCAACGCCCTTTGGTTCGGGCGAGCCGTCTCCTCTGTCCACTCGCGTTGACAACCATCTCTGTTTGGCTAACTTCAAACACTCAGATGCGGCTCCTACGACGTGTCAGAGTCATCCGCACCAGGCGGGAACTCCCAAGCTGGGTTGAGAGATTCCGCTGGGTGGTCACCGGGCTTTGCCTGGCCGCCCTCATCCTCATCATTCTCAAGTCCGGGTATCGACTGCCGTTTTCCCGGACAACGTTCTGGTCCGGCGCCATCCATCTGTTCAATCTCCTGGTGCTTCTCGTCTTCACTTTCGACGTCATCATCAACTTCATCCATTCGCCTTCGCTGCCGCAATACTTCAGGCAGCGGTGGTTCGACCTCGCCGTCTACGTGCCCATCGTTATTGCGCTGTTCGCGGGCGGAAGCGGCATAACCTTCGTCGTGCTGCGCCAGGCCATAGTGGTGACCCAGGCCTTCACCCGCTCCCGCCGGTTCTCCGGATTGCTTGAGCGGCTCCGAATCCGGCCCGTGCTGCTGATGGCCTTGAGCTTCGTCAGCATGATCCTCGTGGGCACGCTGCTGCTCACCTTCCCGGCGGCCACCGCCGACGGCAGGGGGTCCGACCTCATCAACGCGCTGTTTACCGCGACATCGGCAACCTGCGTCACCGGCCTGATCGTCAAGAACACGCCGATCTACTTCTCTCGCTTCGGTCAACTGGTGATACTCAGCCTGCTGCAGCTTGGCGGAATCGGCATAATGACCTTCTCGGCAAGCCTGGCAGTGGTCTTCGGCCGCCGGCTGGGCAGTGCCCAGCGCAAGGCGGTGTCGATGATGATGGAGGAAGCCCGGAATGTCGACATCGCCCGCACGCTGCGCTACATCCTGTCCTTCACTCTGCTTGCCGAAAGCACCGGCGCAGTGCTGCTCCTCCTGCGCTGGCTCCCGGAATGTCAGTCAGCGGGCGAGGCATTCTACCGGGCCGTATTCCATTCGGTTTCGGCCTTCTGCAATGCCGGGTTCAGCGTCTTCGCCGACTCGCTCGAGGGGTTCCGGTCTGACCCGGCTGTCAACCTCATCGTCATTGGGCTGGTAGTGACCGGTGGACTCGGGTTCGTCGTTGTTCGAGAACTCCTCAACCGCGACACTCTGCGCAACGGTCCGCTCTACTCTCTGCGTCGGATGAGCACCCACGCCCGGCTCGTACTCTGGACTACCGGCATACTGCTCGTCGTGGGCACCGTCTTCTTCTTCTTCTCCGAGTACGACCACGCCCTGGCATCGCTCCGTGCCCCGTCCAAGCTGCTGGCGTCGGTGTTTCAGTCGGTCACACCGCGCACCGCCGGATTCAACACGATACCGATCGGCGACCTCCGCCCGGTGACACTCTTCCTCTGGGCGATGCTGATGTTCGTCGGGGCATCGCCTGGCGGCACCGGCGGCGGCATCAAGACAAGTACGTTTGCGGTCCTGTTCCTCGCTGTCCGCAACCGCATCAGAGGTCGCGAGGAAGTCGAAGTCAAGCACCGGGTGGTACCCAAGGATATCGTCTACCGCGCGACCGCCATTGCGGTCGTTTCAGGCGGAATCGTGGCGCTGTTCTTCGCGGTCCTTCTGACGACCGAAAGCGCCCCTTTCCAGAGCATTCTCTTCGAAACCGTCTCCGCGTTCGGCACGGTCGGACTGACGACCGGGCTTACGCCCAACCTCAGCCCGACCGGCAAGGTCGCGGTCACGCTGCTGATGTATATCGGTCGACTGGGCCCGCTGACCCTCGCACTGGCGATGAGGACCAGGCAGTCTCGGCTGCCGATCAGCTACCCCGCCGCAAGGGTGATGGTTGGATGAAGACAAGGTACAAAGTGCCGACTACCGAGGACGAAGTACCAAGGACAGGACCAGGCTCAGTCCTTCGTCCTTTCTGGATTGTCCGAGTTTCCCTCTGTCAAGGAGGCTAGTATGAAGCAATTCGCCGTAATAGGACTCGGCACCTTCGGACGTCGGGTCGCGCGCACCCTGATGTCAAAAGGGGCCGAGGTCATCGGTGTCGACAGCGACCCGAACTTGGTCGAGGATCTCAAGGACGAGGTCACCCAGACGCTTTGCCTCGATGCGACGAACGAAGAAGCGCTGTCGAATTCCGGCGCGCTCGATGTCGACGCAATCGTCGTCGCCATGGGTGAGCGCATGGAAGCCGCGATCCTCAGCACCGCCATCCTTCACCGGCTTGGAGCCGGGCACATCGTGGCGCGGGCAGCGTCGGACCTCTACGCCCAGATTCTCCACGACGTCGGCGCCGACAGGACCGTTCTGATCGAAGAGCAGATGGCCGATCAGGTGGCCAAGTCACTCATCGCGCCCGATGTGCTCGAACAGATCACCCTGTCCAGCGGTCACAGCCTCGTGGAGATGAAACCCCGACGGGACATGATCGGCCGCAAGCTGGGCGAACTCGACATCCGGCGCAACTACAACGTAAACATTGTCGCCATCAAGAAGCGGGTACCGGTGATAACCGATGGCGGAGAGAGCAGTTTCGAGACCAGGACCAACGATATCCCCGGTCCGGAGGACCGGCTTGAGGAAGGCGACGTCCTCGTTGTCGTCGGCAAGGACGCCGACATCGAGTCGCTTTCCATGGGCAGATAGCATGAGGCGGAATCAGAAGCGCCAGCCCGGGCTCCGGGGAACCACGATCCGCGGCCGCATCGCCCTCAGCATGCTCTACGCGGCAGCGCTTATCGTGCCGGCGGTCATCATCTCGCTGTTCTACATCCGGCGCATGAACACCGCGGTGGGGCGCATCGTCAACCAGGACATCGAGCTGATGCACATCGCGGACCGCATTTCGCTCGAGTTCTTGGAGGCGCGGCGCGGCGAGAAGAACTTCCTGCTCTACGGCGACACGACCTACCTGCTCGAGGGCATGTCTTCACTCCGCAACGTCTCCCGGCTCTGCGCCGAAGGTCGACGCCTTGACCCCGCCCTCACGGTGCGGTTCGATTCGGTCTGCGAGCTGAGTTCCGCCTACGGCAGTCTGACCGACTCTCTGCTCAGGCTCCCGCGCCCGGATGCCGCCCGGGTGATCATCACCCCGGACCTGTCAGAGCTGAGGACTCACTACGAAAGCCTGTTGCTCGCCGCTTCCCGGACTGAAGACCAGGCCGTCCGTGATTCGCTCCGTTCCGCTGCTGCGCTCGTCGCCGGCGAGATCTCGGTCCCGATCCCGGGCTACCGGTCAATCAACGACAGCATCCTCAGCATTCAGACCGCGATGGGCGCCCAGACCGACTCGATCATCAGCCATGCCCAACGTCGCGTGATCCAGCACCGAGACCGCGCCCGCCAACTGGCCACGTGGGGCCAGCGCAACATCCTGACCGTGCTGCTGCTGGTCCTCATCATCCTCGTGTGGCTGATCATCGTCCTCCCTCGCCGGGCCGTTCTGCCGATCAAACGCATCTCGAATGCGCTCAGCAGGGTGGAAGAAGGTAGCCTCGACATCCGCATCCAGGTGAGAACCAGAGACGAGTTGGGCCAGCTGGCCCGACAGCTGAACCGAACGCTGAGCTACCTGCGCGAATTCGACGCGCGAAAGGTCAGCCGCATCCTGCAGCTCGAGAAGAGATTCAAACTGCTCATCAGCGACATAACAGAAGGCGTCCTGGTCGTCGACCGGGCGCCCAACATCATCGTGGCCAACCCGGCGATCGAGGAACTGCTGGGTGCCCGGACGTCGGAAGTCCAGGGCAAGCGGTTGAGAGATTTCCCCGAGATCGGCTTCGTAATGCCTTCGCTGGAGAAGGTACTGGCCGGGTCGACCAGTCACCAGACTTGTGACATCCTGCCCGAGATGCCTGGTTCAGTCGTCTGCATCGAAGCGCTGCGGGACCCGGCCGGCAAGGTGACGGGAGCGCTGATCGTCATCTCGCACCCCCGGAAACCGCAGCCAGCTGAAAACCAGGAAGACGCAGAAGGGACCGGGAAGCGAACTGAGAAAAGCGCGAAGAAAGCGGGAAGGGCGAAGGGCTAGACCCGGACCTTTACTGGCACCTGGTTGCTAGTCCTTCGGACTTCGCACTTGGCCGCTCGCCCCGTCCGTCTTCAGGTAGACGACCCGACGGGCGAACGGAATCTCGACATCCTGTGAGTCGAACCCTCTCTTCAGCCGGTTCCTGAGCTCTCGCTCCGCCTCCCAGTGCTTGAGCGGACGGACCCTTGCCACTACCCGGATTGTCATCCCCGACTCGCCAAAGGCAAGCACGCCTTGAACCTCAGGACGCTGCAGTGCGATGTCCTGCCTCTCCTTGTACCAAGCGTCGGCAGCCTCCTGGGCCAAGGCCAATCCACGTTCGGCATCCTGCTCATACGCCAGGTCGACGTTGACGACCGCCTGCATGTAGTCCCGGTTCTTGTTGCCGAACTTGGTCAGCTCGCCGTTCGGGATGGTGTAGAGAGTGCCGTCGAACGCCCTGACCAGAGTACGCCGGATCCCGACAAACTCGACCGTACCGCTGATGTCGCCCATCGTGATGAAATCTCCGACGTTGACCGAGTCCTCGAACAGCAGAAAGAAACCGGAGAGGAAATCCCGGACCATGGTCTGAGCACCGAACCCGATCGCCAGTCCGACCACTCCTGCGCCTGCCAGAATGGCGGAAAAATCGACGCCCACCACCCGCAGCACCATTATCAGCGCGATGAAGAAGAAGACGTAGTAGACCATGCTGCGCAGCATGGTGAAGACAGTCTGCGCGCCGGGCTTCCGGGCGAACCGTGCCCTGCTCGTGAACACGCGCCGGACTAGCTTGCCCACCAGCCAGGCCGCCAGCCAGGCGATCCCGGCAATCAGCAGTATCTGGACAAGCTTGCCTGCCAGTCCCAGCAGCCTCTCCGGAGCCAGCAGGGTCTCGCTGACGGCGTCCCAGATCCTTTGCCAGAACATATCCTACCTCCGTACTTCCACGGTCCCGGACTCACCCGCCACCACTTCGCCGACGACCGGTGCCCTGATACCGTTGTCATCGGCCGCCTGCTGGTACCGCCGCACACACTTCTCAGGCAGAGCTACCAGCAGCCCTCCCGAGCTCTCCGATTCCCAGAGCAGGTTCTGGTCCGGCTCCGCAATGCCGCTGTCCCACTTCACCAGCTTCTCGAATGAGGATCGGTTCATTGCCACGCCGGCATCGACCATCCCCTGCTCCGACAACTCGCGCGCCTTGGGCAGTACCGGTATGTATGGCAGCCGGAACCTGATACCGACGCCGCTGGCCTGAGCCAGCTCCTGGGCATGGCCCAGCAGGCCGTAGCCGGTGATGTCGGTGGCAGCGCTGGCACCGCAGGCCGACATTGCCTCTGCGGCACCGCGGTTCAGGGTCGTCATCGACTCGGTCGCCGCCGCGTAGAGCTCCGGGTCCACCCTGTCCTGAGTCATCACCGCCTGTGCGAACACGCCGCTCCCGATCGGCTTGGTCAGTACCAGCACGTCACCCGGCCTTGCACCGGCGTTGGTGACGATGTGGTCCCGGTCGATCCTGCCGGTGACCGCCAGACCGTACTTTATCTCCTTCTCGTTGAAAGTGTGCCCGCCAGCCACCGCTGCCCCGGCCTCATTGCAGGCATCCTGTCCCCCTTGGAGAATCTCAGCCAGCCAATCCTTTGGCGCCGGTGCAGGAAATCCGACGATGTTGAGTACGACTTCGGGCGCACCGCCCATCGCGTACACGTCGGAGAGTGAATTGGCCGCCGCGATCCTGCCAAAGACATACGGGTCCTCGACCATCGGGGTCAGAAGGTCAACGGTCTGGACCAGGGCCAGCCCTTCCTGGAGCAGATACACGCCCGCGTCGTCCGCGGTGTTGATGCTCACCAGCAGCCGCGGGTCGTCGGGTCGCTTCAGCTTCTCAAGTACCGACGCCAACTGCGCCTTGCCGAGCTTGGATGCTCAGCCCGCGCAGCTGACCGTCGCCAGTATGCCTGTCTTGGCCATCTCACTCCTTGTTCGATTCTGTGGCGTTCCGGTCCGCCGCTGCAGACTCCTCGCCCGCCGCGGCTCGGGTTCTGCCCGCGGTCCTGCGCAGGACGCGTTTGTCGCCGCGGCGCTGCGTCAGCCCGGTCGAGTCGAAGTAGTTGAGCAGCGGAATCACGTAGCGCCGGGTCGAGCCCATCCGCTTTCGTACGTCCGACGCCGCCAGTTCGTTGGTTTCCTTGAACAGCTCAACGACGATGTCGCGACCGCGGGCGACAACGTCCCGGTGAAAAACCACCGACTCGCCGACGTCGACAAGTACCCCTGTCTCCAGCAGGGCGGTGCGAACCCTGTCTGCCAGCGGCTTCCTGGCCCCTGCCAGGGCATCTTCCAGGCTCGGCGGACTGAAACCTCTCTCCAGCATCTCGGCACCGACCCTGTCGAAGAGTTCCTGCTCCTCGGGCTTGAGCCTGACCTCGTGCCCGGCCCTGCGTACCCTGCCCCCTTCTTCCACCACCACACCATCAGCCAGCAGCGCATTCACCACCGCATCGAACAGCGGGACCGAAAAACCCCGGCTCGACTTGTCCCTGAGTTCCGGCCGTTTCAACCCGACCCGGAACGGGCTCTGACGGTGGAACTCCTCAAGCGCCGCCAGCACGGCGTCGCGGCCGTCAGTCATGTTCTGCCCGTGGACCAGGTAGTCCTTGCCCTCGAACATGAATCGCGACACCTTCCCATCGGCTGAAAGCGCGTCGACGTACTTCGTGAAGTCCTCGCCGGTCAGCGCCAGTTCGCGGGCGAGCTGCTCTGGCTGCACCGCGCCTAGCCGGTTCCTGACCAGCGCCTGCTCGACGACCGTCGCCGTATCGCCCTCGCGCATCGCCTTGAGCCGGGCAACCACTGCGTCGTCGAACCTCCGCTCCTTCCGGGCATTCGGCTCGAGCACTATTCCGCCTCCGATCGTGTGCTGGGGGGAGTACGACCGCACCACATATCGGTCGTTCCAGTCGCAGACCACCGAAGCTTCAGTCCGGAACTGTACCAGGCCTTCGCTGCCCGGGGTCAGTTCCCTGGTCCCAAGCAACGCCACCCGCGCCATGACCTCGGCGGTCCCGATGTGCAGCCTGACCCTGGTCATGTGCCTGAGCGGACGGGCCGCGGTCTTGAGCAGAAACAGTGAGGCGTTGAACACCTCGGTCGGCCGGTAGTATCCGGGTGTGGCCAGGACATTGCCCCGGGTGACCGTTTCCTTCTCTATCCCCTGCAGGTTCAGGGCAGCTCTGTCGCCCAACACGGTCTGGTCGATTCCGCGCTCGTGCCGCTGAATGCCCCTGACGCGGACCGTCTTCTGCTGGGGCAGCAGTTCCAGCTTGTCACCGGGCGCGGCGCGGCCGGAAAGCACCGTACCGGCGACCACGGTACCGAACCCCTTGATGGTGAAGCATCGGTCGACCGGCAGCCTGAACACACCGCGGTCCGGCTTCGGGTCCACGCCTGCGATCAGCTTGTCCAGCGTGTCCCTGAGCTCTGGCACTCCCTGGCCGGTGACCGATGACACCTCCATCACCGGCGCGCCCTCAAGAAACGTCCCGGCCACCAGCCCTTGGATGTCCTCGCGCACCAGCTCCAGCCACTCGGCATCCACCAGGTCGGTCTTGGTGACGACGACCAGCCCTTGCCTGATGCCCATCAGCCGGCAGATGTCGAAGTGCTCGGTGGTCTGAGGCATGACGCTGTCGTCCGCAGCCACGACCAGCATGACGATGTCGATTGTGCTCGCACCGGCCAGCATGTGGCGCACGAACTTCTCGTGCCCGGGCACGTCGATAATCGTCGCATTGTCGCCCAGGAACGCGAACCCGAGATCGGTCGTCATGCCCCGCTCCTGCTCTTCCTTGAGCCGGTCCGGGTCGGTCCCGGTCAGCGCCCTGACCAGTGCACTCTTGCCGTGGTCGATGTGGCCCGCGGTCCCGATGACGACGTGCCCGGCGTTCACGACAGGAAAACCTGTAAAGAACGGAAAGGACAGAGAATCAGATCCGAGCCTGCCCCAGAAGCCTTGTCCTTTGTCCTTGACACTTCGTCCTTGGTCTTCATCAATATCCCCGGCGCTGGTTGCGTCCCGGGATGCCGAGTTCGTCCCGGTACTTGGCCACGGTCCTCCTGGAAATCTCGATGCCCTCTTCCTTCAGCCTGATTCTGATTTGGTCGTCGCTCAGCGGCTTCCGGGTATCCTCGGCCTCGACGATCAGCTTTATCCTCTGCTTGATGCTGGCCCGTGACTTGTCCCCGGCCCCGGCCTTGAAGAAGAACTTGAGCGGGTGGATGCCGTAGTCGGTCTCGACGTACTTGCCGGCGACCGCCCTCGACACGGTCGAAGGATGCACCTTGAGCCTATTGGCCGCGTCCTTCATCGTCGCGGGCTTGAGGAACTGCGGCCCCTGGAGGAAGAACTCGCGCTGGTCCCGGACAATCTCATGCATCAGGCCCTCGAGCAGGTGGCGCCGCGACTCGATGCCCTTGAGGAACATGACCGCCCTGTGGAACTTCTCCCGCGCGAACGCCACCTGTTCCTTGGTATACTCCTTCGGGTTGCGGATCATGTCCGCGTATCTCCTGGCCAGTCTCAGCCGCGGCAGGCCGTCACGAAAGAACAACGGCACCGGCTCGTCGTCGCGCCATACAACCGAGAAGTCCGGCGAAACGTAGTCCGCGACCTTGCCCGTAAACTGCCTCGCCGGCCTCGGCTCCAGCCCTGCGATCACCTCCAGCGCCTGGCGCAGCCGGTCCATGCTCACGCCGCACAGCTTGGCGATCCTGGGAAGCCGCGACTGCAGGAGCGAATCCCAGTGATCGGACACGATCCTGTGTTCCAGGCTGTCCGGGCAGCTCCCGTGCAGCTCGAGCTGGACCAGGAACGCCTCGCGTTTGCCCGGGCAGCCGATACCGCCCGGGTGGATGCGCTGCATCGCGTACAGGATGTCGTCCACCCTCTGTCGGTCGAATCCGTGAGTCTGCGCCAACTCCTCGGGTGCGACGGTCAGAAACCCGTCCTCGTCCAGGTTCTCGACAATGACTTCGGCAATCTGCTTGTCCTCGTCAGCCAGCACTGTTCGAAGCTCGGCCAGCAGCGCATCGCGCAGCCCTGGTCCTGGGTCGACCGCCAGCTCGATCGCGTCGGTCTCCGACGACTGAGTTCCGCCGGCAGTGAAATCAGGCAGGTAGGCATCGTCCGGCATCAGGTCGTCCAGGCTGTAGTCGTCGAGCGTGGACGCCTCGACCGGCTTGTCGTCGGTGTCCAGTTCTCCGACCATGTCCTCCCGCCCGTCCTCTGACTCTGACTCCTGACTCGACTCACCGGACTCCGAATCGGATGCCTCCGCGCCTTCGTCTCCCTGATCTGCGAGCTCCATGGCCGGGTTTTCCTGAAGCTCTTTCTGAATCAGAGCCTCAAGGTCCTGGGTCGCGAGCTGCAGAATCTGGAGGTTGAGTATCAGCTGCGGGTGCAGCTTGAGCTCCTGGCTCAGTTTCTGGGTCAGACCGAGGTCGTACCTCATATCCTGAACCTCGCGCCCAGATAGACCTGCCTGGCCTTCTCGTCCTTGACCAGGTCTTCCGAAGTGCCGGACAACAGCACCCGGGCGTCGTACATGATGTAGGCCCGGTCGGTTATCTCGAGCGTTTCCCGCACATTGTGGTCCGTTATCAGGATACCGAGCCCTTCGTCGCGCAGGCCCCGGACGATGTCCTGTATCTCGGCCCTGACGATCGGGTCGATTCCGGTGAAAGGCTCGTCGAGCAGCAGGAACGAAGGCGCTGCAGCCAGCGCCCGGGCGAGCTCGACCCGCCTGCGCTCCCCGCCCGACAGCGTGTTCCCTTTCTGCCCGGCCAGGTGATAGACGTTGAACCGCTCGAGCAGCTCCTTGGCCCGGGTTTCGCGCTCAGGCTTGGACACGCCCAGCATTTCTAGGATGGCTTTGACATTGTCCAGCACCGACAGCTTGCGGAATATCGAAGGCTCCTGGGACAGATACCCCAGGCCCAGTCGCGCGCGTCGGAAAACCGGCAGCCTGGTGATGTCCCTGCTGTCAAGGGTGATGGTCCCGGCCTCGGGCCGGATGAACCCGGTCATCATGTGGAAGGTCGTGGTCTTGCCCGCGCCGTTCGGCCCGAGCAGGCCCACGATCTCGCCCCGGTCCAGCTGCAGGCTCACCCGGTCGACAACCCTGCGCCCGCCGTACCGCTTGACCAGCCCTTGGGTCGCCAGCCTCACGGTCGCTCCTGCTCTCCGCTCCGCGCCCTCGCCAGCCGGCCTGTCGCCATGTCCAGGACCTCGATACGGTCGACGTCGCCGTCTGCCATGTCGATTACAATCATCCTGCCGACTACATCGATCACGTCTCCGGACTCGGTCCGGTACTTCCCGGTCGCGTGGCCGCTAATGGTCACCTGCTCGAGGCTTCCGTCCGCCACCTTGATGACGATCGTGTCACCGTCGGTCCGGCTCAGGCTGTCGGCAACGCTCGGGTTCCCGAAGGCGACGCCTGAATCAGCACCCGGGAAAAAATGCAGGGTGTCGCACTCGAGCAGCGCCTTGCCCGAGTTCACCTCGACCTCGCCGAACGCGACAGCTCTTGACTCTGGCTCAAGCCAGGACACCTGCCGCGCGGTCACGGTCACCGTGTCGTCGCCCGAAACCTGCACCAGCACCGGGTTCGAATCGACCCTGCCCACGTTCTCGGCCATGTCATAGGTCCCGCGGTCGCCCGACAGCCACATGTCCCTCGTCCTGCTCCGCACCCGTACCCCGGAGTCCGCGAACGCCTTCTTGTCCGCAATCGAGTAGAGCAGGAAAGGCGCCCGGACCAGCACCGACTCCTGCTCTACGACCACATCCCGGAATGGGACACCGCCGTTCCGCCTGCTGAACAGCATGGTGATCTTCTCTTCCATCAGGTACACCGCCGAATCGGCAAATACCTTGGCGTCCGGGTTCTCGATCACGACCGAGTCCGCAATCACCGCATACCCGGACTGCTCGTTCATCCGGGCCCGGCCCGCCGTAATCCGGGTGTCGCCGTCGGTTATGCTCACGCTGTCGCTGAACACGGTCTCCTGGCCGGTCGAAGTCTTGATTATCTCCATCTTGCGCGCCCAGATGTCGGCCGCATGTGCACTCACCAGTACCAGCAGCGCACCGGCAACCGCCGCAGCAGAAGAACGCGAAAAGGACGAAGGAACAGGCTGAAGTCGTCCTCTGCGCCCAGTCTCTGTATCTTTGGACTCTGCCTGTCTTCTCACTTCGCCCTTAGTCCTTCGGACTTAGTACTTTGCAGCTCACTCGCTGTCTACTTCCGGCCTGAACCGGTACTCCGATCGCCCGGTCACCTCACTCAGGATCTCGATCCGCTCCAGACCAGCGTCCGACACCAGGCCGATCCCTTCGACCTTGCCCTTCGGGGTCTGGATTACGACATGGGCATCGGTCCGCACCAGTTGCTCCCGGTTGTTCCAGGTCAGCGAATCGGTCCTCAGCCTGGTACTGTCCCTGGTCTCGACCAGCACATTGCCCCTTGCCACCAGGTCGTCCGTCTCCGAGAAGATGGCACCCCGGTCCGCGTCCAGGGTCGCGTGCACCGCGCCCTCCCGGTCGTAGAACGTGACTCTGGGCATGAATACATCCACCCTGGCCTCAGCGTCGTACACGTACGCGGTCTCGGCTTCCAGGGTGTACAGCCGCGTGCCGCTAGAGCTCTCGTGCAGCACGAAACCCTCGACGATCTGGCTCGGCAGCACCGTGGTCCCGCTTTCGTTCTGCTCCTCACCGCACCCGCCGAGCAGCAGCACCGACACCACCAGCGCGGGCCAGAGTCTCACGAAGCCTCCACCATCGAGTCTCAGCTCGCCTCCAGGGCCCCGGCCTTGGCCCAGAACACCCAGTGTTCAGGCCTTTGCCTGACCTGTTTCAGCAGCGCCAGCACCACCCCGCGCTCATCGGTCGGCCCGTACACCTCGACCACCAGCCTGTTGTTCTCGAACCGGGCAAACAGCGGCACCACCCGCAGCTGCCGCGCTCTCGCCATCCTGAAAGCCAGGCTCGGGATTCCGACTCTCACCCGGTCGAGCTCGACCCAGGTCCTGCGACCGCGTGCGGTGTTGTCGAGCATGAACCCGGTGAGCCCGGGTCGCGCCATGCCGAGCTCAGCTTCCCTCAGCCCTGAGACCAGCTTCACATCAGACCCTGACCGGATACCGGCCAGATACCGGGCCAGTCCCTGGTCCTGCTGCTCACCGGTAACCAGCCTGACCCTGAACCCCAGGGCAGAGAACAGCATGGGCAGATACTCCCATGCCCCGAAGTGAAAGGAAACCATGACTGCATGCAAATCCTGTTCCAGGAGCTTCTGAGTCGTATTCTCCCAGCAAACCTCTGCATTGTCAATGGCTTTGTTCCCCTGATTTGTGCCGAGTTTGGCCATCAGGGCAAGGTTCTGGCCCACCTGCCAGGCGTTTCCGACCCAGAACCACCTGCTGTTCCGGCCGCACATCAAGGCCAGGTTGCGCCTGATTTCAGCCCGATAACCGGGCTTCAATGCCAGGTAGACAAGTACGATTGTGCGGGAAAGAAAGACCGCCGGGCTAGCGGGCAGGGCCCGAACCAGCCTCAGCACCAGTGCCGGCAAACTCAATTGCGGCCTTCATCAGACCCAGAAACAGCGGGTGGGGCCGCAAGGGTCTGGACTTGAACTCAGGGTGGAACTGCGCCGCAACGAAGAACCGGTGGTCCTTGAGCTCCACGATCTCGACCAGCTTGCCGTCCGGAGTCTTGCCGCTCGGCACCAGTCCGTTCCTCTTGAACCTCGGCAGAAAGTCGTTGTTGACCTCGTACCGGTGCCGGTGCCGCTCCAAGATGTTGGTCCTGCGGTAGCAGCGCCGCGCCCGGGTCCTGTTCACCAGCCGGCACTTCCACGCCCCGAGCCGCATCGTCCCGCCCTTGCGCTTCAGGCCCCGCTGGCTCGGGAGCAGGTATCTCACCGGGTGCCTTGTCCGGCTGTTGAACTCGGTCGAGTTCGCGCCCCTGAGCCCGCATACATTGCGGGCGAACTCAATCACCGCCACGTGCAGGCCCACGCACAGCCCCAGGTACGGCACGCCCTTCTCTCGGCAGTGCCGGACAGCCGCGATCTTGCCTTCCATCCCCCGCATCCCGAAACCGCCCGGCACGATCAGACCCCCAAGCCCGGCCAGCTTCTCCTTGACGCAGCTCTCGGTGATGTCGTCCGACTCCACCCACCGCATCTTGGCCCTGACCCCGCACCCGGCAGCAGCGTGGTGCACCGCTTCGATCACCGACTTGTAGGCGTCGTGCAGGCCCACGTACTTGCCGCACAGCCCGATCTCGACCTCGGGCCACCTGGTGTCCGATGCGCGCACGAAACGCTTCCAGCCCGCCAAGTCCGCCTTGTGCGGCCTGATGTTGAGCTTGCGCATGATGAGCTGGTCCAGCTTCTGGTCGTGGAACACCAGCGGTATCCGGTAGATGTTGTCCACGTCGATCGCCTCGATCACGTCCTCTGGCCTGACGTTGCAGAACAGCGCGATCTTGTCCCTCGAGCCCCTGGGCAGCGGCTCCGCCGCCCGGCACATGATGATGTCCGGCTGGATACCGATGTCGCGCAGCGCCTTGACCGAGTGCTGGGTCGGTTTGGTCTTGTATTCGCCCGCGGTCTTGACAAAGGGCACCAGAGTCAGGTGGATGTAGAGCACGTTCTCGCGTCCCTCCTCGAGCGCGAACTGCCGCGCCGCCTCCATGAACGGCAGCCCCTCGATGTCTCCGACCGTGCCTCCGATCTCGGTGATTACTATGTCGTGCCCGGCGCCCAGCGCCCTTATCCGGTCCTTTATCTCGCCGGTGATGTGCGGCACCACCTGGATCGTCCGGCCCAGGTAGTCGCCCTGCCGCTCCTTGTCGATCACCGCCTTGTAGATCTGGCCCGAGGTCAGGTTGCTGTCCCGGGTCAGGTTCCGGTCGATGAAACGCTCGTAGTGCCCCAGGTCCAGGTCGGTCTCTGCCCCGTCCTCGGTCACGAACACCTCGCCGTGCTGGTACGGGCTCATCGTTCCCGGGTCGACGTTGATGTAGGGGTCGAACTTCAGCGGCACCACGTCCAGCCCCCGGCTCTTGAGCAGCAGCCCTATCGACGATGTCGCGATGCCCTTACCCAGGGACGACACCACCCCGCCGGTCACGAAGACGTACTTCGCCATCAGTTCCCGCTCGAAGCGAAACGCCCGACGCAGGCAGGAGATGTTGCGCTCCGCCGCGCGTCAGGCGTGCCTGGATGCGCGCTCAGCTCTCTAGCCCTGGCGCTGCTTGTGCTTCGGGTCCCGTTTGCAGATGACCCGGACCACGCCCTTGCGTTTCACGACCTTGCAGTGGATGCAGCGTTTCTTGACCGAAGTCCTGACTTTCACCGATACTCCCTACTTGAAGCGATAGATGATCCGACCCCGGGTCAGGTCGTAGAGCGAGAACTCCACTGTGACCCTGTCCCCGGGCAGAATCCTTATCCAGTGTTTCCTCATCCGTCCAGAGATGTGGGCCAGCACCACGTGCCCGTTGTCCAGCTCGACCCTGAACATGGCGTTGGGCAGCGTCTCCTTGACGATGCCTTCGAGCTGAATCAGGTCTTTCTTAGCCACCGGTAAGTATCTCCGGTTTTCCGTCCGTTACAAGTACTGTGTGCTCGTAGTGGGCCGACGGGCTGCCGTCCTTGGTCACCACGGTCCAGCCGTCATCGAGCGTGTCGACGTCGAACCCGCCCAGGTTGACCATCGGCTCGACCGCCAGCGTCATCCCGGCTTTGAGAGTCATGCCCTTGCCCGCCCTGCCGTAGTTGGGCACCGACGGCTCCTCGTGCAACTCCAGTCCGACCGCGTGCCCGCACAGCGCCCGCACCACCGAGTAGCCGTGCCGCTCGACAAACTCCTGCACCGCGTGCGAGATGTCGCCCACCCGGTTGCCGTGCCGTGCCTGCTCCACTCCCTTCCAGAACGCCCGCTCGGTCGCCTCGACCAGGGCGTGCACCTCCGGCCTCACCCTGCCGACCTCGAATGTCCGGGCCGCGTCCGCGATCAGCCCGTCCTTGGTCACTCCCACGTCCACCTTGACGATGTCGCCCTCGGCCAGCACCCGGTTCCCCGGTATCCCGTGCACCACCTCGTCGTTGACGCTGACGCACACCGCGGCAGGGTATCCCCGGTACCCGAGGAACGTCGGCTCCCCGCCGTGCGCGCGGATGACGTCCGCGCACAACCGCTCCAGGTGCCGCAGCGCGACCCCTGGCCCGACTTCCCGGCTGACCGCGTCCAGGGCTTTGACCACGACCCTGCCGGCGTTGCGTATCCCGCCGATTTCGCGCCTGGACTTGATGTGGACAGGCAAATCAAATCCCGGGCTGCTCCTGGTCCGGGTCCGGGCTCAGGGTCCCGATCAGCTGCTTCAGGTCGGTGAACACCCTGTCCCGGCCGATCTCACCCGGAATCCGCTCCAGCACGCTCTTGTCCTGGTAGAATTCGACCAGAGGTTCGGTCTGCGAGTGATACACTCCCAGCCGGTCTCTTATCGTCTCCTCCTTGTCGTCGTCGCGCTGGTACAACTCGCCCCCGCACTCGTCGCACTTGCCCGCCACCTCGGGCGGCATGAAGTACAGGTTGTAGATCTTCCTGCACTTCCGGCACTGGCGCCGCGAGGTCAGCCGCTTGACCACTTCCTCGTCACTGAGGTCGATCAGCACCGCGCAGTCGACATTCTGGTCGTGCCCACCAAGCACCTGGTCCAGGCCCTCGGCCTGCGGTATCGTGCGCGGGAACCCGTCGAACACGACCGGCTTCCCCGCGTGCTCGGCCAGAAACGCGTTCACCACTTCGAGCACCACCTCGTCCGGCACCAGCCTGCCTGAAATCACGTACTCCTCGACCTCGAGCCCGACCGTGGTCTTGCGCTTGATGTGGTCCCTGAACACCTCGCCGGTCGAATAGTGCTGGAACCTGAGCTCGTCGCGCAGCAGCTCGGCCTGGGTGCCTTTGCCGCTGCCCGGCGGCCCGAGAAGAACAAGGTTAATCGGTCTCATAGCCACGTAAGATGCGGAAGTGTAGTGACTTTTGGACATGAGTCAAGCCGGCTGGAAATGTACTGCACGCCTTGGATTGCGGCAGCCCCCACGCCCGCGTCATTGCGCACGACGGACTGGGGTGGGTGGCAATCTCTTCTGGATGCGGGCTCGGGGCAGGCTCCGCTGCCGCTTTCACCCTTTGGATTGCGGCAGC
>CP070680.1:1358439-1371718 GCA_020352555.1 Caldifarciminota bacterium | reverse complement strand
CTGACCGCTCACAGCTCACCGCTACATTGCACGACCCTGCGGGTCGGGTCGTCATGCGTCTGAAACCCGGTGACAACGACGTCAGCCAACTGTCGCCTGGAGTTTACTTCGTTCGCCAGCCGACGGCTGACAGTCAACAGCCTGCAGCCTGCAAGGTGCTCATCACCGACTGACCAATGAACATGTCCGAACTCCTTGCAGCGGTAGGCAGGAAGCGGAAGGCGGCGCGCGGATTCGTACTCGTCTGCGCCGTTCTGGCACTGCCCGCATCAGCACCGGGCCAGTACTGGACCGGTCCATACCCGATTGCGTCTGATTCCTCGGACGAAATCAACCCCTCGGCCTGCAAGGAATGGGTCGAGGACTATGTCACCTGTATGGCGTGGCAGACGAACAGGAACGGCAACTGGGACATCTGCGCCGCTTTCTGCGACTTCTACAACGGCAACGGCTGGCAGACTGCCGAAACGCTGTCCCTGGATACCCTCGACGACGTGAACCCGTCGGTGGCCTGCCGCAGCTACTACTACCCTGAGTCGACATGGTTCTGGTGTTTCTGGGAACGGCAGCTCGGATCGCACGTCGGAGAGATCCGGGCCTCGTTTTCTGACATGGACTCGTGGCGCGAACCGGTCCGCATCGGCCGCTCACTTCACGGTGCTCCCCAGGACTCATCCGAGCCCTGCGGCATCGTCATGCCCGGCGACCGGGACACCACCTTCGTCATCTGGAACAACCGGGACACCTCCGGCTCCTACATCAGCTACTCGCTGCACGACGGAGACTCGTGGACCACACCCGGCATCGTCACCTCTTCAGCGTACGAAACCCGCCACGCCCGCATCGGTCGGGTGTCGTACTACCGGGGCGGCTGGTACTATGGCCCGATGGTGGTCTGGAAACAACAGGGCGACATCTGGTGCAGCGAGTTCCGAGACGGGCAGTGGACCCAGCCGGAGTCGGTTGCGCCACACCATGCCCAGGACTGCGGCCCAGAGGTTCTCAGCCACAACACCGGAGGAGGAGGTGTGGACTGCGGCGTAGTCTGGCAATCGGGGAGGGATAGGGATTCGGCCATCTACGGGGTGTGGGCTGACTCGCTCCGCGCGCCGTTTCGGCTCTGTGACTCGACCGGAGGACGGTATGCCAACTGGAGCCCACAGGCAGTTGAGACTGCATTCCCAGCCGAGTGGTGGTCAACAACTACGGTCTGGGTCACTGACCGGAACGGCAACCCGGACATCTACTCAACCTCGCTCTTCGACCACGACGCGTACGTGGACACTCACCCGTCCGTCGACGTGCACCCGACGGTCACGACCATGGGCCTGACCCAGGCCTGGTGCTGCTGGCAGACCGACCGCAACGGGAACTGGGACATCTACGGCAGCTACGTGTACGCAACAGGGATTGGGGGAAAGGACAAAGTCACAAGGACAAAGGACGAAATCCTGACGCCGACTCTCCTGACCCGCGCACAACTCCTGGCCGAGCTGCGGCGGAATCCAGACCTGTCCCTGTTCGACCCATCCGGCAGACTTGTCCTGAATCCAGAATCTGCGATCACCAATCTGCGATCCGGCGTCTTCTTCCTCAGGGCGTCGTCGGCCTCCCGCAAGGTCCTGGTCACGAGGTAGACGATGAGGACCTGGCTGCTGACACTTCTTGCCGCCTGCGTGTCAACTGCGGCTGCGATTGGCATTCATAGTGTATACCCGGCCGAAATCCTGGCCCCGAAGAGCACCGTGGACAGCGGCCTGACCTTGGCACCGCTCCTGGTGGTGAGCAACGATGCCGGGATGACCGCAGAAAGCGTGCTCGTGCACTTCACCATCGACAACGAGACGGTCGCGGTGATCTACCACGACAGCTTGATGGTCACTCTCCCGGCGCAGGCTTCCGATACCCTGCAGTTCGCCGACTGGACACCAGTGGGCCGCGACAGCATGACGGCCATCGCTTGGACTCGATGGGCCGGGGACTCGGCCCCTGATGACGACACCCTGTCCCAGCGGTTCTTCGTCCGGGTAGCGACGCTTGGAATCAGATCACTATGGCCGTGGACTGATACCATCGACCCAGGCTGGTACTATCCGCAATGCGAGGTCTGGAACTACGGGAATCAGATAGCCACCTTCAGGCTGTCGTTCTCGTTCAGTGGTCCGAGTCCCTACTTGGACACGGTGTGGGTGCGGAACCTGCTGCCCGGAGGGAGTCGCACTGTCACTCCTGAGACGCCTTGGCGGGCATTCAGGCCCGGGATGCACATCTACACGCTGGCCTGTTCGCTGGCCGGCGAGATGCGTCCTGACAGCACGGTTTTCGTCTGCACTGTATGGGTCAGGGGCGGGCTCCACCACGACGTCGGAGTAGCGGAAATCAGGACACCCTCTGGGGTGATGGACACCACAGCGTTCCAGCCCAAGGCACGCGTGAGAAACTTCGCCGACAGCTCGGAGTCGTTCTGGACCTACTTCTGGATTGACGACACCACGACCGATGCCCTTGTCTACCGGGATTCTCAATACGTGCACCTGGACTCTGGACAGCAGTCTCTGCTCACGTTCACAGAGACCCAGCTCACGGTCGAAGGTCCGTACTTGGCCAGCTGCTCTGCGCACCTGGCAGGCGACCATAATTGGTCGAACAACGCCAGGCACGAGTGCTTCCGCGTCGGCATCGGGGCCGAACACAACGTTGACATCGTCGCAGTCCTGATTCCGAAGACCGCTCCCCTCGATACGATCATCACTCCATGCTTCATTGTGCTGAACACCGGGCAATGGACCGAGACCTTCACAGCCGGATTCCACATGGAAGGCAGATCCCCGGAGTCCACTGAAGTCGCTGACCTGGCTGTCGGTGTGTCCGAATCCCTCTACTTCATGCCGTGGCAGGCCCGACCTCCCGGCTGGCACAGATACTCGGCGTGGGTGCGCCTCTTGCAGGGCAGTGGCGACACCCTGCACGACAGCATCTACGTCCTCGCGCCGGGGGTCGCAGAGCGCGAAGTAGCCGGAATGGCCGAAACAGCCGTGATGCCGACCATCATCTCCCGCGCGCAGGGCAGGCTTCGCCTGCTGCCACCCGCTGACCGCTCACAGCTCACCGCTACATTGCACGACCCTGCGGGTCGAGCCGTTCTGCATCTGCAGCCCGGCGACAACGACGTCAGCTACCTGTCGCCCGGGGTCTACTTCGTTCGCAGGAAGGGTCCGAGGATTCAAGGGTCCGAGGGTCCAAGGCGAATCGTAGTCACCGACTGACCCATGCGGCTCCTGCCACTTCTTCTCTCCCCCATCCTGAACTGATGAAGTTGCGTACAGCCTGCCTGTTGAGCCTGCTCCTCACGCTGTTCTGTGACCTGGGCTGGCTGTGGCCGAACCGAAACCTCGAGCTCCTGCTGGCTGTCCGCGATTGCGACCTAGTCAATCCGGTGGTTTCGCCCGACGGAAGCTGCATCTATTTCCTGCGTTCCGAGCCTGGAGAAAGCGGTATCTCAGGCAGGTTTGGAGGGCACAGAGGAGCACTCTGGAAGCTCCACCTGGGTGACGAAGAGCCGGAACTCCTGCTCGCAGGTTCCTTCCGTGCCATCGCAGTCTCTTCTGACGGGCAGCGGCTGGCGGCTTGCGACTCCGCTCTGGTGCTCCTGGGCAGGCGTGGCAAGGCCTTTGACACCGTCATCCAGCCCGATACCACCCTGGGTGAGATCTTCGACGTGGAGTTCGCACACGACGGCGCCTACGTCTTCTTCGCGGCAAACAGGGGCGTTGGGTATAGGCGCCCGTGCTATCGCGTCGCTCTCGACGGCTCTGATTTGACTCTGGTTGACGTCGGCTACGGCTCGGCAGAAAGCGATGTCGCGGGCTTCGACCTCGAACCTGACGGCGGCATTTACTGGGGTTCCTGGTATCTCCTGGGACTCGCAGGGGAATACTGGCCGCAATTCAGTCCGGTTGACTCTCTTGTGTTCGTTTCGGCAAGACCCGGACTGCGCGGGTGGGACCTGAAGCTGAAGCACACCCGCACAGAAGAGAGGAGAGACCTCGACGCAGCTCCGCGAGGAAAGGCAATACTCGCGAGCCCGTACTGGTATCCGGACGGCGAGTGCATCGTGTTCTCGGCAAGGACATCGGGCACGGAAGGGTGTCACGAGCTGTGGATGCTCCGGAACGTCCGGTTCTGACCCGCTGGCCCATGAGACTCCTGCCCCAGAGACAGCATTCGGCTCACAGCTTGCAGCAGACCGCCTTTGGCAGACCGCGCTCGCCTGCCCGGTTCATCCCTCATCCCTCCGCCCTCATCCTTGTCCTCACACTTCTCCCCTGCCTGCTCCTGGCGCAGATAACCTTCCTGCGCACCTACGGCACCTCCATGCAAGAACAAGCGCTCGCGGTTCATCAGACCCAGGATGGTGGATACTTCATCTCCGGCTGGACAGGCGACTACGATGAGCTCGTGTGCGACTTCTTCCTGGTCAGGACTGACTCTCTCGGTAACCAGACCTGGCTCCGCACCTATCACAGAATCTACGATGACTGCAATTGTGGCCAGCCGACGATGGACGGCGGATACGTCATGGTGGGCTGGTCTGGCATCCCCGAGTCGCCAGTCGGGGGTACGTGGCTGGTGAAAACCAACGGCTCTGGCGATACGATGTGGACCCGCTACTTCGGCGATGGGGAGAGCAAGGCGGCCACTTCCGTCTGGCAGACAACAGAAGGCGGGTATGTCATGGCTGGCGGCATAGGTGAATCCCCGTACATCGACTTCTGGCTGGCAAAGACCGATTCGGTCGGAGACACGCTGTGGACCCGCAGATACGGCAGACCCGATTGCACCGAATACGCCTATTCGGTCGCGCAGACAGCGGACAGCGGCTACGTCCTGGTTGGCGTGACCTACGAGGCTGAAGACGTCTTCTACCTGGTCAGAACCGACGCGAGAGGTGACACCTTGTGGACAAGGACGTACCCGGTTGGGAGTCGTACGCAAATGCGCTGCGTCCGACAGGCCGCAGACGGGGGCTTCATCGTGGTCGGGCACCACAGTCTAGGCGGGCCGGCCGTTCAGCTCGTGCTCTTGAAGGTCGACTCATCGGGCACCACGGAATGGTCCAAGTACTACCCCGGAACCGGCTGGGCAACCGGGAGGTGGGTCCAACCGACACGGGACGGCGGGTATGTGGTGTGCGGCACCATCTGGCCAGTGGGTAGCGCCCCGTGCGCATGGCTGCTCAAGACCGACGAGAATGGGGACACGCTATGGACCCGTATGTTCGGGAGCGAAGACCACTCGGACTACGCGCGCGCAGTCACCCAGACCTCGGACGGTGGCTACGCACTCACTGGAACGACGTATTCGTTTGGAGGCTCTATGGGGGAGGCCCTGCTCGTCAAGACTGACTCGGTAGGATACGTATCCACCATCGCCGAGACGCCGGAGCGGAGGCGGGCAGAGCCGCTGAGACCGACCATCCTGACCCGCGCCCAGCTCCAAGCCGAACTGCAGTCTGACCGGGCCTTGTCCCTGTTCGACGCCTCGGGCAGAGAAGTCCTCGACCCAAGGCCCGGCGTGCTGTTCCTGCGCTCACCTGGAGTCGCGCGCAAGGTGCTGGTCACGGACTGAGCGAATAGAACAGCTCTCCTGTCCGCGCCGCTCAGAAGAAGCACAGAACGCTTGACAACCGGTCGTGACGAAGCTATCAACTCCTGCGTGACCGGCAACCTGTCGAACCGCACCCGCGAGCCCGACGCAACCGCAGCCCCTCGCACTTCACGCGCACGACTCGCGGTCCTCGTCCTGCTCTATGCGGTCTGTGCCTGCATTGCGCTCTATGCTTTCGTCAGGCCGCCGGGCATGGATGCCTACGGCAAGGCCCGCTTCGGTGACACCATCTACGGACGCGCCTGGCGCCCTTTCGCCGGCCGCGTGCTTCTGCCTTGGACAGTCCGCGGAATCGTCGCCGCAACACCGGAGCCGGCAAACCAGGCCATTGCCAGGAGAGTCCGGGCCCTGTTCAACCCGGACGGCGAGCCCAACTACATAGAGGAGTACCCTTACGAGTTCGCAGTAACAGTACTCCTGCTGTTTGCCTGCCTGCTCGGTTTCGCCCTGTCCCTGAGACGACTCGGGGTCCTGGCCCTCGAACGGCACGACTTCGTGCCCGACCTGGTCCCTGCGGCCGCGCTCCTGGTCCTGCCGACAACCTATCTGTACATGAGCTATGTCTACGACTTCCCGAACCTGTTCCTCTTCACTCTCGGACTTGTCCTGGTCTTCGAGCGACGCACAACGGCCTTCTGCCTTGTCTTGGCCCTTGCATCCGCCAACAAGGAAACCGCAATCCTGCTGACTCTCGTCTGGCTTCTCACGTCGGGAACCGCCGTTCCCCTGGGCAGGCGCTTCGGCCTTGCCGTGCTCCAGGTCCTTATCTGGGCCGGGATCCGTGCCGCCATCGAACTGGTGTACCGCCACAATCCTGGGGCAACGGTCGAATGGTGGCATCTGCGAGGCAACCTCATGCTCGCACCGAGGATCCTGAGCAACTTTGTCAACCGCCCCTTGCTGCTCCTGCTCAGACAATGGGGGCCCAAGCTGGTCGCGCTGGCAGCGCTCGTCGGCTTCTTTGCCGGCCTCAAGCAGGCTCCCTGGTTCCTGAAACGAGCCGCATGGATCGGCGTCCCGCTCTTTGCGCTCGCCCTGTTCATGGGCTCGCTTGAGGAAGCCCGGGCCTTCTACGAGCTCTACCCGATTGCCTTGCTGGTGCTCGTGTCCGGAATCCTGAAACTCGGGCGCAAGCATGCCCAAGACTCTCAGGCAAGGAACCGGACCTGACCTGGCTTTAAACCCGTCCTCCTGGTTGACAACAGCCAGGGCCGGGCTAGCATAGCGCCGCACAGGGCCGCAGTTGAAACAGGAACAATCAGACCAATTTGAAAGGAGACGGCAGTGAAGGTAATCATCACTGACCCGCTGGCAAAGGAAGGCGTCCAGATACTGAAAGACGCCGGGCTCGAAGTGGATGAGAAGACCGGGCTTTCGCCCGAGGACCTGATCAAGGAAATCCCTGCCTACGACGCCATCGTCGTCCGCTCAGCGACCAAAGTAACCCGACCGGTCATCGAGGCCGGGACCAACCTCAAAGTCATCGGCCGGGCCGGGGTCGGGCTCGACAACGTGGACAAGGAAGCGGCCAAGGAAAAAGGCATCGCGGTGCTCAACACCCCGGCCGCGACCTCGATATCGGTCGCCGAGCTGGCTCTGGGCTGGATGCTCGCCGCTGCCCGACACCTCGTGACCGCCACGGTCACCCTGCGCGAAGGCAAGTGGGCCAAGAAGCAGCTCAAAGGCACCGAGCTCTACGGCAAGACCCTCGGCATCATCGGCTCGGGCCGGATCGGCACCGAGCTGGCCAAGCGCGCGGTCGGCATGGGCATGAACGTGCTCGTTCTCGACCCGTACATCAAAGAGTGCATGTACGGCCAGCTCTGCAAGCTCGAGGAACTGCTGCCCAAGGCCGACTACATCTCGCTCCATCTCCCCCACACCGACGAGACCCACCACCTCATCGGCAAGAAGGAGCTCGACCAGATGAAAGACGGGGTCATCATCATCAACTGCTCGCGCGGCGGGATCGTTGACGAGGACGCGCTCTACGAGGCCTGCAAGGCGGGCAAGGTGGCGGTCGCGGCCATCGACGTGTTCGAGAAGGAGCCGCTCGAAGACTACAAGCTGTTCTCTCTGCCCAATGTCATCGGCTCGCCCCACATCGGGGCCCAGGCCAAGGAAGGACAGCTCCGCGCCGGCACCGGCATCGCTGAAAAGGTCCGCGACGCGCTGCTCGCCGGCAAGAAGTAGGCAGAAGGCAGCGTCATGGCCGACATCAGACCGTTTCGCGGCATCCGCTATGCCCTGGACAGTGTCGAAGACCTGGACAAGGTCATCACCCAGCCTTACGACAAGGTGACGCCCGAACTCAAGCAGGACTACCTCGGTAGGCACGAGAACAACTTCGTCAAGCTCATCCTGCCCGACGGCGAGGACAAGTACAGGGCATCCGGCGAGCTGTGCAATCAGTGGCTGGCCGACGGCGTGCTCAAGCGCGACGACAAACCCGCGCTCTACGTCTACCACCAGGAGTTCTCGGTAGCCGACCTTCGCTCCACCCGCAAAGGCTTCATCGGCGTGTTCCGGGTCGACGAGTTCGAAAGAGGCACGGTGCTGCCGCACGAGCGCACCCTGTCCAAACCCAAGGCCGACCGCCTGGACCTGACCCGGGCATCGCGCAAGGACTTTGAGCAGATATTCATGCTCTACTCAGACCCTGACCGCACGGTCGATGCCCTGCTCGAACCGACCGGGGAGCCGGATATCACCGGCACCGACGACTTCGGGGTCGTGCACCGGGTGTGGACCGTGACCGACGAGGACAAGATAGGGGCCGTGCAGGAGAAGATGAAGGACATGGTCCTGCTGATTGCCGACGGTCACCACCGGTACGAGACCGCGCTCAACGTCCGGCAGGAGACCGAAGCGAAGAACCCGGGCCTGTCCCCTGACGCGGCACTTCGGTTCAAGACCGCGGCGTTCGTCAACGTCGCCGACCCCGGGCTCGTCATCTTCCCCACCCACCGGCTGGTCAGGAACCTGGATCTGGACTGGAACAAGAAGCTGGATGAATTCCGGGAGTGTTTTGACCTGGCCGAGGTCAAGGACCCCGAGGCTGAGGACAAGCTCAAGGCCGCGGGCAGCCGCGCTTTCGTGCTCCACACCGGCAAGGACAGGTCCTGGCTCATGACCCTCAAGCACACGTCAGGCGTGGACCGGTACGTCGAAACAGGCCGCAGCAGCGACTACAAGGACCTCGACGTCACAATCCTGCACTCGGTCATCATCGAGAACCTGCTCGGCATCCCAAAGGAGAAGATCGAGAACCATATCAAGTACGAGCGTGAAGCCAAGAAGGCGATGGCGCGGGTGGACTCGGCCGAGTTCCAGGCCTGTTTCCTGATGAACCCGACCAGGGTCGAACAGGTCCAGACCCTGGCGGCCAAAGGCGAACGGATGCCCCAGAAATCGACCGACTTCTATCCCAAGCTCATCTCCGGGCTTGTGTTCCACGACATCTCGGAAGGAGAGACCGTCTAGCAGCCTGTCATGACTGGAGGCGCAATGAGAAGACTGTTGGCTGTTGCGATAGTGCTGCTGCTGGTCCCGGCAATCGGGCTGGCAAAGAAGAGCAGCAAGAAGTCACCGCCCAGCGGCGCGTTCGGCGGGTTCGGCCCACAGGTCGCGCTCGCCGACTTCGAGGGAATCAATGCCGAGCTCAGAGAGGTCGGCATCGAGGAACTGGAAACCATGCACTGGATGTTCGGAGGTGGCGGCTGGGTCCATATCGGCCGGGTCGTGCTCGGCGGCAGCGGGTGGGGAGGTTCGCAGAACGTGTCCGGAGAAACGACCCTGGTCCGGGTCGATGTGGCCGGAGGCCAGTTCGAAGCCGGGTACTCGATACTCAAGATGAAGCACTGCATCATCACCCCGATGCTCGGCATCGGCGGCAGCGGCTACGACATCACCGTCGAACAGCAGGGAGAACTGCCAAAGAACCTCGAAGAGCTGCTCCTGGAACGCGGCCCGACCAGCACCGTCGGTTTCACCGGGTTCACCCTGACTCCTGAACTGGTGTTCACCTTTCCGGTCAGCTTCTTCGGACTGCAGCTCAAAGCCGGATACGGGTTCACACCGGCAGCACCGGGATGGGAGTACGACGGCGGCGCCAGCCTGATCAATGGACCGGATGTCGCCAAGGGCACGCCGTTCGCGGCTGTCAACATCGTGTTCGGCGGCATGGACAGGAAGTCCTTCAAGCGCTGACCAGACCCAGGCAATGCTCAGGGCCCCGCCTGCGCGGGGCCCTTGCCTTTCCGGGCCGATTCCGCTATATAATATTCGCGTATGCCGGCGAATCTTTCGCCCGAGTACAAGGAGGCCGAAACCCGGTACCGGGCTGCCAAGACCGCTGAGGAGCGGCTGGCCTGCCTCGAGGAGATGCTGTCTACCATCCCCAAGCACAAAGGCACCGAGAAGATGCAGGCCGACATCAAGACCCGGATCGCCAAGGTCAGGAAGTCGCTCGGCCAGAAGAAAGGAGCCAAGCGGGCCGACTGGTTTCACGTCGACAAGCAGGGCGCAGGCCAAGTGGCGGTGCTCGGCGCTCCCAACTCCGGCAAGTCCGCCCTGGTCGCGCACCTGACCGGGCTTCCTGCCCAGGTCACCGCCTACCCGTTTGCCACCACCATGCCTGCGGCCGGAATGATGCCGTACCAGGACATCCAGATCCAGCTTGTCGACACTCCCCCGCTCGCCCGCGAGACCCCGCCCTGGGTCTTTCACATCCTGCGCACTTCGGACATGCTGCTCTGGACCATCGACCTGTCCGACGACGCGCTGCTCGAAGCACTCGAAGAAACCAGCGGCCTGCTCGACAAGGCCCGTATCATGACCGACCCTGGTGAGGACCCGGCCCGGCTGAAGAAGACGCTCCGGGTAGGCACCAAGTGCGACGACCCCCAGGCCGCGGACCGGCTCGCGATCCTCAAAGAGATGGAAGGCGAACTCGAAATCCTGCCGGTGTCGGTCCAGACCGGCCAGGGGCTTGAAGAGATGAAACTGCGGCTGTTCCAGGCCCTCGGCATCATCCGGGTCTACACCAAGAAACCGGGCAAGCCGGCAGACATGGACGACCCGGTCATCCTCCGCGCCGGCGCCACGGTCATCGACGCTGCCTTTCATCTGCACAAGGACATCGCCGCCCGGCTCTGCTTTGCCCGGCTCTGGAACGACCACGGCTGTGACGGCCAGCGGGTCGAGCGCGCCCACGTGGTCGAAGACCAGGACATCGTCGAGTTCCACTCCTGAAAAGCGGGCCGGCCCGAAAGGGCCGGCCCTTGGGCAATGAGTCGGCTCTGCTACTCCACCATCGCGAATCTCCGGGTCTCGGTCATCCCGCCGTCCCTGAGCCGCGCGAAGAACAGGCCTGACCTGACCATCCTGCCCGCCGCATCGCGGCCGTCCCAGACCACCCGCTCACCGGCCACGAACTCCCGGACCTTGATGCCGGCCGCGTCGTAGATCTCGAGCCTGGCGCCTGTCCCGGCACTCCTGGCAGAGAACAGCACGTTCTCACCGATGTGATTCAGCGTCTTCACCCGCAGGGCCCCGGAAAGACTCGCTTCCTCCTGCTCCTCGACCCCGGTTTCGAACCTGACCCAGAACGACCACGGGGTGCCGAACTCGCCCCAGCCGAACTGGTTCCTGGCCCTGACGTACCACTTGTGGTTGGCCCGGTATCTCAGGATGTGGTCTGGCACCGAGCAGGTCAGAGCGGTCGAGAATTCGTGGTACAGCGTGTCCAGGCCCTGCACCAACATGTACTCAACGCTGTCCGCTTTCCTGGGCAGGGATTCGATTTCAAGGATGACCGGTCCCTCGAACAGCTGCAGCCCGTTGGGCGGAGCTTTCTGGTACGGCGGCAGCGGCTCGCGCAACATCCGAAACGTGCCGTAGGTCCCGTCCCCGGAAGTCACCGCAAACCCGTCGTACTGAGTCAGGCGCAGCCGGCAGGAATCACACTTCTGGTTGGAGGGGTCGATGGCCCATTCGTACTGCTCGTCGTCTGGAGTGCTGCTGACCAGATTGGCCCAGTCCCGGCCGCCGTTGGTCGACAGCTCGATCTGGACCCTGGTGCCCGGATTGCCGAAGTTGTCCCAGGTGATGCTGCAGGTGTCGCCGACATGCAGCAGCTCGCCCCTGCCCGTCGAATTGTAGAACGTGTCGCCCATCGGGTAGGTGATGATGAGCTTCTTGGGACTGCCGCCCGACGGATGCGGCGAATCGACGTGCGAAGTGCCGTCGCCCGAGTAGTCCCACCATGCCGCAGGTTTCCACCAGGTGTTGTGCACATAGACCTGTTTGTCCGGGGTCCGGTAACCGAGTGCGGTAAGCGAATGAATGGCCCAGAGCGCGGACCAGACATGGGCGTATCCGGCGTCGATTTCCTGGGTGACCGTGCTCCACGCCCAGTCGTTGCCCTGGTGGCCCGCCTGGGTGGTCACGGTGAATTCGTAGCCGTTGCTGGTCGCCACCCCGCGCAGCCCGGAGGCGATCCAGACCACCGAAGTCCCGCCGGTCGTGGTATCGGTGTACATCGCCATCGCGCACTCCCGCTGGACATTGGGTATCTGCCAGTCCATCTCTCCTTCGACCATGTCGAACCGCTGCCAGAACCAGTCGACCAGCCTGCCGTAGTCCTGGGACCGGTCCAGATATCCCATCAGCATCGCGGCCGCTGACGGTGTACAGCCGTAGCTCCAGTCGTAGAAAGGCGCCAGGTCGGCACCGGGCACGAACACATCGGTGAAGTCGGCGAAGTCCCTTGCCAGCGTTTTCTCCCACTGCTCCTGGTGCAGCCGGGCGTTCAGCTTCGGGTCGATGCCGTACTCGCGGTCCAGCTCGGCCCGCCGGTTCAGGAACTCGGTGGTGAACGCCTCGCGTGACTCCCACTCGTGCCCGGACTGGCTAGCCAGCACCAGCCGCTCGCCGGTCGAGCTCTCGAACTCGAAGTAGTTGCACGGGAACACGAAATACACCCGGAGCCCGACGACGTCCTCGAGTCTTTCCAGCGCCTGCCGCATCAACTCCTGCCCGACCGCGCAATAGTCGGACGTTCCGTACCCAAAGGTCAGTATCGGGGCCTGGTCATAGCTCGCCGACACCAGTACGTAGCCGTACTTCGAGGTCCAGTTCGTCAGGTCGACATTCGGGGTCAGCCCCTTGGCCTCTTCCCAGACGTCGGCTTCAACCTGCTCGAATCCGGGCCAGGCCCGGCCGTCGGTCGTAAAATGAAACATCCAGGCGGCAGTGGCGCCCGAAGGGTCCAGGTACGGAACCGCGGGCCCGGGTGCGGCCTGCGGCCATTCGGCCAGGGCCTTGCGCAGGGCAAGACCCTGAATCACGTTGAAATCCACTGAGTTGGGTGGGGTCGTGCCCGGCTCAGGCACGGGCAGAGCGGCAAGCGATACGGCCAGAATCAAAGACAAAATCAACATGAAGACAGCTCCTTTGCGTTCATCAGAGGACCTCGACTAGATTCTATTTGATGCTGCCCGGCTGTCAAAACCAGGCAGGCTTGGGCTCTACGGCGCAAGCCTGAGCCGGTCTCCCCGTCCTCGTCCATCCTGATGCGAAGCGTGCCGAAGGCACACGAAGCGAGGGACCT
>CP070680.1:1355494-1358339 GCA_020352555.1 Caldifarciminota bacterium | reverse complement strand
CGAGACCCGGGGCAGTCTCCTGCCTTCTCCGTCTTTGCGAGGCCCGCAGGGCCGCGGCAGTCTTCTGCCGCAGACAGAGGCTGAGAGATGTCTCCACTCCGTGTGCCTTCGGCACGTGAGCCATCCGATGGCACCTGTCCTTCGGACAGCGCGCACGCCATGACAGAAGACCGACCGCTCCCTTGTCATTTCGACCGACCGCTCCCCTGTCATTTCGACCGACCGCTCCCTTGCCATTTCGACCGACCGCTCCCTTGTCATTTCGACCGACCGAAGGGAGTGGAGAAATCTCTCCGAAAGACGCCTCGACTCCGCTCGACATGACAGGAGGCGGTGAGTGGAGAGCAGTCACCAAAGTTCTCATCGCCCGCCGATGGCCAGAAGCCGACTGCCAGCCCGTCTTTGCGAGGCCCGCAGGGCCGTGGCAGTCTATGGCTGCATGCAGCGCGGCAGAGTTGAGGACAAGCGGTGGGGTCGTCTTGCCTGCTCCTTGCCTCTTGGGGGCCTGGCAGAGCCGGGCAGGACGCCTGAGGGTGAGGGGCTCACTGTCTGAGCGACCTGTTCGCTGTCGGCGGTCAGCTTGTTGTGGCGACCTCAGATTCAGAGGTCAGACATGCTCGAGGAACTCCTCGACAGTGAGGCCAGCCCGGGCGATGAGACTGCGGAGAGTACCCCGTGCCACCTGGGGGTGGTCGGGAATCGACAGGGTGGCGATGTGACCTTCCTTGGTCATGATGATGTGGCTGCTCCGCTGGCGAGCTATGTTCCAGCCCTGATGCTCGAAGGCTCTGACTACCTGGCCGGGCCGCAGTAGCGGGACTCCTGGCATCAGACCGTTACTTCGACCTCGCGCGTCGAGACGGTCAGCGGCATGTTCTTCTCGGCGCGTACGGCAAGGCACTCCCGGATTGCTTCCCTGATATTGCGCTCCGCATCCTCCTCGGTCTTGCCCTGGCTCACACAGCCGGGGATGGACGGGCATTCGGCGATAAACATGCCGTCCTCATCCTGGTGAATGGTTATAACGAATTTCATGGTCTACCTCCTTGCTGAGAATACTCGTGGGGCGTGAAACAGCAAGTCGCGTCTGCCAAGAGGGCGATGTGGATGGTCAACAGAGTGCTGTTCGCTCTTGGGAGTCATGTCGCTCTGCCCAGGGCAGGTGCAGGTTCTCCGGCTCACCGGAGTGGAGACATCTCTCTGCTCCTCGCCCCTTGAGCGCTTGGCAAAGCCGGGCAGGACGCACGAGGGTTGGTGTGAGGGTATTTGCCGTCAGCCGCAGCTCCGAGCTGTCGGCTGCAGGCTGTTTGACTTTCCGCCTGCAGCCCGCTATCCTGCTCCATGGAAGGGATGATACACATCCGACCCTATGTCGAGGGCCAGGACGACGAGACCGTCGTCAACATCCGCAACGCCTCCAGTGCCGACGCGCCTGACTTCGTCACCCAGACCGTCAAGCAGTTCCGCATCGCCCGCAAGTCGCCCAACTGGACCGCGGTCGGCATATATATCGCCGAGTTCGACCGGACACCGGTCGGCGTCGCCACCGGGTTCGTGGACGCGCGCCGGCACGAGCCCTACGGGTCCATGGGAGGGCCTTCGGTCCTGCCCGAATACCGGCGCCAGGGCATCGGCACCGCGCTCGTTAACAGGGCGCTCGACTACCTCCGCTCAAAAGGGATGGAACGGGCCAGGACCGGTTGCGGTGACTGGAACAAGCGGGCCCAGGCCTTCCTCGGCAAGCTCGGGTTCAAGCCAATCCGCCGGTTCAGCCTGATGCGTCGCCCGCTCGGCGGCCTGCCGTCAGGAATCGGCGAGAACACCGACATCGCCATCGAGGAACACGGCACCACCGACGAGGACGTCGGCCTCATCACCCGGCTGGCCAACGCCGCGTTCAGGGAGCACTTCGGGCATCGGGACGGGACTGTGGAAGAGATCGCGTTCTGGATGCGCAACGCCGAGAAGATGGGCTACGTCATCCGCCGGACTCTCGCCCGTCTGGATGGCGAACCGGTCGGGTTCCTGGTCCACGGCATTGACCCGCGCGAGAACAAGGAGCTCGGCACCAGGCGCGGCGCGCTCTGGTCGGTCGGCGTGCTCAAGGAGTTCCGCAACCGCGGGATCGCCAAGCGGCTGATGCTCGACGGGATGGAGTGGCTTGTCGGGCAGGGCATGGACGAGGTCGAGCTCGGGGTGGACGACGAGAACGTCACCCAGGCCCGCACGCTCTACGAGCGGCTCGGGTTCAACCTCGTCCGCAGCTCCTTGACCTACGAGCGTTCGGTCGGCTGAGTCCGCGTCCTGCTCTCCTGCTCAGAGCCGAGAGCGGCCGGCGGATCCGGTGGTCTGCTTGCTGTCGGCGTGTCTGCCAGCCGGGCGGTCGGTCGAAAAAAGATATTATGTCCCCGATATTCTCCGAACCAACCATGCGGCACGACTCTTTCTGCAGACATTTTCGGCACTTGACCGGCAGCTATGCAGGCAACTGGGCAGACAGCCCGGCAGACAACCGGGCTCACAGCCCGGCAGACAGCCAGGCAAACAACCGGGCTCACAGTCCTGCAGACTGCTCGGCAAACAGCCGAAAAGACAACTCAGCAGACAGCCCGGCTCACAGCTTGCCAGACTGCTCACGAGACAGCTTGGCAGACAGTCCGGCTCACAGCTCGCCAGACTGCTCAGGAGACAACTTGGCAGACAGTCCACCAGACAGCTTGGCAGACAGCCTACCAGACAGCCCAGCAGACAGCTTACCAGGCAACCTACCAGACCACCTGGGGGACGAGGGGGGTGGTTTTGGCCTCAGGCGCGTAACCCGCCATCGAACAAGAAGTTGGCTTGA
>CP070680.1:1343336-1355394 GCA_020352555.1 Caldifarciminota bacterium | reverse complement strand
CTGGTAGGCTGTCTGCCAAGCTGTCTGGTAGGCTGTCTGCCAAGCTGTCTGGTAGACTGTCTGCCAAGCTGTCTGGTAGACTGTCTGCCAAGCTGTCTGGTAGGCTGTCTGCCAAGCGTTCCGGCGAAATAACAAACGATTCCTGGTTCCTGGATCGGCACTGCCCACCGGAGAAAGGCGGGAACGCAACATCACTTCTTGCCCCCTAGTTGGACTCCCTCCGATTCAAGGTTGCAGATTGACGATTGGCGATTGGCAGGCGGCTGGGCAGAATTCGAGGGGAAGCGACGAAGAGACAGAGTGACCAGGTGACAAACGAGAGTGGTCCAGTGACCTGGCGTCCGAGCGGTCGAGTGAAGAAGGCAACGCGGGGAAGCACTGACCGCACAGGGCTGACCAGAGGTCAAAGCGGCAGCTATGCTGCCGCAGTCCAAAGCCCTGCCATGTTGACATCCGGCAGGCTGTTGGCCGTCGGCTGAGAGGTCTCTCCACTACGGATGCCTCGGCGGCATCGGCCCCAGGCCGCCATGCGCTCATGCTGTCGGCTTCCAGCCGCCTGTCGTTTGATCGCCAGAAGCGCGGTCCTACAATCGGGCGCGGCAGAGCGCGTCGGTATCTGCAGGGCGTTGCACGCTTGTGGGGAATGTCGGGGACATACTATCACTTTCCGTCTGCAGCGATTGACCGCCTGACGCCTGTCCTGCCTGCTGTCAATGGAGGAATCCGGGCCGAGTGCCCGGACTAGCTCTCTGCCGTGTCCGCCAGTCCTCTCAGCCAGCCGAGCACCGCCCGGTTGGCTGCGAGGTCTTCGCGGTTGCGCTCGATCACCCGGTCGAGCAGTTCGGAGCGGAGCGCCTCGTCCTTGGTCTCGACCGCCCGGATGTACCGGGCGATATCTTCGTCGCTCTCCTGCTGGCTGCGGGTCCGCCTGAAACCGGCGTGCTGCTCGACCGTGCAGATGCTGTAGCTGGTATCCGGAATCGCAACCGCGTCCCTGGCTGCCAGCCGCAGGTCGAACAGGTTGCGGGCCACACGGTCGGCGATTCCGTCGCGGTCGCCCCAGCGACTCGCGTACTCCAGCAGCCGGTCCTTGTCGAACCTCGACCAGTGGAAAAAGGGCAGGTCGCCCTGTTTCTTCAGCACCGCGGCGGCGTTACGCAGGAACCCGAACCAGGCCTCGCGACCGCCCTTTGCGCCCGGACCGGCCACAGATGAGCGGTATGAATCCGCTCCCAGCGGCGATGTCTCGATACCCCAGACATAGACCCTGCCCGAAGCATGAACCTGCTCGGGCAGGCCGAGCACGTCGAACAGCACGTACCTGTCGCCTGCCGGCAGTTCTGGCTTCTTCCGTCGAATCGTCCTGCCGGACTCGAAGGCACTGACCTGGTCCAGTATCACCTTGGCCTTGCGGCCCACCCTGCGCATCCGGGTGCCGAACGGTCGCTCCACAGCAGCCAGGGTCTTGGCCGTGAAAGCCGCGGGCAGCTCTGTGTAGCTGCGGATCCCGAGTTCGCGCAGCCGGCGGGCAAGGCTCAGGTCGACCGCAGGCAGAACCGCAGGGTCTTTGTCGGCAAGCGCTTTCGCGAAGCAGTGCTCGCGGAACCGGCACAGCCGGCACCGGACCTCACCCACCGGTTCGTACTTCGCCAACCCGTTGGTACCGACCTCATAGACCTGGCGCAGTTCGTCCAGCACCTTGGCCGGCCCCTGGTAGGCGACATCGTGCACCTCGCCGTCGACATTGACATACTGCAGACCGGCCGGCGGCCGCAGCGTATTGGCTTCATACAGCCATGCGTATGCCTCGAGCCGGCGCAGCCAGTCGGGATTGTGTGTCTCGTCCGCGTGCAGAACGTAGGCTACTTCGCGGATGACATAGTCGTCTCGGTCCAGGATCAGAAAATGAGGAACCCCGACCAGCTCCGGCCCGTCGCCGAACGGGGCCCGTGCCCTCAGCACCGGCCGGTAGATGCGCGGCACTCGCTCACCGATCGCCTCCAGCGTGGCCGCGGTCTGTTCCTCGAGCGTACCATGCGCCAGGTCGAGCACCTCCCCGAGCAGGTGGAGATGTTCTTCCTCTTTGTACTCCTCGAGCCGGCGCATTTCGAGCAGAAACGCGCTGAGGTCGCGAGACGCGACGCCGCGCCGCACGCAGTCGACGCGACGGAGACACCTGGTCGGCCGGTGGAGTCTGGAAAGGGCGAGTTCGACTAGCTGCACAGCATCACCTGCGCCCGGTTGGGCGTTCCGGTCGTTTCAATCACAACGGACGCATTCATATGCATAATCCCGACCGGCTCAGCCGGCCGGGCGACCGGTAACAAGCCTACCGGTCAAAGCACGATACCCTCTTTCTTCCTTCCTGTCAACCGGTTCGGCACTGCGGCGGCCGCGTAGGCCCGCGCCCTGTGGTCTGCCGGACTCCGGCTGTTGCCCGCTTGACTGCCCGGGCGGCGCCGATATCATCCTCCAGGATTCGGCCGGTTCACTCCGCCCCGCAGCAACGTCATGCCATCCCTCAAACCCCTGATTCTGCTGTCCAACGACGACGGCATCGAGGCCCAGGGAATCCACGACCTCTACGACGGGCTCAAGGGCCTGGGCCGGGTCCACGTCGTGGCCCCGGCCGTGGACCAGTCCGCATCCAGCCATTCGTTCTCGCTGCGCAAGCCGATCCGCGTGTGGCGGCTGCGACCCCGCTGGTTCGCGGTCCACGGTACTCCGACCGATTGCCTGTTGATATCCCATCACGGCATCCTGAGGAAGAAGATCGACCTGGTGCTGTCTGGCATCAACGACAGCCCCAACCTGGGCGATGACGTCCTGTACTCGGGCACGGTCGCCGCCGCCATTGAGGGCGCCCTGCTCGGCATGCCTTCGGTGGCGGTCTCCTACGTGGAGAACGGCCGGAACCGGGCGCCCGCGATCAGACTCCTGCGCCGTCTGGTGCCGATGCTGCTCGACAACCTGCTGCCCGAGAAAAGCCTGCTCAACATCAACATCCCGGCCACCGAAAAGGTCAGGGGCGTGCGGGTGACCCGGCTCGGACGCAGAATCTACAAGGACATGGCAATCCGCAAAGAGCTCCCGGACGGCGGCATCACCTGGACCATCGACGGCGAGATGTCGTTCGCCCGGACCGCAGGTTCTGACTTCGAGGCCGTGTACTCGGGCTACATCTCGGTCACCCCGCTGCACCTCGACATGACCAACCACACCGACATCTCCCGGCTCCACAGGGCGCTGCCCGGCGTCGAGCTCTAGAATTCTGCCGCGAAGAACGGCCGCCGGCAATCGCCGGCGGCCGTTGTTGCTTCGGGCAGTTCTAGCGGACCGCGAACTTGCCGGACGAGGTCAGGCGCCCGTCGGTCACGGTGTAGAAATACACCCCCGACTCTCCGGGCGCGGTCACTGCGCCGTTTCGGCCCAGGCCGCCTCGGTAAACGGTCCGGCCCAGGGCGTCGACCAGCGTCGCCCGCAAGGGCTCGAATCCGGACGCCTGGAGCATGATCCGATTGCCGGGCCCCACTGGGTTCGGCTTCGCCCGCGACGGCAGCGGCGACTGCGTTCCCGGCGACTCCTCGATGCCGATGAAATCCCGTATCACCGACACCGTGCCCGGTTCACGGTCCCAGTAGTTGGCCACAAAGACCCGGTTCATGGGCTGATAGAGCGCCATGGCGAACGGCCCGTGGCTTCTGTTTTGAGACTCTGCTTCCAGGTCGAGCCTGTTGAGGATGCCGAAACTCGGTATCCGGCCGCTCAGCCACAGGATTTCGTGTTCCAGCTCACAGGCGACCATCAGATTTTTCGTGTAAGGGTTGTAGAGCAGCGAGGACGGGGTACTGTCCCCTGTTTCGACGCTGCCTTCGATCGCAAGCAGGTCGGCCTGCATGTGGAAGACCGAGTGGCCCTGTAGTCCGCAAGCTACCCAGACCCGGTTCACCGGTGGCGGCGACCACAGCACAGCGGTCGGGCTTCGGCTGATCGGCAGCCAGCCGATGACCGCGTTGCTCGCGCAGTCGATGACGTTCAGTACCTGCTGCTCGTTGCAGGCGATGAACGCCCGGTTCGCGCTCGGCGCATAGGCGATCCTGACCGCACCGTATGCCACGTCGACGGTCTGGATTATCTGGTCGATTGTGCAGTCCACGACGTGCAACTGCCCGCCTTGGCCCTGGTGCTCCCTGGCCGTCAGATAGAGCCGGTCCATCGAGGGGTTGTAGACCATGTCGGTGAAGCCGTACGCCTCCGGCTCAGGAACTCCGATCCAGCCGACCACCTGGTAGGCCGAACAGTCGATCGCGGCTGCGATACTGGACCCGAGGGTGTACATCTTGTTTCCGGCGCTGGCCCAGACCGCTTTGAACGGCGCGTTGCCGACCTCTACCGTGACTATCACGCTGTCGCTGCTGGCCTCGATCACCGTGACGGAACCGTTGGGAGAGTTGATTTCCTTGTTGACCACCCACATCGTGTTGTCGGCAGGGTTCCAGGTCACAGCGGACGGGTAGTCGCCGACAGCTACCTTGGCGGTCACGAACTCCTCGGGCAGATTGGCGGTGGGGTCGAGGACGTAGACGCTGTCGCTGCCTTCGCAGGACACGAACACCTTGTGGTCGATGGTGTCGATCGCCAGCGCGTTCGGACTGCTGCCGACATCGACCGTGTGCAGGAAAAACTGCGCCCCGGCGACTGCGGCGCAGCCGAAGACCCCGATCACCACGAACCTAGCAGCACTGCTATTGGGCATCTTTCATCCTCCTGGTACGATTGTCTGTTCAGTCTCGTCCAGGTCCGCCTTCACAACCGCCGTCCTTCCCGAACCAACGCACCCGGCGAACCCGTCGTGTGACAACTAATAGTAGCCCACGACCCCTCCACCTGTCAAGCCGTTCATACGTCAAGCCCGCCTCCTGCCGCGGCGGCTGCCCGGACCAAGCAAAACCCGGCAGCGACCTACTCTCCCATGCCGTCACCAGCACAGTACCATCGGCCCTGGAGGGCTTAACGACTCTGTTCGGAATGGGAAGAGGTGTGGCCCCTCCGGTAAAACCGCCGGGAATCTCAAATCAAGAGGAGAAGAAGCGGGCTGAAACCCCAAGCCGCACGGCCTATTAGTATCACTCGGCTGAACACATCTCTGTGCTTACACCTGTGACCTATCACCTGGTAGTCTTCCAGGGGCCTTCAGGGTGGGCCTGCCGAAGCAGGTCCACACGGGAAACCTAATCTTGGGAGGAGCTTCCCGCTTAGATGCCTTCAGCGGTTATCTCTTCCGTACTTGACTACCCAGCCGTGCCCTTGGCAGGACAACTGGTGCATCAGAGGTACGTCCACTCTGGTCCTCTCGTACTAAGAGCAGCTTCCCTCAAGTTTCCTACGCCCACGATGGATAGAGTCCGAACTGTCTCACGACGTTCTGAACCCAGCTCACGTACCGCTTTAATGGGCGAACAGACCAACCCTTGGGACCTTGTACAGCCCCAGGATGCGATGAGCCGACATCGAGGTGCCAAACTCCGCCGTCGATGTGAACTCTCGGGCGGAATCAGCCTGTTATCCCCGGAGTACCTTTTGTCCGCTGAGCTATGGCCTTTCCACGCAGTGCCACAGGATCACTAGGTCCGACTTTCGTCCCTGCTCGACGTGTCCGTCTCACAGTCAGGCCAGCTTATGCCCTTGCACTCACCGTACGGTGACCGTCCGTACCGAGCTGACCTTTGAACGCCTCCGTTACCGTTTAGGAGGCGACCGCCCCAGTCAAACTGCCCACCAGCCACTGTCCACCAGCCGGCTTCACGGCATGATGTTAGAACCCCAACAGAACAAGGGTGGTATTTCACCGGTGGCTCCACCGGGACTGGCGTCCCGGCTTCAAAGCCTCCCACCTATGCTACACATGCACTGCCAAGATCCAATGACAAGTTGCAGTAAAGGTTCACGGGGTCTTTTTGTCCGATCGCGGGTAGGCGGCATCTTCACCGCCACTTCAATTTCGCCGAGCATCCCGTCAAGACAGCGCGCCAGTCGTTACACCATTCGTGCAGGTCGGAACTTACCCGACAAGGAATTTCGCTACCTTAGGACCGTTAGAGTTACGGCCGCCGTTTACCGGGGCTTCGGTCGAGACCTTCGCCCACCGAAGTGAGCTGAGCCCCTTCCTTAACCTTCCGGCACCGGGCAGGTGTCAGTCCCTATACGTTGCCTTGCGGCTTGGCAGAGACCTGTGTTTTTGCTAAACAGTCGCCAGCGCCACTTCTCTGCGCCCGCCTTGCGGCGGGACCCCTTATCCCGAAGTTACGGGGTCATGTTGCCGAGTTCCTTAACGAGACATCACTCGAGCGCCTTTGGATACTCACCTCACCCACCTGTGTCGGTTTACGGTACGGGCACCCCGGCACCTGGCACAGAGGATTTTCTCGGCAGCCGTTCAGGTCCGGTTCTTCTGTCTTGCGACAGAATCCCATTCGCCGTCAGGAATTGCGGGCGTGGGTTTGCCTGCGCCCCATCCCGGCGGCTTAGACCCCGATCCGACACGGGGCCGGACGATCGCGGCTGCGTCTCCCCATAGCTCGTAACGGTACCAAGGTGGTTCCGGAATGTTGACCGGATTTCCATCGCCTACGCCTTTCGGCCTCGGCTTAGGGCCCGACTAACTCTGGGCGGATTAACCTTCCCCAGAAAACCTTGGGTTTTCGGCGGACAGGTTTTTCACCTGTCTTGTCGCTACTCATGCCGGCATAATCACTTCTGGTTCGTCGAGCATGCCTCGCGGCACACCTTCAGCCTACAACAGAACGCTCCCCTACCACTCATCCTGACCGGAGTCAGGACAAGTCCATAGCTTCGGCGGTATGCTTGAGCCCCGATATATTTTCAGCGCAGGAACACTCGACTGGTGAGCTGTTACGCACTCTTTGAATGGTTGCTGCTTCTAAGCCAACATCCCAGCTGTCTGTGTATTCCCACCTCTTTTTCCACTTAGCATACACTTAGGGGCCTTAGCTGATGGTCTGGGTTATTCCCCTCTCGGCCACGGACCTCATAGCTCGCGGCCTCACTCCCAGGATCTGGAGTTGCGGCATTCGGAGTTTGGTCGGGTTTTCCGACACATTGTGTCAGAGCGCCCGTTCAGTGCTCTACCTCCGCAACTGAACTCCTGAGGCTGCTCCCAAAAGCATTTCGGGGAGAACCAGCTATCACCCGGTTTGATTAGCCTTTCACTCCGACCCACAGCTCATCCGAGAGTATTGCAAGACTCACCGGTTCGGTCCTCCCTCTCGTGTTACCGAGAGTTCAACCTGGCCATGGGTAGATCACCGGGCTTCGGGTCGAGTGCGTGCAACTGGTCGCCCGATTAGGACTCGCTTTCGCTGCGGTTGCGTCTCAGAGAGACTTAGCCTCGCTGCACACAGTCACTCGCCGGCTCATTATGCAAAAGGCACGCGGTCACAGCGCGAGTCGAACCCGAAGGAAAGACAAGCGCTTGCTCCCGCTGATTGTAGGCACGTGGTTTCAGGTTCTATTTCACTCCCCGCCAGGGGTTCTTTTCACCTTTCCCTCACGGTACTTGTGCGCTATCGGTCAGTTGGTAGTGTTTAGCCTTGAGAGGTGGTCCTCCCGAATTCCCACGGGATTTCCCGTGTCCCGTGGTACTTGGGAACTCAACCAGGAGAGTTCATTCCTTTCGCCTACCGGACTGTCACCGTCTCTGGTTCTCCTTTCCAGGGTGATTCGGCTAGGAATGGACCTTTCTGACTCCTCTGTCGCACGGCAGTAGACAAGGTTGGTCCCGCGACACCGCCCCGGCAACGTCCGCCGACTTGGCACCGGGATCGGTTTAGGCTGTTCCCCGTTCGCTCGCCACTACTGAGGGAATCGCAGTCGCTTTCTTTTCCTCCGGGTACTGAGATGTTTCACTTCCCCGGGTTCGCTTCCTGGGACTATCGATTCATCCCAGGATGTACGGGCATGACCCCGCACGGGTTTCCCCATTCGGAAATCGCCGGGTCAAAGGTTGTGTGCACCTCTCCGACGCTTAACGCAGCTTACCACGTCCTTCATCGCCTCCAACTGCCAAGGCATTCACCATGTGCCCTTTCTAGCTTGAGGTGAATATCAGCCTGCTTCTTCTCCAAATTGTCAAAGAACAGTGTTGTCAACGGGGTAGCAAACTACCCGTTAAGATGGTAGTCAGGACCCGCCGAAAGTCAAGCAGGAATGATACCGGTGCAAGTACCCGAATCAAGCCCGAATCCGTCCGGGGTCGCGACCGTGCAAGGTCCTGGAAAATCGACACCTATAGAGCGGGCCTTGAGTCAGCCGTCCGGGTACCGACGAAGGGGCGAGGCAGGGCATCTTGTGCGGGGGCTAGTACCGGTGCATTCCCCACTTCAGGATGTTGATGCCGATGAAAGTGAACAGCATCGCACCGGTCGCCAGGCCGAACGCGGCGAGGTCGAGCCACCGTTTGCGGATCGGTCCGGACAGATGCAGGTAGACTACCAGCACCAACCATGTCAAGAGCGCCCAGGTCTCCTTCGGGTCCCAGGACCAGTACGCGCCCCACGACACGTCGGCCCAGAACGCACCGGCAAGGATGCCGGCCCCGAGCAGCAGCGCCGCAGAACCGGCCAGACGCCGGGGCACAGGACTGTCAGTCTGCCCCCTGACCCAGACCGCGGCCAGGCTCCACCCCAGCCCGGCCGTCATCGCACCGTATCCGGCGAACGCCGTCAGGATGTGGAATGCGAACCAGGGGCTGTTCAGCATCGGGTTGAGGTGCCCGCCCCGGTTGAACCCGACCGCGAACAGCGCCGCGCCCAGCAGCGCGATGCTGAACGCGTCGGTGACCGCCTTGACAGAACTCCGCTTGGTCGCCAGGTAGAGCATCAGCCCGCTCAGGTGGACGGTCAGAGCAAAGAGGGTCATCGATTCGAACCGCGAGGCAAAAGGCAGAAACCCGTTCATGTTCGTCCGGCACAGCACGAACCCGACCTGGAGCAGCGCCCCGGCCCCGGACAGCGCGATCCCGAGCCACCGGAACACGCCCTTGGGCCTGATGCAGCTCGCCAGCGCCACGAGTCCGGCCCCGGCATAGCAGCAGAGGACCAGGACCAGTACGGCCGGCCTGTTCAGTACCATCTCCGCCCTACGAGTACCGGCACGAACCCGAGCAGCATCAGACCGAGCCCGGCAAACAGCACCGGCCTCATTCCGGTCTCCTTGACCAGCAGCAAGACACCCTCACGCCTGGAAAAGTGCACCGGCCCCAGTTCAAGCGCGATTCCGTCAAGATCAATGCTGTCCCCGACCTCTAGCCACTGCCGGCTGTCCCCGACCCGCAGCCGCAGCCTCTTCTCTTCCCGGTCGTACCCGTCGCACCAGAGCTTGCGGCCGTCGGGCAGCTCAAGGCGCTGGTTGTGCATCAAGATGTACTCGTCATCACCGACCTTGAGTTCGTACTCGTGCGGGAAACCGGGGTCGACCATACCCGACAGCATCACCTGCCTGCCTGAAACCGACCACGGCCGGTTCCACCTCAGCGCAAACTGCTGCCCGCTGCCCGGCTCGCCGCCTGCGTCATCGCTCCTGACCCAGGCAACCGGCCCGCTTCTGAACCCGCGCACCGACCGCATCCTGACCGAATCGAGCCGAATGCCCTGTTCGAGTACGTCGACCCGCCGCAGGCTGCTTTCGAGGAACGCCGCCTTGGGTATCGTGCCGGTCTCGACATACATGTGGCCGGGTCCTCCCTGCCGCCGGTTGAGCAGGACACCGACCATTGCCAGCGTCATGCCGAGGTGGGCCAGAAACAGCACGCGGTTCCTCCATGTCCTGAGTCGGCCGTGTACCGCGACCTTCACCGGTGCGGCCACCGCCAGCAGCCCGGCAGGAACGAAGAACCAGGGAGAACCGACTACGGCGCCGACCCGCCCTGGTCCTGACAGGCACGCCACTGCCGCAACCGCAACCAGCACCAGGAGGATTGTCACAGGAAGGGAGAGTGTAGAGAACCTGTTCACAACTTCGTCAGTGCTCCTCGCCGACAGTCATGCGGACCGCTTCTGAGTTGGCTGAGTCGCGGACACGGATTGTATTGCATCCTCAACCACGGTCAAGGTGAGGTCACGGCGCAGGCCGGGTGTCAATAATAATGGGGACGCTACCCGTTTTCTTGACATCCGGGAGCGGTGGCGTAGGATGATGCGTGGCGAGAATCGCCAGAGTTGTTGTGCCCGATGTCGCGCACCACGTGACCCAGCGGGGTAACCGGCGTGAGAGAGTGTTCTTCACCGGTGCGGACCGCGAACGCTTTCTGGAGCTGCTGCATGACTACTCTGTTGACCACGGTCTTGAGACGCTCGGCTACTGCGTGCTGGGCAATCACCTGCACCTGGTGGTGGTTCCTGAGCGGGAGGACTCACTGGCGCGGGTGCTGAAGCCGGTGAACCTGCGCTATGCGCAGTACATCAACAGGAGGAAGGGCTGGTGCGGTCGTGTGTGGCAGGAGCGGTTCTACTCCTGTCCGATGGACGAGCGGCACTGCCTGATTGCGGTGCGTTACGTCGAGCAGAACCCGGTTCGTGCGGGGTTGGCGAGGATGGCGGAAGAGTATCGGTGGAGCAGTGCGGCCGGGCACTCTGGCATGCGGGTTGACCGGTTGCTGGCGGATCGTAGGGGCTACTTGAGCGGGATCGGGGACTGGTCGGCCTGGCTCAAGGCAGGGGCAGACCGTGAGAGTGGGGAGCGGCTGGGGCTGTACACGCGAACCGGCCGGCCGCTGGGCGAGGCAGGGTTTGTCGAGCGAATCGAGACTCTGACCGGGCGCGAGCTCAGACCGAAGCCCCACGGCAGACCACGGAAGACGCGATAGGCCGGAAAACGGGTAGCGTCCCCATTTAATGCGTCAGGCCTTGCCGCCGCTGTTGACATCCGGCCGGATTTTGCTTGCATGACAGCATGGTGAAGGGAAGCCTGCGGTAGCTGCAGGCAGTTGGCGCCTCGTACCTCCGCCTTCTCAGGTCTGACCCCAGAGAAATGCCGGCACGTCACGATTGCCGGACTGGGTCAGCACGGGAGATCCGTAGGCAAGAACTCAGAACCGTATTGAGGTGACTGTGCGCGCTCGTTCGAGAGAACGTGCGAAAGGAGGAGTGCGTTGAATCTCAGGTCGCCGAAAGGTCTTGCGCCCGAAGGCGCGGGGCTATTGCTCATCATCCTGGTGCTGCCCCTGGTCGGGGCCGCGATCGCCGCGACCCTGCTCTGGCCCGGGGTGACTCGATTCCCGGCCGGGCCGTGGCGCTTTGTGGGCGTGGTCTGGCTGGCGCTGGGCGTGCTGTTCTGGGCGCTTTCTTTGCGAAGCTTCCTGCCCGGGTTCAGACTCGGCGAGTTGGTCACAAGCGGTACGTTCGCCTGGTGCCGACACCCGATCTACGCCAGCCTGCTCATGTTCTGGCTGCCCGCAGTCGGGCTGCTGGTCGGGACTTGGACGTTCTACATTGCGGCAGCCATCGGCTGGCCGCTGGCGCTGATTGCGGTCCGGCGCGAGGAGAGCGAGTTGGCCCGCCTGTTCGGCGAGCAGTGGAACGCGTACGCCGCACGGACGACCGCGCTCCTGCCCCTGCCGCCCAAAGCGAATGCGGGCCGCGTGCCTGTGATCATCCTCTGGCTCGGGTTCGCCCTGCTGCTGCTCTATACCGTCTTGCTGCAGGCACTGCACCCTGGTGCAGCCGTCGGCTCGCACTGACACCAGTCAAATGGCTACCATATCGGACAGCATCGGCGTGCTCAAGAGCCTGGCCGCCAATCCCCAGATCCTGCGTGCCCGGCCAACAGTGCTTTGGTTCCTGATCCGGTACATGGGCAAGTTCAAGATATCGGCGGTCCGCGGCAACTACGTGATTCACTCCCACCTGCCGCCACTGAACAGCCCGGCCTATCGCCGGTTCATCGACGAACACCTGCTGCCCAAGACCTCCGGGCCGTCGCACGCCCAGGTCGGCCTGACCAATCTCTGTCCTCAGGCTTGCGGCTACTGCTACAACCGGCG
>CP070680.1:1321902-1343236 GCA_020352555.1 Caldifarciminota bacterium | reverse complement strand
TAGGCTGTCTGCCAGGCTGTCTCGTAGGCTGTCTGCCAGGCTGTCTCGTAGGCTGTCTGCCAAGCTGTCTGGCAGGCTGTCTGCCAAGCTGTCTCGTAGGCTGTCTGCCAAGCTGTCTGGCAGATTGTCTGCCAAGCTGTCTCGTAGGCTGTCTGCCAAGCTGTCTCCTGAGCAGTCTGGCAAGCTGTCTCCTGAGCAGTCTGGCAAGCTGTCTCCTGAGCAGTCTGGCAAGCTGTCTCCTGAGCAGTCTGGCAAGCTGTGAGCCGAGCTGTCTGCTGAATTGTCTTTTGGGCTGTTTGCCGTGCTGTGAGCCGGGCAGTTTGCCCAGTTGTCTGCCTAGCTGCTTGCCAGGTGGCCTCGTTCGCAGCAGAGAAACCTGTTGACGCTTGCCCGCATCCTGGGCCTGACAACAGGGCTTGACAAATCGAAAGAGCAGCCTGATAATGCATCTACAAGGTCCTGGCCAAAGGAGGCGCCATGAAGAAGTATCTGCTTCTCCTCATCTTGCCGGCGCTCGTGCTGGCGGTCTACGATTTCGACAACTTCGACCTTCGCGCCAGCCACTGGAACATGCGTTTCTACAACGACGGCCGCTGGGGGCTCGGCGGCTTCGGGATCGAGGAAACCATCCCTGGCTCGACCTGGAACGGCCGCAACTACCTGTTCGGTGCCGGAGTCTGGGTCGGCGCAATCGTCAACAGCGATACCATCGTCTCTGTCGGCTACAATCCCAACAACACGGCGACCGAGTTCTACCCCACGCTGACCAGGTTTTGGAGAGACGGGCACGAGAACCCTGAGGACCGTGTGTACAAGTCCTGGCCTGACTGGCCGCCGCCGATCGAGCGCTTCCCGATGGCGCCGCAAGAGCCGTTCTCGAGACAGGACCTGTGGTGCTGCTTCACGGATTCCAGCCCTGAAGCTGCCCGGTATCGCCGCCCGGTCCTGGGCATTGACGTCTGCCTGACCGTCCACGGATTCGACCACGGGCTTTGTCCTGACATCCTGTTCCTCAAATACGAAGTCTTGAACCCGAACCCGTGGCCCCTGGAGAAGACCTACATCGGCCTGGCAGCGGACCCGGACGTGGGCTCAGGTAGTGACGACATGACCGGCCTGATACTGGACACCGCCTTTGTCTGGCAGGGTGACACGTACCAAGTGAGCAGGACCGTGTTCGCCTGCGACTTTGACAACGTTGAGATGACCAGAAGTGGTGAAGAATGGACTCCAGGGGCTGTGTGCGTGATGCTGCTCCAGGGCGCACAGCGCAAAGGCCTGAGCGCGGCCCGCAGGTTCGCTGTCGGCTACGACCCGAGAACAGACCAGGACCAGTACCTGACCATGGCCGGGTACGACTACAGGACCGGCGCATACCAGCCGTTCGATGGACCTGACCAGATGGAAGGCGACAAGCGCCTGCTGCTCGCCACCGGGCCGTGCCGCCTCGGCCCGCTCGAAACAGCCACTGTCTGGTTCGCAGTCGTGGGTTCGCGGTTCGGAGAAAGGAACGAGCCGTTTCCTGACCGGGACTGGGCCGAGCTGGCCACAAGGCTCTGGTTCGCCGAACTGACCTTCAATGGTTCAGGCATTGCTCTCGAACCCGAGTCACGGACCAAGGCCCAAAGGCTCACAGTCTGGCCCAACCCTGCCCAGAACTGGGTCAGGATTCAGACACCGTTCAGCGGCAACGAACCGGTACGTTTCTACGACGCGGTCGGCAACCTTGTGCGCACCATGGAATCCGGCAGCCTGGTGCCGGTGTTTGACATGAACCCAGGCGTCTACCTGGTCCGGGCCAGGACCTCGACCGCCAAGCTCATCGTCACCCGCTAGGCCGAAAGCATAAGACTTCAGAGGCTGTGCCAAGGCACAGCCTCTCCTCTTTCCCCAAGAATCCGGGTTGACAAAATGCCGGGCCTGGCCTATGCTTCTGTGCTCTAGAAGGGAGGTCCTATGAACCGGAGAAAAGCCGGTCGCCTGTTCAGTGTGAACCGGGCCTTCACACTGATCGAACTGCTGGTGGTGATACTCATCATCGGCATCCTGCTTGCGCTCGTTGTCCCCAACTTCGTCCTGATGCAGGAACGCGCCCGCCGCAGCGCGGTCAAGAACAACATGCGCATCATCCAGCTCGGGCTCGAAGCCTATGCCATCGACCACAGCGGGAGCTATCCGGTGGCCGATGCCGGAAGCGGCGGCGGACCCGTGCCCGCCAACCCGGGTGGCGACCCGTTCGAGAACCTTGTGCTCTGGATGCCGGGCGGTGACCCGTTCGGGATCGAAGGCGAGCCGAAACAGGGCAACTTCCCGATCAACCCTTATGACGGCAAGCGCTACAACAGCGACTACAAGGACGTTGAGGACTTCGACTATGAGGAGTTCTTCGGCGAGCTCGAATCAGGGCAGAACGCACAGACACGCGGGGACGATGAAGACTGCCCGTATATCGAGTTCGGCGGTGTGCCCGAGTACCCGGGAGGAATCGGTGTCGCAACCTATGTCTCAGAAGATGCAATGGAGGCAGTGACCCAGTACGGCATCTACGGGTTCGGCCGTGACGTGACCTACCCGATGTACGACGTGGACCCGGCCGCGACAGAACCGCAGGAAGAAGACAACTGGGTCTTCTTCGTGCTGCACAACTAGCCTGCCGGCCGGTTGACAAGAGCCTGCTGCCCGCCTAAGCTGGCGGGCAGTGGCTGTCAAACAACGACCGAAAGGAAGGCTCTGATGAAATCGGCTCTTGTGTCCGTTGTGCTCGCAATGGCGATGCCCGGCCTTTGCCGGGTCATCCACGTGCCGGGCGACTACCCGACCATCCAGCAGGGTATCGACGCCGCGGTCTCGGGCGACATCGTCATGGTCGCGCCCGGCACCTATCCTGAGGAAATCGAACTCAAGTCCGGGGTCGTGGTGCGCGGGGCCGGTGAAGGCCGGTCGATAATCGACGGCGGCGGGGACCAGGGCGACGTTGTCCGCGCTGTCGGCAATGCCATCAACCGCGACACGAGAATCGAAGGGTTCACGATAACCGGTGCCAGCAATAGCGGCAGCATGCCGGGCGGCGGCGGAGTGTTCTGCAACTCCGGTGCCAAGCCCGACATCTCCAACTGCCGGGTCGAAGGCAACGACACCGGCATCGCGCTCTGGAACGGCAGCACCGCTCTCATACACAACTGCGTCATCATCAACAACCTGTACAACGGCATCTCGACCGGCGCCGGCGGCACCGCGGTCAACAACACCGTCCACAACAACCGGACCGGTTTCTACGACTACTCGGGCTATAGGCCGGTGGTCATGAACAACATCATCACCGGCAACTCAAGATACGGCATCTCAGGCCCGAGTTCGGGCAACGGGCCCCAGATCTCGTACAACGACGTCTGGGGAAACACCGAGAACTACCACAACTGCTCGCCCGGTGTCGGCGACATTTCCGACGACCCGATGTACGAGGATACGGTCAGCGCCAACTATCACCTCCTGCCCGGCTCGCCCTGCATCGACACCGGCAACCCGGACCCCCAGTACAACGACCCGGACGGCACGCGCAACGACATGGGCGCGTACGGCGGGCCAGAGGCGATTTCCTTCATACCGACGGTCATCACCATGGGTCCCGGACCCAACGAGGCCGACGCCGCTGTCGACACCGACGTTTCGGCCGGTTTCAACATGGCGATGGACACCGCAACGGTCAACGACGCAACCTTCGTGGTAAGGGGCCAGTTCACCGGAGACATCATCGGCGCTGTGATGTACGACACCTTGGCCAGGATGGTGACCCTGGACCCGGACAATGACTTCCTTCCCGGCGAACCGGTCACCGCCTGCCTGACCAAGGAAGTGCTGTCCGCAATCGGCGATTCACTCAACGGCTGGTCCTGGCAGTTCACGGCCGAGGCCGGAACCGGCTCCGGCCACTTCGGCGACACCAGCCTGTTCCCAACCGGCGACGGCCCGATCGACATCATCGCCGCTGACCTGAACCAAGACCGCAACATCGACCTCGTGTCAATCGGCGCCAGTCCTGGAACAGTATCGGCACTGCTCGGCAACGGCGATGGGTCATTCGACACTGCATTCGTGGCGAACGCAGGCGCTACCGCGATTGCGGCCTGCCACGGCGACTTCAACGCCGACAGCATCCTCGACCTTGCAGTTGCCTGCGACATGTCATCTGTCATCGCTGTCCTGCTCGGCAACGGCAACGGCACCTTCAGGTCAGCGGTCAACTACTCTGTCGCGGCCGCTCCACGCGGCATCTGCTGCAGCGACCTGAACCTGGATGGAGTTCTCGACCTGACAGCCACCATACCGTCTCTGGACAGCTTTGCTGTTCTGCTCGGCATTGGCGACGGCACCTTTGCCGGCGCGCGCAACTTCCCGGCCGGCGACTATCCGGACGGCATCGTCGCGACCGACTTCAACAACGACGGCCGGCCGGATATCGCCACCGCCAACTACTTTGAGGACAGCCTGTCGGTCCTGCTCGGCATGGGTGACGGCACATTCGGCGCGCCGCTCAGGCATGACGCTGGCGGCGAGTGCTTCAACCTGGGAACCTCTGATTTCGACCTGGACGGCAACGCCGACCTCGCGATGGTCCTGTCTGACGACGGTAGCGTGACTGTGCTTCTGGGCGACGGGCAGGGGAACTTCCCGCAGCGGGCCTCGGTAGATGTCGGAGAAACACCTGAAGACATTGTGTGCACCGACTTCAACGGCGACGGCCAACCTGACTTCGCGGTTGCGGACGACTACCAGTACCCGGGCAATGTTCGAGTCCTGCTGGGCGATGGTCGCGGTGGCTTCACCCGAGCCGGCTCGTTTCCGGCCGGAGAAGACCCGTTCGCGCTCGCAGCTGCAGACTTCGATTCTGACAGCGACATCGATGTAGCGACCGCCAACTACAACTACGACTATCTGGCGGTCCTGCTCAACATCGACGCGCTGGTGGTCACTTCCACCGACCCTGCCCAGCACGAGACTTCTGCTCCGGACAGCACCGATGTATCGGCTGTTTTCAGCGCGGCCATCAACCAGTCCACCCTCGACTCGGCCAGTTACCGGGTCCACTGTGCCTGGACCGGATTCCATCCCGGCGTTATCAGCTACGACCCGGGTACAATGACCGCGACCCTGGACCCGGCAACAGACTTTGTCTCCGGCGAACCGGTGTCCGCAGTGCTGGGCAGCGACATCGCAACCGGTGCAGGCGTCGAGCTCGGCGGATACTGCTGGAGCTTCACAGCCAGAGTCCCTGTTGTCACCAGCGGCGAATTCAACGACGAGGTCAGCTACCCGACCGGACGCCAGCCCCGCGGCATCTGGTCTGCCGACTTTGACTCTGACGGCGACATCGACATCTGCCTGACCAGCAACACCTCGACTTCGACCGGCGCAATCACTTTGCTCAGGAACAACGGCAACGGCACGTTCGCTGCGCCTGAGTACACCAGCTGCAACAGCGACCCGATAGCCTTGTTCGGAGCAGACCTGGACGCAGACACCGACTTCGACCTCGCGGTGTTCCACAACCAGCCCGGGACCTCGCACCTCGAAATCATGAAGAACGACGGCTCGGGCAACTTCACCCTGGCCCACGACTACACTCCCGCGACACTGGGCCAGCATCTTGCAGGCGGAGACTTCGACTGCGACGGCGACATCGACCTGGTGCTTTCCGACGGCTGGGGCTCGCAGGACAATGTCAGGGTGATGCGCAATACCGGCAACGGTACGTTCACCGGCCCGGCCAGCTACTCGGCCGGTTCACACGCCCGCGGGGCCGCGGTCGCAGACGTGGACAACGACGGCTATCTCGACATCCTGGTCGCCAACAGCGGCAACCAGAACTTGAGCGTGCTGTACAACGACGGGACAGGCTCCTTCCCGGTCCTCGCCAACTTCTCGACCGGGACCGGCCCGCACCGCATCCACACCGCTGACTTCGACTCTGACGGCTGGGTCGACATCGCCACCACTCATTACAGCAACGCCGAGATCAGGGTCCTGCTCAACAACGGCGACGGCACCTTCGGCTCTCCTGAGCCCTACGCCGCTCTGGTGAACACCAGGACCATTGACGCAGGCGACTTTGACGGTGACCGAGACATCGACCTTGCGATGGGTTCGAGCAATGCGGATACTGCCGCGGTCCTGCTCAACAACGGCGACGGCACTTTCGACAACCTGATGCTGTACAAGCTCGGCCAGAATCCCTGGGGAGTCGACGTCGCGGAGTACGACAACGACCGGGCACTGGACCTGGCTTTTGCCTGCTACAGCAGCAACTCGGTATCGGTCCTGCTCGGGCTCAACACCGGTATCGCCGGCAAGATACTCAGGCAATCGCAAAGCCTGGCCCTCGAAGTCTCGCCTTCAGTACTGCGTGGGATAGCCCGCATCTCATACCAGGCTCCTGCTCCTGGCCCGGCCTCGCTCCAGATTCTCGACATCGCGGGCAGAATCGTGCGCGAGCTGGAGACAGTGCGCGGACGGCCCGGCGCAGCGGTCTGGGACTGCCGGGATGCAGCCGGACGGGCCGCGGCTCCTGGAGTCTATTTCATCCGGCTCAGCACGGCCGAAGCCGAACTGCAGCGAAAGGCGGTCCTGACCCGCTAGCGGCTTCAGGCTCGTTGACCCTGACAAGGGTCAGGATATACTCGGCCTATGCGCATTGAACTCCCGTACGGAGACACGGCCCAGCTTCTGGATGTCCCGGACCGCAACCTGATCGCAGTCCTGTATCCAAACGACCAGTCCCCTGTCCAGGACCCCGAGGCAGAGCTCGACCGCGCGGCGTCAGCAGCCGCTGACTTCGCAGCCGATGCCGGACGCGTGCTCGTGCTGGTCAACGACTACACCCGCCCCACTCCGAACAGCGAGATTCTCGAACGCCTGGAAACCGTCTTTGCCAGCAGAGAGACGCGGTTCATGGTGTGCCTCGGTACTCACAGGAAGCCCGCTGAGGACGACAACCGCCAGATCTTCGGCCCAGGGTTCTTCGAGCGCCACCAGACCCAGGTCCTGTTCCACGACTGCATGGACAATGACTCGCTGGTCCGCTACGGAGAGACCTCATTCAGTACCGAGGTCTGGTTCAGCAGGGAACTCGGGTGGCCGGACAAGATCATCGCCATCAACTCGGTCGAGCCCCACTACTTTGCCGGGTTCACCGGCGGCCGCAAGACCTTTCTGCCCGGAGTTGCCGGAGCGGACACCATCAGGCAGAACCACAACATGGTCACCCGCGACGGCTCGGCCGTGTTCTCGCTTCAGGGCAACCCGGTGCACGAAGACATGACCGAAGCCGCGGCAATGCTCGACAAGCCCGTGTTCTCGATCCAGGTCGTGCTCGACCGGGACAAGCGGCCGTACTCGGTATATTCAGGCGACCTGTTCCAGACCTTTGACTCCGGGACCTCGGACTGCCGTGCGGTCCATGCGGTCCGGGTCGAGTCCAAGGCCGATGTCATCGTCAGCGCGCTGCCCCGGCCCTATGACGTCAACTTCTACCAGGCCCAGCGTGCGGTCGAATTCGCCCGCTCGGTGCTCAAGCCTTCAGGGGTCCACATCACGGTCTCGGCCTGCCGTAAGGGTGTGGGCGACGACGACTTCATCCAGGTGTTCTCCGGGTGCCAGACAGCGGCCGACGTGCTCGGCTGCATGGAAGAGGACCGGAGGCTCGGCTGGCACAAATCGGCCCGCCTGGCCCAGATACTGTCCGACGCCGACCTCTACGCGGTGGTCGGAGTGGAAGACGAGATTGTGAAGCGGATCTTCATCCAGCCTTTCCCCACGGTCCAGGAGGCATTCGACACAGCGCTCCGCCGCATCGGTGACCACGCCAGGGTCTATGTGATACCCGATGCCGGCGCGGTCGTGCCTGTTCTCCAACCCGGCAAATAGAGAATCCGTCCCGATACACCGCCGCTGAATGTCGGTTGCCTCTTGCTGTCGCCGGCCTCGCGCCTTGCTCGAACCGCGGCACCCGGGCTGCCCTGGTCTGGCTAGGCCAGCTTCTCCCTGAGCGCTGGGACGACCTTGTGCAGGTCGTCGACAATCCCGTAGTGGGCCACAGCGAAGATCGGGGCGTGCGGGTCCTTGTTCACCGCGATGATGGTATCCGAACCCGTCATCCCGGCCACGTGCTGGAAAGCCCCTGATATCCCGAGCGCGATGTACACCCTGGGCTTCACGGTCTTGCCCGAGCTGCCCACCTGGCGCTCCTTTTCCAGCCAACCCGCATCGATCACCGGCCGTGACCCGGCCAGGACCGCGCCGATATGTTCCGCGAACTCGCGGATCGGCCCGATGTTCTTCTCTTCCTTCACACCTCGGCCGATGCCGACGACCACGTCGGCCTTGGTGATGTCGATACCGGTGCTCGGCACTTCCTCGAGCGAGATGAACCTGGTTCTGAGCCCTGAGCCGACATCGCCCGGGTCCCAGTTCACGACCTCACCCTCGAGCCCGGGCTGGTCCGGCTTGAAGTGCGACTGCCGGACCATGACCAGTGCCGGAGTCGTGCTGATGAAGCGCTCGGCGTTCAGCTTCCCGCCGTAGACCCCGCGTGTGACCTTGAGACCGTCAGGTCCAGGCTCGAACCCGATCGCATCCGATACGATGCCGACCCCGAGCTCGACCGCGAGGCTGGGCCCCAGGTCAGTGCCGAACGCGGTGTGAGGAATCATGACAATCGAAGGCTCCCTGCCCTTGACCAGACGCACCAGCGCCTGCTGCCAGGTCTCGTAGTTGAAGTCCCTGAATGCCGGGTGTTCGGCGTGAATCACCCGGTGCGCCTGTGCTGCAAGCCGCTGCGCCATCTCGTCGCAGCCCTGGCCCAACAGGACAGCCTCGACCTGCTCACCGGTCTTTTCTGCGAGGTTTCGGGCTGCGCTCAGGACTTCATGGCTGACATCGCGCAGGTCCCCGTGCCGGTGTTCGGCAAGGACCATTATCCCGCTCACGACACCCCCTTCTCTTTCAGGATGTCGGCCAGCCTGCCCGCCTTCTCGCTGACATCGCCTTCGATCATCTCGGCCGCAGAAACCACCTCGGGAACGTACAGCCTTTCAAGCCTGGTCCTCGATCCCGCTTCTCCTGCCTTGCTCGTATCCAGGTCGATCGCGCCAGGTTCCAGCGCCTCGAGCGGCTTGGTCCGGGCGCGCTTGATGCCGAGGATCGATGCATAGCGCGGGGTGTTGCCGCCAGTCTGGATCGATACCACAGCAGGCCGGGCGATGTCCTTGACCTCCAGGAAGCCGCCTTCGAGCTCGCGCCGGACAGTCATCCGCTCGTCTCCGCAGTCCAGCTTTACGACATAACTCGTGTGCGGCCAGCCGAGAAGCTGGGCCAGGGCCGGGCCGACCTGTGAGTCCTCAACGTCCTGGGCGATGCACCCGGTGAACACCAGGTCAACCGGATTCTTTCTGAAGTACGCTGCCAGCACTTCGGCCAGGGCGAGTCCGTCGCTTCCCTGAAGCTCCTTGTCGTCGATCCTGACCGCGCCCGCCGCTCCCTTTGCCAGCCCCATCCTCAGCACCTCGTCCGCCTCCTTCGGACCGACCGACACCAGCGACACCTCGGCATCGCGCTGCTCCTTGAGCAGCAGCGCCTCTTCCAGGGCGTAGTTGTCTGCCTCGTTGATGGTAAAGGCCAGCCTGTCCTCGACGATACCCTTGCCGGTACCGTCGACCTTGACGTCCGCCTCAGCGGTGTCAGGCACCCGCCTCAAACAGACCGCTATCTTCATTGCACCTCCTGAAACGGCAAACTGCTCGGTCGGCCGTTTTCGTCCGTCGGTTGCAGGATTCGCCCAAGGGTTTGCATAAAGGACGGTCAGAATAGCGCAAAACCCACGTCGGTCAACCCCCCCTGCCGCAGCGCGAAAGGAGCCAAAGTTGATTGACACAAAGACAGCAAGGCGTATTCTCAAAGGTCGAAGAAAGGAGCCCTCCTGTGAAAGCACCGACAATCGGAGCCGCGTTTCTCTTGATCGCCGGCCTGTTCTGCGGCGGCACCGACAGCCCGGCCGCTGCCGAGACTCCGGCGCAGCCTGTGTCATCCGCCGAGAAGCTCGCAGCCGCCGGCTACCCTGCCCAGGCGTTCGATGCCATCACCGAGGCCGAAATGGACGAGTATGTCAAGGCGATGCCGGGCGTGGGCCAGGCCTTCAAGGCCGCGGGATACAAGTCGACCAACACCGAAAACATCGTCGCCGACATGGCGGTCACCATCGAAGGCATGAAACACGTCCCCGGGGTGGCCGCTGCCTGCGAGCAGGCCGGCACCACCTGGGACAGGTTCCGGCTGACCACCTACAAGGTCATGAGCACAACTGCGGCGATGGCAATGGGCCTTGCCCAGTCCATGGCCGAAGGCATGGCAGGAGACGACGAGGAATCACGGGCCGCCCTGGCCGAAATCAAGAAGGCCAAGGCATTCTACGACGGCGTTCCGGCCGAGAACCAGACGACAATCGTCGAATACATGGAACAGCTCGAACCCCTCGACTATCTCGACGAGGAGTAGCGAAGCTCCCGGAAATCAGGCGGAGCAGGCCCCCCTGCTCCGCTTTGTCTTCCGGTGAAGAATCGGAACTATTCGACCACGAGCTTGAGGCTGTGCAAGACCAGTGCTCCGGCCCGGACCCTCGCAAAGTAGACTCCTGGGACAAGGTCTTCGGGCAGCCTGCAAGCACCCGCCTGAAGTTCCAGTCGCTCCAGTATACGGCCGCCCCGGTCGTAGAGCTCTGCGCTGCTCAGCCGGACATTCCCGGTCGTGAACTCTACGCTCTGTCCGGCCCGCGCCGGGTTGGGCGACATCCGAAACCCGCTGCCAGAGCACGGCCTGAGGCCCTGCCCTGAAAGCGCTGTGGTTGCGGTACGGTACCGTCCTGTCCGCCGCATGTCGAACTGGTAGGTGGGCCACTCCCAGCTCATCCGGCTGAACGGCACACCCGCCTCCCAGATTGTGACATCCATTTCTCCTCCGCATGCCGACACGGCGATGATGTCGAGCGAGTCGTCGCCGTCCACATCGGCAACCGTCGCGCCGTTGAGGTAGGTGAAACCCCTCGGCCGCAAGGGCCAGCCTGATACCGGCGACCCGTCGTGGTGAACCGCGTACAGGTAGCCGAGCGAATCGGCCGAGGTCATCATGTTGCTGGTGTAGATGACCTCCATGTCCGCGTCCCCGTCCACGTCCGCGACCGTCATGTTGCACTCCGCACCGCCCTGACCAAAGACCGGAAACCCGGCCAGGGTGTCGGCCTTGTCGTCGTAGGCATAGAGCACGTCGGCCGTGCCGCCGATGATGCCCTGAAGACCGCAAACCACCTTCAGCTCGCCGTCCCGGTACAGGTCGGCCACGGTCGGCGGGCAGTAGGTCCAGCGCGGGAACACCGCCGGCCAACCGGCCCGGACCGTGCCGTCGTGCCTGAACGCGTAGCAGCCGCCGCCAGCTTTGTGCAGCGCCACGAAGATCTCCAGCGTGTCGTCGCCGTCGACATCGGCCAGAGCCGGTGACTGGTAGCTGAAGTTGCGGCCGTTCGGCATCGTCACCGGCCAGCCCGGGAGCATCGAACCGTCGGCCATGAACGCGTAGAGCGAGTTGTAGGACGAGTAGATGATTTCCTGGGCTCGGTCAAGGTTGATGTCGGCGACCGCCGCACCCATCGCCGGTACGTGGTCGAGCGAACACGGCCAGGCCCCGGGCTGTTCCTTGCCGTCGTGGCGCAGCACGTGCAGGTGACCGACAGGATAGTCGCGCTCACCGACGATGACTTCGAGCGTGTCGTCTCCGTCGATGTCGGCCAGAGTCGGCGAGTCGCTGAAGTTGCCGCCGACCAGGCCGCTCACCGGCCAGCCCGGCTCGTTCGCGCCGCTCTCGGAGAACAGGTAGACCTGGCCGCCCGATGTCATGCCCCTGGTCGTGACCGCGATTTCGTACTCGCCGTCGAGGTCCACGTCCGCGACCGCGGGTGCGTACTGGTTCATCGCCGACAGCGACCTGGGCCAGCCCGGAAATGGCGTGCCATCGTATCGCCAGACGTAGAGCCGGCCCGAGGTCGAACCGCAGATGACCTCGAGCCTTCCGTCTCCGTCCAGGTCTGCCAGAGCCGCTCCGCGGCTGGGCGAGAAGTTCGGATGGCAGGGTACCCTGACCGGCCAGCCCGGCATCAGTGGGAGCGCATCAGACGCACACCCTGATTCTTCTCCCAAGACCTCGCGCACAACCGACCTGGCCGGCTCCGCTTGCTCGGGCCCGGTCACCGACATCTGAAACCGGCTGCCGAACATGACAGCCGGCAGCGCAATCAGCACAACATAAACGCGCACATCTCCTCCTATCTCAGACTATTCCTGCCGCCCGGTCCGCTGCTGGTCGTGACGAAAGGTCGGCCACTGAGCCTGGGCCGGCGCTCCGGTGCCGGTGACGCCGTACAGCTTGGAACCTCCGGCGCACACCACCAGCCCGGTTTCCAGCAGCAGGCACGAACCATCGACGACCCCCGCACATTGGTGCTTCCACAACAGGCTCCCGTCAGCGTCGACCGCGTGCAGATTGCCGTCGTCGCTGCCGAAATAGACCCTGCCGTTTTCCGCCAGCGTGGGAGCCGACCTCACGTTCCCGCCGGTGCCGTACTCCCAGACCAGCCCGCCCTGGCTGTCAAGGCAAAGCAGGCTGAACCCGGCTCCGAACTACACCCTGCCGTCGGCTCCGACCGCAGCCGAAGACCTGATGTTGGACCGGGTCCCGTACTTCCACCCGATCTGGCCGCCAGCCCTGACCACGTGCAGCGTGTCGTCCTCTGAGCCGACATACACGTTTCCGCCGTCATCCAGCGCAGGGGTCAGCCTCACCCTGCCTCCGGTGGCGTACGTCCAGCGCACAACCTGGTCCGGCCCCACGCCTACCACCGTGCCGTCGTCCGTTCCGAACACCACAACGGTGTCGGCTGTCACCACGACCGGTCCCCGGATCGCACCTTGGTGCTGGGTCGACCACCTGATTCTGCCGTCCTGGCCGCAGGCGTAGAGCTTGCCGTTGGCTGCGCCGAAGTACAGGAGGCCGTCCGGTCCGACCGCAGGCGGCGTGCATTGATAGCCGACGAGCATATCCCAGACCGTGTCGCCCGTGGCATCGAGACATCTCATCCTGTCCCCGGTCGTGGCAACGAACAAGAGCGAATCGCCCGCAACAACCGGCGCGCCGCTCAGCCTGGCGCCCGCTCCGCCCTGCCAGCGCCAGACCAGTCCGCCGGTCGAATCGACGCATACCAGGTCCCCGGCCTCGGTACCGCACAGCACTCCATCCCTCAGGCGCGCAGGAGAGCCGACAGCGCGGGCGCCGAGTTCGAACTCCCACACCATGTCGCCGTCACCGACAATCACGACCGCCAGGCCCTCGGACCAGTCGCTCAGGATTTCCTCGCTCTGCCGCGCCCGGCACCTGACCGTGTAGCTCCCGCTCGCGGCCCAGGAGTGGGTGTCGGTCCCGACACCGCCTGAGGCCACGTACCGGGTCCAGCCTGCCGTCGGGCCGTCGCCCCAGTCGAACTGGAACGACACGCTGTCGCCGTCCGGGTCGGTTGTCGTCACCGTGTAGACGTACGGGTGATTGGGATAGCCCTGCTCTACCCCTTCTGGCCTTGACGGCGCATCGGGCGGACTGCCCGGCTCAGGACAGCCGGTGACGAACAGGGCGGCAAGGACCGCCGGCCATGCGTTCCTCATGACCAGGTAATATGGCCCGTGTCGCGGTCGGTGTCAAACGCACGGCAGCGCCCGCTAGGCCCCTTCTTCGAGCTCGATGCTCTCGAGCACCATGTCCTGACCGGACACGACCTCAACGCCGGCATTGCACCGGCACATGTCTTCGACTCCGTCGAACTCCTTCCCGCACTTCGGGCATTTGAGCCTGAGCCGCACCCGCTCGAACTCGAGCCTGGCTCCCTCGGCCGCAGTGCCCTGCTTCATCTGGTCGAAGTAGAACTGGACGCAGTCCGGCACCACGCCGGCGCTCTCGCCGATCCTGACCTTTATCCGTGTTATCCGGCAGCGGCCGGGCCCGGCCGACTGCTTTCGGCCCTTGTGACCGCTCGCCTCGGCCAGCACCTGGTCAAGCAGGCTGCGGGTGATGGCGAACTCGTGCATCGATGTCGGTCCGGCCCCTTGTCAGGACACCGGGTTGTGCCTGAGCTGTGTTCAGGAGATGCGTTCCAGCATCTGGATCGCGATCGTGTCGCTCGGCACCCTGCGCAGCCAGTCCTCGAGCACCTTCCTGCCCTTGGCGGTATCGCCCATGTCCTCGACATAGAGCTTGTGCAGGGCCTGGACCGGCTCCGGACGGTTCGGCGATGCCAGCACCGCCTCCTTGTACGTGGCCTCGGCTTCGGCGTACATGCCCTTGGCCTGATATGCAAACCCGCGCCTGATGGTCAGTTCCGGGTCGTCGAAACCGAGCCGCTTGATCGAATCAAGGTACTGCAGCGTGTTGTCGTAGTCGCCGTTCAGCATCGCGTAGATCGACAGGTGGTAGAATATCGGCACCCGGCGCTGGTCATCGAGGCCGAAGTCGAGCGCCTGGGTCAGGACCTCCTGCGCCTCCCTGGTCCTGCCGATGCGCTGGAGCTCGGTCGCGAGCGCGAGGTAGCTGGCCGCGTAGTTGATGAGCAGGCCCCTGGTGTTCTCGTCCTTGTTCACCCTCGGGTCCATCATCGCGTCCATCTTGTACACCTCGAACAGCAGCCGCTTGGTCTCTTCGACGTTCACCTGGTCCTGACCGAACTCCGGCACCACCCTGTTCACCAGACCCTCGAGCTTGAGATAGCCAAGGACGTCGCTCAGGTTGTCCCTGGACACCGTCGTCGCGAAGTACACCGGCGTCCTCGGATTCCACCTGCCGCTGCCGAACACCTTGGCGATGAACTCCTCGGAAGTGGAGCCGTAGTCGTCCGGCCACCTGAGCTTGATACCGCCGCTGGTGGCAACGATGTCGCGGATCATCACGTCCTTGAGCAGGAAAGTGCGGCCGTTCTTGCCCACGAAACCCTGGGGCAGCCGGTCGATCTCGGCCGGTGCAAACGAAATCGGCGCGCCCCAGCGCTTCATCTGCTTGCAGTACCAGTTGGTGTTGAGCAGCGACAGGTTGGCCACCGCGACGTTCTTGCCGAACGTCGGGTCCAGCCCGGCGACCCGCGAAGGCACGGTCTGCATGAACCAGAGCGGGAAGGTGTCGTTGTCGCCGTTGGTGAACACCACCGCCTTGTCTCCCGGACACGAAATCAGCATGTTGTACCCGTACTCGGCCGGTATCCAGTCGTGCCTCCGGGACACGGTCGGGTAGTTGAGCAGCATCGGCACGAACGCGAACCCGACGGTCGCTCCGCTCAGCACGAACATCATCGCCTTCTTGAGCTTGAGCCGGTCCAGGGCCCAGCGCAGCAGGCCGTGGACCCCGAGCCCGACGAAGATCGTGTAGAACACGAACGAGAACGCGTAGAAGTAGTCACGCTCCCGCACCTCCCGGAACTTCAGGTCCGGCCTCGGGTCGGACGGCGAGTACTTGAGGTTCAGGTAGGTGATCAGCCCGAGCGACGCGACCAGGAAGGCGATGAAGATCAGCACGAACGACTTCTTCTCGTTCTTGAACTGGTGCCACATCCCCCAGACCCCGAGCAGCGGCGGAATCAGGCCCAGCAGCGCCTGCCAGCGCACCCCGAGGAATATGTCGAAGAACCGCTCGTTGCCCCACTGCCAGAAGAAGTAGCGGAGGTAGAACTTGATCTGCTCGAAGTAGCCGACGAACAGGCTGAAGGCCTGGTTCTGTTCCATCCGGTAGTCGTTCTCGGTCAGGAACATCGTCTTGCGAGGGTACAGCTTCATCGGGTCGTACTGCTCGCGCCTGAGCACGCTGACGAAGTCGCGCCAGTTCGACGGGTCGACCTCGTTGATCGCAGGCCCGGTCTTGGCGCGGATGAACATTATGAACTGCACGCTGCCGGCCACGAGGATCAGCCCCAGCATCAGTCCGACGTACTTCGGGCTGAGCCGGCCCTGACGGTAGAGCCAGTAGAGATATCCCCCGAATCCGAGCACGAACAGGACCACCAGCACCCTGGCGGTCAGCCACATCTCGATGAAAGCCACGGTCGGCGACGCCAGGAAAAGCACGAAATTGTCCATCATCTTGCCGCCGGTCGCGATGTAGCCGATGACGATCATGCCGAAGTACAGCACCAGTCCCCAGAACACCGCGTATTTGCGCTCCGACTTCTCCAGGAAGTAGATGCCGAAATAGGTGGCTCCCAGCATCAGCCCTGCGACCACCACCTTGAGCATCACCCCCTCGGCCCCGGTCGCGGTCATCTGGCCGACCGCCAGCACGACCATGAACCCGGCCACGAACTCCAGGAGCCGCAGCTTGAGTATCGAATGCCGGTCCACCACCAGCGCGAATATCAGCACCGCGAACACGACGATCATCGGCGTGAAGTGGATGCCTGTCGCCAGGAACAGCATGAAGATCGCCAGCAGAATCAGCCGGTTGTCCCCGGTCTGGTGCTCGACCTTGTCGCGCCATACCATCGCCATGTACAAGACCGTCAGCGCCACGCACGCGCACGGCGCGTACACCTCGGCTTCGACGCAGTTGTCCCAGTAGGAGTAGGCGAACGCGCACATCAGCGCCCCGGCCACCCCGGCCACGTGCTTGAGCCAGGGATACCGGTCCCGGTTCTGGTAGATCGAAATGAGCTTGACCACCAGCAGGTAGATGAGGCCGCAGGACAGGGCTCCGAAGAGCACCGGAATGAAATTGACCCTGAACGCCGGCTCCGGGTTGATCGGAAGGAGCGTGAACAACCGGCCGATCGCCACGAACAGCGGCGTCCCGGGCGGGTGCGGAATCCCGAACACGTAGGAAGCCGCGATGAACTCGCCGCAGTCCCAGAATGCCGCGGTCGGCGACACGCTGACCAGATAAGCGAGGAAGACGATCGCGAAAACTACCAGAAAAAGAATGAGCCGGAGCCGGTTGTCGGTTGTCAATCAGGCCTCCTTTAACAGAGCTTGGCTGACATTATACTTCAACTGCGAGGGAGTCAAATCCAGATGGAGCTCGCCCCGGCCGGCGAAGCTTATCCGGCCGCTCGTCTCGGAGACCAGCACCGCGATCGCGTCGGTGATGGTCGCGACCCCGAGCCCGGCCCGGTGCCGCATGCCCAAAAACCCGTCCTTGTAGGTGATTTCGCTCAGCGGCAGGGTGCACCCGGCGGCTATCACGATGCCGCCTTCGATGATGACCGCGCCGTCGTGCAGGGGCGAAGGCGGGGTGAATATCGACACCAAGAGAGCGGTGGAAATCTGGGCGTCCACCCTGATTCCGGTGTCGACATACTCTTTCAGCCCGACGTTCCGCTCGATGACTATCAGCCCGCCGATCCTGCGCTCGCGCATTTGCACCACCGCGTCGACGATCTTGTCCAGCGCAACCGTGCCCGCCTCCTGCTTGAGCAGGAACCGGAACGGCCGGTAGCGGCCGAACCGCACCAGGATGTTTCGCAGTTCGGGCTGGAAGATTATGACGAACGCCACTATCCAGAACGTTGTCAGCGAACTCACGATCAGGCCCAGCGCCTTGAAATCCAGCCAGCGCGCCACATAGGAGGCCCCGACCAGGAACGCCAGCGCATAGAGCATCCTGATCGCCCTGGTGCCCTTCAGGAACTTCAGGAAGTAGAACGCCAACAGCGCCACCAGCAGGATGTCGATGACATCGACCGGCCGGAACCTGACGAACGACAGCATGTCGCCCACCTAGCCTCCTTCCCCTGGCCTGCCGCTGACCGCGTCCGCGACCCGCAGCGCCCGGACCGCCTGCTCTACGTCATGGACCCGCAGGATGCCGGCCCCGTGCCTGGCTGCCAGGACGCAGGCGGCAAGCGAACCCTCGAGCCGCCGCTCAGGCCCCAGGCCCAGCACCTTGCCCAGAAACGACTTGCGCGACGGCCCGACCAGAATCGGCCTGCCCAGGGTCCGCAGCTCCCCGAGCCGGCGCAGGATTTCGAGGTTGTGTCCGGCAGTCTTGCCGAACCCGATGCCAGGGTCGACAATCATCTGCTCCCGCCTCACACCCGCTTTCTCTCCCCGCTCCAACGCAGCTTCCAGCCCGGCAATGACATCTGCCATCAGGTCCTGGTACTCGGGCCTGCGCTGCATGGTCTTCGGCCTGCCCCTGATGTGCATGACCGCGCACGGCACCCCTGCCCGTGCCACCACCTTTGCCATCCGCCTGTCGAACGCGAGTCCTGAGATGTCGTTGACCATCTTCGCGCCCGCATCGAGCACCTGCTCGGCCACCCGCGCGCTGGTCGTGTCCACCGAAATCGGCACTTTCACCTGCCTGCGTACGAGCTTCATCACCGGAAGTATCCGGGCAAGCTGCTCCTTCGCACTGACCGGCTCTGAACCCGGCCTGGTCGACTCGGCCCCGATGTCGATGAAATCGGCCCCCTGCTCCTGCATCTCGACCGCCCGAGCCGCGGCCGCCTCAGGCTCGAAGTGCCGTCCGCCGTCATAGAAAGAATCCGGGGTCACGTTCAGTATGCCCATCACGTGGCTGCGTGCCGACAGGTCGACCCTGTTCCTTCCGAACCTGGCAACATGGTCAGATGCGAACAGCCTGCTGCTCAGAGCTTCGAGCCCGGGCCCCAGTCTGGCCACGCACTTCGGCTGTTCCCTGAGCCTGGCCGGCAGCATCTCGAGCTGGCGCCTGGTCACGAACAGCACCGCCGCGGTCCTCCTCGCCTTGCCCGACACCACTCCGAAGTTCACCGCGCAGTCGGCCCCGATGCTGAGCGCTGTCTGCTTCAGGATGTTGGCGCCGGCAAGAGACAGGTCATCCACCTTGACGGCGAGCGACTGGTGCTTGTGGCAGAAGATGTCCCAGCTCGCGCGGTCGGCCCCGACCCGGGTGAGTTCGCTTTCCAGGTCCTGGCGGTTGTCGAGAACCAGCAGGCGCACGCCAACTTATACGGTAACATCGAGGAATGTCAAGGTCTGACAACGACTTAGCGGCCCGGATTGACAGGCGGTACCGTGCGCCTAGAGTGGACTGAGACCGACAGGAGACAGAAGCTTCTTCAACAGGAGGTCGCTGTGAGTAAACGTCTGCTGCTCGCCTGTCTGCTCGTGGTCGGCATGATATCGTCCGCGTATGCCGAGGACGAGTCTGCGCTCGAACTCGTCTCCAAGGTGGGCGAAGACCTGCTCGAAGACTACGCCCGACCCCTGATCGCATCCTACGGTGTCGCGATGGGCACCGGTCTGTACAACTCTGCCGCATCCCACAAGTTCCTCGGGTTCGACGTCGGGCTCAGGGTCATGGCAATCAAGATACCGACCGAAGCCAAGACGTTCACGGCCGTGGTCAAGGTGTGCTCGCTCAACACCAAGTTCGGGCGAATCGACACCTTCCAGGATACCATCACCGCTGCCACCATCTTCGGCAAGCGCGGAATCGACACCACCTGGATACCGCCGAACGCCATCGGCATACCGCCAGGCATGCCCGGCGGCCTGGGCCTGAACTACATGCCGTTCCTCGTGCCCCAGGCTGCGGTCGGCCTGCCGGTGCCCGGCATGGAGCTGATGGTGCGCTACGTGCCCTGGCCGTTCAAAGGCGAGCTCGTCCACTTCCTCGGGCTCGGACTCCAGCAGAACCTGAGCGCTGTCACCGGCGTCGGGTTCGCCGACATCGCGCTCCAGGGCTTCCTTCAGAAGTTCATCATCGGCGACGCCATGAACGCCACGACATTCGGCGGCAACCTGCACCTGTCCAAGACATTTCTCACGCTCACTCCCTACGCGGGTATCGGGTTCGACAACACCAGCATGAAGATCAAGTACGACTTCAAAGTCAAGGCACCCAAGTTCGTGCCCGGTGTCCCGCCCAGGATGGAGACCGAAGAAGTCACCATCCCGGTGGACTTCGACTACTCGTCCGGCATCAACTGGCGCACCACACTCGGGGCCAGGGTCAAGCTCGGACTGATGTTCCTCAACCTGGACTACAACCGTGACCTGACCAACTCCTACGACGCCTTCAGCCTGGGCACAGGAATCAGCATCAGGTAGCGAGATTCGGTGGATGAAAAGGGCGGCCCATCGGGCCGCCCTTGGGCTTTGGACCGAACCCTATTTCAGTACCTTGGCAATGCGCTCCAGCGCCCAGTCCAGGTCGTTCTTGGTGATAGTCAGCGGCGGCGCGAACCTGATGACCGTCACATGAGTCTCCTTGCACAGAAGCCCGAGCCCCATCAGCTTCTCGCAGAAAGGCCTGGCCGGGCCTGACTCCTGCTTGATTTCGACTCCGACAAGCAGGCCCTTTCCCCGAATCCCGGCAACGTGCGGAGAATCCATCTGGGCCAGCTTCGCGCGCATGTACTCACCCATCTTGTACGAATTCTCGACAAGCCCCTCATCCAGAATAACTTGCACGGCCGCCTGTGCCACTGCACAGGCCATCGGGTTCCCGCCGAAGGTGGAACCGTGGTTCCCTGGTTTGAACGCCGCGTCCATGACCTGCTTCGAGCTCAGGATGCCCGACACCGGGAAGCACCCTCCGCCCAGCGCCTTGCCCAGTATCAGCACGTCAGGCCTGATCCCCTCGTACTCATAGCAGAACAGCTTCCCGGTCCTGCCCAGCCCGGTCTGGATTTCGTCCAGCATCAACAGCACTTTGTGCTCGTCGCACACCTGCCGCGCCTGTTTCAGATACCCGTCATCAGGCACATTGATGCCCGCTTCGCCCTGTATCGGCTCGACCAGGAACCCGACCGTGTTGTCAGTGATTGCGGCTTCGAGCGCCTTGATGTCGTTGTAGGGAATCTTCCGGAAACCCGGTCCGAACGGCCCGAACCCGCCGTAGTACAGCTCGTCCGAAGAGAGGCCCACGATCGTCGTGGTCCGGCCGTGGAAATTCCCTTCGCACACCACGATCTCGGCCTTGTCTGCAGCAACGCCCTTGTCCTGGTATCCCCAGCGCCGGGCAGCCTTGATCGCGGTCTCGACCCCCTCTGCCCCGGTGTTCATCGGCAGGAACCGCTCGAACCCGGTCGCTTTGCACAGCATCTCGCAGAACGGGCCGAAGCTGTCGTGATGGAACGCCCGCGAAGTCAGGCACAGCCGGTCGGCCTGGTCCTTCATCGCCTTGACTATCTTCGGGTGCCTGTGCCCCTGGTTCAGGGCCGAGTACGACGACAGCATGTCCAGGTACTTCCTGCCCTCCACGTCCCAGACCCAGACCCCTTCGCCTC
>CP070680.1:1310782-1321802 GCA_020352555.1 Caldifarciminota bacterium | reverse complement strand
GACAACAGCTACCATCGCGGCTGCATCGAGCTCGAGCCGGGCCGGGCCATCAAGTTCACGACCAATGCTCCGAGAACCGGGATCGAGGAGACGGTCTCGAGACCGGTCAGAGGTCCTGGGGTTGCGGTCCTGGGCAGCCATTTCGCGGGCCAGGCCAGGTTCGAGTACGACCTGCCGGTGCACGGGAGAGCAGTGGTCGTCATCTACGACAACAGCGGCAGGGTGGTGAAGACGCTGGCGTCGGGCGCGCACGAAGCCGGCATGCATGTGGTTGACTGGGACGGTACGGACGAGTACGGCCGACGGCTTCCTGCCGGTGTCTATCTGGTGCGGCTCAAGACCCGGGGCGCGGGCGCAGTGACCAAAGCGGTACTCATGCGCTAGGCCGCGGCCCGGAACTGATGAAGCAACGGTCATGGGAAGGGTCGTTCCGTCACATCGCCCTGCTGACTCGTCGGCGAGTTGCCGTCTGAGGTCTCAAAGGCGAAGCAGGGCAAAGCGGGTATGCAATCCGGCAGCTACCCGCGGCCGGCTTGACAGCTGAACCGCCCGGAATAGGATAGCGCGGTGTTCCCCACCATACTGAAGATCGGCGGCATCCACATCTACTCGTACGGACTGATGCTGTTCATCTCGTTCGTGGTCGGCATCTGGCTGGTCGAACGTCGGGCCAAGAAGTTCGGCGTCGAACCCAAGGTCATCACAGACCTTGCGCTCTGGATTCTGCTGGCGGTCGTGGTCGGTTCGCGGCTCTTCTACGTGGCGTTCCACTGGAGCGAGTTCAGGGACGACCTGATCGGCATTTTCGCTTTCTGGAGGGGAGGGCTCGCCGGCCTGATGTTCTACGGCGGTTTTCTCGGCGCAATCATCGCCGGGCTCGTCTTTGTCAAGGTCAGGAAGCTGCCGGTACTCAAGCTCCTGGATGCGGTCACGCCGGCGATCATGCTGGGCGAGGGGTTTACGCGGGTAGGTTGCTTCCTGAACGGCTGCTGCTTCGGCAAGGAGACCTCCAGCTTCCTGGGGGTGAGCTTCCCGCTCAGTTCTCCTGCCGGGGCGACGTCCGGCGGCCAGGCAATCCACCCGACGCAGCTCTACTCTTCGGCTGCCGGGTTCATCCTGTTCGGGTTGGCCCTTCTGCTGGAGCGAAGAAGACTCAAGGACGGCGTGCTGTTTGCCTCGATGCTGATCCTGTATTCCCTGTTCCGTTTCGGCATCGACTTCGTCCGGTACTACGAGAACGCCTCCAACTACTGGGGCAACCAGGTCGTCGCGCTCGGGCTGACAGCTGCCGGAGTGGTACTGCTGATACTGTTCCAGCGCCGGCGTCAGGACTCCGCTCACAAACCTCGGGCGGCTGACACCAACAGGTAGCCTCAGGTCTCTCAGCAGGTCTCTTGCCGACCTGCTGTTTCCTCCTGTCTGCGTCGGCTGTGGCAGCCAAATCGAGCGCGGGCTGGTTTGCGACAGGTGCAGTGCCGAGCTGTATGCCGGGCGTACCGGTGTCTGTACGAAATGCGGACGTCCGGTTTCGCGCCGCGGCGAACTTGCCTGCGGCAACTGCGGTCCGTTCGGTCCTGAGAGGGTCAGGGCCCTGGGAGCGTACGTTGCACCTTTCAGCGGCGTGATCCAGGCTCTGAAGTACAACGGCAAAACCGGACTCGCGCGGCTGTTGGGAGATGCGCTGACCCGCCTGGTGGAGTCTGACCCGGTACTGGCTGGTTCGGATCACGTTTGTCCTGTCCCGCTTCACCCGGCGCGCATCAGGGAGCGGGGGTACAACCAGGCCTTTCTGCTCGCCAGCGAAGTGGCCAAGGGCACCGGGATCGGGTTCTGTGACATGCTCGTTCGCGTGAGGAACACGAGGACCCAGACCGGGATACTGGGGAACGACGAGCGGAAGCGCAATCTACGGCGGGCGTTCAAGCTCAGGACCGGGATACAGGTCAGTGGGTCCCGCGTTCTGCTTGTCGATGACGTGGTCACCAGCGGCGCGACCTTGGATTCTGCGGCGCGACAGCTGCTCGGCGCCGGGGCAAGGGCTGTTGTCGGAATCGCGGTCGCGGCAGCCTAGGTCCGGTTTGTGGCGACTACCGCTGCCAAGCTGTCTCGGCGCTCTCGAAACAGGTCGAGGTATTCTGCCTTCACCGGCTCTGCCCGCGGCGGGTCGAGGCGGCGCGGGTTGATGGCGGAGCCCAGCCTGCGTATCTCATAGTGGAGGTGCGGGCCTGTGGACATGCCGGTCGAGCCGACATAGCCGATTGTCTGATTCTGGACCACCGATGCTCCTGATTTCACACCACGACCGAAGCGACCAAGGTGACCGTAGAGGGTGGCTATCCCGTTCGGGTGTCTGACCTCGACCAGTTTGCCGAATGCGCCGCGCTGGCCCGCAAACACGACATGTCCGTCGGCAACACAAGAAACCGGTGTGCCGCGCGGGGCGGCGTAGTCGACACCATTGTGCTGGCATCTGATCCTACGGATGGGATGACGCCGTCTCCCGAAATAGGATGTGATCCGCGAGAAGTGCAGCGGCGACTTGAGGAAGGTCTTGCGCATCGACTGGGCGCTATCGTTGTAGTAGTCGGTGTGGCCGTCAGGGTCGATGAAGCGAAAGGCGCTGAAGTCGCCGACCTGGCCCCAGTAGCGGGCGAAATGGATGTCGCCGTAGCCCACCGGAGAGGAGTCGAGGAACTTCTGCTCGAAGAGGAACGTGAAAGAGTCGTTCTCCTGAGTCTCGCAGAAGAAGTCGATCTCCCACCCCAGGATGTCGGCGAATTCGGAAATGAGGGCCGGTGATTCGCCCAGGTTGAGTACGGATTCGTACAGGCTGCTGGCGATGCTCCCGGTCAGCACCATGCTGACACGCCGGATACCCAAGAGCAGCATGGAAACACGGGGTTCATCGCCCGTTAGGTCGACGCGGTAAACGCGCTCGGCAGCCTTGCGGTAGAGAAGCCGCGTCAGCCGGCCTCCACGATACTCAAGCTGCAGGCTGTCTCCCGGCTTCATGCGCCGGAAGTTGAAGCCCGCGTCTCTCAGCGCCGATATGACCTCGGTCGCGACCGAATCCTCGATCGAGGTCCTGCTCAGCAGTCGGGTCATCACTTCTCCGGGCTGAACCGTGTAGCAGACCGTGCGGGTGCCTGCAGCCGATGTGTCCGGGACTTCGGTCGTCGCTGCGGGACGAGTCTGTCGGCCGCGCCGCAGGGTGAGGATGATGACCGAGCCGATCAGGACCGCCAAGACAAGCAGGCCGAGCAATCCCAGGACGATGGCACGGCGGTGCGAATAGCCGGGCTTGATCAGCTTGCCAGGGCGCCAACTGCGGAATGGGGGCAGAGGGCCATCGTCCTTCTGGACAGGTCCTTTCATACTGGTTGGACATGATACGTCGTCCGCGCGCAGATGCAATGACCCGCCTTTGATCGAAAGCCGCGGCTTGACCCCTGGTTTGAGAGCCCATACTATGAGCGATGCGGCCAGTCGCACTACTCGCGGTCGGTTGGGCGCTGGCCTGCAGGCCGCAATTTGTGGAAGTGGACGGCACGGAGTTTGCGTTCGGCAGTTATGTGAGGATCAGGGTTCTCGCTGAAGCCCGAGCCGTCGCCGAGACCGCCTTGGCGCGCGCGTTCGCCGAAGTGCACCGCCTGGACACTCTCTGGTCAGCATTCCTTCCCACGAGTGAAGTTGCCGGCGTCAATCGAAACCGGGGACAGGCGGTCCGGGCGGAAACGCGCGAGCTGGTTGACCGCGCTCTCGATGTGTGTCGTGAGGTCGACGGCGCCTTGGACGTGACGATCCTACCGGTTGCAGAAGCCTGGGGTTTCAGAGATGAGCGGTACCGCGTGCCGGACCCCGCAGAGCTGGCTGCGGCTCTCGAGCCCGTCGACTTCCGACAGGTTGAATTGTCTGGCGATTCCTTGTGGCTAACTGGGGCAGCCCAACTTGACCTCGGGGCAGTTGCCGTGGGAGCGGCGGTTGACCGCGCAGTCGGGTTGCTCAAGGAGGCCGGAGCGAAGGAGGGCCTTGTCGACGCCGGAGGTGATATTCGAGTCTTCGGCGACCGCGTCTGGCGCATAGGGATCCAGAATCCCAGAGGTCGGGGCGTGATTCGCGTCCACCAACTGAGGGACAGGGCCGTTTCCACCTCTGGCGACTATCAGAAGTACTTCGAACGCGACGGTCGACGCTACCACCACATATTCGACCCAAGAACCGGCTATCCGGCCGATGGACGTACCAGTGTGACGGTCTTCGCGCCCACAGCGTTCGAAGCCGATGCCTATGCCACGGCGGCGTTCGTACTAGGACCTCAAGCGGCCGAAGACGTTTTCGTTCTGCACCCGGACATCGGAGCCGTCTTCCTTGAGGAGGATGACGGCTCACTCCGAGAGGTGACCGTCGGGAGAATCGAATGAACCACGCCGCTCGATTCTGGCGCAAGGTAAAGGACGGGGTCAGGTGCGAGCTCTGCCCGAACTTCTGCATGATTGGGCCTGGGGACGCCGGACGCTGTCTGGGCAGGCGGAACGTAGGCGGAGAGCTGGTGGCATTCACATATGGAGAAACGGTGTCGATGGGATCAGACCCGATTGAGAAGAAACCGCTCTACCACTTCCATCCCGGCACCAGCATTCTGTCGGTCGCGACCTACGGGTGCAACCTGGCGTGTCCGTTCTGCCAGAACTGCGAGATATCGCAGGAGGTCGCGCCAACACGCTACGTTGCGCCGGAACACCTGGTCACAATGGCGCTGGAATCAGGGGGGCTGGGTGTCGCTTTCACCTACACCGAGCCGATGGTCTGGTTCGAGTACCTGATGGATGCGGGTCGCATGCTCAAGGAGCATGGACAGATGGTTGTGCTCGTGACCAACGGGATGATCAACGCGGAGCCGCTTGAGGAGCTGCTGCCTTTGGTCGATGCGATGAATGTGGACCTCAAGTCGATTCGTCCCTCGTTCTATCGGGACTATGTCAGAGGACGGCTCGGCGCGGTGCTCAATACCGTCGAGCGGGCGCGACGGAGCTGTCATCTTGAACTGACCACCCTCCTGATCCCCGGTCGGAACGACTCGGAGGAAGAGATCGAAGAACTGGTTGATTTCGTGGCCGGGCTCGGCCCCAGTACGGTGCTTCATTTCTCAAGGTACTTCCCCCGCCACAGGGCCAAGGAACCACCCACACCGGTGGCCGGTCTTGTTGCTGCGGCAGAGATTGCGCGCCGCAAACTTGACTATGTCTACTTGGGGAACGTTGTGGTTGACCAGTACCGCGATACGCTCTGCCCGCAGTGCGGAAGTCTGCTGGTGGAGAGGAGCGGCTACACTGGCGTGGTGCGCGGCATCAGCGGCGGGAAATGCACCAACTGCGGACGAATCTCGGAAGTGGTCACGTAGCCATGGCGTGACTGCTGGCCGAGGGCGACGTGGAGGCCCTGCTACCGGCGCCGGGAAGTCGCTGCATGGCTCCGTATCCGCCTTTCCGATGCGGCTTGGCTGCCCGGTAAAAGACCGGGCCTCAGGTTCGGGTCTCCAGGGCAACAAAGCGCGGCTGGATGGTGGTCGTCGGACAGAGGTGTTCGAGACCTGCCGCGGACGGGCGAGTCTGGCCGGATCTGACAGCCGCAGGCTTCTCTTGCAGGGAGGATTCGCGATCAAGGTCGGGCTGATCGCCCTCTGTACCTCAGGTCTGCTGGCGCGCAGATTCAGGTTCACGGTCTGGCGCAGGTGGACCGGATGCAGTCTTCCGCCTCAGACTGCCGGTCAGCGTAGACTTGCCCCTGATACTCCTGTCTTTGAGCCCTCTTGTCCGCGGCCACAGAAGTGCTTGATTGACATGCCGGACCGGGCTAGCATCTGGATCGCAGATGAAGGTCCGTAGACGACGCTCTGGCGGCAGATCGACCGGCCTGCTGGTGCTTGCCGTGGTACTGGCCGGCATTCTTGGCAGCGTGCTGTCCTACTACTTGGCCGGGGCGTTTCCAGAGGGTCCGGTTCGGGATTTCTTCTTCAAGGCGATGAAGATCGGCGTACCGACCCTCCAACTGGACCTCGGCTTCGCTTCTCTCACATTCGGTTTGTCCTTTGCGGTGACGACCCTCGTGGTTGTGCTGATAGCACTGGCCGTCTACTTCTGGTATAAGTTCTAGTCTGAGTCAGAACCAAGGCGCGCGGCGGGCGGCCGCGCGCCTTGGTCATTCAACAGGGCCTACCGCTGAATCACCAGCTTCCTGGTAATGGCCGCCTGACCGCCGGTCAGTTTCAGGAAGTAAACACCGGCTGCAACACGTTCTTGACGGTTGTTGCGCCCGTCCCAGCGTACGGTGTGGCGTCCGGGCAGGGCGGGCGTGTCCACGAGTCCACGGACGAGCTGTCCGGAGGCGTCATAGATCCTGAGTCGGACCTGGGCGGCAGCCGGGACGCTGTAGCTGATGGTCATTGAGCCGACGGTGGGGTTCGGCCAGACCTTGAGTCGGCTCCCTCGCAGGTCCTGGGCCTCCGCCGCAACGCCACTCCGACGTGGGCGTTGGCCGAGGCCAAACAACCCGCCAATGGCCGTGTCTCCGCCGGGGGAGTACTCCCAGAACTCGTAGGTGTATGAGCCCTTGAGACAGAGGAGGGTCGAGTCAATGCTTTCGAGGGCCGAGCCCCGTTTGCACTTCTTTCGACGCCCGCGGACTGATATCGGGATGTCGGTCATCCGTTGCCATTCGAGCGTGTCGGCGAAATGGTAGCGCCAGAATTCCTGAGTGTTGCCGCCCTTGAGCAGGTAGAGCGCGCCGTCGTGGTAGGTCATCGAGGCTCCGGACTTGACCTTCTTGCGGCGGGGCCCTACGAGCGAAACCCGGTCAAGCCTGTGAGCCCACGTGTCTCGGGACTGCATGTAGCCATACACCTCGTAGGTGTTGGAGCCCTTTGCCACATAGATGGTGTCGTTGCCGTAGCCTCCGGTCAGGTCAGACCCGTGCTTGCAGCGCCGGAATCTCCCGTCGTAATCCAGCGGTACCGGTCGCAGCGTATCCCAGGTCGTGTCGGCGATGTCGTAGGCCCACAAAAAGTTGGTGTTGTTGCCGGGTATGCAGTAGACGCGACCCTCGGCACCTCTGTTCGGTGAGTAGTGCAGTGCAGCACCCTTGCTCGGCGGGCGGTAGTTGATGAGGTGCGGGAAGAAGACGGGCGGCTTGACTAGCCAGGTGTCGGCCGCGATGTCGTACGCGTAGAAATCGGTTCTACGCCCTCCCTTGATCGCCCACAGGTAGCCGTTGGCTCCGTGATCCGGGTCGAAGGTCAGGTCGCAACCGTACTTCGCTCTGCGTCCGGATGGCAAGTTGGGCATCGGGGCCACGGTATCCCAGGTTCCGGTGGCGATGTCGAATACCCACATCGTATTGTCGTTCGAACCCTTGAGGGCGTAGAGCTTGTTGGTCGTGGGCGCGTAGGCCGTGGCCGCGCCCTTGACCTTGCGGCGGCGCCATCCCTCCGGGATGTCAGCCCGCTGAATCCACGGTGACACGATGAAGACCTTGCTGACGTTGTTGTTGGAGAGATCAACGTCCCCCGCCATCTTCGTCGAGCATATGGCACGGAAGTTGCCAACTCCCAGATTGAGTGGCGCAAAGGAGACGATGGCGCTGTCGCCGGGATTCAGGCCCGGCACGATAACCGAGTCGTGGTAGGGCGGGGCACCGGGGAGGATGGTCATGGAGACCCTGATGGTGTCGTCGACAGTTCCGTAGTTCTGGATCTTGGCCATCGGGGTGACTTCGCCCGGGAACTGGTACCCCAACGGGCTCGTGATTTCGAGCGCTGCAACATCCCTGTAGACCTTGTAGAGCCTGACGGCCTGTCCGTCGGAGACGCGGTTCATCAAGTCGTTGACCGCGCCGGACATCGGCGGTCCTGCGTAGAGATAGGTCAGGCCATCCGCTCCGTACTCGTCCTCGAGACCGATCCCGGCGTTCTTGGCGTTGTCAAAGTTCAGGTCGCCGGCATCGACGTCCTGGTACTGGTACTCGATGCTGCCGTTCTCATGCAGGACCAACTGGAAGCTTATGCGGTTGGTCGTGTCGGATGTGCCGACCCGGAGCACGTCCTGCCAGATGAACGTGCAGCGCCGGTTCGGTGATATCCCTTCGATCTTGCGGTAGAGTTTGCCCCCGCCGAAGCCGGTTCCGAACCGGAGGTCGGCCCAGTAGGGATAGAGCGCGGCGTTGGGCAATGACGGGTCGGGGAGTATCAGCGGATTGGGCGCGTGGGTCTGCTGGTCTTCGCCGAACAGCAGCCATCCGTTCGAGCTGATGTGGGCATAGTCGTAGACCGAGTCGTAGTACGGAAAACCGAAGCCGAAGTCAACGAAGATCCGCTGATCGTCAGCGGTCGCCATCACGACGTCGGCTCCACTGGTGTCGACCCAGCTGTACGTCGGCCCATCGGTCGTGTCGGAGTCGATCCAGGCATAGCCGAGTGGGCTGAGTCCGGTGAAAGCGCCCTTCCAGAGGTCGAACCCGAAGCGTTTGTCGTCGTTCTGCGTAACCATGTCCGGACTGCCGCCCGTCCTGACGATGACCGAACAGCGCTTGCTGCCGGGCAGGGTGTCTACCCACGGGCTGAATGTGACTAGGGTATCCTGTCCTGGAAGCAGGGAAGTCAGCGACATGCTGTCCAAGAAGAGCGGCACGTTGCCGACCATCACCGAGCACAACACCGCCACGTTGGGAAGCGGGTTGTAGCCGTGGTTCTGTACGCGGGCTTTCACCTCCAGTGGCCGGTCAAACGGACGTTGCACGAACTCGTACCACGGCTCTTCGACGTAGAGGCAACGCGCATCCGTATCCTGGCGGGGCACGGTATCATCCTGGACCCACGCTCTGACCAGGTAGTCGCCCGGGGGAGTGTCCTGCTGGAAGGCTCCTTCGCGATAGCGCCAGTACTGCGCACCGGTAGTGGCGGCGTCGTCAATGCCAAGCGCCGGGCTCTCGGGCGGCTCACCGACCTGCAGGTAGAAGACGAAGAAACTGTCGGTGACCGGTACATGCTCGCCAGTGTCGGCCATGAACACCGAGTTCCATCCGTTGGCACCGGTGAGAACCGGGGTTTTGTAGAACATGTCGAGCGGTCGTCCGGTCAGTGTGTCGGGGTGTACCAGCGCGAGCTGATAGAGGTTGCCGGTCGGACCGGTGCCGGTCTGGATGCGAACCTGCAGCGATTCGACGTATGCCGTATTGACGCCGGCCGGCAGGCCGAACTTGACGCCCCAACCGTGGTGACCGATCGGCCAGCTCTCGTAGCTGCTCGCGGTGTTGCTGCAGTACGAGAGTTGGTGCATTACATCGACTCGGAAGTAGCGGTCGAGGGTGTCGTTTGAACGGTCATAGTCCGAGTCCGCCGCGCACCAGAACTTGATGTAGTAGCTATCGCCGATCCCGATGCTGTAGGCGGGCGAGAAGGTGACGTTCCTCGCAGTCCCGACCGGCAGCGTGTCTATTGAGTCCTGCCATGCGGCCAGCGGCGCCATGACATTGTCATAGAGGCTGCAGAGGACAGGTACACCGTACTGCGGGCTGATGCCGTAGTTGAAGAACCGGGCCTCAGGGCTCAGCGTGCCGGGCTGGACGTGGGTACTGGGGATGTTGATGCTGTCGCAGGCGACATCCCAATCGAGCAAAGAGTCGCCTTCAACGACGACGTGGTCAATACACCACCAGTTGATGTTGTAGAGGCTGTCATCGAATATCCAGGCGAGCACGATGCTGTCCTGATTGCGGGCGTATGTCAGAGAGAACGTCTCTTCACCTTCGAAGCTGTCGACCAAGGCGTAGTCCCGCAGGTGCATCGAGGGCGGGAATGTCGCACCCCCGTCGGTCGAATATGCCAGAGTTGCCTGGAACCCTGTCGGGTACTTGCGGAAGTAATGGGTGCTGCACCGCAAGGCGACGTTCTCGTAGCCGGTGCAGTTGATGATGGGCGAGATGAGCGAATCCGGCGACGAATCCTGCAAGACGCTCCAGTAGAGCGCTGCGTAGGGAGAACCGTGGCCAGGCCAAGGCACAGACCCGGCGGCATTGCGGTGCCAGTCGTGAGCTCCCTGTTCGGTCGTATCGCTGTGGTAGATTCTCCAACCCGTAGGCGGTACGTTGGTCGACCATGTTGAATCGAAGTTCTGTGTGAATATCTGGTAGCCCAGACACAATGTTGAAAGCACGGCCAAGGTGATGACCGCTCTGCGCATCCTAGCCTCCTTTCAGGCTCTGGCCTGGATGGTTAACATCTCACGCAACACCCTGATGAGCTTCGCATTGAAAGCAGCGCACATCAGAGAATTGTCAGTCGGGCCATGGCTCCAGCAGGCCCGCAAGTTGATTATATGCAGAGTGTTGCGTGTGTCAACAGGAGTGCCAGAAGAACCGGCAGAAGAACTCCGAAGGCAATCATCTCGCCGGACAGAGACACGCTCTCCATACATTCGAGTCCGGTGCGGCGGCGGACCTGTCAGTACACAGGTCGCAGCATATGGGCCGCAATCCGGCCAGTACTGCGGATGGTCCGGTTCAGGCGGACCAGGCAGACAGCTGCGGCAGGCAAAGTGAGTTGGGTGTCATGCCCATCTCAGCAATGTACCGGGCAGGGGCAGGTGGCGACGACAGTTGAATGAATAGCATGGCGCCACAGTACCGGATAGAGGAGAGGAAATCTTGACCGGCAGAGCAGCTCTGGCGCCAGCCGCACCGGTGTTGCCGTCCAGGAGCTTGTGTTGACTTGCGTCAAAGACCTGATACAGTATCAGTCTGTGTTCTCTGTCAACCAGGAAGACATCTCGGAGGGCTAGTCTAATTGGCCAAGGCAGCGGACTTGAAATCCGCCGGCTCAGAGATGGGCCTTGGGGGTTCGAGTCCCCCGCCCTCCGCTGCGCAGAGGGCTAGCGCCCGGTCTTGCGACCGAGCGCCGGCCGGTTTCCACCGGCCTTGGGTCCTCGCGGCATTGCCGTGCGCGCCCCCGCCCTGGGCTGCGCAGAGGGCT
>CP070680.1:1299691-1310682 GCA_020352555.1 Caldifarciminota bacterium | reverse complement strand
CCGTGTCAACCAAGCCCTTGACGGATGAAGAGTTAAACCCCTGGTGCCCGCAGGCCTTCTCACATCACGAAAGGGAGCCAGAAGGCAGGGGGGTGCGAGGAGCTGAACGGACCGGCACGCAGCCGGTCTGTCATCCTGACGCCGATGGAAGGATCTCGGCTGCGTGCCGGAGATTCCTCACTCGGCCACTTGACCACTCGGTCACTTCCTTCCACTTCCCCCCTTCCGTCCTTCGTACACCCTCTCGCCCAAGGCGACGAGAAACTGAGAGATGTCTCCATCGACGTCGACATGACAGAAGGGCGGCAGCCAGTTGCTTAGTCCTTTGGACTTGGGACTTTGTCCTTGCCCGATATGCCTGCCAGAGCCTGCTCTGAGGGACTCGGGGGGGGCGGAGCGCCGCGACAGACTGCTTGTCCCCCGCTCGGCCACCCGGTCGTTGTCCTTTCCCACTTGACAACCGGGTGGTTTTGGATACAACAGTGCAAGTTGAAGGAAGTGTCCGGCCTGCCCAACCCCATCTCCGCCGAGGAGTGAAATGGAGGCGTCTGTGAGCAACGGAGAAAAAGCGGCGAAGACAGAGCATCAAGGATGGTCGCAGGCCGGTGTCCTGGGAGTGGGTCTTGTCATAGCATCAGGCTCGATCCTCGCTGACCCGATTCTGGTGCGGTTCGTCTGGCCCGGCATCCGGGAGTTCATGAGCATCAACGTCTCGGTTTCGCTCGGCCTGCTCAATCTTTCAGGCCTGACCTTCACTCCTGCTTTCTCGATGGTACTGCCCCTGGTGCTCTGGGGACTGTTCCTTCTGCCCTGGCGCCGTCCACGCGACAGCCGAGTGTGGCGAGAGTTCTTCGACTGCCTGGCGCGGACCGTGACGTTCCTGGTGCTCCTCTTCGTGGTTGCTGTCGTCGGCGAGGCATTGGGGGTCATGCTGGAGGCGGCATTGCCCGAGATGGAGGAGCTGAACGTCGCTGCCAGAGTCTCGTTGTCAATCAACTCTCCCCTTTCCGAGATCCCGGGCGAGATGACCATCAGGTTCTTGGGTCTGGTCGGCATGCTCACTGTTGCAGGCGGATATGTCCGCCGAGTCGTCCTGAGGCCGGTAGGCCGATACCTGGCCAGAGCCTGGCCCCAGCGCCGTGCCCACAGAGAAGCCGACAAGGAATCTGAGAGAACGGCGGTCCGGATGCCGGTCGACAGTAGGCCCAGGGAGAGCTAGAAACAGGTCCGCCGGCGTCCGCGAGTCCGACACGTCCGGCAACGCGCATCGGCCGTCCTGCCAATCCTGACCCATTGTCATCCCCTGTTCCGAACTGACAGCTGACCGGACGACCGCGGACGGGCGCTACCCGTGTTCCCCGGTCATGCGTGACTTGCGGCGGTTGATGCCGTGCTTCTTCATCAAGCGGTAGAATTGCGCCCGGCTGTACCCCGCAGCCTTGGCTGCCTTGGCCACGTTCCACTGCGCGGCCTCGAGGCATTCGAGCAGCGCCCCGCGCTCGACCCTGATCACCGCAGTCTCTTTGGCCAGGTCGCGCCGGCCGCGCAGCCCGTGTCTCGGTATCATCTTCGGCTCGATGGCCGCGACCGCTGGCGGGAGGTGTTGCCGTTCGATGCACGCCCTGTCGGCCAGGACCACCGCCCGCTCAATGACGTGCTGGAGTTCACGGATGTTGCCGGGCCAGGAATAGCTGGCAAGAATGCCCATCACCTCGGGCCTCACGGTCTTGACCTTGCGGTCGAACTCCTGATTCGACCTGGCCATGAAATGGTCGACCAGAACCGGGATGTCCTCCCTCCGCTCGCGCAGAGGCGGCAGCACAAGCTCGACCGCGTTCAGCCGGTAGTACAGGTCTTTGCGGAACCGGCCCTCGGCCAGGAGTTCGGCGATGTCGCGATTCGTGGCCGCCACGACCCTGACGTCGATCTCCACCGGCGCACGGCCGCCGACACGCTCGAACTGCTGCTCCTGGATGACCCGCAGCAGCTTGGCCTGCAGACCCGGGCTCATGTCGCCGATTTCGTCGAGGAACACCGTGCCGCCGTCAGAGAGCTCGAGCTTGCCTTTCCGGGCCGCGACGCCGGTCGCTACCCCCTTCTCCACTCCGAACAGCTCGGCCTCGAGCAGGGCTTCCGGGATTGCGGCGCAGTTGATGGCGCAGAAAGGTCTCCTGCTCCTGGGCCCGGAGTCGTGCAGGGCCCGGGCGACCAGTTCCTTGCCGGTCCCGCTCTCGCCCCGGATCAGCACCGGCATCCCGGTCCCGGCGACCCGCCGCACTGTCCTCAGGACATCCAGCATCAACGGACTCTGCCCCGCGACCCCGGGGAAGCGCAGTCCTGCCAGTTCACCCGGCACCGCGGCCACACCTTCGGCGGCCGCGGCCAGCCGCTGCAGGACCGGCGCCAGCATTCCGGCTGCCGCTTCGGCCGCCAGCCGGCTCCATTCCGGCACTTCTTCCCGGCAGTCGCCCAGCAGTATGCGGCCCAGCGGCGCGTCGCGCGTTCCGATGCTGACACTCACCCAGCCGGCAGGGGTGTCAGGCCCTGAGACCTGGTCCGGGCCAGGCGGGCCGAACCTGGCCAGCACAGTGTCGTCCGCAAGCACCGCGCCCGACTCAAACTCCATCCCGTTGCACAGCATCCCGAGCGCCTGCTTCGTCAGCTCGATCGGTTCAAGTTCCATCAGGTTCAACTCGGTGAGCGCCCGCAGCAGCGCCAGTTGACGTCCGGCAGCAGGCTGGACGTTCATCAGCAGGCGACCGATCTCCTCGGATTCGGGGACAATCGAGAGAGCGCTGAACGACGCGGCCGCTGCTTCGAGTAGTTCGATTGCCGCGTCCCGCTTGCCCCGGTCCAGCAGGAACCGGCCGTAGTGGAACCTGGCGAGGGCATAGTCATAGCTTGCGGGCCGCGCCTGCAGAGCATTGACGGCACGCTCGAACCCGTCATTCGCCGCATGGGTGTCGCCCTGGGCGGCAAACACCAGCGCCCTGACTCGCCATACATCGCAGAGTTCGATGCCAAGACCCAGCTTCTCGGCCGTCTCGACCGCCTCCGACGCCTTCGCTTCCCCGTCCTCAAGGTCCCCCTTGGCAAGCGCCAGCTCGGCCTGCCGCCGCAGCAGCAGTATCCGTGACCTCTTGTCAGCCAGCTGGTCTGCCAGCTCGATTCCCGAAACCAAAGCCTTCTCAGCGCCGGCCAGGTCGCCTTTGCGGAGATACGCCTCTCCGACATGGGCAAGCACGTCGGTCAGGATTCCGGTTCGAAGCGACTCGGAGTTCTCGGCCGCTTCGATGACCTGCTCAAAGGTTTCGATTGCCCGGACCGTCTTGCCCCTCATCAGGAACAGCTCGCCGATGCAGTCCAGGACGTTGCCCCACACGGTAGTCTTGCTGCCACCGTCACGCTCGACAATCGTCAGCGCGCGGTAGAAGGACGCGACGGCGTCCTCCCAGCGCCCGAGGGCACGAAGGACCTGGCCCTCATTCAGGTAGTATGTTGCCTTGTTTTTATCAGTGACCGACCCGTCACACAACTCCAGGCACTGTCGACACAGCGCAAGAGCAGCCTCCGGGCGTCCCTGCAGCAGCGAGACCCCGACGAGCTGGTTCAGGGACGCCCGGACACCGGTCGCCATGTTCAGCTTGCGGTATATGTCGAGGCAATGCTCGTAGCAGTCCCGAGCCATGCCGTACTCGCCTCGGCACTCCTGGACCCGGCCGACGAGAAAGTGATGCGATGCGACGAACCGCTCCTCACCGCCCTCGCGGGCGTACCGAAGCACCAGTTCGGCGTGGGCCAGGCTTGCCTGGTGGTCGCCGTGGTCGCGCAGCAGCTCGGCCAGTCTCTGGTGCGCCAGGCATAGGGCCGCCACGTGCCGATTCGCCTCTGCGGCCCCGGCAACCGCTTCGAGGCGCCGCCTTGCCTCCGCGGCATCGGTACGCGCCACGTCGGCGGCGAGTTCGAACATGACCATGAAGTCCTCGGTTGTCTGGGCCTTCTTGCTCAGCAGAGCATCGAAGGCATCGGTGGTTCCCCTGTCGGTGCACTTGTCCATCGGCCCAGCTTAGGGAGACTCCCACAGGGTGTCAAGTGCCGACGGAGGCACGCATCACCACTTGACAGGTCTGGCCACATCGGTATACAATACCGGCAGAGGCAGGACAATCAGGTGCGCAACCTGCAGAGTCGACTATTGTCGAGGTCCTGCCTGAACGCAGTAGGAGACCCAGTACGCCGGCCTGACCGATGTTTCCTGTCCGGCCGGCGAGGAAGGAGGTCCGATGCCCTGCCCTGTCTGCAACAGCAACGACGCTGTCGCCGTCTACTTCCACGAGTGCCCAGGCGTACCTCCGCCGGGGAGGTTCATGCACTGGCTCGAGTTCCCGCCTCCGCCAACCAACCCGGCCACGGGCAGACCACAGCCGGTGCCCTGTCCTGACGGTCTCGCGTATGGAGTTCCCCCTGCGTGCGGACAACCTGTCGAAGCCATGGCCCTCTACTGCTACCACTGCCAGGACCCGACGACCGGCCAGCCGGGACGGCTCTACGTCTACGGTCCGTAGGGTCAGTCCACAATCAGGAAGGAAACGCAATGCCCAAGCCAATCTACACCCACTGTCCCGCATGCGGAGGCACCGGGTTCACTGCCGCAGTCTACTACCATGATTGCGAGTTGCGGGGTTCGCAAAAGCCAGCCCCAAGCCCCCCGCCTGAAATTCCAGAGGGGCCGCTATTCTGCAGAACCTGCGGCGAGTTCCGCTACGAAGCAGTGCTGTATTGCCACGGCTGCCACCATCTCGAACTCAAGAAGCTGAAGCCGCCCAAAGTTGAACCAAGCACCTAGCGCGAGACCCAAGGGCTAGCACCGAAGCACGACGTCATTCACCGAAGGTCGCGGCTGGAGCGCGCCAGGAGGGATTCGAACCCCGACCGGCGGACTAGAAAGCAGGCGTTCTGCAATTAGGCCGGCGGACTCGGCATCCGACGGGCCCGCCGTCTACCTCGCTATCACGACTCGCCGGGATCTGAGACTGCCTTCAGTACAGATGAAGTAGACCCCCGGCGCCAGGTGCCGGATGTCGTGGTGCCTGACGGCACCGCTCGCTCCGCTCGCGAGCGCGCCCGGCAGTTCCATGACCCTCCGGCCGTTCACATCGAGCAATGCGGCATCAACTCCAAACGGCAGACTCAGAACTCCGCGGACGATGGTCGGACCAAGTACGACTCGGGACTTGGACTTCGGAGCTTCCTCGGTCCCAACAAAGTAGTCCGTTCGGTATATCGGATACACTACCGCGTTGCCCCCAAAGGGCGTGCCGAGCCCGAGGTTGTTGGTCACTGCGGCCTGGTCCTCGAGCGGGACCGCGACCAGGAAGTTCTCGCCCACCACCAGGGAATCGTCGCCCCAGTTCCAGACCCAGGCGATGGAGTCCGTACCCTGGCCGCTTATGACCTCGGCCCAGTTCCAGTCAAACTGCCCGGTGCCTACCTGGTTCGTCACGCCCATCATGCTCGTCCGGTCGGGAGTCCAGCGATTGACTCCCTTGCCCAGGAGCCGGGGCCGGGCCACATCCGTGGTGTCACCCGGCAGTCGGTCGAATTCGGCGCGGACCCCGGTCTCGATGTCCCGCACTTCTGCCAGCACGGTTACGCTGTTGCCAAGGTTGTTCGCGACGTAGACCCTGCCTGTGACCGGGTTGACCGCCACATCGTGGGGCCCGCGACCCGCAGCCACAGTCAATGTTGAGTTGGTCGCGCCGTCGATGACCGTGACGCTGTCGCTGTCGTTGTTCGCAACGTAGACCTTGTTGGCGACCGGGTTCACCGTGACGGCACACGGGGCCGCACCCGTGGGCACGGTCGTGGTATCGTAGGTTGCACCGTCGATGACCGTCACGTTGCCGCTCTCGTAGTTCGCGACGTAGATCCTGTTCGTGACCGGGTTCACGGCCACGGCCCAGGGGCAGTCGCCTGTCGGCACTGTCAGGGTATCAAGAGTCACGCCGTCGATGACCGTCACACCGCAGAGGATGTGCGTGACATAGACCTTGTTGGTGACCGAGTTCACCGCCACGGCACGCGGAGCCGCGCCCGTTGGTACGTTCAAGGTATCAAGAGTCACGCCGTCGATGACCGTCACGTTGTGGCTGCCGCAGTTGGCGACGTAGACCTTGTTCGTGGCCGGGTTCACAGCCACGGCCCAGGGGTACTCGCCGGTAGCCACGGTAACCGTGCTGTTGGTCGCGCCGTCGATGACCGTGACATTGTCGCTTGCGCAGTTCGCGACATAGACCCTGTCGGTTGCCGGGTTCACGGCAAGAGCCTCAGGGCCGTCGCCTGTCTCGACTATCAGGGTGTCATGAGTCGCGCCGTCGATCACGGTCACGTTGTCGCTGAGCCGGTTTGCGACATACACCTTGTCGGTGGCCGGGTTCAACGCCACGGCATAGGGGCAATCGCCTGCAGGCACCAGCGCCGTGTCATGAGTCACGCCGTCGATGACCGTGACATTGTCGCTGTCCCAGTTCGGGACGTAGGCCTTGTTCAGGACCGGGTTGGTCGCCACAGCACAGGGGGCCGCGCCCGCAGCCACGGACACAGTGCTGTCCGAGGAACCGTCGATGACCGTCACCCTGGCGCTGTTTTCGTTACAGACGTAGACTTTGTTGGTGACCGGATTCACCGCCACGGCTAAGGCATCACCCGTAGGCAAGGTCAGAGTATCAAGCGTCACGCCGTCGATCACTGCTGTCTTGCCCAAGGCGACATACACCTTGTCGGTGGCCGGGTTCAACGCCACTGCAGTGCCCCCTCCCCCGACAGTGACGGTTTGAGTGGTGTTGGTTGCGCCGTCGACCACTATCACGTCGTCGCCTTGCTGGTTCGCGACGTAGATCTTGTTTGCGACCGGGTTCACCGCTAAGGCATAGGGGCGACGTCCCGCAGGCACGGATGTGGTTTCGTTCGTCGCCCCATCGATGATCACCACCCTGTTTCTCGATGCGTCCGCGCCATAGATCCTGTTGGTGACCGGATTCACCGCCACCGCAAGTATGTTGCCGCCTGTTGGCACGGTCAGGGTATCATTGGTCGCTCCGTCGATGACCATCACTTTGGCGGTGTTGGTGCCGACATAGATTCTGTTCGTGACCGGGTTCACCGCCAGGGAATAGGACCGGGTGAGGTGGAGTTCTACCGTCTGTGTCTCATTGGTCGCGCCGTCGATCACGGTTACCCAGGGACTACTCATGTGCCCGACATAGACCTTGTTGGTGACCGGGTTTACCGCCACGGCCATGGGGAAAACACCTGTGGAAACCAGCGATGTGTCATTGGTCACGCCGTCGATGACCGTCACGCCGCCGCCTTCGGAGCAGTTGGTGACGTAGACCTTATTCGTGACCGGGTTCACCGCCACGTCATAGGGGTAAATGGCAGGCACTAGCGCCGTGTCATTGGTCGCGCCGTCGATGACCGTCACGTTCCACCCAAAGTAGTTCGCAACATAGACCTTGTTGGTGACCGGGTTCACCGCCACCGCAGTGGGGTAGCGGCCCGCGGGCAGGGTCCCGGTAATCCAGTCAGCCGTCGCCGGCGCGCACAGCACAACCAAAGCCGCAAGCGTCGCCACAGCCAGCTTCATTTCGCCCTCCTAGTTCTGCACAACGACCTTGGCTGTGCAGTCTTCTTCTTCCGGTTTCACGAAGTACACCCCCGGCGCGACGTGCCGGATGTCGTTGAGCCCGGGCACCAAATCTATGACCTTCCGGCCGGTGATGTCCAGCAGGGTCGCTCTGTGCTGTGAGCCGCCGTCAGCCGGCTGGAACGCCAGCACGCCGCGGATGATGGTCGGCGGGCGACCAAGCGCCGTCTGAAACTCCTCGTCGTTGAGAATGCCGACGACGGCAGTGTCGCGGATGACCGAGACGCTGGACCCACGGTAGTTCGCCACGTAGACTCGGCCCTGGGCTGGGCTGCAACACAGGCCAATCGGGTAGTCCCCGACGCCTATTGACCCAAGTACCTGGTTGGTGGCACCGTCGATGACGGTCAGGCGGTCACGGAGTTCGTCCGCGCAGTAGACCTTGTTGCGCTGCGGGTCGTAGCAGAGGGCATTGGCGAGCTGGGTCAGGTCCACTCTGGCGACCACCGTGTCTGCTGCACCGTCAATCACGATCACTCTGTTAACCCAATCGGTGGAGCAGTAGATCCTGTTCTCCAGGGGGTTGTAGCAGAGAGACCAGGGGGGAAAGACTTCATTAATGGTCGTGATTCGGGAATTCGTTGCACCGTCAATCACGACAAGGCCTTCGTAGCTGGCGCAATAGACCTTGTTGTCCTGGGGATTGTAGCAGAGAGGTCCGGCAATCCAGACTTCACGCGTGATGATCACGGAATCTGCCGCACCGTCAATCACGGTCACGCCGCGCGAGTTGGCGCAGTACACCTTGTTGTCATGGGTGTTGTAGCACAGCGCAATCGGCTCGTCTCCGACCGGCAGCGTTGCGACCACATTATGCGTCTGGGCGTCGATCACGGTCACGTTGTTCGAAGCCTGATTCGCGCAGTAGACCTTGTTCTCGTTCGGGTTCAGGCAAAGGGCTTCCGGCGCCTGGCCGACCGGGATTTCGGTGGCCTTGGCCCCAGTCAGAGCATCGACCACCAGCAGCCGGTCGCTCTCGCTCCCGCCGAAATACGCCTCTCCGGTCTCAGGACAATAGACGCAGCAGCGGATGCCTGACACCGCATTCAGCGAGTCAGGCAGCTCAACGGTCGCTTCCAACCACTGCCCGCCCGCGACAGCAGCAAGCATTGCGGTCAATACGGCGATGCGCATGTTCTCTCGGCCAGTGTAGGCTGCCCCGACTATCGGTCAAGCAGCAGCGGGGCGCAAACCCCGCCGCTTCTCTTGCCGCCTCTCGCGCTACCTTTGAATGACTATCTTCCTGACACTTGGAGCGCAGCCTGCCAGTCCTCCGGCAGAACCCTCGGACCCTTGCTCTGCGTTCTCGCAGGTGCCGTCTGACGGCTCAATCCTCGGCCCCTCTTCCTTCACGAAATACACCCCCGGCGCGAGATGCCGGATGTCGTTCTCCCCTGCCCGCAGCTCCATTACTTTCCGGCCGGTGATGTCGTGCAATTCTGCTGCCAGCAATGGGCTGCTGGCCGTCGGCTGACATCGCAGTGTGCCTGAGACGATGGTCGCTGCTGCGGCCCTGCCGGCGCTGGGACACCTTGGCTCCTCGACTGCCAGGAGCCCTGCAGAGTCGGTCTTGATGAGCCAGAAGTCATCCCAGCCGGCCCCGTACGAGCTGGTGTAGCCGCCGATGATGTACCCGCCGTCCGCAGTCTGCTCGACCGTACGACCGGCGTCGCTGGACAGCCCGCCGAAGGTACGGAACCACAACATGTCACCGTCCCCGTCGGTCTTGATGAGCCAGCAGTCGGGGGCTGGTGACCCAGTGAAGCCGACGATGATGTAACCGCTGTCCGCGGTCACGTCGACCGAGTACCCGAGGTCTCGGCCAGAACTGCCGAAGGTCCGGGTCCACGCCGTATCGCCCACCGAGTCGGTCTTGAGCAGCCAGACGTCCCAGCCGCCGGCCCCGAAGGAGGCAGTGAAGCCGACCACGACGAAGCCGTCATCCGGAGTCGGCAGCGCCCGGTACGCGTGGTCACTGCTGGAATCACCGTAGGTCCGCGTCCACGCAGTATCGCCCAAAGAGTCGGTCTTGAGCAGCCAGACATCGGTTTCGCTCGCGCCGAAAGGCTGGGTACTGCCGGCTATGATATACCCGCCGTCTGCGGTCGGTTGGACCGAATGGCCCACGTCTGTGTTTGGTCCGCCGTAGGTTCGAGTCCACATGGTGTCGCCGTTCTCGTTGGTCCTGACCAGCCAGAGGTCGGTGTCGCCCGCACCCGAGGAATCGGCGTAGCCCGCGATGAAGTACCCGCTGTCGGACGTCACCAGTACCGAGAATATGTTCTCGTAGAACGCTCCGCCGAGGGTCCGGGTCCAGACGGAGTCGCCGTACTTGTCGGTCCTGATGAGCCATGCATCCCAGTCCCCTGAGCCGAAGGACTTGGTGTTGGCGGCAATGATGTAGCCGTCGTCTGGGGTCTGTGCGAGCCACCAGCCCACGTCGTAGTCTGGTCCGCCGTAGGTTCGAGTCCACAAGGTGTCGCCGCTCTCATCGGTCCTGACGAGCCAGACGTCGAAGTCGCCGGCGCCGTAGGATTCAGTCTTGCCGACCATGATGTAGCCGCCTTCGCGGGGCTGGCCGGCGAAGTAGCCGTAGTCCTGGATCTCACCGCCGTAGGTACGCTGAAAGACATGGGCAGAGGCCACTGCCGCCAGGCAGTAGATTGCCAGGACTGCTCGTCTCATAGTGCCTCCTTACCTCTGAATCACAACCTTGCGGACACTGGGACCCTCGGACCCTTGACCCCTAGGCCCCTCTTCTCTCACGAAATACACCCCTGGCGCGACGTGCCGGATGTCGTTCTCTCCTGGCTGGAGGGACATGACTGTGCGTCCGGTGATGGAGAACAGGGTCCAAGGGGTCGAGGGGTTCAGGGTTCGAGACAGCAACAGCCTTTCACGGACGATGGTCGGACCGAACGCCCTTCGTCCTTCAGACTTCGTCCTTTCCTGCTGTCCCACGTAGTACTCGACCCGGTACACCGGGTACACCTCGAGGTTGCCGGCAAAGGGGGTGCCCAGCCCGAGGTTGTTGGTCGTCCCGGCCTGGTCCTCGAGCGGGACCGCGACCAGGAAGTTCTCGCCCAGCACCAGCGAGTCCTCGCACCAGCTCCAGACCCAGGTGATAGAATCCGTGCCCTGGCCTGAGATGATGGTCGCCACGTTCCAGCACTGTTGGCACGTGTTCAGCCGGTTCACGACGCCCATCATGCTCGTCCGGTTCGGGGTCCAGCGGTTCACCGCCTTGCCCGTGAGCGCGGGTTGGGCCAGGCTGGTCGTGCAGCCC
>CP070680.1:1285476-1299591 GCA_020352555.1 Caldifarciminota bacterium | reverse complement strand
TTCTGTGTGCTGACCGAGGACAGCCTTGAGGGGGGACTTGGCGGCAGGTTCAACCGGGTCGCCCGTGAGTTTCTGACCGGAGTAGCCGGCAAGAGAATCCAGGTCGCGCGCTGGGACACGCTCTACGACACGCTTCGGTTCGCCGTCGGAGAGTACAGCGCGGGCAATCTGAAGGCGGCGGTCTTCATTGAGGACGTCGTTGAGAACAAGGTAATGCAGTCATTCCAGATCAGTGGTTTCATCCAGAAGGAGGAGTGATGATTAGGTACAGAGGCTTCGCTCTGGCGCTGGCTGTCGCATTCTGTCTGACTGTTCCGGCGTTCGCGGCCGAGGAAGAGGAATTCGAGGACGCCACCGATTTCACGCTGATCGACGTCAACGGCGAAGAGGTGACGCTCTTCGAACTGCTCGAGAACGGCCCGGTCTACATGGAGTGCTGGGACCTGCCGTGCGTCAACTGCATAGCGGAGCTCGACGCACTGATGCCTACCTACGAGGAGCTCAAGGACCGCGGCCTGCAGATTGTCGCCCTGTCGGTCGACAAGCCGGCGGACGAGGCGCGGGTCAAGGCGTTCGTGGCGAGCAAGCAGTGGCCCTACATCACGCTGCTCGACCAGAACCAGGAGGTCAAGAGCGCCTACGGCATCATCATCAAGCCGACCGCCTACCTGATCAACACCGGCGGCCAGATCGTCTACACCCACATCGGATACAAGAAAGGTGACGAGGACCGGATCAAGGAGGAGTTCCTCAAGTGGCTGCCCGAGGAGCCGGTTGAGCCGGAAGGCGAAGCCGAGCCCGGGGAAACCGAAGCGCCCGAAGGCGAGTAGGTCGGGGCGGAGGCGGTGAGAGCGACCATCGTACTGGCGCTGGCCGGGGCGATCGCCGGCGGGGCGAATCTCACGATCAGCGGCGTGAACCGGGCGGAGTTCTGGGCTTTTCTGGATACGCTTCTTACGGAAGGAGATGCCGACACACTGGTGCACGCGACCCACATGGAGGACAAGCTCGACCTCAACGTACGCTATGGCGACCTGAAGGGTCAACTAGGGATGTTCCTCTACGAGCCGTCAAAGCCCTGGGTCGGAGGACGGGAGCCACTCAGGCTTCTCGACTACACCATCGCGTACAGCCCCAAGCGGTTCGAGGTGCTGTACGGCAAGTTCTTCCAGAGCTTCGGCAAAGGCCTGGCACTACGGACGTACTCGGACGACGACTTCCGACACTACAAGAGTCTGCATGGACTCCGGGGCACGGCCAGTCTGCCGTACCGGACCGACGTGGTGGCGTTTGGGGCTCGGATGCGGGACATATTCTTCCAGGAGAATGTCTACCACGTCATGAACTTCGATGACACCACTGACCAAGTGTACGGCGCCAACCTTGCGTCGCGGCCGGTCACGTGGGGCGGGTTCGGCGGGCGATACGTCCGAATCAACGGCGACGACGACCTCGCCTCGAACGGATTCACCGAGCTGTACGGCGGTGACCTGACCCTGAGCTTCGGGCCGATCGAGGTCTACGGCGAGGTCTGCCAGCGAATGGGCACCAAGCCCATAATCGGCGGTCGCGAGAGAGGCATCGGCTACTACGCAACCGGCACGTTTGCGATGGGGTGGTTCTCCCTGCTGGGCCAGTACATGGACTACGACAAGCTGGGTTTCCCGGACAAGGTGTACGAAGCCAAGGAGTATCGCTACAACGACCCGCCGACACCGATCAAGTCGGGTGTGGCGATGAACCGGGGCGTGGACGAGCGCGGGTTCGGTGTGGTCGCGACCGGGACACCGATCCAGTCGCTTTACCTCGAGGCCGACTTGGGCCGGCTGTACACCCATGACGACAGCAGTGCAGGCGTGGTCGAGTGGGAAGGCAAGGCGCGCTACAACCCGGTTGCCGAGTGGACTTTCGAGGCCTACTTCAACCACATGCTGCAGCGCAACGTCGAGCTGGGAACCTACAACCGGGTGGTCGACAAGCCGGTGGTCCACGTCAACTACTTGGTCGGCCAGCACACATTCGCTTTCGAAGGCGAAGTCGGGCTGGTCGACGAGCGGTCGACCCGGGGCGACAGCTGGGACTACCTGGAGACCGCGCTGGCGCTCAGCTATGGCTACGGTGAAGCGCTGCTGTTCACACTCGGGATCCAGCACGTCGACGTGGAGCTGCAGAAGCGATACAACGGGGAGACGTTCTGGCCGATGTTCGAGGCGGTCTGGTCGATCACCCACCGCAACATGCTGCGTGTGCGGGTCGGGGCGGAGCGCGGCGGGTACACCTGCTCCGGCGGCGTGTGCCGGGACGAACCTCCGTTCAGGGGCATCAAGGCGCAGCTGATCAGCCGGTTCTGATGAAACGCCGCATTGCATTCATGGTGCTGGCGCTGCTGGGTGTCAGTGCGGTCGTGCTCGGAGTCGTCAAAGGCGACCCGGAGACCATCCACCGGTTCGCGGCCCAGATATGACTGTCCTGCATGGGCCTAGTGTAGGCCCGGCCAGGACCTGGGAAGAGCAGCTGCCATGACAGAAGAGACTACTGCGGTCAAGGAGAGGCCCCCTTTTCTGAACAGGACCAGGGCCGGCTGGCTTGTGACGTTCGCGGTCGCCAGCACACTGGTGCTGGCAGCGCTGGTGTTGTTCGAGAAGTTCAGCTGGTGGAAGGTGCTGGTGTACGGCTGGGTTCCGCTGATGCTGGTGGGGTTCTTCACCGCGGTCTACGCCGGCAAGCCGGTTGAGCGCAAGCGGCGGCTGTCGTTCGCGCTCGTCACTGCAGCCGGGTTGGTGGTTTCAGCCTGGCTGGTGTTCGCCGAGGGCATGACTTTGTGGAAGGTACTGGTGTTCGCGACCGTGCCTTTCACGGCACTGATGTTCGTCGCGACCATCGTGGTCAACCGGCGGGTCGCGCCCTACAGGGTGGTGCAGATCGGGGCGGCGGTGCTGCTCAATGCCTACATTCTCGCCTTCCTTCAAGGCCACGTCATCTACAGCGGGTTCTTCAAGTCCGTGCCCCAGCCGATACTCAACTGCTACGGCGGGCCGCTGGCGTTGTTCGCGTGTCCGATCGGCTCGACCCAGCAGATGATCGGGATGAAGTGGTTCCCGTGGCTGCCTCTGGGCGTGTTCTTCGTGGTCGGCGCGCTTGTGGGGCGGGCAGCCTGCGCCTGGGTCTGCCCGTTCGGCATGTGGCAGGACCTGCTACACAAGCTGCCGGCAGGCAGGCGCAAGCGGACCAAGCGCTGGGTGGGATTCGGAGTAACGGCCGCGACAACGCTGGGTGGTTGCGTGCTGCTCATTACGCTGCTGCACATCGCATGGTGGAAAGTGCTGGTGCTGGGATGGCTGCCGTTCACCGCCCTGCTGCTGGCGGTCGTTGTACGGGGCAGGTTCGACATCCCGCGGAAGCTCTGGCTGGGCGGGCTCCTGGCAGGGGTCGGACTCGGAACCATGGTGTGGTTCAGGTTCGGCGAGTCGTACGGGGTCGTGGCCGCGTTCTTCGGCATGCTGGTGCTCGGGCTGACCGGCCGCTGGTTCGCGGCCGCGCTGACCGCGGTCGCGGCCGCGCTGATCTCGGGGTCAGGGTTCAGCATCGGGCCGCTGTCAGGAGTCGGGCTGGGCATTGCGCTCGGGGCGGTCGGTTTCGGCCTGGTGCTGCTGTTCGACAAGGCACTGAAAGTGTCGATGCCTTCGACCTGGGTGAAGTACGGGATACTGGCACTGGTGGCCGGGCTGGCGTCGTACCTTACGATCGAGCCCTGGTTCTGCAAGCTCTGCCCGCAAGGGACTTTCGGGGCCGGGATTCCGCTGGTGCTATGGGACCCGGTCAACGCGCTGCGCGGGATGGTGGGATGGCTTTATTGGGTCAAGGTCGGGTTCCTGCTGCTGGTAGTGGTCGCTGCTGTCGGAATCAAGCGGCCGTTCTGCAGGCTGGTGTGCCCGATCGGCGCGATCTACGGGTTCTTCAACAAAGGCAGCCTGATGAAGATGAAGCTGGAGCCCGGAACCTGCACCGACTGCCTGGCGTGCCGCAGGCCGTGCCCGATGAACATCGACCCGGACCAGAACCAGAACCAGTTGGAGTGTATCCGTTGCTTCGAGTGCACCCACCGATGCCCGCAGCACGGTCTGCGCGTGACCGCGTAGCGGTTGTTCTCCGACAGGACAATGGCTGATACAGGCCCGGGTACGGTTTCGGGAAGAAAGCCCGAGTGGCTGCGGATGAAGCTGGCGTCGGGTGAGGTGTTCGAGAACGTGGCCGGACTGCTGGCACGGCATCGTCTGCATACGGTATGCACTTCTGCCCGGTGTCCGAACCTGTCCGAATGCTGGAACCGGGGTACTGCCACGTTCATGATACTGGGTGAAACCTGTACCAGACACTGCGGCTTCTGTTCGGTGAAGACCGGGAATCCGCACAGAGAAGTGGATGAGGACGAGCCGCAGCGGGTGGCCCAGGCGGCCAGAGAGCTCGGGCTCAGGTACGTGGTGCTGACCTCGGTGGACCGGGACGACCTCGAGGACCTTGGGTCAGGGATGTTCGCGCATACGGTGACAGCCTTGAAGCGGCCGGCAGATTCTTCGGTCGCTGCGCGTCCTCAGAATAACAGGGGTCCTGTCGGCCTACCTCGGGTCGAAGTCCTGACTCCGGATTTCGGCGCGAGAAAGGAACCGGTGCAGAAGGTGGTTGAAGCCGGACCCGACGTGTTCGGACACAACATCGAGACGGTCGAGCGGCTGAGCCCTGAGGTCAGGGACCGGCGTGCTTCGTACCGGACTTCGCTCGAAGTGCTGTGTCTGGTCAAGGAACTGAGGCCCGGAATGCTGACCAAGAGCGGTCTGATGGCAGGGCTGGGTGAGACCGACGAGGAGGTCGAGCGGGCGCTGCACGACCTCCGGGCAGCGGGGTGCGATATCGTGACAATCGGCCAGTACCTGCAGCCTGACCGGAGATGCCTGCCGGTGCAACGGTATGTGGAGCCCAGCCAGTTCGAGAAATGGCACGAGGAGGCACAAGGCATGGGGTTCCGTGCCGCATTGTGCGGGCCGCTGGTGCGCAGCTCATACCTGGCCGAGTCTGTCCTTGCAGAAAGCTGTTGACTCGCCCGGTACTTGTCGGCTAGAATGAGCTAGCGCAATTCTCTGAACAATCGAAACCGGAGGCAATGCCGTGGGGAAATCAATCCTGTTCGCTCTGGCTCTCGGCCTGCTGATGCCGGCTTTCGGAGCCGAGCGTATCGTCGTACTCGAAGAAGCCTACCAGGAAGGCTGAGGAACCTGCGTCGCCGCCAGTATGGCGGTGGACCAGATTGTCATCAACAACCCGGGCCGCGTTGCCGCAATCGAGTGGCACATCAGCGGAAGCTACCCCCTGTACAATGCCGAAGGCCGGGGCAAGATGTACCGCTACCCGCCACCCTACAACGGCGGGTACGCGACGCCGTGGGCCTGGATTGACGGCAAACAGCGCGGCTACCAGTACTACAACTGGTCCGGATACGTTTCCCAGCAGCTCGAGGTGCCGGCCGACGTCGGGGTCAATCTGTCAGGCAGCTATGACCCGACCAGCCGCCAAGGCGAGGTCACGGCCGAGTTCGTGAACGAAACCGGGAGCCCGCTTCAGGCTGTCGCTTTCGCGGCCATAACCGAGGACAGTCTCTACTACCAGGGCCCGAACGGCGACCCATGGCACAACCATGTGTGCCGCGACTACCTGCCCGACCAGTACGGCACGACTGTAGACCTGTCGGCGACCGGCAGCGATACTGTGGTTCTGCCCTACGACATCCGCTACGACTGGAATCCCGAGAAGTGCAGGATTGTGGTCTATCTGCAGAACATGACGATGCAGCCGGATTCCTCGCTGCCGGTCTACCAGGGCGCAGAAACCCCGGTGATGGACCTCGTAGGTGTCGAAGAGCAAGAACCGGAGCGCCAGCGCATCTTCGGATTCGGGCTCAGTGTCTCGCCCAACCCGGTGACCGAGATAGGCTTCTTCCGTTTCCAGGCGCCCGTCGGGTCGCGGTATGCGCTCGACGTCTTTGCGGCCGACGGCAGGCTCGTGCGCAGTCTGAGCGGAGATGTGACCGGTGCCGACATGTCGGCAGCATGGGACCGCAGGGATGATGCGGGTCAGCGCGTGGCTCGCGGCATCTACGCCTACCGGCTGCGGGCCGGTGCGGGCACGAGCTCCGGCAAACTGGTTGTCGCGGACTGAAAGCCGAGGCAATGAACTAGGCTGAGAGAGCGGAAGCGTTTACTGCGGCGGGGCTGTTGCCCCGCCGCTTCATTCTCGCGCCTGCGCTCTGCGGAGCCGAGGGGGAACCGCTCTTCCAAAGCGGCCTGGGAGGCGGCCGGGACACAGGACTGCCCTGCGGCCGCAGAGCCAGTTCGTGCCGCGGTCGGGAAGGAGTTGGCAGCAGTGGCCTGGGACCGGGCAAGGGCCGCGGCGGGCGTCAGGGCGAGGGAACGGGTCTTTGAGAGCGCGGGTGCAGCTGTCCTGGGAACAGCCGGGGTATATCCCTGGCCAAGTAGGAGGGTGTTTGAGTCCAATTGTTGTGTGATGCTGGATTGCGGGGAGTTGGTGCAAGAGCTCCCGGTACTCGGTTGATTACCTGTTCTGTCAGAGGTTGATTCGCTGCGATGCGGTTTGAGGACAACCATCTGTACCTGAGTCGGGTGTTGTTGTTCTTTCACCGCAGCCGAATGGCGCGTCTTTGTCTTCGTGTCCTGGCCTGGCAGGCGAAAGACAGCTGTAGGCTTGGGTTTCTAGGAGAGAACCGAGGACGAAGACGCCGAGGTCACTGTTCCCGCATTGTGCTCCGGACCCCTGGTGCTCGTCAGCAGTCGAACGCACACCGCCCACAGCATCAACGTCGCGAAGAACTTGACCGAAAACATGGGGTTCAGGAGGATGGTTCTTGGCAGCCTCTTGTACTCGAACTCCAGCTTCAACAGGAATGACCAGATAGAGAACGACAGGCCGAGCAACATCGGCAGTGCACGGCCTCCCCTATGCCGGTAGACCAGTGTCTCGAAGCTGAAGAGAAAAGCAGGGAGCAGAAAGACATGCTGGTGCTCGTACGACTTGGACTGAAAGAGCAGCGCTGCAATGAGGCAGGTGGCGAAGCCGAGGTCGTAGCGCAGTGAACCGGCGCGCGCCTTTGTTCCTGCCGAGACGTAGGTAGCGGCCAGTACTGCAAGTCCGGCAGCCAGAGATAGAAGATGGGCAAGGCGCGGGAAGTGTCCTAATGAGGGTGTGTATTCGTGGCGGGTCAGCAGGCGCTCGAAGAAGCCGGAGAATCCCTGGTTCCTGAAGTAGGGACCTGCGAAGTACTGCTGCGGCAGGACCCTGCTGAAGTACATCTCATGAAGCCCGAGACCACCGACTGCGACCGAGATTGCGGCAATGACGGCGACGAACAGCAATGTGGTCCCCAGCAACCGGTACTCCTGCTTGACCAGGAAGAAGGGCAGCAGGACCAAAGGGAAGAACTTCACATGTGCCGCGAGGGCGAACAGCAGGCCGGCCAGCCAGATGCGTCGTCGTCGGACGAGATGGAGTGCAAGGATGCAGAGAAAGAGCAGTACCGCATTGATCTGTCCAAGGTAGAGCGTCTGGAATACCGGATAGAACAGCATCACCGCTGCCCATCCTGTCAGGACCATTGTCTTCTGTCGGTCCTTTTCCCGATTCTCGACCAGCAGCGGCACCGAGGCAGCAAAGGCCGCCAGGCTCAGGAGGAAGAAGACATAACGGGCGACATCATAGGGCAGCAACGAGAGCGGCACCATGAGATAGGCGACCAGAGGCGGATAAGCGAAGGTCTGGACCCTGGGCTCCCGATCCTCGTACGGAATCCCCTTCACCCCGAACTCATTGGCCCGGTGCTGGTAGAGCGCACCCCTGTCGTAGATGGTGGTGTTCTCGGCCGCCCGCACCAAGCGAGCGGCGACATAGTATTGGGCGAAATCGCCGCCCTGTTTTGCGGGCTGAGCCGCTATGCCGAGGTTGTACAGCCCGTTGACCAGCGAAGCGGCCAACAGGAAGAAGATGAGCATCCTGTGCATACCGGCGCTGGAATCGCTTTCAGACATCAGATTCCTCCTGTCGGCAGTCGGCAGCCGTCACTTCACACCGGCTGATGCTAGCCGGTCCCTTCTGGCTGTCAACGCGGCAAGAGGCGGCATCAGGAATCCACTCGATGCGGTTCCCATCCGCTGCCCGGCTCCTTGTTCCTCTCCGCTTTGGTCGGACGGTCACGACCCCGGCGGCTTGACGGTCTTGGGATACGGCACGGACCGCGGGGGTGAGAGGTCGGGCAGCTCTTCCGACTGGGTCCGGCCCGATCTGCAGACCCGGTGAAAGCAGCTTCGTCAGGCAAGGCGGACCGCGGCCCACTGGCAGGCGGTTTCCTCCAGACCGTCAGCTGCAGCCCGGACCGTGTGCCGTGCTGTGAGTTGTTCGCCGGCCAAGTACTTGGAGGCGGAGAATGCCCGGTCGACGTCTGCGAACTGGCCGGACGGACGGACCGGTTCGCCCACAACAGCCAAAGACCACGCGAAGCGGTGCCGCAGCGGCCAGGACGATTCTCTTGACCGTGCCTGGGCTGACCCGGACCGGCTCGGCGTCGGGCCATACGCGACGGGCCACAGCATCGGCCATGTCTTGGCAGACCTGAAGAGCAGCCAATGCCGTTCTGCCGCAGGCTGCCCGGCCACCAGTGTCCCGGAACAAGGCTCAGGACCGGGTCAGGTTGACACTATCAGGCGCAGGGTTATAATTCCGCCTCGTTTCCTTTGCTTAAGGAGAATCAGCATATGTCGAAGAAGAAAGGCGGCGGTACTTCCAAGAACGGCCGCGACAGCGCGGGCCAGAGGCTGGGCGTGAAGCGGTTCGGTTCCCAGCAGGTGAGCACCGGCAGCATCCTGGTGCGGCAGCGAGGGACAAGGTTTCTGCCCGGCGCCAATGTCGGCCGGGCCAAGGACGACACTTTGTTCGCGCTTGCCGACGGCGAGGTCCGGTTCGAGCACGTGAGCCGGAACAAGAAGCGGATTTCGGTGTTTCCGGCCGACGTTTCCGCCGGCTAGCCGCTGTCCGGGCAAGAACCTGCCGTCCCAACTCAATCGAGCAAGCGGTCTGCGTAGGCGGACCAAAGAGCCAACCCAGGGGGCGAGATGAAAGCCAGGTGGCTTGGACATTCGGCGTTCCTGTTGAGCGCCGCGGACAACACGAAAATCATCACCGACCCGTACGTGGCCGGCAGCTATGACGGCGCGCTCGGGTACGGTAGGATCACCGAGACCGCGGACGGGGTCTCGATCAGCCACGACCATCCGGACCACAGCGGTCAGGATTCGCTGCCCGGCAACCCGAAGCTGGTCAAGGGTACGGGCGAGCATTCGGTCGGCCCGGTCTCAATCAAGGGATTTCAGACCTGGCACGACGCCAGCAAGGGCGCGCAGCGGGGAGAGAACACCGTCTTCACGTACGAGATCGACGGGCTGCGGGTGTGCCACCTCGGAGACCTGGGGCATCTGCTGGACGACAAGACCGCTTTGGACATCGGCCAGGTGGATGTCCTGCTCGTCCCGGTCGGCGGTTTCTACACCATCGACGCCAAGCAGGCGACCGAAGTGGCACGGCAGCTCAGGGCAAAGGTCATCATCCCGATGCACTACAAGACCCGGAAACTGGGGTTCGACATCGCGGGTGTGGAAGGTTTCCTTTCGGGCAAGGTCAGCGTCAGGAGGGTCGGCGGGCCTGAGGTCGAGATTGCCAAGGACAGGCTGCCGGCCGAGCCTGAAATCTGGGTGCTCGAGCACGCCCTGTAGAGAGAAGGTGTCATGAGAGAAATCGGGTTCGATACCGTCAAGGAAACGGTCGCCGGCTTGTGCATGGACGCGAACTTCGAAATCGGCCACGACGTTGTCCAGGCGTTCAGGCACGGACTCGAAGTCGAAGAGTCTGAGACCGGCAAGGCCATTCTCCGGCAGCTGCTGGACAACGTCGAGATCGCCAAGACCGAGAAGATGCCGGCCTGCCAGGACACGGGCTGGGCAGTGGTCTGGGTCGAAATCGGGTCCGGTGTTCGCGTCTCCGGAGGCGAGCTGTACGACGCGATCAACCAGGGCGTGGCCAAGGGCTATACCGACGGGTATCTCCGCAAATCGATAGCGGCCGACCCGCTGCGCAGGAAGAACACCGGCGACAACACGCCGGCCATCATCTATACCGACATCGTGCCGGGCGACAGGCTGAAAATAACGGTCCAGCCCAAGGGCGGCGGTTCGGAGAACATGAGCGAGGTCCGGATGCTTTCCGCAGCCGACGGGGCAGAGGGGATCAAGAACTTTGTGGTGGACCGGGTGGCGCGGTCCAAGGCGAACCCGTGCCCGCCGGTGGTGGTCGGAGTCGGTATCGGCGGCACTTTCGACAAGTGCGCCCAGCTCTCGAAGAAGGCGCTGCTGCGCGAGATCGGCTCAGTTCACCCTGACCCTGTCTACGCCGAGATGGAGCAGGAGCTGCTCCAGCGCATCAACAAGCTGGGCATCGGGCCCCAGGGACTTGGCGGACGGGTAACCGCGCTGGCGGTGTTCGTCGAGGCCTTTCCGTGCCACATCGCGACCTTGCCGTGCGCGGTGAACATCAACTGCCATTCTGCCAGGCACAAGTCGGCAACTCTGTAGAGGTGCGGGATGACGAAGAAGATAGCGACTCCGCTGACCGACGAGGCGGTCGCCGGGCTCAAGGCCGGCGACTCGGTGCTGATAACCGGCATCATCTACACCGGCAGGGACCTGGCTCACGCCAAGCTGGTACAGGCCTTGGACGCGGGCAAGGAGCTGCCGTTCGAGCCCAAGGGCGCGATCATCTACTACGTCGGGCCGTCGCCTGCCAAGCCGGGCAAGCCGATCGGCTCTGCCGGGCCGACGACTTCCTACCGGATGGACAAGTACGCTCCCAGGCTGATGGACGTCGGGCTAAAAGGCATGATCGGCAAGGGCAACCGGACCAAGCCGGTGCTGGATTCGATGAAGAAGAACAAGGCGGTGTACTTCGCCGCGGTCGGCGGCGCTGCCGCGCTTATTTCGAAGAGCATCAAGCAGGCCAGGGTCATCGCCTACGAAGAACTCGGGCCCGAAGCGGTGCGCGAGCTCAGGGTCGAGGACTTTCCCGCGATCGTGGTCAACGATGCCGAAGGCAACGACCTTTACGAGCAGGGCATGGCCGAGTTTCGGAAGGAATAGCAGATGGCTGAGAACAAAGGGTCCCAGGATTCCAGGGTTTCAGGGTCCGAGGGTCGCTCGAACCCCCAAACCCCTGAACCTCCTTCGTTGCTGACCATCTACGTAATGGGCAAGGCCTACGAGGTGCCCAAGGGCCTGACCATCATGAAGGCGATGGAGTACGCGGGCTACCAGTTCATCCGCGGGTGCGGTTGCCGTGGCGGGTTCTGCGGCGCGTGCGGCACCGTGTACCGGACCGAGAGCTCGTACAAGGTCAAGGTCGGGCTGGCGTGCCAGACCGAGGTCGAGGACGGCATGTACCTGGTGCAGCTGCCGTTCTACCCGGCGACCAAGGCCAAGTACGACATCGAGGAGCTGAAGGCGACGACCCAGACCCTGGTGCGCTGCTCCCCGGAGATCATGCGCTGCATAAGCTGCAATTCGTGCACCAAGATCTGCCCGCAGGACATCGACGTGATGGGCTATGTCAACGCCGCGATCCGCGGCGACTACGACCGGGTGGCAGACCTGTCGTTCGACTGCATCATGTGCGGGCTGTGCGCGTCTCGCTGCCCGGCCGAGATCGTCCAGTACAACGTCGCGCTGCTGGCCCGGCGGATAGCGGGTGCCAAGCTGCAGAAACGCTCGCCCCACCTGCAGGAAAGGCTGAAAGAGATCGAGGCGGGCAAGTTCGGCGATGGGCTCAAGAAGCTGATGGCCGCTTCGGCAGAGGAACTGAGCAAGATGTTCTACGACAAGGAAGTCCGCGACATCGAGCCGGCCTGAGGAGGTGACGTGTATCCGGAAGAGATGAACGAATCCATCCGGCGGCTCGAAGCCACGCGCAAGGAGAGGATGAAGCAGGAATTCCCGATGCGGACCGCTGAGCAGAAGAAGGAGCTGCTCGAAGGTTTCCACCCAGACTACATCGAAGCGTCGATGCGTGCGCTTGCAGTCGGGCCGAACAAGGGCGACCGGACTCCGCACGAGCTGGCCAACGTGCTCGAGGCCTGGCCGGTGCTGGAGCCGGGCGGGCTGGACCTGGCCAACCCGGAGTCTGACGTCGACGTGCTGGTGATCGGCGGCGGCGGGGCAGGAGTATCGGCCGCTTTGATGGCGCAGGAAACCGGGGCCGATGTCCTGCTGGTGACCAAGCTGAGGGTCGGGGACGCCAACACGGTGATGGCCCAGGGCGGAATCCAGGCTGCGGACAAGGCAAACGATTCGCCTGAGCGGCACTATCTTGACGTGCTCGGGGGCGGGCATTTCAAGAACAGGCCGGAGCTTGCCCGGGCTCTGGTAGCGGACGCGCCCGGAATCATCGACTGGCTTGAGAAGCTGGGCGTGATGTTCGACAAGGAGCCGGACGGCACGATGATCACGATCCACGGCGGCGGCACTTCGCGCAAGCGGATGCACGCTGCCCGCGACTACACCGGGGCCGAAATCATGCGGGTGCTCAGGGACGAGTTCCAGAACAGGGACGTGCCCAGGACCGAGTTCGCGGCAGTGACCGAGCTGCTGACCGATGCCAAGGGCGCGGTGAGCGGAGCGGTGCTGGTCAACCTCGAGACCGGACGGAAGTGTGTGGTCCGGGCAAAAGCCGTGATATTGGCGACCGGCGGGTGCGGCAGGCTGCACATGCAGGGGTTTCCGTGCACCAACCACTACGGCGCTACTGCCGACGGCCTGGTTCTGGCATACCGGGTCGGGGCCAAACTGGCTTTCATCGACACGATCCAGTACCACCCGACCGGAGTTGCGTATCCTGAGCAGATCCTGGGCCAGCTCATCACCGAGAAGGTGCGGGGTATCGGGGCCCAGCTGGTGAACTCAGAAGGCAACCGGTTCATCTACGAACTTGAGAGCAGGGACATCACCGCGTCGGCCATCATCCGCGAGTGCAAGGCAGAAGCCAGGGGCATCGAGACCGTGACCGGCGGTGTCGGTGTCTGGCTCGACTCGCCGCTGATCGAAGTGCTCAAGGGCAAGGGCTCGATCAAAGCCACCCTGCCTGCGATGTACCACCAGTTCGAGCGCTACGGCATCGAGATGGACAAGGTGCCGGTGCTGACCTACCCGACCCAGCACTACCAGAACGGCGGTGTGCTGGTGGACGACACCGGACACACCGGGGTCAGGAATCTGTTCGCAGCAGGCGAGGTGGTGGGCGGTATCCACGGCCGGAACCGGCTGATGGGCAACTCACTTCTGGACATCCTGGTTTTCGGCCGCAGGGCAGGCAAGGCTGCGGCAGAAGCGGCCAAGGCGATGGAAAAGGCGCCGGACACCGGGCTAAGGCACATGGACGCTTTCAAGGCAGAGCTGAACAAGGCCGGGATTCCAGAGGACAGGAAATCGCCGATGCTTTTGCCCGACTACCGCAGGCCTGAGATGCGCAGGCCTTACCCGTTCCTGGCCGACGAGTGCGTACAGCCGGTGGCCAGGTAATCTAGAGACTCCAAGTTGACACCGGGCAGCGCAAAGCGCTGCCCGGTGTTTCTGCCCTGGTTCTGGCCTGACATCACTCATCTCCGAAACTCCGGGCAAACGGGGACTGTACCGCTCGGGGGACTGTCCCCGCTTGCCTGACCTTCGAACCCCGAATCAGCACAGGCCGAGGCAGAGTCACATTCAGTCCTGGCTGCAGAGTTCGGTTCAGGGCAAGCTTCTCTGGTTGCGGGTGGGGCAGCCCAATCGGTCACTGCATAGGGACAGCCAGGAGCAGGCCCATCGGTTCTGGCATGGGTTCTGGCAAGCGCTGCCTCTGGGAAGGCAGAATGGGCATCTGCATGGGTACGGCCATGGGTCAGCTCAGGCCAAGCTGCATGCCTCAGGACAGTAGGGAGGACTGTTGGGGGGCATGCCCGGGGCAGGGGGACCCAGGCTGGGC
>CP070680.1:1273907-1285376 GCA_020352555.1 Caldifarciminota bacterium | reverse complement strand
CCTGCGGCTCAGGGAGTATTTCACCAGGGTGGGTCACATCGAGAATCCGCGGGGTCGCGGTCCACAGCGGAAGGGCGGGGTCGCCGAACAGGTTGAAGCCCCGGTAGTCTTCGTCGTCGGTGGGGAATTCCTGCAGCAGCTGGTCCTTTGACCTGACGCAGGCACCGCCCAGCCGATACCGGTTCTCGGTGAAGAGCCCGGTGAAGAATCCGCGTGCAGCCGCCCCGCGCTGGCGAGCGACACGTGCAGCCGAACGGGTGTTGCCGTAGAAGGCAACGGCGCCATTCGGCTCGACGACGGTTCCGCTCTTGATGAATGCGCTGCCCAGCATGGAGTCGTAGGGATCGAGTGCCATTGTCTCACAGGTGATGGACAGGATGACGGGCAGCTTGCGCCCGTTGCTGGTCCAGCGCGGGTCCATCTCGAAAGGCGCACGCCAGTTGCCGGCGGCGGTCCCTCGGTACATGACCAGACCGGTGCCGTTGTCGATCGACGCCACAACTTGACGGGCGCTGTCGCCGCGGGAGGTCGAGAGGGAGTCGCAGCCAACAAACCCGGCTTGGCCGGCCAGGCCGGCGGCGTGACGGGCATTGTTCCAGTATACCGTGTCGTCCCAGTCGTACCCTTCACGGACGATGGTGGTGAGCCGGCGCATCCAGAGCGTGTCCCCAAGGTCTGGAGTCTGCTCGTAGGCCAGGGTTTTCTCCACCATCAGGTCGCACTGCTCGGCGTTCTTGGCCGGGAACCGACCGACAAGCAGTTCGGCGCGTGGGTCGCCGGTCATGTCGGCGTAGACGTTGTCCGAGTAGTAGTGCCAGCGGTTGCCGTACCGGGCCGCAGGCAGGTTGTAGGGCGAGCCGACAAGAAGCACGAATTCGGGTCGGATCGGCCAGCTGTCGTATGCAGCCTTTACATACACCCGGATCTGCTCCACCGAGCTCCCGATTTCGGACAGCTTGACTACCTTTGTGCTGATGCCTGCTGCCCGCTTCCAGTCGGCAAGCCGCTGGATCGAGTTCGCGTACTGGTCGGCGGTGATGACGAGATACCGGGCCCCCTGCTGGGCCGCGGCGGCGGTGACTATCAGCAAGGCGGCGATGAGAGGCTTCTTGACGCGCATCGTTCTTCTCGTTCCTCCATTCGGCATACTGCGCGCGGCGGACACGGATTCCGAGGCCGCTCCTCGAACAACAGTCACACTAGTTTTCCCGAGGACAGCGTATCCTAGCCGAAGCGGATGCGGTGTCAACGTCCAAATGCCAGGAAGCCGGGTGCTGCTTGACAGGGTAGGGGAGCGGGCTATCTTGGCCGCTGATGGCGCACAGGTCATCAGACTCCGGCACCAAGCAGGACCGGCGTGGGGACGGGCGGAGCGCCAATGAGCGCGTCGGCATCATCGGTGCAGGGAGGACGGGTACGGCACTGGCCTGGCACTGCAGCCGGCTCGGCTACCGGATCGCGGGCGTCACCGACAAACGCGCCAAGCAGGCATGGATTGCGTACGGCCTGCTCAAGAAATCCTACGAACGACTGAAGGCGAGCGAAGTGGCGGCGCGGAGCGACGTTCTGTTGCTGACCACGCCGGACGCGAACATCGGGCCGGTCTTCGTCGCGGTCAAGCGCTGGCTCAGGCCGAAAGCGATTGTGGTCCACTGCTCCGGAGTCTTGGGTGTCGAGGTGTTCAAGGGGGCTGCCGAGCAACGACTCGAGACGCTGGCGCTTCATCCGATACAGAGCTTTTCGAGCCATGCCCAGGCAATTCAGGACCTTGCAGGCTCCTTCTTTGCGCTGGAGGGAACGGCGCGCGGGCTGCGGTTCGGGCGCAAGCTCGTCCGCCAGCTCGGCGGGGGATTCGTCACGATCGAGGGCAGGAACCGGCCGCTGTACCACGCGATGTGCGTCTTCGCATCCAACTTCGAGAACGTGCTGGTGGATGCGGCGGAGACCATCGCGGACAAACTCGGGATTTCGCGCAGGCGGGCGGCAAGGATGCTGGCCCCGCTGATGAGGACCGTGCTGGAGAACGCGGTCGAATACGGCGCATCCTCGAGTCTGACCGGTCCGATTCAGCGCGGGGACGATGGTACGGTTGCCCAGCATCTTGCCGCTTTGCAGGACCGGGCGCCGGAACTGACCGATATCTACCGCGTTCTCTCGCTCAGGCTGGTCGAGTCAGCCCGCTGTCAAGGCCTGAGTTCGGCTGCGGCGGGGCGTCTGAGAAAGGTCCTGGAGCGGTGAGAAGACCGGCGGCAGTCACACTGCTTGCGGTGCTGGTCGGAGCCGGCATTCTGGCGCTTTCAGCGTGCGCCAAGAAGATGCTGCCGCCGAGCCCTGACCGGTTTGCCCCGCGTCTGCTCGAAATCCGGACCAGAAACCGGGTGAGCGTGGAACTGCTGTTCGACGAGGACATCGACGCCCGGTCGGCAAGCCTGGACAGCATTGCGGTCTTCGGCCCGGACGGAGAGCGGGTGGAGCTGCGCGGGATATCCATGGGGCGCAAGTCAGACCGGATTGACATCTGGACATGGCCGCAGTCCTCCGGGTTGTTTGAAGTCAGGGGCAGGGTACTGGACCAGGCCGGGAACCCGGGTCGGTTTCGGGGCAGGTTCCGGGGTTCGGACAAGGCGGATACGATCCGGCCGCGGGTTGCGGGGATCCAGCCCCGGCCCGGCGCGTCCGGAGCCGCCCGTCAGAAGATCGCGGTGCAGTTCAGCGAGCCGCTCGACACCCTGTCCCAGTTGAGCTACACGTTCGTGCCTTCGATGTTCGATACCGTCTATCAGGGCGGCTGGCGCGAGGACTGGCGTGAGTTGTCGTTCGTTCCCGCCGACACGATCGACTCGGGAGTGACGGTATACTTCGTGCTCCACCCGAGCGGTCAGGATCTGGAGGGCAACCGGCTGAGCGGTTCGGCGTTCACCTATTTCACGCCGGATTCCGTTTTCGAGGGAAGACCGGTTCGGGGCAGAGTGACCTGGAGAGGGCCGCTGGGAACCGGGCTGGTACTGTTCGAGGACACGGCTACGACCGGCATGGCGCCGATTCTGACCGACGGCTCGTTCGGGACCAGGCTTGATTCAGGCAGTTATCAGGCGATTGCGGTTGCGGATACGAACAGCGACGGCGCGGTAGACCTGGTCGGCGGCCCGGTCGAGTTCCAGACCGAGCAGGAAAGCCTGGCAATCCGGCTCGAGCCGACTCAGGACAGCATTCCCCGCACAATCGATGCTTATCGCCGCTAGCGCGGTACTGCTGCTGCTCTCGATAGCCGCCTACTGGCGGCTGTTTCCGGCACGGGGGGCGTGGTGGTTGCTCGGGCTCAGGACCGTCGTCATGCTGCTGCTCGCAGGGGTACTGGTCGGCAGCGTGCTCGAGCGCAGCCGGACCACGATTCCGGACCGGGTGGTCGTGCTGGTCGACCGGTCAGAGAGCATGACGGCAGCCGGCCTGGAGGCGATGGCGGCTGACGCAGCGCTGGCCTTCCCTCTTGCCCAGGGCTCGAGTCGGGACCAGTGGGGATTCGGCGACTCGGTGTACCGGCTCCAGGGCCCGGATTCCGATTTCCCTGAAACAGGGCGGACCGAAATCGGTCAGGCGCTGGACGCCGTGTTCAGGACCAGGCCCGGGGCGGTGGTGTTGATTTCGGACGGGCAGGACAACGGGGAAACCGACCCGGTGGCTCTTGTGCGCGAGGCCGGGATTCCGGTGTACGCGGTCGGGTGCGGGCTGACCGGGGAGCGCAACATCGAAGCGTCAGTCGTCTCCTTGCCTGCGGTAGTGTACGCGGGCGACACGGTCGACATCAGGGCGCGGGTGCGGTTTTCAGGGCTCAAGGGAGAACAGGCGGTGGTCCGGCTGGACGAGCAGGCCCGAACCGTGCTGCTGCGCGACGAGGCTGCTCAGCAGGAGTTCGTATTCAGGGTCGGGTTCCCGAGACCCGGGGCGCGAACGGTCAGGCTCGTGGTGGACAGCCTTGCGGGCGAGAGCAACTACCTGGACAACGTACGGGCCGTGGCCGTCGAGGTCGAACCGAGCCGTCTGTCGGTAGCATACGTCAGCAACCGGCCAGGACCCGGTTCGCGCTTCCTGGCTCGAGCCCTGGAACAGGACCCGCGCATCGGCCTTTCCTCTGCGGCTGCAGCGTCCGGCGCGTTGAGTCTGACCAGCCAAGCGCTGGGCAAGGCCGATGTGTTCGTGCTGGATGGCATGGCGGAAACATCGGGCGATGCCGGGTTTTGGCAGGAGCTGCTGTCCGAGGTCAAGGCAGGCAAGGGCGCGTTGGTGCTGGCAGGCCCGGGATTTCGGGCCGGCACGTATCTGAAGCAGCTCTTGCCCGGGGGGATGGATGTGAACCGGGTCAGCGGCAGTTTCCGGCCTGCGCCGACCAAGGCGGCCCGGGTGATGCCGTGGCTTGCGGATTTGGATTTCGAGAACCTGCCTCCTTTCGCAGATGCGTTCGTTCCGGGCCCGGCACCCGGCACCGAGCCCTGGCTCCAGGCCGGTGACACCGTGCTGGCCGGTGCGTACGAGCTCGGGCAAGGAAGGGTGGTCTACGTTGCCGGGTCCCCTTTGTGGCGATGGGCCTTTGGCCGGGAGACAGAGCCTGGTGAGCGTCACGCTCTGGCCACCCTGCTGCTGGGCGCGGTCAGGTTCCTGGCATATTCGAGACAGGAGCCGTTCGTGCTTGAGGCGGACAAGCCAGGGCATTTTCTGGGCGAGCCGGTGCGGGTCGTGCTGCGCGCGATAGCACCGGACGGAAGGCCGTGGACCGGACTGGACCTGACCCTCTCTACCGACAGCACAGGGCCGGTGGTGCCGATGGCTGAGCAGGGTACAGGCGTCTACCGCGCGGAGCTGGCAGGCTTGACAGCCGGTCGACACAGAATCCAGGCCGTGGCTCTGCTCGACGACTCGGTGCTGGGCAGGGCTGTGACCAACGTGGAGGTGTCGGACCAGGGGGTCGAGCTTTCGGAAACCGGGCTCGACGAGCAGCTGCTGCGCGCGCTCGCCCGGGCGAGCGGCGGTGAGTACTTCGGCTGGGACAGTTTGCCCTCGCCCGGTTTCAGACCTAGACTGGCGTCCATCGAACGCAGGTTCAGCTTCGACCCCAGGCGCACGCCGTGGGTGTACGTGGTCATTGCGCTCATCGCCGGGCTGGAGTGGCTGCTGCGCAGACGCAGAGGACTGCTGTGAAAGCCAGGGTCCTGGCAGGCCTGCTGGCAGGGGCTGCGGTACTGGCGCAGGACCCTGGGCCGGTACCCGCGCAACAGCGAGGATACGGGCCCGGATGCTACGAGTTCGCAGGCGAGGAGCCCGGCCGGCACGCGGGCACAGGGGAGAAGCTGGCGCAGGGACTCAACGAGCGCGGTGTGCCGACCGAGGCGGTGGTCATCATCATCTCGACCCTGCCGATTGTCGAGCTCAGGGGAGCCGTTCCGGTCGGCATCAACCTGTTCGGGATGCGGTGGTGGAAGGCGGTGCTGCTGTCTGTCGTCGGCAACATGCTGCCGATATTCCTGGTCCTGCTGTTGCTGGACCGGGCGGTGCGGTGGCTGGGCCATATCCGCTTGTTTCGGCGGTTCTTCGACTGGCTGTTCGCGCGCACCCGGCGCAAGAGCGGACTAATCGAGCGGTACGAATTCCTCGGTCTGGTGCTGTTCGTCGCGATACCGCTGCCGGTGACCGGTGCATGGACAGGCAGCGTGGCGGCGGTCATCATGGGCGTGCCGTACTGGCGGGCGATGCTGGCGATACTGCTCGGTGTGTGCATCGCGGGTGCGGTGGTCACCATCCTGTCGTTGCTCGGGGTCTGGGGTGCTGTCATCGCCGGAACTGCTCTGGCTGCTGTCTTGGCCAACGCCGTGATCTCGGGCATCAGGAAGCGGAGGCGCGACAGGCGGCAGGCCTAGAGTCCTGCAGGACCCTGGCTCTGTCCGCAGCCGGGCGACGATACGACTTGACGGGGGAGCCTTTTCAGGCTCCCCCGGGGTTGTCTGGTCTGTTTGCGCTTGGTCTGGAGTCCTACGGGTCCACTTCGATGAAGCAGAGCTGGACGTCTTCCGGCGTCAGCAGGATGACCGCGACCCAGTCGCCGGGCCCTGACCTGTACCCGGTGCCGTAGGTGATGGCGTCGCTTGCCATCTGGCCGGCCTTGCCGATCGGCATCGTGGCCTTCTCACCCAGCAGGTAGTACATCGCGCCCTGGATGTGATAGTAGTTGACGTTGCCGGGCTTGTTGTTGAGCAGCCAGTTGACGCAGTCCCAGCGCCGGGTGATGCCTAGGTCGCTGACCCGGGCACGGTCGGGCAGGCTGTCGGCCTGGCTCGAAAGCAGGGTGGTATTGAACCAGGTGTTCGAGTACAGCTCGACGTTGATCTCAGAGCACCAGCCTCGCCAGTAGCCGTTCCAGACATTGTACTCGGTCGTGTCGTCGATGCCGGCGAGCTCGACCTTCCAGAAGGCGTTCTCGACCATCCACGGGTGCCATGCCCGCGCCTTGATCTGATAGGTCGGGAGCTTGACGTCTTTGTCCTTGTCCGATTCGGCGGTGACCTCGATGAAACAAAGCTGGATGTCTTCCGGTGTCATGCAGACGACCGAGATCAGTTCTCCGGGCGAGACCCTGAACCCGGTGCCGTAGGTGATGGCGTCGCTTGCCATCTGGCCGGCCAGGCCGCCGGGCAGGGTCGAGTCCTCGCCCAGCAGGTAGTACATCGCGCTCTGGATGTGGTGGTAGGTTGCGGTGTCCGGCCTGTTGTTCAGCAGCCAGTTGGTGCAATCCCAACGCCGGGTGATGCCGAGCGAACTGACCCGGATACGGTAAGGCAGGCTGTCGTCCTCGCTCGAAATCAGCGTCACGGTGAACCACGAATCAGTGGGCATCTCGACGTCGATCTCAGAGCACCAGCCTTTCCAGTACCCGTCCCATACGCTGTATCCGGTCCCGACGCTGTCGAGCTCAACCTTGAAGAATGAGTTCGAGTCGACCCAGGGGTGCCAGGCCCGCATCCTGACCGGATAGTCCGGCAGCCTGACGATGCCGCCGCTGTCCACCTCTCTGATGACGTACGTGAAGCAGCCCTGCCACGAGCCGCCCCAGCCTGTCTCATCCAGGTCAGGAGTCGCGATGTCGCAGTTCAGCGCGATGACGATCTGGTTGCCGGGTTGCAGGTCTCGGATCGGGATTTCAAAAGTGTACTCGGCGACCGGCGGGTCGTGGGTCACGACGTGCTGGAAACGCCCCGGAGCCAGGTGGTCAGGGCTGTCCATGGGCAGCTCGTCGCTGGTGCCGGCCCAGTCCAGACGGCTCCTGGTCATCAGCCACGGGTCGTGGGTCCTGGTCTGCACCACGACGTAGTCGGGCGAGTTCCACACCAGGATGTCGCCGGCGTCCTGGTCCTTGCCGGCAACGATGTCGAACTTGACCGGGTCGGAGCCGAGGTCAGCGGGCAGGCGGCCCATGGGGTCGTGCCACATCTGCTCGCAGCTGATGAACAGGCCGACGACCGCGACGAGGGCAAGGGGCAGTATCCACAGCCTCTTTTTCATCTATACCTCCTTCTCACAGCTAGTCGCGCGGTTCGGCGTCCCACCACGCGGGCCGCAGGCCTCAGGCGTAACCGCTGTGTACTTTGTTGTCTCTGCCATGCCGTCGGGCGCTCGGGCGTGCTTTTGGGCCCGTACCCACGGCCGAAGAGGGTTTCCCGGCGAGCGAAAGCTACCCCGTGTTCCTGCCGATCAGGGGAACCGGTGGGGCATCGCAATGCGCTACTCAAGGAGTAACCCATGCCTCTCGAGCATTTTGCCATTCTCCAAACGTCTTGTCAAGCCTCAGGTGAACGAGGGCCATCCTGTTCGCTTCGCCTGCCAGGCGGCCGGGGGAGCCTTTCGGCTCCCCCGGGCTGCTGTATTCCACTTGGCGCACGAATACCCTGTCTACGGGTCGACTTCGATGAAGCAGAGCTGCATGTCTCTCGGTGTCAGCAGGATGACCGACACCCAGTCACCGGGCCTGGCCCTGAACCCGGTGCCGTAGGTGATGGCGTCGCTCGCCATCTGGCCGGCCAGGCCGCCGGGCCTGACATCGGTCTCACGCAGCAGGTAGTACATCGCGGCCTGAATGTCGTAGTAGGTTGCGTTGCTCGGCTTGTTGTTCAGCAGCCAGTTGACGCAGTCCCAGCGGCGCTCGCCGTACTCGCCGTACTTGACGCGGTTGGGCAGGCTTTCGGCCTGGCTCGAGAGCAGGGTCACCGTGATCCAGGTATCGGTCGGCAGTTCGACGTTCATCTCAGAGCACCAGCCGCGCCAGTAGCCGTTCCAGACGTTGTAGTCGGTCGTGTCGTCGATGCCGTCGAGCTGGACCTTCCAGAAGGCATTCGAGTCGCGCCACGGATGCCAGGCGCGCATCTTGACGGGATACGCCGGCAGCCTGACGTCCTTCAAGTCGCATTTCTTGATGACGTACTTGAAGCAGCCCTTCCACTTGTGGCCCCAGCCGGTCTCTTCGTTGATGCTGTCGCGCCACACCACGCAGTGGAACGCCAGGGCGATGGTGTCGCCGGGCTCCAGGTTCCCGAGCGGAACGTAGTAGGTGTACTCGGTGACCGGCGGGTTGTGGGTCATCTTGTACGGGAAGCGGCCCGGAACCAGGTGGCCCTTCTTGTTCCTGGGCAGCTTTGCGCAGTTCTCGGCCCAGGCCAGGTGGCTTTCTGTCATCACCCACGGGTCGTGGATCCTGATCTCGACGATGACGTAGGCGGTGCAGTTCCACACCAGTATGTCACCGGCGTCGTAGTGCTGGCCCGCCCAGATGTCGAAGGTGTCCGGCACGCAGCCGCTGTCGTTCGCCGGCTCGGGCACGCCGGCCTGCTCCAAGCCCTTCTGCTCGAGTCCCATCAGTTCGCAGCCGGCCACGAACAGGCCGGCGGCGGCGATCAGGGCAAGGGGCAGTATCCACAGCCTTTTCTTCATCTTTTCCTCCTTCTCACAGCGGGTCGCGGGGCCGGGCGCCGCATCGCACGGGTCCGGTGCCTCGGTCGTCACCGCTGTCTGCTTTGCTGTCTCTGCCATGACGCGGTCGCGCAGGCTAACAGACGGGCCTGCGGCCGCGGCTCAAAGGGCTCTCCAGCGAGCGAAAGCTACCCCGGAGTTGCCGTCGGTCAGGGGTACCGGCTGGGGCATCGCAATGCGCTACTCGGGGAGAAACCCGTGCCTCTCGAGAATTCTGCCATTCGGGCAATGTTGTGTCAAGCCGCAGACGAGAACAGGCGTGCTGCCTGCCGAGGCAGCGGGGGAGCCCTTCGGCTCCCCCGTGTTTCTGTCTCCGTCTGGCTCTCGGATTCAATGTCATTCCTGGGGACCTGGTTCCACCGGGCAGAGCCGCGTGTCGGGCGGACACAGAGCGGTAACCGCGACACGACTCACGCCTGGCCCGCACCTTTTCGCAGCCGACCAGAGACTGGCCGGCATGCGCGCGGGGGACAGGGGCCGGTGTCAACGACCTCGGATCCGTCTGTACCTCCTTTTTGCAGCGGTACGGGTGTGCGCGGGGTATCGCACGCACCTAGCGCGGGGCTTTGGTTGCCGCTGCGTCTCTTCGTCTCTGCCTCGCCGTCCGGAAGCAGCTTGCTCGGATGTCCGCATCCGGCGGCCTATTGCATCTGTCTGCAGTGGAATCTGCCCCAGGGTACACGCCGGTCAGGGGAACCGGCCGGGGCTCCGCATCGCACTACTTCTGAGGTCGAACCCAGATCTCGACTAAATTGTGCCAGGCTTTGGGCAACTTGTCAAGTCGAAATGTGCTGTTTTCCGGGTTTTCAGGCAAGGAGTTGACCCTTGGGCAGGACAGGGGTATACTGTGTCTGACACTCCCGAAGTCGTCCTGCGAGCTGGGAGCGCGGTCCGGAGGAGAATCTCCGGGACAGCAGACAGGGCGGCAGAGCATGAAGAAGAAGCTCGCCCGGGCCTGAGTGGGTGCGGGCAGTGAATAGGAGGCTGAATGAAGCCGAATGCATGTCTCACGGTCATGGCAGTCCTCCTCATTGCAGGAGTCACCGTCGCGAGCGCGGGCTGGACCGAGGTCGCGCCGGTGCCTTTGGACCCGTCGGGCCGGCAGGTAAAGCACGGCGGCTGGCTGGTGTACAACGACGACAACGGCATGGTCTACGCGGCCAAGGGCTACAAGACGTCCGATTTCTACAGCTACGACCCTGGTGAGGACAGCTGGGTCGCGCTCAAGCCGATCCCGAACGGCACTGAAGGCAAGCCGCCCAAGCGCGGCTGCCGGGGGGCCTGGGACGGCGACAGCTACATCTACATGACCAAGGGCAACAACACGCTCGGGTTCTGGCGCTACGACATCAGCCAGAACACCTGGACTCAGATGCCGGACGTGCCTCTGGGCAAGTGGCACAAGAAGGTCAAAGGCGGGACCGACATGGTCTTCGCCGAGCTCGAAGGCGACGGGTACGTGTATCTGCTCAAAGGCTACAAGCAGGATTTCATGCGGTTCAACGTCGACGGCGATTCGTGGGAAACCCTGGCCGACGCGCCCAAGGGCAAGAGGCCGAAATGGGCCAAGGGCTCCTGGCTGGTGTACTTCGACCACGGTGACGACACGACTCTCTTCGCGCACAAGGCCAAGTACGGCGAGCTCTGGACCTATGATTTGGCCGAGGATACCTGGGCGAGCTCATACGTACCCGGTATTCCGCGCCAGAGCGGGCTGACCGGCAAGAAGAAGAAGCCGGGCGAAGGCAGCGGCGCGGCCCTGTACGACGGCGACATCTACACGACCAAAGGCGGCAACACCTGTGAGTTCTGGATGTTCGACCCGGCAATCCCGGTCTGGGCAGAGCTGGACACCATCCCCCAGATCGGCAGCACGGGCCGCAAGAAGAGGGTCAAGCACGGCGGTGACCTGGTCTCAACCGGCGAGGGCGTGTTCTATGCGCTCAAGGGCAAGAAGACCTGTGAATTCTACAAATACACTCCCCCGGCCAGGGTCCAGGCCAGGCGACCGGGCGGAATTGCGGGTGTCGGCACGCTTCGTCTGGACCTGCGCGGGGCCAACAGGGTCTCGGTGTTCGACGCCAACGGCAGGCTGGTCGGGTCAGACACCGAACTGCGGTCCGGGGTCTACCTTGTGCGGGCCGAGTTCGGGGACAATACCAGGTACTATCGCTACGTTGTAGCACGCTAGTCTCGACCTCGAACGCGTTGCGGGGCGGCTCGGGCCGCCCCGCCTCTTTGTGTCAGAAGCGGTCAGGACGAGATGTCCCAGCCCAGGTCTTCGATGTCGTCCATCCGGCGCATGATTCCGCCTTCGACCCTGAGTTCGTCACGGTCCAGATCGTCGTCCGGTCTCCGGCCCGCGGTTTCCGGGGTCTGAGCAAACTCGCGCCTGGCCCGTCGCCAGTAGTCTTCGGGCAGGAAGCAGTCGTGCCAGCGGTTGGTTTCTTGCGGGCGCAT
>CP070680.1:1265698-1273807 GCA_020352555.1 Caldifarciminota bacterium | reverse complement strand
TCATGGCCGTGCTGGGTTCTGACCGGGCGCGCGAACACCTCATCAATGTCTACCACCAGGACAGCTTCCCCGGCTACCTGGAGAGACTGGACTCGATGCGAATGGCGTTCGATGCTTTCACAGCAGGCGACTGGAACCGCAACATCTACAACGGCTGGCTGCACGTGCTGAAGCTGAACCTCGAGCCGGTCGTGCGTCCGCACCGCCGCTCGCTCGTGGCCAAGTTCACCCAATCGCCGGTCTACGCGGACAAGACCCTCATGACCACCTGCAGCTCGTGGACCGAACTGCGCCACGACACAATACTCTACGCCAAGCAGAGCTACACGACAGTAGGTACGAAGCGCCTTCCCGAGGAGCCTCCGCCTGATCGGGCATACGTCGAACCCAAGCCTGCAGTATTCAGGCGACTGGCAGGGCTGGCAGCCGAGCTCAGACGTCTGGCCGCCGCTGTTGAAGAGGCGGACAAGAAGCTTGACGCACTTGTCGCCACAGCCTCAAAGCTTGCCGACATCGCTGACAGCGAACTCAAGGGACAAGAGATGTCTAGGCAGGACGCCGAGTTCTGCAAACACATCCACTCCAAGATCGCATCGATGACGAAGTTCAGTGTCGGCTTCAGGAAGAAGTACCTGGCAGAGCCGAAACCTGTACCTCCGCAGACAGAGCCTAAACTCAAGCCGGAATCCGACCAACTGGAAGAAATCTGGACCTACGCCGAGAAGCTCGATCTCGGCTGTTCTGAGCCCGAGGACATGGTTCTTGTTGCCGACGTGCACACCCACCCGACTACAGGGTCGGTGCTCGAAGAAGCAGTCGGCAATCCTGTTCGGCTCTATGCTGTCATCCCGTTCTACGGCAAGCAATACCTTGCCATCGGCGCCTGCTACTCCTACTACGAGTTCACCAAGCCGATGTCGCAGCGCATGACCGACGAGGAATGGCGCGCGCTCGACCCCAAGCCGCCGATGCCGGTCTGGACCCAGAGCTTCATCACCCGCTAGTCCGCAACAATAGAACGAGAGGGCGGAGATACTGGCCTCCGCCCTCTCGATTCCCGTACCGGCAACGCTACATCATCGCCGGCTCCGGAATGAAAGCGTCAGGCCGACAGATGCGGCAGGCGCAGAGCGATACTGCCCCCGACTACCAATGTCCCCGAACTCTCCCTATCTTGCGGATGCCCAGCCAGGCCAGGAGTAGCCGACTTGTGCGGCCAACCTGCCTACATGATTGGTCAATTCAGGGTCCTGGTGGTATTCGGACCCGGGCTCCTCGTAGCTGCCGTACTCCGCGCTGATGTCGACCGACACACTGCCGACGTCAAACCCGACCCCGGCTGTCACCAGGGTCAGCTCGGCCGGGTCCCGCTCGTCGTACTCGGCTCGCTGCCAGTAGTTGCTCCGGTACGCTCCGACCCGCAGATCGACGAGGGTCCGGTATTCGACCCCGACTCGCCAAGTAGCGCCGTTCTCGATCCCGCTGTACTCCGAGTACTCGTGCCCGGGCCAGCGGTATCCCTCCCACTCGATTCTCTTCAGCGGGAGGAAAGAGTATTCCCCGGCAAACGTGAGCTTCGGAACAGGGTGGACCGCGACCCCAATCGAATGCTGGCTCGGGATCTCTATGTTGACGTCCTCAAACTCCTCCTCCCAGTCCTCGCTGGAGTAGACCGGCTCGTCGATCTTCAGGTCGAGTCCGGGCGTGACAGAAGCACCGACCGAAAGCCAGGGCCAGGGGTGCCCAAGTACGCCCAACTGGGAGAACGTCCCTTCTACTGTGCCCGTCAGCTCACTCTCGTACGGCTCCCCCGAGGACTCGCGAACCCAGCGCGCGCCATAGGGAGAGCAGACGGGGAGGCCCAGGCTGACCCCGGCCGACCACCGGTCGTCATAGCACACGCTTGCCGTCGGCAGCAGGACATGGTAGCCGCCGAACTGCCGGTACTCCTCGTCTCTTCCGGTCCATGTCCAGTAGGCAAAGGTGTTGTCGTAGAACGCGCCCCAGCCTAGTGCAAAGCCGGCACGCACGTCTGGAGTCAGGTCCACCGGAACGACCACCCCAAGACCCCCGAGCTTCGGCACACCACCACCCACGTCCTCGTCGTCTTCATAGTCAAGCGCGAGCACGACCACGTGCCCGTCAAGCCCGACCTGGTTCTCGGTGACGGATGCGACACCTGCCGGGTTCTTGAGCAGCGCCTGGTAGCCCTTCGCGGTCGCGACATTGCAGCCACCCATTGCTTGGCCCCGGGCCCCGAGGTTTGCGGGCATGAAGTCCCCTATTCCCCAAAGGCTTCCGTGTATCGGCGGGAGTTGGTCGTTCTGACCGTACGCTGCCGCAACGAACGTCAGCAGCACCGCCATCGATGCCAGAGCACCACGCATGTTGCCTCCTTCTGCTCCTTCACAAACAGGTCCCACACCCGGTTGACGAGAGTGCCCGACTGCTGTGTCTGGCGCCAGCACAGCTCGGTCCTTCTCCAATCGGTGTTGCCGTGAGAATACGGCGGTTCCCTTTTGTCGCTCGGACGTCTCGTCCGGGCGTCCCTTCACCATGGCCCATATAACCGGAAACCCGGCTGACTGTCAAGGGCGGCGGAAAGCAGAGAGCCGCGCCTCTGGCGCGGCTCTGGGTGAACCCTACACCTGTGGCTTCTGGCTGCGGAATTGTCTCTGTGACGGTTAAGTATACCCTTGCTCCAGACAACGGTCAAGCCGGCGTCAGACGGTCAGATGTGACGGGGAGCAGTGACGCTGTGTCACTGGCTGTCTTTGCACTTGACAGAACCTAGTGCCGAACTATAGTGCCCCAGACCGCAAGGAGGTCGCAATGAGGCATCTGGTCTCTTTTGTTCCCTTGGCCTTGGTCCTGTTGTCCGCCTCAACCGGGTGCTGGCGCAACAAACCACCGTCAGTACCCGAGGTCACAAGCGACACGGCAGCACGAGCAGGCGATACCCTGCAGGCGCTGGCGTCGTCCACTGATCCCGAAGGAGAAGAAGTGTCCTACCTGTTTGATTGGGGAGACACCACCTCCCTGGAGTGGACGACCGCCTACGCGAGCGGACGAACGGTGGTGCGGGAACATGTCTACACCGATACAGGCAAATTCAGCATCTCGGTGAAGTCTCGCGACTCTGATCTCTTGGAGTCCGACTGGTCCACAGGCTCGGCGGTGCTGATCGGGCCGCAGCGGAATAGTCCGCCGACAGCGCCCGATGTTGCGGGACCGGACGCAGGAGGGTTGCTGGCGCAGTTGCGCTTCACTGCTGTCGCGACAGACCCGGATAGCCACCAGATCGCCTACTGTCTTTCCTGGGGCGATGGCGACACAACAGCGTGGTCCCTCCTCGTACCAAGCGGTGTGCCCTCCGCATGGCACCATGCATTTCTGGATTCAGGAGTCTACGAAGTAACCGCCGTTGCGCGGGACCGTTTCCACCTGCAGTCTGCGTGGTCTTCTCCAAAGCTGGTCGCGGTCGGGGTGGGGCTGCCTCCGCCGTCCGAGCCGGCAAACCTCACCTATGAGGCCACCGGCCACGGCAACAAACTGAAGCTGGAATGGGACTCGGTCGCCGGAGCGCTCGGCTACCGGGTCAGATACGACGGCAGAACCATGGTGACGTCCGACACCGAGTACACCGTCGATACCGCGTCGAAGGTGGTCGAGGTCACCGCATTCAATGAGGTGGGTGAGAGTCAGGCGGTGACGGTCGACTGCGAGGCTGTTGTCACAGCCTCGATAGAGGTCTACGGCAAGAGCGACTCCAGCCCAGACCACCCCCAGGCTTTCGGATTCGCCACCGACGGCAAGGTTATCACCTATGCCCTATCAGAAAGCTCCAACTGGCCGATGGTCGACTACATCATGGACGACGAGAGCGGGCCGATGGACTTCAGCAGTCCGAACACGTACTGGCCTCCCTACAACAATGAGGACAACACAATCGCCGACGCTCCAACAACGGATTTCGACGCCGCCACCAATGCAGACGGCGATTTCTATACCAAGCTCGAGGCCGTCGAAGGAATGGTTTATTATCTCTGGATTGACCCCAGCGCCAATGGCTGGGACCTTGAGGACAATTTCGCCAAGGCCAAGGTCATGTCCATAGCCGGCAAGAAAGTGACACTGAAGCTGGCCTTTCAGACGATTCCGGGTCTGTCCTGGCTGGTAACCGACTAGGCCGGACCAGCAATCCGCCCCCTCTTTCATAGGCGGCGGCTCTGGGCGGACCCTACACCAGTGACCAGTGGCTGCGGAATTGTCTCTGTGACGGCCAGGTATGCGCCTGCACCCCACGCCGGCCAAGTACCGTGGCGAAATCCGGGAAAGTGTGCTGGGTTTGCCTTGCGCGTATCCCGCGGCCGCGCTAGCCGCGGCCCACAATCCTGGCTGCAACGACGACCAGCTCGGTCTTCGGCAGCCTCTTGCCAACGCCGTCGAGAACCGGCTTCCCTACAGCCAGACCAAGTGCGCCCGAGACAAGCGAGACGACTGGGTCTGAGGTCAGGCACAGCCCGACCAAGTAGCCCAGTCCTGCTGTCACCCAGCTCCCGACCTCCAGCGCACTCCGAACCTTCTGGACAGTTGAGTATCGACGGCGCTGCGCCCCCACTTCCGTGTGGAGCAGCCGTATCAGGTCAATCCTTGCGCTGTCGAACTCAGCGATATTCTGCCTCACGACTTTCGAGAACCCTGCCCGCCGGAGCAAGGTTCCCCAGGTTCTGCGAAGCTTCACGCCGAGAGAATCATGCCGTATCTGCACCACTTCAGACAGTGGCAACCGCTGTAGGCTGGCGAACGTCAGTCCCCATGCATCCAGGATGTCGCGCCACAGCTCGCCTTGCTGGCCGGACGGGGTGGCCGTGCTTCGGACAGCGTCGGCAACCTTCTGCCTGAAGAGCGCAGCGGCCCCAGGGTGCAATACCGGGACGGCGTCCTTGAAGACGGCACCGGCCATGTGGTAGAAGACGTCTCCATACCGGCGCAGAAGCCTCTCACGTTCCGGGCAGTGCTTGCGTATTATCCGTGTCAGTTCCTCGCGTTTGAGGAATTCCCGAGAGGCGATCTCACCGGCGAGGCGGTCAACGACCGCCGTCCGCACGCCGACCAGCCGCCGCCTGAGAGGAGAGTCACGGCGAGCGAGGTCAGCGGCCATGCTGTCTCGGAACCAGCGGCTCTCGCCTGTCGGGGGCCAGCACACGGCGGTCGAGAAGACATCAGACAGCACGCTAGCCCGTCCTAGAAGCACATCTCTTTGCCCGACCAAGACCGAAGGGCTGTCTTCCTGCTCAGGAGCTTGAACGACGAAATCCCTGAAGCCATCCCGGTCTTCACGCAAGGACGGAACGACCGCCTCGTCCTGCGCAAGCTCGGCGACGGCTTGTGAGTTGGCGGTCAGCCAATCAAAGGTGATGTTGGACTCCAGCATGTGGCCGACAGACAAGACCGCATGGTCTGCGAGCAGCAGCCAGAGCTTCATTTTGGCGCTGAACTCCTCGGGCGTTATGTTGTAGAGCACTTGAGCCGAGGGGTCGGCTTCGGTGAAGTAGACGATCGAACCGGGGAAATCCTGCGCACGCTTCTTCGCAATCATCCGGAGCTCCTGGTCATGTATACGCGGGCCGCGTTGTCGAACAGCACCTTTCGGACGATAGTGGTCCCGGACCCCACGGTAGCCAGTACTTTGCTGATCTCGCTCTCGAAAGTGCCCCAGGGCGCGTCGCTGGCGAACAGCACGCGGTTTGCGACTGCAGGATTGGTCCGGGCCAGCCGCAGCGACCACCGTACAGCGAACCCCGAAGCCATCGACGTGTCTGTGACCACATCCAACCCTTCGTCGGTCCACTCTCTGAGGCGTGGCAGGAGGTAGAACTGTCCGCTGACACAACCACCCAGATGGACCAGGTGAAAGGTGATTCCCTCCCCTGCAAAGCGCACCAACTTCTCCACAAGCCGCACATGACTTCGGTCATGACCGGTATGGACCTGGAATACTGCCCCTGCTGCCCTGACATACTCCAAGATACGTTCCATGTTCCGAGTCAAGGCTCGTCCCCAGGAAGCCGGGTCAGCCGAGCTCTTGCCGGCCCATCCATCGCAGGACGTTTTCAGAACCCTGATCCCGTGCTCTCGTGCGAGGTCCAGCGTCTCTCGCAGTAGCCCTGCAACTGCCGGGGAAGGGTCGACCCAGCAACCGGGGATGAGCCTGCCACCTGCTTTCTTTGCGGACTCGGGCAGCAGACGGTTCTCAGCGAAAGCGGTTCGCGGGTCAGGACTGTACGTCGGCACGACGACCGCGAGGTCAATCCTGTGCCGCCTCAGATGCCTAAGCACATCGACCAACGAGGCGTGCTCATGGTGGCGAAAAGGCTCGATGCTGCGGCCCGCGACAGTTCTTCGCCCCCAGACACCTACATGCACGTGAGAGTCAATCACCCTCAGCCCAGGCCAAAGCCGCGCAAACGCAGCAAGGAAGGGCAACTCGGCGCTCATTTCGTCCGCTCTTCGTGAGCGTCTTCCCACTCCATATACGATGTAACTGCAAACCCGGCCGGCTGTCAACGGCGGCTGGATGGCTGCTTCTCTGGATTGACGGCCGCCAGGCCCGGCCTATCATTCCGCATGGGAAGGCACCTACCCTTCATCCTGCTGGCGGTCTCTCTCGGCGTCTCCGGCAGCGAAAAGGGGTACCCAGCAGGCTGGCACTGGAGAAAGGCAGGCGACTGGCCCTGGGAGGAGAACAGCCAAAGCGGCGGCTACATGTGTCTGCGCTGGAACTTCAACGGCGAGACCTATGACACGCTGTTGAGCCCGGTCCACTGCTGTCGCGGCTACGACAGCTGTGTCGTCAGGGTCCGGACGCTGTACCAGCCCGGTCGAGCAGCCCCCGGGCCGGATGATCTCCCTACCGCGCGAATCCTTGGCACGGTCGACGGCTGGCGAACCTATCGTGAAGTCAGATGGTATGGCACCCGCGCGTGCGACTCAACTGAGGTCTTCGACATCTCTTCCTGGGCGGCCAACCAGCCCGCTGTTCAGCTCGCCTGGGTCAGTCACATCCACGACACTGCGAACATCCGGTACTGGTGCATCGACGATGTCTCGGTTTCGACATATCCTCCGTCGACCCATGATGCTGCGGTCGGTCAGCTCCTCTTCCCAGACCCCCGCTTGCCGCTTGCTCCAGGCGACAAGCTGATTCCGCTGGTCATGGTCTGGAACAAGGGAGCCCGCGCAAAGATAGAGACACACTTCTCTCTGGACATCGACGGACCAAGCACGTTCCACTACGAGGTCACGGAGAGCCTACCCTACGGCTTCCGGGGGCCGATGGGCCGGGCGGATGAGGAACCTGAGATGTACTATTGGGAACAACCGGAGAAATGGTGGCCCCGCGAAGGCAGCCACAAGCTGACGGCAAAGGTGGAAACCGGATTCAGATCCGGTGGTCCGAGCCAGGACCCGAGGATCAACATCTTGTCAAACGACACCATGTCTGTGGAACTTCTCGTCAAGGGCGATACGTGGTGCAGGGTCCACGAGTACCTCGGTCCGGACAGGATGCTATCTACCGGCATCGCATTGACCGCAGGCCCTGAAAGGAGCCTGTACGTCCGCAACCCGGGCCTGGTTCGCCTGGTCGACGAAAGCACTGCACGCATGCTGCTTCGCTACTCACGGGTCAGCGGGAACTGGGAAACGGTCGAGAGCTACTCCGACTTCTACGACCGCCTGCCCGTGAGGACATTCCAGCGCGGCGGTGGCGTCTGTGTACACGATTCGCTCCTCTTCTTTGTGTGTGGACCCAAGCTCCCGCTCGCGAAGTACGACATAGCAGAGGATGCGTGGAGCCTGACCTCATCGCCTGCAGACATCGAACGGACCTCAGGCTACTCCGTGGACCTGCTGGGCGGACTCTGCGTGCCCGACGGGTATCAGGGCAGGGTCTACGCGGTCGGCCGCAACAAGCTGTACGGATACGACACAGAGGAGGATTCCTGGTATGAAGTGGCACCGAACTCGAGCATTCCGGCTTTCACCGAGACGAAGTCGGTCTGCCCGGCCTCGCATACACCTGCGTTCTGCGGTGAGTGGCTGTAC
>CP070680.1:1242423-1265598 GCA_020352555.1 Caldifarciminota bacterium | reverse complement strand
TCTCCGTCACTGCGAGGCCTGCAGTGCCGTGGCATTCTTCCGCCGTGGTCGGAAACCGAGAGATTCCTGAGCCATCCGACGGCACCTGCCCTTCGGGCAGCGCGCTCGACGCGACAGAAGACCGTCCGCTCCCCTTTGGAGTTGAGCTATGGAATCGCCGCCGGGGCTCTGAGGCTATCCGCGACGACCGAAGTCAAGGCCCGCCTTGCAGCGGGCGCCGGTAATCTGTATTGCCCTTCTATCTCTTGGCTTCGGACACAGGTCGCAACGGCCCGGCCGCTTCCTTCCTCTCGTTGAGCAGGTCGGAAAACACCCCGAGCGATCAGGGCGCGGCCGCTGCCGCAGTGCCTGGAGGCTTGAGGCTACTTCGGGCGGGCTTTGCGCAGGCGACGTACGCCCAGCACGGCCACGAGCATGCCTCCGGCGAAGAGAAGGACGTAGAGCAGGTCCAGCTCTCCTCTGGAGAACACGCCAATAAGCGAGAGCAGTGCCGCCAGAATTCCGGCCACGCAGGCGATGATGCCTACTGTCCTGGAACGTTTCTCCGACGCGGCGGTCGGCGCCGGGCCTGCTGCTTTCTCATTGTCTGACACTAGACCTCCCTTTACGTGCTGCCGTTGGGCTGTGGGATTCGCGCGACACGGTCTGTGAAGCGCTCACAGGGCAGTATAATAGGCCGACAGGTGCTGTCAAGTGGGCGTACCTCAGGACCGCTGCGCCGGACGGCATGAGCGGTCTCGGACCGGCCCGACTGAGCACACGGGCCGCGACTCGACATCGCCGTCAAGGGGCGGCACCGACTCTCGGCACGCAAATCCCTGCTCTTCCCCGGCAGCATCAGATCGTCAACGCCAGCAGGATGAACAAACCGGCCAGGGAGAGCCATACCGCTGCAGCGATCGGGACCCTCTCCAGCCTGAGTCTGCCTTCGCTGACCGGCGAACCGTCAAACCTGAGGACGTAAGGTATCCTCGTGAAAACGGACCGATTGCCGCGGACCTGCAACTCGGCCTGTATTTCCTTCCCCTTGTGCCTGAAGCTCCCGACAGCCGTCTCGGTGATCCCGAACCCGCCTTTTCGAGCCACGCGCCTGCCGTCTACACACAGGGTGGTATCGGTGGCAAACATGAGGAGCCTCGGCGTGAAGTAGATCCGCATCTCGATCTTGCGGCCTTCCCATTCCAGGGTCCTAGTCATTGTTCCTCCATCCCCAGCGGACGTCGCCGGTGCTGTGGCTGCCCGCCTCGGTTGAGGTCAGGCCCGGCATGCTTCGGCGGTCGGCCGACAGAGGTATCTGACGGGCGTCGTTCTGAAAGAAATCATCCGCAATGCTGACCTCCGACACGGCCTCCGCTTCAGCCGGGATTCCCGGAGAGCCGGGTGCAGGTTCCTGGTTGCCGGCGTGCGACGTTTCGGAGTCACGCGGTGTCGGGGCATGTCTTGGGACTCGCTCCTCCTCGTGCGGTGCGCGCACGAACACCTCTGCCATTGAGTCCAGGTACACCCGGCGCCAGTCCGGGGCCTCGCTGAGAACAACCGCGAGCGGGCTCCCGCGTTCAAGCAGAAAGGTCGACACGTCATACCGGTCGACAGCTCCCCGCCAGCCGGTCTTTATCCTGACGAACTCAGAATGCGCTCGGGCAGCCTCCCGGCTGAAGCCTCCCTTGCCGTCGAAGAAGAGCTTCCGGTCCGGCATCGCCCACAGCAGATAGCCGCTCCACTTCTCGCGCACGAAGACATTATCCGGACAGTCGCGGCTCTCGATGTAGCGAACCGCGGCCCTCGGGTAGTCTGAGAGGTCGAATCCAAGGTCTATCGGGGTAACTCGAAGACGCACTGCGCCGACGAGAAGGAGCGGAATCGCGATTGCCCAGAACCAGCCGCCGACGGTCTCGAACCTCACATCAGACCTGCGGATCAGGCTGATGCGTCGGAGCGCCGGCAGCAGAGCCGGCAGCAGAGTCCGGCCCAGGGCAAACACCGCAATCACCCCGAACAGCGGCATGTTGCGGTTGCTCACCCCTGCCGCAAGGGCGGCCAGCAGGACCAGCAGTATCATCGAGATCGGCTGCCGTCGCAAAGACAGGCCGCAGATGACCAGGGCGACGAAACCGCCCCAGACAATGGTCTGCCAGGTCGAGACGCCTCCCCACTCGGTCAGCCCCCGAAGCAGGGGCAGCGACCGAACGATCTCCAGCGGCATCAGATACATCCTCCACCCGTACGGGTTGAACATGACCGCGACCACGGTGGCGGCCAGACAAGCGGCCAGATTCCATCTGTCTCGGGCCCCGCGAACCAGAGGCAGGAACGCCAGAATCACGAGCGGAGCGACCGCGAAACCAGGGTGCGCGTTGGTCCAAAGGACCGCCACTGGAGGAATCAGCCAGATGAGCTTGCCGCGTGACTCGACAAAACGCGAGAGGATGAAGACCTCCAGCGTGAAAAAGGCCACGGTAAACATCACCGGCCGGCCTGACATATGGATCGTGATTGTCAGCAGGGCAAGGCCGAGCACGGCGAAGTTCACCAGCATGTTGGCGCTGTTCCGTTCCAGCAGTTTGTAGAGGAAATAGAAGATGAACCCGGCCACGACCGAGGTCAATACCGCTATGCCCGCCCCGCCCAGCAATCGGTGGGCACCGAACAGGACGACCTGAGAAAGCCAGGAGTAGTCGTAGCCGGACCCGCCGGTTGTCGTGTAGTAGAACTGACTGATATCGGGTACGGCTCGATGGGTCAGTATCCATCTGCCGAGCGCCAGATGCCAGATCGTATCGGGGTTGTGCGGCCTGGCCAGCGTGGCAAAGAATGCCGCAATCGCTGCCGCGAGCCCTGGGCTGGGAAGGAATGCGCGGGCGAGGAATCTGCTCAGAAGAGGTCGCGAGGTCAGGGTACCGGCAACGTGACCACCAGGAAGATGCGATGGAGATATGGGGTCAGGACCCCGGTAAGAATCCGGGAGGCAGCGATCGCTGCAAGCGCCAGGGCGGCGCCGGCGATAACGTACTCGGTGGCCGTGGCCGCAGTCTCATCTTTGAGCAGCCGGACGAACGGCCGGCTCGTCTCTCCGCGCTGACCGGTCTTGGGAAGCGCTTGGTTTGTGTTCATCGAACGCTCTCCGGAACAGTCTTCTCTCGTCACGTCGGTCAGCGGCGCGGGCGGAAGCGCCGCAGCATCTTCGATGTCCAGACGTACTGTGGGGCCGTGATGTCAAGGTAGTCGGCCCGCATCCTCTCCAGCAGAAGCACCGCCTCACTCCGGTTCCCCTGCTTCAGCAGCACGAATGCGTCGACCGAATCGCCGCTGAACTGCCGTGCCAGTTCTCTCTCGGCTGACGCAACAAGGACCTTCAGTTCTTCTCGTTCCCTGCGAGCAAACGCCTGCTGCCAGTAGTGGATCGCCAGACCGAAATTGCCCGGAAGGCGCCTGTCATAGTAGTACTTGCCCAGTTCGAGGTCTTCCTCGACGTCGCTGGGCATGGCACGCAGGTTGATCCTAGCCCACGCGGACGGCACCTCAAGCAGCGGTGCCGAGTTCGAGTCTGCCAGCGCCGGCGCGACCGAAGCCGAGCGCGCTGTGACGCGCTGCGGCGGACGTGAAAAGAGCTGCTTCCGCAGACTCGGGGCCAGCATCAAGGCCCCTGCCACCAGCAGGAACGCGAGCGAAGCCACACCGACCAGCCTCCTCGCTTTGCTCGGGCTCCTCTTCTGGGCCAGCTTTCTGACAACCGGTTCCTCGGGAGTATACTCCACGCCCTCGATGTCGTAGTCCTTTATCATCAGAATGCCCCTCCTGCGCCGGACGCCTGCCACTGGAAATACAGCGGCACCAGAATCATAAGGAAGATGGCCGGGAAGATGAAGACGAACAGGGGAAGGAGTATCTTCACCGGGAGCTCGTGCGCCTTCTTCTCGGCCCGTTCAAACCGATGATGCAGCATGTCGACCGACGCCGTCTTCAGGACCGGTGACAGGCTCGCCCCGGTATCAGTGGCCTGGATCACAGCATTTGTGAAAGTGGTGAAGTCCGGCAGGTCCAGCTTCGCCGCTACTTCCCGCAGCGACTCGACGCGTGTCTTGCCCACGTTCACGCCTCTCAGATAGCCCTGGAACCGCCGGGTCAGGGGACCGGGCTCAAGCACCTCGGTCAGGTTGAGCACCGCCGAATCGAAGCCCATTCCGGCTTCCACCGAAAGAGCGAGCAGGTCCAGGAAGCCCGGCAGCGCACGCAGGCATGCGTGCTGGTGTTTTCTTACCGCAGCCGACAGCCGGATGTCGGGAAACACTAGGCCGATGAAGATGAGCCCGGCCACGACCGCCCAGCTCTGGTACACCAGGAAGTGCACCAGGAACGCGGTCGCGGTCGCGACCACAAGAACAGCTACTTTGATGGCCAGGAACTCATCGGCATTCAGCTCGAACGGCAGTCCGGCACGTTCGATCTGCCGGGTATACCATTCCCGGATTCCCAGCAACGGCAGGCCCCGGCCGAAATCGGCGAACTGCCGGACCTGAGGCATGAGCTTCTCGAGCAGCCCGGTCCCCAGACGACTCTCAGTCGGCCTGCTCCACCTTGGCAGTCCCTGCGCTGCTGCCGCCGGCTTCGGCCTTCGCAGCAACACCGGGCCAGCTATGAGACCCACGGCGGCGAGAATCAGAAGCGCTCCGATGAAGAACATAAGCCTCCTAGACGTCGATCGAAACCAGCCGTCTGATCACGACCCAGCCCACGAACTCGAGACCGGCTATGCCGACAAGCGTTATCTGACCGATCGGGTTGGTGAACATGCGCCGCATCATGACCGGTTCCAGTATGAACATCGCGGTTCCCATCACCCACGGCATGAAGACCATGACGATTCCCTGCAGTCGTCCTGTTGCCGACAGGGAGTTGATCTTGCCCCGGATCCGGTTCCGCGTCCTGATCATGTCCGCCAGCTTCAGCAAGAGGTCGGACAGCACGCCTCCGGTCTGCTGCGCGATGCCGATTGCGTTCACGGTCACGCTAAGGTCGTCCGAACGGATGCGCCTCTTCATGTCGTACAGCGCCTGGGTAATCGGCTTGCCGACCTGGTTCTCCTGCAGCGCGTGGGCGAACTCCTGCCGGATAGGCGGGCCCATTTCCCGGGTGACCCGCTCCATGGCCTGCATCAGGCTCATCCCGGCCTTCATCGCGCCGGAAATCATCGGCATCGCCTCAAGCAGCTGGGCGTCGAACCTCTTCCGCCGTTTGCGCTCCATCAGGTTGAGGTAGAATCGCGGAGCCATGAACCCGACGATCCCACCCGCCACCGCGAACACCGGCCGGAAACCCGTCATCAGAGCCACAAGCAGCGCACCGACGCCCGCGCTGACCAGGGTCATCACCCAGAGGCGTTCCGGCCGGATGCCCAGATAGAGCGACTCCACCTTCTCCTCGGTCCGCACGATGAACCGGCGGCGATAGCCCCCGACGAACTGGAGCACAACCGCGCCGATGAGCACCAGCGATACGAAGACCGCGCCGTAGGCGAGGATCCTAAGCAGCAACGAACACCTCCATCGGGACTCTGATCCCCCGGGAGCGCAGTCGCTCGACGAATCTGGGGATCGTGCCGGTCGGCTGGTACTCGCCGACCACCCTGCCGGCAGCGTCCACCCCCTTCTGCTTGAAGGTGAATATCTCCTGGGTCAGGAAGACCCCGTTCTCGCCGATTCCCGAGATCTCGGTTATGCTGATGAGCTTGCGTGTGCCGTCGGGCAGGCGGCTCATCTGTACCACGATATCGATCGCCGACGAAACCTGATCCCGGATTGCACGCGACGGCAGGTCCACGCCCGCCATCAACACCAGGGTCTCGAGACGGGAAAGCGCGTCCCGGGTGGAGTTGGCGTGAATCGTGGTCAGCGAGCCGTCATGCCCGGTGTTCATCGCCTGCAGCATGTCCAGCGCCTCGCCGCCTCGACACTCACCGACCACGATGCGGTCCGGCCGCATGCGTAGCGTGTTTCTGACCAGTTCGCGGATCGACACCGCGCCGGTGCCCTCGGTGTTTGCGGCCCGTGACTCGAGCGAGATGACGTGCTGCTTGTTGATCTTCAGTTCGGCGGCGTCTTCGACGGTGATTATCCGCTGGCTGTCGGGAATGAAGTTGGAGAGGACGTTCAAGAGGGTGGTCTTGCCGGTACCGGACCCGCCCGAAATCAGGATGTTGGCCCTAAACTTGACCAGCAGCTCCAGGAAGACCGCCATCTGCCGGCTGACCGAACCGAGCCGCAGCAGGTCGTCGGTAGTCAGCCTCTTCCGGGCGAACTTCCGGATCGTCAGCTTCGCGCCGTTCAGAGCCAGCGGCGGGATTATGGCGTGCACGCGCGAGCCGTCGGGAAGCCGGGCGTCAACATAGGGCACGCTCTCGTCGATTCGCCGGCCCAGCGGCTGGATTATCCGCTGGATCACGGCCCGGACCTGGTTCTCGTTCAGGAACCGCGAACCGGTCAACTCAAGCCGGCCGTCGCGCTCGATGTAGATCTGGTCCGGCTGATTGACCATGACCTCGGTGATGGTGTCGTCGGCCAGGAACTCTTCGAGCGGGCCCAGACCGAGAAAGTCGTGAAGCAGTTCGGTGAGCAGCGCATCCTGCGTCCACCCGGGCGGCTTCGCGGTTGCGGACTCGGACAGTATCGCCACCACGATCTCGCGGACCTTTCCCCGGAACTCGGTGTCGCTCAGCCCTTCGAAGCTCGACTTGTGCCTGTTGACTCGTCGCAGGAGCTCGTTCTGGATGCGCTGCTTGAATTCGAACAGCCGGTCGCCAGTCACGTGCTCCCGTCCGCCCGGAGAAGCAGCCGGGCGTCCGGCATCGAGGTCGGCGTCGTCCAGCCGGGTCAGGTCGAACAGCTCGTCGAGGTCGCTGGATGCCGAAAGCGTCGCTGAACTGCTGTCCGCGGTCTCGGTACCGGACTCGGGCAGCTCGTCGGCCGACACCAGTTCTTCCTCTTCCGTCGACCCGCCAGGGACCCTCAGTGCCATTGCCCTACCTGCCCATATCCTTGGGCTCGACTATCCTGAAGTTCTCCGGCTGTATGCCGTCCAGGGTGACCCGCGGAGTGACCAGGACGACGATCTCCCGGCTCCGGGTCGACGCCGAGGTTGAGAACAGCGGGAACAGACAGCCGCCCCGGGTCGCGCGCGACGTGACGGTGTTGTAGAGGCCGGCTATTGCCAACGTCTTGTCCTTCTCGACCGCGAGGTTCAGGTTGACGCTGCGTGAAGTCAGCGGGTTCTGGCTGGTCCCGCTCACGGTTCCGACCGGTTCGCTCGACTCCAGGGTCAGCAGCAGGAGCACGTCGTTCTCCCGTTCCTCGGGGACCACCGAAAGCCTGATGCCGTAGGGCTTGTACTCGACACCCTGGGTTCCGGTCGAGCTGACTACCCGGTAGGGTATTTCGCCGCCGGAAGTTATTGCAGCCTCCCTCCGGTTCAGCGTGACTATCCGGGGGTTGGCGATGATCTTGGCCCGGCCGTTCTCGATCTGTGCCTTGAGCGCCTCCATCAGCTGGCTGGACAGGCCTATGCCGACCTCGAATCCGCCGGTGATGTCCTTGATCGACCTGCCGTTGTAGATGTCTCTGAGCTCAAACGTGCCATCCAGCGTGGCCTGCCCGGTCGGCGGAGTGATGTCGAGCACGCTCAACCCCGAGGAGTTGGTTACGTCCACCTCGACCAGGGTGACCGCGATGTCGATCAGGGGTTCTTTGGCGGCTACCACGACCATGTTGATTACCCCGGGGAACAGCTCCATCACCCGGTTGAAGCGTTCCAGGTCCTTGGAGGTCGTGATTCGTCCCTCGACCACCACCTGGCCGCCGGCCGAAGTGTAGGTCAGGTCCAGTTCGCCGAGCAGGGACCTGAGCTTGGAAATGGTCTGCTCCGGCGGGATCGCGACGACCGTGACCGAGTACTGAAAGACGTCGCCGCCGCTCTGGACGGTGACCGAGCCCCACCCCGGACCGTCGCCGATGATCTTGACCCTTCTGCGGTCCAAACGGCTGATATGCAGCGGCCCGGTGAAGGTGATGTCGGCCCCGGGCGGGACGGTCACGATCTTCTGCTCGCCGACCCCGACGGTCAGTTCCTCGTACGCGTGGACCGTGCCGACGACGAAAGCCGCCAGCAGAACTGCCAGCACGGTCAGGCGACCCACGGCATACCGGTCCTGCTTAGCGGTCACGGCGGATTGTCCCTTCGCTCAGTCTCTGGGTTCTCGCCCTTGCCAGCTGTCTGGCTCTGGGCAGGACGTCGGTGAGATCCACCGGCTGCAGTTTCATGTCTTCCTCCGGCTCCATCTTGCTGCGTATCGAATAGGTCAGGTTGCAGGGCTGAGCCGCAAGCAGCAGCAACTGCTCGTCCGGTGTCACGCTCAGCACCAGCGTCGTCTTGATCCGGTCGATTACCGTCACCGCGGGCAGGACCTCGAACGCCTGCCTCCGGCTGCCCTGGGCATACGTGCCAACTATGTCGATCACATCTCCCGGCCTCACCGGCGCGCCAGGTAGATGGATCGCGAACGCACGCTCCCTGTTCTCGGGCCTCAGGTAGCGGTCGTACCCGCCCTGGGCCGAGAGCGGGATGGCATTCCAGTACAGAGGCTGGCCCGGGTCCATGTCCACGCCGACAACCCTGCCTTCCACCGCGATGATGTCTTTGCCTTCCACGAACTTGCCCCCGACCGCGCCTTTCGGGACGTCCTTCGACACCAGCATGCCCTGCTTGATTGTGTCCCCTTCGGCAAGCGGCTTTGTGGCCGTTGCGATCGAGACCGTGACGAGCTGCTTGTTTCTGGAGCGAAAGTACAGCGTCATCAGGACAATGCCGACTATGCCGATAAGCACGGCAAAGACCAGCGTTCGGCCCGCGGCCTTGGGAAGTAGACTGCGTTTCTCGGTTTCCGCCATGACTGATTATTTCCTTTCGCTGCGGTCAGGCCTCCCGGAACTCATCGCGACCACGCCGATGCGCGTCGATGCCGGGTCCTGCTTCCTTAACTGCACGACGACCATCCGGTCTTCATTGGTTTTGGTGAATGTCTCCAGCAGCCCCAAGCTGCCGGCGGTGACTCGCTCCCAACCCAGCTGACTCAGCTCCCGCACGTAGAACGAGCGGACAGCCTCAATGCTGTCGGGCGTGAGGTAGAATCCGACGAAGCAGGCGGTCCCGTGTCCGACCTGGGTCCGGCAGCGCGACTTCGGGTAGAGCGGGATATCCCGGGCCGGCGCTTCCGCGTCCTCCGGGCCGGGAAGGAGCTGCCTCCTGAAACTGCGGGACGACGGCACTTCGAGCACCGCCGACCGGCCGGGCCGATCGGAAGACGGCACGGCCATCGTAAGCGCATGGTCCCCGCCCGGCTTCTGGGTGAGCAGCACTCCGCCCTCCGGGCCCGAGTAGCTGCGGGTATTCGCGGGGTCGCCTTCGGCTGCGCCCTTCGCCGAGTCGATGACTTCGGCAGGCGCGGCGGCCGGAAACGACAAGCGGGCACCGCCCCAGTCCGGCTGTGCCGCTCTGGCTTTGGCCGCGTTCATCGAGCTGGGGGTGGCTGGTCCTGTTTGCCCGACCCCGGCCCGTGCCAGCTTGGGCGCCAGCGTGACGCCGACCTTCACCGCCACAAAGACAAGCAGCACGGTCAGGACTACGCGCAACACCAGTTTGAGCGGTTTCACCGGATTCCTATGCGGGCATAGACAGTTTCCAGGACCGGAATCGTGTACGGGATCTGCTGTGCATTCGTTGAGTCGAGTACGTACGGGCTCGTCTGAAAGCGACCGACGTGGTAGGAGATGTTGAGGAACGTCAGCCGGACAATCGACTCGGACATGACCCAGGGGTTTGCCGCCGCGCTCCAGTTGTGAGTGAAGTAGCTCATGGTCGCCGGTCCGTAGTTGAAGAGCGACCGGGTCTGACCCGGCAGCCGGCCGTGGGTAGTGTCGGACACACCGGCCGAGTAGTAGTCGTTGGACAGCACGAACATGCCTCCGAGCCAGCCTGCTGTCGCGGGGTCGATCTTTGTTATGGTGTCCCAGCTCGAGCTCTCGAACTTCTGCACAGGATGTCGCGACGACTTCCCGAGCTTGGCGAGTTCGACGTCACCGGCATCAAACGCCAGCAGTCGCGCGCCCATCTGCCCGAACTGAAGGCTGGTACCCCACCGGCTCATGAGCACGGAGGCGAAGAACACGCCGGCGAAGACCGCGGCGACGATTATTCCCTCAACCGCGGCCGCGCCCCGCTCGTCGGCAGCTGCACCGCGCGCAGCCCTGAGCCGACGTCCGGCGCGGGCGATCCTCCTACGGAAGCAAGACATAGTTGCGCAGCTCCTCAAGGTAGAGTGAATCAAGGCCCAGTTCGGAGTATGCCTCGCCGCCGGCGATGTCCTGCACGGCCGTGGCGTCGAGCGCGGTGAGCTTTGTATCCCAGTTCGGGGAGAAGAAAAAGTCCTCATCGGCCGGGCTGTCGATCGCCAGGTACGGTACCGACCGGGCAAGGGTCACCATCGGCATCGGTGCCGGTACTCCGCTTCTGCGGAAGAGCCCGCCGCCGTATCTCGGGCCCGGGCCGCGCGGCGAGGTGTTGGCACCCAGGCGCCAGACATAGGACACCGCGTGGAACTCGCGGTCAGGGTTGACCCGGCGGGGCCTGAGCTTGGGGCCAAGGTGCCCGTCCGTTGACTCCGCTCCGATATAGAAATCGGAGTAGACCCAGGACGAGTCCCATGTCGGCGAGTATTTCCCCAGGCCCGAACTGCAGGGCAGAATCGAGTCGCCCTTTTGGTAGTTGTCCCAGACCCACGGGTCCAGCGGCTGCATGCCCTTCTTGAAGTAGTGTCTCTCCATCACCACGGTGTCGCACTTGTAGGCGTTGTCCAGGGGCATGGGATTCCTCAGCAGGATGTTCTTGCCGTTGTCGAATCTCGAAACCCAGCTGTCTTTGGCTTGCCTCGGTTGCGGATAAGGGACTGCGGTTAGGTAGTTGAACCATGGCGGATGCCCTATCTCGAACTTGGCGAAGAACCGGTACCCGGAGTCGATCTTCCCGGTCGTGGTGTCCTGGAACACCTGCTTGATGGCGTCCATGTAGTAGTGGACACCCTGCTTGATGTTGTACCACTGGCTCTCCACGCCGTAGTAGGCTGCGATGTCCATGGTCGCGGTGTCGATGGATATCGACCCCATTGCCGGGCCGATGTTCTCGTCCATCGTCGGGAAGCTCTCGAGCGAGGCCGCGACCTCGAACAGTTCGTCGTACATCAGCTTGTCGCCGATGGAGTCCTCGACCAGCATCGGTATCGTATCTCCGGTCAGGGTGTCAATGGTGTTGGTGACAATCAGGACCTCGGCACCCGGATTCTCGGACGACGGGTCTCCGCCGCTTGCGTTGCGGCGGGCCTCGGAAGCAGCAATCTCCTGCCCCACCAGCGGGAAACTGACGGCGACATCGTCCTGCAGGTCCTGAAGCCACTTCTCGGTCGCGTAGAGCGACTCGATCGATGCGGGATAGATGTACGCGGAAACCACGACCGGGTCATAGTTGTTGAACAGCGCGTAGGCCATGTCCGCGCCCAGGTCTCTCACCGACACGTCGAATGAGTCGGTATTGAGCGCGCCGGAAAGCGCCGAGCCCATGGTCAGCACCGTCATCCAAGTGTGCACGCTCCTTAGCCCGATGTTCATGTTGGCGCTCAGGTTTAGCGACCGGGCAAGCCAGACCGACCCGGTGTAGGCGCCGGCGTCGGACGCGGTCTGGGCCCGCATCTTCTGGGTCGCGACCTGGGTCCCGTTCGGTATCATCATCAGGAACGCCAGCAGCGCGACCATCAGGATGGCGCCGAAAAGCAGAACCTGCCCGCTGGTGTCGCGCAGCAACCGCCGGCCCAACCTGGTCACTAGCATTTCTCCTCCCTCATGAGAGTCCGACCGGCCCTTGCTCGTGTCCGGACATGACTAGTCTGCCCAATACTCGGTCACCGCCCGGCCCTGGATCGGGACGTTCCAGCGCCAGGAGCTCTTGATCTGTGAGGCGACTTGCACTATGACGTCGTAGAACGGAAGCCCTTCGAGCATGGCGATGTATGAATCGAGTCGCGAGTGGCCCCAGAAGATCCCGAGCGGCAGGATGTTGCAGCGGTAGATATAGATGATGTTCACCTCGACGTGCTTGCGCGTTTTGCCGTCCACCGTGCCGGTATCGCAGGCCGGCGCGCCCGTCCTGATGAAGGCGTCGGCCACGCGCCTGCGCCAGTTGATCGTATCGGTTTCGAAACCCGGTATGTCGCAGAGGACCTTGATGCCTTTGTTCGGCTCCGCCATTCCGTACGAGCTCAGGACAGCCGGCGCGTTGCGCGGCTGGGGCGGTGAGATGGTGGACATCGCCAGCGCGGCAGCCAGGTGCGCCTTCGCTATCCCGGTCGAGTCCACGCCTTGTACCGACGCGGTGCGGGCCGCGCTGAACGCAGCGTAGTTGGCCAACTGCCTGGCATTGGACAAGAGCGACATCTCTATCAGCACGATAGTGAACAGCAGGATCATCGGCAGCACGATCACTGCTTCCAGCACTGCGGCGCCCTCGGTATCCCGGGCCAGGCGCTTGAGGCGCGGACAGCGGATCACAGGCCGGCGAGCGTGATTGGACTCCATGCGTACCCCATAATCATTGCCCAGAGCGTCCCGAGTATGATGGCGAGCCCGAAGGGAATCTTCTGGGCCTGTTCCCGGTCTATGTCCTGTTTCGGGACCAGCCGCGTGACCCGGGAGCCGACTACCATGAACAGGTTCTTGAACGTCCTCAGGGTCCTGCGCTTCCAGATCAGCATGATGACGCCGATGACCACGCCGACGATCAGGGAATAGAACAGCGCCGAAAGCACAAACGGGTAGCCTTTCAGTGCCCCGACCGCGGCCATCAGCTTGACGTCGCCGCCACCCATCCAGCTGAGCACGAACAGGACCAAGAGCGCTCCGAAGCCGATCAGCAGACCCAGGCCTGAAGCTTTGATTCCCCCCCAGCCGTGCTGTAGGGTGTTCATTCCGAGCCCCAGGACTATGCCCGGCAGGGTGGCCCAGTTCGGGATCTTCCGGTATCTGAGGTCCCAGTAGGCGCAGAGGCCCAAGAGCAGAATTGCCAGAACATCGGTGACGATGGACAGCGGGCTTGCCGCGAAAAGTATTTTCATTGACGACTACCGGGATTGTCCGTCGGATGGCCTGGCCGCCGGGTTGCTGAGGTCACGCAAGCATCGATCAAGAACATAGGATGATGCTCCCGCGGTCTCGACATCCCGGCGGCCAGGCTTGGGATTCAGCCTCGACTAGAGTTCCGGCGCAACAGAGGCTTGCAGACTCTCTGCACCCCTGTTGACGAGGCTAGCAACGATTCTGAAAGCGATCATCGCGGCAATCACGACGAACACCACGATGACGATGTATTCAAGCATCGTCTGACCGCTCTCATCCTGCAGGAGGGCCTTTCCGGCCCTGAGCGCTCTCTTCAGCATGATGACCCCCTCAGGTCGTTCATGTCGTGGTACTGTTGTGAAGGAAGCCAACCCCCTGGTCCCAGGTAATCTGAGGTCTACCGGAACGAGGACGTCGCTTCCTTCGCATCGCAGTACCAACCTCTTTTACCTACCGTATCTTCGCCCTGTCGGCTGTTCCGCCAGAGAGATACGCGAGAGAATTCTAGCACAATCCGGCACGATGTCAAGCAGGTGTGCCCCGCTCCCGCACCTGAGTCAGCGTCTTCGACGGGACAGTCGACAACGAAGACTGCAGCTCCATCGGGCGCCGAACTGAGAACCGGCGGCAATTGCCGGCTTCGGCTCATTGGCCGGCCCGCAGACGGAAGAGGCTGAACCGTCCGACCTTCCCCTCTGGCACATAGTGCTTGTCGATGTATGCCCGCAGCTCTGCAAACTCCTGCAGGGTTCTGAATGAATCCAGGCTGTGGCCGGTCACGTACGGCATCGAGTCGCCGTGTGCGACTGCGAAAAGTTCCGCCGGCGTCTCCCGGTACGCGTCCATCAGCTCCAGCCGCAACTCATCCGGTGCCCATTTCACCACCAGCGGGTAGGTGTAGATGAACCTCGACACCACAGGACGCCGGGCCAGGAAGTACACGACCGGTTCGAAGCCCCAGATGAACACCGGGTCGTCGGGTGCTGTGTTCTCACGGATGTAGTCGGCCAGCATGATGTCGTCACGCAGGGAGAAGTTGGCCGTCTCGTGCCCTTTCATCCAGTACTCCCTGACCGTTGAGCGGCCGGCCACCACACGGGCCAGGTCGCGGTACCCCTTGGCGTAGGCCGTTTCCGGACCTACGGCGGCGGCGACACTGCCCGCCAGCAACGCGAGCGCGACAAGACCGACCGCTCGAGGTCGCATCCGTGCCAGCACTCCTGCCCCGCCGCTGACCGCGACTGCAAAACCCGGCAGCAGTGGTAGATAGTGATATATGTAGAACTTGCCCTGGGTGAGGACCGACGCCGCGCCGCCGGTCATCAGCAGGAGCACTACTGCCGCGCTAAGGTACGCGCCGCGTCGCCTTGTCGCCTGAGTCACGAGTGCTGCCAGTCCGCCAGCCCCGGCGATGGCGGCCGACGGCATACCGGCCAGCAGCCAGCGGATGAAGCCGACGATTCCGCCTCCGGAACTCAGCCTCAGGTATCCGGGTACGACCCTCAACTGGCTTTCGATGAACGCCGGCATAGCACCGGACCCCGCGATGAGGGCAAACGTCACGGCCAGAGGGACAACGAACCCGGCGGCGACCAGGGCTGCCTTCTTCAGGGCCTGACCGAGCGAACGCCTCCATGCAACCATCAGGATGCCTGCAAACAGCAAGACGAAGACGGCAGCGGGGTACTTCATGAGAGTCGCGAGGCCGAGCAGAAACCCGGCGCTGAACCAGCTCCACCCGGGTCCGGGCTTGGTCTGCGGTGCTCCTTCGGACCGTGCCATTCCCCGCACGACGAGCAGCAACGCCACTACCACCGGCAGGGCGAGCCAGCCGTCAGTCTGAGCCGTGTGCCAATACCCAAACTGGTAGTAGAAGAACGAGTACAGACTCCCGGCAAGCGCAGCCACCCAGAGTCGGCTGAACATCCGCCGCGCAAGCAGCGCCAGCGCGAGCGCGGTGGCCGCGGTCCAGATGAGGTCGAGGATCCTGATCGAGGTCATCGAGTGGCCGAAGGCCGCCAGCGCCAGCGCGTGTACCGCCGCAGTCATTGGGGGTTTCACATTGAAGACGTCGCGGTAGACGACCTTGCCATGGAGCATCGAGTCGGCTATGACCGCATATTCCCCTTGGTCCCGGCCGAACGGATATATGAGAGACACCGCCCCAAGCACCAAGGTCGCGGCCACTACTACCAGCACCAGGCCCAATGTGGCTCCTGGCACCGGTCGCGCCGCAGGTCTGCGCATGCCCTCACCCATCGTCACAGCCCAACGCCACCGGGCAGAAGCAGAACAGGCCCCGCGCAAGCCGGAGCGACAGCAGGCTGGACAGTATCTGGACCCGCAGTGCGGTCCGGTACCTGGACCGGCGTGGGTCGGACACGGTTTGCAGGCCGGCCGTCAGCAGTCAGCAATGCCCCTCAGCCATCAGGACATGGCGGGAAACCCGTGCCCGGCAATCACAGGACAAAGGGAATAGCGAATGTCAGAGCCGATGATAGGTTCAGCACGCTGCGAGCAGACTTGTGACCCGAATCGACGTTCTGATGCCACCACGCAGCATCGATTGTAGCCCGACTGCAGGCAGCGTCAATCATAGAGCCCAGGAACCAGTCTCAGCCGCGGGCCGACACAGAGTTGGCAGTCCGGCAGGCGGGATTGAACCAGTCATTCCAAGGCCACAGCGCAGGAATGGCGCTCCAATCTGTCGACAGGTCGGGTGCGGCATCCAGACATTCAGGGAACCGGGGGTGACGAGGCCAAATCCCGGACTGGCCGGACAAGGTTCTCTGGGGCCGACTACGGCAGCGTCGCGCCGCTGACCGTAGCATGACCGGACTTCCCTGTAAGGCGACCCGGTGAGTCACCGGGCAAGCAGCCTGCTCTTGCCGGCCGCTCAAGTTCGGCTCGCGCTCGCACTCTTGCGGCAGACGGCTATCAGCCAAGGGTAGCTGGACCGCACCGAAGCGACATCTGTAGCCCCGGCTAGGAATTCCGTCAGGCTGGCCCGGTTCCAGTGCTGGCAGTGCTCAGGGTGGTCGCCCCAGCGCCTGAGGTACCTCCCCCGTGCCAGATTCGTCAGCCTGAACACAGGCTCGTTCGGCACCGAAACAACGATGTGCCTTCGGCTGACCCGCGCCAGCTCCCGCATCGCCCGCACAGGGTCGGCCAGATGCTCGAGCACCTCAAGGCACAGCACCGTGTCGAACCGGCCGTCAGGAAAGTCCATGCGGCAGACATCACCGGTGTGGAATCGGCATGCCGGCAGCCGTGCGGCCGCGAACTCGACGCAGGCCGGGTTGCAGTCCAGACCGTGGACCTCGCGCGGCATCAGGTCGCTCAAACGCTCCAGAGTCTCCCCTTCACCGCACCCGGCGTCCAGCAACGACTCCGGCCCCAGGTCTGCGACCACCTGCCTGAGCGCCTTGTAGAACCGGTCAAACAGCAGCCTGGCCAGCGGGTTTCGCGTCTGGAACTTGGCATAGTTGGTCGTGTCCGGCGGCCGGGTGCTCATCGATGGCTTGCGCGTATCGGGTGCTGCCTTCTGCTGCCTAGTTCCGGCCCAATTCCTGCGCCTCGTATCCGCGCTTCCGTGCCTGCGCCGTAATCATCTCGCCGACCAGCCCAGTGGCGGCAAGCTGGATGCCTACTACGATCAGGAGCACGCCGATGACAAGGGCGGCCACGTGCTCGCGGAAGTGGTCGCCCAGAAGCTTGCGCACAAGTACGTAGATCTCGAGTCCGATGCCGGCGACCAGCGGGAAGAGCCCGACAGTGGCGAAGAAGTGGAGTGGCTTCTGGGTAAAGCCCGTAATGAAGCGCACGGTCACCAGGTCTACCACCCCGGTCCAGAACCTCTTGACCCCGTACTTGCTCCTGCCGTACTTGCGCCGGCGATGGGCCACGCCGACCTCGATCACCCTGAAGCCGCGCAGGTATGCGAGTTCCGGGATGAAGCGGTACAGGTCGCCGTACAGCTCGAGGCTGGTTGCCACTGCCCGGCGCATCGCCCTGAACCCGGAGTTGGAGTCGTGCAGGCGGAGGCCGAAAAGGAGGTGGACGAGCGAGTTGAAGAAACGCGAGGGCAGAGTCTTGGCAGGCTCGTTCTCGATCCGGCCCTGCTTCCAGCCGACCACGAGGTCAGCCGGCACTGAATCCGGAGTCCCGGACCCCGGGTCCGGCTCCGGCGGGTCGAGGCCCTCGATCAGCTTCGGCAGTTCGGCCGGGTCGTCCTGCAGGTCGGCGTCCAGCGTAACGACGACCTCGCCGCGGGCCGCCTCAAACCCGACCGTGTAGGCCGCCGACTTGCCGGAGTTGCGCCGGAATCTGATTACGCGCACGTGCGGGTCGGCCCGGACAAGGTCGGCAAGGCGGGTCGGCGTGTCGTCAAACGAGCCGTCGTCGACAAAGATGACCTCGTATTCCTGCCGGAATCCGGCCATCACCTCGCTGACTTCCCGATGCAGCTCCCCTACTGACTCGGCCTCGTTGTAGGCGGGTATCACTACGCTGTAGCGCATCGGCCTGCTGTTCACAGTATATTGGGCCCGGACATCGGAGTCAACGGACCGGCAGTCAGCACCGGCTGGGCTTCACTCTCCGGTCCTCAGACGGAAGAGGCTGAAACGCGCGACTTCTCCCGCTGGCTCGTAGTGCTCATCGACGTAGGTGCGCAACTCTGTGAACTGCTGCAGGGTCCTGTACGAATCCAGGCCATGACCCATCACGTGCGGCGTCGAGTCACCGTGTGCGACCACGAACAGCGTGGCTGGTGCCTGTCGGAGTTCATCCATCAGTTCCTGCCGCAGCGCGGCCGGTGCCCACGCCACCACCAGCGGATAGGTGTAGATGAACCTCGACACAACCGGACGCCGGGACAGGAAGTACACAAGCGGCTCGTAGCCCCAGAGGAACACCCGGTCACCGGGTTTGGTGTTCTCACGGATGTAGTCGGCCAGCGTGATGTCGTCGCGCAGGCAGAAGTCGGGCTTCTCATGTCCGCTCATCCAATACTGTCTGACCGTGGACCTGCCGGTTGCCACACGTGCCAGATGGTGGAAACGCCTCGGGTAGCTCGTTTCCACACTCAATACCGCGGCGACAGCACCGGTCAGTACCGCGAGCAGGGGTAGACCGACGAGTCGCGGCCTGAGCCGAACAAGCACGCCGGCCCCGCCGCTGGCTGCAATGACCAACGCCGGCAGCAGCGGCAGATAGTGATACATGAAGAACTTGCCCTGCGCAAAGGTCGATGCCGCGCCGCCGACCAGCAGCAGAAGCACGATGGTCAGGTTCATGTAGTCGCCGCGGCGCCTGATCGCCAGCGCGACGAGCGCGGCCAGTCCACCGGCTCCGGCGATGGCTGCCGACGGCATGACGTGCATCAGCGTCTGGAGGAACAGCAGGAGGCGTGGCCAAGCGGCGATTCCGCCCCCTGAACGCAGCTTGACGTACCCGGGCACGACCCCGAACTGGCTTTCGACAAAAGCCGGCAGCGCTCCGGAACCGGCGATGAGCGCGAACGCCGCTGCCACCGGAACGGCGAACCCGGCCGCTGCCAGCCCCAGAGCCCTGACAGCCTGACCGAGCGAACGCCTCGACGCGACCAGCAGCGTGCCTGCCAGCAGCAGGGCAAAGACCCCGGCCGTGTACTTCGTCAGCAGCGCGCAGCCGAGCAGTAACCCGGCGCCGAACCAGCGCCATCCCGGCCCAGAACCAGTCTGTGGCGCCCGGGCTTCTGACCGCGCCATCGCCTGCAGAACCAGCAGCATCGCCCCGGCCACCGGCAGGGCGATCCAGCCGTCGGTCTGGGACGTGTTCCAGTAACCGAACTGGTAGTAGAAGAACGAATACAGCATCCCGGCAAGCGCCGCCACCCACCGCCGCCGGAACAGCCGCAGTGCGAGCAGCGCGAGCACCAGCGCCGTAGCAGCGGTCCAGATGAGGTCGAGAAGCCTGATCGAGGTCATCGAGTGGCCGAACAGCACCAGCGCCAGCGCGTGTACCGCCGTGGTCATCGGCGGCTTGATGTTGTACACATCCCTGTAAACCGCCTTGCCCTGGAGCATCGAATCGGCGATGAACGCGTGAATCCCCTGGTCCCGGCCGAACGGGTATATTATGGACACCGAACCGAGCACAATGGTCACGGCGACCACTGTCACCACCAGGCCCAGCGTAGCTCCCGGCACCGGTTGCCCTCCAGACACCACCTTGTCCTCAGACATCGCAGCCGGCTCCGCAGCAGATCGACCCGCGGCCGACTTCGATTCCGTCCTGGACCACGAACCGCAGCGACGGCGGAACTCGTGAAGAGCGCCCGGGAACCACGACGCGGGCAAACAGCGGTCGACGTTCGCTGAGGCGGTTCATTGTCGGTGTGAAAGAATCATGCCGGAAGGCGAAAAGACGCGCAACAGCAAGAGAATTCTATGAGGCGATACCGCGCTGTCAAACACCTCAGCCGTGCGCGTCAACGCCCCCAAGAGACGTCAGTACTGTCGGTGTGTTTTCCAGACTTCTGCTTCGGTCTGGGACGCAGCCCCTGCGACCTGACCATTCCGACGCGCTTGAGACACGAGCTTCCGCTGCTCGATCTCGCGGTCAAACGGTCATTGGCTGCTCCCCGCGACGTCCGTACGGCGGCTGGCTCTCGGCGATATTGCAACCGGCGTTTCCTGCGATATCATTAATATCGTTAATGGCTGGGCAAGAAGGCCGTGCAACCGGTTTTGGCCCGGCCAGGTGCCTGAGACAGCCTCAAACAGGGCGGTCAGCACCGGCAGCGTGGAAGCAACAAGAAGAACTGCCGGAACCGAGTCCGTCTCTGTCAGGTGTCAGAGAGACCTCCGGCACCATTGGGATACGTCCGGACGGAGTTGTCGCAAAGAGAAGATACCGATGAGCAGTACGATGTCCGTAGTTCCGACTGGTGCTGCGGTGGATGGCCGCAGACAGCAAGTTCACCCCGCATCTGAAGTGTGCCCGCGGTCGTGTTCGGCGGGCGGACTGGCATCCTGTCCGTCGACGTCAGCCGCTGTCAAGCGGACCGTTGCAGTCGGTCGCCGGTCGTCGTTCTGGTGCGGCGCCGGGCGTCAGATTGAGGTGCCCCTGAATCCCTTCTCAGGCATCAACGGAGCGAAGTCATGACGACGCCCGAGTCGAGAAACTCAGAAGCTCTGGAATGGAACAAGAACGGTATCAAGCTCGGCAGCGAGGAACGGCACGAAGAGGCCATCCGCTGCTTCGACAAGGCCCTCGAGCTCGACCCGGAGAACGCAGCGACGTGGAACAACAAAGGTATCAGCCTCGGCAGCCTGGGCCGGCACGAAGAAGCGATCCGCTGCTACGACAAAGCCCTGGAGCTGGACCCGACCTATTCAAAGGCCTGGTACAACAAGGGCATCCGCCTCCGCGGCCTGGGCAGGAACGAAGACGCAATCCGCTGCTACGACAGGTTCCTGGAACTTGACCCGCTGTACGCCAATGCCTGGTACAACAAGGGCAACTGCCTCGACAGCCTGGGCCGGCACGAAGAAGCAATCCGCTGCTATGACAAGGCGCTCGAGCTCCACCCAGGGCTCGCGCTGGCCTGGAACAACAAAGGCACCGGTCTCTACCGCCTGGGCCGGCACGAAGAGGCGATCCACTGTTTCGACAAGGCGCTGGAAATCGACGAGCGGTACGCAGCCGCCCGGAACAACAAGGGTCTCACTCTCAACCGCCTGGGCCGGTACGCGGATGCGATCCGCACCTTTGACAAGGCGCTGGAACTCGACGCGGGCGACACAGAGGCCTGGGTCAACAAGGGTCGCAGCCTCTCCCGCCTGGGCCGGCACAAAGAGGCGGTTCGCTGCTTTGACAAGGCGCTGCACCTCGACCCGCGGAACGCAAAGGCCTGGCACAACAAGGGCAGCAGCCTCGATCGGCTGGGTCGCAAGGAAGAGGCGATCCGCTGCTTTGACAAGGCGCTGGAGCTCGAGCCCAAGGACGCAGCGACCTGGTACAACAAGGGCATGCGGCTCCGCGGCATGGGCCGGTGCGAAGAGGCGGTCAGCTGCTTCGACCGGGCGCTGGAGCTCGGTCCGAGGGACCCGAAGGCCTGGGTCAACAGGGGCAACTGTCTTGACAGCCTGGGCCGGCCGGACGAAGCCATCCGCAGCTATGACAAGGCCCTGGAGCTCGACCCGGAGGACACATCGACCTGGAGCAGCAAAGGCATCAGCCTCGCCAGTATGGAACGGCACGAAGAGGCCATCCGCAGCTATGATAAGGCGCTGGAGCTCGACTCGCGGTACTCGAAGACCTGGTACAACAAAGGCGCCAGCCTGGACAGCCTGGAACAGTACAAGGAGGCAGTCCGCTGCTATGACAAGGCACTGGAGCTCGACCCGATGTTCGCCAAGGCCTGGTACAACAAGGGCAACTCCTATGACAGTCTCGGACGGTACGAAGACGCGGCCCGCTGCTTCGACCATGCCCTGGAGATCGACCCGAAGTACGCAAGGGCCTGGATCGGCAAGGGCAGCAGCCTGGACAGCCAGGAGCAGTACGAGGAAGCGATCAACTGCTTCGACAAGGCACTTGAGCTCGACCCGGAGGACCCGAAGGCCTGGGTCAGCAAAGGCGACAGCCTCGGCAGCCTGGGCCGGCACGAAGAAGCGATCCGCTGCTTCGACAAGGCACTGCAGCTCGACCCGAAGGACACAACGACCTGGAACAACAAAGGCATAAGCCTCGACAGCATGGGCCGGCTCGAAGAGGCGATCCGCTGCTACGAGAAGGTCGTGGAGCTTGACCCGCAGGAGGCTCTGGCCTGGTACAACAAGGGGCTGGCCGAAGAGCGCCACGGCCGAATGCCCGATGCCGCTGGGTCATACAGGATGTTTGTGGCGCTGGACCCCAAACAGTATCCTGAGGCGTTTCAGTACGTCCGCACCCGGCTGCGGGAGTGGAAGTCAGAACACGAATGACAGGGATCGACGGATGCTCCTGCCTTCTCGCCGGCCTGTCTCTATTCTCTTCCGCCCTGCCCTCGCAGTAGCCACGCCCGTCCGAATTCCACCGTACTTCGCCGTCGGACTTGAGCAGTCTGTTTCAGCTGCCGGCTAGTGTTCCGAATCTGTCCAAGGCTGGCGAAAAGCCGCGCGTGCCCCCTTTCCCAGGCAGTCACTATTCCTCAGTCCCGGATTTCGGCAACCTGGTTGTGGCTTGTGCTCGAGCTCGCCTCTTTCTGAAATCCCCTGCAACAAACTCAAACCGAGTGACTTAGCCCGCGTTTGACCCAGACCCCGCTCAGAGTCCGGACCTCTCGCTCCTGCTCCTGGCCCGGCTCTGGGCCGCGATAGGCAAAAAGCACACGCTCCAGCATCTTGCCGAAGTTCATTAGAATCGAGTACTCCACCATCCTCAGTCCGGCGTCGTTGAGCCAGGACTGGACAATCGGCTTCAACCCATGCTTCTTCAGGAAGTTGCCGAGCCAGTCCTGTCCCTGGCTTGAGGTCAGGGCTTCTGCCCGGCTCAGCATGAGCCGGGTCTGAAGTGCGAGAACTGCTGTTTCAGTGTTCATGTCTCTTGTCCTCATATACTATTCGTTCTTGACCCCCGATTTGTTGCACTTGAGGGGGCAGAATTGTGTAAGTCACGTAGCAACTAGGGGGACTGGGCCGTCCCCTGGGCTGTCTCCCAGATTGTCTGGCAGGCTGTTTGCCAGGCTGCTTCCCAAACTGCCTGCCAATTTGCTTCCCAAACTGCTTGCCAGAGTGCTTTCCAGGCAGCGTGCAAGGGTGCTTCCCAAGTTGCTTGCCTGGATGCCTGCCAAGCTGCGTGCCAGGGTGCTTGCCAAGCTGTTTTCCAAGGTGCTTCCCAGACTGCTTTCCTAGGTGCTTCCCAAGCTGTTGGTCAAGTTGTTTGCCAAGCTGTTTGCCAAGTTGTTTCCCAAGCAGATTCCCAAGCTGTTTGGTAGGCTGCT
>CP070680.1:1232204-1242323 GCA_020352555.1 Caldifarciminota bacterium | reverse complement strand
GGGCCGAGTACGTCTTTGCCCGGCCCGGGGCAATCGGTCTGCTCTCGACCGAGAACCCGGAGGCACACATCGAGGCCAGCGCCCACGACCGGCTCAAGCAGGCTGTGAGGCCCCATATGCATGAGATGATGTCAGGCCTGGCCAAGATCGTGAAGCAGGGCATCGAGGCCGGCGAGTTCCGGGACGTTGACCCGGTTATGGCGGCCCTGATGTTCGGCCTGGCATTTCGCAGCAGCGTGACGGCGACCAGGCACGAGCTCGGTGTCCGCGAGCCCAGGGCCGCTGCATTCGACATTCTGCTCTACGGCCTGCTCAGGCCAGATTCGGGCAAGACGGCACAGGAGAGCAAATGAGACGATTCATCCGACTGAGTTCCGCGCTGCTCGTGGCTGCCGGTGCCCTCGAACCGCTCAGCGCCGGCACCCTGACCCTTGACATCGACCAGGCGGTCGAGCTGGCGCTCAGAAACAACCACGCCATTGCCCAGGCCGAAGCCAGGGTCGATGCGGCTTCGGCAGGCAAAGGCGCTGCCTTCGGCTCGTTCCTTCCCCAGCTCTCGGCTTCGGGTTCCTACTACCGGATGGGCACGGTCAACCAGTTTGAGATGGTCACCCCTATCCCCGGCAAGTTCCCGCTCCGGGTCTACGACCCGGAAACCGGCGAGATAATCGGGTTCACCGACTCGATAGTGATGACGGTGGGCGTCGACACCATGGAGCTCGAGCTCGGCTCTGCCGACAACTTCACCATCCGGGGCACCGCCGAATGGGTGCTCTTCACCTGGGGCAAGCTCGTCAACGCCTATCGGATCGCCGGGCTGTCGCTCGACATGGAAAAGGAAGGGTTGCGCCTGGCCAGGATACAGGTCAGGACCCAGGCGGTCGAAGGCTTCTACCAGGCGATGCTGGCCCGAAGGATGGCGGAACTGATGAAGGACTCCTACGCTCAGCTCGAGCGCCACGTCGACCAGGTCAAGACCTTGTACGAGGAAGGCCTGGCCAAGCGCCTTGATTATGCGCGGGCCAACGTCGGGCTGGTGAACATGGAGTCTCAGGTTTCGGCACTGCAAAACGCAGCTGCCCTGGCCGAGGCCGCGCTGCGCAACACCCTGGACCTGGAGCCCGGGACAGCGCTCGAGCTTACAGGAGACCTCGAGTTCGAGGACTGGGACATCGGGCTCGAGGACGCGGTCGAGTCGGCGCTCGAGAACCGGCCTGAGCTGCTCCAGCTCCGCGACGCGACCAGGATGGCAGACCTCGGGGTGCGCATCGCCCGGACCGCGAACCTGCCCTCGCTCTTCGCCCAGTTCAACTACGACTACAAGAACCCGGTCGGCTTCTCGCCCGGCTGGGGCACGGACTGGAACCTGCTGGTCGGAGCCCAGATGCCGCTGTTTACCGGCGGCACCAACTGGAACAAGCTCAAACAGGCCAAGGCGCAGCAACGGCAGGCCAAAGTCGGCCTGGCCATGGCCGAAGACGGTATCAGGCTCGAAGTCGAAGCCCTGCACAACACCCTGACACAGGAGCACAGCAACATCGACTACCAGTCTCAGAACGTCAGCCTTGCAGAAGACGCGCTGGAAATGGCCGAGACCGGGTATCAGAACGGTCTTGTCACCAACCTTGAATACCTCGACACCCAGCTCGCCCTGACCCAGAGCAGGGTGTCGTACCTGAGTTCGCTCGCCAACCATCGCATCGCCGGCGCCAGACTGCGCCAGGCGATGGGAATCGCCGAACAGGAGTAACGCATGCGTAGACTCGCATCAATCGCCACAATCGCCCTGCTCGCGGTCGCGGTCACGACCGGCTGCGGCCCGACAGGCAAAGAGAAAGAACGCACCCTCCAGAGCGTTGCCTACGAAACCGTGACCAGAAGCACCGTGACCCGCACCGTCGGGCTGATCGGCTCGGTCCAGGGCGAGAAACAGGCCACCGCGGTGTCCAAGCTGATGGGCCGGGTGACCAGCATCGCCAGGCCCGAGGGCTCGTGGGTCAACCAGGACGACCCCATCGCCTACGTGGTCAACGACATCCCGGGCATGGACTACAAGCCCGGCCCGGTCCGGGCCCCGATCTCGGGCTATGTCGGTAGGGTCTTCGTCGACGTCGGCCAGACCATTACCCAGGGCATGCCGGTCGCGTCGGTCGCCAACTACGGCTCAAGGGTGAAGGTCAAGGCCTCGATCAGCGACCAGGACCTGCGCTTTGTCAGGACCGGCGCCAGGGCCGAAGTCAGCGTCACCGCTTACCCGGACACCGTGTTCACCGGCACCGTGACCAAAGTCGCGCCTGTGCTGGACCAGACCTCGCGCACCGCGACCATCGAGCTCGTGGTCGACAACCCGGGCAAGAAACTCATCCCCGGCATGGCGTGCGGGGTCCAGCTGGTGCTCGAGCAGAAGAAGGACGTGCTCGCCCTGCCCCAGACAGCGCTGTTCACCAACGGGTTCATGAAGATCGCCGTCCTCGACGGCAACATCGCCCGGTTCCGCGACATCGAGATCGGGCTACGGGGTGACCGGCTTATCGAACTCATCTCCGGTATCAGCGAAGGCGACAGGGTCATCACCACCGGCAAGGAGCGCGTCGAGGACGGCGGCGAAGTCAGGCCGGTGGAAGGCGGTCGGCAATGAGACTGACAGACTCCTCCATCCGGCGGCCGGTCACCACCGGCATGGTCGTCCTGGCGCTGTTCCTGTTCGGCATAATCGGCGTTACCCGGATGCAGGTCGATTTCTACCCTGACGTCACGTTCCCGATGGTGGTCGTCGCCACCCCCTATCCCGGCGCCGGCCCGCTCGAAGTCGAGTCCGAAGTCACCGACCCGCTCGAGGAAGGTCTCGGCACCATCACCGGGCTGACCGACATCACCTCGACCTCGTCCGAGAACATCTCGGCGATCATGCTGCAGTTCGACTGGGGCACCAACCTCGACGCCGCCGCATCCGACATCCGCGACCGGCTCGACATGGCCCAGACCGGGCTGCCCGAGGACGTCCAGAAGCCGTTCGTGTTCAAGTTCGACCCGTCGATGATGCCGGTGCTCCAGCTCGGCATGGCAGGCGACATCGACGAAACCGAGCTGGCCGACATCGCCGAGGAGATATCAGAGCGGCTCCAGCGCGTGCCGGGTGTGGCTGCGGTCAACGTCGGCGGCCAGGTGACGCGGCAGGTCCACATCGATCTCGACCTGCGCGAGTTCGCCAACTCCGGGGTGACCACCGAAGCGTTCGCCATGGCGCTCAAGGCCCAGAACCTCAACTTCCCGATCGGCGACATCTCGACCGACGAACAGCGCTACCTGATCCGGCTCATCGGCCAGTACGACGAGCTCGATGCCATCCGCAACACCGTGGTCGGCGCGCGCCGGGACGGCTCACCGGTCCTGGTCCGCCATGTCGCCAGGGTGAGTTGGGCCCCTGAGGAACGCGACGCGCTCGTCCGGATGGACGGCAAGAACTCGATCTACATCTGGATCCAGCGCCGGCCTGACGCCAACACCATCCAGGTGTCCGACGCACTGCTCAGGGAAGCCAGGGCGATTGAAAAGGACCTCCCCACCGCAGTGGACTTCAAGGTGTTCTGGGACAGCGCCGAGCCGGTGCGCAACTCGGTCAACGCCGTGGCCATGAACCTCATCCTCGGCGGCGTCCTTGCCTCGATGGTGCTGTTCTTGTTCCTGCGCCGATTCCGGGCCACGATGTTCGTGGCGTTCGCTATCCCGGCATCGGTATTCTTCGCGCTGTTCGGGATGTTCCTGGCCGGGTTCACGCTCAACATCCTGTCCATGGCCGGACTGGCCATCGCGGTCGGCATGGTGGTCGACAACGGCGTGGTGGTGTTCGAGAACATATTCCGGCGCCGCGAAGGAGGCGAGGAGGCGTTCAAAGCCGCGAGTGAAGGAACCTCGACCGTGGCGATGGCCATCACCGCCTCCACCCTGACAACCATCGCCGTGTTCCTGCCCCTGCTCCTGCTCAAGGGCATCCTCCGGGTGTTCTTCAAGGATCTCGCCTTCGCCATCATCTTCGCCCTGATCTCCTCGCTCGGCATCGCCCTGACCCTGATACCGATGCTGTCCTCGCGCTTTCTCAAGATGAAGCCACCCGGCGCCCGGCAGCGCGGGTTCCGCGCCTGGTCCGAGCGCAGTTTCAAGCGCGTCGAAGCAACCTATTCGCGGCTCGTCGGCTGGGGCATCGGCCACCGCAAGCTGGTCATCATCCTCACCACCCTGGTGCTCGTCCTGAGCCTCGGACTCATACCGCTGATCGGAACCGAGTTCATGCCCAGGCAGTTCACCAGCTTCTCCGAGATCTACGCCGAGATGCCGACCGGTACCAGCCTCGAGAAGACCGACGCCTCGGTCGTCAAGATCGAGGAGTACGTCGTGGAGAAGTGGGGACCTGAACTCAAGGCGGTGCTGGTCCAGGTGGGCAGCGGGTCCAACATATTCGCAGCCATCTTCGGCGGAGCCGGGACCAACAGCGGCGAAATAGACCTGGTTCTGAACGAAGGGTCGAAGTACTCGACGACCGAGATCGAGAAAGACGTCAGGGAGTTCGCCAGCACCATCCCCGGCATGAAGGTCCGGGTCGGCGCCGAGCACGGCCCGGCCGCGATGATGGGCGGCGGCGCCGGGCTCCAGGTCGAGATAGTTGGCCACGACCTGAAGATCGCCGACTCGCTCACCTCGATGGTCATCGCCACCATCGAGACCCTGCCCGGCGTGGTAGACGTCGAGGCCAGCCGCAAGGAAGGCGACCCCGAAATCCAGCTGCTGGTCGACCGTGAGAAAGCAGCGCTCTACGGCCTGACCCCGTACCAGGTCGGCAGCGCACTGCGCACCCAGCTCGACGGCAACGTCGCCACCCAGTATCGGCTCGGCGGCAAGGAGTACGACATCGTGCTCCGACTGAAAAGGGAACAGCGGGACGAGCTCTGCGACGTGCTCTGCACCGCGATCAACGGCCCGATGGGTCCGGTCCTGCTCAGGAATCTGGTCACCGACCGGCCGGGCACCAGCCCGCTGGCAATCGAGCACAAGAACACCGAGCGGATTGTCACTGTCGAAGCGAATGTCGTCGGCCAGGCGGCCGGCCGCATCGGCGCGATCGCCCAACGGGCGATCTCCGGGATTGCGCCACCGCCCGGGTTCAGCATCCGGATCACCGGCGCGTTCGAGGAGATGATGGAGTCATTCCGAGACCTCGGTTTCGCGGTCCTCATCGCCGTGCTGCTGGTGTTCATGGTCATGGCATCCCAGTTCGAGTCGTTCCGCGACCCGTTCATCATCATCTTCACCATCCCGTTCGCCCTGATCGGCGTGCTCTGGGCCCTGCTGGTGACCGGGACCACGTTGTCGGTCGTTTCCGGCATCGGGGTCCTGGTGCTCGTCGGCATCGTCGTCAACAACGGCATAGTCTACGTCGACTACGTCAACCAGTTGCGCCGCAAAGAAGGCCTGGCGCTCGAAGACGCGGTCAAGGAAGGCGGCCGGGTACGCATGCGGCCGATCCTGATGACCGCCTTCACGACCATCTTCGGGCTGCTGCCGCTCGCCCTGCAGATCGGCGAAGGGTCGGAGTTCTGGTCTCCGCTCGGCCGGGCGGTGATCGGCGGGATGATCGTCTCGACCTTTCTCACCCTCATCTTCATACCCGTGCTCTACACCTCTTTCGAAAAGGGTGCCGAGAAGCGCAGGCTCAGGAAGCAGGCCCGGCTCGAGAACCAGCAGCCAGCCTGAGCGACTCCCGATAGCACAAGGGGCGGGTCTGAGTACCCGCCCCTTCATCTTGCGGGACCGGCTAGATGGCCTCTCCGCCGGCCTCGCGGAACGCCCGGTTTGCCAGGTTCTGGGCCGCTGCCAGGCTGGCGTAGTCAGCACCCTCACCGACGTACATGTGGATGTAGCGCATCGACTTGTCCAGCAGCTCGATCTCGGACTCGCCGATCATGTTGGTCAGGGCCTGAAGCACCGCCACGACCGACAAGTTCAGCTCCGGCGGGTCAACGCCTTCCGGGACCTCAAGCGCCATGTCGAGGTCCTCGGCCATCAGCGTGCGGATGACGACCGCGCGGATGCCGCGACCTTCGAGTTCCTGGTCCGGACCGAGCAGCAGCATCCTGTCCGACAGTCCGGCGTACCTGATCAGGTCCGACCCCGGCCAGATGCCCTGCTCCACGATGCCGTGGACGTACTGCCTGAGCAGCATGCCGTGCTTGTCCAGGTCACTGTCGTATCTCGGATACCGGGCCAGCACGTGCGTGTAGTAGTGGACTCCGAACAGGACGTGGTCGGTGCCCCGGACCATCCGGTCCAGCTCCATCTTTCGGAAGGCAAAGGGCCGTTTGCCGTCGGCCTCCTCCCCGACCGTGACCGTGGCCGCACTGAGCAGAGCCACCCCTTCGGAAGACTTGAGCTTTGATAGGAAATCCAAAAGTCACCTCCAGTCTGTGATGCCCATCAAAGGCTAGGGCCGCTGAACCTGACCGCAAGACTCGCCGCCTTTCTGGATCCTGGCCCAGCTGTCCCGCAGCCCGACCGTCCGGTTGAACACCGGCTTGTCTTCGGTTGAATCCGGGTCCACGCAGAAGTACCCGCGGCGCAGAAACTGGTATCTCGAACCTGGTGCGGCACCTGCCAGCCCGGGTTCGACCAGACAATCGGTCAGCACCTCGAGCGAATTCGGGTTGAGGTTGGCGGTCCAGTCTTTGCCTTCCTCGACGTCGTCAGGGTCCGGTTTCAGGAAGAGATGGTCGTACAGCCGGACCTCGGCCCTCACCGCATGGGGAGCCGATAGCCAGTGCAGCGTGCCCTTGACCTTGCGGCCGTCAGGCGCTTCCCCGCCCCGGGTATCCGGATCATAGCTGCAGTGCAACTCGGTTACCTCGCCGTTCTCCTCGTCTCGGACCAAGCTCTCGCAGCGGATGAAGTAGGCGTGTTTCAACCTCACTTCCCTGCCGGGCGCCAGCCTGAAGAACTTGGCCGGCGGGTCCTCCCGGAAATCGTCCTGCTCGATGTACAGCTCGCGTGAGAAAGGCAGCTTGCGGGTCCCGGCCGACTTGTCCTCTGGGTTGTTGACCGCCTCAAGCTCCTCGGTCTTGTCCTCCGGGTAGTTGTCGATGACGAGCTTGAGAGGTCTGAGCACCGCCATGACCCGGGCGGCACGCCGGTTCAGGTCATCGCGCAAGCAGTGCTCCAGCAGGCTGAAATCTGCGACGCTCATCGACTTCGAAACCCCGGTCCGCCCCAGGAAGTCCCGCACCGCCTCCGGCGTGTAGCCCCGGCGACGCATCCCGGAAAGGGTGGGCATGCGTGGGTCATCCCAGCCTTTCACATGACCTGCCTGGACCAGTTCCTTGAGTCTGCGCTTGGAAAGCACGGTGTAGGAGACGTTGAAACGGGCGAACTCGATCTGGCGGGACGGGAAGATGCCGAGTTGACTGATGTACCATTCGTAGAGCGGCCGGTGGTCTTCGAACTCGATCGAGCACAGCGAATGCGTAACCCTTTCGATCGAGTCGGACTGCCCGTGAGTCCAGTCATAGGTCGGATAGACGCACCACTTGTCCCCGGTGCGATGATGGCTGGCGTGCAGTATCCGGTACATTACCGGGTCGCGCATGTTCATGTTCGGGTGCGCCATGTCGATCTTTGCCCGCAGAGTCTTCGCCCCGTCCGAAAACTCACCTTTCCTCATCCGCTCGAACAGCTCGAGGTTCTCCTCGACCGGGCGGTTCCGGTACGGACTCTCTGTTCCAGACTCGGTCAGGGTCCCGCGAAACTCCCGCACCTGGTCCGCGCTCAGGTCACAGACGTACGCCTTGCCGTCCTTGATGAGCTTGACCGCCCATTCGTGCAGCTGCTCGAAGTAGTCCGACGCGAAGAACAGCCGGTCCTCCCAGTCATATCCCAGCCACCTGATGTCCGCCTGGATCGAATCGACGAACTCCTCCTCTTCAGCGATCGGGTTCGTGTCATCGAACCTTAGGTTGTACTTCCCTCCGTACTTCTCGGCTGTCTCGAAGTCTATCAAGAAGGCCTTGGCATGCCCGATATGAAGGTAGCCGTTGGGCTCGGGCGGGAACCTCGTGTGAACGCCGTCGAACCGCCCTGTGCTCAGGTCCTCTTCGATTGCTGCTTCGATGAAGTTGCGCGGCCTGGGCTTGCCGGCTGAAGCGTCCTTGACGTTCGGCATGTCCTGCCTGCCTAGTCCTTCGTCTGCTCGGCCCGGGCGACCGCGCGGTCAATCCGATTCACGGTGCTCTCACGGCCCAGGATCGCGAGGGTGTCGTACATCCCGAAGCCGACCGCCTTGCCGGTCACTGCCACCCTGAGGGCGTGGATGATGTCACCGATCCTGACGCCCTCACGGTCCACGAACGCTCGCACGGCCTGCTCAAGCAGGCCGGGCTCGAATTCCCGGACACCGGCGAATTCCTCGCGCAGCCTTCGAAGCAGCCCGACAGCCCCGGGCTTGCATACACGTTTCCTGAACGCCTTCTCGTCATAGGCGAGCCCCTCATCTTCTGTGAAGAAGTCCGTGTAGTCCAGTATGTCCGCCGCGACCTTGATCCGGTCTCCGGCCGCACCGACTATCCTTTCGACCCTGCCTCGCGCTTCTGGTGATTCCGGCTCTGCAACTACTCCGGCCCGGACCAGAAACGGCATCGCCAGCTCGGCGCGCCGTTCCACCGGCAGGGCCAGCATCTGCCGGGTCTGGAACGCCATCAGCTTGGCCGGGTCATAGCTGGACGGCGACTTGTTCACCTTGTCGAGCGAAAAGGCCTCGATGAGCTGTTCGCGTGTGAACTCCTCGGTCCTGTCATCCAGTGCCCACCCGAGCAGCGCCAGGTAGTTGACCACGGCATCGGGCAGGAAGCCGACCCGTTCGTAGAACTCCACCGACACCGGGTTCAGGGCATCCGGACCGATTTCCGGTCCCGAGCTCTCTGCCAGCTTCCGGCCGCGTGCGACAAGGTCTGCGAAGTCCTTGTTGCGCAGGTACTGGGCCAGCTTCCGCTTGCTGAGCTTGTTCTTGCTCCCGGGCTCGGCCACCAGCGGGAGGTGGGCGAACTGCGGAACCTCCCACCGCATCGCCTGGAATATGAACACCTGGCGGGCGGTATTGGAGAGATGCTCCTCTGCCCTGATGACGTGGGAAATCTCGAAGTCGTGGTCATCAACCGCGCTTGCCAAATGGTACAGGCAGGACCCATCAGCACGCTGGATCACATGGTCTTGCTCGAGCGCCCAGTCGAACTCGACCTTGCCGCGGACCAGGTCGTCGACCGCGAGGCTGGCTTGGCTCGGCATCTTCAATCTGACCACGGCCTGGCGTCCCTCAGCCTCGAACCGCGCCCTCTTCTCCGGTGTATCGGCCATCCACCTGCGGCTGTATCGGGTCGAGCGCTTCATAGCAATCGCCGCCTCACGCTCCGCACTTGTCTCGGCAGCGGTCGCGTAGTCCAGATAGGCTGCGCCGGACTCCAGGAGCTGGCCGACGACTTCGCGGTACCTCGCGGTACGCCGTGACTGGTAGTAAGGTGCGTGAGGCCCGTCCGTCTGAGGGCCCTCGTCCCAGTCGATTCCCAGCCAGCAGAACCCCCGGAGGATGGGCGCCAGCGCCTCATCGAGATTGCGCTCCACGTCGGTGTCGTCTATCCGCAACACGAACGTACCCTGGTGATGCCGGGCAAACAGCCAGTTGTACAGAGCGGTGCGCGCCAGTCCGAGATGCATAGCCCCGGTCGGCGAAGGCGCGACACGCACCCTTACTGGTCGGGATGCACTCGACGAAACAGCCGGATTCAGCATGGACCTGTGAACGGAGAGGATGGGATTCGAACCCATGATACGGTATTACCCGCATAACCGCTTAGCAAGCGGTCGCCTTCGACCACTCGGCCACCTCTCCTGGCAGTCAGCAAGACGGTTCGGGCTACTCGGCGCGCGTGCCTGACACCCGTGGTCGTACAGACCGGGCGCTGGCTCTTCGCGCAGCCCAGGGCGGGGGCGCGCACGGCAATGCCGCGAGGACCCAAGGCCGGTGGAAACCGGCCGGCGCTCGGTCGCAAGACCGGGCGCTAGCCCTCTGCGCAGCCCAGGGCGGGG
>CP070680.1:1220602-1232104 GCA_020352555.1 Caldifarciminota bacterium | reverse complement strand
TTCGTGTTCGTGCTGACCCTGGCGGCAGCATCATCGATCGTGGCCTTCGACGAAGTCTCTCCTCGCCTGTTAGCTCCGGTATACGTACCCACGATCATCCTGGTGCTCTGCGGGCTTGAGTCGGCTGGACAGTGGCTGGGTCAGAGGTTCAGGCATCCCTCTGTCGGCCATGCAGCTGCTGCCGTCATTGCGGGTCTGTCGTTGATTCACCCGCTGCAAAGATCGGTCCGGCTTTCCAGGATGTGGCACACCAGGGGCATCGGAGTGTACACTCACCCCGAATGGCAGGAATCACCTCTGCTGGCCTGGCTGGTCCAGAATCGGCTGGACGGTCCTGTCATCAGCAATGACCCTGCCGCAGTGTACCTCTTGCTCGACAGGGAAGCCAGAATGAGTCCGCGCAAGACTCAGAACCCGGAGGCGATGTACAGAACCGGAGAACTCAAACGTGGTGAGTATCTGGTCTGGTTCGTCGGGGCAGGACGTCCCTACCTCTACCAGGCGGACGAGCTGTACCGGATGTTGCCGATGGAGTTGGTCCACGCTGCAGAAGACGGCGGTGTTCTTGTCCTACGGTAGCTGTGCAGGGAATACGGCCCGCGTGTGGGGGTTCCGGCCTAAGTCACTGATTGACAATCGGTTGCCGGGCAGCAGGACCGGACACTCCGCGCGTTCCTTGACTGATGCGATACGGCTCGGTAACCTGATTTTCGTGACACATGGCATTGAGCTCAAGACGTTGGTCCGAACCCGGCCAAGCGTTGCGGCACAACCGGAATTACGGTCCGACGTCGGGCTTCCGGATACATTCGGTCACGTGTACTTGTCGACCCTGCTCGAGATTCCGCCAATCGGGATGCTCGAGATCAGGGTCCCTGGTACTGATCCGGCTGGCCTGACCGACCGCTCAAGTGAAGACTAGGACCGTGGCGACCAGGACGAGTTCCGGAGATCCCATAACGAGCCTGAGGCATCTCGGGACTGGAGTCTGTAGGAAGGTCGGTGCGGATTCCGGCGGCCGACAGAGCATGTGCCGGGAGTCCGCGTCTGTCAGACCCGTTGCATGAAGGCGAATCGGTGACAGCCAGGACAACGAAGGCGAGGAAGGCGGGTGCCACCGCCCACGAGCAGGGCAGCGCTTTCGCAAATGTTGACGAGGCCATCAAGGACATCAAGCACGGCCGGATGATCATCGTTGTCGACGACGAGGCCCGCGAAAACGAGGGTGACCTGATATTCGCCGCTGAGAGGGTAACCGCGGCCAAGATAAACTTCATGTCCCGGTTCGGGCGCGGACTGATCTGTACCCTAATTACCGCCGAACGAGCGCAGGAGCTGCAGCTGCCTGCACAGACTCCGGCCAACACGGCCCTGCACGGCACCGCCTTCACGGTGTCAGTGGACGCCGTGAAAGGCACGACCACCGGGATTTCGGCCCACGACCGCGCAGTCACGGTGAAGGCGATTGCCGACCCCGCGACGCGGCCCGAGGACCTCGGCCGTCCTGGTCACGTCTTCCCGATCGTGGCTCAGAACGGCGGAGTGCTGGTCCGTGCCGGGCACACCGAAGCGTCGGTGGACCTCGCCCGACTTGCCGGTCTCAGGCCGGTGGGCGTGCTGTGCGAAATCATCAAGGAAGACGGCCAGATGGCCCGGATGCCGGCACTCCGGAGATTCGCCAGGCGACACGGGCTCAAGATCATGACTATCAAGGATCTGATCGCCTGGCGCAAGCTCAGGGAGCATCTGGTCACGCGGGTGACCGAGGCCAGCCTGCCGACCAGATACGGGGAGTTCAGGGCAATCGTCTACGAGGATGTCGTCGAGCCATATGCCCACATCGCGCTGGTCAAAGGGCGGGTGCGGGGGAAGAAGCGCGTGCTGGTCCGGGTGCATTCCCAGTGCCTGACCGGTGACGTGCTGCACTCCCTGCGTTGCGACTGCGGCGAGCAACTGGCGAAGGCGATGCGGATGATTGCCGAAGAAGGCAGGGGGGTGGTGCTCTACATGCGCCAGGAGGGCCGAGGAATCGGGATAACCAACAAGCTTCGGGCATACGCGCTGCAGGACACAGGACTCGACACCGTCGATGCGAACCTGAAGCTGGGTTTCGGAGCCGACCTGAGAGACTACGGCATCGGCGCACAGATACTGTCCGACCTCGGGCTGTCGAGCATACGGCTGTTGACCAACAACCCACGCAAGATCGTCGGACTCAGGGGGTTCGGCCTCGAAATCGTGGAGAGAGTACCGATAGTAGTCAAGGCAAACAAGAGGAATGCCAAGTACCTGATAACCAAGCGTGATCGCCTGGGTCACCTGCTTGGTGAGATCGATCAAGGAGGCTCGGATGGATAAGAAGGAGTATCAGGGCAAGCTCGATGCCAGCGGTCGTTCCTTCGCCCTGGTCGTATCGCGGTTCAACGAGCTCCTCAGCCGTCAGCTGCTTGCGGGCGCGTTCGACTGTCTGGAACGACACGACGCCAAGGCGGCGGACGTGTACTGGGTAGCAGGAGCCTACGAGATACCGGCTATTGCACGGAAGCTGGCGGCGACCTCGAAGTACGACGGTCTGGTTGCCCTTGGTGCCGTAATCAGAGGAGACACTCCTCATGCCGAGTACATCAATGCCGAGGTCGCCAAGGGCTTGGCGAAGGTCTACTTCGAGACCGGTATACCCGTGACGTTCGGGGTCATCACGGCCGATACCCTTGACCAGGCGCTCGAGCGATCGGGCAGCAAGTCCGGGAACAAGGGTTGGAGCGCCGCCCTGGCGGCCATCGAGATGGTCAACCTGCAGGAGGGCATCAACCAGGGATGACCCAACGCCGGTTGGCGCGTGAGGCTGCGCTTGAGACCCTGTACCGTCTCGAGCTCGTCAATGACGAGCCAGATGATGTCATCGAAGAGATACTCAATCGAAGGAACCCCTCCGAAGAAGCCGAGAACTACCTCAGACGCGTAACGCAGACCGCAATCGACAACGGGGAGGAAATAGACCGGGTTCTCAAGAGCCATATCAAACGCTGGCGGCTGGACCGGCTGAGGATGCTCGACCGTGCAGTCCTGCGTATTGCCTGTGCCGAGATCCTGTATTTCGATGACGTCCCATGGAAGGTGTCGATCAACGAAGCTGTGGACATCGCCAAGAAGTTCGGCGACGACGACTCGGGCAGATTCGTGAACGGCGTTCTGGACAGCGTCTGCAAGGAACTGCCCCAACATGAGGTGTCGGCGTGAAGCTCGGCATCTTCTCCGACGTTCACGGCAACCTGGAGGCGCTCGAGGCGGTGCTGGGTTTCCTGGAGAAGGAGGGCGTCGGTTCCTACCTGTGCTGCGGTGACATCGTGGGATACGGAGCTGATCCCTGCCCCTGTATTGAACGGGTTGCCCAGCTCCGAGGTCCGGTCGTCGCCGGCAACCACGACTGGGGGGCGATCGGTCGAGTGTCGCCCGGCGAGTTCAACTCGGCGGCCCGGACTTCACTTGGCTGGACGATTGAGCAGCTGTCCGAGAACGAAGTATCGTATCTGGATTCTCTCGCTCTGACCGAGGAGCTCGACCCGTTCTACATGGTCCACTCGTCTCCTTCGGCACCAAGGCAGTGGGAATACGTGTTCATGTTGCGCGATGCCGAGGCCGAGATGAGGTATTTCTCCTCAAACGCATGTCTGGTGGGACACAGCCACTACCCGTTCGTGGTCGAGAAGAAGGGCCACAGCCCGGCGCGGCTGCTCCGCAACAGGCGGTTCGAGGTCCGCCCGGACACGAAGTACCTGGTCAATGTCGGAAGCGTAGGGCAACCAAGGGATGGCGACCCTCGCGCGTGCTGCGCGACGTACGACACCAAGGCCCGCGTCATGTCCACCTACCGGCTCGAGTACGACGTGGTCAGAGCGCAGGACAAGATTCGCGGCGCCGGTCTTCCCGAATTCCTCGCAGAGCGGCTGGCCGCCGGTCGCTAGAGTTTCCCGTGCTTCTCTGACGTGCGAGGGGCGGTTTGCGCCGCCCCTCGGGATTGTCCTGACCTTGTGCTACTTCAGCACAGCGGTCTTCCGGGCATACACGCCCGCAGGGGTCGAAAGCCGCACCAGGTACACGCCGTTGGCCAGCCTGGCTCCGTCCAGGTCGAACGACACCCGCTGCCCCAGCACCACGCGCTGCACCTGCTCGTCCACCACCCGCCCGTCCATCGAGTACGTCGTCAGGACGACACGACCGCTCGCCGGTGCCGTGAAGCTTGCCCGGGCCGTCCGGCTGAACGGGTTCGGACTGACGCTGAGTATCTCGGGACCACGGCCCCGGACCACTGGCGGTGACTCGGATACCCCGGGCACCTGCTCGCCAAAGTACCTGAGCACACGCTCCATCAGCGTCCACTTCTGCGTGTAGCGCGAAGAGTGCGCAATCGCCTCGAACGGCACGGCAAAGTACACCAGCTTGTAGGCTCCAGAGTACCGCACTATCGCCTGCACCGTGCTGTCGGCATACTCCTTGTAGTAGGCACAGCCGATCCCGCCGTTGACCGGCCTGACCCCGTCCAGAGACCGGCCGTTGTTCTGACCACCACCACCACCGGCCACCATCGTGTCGCCACGGGAATGCGTGATCGGGTCGCCATCATAGCCTACCATGAAGACCTGGCCGGTCGACGTGTCGACCAGCTCGGCACGCAGGTAGTCGGACAGGAAACCGGCGGGCGCAATGTCCTGGGCGATGTTCTGGCCCGAAATCATCAGCTTGCCGCCGGCGTCAAGATAGCCGGTCAGCGCAGTCTGCTCCTCACCGGTCAGAGTCGTCGTCGAGTCGTTGCCCGTGTACCAGATGACCACCGGGTAGTGGGACAGGGTGTCTTCCGAAGGAGCACCGCCGGCATTCACGTCGTAGCCGTCGTAGAGCACGCCGTTGGAGTCCAGCGCCGCCTCGTACCACTTCTCATAGTCCGCACCCAGGTCGTCGTCCACCAAAAGCACCCGCGGCTCGCCCGAGACGGTCGAGAGAGTGGTGTCAGGCCAGGCCGGGTTCGGGTCAGAGTGCACGGTGATTGAGAACTCGATCATCTGGGGCGGGGCGCTGTCGCTGACAGTGATGACAAAGGGATTGGCAGAGCAGTCGCCGCTGCTGCCGGCCGGAATGTCGGGAAAGACCGCGGTGTCCTGCTCAATGGTGACCCAGGAGTTGCTGCAGCCCAAGGTGGCGGAGACACCGGAGGCGTCGCGCCAGCCTTCGGTGTTGGAATAGGTCAGAATCAGGTCGACCGTCTCACCCGGGTCAGGCCGGCCGTTGTTGTTGCCCGAAGCATCGTCAAAATCCCAGCCGGTCAGCTTGAGGTCGGTGTAGTACAGCGGAAGGACGATGTTGCCGATGCTGACCCGTCCGGCGCCGAGCCAGCCGTTGCGATAGTACTCGTCATCCATCGGCTCGCAGGCAGCGTACAACACGCTGCAGGCCTTGGCATTGCTGTACTCGGGCCAGGCGGACTTGATCCAGGCAAGGGCACCGGCAACCAAGGGCGTGGCCATCGAGGTCCCTTCCATGTATGCGTAGCCGTGGTTGGTGACCGTGGACAGGATGCCTTCGCCCGGCGCAGTGATTTCGATCCAGTCGCCGTAGTTGGACCACCAGGTGTGCACGTCGCTCCGGTCCGAAGCGGCCACAGAGATGACGTGCTCGTAGTTCGCCGGGTAGAATATTCGGTTGGTTCCGTCGTTGCCCGCACCGCCGACCAGGACCAGCCCCTTCTGCCAAGCGTAGGAGCAGGCGTCAGCCATCGGCTGGTAGAATTGGTAGTTGCCGAAGCTCATCGAGACCGCCCAGGCGCCTTCGTTGACGATCTTGTAGATGGCAGCCATCGCGGCGCTGATGTTGATGCCTCTTTCGTCGCCGCAGCGGAATCCGTAGCTTCGGCAGTTCCAGGGCACGCCGGCGACGCCGATTCCGTTGTTCGTGGCAGCGTTGGCGATTCCCCAGCAGTGAGTGCCGTGGTCATAGACCGGGCTGGGTGGCTTGGGGTCAGGGGTTCCTTCGGTGAAGTTCCAGCCGATGACATCATCGATATAGCCGTTCAGGTCCTGGTCCGCGCCGTCCAGATCGCCGTCAGGCGGGGGCAGGGTATCGAAGCGCTGGTTGTGGTTGATGTCCTCAGGATGGTTGATCCAGAGGTTGGGCTCGATGTCAGGGTGATGCCATTCGCAGGCGTCGTCGAGCACCGCGATCAGGACCGAGGTATCACCTTTGGCGATGTCCCAGGCAAACGGGGCGCCGATAGTGGCCAAGTGCCATTGGTTCGTGTACCGCTGGTCGTCGGGCTCCTCGCAGTACGGCAGCCAGGCATTGGGGCAGACGTAGTCCACGCAACTCAGCGTTTCGTACGACTCAGCGACCGGGGTTATGTCCTGTTCTTGGTCAAACTGGACAGTGAACTGCAGGTCGCAGCCCAGTTCGATTGCGGCCTGGTCTGGGCTGGGGTGACGAAAGAGCGGGCTGATGTCGTCAACGCGCCAGCGCCGGCTGAGTTCGTCGAGTTCAGGCACACCGAACAACGCGATACCATCGGACTCGCTGACTGCTATTCTGCCCCGCATGTCGGGGGTGAGCTCGACAATCAGCTGCCCGGCAATGTAACTCACACCTTCTGAATCAGTTATGACAGGACGTGAACCGCCCGGGGCTGCCAGCCCCAGGGACACGGCCACCATGACGACGACAGACACCAGCCAATACATCAGACCTCCATTTTCCTTGGTTGAGCCTTGAACACTGCTACACCAATAGTATCCTGCAGTGGCACGCAATGTCAACGAAAGGCAAGAGAGAACCGGCTGACAACCATCGCCATCCCGACTCGTCTAATCCTCCAGAAGAGCATGTGAGTGAGGCGATTACGCTGACTGAGACGTACACCAAGGCCCGGGCAGGCGTGAGCTTCGACTTCGAACGGCTGTACCTAGACCACCGGGGGAAGGTGTACTCGACCGCCTACCGGATGGTCGGAAACCGGGCCGATGCCGAAGACATAACCCAGGACGTCTTTGTCAAGGTCTACAAGAAGATTAAGGGTTTCCGCGGCGATTCCGCGGTCTCGACCTGGATATACCGAATAGCCATGAACACCTGTCTTGACTTCCTCAGGAGGAACAAGCGCCGGCAGGCGGTTCCGATCGACCAGTGCCCGGAGCCGCAGTCCGGTTCATCGAAGCTGATGAAGCTGATTGAGGGTACGGTCGCGACCCTTCCCGAAGGATACCGGCGGGTGTTCGTGCTCCATGACATCCAGGGATTGAAGCATTCCGAGATAGCAGGCGTGCTGGGCATCACCGAGGGTGCGAGCAAATCGCAGCTGCACCGGGCGCGTGCCCAGCTCAGGCAGAAACTGGGTCCTTATGTTGAGGACTGGCACTGGCGTTAGACACGGAGACACGGTCTCCGGGAGGTGCAATGACAGAACACCATCGTGATGTAGAACAACTTAGCGCCCTGCTCGACAACGACCTCGAACCCGGGCAGGCCGAAGAAGTCCGGGGTCATGTCGACACCTGCAACAGGTGCCGGCAGATCCTGGACCAGCTTGCCGCAATCCGGGAAGCGGCCGCGAGTCTCGAACAGCTCGACCCAGCGCCCGCGACATGGTTCGAGATCCAGCGACGGATACAGCAGCGGCGCCGACCCAGGCTAGCTTGGCTCTGGGCCGGCGTACCGGCGGCGGCAGCGGCCGCGGTCCTGGTTGTGGTCCTGGTCGGCGGTCAGCCGGAGAAGAAGCCGCGAATCAGGGCGGTGGCGATCGAAGAGCCGACCACCGGTGAAGAAGCGGCTGTTGCCCTGGCACTCGAGTACGACGAGTACCTGCGCGGGATCGAAGAGGCTTTGCGCGAGTGCCGAGCCGCGATGGCCGAGAACCCGCGCAACCCGAGGGTCAGGCTTGCGTACCTGAATGCCCACGAGAGCCGGATGACGGCGCTGGACCAGCTGGCTTCCGGGGGGCATTGATGCGCTCGCTCGCCGTCACGCTGCTGGCTGCGACGGTCGCCGTCGCTCTGCCCTCGGTCCGTGAGCTGCGCGAAGCGATTCCGGCAGGCGAAGGCAGGGTCGTCAGCATCATGCACCGCTACGGCAGGGTGGATGTTGCCGGCGGCGAGACCGACAGCTTCAGGGTGGATGCGGTTGCCCGGGTCGACGGCACCGACCGCCGGCATGTCGACCGTTTCGTGCAGGACATCGAACTGAGCCTGGCGGCATGGTCCGAAACGGTGTTTGTGTCGGTGCTGTACCCTGACCTGCCCGAGCCGTCGGCCGAATTGAGCTACGAAGTGGACCTCGACCTGTCGGTTCCCCGGAGCGCGGCACTGGTTGCGGTCAACTCGTTCGGCGACGTCAAGGTTGTCGGGCTGGACGGCGGCTGCCGGGTGGAGAACAGGTTCGGCAACGTCGGGCTAGACGCCTGCCGCGACTGCGACGTGACGAGCAGGTACGGTGACGTGCATGCGACGGCTACGACCGGCCTGCTCAAGGTCAACAACAGCTACGGCAGCGTGTTCCTCGACGAGGCCAGCGAGCTGGTCCAGGTCGACAACAGCTACGGCAATGTCAAAGGCACCAATCTCGACGGTGAAGTCTACATGGGCAACGTGTTCGGCAACGTCATCACCCGGGGAGGCCGCGGCCAGTTGGTGATCGCCAATCGCTTCGGCGACGTCGACGCCTGGGTCGAGGATACCGGGCTGACCGAACTGGACGTCCAGGCCCAGCTCGGCCAGGTCCACCTGAACGTGGCAAGACTGGTGCCGTTCCGCATCGGCGGACGGACGATCGAAGGAATCATCCGGACCGGGCTGCCGGTCCGAGTGTGCGAGGAAGGTTCGAAACGCTGGATCAGCGGCCAGTCCGGAAGGGGCGGGCCTTCGATCCAATTCACCGGCGCGTGGGCCGACTTCATCATCGGGCCGGATTCCGAGGTCCTGTTCGGATCCGAGTCCGTGCCCGGTGTGCGGCCGGACAGCGCCGGAGACAGGAGGTAGCCGGGTATGAAGAAACACACCGTACTGATGCTGGCCTCTCTGCTTGCCTGCACTCTGGCTTTCGCCGCTGAGGAGGAAGCGGGCTCGGAGAAGGAGCAGCACGTGGAGAAGCGGGGCTGGCTCGGAGTCTATGCCTCGGACCTGAGCGAGCCGATGACGATCGCGCTTAACGTCGACCACGGGGTGCTTGTCACCGACGTGGTCGACGAGTCGCCGGCCAAGGAAGCCGGGTTCGAGAAAGGCGACGTCATCATCGAGGTCGACGGCGAGAAGATCGAGGACGGGTCACGCCTTCGGCACGTTGTTCGCAAGCGGCCGGGCAAGAAGGTGAATGCCCTTGTTCACCGAAGGTGCAAGGCCAGGCGGATCGGAGTCATGCTTGCAGAGCAGGCTCCAGGCCCGGCTCTGGTCGGTGAGTACGACTGGACCGGAATACCGGGCGAGGCGGTTCGGGTCGCCACCAAGGCGCTGAAGCGAATCGGGCCGGACGTCGAGAAGAAGGTCCATGTTCAGCTGCTCAAGGAGGACGAACTCCACTACCTCAAGGAAGAGCTCGAGGAGTTGAAAGAGGAACTGGAACAGGAGCTCAAGGAACTGCGCAAGCAGATCGACGAGCTTAAGAAGGACTGAACCACCAACTTGCACTAACAGGCGGGGCCGTACGGCCCCGCCTGCCCTTTCGTCAAGAGCTCAATAGTAGTACCAGATGCTGCGGTACTCCTTCAGTTCCTCTCCTTGCGACTTGAGCCATTCCAGGTAGTCCCAGATGCTGACGTCAGTCTCGATATGGGTTGGGGCAAGCCGGATGCGCTTTTCCCAGGGATGGAATTCGTATACCCGCCGGCCGTCGGGCAGGACCATGATGACCATGTGATGCTGGATGCCGCGCAGGTAGTTTTTGCCCAGGCCCGGCACGTTGAACACCGCCTCATCGGTCCGGACCAGGCCAGGCATGATCCGGGCTCCTTCCTTCTGTTCCTGGCGCAGCCGGGCGATGGGCACGCGGAAGTCGATCGTTTCGTCCTTGCCCTTGGTATTGAAAGTGTAGTAGGAATCGACTCCGACGCGGCGCAGCAGGCGCCTGAGCGCGACGGCCTCAAATCGCCGGCTGTTCTCGCGGGTAAAGACCATCTGGTTGTAGACAGCCATCCCCTTCTGCCGGAACGCCTGGATGGCGCGGACCGTGTCCCAGGTGACTTCGTAGACGTGCTGGATGTGGGTGACGAGGCAGACCTCGCGCCGGCCGGGCTCGTGGTAGCGGGCGATGGTTTCGACCAGTCGCGGCGTTATCCGCTGGGGAACCGTGACCGGGACCCTGGAGCCGATGCGGATGCGCTCGACGTGGCTGATGTCGGCCAGGCGGCGGAGAAGGCGGTCGAGGAAGCTGTCGCTGGTGACGAGCGGGTCGCCGCCTGTTATGAGCACGTCGAAGATCGCCGGGTGGTCGCGGAACCACTCGACCGCGGCGTCGATCTGGCTTTCCGATGCCAGGGCACGGGGCGCCATCGGACGGTCGATCTCCCAGTTGCGCTGGCAGTAGACGCAGATCTGGGCGCAGGTGTTGTATGGCTTGAGAATCGCGACGTGAACGTAGCGCCGGGTGACAAGGTCGATCGGCGAGGTGTCGTGCTCCTGCATGAAGTCGAGCGAGTGCCCGCCTGCAGCGCGGCTGGCGGCCATGTGCTCGACATAGTACTTGGTCGGAATGACCTGGGCGCGGACCGAGTGGTCGTTGCGCCGGTGCGGTGCGTGGTCCATGAGCGATGCGTAGTGCGGCGTGACGCCGAACGGAATCCGGTGGTGGTCGGCCAGCCTGATCGCCTCGATCTCATCCGGAGTCAGGCGGACGCAGCGTCCCAGAGTTTTGGCGTCACGGATGACGTTGCGCAGGTGCCAGCGGGGATCCTGCCAGTCGGTCCGGGTGCCGCCGAGCGACTTTAGGATCCGGCGCCGGTTGGCATCCCGCCGCCTGGCCACCTTGGGGTCGAGGCCGGTCGGATACCGGGCGACCCGTTCCTCGACATGAGCGCCGAGCCGGTCGAGTTGATCTGAGCGGGCGATGGCCGCCTCTCTGCCTTCGAGCCTCTCCGGATGGACCGGGTCGGCTCCGGCGATGTCGGTGTAGAGCTTGGACTCGCCGCCTATCGCCCGGAACAGATGCCGGAATTCCTCCTTGAACCCCGGGGAGGCCGCTGATTCGTCCACCTTCCGGCGCGCGGCCAGCCAGAGCAGACGCAGTGCACTGAACCCGGATACTTTCTCGTTCCGGACAGAGACGATCTGCTTCATCACCTGGAGGCAGCGGAGGATGGTTGCCCACTCCAGGGCGTGGACGTCGAGCTTCAGGTTGTAGAACTCTCGTTCCTTGCTGTACAGGTAGTCCAGCAGCCAGGCGCGCGCAGCGCTCAGTGTCGGTGCGCGGCGCAGCAGCGCGTGGATATCGGGATTGGCCTTCCAGACATGGTCAAACTTCGGTATCACCTGATGC
>CP070680.1:1208212-1220502 GCA_020352555.1 Caldifarciminota bacterium | reverse complement strand
CGCGCCAGCCTTCGGTGTTGGAATAGGTCAGAATCAGGTCGACCGTCTCACCCGGGTCAGGCCGGCCGTTGTTGTTGCCCGAAGCATCGTCAAAATCCCAGCCGGTCAGCTTGAGGTCGCAGAAGTAGCTCGGCAGTACGACGTTGGCCATGCTGACCCGTCCGGCGCCGAGTTTGCCCTCCCGATACAGCGAGTCGGGCATCGAATCGCAGGCTTCGTGCATCCTCAAAGTGCAGTCGACATTCGACATCGTCGGGTCGAACGACTTCATCCAGACGGCGACTCCAGCGGCAAGCGGACAGGACATCGAGGTGCCTTCCAATGACCGGTAGCCTCCCCACACGGTCGAGTAGATGTTCACGCCCGGGGCGGTCAGGTCGACCCATGTTCCCCAGTTGGAGAAACCGGCTTTGCGGTCGTCGGGCCCGGATGCCGCGACGTTCTCGACACCATCGTAGCTGGCCGGGTAGCGGATCGCCTCGACGGACCCGTTACCGGCGGAGCCGTAGAGCACGCTACCGGACTGCCAGGCAAGCAAGCAGGCGTCGGCCATCGGCTGGAAGTATTGGCCGCTGCCGAAGCTCATCGAGATTGCCCAGATACCCTGGGGCACAGAATAGTAGATGGCGGCGATAGCCCAGGACAGGACGACCGAACCTCCAGTCCCGCACCGACAGATCATGGCACGGGCATTCCAGGACGCGCCGGCGACGCCGACGCCGTTGTTGGTTACGGCGTTGACGTTGCCCGAGCAGTGGGTGCCGTGACTGTTGTTGGGGTTGGCCATCGGGTTGGGCTCCGCCTCAGCGAAGTCCCAGCCGATGACGTCATCGATATAGCCGTTCAGGTCCTGGTCCGCGCCGTCCAGATCGCCGTCAGGCGGGGGCAGGGTGTCGAACCGGCCGTTGCCGTTGAAGTCCTCCTGAGCGTTGATCCAGAGGTTGTCGAAGATGTCGGGGTGGGTCCACTGGCAGCCGTCGTCAAGCGCAGTGTGCCAGACACTGGTGTCGCCGTGGGCGACATCCCAGGCGATGACAGCTCCGATCGTCTCGAGATGCCACTGCCTGGAGAATTCCGGGTCGTTGGGCACTTCGTCCAGCTCGAGGACGGCGTTGGGACAGATATCGGTCGTCAATCCCAGCGCCTCATATGACGCGGCCACGGGCTCGATGTCCTGGTCCGGGCTGAACTGGATCACATACTGCATGTCACAGCCCAGCTCCATCGCAATCGGTGTCGGCTCCGGATGCCGGTAGAGCTGGGTGATTTCGTCGACCCCCCAACGCCGGTTGAGTTCGTCGAACTCGGGGATGCCGAACAGGGCAATTCCATCCTTGCTCGAGACATTCACCTTGCCCCGGAACTCGGGGTTCAATTCAATAATCAACTGCCCGGCAACATGCCGGATGCCGTCAGAAGTGACCGCCTCCGGCCGTGTGAGGCCGGGCAGAGCCAGTGACACTGTCGCAAAGCAGACAACGAGAGCAAGAACTCTCTTGGCCATCAGATTCCTCCTGATTGTATGCACGATTGTCGCTATTCCGTTCGCTCAGGGCACAGACACGTCTCATATGATAGAAAGACAGCCCGCATGTGTCAAACTCGCCTTTGCCTGAGCCTCGAGAGGAGGCCCGGCTCGCTGCGTTTCGGATTCCGGAGTTTCGTCAACGGCAAGGGCCGGGTCAGGCTGCAGCCGACGGGCAGGGCGGGCCGCAGGAGGCTAGCTGTCCGGGGTGGTCTGCAGACCGGGCCGGCTACTCAGGCTTGTCTGCCGCAAGGATGAGCTGCTCGGGCAGCCCGCGCAGGTTGGGCAGCTCCCAGCGCTGTCTGATTTCACCGACTTCCTCAAGTGCCCGGATGTCGAAGCCCGCGCTGACAAGGAAGTGGACATGGTCGGACAGGGTCCAGTGGTACTCGTAGCGGCCCAGCATGCCGGCGGGGTTGGCCGGGGTCGGGCTGTCGAGTTCGATCTTCTCCTGCCTGCGCTCGAAGTAGGACCGGGCGATGCGGGGCGCGCCCGATTCGGGCTTCCAGATGCGGCGGAACGGGTGGTACTCGTTGACCACGAACCGGCCGCCCGGCATCAGGATACGGAAGGCCTCGGAGTAGAACGCGCCCAGGTCCTGAAGCTGAATACCTGCCTGGGCAGCGTAGCAGAACCGGGTTGATCCGTCTCTTACCCCGGTGAGGTCGGTGAGTTCGACCGCCAGGTACTGGATGTCGACGCCGACCACCTGGGTGCGGACCATCAGCAGGTCCAGCAGGCTGTAGGTCGGGTCAACGACCAGAACCTTGGCGCCCATTGCTGCGAGCGCGAGCGGAGCAAGGCCTTCACCGACACCCAGCACGCAGACCGAGCGGCCGCCGACCCCTTCGAACAATTCCATCTCAACCCGATTGAAAGCCAGCGAGGGCATGGCGACTACCCGACGCCACGCCTCCTTGTCTTCCGGGTCGTGCTCCCACGTCGGAGCGACCGGGACCCAGGCTCGGGATTCGGTGGGCCTGCTCACTCGGTCAGAGGACCGATGTGGTAGTCGGCGAGTTCTCGCGTTTCGGTGCCGATGACCTTCTTGACAAGTCCGACACCCGGGGCGAGCCATTCGGAGCTGAAGACGGTGGTGGTGTCCGAACCGCCGGTCTGCTCGGTGAACTCGATGCGGTAGCAGTCGTGGAAGACGCCGGCCGGAACTGGTACGTCCTCGGGGCCGCTGACCCGAGCTTCAAGCCGGCGGTGGTAGTCAAAGGTGTCGAGCCCGTACAGGGTCTGGCTGAAGCTGTCCTGCCAGGAGTTCCCGGACACGAACGGCAGGAGATAGACGAGTCCGTACCGCTCTTCGAGCACGTCGGGGTAGCTGCCGATCAGGGTGTCGCGGTAGAAGTAGCGGCTGATACTGGTCGGTTCTTTGAGCCAGAACTCGGGAAGGAAGTTGACCGCGACAGCGGTGCTGGTGGCGTTGCCGACCGGGGTGTCGCCGAGCACCTCGACGTAGTAGGCGGTATCCTTGCCGACAAGGTACTTCCACTCGGAGCCGCGGATGAGCGGGAAGTAGTCGAGGCTGGAACGGTGGAGCAGCATCTCGCTGCACCCGGTCAGCAAGAGCCCCGCAGCCGCGAGCAGGGCGGTCGCGCGGCTAGAAGACATAGCTGACTCCGGCCCGGACTGCGAACAACTGACTGAGCGCGATGTTGTAGGTCTCGGCCTGTCTTGCTTCGACATACAGCGTGTGAAGCATCCCGATGGTCAGCCGGCCTTTGCGGGCAGACTGGATGAAGTTCAAGCCGAACTGGCCCAGTCCGACATTGCCGGACTCCGAGCTCCGGGAGTACGAGCGGCCGGCGATTCCGTAGCCGCCGCCCAGTACGGCTTCCAGTCCCCAGTCCGGCTGCCGGACGAACTGCCACCCGCTGTTGACCGATGCCTGCTGGACGGTCAGCGAGTAGGGGTTGCCGAGCAGTCCGGGGAGGCTGACGTAGTCGTAGCCGAGCTCGAACCGCATCGGACCGGTGGAATAGCCGACATGGGCGCCGAGAATCGCGGTCTGGGAGTGGTTCCTGGCCAACCCACCGGCCGGGAAAGCACCGGAAATACGGGCACCGGCGTCAAATCCCCCGGACACAATGAGCAGGACAAGCAGCGTGGAAGCCACGGACACAATGTAGACGTTCGAACCCTGGTGTCAAGTTGTCTCGTTTCCCGAGGGAAGAAGAGCCCTGGGTGGTGCGGTCAGCTCAGGGCCATCATCCGGTCGATCGCGGCCCGAGCCCGTTCCGCAACATCAGCCGGCAGCGTGACTTCCGGGACCTGTCCCTGAAGCGCGGCTTTGACTTTGGCGAGAGTAGTCATCTTCATGTTCTTGCAGACCGCGGTCCGGCGCAGTGGCCAACACCGGTTGTCGGGATGGTCGCGGAGAATCCGGCTGCACATGCTGGACTCGGTGCCGAGAACCATGCGCGGGTGTTCTGCCGCCAGCCTGACCATGCCGCCGGTCGATGCAACGTGGTCAGAGGCATCCAGCACTTCGAGCGGGCATTCGGGATGGGATACGACGACGGCGTCGGGGTGTTCTTTGCGGGCGCGGGCCACGTCGGCAGCGGTGAAAAAGGCGTGGACATAGCAGTGCCCCTCCCACGGCACGATGTCTCGGCGGGTTTCGCGCGCGACGTATCGGGCGAGGTTCTTGTCCGGGACGAACAGGATCCGGCGGTCGGACGCGACCGAGTTGACGACCCTGACCGCATTGGCCGAAGTGCAGCAGATGTCGGATTCGGCTTTGACGTCTGCCGGCGTGTTGACGTAGGCTACGACGGTCACCGGGTCGAGTTCCTCTCGTTTCATCCGGAGCGCGGCTCCGGTGATCATGTCGGCCATCTGACAACCGGCCTTGGGCTCGGGCAGGATGACCCGAGCTTCGGGGCTGAGGATCTTGGCGGTCTCGGCCATGAACTTCACTCCGCAGAAGACAATGAGCGGCGCCGATGCTTCGGCCGCCCTTCTGGCGAGTTCGAGCGAATCGCCGATGAAATCCGCAATCTCGAACAACACCGGCGGCTGGTAGTTGTGGGTGAGGATGACCGCCTGGGTCTTCCGCTTCAGGCGGATGATGTCGGAGATGAGTGGGGCCGCGGCAGACTTGGGCCCGCTGCGCCCAGGGTTGTTCACCGCCTGCGCGCCCGCCGTCCCGGACGTTGCCTGGGGCCACGGCCTCGTGTCGGTCTTGGGTCGGGACGAACAGGGCGCGCCGGAGGCTGCCAGATTCTGTTCTCGTCCAGCAGGTGGACGACCTCCACGCCCTGGCGAGCCAGTTCATCCCCGATATTCCGGCGGTGGCATCGTTCCGGGTCGAGCTCGGCGCAGAGGATACAGCACACCCGTTTCTCGAGCTTGCGGCGGATGATGCCGGTCCAGCGGCGGAACTCTTCGGACTTGACCCATGCCCGGTAGTCGCCGTCCCGGGGTCCGCCGAGCTCATTGCCCAGGAAGATGTAGTCGATCCTCCGGTCGGTGCAGAGGGTCTGGAGTCGGTCACGGCGGAAGTGCGGCTCACGCGATTCCGGCATGCGGCGGACGTCGAACACCACCTGGATGCCGTGCTTGGTCAGTATCCGGGTGAATTCGTACTCAGGACGGTGGTCGGTGCCGAGGGTGAATATCCTCATCAGCAGGTGACGTGGAAGACCGCGCACTTCGGCCCGGCCAGGCTGTTGTAGATTTCGATTGCCCTGGGCGTGGGGGCGGAGTGCAGGCGGACGTTGTTCATGCCCTTCAGCAGTTCCGCCGTGTCAGAGTGGACCCTGAGGAGTCCGTACTGGCCGGTGCCGAGCACGATGTCGGCTTCCGCACCTTCAAGCACTGCTCGGGCTTCCTCCGGGCCAAAGAGGTGGTTGTCGCCTTTGAGCAGGTCGTAGCGGTTGGCTACCCGGCCATCCGGGAACACGACGATATCATGGTCGTACCGACCTGAGTCGGTCTCAATCCAGCCGAATCCGCTGCCTGAAATCTTCATGGCTGATTCTAGGAGGTGGGCAAATCCAGTCAACCCGGTGAAGCCGCGGCAGGACCCGGCCCACTGCGTCCGGGCTCTGTGCGCAGCTCGAGAGTGATGGCCCCGAACTGCCGGTCCTGGCAGACGCTGATCTCGCCCAGCCGGACCAGCTCGAGCACGGCGATGAAAATGACTATCACCTCGGTGACGGTGTCGGCACTGAGCGCTTCCTCGAAGTCGACGCTGCCCTTGCTGCGGACAAGCCGACGCAGTTCGGCGAGCTTGGTCTCGAACCTTATCCTGCGCGGGGCGACCGCGACTATCGGCTCGGGCTTGATCCGGGAGAGAATGCGCTGGAAGGCTGCGGTCAGCGCCGACAGGTCTCCGGCATCGGTGAGCCTGGCCCGAGGCGGGGACGCCTGGCGCGGGAAGAACCGGCGACGTTCGGCCTCCTTGCCGGAAAGCACTCTTGCCGCCTCCTGGTACTTGCGGAATTCGTCAAGTATCTGCTCAAGGGTCACGGTCGGGGTGTCGAGGTCCTCATCCTTGTCGACCGGGAGCAGCTTGCGCATCTTGAGCCTGAGCAGCACACCGGCCATGACCAGGAAGTCGGCCGCGGCTTCCAGGTTGAGCCGGTTCGCGGCGCGCACGTACCCGAGGAAGTCGTCGGTCAGTCGGCCGATCGGTACGTCGATTATGTCAAGTTCGTTCCGGCGCGCGAGATAGAGCAGCAGCTCGACCGGACCTTCGAACAGCTCGAGTCTGACGTCGTGCCCGCCCATCAGAGCTTCTCGAGCACGTACTCCCGCGTGCCGATACCGAGGCTTTCGGCCGCTTCGATGACGGCCTCTGGGCCCAGGTGCGGGTAGAGCCGGTCGATATGGTCCTTGACCCTTTGGTAGGCGGCCTGCTCGCAAGCCACCGGGTCCTCGGACCCGAAGACGCCGATGTCCGGTGTGACCGGCTTCTCGGTCTGGGGGTAGCAGTCGCAGTTCGGGGTGACCTTGAGCAGGAAGTTGAAGTGGAACGCCTCGCGGCCCTTGAGCGCTGCCCGGGCATACTCGGCCATCTTGGCCTGGATCGTGCCGGACGCAGCGTTCCATTTGATGCGGACCGCGCCCTGCGGGCAGACGGCAAGGCAGCCGCCGCAGCCGTTGCAGCTCCGGCCGATCTGGGCCACGTACTGGACGAAGTTGATGGCCTGAGCCGGGCAGTACTCTACGCAGGTGCCGCAGGATACGCACTGCTCGGTGTCGACGTACGGCCGGGAATGGGAATGCATCTCGAGCTTGCCGGCCTTGGCGGCCAGGCCCATGGACAGATTCTTGAGCACGCCGCCGAATCCGGTGACGAAATGGCCCTTGAAATGCGCCATGTTGATGAGGTACTGGTACAGCCGGAGCCCCTGGGCGAGCCGGGCGACCGGGACCTGGCCGGAGTCGAGCCGAACCTCGTAGTACTTCTCGCCGTGGTCGCCATCGAGTATCTCGATGGGTGTCAGGGTGTGTTCCACCCCGAACCCGTGCTCCTTGGCGAGCTCCACGTGACTGGCCGCGTTCTGGCGCTTGCCGCGGTACAGGGCTGTGGTCTCGATGGCGACCGGCTGCAGGTTGTGAAAGCTGGCCGCGATGGCGGCGGCCTGCACGAACCTCGGGTCCAGGTGGTTACTGTTGCCGGCCTCACCGAAGTGGACCTTGATCCCGAGCTTTTTCTTGGGCTTGAGCCTGCGGAAGAACCCGGAACGTTCTAGCATCAGGCCGACCCCCTCGAGCGCACGGCCGGGCCGGACAAAGTAGACAACCGGCTTGCTCAATCCCACACCCCGCTGATGCGGGTCTCGCAGAACCGGCATTTGCCGTCTTCGAGTTCTCTGGCGACGATGGTATAGGCCTGCCGGTCGATGACGACCCTGCCGCACTCAGGGCAGAAGGTGTCTTCCCGCTCATGGCCGGGCACATTGCCGACGAACACGTACCTGAGCCCGGCTCGGTCGGCGATGCCGGCCGCCTGTTCCAGGGTCGGGATCGGGGTCGGCGGCGAATTGCCCATCCGGTAGGCAGGACCGAACCGGGTGAAGTGGATCGGCACGGTGTCGCCCAGGTTCCACGCGATCCACTGGCACATGCGCCTGATTTCGGCGCTGTCGTCGTTGAGCGCGGGCACCACCAGGTTGACCAGCTCGAGATGGGTGCCGGAGCCGGCGACTACCCGGCAGGCTTCGAGCACCGGCTTGAGCGAGGAGCCGCAGACGTTGCGATAGAAATCGTCGGTGAACCCCTTGAGGTCGATCTTGATCGCGTCGACCAGGCCGCAGAGCTCGCGCAGAGGCTCGGGGTTGATGTATCCGCCGGTCACGACCGCGGTGCGGATGCCGGCACGCCGGGCGAGCCGGGCGATGTCGCACATGTACTCGAAGAACACGACCGGCTCGGAGAAAGTGAAACAGATGATGGGCGTGCCGATCTCCTTTGCCAGGGCGACAACGCTTTCGGGCGGCATATCGCGGAAAAAGAGGTCTTCAGGCGGACGCTGGGAGATTTCCCAGTTCTGGCAGTACTTGCAGGACTGGTTGCAGCCCGGGGTTGCGATGCAGAGCCGTGAAGAGCCGGACAGGAAGTGGAAGAAAGGGGCTTTCTCGATCGGCTCCCGGCTCATCGAGCAGGGCCGGCCGTAGACAACCGAATAGAGGGTTCCGCCCCGGTTCTCACGCACCCGGCACACGCCGCGGGTCCCGGGCGGGATGATGCAGCCGCGCGGACAGAGCCGGCAGCGGACGTTGCCCCGGTCGAGCTTCTCGTAGTAGGAAGCTTCGTGCCAGTCGCGGGCCGGTGACCCGGTCGGGCTGACACCCAGCCCGGCAACGAGGAGAAACGACAGACCCAACAGAAGAGGGGATCTGCGCAGCACTGTCAGTTGATGAGCAGGCCGATGATGAGCCCGATGATGGCGCCGATTCCGAACACGCCGCCGACGCCGAGGCAGGCGCAGGTCTTGGCTTCGCGCGGGGCCGAGAGCACCCGGCCGTAGTCGATGAAGACCTTGGTGACTTCTCCGCGCAGGATCCTGACTCTGTGAGTCCCGGCATCGACGCCGATGAGCGACCAGGCTGAGTTGAGTCTCTGGTTCACCCGGCCTTTGCGCAGTCCGTCGTAGAGCAGGTCGAGGCTGTCATTGGACACGACGGTCACAGTGAACGAGCCGGTCTCGACCTTCTTCTTCATAATCGGGGTACGACCGATGTAGTCACCTTCAAGATAGACCGCAAGGCCCGGCATGTCGGACTCGACGGTGAGGAATCCAGAGTCCGGCAGGGCCTGACCCGAGACGAGAACGACCAGGATTGCTGCAAGCACCATGGCGATACGATAGCTTAATGTCCGCAGAAAGTCAATTTAGACCTGCTTGACCCCACGCTCCCGCCTCATATATTAGATCATCTAGTGAAAGGAGCCCGTGATGGTTGAGGAGCAGAAACCCAACATGCACTACGTCTCTACGCGCGAGGACGCGGCCGAACTGGTGCGCAATGCCGAGCAGTTCTGGATCGGCGACTGCGAGTGCCGGTCCGAGAAGAACGGCTGCAAGCGGTCGCGGGTCGACGTGTGCCTGTTGTTCCGTGCGCCGACTTCGCCCGACAGCACGTTCAAACGGAAGACACGGGCAGACGCCGAGGCGATACTCAAGGAGGCGGAGGAAAAGCACCTTGTCTGCCGTCCGTTCCGCGACGACTCGAGGACAAAGACCGAAGGGAGCTGCTTCTGCTGCGACTGCTGCTGCGGGTACTTCAGAGAGGATGAATACAGCTGCGACAAAGGCAGACATATCGAGAAGACCGACATGGAGCTGTGCACCGACTGCGGCGAGTGCGCGGAAGTGTGCTACTTCAAAGCCAGGACCATGGAGGACGGAAGACTGAAGGTGGAACGCGACAACTGCCACGGCTGCGGGCTGTGTCTTGACGTGTGCCCGGTCGCGTGCATTGAAATGGAGGAGCGATGAGCAGAGAGATTCCTCGGTTCATTCGGAATGGCGGGACGGCCACCGGCCCACCCCGGAGGCGGCGTCTCCTTGCCCGAGCGCCGGCCCTGCTGCTGTGCTTTGCTGTGCCGGTCTGGGCAGCGGGCCTGAGCACCGGGATGGTTGTGAGCGAGCAGGATGGGCTGGTGGTCCTCGATTTCTGCTACGTGGGTTCTCCGGCGGACAGAGCCGGTCTGCTTCCGGGCGACATCATCTCCTTGATCGACAGTCAGGCGGTTGCGGGGATGAGTGTCGAAGAAGTCGAAGCGCTGCTTGGGGGCAAGCGCTCGGTTGTCACCATCGAGTACAACCGGCCGCCGCTGGATGTGCAGCAGAAGGTCGAAATAGTGCCCGAGGAGCTGCGCAAGCCGAAACATCTTTTCCCTGCACCGCGAGGAATGATGTGGGGCTATATCGACGAAACCGGACAGATGTTCCTGCCCGCGATGTTCGAGTACGCCGACTTCTTCAGCCAGGGCCTGGCAGCGGTGCTCACCGAGCGTGGATTCGGCTACATCGACATGTCCGGCCGGTTCAAGGTCGAGCCGGGTTTCGAGCACGCGTCCGTGTTCAGTGACGGGCTGGGCCTGGTGTTCGCCGACTCGGGGTTCGGGTACGTGGACCTTGAGGGCAGGCTCGTGGTCGAACCGCACTACGACGACGCGCGGCAGTTCTCGTACGGGATGGCGGCGGTGGCAAAGGACGGCAAGTGGGGCCTAGTCGACCGGACCGGCAACCTGGCCGTAGCGCTGCGATTCCGGGACGCGCGCAGTCCGAGCGAAGGCCTGGCCGCGGTCCGGCAGGGCGGGTCGTGGGGTTTCCTGGACGCGATGGCGAACTGGGAGCTGCTGCCCCAGTACGAGTGGGCGCAGAGCTTCCGAGGCGGTCTGGCGTGCGTGGCAGAGCGACTGGGCGACGACCCGCGCTACGGGTTCATCAACAAGGACGGCCGGTCGGTGGTCCCTGCCGTTTACGAGGCTGCGACCGGATTCTTCTCCGAAGGACTGGCAGCGGTGAAGAAGGACGGGAAGTGGGGGTACGTTGACCAGACCGGGGCGGTCAGGGTCCGGTTCAGCTGGGACGCGGCGGCCGATTTCTCCGAGGGCCTGGCCGCGGTGCGCACCGGCGAGCTGTGGGGTTTCATCACCAAGACCGGGGCCGTGGCCATCGAGCCGTCGTTCGACGAGGCCGGTCCTTTTGCGAGCGGGCTGGCCCGGGTCAAGGTCGAAGACGAAATCCGCTACCTCGACAAGCGCGGCAACTACGTCTGGGAGGAATGGGGACTGCCCGAGTTCGAAGAGCCGGAGAAGTAGCAGCAGGCATTGGACCAGCGGCCCGCGGTTTGCCGCGGGCCGCCTGTTGTCAGGACGACTGTGCTACTTCTTCCTGCGCTTCTTTGCGGGCCTGAACCTCCCGATTCTGAGTATCTCGGCAAGGTTGGCGTGCTGGTCGACCCTGGGCACGATCAACGGCCTGGCGCTGGCAATCAGAGTCGTGACCCCTGGGCCGTGGCCTGCGACCAGGCAGTCGGAGTGGATGACGACGCCGATGGTGACCGCGCCCTTTCGCCAGGAGCGGCCGTAGACGTTGTCGTGGTCCGTGATGGCGACCAAGTCGCCGAACCGCAGCCTGTCGAGCCCGAGTTTCGCAATCTCCTTGCGGTCGGTCGTCATCACGTCGTAGTCGCCGGTGCCCATGGACAGCGAGCCCACGCCCGAGCCCATCAGGTGGCCGGGTACGACTGCGGCGACCCGGACTTCGAGCTTGTGGCCTCTGAGCTCCTTGACCCCGAGTCTGAAGAACAGCTCGGGGTCGAGGTTCATGACTTTGATATCGGGATAGTCGGTCAGGACAAAGCCCTGGCCCCAGGCCCGGACCAGGAACTTGTCCTCCATCTGGAGCTTCTCGAGCACCTTGTCTTCGAAGTCGACGAGGACGTGCTCGGCCCCGCCGTGGTGGCCGGTGACAATGCCCTTCGCACCCTTGGCATCGCCCGACACAACCTTGACCTGGTTGCCCACGCAGGAGTAGTAGTGGAACGAGGTGTTGGCGTGCTCGAAGCGCTTGACCCACTCGGCAGCGATGCAGGACACGCCGGGCTCGACGTGGTCGCCGGCCCAGCCGAACGCCGGGTCGCCGACCTTGACGTTGTAAGATATACCGCCGATGGAAGGGAGCAGGAACGGCTCGCCGTCAGCGCTAACCGCATAGTTGCGCCGGCCCGAAGGATAGGACACCTTGCCCTGGACCGACAGCTTCACGACCTTGTCGATGTTGGACTTGAGCTTCTTCATGGTCTTGACCATGGCGCGATTATACGTTCTGTCGTGAGCGGTTCAAACTCCTGGGAACCGGAGCCTAGGTCCTGCGGGCCGGCAGGGGACTGGCTGCCGGAATGGCGCGTCTTGGGCGACACCGGCAGGACCTTCCAGGGGACAGCTTGTTCAGGCCCAAATGCGCAAGAACAGGGGGTCATGTCATCTCGTACTCTGGAGAGAGTGACCGAGACAGACCTTGAAGAGAAGGGCCGGCTCCTGCCTCGCCGGATTCACAGGTCTTCCAGGGCTGAGCGTACCGCCTGGCCGCGGCTTGGCGATGATACGTATTTGTATCATCGGGAATCCGAGGTTTTTCGCTCCAAGTCGCTGTTCGACAACAAGTTACGCGTCTGGAACCAAAACCACCCCCCTCGTCCCCCCGGTGGTCTGGTAGGCTGTCTGCCAAGCTGTCTGGTAGGCCGTCTGCCGATCTGTCTGGTGGGCTGTCTGCAGGGCTGCGTTTGCCGCT
>CP070680.1:1207108-1208112 GCA_020352555.1 Caldifarciminota bacterium | reverse complement strand
ATGTCATAGCCTTCTCGCTTGCCGATGATGCGGCCGGTGGGATGGGCGACCATGTGGACCAGCGGGTGTTCGATCGCGGCGCACATCCGCTCGGTCGCGTTCTTCCTGAACCCCTGGTGGATCGAGGCGGTGACCAGGTCCAGCCGCCCGAGCAGCCGGTCAGAGTAGTCCAAACGCCCGTTGGTCCGGATGTCGACTTCCGCGGACTTGAGGACCTTGAACCTGCTCGACCTGCGGTTGAACCGGTCCACCCAGTCGCAGTGACGCTTGAGCCGGTCAGGGGTCAGGCCGCCGGCATAGCTGGCGGTCACCGAGTGCTCGGCGATGGCGATGTGAGTGTAGCCGCGGCTGCGGCAGGCCTTGACCATGTCTTCGCGCGAAGAGCTGCCGTCCGAGACTTCGGTGTGAACGTGCAGGTCACTGCGCACATCGCCGAGAGCGAGCAGGTTCGGGAGCCTGCCTTCCTGTGCGGCGTCGATTTCGCCCCGGTCCTCGCGCAGTTCGGGCTCGATCCAGGGGAGTCCGACCGCGCGATAGACTTCTTCTTCGGTCCGGCCTGCCACTTTGCGCTTGCCGCGGAACAGTCCGTACTCGGACAGCTTGAGTCCTTTGCGCTGGGCCAGGCCGCGGAGCGCGACGTTGTGGTCCTTGGACCCGGTGAAGTACTGGAGCGCAGCGCCCCAGGACGCGGCAGGAATCAGGCGGATGTCGACCTGCCGAATCCCGCCAGGAGTGTTGAACAGGGCAGAAGCCTTGGTGCTGCCGGACCCGAGGACCTGGACAACGTCCGGGTGGCTGGTGAAGCGGCTGACGATTGATTCAGGCTTGGTCCCGGAGACGAGGATATCGATGTCGCCGACCGTCTCCCTACCGCGTCGCAGAGAGCCGGCGAACGCAATCCGGCGCACCGCCTTCCCGGACCTGAGATGGTCCATTACGCCGGCAGCGAGGTCCAGCGCTTCGTTCAGGTACATGCGGCCGCCGGCCTTTTCGCTGAGCCGGAT
>CP070680.1:1204263-1207008 GCA_020352555.1 Caldifarciminota bacterium | reverse complement strand
GGACATCGTGAAGTAGGAGTTCTCCCAGTCCATCCACTGCCCGAGCCGGATCGACTGCTCGGTCTGCATCGCCGAGTACTTGCGCACGCGCTCCTTGCACTTCTCGACGAACTTGTCGATCCCGTAGGATTCGATGTCCTTCTTGGACTTGAAGCCCAGCTCCTTCTCGACCTCGACTTCGACCCACAACCCCTGGCAATCGAAACCGTTCTGAAAGCGCTGGTCATACCCCTGCATCGCCTTGTAGCGCTGGACCAGGTCCTTGACCGTCCTGCCCCATGCGTGGTGAACTCCCATCGGCCCGTTGGCCGTTATCGGGCCGTCGAGGAACTTGAAGCGCCTGGGATTTGCGCCCGGCCTGCCGACGCCTCGATTCCGCTCGACCAGACGCTCGAAATGCCGGCCCTGTTGCCAGAACTCGAGGGTCCGCTTCTCGATTTCCAGGTGGTCAGGACGCCGGGTGACCGGCTGATACCGGCTTGCTTGGCCGATGGTCCTGGTCACAGACATGGTTGTGTCTCCGGTCTTGCGCGGTGAGGGCTCTACCCCCCGCTATCGCGCCCTTCCTGTGCTGCGGACATCCCGCTGGAACATCGGCCACGGCGACCGGGCAGGTCCGCCGATACCGCCTATGACCCAGGCCCGGTATCCGCTGCCGATGTAGATGAAACCTTTGTCATCGATCTTCGGCGACGAGAAGACATCGTCGGTCACGCCCTCGCCGAGCGCAGTCGCCCAGCGGCGGGTAAGGTCGGGATTCAGACCGTAGAGCGTGTCCTCGTCGCCCTGCAGGTCTTTCTTGCCGGAGCTGAACAGCACATATACATATCCTGACTCCGAAACCGCCGGCGTCGAAGCGGTCCCGCCCTGGTAGAGTTCGTCGGGCGTCTGCCACAAGATCGAGCCGCTGTTAGCATCCAGCGCGTACACCCTGCCCCCGCCGCTGACGTACAGCCTGCCGTTCCCGCCGATTACTATCGACGATGCATCGAACCCCACCTGCTCGGCCCATTTCTCCACCACCATGTCCGGCAGCTCGATGGCGACCAGCTTGCCATCCTCGTCGACCACGTACAGCATGCTGAGGTCAGGGTCGAGCGCCGGCGAGGCATTGATCGCCTGACCGCTTACCTGGAACTTCTCCCCTTTCAGCGTGCCGGTGGAGGGATCGAACGCGACCACGAAGCCTTCCTGCGTGCACGCGTACACCGTGCCGTCGGTCCCGATCACGGGTGAAGACTTGCCGCCGGCATTGAGCGTGTCGATCCAGCGCTGCTCCCCGCCGGGCCCGAAACAGCAGAACACCCCGCCTTCCGACTGGGTGAATACCGCGCCGTCGGCGCCGATTGCAGCGGTGGCGTAGACCGCACCCATCATGTCTCGCGACCACTTCATTGTCCCGGACGGGTCGACCGCGTAGAAGGTGTCGTTAATACAGCCGATGTAGGCGGTGCCGTCGTCCGCGATCGCCACGCCGGTCTCAAACTCGTCGTCGAAATCCCAGAACGGAAACTCCCAGCGCCGCGACCCGCTGGAATCGCGGGCCAGCATCCTGCCGTACTCGCAGCCGATGTACAAGCCTTCGTCCCCGATTCCGAATGTGTTGAGGCTGAACGAGGCCGAGTCTTCGGGGTCCTCTGGGTCGGTGTACGTGAACCACTTGCGGACCTGGCCTTCGCCGATACTGGCGACGATGTTGAGCGGTTCCGACCACTCGGTCTCCCCGCTGCCCGAAGCACGGGCCCGGGCCTTGATGCTCATCGGTCCTTCCTGGTTGTAGGTGTGAGTGTCGCCGTGCGGCGTGCCGCCATCCTTCAGCCCGGACCAGGCCGACTGGCTGCCGTCGCCCCAGTCAAACTGGTACTCGACCTGTTTGCCGTCAGGGTGGGTCGTCTTCGTCGAGCAGGAATAGGCCACGCCCTTCATCGCGAAATCCGGGCCCCAGGGCTTTTCCGGTACGTTGGGCGGCTCTGTGCACTTCAGGCCCAGTGATACCACCGCCACTCCGACAGCGGTCATCGCTCCGAATCTCTTCAGCGTCATTCTCTTTACCTCCGGTCAGGCACTGTCGCCGCAAGTCTATGCCGCCGTTTTTCAGTCAGTTACACGAACCGGCGGGCCTTGGAAGGTCAACAGGATAGTCCGGAAACTCACAATGTCAAGGAAACTGGGACCGGGTCGGGCGAAAAGGCCTTTCAGCCGGCCAAGAGAGTGCGGGCCCGCCGGATGGGCGGGCCCGTACTCTTGATCGTGTTGGCTAGGGCCCAGGCCACCTGCCGGTGTTGTAGTTGTCGTGCTGCCACTTCGGCCAGGGGCTGTCGTCCAGCGTGCCGTCTTTGTACCCGGACACGCAGAACAGGGCATCGTCGCTGACGATTATGATGTTCCCGGTCGAAGTAAGAGCAGGCGAAGGCAGCGGGTCATCGATGCCACCGGCCCGGCGTATTCTGGTGCCTCCAGTTAGGTAGTCGGTGCAGACGATATCCCAGAGCTGCTCTCCGGTTGCCTGAACCAGGCAGAACAGCTTGGTGTTGTCGTTCACAACGTACATGTAGCCGTTCTTGGCCAACACCGGGTAGACGTCGAACGCACCGTCCGCACTGACAAGCCTGTTCCAGCCTTCCCCGCCGGTCGCCGGGTCCAGGGCATAGACATAGCCGTTGTCGCACGCCGCGAAGAGATACTGCTTGCCGACGACCATGTACATCTCCGTAACCTCTGGCAGTGTCTTCTCCCACTTCATCG
>CP070680.1:1202325-1204163 GCA_020352555.1 Caldifarciminota bacterium | reverse complement strand
TGCAGGGGCACGGGCTGGGTTTCGGTTTCGAGCGCGTCCTTCTTGGCCTTGCCGTAGGCGACATACACCGCGTTGGACTTGGGCGCGAGCGCAAGGTAGATAGCAGCCTGGGCCAGGGCGGTGTTGCCTTCGGGCATGCCGATGAAGTCGACCGCTTGCTTGGCTGCGGTCGCGACCACAAGCGCGTTGGGATTGGCCATGCCGATGTCCTCGGACGCGAACCTGACCAGCCGCCGGGCGATGTAGAGCGGGTCTTCGCCGGCTTCGAGCATGCGGGCGAGCCAATAGAGCGCTCCGTCCGGGTCTGAGTCGCGCAAGGACTTGTGCAGGGCTGAAATGAGGTTGTAGTGCTGTTCCCCGGACTTGTCATATAGCAGGAACTTGCGCTGGATGGCGTCCCGGGCCAGGTTGATGTCCACTCTTCTGGTCCCGTCCTCGCCTGACTCGCCTGCAGTAACGGTGATTTCGAGCGCGGTGAGCGCGGCCCGGGCATCGCCTTGAGATATGAGCGAGATGTACTCGAACACTTCCTTGTCCACCTCGGGCCTGAGCGATGCGAGGCTGGTGTCAGACTCGATGGCGCGCTTCATCAGGGTCGTCAGGTGTTCGGGTGTCAGCTGCTCGAGAGTATAGACCTTGGCCCTGGACAGGAGCGGGGCGATGATTTCGAACGAAGGATTCTCTGTCGTCGCTCCGATGAGGATGATGCGGCCGGACTCGACATGGGGAAGGAAGGCATCCTGCTGGGCCTTGTTGAACCGGTGGATCTCGTCCACGAACAGGATGGTGCGGCGTTTGTGCAGGTCGAGGTCGCGCCGGGCCTGTTTGACCACTTCCCGGACGTCCTTGACCCCGGAAGTGACCGCTGAGAACTGGACGAACCTGGCATGGGTATAGCGCGCGATGGCGAGAGCGAGCGTGGTCTTGCCAGAACCGGGCGGACCCCAGAATATCATCGAATGCAGTTCGCCCTTCTCGATCATCCGGCGCAAGGGTTTGCCCGGAGCGAGCAGGTGGTCCTGGCCGACTATCTGGTCGAGGCTGTCAGGCCGGATGCGGTCTGCCAGAGGACTGGCAGGCTTCGCATCACCTGGGGACTGGGATTTGCCGGGAATGGGCCATTATAGGAAGGGCCCAGAAAAAGCCAAGCGGCCCGGAAAACGGGCCGCTGGCTTTGGCCGCCTCTCAATTGGCCCCCGGCTCGCCTAGGCTGGCTGGGGGCAAAACAGACCCGAAGGGTCGTTCGTCACAGATTACCTTGGTGTTGCAGGACCGGGGAGCTGTCCTGATACACGGTTGGACGCGCTGCAACGCATCAAAGACACCAAATTATACAGAAATGTGGCAGAGAGGTCAACGAAATGTAGACAACGGGCGTCCGTTCAGTCGATTCTGCCGGCTGCCTGCTAGAGCCTATTCGTAGCGTAAAGCTTCAATAGGATTTAACTTAGCCGCTCGGGACGCAGGATAGATCCCGAAGAAGATGCCGACCCCGGCCGAGAACCCGAACCCGAGCAGGATGGTCCAGAACGGAGCAGCGGCTTTGAGATTCGCCGCCAGTTCGGCGATCTTGGCGATGCCGATGCCGAGAGCTACCCCTATCGCGCCGCCTACCACTGCGAGCAGTACCGATTCGAGCAGGAACTGCCAGAGCACGTCGCGGTTGGTGGCACCGAGGGCCTTGCGCAGCCCGATTTCGCGGGTGCGCTCGGCCACGGCCACGAGCATGATGTTCATGATGCCGATGCCGCCGACCAGGAGCGAGATGCCGGCGACCGCAATCATGACGAGGAATGCGACGCGGGTGATGTTCTGGTAGATCTCTCGCAGGGTGTCCT
>CP070680.1:1185610-1202225 GCA_020352555.1 Caldifarciminota bacterium | reverse complement strand
GCGGTCTGGAGAGCGACACGGAGAGCGACGGAGGAAGCGACTTGGGGAGCGACGTGGAGAGCGACACGGAGAGCGACGGAGGAAGCGACTTGGAGAGCGGTCCTCTAAACGACCCCTGGGTATGGTTTCAAGACCCCTCACTTTCCTGTTAAGTAACGTAACCAAGGCATGTTCAATGGGTTTGTGATGAGGTGCCTGAATCCGGCGTCCGGGTTGTCGGGATTCTACCTTTTGGTAGAGCAGGTGTGATGGAGAGCAGAGCTTCAGATCCAGGGTCTGCGCTCTGTCTGGGCAGGCGGTTGCGCGAGCTGCGCGAGGCTGCAGGGCTGAGTCAGAAGCAGGTCGCGGTCCGTATCCCGAGAAAGGCCAAGGGGATGTTCAGGGTCATCAGCAGGCTGGAGCGCGGCAGAATGCCCAGGCCAGGGATTGGATAATGGGGCCCTAACCGTTCTCCGAGCGATATCAAGGTGGACAGATTGCAGGTTGAGGGACTGGACAGAACCAGGCTTGGGTCCAGGTTGAGGTCAAGACAGAAGCAGGCCCGGAAAGCGGCAGCTATGCTGCCGCAATCCAAAGGGATGAGAGCGGCGGCTGTGCTGCCGTAGTCCAGAAAGGTGAAAGCGGCAGCTATGCTGCCGCAATCCAAAGCGCGACGCTGTTGACATCCGGCCGGGTTGACCTCATCCGCCCGGCGGCTAGATTCACGTCATCGAATCCGGAATCGAACAGGAGTAGCTCATGTTCAAGAAGATACTCGTCGCGGTCGACGGCAGCGACCATTCGTTCCGCGCCCTGCGGGCTGCTGCCGAGTTGGCCCAGGCTGACTCGGCGGAACTCACGGTCGCCACCGTCGCCTACGTCCCGCCGATGTACAAGTCAGACCTGGGAACCGAACTTGAGCAGGGATTCCGTGACTCGGCCGAGATGGTGCTTTCCGAAGCCAGACGGATTCTCAAGCAGATGGACACGCAGGCCGAAACGCGTCTGGTCACCGACCAGCGACCTGCCGATGCCATCGCCAAGCTGGCTGAGAAGGAGAAGTTCGGGCTGGTCGTGCTCGGCCGGTACGGATTGAGCAGCACCCCGGACAAGCAGCTCGGTGGAGTGTCGGACGCAGTGCTGCGCCTGACCGAATGCTCGCTGATGCTGATCCACTAGTCCGGCCCGCTGTCAGTAGCAGAAGCAGGGGTGCCAGGCACCCCTGCTCTCATTTTCGAAGAAGCCTAGCGCACCTTCTTCTTGTGGCGCATGGACTTGCGTCGCTTCTTGAACTTGTGTCGCTTGATCTTGCGCAGCTTGCGCTTCCGGCCGCACGGCATTGGCTAGAGTCCTCCCTTCATAAGGCTCTGCTTGAGGAGACGCGACGCCTTGAAAACCGGCACCCGGCGGGGCGGAATGTTGACCGGTTCTTTGGTCTTCGGGTTGCGGGCGACCTTGGGCTTGCGCAGTTTGGTCGTCATCACGCCGAAACCGCGTATTTCTATACGGTTACCTTCTCTGAGGGTGTTGCATACCTCGTCGATGTACATCTGCACGATTCGGGCGACATCACGCTTCGTAATGTTCGGGGCAACCTGACGTGAGATTCTCTCAACGAGGTCAGCTTTGGTTACCGTCATTGTCCCCTCCTAACTACAGGTGCTGCAGCTGTGAGTGCTGCAACTACCGCAGCTCTTGGAACTTACCGTCTGCTTCTCGACACCGGCAACGCCGAAAACCGAGAACAGCCTGTTGAGACGACCGGCACCACACTGGGGACACCTGAGATCGTCTTCTTCGCTCGCGCCTAGTATGAGTATCTCGAATACATGACCACAGTCGTCACAGCGGAACTCCCGGATAGGCATAAGCGATTATAATCAGGGCACTTCTCGTTGTCAAGCACAACCGATGACGGGGTCGTTCGACCGGCCCGGCGAAGCGCTCCAGCGGTATTGAATCAACTTCCTGAAACTGTGGCACTTGCTTCTCGGTCAGAAAGCGGCTTCTTCAGTCCGCAGACTGGTGCCCGGCACCTAACATTCTGTTTCGCAGCACCTTAAGCGAACTCGTCTTGTCCCGTCGCCTTGACACTCAGACGTCGTGCAATAGAATCACTTCGCGATGCTCGAAAAGCTCATCGGCTCCATCTTCGGCACGAAAAACGAACGTGAACTCAAGCGTCTCTGGCAACGAGTCGAAGAAATCAATGCTGTTTTCGAATCGCTGAAAGGCACGACGCCCGGCGAGCTGCCGCGCAAGACCGAAGACCTGGTCAGACGCGTCGGGGACGGAGAAGAACTCGACAGTCTTGTGCCTGAGGCGTTCGCGTTGGTGAAGCTGGCCTGCACCTTCCTGGTAGGCAAGCAGTGGCCGGTGGCCGACACCATGCAGTCCTGGAACATGGTGCCGTTCGACGTGCAGCTCATCGGCGGAGTGGTGCTGCACGAAGGCAAGATCGCCGAGATGAGGACCGGTGAAGGCAAGACCCTGGTCGCCACCATGCCGCTCTACCTCAACGCGCTGCTGAACAAGGGCTGCCATCTGGTCACGGTCAACGACTACCTTGCCAGGCGCGACAAGGAGTGGATGGGACCGGTCTACGAGTCGCTCGGCATGAAGGTCGGCGTTATCCAGGCTGGAATGGACCCGGAAGAGCGCCAGCCCGAGTACGCCGCCGACATCACCTACGGCACGAACAACGAGTTCGGGTTCGACTACCTGCGCGACAACATGGTCGTCCGGTTCGAGAACAAGGTCCAGCGCGGGCATCATTATGCCATCGTCGACGAAGTGGACTCGATCCTGATCGACGAGGCCCGGACCCCGCTCATCATCTCCGGCCCGGTCGAAGCCACCGACAAAGGGTACGACCGCCTCACCCCGCTGGTGAGAAGGGCATTCAGCCAGCAGACCATCCTCGTCAACCGGATCGTCGAGGATGGCGAGAAGCTCCTGGCCGAAGACAAGGAATGGGAGGCCGGGATCAAGCTGCTCCAGGCCCGCCGCGGCTCGCCCAAGAACAAACGGCTCATCAAGATCGGACGCCAGGAAGGGGTCCAGAAGCTGATCCAGCGCGTCGAACTCAGCTTCATCCGGGACAAGAAGTTCCACGACATCGACGACGAGCTCTACTTCGTCATCGACGAGGCCCACCACACCATCGACCTGACCGAGAAGGGCAGGCAGTTCCTCGCACCCAACGACCCGTCCGCCTTTGTGCTGCCCGACCTCAGCGAAGAGCTCGGCGAAATCGACCAGAGCGACGGCCTGACCCCCAAGGAGAAGATCCACGCCCGGGAAAAGGCCTACCAGAAGTACGCCCGCAAGAGCGAAATGCTTCACAGCTTCCAGGCTCTGCTCAAGGCGTTCTCGCTGTTCGAGAAGGACGTCGACTACGTGGTCCAGGACGACCGGGTCGTCATCGTCGACGAGTTCACCGGACGGCTGATGCCGGGCCGTCGCTACTCGGACGGGCTCCACGGCGCGCTGGAAGCCAAGGAGAGCGTCAAGGTCCAGGGCGAAACCCAGACCTTCGCCACCATCACCCTGCAGAACTACTTCCGGATGTACGACAAGCTGGCAGGAATGACCGGGACTGCGATGACTTCGGCCACCGAGTTCTTCGCAACCTACAAGCTCGACGTCATCTCGATACCGACCAACGAGCCGGTCCGACGGATCGACTACCCTGACGTCATCTACAGAACCCGCAAGGCCAAGTACGAAGCCGTGCTCGACGAGATCGAGGAGTGGCACAAACAGGGCCGGCCCATCCTGGTCGGCACGACATCCGTCGACGTATCCGAAGTGCTGTCTCGGATGCTGCGCAGGCGGGGCATCAACCACCAGGTTCTCAACGCCAAGTACCACCAGCAGGAAGCCGAGGTCATCGCCAAGGCCGGCCAGCCCGGCGCGGTGACCATCGCCACCAACATGGCCGGACGCGGAACCGACATCAAGCTCCATCCCGATGTGGTGAAAGGTGAAGGCTGCTACCTGGTCAGCCCGAGCGGCAGACAATGCATCCACTGGGAAGAGGAACCCGGCCGCTGCAACGACGATGCCCCGTGCGGTCTCTACATCGTCGGCACCGAACGCCACGAGGCCCGGCGCATCGACAACCAGCTCCGTGGACGGAGCGGACGCCAGGGCGACCCCGGTTCGTCGCGTTTCTACCTCTCGCTTGAGGACGACCTGATGCGGCTGTTCGGCTCTGACCGGGTCGCCGCGATAATGGACCGGTTCGGCGCCGAGGAGGACGAACCGATCGAACACAGCCTGGTAACCAAGGCGATCGAGAACGCCCAGAAGCGGGTCGAGTCCAGAAACGCCGAGATCCGGCGTCACCTGCTCCAGTACGACGATGTCATGAACAAGCAGCGCGAGGTCGTCTACGAGCTGCGCAATGCGGTGCTCAAGGGCGAAGACCTCCGTTCGGTCTACGACGACCTGTCTTCGTCCCTCATCGGTACACTGCTGGCCCAGGCGGCAGGCGGCTCCAAGATACCGTCCGAATGGGACTGGGACGGTCTGCTCGGCGAGTTCGGCATGGTCTTTCTCGCGGACGTCCGGGTCTCCGACGACGACCGTGCCCACGCCAAGCCCGAGGACCTAGAGAAACTGTTGACAGACATCGCCTCTCGACGTTATGATGAGCGCCGGGAGGAACTGGGTGCCGAGGTGTTCGACGACCTCTGGCGATACGTGGTCCTCCGTACGGTCGACAGCAAGTGGCGCGAGCACCTCTACGCCCTGGATATGGTTCGCGAAGGCATCGGCCTGCGTGCCTACGGACAGAAGGACCCGCTCGTCGAGTACAAGCAGGAGTCCTTCCGGATGTTCGAGGAGATGATGGGCGACTTCCACAAGGAGACGCTCACCTTGCTCTTCCGGGCCCAGGTCAGGACCGCGGCCGAGACCAAAAGGCAGGCGCTGAGGCGTACGGTCCATGCCTACAAACCCGGGACCGAGCCTCCCGGTCCTGCCGAAACGGGCCGCGGCGGTAGACAGGGCGCCACGATCGGGCGGCAGCAGGCCGTAGCGCGGCGCGCCGAAGCCAAGGTCGGCAGGAACGACCCCTGCCCCTGCGGTTCGGGCAGGAAGTACAAGAAGTGCTGTGGAAGAAACGCGTAGGCTCACCAAGGAGGAATGATGGCTGAAAAGAGCAGAAGCCGAGTCGTCATCTGGACCATAGTCGGTATCCTCGTCGTGGTTGCCGTGGTATTCCTCATCGTTGCCAGGAGAGGCGGCACCGCTACCGGGACCCGTAGCATCTCCACCGAAGATGTACCGGGGTTCGTCGGAAGAATGGAGAAGAGCCTCGAAAACGAGGAAGGACGGGTCGCCAAGCTGCGCGCCGAATGGGGCAGCGAATACGCCGACGAGTTCGACGAAATCGCCGGCCTGTTTGACAAGGTCAGTGCCAGCCTGCGGGACATCCAAGATATGACCGACGGCGCCGCGATCAGCGAGAAGATGGAAGAGATCAAGACCGACCTTGGCGCGGCCAGGGACATCCGCAAGAGTATTGGACGCTGACAGCAACTGCGCGAAGTCGAGAAGCCGGCCTTCCAGGCCGGCTTCGCTTCTGCCGGACGGTTGACCCGGCGCATGCCTGGCCTGCCGGCGGCCACTGGCCTTGACAACATCCGGGGCCGTCATAGAATTCGACCCACATGAAGAACATCCGGATGACCGTCGGCGGACTTGAGTTGCAGGGACAACTCGATGATTCCTCGCTTGCCGAGCGGGTGTGGCAGACTCTGCCCTGCGAGTCGCACGGCGAAACCTGGGGCAAAGAGGTCTACTTCCCGATCGGCCTTCACCTCGAGAACACCAGACCGGTCGAAGAAGTCAATGCCGGTGACATCGCCTACTGGCCTGAAGGACAGGACCTCTGCATCTTCTTCGGGTCGACGCCCAAGAGCACTGACGACAAGCCGGTGGTCGCCAGTCCGGTCACAGTCATCGGTTCGTTCCGGTTCGACCCCCGGGATTTTGACAAAATCCGGCGGGAACGACAGGGGATTCCGGTACGTGTTGCGCGGATGGAAACCGGTGCCGTTCCGGCTTCGGTGGACGCCAGCAGCAGTGACGACGACAGACAATAGCGGGGCAGTAGCTCAGCTGGGAGAGCGCCAGAATCGCACTCTGGAGGTCGCCAGTTCAAATCTGGTCTGCTCCACTGAAACCGGGCCGCTGGTACATCAAAGGGGGCAATCTTGAGGATACTCCCCAGATACGTTTTCCTGACCAAAGGGGTAGGCAGGCACCGCGAAAAGCTGGCCAGCTTCGAAGCCGCACTTCGTGACGCCGGCATCGCGGCCTACAACATCGTCCGCGTGTCTTCCATCTTCCCTCCGGACTGCCGCGTCATCTCCCGCAAGCGGGGACTGAACATGCTCGTGCCGGGCCAGGTCATCTTTGCTGTCATCAGCGACAACGCCACCAACGAACCGCACCGCCTGCTGTCGGCATCGATCGGCGTCGCGATACCGAAGGACCCGGAGAAGTACGGCTACCTGTCCGAGTACCACTCGTTCGGCGAAAGAGAAACGAAAGCCGGCGACTACGCCGAAGACCTGGCTGCCCAGATGCTGGCCACCACCCTGGGAGTGAGGTTCAACCCGGACACCAGCTACGACGAACGCAAGGAGATCTGGAAGATATCAGGGGAGATCTACCGCACCCAGAACATCACCCAGAGCGCAATCGGCGACAAGCTCGGACTCTGGACCACCGTCGTCGCCGGAGCGGTGATGCTGGCCGACATCGAACCTCCGACCGAGGACTAGTACCGGCCCTCAAGGGCGACTCCCGAGTAGTAGTGCGTCAGTATCTGTCGGTAGTCGCAGCCTTTGCGCGCCATACCGACAGCACCGTCCTGGCACATCCCTGACCCGTGGCCCCAACCGCGTCCGTCGACAACGACCCTGTTCCCGCGCAGGGACAGCTCGAACAGCGTCGACTTCAGCCCGACCCCGAACCTGAAGTCCGAGCCCGCGACAACGAACGCGCCTCGGTTGGTGCTGACATGGACCTTGCTGACCCGGCCCGATACCCTGTCCTTTTCGAGGCGCAGGCTCCTCAGTCCGACCTTCTCCCTGCCGGCCAGCCGAGCCAGCTTCTGCTCGAATTCGCTCCTCGGCATGCTGGTATTCCACGAGTAGTTCCTGCTCCCGGAACAGAACGCCGCACCCCGCCTGCGGTGCCCGGGTGTGTCGCGTACCGACTTGAGGTAGGGCTGGGACCCGTTGGCGGTGACGCCTCCGCAGTTGGCATGGTACAGAGCCTGTACGACCCGGCCCTTGTAGGTCAGCACTTCTCCTCTCGTCTCCTCGACCGCCCGGCGTGCAAGCTCGACCTCGCTTCCTGCGCCCCGGTACTCCTGGTCGCGCCGAAAGCTGTCGTAGAGCTGGAACCCGAGACCTTGTCGACTGCCGAGCCGTGAGAGCGCGAATGTCCTGGCCGCAACCGCCTGTGCCTTGACCGCCTCGAAAGTCCTGGCCTCGATCGGTCCGATTTCACACGGCACCACGCCGGACAGGTACTCCTCAATGCTGAGCTCGTTCACGACCACCAGCTCGCCTTCGCGCGATACGAACGCCAGCACCACCCCGCGGTAGCTGCGCGTGTTCACCGCCAGCAGCCGGTCCAGAGCCCCTCGGACAAAGACCGTGTCCTGACTCCGCCGCCACGTCTCTGCCCCGATGTCGACCCGGACCGAACCGCCTTCCCGCTCCAGCCTGACCCGTGCTTGTTCCACCTTGCGCTCCTCACTCCCGGCCTGGATCCACATCCCGGCATCACAGCTCAGCTCAGCCGACCCGGTGATGTCGCTCAACCTGACCCTGACTTTCGGGGCCGCGCTCCGGACCCCGGACCGGCGCACTACCCCGGCCGGTGAGGTATAACAGCAGCACGACATCGCCGCCAGGTGAAGCAAAGCCGGCAGAAAGAACGCCCGGGCGCAGGCAGTTCTCATGACTGATCGAATCTAGCCTGCCGGTGGCAGAGGTCAAACCCGGCCCTGCTTTGACACCCGAACCGCAGCATCCTACAATACCGGCGATGCAGCACCGGAAGCAACGGGTGGCCGATGCCATCAAGGACGCCGTGGCTTCGATCGTGCTCAAGGATATCGCCGACCCCAAACTGGGGTTTGTTACCGTCACCCGCTGCAGCATCAGTAAAGACCTCAGGATCGCGACCGTCTACTTCTCGGTGCTGGGCAACGAGGACGAGCAGCAAGCCAGCATCGAACGACTCGAGCGTGCCCGGGGCTTTGTCCGGCGACACCTGCGCCAGTACGTGTTCCTCCGCTACCTGCCCGAGCTGCGTTTCCGGCTGGACGACATTCTTGCCCACGAGCGCCGGGTCGGCGCCCTGCTCGACGAGATATCCCAGGACACCGATGACAGTACCGAAGACGAGCCGACCGGCGGTCAGTAGCCCTGATGCGGGGCGTACTCAACGTCAACAAGCCGGCCGGAATATCGTCCTACGACGTCATCCGGCGGGTGAAGAAGCGGCTGACGCAGCGCCACCGGATCGGCCACGCCGGCACCCTGGACCCGATTGCTTCCGGAGTCCTGCTGCTGTTGTTCAATGAGGCGACAAGAGTCAGCCGCTATCTCCTGGGCTCTGACAAGGAGTACCTGGCCGAGTTGCTGTTCGGGGTCCGGACCGACACCGACGACATCACCGGCAGGACAATCGAGGAAAAGGACGCATCCGGGCTGGATCGCTCCGCAGTGGCCGGGTTGCTCTCAGGGCTCACCGGCGATATTGAACAGGTCCCGCCGCGATTCTCTGCTCTGAAGCAGAACGGCACACCGCTCTACCGGCTTGCCCGCAGAGGTGTCGCTGTCGAACCCAGGCCCCGCAGGGTCACGATCCGCAGCCTCGAGCTCGTGGAGTGGCGCCCTCCGCGCGCCGGAATCCGCGCATCGGTCTCGTCCGGCACCTATGTCCGGGCGCTTGCCCGCGACATCGGCGAAGCTGCCGGAACCGGTGCCACCCTGTCGAGTCTTGTCCGCACACGCGCCGGCATGTTCGACCTGTCCTCCTCCACCAGCCTGGACCGGATCACCGAATCCAACCTCGAAGAACTGCTGGTCCCGGTGGACAAGGCAACGACTCTCCCGCAGGTCGTGGTGCCCGAAGCGACCGCCCGCAGACTGCTGAACGGGCAGCAGGTCAGCAGCACCGAGGGCTGCCAGCCGGGCACCCTGCTCGCCAGCTCAGGCCCAGGGCGGTATCTGGCAGTGGTTGTCTGCCGGCACAGCATGCTGAAGCAGCAGCGGTTGGTGTACGCAGACATGTAGCATGGCAGGACAGGTCCTCGCACTGGGCAGCTTCGACGGTATCCATCTCGGGCACCGCCAGATACTTGACCGGGCACAGGCCCTGGCATCCCGGTCTGACTCGCCGGTCGGCGTCCTGACCTGCTATCCCCTCCCGGCCCAGTTCATCCATCCGGACTTCACCTATGTCCTGACGCCTCCTGCCGAGAAGACGCGGCTGCTTGTCGAACTGGGTGTCGATTTCGTCCACACCTGCCGGTTCGACGAAAGAACCCGCAACACCGAGCCCGACGAGTTCGTGTTGGGTCAGATTCTGCCCATCGAACCCTCGGCGGTCGTTGCCGGACACGACCACCGCTTCGGCCGCAGGGGAAGCGGTGACATCGCTCTGCTCAAGCGGCTGCTGGAACCCAGGGGAATAGAAGTGAGTGAAGTCCCGGAGTACGAGTTGCTGGGTGCTCCGGTTCGCAGCACCAGAATCCGCGAACACCTCCTCCTCGGCCATGTCCGGCTCGCCGGTGAGTTGCTCGGCCGACCCTACCGGCTCGACGGCCCGGTCGTGTCCGGCACCCGGACCGGGCGCCGTCTCGGATTCCCGACCATCAACCTGATCATCGAGGAGCGGCAGAAACTCATCCCGGCGGACGGAGTATACGCCGTCATCGTCGACATCGAATACCCCGGCTCTGCTCAGCGCAACCACGGTGTACTCAACATCGGCCACCGTCCGACCTTCCGCGGCGAGTCCCGGACCATCGAAACCCACCTATTCGACGTGAAACTCGATGCCACGCCCGTGTCGGCTGCCGTCCACCTGATAGAGCGTCTCCGGCCGGAGAGGCGATTCTCCACGTCTGACGACCTTGCCCGCCAGATCAAGGCCGACGTCGAAAGCGCGCGTGTCCTGCTGTCAGGACCGCTGTAGGACCGGCAGTCGGTAACCCTTGACTTGCACCCTGCGTCCAAGACCATATAGCCCGTTTTGAATAACGCCGCTGGAATTCTTGTATGACAAACAGAGGACCAACGATGCACCTCACCCTGATTCTGGCTGTCATCAGCAGTGCCGGCAATGCGGACCAGCCCAGGCTGGCTGCGCCCGATTCCCTGGTCGCTCCGGTTCGTTGCGACACCATCAACGAGGTCGAACTCGTGCTCTTTCCGCCCGAGAACGCCGCGCTCCCCTATTCGTATCAGGTATCCTGGGGCGACGGCGAGACCCTGGACTGGACCATGCCGATTCGGACCCCGATCGACATCAGCCGCCATCACCGCTACCGGTCTTACGGTGAATTCACCATCAGGGCCCGGGCAAGAGACTCGCTGGAACGCGTTTCAGACTGGTCCCGGCCGACCACTGTCACAGCCGGCGAGCAGCCGCTGAAATGGGTCTACCCGACCCTCAACGCCATCGTCGCCGCACCGACTCTGGACACCGACGGCAACATCTACGTCGGCGACGACAGCGGGCTGTTCTACTCGGTGACCCCCGAAGGACAGTACCGCTGGCACTTCGAGACCAAGGCTTCGATCTACGCCGCAGCCGCCTTCCACAAAGGCCGGCTCTACGTGCCTTCGCTTGACAGCCATCTGTACTGCCTTGACACCAACGGCAAGCTGATCTGGGAGATCGACCTCGACGACGAGCTGTACACCGTTCCGGCGGTTTCAATGGGAGGCGACCTCTACGTCGGCACTGACTCCGGCCGTCTCTATTCGGTCGACGCGAAAGGCCGGCTCCGCTGGACCTTCCAGGCCGGTGATGAGATATCGTCCTCACCGACCATCGGGCCGGACGGGCTCATCTACCTGACTGCCGACTCGGTCTACTGCCTGGACTCGAAGATGCGTCTGAAGTGGACTTTCGGCGCCCCGGGCGGCGATTACTTCTTCGCCGGTGCCGTGCCTGACCACGAGGGGACAGTGTACGCACCCAACACCGACGGTTTCGTGTACGCCATCCAGCCGGACGGCCGGCTGCGCTGGCGGGCACCTGTCCCGGACGTGGACGAAATCCGCACCGAAGCCGTGTTCGGTCCGGCCGACACCCTGTTCGTCGGCACCGACGGGTTCTACCTCTGCCGCAAGGTCCCGGACGGCACTTTTGACAACATCCACGAGGCGGACGACATCATCGCTGCGACACCGGCGCTGAGCGAAAACGGAACGCTCTACGTCCTGCCTGATGACGGGTACATGTATGCCTTCACCACCTACGGCCGACCGGTGTGGGTCCACGAAATCGCGGCCGACGAAAAGGACACCTACTACGGCTCCAGTCCCACGATCGCCCCGGACGGCACTGTCTACGTGGGTTCTTGGGACGGCGGGATCTACGCGTTCGAGGGCGACGGAGCCCCGGCAAAAACGCTCTGGCCCCAGTACCGGCACGACGCCCAGCACACCGGCAGGGTGCCGGCGAGGTAGCCGGGATTCGGCCAGGCACAGACAATGTCGCGCAGGGCCAGTGCCGCAGCGGATAACTGACAGCAAGGAGTGAAAATGTTTGGCATCTACTTCTCACCGACCCGGACTTTCGAACGCCTCAAACAGAGGCCGGTCTGGCTGGTCCCGCTCATTGTCGTCGTGGTCGCCAACCTGGCCGTGACCGCACTCGCCATCCAATACGTCGACTGGGAAGCTCAGCGGGAAGCCGCGGTCGAGCGCATGCAGGAACGCGGAATGACAGAAGAGCAGATCGAGCAGGCGACCGAGCGCATGAGTGCCTTCTACGACAACCCGATGATGAAGACGGTCTTCCCGATAGTCGGTGCCTTGGTCACCCAGGTCATCGGCATCCTGTTCCTGACCGTGGTGTTCAACCTCGGCCTGCCACTGCTTGGCGCGAGCGGCAACTTCAAGCGCAGCCTGTCGGTTGTTGCCTACGGCAGCCTGGTCGCGGTCCCGGGCGCGGTCGTCAGGGCCGTTCTGATTCTGCTCCGGCGGTCGGCCGAGGTCAGCACCAGCCTGCTGGTCGCGTTCCCCAACCTGAAGCAGGGATTCCTTGCCGTAGTCCTGAGCCGCATCGACGTATTCGTCGTCTGGCAATTCGCTCTGTTCGGGCTCGGACTCAAGGTCGCCTTCGATACCAAGGGAAACAAGTCCTACTGGCTCGTGTTCGGTGTCTGGGTCCTCATCACGCTCGTCCTGGCGGCGCTGAGCCTGCTGAGCGGCAACGCCCCCAGGTAGCACGATGCTGTACCTGCTGCTCGCACTGGTCGCGGCCGCGCCCGATACGCTCGAGCTGTCTCTGGACGACGCACTCAGAGTCGCAATGGCCCGCAGCCCGGCCCGCACCGAGGTCTCGGTTTCCCGCACCCAGTCCGCCTCGACCCTTGCCAGGGGCATCGCCGGCCTGCTCCCGACCGTGACCGGCTCTGTCGGCTATGCCAGGTCCGATGCCGGGCAGGGCATGCTGCCCGAGTCCCTGCGGACCGGTGAAGACTGGTCCTGGACCGGCACCCTCACCGTCAACCAGGTCGTGTTCGACCCGTCGGTGTTCGCCGGCCTGGCAAGCGGCGTCATCTACTCAGACTACTACGCGACCGATGCCCGCGACAAACAGGCCCGGCTCGTGTTCGATGTGACCTCCGACTACCTCGGCCTGCTCAAAGCCGACCTGCTTCGTTCTGCTGCCGCCAAAGCGGTTGCCCGGGCCGAGGAAAACCTCGGACTGGTCAGCGAGAAGCAGAAACTGGGCGCAGCGTCCCGCATCGACGTCATGCGCTCCCAGGTCCAGAAGTCACAGGCAGACATCGAACTGCTCACCTCGGACAAGGCCCTGGCTGTTGCGTCGGAGCGGTTCAAGTCCACTGCCGGCGTCGAAGACGCCGTGTTCATCAGACCGACCGAGCAGCTGACCGAACCGTCGGGTTTCGAAATCTCGGACCCGGACTCGCTGCTGGCCGAGATCGACCGCCGGAACCCGGGCGCCCGCCTGCTCGAGAAGTCAAGGTCCGTAGCGTCCTGGAACACAGCTGCCGCAATCGGCAAGGCACTGCCGTCAGTCAGTGCCTACTGGACCTCGAGCTACTCGGATTCTGTCTTCCCTTCCGGGATCGGGCAATGGGACGACCACGATGCGGTGACCTACGGCATCCAGGCCAGGTTCCCGCTCCTCGACCTGAAGTCCTATGTCCTCGGCATCGTCGATGCCACCAACGAATCCCGCCGCGCGCGTGCCCTTGCCCGCAGGACCGCGCTCCAGCTCAGGGCCACTGCAACCGCTTCAGTCCTGGGCTATACCGAATCGCGTCAGCGCTTTGACTACGCCAGTTCCAACCTCGAACTCAACCGCGAGCTGTACGAACTGGCCACCGAGCAGCACCGGCTGGGCTCCATCTCCCTGCTTGACCTGCTCAGCGTGGAAACCACCCTCGCGTCTGCCGAGGCCAGCTATATCGCAGCGCTCTGCGACACCTATATCCAGGCCGCACAGGTCGGCTACCTGCTGGGAGAAGCCGAGGGTAGAAAGGAAACCGAATGAAGCGACGCACCAGGACAACGCTCATCGTGGTCGGCATAGCCATCCTGCTCGCCGTGATCGTGGTCCTCAACCTGACCCGCAAGGAAGCCGGCGAGAAGGTGGACACCAAAGAGGTCGCATTCGGCTCGATCCTGTCCCAGGTTTCTGCCACCGGCGAGCTCAAAGCCAAGGCCCAGGTCAACCTGCAGGCCCAGGTCATGGGCGTCATCGAGCAACTCTACGTTGATGAAGGCGACCGGGTGGACCAGGGCGACCTGCTGCTCGAACTCGACCGCGGCCGCTACCAGGCCCAGATGGTGCTCGCCCGCTCCCGCTACACCCAGGCGAAACTGAGCCACGCCCGGGTCGACAGCCTGTTCGGTCGCAGGCTGGTTTCAGAAGAACAGTACGAAGCTTCCAAGGCCGCCTACGAAATGGCCAAGGCCCAGTACGAGGAGGCCGAGGACAGCTATGCCAAGACCTCTATCCGCGCCCCGATTAGGGGGAAAGTCGCCAAGGTCAATGTCGAGGAAGGTGAAACCGTCATCATCGGCACGATGAACAACCCGGGCACCGTCATCATGGTGATCGCCGACATGTCGCGGATGGAGGCGATCGTCGAAGTGGACGAGACCGACGTCGTCTCCCTGCGCATCGGGCAGCACGCCGACATCGAGGTCGACGCGTTCCCGGACACGACCTTTGCCGGCACGGTGACCAAGATCGGCTACATGCCGCTCCAGAACCTGCTCTCGACCGAAGTCGAGGGGGTCGACTTCGAGGTCGAGGTGACGCTCGACAGCACCGTGCCTGAGCTCAGGCCCGGCATGACGGTCTCGGTCGACATCACCACCGCATCGCTCGACAGCGTGCTGAAGGTGCCGATCCAGGCAGTCGGCCGCCGGGAGATCGATGACGAGGAGAAGGAGACGGTCTTCACCGTCGAAGAGGGCAAGGCCACGCTCAGACCGGTCCGGACCGGCAAGTCTTCGGACACTGATATCGAAATCACCGAAGGCCTGGACCCGGGCGAGGAAATAATCACCGGGCCGTACAAGGTCCTGTCCAAGCTCAAAGAAGGCAAGAAAGTGACCCCGGGCAAGAAGAAGGACAAGGAAGACGAGCAGCGACGCGAAGCCGAAGCCTCGGACAGCATCGGCGACTAGCCGCGGTCACCCAATGCCCGAATCCGAGCTCATCCGCACCGAGCGCATCACCAAGGTCTATCGGACCGGCGCGGTCGAGGTCGGTGCCCTGTGCGGCGTGTCGCTCGAAATCCGCGAAGGCGAATACGTCGGGCTGATGGGCCCGTCCGGCTCGGGCAAGTCCACCCTGATGCACCTGCTCGGGTGCCTCGACACCCCGACCGGCGGCAGGTACTGGCTCGGCGGCAGGGACGTCACCACCCTTGACGACATCGAGCTGGCCCGGCTGCGCAACCGCGAAATCGGCTTCGTGTTCCAGAACTTCAACCTTCTCCCCCGGCTCAGCGCCGGCGCCAATGTCCAGCTTCCGATGGTCTACGCCGGCATCAAGCCCAGAGACCGCCCGCGCCGCGCCCGCGAGCTGCTCGAAATGGTAGGGCTCGGCGGCCGGGTGCACCACCGCTCCAACGAGCTGTCCGGCGGCGAGATGCAGCGGGTGGCCTTGGCCCGCGCCCTGGCCAACGAGCCGTCCATCATCCTGGCCGACGAGCCGACCGGCAACCTCGACACCAGGACCAGCGAAGAAATCATGTCCCTGTTCGACCGGCTGGCCGACCAGGGCAACACCATCATCGTGGTCACCCATGACCCAGAGGTGTCCGCCCATGTCCGGCGGGTCATCAGGCTCCGCGACGGGCAGGTTGAATCGCAGACTGCAGGTTCTCCGGCAGCGGGTGACGGCAAGGGCTGTCGCGAAGGGGCCGCGTGATGCCTTTCTGGGACCTGCTCAAGCTCTCGCTCGAAACCTTCCGCACCCACCGGATGCGCTCGTTCCTCACCGCGCTGGGCATCATCATCGGCGTGATGACCGTCATCTCGATCATCTCCCTTATCCAGGGCATGAACCGCGAAGTCGAGCGCCAGATCAGCAGTCTGGGCACCAACACGGTCTACATCCAGAAGTTCGCCTGGGGCACCGGCCGAATCGACTTCGACGAAATCGGCCGCCGACCCGACCTGACCCTGGACGACGCCAGGGCGATTGCCCGTCTCCGGTCGGTCGAACGGGTGGCCCCCCAGCGCTCGCGCACGGTCAACCGGATCACCTACCGCGGCGAGAAAGTCACTTCGGTCGCGCTGCTCGGCGCCACGCCCGCGGTCGCGGCCACCGGCAACTACTCGGTCGAGACCGGCCGTTTCATCAGCTCTGACGACAGCCTGCGCAAGCGTTCGGTCTGCCTGGTCGGCGGGTACATCGTCGACAACCTTTTCCCGAACGAGAACCCCATCGGCAAGCGGCTCGACTTCGAAGGCAAGCGGCTCACCATCATCGGTGTCCTGGAACGCAAGGGCAGCTTCCTGGGCCAGAGCCAGGACAACATCGTCATCACCCCGCTCTCGACCTTTGACAAGTATTTCCCGCTGCCCCGGGCCCGGCGCGCCCGCATCTTCAACAGCCTGACGATCCAGGTCCTGCCCCGCAGAGGAATGCAGGTAGATGCGGCGATCGACCAAATCCGGGAGCTGCTGCGCCGGCGTCACGGACTCGGGTACGACAAGCCCGATGACTTCGCCATCAACACCCAGGACACCCTGCGAGAGATCTACCAGAACATCACCCGCGTCGCATTCCTCGTCATGATTGCGGTCGCCGGCATCTCGCTCCTGGTCGGCGGCATCGGCATCATGAACATCATGCTCGTGGCCGTGGCCGAGCG
>CP070680.1:1175582-1185510 GCA_020352555.1 Caldifarciminota bacterium | reverse complement strand
GTCGAGACGATGGAGTTCCCGGGCTGCGAGTGCGATCATCCGATCGCACTCCTCCCCGACGGAAGCCGGTTCTATGTCGCGACCCATGAGCAAGTCCACATATTCGGCCACCCGGGAACAGTCGTCTGCCCGGGCCGCGATAGGCAATCGCCATGCGAGTAGGGACCGCTGTTCACAAAACCATCGTTCTGTCCTGGCTCCTGGTATCCGCGTGCGCTCCTGTTCCCGCAACTCCGGACCCGCCGCATGGCCCGGTCTGGGCAGTCCGGACCGAGACGCTTGAGTACCTTGTCATTTCCCCTGCCAGCGGTTCAGAAATCCTGGCCCTGCGGGTCGACTGGGGTGACGGCACGCAGTCCGACTGGACTCCGTTCATCCAGGGCAGCGCGACGGTCGCGTTCTCCCACTCGTGGACTGCGGCAGGCGAATACTCCCTTTGCTGTCAGTCGTTGAGCTCCCAGGGCAGGACATCTGACTGGTCAGAAGCATGCACCGTTCGTGTCCTGCCCGAGCCCGGGTACCCGGATTCGGTGGTGGCGTTTGTCGAGTTTGGGCAGAACACGACGCTTGGCCCGTCCGGCTCGAGGCGAGAAGATCTCTGGAGCATCCTGCCGAGCCCGGATGGACGCAAGGTCTACGTCGGTCGCACCGGCCGGCTCTCTGTTGTGCGGACCTCAGACTGGACCGAGGCTGACCCTGTCGAGTTCCCCAACGGCGCATTCGGCATGGCCATGATGCTGGACGGCCGACAAGCCTGGATTGCCGGCACCGGCACGCTGTGGGTATTCGACACCTGGACAGACTCGGTCCTGGACAGCATTCCAGTGGCATGCGACCCGAGGTTGCTGGTCTCGCTACCCGATGGAAGCAAACTCTACGGCACGCTTGCCTGGCCTGGAAAGAACGTCTTCGCAATCAGGACTTCGGACTACTCTGTTGAGTCAATCCCGGTCAGCGGAGAACACACGATGCTCGCGGTGGCGCCGAGCGGTGAGTACGTCTACGTCCCGAGCGAAGACGACTGGACGGTCGCGGCCATACGGACCGCAGACAACACAGTCGAAAGAACGACCTACATTCCCACCCTTCTGTCGCATCTGGCCCTGACCCCTGACGGCAGGCGCATCTACGTATCGAGTGAGGAATGCATGTGGGAGATGGATCCGGAGACCTTCCAGACCACCCGCCGAATCCCGCTCGGAAGCCGCAGGAGTTGGAGCACGGGAATCGCCGTGCATCCGTCGGGCAGGCATCTGTTCGTGTCCTGCGAGAAAACCGTCTACGCCTTTGCTCTGCCCTGTTCTTCGGGGGTGGCAGTTTGCTCGACCGCGTATAGCAGAAACCGCGTGGTCGCATCACCCGACGGTCGATACGTCTATGTTGGTGACAACAATGGACAGACCCTGACTGTTCTCGGTTTCCGGGAGGAAATCTGAAATGAGAAGACCTTTACTGATACCGGCCGCTGCGGTGTTTCTTGTCGTGTGCCACAGCAACATCAACAACCCACCCGACCCGCCGGGAAGGCCTGCAAGTCCGGCAACCGGCCGGGCAGACAGCTCCTACACCTTCACGACTACGGCGACCGACCCTGACGGAGACCTGGTCTGCGTGCGCTTCGACTGGGGCGACGGCGATACTTCGGGCTGGAGCGACTTCGTCCTGAATGGCGACACCGTTGCTGCCCAGCACATGCTGCCAGCCGGGCTGTTTGCTGTCAGGGCCCAGGCACGCGACGCCTCGGATGCGCTTTCCGACTGGTCTCCCCCGTGTTCTGTCGCGGTCTCACCCTGGCCCAGGTTCCCGGACAGCGTGGTTGCATCGGTCAGAGTCGGAGCAGACCCGGTCGGCATTGACGTGCTTCCTGACGGCAGCCTGCTCTACGTCGCCTGTGAAGACGACAGCACGGTCTACGTCATCGACACCCGGACCTTTGAGGCCACAGCCGTCATCCAAGTCAGCGGGTGGCCTGCCGGCGTGGCCGCGCTGCCGAACGGAGACTACGTGTACGTCACCAACCAGGACAGCAGTGTCTATGTCATCCGCACCTCGGACAACTCTGTCGTCGACGAAATCCCGGTGGGATCTGGCCCCTGGGATGTGGCGGCTCATCCGTCCGGAGAATGGGTCTACGTGTCGAACTACGACACGAGCACCGTATCCGTCATTCGCACCTCAGACAACGCGGTCATCGCCACCATCCAAGTGGGGTACGGTCCCATGGGCCTGGCGGTGTCCACAGATGGGCAGAGGGTCTATGTCGCCAACGAAATGGACTACATCGTGTCCGTGATATCGACGTCCAGCAACACAGTCGAAGGCACGATCATCTTGGGCGAGGGACCAATCGACGTGGCTGTCCTCCCTGCCGGCGACCGCATCTACGTGAGTTCGGAAGAGTGGCTTGAGGGCGGTGGCATGGATGACCACTTCGCGGTATTCGTTGCCGAGCCCGGCGGCAACCGGGCTTCTGATACTGTCGCGGTCGCCGATGGTGAGCCGTACGGGGTGGCAGCGCTGCCCAATGGCGCCTACGTATACGCCCTCTGTGATGCCAGCGAGTACCTGACAGTACAGGTTATCAGCACCGCGACCAACCGGGTGGTTGCCTTCCTCGACGACTACGAAGACACGGGTCTCGGGCCCTACGGCATCGTCTGCCCGGATGACAGCACGGTCTACATCGCCGACTACTACAAGAACACCGTGACGGCGATGGGACTTTCCAAAGGAGGAACCCGGTGCCTGAGTCGGGTCCACGGAACAGAAATGAGGTCCGACCGATGACCCGGCCACCCGCAGTCCTTGCCGTCGCCCTGGCGCTGACCGGATGCCACACGGCCGCTCCCCCGGCTCCGGCCCTGCCCTCTGGCCCGGTCTGGGCCACAGTCGGCGACACCTGCGAATACTCGACCTGGACCCAGACCGCAGGCGGTCGGGCTGTCGGCTACCGCTTCGACTGGGGCGACGGCGATACTTCGGATTGGAGCGAGTTTGTGCCTGGCGGCACACAGGTGCTCGGAGAGCACGTCTGGGACTCCAGGGGATTCTGGCCGGTCAGGTCCCAAGCTCAAGGGCTGTACGGCGCCAGGTCAGAGTGGTCTGCCGCGCTGGATGTGAACGTCCGCCCGAAGCCAGGGTATCCTGATACGCCGGTGGCCACGATTGACGTAGGCGGACGCCCCTCCGGCATCGCCGTCTCGCCGGACGGTGAGAGAGTCTACGTCGCAAACTGCGAGGACGGCGACCTGCTGGCAATCCGAACATCAGACGACTCGGTCATCGCCCGGGTCCCTGACATCGGTGCGTGGAATCTTGCTCTCTCTGCCTCAGGGGAATCGCTCTATATGGTCGACGGCGCATCGGTTCGCCTCGTGACGACCAGTGACCTCACCATCCGCTGCACCGTCGACATCGACCAGGATGCATGGTACCTGGTGCTCCCGCCGCGCTCAGGCCAGGTCTGGGTTTCGTACTGGGAATGGATGAGGGGCGGCCGCATTGCAGTGCTGCAGGCTTCTGACCTCACCGAGGTCACCAAGGTCCACCTAGACGCCACGGCGCCGCGAGGCATGGCAGCCTCGCCCGACGGCAGGTTCGTCTACGTGGCCCTGTCCGACGTCAACGCGATGGCCGTTGTCAGCACCGTTGACTACAAGACCGTCTGCCGTATCCCCGTGGGAGCCGTGCCGGTCGATGCCGCTATATCACCGGACGGACGCTTGGCTTTCACCGCCGACCTCGAGGGCTACAGCGTGACCGCGATACGCACGTCCGACAATGCCGTCCTGGGCTCGGTGCCGGTAGGCTACGAGCCGTTGGATGTCGAGTTCGACCCGAGTGGCCGATACCTCTATATCGCGTGCGAAGATGAGTATGATCACGGGATGGTTGTCGACGTGGACAGACTCGTAGCACGGCAGGCTGCCTGGAAGGATGCCCGGTGCGTCGCCTGTCTTCCTGATGGCTCACGCCTGTACGCTGGGGGTCTCGGTGGCAAGGTCACGGTCTTCGGTTTCCCGAACCAGGACTAGCTGGTATAATCCAACCGGTATGAGAATTCAGGTCGCGGCGCTGCCTGCCTGCGCAGAGGAAAAACGCGGAAAATGCCAAAAGGACTAAGGACTAAGCAGAGCCGGCCTTCTGCGCTTTGTCCTTACTACTTCGTCCTTTACACTTGCCTGCTTCTTCTGGCCAGCTGTCCGAAGCAGGACAGCCGGGCATAATCCAACCTGTATGAGAGTACGAGTTACAGCTCTGGCCGCCTGGCTGCGCAGAGGAAAAACCCGGAAAATGCCAAAAGGACTAAGGACTAAGCAGAGCCGGCCTTCTGCGCTTTGTCCTTACTACTTCGTCCTTTGCGTTTGTCTGCTTCTTCTGGCCGGTTGCCCGAAACACGACACCAGGGTCTCAGTCAGATTCTGGCACGCGATGGGCGGTGAATCGGGCAGGACGCTCAAGCAGATGGTCGCCCGGTTCGAGAGCACCCACAAGGACATCCGTGTCGAACTGGTCGGCATGGGCTCGTACGACGCCCTGTCCCAGAAACTGATGGGCGCGGTCGCGGTCAAGCACCCGCCGGTCATCGCCCAGGTCTACGAGAACTGGACCACCCAGCTCCACGCAGCCGGACTGCTCGAATTCCTCGAAGACTGGGTGCTCGGGCCCGACGGCCTGACCGAGGAAGAGCTGGCCGACATCTACCCCTCGGTGCTCGAGAACAACACCTGGGACAGCCGGCTGCTGACCCTGCCTTTCAACAAGTCGGTGCCTGTCTACTACTACAACGTCGACATGCTCAAAGCAGCCGGGTACGACGAATTCCCGAAAACCTGGGCCGGGTTCCGCGCCATGTGCCGCAAAGTGGTCAGACGCGGTGCGGACGGAAAGCCCGAAGTGTGGGCCACTGCCGGCGGCACCGACATCTGGGTGTTCGGCTCGATGCTGTTTCAGCAGGGCGGACGGTTCCTGGACTCGGAAGACGGCAACCCGGAGTTCAATTCCGAAGCCGGGGTCCAGGGGCTCGAGTTCCAGGTCTCGCTCGTGCTCGAAGACGAAGTGCAGAACACCGACATCGGCCGCAACCCGGTCGAGGACTTCCTGGTCGGCGGCATCGCCTCCTTGCGCGGCAGCTCGACCTGGCGCGCGCCGATCCTGGCCGAGGAGACGTTCCGGGTCGGCATGGCGCCGGTCCCGACCTGGGACAAACCCGCTGCCATCGTCTACGGCACCAATGTCTGCATGTTCAGAAACGCCACGCCGGCAGAGAAGAAAGCGGCCTGGACCTTCGTCAAATGGTTCATTTCTGCTGAGCAGCAGGTCGAATGGTCGCTCGGCACATGGTACGTCCCCATCCACCGCTCCAGTCTCGAAGACCCCCGGATCCAGAAGCGGTTCGAAACAACGCCCGGGCTCAGGCAGGCATACGGCCAGATGGAGTACGGAGTGTTCGAGCCCAAAGGACTGAAGTGGCTGACCGGGCGCAAGGCCCTGATCGAGGAACTCGAAGCCGCGATGCTGGGGCAGAAGACCGCAAAGCAGGCCCTGGACCACGCTGCTGCCCGCTACATCGCCGGTCGGTAGACCGGCTTCTCAGACGATTGTCAGTACTGGACCGAATCGAGAACCAGGCCTGCGGCCGGCGCTGTCCGGTACGGCCGGTGCTTTCTTCCGGCCAGCGCGGCCCTCAGGTCGGACAGAGTGACCCGACCGCTGCCGTAGCTCGCGACCGCGCCCGCAATCCGTCTCACCATCTTGTACAGGAACCGGTCGCCCTGGATTGTCAGCACCAGTTCGTCGGCGGCTTCGGCCATCTCCGCCTTCATCACGGTGCAGCGGCCCGAGCTGTCCGTGGTCGCGCAGAAAGGCCGGAAGTCCCTGGTGCCCTCGAACAACGCCAGCGCCTTCCTCATCCGAGCCGCATCGACCGGGCGACGCAGCTCCCATGCCCGGGCATGCCTGAGCGGCGAGCGGCCGCGCACCATCCGGTACTCGTACTTCTTGCTCCTGGCGCTGAACCGCGCATGGAACTCTGGCCCGACGTCCTCGACCGCCTTGACATGGACCTCCTTTGGCAGGTGGAAGTTGAGTGCCTGTCGCATGCGCTCCGGCTTCATGCCCGAGCCGGTGTGGAAGTTGGCAACGTAGTTGCGGGCCGAAACCCCGGCATCGGTCCTGCTGCAGCCGTACACGGTCAGGCGCTCGCCGGAGATTTCTGCCACTGCGTCCTGCACCGCGGCCTGGACCGTGTTCCGGTCCGGCTGAAACTGCCAGCCGAAGAAACCGGCCCCGTCGAACTCGATTGTGAGCTTGAGGTTTCTCACGCCGGTGCGGCCGGCACCGCGGGCACCGGGCCTGCGTCGGCTCTGGCTAGCCGGTCCTTGCTCCGCGCAGGCACCTCATGCAGATCCGGGCGTGCGGCACGACTTCGAGCCTCGCCTTGGCAATCGGCCTGCCGCAGCTCTCACAGCTGCCGTAAGTGCCCTGGTTGATCCTGCGCAGCGCCGCGTCTATCTCCCGCAGCGCGTCGCTCTCCAGCGACTTGAGTCGGGACGCCAGCTCACGGCGGTAGTTCTGGCTCCCCATTTCGGCGTCGTACTCGCCGCGTGACCCGTTGCCTGAACTCTCCGACGAGTTGTCCATCAGCTCATCGGCGAAGTCTCCCTGCTTCAGGATGCGGTGCTTCTCTTTGAGCAGCTCCTTCTCGAATCTCAGGATGTCGGCCCGGCTCATGCCTTTGGCCCTGCGCCCCGGACTCCTGGCCGCGGTCTTCTTCTTCGCCGGCCTCTTCGCAGCCGGCTTCTTCCTGACTACCCTGTTCGCGCCCGGCTTCCTGGACTTGGTTGCCGCCGCCTTTCTCTTCGAAGCCCTCTTTGCGGTCCTCTTGGCTGCGGTTCTCTTGGCCGGCTTGCTGCGGGCCGATCGCTTCTTCCCTTTCGTCATTCTTCTCTTCCCTGTGCGTTTCATCTTCATTCCCTCACCTCCGCGGCTCGGTCCTGGCCTGCCGCGCGCTTGAGCTGGAGCTCAACCGGCTCTCCGTTGACCCTCAGCGACTTCGCGATATCGGCATCCTCCACCCTGTCCGCTGAAAGCGCGAGTGCCAGGGTCTCGGCACTGACATACTCGCGGAAGGCTTCGATCGCCTCGGCCAGCCTTTCGCTCGCCTGATAGGTTATCCGGATCCGGTCAGTGACCTCGAACCCTGCCTCCTTGCGCAGGTTCTGAATCTTGTGGACGAGTTCCCGGGCAAAACCCTCGTTCTGCAGCTCCGGGGTCAGCTTGGTGTTGACGCCCGCCGCGTACCCGGCTTCCTCGGACACCTCGTGGTCGGGCGGGAACTCGGCGCCCGGCTTGGTGAAAAGCAGGTCGCGGACGTTCAGCTCCTTCTTGATGACGTCGGCGTGCCGCAGATAGATGTCGTTCTCCTCTGCCTGGGCCGGCCGGATGATCACGGTCGACAGCGGTTGTCTGACCTTGAGCCGCGACTTCTCCCGCGCCGCACGCCCGAGCGAAACCGCCTGGCGGACCAGCTCGACTTCTCTTTCCAGTTCCGGATCGACCAGCGACTCGTCCGGTTCCGGATAGGAGCACAGGTGGACCGAATCCGGCGCCTTGTCTTCCGACCGGACCACGAGGTTCTGGTACATGTCCTCGGCCATGAAAGGCACGAACGGCGCCATCATCTTGACCAGGGTCGCGAGACAGGTGTACAGCGTCTGGTATGCGGCCTGCTTGTCCTGGTCCGGCCCTGACCCGGTTTCGTCGGACGCCGGCTTCCAGAACCGGCGCCGGCTCAGCCGGACGTACCAGACCGACATGTCTTCGACGAAATCCTCGATCGCCCGCGTCACCGACGACGGGTCGTAGTCATCCAGCCGGTCCCGGGCGGTCGCGACGACCGATTGCAGCCGTGACAGGATCCACCGGTCGAGCGGCGCCAGCCTGTCGTGCGGCAGCTCCAGGGCGGCCGGGTTGACACGGTCGATGTTGGCGTAGGTCACGAAAAAGCTGTAGACGTTCCACAGGGTCAGGAGCTTCCGCTCGACCTCGCGTCCGATCCCGAAACCGAAGTGGAGGTTCTGCTGCGGGTTGTGGGACAGGAAGACCCAGCGCATGACATCGGCCCCCATCCTGTCCGCCGCATCCTGGAACTCGATCGCGTTGCCCCACGATTTGTGCATCTCGCGCCCATCCTCGGCCCGCATCGAGGCGTAGCCGAGCACTGTCAGGAACGGGGTGCGCTTCTCCAGTACCGTGCTCATCGCCAGAATCGCGTAGAACCAGTTGCGGAACTGACCGGGGAACGATTCGGTGATGAAATCGAACGGAAACCACTGCTCCCAGTAGTCGCGGTCGGTCAGGTAATGGGTGGTCGAGAACGGCACGATCCCGGCATCGAGCCACGGGTTGCCGACGTCCTTTATCCTGGACACCGCGCTGCCGCAGTTCCCGCACCTGACCTTCACCACGTCCACCCAGGGCCGGTGCGGGGTGTGACCTTCGAACTCGTCCCAACCCTCGACCGCCCGCTCTTTCAGTTCTTCCCGCGAGCCGACCACGTCGAACCAGCCGCAGTCGCACTTGTATATCGGCAGCGCGAGCCCCCAGTAGCGCTTCTTCGATATGCACCAGTCCGACATGTTCTTGAGCCAGTCCAGCTCGCGCGCCAGGCCGAACTCAGGAATCCAGCGCACCTGCCGCGCCGACTCGGCGATTTCGTCCCGAAGCGCGGGCCTGGACTCTGACCCGCTGTCCATGGAGATGAACCACTCATCCACAAGGCGGAACACCAGTTCGTCGCCGCACCGCCAGCAGACCGGGTAGCGGTGCGTGTACTCCTCGACCCGGTACAGGAACCCCTTCTGCTCGAGGTTCTTGAAGATGTCGTCCGCCGCTTCGGCAGCGTCCTGGCCGGCCAGCCAGTCGAATTCAGGCCTGAACGTGCCGTCCTCGTTCAGCGGCGCGACCACGGTCAGACCGTGCTCCTTGCTCAGCAGGAAGTCCTCCTTGCCGCAGCCCGGCGCGACGTGGACGATGCCGGTCCCTTCTCCAGCACTGACCTCGTCCCACGGAACCACGACGTGCTTCACGCCCTGCTGGGGCCCGAGCTCGTCGAACGGCCCGCTGTACGTCAGCCCGACCAGTTTCTCCCCCGGAATCTCTTCAAGCACCTCGGCGTCCTTCCCCAGAACCTGCCTAAGCAGCGGCTTTCCGATGACGTAGACCTTGCCCTGGAGCCGGGCGCGGACATAGACGAGCTCCGGGTGTACGGCTGCCGCGGTATTCGAAGTCAGTGTCCAGGGGGTCGTGGTCCATACCAGGAGATACTCGTCGTCTCTGCCTTGCACGGGAAAACGCAGGAACACCGCCTTATGGGTCAGCTCCTGGTACCCTTCGGTGGCGATTTCCATGTCCGATACCGCTGTGCCGCAGCGCGAACACCAGGGCATCACGTCGATGCCCTCGTAGACAGACCCGCGTTCGTGGCACTTCTTCAGGAAGTGCCAGATCGAGTAGTTGTTCTCCTCGGACATCGTGAAGTAGGAGTTCTCCCAGTCCATCCACTGCCCGAGCCGGATCGACTGCTCGGTCTGCATCGCCGAGTACTTGCGCACGCGCTCCTTGCACTTCTCGACGAACCTATCGATCCCGTAGGATTCGATGTCCTTCTTGGACTTGAAGCCCAGTTCCTTCTCGACCTCGACTTCGACCCACAACCCCTGGCAATCGAAACCGTTCTGAAAGCGCTGGTCATACCCCTGCATCGCCTTGTAGCGCTGGACCAGGTCCTTGATCGTCCTGCCCCATGCGTGGTGAACTCCCATCGGCCCGTTGGCCGTTATCGGGCCGTCGAGGAACTTGAAGCGCCTGGGATTTGCGCCCGGCCTGCCGACGCCTCGATTCCGCTCGACCAGACGCTCGAAATGCC
>CP070680.1:1174008-1175482 GCA_020352555.1 Caldifarciminota bacterium | reverse complement strand
TGCCGGCCCTCTTGTCCTCATATACTATCCGCTTCTGACCCCTGATTTATTGCACTTGAGGGACCAGAATCGCGTAAGTGACGCAAATCGCAAGCCCCCCCACTGCTCCCTGAGCGGCTCGCTGAGTCGCTCCCTGAGCCGCTCAGATGGTTGCTCACCGAGCAGCCCGGTACGCAGCTCTCCGAGCCGCTCTACAAGTCGCCCTCCGAGCCGCCCGGATTGTGGCTCTATGGGTCGCTCTGCTCCTGGCCCGGACCGCAGCTCTCTCAGTCGCTGTGTCCGCGGCTCTCCCAGCCGCCCTGTCCGCTGCTCTGCCCGCTGCTCACCCCGATGCCTGCCCTGCCGCCCTGTCGCCTGCTCCCTGCGCCGCTCACACAGCCGCCCTCCAAGCCGCTTCCCGCGTGGCTTCCTCGGCCGCAATCGCCGCAAGACGGCGCTGTTGACCCGTGGCTGGCTGTCGCCTAGATGATGGCATGGTGAAGGAAGTCCCATTCAGAAGGCGGCAAGGAAGTCGCATTGTGTCCCTGGCTTTGCCTAAGGCTTGACCGCTGCCGCCACTCGGCCGCCTGGCCGCTGCCATCTGCTGCAGCAGACCCGAGGCTCTTTGGCACGCCGGCTTGACTTCCACATCTGGCATCACTAACCTACCTTGGCAATGTCGAGGATTTCGGCCTTCTTTGGGATATCAATCTACATGTACTACCGTGAACACCGGCCGCCGCACTTCCACGCCATCTACGCCGAGCACGAAGCCGAAGTGGAAATCGAGGGGTTCACGATTCTATCCGGTAGCCTGCCGCCGAGAGTCCGAGGCTTGGTCGTCGAATGGGCGGCGCTGCACCGGGATGAGTTGCGCCAGGTTTGGAAGCAGGCAGTCGCGCACCAGCCACTGTCTCGGATCGCGCCCCTCAAGTGACAGGAGTCAGGATGCACCGAATCATCTCAGCCCGGCCGTTGCCTGGATACCGGCTCGACCTGCGTTTCGAGGACGGAGTCCAGGGCGAGGTCGACCTTGGCCCCTTGGTGGGCAAAGGCGTTTTCGCCGTCTGGAAGGACCCGGCCGAGTTTCAGAGGGTCTTCATCGACCCGGTGAGCCACACGGTCGCCTGGCCGGGCGACATTGATCTCTGCCCGGAGAATCTGTACGAGGACGTCATCGCGGCGTCACCCGCAGTCGCCCGCGACAAGCCCGAGGCCGGCAAGTAACCGCGCCCCGGGGGGCACTGGGGACGCTTCTGTGAAAAGCCTCCTGTCAATGGCTGATAGGCGTGTTCCTTTCGGTTCCTGGTCCGTCGTTTCTGACTCGAGCATTGTTGTTGCTCACGCTTCTATTCGACCTCTCACTGACACACACTTACGTCCGAGCCTGAGCTTCCCACTCTAGCCCTCGGTCTTCAAAGACCAGCGTCCCCATTTGACTCTGCTGCCGCAGTCTAAAGAGGTCAAAGCGGCAGCGGAGCCTGCCCCGAGCCCG
>CP070680.1:1155857-1173908 GCA_020352555.1 Caldifarciminota bacterium | reverse complement strand
CATTAAACACTCGAGTACGAAGACAAACGGGTTTGACACTCTGCCCGCCCGGGGACAGAATCAGCCCTGATGCGCAGACTCGCTGTTTCCATGCTGCTCGTCGCGATGTCGGCAACCGTCACCTCGGCGGACTGGGACTACTCGTCCCAGAAGTTTGGCGCAGGGGTCGGAGTGACTGGACTCACCGTCTGTCACCGTGGGAAGTGGTTTCCCTACTTCCCGAACTTCGGAGTACCGGTCAACCAGTTCTGGGGCAGGCGGTTCGGCCTGAGCGGCATCCGATTGCTGGAGCGCTGCGAATTCCACCACCACGACGTCAGTGTACGTGGGTCGCGGGTAGATGCCGAGCTGACAGCCAAGCATCCGCTAGCCCCTTACAGCTCGGTCAGCGCGGCACTGTCCGCCGGGGCAGATCTGCGTCTCAGCACCTGGAGGCTTGGCCCCTCGGTCGGTGTGGTGCTCAACCAGAACGACCGGGATTTCCTTGTCGGTTCGCGCGAGCTGTGGTATGAGGGTTTCGGCCTGCGTGCGGGTGCCTCGGCGCGGGCCTGGCTTGGGGAATTCTATTCGCCTACATGGTGGCAGCTGAGTGCCTCGGTGGTTGGGCCCTACACCGTGCGATTCGACTGGGGCCGGGTCGAGGCCGGACCGCTGTTCCGGTTCACAATGAACCGCCCAGTCACATACTCTGAACCCGAGGCCTATGAGCTGGGCCTTGACCTTGGGGCGTACGGCGGCAAAGAGCTCACGGACATCAGTCAGTTCCCCGAGGAGCACGAACCCCCGGGTCTTGGGTGGATTGGATCCGTGGTGCCAAAGTATCGGGTACGGAAGCGCCAATCGGTCGAGGGTGACCCCGCAGTGTGCTCATGGCACAGGAGTGTCAGCCTATGGCTGCACGGAATCGTACGCATCCCGGTCGTTGCCGGTCTCCACATCGAACCGGCCTTGACGACTGGCGGCGGCACAAGATGGAGGCTGTTCCCGGACTTCTGGCCATCTCTCAGCTTCGGCTATGTACACGCTGTGCCGACAGAGAAGTACTTGGCGGCCCGTCTGGAGACGAGTGCACCCTCACTGCGGGTCTGGGAGAGTCCGCAGCTAAGTCTTGCGGTTTCATACGGTTGCCGGGAGGTGACCCGGGTCGGGGACGATGAGACCATGCAAGGGCCTGGCGGCACGGTGAACCCGTGGCAGGAGCAGCACCAGAACCCGTCTCCTTGACCCTCCCTGATTCCTGAGTAGAATAATATCGACGGTGCCGGACCCTACGGCCGGCCCGTCTTTGCTTTCTTGCGGCAAGACCGGCTTTATGGACCGAAGACTGATTGGCCGCTGCGGTGTCTACTGCGGTGCATGTGAAATCCACCGGGCGTACAAGGACTCGCCCGCGCTGCGCGTCTCGCTTGCCCAGAAGCACAACTGCGAGGTGGGCGATGTCGTGTGCGAAGGCTGCCAGCAGGTCCATGCCCGGGGCTGGGCCGGGCATCCCGAGTGGGGCAAGAACTGCAGGGTGCTGAAATGTCTCGCACAACACGGGTTCAGGTTCTGCTTCGAGTGCCCGGACTACGTGCTGGAACGCTGCCAGTTGCACAGTGAGATGTGTGCTTCGTACGCGCTGCTTGAGGAAGACCTCAGGGGCAATCTGGAGCGCATAAAGAAGGGCGAGTCCAGGACGTGGCTCGCCGAGCAGGACAAGCGCTGGCGCTGTGTGCATTGCGGCGGGCCGATAGTCGCATCCCACAACCTGTACCGCTGCCACCACTGCAACCAGCACCCGCGCTATTAGCGCGGCCACCGGCTGTCCTGCTATCCGACCCCATCGCCGAGGCGCTCTCTATCTCCCTGGCCGTTGCCCAGGAGGCTAGGCAACTCAGGAAGCGACTCGGCAAGCGACTTGGCAAGCGACTCAGGAAGCGGCTTGGAGAGCGACTCGGCAAGCGGCTCAGGAAGCGACCTGGCAAGCGGCTCAGGAAGCGACTTGGAGAGCGGCTCGGCAAGCGACTTGGAGAGCGGCTCGGCAAGCGACTTGGGGAGCGGCTCGGCAAGCGGCTCAGGAAGCGGCTTTGGGAGCGACATGGGGAGCGGCTTGGAGAGCGACTCGGCAAGCGGCTCAGGAAGCGGCTTTGGGAGCGACATGGGGAGCGGCTTGGAGCGCGGTCTGGAGAGCGACACGGAGAGCGACGGAGGAAGCGACTTGGAGAGCGGCTCCCTGAACGACCCCTGGGTATGGTTTCAAGACCCCTCACTTTCCTGCTAAGTAACATAACTGCAGTATGTTCAGGTGGTTTGCGAAACCGGGCGAACAAAGAGGTTCGCGGAGTCGGGGAGTTGCCAATATTGTATGCCAGTAGTCGAAGACCCGGGGCATTCAACATCGAAGTGCAACGAAGCTGGCGGCTGCTTCCAGGGGTGTCTTGAAGCCGAGGCACTTCATCGGACGGGTGTTGATTGCACGTTCTACCCGCTCGAACCCGGTCTGAGTCAGTCTGGCGATGTCGGTCCGCTTTGGGAAGTAGTGGCGTGCGAGTCCGTTCCGGTTCTGGCAGGTGCCGCGCTGCCAAGTTGTAGATTTGCCGGTAGATGGCCTCATGGCTGATGGAGCAGCCGGGTAGGTCCAGCTCGATCCTGCCGGAGATCAGTTCTGGTGACCAGCCGGCCTCGAGCTTCTCTCTGACGTAGTCCCGGATGCGCTCGCTCTTCAGAAGGTAGCGCCGGCAAGGGGGTCACGATGTGCCTAGGCCGCCCCTTCTTGTCAGCTTTGACAGTCGCCAACCCCTTCAGCATACTCAATGGAGCGAGGCCCGATCAATGTCAAGAGAACGCATGTTCCCCGATTTCTCCCAGTTGGAGTCGTGCGCAGAGACAGCAGGAAGAATGCCGTGTACCGGCTAGCACTTATCCTGCTCGTCTCCCTCGCGTTCAGCTTCACTGCTAGCGGCATGGAGATCGAGGAAGTCTTCTCGACAACGGAAGTATCTGAGTACAACAGGTGGTTGCGGGATCACGCGGAGGTGAGGCTACCGCCAATCTACATCACGGTTGGTGGCCCAGCTTGGCGCGAGAGTTGCAGAAGGCCCTTTCCCGCCAGCCGGGCGAGCTTCTACGACAACGCAGGAAACCTCGTCAGAGAGCTGAAACTGGATGAACCTGGCTCATCTGTCAGTGTCTCACCCACGAGAGACCGGCTCTTTGTGTATCGCCGGAATCAGCTTGAAGGCACAGATGGCATGACTTCTTCTCTCACCGTCTACGATTCACAAGGCAACATCGCCTTCGAGGTTGACCCCGCATGCATCGTCACTCCATCGTACGGGCTAGTTTTCCGTAGCGTGTGGCTGGGCTACGAGCCGCTTAAGGACACCCTAGAGGTTCTTGGTGCCCGGGGGAACGTGATCCGTAGGATAGGCGGTCCACGTGCGCCATATCTGTCTGATGACTGCCTCCTGCACTCCCCCGACACCACTCATGTTCTTGTTCTCGGCATGGATTGCCGGCGTCTGGTGGCTATTGATGGGGATGGCAGCGTGCTGTGGGACGAAGTCCTCCCGCAGAGCGGAAAGCTCCTCGGGATGTCCAACAGTGGAAGATGGGTCGCCATAGGAACGGGAGGCAATGTGGTATTGCTTGACTTGGACGCTTCCGAGAGTCACGCGCTGCATTCGAGTCACCCAGGTGGAATCCAGGGCAGGGTATCGCATGTCGCGCTGTCGGACGACAACCAGACCATCGCGGTCTACAGAAAGGGCGAACTGGGAACAGTGGAGTTCCTCGACTTCACTGGGCCGACCAAGGGAGCGCCTGTATCGATTGACCTTCCAGGTGGGCTTAGAGACATGAGGTTCATAGGTGACAGACTGCTCATGGTTAGTGGCAATGATGAAGTCGCCACGGTGACGTTGGACGGTGCAGTTCGAACTCAGACGAACGTGGCGGACCCGGCGCGCCGAGTGTGTTTCTACGATGATGGTCTGGCGTTTGTCAGTGACAGTCAGATGACGATCTACCGGCTAGGCGGGCAGTGATCAAGGGAAGCCGGGAACGTGGCGTCACTGAATGATGGCTGACTGAGCCATTCACTATCAGGTCGAGAGCAGTCCGGTCCTGCTGTGGTCGTCTTGACTTGCCTGAGGCAGCGGAATAGAATGCCCGGCGATGAAACTTCCGGTCAGCGCCACCCGGATGCAGATGATGCGGCTGAAGAAGCGGCTGGCTGTCGCGCGCCGGGGGCACAAGCTGCTCAAAGACAAGCAGGAAGAGCTGATGCGCCAGATCCTGGCGCTGATCGACGAAGTCCGAGAGCACCGGCTCAGGGTCGAGAAGGAGACAGGACGGATTCTGGGCCGGTTCCGGGTGGCCCGTGCCGCCTACCCGGCCGAGTACCTGGACGAGGCGGTGATGCTTCCGACCAAGAAGGTGACGGTCGAGGTTACGACCCGCAACATCCTCAACATCAAGGTCCCGGTGTTCAAGAAAGAGATTTCGGGCAAGACCCGGTGCTACGGGTTCGCGACGACGTCGGGCGAGCTGGACCTGGCACTGATGTCGCTCGACAAGCTGCTGGACTCGTTGCTGGTGCTCGCCGAGAAGGAGAAGACGCTCGAGCTCTTGGCCGACGAAATGGAGAAGACCAGGCGCAGGGTGAACGCGCTGGAGTTCGTGCTGATTCCCAACATCGAGGAGACGGTCAGGTTCATCGCCCTGAAGCTGTCCGAGACCGAACGCGGTGACCTCACCCGGCTGATGCGGGTGAAGGAAATCATCCGCAAGTAATGTCCCCTGCAAAACCGCGCACCCGGCGCTGGCTGGCGTGGGTTCTGCTCGTCGTCTGGACCGCAGTGACGGCGGTTGCGCTCACCGTCCCGCTCGACGACGCGCCCAAGATAATGGGCCCCGGCTTCGACAAGGTGGCGCACACCGGCATGTTCACTGTGATGGGAGTGCTGGCGCAGGCCGCGGCGCCTTGGTACTCGCTGCTGTTTACGCTGCCGTTCGGGGTCGGGCTCGAATACTTGCAGAAGCAACTGCCCCACCGGACGTTCGACCAGGTCGAGGTGCTGGCCAATGTCATCGGGATAATACTCGGCATCGTGTGTTTCGAGACCGCGACCAGGCTGGGGCGCAGGTAGCCAAGTGAACACACCCAGGCACAGCCGACCCAAGGGCACGCTCGACTTCGTGCCCCCGGTGGCGGATGAATTGCGGCACCTCGAGTATGTCGCTGCTCGGCTTTCGACCCGGTTCGGGTTCCGGGAGATCGTCACTCCGGTTTTCGAACACACCGATGTGTTCACGAAGTCCTCGGGCGACGCTTCGGACATCGTGACCAAGGAGATGTACTCGTTCAAGGACCGCGGTGAGCGGGACCTGACCCTGCGGCCAGAAGGAACGCCGGGCGTGGTGCGCGCGGTGCTGGAGAACAGGCTCAGGATCCCGGTCCGGCTGTACTACTTCGGACCCTATTTCAGGTTCGGCCGGCCCCAGAAGGGCCGGTTCCGAGAGTTCCGGCAGTACGGGGTCGAGGCGATCGGCGAGGCGAGCCCTTACGTTGATGCCGAGATCGTGCTGCTGGGAGATGAGTTCTTCCGGACCCTGGGCATCAGCGACTGCACGACCGAGCTCAATTCGATCGGCTGCCGAGCGTGCCGGCCTGGGTACCGGAAGGAGCTGGTCGCGTTCCTGTACGCACACAAGGACGAGCTGTGCGAGGACTGCCGGGAGCGGATGGACCGGAACCCGTTGAGGGTGTTCGACTGCAAGAACGAGGGGTGCCGGGAGGTCGTGGCCGATGCGCCTAAGACCGCAGGACACCTGTGCGATGACTGCGCAGACCACTACGACGGGGTGAAGAGGGCTCTGGACCGGATGAAAGTGTCCTACGGAATCAACGACCGGCTGGTGCGCGGGCTCGACTACTACAACCGGACCGTGTTCGAGTACATCTCAAGCCGGCTCGGGGCCCAGGACAGCCTGGGCGGGGGCGGAAGGTATGACTATCTGGTCGAGGACCTGGGCGGACCGCCGACCCCGTCGTCCGGTTTCGCGCTCGGCATCGACCGGACGATGATGGCGATGCCCGAGAAGCCTCCGCTGCCTGAGGGGACTCAACCGCCGAGGGAGAGTCTGGCGTACGTGGTATGGATGGGTGAGGAAGAACTCAAGCACGCAGTCGAACTGGCCGCCAAGTTGAGGGCAGAGGGCGTGGCTACCCGGGTCGACTTTGACGCGGCCAGGCCCAAGCGGCAGTTCAGGAGCGCGGACGCGGCCGGCGCGGCGTGCTGCGTCATCGTCGGGCCGGACGAGCTCGCCAAGGGCGTCTATTCATTGAAGGACCTTGCCACCGGCGAGCAGGAGGAAGTCCCGGTCAACATGATTGTACCCCGGGTACGCGCCCTGTTCCGCTAGATTCACCCGGAGACAACCGTCGCAGGGGGGTAGACTCGGGCTGCAATCTGGCCCGGGTTCCCAGAGGCCGTTGCTGAGGAACGGCCTCAGTCAGTTCCGGCGAGAAGGAAGTCGGTGAAGCACGGCCTGCCCCCTTCGCTGTCGAGGAAAACGGCTGCGGTCCAGATTTCGTCTCCGGCAGGAGGCAGGGGAAGTTCGAGTTTGCCCGCTCCCTGTTCCCCGGCCTTGCCCTTGTGCAGGGCGGCGGCCTTGAGGTTGCCGATGCCGGCCTTGCCCTTTGACAGGTCAGGGGTGTTGTTGTGGGGCCAGGCGGTCAGGAACACTTGACAGGAGCCTTCGTGCTCCAGCCTCCAGTCGTAGTGGAACACCAGCTTGCGCATCGGCCCGGGCAGGAACGGTGCAGCGGCGATGAGCTGGAGCCCGGGCGGGTGTTCGTCCGGGACATAGCCTTTGCCGGCCAGGTGTTGGACGAATCCGGACGAGGTGAAGACCGGGCCGGGCGGCAGCGGCGGCTGGGCGGCTTCCTGGGCTCTATCGGTCTTCTTGGTGATGGTGAACTCGAAATCAGGCTCGGTGTCGACCCCGGCTGTGGGTTCGAGCGTCTTGAGCCATTCCTCGTAGTCGACCGAGCCCTTTGATATCGCGTGTTCTGTACACAGCGGAACCAGGTTCTCGACCGATGTCCTGCCGCCGTCGACATAGGGCTTGCGATGCAGGAGCTTGCTGTACTCATGGAAGCAGCCGGGGACCGAGCAGACCGTGCCGCGCAGAGAGATGACCGCCTCCTCCAGTTCCCTGGGCCATTTGTCGCCGCTGAAATAGGCGCCGTGGTCTTCGCTCGGGGTGGAGGGATAGTGATCGGCATTGCACTTGGGGCAAGTCATCTCGTTCTTGTGGTCCTCCCACTCGACTTGCAGGGCCTCTCCGCAGTCAGGGCAGCGATAGTGCCAGATCATCCTTAGTTCCGGAAAAATGATGATGGCGGCAGGCCGATTGTCAAGCTTTCGGGTCAGCGGTTTGACAGCTCTGGCCCTTCGCGGATAATCTCGCCGCGCAATTCTGATGCGAAGCCTGCCGGTTCGCCGGCAGAAGGGAGAATTTCCATGAGTGGAGTCCGGGCCGCAACCGCCCCCGTCTTGGTATGTTCCCGACGGCAAGGAGTGCGGAGATGAAAAGATCGGACGTATTGCCGCGGCTGGGGGCCGCGGTCGGTGCAGCGGCGCTCGCCACGCTGGTCGTCGGCTGTGCGACCGGCACCGGTGCGGTAGGCAAAAGCCCGGTCATCCGGCCGGAGACGCCGGTTGCCGAGACGCCGGAGCCGGAAAGAGAGTTCGAACTGCCGAGCCCGATCGGGCCGCTCGAGCCGCCCGGCCAAGTGGCCGAACCGGTGCCGGGCGGAGAGGTGGACTGGTCTGGCCGGGCCGTGCGGGCTCGCGGGACCGGGGTCGTCGACCCAAGCATGAGTAACGAGGAACAGGCCCGGCTGATGGCGGAGCGGGCGGCGGCAATCGTGGCGCAGAACAATCTGCTCGAGATTGTCATGGTTTTGCGGGTCGATTCGGACACCAGAGTCAAGAACCTCATGACCGAGCACGACATGGTCTACACCCGGGTGGACGGGGTGGTCAAAGGCGCGCGCCAACTCGGGGAAGCGAACTACGACAGGGCGGCCGGCACGGTTGAGGTCGAACTCGAGGTCGACCTGTATGGCTCTGGTGGCGTGACGGGCGCGCTGCAGCCGGTGCTGGGGGACGTCCTCACGACCGGTTCGCTGACGGCTGAAGTCAAGCGGTTCTTGCAGCAGTATTCCTCACTGGTCTTCGACGCAGGCGCGCTCGGCCTGAAGCCGGCGCTGTTCCCGAGGATTTACGATGAGGACGGGGGCCTGTTGCTGGAGACCAGGCGGTACGCCCTGCACACAGGACATCCGAGTGTGGCGCCGGTGCAGTTCATCAGCGATATCGACCGGCTGCTGGAACACCCGGGCCTGCGGGGGGCACCTCTTGTGGTCAAGGTCAGGGAGGTCAAGGGACAGCAGGGCACCGACATCGTCATCGGCAGGCGGGATGCCGAGAGGCTGAGATGGCTCAAGGACGGGTTCAGGTTCCTGCTGGGCACGGGCCGTTTGCTGTTCAAGGTCCAGGTCTAGGACGGGTTCGACGGTCAGACTCGCAGTCACCGCCGCACCGACGCCGCCCGGCTTCTGGCGGCTCGTCTGCTAGCGGACGATGTGGCCAATCCGGTTCAGCCGGATCGCCCAGGGAGTGAGGATAATCCTCGGAATGTTGATGGGATTGGCCGCAGCCGCGGACGAGAAGTAGAGGACCAGCGGCTTGCCCCGGACATGCCTGAGATCGAGCGGGCCCCAGAACCGGCCGTCGTCGGAGTTGTCGCGGTTGTCACCCATGACGAAGACATGACCCTCAGGTACGACAACCGGGCCGAACTGGTCGCGGACATAGGGCGACATCCTGGAGCGGTAGAACCTGCCCTGCTCCCAGCGATGCTGGAAGTCTGACGGCTGCGGCGTCAAGCCGGGCAGGACCCGAAGGTCCTTGTGCACGACCCAGGGCTCGACGCTGCGCCTGCCGTTGACGTGCAGCTGTTTGTCCCGGTACTCGACCGTGTCGCCGGCCACGGCCACGCAGCGCTTGATGAAGATGTTGGGTGTGTGCCACCTGAAGAAGTTGGTCTCCTTGTCCCAGAACACCGGCAGCAACTGCAGCCATTTCGGGAAGATGCGGGCGTAGCGGTCCTCGGGTTGAGGCGTATCCGGGTCGACCGGGAAGCGGAAGACGACGATATCGCCGGGCTGCGGGTCGGTGACCGGGATGATGGTCTTGTCGGTGAAGGGAATCTTGACGCCGTAGATGAACTTGTTGACGAGCATGAAGTCGCCGAGTTCGATGGTGTCGAGCATCGATCCGGTCGGGACCAGGAAGGACTCGACCAGAAACGAACGGATGAGCAGGACGGCGACTATCACCGGCCCCCACTCACGTAGGGTCCGGACCAAGAAGCGACCGATTCTACTCATCGTACCAGGCACTAGACGTCCGCCAGCATAGGTCTGTCTCCGGCAAAGTCAAAGAAGTGAAGCGGCCCGCTCAAGCGGGCCGCTCGCTGATGTATCGGGAAAAGTTCAGTTGATAGCTATCTCGTGCGATTTCGCCTTCTCGGACTTGGGCAGGGTGAGTTCCAGCACGCCGTCCTTGTACGCGGCCTTCGCCTTGTCGCCCTGGACATCGGCGGGCAGCACCAGCGAACGCTGGAACGTGCCGTAGGCGCGCTCGATGCGGTGGAAGGTCTTGCCCTTGTCCTCGGCTTCATGCTTGCGCTCGCCGCTGATGCAGAGTTCGTCGCCGGAGACCGAGATCTTGATATCTTCCTTCTTCATGCCGGGGAGCTCGGTGCGGACGATGACGGCTTCCTTCGTCTCTTCGACGTCAAGAGCCGGGGCCCAGATCGCTGTGCGCTCGGTCGGGTAGCGTCCGATCATCGAGTCGAACAGCCGGTCCATGTCGTCCCGGAGCGATGTCATCTCACGCATCGGGTCCCATCTGATTATGTGCCTGGCCACGTCAATCACCTCCTTTGGGGATTTGTTGGCCCTGCAGGCTCAGGTTTCTTGAGCCTTTCCATATTTTCTACCCTTTAGACTACTGTCTGGATTCTGGCGTTTCAGGCCACGGGGCAGCTATCGGCGGGTCTCGATGAACAGCCGGGCGAGTGGACGGCGGTACAGATCCAGGCTCAGGTCTTCGAGCGCGGGCCTGGTGCGGGCGGGTTTGAGCAGGAGTTCGGTCCAGAGTTCGGGGTGAAGCTCGAGCTTCAGGCTCGCCTGGATGCCGCCGAGCTTGCCGGGCGTGAACCGGCTGCCGGTCGTTCCGTAGCGGGAGAACTCGACCCAGACCCTGGCCGAGCGGATGTGACGGATATTGCCTTTGCCGAGGGTGCAACCGGACGCGAACTGCACGCCGTCGATGAAGCATGTATAGGGCGTCCTGGCCGGGCAGTGCACAACAGCCTTGAGGCGGAACGGGCTGCGACCCAGTACGTTCACTGCCCTGCGCCCGGCGCGCAGGCCCAGGGCCAGCCACGGCCCCAGGTGGCCGTGAAACCCGGCCGCGTGCTTGAGCGGTGCGGGTTGCCTCATGAGCGGCGAACATAAACCCCTGTTGCAGCAAGTCAAGCGCAGACCAGGGCTCGGCGTTGACCCGCACCCGGGGAATTCGATACTGTGCCGTGCATTTCCTGCTGCTGAAGATCGCGTCGTCGGTCGGCATGGGCCTTGTGCTCAAGCACGCCGACGCCAGGGGCATAGACCGGCTGGCCGTTATCCGGGTCAACTACGCAGCCGGAGCGGTCATCGCGTTCTTCGCCGCGGTCGCGCTGGGCCAGAAGACGCTGGCGCTCAATACCGCGCTGCTCGCGGCGGTGCTGGGAGTGCTGTTCGTGGCCGGGCTGGTGTTCTGGGCCAAGGCGATCGAGACCGGCGGGCTGGCGACTTCGGTGGTCGCGATGCGGACCGCGATAGTAATTCCCGTGCTGGCCTCGGTCGTGTGCTGGCGCGAGACACCCGGCGTGCTAGAAATCGCCGGCGCGGTGGTCGCGTTGGTTGCCCTGGGGCTGGTGATTGCCGAGATCGTGCGGCCGGCCCGGAGAGTGCCGCCGCCCGGGGAGAGACCGACGGGCAGGCACGCCTGGGGCTGGATGCTGGGCGTGTTTCTGGTCAACGGTCTTGTGAACACCGGGGCCAAATTGTTCCAGCAGGAGATGCCGCAGGAGCAAAGCTTCCCGTTCCAGGCCACTATCTTCGTATCGGCATTCTTGGTCACGACCGTGCTCTACTACGTGCGCAAAGCCCGGGTCGACCGTTCCTCGCTGCTATACGGCTCCGCGCTCGGCGCCGCCAACCTCGGCAACTACCTGTTCCTCATTCTGGCGCTCAACGTGCTGCCGGGAACGGTCGTGTACCCGGCGACCGCGGCTGGTGAGGTTGGGTTGATGGCCTTGGCCGGACTGCTTGTCTGGGGCGAGCGGCTCGGGGTACGAGGCTGGGTGGGCATCGCTTTGGCGGTGGTGGCGCTGGTCCTGCTGCAGGTCGGTTGACAACACCGTCTGCTGTCCTAGATTCTGCCAGCGGCATGAGAATCCATACGATTGTCTCGAGGAGGTGATATGAAGGCAGCGGTGGTGTACTACACCCGGTTCGGCCACAACACGGTCATTGCCAGGACCATCGCCGAGAAGCTCGGGGCCGAGCAGTTCCGGATCGAGACTCCGGGGGACCCGATCTTTCCGGTGATGGGTTTTTGCTCGTGGTTCAACGTCAGGATGAAGGTCAAGTCGATGAAGACAGACTTCTCGAACTACGACCTGGTCGTGCTGTGCCTGCCGATCTGGGCCTGGAAGCCTGCCCCGCCTGGCCGGACGTTCCTGAACGAGGCGAAGCTGCCGAGGAAGCTCGCGCTGAGCTTCTCGACCGGCGGCGGGCCGATTCAGCGGGCCGAGGAGAAGACGCGTGAGCTCCTGCAGGGCCGTGACATCGAGATCGTCGCAGTCGGGGAGATCAACACCGACAAGGCCGACGAGGAGTACCTGAAGACAGAAGCAAAGGCCTTTGCCGAAAGGCTGGCATCCGGTTAAGGGACGCTGACATCCGCCGACCCCGCACAGCGGCAGGACAGCGGCCCATGCCTTCACGCAGCCTGGCCCGGGTCACGGTCCTCGACCTGGTCCTGATCGCGGCGGTAGTGGCATCGGCCGCGGTCTTCTATGTCAGGGTGCTGAGAGGCCGGGGCGGCCCGGTGGCTGCCCACGTCTACCTTGACGGGAACCTGATCCATGTGCTGCCGCTCGAAAAGGAGCGGGTGGTCGAAGTCCCTGGAGAGAATGTCGTCATCGAGGTGCAGGGCAACAGGGTCCGGATCAGCGAGTCCGACTGTCCGAAGCGCATCTGCCTTCAGACAGGTTGGATCAGTCGGCCGGGCCGACCGATCGTGTGCGTGCCCAAGAAGCTGCTGATACAGGTCAAGGGAGGGCGTGCTGAGCTGGACGCGCAGACCCACTAGGCCGGCTGGCAGCGCACCGGCCCGGCTGGCCGTGCTTGCGGCGCTGGCGTGCGTGCTCCAGGTCGGGGAGTCGATGCTGCCGCATCCGATACCGGGCGTGCGGTTCGGGCTCGCCAATGTCGTGTCCCTGATAGCGCTGGTTCAGATGGGACCGGTCAGCGCGATCGGGGTGGTCCTGCTGCGCACGCTGGTCAGCTCGATATTCCTGGGTACGTTTCTTACGCCTTCCTTCGTGCTCAGCATCTCGGGCGGGCTGGTCAGCATCCTGGTGATGATACCGCTCTACGCCGTCTCGGCAGGGCGTCGCTTCCCGGTGTTCGGCCGCGGCAAGGCCCGGCCGACTCCGTGCTGCCGCGCTTGGGCGCGGCAGACTTCGTTCGGCTTCGTCGGCATCAGCGTGGCGGGCTCGGTATCCCACGTGCTGACCCAGCTCCTGGTCGTCTATGCCCTGTTTGTCCCGGCGCGTGGAGTCTGGCTTGTCTGGCCGTGGCTGGCCCTGTCGGCGGTCGTGATGGGCATCATCACCGGGTTGATTGCCGGCCAGGTCTTCAGGCAGCTGGCTGCAGAGGAGCGGCCCGAGACCGAGCCGCCGAGCATCGGCCGGGAACCGGTTCCAGTTCAGGGTCAGTACGTGGCCGGCACGACCTTGCTGCACCGGGCTCCGGTCCTGCTCAAGGTCCTGGTCGTTGTCGCGCTCGCGGTCGTGGTCATAGTCCGCGTCCGGTTGTACTGGTATGCGGCAGTCGTCGCGCTGCTCGTGGTGGCGACCGCGGTTGCCCGGACCCGGCTCTCGGCGGTCGGACACGGCCTGGGGCGGCTGCTGGTCCTGGTCGTGTTCTCGTTTGTCATGCCGGTGCTGTTCACCTCATGGGGCCCGATCATCTTCTCTTTGGGCCCGCTCAGAGTCACGCACGACGGCCTGTTGACCGGCACCCTGTTCGCGGGTCGGATCATCATCCTCTACTGGGCGACTGCGCTGCTGGCTGCGACGAGCAGACCCGAAGACATCGCAAGGGCGATCGCCGCGCTGCTCTATCCCCTGCGCGTCTTCGGAGTGTCCACCGACAAGATCGCCCGGACCGTGGTTCTCACCTGGGAGTTCTTCCCGAAGCTCTGGCACAAGGCCCGGAGCCTGGTGGCAGTTCGAGACCAGAAGGTCCGGCTGCGGGATTCGCTGGTCCGCGCCCCGGGGACGCTGGTGACCAGGCTGTACATGATGGCCGACGCCGCAGCGGGTCCGGCATCTCGGCCCGGGGAGCAGGCAGATGAGTAGAATCAAGCCAAGGGCGTCGCAGGGTTTTCGGCTCGTCCGGGTCAGAACTGACGGATGCCCGACGCGCTCGGCGGCGAAGTCCGGGAAGCGACCAGGAAGGAAGTCGCTGATTTGATGCGCGCACCCGACCCTGATGCGGAACTTGTCGCCCGGTCGAAGAAGGGCGACCTTGGCGCGTTCGAGGAACTTGTCAAGCGGCACCAGCGCCCGCTGTTCTCATATGTCTACCGGATGCTGGGCAACCCGGACGATGCCGAGGAACTGACCCAGGTCGCGCTGGTCCGGTCCTGGGACAAGCTCAAGGGGTTCAAGGGGAATTCGAAGTTCAAGACCTGGCTGTACCGCATCGCGACCAACCTGTGCATCAACCAAGTGACCCGGAGGAAGCCGACGACCGAACTGCCCGAGACCCTGCACGGGCCCGAGACCGAGGAACCCGAGGCAGAGTATCGCCGGCGCCGGCGTGAGCAGGTTGTCAAGGCAGCAATCGAATGCCTGCCGGCCGAGCAGCGCTCGGCCCTGATGCTGTCGGTGTATGACAACATGCGGTACAGCGAGATCGCCAGGGCGATGGGCAAGTCAGTACGGGCGGTGGACTCGCTCTTGTTCCGGGCCAAGGCCAATCTGCGGAAGAACCTGGCCGCGGCACGCAGGAAAGGGATCGTCTAATGGGGCGCAGGGGAATCAGGCTGTCTGTGTCTACACAGGAGAAGCGCTATGAAGTGCAAGAAAGTAACTAGACTCCTGCCGGCTTATCTCGACGCAGAGGCCGACGAAGGCCGTAAGTCAGAGATAGAGCGGCACTTGGCCGGTTGCGCCGCGTGCCGGCAGGAGCTTGAATCTTTGAAGGCCGACCTTGAGCTGTGCGCCTCGGTCGAGGTGCCGGAGCTGTCGCCGTACCTTGCCACCCGGACAATGGCCGAAGTCCGCAGCCCGGAGCGGCGCAGAGTCCTGGCCGGCATCGTGGTGCGCAGGGCCCTGGCCGGCATCGTGGTGCGCAGGGCCCTGGCTGGTGCGGCAGCTGCGGTGCTGGTCGCGGCAGGGGTCTGGGTCGGCAGCTTCCTGGGTGGAGAAATCCAGGGGTCTGAGAACGGCAGTTCGTGGTACTCGGTCGAGGGCGAGCCGTCGCTCGAAGACCTGTACGGGCTGGCGCTCGGCGAGAACGGCGACAGCGGGGAGGGGAGATGAAACGCAGGTGGGTGTACATAGTCCTCGGAGTGTCACTGGGATTGAACGCCGGTGCAATCGGGGCCATCCTGTACCGCCGCTACACGCGCTGGCACTACAAGCGTGAGTTCACAAGGCACATCGACCGTCATGTCAGACACGAGGTGTCGGACCTGATGGAAGAGCACCGGGCCGAGATGGACTCGCTCAGGCTCGAATTCCACAACGCGAAATACGAACTACTCGAGCTCGGGCTCAAGGACAGTGTTGATACCGGAGAGGTCGAGTTCCAGCTCGACCGGATAGCGAATACCTACCGGGAAATGACCCGGCTGGTGCACCAGACCGGGCGGAAGATCCAGGAGGTGCAGCCAAAGGACAAGCGCAAGTGGCTGCGGCGCCGGCTGCGCGAGATGATGCGCGACCCGAATCGGGAGCGCAGGCGCGGTCGCCGGAGCAGAGGATACTACAGACACTGGGGACCGAGGTCGCACCCGGACTACTACGGGCCGCCGGCGTGTGATGAATCCCTGGCAGAGCCGCCTCTGCCGCCCGGACAAGGCAATTGAAATGAGCGCGAGCACGGCGGTCTGGCGCCCAAGAATCGGCTTGGTCAAACAGATTGGCCGTGACGCTGGGCCGCTCGTGACTCGGTTTGAAAGGAGCAGACAGGTGAAGAAGACAGGTGCTTTGATCGTGGCGGTGGTCGTGATTGCCGGGCTTTCGCTGACAAGCCTGGCCTACGCCCAGCCGGAAAGGGCCGGCGGTCAGCGTTGTGCAGGTCACAAGGGCAAGGGCAGCGGCATGATGGGCCTGGACCTGACCGGGGAGCAGCACAAGAAGATCGACGACCTGAAGATGAAGCACATCAAGGAAGTCATGCCGCTCAAGACCGACCTCCGGATCAAGCAGATGGAGCTGGGCGCGCTCTGGCGCGCAGACGAGCTCGACGAGAAGAAGATCATTGCCAAGGTCAAGGAGATTTCGGGCCTGCGGGAGAAGCTCCAGGTCGCCAAGGTGGAGCAGAGGCTCAACATGTACAAGGTCCTGACACCTGAGCAGCGCAATCAAGCCCGCAAGTTCATGATGGGCAGGCGTGGTATGGGACGCATGTTCGGCCATGGACGCAGAGGCATGGGAGGCATGCGCGGACCCGGATGCTGCCCGGTCATGGGTCAGGGCATGCACGGCATGGGCCAGGGCATGCATGGAATGGGCCGTGGCATGGGTCATTCCCTTCCCCACAAGGAAGCGCCGCCCGAGCCTCCGCCGACGCCCGAAGGAGATTAGCCTCCTTACAGAAGCACTCGCACACGCAGGGGCGGATTCCCGCCCCTGTTCTTTTCTGGCTGCTTGACAGATTCTGATTCCTGCTGCAACATAGTGCAGGCGTTCAGGACCCAGGGAGCTTGCCATGAAGGCCGTATCCGGACCGATTAGTCGCCTGCTGCCCGGACTGGCAGCGGCAGTCTTCGCTCTACTATTCCTAAGGACTTCGGGTTGCCGACGGTACATTCCTGAGGTCTTCGGTCCCCAGAGCACCTACCAAGGCGCTCCCACAGCGTTCAGGCTCACGATAGCATCCGCCAGGGGCAACATCGACTTTGTCGTGGATTGGGGAGACGGCACAGGCGACACGCTCTGGGACCACTCTCCAGGGGACACGGTCAGCGCGCTGCACACATGGAGCGACGTCGGTAGCCACAGCGTCAAGGCGATGGCGATGCTGACCGGGGAAAACCACACGTACACCGAGTGGTCGTCAGCGCACGAAGTCGAGATACTGCCTAATGGTGTGCCGACCGCCGATTTCGATGCGCCGATTCAGGCGCGGGTCGATGTAGAAATGGGGTTTACTGTCTGGGGCACCGACCCGGACGGAGAAGACGTCGCGTTCCAGATGGTGTTTGGCGACGACACCAGCGGCTGGACAGAGTCAGTGGACAGTGGTGACACCGCTACCGTCACTCGCGAGTTCAGTACGGCCGGTGAAACGCTGGAAGTCAGGGCCCGGGCCAAGGACAGCCATGGCACTGTCGGCCCCTGGTCTGACCCGGCCACCGTCATCACGACCGATGCCGGACGGATGTCATGGTGGACGGATAAGGATTCTCTCTGGCCGTCGACCGCGACCGTTGTAGTGGAGTACAACGGGACCGAGTACGTGTACTTCGGCACAGACGATGGGTACTTTCGAATCTACGGCGTAGACTTCGCAACCGGCAAGAGCAGGATTTCGGGCACCAACCTTTTCCCAGAACTCGAGAACCGGGGATGGTCGAATCATCCGGCCTACAATGAAAACACCGGCCACATAGTCATTGCACACGGCAGCGGTGAGCTCCATGCGTTCGACCTCGAACTGAATAGGATTTGGACCTTCCCCGGAGCGGCAAGTCCTGCGTATCTCACGTCAACGGAATGGGGTCAGGTCTGCATCGCGGTCAACAACATCTATGTTCCCAACCTGGACACCATCATCCGGGGCAGTGACACAATCGATAAGGTCACCAAGTTCTACAAGATACCAGACAGTCCAGACCGGCCGGTCGACCCGCCGTTTGCGGTGCTCGGAGTGCAGGAAGTCCGGGGTGCGCCGGCCGCCGATGCGTCTGGGAATGTCTTCTTCGTGACCGACTCGGGCTACCTGTACAAGCTGGATTCAGACCTGGTCGAGCAATGGCGTGCGCTGCCGGGCAATTCAAGAAGACTGTATGGCCCGGTAGTCGGTTCGGGCGGGGCGGTGTTCTGTGGCGACGATGAGGGCAAGGTGTACGCCTTTAACCCGGACGGAGAGAGGAAGTGGGAGCAGACTCTGACCGGAGTGAGGGAGATGTACATGGTCGTTGGCAACCAGTATCTCTTCGCGGCGTGCGACAACGGCTATGTCTTTGCCCTGGACCCTGGGACCGGCTCGGAAGTCTGGGACAAGCGTGTCAGTACAGCGGGTGGGTTCGTGGTCTACCCGATCCTAACCGCCAACAGGCTCATGTATGTCCTGGATGACAACACCAAGCTGTTCTGCATCGAGCAGGCGACCGGCAACAAACTCTGGGATATTGCGTGCACTGACTACTACCGGGGCCGACCTGGCACAGACGGCGTAGTCGACCCGAAACCGTCACCCACCCT
>CP070680.1:1153095-1155757 GCA_020352555.1 Caldifarciminota bacterium | reverse complement strand
GTGAGCCACGTTGAGAGCCGCGCTGCGAGCCAAGTTGCGAGTCGAGCTGCGAGCCGCGCTGCGAGCGAAGTTGTCTGCATGGTTGTGTGCCGAGTTGTGAGCCCGGCTGTGTCGTGGGCTGTGTGGTAGGCTGTGTGGTCGGCAGCGATTGCGACTTCGCGGCGGGCTTGACGGGCGGTCGGCTGTCGCTTGCGCGGCGGCATGGTGAAGGAACGCCCGAACGGTTGGTCCGCCGAAACGAGTAGGATGTCCTGAATTGGCCCTCTGGGTCGTCGGCAGTATCAGGCCCGACAGGTCGGACGCTCCTGTGCGGGACGCGTCGGCAACTGGGTATTGACAGATGACTTGGCAAGAGCTAAAGTCGGTTGCACGTAGGCGGTCAGTCCGTAGAACTGCCTGAAGGAGGCAAGTGTGTATCGCAGAGTCCTACTGCCGGTCGTTGCCGCGGCGGCACTACTGGGAACCAGTGTCCGCTGCAAGTCCAATCAGGATCCCGTCATCAGTTCGATTCTGGGCGCCTCCATGGTCTTTCTGGGAGGCAGCGTCGGTCTGACATGTGACGCATACGACCCCGATGGTGATTCCTTGACATACGTCTGGACATGGAACACAGGTAGCATGTCATCATCTTCCGGCAAAAACGTCATATGGACCGCCCCGGACTCGGGGTGCACCGGTGTCGTGAGCGTCAGTGTTTCGGACGGCAGAGGGGGCACCGCTGCCGCTGACAAGAGCATCACGGTCGACGCCAGCGCCAACCGGCCCCCGGTCATCGGCAAGATCGACGGGCCGGATTCCCTGACACCTGGAGGCAGTGCGCAGTTCACCTGCGAAGCCTCCGACCCGGACGACGACTCTATCAGCTACTGCTGGTCATGCAACACGGGTGGGATGTCGAACGAAACAAGCAGGACCGTCTCTTGGCGGGCACCGGATTCATCCTGCACGGCGGCGCTCACCGTCATCGCATCCGACACTGAAGGCGGCTCGGATACGGCTGCCAAAGCCGTATGTATCTCAGCGGCTGCCAACAGACCGCCGGTGATTGGTTCGGTGTCCGGCCCCGATTCGGTCGACGCCGGAGGCGAGGCGAGTCTGACATGCAACGCCACCGACCCGGACGGCGACTCGCTTGCGTACTCCTGGAGCACAGACATCGGCGGGCTGTCTTCGCCTTCCGGCAAGACCGTGACTTGGTTTGCACCGGACTCGTCCTGCAGCGCAACCGTCACGGTTATCGCCAGCGACGGGCTGGGCGCCGCCGACACTGCCGGCAAGACAATGGGCGTGCGTCCGCCTGCGAACCGTCCTCCCGAAATCAGCTCGATATCGGGTCCGAGCTCTGTGGAGGCTGGCGGCAGCGGGCAGTACACGTGCAACGCGACCGACCCGGATGGTGACTCGCTGTCCTACTTCTGGGAATGCGACAAGGGACGTTTCATGTCTCGGTCAGACCCAACCACAACTTGGTACGCGCCTGATTCTTCAGGAAGCGCTCGTATCTGGGTCACGGTCAGTGACGGCCGGGGCGGCCAGGATGAGAAGACCAAGTCCGTCACTCTCACCAAGGTGACCACCACCATCATGGACACCAGCGGCATCTACATCGGAGCCCTGAGTTCGATAGCGTTCTACGTGACGCTCAAGGCCGGCTACACTGCACACGGGGCGTTTTCTGTGCCGCAGCACGACATCACTTTCGCGGTACTGGATTCGTACAACTACTACCGGTGGCGGAACAACCAGTCCTGCACATACCTGACGCGCTACTACAAGTCGGCAGGCAGCTCCTATTCGGTGGTGATACCCGCCACCAAGCGCTACTACTTCCTGCTCGACAACACCTACAGCCTGCTGACACCCAAGTACGCGTCGCTGTCGATCAAGAAGACAACGCCGTAGGGGGCATGGTTTGAGGGAGACGGGGAAGCTGGAATAGGAGGTTTGGCTATGGCCAGGTACGCATTAGTCCTGCTGGCAACATTGGCGAATTTGACCGCCCAGCCCGTCCTGGTGACCGGTCAGGCGAGAATTCCCGGTGTGCCGACGGCGGCACCGGCTGAGGTCCGGGTGAGCTCGCAGGCCGCAGAATCGGTGCCGATGCGGGTCACATTGAATCCCGACACCAGGGTCGTCCTCACGCCAAGTGGCCCAAAGGCTGACGCAGCGAGCGAAGAGCCAGCCCCAGAAGACGGCTGGGTGAACATCAAGACCGAAGACTTTGAGGGAGTGTTCCCGAATGAGTGGGCACTGTACGGCAATCCGACCTGGGATGATGAATCCTATCGCCCGCACAACGGCTCGTGGAGTGGCTATTGCGTCGGGTCGTCAGTCTCGCCGCCGGGTCCATATCCGCCGGACGCGGACGCATGGATGATCTACGGTCCGTTCAGCCTTGTCGGCGCAACCCAGGCCGAGTTCAGCTTCTACCGCTGGGTAAGGACCGAGGCGGACTACGACTACCTCTACTGGGGTTGGTCCACCAACGGCTCCAACTTCCTCGGGTATTCAATCAGTGGCAGTCACGGGTCTTGGACGTCACAGACGTGTGACATCGACACGGTGTGCGGCGAGGATTCGGTGTGGATTGCGTTCTATTTCCACTCCGACTACTCGAACCAAGATGAAGGGGCGTACATCGACGACATCGTGCTGCGCAAGT
>CP070680.1:1131407-1152995 GCA_020352555.1 Caldifarciminota bacterium | reverse complement strand
GTGGCCGGCCTGGGTGCGATACACGCGCTCCTTGGGCTGGGGCTGGGCGGCATGGAGCGCCTGCTCAAGGAGCTGTTCGCCGGCAAGGGCAAGGATGTGGTCAATCAGAACATCAACTGCCTGAGGGCCGGGCACAAGGCCGTTCCTGAGCGGGCGAGCGCGGAGTGTCCGTGCGTGCTGCCGACGAAGACCAGCGTCCGGAAGCGGATGCTCTTGACCGGGAATCAGGCGGTGGCGTTCGGTGCGCTGGCCGGAGGAGTGAGGTTCTATGCCGGATACCCGATGTCGCCCGCAACCCCGATCATGGAGTACCTGGCCGGAAAACAGGAGGATTTCGGGCTCGTTGTCGAGCAGACCGAGGACGAGATCTCGGCAATCAACACCGTCATCGGCGCATCGTACGCAGGCGCACGGTCGATGACCGCCACATCGGGCGGCGGGTTCAGCCTGATGGTCGAAGGGCTCGGGTTTGCCGCCATGTCCGAGAACCCGGTCGTCATCGTCGTCTGCCAGCGGCCGGGACCGGCTACCGGATTTCCGACCAGGACCGAACAGGCCGAACTGCTGATGTGCGTGAGTGCGTCGCAGGATGAGTTCCCCCGTTTCGTCTTCACGCCCGGCAATGCCGAGCAGGCCTTCTCCAGCACTCATCGTGCCTTCGAGCTCGCCAACCGGTTTCAGGTCCCAGCGATCGTGCTTTCGGACCAGCAACTGGCCGACTCGCTGTGCACGGTCGACCGGTTTGACCTGGACCAGGTGCCGGCTGCCGACGACTTCGCGGACCGCGAGTGGCAGAGCCGACCGGCTTACACGTACCGCAGATATCTGGTGACCGACAACGGCGTATCACCGAGGCTGCGCCCAGGGTTCGCCGAGCAGCTGGTGTGCTGCATGGGGAGCGAGCACGATGAGTCAGGGCTGAGTACCGAGGACGCGGCCAACCGGGTGCGGATGCACGACAAGCGGATGCGCAAGATGGCAGATATGGGCGACGGGTTCGGCCAGCACACCGCCTATCCGGGTGAGCGAGAGACTTCGGTGGTTGTATGCTTCGGGTCGACCTACGGCGCGGTCAGGGAGGCGGTGGACCTGCTCCAGGCGGACGGCAAGAGGGTCGGGATGCTGCACCTGTCCGAGGTCTGGCCGTTCCCGAGCCAGACCGTGGTGGCGCGGCTGGCTCAGGCCCGACAGGTCATCGTGGTGGAGCAGAACTCGACCGGGCAGCTGGCAAAGCTGTTGGCGAGGATGACGCGTATCAGGGCGAACGAGCTGATTCTCAAGTACGACGGCAGGCCGTTTGCAGGTGCCGAACTCGCGGAAAGGATTTCGGACAGGTTCGTGGCGAGGCTGTCGTGACCACGCCGGGCGTCTGGCGGCGCAGGACCGAGCCCACGTGGTGCCCGGGCTGCGGCAACTACAAGATACTGGATGCGCTGACAGAGGCGCTGTTGTCTCTGAAGATAGAGCCGTGGAAGGTCGTGATCGTATCCGGTATCGGACAGGCGGGAAAGCTGCCGCACTACGTGCGGTGCAACTTCCTGCACGGACTTCACGGCCGGGCCCTGTCGCACGCCGGCGGTGTGAAGCTGGCCAACCCTCAGCTTACAGTGATCGCAGTGGTCGGGGACGGAGACGCGTACGGCGAAGGCGGAAGCCACCTGGTGCAGGCGTTCCGGCGCAACATGGATGTCACTTGCCTGGTGCACAACAACGGAGTATACGGTCTTACCAAGGGACAACCTTCGCCGACCGCCGGGCAGGAGACGGTCACCCGTCTGACTCCGCAGGGGACAGGGATGCCTCCGTTCAACCCGCTCGCTGTGGGACTTGCGGCGGGCGGTACATTCATCGCCCGCGGGTATGCCAACGAGACCGAGCAGCTTGCCGGGCTTGTTGCCGAGGCGATCAGACACAAGGGATTCGGTTTCGTCGACATCCTGCAGCCCTGCGTGACATACAACAGGGTCCATACCTACGAGTGGTTCGAGGAACGGGTGTATGACCTCGGGCACGAGGAGTACCTGCCCGCCGACCGTCAGCAGGCGATGCAGATTGCCCAGGACTGGCCCGAGCTCGGGGACGAACGCATTGCGCTGGGCGTGCTGTACCGCAGCTCACGCCCGACCCATGAAGAGCAGCAGCACGGCCTGCTGTCCGGTCCGTTGACCGAGCCGCGGAGGAACAGAGAGCTGCTGAACAAGGCCGCAGATGAGTTCTTCTAGGGGCCCGGACCTCGGCATCATCATTGCGGGACAGGCGGGCCAGGGCGTGCAGCTTTCCTCAGAGATGCTGGGCAGGCTGTTCTTCCGTGCGGGATACGAGGTGTTCGTCTCAGCGGATGTGATGTCGCGGATTCGCGGCGGCCACAACTTCGGACGCATCCGGGCGAGCATGAGACCGGTCGCAGCCAACCCGGGCAAAGCCAGTCTGCTCGTGGCGCTGGACCCGGAGACTGTCCCGTTGCACAGAGACGAGCTGTCCGAGGGAGCCATCGTGCTTGCCCAGGAAGGCGGCAAGCTCGAGAGTGACGGCAGCTTCGAGCTGGTCCAGGGGCCGTTCCGCGACATCGCCGACAAACTGGGCGGCCGCAAGGTCATGGCCAACATGGTCGCTCTGGGCGCGGTGACCGGGCTGATGGGATGTGACAGCAGTGGTCTTGTCGGTCTGCTGGAGAGCCGGCTCCGGCCGGTGGACGCCGGTCTGGCGGACAGGAACATCGCCTGCGTGCGGGCCGGCAATGACTTCATCCGCAGCAGGGCACGGTTCGGGACCCTGGGCCGGATCGACATGAGCGGCCGGTCAGAAGGCCGGTACTTCATGAGCGGTGCCCAGGCTCTTGCGCTGGGTGCGGTCCGAGCTGGGGTAAGGCTGGTGGCCGGCTATCCCATGTCGCCCGGGACGTCGGTCATAGAGGCATGCGCACAGCTTGCAGAAGAGACAGGGGTCCTGGTCGAGCAGGCGGAAGACGAAGTGTCGGCAATCAACATGGCGATAGGCGCTTCTTTCGCCGGCGTGCTGTCGGCGGTCGCCACATCGGGCGGCGGGTTCTCGCTGATGAATGAAGCCCTGAGCCTGGCCGGGATCACCGAGACCGGGGTGGTGGTGTTTTCGGGCATGCGTCCCGGCCCTGCCACCGGACTGGCGACGAGAACGTCTCAGGCGGACCTGCTGTCGGCCATCTACGCCGGGCACGGCGAATTCCCCAGGGCGGTGATGTGCCCTGGGAACGGGAAACAGGCGTTCGAAGACGCCCACCGTGCCGTTCTGCTGGCGGCAAAGTACCACACACCGGTGTTGGTGCTGTTCGACCAGTACCTGGGCGACGCACACTGGACAGTTGCCGGCATCGGAACCGAGCCGGCCAGACCGGTCCGGCAGGATGAGATCGCCGGCTGGCCGGGGATCGAGCCCTATTCATACCAGCGATACGCGCTGACCGAGACCGGAGTCTCGGCCCGCGTGCTTCCCGGGACCCGCAACCAACTGGTGTACGCCGATTCTGACGAACACACCGAGACCGGCCATATCACCGAATCGGCGGACACGAGGGTCCGGATGGTGGACAAACGTGCGCGCAAGCTGCAGGGCCTTGCCGCCGAAGTTCCACCCCCTCCGGCTCCGTATCCGAAGCCGGAAGCCGACGTGGCGGCGGTCTGTTTCGGGTCAACTGCCGGCGCGGTCGAGGAGGCGGTTGAGGGATTGCGGGCCAAAGGACATGCGGCTTCGGCAGTCCTCCTCGACGTGCTCTGGCCTTTCCCAGGGTCGGCTCTGATGGATGCGCTCGCGAAGTGCCGCAGCATTGTGACCGTGGAAGGCAATTCGACCGGGCAGCTCGGGCAGCTGCTGGCTCAGGAATGCGGTATTCGGACCGCCGGGACCATCAGCAGATACGACGGCCGGCCGATATCAGTGGCAGACGTCGAGCAGGGACTGCTCGAGTACCTCAGGGACAAGGATGATCAAGCCGCCGGAGTTTGACAGCGCCGACCCTGTTGCCTGGTGCCCGGGCTGCGGGAATTTCGGAATCAGGGAGGCGGTGAAGACCGCACTCTCCGAACTGGGGCTTGAGCCGTGGCAGACGTGTTTCGTGTCCGGTATCGGACAGGCGGCAAAGGCGCCGCACTACATCAGATGCAACCTGTTCAACGGTCTGCACGGCCGGACTCTGCCGGTGGCCACCGGCGTGAAGCTCGCGAACCCCGAGCTGACCGTGTTTGCCGAGGGCGGAGACGGCGACGGCTACGCCGAAGGTGGCAATCACTTCCTCCATGCGCTCCGCCGCAACGTCGACATCACCTACCTGGTTCACAACAACCAGATCTACGGTCTGACCAAGGGCCAGACCTCGCCGACAAGCGACTACGGCACCATCACCAAGACCACGCCCTTCGGATCCGGCGAGCCGGCGTTCAATCCGCTGGCCCTGGCCGTGGCGCTCGACGCCGGCCTTGTTGCCAGGGGGTTTGCCGGAAACCAGCGCCAGCTCGCAGAACTTGTGAAGGTGGCGGTTCTGTACCCCGGCTTCTCGCTGCTCGACATCCTGCAGCCCTGCGTCAGTTTCAACCACGTCAACACGAATGAGTGGTACCGGGAGAGGGTCTTTGAGCTCGATGAAGACTACGACCCCACCGACCGGGTCAGGGCGCTGCATTCGGCGTATGAATGGGGCGACAGGATACCGACCGGTGTCCTGTACCGCTCCTCTCGCCCCAGCTACGACAGGCTGCGCAGCCCGGGCGGACAGCGGCCGCTTGTCAAGGCGGCTGAGACCGCAGACCTCAACAGACTGCTGACCAGGTTCAGCTAGTTCCCTGAGCGCGGGTGGGACTTGTCGTAGGTTTTCTTCAGCCGGGCGACCGACACATGGGTGTACACCTGGGTTGTCGACAGCGATGCGTGTCCCAGCAGTTCCTGGACCGCCTTGAGGTCGGCGCCGCGCTCGAGCAGGTGGGTGGCGAAGGCGTGACGCAGAGCATGCGGGTTGGTGGCCCCGGCCTCGGACACGCGGAGCAGTATCCTGCGAACGATCTTCTGCACCGAGCGGGTCGACAACCTGCCGCCCCGGCGGTTGAGGAACAGCGGCTCGGCCTCCTTGTCGGACCGGACCGCGAGGTACTCCGCGATCGCCGTGCTCTCGGCACGGCCGAGCGGGAGGATGCGTTCCTTGTTGCCCTTGCCCCGGACGCGGACAGTCTCGCTTCTGGGGTCCAGATCGTCCCTGTTGAGACCGACAAGCTCGGCGGCGCGAAGCCCTGAGCCGTACAGGGTCTCGATGACTGCGCGGTCGCGGGCCGCGGCTTCACTTTCGCCCGCAAATCCCAGCGCCTGTTCAACCTGGAACTGAGTGAGGAACCCCGGCAGCTTCTTTTCCAGCCGGGGTCCTTTGACGTTCTTGGCAGGGTTCATTCCGAGCCGGTGCGTTGACACCAGGTGGCGGAACAGCGATTTCACCGCCGACAGCTTCCGGGCAGCGCTGCTCCGTTCGTAGCCGCCCCTCAGCAGTTGGCCCAGGAAGTCACGGATGTCGCGGTGGTCGATGCCGTCGATCGGCTTGGCGCCAAGCCTGACGGCGCAGAAGTCGAAGAACTGCTCGATGTCGACCCGGTAGGCGCGGACGGTCTGCAAGGAGAAGCGCCTTTCCCGGTGCAGGAACACGAGAAAGTCTTCAAGCGCCTCCCGGTACTCGGCGACTTCGGCCACAAGCCCAGACTAGACCGGCCGGAATCCGAGTCAAGACGAGATACAGGTGGTCTCCTGATTGACAGGCACGGCACTCAGGGCTATAGTTGCCTGTCTGTCAACTCAGGAGGTCGCATGAGTTTCTACCGTGCTCTGATTTTGTCTACACTGGCGCTTGCCGTCTTGCCAACGGGCGCTGTCGCTCAACTCGATACGGTGTTTGTCCGCCACTACGACGGCGGTCAGACCGACGAGGACTGGGTTTCCGACATGGCGCTCGATGCTGCCGGCAACCTTTATCTCTGCGGGTCGGCTGTCACCGGCTCCGCCTATTCCGACATCACTGTGCTGAAGTACTCGCCGGACGGCGATTCGCTGTGGGCGGCCGTCTACCAGGGCAGCGGAGACGACGAGGATTCTGCCGCTGCTCTCGCCCTGGACCCGGAGGGCAATGTCTACGTCTGCGGATGGAGCGACGAATCCGGGTTGGGCATGGAAATGCTCACAATAAGGGTCAACCCCGACGGTCGGATCGAATGGGTTGAGACGTTCGGCGGCGGCGACTGGGACGATGCGGCACTCGACCTTTGCGTCTGCGAGGACGGCAAGGTCGTCGTAACCGGTTATACTTCTGATTCGACGCTGCTCAATCTCGACTACTGCACGATCGCCTACGACGCCGACTCGGGCAGGACGCTGTGGGTCCGGTCCTACAACCGGACTCCGGAGAACGACGAGGATGTCTCGGTGGCCATCTGTCCGGGACCGGAAGGTTCGGTCTGCATAACGGGCTACAGCTATGACGAAGGCACCGACTACGATTTCGTGACCATCAAGTACGCAGCCGACGGCAACCGCGAATGGTTGCGGCGCTACAACAACCGGCCCTGGATAGGCGATGACTACGGCTCGGCAATCGCATTCAACGACACCGCCGACGGGTTTGTGGTGGGCGGTACGGTCTATGACGACAATCACGAATACGACTACTTCACGATGATGTACTCACTTGGCGGGGACTCGGTGTGGGCGAGGGCCTACAATCGCTACCCGGCAAACTCGGACGACATGCTGATGTCACTGGTGGTGGACCAGGGCGGCAACACCTACGTGACCGGCACCAGCGACGGCGAAATCACCGACTGCGACATCGCCACCGTCAAGTACAGCAGTTCCGGAGCGCAGCAGTGGGTCTCCAGGTACGATCTGGACTCACTCGAAGACGGCGGCGTGCACCTATCTGTCGGAGCGGCGGGAGAGGTGTATGTTACAGGCTACGCCTCGCCCGCTCCGGCGGACCTGGATCTGTCCCTGCTGAGGCTCAAGGGCGATGACGGCAGCATTCAGTGGGCGTACAACTACGATGATCCGGTGGCTCACAACGAGGACTACGGCTGCCGCGTGCTGAGTCGCGGGGATTCGATCTACGCAGCGGGCTCCAGCTTCAGAACCGCACGGTACATGGATTTCATACTGATGAAGCTCCGCGAGATCCGCAAGGACTACGCGGTGCTCAGCGTGGTCGCGCCAGAGTCGCTGTACATCCACGATTCGCTCGCCCCCGAAGTCATCGTCCAGAACCGGGCGATTGTCGCGGACAGCTGCTGGCTGCGGCTGTCGGTCGCACCGCTGGACTACGCGGAGAGCGCCTGGGTCAGCCTCGCTGCCGGCGAGGTCGATACGGTTGAGTTCCCTTTGTGGCATCCTGCTGACACGGGCTCGATGGTGCTCACGGCCTGGTCGGCGTTGCCGGGTGATGAGACGCCGGCGAACGACAGCTCACAGACGGTTGTGATGGTGTGGGACGACACGACCGGTCTTGCGGCGAGAGTTCAAGCGGTCCCCGGGAGATTCGACCTTGCGGTTGCGCCGAATCCGGCAAGGACGTTCGTGTCGCTCAGTGTCTGGCTGCCGGCAGGCGGGGCTGCAGGCATCGAACTGTACGACGTCGCGGGTTCGAAGCTCGGCCAGCTGAGTCAGCATCCAGGGCCGTCGGCGAGTGCCGGCGGTGTCGCCGCCCGTCTGTCGGTGGACGTCAGAGAATTCCCGGCCGGTGTGTATTTCCTGAAGCTCTGTCAGGAGAACCGGGAGCTGACCCGGAAGTTCATAGTGCAGAGGTGACAGGCCAGAGCGCCCCACGGGTCTCTGGCCGAGCAGGCGGAGTGTCTCAGCAGTGAATCGCGGAGGCGGATGGGTGCTGGTGTGCCTGGCGGACTTCAAATCCGTATGGTCTGCGACAAGCGGACCGGTAGGTTCGATTCCTACACGCCTCCGCCATCGTATGACCGGGCTCGAGATCGAAGAGGAGAGATGAGAGTGGCACGTCTTTTTCTTCTGTGCGCGCTGTCCGTTTGTCTGGTGACCGAGGCAGCGGCAAGCGTGACGTTGGTGGAGGACAGGCTTGACCTGGACGCACTGCTGTGGGCAAACGTAAGCTGGATGATGTCCTCGAAGTCCGGCTTCGGGTCGCCCGGGTTCAAGTTCTACAGGCGAGGAGCATTCGTCGGGCTCACGGGCAAGGTGACATCATACGCATCGATGAGGCTGTACATCGACGCCGGAAGTCTCTGGCAAAACCCGGCCCTGGACGTGTATGCCGACTTCGCCTGGCAGAACGGCATCGGACTTCGTGCCGGTCAGTTCAAGTGCCCGCTGGGGTTCGAGGCGATGACCGAGGACCGCGACCTCAGGATGATCGAGTACTCGGTGGTGAAGAGATACTGGAAGCCGGCAGACCAACGTGACGTGGGGGTGCTGCTGACGTACACGCGAAGCGGAGTCGATGCTGCGGTCGCGGTAGTCAACGGGAATGGCCGCGGCGCGGGTTTCAAAGACGAGAACAACTCCAAGGACGCTTCGGTCAGGTTCGCATTGGCACCCTGGCGGGAAGGAGGTCCGGAGTTTGCCGTGCGAGGCTACGTCGGACGATGGAAGGCCGCAAGTCTCCCGTACTACAGCGGCGCGGTCGAATTCAGACTGCTGCGGGGTCCTCTGCAGATCGTCACGGAAGCGCAATACGCAAAGGTCCAGTTCAATGAGAACGCGGCATTGCTGGGCAGGACGTCCTTCTATGTTCAGGCCTCATATGACTTCGGTCTGCTCGAACCGGTGGGCCGGGTACAGATGGAGGATGAGTCCGACGACAAGTACGAGCTTGGGCTGACGGGCGGCGTCACGGTTCGCCTGGTCGGTGACTGGCTCAAACTTGCGGTGCAGTACGACTACTTCCGCAAAGAGGCGGTCGTCTATCCGCAGCTCGCCGGCACCGAGCAGGGCCTGCTCTGGCAGCTGCAGGCGGCCATCTAGAGGTCCCGAGTACTCCTCAGGCTCCTCTGTCCGTCGCCTCGGGCGAGTTCGGCGTCGGTCTTTCTGATGTAGAAAGGAGCCAGTTCCGCGGGATCGTCGCCCGGGCCGCGCCTCAGGTATTCCAGCGCCAGGTTGCCGACAGCTAGACCACCCAGAACGCCAGAACCGCGCGCCGCCGCGCCGATTCCCAGGGAATGGAGTTCGGCGAGTGCGATCCCGGCCGCGTCTCCCACCACTGCCACGCGGCCCGGCATCAGCTTCCCGATAGTGTGGTCTTTGAGTTCTGCCGGTCTGAGGACAGAAGGCCGAAGGATGGTCGAGTCGCCGGAGAATATGGCCGCGTAGATCTGCCCCTTCCTGGCGTCCAGGGCGACGATCGTGTTCCCGGCTTCGGCGTCGACCGCGTGCGCGAATGCCTCCAGGGTGTTGATTCCCTTCAGCGGAACACGATGGGTTTCGGACACGGCTTTTGCCACTGAGAGGCCCACCCGCAGCGATGTGAACATCCCCGGACCGACCAAAACGCCTATCCCACCGAGTTGTCCGAGTCCGGTGCTCCGGGCTTGGAGAAGCCGGGCGAGCATGTCCAGAATCAGCTCGTTATGGGCACAGCCGTCCTCGCGCAGCTCAAGCGGTTCCACCCCATCACCGACCAGAGCGACTGATGTCGCAGTGCGGTACGTGTCGATGCCGAGGACGGTCATCGGAGCGCCGGACCGGCCGGTGACCGCACTCTGCCAGCAGACCGCCCGGTTGGGCCGCGGCAGAGCCCGGCCCGGCCCGGTGCGTTCATCCTCCAGAGCACGGCCAGTCCCCGGGCGGCGAGATCGGTGTCAATCGCCCTGAGGTTCTCGATCCGGCCCCGAAGCAGCCATGCGTCGCCTCCGGTGGCGACCACGCCGAATTCCCTGCCGGTTTCCTCCCGGACCATCGACGCGATCCGGCCGAGACCTCCGAGCAGGAGATGTCTCACACCAGCCTGCATTGCCCGCCGTGTTCCGTGCTGGATTATCTTCTTCCGGGCGGCAGGGGATGCCGCGGGAAGACGGGCAGGAATCCGACTCAGGCTCGACAACATGAGCGACTGTCCGGGCAGGATGGCACCACCCAAGAACTCACCGTCCGAAGTGACGACGTTCACCGTCACCGCCGTGCCCACGTCCAGCACAAGGATGTTCTCGGCCGGGAAGCTTGACCGTGCACCGACAACGGCGCAGACGCGGTCGGCACCCAACTGACTGCGGTCGTATCGGATCTTCAGGCCGGTTCTGGTCTTGCGATCGACGTCGAATACCTCGAGACCATAGACGCTCGCGACCGCCTTTCTGGTAGCGGACAAGGAGCCGGGCAGCACGCCGGCGAGAGCAACCGCCTCGACCCCGGACAGCCCGGACAGGCTCTTGCCGGTGTCGGCAAGATATGACTCGGTCCTGACAACACGGCGGCAGGCGATCCGGCGTCCCCGAAGTCCTGTGATGCGCGTGTTGGTGTTGCCGACCAGTACGGTCAGGATCATCTGAGCGTTCTGGCCTGGCCCGAACTGACGATGACCAGACGGCCATCGCCGGTCCTGAGAACGATCCTGCCCTCTGGGTCGATGTCAACGACTGTCCCGATGTGGCGACGGAACAGGGTCCTGACTTCCACCCGGCGGTGCAGGACTCCAGACCGGCTCTTGATTTCGAGGAGGACTTCGGGCCACTTTTCTTCCTGGATGGCCGTCATTCCCTGAGTGAAATGCTCGAGGGTCTTCTCCAGTATCTCCAGCCTCTCCCACGGCCGGCCGGTCAGCATCCTCAAGGAACCGGCCTCCGGCAGATTCTCGGGGAACTCGGGCTGATTGACGTTGATGCCCATGCCCACTACAACGGCGTTGCCGCGCTGCTCGCAGAGCACGCCGGCCAGCTTCCTGCCGGAGCAGACAACGTCGTTGGGCCACCTGATCAGCGGCTCCAGCCCGGTCACGTCTTCGATGGCCCGGCAGACCGCCAGACCCGCCAGTTGGGTCAGCTGGGGAGGCTTGGAGGGCGGGTCTTCGGGGGACCTGAACAGAAGCAGTGAGAATGTCAGGCTGTCGGTGTTTGAGAACCAGCGGCGCCTGAATCTCCCTCGGCCATCGGTCTGATGCTGGGCGACGACCACCGCGGGCTCTTCTTTGCGGGCTAGGCCAAACGCGTAGGTGTTCGTTGAAGGTATCCGGTCGAGCACGTAGATTCGCCCGAATCTGGCAAGTCGGGCGAGAAGTTCACCTGGTATCTGCCTGCCGGGGAGCAAAGCCGCTACCGTCCCGGTCCGCCAAGCCGAACCAGCTTGGTCGTCGTTGCCTGTCCGCTCGCACGGGCGAAGTACACGCCCGGTCCGACGCTTCTGCCTTCCGTGTCCCGGCCGTGCCAGACCCAGCTGGTGCCGGAACCTGATCCCTTGTCCTTCAACCGCGCGACCATGCGTCCGGACTGGTCGAGCACCTCCAGCGTGGCGGAACCGGCAGCCGGGGCACGCGACGCCCGGATGACGACCGTCTGCCTGAAGGGGTTCGGGGCCGCGCTCAACGTCAAAGTCACCGGCTGTGCCGGCTGTCCGCCGACGCCTGTCGTGTCAAACGTATTCAAGAACAGGAAGTTGCCGGACGGCTGATCCCAGTTGGTGACCAGGAGGTCAGGATGGGTGGACCTCTGCCAGTATATCTCGACATTGGCGCTCCCGGGTGGGGGCGGCGAGCCGAAACTGATCCAGCCGACCAGCGGGTCGAGGCAATATGACGAAGGGGGCATCAGGCTTCCCTCGACCCTGACGCTGTCCAGGAATTGCAGCGGGCCGCCCGGGACGGCAAAGAGCCGCCGCTGTCCGTCTCCGTCGTGTTGGGTGTAGGTCGCAATCAGATGCCTGTTGAACAGGTCTCCCCAGGCGGCTGTCTCGCAGACAAGGTCGCGTGGGTTGGGTGGAGACCAGGACCACGCGGGTGAGGTGCCAAGGCTGCCGCCGTAGTTCTCGAAGACCACGAGCGGGTCCCACCATCCGCCTGCGGCGAGGTCGACGTACCCGTCACCGTTGGCATCGCCCCAGGCCACACACGAGGTGTATGTCTCATTCGTCAGCATCGTGAACGAGGCCAGGGTGTCGAGGGTCCCCTGAGTGTTGTGGAAGACCTGGACGTTGTTGGGGTCAGTCAACTGGCCGTTGCTGGCTGAGGCAAGATCCAGGAAGCCGTCGTTGTCGTAGTCGCCGAGCGCCAGCCTGAGTACCCATCCCACCCCGCTGCCGGCTACCCATGACGGGCTCGTCTCCAGCGTTCCCTGGTCGTTCGTGTAGACGGAAATCCGGCGTCTCTGTCCCACAATCAGCTCGAGGTCGCCGTCGTTGTCGATGTCGGCGAACCTTATCGCGTCCGATGCCGTGCTGTCTTCGGCAATCCAGCAGGGCAAGGTATCGAAGACGCCGTCGTTGTTGCGATAGATCCTGGCCGGGTCGTCCTCGTTCCTGTAGGCGTCGCCGCTGGTGATGGCCAGGTCCAGGTCGCCGTCCAGGTCGAAATCACCCAGGCAGCAGTCAAACGAGGAATGGCGGTCCGTTGCCTTCCAGTAGGGAGATTGCCCAAGGCCACTGCCCGAGTTGCGGTAAATCCGGGCGGTCAGCTCGCCGCTGCCGAACCTGCCGAGGTAGGCAACAGCCAGGTCCATGAGTCCGTCGTTGTCCACGTCGCCGGCGTAGCAGTGGCCGAAGTACCCGTTGTCGGAAGATCGCCAGGATGCGGCTTGCTCGATCGAATCGCCCCGGTTGAAGTACACGGCGTTCTCGTCCTGGCTCATGTCGTTGCCGTTTGAGGTGCAGATGTCGAGATGGCCGTTGGTGTCGACGTCGGCGAACGCGCCTCCGGTCGAGTAGTCGTTGTCATCGGACGTCCAATCAGGGGTGGCGGGCAGGGGGATTGAGGCCGGAGCCAAAGAGGCCGCGGCCGAAAGCAGAACCGGGAAAACCAGCCGGATGGGTGACATCATGTGGCCAGTCTAGTCAATGCGGTTTGGGTCGTCAAGCCTGCTGAGGTCGACTTGTGCGTTGACAAAAGCAAGCCAACTCCTACAATGCTGCAATGTCAAAGGTCGGTGTCGGGGTCTTGGCCTCGGGCCGGGGCAGCAATTTCGAAGCCCTGGTCAGGGCAACCAGGAAGGACATACCTGACGCCGAGGTTAGAGTCCTCGTCTGCAACGTCCCGGATGCGCTCGCCCTGAGAAGGGCTGAGGCCGACGACATTCCCCATCTGGTGGTCAACCACAAGAAGTTCGACTCCAGGAAGGCGTTCGAAGAGGAGGTCGTCAAGGAACTGAACCGCCACGATGTCAGGCTCGTCTGCCTGGCGGGATTCATGCGCATCCTCTCACCCTACTTCGTCCATCACTACGAGAGCCGGATTATGAACATCCACCCTTCGCTCCTGCCGGCCTTTGCCGGGCTCCAGGGTATGCAGGTCCATCGCGCCGTTCTCGAGTCCGGGGCCAAGATCACAGGTTGCACCGTCCATTTCGTCACCGATGACGTGGACGCCGGGCCGATAGTAGTCCAGCGCGCGATTCAGGTCCGCGAAGACGACACGCCCGACTCGCTTGCCGTCAGGGTCCTGCTCGAAGAACATCAGGCCTACGCCCGTGCGGTCAAGCTGTACGCCGAAAACCGGCTGCAGGTAGAAGGTCGCCGCGTCAGGGTTCTCGGCGAGTGAACCCGCCCGTCAGGATTGCGGTGGTCGGCTGCGGAGCGCAGTCGCAGATCGCGCACATTCCCTCATTGAAGCGCAACCGGTTCGCGGAACTGGTCGCGCTCTGCGACGTGGACGTGCGCAAGGTCAACCACCTCTGCAAGCTGCACGACGTGCCGAAGCACTATGTCGATTTCGACGACCTTAAGGAGGACGAGGGCATCGACGCGGTTGTCGTCGCTACCCCGAATCACCTGCACGCCCCGATGACTGTGGCCGCGTTGGAGTACGGCAAGAACGTACTGTGCGAAACGCCGATGGGGATGAACGCTGAAGAAGCCCGGCGGATGATCGAGATTGCGAAGAAAGAAGACCGGAAGCTCATGCCGTGTCTCAACACCCGGCTCAGGCCGGACGTGCAGACCATCCGCAAGTTCATCGACGGCGGCGAACTGGGTGACATCTACTACTGCAAGACCGGCTGGCTGCAGGGACGGAGTGCGTGGTCGCTCGAAGGTTGGAGAGGGCAGAGGCTCAGGGCCGGCGGAGGGTCATTCCTGAGTCTGGGGACCTCGCTGCTGGACTTCGCGCTTTGGCTGCTGGCCCCGAGCCGTCCGGTGTCCATCACCGGAGTCGCCCATCACCGGACCACGGTTTCGGATGTCGAGGACACCGCCTTCGCAATGATAAGATTCGACTCGGGCCTGCTCCTTACTGTCGAGGTCGGGTGGAGCATGCTGATGGAGAGGGATTTCACCTACTTCAACGCCTTCGGCACAACCGGCGCCGCGCTGTTGAACCCGATCCAGATCCACAAGGAGATGCACGGGCACCTGGTCAACGTGACTCCCAAGATCCTGACCAAGGGCATCCAGAAAGCCTCGTACCAGATGCTGATCGACCTGTGGGTGGATTCGCTGCTCAAGCACGACTACCAGGCGATCCCGGCCCGCGAAGGCCTGCTCATCAACCAGCTGGCGGATGCGTTCTACGAGTCCGGCTTCTCGGGTTGCGAAGTAAGACTGCCCTCGGCAAGCTCTTAGCACTGACCGGCGCTGCCGCCGGGCTGGCGCTGGCGTTCGCTCCTTTTCCCTTCCGGTTCCTGGCATTCGGCGCGCTCGTTCCGCTGTTCTGGCTGATCGATCTTCCGGGGACGAAGAGGAAGTTCCTGTGGGCGTGGCTGTTCGGCGGGCTGGCGGCCGGGTTCCACCTGTGGTGGATCTGGTTCCTGATCATACCGGTCGAAACCGTCACCAGGATCCTGCTGAACATCGGCGTCACCGCCCTGTTCGCCTACCTCGGAGTCTACGTCGGCGTCTTCGCGCTGGCGGTCAGGCGGCTCGGGCTGTGGTTTGCGCCTCTGGTCTGGGTGGTGCTGGAGTTCGCGCGCGGCCAGCTGCAGATTGCGTTCCCGTGGACGTTCATCGGCTATTCGATGACACCGTGGACCCCATTCATCCAACCGGCAGCACTGGGCGGTGTCTACCTGGTGTCGGGATGGGTCGTGCTCGTCAACCTGCTTGTGTACAAGCTGCTGTTTCCCTGGCGACAAGGCCTCCGCAGCAGAGCGGCATACGGGATCGCCCTGGCCGTCGCTTTCGGCCTTCCGCTAGGGTATCATTTCGCCACGGTCGGGCCTCTGGAGCGCTGGTTCCGGGTGTCGATTGTCCAGCCCAACGTCTCACCGTTCGACAAAGGCGACTTCGACTCCAGAGAGCAGATACGGGCCGACCTGCTGCGGCTCACGCGTCGGGCCGCGGTGTCCGGGCCGGAACTGATTGTCTACCCGGAGACCGCGACGCTGGTCGATGTGACGAGGCCGTCGAACATGAGCAGGGACGTGCGCAGGCTGGTGGATTCGCTCGGCATCGAAGTCGCGACAGGCACACCACTGCGGCACGGGAAGAGGGAGAGGGTGACCTGGCACAACGGCGCTGTGGTCCTGAAGCCGGGCGAGGATTCGGTCACTCAGCGGCACTACAAGATGCGGCTAGTACCGTTCTCGGAGAAGATACCGTATTCAGACGAAGTGCCCCTTCTGCGCAAGATGATCGGGACGGCCGACATGGGCAACTGGGACCGGGGGTGGGCGTACAATGTCCTCGACTGGGCCAAGGGCAAGCTGTCTTTCCTGGTCTGCTACGAGGCGATATTCCCGGACCTGACCCGCGAGTTTGTCCGGCGCGGCTCAGACCTGCTTGTTGTCGTGACCAACGACGGCTGGTTCGGCAGGCTTCCGGGAATCCACCAGCACGCCGAGCTTGCTGTCATGCGGACGGTGGAAACCGGTGTGCCGATGGTGAGGAGCGCGAACAACGGCATCTCGTTCATCGTGGATCCGTTCGGCCGCGTACTCGGGAAGACGCGGCTGTTCGAGCAGACCGTGCTCGAAGGCGACGTACCAGGGCCGCGCAAGCCCACTCCGTACGTACGCTGGGGAGACTGGTTCGTTGTCCTCTCTTGTGTCGGCATCGTGGCCGGCTTCGCGTTGCGTTCGGTCCAGCGGCTGGGGCGGAAGAGAAAAGCCGCCTAGCTGCTACTCCATCCTCAGGGCGACGACTATCGGCTGAGTTGCGGTTTCGGTCCTGCCGTTGCTGCGGACCGCCTTGACGTTCAGCAGGTAGATGCCGGCCGGCTGAGGCCGGGCAAGGTCGCTGGTGCCGTCCCAGAACAGCGGTCCTGACATCCGGCCGCTGCTCTCCCTCAGCAGTTCCCTGACGATTCTGCCGTCCATGTCGAGAACGGTGACCGTGACCCGCGAGTCGGACGGTGCAGTGAGGGCAATGCCGGCGACTTCGCCGCGGCCCGGTGAGAACGGGTTGGGACTGATCGAGTCGATGACGAGCCGGTCGGCGAGCACGAAGGCGGCCGAGGTGTCACGGACATCGGCACTGAACCGAGGCAGGAGCTGGTAGCCGCTGTTGAAGGGTTCTTCGTAGTCGTACTGGCCGCCGATTCCGATGATGCGGAGTATCGCGCCTCGGCCGATGCGGGAGACCGCGATGCCGGTGTTCTCGCCGATGCGGATTGCGATCACCGCAGACCCGCTCTTGATGCTGAGGTTGTGCCCGCTGCCGGACAGGGTCGGCGGCTCGACTACTTCGCCGACCGCGATCAGCAGGTTGCTTTCCATGTTCTCGTTCAGGGGCAGGTGGTACGGCAAGAGACAGGGCACAATGGGCCGAGGCTCTGGGTCGGTGACGCGCATGGTGCCTTCGGCAATCTCGGTGAGCCCGTTGTACTCGGTTACCGTGCCGGTGACTTCCCACTCGACACCAATGCTGTCGAGGAAGGCGGCTTCATCCTCGCGAAACGAGCAGGCGTAGACGTTGATGCCCTGGGTCTGGTCCTGGATGTACAGGCTCCTGGCGGTGCCGGAAGTGAAGGAGGATGCGGGGCCGGTGAGCCGGCCGCGGACCCGGACAACCGAGTCGAGCAGCCTGGGTGTGACACCGTCGCTGGGGTCAGGCTCCTGCACGGCCGCGATGGTGGTGTCGACAATCACGTAGCCGATGTCGGTCCTGGCGCGCGGCATCAGCCGGTGGCCTCCGTAATGAGAGGCGCCGGGTTTGTGCTGGGCCACGACACCGACCAGATCGATGCTGTCGTCCGGAATCGGCAGCCCGACGGTCTCGCCGGCGTCTCCGTCAATCTTCAGTTCTGCAGCTTGTCCTCGGCTGTTGCGGAACGTATGGCCCTGATCGCCGGCGAACAGTTCTCCGGGCGAGTGTTCGATCCAGACCGAATCGAACCCGACCAGCCGGCCTTCGGTCCCGACGTAGCCCGTCGCAGTGTCGATCCGGCCGATGTCCGGTATCCGGAACCTCTGCGGCAAGGGCTCGGCGACAGCTCCGTGGTTCACCGGCTGGTCGACCGGAGCCGTCTCGGTCAGGCCGTGGAAGCTCTTGACCGTTCCCGTCACCGTTAGGCCGTCAACGACCGACAGGTCGGCAACGGACGCATCGTAGAGTGCGACGCCGCCGGTCGAGTCCTCGACACGGGCCGGGCCCCAGCCGCCGAAATGGCCGGCTTCTGTTACGACACCGGTGACGGTCACAGATTGGCCTTCGAGCTCGGGTACTCCCTGTGAGTTGTTGCGCCGGACGTCATGGATCGGGCGGATTTGGGCAAGGGCTGCGGCGGCTACTGCGAGGGTGGCGATCAGGGAGCGTTTCATCTTCTCAACTCCTTCTCCACCAGGGCGGCGGCTTCATCGAGCGCTTCTTTGGCGCTCATCCGACCGCGCATGATCTTCTCGAGGGCTGCTGTCAGTATCTTGCGACCGTTGGACCACTGCTCTGACCTGGGCTCGAACGACATGTACTCGAGCTGGGCGAGCTGGTCCTTGAGCCCGGAGATTTCCTCGATCATCCTGGCATACTCCGGGTACTGCAGTGAGCTGCGTCGGGCCGGGACATAGGATGTGCGTGCCGCCCACTCGGCCTGGCGTTCGGTGCTGGTAAACCACCTGATGAACTCCCAGCAGGCTGCGGCCTGTCCAGGAGAGCCGGTGCGGAACACGCCGATATTGGTCCCGAACGAGATGACGTCGGGCCTGTCCCAGCTCGGGACAGCCGCGATGCCGACCGGGAAGGTCATCTTGTCTTCCATGTAGGCCCAGGACACCGATGTGCCCCAGATGCAGGCGATCTTGCCGGCCAGGAAGTCGTTCTGGGGGTCGTAGCCGGCACCGAAAACCGCGGACGAGTCGACCGCCATCAGGTCATACTGAAACCGGGCGGCCCTGATTCCGGCGTCCGAGTTGAAAAGCGCCTTGCCGTTCTCCTCATCGATGAAGTCGCCGCCCAGCTGGCGAAGCATGCAGCCGAACTGCCACTCGTTGACTCCGCCGACCGTTCCGATGATGCCTTTGTCCCTTTCGGTCAGGTCCTTTACCATGACCCGGAATTCGGGCCAGGTCTTGGGGAATTCATCGTACCCGGCCTGTCTCAGCATCTCGACGTTGTAGAAGAACACCGGCACCGACTTGTTGAAAGGCATGGTGACGAGCCTGCCATCCCACGAGTTGTCCGCCAAAAAGCCGGGATAGAAGTCTCCGAATTCCTCGCCGGTCAGTCCGCCCGGCGACGTGACGAACGAATCCAGCGGGATGAGCTTGTTGAGTTCGTGGAACTGCGTTGTCCAGGATTCGTACATCTGGGCCATGTTGGGCGGAGCATCGACCTGGACCGCGCTCATCAGCTTCTGAGACAGGCTCGAGTACCCGCCCATCGACACCAGAGTGATGTCGATGTCGGGACTGCGCTCTTCGAACTCCTCGACCATTGTCCTGAGCGCGTCGCCCAAAGGTCCGCCCATCGCGTGCCAGAAGGTGACTCCGGTCTTCTTGCCGGCGACTGGGTCGTCGGACGCGGTGGGGCCGGTCGACGGGCATCCCAGGACGGCAAGCGCCAGCACGATGCAGAGCCAGCCGCGGGCTTCCCCGACCATGGCGCATTGTAGTTCTTGGCATTGGTGAGTCAACGCCACTGCGCTTCGCTCTCATGAGGTGCCGGGCTTGTGAGACAGCGTTTCGTGTCTGCCCTGCCGTGCCGAGTGCGGCCCGGCGTCCGGTTGACTTGGACTCGGGCGATGTGATACTGTTCTGTCCTGACAGTCCTGACCGAACGGAGTTTCATGATGAAGAAGCTGACAACAATGGCCGCGGTGTCCACGGCGGTCCTGGTGCTTGTCGCCGGGTGCGGCCTGTTCGGCGGCAACAAGAAGCCGAACACGCCGTCGACGCCCCACGGTCCGTCTCAGGGCATCGTCTTCTCCTTCTACCGGTTCCGCACGGCCACTACCGACCCGGAAGGGGACAGTGTCAGCTACATGTTCGACTGGGGTGACGGCGATACGTCGGACTGGAGCGGATTCATGCCCGGTGGCGACACGGTCGAGAAGACACACGCTTGGACCACCGGCGGGGCATATCCGGTCAAGGTCAAGGCCAAGGACGTGTTCGGCAACCTGTCCGACTGGTCACCGAGCCGGCAGATGGACGTGTCCGACAACCGGCCGCCCTACACCGCTGCCAAGCCGGAGGGACCCACGGACACGGTCCCGGCTGCGGTCACGTTCACGTCGTATGCCTCTGACCCGGACGGCGAGCAGGTGTCGATAAGGTTCCTGTGGGGCGACGGCGACACCTCGGACTGGAGCGACTTCGTGGCCGGTGCAACGCGGGTCAGCATGTCGCACTTCTATGCGGAATTCGGCTCCTACTTTGTCCAGGCCCAGGCCAGGGACACGAACGGCGTGAAGTCGGGCTGGTCGGCCCAGCACACGCTGAATATCGGCAGGCTCAGGTGGTCTTTCGACACCGAAGACTTGGCGTTCGCGCCTGTGCTGGCTGCGGACGGCAACGTCATAGTAGTGTCTCGCGGCCGGGTCACGGCGGTGAGCCCGACCGGGGACGCGGTCTGGTGGTGGTTGCTGCCAGAGGACACGGTGGCCACCTCCGCGCCTGCGGTGGGGGACGACGGAACACTGTACTTCGGCGTGAACGGAGCGCTCCGTGCCGCAGCGGCGACGGACGCAGGCTGGCTCTACCCGGTCGCGGGTCTGGTGGTCACGACACCGGCCCTGGCTGCCGACGGCAGCATCATCTTCGGCACGACCGCGGACTCGATGTTCTGCCTGAACCGGGACGGCACCTTGAAGTGGGTGTTCGAGACCGAGGGAGAGGTCAAGTCTTCTCCTGCAATCGGGACCGACGGCACGGTCTACTTCGGGTGCAACGACAACCACTTCTACGCCCTGAATCCGGACGGCACGCTCAAATGGCGGTATTCGACGGGCAGGTACGACAACGAGTCCTCGCCCGCAATCGGCGCAGACGGCACCGTCTACTTCGGTTCTGACGACAACCACGTCCACGCCCTGGAGCCGGACGGTACACCGAAGTGGAAGTTCAGAACCGACTGGCTCAAGGTCGAGGCCTCACCGGTGATCGACGAGGATGGCACGGTCTACTGCGGGTCGGCGGACAGCCACCTCTATGCAATCGAGCCGGACGGCAGCGAATCCTGGAGGTTCCAGACTTTCGGCGAGGTGAAGGCCGCGGCCGCAATCGACCGCGACAACAACATCATTCTGGCTTCCCCGGACGGCCGGCTGTATGTGCTGTACCCTGACGCTGCGCTCCGCTGGTCGCAGGAGCTCGGGGACGCGATCGACCAGTCGCCGGTGGTCGCCGAGGACGGTACCATCTACGTGGTGACCACCGACGGCAAGCTGCATTCGCTGCTGGGTCACAAGGGGCTGGCAGACAGCCCGTGGCCGATGTATCACCACGACCCGCAGCACACGGGCAGGGCGCGAGGCTGGTAGCACGAAGGAGGGCAGATGTCTGAATATGACGAGAAACTGAAGGCGGCGAAGGCCAGGGTCGAGGCAATCCGGGGGTTCTGGGTTCACTTCTTCACCTACCTGCTGGTGAACCTTGCCCTGCTTGTCATAGACTGGCTGAGCGGTCCGGGCTGGTGGTTCTACTGGCCTTTGCTGGGCTGGGGCATCGGGGTTGCGTCCCATGCGTTCAGCGTGTTCGGTGCCCATGGCCTGTTCGGCCGGGAGTGGGAGCAGAAGCAGATAAGAAAGTACATGGAACAGGGCGGATCTCCGCCAAAGGCGGATGAGTGACGCCAGAGCCAATGACAAAGGACCAAGGCCGAAGGACGGAAGACAAGCATAGCCGGGAGCAGTTCGAGAGCGAGCTGAAGACGCTAACAGGATGGGGGAGCTGATGGAAAGGCTGATTGCATACTGCGGTATCCGGTGCGAAACGTGCCCGGGATACAAGGCTACAATCGACAACGACGACGAGCTGCGGGCCAAGACCGCGGCCGAGTGGTCGAAGCAGTTCGGTGCGGACATCAAGCCAGAGCACATCAACTGCGTGGGCTGCACCGTTGCGG
>CP070680.1:1127148-1131307 GCA_020352555.1 Caldifarciminota bacterium | reverse complement strand
CGTCCTTGAGCAGCAGGCGACGGACCGGTTCGACGTCGCGGCAGATGAACATTGAGCTAGGATAGGAGCGTGGATACTGAAATCAAGGCATCGTCGCTGGCACGGCGGTGCGGAGAACTGATGCAGATACAGCCATGCCTCGGCGGCATCGACCGAGGTCCGTCGCACCCCCTTGCCTTCTCCCATCAAGGGAGAGGGGACCAAGGTCGCTGTCGATTCACCATCTCCACGCTGTCTGGTCAGATGGTGAGAGCGGATTCAGGGTTTGGTCCTGTTCTTGTTCCTCTCCCCTTGAGGGAGAGGATTGAGGTGAGGGGGAAGGAATGATCCGGAACCATCAATGCCTCAGCGGCACTAGCAAGAACCGTCAGCGGTCGGCAGGGTCATCGAAACGGGACCGGGCGGCCGAGTTGTGCGGGCGGGTTCTACTTGAGTTTCTCCTCGGCCAGAACAATGAACTGCCTGGCCCGGTCAATCTGAAGCTGCGCCGCCTCAGGGGTCACGCAGTCAGGGTCGTCGTAGTCGCCGGCATGGCGCGTTTCCATGCCTTTGATGAGATAGCCGTGGAACTCCGCCGGAACCGCACCGGTCTTGCTGAAGTGCTCGCCGAATGCAGAGTGGACTGCAGAGTGCTTGGAGAACGAGAGGTGCTTGCCGGCGAGGAAGGCCTCGGCGACGTAGAACATAGCATAGTACGCACGGGAAGCTGCGAATCCGTGGTGGCCGGCGTCGAAGAGCAGGCTGGCCGCGTCCAGGCTCCTGCGCGCACGGTCGACAAGTTCCTGCTGCGCTTTCGTCATACAGCCACACCTTCTTTGCGGACGTTGGCGAGCAGCGGGTTCCATTCGTTGGCATAACGGTCCTCGGACACAAACACGCACGCCACCACCACGTTGTTGTCGAGCGAGGTACTGGCCACGATGTCACCGGTTCGTTCAATCTCCTGGCAGGGCTGGACTTCGCCTTTGAGCACTACCAGGACGTCGATGTCCGAGCCCGGCTCAGCGTCTCCACGGGCCTGGGAACCATAGAGGATGAGCTTCACCAGCCGGTCGCCGTAGAGCTGCTCGAGCCTGGCGCGCAGGCTGGCAAGGACGGAACGAAGCCGTGCTTTCATCTCTACTGGAATGTAGCCAGGCGCAGAGTGGGAGTCAAGGCCGATGCGTTGACTGGTGCGGACAGCCCGGTAGCCTGAGGCCTTGAAGCCCAAGCTGCTGCTCCACGTGTGCTGCGGGCCGTGCGCGACCGAGGTCGTGGTGCGGGTTCAGGACGAGTACGAAGTAGTCGGTTTCTTCTACAACCCCAACATCTTCCCTGAGGACGAGTACTACAAGAGGCTCGAGGAGGTGCATCGGCTGAGCGCACTCTGGCACGTGCTGGTTGACACCGGCGACTATGACCATGGCCGGTTCCTCGAACTGGTGCAGGGGCTGGAACGTGAGCCTGAAGGTGGGAGACGGTGCGAGGTCTGTGTCCGGATGCGCTTGGAGGCGGCGGCGAAGGCGGCCAGAGCCAACGGCTGCTCGATTGTGGCAAGCACCCTGACCATCGGGCCGTCAAAGAAGGCCGGGACAATCAACCGCATCGGTCGGGAAGCGTGCGCTGGGCAAGGGGTGGAGTTCCTGGAAGCGGACTGGAAGAAGAAGGACGGTTTCCGCCGCAGCGTCGAGCTGTCGAAAGACATAGGCATGTACCGGCAGGACTTCTGCGGCTGCGAATTCTCCCGACGGACCTGAGCCTAGGCTGAATACAAAGAGGGGCTTCGGTCAGCGGAGGTCCGTTCTCCGTCGACTGTCGGTCAGGGGAAAGGGCTGGTCGTGCTTTGCAGCAGATGCGGACTTGTGCGATTTCCTCGGTACTTGCCAATATCTACCGAGGTTTTCACACAACCGGGAAGGGGTTGGAGAAGGGAGAGGGAACCAAGGAGACTGGGGCTAGTTGGTGATCAGGGCCTTGGTGACCGCTTGCCGTCTACCGCCTGCCGCATTCCGCCGGATGAAACAGACACCGGACTTGGGATTGAGGATTCGGCGGCCGGAGGCGTCGAACAGGGACAGAGTTGGGTCTATCTGCAACTCGGTCAGGAGTCGAGCGCGGGTCAGCAGCGTGGGCTGCGGCGGTTCTGCCCGCTCCGGCCCCGGCGTCTCGGCGATGGCAGGGCCTGATGGCGGGTACTTGATGACCAAGATGTCCTTGCCTGAGCTGGCGCTTGTCGTGTATCCTGCCACCGCGACGTTCCCTAGTGTGTCCACTGCCAATGCGCTGCCAATGTCGGTGTCCTCTCCTCCGTCTCCCGCGTATGTCGCGCTCCAGAGCTGGTCCCCGTTCACTTCATAGCAGAGAGTCGCACAGTCCAAGCGCGTGTCCGACTGCCAAACGTACCCTGAGACGCACACCCTGCCGTTTGGTCCAACTGCGATATCTGTCGGGGCATCATCTGCGTGGGCGGTGCCGTCGAAGCGTCTCGTCCAGTCCTTCGTGCCGTCGATCCTGTACAGCATTGTCTTGATGTCGTCCCGGGTTGTGGAATCGTCATCAACGCTGCAGTGTACGATTCCCACGGTATCGAGGACCGCCGTTGCCCGCGGCACCCCGGTTACCCGCTCCCGCGACCAGATCGTGTCCCCATCCCATGTGTACTTTACTGTCAGGATTCTGGGCGTGCCGAAGGACAGATAGCCGACCGCGTAGACGCCGTCGCAGCCGACTTCCACATTGAGGAACTCTGCGGTCTCCTGATACCCTTCAAAGGTGCGGGTCCAGACCGTATCCCCAGAGGGGTCGAACTTGACGATGCTGGCCACGGTGCGCCACAGGTAGACAGCCATGCCGGCGAGGTACGAATTCCCGACCGAGTCAATGGCAAGGGCGGAAACATTATTGGGGAACCCGAGGAAATCGTAGCGTGCGACCCAAGTCAAGGTTCCCGCGCTGTCGAGGCTCAGCAGGGCGCAGTCGTCGTTGGCGGCGCTCGACTTGCTCCTGCAGGCGACCAGGCAGTTGTCCTCGGCGGTCAACTGCAGGTCAATTGGTGAGTCGTACACATGGCTCGGATGCGAATACCTCACCGTGTCTGCAATGGTGCCATCCGCAAGCAGTCGAAGCACCGCGACCGTTCGAACATTGCTTGAATCGTTGCACGCACATGCCACGAACGCACCGCCAGCGGCCGTTGCCTCGATTGCCACGACTCTGCCATCAAAGCCAGGGAAGGGGGCGAAGACCCGAGACCAGAGCTGGGATCCCTGTGCGGAGTACTTCGCGATCCAGCAGGACGAATAGCCGTCGAGCTCGACTTCTCCACCGACCAGAATACCGCCCGCAGGAGCAACCGCGACTGCGTGGGCCATGTCGTCCCCACGTAGGCCTCCGTCGAAAGTACGGACCCAAGTCTGTCCAGTTGCAGGACCGGCGCAGATATATGCAGCAAGCAGAGCGCGTCCCAAATGGCCTCCTTTGGCAGGGTAGCCTACAATCGGGCAAGCACCGTGGACTTCCGTTCTTGTCCGACGTGGTCTTGCCTCACCATCCCTGTTCTATCCGAAAACCGGGCTTTCGTCAATACGGTCGATTGGGGAATCTTAGAAGCAGCCCAGCAAACAGCCTACCAGACAGCTTGGCAAACAGCCTACCAGACAGCTTGGCAGACAGCCTAGCAGACAGCTTGGCAAACAGCCTACCAGACAGCTTGGCAAACAGCCTACGAGACAGCTTGGCAAACAGCCTAGCAGACAGCCTGGCAAACAGCCTAGCAGACAGCTTGGCAGACAGTCTACCAGACAGCTTGGCAAACTGCCTACGAGTCAGCTTGGCAAACAGCCTACCAGACGGCTTGGCAGACAGCCTACCAGACAGCTTGGCAAACAGCCTACCAGACTGCTTGGCAGACAGCCTACCAAGCAGCCTACCAGACCACCTGGGGGACGAGGGGGGTGGTTTCGGCCTCAGGCGCGTAACCCGCCATCGAACAAGAAGTTGGCTTGATGAATCGCTAATTCTCGATGATACTAATCTGTATCATTTCAGGCTCATGACTAGGGAAGAAGACCGGTTCCGAATCACCCCTGAGCTGGGTCAGAGGCTGCGGGAGTTGAGGCTGAAGGCAGGCCTGACCCAGCGCCACGTCGCGGTTCTCATGGGCAGGAAAGGCAAGGGCGGG
>CP070680.1:1117511-1127048 GCA_020352555.1 Caldifarciminota bacterium | reverse complement strand
TCCGGCGACAAGCCCCAGATTGAATCCGAACATCGGCAGCCAGTAGGTGCTTGTGTATTCGAATATCCTCTCGCGGTACGTTGGGACCGCAACCAGGTCCATCCCAGCCTCGAAGTTCAGGTGGAAATCGCCCTCGCGCAGGAGCATTAACCCGCTCTTGCCGAAGAACCCGATTGCACCTCCGCCGTGTGTCCGGGTGATGATGTTGTGCTCGTCGTCGACATACGGCGCTGTTTCCTGCGCGTACATGTACAGGACGCCCGGGGTCATATACCAGCCCAGAGCCCGGTTGACCATGAATTCCGCCCCGAACCTGGCCGCCAGGTCCCACAAGCTCATATCAGAGAACTCGCCGACCCCGGCTGCATAGGTTCCGGTCAGCCCGAGGTCGATTGCGACCCGGCTCGTCCTCGGGAACCTGACCCCGACCCCCAGGTCGGGCAGTACTCGATAGAGCTCCTGGACGCCCTCGTCCCATGGCTGGCTGACCTTGAGCGACACATAGGGGTCGACCGCACCCGCGGCCACCCCGAGGACAAGCAGCAATGCTGCAGAGTATTTCATGCGACCTCCCTTATGCAAAAGACGCCGCGCAACTGTCACAGGTTGCCCCGGGGTGCACTTGGTCGGCCGGCTATGGCCCGGTCGGACGGTCCCGGGACTTGACCTCGTCCCACACCCTGTCCATTTCTTCGAGCGTTGCCTGGTCCAGGCTCCGCCCCTTTTCGGCAAACTCGGCTTCGACCCTCCTGAACCGGCCGATGAACTTCCTGTTGGCGTCCCTCAGCGCGCTCTCCGCGTCCACGCCCAGGTGCCGACTCAGGTTCACCAGCGCGAACAGCAGGTCGCCCACCTCCTCCACCACCTTGTCGTGGTCCGGAGTCCCGGCTGCAAGCTCTTGCCTGACCTCGTCAACTTCTTCGTTCACCTTGTCCAGTACGTCTTTGAGGTCGGTCCAGTCGAACCCCACCCTCCTGCACCGCTCCTGGACCAGCTGCGACTGCTTCAGGGACGGCAAGGACTTCGGCAGCCCGTCCAGTACCGACTCCCTGCCACTCACTTTATCCTCGCCTCGCTTGATGCGTTCCCAGTTCTCGAGCACATGGTCCGCATCCCTGACCTCTTGGTCTCCGTACACGTGCGGATGGCGCTGTTTCAGCTTGGCTGTGATTCCGGCCAGGGAGTCCTCGAGCCTCACCCCCAGCTCCTTCTCCAGCACGTCGGCCAGGAAAAGGCCCATGAACAGATAGTCACCGAGCTCCTCGGTGATGTGGTCCTTGTCCATGCTGCCGAGCGCCTCGTCCAGCTCGTAGGCCTCGTTCAGGGTCAGGGGCCGGGTAGTCTCGACAGTCTGCTTCCGGTCCCACGGACACTCGCGCCTCAGCCTGCGCACCACTTCGAGCAGCTCATCAAACACGATGCAGTGTATTGCAGCCTGGCATTCGGTCAAATCGCCTGGATGGTCACCATTCCGCCGCAGGCAGTAGTTCCTTGACGAACTGGATGGTATGGCATCCGCCGGGCTGCAGACCAAACAGTCGCTCGCGGCGGTGCATCTCGGACAGCGAAGGATGAACCACGCCTATCCCCTTGCACCCAAGCCGGTGCGCCGCGCTGATACCAGCACGGAAAAGCGCCCCGAGTGCAAGGTCGCTGCCTTCCATCACCGAGAGCACCAGCAGGCCCTGCCACTGGACGTGCCAGAAGAACGCCCAGCCCTCCGGTTCTCCGTTTTCAGAGCACTGAAGCAGCCTGCCGCTGGACCGCGCCCGGCGTGCTCGCTCGAGCGTGAACCTGCGGGTGTCCCACCATGTGAAGAAGCGTCCGCAGGCCCTGGTCAGAACAGCCCCGCGACTGAGTCGCTCGAACACCGCATCCGTGTCACGGGCGACCCGGCATTCCGGGCCGGTTGAACCGCCGGCCGCGGACGGACACGGATGCCACGAGTGACCGAGCCTGAACTGCTCCCTGAACCCCAGTATCCTGGCCAGCCTGCGGCTCTCAACGAATGACGGCAGGGTTCCGTCCCGGACAGAATGCGCGCCCGCCTGCCGGAGTCGTCGTTCCATCCTGCGCATCAATCCCAGAATTGCGGCGCCGACCTGCTGCGAAGAGGCTTCCGGGTTCGACCGCAGCCCGTTCAGGTACCACTCGCCAGGCTCGGTCTCATGTGCCTGGGCCATTGCCGCCAGCATCGGGCCGTCTTCGACCACCCAGGTGAATCTAGTGTCGCTCCGCTTCAGCCAGTCGTCAACGACCATCGGCAGGTAATCCCAGTCCCCGAACATGGGTTTGAAGGAAGTGAGCAGAAGGTCTCTGTCTCTGGCCTCAACCAGTCGAACGTTCATTCGCCCCTTCCGGCAAGGCGGCCCGTGCCCTCGGTCCCTGAACGTATCAGCCGCTCAGTGCTGCACCTGGACCTTCCTGGTCTCAATGCCCTCTTGCGTTGCGAGCCTGAGCCAATATACACCAGCAGGCAGTTTCAGGGCGTCTATCCGTGCCGTATGCCAACCGGCAGCCAAAAGCCTGCTAACCAGCTCGGCCGTCCTCCGACCCGTGGCATCAAACAGCTCGAGCCTGACCCTGGCACGCTCCGGCACCCCGAAACGCACCAGAGTCGGACCTGATGTCGGGTTGGGACGGACCGATGCCAGCCGCAGGGTCAGGGGCATGCCCTGTTCAGAAATCCCGACCAGGGGCTGCACCCTGACGGTGTCGACAACGAGGTTGTTGCTCGGGTCAACGTCACCCGGCAGCGCAGTTGAGCATCTCACAGCCAGGGTCCCGACCGGATGCGCGACCCAACTCCGGAAGGACACCGTGTCGGTCTGACCCACGGCCAAAGTCTCGACCACGGCATCAGTGTATCCGCCGTCGACCCAGAAATGCACGACAAAATCCTCTGGGAAGGCTCCGTAGTTCGTCACAACGGCCTGCGGCACAATGGCCGTACCTGAGTCCGGACTCCCGGTCGGGGCCAGGATTGCAGCCGCACCCACGTCGTGCACTCTTCGCACCACCGTCACACTCGACAGCGCCGAGTCATTTGCCGGATATGTCTCGCCCGCAAGCTGTGTCGAGCATGACACCGCGTATTGTCCCGGGGTCACGTGAGCGCTCCAGGATGGGAAGGGAACGTACAAGGTTGTCCCTGGGCCATGACTCAGGACGCCGACCGTGGTATCGTAGACAGTCCCGATCCGCATTCTGACCATGTAGCTCTCGGTGTTGTTGCCAAAGTTGTACACGCTGCACGCCGGGACAACTGTCGCGCCCGAGTCCATCATCGCCGGCGGCGAGGTGATTGCCGTCACGCCTACGTCATGGTGCTGACCCGGGTTGTTGACCACCTTCACCCTCATGCTGTCCCTGGTCGTGTGCCCGTACTCATCCGACACGATGACCTTTATCCAGTAGAAACCGTCGGACACCTGGGTCGTGTTCCACGCGTACGCGGCATCGCCCGGCAGGATGAGGGAATCACCGTCGGTGTTGGTGAATATGTAGAAGTAGCGACGGTTCAGCGAGTCGTAGTTGCACTGGGTACGGCAGGTGTTGTCCTGCTTGAACACCACATCGGCCTGGGTGCTGGCATAACCCTGGATCGAGTCGCAGAACTCGAACGACCGGGTAAGGGGAACCACCGTGCTGCCGAGCGTGTCCTCGATGGTATACATCATCTTGTATATCACCAGTCGCCAGGTCGGATGCAGGATGTGGTCCACGACCCGGCAGATCAGGTCCACGTTCCCGTACACGCTGTCCTTGCTCAGGTATGTGCTGGTGTTGTTCAGGCAGATGGCGAACCGCTGCCCGGTCACCGCGTCCATGAAATACGGCGCATTGGTGTCGCCCTGGGGCCGCATCTCGAGCAGCGGGTTGCGATAGAACACACCGTAGGTCAACCAGACCGTACCCGAGTCGTAGTTCATTGAGAAATGGTTGTGATGGAAATTGGCCACGGACCAGGTCGAAATCAGGCCCAGCGTGTCCCCGACCTGGACCGTGTCTCCGTTGCTGACCCGGATGGTCGTGTTGTCCAGATGGTAGTACATGAACGCGTTGCACAACGACGCCCCGGCCGAGTCACCGACCGTCACCCCGTTGTACATCGGGCCGCCGCCATACCAGACCCTCTTCACGTACCCGGCCTTTACGACCACGCACGGAGCCAGAGAATCGGTCATGATGTCCTGCCCGTTGTGTAGGTAATGCGGATAGGGATCGTACTTCTGGAAGTTGCCCCATGCGTTTCCTATCGGGTGCGCACTGTTGGTCGGCAGCTGGGGCCAGGGCACAAACCCGAGCGCAAAGGAAGAAAGCAGCACTGCTATGACCAGGAATCGCATCACTCCTCCTCCCACCGGTAGGCCGATACGCCGTCGGTTGTGGTCACTTCGAACTCCTTGTCACCGGCGATACGGACTCCGGGCGACAACGAGTTCCATGCCTCGTAGCTCAAGTTCAACCTGCCGACCTCGCTGCCTTCGAGGTCGAGCATGAACACCGCACCCTGTCTGTGCCCGGACTCATGGTCGTCAGCCCCGACCAGCACCATGCCGTCCTCGATGTCGATCGATATCAGCCGATAACCCTCGGGCGGCTGCCACGTGAACAGCGGCGCGGTCTCGCCGTCTGAATACACTCGGGCCTTGAAACGGTCTACGTACCCGAACGTCCCGTCCCCTGCGATGCTCATCCCGCGCACGAAGGGGTTGTCCAGCGGAATTCGTACCGTTTCGCGACCATCCGCCGCTATGCCAATCTCGTCGTCCCGCGCGATCGCGGCCTTCCCGTCTGTGGATACTGCGATGTAGTTGGCCTTGCCCAGGTTCCGGAGTTCGCGCCCTGACCCATCGAACGACCGTACCCCATTCAACCCGTCATTCACGTAGTAGAGTTTGGCTCCGGCAAACTCCCGCTGGTTAAGGAACCCGATGTCGGCTGCACCCAGCTCGTGCCCGTTCGGTGAGTAGAAATGCAGCCGGGCCCTACCCGACATCGGCCCGTCGAAGTCGATCCCGACCATCGCCCCGTTGTCAGCCAAGTCTACCAGCGTGTGGGTCGTGTTCTCAAGGGAGTAGGCAACCTCACCGTCCGGTCCCTTCACCGTGATGCGGCTGAAAGGCACGAACTCGGAATTGCCCTCCGAGTACTCCACCTCGGCCACGTAGCTGCGGTCCGGGGAGTGGAAGTGATAGGCGTCGTCGACCCGGTCCACAGTGCCGACAGGACTGACCGTCAGTCCCAGGGCCACGGCCGGGAACAGGAATGACAAGCTGCCGGTCTTCAGCCAGAACAGAGAGTTCCTTCTCATATCGATTCTCCTTTGGTAATTATCGCCCCAAATCCCCGCCCCCGCAAGTCCGAACCGACAGCCGACCTACCGCTGAACCACAATCCTCCGGACCACTGCCCGCTTCTCCCTCTCCCCTTGCGGGAGAGGGCAGGGGTGAGGGGTGATGAAGTAGATTCCCGGTGCCACGTGCCGGACATCATTCTCGCCCGGCTCCAGTTCCATGATCCTGCGTCCGGTGACGTCGACCAATTCTGCTGTCGGCTGTGAGCAGTCGGCTGCAGGCTGGAGCCTCAGCACACCCCGCACGATAGTCGGGTTTGTCCTTTGTACTTTGAACTTTGTCCTTTCCTCTCCAATCCCCACCACGTCCACCTGCTTCCCGTAGATGTCCCAGTCTCCGTCCGCAAGGTCCTGCCACACCACGTAGAACCCGTGCTGAAGCGCACAGGCCCTTGGCCGGTGCGAGTACGACCGAGTGCCGCTGACGTTCTCCGGCCGGGACCAGTCCAGACCCCGGTTCACGCTGAAGCAGGCGTATACCTCCGGGTTCCCTTCCCGGTAGTCGGTCCACACGACTGCGACCGTGTCGCCTTTGACCGCCACGTCAGGCTGCCACGCGTCCATGCCGCTCCCAGAAAGCGAAGTGGTATCCCAGCGGCCGTGCATCGGGTCCCGCCTTCCGTACATCACTCGCCAGTTTCCGCCCTGGTTCGGTTTCCTGGCCCAGACCATGTGCACATGGAGCCGCCCATCGACCTCGATTTCAGGGTCAAAGTCATAGACCGGCCTCCCGTCCGGGTCCTGGACCACCCATTCCGTGTGCCAGTTCACACGGTCCAGGCTGGATCCGTACAGGATATCCCAGTCCGACCCGCGCAGCGCGCAAGCTGCCAGGCGGCACCTCACCCCGTTGTCGCAGATACTCAGTTGCCGGACGTACAGCCGGCCGAGCATGGTCGGGAGCGAGTCCCAAACGCCCGAGCCCACCCGGTCGTTGAAATGGATGCCGTCGGTCGTGGTCTCCCAGCCATGCTTGCCGCACTGGCCCCAGGCCAGGCTCTGCCGTCCCCTGGCCACGGCGATTGCCGGTTGATAGCCGCCCATGTTCGAGTCCATCAGCGACATCGTGGTCCAGCTCGTCCCCTGGTTGATGCTGGTCGCAATCCACGGATACCAGACATAGGTCGTGTCCGTGCGCCCCGGGTTCAGCGTATCGACCCGGCACGCATGCTTGCCCCACCCCATGGCCGCTACCGCCAAGCTGTCGTCTGCCGCCACCCGTGCATACCACATGACGCTGTCACGGTACGGAAAGTCGAACAGCCGGCGCGGTGCCTGCCAGCTCTGCCCCTGGTCCGTTGACTTGGCGTAGTCCACAAACCAGCTCCTGTCCGAATTGTCCGACCAGACCAGGTGCAGGTTGCCGAACCGGTCACGGCACAGGTCCGGGTCCCGTGAGAAACCCGCGTTCGCGCTGATGTTCTGGGCAAGGACCGGCGGCCCGGAATGCATTCTCACCGGACTCGGGCAGAAACCGTCTGCGAACAGCTCGGTCATCACCTCGCCCTGGGCAAACGGCACCGGTATCTCCAGGATCGCGGCCAGGGTCGGCGCGATGTCGATTTGGTCCCGCGGAATCGTGTCCACGGTTCGGCCGGACGCGATTCCTGGACCGAGCGCAAGAAAAATCAGGTCCCGGCAACCGTGGTCCCACTGCCCGTGTTCCGCGAACCCGCCATGCGCGCCGTCGTTCCGGCCATGGTCCGCGGTCACGATCAGCACGGTCCGGTCCCGATAGAAAGTGTCGGTCCACGGCGGTTGGGCCTGAATGTGCTTCCAGAACTCCCAGACAATCGAGTCCGCCACCCGGATCGCAGCCAGGTAGTCCTCGTACACCCGGGTGTGACCGACCTCGTCCACGGTCGCCAGGTTAACCAGCACCAGCTTCGGGTGCAGCGAGTCCATCGCCTCGTGCACCAGCCGGGAACAGCAGGTGTCCTCGTTCCGCACCGGGTCGCGTATCTGGAATCCCCTGAAATCCGCGCCCAGCGCAGGCTCCAGCCCGAAGTCACAGATCTCACCGCAGTTCCCCCACTTGCCCACAATCACCCCGCACGCGGATTCCGGCTCCCCGCGGTAATCCCGGAAGCACTCGAACACCATCGGCTCGGCCCCGCGGATGAGCTGGTCTATGCCTTCGTTGTTCAGGTGAAACTGGCGCACGCCGGACAGGATGGCCGTGTGCCCAGAGGTCGTCGCGGTCCAGCCCCGGTTCCAGAACTTCCGGTTCACGGTCCCGAGCGGGCGGAGGTCATTCCAGATGTGGCGCAGATAGGTGGGCCCGGCCTCGAACCCCTCGTCGTTCCTGATACCGTCGACGACTACGACGAAAGCATACTGCGGCGTCTGGGCCGGCGCTGTTGCCGCGAGTATCATGACCGCAAGCACGAAGAATCGCACTCAGGCTTCTATTGAAACCAGTCTAGGCCGCCTTCTGCATGCGTCAACAGGGACTCAGCTGCCCGCGGACAGCGAGGAGGAAGTGTCCGAGGAGTCGAGGGTCAAGGATTCAAGTAGACAGACACCGGACCCACACCCGCCCGGTGTTGCGCAGTTCAACCACCTGGACCCCGGACCCCTGGCCTCTCGAACTCTTCTGCTTTCCTCACTCGATCACTTGGTCTGTCGGTCACTTCCTCTTCCCCTCACCATCATCTCCCCCAAGGGACGAGGAACGGACAAGTCGACTTCTGTGTACCTCCCCCGCTCGGCGCTTCCCTTCTTCCCCTTGACTTCAGGCCACGCCCAGCCATCCTGACATCGTGAAGCCATCCCGCCCGGTTGTGCTCGGGTTCGTGGTTGTCGCGGTCGCGATGCTGGGCCTGTTCTTCGACGTGGTCGGCATGCTGTCATACCTGCTCGTGGTGCTCGGGATTCTCTCCGGGTTCGTGGTCGCCGTGGTACTCGGAGTCAGGCTGGCGCTGCGCCGCAAGGTAACTGCCAATCCCCTGCTCTATCCGGGCACTGCCATTGTCGCCGGAGCCGCCGGTCTGTTCGCAGGGTACTTGTCCGGACCAGGGCCGGTCCCGCCCAGTTCCATGCCTCCGAGCGAACAGCTCGCCTACATGCACCGGGTCGACCAGAGCGACCGGATGACACTGCGCTTCCTGAACACCTCCCGAGACGACCAGCGCCTGGCCCGGACCCGCAAGCTGCTCCAAGCCGGGCAGGTCACAAGCCCGGAAGACCAGCTCAATGCCGCGATGGTGTTCCAGCACGGCGACGACTCCTCTGACTATCGTACCGCCTACGAGCTCGCGTCAGCAGCCTGCAGCACAGGCGTGGACACAAAGGTCTGGCCCAAGGAACTGGCAGACTGGCTACGCCGCGCCGCATACGACCGCTGGATGCTCTCCATCGGCCAGGAACAGAAGCACGGGACCCAGGAGTGACCGCCCATGAGTGACCTGGTCTGCATCCGGACCTACAGCTTCCGTCCTGAGGCTGAGCTGGCCCGGTCCGTGCTTGAATCTCGCGGCATCGAGTCGGTACTCATGGCCGACGATGCTCACGGCGTGCGCCCGATGGTCGGCCTGGCCACCGGCGGTGTCCGTCTCTGCGTCCGCAGGGAGGAAACGGAGAAGGCCATCGCCGTCCTCGGCCAGGCCGAGCCAGAGAACTCCTGATATGAAGAAGGGGCGGGCATAGCCCGCCCCTCAAAGTCTGCCTCGGCTCTATTGACGTTCCCAGGTGAACTGGAAGTCCCTTGACGCCTTCCTGACCAGGGCCCTGGCCAGCTCGCCGTATGCCTGTTCCGGGTCCTTGGCGTTGAACGAGAAGTGCTTCTTCCCGAAGATGCTGACCCCGCCAACCTTCCGGGTCGCGGCCGCGGTGGCGTTCCAGAGCGAAGCGCCGGACTCGGTCTCCATCAGCCGGACCGCCATCGTCGCGTCCACCTCGGCCGAGAAGTCCATGAACCCGCCCCCTGGTGTGATGGTGATGTCAGGCCTCACGTCCGACACGACGACCTCGCCGTCGATGACCGTGGCAACGTCGTACTTCTCGCCGATTGCCACGAACGCCTCCCGGTCGAGCTCCTTGCTCTCGATCTCCTCGAGCACCTCATCCTGGGTCCCGATCTCGACCACCCGCACCAGGCCCTGGTCCCTCCGGATGGCCTCGATGAACTCGCCGGTGACATAGGACCCGAGCAGTCCTTCGTTGCTCGAACGGAACGT
>CP070680.1:1081388-1117411 GCA_020352555.1 Caldifarciminota bacterium | reverse complement strand
GTCTGCGGCTAGCGCTGGACTACCAGTTTCCGGGTGGCGGTGTGGGTGGCGGTGTCGAGGCGGACGAGGTAGACGCCGGCGCTGAGCCCGGAGAGGTCCAGGCTGAAAGACCCGGTGACAGAAAGACCGGATGACCGGGTGGAGAACACAGCCCTTCCCGCGGCGTCGAAGACACGGACGGCGACCGACTGGCGGCCTGGCAGCGTGTAGCGGACGACTGCGGAGCGGCCCTTCAGGGGGTTCGGTCCGAGGCGGAGCTTGATGTGCTCCCATGGAGCCTGAGATGCGCATGCACCAGTGCGCTGCGGGGTCTGGCATCCGCCTGAAGAGATGTAGCCCGCTTGGTAGAGCCACATCTCCAGGGTCTTGTTGCCTTTCAGGGTGAAGCATGTGCCATTTCCCCAGTGGACGATGTCGGCTCCGTGCTTGACCCTCTTCTTTTTGCCGGTCGACCCGTGTGAAGGTATCGTTTCGCGCTCGAACCAGGCGTCCTCCGCCGGACGGTAGCACCAGTACTCCTGGGTGTTGCCGCCCTTCATCGCGTAGATGTTGTTGCCTGCTCCCCAGTCCGCACAGCCGCCGGCCTTGGACTTTTTCCTCCTGCCCGTGAAGCCGATGAGCGGCATGCCGGCCCGCTGAGCCGTATCCCAGGCCGCGGATTCCAGATCGTAGACCCAGAGCTCGTGGTGTTTGGCCTTGTGGGCGTACAGGAGCGTCGAGTCGTCGTACACCAGCCACGACCCTGCTGGCCATTTGTCGCGAGCACCCGTCGGGGCGTGCGGAAGGGTCTGCCAGACCTCTGTGACCGTGTTGAACCGGTAGAACTCGCACCTGTATCCCTTGAGCAGGTAGACGTAGCCGACGCTGTCCCGGACCACGTAGGCCATGTCAGTCCCGCCTTTGACCTTCTTGCGTTTCGGACCGAGCGGCACGTCAGGGAGCCGGGACCACGAGTCTTCGGCTATGTGGTACTTCCAGAAACCGAGCGAGTTGTTTCCCTGAGTGACGTAGATGGTGTTGTCGTTGTCACAGCACCCTCTTGACCCCTTGCCCGGCACCTTCTTGAACCATGTCGGGTGGCTCTGGTAGGGCATTGGCGACAGGGTGTCCCACCAGCCGGTCCACGTATTGAAGGCGTAGAAGTCGGTGGTCTTGTACCCCTTGGCTGCGTAGAGCATCCTGGAACTCCGGTCCATCGTGAGCCACCCTCCGCGTCTGACAGGCTTGCCAGAAGGAGCCAAAGGCACGCCGCGCGAGACCTCGCGCCATCCGCCGGTTCAGATACTCGCCATCACCGTGAACGTCTTGCTGACGGTGTCATTCTCCGGCCGTGTGTCTCCGGGTGCATGGAGCGAGCAGACAGCCAGCCAGTAACCCTGTTTGGGGCCGACATCGAATTCCGGGAACTCGACAGTCGTGTCGGCCCCGGGCCCCAGGGAAACCACGTCCAGCGATTCCCGGTAGACCTCGTTTGTGACAGGATTGGTGATGGAGACCCAGCTCCTGAAAAGCGCCGTGTCCGGTCCTGCATTCGTGACCTGCAGGAGCGGAGCCACGATGGAACCAGGGGGCTCGAAAGTCCGGGGGGAGATGACACGCAAGATTGACACGTCGCAAGACCCGGCTTCGGTGACCCCGACCGAAGCGAGGAGCAGCAGGGCCGGCAGTATCCACCTTCTCATCGCACCATGATACGCCGGAACCCGGAGTTTGGCAAGCCCAATTGGACAAGCGGCCGAGTGGTGAGCCATCTGATGGCACCTGCTCCTGTGTCGCAGAGCACGTGGTCGAGCGGCCGAGCGGGCGGAAGGCCTGAGAGGAGTGACCAAGTGACAGAGAGACAGAGTGACAGAGTGGGCGAAGCGGAGTAGCAGCAGCCCACAGCCGACAGCTCTCAGCTCACAGCAGGAAGCGGATGGCGGAAAGCGGAAGTGACCGAGGCAGAGTGGCCTAGAGACAGAGTGGGCTGAAGGCGGACGGCGGATAGCGGCAAGGGGCCAGCGGATGGCCCATTGCCGGATTTCGGATTTTGTGGTATAATTGGGCATAACTCATGCCCGGTACCGCTCGGGTATGATGTTACTCCTCCTGAGCCGCGCGCAAGCGCGGCTCTCTTGTTGTCGAAGGGGTAGCTGCAGAGCGACCGAGAGACAGACAGAAGTGACAGAGAGACAAAGTGACCAAGAGACAGAGTGGGCGGGAAGCGGATTGCGGTCAGCGGAAACGGGGTTGACAGATTGTGGGAGGACGGTTACACTGGGGCATAACAGAGGAGGTCGTATGAGAATGACTCTCATCGTCCTGTTTGCAGTCCTGGCTGGGGCCAGGCTGGCCGTCAGTCTGCCGGCGAATCACGCCGGGCTTCGATCCCTGTACGAGCACGATGTCGCTGTTGAAACCATCATCTGCCCGGAGGATACGACCTTGGAGGACGACACAGTCCATTCGGTCGTGAGGGTCAGGAACCTGGGCAGGCACGCTGAGCTGGTGTACGTTGCGTTCTACATCTACGACACCAGCAGGATGGTCTTCGCTACCATTGACGGCGTGGACCTCGAGCCGGGGGAAAGGGTCGAGCTGGAGTACCCTGTCTACTGGATCGCAAGCCCGTTCGGGTCATACTACGCCCGTGCCTCTCACAACCTGCGAGGTGACGAGAACCGATCGAACGACACCTGCCACAAGGACTTCGTGGTCGTGAGGTTCCCGCGTACGCTCCAGGTCGAGATTCGGGCACCACGTGGCACCGTGGTACTCGGGGACTCGATTCGACCATCTGTCCAGACGTGGAACTGCAGCCACGACACTCTGGTGTACCGCCTGTACTTCGAGATGTGGGACCCGGGCGGTACCGGCATCTTCCGGGAGTCGACGGGGACTGTGCTGCACCGACCGATGTGGAACCGTGGGTTCACCTTTCGGCCGGTCGCGTTCTGCACCATTGGCTGGCATGCCTGCCAGTGTTCGCTCGCCTACATCAGTGGGCGGCAGGATTCCGTTGTGAGAGACTCGTTCTATGTCGAGCCCTCGTCCGCGATTGTGGAGGGCGCACCGAGGACCGAGGCTCCTCGACCGCAAGTGAGCGTGTGTCGGGGCACGCTGACGCTACCGGGCAGGTATTGTGCAGAACTACACGACATCATGGGTCGCAAGGTCTCAGACCTGGAGCCGGGGGAGAATGACATCCGGCACCTCGCGCCGGGAGTCTACTTCTGCCGTCCGACGGCAGGCTACGCATCCTACGGGCCAGCGGACCGCGAAGAGAGGCCGGCAATCCGCAAGGTGGTCATTCAGCGATAGGGTCCGGCGGAAGGCGGCAAGCGGTCTGCCAAGGCCTTTTGACGTCCGGGCAGGGGTCGGAGTATACTTTGTGGGGACTGGTGGCTGGTCCTCTGTGAGTATTGACATCGCACCTCAGGGGCCGCGCTGCGCGCATGCGCGGCTCCTTTGCTGTCGATGAGGTTGACGACAGGAGGGGTCTAGGGTATACTTATGCGGGGCGTGGGATCGTCCCTTGTCAGACATGGTTTGTCACCCCGGAGCCGCGCGGCGCGCATGCGCGGCTCCTTTGCCGTCGGAATGCTGCAGACAGCAGGGCAGGGACAAGGGTGAGCGGGAGCGCCCGAGTGACGGGCAGAAACCGCACCTGTGGCCCGGCGGCCGGGCGGGCGGCAAGCGGACTGCGGTCGGCTATTGACATGGGGGCAGGGGGAGAAGTATACTGGCCCGGGACTTAGGTCAGTCCCGAGAAAGCTACAATCTAACCCTATAGAGCCGCAACTACGCGGCTCTTTCTTGATGTTGACACCCGGACGCGAGCGGACCACATTCGGTCGGAACCCCGGAGGGTTCCTGGGCGAAATTGTCCGTCTTCTTCTGAGCCCCGCTTTCGCGCGGCTCACTGGTGTGGATGGTGTAGACTCAGAGTGACAGTGTGGCCAAGTGACAGAGAGACAGAGTGGGCGGAGGTGACGGAGTGATCAAGAGACAGATTGGGCGGAGGGGCAGGTGTGTCGAAAACAGGCGCTTGACAGGGCGGGAGGGTCTCCTATACTCTTTCCGGCATTCGGATACCGGAATACCATAACCACTTCACAGGGCGTACATCCTCCAGGCCGAAGCCGGCCGACGGAGGGCCGTAGAAACTTCGACCGGGGCGTTCCCGGAGGCGTCGCACCGCAGGTGCGTGGTTTCCGCGGCCCCGGAGCGAGGTCAACATCCTCCGGCGGGCAGGCCCGAAAGCAGCAAACGCAAAGGAGACACGCCATGGCGAAGTTCCTGGTAGTGCAGTCAGCACCAGAAGGCCCGGTTCCCCCGGAAGTGATGAATACCGCGATGCCCGCGCAGATGGCCTACTTCAAGAAGCTCAAGGAGCAGGGCAAGATAGAGTCGATCTACGCCTTCGCTGCTGAGAAGGGCGGATGCGGCATTTTCGAAGTGGACTCGCACGAGGAGTTGCTGAAGATCGCCACCGAGAATCCGATGTGGCCGTTCGTCAGCTGGGATGTCTGGCCGCTGACCTCGATGGATGAGGCCGAAAAGGTGACGATGGAGGTCATCAAACAGATGCCCTAGGAGCGCTCCCACGGGAGCCTGACGCCCTCAGCTAGGCTGCTGGGAACCGGCCTGGTGAAATGTCACTTCCCACTTCACTCCACTCCTCTCAAGGGAGGGGAGCGAGCGTTGCAGGGACCCGCTGTTCTTCGGTCGTTTCGCCGAGTCCGGACGCAGGCCCGGGTCCTGTTGACGACCGGGCGAAGTCAGCCCTCAGCCGACACTTCAGCCTACAGCCTGCGGTGTTGCGGCGTCGGGCTGGCAGCGGGCCGAGTCGAGTCTGACCCTGCTTTCCGGCGGCAGCGCGGTGAGCGCCTTCAGCTCAAGCGCCCTGCCGTCATAGCGTCCAGACCTTCTCAGCCTCCGGACGTCCCTCCGCGCTTCTCAGACCGGACTGTCCAGGACGGCGAAGTCGGAGGCACGGTCCACCCGCCCGGCGTCTTCCTTCGACACTCCCCGCAACTGCTTCTGTCTGGCGCTCAGAGGCTACGCGCAGCCTGATGCTCGTCAGCGGGCGTTGTACCCGCTGTCCTGCTCCGCCGCGCCTTTTCTCCGAGCGGGTCTTCGTCACCGACAGGGCCTACGCCCGCCATCTCGAGCGACTTGACGCCGGCCAGGACCTTGGCGACCCTCCTGGGGGTGTGGTCGACTCCTGCGACTACCGAGTGGCTGACCGTGCGCCTTCCTTTCCAGCAGGTCACGGCAATCCTCACCGTGCCGCGGCCAGGCTTGCCAGGAGAGTAGGCTGTGTCTGACGCGAAGAACCACCCGTGCGCAAGCGGGGCCAGGAAGTCGCGGTAGGCGGCCGCTGAAACCCTGCCTGCAGGCAAGGGCAGCAGCGCGTCCGCGTCGGCGCGGCTTTCGGTCCGAAGACCGTAGGATACTCTGACAGCCGTGTCACGCTGGACTATCTGCAGGTCAAAGCGCTCTGCCGGGCGCTCGGCGGTTGAGCTCCCGCCCGCGTAGCTGCGCTCTATCCGGCTACTGTCCGGGAGTCCGTCCCGCAACATCATCCACGCCCACCACTGCTTGGGCATGCCGCGAACAAGTCTCAGTGCTTTCGGCACGCCGTGGGCCTCGGCCTCCTCCTGGATGGGTGCCAGGCCGTCCCACAGGTCCTTCGGTGCGGTCCAGACGTTGGCCGGGAGGATGATGACCAGGCAGATATTGCCCAGCAAGGTCAGGAAAGCCATTGTGTATCGTCTTTGACGCATCGCGGTTAAGGATAGGGCAAAATCCGGAGTTTGGCAAGCCAAATCGGACACGAGGTCCAGTGAGTGGAAAGCCTGAGAGGAGTGACAGAGTGACCGAGAGACAGAGTGACCCAGTGGGCGAGCGCAAGCGGTGGGCGGATTGAGGGGCTGCAGCAACGCCGGCTGCCCGGTTGCAGTTCAGTCGTGCGGGGCCTTTACACGTCCGGGCCAGAGTGTAGGATTGTCTCGAACGGCACCGTTTGATGAGCGAGAAGTCGGTTGTGATTGTCGGCGCGGGCATGGCCGGCCTGTCGGCCGGGTGCTATGCCCGGATGAACGGATTCAAGGCTCTGATCCTGGAGATGCACCGCATCCCGGGCGGGCTGTGTGCTGCCTGGAAGCGGAAGGGCTACACTTTTGACATCTCGATGCACTGGCTGGCCGGGTCCAAGAGCGGGGCCTTGTATCAGATGTGGCAGGAGCTGGGCGTGATCGAGAACCGCAGGTTCCACTACCACGACGAGATGTACCGAATCGAGAGCGGCAGACGCACGCTGTCGTTCTGCATCGACCCGGAGCGGCTTCTCGCGCAGATGCTCGAGCTTTCGCCTGCGGACGAGAAGCTGTCGCGCGACTTCGTCCGCCTGCTGACCGGGCCCGGATTCATGGGCCTGGCCAGCCTCAAGCCGCCGGAAACGTCCGGGTTGTTCGACCGCATCGGGATGATGTTCAGGGCGCTGCCGCTAGTCGGTGTTCTCCGGAAATGCGGAAAGCAGACGGTTCAGGGGTTCGCGGCTCGTTTCACCGACCCGTTCCTGCGCGAGGCGGTCAGGATGGCCATCGACGCGCCGGGCTGGCGCATGCTCCGTTTCCCTCTGGTCGGGATGGCCGGGGCGATGAGGAGCTCGGTCGCGGAAGGCGGGGTGCCGATCGGCGGATCCCAGCAGGTCGCGTTCACGATTGCCGAGCGGTTCAAGCAGCTGGGCGGTGAGGCACGCTACAACTGCCTGGTCACAGGAATTCTGGTCGAGAACAACCGGGCCGCCGGAGTGAAGCTCGCGGATGGAAGCGAGGTACGAGCCGACACCGTCATCTGGGCCGCGGACGGGCACAAGCTCATCTTCGACATCCTGGACAGCAGGTACATCGACGAGCGGATTCGGCGGATGTACTCGGAGTGGGTTCCGGTCCGGCCGATTGTCCAGGTGTGCCTCGGGGTCAACCGTGACATGTCGAAGGAGCCGGCGCGGCTCGCGTTCGAGCTGACCCAGCCGGTCACGGTTGCGGGTGAGACCCGCAAGTGGCTGTCGGTCATCCACCATTCGTTCGACCCGACCATGGCGCCCGAGGGCAAGTCCGCGGTCGAGGTCTGGTTTCCCTGCCGGTACGGGTACTGGCAGGCGCTCGAGCAGGACCGGCCGCGGTACGATGCCGAGAAGCAGCGCATCGCGGACCTGACAATCGCCGAGCTGGACCAGCGCTGGCCCGGGTTCCGCAAGCAGGTTGAGGTTTTGGATGTGGCGACGCCCGCGACCTATGTCCGCTACACCGGCAACTGGCTGGGCTCGCCGGACGGCTGGTACATGACGCCGGAGAACATGCGGGCCGAGCCTCTAAGGAACCTGCCCGGGCTCGAGGGGCTGTGGTTGGCGGGCCAGTGGACCGCGCCGTTCACCGGCACGGTACTGGCCGCGCTCACCGGCCGCCAGGTCGTGGAGCTGGTCTGCCGCAGGCACAACAGGCGATTCAGGGCTGCGTCTTGAGCCGGCCCGGACCCGGGCCGGCCACCGATGGACCTTGGCTCCGGTTCAACAGTGCACAGGCTGGCGAGGGCGCGTCGCGCCCCACCTGTTGCTGCTGTGAGATGAGCTGCGTCAGCTCGGGCAGGAATTCTCTCCCAATCGGTCACCGCGAAACGGCTGATGTCCGGACCGGTCTGAGTGGTGGACGCGGGCATCGAGCTGAGAGATGTCTGGGACAGGTGTCAGGCTGGGGGAGAGCGGCAGGCGGAAGCGACCGAGCGAACAAGTGGCCCAGTGACCAAGTTGGCGGAGGGCGGTCAGTGGAAGGCGGAGAACGGATGCGACACCCCTCTCCTTCTTCCTCTCCGGCTCAAGGGGGCTTGGCGAAGCCGGGCGCCTCGCCCGAGGGATGGGGTGAGAGCGTGCAGTTGGCGGATAGCGGTCCTCGGCTGGCGGCGGGCAGACTCGTGACCTGGCGCCGGGTCTCGATGCCGGACAGGGGGCCATCCAGCATGAGCGTGCCATCGTCCGGCAATCGGGCCCAGTGTGCCCGGCCGTGCAACAATCTCCTGACCGGGACCGTCGAACACTAAAGGACCCAACTGCGTGGCCGGTTTGTTTCGGCGACAGTCCGGGGTTCACGTCCTGACAGAGTCGCATTTCGGCCGCAAGGCTAGCGGCCATTGGCTGCACAAACCGGGAGGTAAGCATGCTGCGTGACGTTCTGGCAGTTGGGCTGGCCGCGACTGCGTTGGCCGGCGCCGATATTGGGGAATTCCTCATTGACCTCGAAGTAGCCTATGCAGCCGCCGAGTACGAGCAGTTGTCGCCGGCGGCCGCGTCCGACGGCAGAAACTCGCTCGTGGTCTGGAGCGACATGCGCAGCGGGGAATCGGACATCTACGGTGCCCGATTCACACCTGACGGCACTGTGCTCGACCAGGCCAGCATCGCGATATCCGTAGCGCCCGGCCCGCAGACCCGTCCTGCCGTCGCATATGACGGCACCAACTACCTTGCGGTGTGGGCCGACCGACGCGGGACCGACACTTCAGATATCTTTGCTGCCAGGATAACTTCGGCGGGCCGCTTGCTCGACCCGAACGGGTTCGCGGTTTCAACCGCAGCCGGTTTCCAGGGCTACCCAGCGGTCACCTTCGACGGCGCCAACTACCTTGTCGTGTGGACCGACATGCGCAGCGGTGGCGCTGACATCTACGGCGCACGGGTCACGCCCGACGGAGCGGTGGTCGATACGGCCGGGCTCGCCCTGGTGGCGACTGATGCCGAGCAGGCGGACCCGGCGGTGGTCTTTGACGGCGCGAACGTCCTGCTTGCCTGGGCGGACACGCGCGACGACATACTCGGGGACATCTACGGTGCGCGGGTCACATCCGAGGGCATCGTGCTGGACTCTGCAGGTTTCGTGATATCCGCCGAGACAAACTGGCAGGGAAGCCCGGGGATTGCCCCGGGCCGGGATGAGGCGCTGGTGGTATGGCACGACAGGCGCGTCGGCAACGACGTGGATGTCTACGGTTCTCGGATAACCAGGGCAGGCGAAGTGCTGGAACCTTCGGGGATCGCGATTTCGGCCATCGCCAACAACCAGTGGTTTCCGCAGGTCGCGTTTGACGGAACGAACTACCTGGTTGCATGGGTCGACGCGGCCGCCCACTGTAACATCTTCGGCGGGCGGGTCGGGACTGACGGCCGCTTGCTCGACCCGCACGGGTTTCCGATCTCCAGCGGCGAATACGAGGCCAGCCCGGCGGTTACGTTCGACGGTACGCACAATGCTGTGGTGTGGTTCGACCAGCACCCTGGCGCCGCAGACTACAACATCTATGCAGCGCGGGTGAACGGAGACGGAGTCGTGCTCGATCCGCAGAACATAGTGGTATCCAGCGCCGCGGTTTCGCAGAGGCGACCGGAGACGGCTTTCGACGGGACAAACTTCCTGGCCGTATGGGACGAGAACTGCGACGTTGGCCGTGACATCCGCGGGGTTCGGTTGACGCCGGAGGGCGTGGTTCTAGACAGCCTCGGCATCCGGGTGTCGCTTGGCGGTGGCACGCAGTCTGCTCCGGCCGTGGCATACGGCAGGAATGACTACCTGGTCGTTTGGGAGCAAGGACGGAACCGCAACCGAGACGTCCGCGCGGCGAGGGTGACTCCTGCCGGTGTGGTTCTTGATTCTGTCAGCATACTGATTTCGGGCAGGACGATGGAGCAGTTCGCCCCGGCGGTGGCGAGTGACGGCAACGACTACCTCGTCGCATGGCAGGACTGGCGCAGCGGCGGCTACGACATCTACTGCGCCCGCGTTTCACGCTCGGGCGTCCTGCTCGACACCGCGGGAATCGGGGTGTGCACGTGGGACGGGTGGCAGATCTCGCCGGCAGTGGCCTACGGCGGCACGAGCTATCTGGTGCTGTGGCAGAGTCAGACCGGAGGCGGCTATGACCTGTACGGGGCGCGGGTCAGCAGCGAGGGAGTGGTTCTCGATCCCGACGGCTTCGTAGTCTCGGCCGCGGCCGGTGGCCAGCTAGACCCGGCAGCGGCGACGGATGGCGCGAACTTCATGGTCGTGTGGTCAGACGCGCGGAGCGTCGACTGCAACGTCTACGCGGCGCGGGTGACCGGAGCCGGAGCGGTGCTGGATACCGCCGGCATCCTCGTCTATCCGGGAGCCGGTCAGCAGAGCGCTCCCGCGGTCGAATACGACGGCGCCGGCTTCTTCCTTGTCTGGCAGGACCAGCGCAGCGGCGAGCAGGATGTCTATGGTGCGCGCGTTTCGCCGGCCGGCGTCGTACTTGACACCGGGCCGGTCGTCCGGCAGCAAGGGAACCAGTGGGCGCCGGTGCTCGCTCGAGGGCCGGGGAACCGGGTGTTCCTGGCGTACCAGAGCTGGGCCGCAACCGTGAACGGCAAGACCTACAACGCGGAGCGCATCTGGGGCAAGATGGACCCGAGCACCGGGGTCGAGAAGGGAGATGAGTGTGCAGGGACGAATGATGAGCCACGGGTGCCGACCATTGTCCGGGGCGCGCTGCGGCTGGGCGCAGCTGACGGAAGGCGGAATCCGGGAGCCGGCGCAGAGCTTCTTGATATCGCAGGGCGGAAGGTGATGGACATGAAGCCCGGGCCAAACGAGGTCCGGCATGTCGCGCCAGGGGTGTATTTCGTGAGGGGACCGCAGACCGAAGACGGGAAGCCGCGGACCGCAGTACGCAAGGTGGTCATTCAGAGATAGCGGCCGGCGGTCAGGGCTGGGCGCACGCCGGTTGGCGGCGCTGTCTACCAGCCGGAGACGCCGCGCACGGCCTTGACCTCTTGATGATGCCGACCGCGCGCTCGACCCGGTTCCTGTTCTGCTCCCGGTGAGTGTCCGCTTCGGACCTGTCGGTCAGGCGTGGGGAATTCCTTGCAGCAGCGGCACGGGCAGCCTCTTGTGCTCGTCGTCGGTGAGAGGCACTCTTCGCTCCTTTGCGGCAACCGTGGCATTTGTGTCGGGCTGGGCGCTCGGCTGGATCGCGCCTGTGGGCTGGCGGACCAGTTCGGGCTCCTGGGCTTCAGCCGGTTCTTCAACCGCGGCGGGCACAGCGGGCTATTGACGTACGGGTGGAAATGGTATAATCAGGCATGGAGGTTCCCATGAGGACCGTGTTCGCTGTTTGTCTGGTGTCGCTTGCGGTCGGCTGTCTTTCCTCCTGCTCGGGCAAGTACCGAGCAGAGGAAGTCATGTGGAAGCCGCGCACCGAGGTGGGCCGTCAGGTGAAGGAGGAACTGAGGAGCTCCTTTGAGAAGGTCATTGAGGAGATACAGGAGTCGCCCGAGCCGGACATTGCCTCACTGAAGCGCGGCGGCCTGATGCTGGCTTACCGGACACCCGGTGGAAGCGATTCGGCTCTCCACGTCCTGCTGGATCTGAAGTGCCGCGAGGTGTACAACACCTGCGGGACGAGCTTTCGGTCCAGGGCTGCCCGTGCCTTTTCTTCGACACTGATGCCGGTTGCCAGGATCCTGTCTTCTTACCCTGAGGTGTTCGGGCACGAGCGGATTGTGGGCGCGGCTCTGGCGCTCGACTGGAGCGCGGCCGTGTTCCTCACCGGCCGCCTGCGGCTGCACGGGCACTCCGAACGGATGACCGCCTGGATTCCTGAGCAGGCGCTCTTCGACTACGCGCAGTTGCGCAGCACCATCCACGAGCTGGCCGCACAGGCGGTGTTCGAGTCGAGCCAGGGGCCCCTCGAGCTCGAATTCGGCCGAGCACCGTGAGGACAGCGGGCAGGCGGAAGTGACCGAGTGATCAAGTGACCCAGTGACCAAGCGGGCAAGCGTTAGCGGTAGGCGGACTGCGGTCTCCAGAGTCGTGATTGCGCAGCTGGAGGAGCACTGAGAGCCGTCATTCTCGCCGCCGTCCTGCTGACCGTCCCGGCCTTCTCCGGTTGGGTGGACCTCAGCGACAACGTACCGGCCGATTCCGGCGCGGCGCTGACTGACGTCCACTTCGTCGGCCAGCAAGGCTGGATATCGGCGTGCCGGTCCCAGGACTCGGGCGCCATCTTCCACACGACCGACGGCGGGGCGACGTTCACGACCACTTACGTGGGAACGGGGTGCAATTCGCTGTTTATGCTCGACGGGCTGCAGGGCTACACTTGCGGCACGTCCGGGCTAGTGTACCGGACCACTGACGGTGGAAGCGACTGGACATACCACGGTTCGGCCGGCCAGACTGCGACATCGATACACTTCCCGCCGAGCAGCGACACCGGGTACTGCTGCGGGCTTGGAGGCGAGATCTGTTTGGTGGTTCCGGAAGGCGTTGTGCGGATGACGAGCGGGACAAGCGAGGACCTGAGCTCGGTCTGGTTCCCGGTCACCGCAGCGGAAGGCTGGGTCTGCGGCACGAATACCATCCTCCATTTCAGCGGCGGCGAGTGGCGCGCCGACCAAGTGTTTCCTGCCGGCAACTACAATTCGCTCTGCATGTTCAACAACCGGCTGGGCTGGGCGGTCGGGGAGCAGGGACTGATGATAAGGACATCGTTTGGTGACAGCTGGCGGGAGATGTACAACCCTGACAGTCTTGAGCGTGCCCAGCACGACGTCTTCTTCCACACGGACGCCAACTACGGGTGGATCGTCGGCGACAGCGGGCTCATTCTGCTGAGCATTGACGGCGGTCGTTGGTGGCGGATTCGGGCCCCTGGTCTGTCGAGCGAGGCGCTGCGCGGCGTGTTCTCGACCGGGCCGGACGAGGTCTACGCGGTCGGTGACAACGGCACGTTCCTCAAGTACACGAGCGGGGGAGGAACCGAGGAGACGCCGAGGTTCGAAGGGGGAACGCCGGCCCGGACAACGGTGATGCGCGGGGTGATTGAGATAGACGCGGTGGACGGAAGTCGGGAGACGGCAGACTGCGAGGAGCTGCTCGATATCGCCGGGCGGAATGTGATGGACCTGAGGCCCGGGCCCAATGACGTCCGGCATGTCGCGGCCGGTGTGTACTTTGTCGGCGGACCGAAGACCGGGGACAGGAAACCGAGCAATGTCCGCAAGGTGGTCATCAATCAGTAGTGGCCAACCTGTGGCCGGCACGAGCAAGCGGCCCAGCGGCCGAGTGAGCGGGCAGCGCAAGCGGTGAGCGGTCGGCGGTAGACGGAGACCCGTCGCTGCCGCCGGCGTCGTGAGAGTCCGGGACTCTGAGCAGGGCGTGGACCGGTCCCTTGTCAGACAGAGCATCACAACCTCGAGCCGCACCCTAGCGCGGCCTTTTTGCAGTCGCTGCTCTTGACGCGGGGGATGTCTAGCTATAATGGGCAGAGGGCGGACGAGCGCGCTGCTCGGCGCTATGAGAAGCGCCCTTGATTGATCAGGACCAGGCGATGGAGGAGGCCTGGTCCGCACAAGGCCTGGCCAGACCCGGGAGGTCAACAATGACAGTGGAAAGAGAGAGCTACATCGTTTTTCTCAGGCATCCTTCAGGCGTCCAGCCTGTGTCGGTTGAAGCGGAGAAATACAAGGTGGACACGGACCACATCACGTTCTGGGTTGGCGACAAGGTGGTAGGGCTGTTCACGAAGTCAGAGGTCCTGGGCCTAAAGAACGATACCCGACAACCGACTAGGATCGAAGCTCAGGGCAAGTGAGTAGTCTGGGCGGGGCGCAGGCCCCGTATGGCTGGTGCGTCCAGCCCTGAGCAGAGCCTAACGCGTCTCTCAGCACACTCAGCTGACATCGCAGAGCGTGGGCATGCAGACAACCAGGGAAAGGCGCGGAGTGGCCAAGTGGCAGGCAGATGTGACCGAGAGACAAAGAGACAGCATGACAGGCGGAAAGCGGCCAGGTGGGCGGAGAGCGGACAGCGGAAGGCGGAGAGCGGTTTGCGGACAGCGGATGCAGGTTGACAACCGGTCGGAGTCGGGCGCATCGTCGACCATGAAGGACGCCGAGTGAAGTTCCTCGCACTGCTGCTGGGTGTCGGCGCACTGGCGGCGTTTGAGCATGAACAGGGTTGGCCGCAGTACGTCGCCGGCGGTGTGGATTTCTCGTCTCCTTTGCTCGCTGACGCGGACGGCGACGACACACTGGACGTGCTGGTGGCCGCCCAGGGGCACTATGTCTATCTATGGAACCACCGCGGCGAGCTGTTCCCCGGCTGGCCCAGGCCGGTCGTCAGCGCGCCTTTCGACGAGACTTCATCGCCTGCGCTGGGCGACATCAACCAGGACGGGCTGCAGGAAGTAGTCTACGCCTCGGCAGGCGGGAGGCTGTATGCATGGCACGTGGATTCGTCCTTGGTGCCGGGCTTCCCGGTCGACCTTGGCGACAACGTGATCCGGCTCGCGGTGACCCTGGAGGACATCGACCAGGACGACTCGCTCGAGATACTGGTCGGGACCGGGAATGCGCAATTCCGGTTCTTCGTGTTTCGCCATGACGGCACGCTGGTCTGGAGCTGCACGACCGCTGCACGGATTCACTCGACTCCGGCCACCGGAGACATCGACCTCGATGGCGACATCGAAATCTTTGTCGGCGATGACGGGGTTTCCGGACAGTACTGCATCTATGCTTGGCATCACGACGGAACTCCTGTCGCCGGATGGCCGCGTGTCTGCGGCCACCACGTGGACCCGGGCCCGGCCCTAGCCGACATCGACCACGACGGCCGTTACGAGGTGTTCGTCGGCTCGCTGGACAACATGCTCTACGGCTTGGACGCCTCGGGACAGGACCTGCCGGGATGGCCCAATCCGTGCGGCAGCGGCTCGATATACGAGGGGCTGGTTTCGTCTCCAGCGGTCGGGGACCTGGACCAGGACAGCATGCTCGAAGTCGTGACCGGCCGAGGCCTGCTGACTGGGAATCTCGGAGCGGTGTTCGCGTTCAGGGCATCGGGCGAGACTCTGCCGGGTTTTCCTGTCGAGATGCCGGCCGGAGCGGTTGTGTCGTCTCCGGCTCTGACCGATGTTGACGATGACGGTGACCTCGAGATTGTCGTGGGCTGCGCCGACGGGCGGGTCTACGGACTGCACCACGACGGCTCGACAGTCGCCGGCTTTCCGATCGACGTCGGTTCGGACGTCTCGTCTTCGCCTGCTGTGGGCGATATCGACCGGGACGGCAACGTTGAACTGGCGGTCGGCGCACGGTACGACAGCCTTTATGTCTGGGACCTGGGCAGCCGCTTCGTCGCGGACTTGACGCCATGGCCGATGTTCCACCACGACGCCCGCCACACCGGACGACTGCCGCTGGGCACGGTTGCGCTCCAGGACGAGACGCCTGGCACCACAGTCGCTGCGACTCAGGCAGGGCCCACTATTCTTGCGGGCAGCACCCTGTTCCTGCAGTGCGAGCAGGAGGCGGGATTGCTCGATGTCACCGGCAGGAGAGTTGTAGACCTGCAGCCAGGGGACAACGACCTGGGGCAGGTCGGGGCGGGAATCTATTTCGTTACCCCATCACCTCAGTCATCTCCCGCGAGCGGAAAGGAGGTGGCTGTCCGCAAGGTGGTCGTGCAAAGGTAGCGGCCAGCCTCCAGCCGGCAGGACGAAGTGGTCGCGCTGCAGTAGCCCAGCGGCCGAGTGAGCGTCGGTGGTCGGCGTATGACGACTCGGCGGGCGAACCGGCATCAGGAAACAGGCGTTGCGCTACCGGCCGGTCGCGAGGCGGTGACGATGATGACGTCTTCGAGTCGCCAGCCAGTCGCCCAGGAACAGAGCGCTGGCGAGCAGGAGCGGACCGGAGATGAACAGCGTCGCGGTCCAATTGAGCCGACCCAGAGTCAGGAGCGGGTACAGCACTGCAAGGCCGAAGAACATGACAGTGCCGACCAGCGGCCAGCGCCAGGAGAAGGCGAGCACGAGCAGGACCAGGCCGGTCGGGACCAGATGCGCAACCAGTGCAAGCACCGTTGTCCAGAAACCCTGGTTCTCGGCAAACACGTCGAAGGCGAGCAACGTCAGCAGACCGGCAATCAGCAGACCTAGAATCCGGGGAGACCAGCGGAGGATGTTCTTCATCCTGCTGTTCTTCCTGATTCCGTCAAGCCGGCAGGATCACATCCGGCCCTGATGGTCACAAGGAGCTCCCGGTCTGGCAGGTGCTGACTCTGAACCCGGATGCGGCCCGGTACGTGCCCGGCTCAGGATTTCTGCCGCGGCAGTCGGGTCGGAATGTGACAGGCACCCGCAGTGGGTGCAGGGACTGACTTGGTGAGAAGAACGAGAACATCCCTGTCACGAGGACATTATGCGGTCGACTGTGCCGGGTTGTCAAGGGGTAGGAGTGGCAGAAAGACAGACGGAGAGGCGAGGTACTCCGACTTCGCCAGGATTGACGTCAGGCAGCGGCAGGAGGAGTGCGGGCAGCAGATACCGGACAAACAGCAGCTCACAGCGAACAGCTCTCAGCTCACAGTGTGCAGCCCCGGATGGCGGGCCTGTCATCCCCGTACCCTGTGCCTCGGGCGCTGGGTTCGGCTCTGCCAAGCCCCATCAAGGGGAAAGGGGCAGAGGAGAGCTGCCGCTGCGGGCGGAAGGCGGAGAACCCTTGCGCAATCGGTCTGAAACTGCCTGTTGCAGAGGCTTTTCGTCCAAGTCGACAGGGCACGGGATGACGGCGGTCTGCTGACAGCCGTGGGCTGATGCCGGGTCAGTCCTGGCGGCCGGTGTGGCGGGGATTCTGGCCGAACATCGGCCAGGGGGTGTTGCCGAGTGGGGCGGTGCCGACAAGCGCGTACAGGCGGTAGTCCCAGGAACCAACGTAGATGGTGCCGTCCGGAGCGATGGCGGGCGATGATATGACACGCCAGCCGGTGCGCTGCTGCCACCGCAGGGTGCCGTCCGGCCTGAGAGCGTAGAGGTAGCGGTCTTCGGACCCGAAGTAAATGAGGCCGTTGGCCGCGACAGCAGGGCTGCCGACTATGGCCCAGCGGACGTCATACTTCCACTTGACCGTACCGTCAGGATTGAGTGCGTAGAGGTTAGTGTCATGGGACCCGATGTAGATGGTGCCGTCGGCACCGATAGCGGGCGAGCCTTCGACTCTGACCCAATAGGTATGGAACTTCCATTTCAGGGTACCGTCAGGGTTGAGGGCGTAGACGTGGTTGTCCTTGGACCCGTAGTAGATTGTGCCGTCGGCGCCGATGGCGGGCGAGGATACGATCCAGTACCCGGTGTTGCCTTCGTACTTCCATTTGAGGGTGCCGTCAGGGTTGAGGGCGTAGAAATTGCCGTCGTTGGACCCGAAGTAGACGGTGGCGTCCGGGGCGATCGCGGGTGAGGAGAAGACGTCGTGCCCGGTCTCGAATGTCCACTTGCCGGTGCCGTCAGGGTTGACGGCGTGGAGAAGGTTGTCGTCCGACCCGACATAGACGGTGCCGTCGGCCGCGACGCGGGGAGAGGAGCGGACCGGTCCGCCGGTCACATACTTCCATTTGAGCTCTCCGTCCGGACTGACGGCATGGAGTGCGCTGTCGGCAGACCCGACGTAGACTGTGCCGTCGGCAGCGATGGCGGGTGAGGATTCGACGTTGCCGTCGGTCTTGTACCGCCACTTGACGGTACCGTCAGGGTTGAAGGCATAGAGGCGGTCGTCCCAGGACCCGACGTAGACTGTGCCGTCGGCAGCGATGGCGGGCGAGGAGCTGATGCGGTTGCCGGTGCGGTGGCGCCACTTGAGCCGGGAGATGTCGATTTCGAGCGGCTCGGACCAGCCGGACCTGGCGCCGTGCACGTCCATGGCCTGAGCGCGGACTTGGTACTCCCGCATGTAGGAGTAGTACCAGACGAGGCTGACGGTGCCGCGGTTGGGTACGAGCACGGACCAGCCCGAGGTGTCATCGTCGCCCCAGGCGAATCGGACGCGGACGCTGTCGCCGTCAGGGTCTCCGGCGTTGCAGGAGAACACGTAGGGCACGAATGGGTTGCCGCGGTCCGGGCCCTGGGGCGTGGACGGTGTGTAGGGCGGGCTGTTGACAGTGATGTCGACTTCGAGCGGGTCAGACCAGTGGGACATGACGCCGGCGGCGCTGCGGGCGCGGGCGCGGACGAAGAAGAGCTGGGCTTCGGTCCAGTGTTTCGTGGCAGAAGCCGGGGACCCGCTGGGTACGAAGCCGGTCCAGGCCGAGCTGTCCTTGTCGTCCCAGTCGAACTGGTAGGAAAGGCTGTCGCCGGTCGGGCTGGTGGTCACGGCGGTGAATTGATAGTCGACGCGGGTCCTGCCCTGGGTCGGGCCGGACGGGACCGCGGGCGGGTCGGGCCGGCCCGGGATGCAGCCCGCACCGAGCAGGGCTGCGAAAAAGAAGAAGCCGGCAATGGGCTTCAGTATCTCCAGTGTCATTGCTTTCCGTTCTGCCAGAGTAGAAAGTATGCCAGCAGGCCAGGCCGGTGTCAATCGGGCATAGACAGCGCTCGCACGTCGGGCTTGACTCAGGAAGCGGCAAGGGTAGAAAGGGCAGGTGCGGTACAGAGTGCCGAAGCTGAGAGCCGGGCTGGCTCTGGGCGCAGGCGCGATCGCACTGTCGTTCGCCGCGATTCTCATCCGGCTCACCGAAGCGCCCAGCATAGTGATCGCGGGGGGGCGGCTGCTTGCCGCGTCGCTGGTGCTGTCGCCCTTCTTCTGGTCGCGCTTTCCGAGGATGAGGCGGGAGCTGGCGGGCAGGAACTGGATGCTGATATGCCTGGCCGGGATGTTCCTGGCTGCACATTTCGCGCTGTGGATAGAATCGCTGAAGCATACGTCGGTCGCCAGCTCGGTGGTGCTGGTGGCAATGGACCCGATCTTCGTCGCCGTCGCGTCGCCTGTCATTCTGCGCGAGAGGCTGTCTTTCCGGACCGGGCTGGCGGTTGCGCTCGGGCTGGTCGGGACCCTGGTGATCGCCGGGCCGTCGTTCGGGTCAGCGCTGTCGACCAGGGGCAACCTGCTTGCGCTGGGCGGAGCAGCATGTGCGGCCGGATACCTGATGGTGGGCAGGAAGGTGCGTCAGCAGGTCGAGCTTCTGGCCTACATCTACGTCATGTACTCGGTGGCCGCGGTGCTCCTCGTCGGCGCGGTGTACGCGAGCGGCAACACCCTGGCCGGGCTCAGCCCGGTGTCGTACCTGTTCATCGTGCTGCTCGCGCTCGGGCCTCAGATCGTGGGACACACGAGCTTCAACTGGGCGCTCCGCTACATGTCGGCACCGTCGGTGGCGATGGCGATTCTGTTCGAGCCGGTGGGCGCGTCGCTCCTGGCGTGGTGGATTCTGAGCGAAGCACCGGCGGTGTTCGAGGTCATCGGCGGGGTCATCATTCTGGCCGCCATCTACCTCGCGGTGAGCGAAGGGCTCCGCGGGACACCCACCCCGGAGCGAGCGGCGGGTTGACAGGTGTCGGCGAAAACCTATCATCGGCGCCACCCGAATCGGAGGTTCATTTGAGAGAAGACGGCGGTCGGTTTCCACAACTCGAAGACCTTAGCAGGGAAGAGATCGTCGGCCTGCTGCAGGATGCGGCCAAGAACTGGCTGGCGCACGACGGCATCTGGTTTCAGGCGGTCGAGCAGATGCACGGAATGGAAGATGCCATAAGGGCCGACACCGAGGCCTGGCGCAGGTTCACGGTGGTCGAGGCGAAGCGCATCATGAGGCGGCACGGGATCGAGCCGGGCGGCGGAATCCCGGCGCTGGTCAAGGCGCTGCCGTACCGATTGTACGCGTACATCAATGTCCAGGACGTGGTGGCGCAGACCGACACCCGGGTGGTGTTCAGGATGCTGCACTGCCGGGTCCAGTCGGCCCGCAAACGCGGAAACCTGCCTGACTTTCCGTGCAAGTCAGTGGGCCTGGTCGAGTACGGGGAGTTCGCGAAGACGATCGACCCGCGCCTCAGGACGAGCTGTATCTACTGCCCGCCGGACGGGCATCCTGATGACGTGTGGTGCGCATGGGAGTTCACAGTCGAGGAAAGTGACAAAGAGACAGAGTGACGGGCTGACCGAGGGGGCGACGACGGGCAAGAAGGGGTTCACCGTCAGCGACATGCCGGCCAGGGAGAGGCCGCGCGAGCGGCTGATGCGTGAAGGACCGAAGGCGCTGACCCGGGAGGAGGTGCTGGCGGTCATCATCTCCCGGGGAACGAGCGGGCGCTCGGTGCTCGATATCGCTCGGGACCTTGTCCGGGAGTTCAAGACGATACCGGCAATCGCCGACGCACCGGTTGCGGAGCTGATGCGGGTCAAGGGAATCGGCAAGGCCAAGGCGTGCCAGATAAAGGCTGCACTCGAACTCGCCCGCAGGCTTGAGGAGCCCAGAGACCCGGACGAAGGGACTGACCTGAGCAGCGCTCAGGCGGTGTTCGACCTGATGAGGGCAGAGGTCGCGGACGAGAAGCGGGAGTGTTTCTTCGTGCTGGCGGTTGACTCCCGCAACCGGCTGGTGTTCAGGGACGACGTGTCGGTCGGATGCCTGAACAGCACGCTGGCCCATCCGCGCGAGGTGTTCGAGAAGGCGATCCGGGCCAAGGCCTCAGGGGTCATCGTGGTCCACAACCACCCTTCCGGGGACCCGCAGCCGTCGGACGACGACATCCGGCTGACCCGGCGGCTGGCCGAGGCGGGCAAGATCATGGGCATACCGCTGCAGGACCACATCATCGTAGCAGGAAAGCACATGTATAGCTTCCGGGCCCGGTGTCTGCTCTGAGCCGAACGCCGGTTGACTTCGGTGCCTCCCGGTCCTAGGCTACGGTCTTGAGCGACATCAGAGAGAACGGCGACAGTCGGAAGATTCCTATCGACAAGGTCGGGGTGAAGAACCTGCGCTACCCGGTAGTGCTGCTTGACAAAGCCCACAACAGGCAGCATACCACCGCGAGCATCAACATGTACGTCAGCCTGCCCCACAACTTCCGGGGCACCTACATGAGCAGGTTCGTCGAAATCCTCAACCGCTACCACCTGGAGATCGACATTCACAAGCTGGGCGAGATCCTGCGTGACGTGAAACGGAGGCTGGAAGCCGAATCCGCGCATCTTGAGATGGAGTTCCCGTACTTCATCGAGAAGGAAGCACCGGTAACCGGTGCCAAGGGGCTGATGGACTACCAGTGCACGATTGCGGCGGACCTGGCCAGGCACTTCCGGCTGCGGCTAGGGGTGGCGGTGCCGGTGACCACTCTGTGTCCCTGCTCGAAGGACATGGTTGAGGTCGGCGGGCACAACCAGCGGGCCGAGATACGGGTCGTGGTCGAGCCGGAAGGGTTCCTGTGGCTCGAGGACCTCATCGAACTGGTCGAGGACTGCGGCTCGAGTGAAGTATACTCATTGCTCAAGCGCGAGGACGAGAAACACGTGACCAGCCATGCTTACGAGAACCCGGCGTTCGTTGAGGACGTGGTGCGCAATGTGGCGGCCAGACTGGAGAAGCACCAGAACGTCGCCAGGTTCAAGGTGGCGGTCGAGAGTTTCGAGTCAATCCACCACCACGACGCCTACGCTTTCATCAGCCGCTTCCGGTAGCGTCACGGCGTGACGAGGACGCTGCTGGTCGACTGCTACCCTGACGACTGGAAGGACAAGCTGAGGTTCTATCTGGACTTGCTGAGCGAGTTCTCGCACATCGACGCCATTGACCAGCGGAAACTCGGCCCGGAGTCGAGTGCGGCCGGCTTCGACAGTGTCGTGGTGACCGGTTCACCGATGATGTTGACCGACAGGGAGCCGCCCAAGCAGCTGTCCGAGTTCGTCCGGGGGCTGGAAGTGCCCACTCTGGGCATATGCTTCGGACACCAGCTGCTGGGTGCGGTCACCGGGGCTCGGGTCGGGACGAGGGCCATGCTCGATGACTGGGAAACCGTCAGGATACTGCGGCCGGCCGGTCTGTTCGAAGGAATGGGCAGCAAGGTCCGGGTCCTCGAGAGCCACCGGGAGTTCCTGTCCGCGGACTCGGTCGCCGCAGCCGGATGGCAGGTCCTGGCAGACTCAGGGTCGTGCCCGGTCGAGGCAATGCGGCATCTTGAGCGCCCTCTCTACGGCGTCCAGTTCCACCCTGAGCGGTCCGGCGAGAACGGCAGGCGGGTGGTGGGCAACTTCTACCGGCACGTGGTCTCAGCCAAGCGCTGAGGTCCGCAGCAGCCTGGTCTATGTCAGCTAGAAGGTGCGGCCGATCTGGAAGTGTGGTTCCCAGCCTCCGCCGTCGGTCCGATCGAACCCGTACCCGAAGTCGAATCCGAGCAGTCCCAGCATCGGAATCTCGAGCCGGACTCCGACACCAGCACCACGTTTGAGGTCGCTGAGATTCAGTTCGCCGAACGAGTTCCAGGTATTGCCGGCATCGGCGAAGGCAAGGAAGGAGAGCTGCGGGCTGATGCGGAGCTTGTATTCCAAAGAGAACAGCGCGAGCGCCTTGCCGCCGACGTAGTATCTGCCGTCGTAGGGCCCGATGCTGCGGTCAGGATAGCCGCGGATGCCGTCCGGCCCTGTGCCGCCGGGCATGAAGCGGTCGTAGATGGGGACTTCGTCGCTCGCCGTGAATCCGTCGATGTAGCCCAGCCTCGTCCTGCCCATCAGGGCGAATCTCCAGAACAACGGGAAGTAGTGGCTGGCGTCAAGCACGTGACGGTGGTAGCGAATGTCGCCGATTGAGGTCGTCAGGGTGTAGGTCACGGCAGAACCGGAGGTAGCGTTGAAGATGTAGTCGCGCGAGTCGCGGGTCAGGGTCAGACTCGGCACGAATGCGGTCTTGTGGGTGGTGTCGTCACGGACGTCGAACGGGCTCCCCGCTTCCGGGTCGTAGTCGTCGCCGATCGAGGAGGGCGGCACGTATGAATCGGTCAGCCGCAATCCCAGATAGGCGCGGGAATAGTCCAGGGGCAGCGGGCGGGACACCGAGACGCCTCCGCTGATTTCCCGCTTGCTGTAGTAGTCGTACTCGCGGGTAAGGTAGGTGATGTCGGCACCGGCCGACGTCGGCGTATCGAACAGCCACGGCTCGGTGAACCCGAGCTGGATATTGGTCTTGGTCCCTCCTTTTTCGAGCTTGACCGTGGCACGCTGGCCGCGTCCGAACAGGTTGGGCTGCTGAAGCTCGATGTAGCCGGTGATGCCGTCAGGGCTGGAGTAGGATACGCCGGCACCGATGGTCCCGAAGAAACTTTTCTCTTTGACACGATAGATGAGGTCGATGGAACCGAGCGTGTCGGCGCGGCGGTAGTCGAGGCCGATGTCTTCGAAGAAGCCCAGATTGAAGATGTCACGCTGACTGCGGATGACTTCGGAACGTTTGAATACGTATCCGGGCAGTGAGCTGATTTCCCGGCGGATGACCTTGTCGTGGGTCTGCTCGTTGCCCTCAATCAGGACCAGACGGACAAGGGCGGGGCTGCCTTCGGTTATCGTATAGGTGATGTCGACGGTGTCGTTCCGCATCTCCTCGACCGGGACAACCTGGGCATAGATGTAACCCTCTTCCGAGTAGGCGCCGTGGATGTCGGCGAGTGTGGCCTGGGCGAGCTTCGCGTTGTAGATCTGGTGTTCCAGGCACCGATTGAGCTTCTGGAGCCGCTCGGCGGTCAGCGTGCTGCAGCCCACGAAGCTGACCCTGCCGAAGTAGTAGCGGGTTCCCTCCTCGACGGAGATCGCGATTTCGGCCCAGCCCTGATCGAAAGTCATGTCGTAGTCGAGAACCTTGGCGTCGAGGAAGCCGCGTTCCTTGTAGAAGTCGACGATCCGGTCCAGGTCCTTGATGAACTCGTCCTCTTTGAGCCAGCCTTTCCGATACCACTCTTTCTGGCGGTTGACCAGCCTGATTTCGATCTGGGGGTCGGCGAAGCTCTCGTTGCCGACGAGCTCGATGTCGCGGATCTTGACCGGGTCGCCTTCGTCGATCTTGAGTGTCAGCACAACCTGGTTCTGCGAGTCGGGCGGGGACAGCTCGTGCTCGACCTGGACCAGCAGGTAGCCCTTCTCCTTGTAGAGCTTTACTATTTCCTGCTTCCAGTCGAAGACCCTCTTGTCCGACACGATGACACCGGGCGCCATTTTGGTCCGGGACTCAAGGTCCTTGAGCTTGAGCCGGCGATAACCTTCGAACACCGCCTTTCTCAGCTTGTTGTACTCGCTGGTGCGGAACACGATCCGGACTCCGTCGGAAATCACCGTGGTATCGGCTGTGACTTGAGAGAAGAGCCCGAGGTTGTATAGCCGGGCGACGGCGTCGGCCAGCTCGGCGCGGAAAGCGGGGGCAGACATCAGCTGGCCCTGTGAAATACCGGCGGTGCGCAGCACCAGCGTGGGGTCGACTGTGCGGGTTTCGGCTTCGACGCTCAAGACCACCAGCCTGGGCGGGGCGGAGGGGGTTGGGGTTTCGGGACCGGATGCGGTTTGTGCCAGCAGGGACAGGGACAGGAGCAGCGCCGTCACTCGCGTACCGGAGTCTCAGCCTCGGCTTTCGCTTCTCTGAAAATGAGCCGGCTGCCGTCGCGGTCGACCAGCACGGCGGTGTTCTCCTTGAAACGGTTCTTGAGCAGTTCTTCGGCCAGAGGGTCCTCGAGCAGGCGGCGCAGGGCGCGTTTGATAGGCCGGGCGCCGAACTGCGGGTCAAACCCTTCCTGGACCAGCAGGTCCTTGGCGGACTGGGTCAGTTCCAGGGTGAGCTTCTTCTGACGCAGGCGCTCGGTCATGTCGCCCAGCTGGATCTCGACGATGTCTTCCATCTGCTTCTTGTCCAGCGGGCGGAAAACGATGACCTCGTCGACCCGGTTGAGGAACTCGGGCCGGAAGAACTTCTTCACTTCGGCCATGACCTTGTCACGGATCGACTCGTAGTTGGCCTGGACCCCGTCCTGTTTGAATCCGAACCCGCTGATGCCCCTGATTTCGGTTGAGGCGATGTTGGACGTCATGATGACAACCGAGTTCTTGAAGTTGACCTTGCGGCCCAGGGAATCGGTGATCTGGCCGTCGTCGAGGATCTGGAGCAGGATGTTGAACACGTCGGGATGGGCCTTTTCGATCTCGTCGAACAGCACGACCGAGTAGGGCTTGCGGCGGACTTTCTCGGTCAGCTGGCCGCCTTCTTCGTAGCCGACGTAGCCGGGCGGGGCGCCGACGAGCCGGGAGACGTTGAACTTCTCCATGTACTCGGACATGTCGAAGCGGATGAGTGCGTCTTCGTCGCCGAACATGAACCTTGTCAGGACCCGGGCGAGTTCGGTCTTGCCGACCCCGGTCGGCCCCAGGAAGATGAACGACCCGATCGGCCGGCGGGGGTCCTTGACCCCGGCGCGCGAGCGGCGTACCGCCTTGGCGATCGAGTTGATGGCGTGGTCCTGCCCGACGATCCGCTTCATCAGCTCCTGCTCCATGCGGAGCAGACGGGTCGACTCCTTTTCCTCGAGCTTGGAGAGCGGGATCGAGGTCCAGGACGAGACCGCGTAGGCGATGTCCTCTTCGTTGACGACCGGGAAGCTGCCTTTCTTCTCCCACTCCTTGCGCTTCTTCTTGAGATACTCGGTGAGCTTCTTCTGCTCGTCTCGCAGTTCAGCCGCCTTCTCGAACTCCTGGCGTTTGACCGCCTCCTCCTTCTGAGCCGTGATCTTCTCGATGCGGCGCTCGAGTTCGTCGAGTTCCGGGTTGATTACCGGGCGCATCAGCTTGACCCGCGACCCGGCTTCGTCCATCACGTCGATGGCCTTGTCGGGCAGGAACCGCTCACTGATGTAGCGGTCGGCAAGGTAGGCGGCCGCCTCGAGCGCCTCGTCGCGGTAGGCGACGTTGTGGTGCAGTTCGTACTTCTCCTTCAGGCCCTTGAGGATTCTGATGGTCTCTTCGACGGTCGGGGGCTCGACCAGTATCTTCTGGAACCGGCGCTCAAGGGCCGAGTGCTTTTCGATGTGGCGGCGGTACTCCTCAAGCGTTGTCGCGCCGATTGCCTGCAGTTCGCCCCGGGCGAGCGCGGGCTTCAGGATGTTGGATGCATCAATGGCGCCCTCGGCCGCCCCGGCACCGACGATGGTGTGCAGCTCGTCGATGAACACGATGCAGTCGCCGTGCTGCTGAATCTCGGTGAGGATCGACTTGAGCCGCTCTTCGAACTGCCCCCGGTACTTGGTGCCGGCGACTATCGCGGCCATGTCGAGTGCGAGGACGCGGCGCTTCCTGAGCACGTTGGGCGTGCGACCGGACACGATGCGCTGGGCAAGGCCTTCGACGATTGCGGTCTTGCCGACTCCTGCCTCGCCGATCAGGACCGGGTTGTTCTTCTTGCGCCGGGCCAGTATCTGGACGACACGTTCGATCTCGCGGTCGCGGCCGATGATCGGGTCGAGCTTCTCTTCCTGGGCCAGCTGAGTCAGGTCGCGTGAGAAGTAGTCGAGCGCCGGGGTCTTGCTGCGTGATTTCCCGCCGGTGCTCTTGCCGCCGAGCAGTTTGACCGTCTCGTTGCGCACCAGATCGATTTCGACACCCAGCGACTGCAGGACCTGACAGCCCAGTCCGCGTTCCTCGCGCAGCAGCCCGAGCAGCATGTGCTCGGTACCGATGTAAGTGTGGTTCATCTTGCGGGCTTCATCCACCGCGTAGTTGAGCGCGGACCGGGCTTCCTGGTTGAGCGGGACCTCGCCGAGCACCAGCGTCTCGGAGCCGGTGGTGACTGCGTTCTCGACAGCACGGCGCAGGTCGTCGAGATTGATGCCGAGGTTGGTAAGCACGACTGCGGCTACGCCTTCGCCTTCCTTGACCAGGCCGAGGAGCAGGTGTTCGGTGCCGATGTGGTCGTGGTAGAGCCGGACCGCTTCCTGGCGGGCCAGGGATATCACTTTGCGGACCCGTTCTGTAAATCTTTCCTGCATGGCTATTTCCAGTCTATGGCGCAGCTGCACCGGTGTCAACCGGTGAAGCCTTCAGCGCGGATTCGAGCTCTTCAGGTGTATGGACGGGAGCCGAGCAAGTGTAGTTGCGGCAGAGATATGCGGTCGGTCTGCCGTCGGTCGCGCCTCGGCCTTGTACAAGGGGTACGAGTTCCGCGGTTTCCGTGTCGGCGCTGTCCCCGCGGATGAGGATGGTCGTCCTGTTGGGACCAGGTGCGTGCCGCAGGACGTCGAGGAAGTCTTTCTCCTGGGCAGTGTCCGGGATGAAGACGACCAGTTCTGTGCCCGGGCGGATCAGGAAGTCGAGTGCCAGCATCATGCGGTTGAACGCTGCCGGGTAGGACTTCATCGTTGCGTAGAACCAGCGGACGGTAGCTGCGCCGAGCCGTTCATAGCTGGTGTCACCGGTGAGACGGGCCAGGCGGAGGAGGTTGAGCGCGGCGACCGAGTTGCCAGAGGGCACCGCTCCGTCGTATCCGTTCTTGGTCCGGGTCAGCAGTCCGGGGGCGTGCTCGGCGGTGGTGAAGAATCCGCCGGCTTCGTCGTGGAAACGGGCGATCATCCGGTCGGTCAATTGCCGGGCGAGGCGCAGCCGCGCTGTGTCCCAGTCAGCATCGTAGAGGTCAAGCAAGCCCTGAGCTACCAGCGCGTAGTCGGCGATGTTGCCGGGGACCGGGTCCTGCCCTTCACGCCGAACGTGGGACAGAGCACCAGCCGAAACCAGCGAGCTCGCGACAAAGTCGGCAAGCCGGTTGGCGACTTCGAGGTAGTGGTTGTCCGTCCGGCCAAGCAGCACGTGGGCATGGGCAAAGGCCGACAGGGCGAGCCCGTTCCAGTCTGCCAGTATCTTCCCTTCCCGCCGCGGATGCGGACGTCCGGCACGCGCGGCGAGCATTGCCGACTTGATGTCGTCGAGTTTGTCCCAGAGGTCGGTCTGAGACAGCCCGTGCCGTGCCATCAGGTCTTCGGCCGGCGCGGCGAATCGCAGCACGTTCTCGCCGTGGAAGTTGCCGGCGGGGCTGATGCCATACAGGTCGAACGCAACAGGCGCGAGGTCCGGGCCGAGAATGCGTTCGACCTCGTCCACGGCCCACAGGTAGAATGCGCCTTCTCTCTCGCCGGTGTCGGCGTCCAGCGACGAGCAGAATCCGCCTGCGGGCGAGAGCATTTCCCTCTCCAGCCAGTCCAGGGTCTCCTCGGCCACCATCCGGTAGGCGTCGTTCCCGGTGGTCTGGAACGCCAGCGCATAGGTCTGGGCGAGCAACGCGTTGTCGTAGAGCATCTTCTCGAAATGCGGGACCAGCCAGATGGTGTCGGTCGAGTAGCGATGGAACCCGCCGCCGAGCTGGTCGTAGATGCCGCCCTGGGCCATGCGGTCGAGGGTCATCTGGGCCATGCTGAGCGCTTGGTCGAAGCCCGGTCGTCCGGAGAGGCGGAGGAGCAGCATCAGGTCTGACGGGTTCGGGAACTTCGGTGCGATGCCGAAGCCTCCGTGTTCGGAATCGAATACTTCCAGCCGCTGCCGGTAGAATCTGTGCAGCGGCTCGTCGCCGAGTTCGCCGTCATGAACCGGTAGCTCAGACAACTCCGCCAGCTTCTGGGTGATCGTGTCGCCGGCCTTCTCGATGTCGTCCCGATACTGAGCGTAGTGGGCGACGACCGACAGCAGGACGCGGTTGAACGCGGGCAGGCCGTGTCTGGGTTTTGGCGGGTAGTAGCTGCCGCCGTAGAAAGGCTTGAGGCTCGGTGTCAGGAACACCGACAACGGCCAGCCGGCGGTGCTGGTCAGGATGCGAACCGCCTCAATGTACACTTCATCGACCTCAGGGCGCTCCTCACGGTCGACCTTGATGCTCACAAAGTGCTTGTTGAGTATGTCGGCCACCTCCTTGTCCTCGAACGATTCACGCGCCATGACATGGCACCAGTGACAGGCTGAGTAGCCGATCGAGAGGAAGATGGGCTTGTCTTCCTGTCTTGCTTTTGCCCAGGCTTCCGGGCCCCAGGGGTACCAGTCGACAGGGTTGGCTGCGTGGTCACGCAGGTACAGGCTGTTCTCTCGGGCTAGCCGGTTCACAAGTATTAGACCAGAACCGTGGCTATCTGTTTCAGAGTCAACAACATCGGTACTTGAAACCCGGGGAACCGGCTCAGGGCCCGGCTAGTCGGCCTTGAGGACGCGAAGCGCGGGGCATTGGCCGGGTGTTTGTACGAAGTAGACCCCAGATGCGAGCCGGGTCGGCGTCCACACAATCGAGGGGCCTTTGACCGGCAGCCGGGCAACGCGGCGGCCTTGAATGTCGAAAACGGTCAGGGGACAAGCGGGGACAGTCCCCCGAGCGGTACAGTCCCCGTTTGTCCCAAGCTTGATGACAACCCGGTCATGGAACGGGTTGGGCCAGGCGAAGACCGCCGGTTGCCTGGGCTCGAGGTCTTCGGGCCCTGATACGCCGAGCAGGACCTCGAACCAGTTGAGAAACTTGTCCATGAGCTGGACACGCGTAAGCATGGTTGGGATGGCCATTGGCCGATTGACAGCTTCAAACCCGAATCCCATGAAGATGACCTTGGTGTTGTTTCCGCCTATCAACCGCCGGGTGGCTGCGCACGGGTTGCTGGTCGTGTCGTAGACGAGCAGGGAGTGCGCGTTGCCCAGCGGGGTGAGAACGTCGCGCGAGTTCTGATTCCCGGCACCGTTGCCGCCCGCGGTTGCGGTGCCGTAGATGGTGCGTCCGAGCGAGTCGGACCGGTCGCCGAACGCGAAGAAACGCGGCCAGCCCGATGAGTCGAACCGGCATCCGCAGAAGTCTTCGAGGAAGTCGGTGCCGGCCAGCTCTTCGGCGATGTTCTGGCCGGTGATGAGCAGGTTGAGGCCGTGCGCGGCAAGCGATTGCAGGCTGTCCTGGTCCTCGGTCGGTACGGTATTGACGGTCGCGTCGCCGGAAAAGTAGATGACGGTCGGAGTCCTGAGCCGGTCGAAAAGGTTCCACGGCGGCAGGCCCTGGGACCGCCTGGGCCAGACAAAACAGGTGAGCTCAAGGGTGTCGAGGGTCGAGGTGTAGTACCCGGCGTACTGCTCGAGAGTGTCGTTGTTGACGATCATGATGTGGGCAGGCTGGGTCAAGAGCGCGATGCTGGTGTCGCCGGTGATGGTGAAATCCCACGACCGGTCGTAGTACGGCGGGAAGCTGACAAGGGAAATGGTGACCGTGGTATCGATGATGCGCAGTGTGAAGTTGCCCGATTGGTCGGTTTCGGCCGAATCCCAGACCACGGGGTCGCCGGTGATGGAGGCCTTGAGCCAGGCGTGGATGGGATCGCCGGTTGCAGAGTCGGTGAGCACGCCGCTGATGGTGCGCAGGCCGTAGACCTTGAACTCGAGATGCGACGAATCGTTGAGAGGGTTCTGGTCGCCGTCCGGACGGCCGATGGCAATGGCCTGGCAGATGCCCGGGACCTCAGGAACAAAGGGCGAACCCGCAATCGTATCAATCGCGAGGAATCCGAGCGAAGGAATCGGGATGCTCTCGCCCCTGCCGCCGATGAACAGGCCGAGGTTCCATCCCTGGGTCGGGTTCAGGCCGACATTCGCGACACCTACCCGGATCTGGAGCGTGTCTCCGACCATGTTGGGCCTGCGCGGGTCAGGGGATACGAAGGCCAGGACCGATGCGTCGATGTCGTATGTCGGGGTGACGAACACGTCCATGCCCATGAAGTCCATGTAGGTCGAGATCCAGGTCTGGTCCTGGTAGTCAGGGTCGGTCCAGGTGGCAGGGATGCCGCCGTCAAGGTCGGTGTCCTTGGTCAGCAGGGTATCGACAAGGTAGTGGTGCATCAGCCAGCAGGCAGACGCAGTACGCAATACGCCGGACTCAACCGGTGTCGGGCCCGGAGCGTCGAGCGTGAAGCCGGTCAGTACTTCTGCTGCTGACCGATAGGCGTTGGCGAGCCAGATGTTGTGCGAGCAGTTCCAGGTCCCGGTAGGGTAGAACCCGGGCAGGGATTCGGCATAGGTTTCCAACCACCGCCTTCCTGCAGCCGTGTCTTCCCGGCATACGGTGTTGCAGACACCCCACATCGCTGTACCGCCCGACATCGCCCAGTTGGCGCTGCCGAGTCGCTGCCGGGCATCCTGCTCAATCCAGGCCTGGACCCTGGCGCCGCGGGCGAGCGCAGTATCCCTGAGTTCCTGGTCTTCGGTTTCGAGCGCGTACGGATAGGCCATGCCCGAAGACTGGGAAGTCACGAAGTTGTGGAGCACGGTGCCCGGGCCGAGCGGGTTGCGAATGTAGAAGCCGCGGCAGGAGTCCGCGTACTGGCGATAGGTCGTGTCGCCGTATGCGGCCCGGTACCGGGATTCAGCCATGAAAGCGAGGCCGCAGTTCCAGACCGCGTACCAGATCGAGGAGGGGTTGCCGTTGTGCTCCCAAAAGGCCGGGTAGTTCATGACATAGCGCCAGGCCCGGCGGATGTTGACCGAGTAGTCATTGCGGCCGGTGAGTTCGTACCAGCGGGACCAGACCCAGATCGCCTCCTGGGTGTTGTCGGTCTCGACGATGTTGGGCTGATGCTCGGACTCGATGATTCCGCCGAATTCGGGGTCGGCCGAATCCGAGACCTGGTACGAGGCGACGAAGTCGCACATCATCTTGATCCGTTGCAGGTAGTTGTACCGTCGCGGGCCGTAAATCAGGCTTTCAGGGCGAGCGAAATCAGGGGGCCAGCGCCTACTTTCGAAACGGTCGAGCTCATCTGCCGACCACTCTCGGGCCGCGAGCGCGGGCAGCGCCATCGCACAGAGCAAGGCAGCGGCCAGGACACTGCGACTCATCGGACGTAACATATCGACCGTCAGCCTGCGGTCAAGTCAGATGAGCGGATGCCGGGCAACAGAAAGGGCGGGCAAGAGCCCGCCCTCAGGAAACTAAGGCAGTCCTACCAGCGGTTGCCGCCGGAGTACCCGCCCTGTCCGCCACCGCGGCGCTCGGTCCGCGGCCTGGCTTCGTTAACGGTCAGCTGCCTGCCTTCCATCTCGTATCCGCTGAGCGCGGAGATGGCAGCGGCGGCGGCCTCGTCGGTCGCCATTTCGACGAACCCGAAGCCCCTGGAACGCTCGGTGTACTTGTCCTTGACTATTTCAGCCGTGGCAACTTCACCGTGCTGTCCGAACAGCTCGCGGAGCTGCTCCTCTGTGGCGCTGAAGGGGAGATTCCCCACAAACACGCGCTTTCCCATTCTACTACCTCCGATGGGTTCTTGCTTGGGAATCGCCAAGGTACTACGGACACGGTCGTCTGGCCGGACTCATAGACCCCTAACGCAGTGGGCCGGATTCCTGTCCCGACCCTACCGAACCAAGCAGTCTTGGACCTTTTACTGATGTTGCGTCGGCTGGCAGGTCCACTGGCCAACAGACAGACGATGGTAGTGACCCCGAAACCCTTGTCAATCAGAAACTTGTCGGAGCGGGGTCGACATCTGAGCCTGTTGGACGCCTGTTTGACTGGCCGAGATTCGGTGCATAGAGTGCGTCATGGCTTCGAAAGCGGCCGAGAACCTGGCCCGCAGGGTGTTCAAGTACCGGGGGCTGATCGGGTTCGGGGCATACCTGGTTGTCTTCTGGATGTCGAAGCCCAATATCCAGACCTGCCTGGCTGCGCTGCCTGTGCTGGCCTTGGGCCTGGGACTCAGGTTCTGGGCAACGGGGTACATCGGCTCTGGGGCACGGTCAAGTGAGGTTGAGCCGGTCCGGCTGGTTGCGGCAGGGCCTTTCCGCTGGTTCAAGCTCAGGCGCAAGTCTGCTGCCGGGCATCCGCTGTACGTCGGCAACTTGCTGCTCACCGCCGGCATCCTGGTTGCCTTGAATCCTCATGTCCTGCTCGGGCTGGCGGTCATCGTCCTGTTCTGCGTCGAATACGGGCTGATGGCGAGTGTTGAGGAGGCGTACCTGGCGCGCAGGAGGCACGAGCTGGTGAAGGACGGCACCGGCTTCGATCTGCACAGGGCGCTGGTTGAGTGGCGTACGTGGGTCGTCACTGCCGCAGCATGGGGTTTTCCACTCGGCCGGGCGCTATCGTCCTGGGGCGGCTAGGGCCTGGGTAGGATGCGGAACCGGCTGGTCAGCGAGATGTCGCGTCCTCTTTCCCGGTCTTTGACCCGGCACACCAGCACGTAGTTGGAGGGTCGCAGGTCCATGGTGTGGACCCGCTCGACCACGGTCGCTGTCGGGCCCTGGCCCAAAATGAAGCGCGGCGGGCTGGGGACAACCGCAAGGTGGCGGCTGGCCTGTTCGTACATCTCGTAGTCGGCTTCGACACGATGGCTGCCTTCCTCGTCCTGTCCGAGGTTGTACAGCTCATACATCACGTAGAAGCTCTGGCCTGATGTCACTTCAGGTCTGACCATGGGCACGAGCCGTTGCCAGTTGCCCCTTGAGAACTCAGGGGTCTGGAAGGTCGAGTCTGCGACCTGGTAGAGCATGATGTCAGAACCGGGCTGGGCGCGGCGGACATAGTCGACCAGGTTCAGGGTCATCTTCTTCTCCCCACTTGCCGAGCCGCCGGAAGCCAAGGCCAGGATCGTCACTTCGTATACGTCAGCGACAAGCTGGAACACTTCCCTTCCGACCACCAGCTCCTGTCGGGTGGTGTCCGGCATCTGGCTCGGGGTCGCCCAGAACCTTCGGCTGTATTCCGGGCTGTTGCCCCTGGGCCTGAAATCGAGTCGGAAGAACAGCTCTGGCAGCCGGTTGTCCTTGGCAATCGGTGCGAGCCGGCGCATCGGGATGCCGAAGTGGACTTCGGTCTCGACCGTGTCGCCGCGGAGCTGGTAGCGGCCGAGCACGACTTCGAGGTCAAGGGGCAGCGCATCTTCGCGCAGCGAAGGTCTGGGCCTGCCCAGGTCGACCTGGGCAAAGAAGGGAGGCATGAAGTCAGGTCCGAAGCGTGTCTCTCCCACCTGCTTGTAGGCGACCCCGGTCTTGACGAAGTCTATCTGCCGGCCGAGTTCCTCGTAGGTCCATATTTCTGCCGGGTTGACGATGATGACAAGGGTTTCGTCACGGACCGGCTCTGGTTCAAAGGTCTCGCGCTGCGGCGGGCCGTAGCGGATATAGGTCTTGACCCGGTCGTCGCCGAGCAGGTCGGTCTGGCCGAAGAACTCGCGGGCTTTGACCGCGCGTTCGTGATAGGTCTGGCGCGCGTTCTCCTCAGGCAGGCCTGCTGCGAACGGCGACTGGTCCCAGAACCAGTCCAGGTACTCGGCACGGGCCGGGCCTGAGCCCTGGGCCAGGTACTGGGCAGCGTGTTCGGCAGACAAAGAGGCCAGGACCGCATAGTCGAGCCGGTCTTCAGGGGTCAGGAAATCGGCGCGGTGCAGGCGTTTTACCTGGCTGCACGAAGCCAGCAGAACCAGGGCCAGGAGTCCGAACCTTGCCAATCAGTCTCCGGGCATCATCGGTATCTTGACGCCCCTGGCCCGGGCGATGTCGATAGCCTGCTGGTATCCGGCGTCAGCGTGGCGGCAGATGCCGGTTCCCGGGTCGTTGACGAGCACACGGCTCAGCCTCTCGTCCATCTCCTCGGTGCCGTCGCAGACGATTACCTGTCCGGCGTGAATCGAGTAACCGATGCCGACTCCGCCGCCGTGGTGGATCGAGACCCAGGACGAGCCTGAGGCAACGTTGAGCATGGCATTGAGCAGAGGCCAGTCGGCTATCGCGTCAGACCCGTCTTTCATCGCCTCGGTCTCCCGGTTGGGCGAGGCGACCGAGCCGCAGTCCAGGTGGTCGCGGCCGATGACGATCGGGCCTTTGACCCGTGCTTCGCGCACCGCCTTGTTGAACGCGAGACCGGCCTTGTCCCTGGCTTCGTACCCAAGCCAGCAGATGCGGCAGGGCACGCCCTGGAACGGTATCTGGTCCCCGGCTTTGCGTATCCAGTTGCAGAGCGGCTCGTCGTCAGGGAACAGCTCGAGGATGATGCTGTCGGTCTCTGCGATGTCCTTGGGGTCGCCCGAGAGCGCTGCCCAGCGGAATGGGCCTTTGCCTTCGCAAAACAGAGGCCTGATATATGCGGGCACGAACCCGGGATATTTCCAGGACCCGATGACGCCGGGAGTCATTATCTCGTCCTCGCGCAGGAACCCGCCTTCTATTGCCTTGCCGCGCAGGTTGTTGCCGTAGTCAAATGTCGTGGCCCCGCGCTCCTGGAGTTTGAGCATCAGGCGAACGTGCTCGGCCATGGTGCTGTACGCGGCCTTGCGATAGCCCTCAGGGTCAGCCTGGCGAAGTTCGAGCGCGTCAGGGAACGACATGCCGACCGGCACATAGCCGTGAAGCTCGTCATGGGCAGAGGTCTGGTCGGTCAGGAGGTCAGGGGTGATATCCCGGTTGATCAGCCGCTTGAGCAGGTCAACGATGTTGCCGCACCAGCCGATGGACAGTGCCTGTTTCTTGTCTCTGGCTTCGAGCGCGCGTTCGATGGCCTTGTCCAGGTCATCGATACGCTCGTCGAGAAAGCGCGGCTTTGCTGACTTCATCCGCTTCTCGATCCGGGCCGGGTCCACTTCTGCGCCGAGATAGCTGCCGCCTGCCATTGTCGCTGCCAAAGGCTGGGCGCCGGACATCCCGCCGAGCCCGCCGGACACGATCAATCTACCCGCGAGGTCGCCGGTGCCGAAGGTCTTCCTGCCCGCAGCGACGAATGTCTCATATGTCCCTTGCAGGATGCCCTGGGTCCCGATGTATATCCAGGACCCTGCGGTCATCTGGCCGTACATCATCAGCCCGGCCTGTTCCAGTTCGTCGAAATAGGGCTTGGTGGCCCAGTGCGGGACGAGGTTGGTGTTGGCGATGAGCACGCGCGGTGCATGGGCCCAGGTCTTGAACACGCCCACCGGCTTGCCGGACTGTACCAGCAGAGTCTCGTCGTTCTCCAGCTCTCTCAGGCTGCGGACAATGGCCTTGTAGCAGTCCCAGTTCCTGGCAGCGCGGCCAGTGCCGCCGTAGACGATGAGCTCGCGCGGGTTCTCGCCGACATCCTCGTCGAGGTTGTTCATCAGCATGCGCAGGGCGGCTTCCTGGTGCCAGCCCTTGCACGACAGTTCGGCGCCTTTCGGGGCCTTGATGGGTTTGTACTCAGGGTTGGGTTTCATGTCAGCTCCTGCCT
>CP070680.1:1077678-1081288 GCA_020352555.1 Caldifarciminota bacterium | reverse complement strand
TTCCGTCACTGCGAGGCCCGCAGGGCCGTGGCAGTCTTCTGCCGCAGACCGAGGTTGAGAGATGTCTCGACTTCGCTCGGGGCAGGCCGGCGACGCAATGCCGTCAGTCACTGACGGCTGACGAGCCTGTTGACAGCCGGCCGGATTCGGTTACTAGTGTGGCGTGGGGAAGGAAGTCCTGCAGGGCAGGGCTGGGGGCTTCGGTACTAGCCAAGCGACGGGTCAAGAGCACAGGGAGGAATCATGATTAGGACAATCGCAGGGCTGTCGGTGTTGATTCTCGGCGCGGCGCAGGCCAAGGGCGTAGGCGAGTACATCCAGGAGGCCGGGGCCTGGCACGGACAGCAGAAGACGGACAGCGCGGTCGCGGTGATGGAGCGGGCGGTCGCCGAGCATCCCAACAGCGCCAAGGCGCATGCCTACCTGGGGCTTTTCGTCGGGGCGCAGGCCGGCCAGGTGGTGGACTTCCAGGAAGCCGGCAGGCTGGTCGGTGTGTCGTTCCAGAGCCTGGACCGGGCCGTGGAACTGGACCCGCTAGACCCGGATGCCCGGTACTGCCGTGGGCTGATGGGCACAAGGATGCCGGAGTTCATGGGCAAGCTGGGCACAGCGGTGGCAGACCTGGAGCTTCTGCTCGGAGTGGGCGGCTCGGAGCCGCTTGGGTTGGAAAAGGACAAGGAAGCGGAAGCATGGTCCTTGCTCGGGACCGGGTATCAGAAGCAGAGGAAGTACGATGCTGCGCGGCAGGCGTGGAACAAGGTTCTCGAACTGGCACCAGGCACCGAAGCCACGGCCCAGGCCCAGGCAGAACTCGAGCAACTCAAAGAGCGGGCCAGGGCCGCTCCGTCTGCCACAGAGTCTCTGCCCGAGGACTCTGACGAGCTCGTCAGGCTTGGTCGCGTAGCTATTGCCGAAGAAGACTTTGCTGCCGCGGCCGATGCCCTGCGCAAAGCGACCGCGCTGGACTCGTCCAACCTCGAAGCGTTCGTGCTCCTGGCCCAGGCGATACAGCAGCTGGTCTCGACCGGGTACGACGAACGGATTGCGCTGGATACCGACCTGCTCACGAACTACGTGTTCGAGCTGACGCGGGCCCTGGACCGGGCGGTCGAGCTCGCGCCCGAGGACTTCGACCTGAGGTTCTGGCGCGGGTCGGCCGGAATCCACATGCCCTTCTTCTCAGGCAAGCTGGAAACCGCGATCAAGGACCTGGAGATGGTGGCAGCGAGCGACGCGGACGAGGAAACCAGGGCCGAGGCGCTCTATCTGCTCGGGCTCGCCTACCGGCGCAAGTCGACCAGCTACTGGATCCGGGTCGTGTCCAAGCACCGGAAGACCGAAGCGGCAGGTTCGGCGCTGCGGGCCATGAGCCCGCGGGTCAAGCGGTTTGACCCGGCCGAACACGAGAAACCGGTGTTGGCGATAGACTTCGTCCTCGGTTTGCAGGACGAACTCGGTCCCCAGACTGCGGTCTGGATAGAGGACGGCAAGGGCGAATATGTGGCGACCGTGTACGTGTCCGGTTTCAGTGGATACGCGAGAGGCAAGCAGGTGAACCTGCCGCGCTGGGCCACTGCATCCGAATACAGAGGCTGCGATGCGGTCACCGCAGCGACCATCGACATCGGGCATCACATCTACTTCTGGGACCTGACCGACTGGCAGGGCAAGCCGGTCGGACACGGGAACTACGTGGTCAAGGTCGAATGTTCCTGGTGGCCCAGCATGCAGTACGAGCTGGCGCAGGTCGAGATACAGGTCGGGAACAAGCCGGGCCGTGCCAGGGCCGAGCAAGGCGATTTCATACCCTTGCTCGAGTGTTCGTACTACCCGAAGTAGGTGGGGACCCGGACACAAGGAGGACTTGACGATGAATCGGATTCTGCATCACAAGGTGAGGCTGAGAACCAGTCCTGCCAGGGCGTTCGGGTTTTTCACCCGGAACGAGCATCTGGAGCAGTGGCTGACCGTGAAGGCGAAGGTGAAGCCTGAGCTGGGCGGCAGGTATGAGCTGTTCTGGTCGCCCGGGCATCCTGAGGTGGACAGCACGATCGGGTGCCGGATAACCGCGTTCCAGCCGAACCGGCTGCTGGCGTTCGAGTGGAAAGGGCCGAAGCAGTACCGACGGTTCATGAACAGCGCAGACCCGCTGACCCACGTGACCGTGGTCTTCATTCCGGTTCCGACCGGGACCGAGGTCCATCTGGTCCACACCGGATGGCGCAGCACCAAGAAGTGGGAAGAAGCGCGGCTTTGGTTTAGCCGGATGTGGGAGCACTGCCTGACCAGGGAGCTGCCGAAGTACGCAAGGGGGAAGTGACCGAGTGGGCGGATTCTGTCATCCTCGAAGGAACGAAGCGACTGAAGAATCTCCGACCGCGGTCAGAGCCTCGAGCCCGGTGGCCCGGCAGCTGTGCAAGTTTGCGGGACGGCGGTCTTGGGCCTTGAAGCCTGAGCACTACACTGCTGCAGGCTGAAGGCGGTGTCCGGGGCTAGTGTGAGTCGATGTCGTGCAGACCGCTGCCCAGTCCGCAGTGGGCTGATGGCGTGTACTCTTCCCACTGTGCAGAGTCCTGGACAGGGAGTTCGAGAGGCGGGAATCCGCCTATTGCGGGAGCGCACTCGAGATGCGGCGCGGGGTCCTGGCCTACCGAGGCTTCGTGGACGTGGGCCAGTCCGGCAGCGACAGCACCGAGCGCGACAACAAGGCCGAAGATGACCGACATCTCGATTTTCTTGTGCACCAGGCCGGAATTGTAGCCGGCTTCCGGTGCGTGTCAATGGGAGGCAGGTTGTTTTTCGCCAGCGACGGGTGGAGCTCGACTCTGGCAGGCACCTGGAAGAGCACTCAACGGTCCAAGAACCGAGGGTGCAGAAAGGAGAGCGGAGTAGACAAAAGAGGTATTACTTGTTGCCCCGAAAGTGGTCCGGGTGCTTGACCCTCTGGCTGATGGATGTCTCAAGGAACCGGGCCGAGCGTGTGTCGATGCAGGATTATGAGGAAAGAACATGGCTTTCGGATTTCTGATATGGCTTGTGCTGCTCGGTGTGGCCGGGCTGGTGACGTGGGTGGTCGCCCGTTCCCGGTCTCGGGGCAGGCAAGGCCGTGAGCAAGGAGGACGAGATGAGTGACTTCTTCGAGACAAGGATAAAGGGCGGAGTGGACGACGTGCAGGACCGGCTGGAAGACGTGCTCAAGCAGCACAAGTTCGGAACTCTGCACGTCCACGATGTGACCGCCACGTTGAATTCCAAAGGAGTCCCCTTCAACACGCCGATGCGGATCATGGACATCTGCAACCCTCACCATGCGAAGAACGCGCTGGACGCGACCGGAAACCGGATTGCGCCGCTGCTGCCCTGCAGTGTCGCGCTCTGGCAGGAAGGAGACGTGGTGGTCGTCAGGTTTCTGCGGCCGACCGCGCTGGCCCGGTTCTTCCCTGAGGTCGCAGAGCTTGCCGTGCTGGCCAAGGAAGTCAATGCTGCGGTGGAGGCCGCGGTCGGGCAGGTGGCAGGAGAATGAGCAGGCTCGGCGCAGTCCTCGCCCTCTTGCTCCTGCTCTTGGGCTGCGCGCGGCAGGGCCGGCTACCGTACAAGGTGTACGTCACGA
>CP070680.1:1061323-1077578 GCA_020352555.1 Caldifarciminota bacterium | reverse complement strand
TCCGCCTGTTTCCGCCTTTCCTCTTGTCTCGTTGCTTTGTCCTTCGTCCTTGCGACTTGACACTTGCCGCCCTGCTATCCGCTGACCGCTGCCGCCCGGCCCGCGTTCTCCTCTGCCCTCAATCCTCAATCTGCAATGCGTCTGCGTAGCTTCCCCATCCACCTGCTGCTAGTCGTCTGCGGCATCGCCATGGTCCTGCCGTTCTTCTGGATGCTGACCACTTCGCTCAAGACCCCGCTGGAAGCGCTCCAGTTCCCGCCCACCTGGATACCGAAAGTGTTCCAGTTCGACAACTACCTTGAGGTGTTCCGCCAGATACCGCTCTGGCGCTACATGGCTAACACCGTGCTCATCACCTTCGCCTCCCTGACCGGAGTGCTGCTCACCGGCGTGCTCGCCGCCTACGCGTTCGCCCGGTTCAGGTTCCCGGGCCGCGAAATCCTGTTCATGCTCTTCCTCGCGCTGATGATGATACCCCTGCCCGTCTACCTCGTGCCCTCCTACATGATCCTGTTCCGGCTCGGCTGGATCGACACGTATCTCGCGATGATCGTGCCGTGGACCGTCAACATCTTCGGCATCTTCCTCCTGCGCCAGCACTTCAAACAGCTGCCTCAGGACCTGTTCGACGCGGCCCGGATCGACGGCTGCGGCCGGTTCAGGACTCTGCTCAGCGTCGTGCTGCCTCTGTCCAAACCTCCGCTCGTCACCATCACGGTGTTCAACGTCATCGGCTCCTGGAACAGCTTCTTCTGGCCACTGATAGTCACCCACTCGGACAGCATCCGTCCTTTGCAGGTCGGGCTCGCCTACTTCTCCCGCGAGCAGAGCACCAACTACACTTTGCTCATGGCCGCGACAACCATGGCCATCATCCCGCTCATCCTGCTCTTCTTCATCGCCCAGAAGCAGATCATCCAGTCCCAGGCCCGCACCGGGCTCAAAGAATAGGAAACCCGGCAGGCATGGGCAGACACGCCGCCGGACACGCGTCCGAGATGGCCCTGGCGCAGGCTCGGGTCCTACGGTTCTGCAGGGCAGAGACGCCTATCTCCCCGCTCCAGGCTCAGGCGTAGCCGTCTCCGACTCCTCCCGCATGCTGGACCCCTCTTGACAAATTAGATGCCGCGGTGCATAATGGTCGCGAGGAGACTGTCTCGTGGCAACGCTGTCGCACCCGCGACGTAAGGAGGGTCCGTGAGAAAGCTCCTGCTTGCGCTCTGCCTGCCGGCACTGGTTCTCGCCATCCACGACCAGCAGTGGTTCGATGTCAACAATTGGCTCATCCCGTTCATCAACGACGGCCGGTTTGGCTTCGACCCGACCATCGGCACAGGCGAGGCCGGCGGCTCCTGGCCTCAGCCCTACCGCAACAAGTACGTGTTCGGCGCAGGGCCATGGGTGGGCGCGCGCCTCGGCCCGGACACCCTGGTGTCGATGGGCTACAACCCGAACTCGGGCGGGTCCGAGTTCACGCCCGTCCTCGTCCGCTACTGGCGCCAGGGCACCGGCAACCCGCGCGACCGCATCTACACCTACCCGGGCGACTGGCCGCCCTCCCGGACCCGTTTCCCGATGGCACCGACCGAGCCGACCGGCGAGATGACGATGTGGATGTGCTTCTGCGACTCCGAACCCGCGAACCACGTCGAGCCCGGCCGGCCCATCGGCATCGACGTCTACCTGACCGTGTTCGGCTGGAACCGGCCACGCGCCGAGGACATCGTGTTCCTGGAGTACGACCTCGTCAATCCCGGAGACTCGGACCTCGACAGCGTCTACTTCGGCCCGGTCTTCGACCCGGACATCGGCGCCCATGGCGACGACATGTACGGGCTGATCCTCGACCGGCTGTTCTCCATCGAAGGCGACACTATCCGGGTCCAGAACGTCGCCTTTGCCTACGACTACGACAACTACGAAATCCGCAACTCCAGACAGCAGTGGGACTCGGGCTGCCCGGGCGCGGTCGCCCTCAAGCTGCTCTCCGCGCCCCAGGGTCTCGGGCTCTCTGCGGTCAAGAAGTTCACCATCGACATCGACCCGACGACCGACCGGGAGCAGTACCTGACCATGGCCGGCTTCGACTACCGGACTGGCGTGTACGACCCCTTTGACTCGATCGACCTGGACCCCGCCGACAAGCGCTTCCTGATGTCGTCCGGACCCTTCACCATCCCGGCTCGGTCCCAGGTGACCGCCTGCTATGCGCTCATCGCCTCGCCGTTCGGGGCATGGCAGCAACCCCCGGAAGACCGCGACACCAACGACCTGGCCCTGCGCTGCCACTGGGCGGACAGCATCTACGACCGGCTGCTCGCGGTCGATGAAACCGGGCCGTCGCCCCTGGCCCGGCCCTTGCGTGCCCTGCCCGGCATCGCACTCCAGGGCGGCGTCATCCGCATCAGCGGCACCACCGGTCCGACATGTATCTACGACCTCTGCGGCGTGCTGGTCCGGAAACTGAAAGGAACCGACCCGGCTTGGGACCTGCGCGACCTGCAGGGCCGGACGGTACGGACAGGCGTCTACCTGGTCCGGGACAGCTCGGACCGCTCCTGCCGTGTGGTCGTGGTCAGTGGGAGGTAGCATGAAGCGCCTCCTGGTCCTGCTCCTCCTGCTGCCGGCCGCTCTCCTGTACGGCCAGCACCCGTTCCCTGCCGACACCTCCTTCGTACCGGTGCCGCTCCGCGGCTTCCACAGCTCCCCGTCCGCGGCCCGTGGCGCCTCCAACTGCCTGGTCGCGTGGGAGAGTGAGAATACGCTGCTCGCGGCCCGTGTCTCGCCTGACCGGCACATCGTCGACGTCGGACCCTTGGAACTGGGCGAAGGCAACGCGCCCGCGGTCGCGGCCTGCGACTCGCTCTACCTTGTTGCCAGCACCTACCACGACAACGTCCGTGCCGCCCGCATCACCGCCGGCGGCGAGCTCCTCGATTCTGTGCCCTTCGCGGTGTCCCACGGCACCGGAACCGCCCCCGCGGTCGGGTACAGCGGCTCGGTCTTCCTGGTCGCCTGGTCTGACGACGACATCCGCGCGGCCCGGGTGATGCCCGACGGCACCGTGCTCGACACTGTCGACATCGTCATCTCGGCAGCAGCCGACCGCCAGGACTTCCCGGATGTCAGCTTCGACGGTACCAACTGGCTTGTCGTGTGGCAGGACATGCGGGCGGGCGGCTACTACGACATCTACTGCGCGCGGGTCACTCCTGCCGGCGAGGTCCTCGACCCGAGCGGCATCGCGGTCTCGACCGCCCAGTACTCGCAGTGGTATCCTGCGGCCGGGTTCGACGGCACCAACCACCTCATCGCCTGGCAGGACTACCGGACCACCGACTTCGATGTCTACGCCGCGCGCGTCACCCCGGCCGGGACCGTGCTCGACCCGGACGGGATCACGGTCGCGGACCGGGCGATGTACCACCGTTTCCCCTCGGTGGCTTTTGACGGCACGAACTGGCTCGTCGCCTGGGAGCGCTGCTCCGACGGGTATGACGGCATCTGGGCCACGCGGGTCACGACCGGCGGGGCTGTGCTCGACCCGGAAGCCATCATGGTCTGTCCGAACGGTTCGTCGTACAACGCCACGGTGTACGACGGAGCCGACTGGCTGATCGTGTGGCAGGACACCGCGCTCTTTGGCACGTGGCTGTCGCCCGACGGCCAGGTCATCAACCCGACCCCGGCCGCCGTGGCGGCCGAACTCAGCGACCAGAAACGTCCGGCCGCGGCCTGGAACGGCAGGCACTGGCTCGTCACCTGGTTCGATGAGCACTACAGCCTCCAGGACATCTGCGCGGTCCTGCTCGACAGCTCGGGCACACCGCACACCTCCCGACTCAATCTCCGGGCCGACCCGTGGCAGTCCGTCGCGCCGGACCTGGACGCCTGCGGCGACCGTTTTCTGGTCGTGTGGGAGGATGACCGCCAGGACGACCGGCAGATCTGGGCTGCTCGCGTCGAACCGGACGGCACGGTTCTTGACAGTGTAGGATTCCCGGTCACCGCCGACACGCTGGGACATCAGAGCCCTCGGGTATGCTCTGGTGACAACCAGTGGCTTGCGGTCTGGAACGCACCCGACCTCGACGGCTCGGTCTACGGTGCCCGGGTCACGCCCGACGGAGCGGTGCTGGACCCGCAGGGCATTCGCATCAACCTCGGGTCAGAAGACCGCACACTGCTCCCCGCGATCGGTAGTGACGGCACCGACTATCTCGTCGCCTGGATCGAGGCCAGACGCGTGGTGTGCGCACGGGTGGACCGCGGGGGCACCGTGCTCGACCCCGTGCCCATCTACCTGGACTCGCAGACCGTTGCGGGCGGCGTGGCCGTTCTGCACAACGGCCGGGACTACGTAGTGCTCTGGCTCAGCCGTAGCGCCGATACGATTCTCGGCGCAATCGTCAGCTCCGAAGGCATCGTGCTCGACCCGGACTGGCTCGCTCTGGTGGACCCGGACCGGAGGCGCTACTCACTTGCCGCGGCTGTCGCCGGCCCTGACATCATCCTCGCCTGGCAGCAGCAGGGCTACGGCCTGTGCTTCGCCCGCGTCGACAGCTCCGGCACAGTCACCGAGCAGTCCCGCCTAGTCCAGACCTCAACGTCCGACATCGCGCCCCACGCCAGCCCTGGCCCGGGCGACATGGTGTTGCTGACCTGGAGCACGCTGACCGACTCGCTGCTGGGCCGGAGCTGCGGCGTGTCGCGTGTCTGGGGCCTGCTCCCGCCGTACCTGGGCGTGTCCGAACGGCTCGACCGCCTGCTTGTCCGCGCCGGCCGGCTGCAGGCAAGGCCGAACCCGTTCCGGACCCGTCTCGAAGTCCGGCCGGTCCCAGCCAACGGCTTCACGGTCCATGACCGTTCCGGCCGCCTGGTCGCGCGTTGCACCGGAGGACAGTGGGACGGTCGCGACCAGCGTGGCCACGAGGTCGAAGCCGGGGTCTACTTCATCCGGGCTGCAGGCCGAGCCCCGCTCTCCGTCATCAGAACACGCTGAACAACCGGCTGTGCGGGCAGACTCAGCGGCCAGTCTGCTTGCATCCGCGAGGTGGGGAATCAAGACCAGCCACTAGTCGCCCAAGGGCTGGGCTGCATCTTTGCGCGGCAAGGTTGGCAGAATGGTCCGCCTTGGGCAACACCGGACCAGACCATCCCCTGGAGGTCAAGTCATAGATTCCCTGTAAAATCGGGCTTCCGTTGGTCGTGATTTGGGGCTGCAGAGAGAAGGCGTCGCTCCATCTGTACTACCGCTGCTCCCAAGGCGCAAGGCCCATGGCGGCCCGCAGCGACTGCAGCTGCTCAAGTTCCGAGGCGGTGAAGCGGATGCGCGTCCAACGTCCACTCACACGGTCCAGTACCGCGTACATCAGCTTCAGACACGGCTTCTCCGCAAAGAACCGCGGGATGATCTTCGACCGCCGCCGCTCTTCCTCAAACGCCCGCTCCAGTCCATTCGAGGACCGCACCAGCACCCGCAGCCGCGCAGGCAGCTTCAGGTGGTTCAGACTCGCCGCCAGGTCGTCCCGCAAGCAGGCCGTCATGCTCGGATACACCGACTCGTACCGATCTATCACCCCGGCAGCCTGTTCCCGCCCCTGCTCGTACGTCCCCGCATCACGGATAGCATACACCTCTGCCAGTACCTCATTCGCCACCTCCGAAGGCAGCTTCGCCTTGATGTTGCGCATCTTGTGCACCCAGCACCGTATCCGCAGACTCTTCGGCCACACCTGCTCGATCACGTTGACAAGCCCCTTGGCACCGTCCGCCGTAATCGTCAGCGGCGCCTGCAGCCCACGCTCAACCATGTTCCGCACCATCCCCAGCCAGTCCTCCTCGCTCTCCTTGTTCCCCAAGACCATGTGCAAGAGCACCTTCCGCCCGTCAATCAAGATGCCCCAGGCACACAGCACCGCCTCCCGCTTCTTGCCCCAGGCTCGCAACGTATGCCAGAGCCCGTCCAGCATCAGACTCACCACCTCGAACTCAGCAAGACTCCGCTGCTGAAACTCCTGGTAGTCTGCCCACAACGCCTCCGTCACCTCGCTCACCCCGCTACGACTCAGCACCGCACCTCCCGTAGCCGTCCTGAGCGCCTCCTCCACGTCCCGGGTCGACAGACCCCGCGCATAAGCCTCCACCACCAGCCGCTTGAGCACTTCGGTCCGGTCGCCCAGCCGCTCCCGCAGTGCCGAGCGGAACGGCGCATCCGTCCCACGCACCTGCGGCAGCGCAATCGGTATCTCGCCCTCCCCGGTCTTCAGCTTGCCCGGCTCATACCCGTTGCGATGCCCACGACTCCCAGGCTTCCGCTCCCAAGGCTCACGCCCCAGAAAGTCGGTCCGCTCAGCCTCGAGCAGCTCCTGGATCAGCCGGCGCACCGCCAGCCGCACGAACTCACTCGCAAACTCCTCTGCCGTATCGCCCTCCAGCTCAGCGCCTCTCAACAGCCTGCCGACTTCCTTGCGCACCCGCTCTGTCGCTGCTATTCTCTTCATGGCGTAAGTCTCCTTTCTGCCGGCAAATCCGGCGTTTGGATTATTACTGGAGCTTACGCCTTCTCTCTTCACAGTCCACTCACCGGTCCACCGAATTTACAGGAAGTATAGGACATCACCCCCCGGCGGCTTCCTGGGCGGTTTCCTGAGCGGTATACCGAGCCGTTTTCTGGGCCGTAGTCCGAGCCGTACCCCGAGCCGAATACCGGTCCGTATTCCCAGCCGTATCCTGAGCCGAATGCCGGGCCGTGTTCCCTGCCGCAACCTGGGCAGTAGCCTGGGCCGTTTCCAGGGCCGCAACCCGAGTCGCAAACCCAGCCGCATCCTGAGCCGCAGCTCCAGTCGCAACCTCGGCCGCAATCTGGGCCGCAACCCGAGTCGCATTCCCAGTCGTTTCCAGAGCCGTATCCTGAGTCGTATCCCGAGTCGTATTCTGGGCCGCTTTGTCACCAGAGCTATTGACGTGAGACGGGAACGGGCTTACACTTGACTCGACTGGAAGCAATATGCCCAGACGCAGTCCTATCCTTCTCCTGACAATGCTGGTTGTGCTGGTCTTTGGTTGTGCGACTCGTCGGGCACGTCCGCCACGTCTGTTTCCGTTCCGTGACTCTCAGAAGCGGTGGGGCTACATCGACCGGCACGGTAAGACGGTCATTGACCCGCAGTTCCCGTACGCATCCGAGTTCAGCGAAGGACTGGCATTCGTGTCGCTCCCGGGGCGTGAGTGGGGCGGCTACATCGACGAGAAGGGCCGTATGGGCATCGGTCCATCCCGCGCGTGGACTCACGGTCAGCCATTCTCAGAAGGCAGAGCTGCTGTCTGGAACTACCGGCTCCGCCTTGGGTCTCGGCAGGACAAGACGGGCGGCGTTGGCAGCAGCAGAATGACGAGACCGGCCCGGTACATCGACAGGACGGGAGAGTATATCACTGACCGCTGGTTCGCCCGGTGCCTCGACTTCTCAGAAGGAATAGGCTGCGCTTGTGTCTCTGGGAGTACCTACGCCGTGAACAGAGCCGGGGACCTGCTATTCAGTCTTCCCGGATTCGTTGGTCCATTCTCGGAGGGACTCGCTGCAGCGTCACGCTCCACACCAGAAGGCCCCGAGTCGGGCTATGTTGACATCACCGGCAAGGAGGTCATTCCTCCTCGACCCGGGCAGTACCATATGCCGTTCCAGGAGGGGTTGGCGCTGGTCGTTGGGCTTGACGAATTCGGGCTCAGATTCGCTGCCGACTACATCGACCGAACCGGCAACCTCGCACTCCAGACTCCTTACCGAGTTAGAGACCTGGACCTGGCATGTTTCAGGGAGGGCCTTGCCGTAGTAAGGGACAGTGCAGGTTGTTTCCACATGGACCACGATGCCAGGCCTCAGTATGCCGAAAGGTGGTCCATGGCCAAGCCATTCTCGGAGGGGCTGGCAGCAGTCAGAGTCAACGACTCGACCGGGCGCTGGGTGTGGGGCTATATCGACCGGACTGGAAAGCTGCGGATTCCCCCGAGTCTACATGACGCGTTCGAATTCAAGGGCGGGGTCGCGCAGGTCGTGCTTGAAGGCAACAGGTGGTGCTGCATCAACAAGAAGGGCGAATTGCTGGGTCTGCAGGAATAGGAGATTCCCATCACGAAACACAGTCCCATCCTTCTCCTGACAATCGTGGTTGTGGGTGCAGTGGTGGGTCAGCAGCAGGATGGGGCCCGGTACCTGATAGTCGCAGCAGACTCGTTGGTCGGCGTGCTCCAGCCGCTGGCCGAGTGGAAGACCCTCAAGGGCATGCAGGCCAGGATTGTGCCGCTCTCGGTGACAGGGTCTGAACCAGAGGATGTCCTGGGATATGTCCGCAACGCCTGGAACACCTGGCCGGTGCCGCCAGAGTACCTCTTGCTCGCGTGCAGCCCTTCCGATCTGACGGGGTATGAACAAGACAACGACAGCTACTATGGAAACATGACAGGCGACTACCTGATGGAAATCCCGGTCGGGCGTTTTCCCGCAGAGAACACGAGCGAGTGCAGCACGATGGTGGTCAGGACTCTGCGCTACGAGCGCTATCCTGGGACCGACACGGCCTGGTATCTCAAGGGGACGACGATCTCGAATGAGGACGGGTCGAGCCAGAATCCGTACTACCAACCGGATTCCAGATTCGCGCGTGAACTATGGCTCGATGCCGGATACACGCACGCCGAGAGTCTGTGCAACTGGCACGGCCACACGTACGAGCACGCGGTCGCTGCCCTCAACGACGGGCGGGCCTTCCTGACCTACCGAGGGGTCGCGGCCGGCTTCTGGAATCCTCCGTTCAGCGGTTTCCGGCCAGACTTCACCGACTGGACCAACTACGCACAGACGCCGGTGGTGGTGTCGGCAACCTGCCTCACGGTGACCTTGGCCTACGGCGAGGAAATGCTCGGCGACATGTCGCTGCGCTGCGGAACGCCCGAGAGTTTGTGCGGGGCGGTTGCGTTCTTCGGCACCACTCGAGGTTACATGCACGTGTCCCATATCAGGAGCTCGGCCTACCGCGGTTTTTTCTCCGCCCTCTTCTCCGAAAACGTGCAACGAATAGGGCCGGCGACTCTGCGTGCGCGCTTCTGGGTGGATTCGATCCACCACTCTCAGAACCACTACGAGGAATGGGCGCTGCTCGGCGACCCTGAGCTGAACGTCTGGACCGGAAAGCCGCGGCACGCTGAAGTCGGCTGCGACTCCATGGTCCTGATCGGACCGCGGGATTTCGAAGTCCGGGTTTCGGTTTCCGGGCAGCCGGTGTCTGGCGTGCTCGTTTGTGTATCGAAGGACTCGGCTGTGTACGAGGTCGACACGACAGACACGGCAGGGCGAGCTGTTCTGTCCATCGACCCTACTCATCCGGGCGTCATGAACGTCGTGGCCAGCGGGATGAACCTGAGGCCACACGAGGGTACGTGTCGGGTCGGTGTGGTCGGCGCGCCGTTCGTGAGCTATCTGCGCCACTCTGTCAACGACTCGCCGCCAGGCGGGAACGGCGACGGCAGCGCCGGACCCGGGGAAAAAGTGACTCTTCCGATGTGGGTGCTGAACTACGGCGATTCAGTGGCGCGAGGTGTCGTCGGCCGCATTGCGTCGTCCGACACCCTCGTCTCGGTCACCGATTCGGTCGCCAGTTTTGGGACGATACCCGGCCGAGACTCGGCTCTGGCTGCAATCGGATTCCGAATGGAGGTCCTCTCCGGGTGCCCGGACGGCCACACGACCAGGTTCTGCCTGACGTGCCGGGATACCACCGGCGCGGAATGGGTTTCTGAATTCGACCTGCTCGTAGGAGCTCCGGACCTGGAGTTCCGGAGCTTCGCGGTCAACGACTCGAACGGCAACTGCAACGGACGGCTGGACCCGTTCGAGTCGGTGATGCTGACTGTCTTCCTGCGCAACAACGGTCACTGCAAGGCCGCGAACACCAGGGTTGTACTCAGATCCGGACACCCCCGTCTCATCGTGACCGACTCGATTGGACTCATCGGGATGATAGAAATGCTGGGGTACGGCAGCAATGCCGAGGACCCGTTTGGTGTGACGACAGGGCTGATACTGCCTGAAACCGAAGTGTCCTGCACACTCCACGTGACCGCCACGGGCTACAGCCGAACCATTCCCTTCACGATCACGGTCGGTAGGATTGACCAATTCGCTCCGATCCCTGACGGACCGCGAACCCCGCCTGACTACTGGGCCTATGACGATGTCGACTCGGTCTACCCCGAACATCCCGAATACGACTGGGTCGAACTCCGTGGCGTCGGCACTCGGCTGGAACTTGGAGACAACCAGACGGTACAGGTTCCGCTGCCTTCTGGATTCGGACCGTTCGTCTACTACGGCGAGCCGTACGGCATGATCTCGGTGTGCAGCAACGGCTGGGCTGCGCCAGGTTCGACGTCCTATGCCGGTTGGTCGAACCGCAGGCTGCCGAGTGTGACCTTGTCTCCACCGATCCTGGCCGTGAACTGGGACGACCTCTATCCCGCGTTCGGAGGTGGGGTGCTGTACCACTACGACCCTGGGCGCCACCTGTTTGTCGTCGAGTGGGACTCTGTGCATTACCGGACCCCTGTGGACCGCTTCGAGACCTTCGAGCTTGTGCTCCACGACTCGACAATGGCTGCCGACGACGGGAATTCAGAGTTCGTGTATCAGTACCGAACGGCCAATTGGTATCGCTCAAGCTCGGTCGGAATGCAGGACCGGACTGGGACCATCGGCCTGACATCGCTCTTTGACGGTGAGTACCATGCCGCGGCTGCGCCAATACGTTCGGGCCGGGCGATCAAGTTCACGACCGACGTGCCGGTTCCAGGTATCGGTGAGTCGGACTTGGGAGCCGGACCCGTGCGCCGCCGGTCCCCGCAGTGGTTGACGCCCAATCCGGTCCGTAGTGTCCTTTTCGTTTCCGAACAACAGACCATGCCCGGACACCCGCGGTGCTGGGTCCTGCTTGATGCCACAGGCCGACGAGTCATGGACTTGGAGCCGGGGGAGAACGACATCCGGCATGTTGCGCCGGGGGTGTACTTCGTTGCGCCCTCACCTCGATCCTCTCCCGCGAGGGGAGAGGAGGCAGCGGTTCGGAAGATTGTGATTCAGAAGTAAGGAGGAACAGTGAAGCAGTTTGCAGTCGCAGTGGCAGTCGTGTTCGCTACATCGGCAGCGTCCGCAGGCGCGGTGTTGACGCCCTACCATGTCGTGCCTCAGGAGAGACCGTCGAGCCGGGCCGAGCAGGTTGTGCGCGGGCCGGTGGATGTGGGAGCGAGGCGTTCGGTCCTCGAAGTCGGGATGGTCGACACGGTCGGCGGCACGACCCATGACTGGCAGACGAACGGACCGATCTACCGCTTGCTGGTGAACTCGCCCGAGTACGGGGTCCACGTGGCGTGGATGTATTCGGCCTCGACCAGCACCAGCCATCCGGACCGTAACATGCGCTACAACTTCTACGACTTCTCCACCCGCGAATGGAACCGGATAGATACGAACTTCATGCTGTCGGGCATCAGCGTGTTCGCGGAGCGGAGCGGGTACGGCGGTCTGGATGCAGACCCAGGTTCCGGAGTGGCGGTGGTGTCCGGCCATCTCGGGTACCCGCTCCGGATCGACGTTGCACGCGACACGGCGCCGGGCGCCGGGATATTCGAGTACTGCTCCGGGTCGCCTGAGTTGGAGGGATACTCCTACCCTGCGCTTGCGGTCGATTCTGCCGGCCGGATGCACGTCCACTGCATGGAGTACCCCTTCGCCGAGGACAACTTCTGCACCCGGTGCTCGACCTGGTGCAACTGGACAGAACCGGTCGCCATCTACCCACCTGTCCCGAACGCCGAGTACCCTGACCAGAACATCGCGGGGTCCAAGGTCAGCGACAAGGTGTGCGTGACCTGGGTGTATTCGCGCGCTGGCTACCACCAGCACCCGGGCTTCTACCGCATTTCGACCGACGGTGGAAAGACGTGGGGCACGCCGGCCCAATTGGACTGGCCCCCGGCGTTTTCGGGCGACACGCTGCCTTCGTTCCACATCTCGTCTCTGTTTCCGTTCTTTGACCGGAATGACGAGCTGCACATCGTGGCTGCGGTGGCGCCGTTCCTCAGAGACAGCAACTTCATCATCCCTGCCGAGATATGGCACTGGAAACCGGATACCTGGGACCGTATCCACCGGGCCGAATGCGCACCCGGCAATCTCCAGGGTCTGGTAGGCTTCAACGCGCTCTATGCCTGCAGGCCAAGCATCGGCGAGGGAGAGGGCGGGGAGCTGTACGCTGCCTGGGAGCAGTTCGATTCCTCGAACTACGACCCAGGGACCGGACTGCTCAGGGCCGACATCTTCACAGCGCGCTCGACCGACAGCGGCGCGACGTGGCAGACGGTTCAGTTGACGGCCGGCGGCAACGTGTCGCACCGGTTCCCGTCGGTCATCGACCTGAGCCCGACAGACACGGTGACGATGGGATTCCCGTGGGTGATGTACATGGTCGACCAGGTGGCCGGATTCGCCCAGCGCGGCCAGGGGCCTGTAACCAGGAATCCGATCGTGGTCCAGCGCCCGGGCCATGTCGGTATCGAGGAGTCAGGACATGAACACGCTTCAAAGCCGGTTCCCGCGGTTCGGTCACTGGTCCGGCACGTGCTCAGCCTGCCTGGAAGGATGCGGGCAGAGCTGCTCGACATCTCAGGCCGGAGAGTGATGGACCTGGAGCCGGGGCAGAACGACGTTCGGCATCTCGCGCCGGGAGTGTACTTCCTGCGGTCAGCGGAGAGCGGTAGGCGGATGGCGGTCAGGAAGATTGTGATTCAGCGGTAGGGAGGGGCCATGTCCAGACGCAGTCCTATCCTTCTCCTGACAATCGTGGTTGTAGGTGTGGCGGTGGGGTTTGGTGATCCAGGTACCTTCGTTCTCGACACAACGTGGTCGTTCCGGAAAGCATGCAAGGACCAGGCCTACCCGAGCTTGGCCTACGACGGGAACTGCTACCTGGCTGTGTGGCGGGATTCCAGGGACTATCCGGGCAGAGTGTACTGCGCCCGAATCACCCCCGCAGGTGTTCTGCTGGACTCCGCAGGCATCGAGGTGTGCTATGATGCCCACACAGGGCGACCGGTAGATGTAGCAGCGGGTGACTCCGGGTTTCTGGTTGTGTGGCACGACGAACGTGGAGTTCCCTCCTACCACTCGAACGTGCACTGCGCCAGGGTCAGCTCTGCAGGGCAGGTTCTGGATCCGGACGGTTTCATCGTCAACGACGAACGGAACTACTGGTGCAGCTATCCTAGGGTCTGCTTCGATGGGGCCAACTGGGTGGTGGGTTGGAGGGCCAACACAGACGCTGGAGGGGAGCGTCCGGCAGGTGCCTACTACGCGAGGGTCAGCCAAGCCGGGGAGTTGCTGGATTCCGTCAGCATCCAGCTTGCGCAGGGAGACACATCGATCGGCGACGTTGGGTCCAATGGACAGAACACACTCATTGTCTGGTACGGAGGCAACCACCAGTGTTTCGGAACTAGGATTGACTCCGCCGGTAGGGTCATTGACACCATCCCTACTCGAATCACCTTGCTTGAGTGGGGTGCGTACTACCCACGTGTTGCGACAGACGGGTCTGACTACCTCGTGACATGGATAGACCACCGGCAGCGCAACAATGTCTACTGCGCACGGGTTACATCGGCCGGTGAGCTCCTCGACAGCATGGGGATCCCTGTCACTCGACACGGCGAGGCATATGGAGGTACGCCTGTAGAATTCTGTGGCAGCAGCTACGTAGTCGCCTGGGAGGACTTCCGGGGTTCTTCCCCTTACAGCGATATCTACTGCTCTCGTGTGACCCCACACGGCCAAGTGCTTGACCAAGGCGGGATACCGATTGCCACCGACTACGAAGGGGACTACTCCCCGGCAGTTTCGTCCGCAGACTACGAAGCCTGCATCGTGTGGAGGGACTTCCAAGTAGAGGACCACATCGCGGGCGCTCGTGTTGACAGCGGAGGGAACGTCCTCGCCAGTGGGTACCTGATCTCGGGGCAAAGCGGCTGGCAGCAAGATCCCTGCGTCGCATCCGACGGTACGGACTACCTCGCGGTATGGACTGAATGGCTCGCAGGCTATGATACGGCCCAGGTTTGGGGTGCCAGAGTGAACGGTTCCGGCTCTGTTCTCGACCCTCGTCCGTTTGTGGTCTGCAGTGCAGCCGGATTCATCGCCTCCCCCCGTGCTGCAGGAGGAACATCGTGCTACCTCGCAGTTTGGGCAGACCTCAGAGACACGAGCAGAACTGAGGTCTACGCTGGCCGGATACGACGAGACGGAGCTGTCTTGGACCCTCAAGGCATAAGGCTCTCCGCTGGCGGCCGCTGGGCCCGCCATCAGGAACTCTGCTTCGTCGACAGCACGTTCATGGTTGTCTGGCATGAGGACAACTCGGTTGTATGTAGGCCCGTGGGTCAGTCCGGGACGTTGATGGATACGTTCTTGCTCGATACATGGCCAACGGCGAGCAGCTCGCCCTACCCGGCGGTTGGGTACAACGGAAGGCACTGCCTGATCACATGGCTGCGTTTCGTCCTTGAGGACACCGCAGTGTGGGCGTCACGGGTGACTGGCGAAGGTCAGGTCCTGGGCGAGCCTGTCAGAGTCGGCCCAGTTTCCGGCAGCTGGGCGCGAAGGAACCTGGGGGTGGCTTCGGACGGTAGCAGCTGGCTTGTGGTGTGGGACCCTGGCGGCCGGTCTGGGCCAGTGGGCTCCCGGATAGACTCCGCCGGCTGCCTTGTAGACACGACACCGATTGCACTCACCAATCTGGAATGGGGCCATTCGCCAAGCGTCTGTTTTGACGGCACAGAGTACGTGGTTGCATGGCAGGAGGACGCCTGGCCTGGACGTGAGCGTGACCTGGTTGGTGTCAGAGTCAGTCCCGCAGGGGCTGTGTCGGATACCTTCCTTGTGTCAGACCAGTACGGATCCCAGTACACCCCGTCGCTGGCTCACGGTTCCGGTGAGCAGGTGATGGTGGTCTACTCAGGGTTCGCGCGGGAAGTCAACGGCAGACCCGCCAACTCCCGACGAATATGGGGGGAACAGACTCCCTTCTTGGGCATCGTTGCGCGGCGAGAGCCGGTTGCGAGTCGAAGGTGTTCCGCGGCAACCGTGGCCCGGCGTCAGCTGCACGTCCCGCATAGGCGCGCGGCAGACCTCATCGACATCACCGGTCGACGTGTGATGGACCTGGAGCCAGGGGAGAACGACATCCGGCACGTTGCGCCGGGGGTGTACTTCTGCCGTCCGACGGCGGGCTCCGCATCGTCGCGGTCAGCGGAGAGCGGCTGGCGGTCAGCTGTCTCCGTCCGCAAGGTAGTGATTCAGAGGTAGGGAGAGTCCATGCAGAAAGGCAGCACCTTGTTCCTGACAATGCTGGCTGTAGGTGTGGTGACGGCGCAGCTCTGGGAGTTCGAGCAGGTGGATACCATGTCAACCGGGCGCGTGACCGTGTGCCGGCATCCGGACGGCAGGACTATCCTCGGGTACGGCGCAGTCGGGCTAATCAGGCTGGCGTGGAAGGACAGCACCTGGCACTACGAGAGCACCGGATGCCCCGGCCGGTCGGACTTCTGTATCGGCCCGGACGGGACGATGGGCATCGCGTACGTCCCTTCGGATTCGGCCAGGCTCTGCTACGCTATGCGGACCGACACCGGGTGGCAGCACGAGACCCTGCCCTGGTGTACTGACGGCGGCACCCCTCGTCTCGGCATGGGTCCCGAGGGCTGTCCCGGAATTCTCTATGTCTTGCGCGACGACACGCTGCTGCTCAGCGCGCTCCTGCTTGCCAGCCGCACGCAGGATTCCTGGCGTCTGGATACGGTGTGGGCCGTCGTCGGAACACCAGGCGCGTACTTCGGAGCATATGGATTCGCGTACGACACGCTGGGCCGCGCCAGCGGTCTGTACCGGAGGTGGCGGATGGAGCCGAATTCCAGGGACGACCTGCACATCTTCTACCCCGGCGGCGGGCAGCTGCTGGTGATGGGCTTTGAGAACTACATCGGGTCGGCGGTGATGGGCCTGGAGCCCGGAGGCAGATGGGCTGCGCTCTACTCGAACGTCGTTTTCGACACTATTGATTGGCTGTACTACCGCGACTCGGATCCGGAAAGCGGCGTATGTCTTGACAGTTCTGCGCTGGCGGCCGCGGTTGGTTTCGACACGGCAGGACGG
>CP070680.1:1044334-1061223 GCA_020352555.1 Caldifarciminota bacterium | reverse complement strand
GCTGGACCTTGATGATGCATTTGTTCCCGCAGCCCTCGTCTTCTTCAACGCAAACCGAGACTCTCTTCACCTCCGCCTTCTTCTCCTCGGCTTCCTCGGCCAGAGCCGGAAACGAGCTGCCGGCCAGCAGCAGCAGGGCGACCAGCACTGTGGTCAGGTTCATCAGACCTCCTTTTCGATACTGCGCCCGGCCAGGACGACTTCACCGGACGGTTAGAATTCTGACGGAATCAGGTCGGTCATGGTTGCCAGCAGCCCGGAATCAGGGCTGGAACAGCTCTGGTTTGAGGGTCAGTTCTGCGGGCCGGACCGGGCTGTCTTCGGGTCTGCCGATTCCGGCGATGCACTCCTCTGCCCATTCGGTCAGCCTCGGGAACGACATGCTGCGCACCGGCTCGCGCAACTCGGTGAACCATTCGCCGGGACGGAATTCCGAGAGCAGAGCCCTGCTCCCTCCCAGTTCGCCGCCCGGCGCGGCTTCTGAGGGCTGGTCGGCGCAGCATCCGTAGTCGATGACAAAGTACTGGCTTCTGGACAGGGCGTCCGCATCGTAGTAGCGCCAGGGCAGCCGGTGGATGAGCCGCTCGGTCCAGAGCAGGTTGATGTCCGACCGTGCCGCCATCCGCTCAGGGACCAGGAAAAGCCGGCTGCGCTTGGGCACCACCAGCTCACGGTAGATGCGGTCCAGGACCAGCAGCTCGAACCCTTCTGGGTCCAGGCTCCGGCGCTTGACCCCGTAGAACTCGGACGCCGCGAACCGGACGTGCCTGAACCCGATGCTGTCGGACTTGGAGAACTGCTGGGCCCGGATGCTTTCCCGCAGCAGGGCGAGGAAGTCCCGCGGCACTCCGGCCGAAGCCCGGCACAGCTCGGCAAAAACCTCGACGCCCTCGAACAGCTCTGAGCACAGCAGCCGTTCGAACTCCCGGTAGTCCATTTCACGCACCCACTCGACCGCCGAGCCGACGTGCTCCTTGAGCAGCAGCGCGTGGAACAAGAGCGACTGCCTGAGGTCGTTGTCGGTGAAGGTCGACGAATCCAGGTCGATGTCGTGGAAGATGTCCTCGTTCTCCTCGAACCCGATCCTGGACGGTGCGTCGCCGCTGACAAAGGTCGAGAACCGGGTCCTGGCCGGCACGCACGCGAACTTCATCCGTACCCTGGAGTCAGGGCCGAACGCCCGGCGCAGCATCTCTGCCAGATAGGGCTGGATCTCGATATCGCCGTCCACCTCTGACCAGTCATCGAACAGCACGACCAGTGAAGCTTGGCCCAGCAGGTCGAGGACGCTCCTCACCAGGGCCACAACCTGCACCGCGGTGATGACCAGCCTGCCCTTGATGACCGACGGCACGATGGCCCTGAGCTCCTTGTACTCGATCGTCGGCACTCCGGCGCTGATGTCCCAGCCCAGGCAGGCCGGGTCAGCCACTGCCGAGCGGCCGCCGATCCTTTCCGCCGACTCGGTGACAGTCAGCGTCTCGTCCGACTGGTCGGCGCCGGGCAGATACACCAGCTTGCCCGCGGCCAGCGCCTGGTGCAGCTCGCGCGCCACGAGCCGGGCCCGGCGCACGTTGTCCCGGCGTTCCCTGCCCAGCGCGTCGTCAGGTAGCCTCGGCTCGCGCTCGCGGCAGATGTAGTCGCAGACAAGGCGCGCAAGCTCCCGGACGAACTCGGCGTAGAGCACGAAACCGACCGCAGGCGGGTGCGAGACCATGACCTTGACCGACTGGCGCAGTACCGTGCCGCTCAAGTGCACCGGCACGACCCGGTGCTCCTTGAAATGGGTGGCGTACTCGTCGTAGAGGCTCCGGAAAAGGTGGGTCTTGCCGGTCCCGCGCCGGCCGCTGACCGACTGGTTGCGTTCGGCCTTGAGGCTGTCGTAGAACGAGGTGCGGACGAAAGAAAGCCCGGGCTGGGCCAGGTCTTCGGCGCGCCGGGCCAGACCCCGGACCGCTTCCTGCCATTCGGTCATCCGTGCGGCATGCCGGGACTGCCTCTCCCCGGTCTCCTTGCGCAGGGCCGATTCTCTCATCGGGCCTCCTCTCCTGCCGGCCTGGTCCGGCCCGGCATGCCCGGGTCGTTCCCGCCCCCCTGCGCTGCCGGAGCCGCCGCTTTGGCACAGAGCATCGTATGAATATATATGAACAGCAGAATCCAGTCAAGCCGGCTTGCGCCCCGGCCCGCTATTGACATTATCGATTGACCCGCTATGGTAACCCACCTATAAAGGAGAATACTTGGTTAGAATACGGCTTAAGAAAATCGGAATGCGCCACCGGCCGTCGTACCGGGTCGTCGCCATCGAGAAAAGCCGCTCGCGCGACGGCCGCTACCTCGAGTCGCTTGGCCACTACGACCCGCGCACCAAGCTGCTCAAACTCGACCTGGAACGGGTTAAGCACTGGATATCCAAGGGCGCCCAGCCCTCGAACACCGTTGACAAGCTTATCAGGCGCTACGAGAAGGAACGGGAATCGTCCTCGTCGGTTGCCGGCATGGCCGCCCGGGCAGCCGAGGCCGCGGTGCTGATTCCGGACGTGCCCGAAATAGCGGCCGAGAAGGCCGACGATATCGAGGCACCGGCCGAGATGGCGGTCGCCGCCGATGCTGCCGACGAACCCGAACCGGCGCCTGCTGCTGATTCTGATCACACACCGACAGACGAACATCCGGAATCGGACACAGGAGGATAGGATGAAAGAGCTCATCGTCTACATCGCACAAGCCCTCGTGGACAATCCCGACTCGGTCGAAGTCAAGGAGATCGCGGGCGAGAAGACTTTGATCTACGAACTGCGAGTAGGACAAGGCGACCTGGGCAAGGTGATCGGCAAAGAAGGCCGGACAGCCAAGGCCATCCGGGCCATCATCACCGCCGCGGCGATGAAGATCGGCAAGCGCGCGCAGCTGGAGATCCTCGAGTAGGACCCGGCTGGTTCGGACAAGGCCGTCTAGCAACAGATACTTCTCCCTTGATGGCAGTGCAGGTTCATATCATATCCCTGTTTCCCGAGTATTTCACCGGCCCGTTCGACTGCGGCCCGACCCGCATCGCCCGGGAAAAGAACTCCCTGTCGATTGACCTGGTGAACCCCAGGGACTTCACCGACGACGCCCACCGCACTGTCGACGACTATCCGTTCGGCGGCGGTGCCGGGATGGTGCTCAAGCCCGAGCCTTTGTTCAGGGCGGTCGAGAGCGTGCAGACCGAAGGTGCTCACGTGGTGCTGCTTTCGGCCCGGGGCCGCCGGTTCAACCAGCAACTGGCCCAGCGATACAGCCAGACCCGGCATCTGATCCTGGTCTGCGGCCGGTACAAGGACGTCGACGAGCGGGTCCGGGCCGGGCTGGTGGACGAAGAGGTTTCAATCGGCGATTTCGTCACTGCCGGCGGCGAACCTGCCGCCGTGGTCATCGTCGACGCGTTCGCCCGGCTGCTGCCCGGGGTCGTCGAGCACGAGGAGTCGGTCAGCACCGATTCGTTCGCACCCGGCCGCAACCTGCTCGATGCGCCCTGGTACACCCGGCCCCGGGTGTTCCGCGGCATGCCGGTTCCCGAGGTCCTGGTCTCGGGCGACCACGCCGCTGTCGAGAAATGGCGCCGGAGGCAGAGCCTGCTGCTCACCGCCCGTCGCCGCCCCGAACTTCTGCAGAACGAGGTATTGTCCGAGTCCGAACGTGAGTTCCTGATGCTCCATATCAAAGAGGAGTTGTCCAATGGCCAAGAAGAAAGCCACTGAAGAGAAGAGGACCAAGCACGAGACGCCCGAAATCCCGGCCCTGCAGCCGGGCGATGTCGTGGCGGTCAACCTCAGGATCAGGGAAGGCGACAAGGAACGCACCCAGACCTTTGAAGGAACCGTAATCAGACTCAGGGGTGCTGGCGAGAACAAGTCGTTCACCGTCCGCAAGGTCAGCCGCGGCTACGGCATCGAGCGGATCTTCCCGTTCCGGTCTCCGGTCATCACCAGCGTCCAGGTGAAGCGGCACTCCAAGGTCCGCCGTTCAAAGCTCTACTACCTGCGCGGCCGCAAAGGTCGGGGCGCCCAGCTGAAAGAAAGAAAGGTTGAACCCAAGGCTCGACCGGCAGCTGTGGAAGAATAGCACCGTCTTCTGCGGGGTGGACGAAGCGGGAAGGGGTGCCTTGGCCGGCCCGGTGGTCGCGGCCGCGGTACTGCTCGAGCCCGGAGACGAGATCGACGGGGTGGAAGACTCCAAGAAGCTGAGCCCGCGCCGCAGGCAGGAGCTCAGCATGACAATCAAGGACCGGGCCCGTTCCTGGTCGGTCTGCCTTTCCACCCATTCTGTCATCGACAACGTCAATATCCTGCAGGCCACTTTCCGCGCCATGCGACGTGCGGTTTCCCGCCTGGAACCGATTCCCGAACTGGTGCTGGTCGACGGCCGGGCGATTCCCGGTCTCATGGTCGGATGCCGGGGTGTGACCGGTGGGGACCGCAAGAGCATCTCGATCGCCTGCGCGTCGATACTGGCCAAGGTCCACCGCGATTTCATCATGGAGCGTCTTGGTCAGCGGTACCCTGGATACGGGTTTGCCAGACACAAAGGCTATCCCACCAGGGCCCATGTCCTCGCGCTCAGAAGCAACGGGCCTTCACCCGTGCACCGGCAGACTTTCGGCCCGGTTCGTGACTGCGTCCTCTCGTGAACCGCTCTGCTGTCGGCAGCAAAGGCGAAGACCTCGCCCGCAAGGCTCTGCGCAGCAAGGGGATGCGTGTCCTTGCCAGAAACCACCGCACACGGCTGGGCGAGGTCGACCTCATCTGCCAGGACCGCGACACGGTCGTGTTTGTCGAGGTGAAAGCCAGGACTTCGGACGCTTTCGGCCACCCTTTGCTTGCGGTCGGGCAGCGCAAGCAGAAGAAGCTCAGAAGCCTTGCCCAGGAGTTCCTTGCCGCCCGCCGCCTCGAAGACCGGCCGGTCCGGTTCGACGTTGTCAGCGTGAGGCTGGACTGCGACCCGCCCGAGGTCGAGCACATCGCGGGCGCATTCTGATGCTGTCGCTGGTCAAGTCCCTCTCGGTCTTCGGGGTCGACGCCTTCATCGTCTCGGTCGAAGCCGACATCTCGCACGGGCTGCCGGTGTTCACCATCGTCGGCCTGCCCGACGCAGCGGTCAAGGAATCCCAGCACCGGGTCCAGGCCGCGACCAAGAACTCCGGATTCGCCTTCCCGAACAGGAAGATAACGGTCAACCTTGCGCCTGCCGACATCCGCAAAGAAGGCGCGGCTTTCGACCTGCCGGTCGCGGTCGGAATCCTGACCGCGTTCGGCGCCCTGCCGCCCCGCGCTTCGCACGACATCGGCTTGCTGGGCGAGCTGTCGCTCGACGGCAGCCTGCGCCCGGTGCGCGGCGCGGTGTCAATGGCCCTGGCCGCCAGACAGGCCGGGCTCGCCGGACTGATCGTACCCAAGGAGAACGCGACCGAAGCAGCGATGGTCGAAGGCCTGCCGGTCTACGGTCTGGTTTCTCTGATCGAGGTCGCGTCTTTCCTCAAAGGCGAGCTCAGGCTCCAGCCGACCACGGTCGACGTGCACCGGATGTTTGCCCAGGCCGCGGTTCACCAGGTCGACCTCAACGAGGTCCAGGGACACGAGCACGCCAAGCGTGCGCTCGAAGTGTCGGCCGCAGGAGGGCACAACGTCCTGATGGTCGGACCGCCCGGTTCGGGCAAGACCATGCTGGCCCGCCGGCTTGCCACCATCCTGCCGCCGCTCACCCTGCCCGAATCGCTCGAATCCACCCGGATCCACTCGGTGACCGGAACGCTTTCCCAGAAACGTCCGCTGGTCGCGGTCCGCCCGTTCCGCGCACCGCACCACAACATCTCGGAGGCCGGGATGATCGGCGGCGGCACCTTCCCGCGTCCGGGCGAGGTTTCGCTGGCGCACAACGGCGTGCTGTTCCTGGACGAGATGCCGGAATTCAAGCGTGAGGTACTCGAATCCATGCGCCAGCCGATCGAAGACGGAGAAGTCACCATCGGCCGGGCCAAGACCACCCTGACCTTCCCGGCACGCTTCATGCTCATCTGCGCCATGAACCCATGCCCGTGCGGCTTTTTCGGCGACCCCAAACACACCTGCTCCTGCACGCCCGACCGGATCAGGAAGTACCGCAGCCGGATATCAGGACCCTTGCTCGACCGTATCGACCTCCACGTCGAAGTGCCGTCGCTCAAGTACAAAGAGATGTCGGACAAGCGCTCGGGCGAATCTTCGTCCGCTGTCGCCGGCCGCGTCGCACGCGCACGCCGGGTCCAGCACGAGCGGTTCGCCGCGGTGCGCTCCTCGGTGTTCGCCAACGCCCAGATGGGCCCGCGCGACATCAAGAAGTTCTGCGGCATTTCGGACCAGAGCGACGCGTTCCTCAGGACCGCGATCGAACGGCTCGGGCTCTCGGCCCGGGCCTTTCACCGGATTCTCAAGGTCGCACGGACCATCGCCGACCTGGAGGGGTCGGACATCATCGACTCACCCCACATCACCGAAGCGGTGCAGTATCGGAGCCTGGACCGGACCAAGTGGTAGGTTGACGCGGCCCGGTCCTGAACTGAGACTGGCAGGGTCAGAACAAGGTGCCGGCCTTGTTCGCTAGCCCGCGACCCAGACCTTCACAAACTCGACGATTCCAGGCATGGCCCTGCTGACCGGCTCGGACAGCCCGGCATCGAACTCCAAGGACTGCGGTTGTATCCCGAGCAGTTGAATGGTTGCCTTTGTCTGCTGCCCGAGCAGAGCAGCTGTCATGCTCAGCGGCAGGGTGTGAGTCGACACCAGCCCGGCCGCAAGCCGGTCCATCTCCTCTCTCCCGAACAGCCTGAACTCGCCCGGCTCTCCGCCGAACGCGCAGGCGTCGATGAACAGCACACGGTCAGGGTCCAGTTCGACTATCGGTTCGATGTAGTTCTCGGGTGCGGTTCCGGCATCGTACACCTTTGCCTGGAAAGCCTTCTCAGGCGCCGTCAGTTCGTCGGCCACAAGACAACCGACCGCGTCGTCGCCCTTCATTCTGTTGCCGACCCCCACGACCACGGCCCTGTCCATCAGTCGCCGATCTCCTTGAGTATCTGCTTCGCCTCCCGCACGTAGCAGTCTAGCCACGGCACGCCCTGCTTCTCGGCTCCGAGCGCTATCAACCTGCCCGCGTAATGCTTCGAGCTGTCCGCCTGACCCAGGCCCTGCCAGCCCCGGCTCAGCTTCAGCCAGTTCTCGGAAATGCCGTACCAGTTGTCGGGAAACACCGCCCGGATGCTGCTGTCTATCTTCGCGCCGATCTCGATCGCCTGCTCAAAGGCCCCCATTTTCACGTAGGTGTCCCTGAGCAGTTTCATACCCGAGCGGTTGCCCGGGTAGAAACTCAGCAGTGAATCGCACCACGCAATGGCAGAAGCGAAGTCGCCGTCTTCCTTGTACGAGAACCCGAGCATGAACGCAGCCATCGGCTTGAACAGCCCGTCTGCCCTGTAGGCAGATTGGGACAGCCGGTACGCCTTTTCCCGATCTCCGAACAGCCCGAGACCGAACAGGTAGCGGTCTGCGGTCAGCCTGAAGAACTCGGTGATGCCGAGCCCCAGCATCGCGCCGTCGCACCACGGGTCGTTCTCAAGCGCCCGGTCGAAATGAGACCTGACCCTGAGCATCTTCAACAGTGCGGTCAGCCGCTTTCTTTCCCAGGAAAGGCAGTTGGCCCGGTTGAGCTCGGTCATGCCAAGGTACAGGCGGGCACGCGCGTCTTCCGGGTCCAGGTTCAGCCGGTCCCGGCACTTTGCCGCAGCCCGGTCGCTGGCCTGGTAGAACGAGTCGGCAAGCGCCGGGTTGCCGGAATCGTACAGCAGCAGCTGGACCAGACTCGCCCGCCAGAACCATGCTCCCGGGTCATCAGGGTCGGTCCTGGCCAGGCTATTGAGCATGTCTGCGGCCTCGGCGTACTGCTGCCGGTAGCAGAAATCCCTGACCCGGAAAAGGAGTGAGTCGGTCTGCCCAGGCCCTGACGCGAAGGCAGAAGCTGCCAGCAGCAGGCTAGCTGCCGGCAACCACTTCAATCTCAAGCCTTGCCCGGGCAGGAAGTGCCGATACCACGGACGACCGGGCAGGGAACGGCTCTTCGAACTGCCGGGCATAAACCTCGTTGACCTTGGTGAAATCCGCCATGTCGGCCAGAAACACCGTGACCTTGACCGCGTTCTGCAGGCTTGTGCCCGCAGCCTGGAGCACGGCTTCCAGGTTCCTGAACACCTGCTCGGTCTGGGCCTGGATATCGCCTTCGACCATCTTGCCGGTCCCAGGGTCAACCGGTATCTGGCCGGACGTGAACACCAGGTCTCCGTACTTCACCGCCTGGCTGTAGGGTCCGATCGGCTTCGGCGCGCCGTCGGTCTGGACTGCTTGCTTCATCGCTTACACCTCATTTCAGGGAAACCAGGCTTCCCATCGCCATCGAGTAGAGCTTGGTTTCGGGAGTGTCGGCCCTGGACAGCATCACGATCGGCCTGCGTGCGCCGACGATGATGCCGCAGGCCTTGGCCCCGCCCAGGTACTGCAGCCCCTTGGCCAGGACGTTGCCTGTCGCCATGGTCGGCACCACCAGGATGTCGACGTCGCCCGACACTTCGCTCGCCACTTTCTTGATCCGCGACGCCTCGGACGAAAGCGCCACGTCCACTGCCAAAGGCCCCTCGACCAGCGCTTCCCCGAACTCGCCCTGCTCTGCCATCCGGGTGATCACGGCCCAGTCAAGAGTCTCGGCCATCTTGAGCTTGATCTTCTCGACCGCGGAAAGCAGCGCGACCTTGGGCCTCGGGTTGCCGAGGAAGTGCGACAGCTCGATGGCGTTGCGCACGATGTCGGTCTTCCGCTCCAGGTCAAGTACCGCGTTGATCCCGCCGTCGGTGATCGCCAGGGTCTTGTGATAGCTCGGCAGTTCCAGGTACGCGACGTGGCTCAGAATCCTCTCTCCCCTCAGCCCCAGCTCCTCGTCCAGGACCCCGTGCAGGAACAGCGCGGTCTCGACCTGGCCTTTCATCAGGAAGTCGCCGTTCTCGGCCACGTCCTTGACCGCAGCCCTGACCGCCTGTTCGGACGAAGAAGTACCGTGGATCTCGAACTGTCCGAGCCTGACCTTCAGACTGCCCGATATCTCCCTGATCCGGTCTTCGTCGCCGTACAGGATGCCGTGGACAATGCCTTCCTTCTCGGCCTCGGCCAGGCCTTCGAGCGTCGCCGCGTCCTCGGCGCACGCGACCACGCATCGCCGCGGGCCCTTTTCCCGGGCCAGCTTCAGCAGCTTGTCGAAAGTCCCGGCCGGACCCAGCTCAACAGCCATAGTAGAGATTGAACTCCCACGGGTGCGGCCGCAGGAGCACCGCCTCGGCCTCGGCCAGCTTGTACGAGTTCCAGAAATCCAGCAGCCCTTCTGGGAAAGTCCCGCCCTGCTTGAGAAACCCGCTGTCCCGCTTCATCGCTTTCAGCGCTTCTCCCAGGACCCTGGGCAAAGCCCTGCGCCCGTACATACGCCTGGCTTGCTTCAGTCCGCCCTGGAACGGCAGACCAGGGTCCAGCTCCTTGCGTATCCCGTCCAGCCCGGCCAGCAGCACCGCCGAGATAGCCAGGTACGGGTTGCTCGACCCGTCTGGTATCCGGTACTCGAGCGCCATCTCCTTGTTTGAAGTTATGTAACCCGGAATCCGGATCGCAGCGGTCCGGTTCCCGAACGAGAAGAACACCAGAGTCGGTGCCTCGAAGCCCGGTGTCAACCTGCGGTACGAGTTCGTGCTCGGGTTGGTGAAAGCGCACAGGCTCGGTGCGTGCGCCAGTATCCCGCCGATGAAAAGGCGGGCAATGCGCGACAGCCCGGTCTCGCTCCCTTCTTCTCCCAGTACCGACACTCCGGCCTTGTCCAAATACACGTGCAGGTGCATGCCCGAGCCCGGCTCGCCGTGTATCGGCTTGGGCATGAAAGTCACGCTCTTGTCCATCTGGAACGCCAGGTTCCGCGCCAGGTACTTGGACAGCATCACACCGTCCGCAGCCCTGAGCGCGGGCAGAAAGGTCGGCTCGACCTCGACCTGAGAATAGCGGCCGCCTTCGTGGTGGTGGTACTTCACCGGCACCCCGCAGCCCATCATCAGAGATGCCAGCTCGGAACGGAAATCAGAACTCCGGTCGAACGGCGGCGACACGTGGTACGCCGGCCCCTTGTGCAGCGAAAGACCGGTGTGGTCGTCAAAGCTCAGCTCGTCGGTCAATATCCGGTACTGGGCAGCGGTCTCGGTGGTGAAGAACTCGGCGCTGTTGAACAGGTAGAACTCGTACTCCGGCCGCACCATCACCTCGTCCGCTCCTGTTTCTGCCTTGAGCAGGCTTGCCGCCTTGCCCAGTATCGCCCGCGGGTCCCGCTCGTAGACGTTCCCGGTGCCCGGGTCGTGGATCGAGGCGAAACACGATAGCGTCGGCCGCTTGGCAAAGGGGTCCACGAACGCGGTGTCCAGGTCAGGCTTGAGCACCATGTCACCTGCTTCGACCGACCTGAATCCGGCAATCGAAGAGCTGTCAAACCCCACGCCGTTGCTCTGGGCATGCTCCAGGCTCGAAATCGGCAGAGTCACGTGCCTCAGCCGTCCCGCAATGTCCGGATACTTCAGGTCCAGGAACTCGACGTTGTTGTCGCTGATCATACCTTCGATGTGCTTCACGGCTCAAGATTGCCCGAAACGCTCTGCTTGTCAACCGGGGTATCTCAAACCGCTCCCATTGACGCAAACCGCCTCCGGTGTATCTTGTGCGCGGCCGGGAGCCCTGGCCCGGCATAGGCAGACTAGTCATGCGGCAAACCAACCGGAGGAACGCAATGCCGAGCGCCACCAGACCGCTTGGGCCTGAGGAAATCATGGAGCGCGTCCGCGAGCACAACATCCGTTTCATCACGCTCCAGTTCGTCGACATCTGGGGAATGGTCAAGAGCGTAACCATCCCCCCGGACCAGCTCCCCGGGCACATCAAGAGCGGCATCTGGTTCGACGGCTCCTCGGTCGAGGGGTTCGCCCGCATCGCCGAAAGCGACATGTACTTGAAGCCCGCGCTCGAGACCTTCTCGGTCATCCCCTGGGAGCGAGACGAAAACACCACCGCCCGCATCATCTGCAATGTCCACGGCCCGGACGGCGAGCCGTTCGAAGGCGACCCCCGCTATGCCCTGATCCGCGTCCTCAGGGAAGCCGAAGACATGGGCTATCGCTACGTGACCGCGCCCGAGGCCGAGTTCTTCCTGTTCCGGATGGAAGGCCCGGAGCCGCTTCCCCATGACAAGGCCGGGTACTTCGACTACTCGACCGACGAGGCGTACGAGGTCCGCAAGGACATGGTCAACGCGCTCCACGACTTCGGCATGCAGGTCGAAGCCAGCCACCACGAGGTCGCAATCGGCCAGCACGAAATCGACTTCCGCTACGACTACGCGCTGCGCACCGCGGACAACACCGTCACTTTCAAGCTCACGCTCAAGACCATAGCTGCCCGGCACAAGCTGCTCGCCACCTTCATGCCCAAGCCGGTCTACGGCATCAACGGCTCGGGCATGCACACCAACCAGAGCCTGTTCAGCACCGAGACCGGCAAGAACGCGTTCTACGACGAGAACGAACAGCACGGCCTGGCCAAACTGGCCAAGCACTTCATCGCCGGCCAGCTCGCCCATGCCCGGGCCATGTCGGCGATTCTGTCCCCGCTCGTCAACTCCTACAAGCGGCTGGTCCCTGGCTACGAGGCGCCGGTCTACGTTTCCTGGGGACGCAGGAACCGCTCGGCCCTGATAAGGATACCGCAGTTCTCCCCAGACAAGACCGAGAGCATCCGCGCCGAGCTGCGCTGCCCTGACCCGAGCTGCAACCCCTACCTCGCTTTCGCTGTGATGCTCAAATGCGGTCTCGAAGGCATCAAGCAGAAGATGGAGCCGCCTGACCCGGTCGAGGAGAACCTCTACCTGTACGACACTGAGAAGCGCGAGAGCCTGGGCATCGACATGCTCCCGGGCTCTTTGTCGGAAGCGCTGGACGAGTTCGAGAAAGACGAGCTCCTCAAGCAGGCGCTCGGCCCCAACATCTTCGACACCTTCCTCGAGGCCAAGCGCCGCGAGTGCGAAGAAGCCCGCACCCAGGTCACTCAGTGGGAACTCGACAAGTACCTGAGGTTGTACTAGGAAACTGAACTCAGACGGGCCGCAAGCTTCATGCCCGCGGCTCGAACGCCCCTGACTGCTGAGTGGGAAGTGCAGGAAGCACCGCCTTCCACTATGGTTGACGGATGGCTGGGCGCGGTCTACACTGCGGCATGGGCAGGCTTGATGAAGCCCCGCTTCCGAAATGGTCTGACTGGAGATTCAGGAGAATGTGTCTGGTGTTCGGAGTGGTCGACCTCTTCTCCAGCGCGGAGAAGCGCATGGCCCGCCTGCCGCTTGAGCCGGGCATGACGGTCGTTGACTACGCCTGTGGCCCGGGCAGATACACGATAGATATCGCGCGCCGGGTGGGTGTTGCGGGCAAGGTCTACGCCGTGGACATCCAGCCGCTGGCGATCTCAACGGTTCACGACAAGGTCAAGCGTGCCGGACTCGCCAACGTGGAGGCGATCCTGGTCGACACGTACCACACAGGTCTCCACGATGCCTGTGCAGACCTGGTCATCCTGCTTGACGCGTTCTACGACATCGGCGACCGGAACGCCGTTCTAAGGGAAGTCCGCCGACTTCTGAAGCAGGGCGGGACCTTCATACTCGAACCCGGGAACATGGACCACGACTTCGCTCGGTACACTGTGACCGAGTCCGGCCAGTTCCGGTTCAGACAGAAGCGCGGAAAGGACCAGTGGTACTCGCCGGTCTAGGCCGCGAGAATCACTGAACAGGACAACTCAGTCCTGGTCCGGCCACAGGTGAAAACCAAAGCAAACCCTACCAGGCCGCGTGGTCTTCGAGCCTGATGGTCTTCGCACCGAGGAACCGCTCGGTGCGCAGACTCCTGCCCTTGCTCAGGTGTTCGTCGAGAACAATCAGCATCTGCCCGAGGAAGAGCCGCAGCAGTTCGGAACTCCCGGCGCAGGACATCGGCCGAATGTCCTCAAGCCCGGGATTGAACAAGAGCAGGGACCTGTTGGGTCCGACGCACGCACCGCCAGGTAGGACCCAGCGCGACCTCCCGACGTTCGCGTGCATGCATCCATGGCCGAAATCAAAGCTCGCCCGTCCCGCAGCGTCGACCCGCGCGCACCGCGGCCCGAGGAACCTGACCGGGACCTCGAACTCAAGCGGCAGAACTGAATCAGACGCGAGCGAGTGAACGCGAAGCACGCGTCCGTACCGGGTGGCCGCTCCGCGTGGCGCACGACAGTCACAGCGGTCAGGCAGCAGGACCTGCACTCCAGTGACCGGTTCCTGGTTTGTGTTCACCAGCCACGCCCTGCTGCCGCGCCAGAGCACGAATATGCCCTGAAGCGCACGGAGCCGTGCCATAACGGTTGAGACGGTCGCCTGCCAGATACCGGTGTCTGCAGCCAGCCGCTCGGCGTCCGCGCGGAAACCGGGCTCGACCTTGCCGGTCTCTGGGTCATGGTAGCGATGGAGATACTGGTACAGTACGGTAAGGCCGTTGCTCTGTTTGAGCCGGCCGAGTGCGTGCGGGGTCGTGCAGTCTCGGAAGCTGCGCTTGGTGGCCGAGAACCAGCCCCGGACAAGAGGCTTCGAGCTCTCGAAATAGGGCATCGAGGGGTTCTCGCAAAGGGTGTCCGGGTTGCGGGTCCGGAACAGGCGGACGTGCCGTATCCGCTCCCGGCACACATCTCCCCAGTAGTACGGGCTGTTCTGGTCCTCGCCCGAGCAGCGATGCCGGGAATAGAGACGAAGCGCGGTTTGAAGCAAACGGTAGGGCGCGACCCGGTGTTCCCAGTACGGGTTGTCGGCGTTTTTGGCATGGCAGATCCAGATTTCCGTACCGCCGAACTCGCGGTCAATCAGGTCGAGTGCCGCAATCGTGCGGTCGCGGCGGTTGTTGCCGGCCGACGCGCCATGCAGGCAGATCTCAAAGCCGTCGCGTTTGAGTTCGCGGTGATAGGCAAGCAGGGCCGGGTCGGCGAGTGTCACGCCACGCAGGATGGAAGGCGGCGCGGCCGGGATGCCGCAGGGCTCCTCCGGTTCAAACGCCCAGACCGTACGCGTCGTCCTCAACCCGACCGAGCGGAGAAAGTCGTAGACCGCGCGAAGACTGTCGAGTGTCGTGGCGTCGCAGTCATCGGTAATGCAGAACCCTGCGCGGAACGGCCACGGAGTCCAGAGCAGGCGGGCCTCAACGGCCATGGTGAGGAGAACCGCGGGATAGAAGCTGGCGGTTCACGGCGCCAAGGTGATGCCCCGGAACCGCATTCCTCCACCCTTTCTCAACAGCAGCCCGGCTGCTTTGTCCAGGGTGGAATCGGCACAGAGCACATCCTCCAACAAGCCGCCCAACCGACTCGCGCGTTTCACGACAGCCTGTCTTTGTGCTTCCCGAACTGGCGGTGATGGCCTCGTCCACCCTGCCCTCTGCAGTGTGGGCTCGCTACTCTCGGACAATGTAGACGCCCGCATCGCCCGATGCGGTGTAGACATAGCCGTTGCCTCCACGGCAGATGCGTCGAGTGAAACCCTCGAAGTCCGCGAATCCGGTTTCACCCGAGAAGGAGCGCTTCTCCGGCCGGTTGACAATGTTGTGGATCGTAACCATGGACGAATCCGCAGTATAGATGGAGACCTCCTCCACTCCATCTGACGCAGCGGCAGCATACGTCGCAAGGTTGCTTCCGCCCCCACCGCCTATCCATTCCACAGTATCAGCAGACGGTGAGTAGTACACGACAACGCCTGAATCAGCCTGCGAGATGATGCAGTAACCGCCCTCCGACACGGTCACTCCCTCGGCCCGATTGCGCTTGCCCAGACGCACGGTGTCGAGCACGAACGAATCACCGGGCAGGATGTTGAACACGCGCACACCCCAGTCGCGTAGCGACACAAAGAGCCGCGAGTCGCGCCGGGCAAGCCCGGTTGGGTGGCCAGACACCGGTATGAATCTTGACGGTATGGGCGCACCTGGGTTGGAGACATCGAACAGGGATATACCGTCGGCAGCTGCCACGAAGAGCCGCCCGGGCTCCTCGTGGAGCGCTGCAATAGTCTGGCTGTCTCCTTGTGGTTCAACACGATGCACCCCTCCATCTGACAGATTCAGGGCGTACGCGTCCTCCTCAAGGCCGACGTAGACTACCGATGCCCCGAGCGCCAGGCATCGACATTCGCTGAACATGTTTATGCGCGAGAGATGCCGAGGTGATCTTGGGTTTGAGATATCCAGAAACAGCAGGCCGGAGTCGCCCTGTGCGACGAACAGCGTGTCGTTCCTGGCAGCTACATCCTGGGCCTGTCCTGACGTCGCATAACGAGTGGTCGGATGAGGGTTGAAGATGTCGCAGCCCATGGCCAGCAAGGTCACCATGGCGACGGGAAGAAGGCTTGCCTTCACAGCTAGAACTCCTCTCTGGGTCCGCGGTCTCCCGGGACACCTCTTGTCGTCACATCTCGGACGAAGAAGGTCGGGGTTTGGTTTCAGTCGCGCCAAGGACAACCGGACCCAGTTACAGCATCGCCACATGCTAAGGCAGGCCAGAGCCGGTTGTCAAGCAGCCCGGCGGGCATGGGCAGACGTGCCCGCCGGGAGTGTGTTTGCGCATGACCGCGGGGCCATCCATGGACCAGCCGGGGCCGAGACGTTGAACACTTCGGCCCGGATGGCCTCAAGCAAGGTTCGAGACTGACCCCTGTCTGCCTGTCGTTCCCTTGGTCACCTGTCACTTGCCCGCTTTGCTCTTGCCATTCTTTCGGACGTCCTCGCAAATGAATAGTCCTCAGAGTCTCAGCCGGAATCGGGGGCTATCCCCGAGGATATCCCCCGACCGCCCCAGGAGTGCATCTCCCCGTGGGGGTGGCGGCGACTCTGGATTTCTGTCAATTGACCGGCGCCTGGATGTCTGCTTGGTCCCAGTTTCCGGTCCATCGCCCCTGGTCATTGGGCATTGGTCCTTCGCGCTCGGTCCCTCATCCTTGTTGCTCCGCGACTCGGTCACCCGGCCATGCTATCTGCCGCAGCAGACCGAAGGCTCTCTGGCACGCCTGCTTGACTTCCACATCTGGCATCACTAACCTACCTTGACAATGTCGAGGATTTCGGCCTTCTTTGGGATATCGATCTACATGTACTACCGTGAACACCTGCCGCCGCACTTCCACGCCATCTACGCCGAGCACGAAGCCGAAGTGGAAATCGAGGAGCTCACGCTTCTGTCGGGTAGCCTGCCGCCGAGAGTCCGAGGCTTGGTCGTCGAATGGGCGTCGCTACACCGGGATGAGTTGCGCCAGGTTTGGGAGCAGGCAGTCGGGCACCAGCCACTGTCTCGGATCGCGCCCCTCAAGTGACAGGAGTCAGGATGCATCGAATCATCTCAGCCCGGCCGTTGTCTGGATACCGGCTCGACCTGCGTTTCGAGGACGGAGTCCAGGGCGAGGTCGACCTTGGCCCCCTGGTGGGCAAGGGTGTTTTCGCCGCCTGGAAGGACCCGGCCGAATTTCAGAGGGTCTTTATCGACCCGGAAAGCCACACGGTCGCCTGGCCGGGCGACATTGACCTCTGCCCGGAGAATCTGTACCAGGACGTCGTCGCGGCGTCGACCGCAGTCGCCCGCGACAAGCCCGAGGCCGGCAAGTAACCGCGCCCCGGGGGGCACTGGGGACGCTTCTGTGAAAAGCCTCCTGTCAATGGCTGATAGGCGTGTTCCTTTCGGTTCCTG
>CP070680.1:1042996-1044234 GCA_020352555.1 Caldifarciminota bacterium | reverse complement strand
GCACGCTCCGCATCGACATGACAGAGGACCGACCGCTCTCCCGTCAAGGGAGAGGACCCTGCGGGTGTCCGACCGCTTGGCTCCACGATCCCTCGGGGAGAGGATGAAGGTGAGGATCAAGGGCAGGGGGAGGGAGTGTCATGTCGAGGGAGCGAAGCGAGTCGAGACATCTCTCAGAGAGATTTCTCCACTCCCTTCGGTCGGTCGAAATGACGGGATAGCGATCGGTCGAAATGACGAAGAAAAACAGTGAGCCGGAGAATCTGCACCTGCCTCCGGCTGAGCTGTCGACATGACTTGGGGAATCGGCCGGAGGGACGGCTGGGGAGTCAGCCGAGGCGGGCGATTGCGGCAGGCAGTTCGGACAGTGAGGTGATGACCGCCTCTGGACGAGGGTCGGGATTCTCGACCGGCTGGTTGCGGTTGAGCCAGACGGCCCTGATTCCTGCACCCTGAGCACCGCCGACGTCGTTTCTCAGGCTGTTGCCCAGCATGACGCATTCGGATGCGGGTCTTGCTGCAGCCTTGAGCGCCTCTTGGTAGATTCCGGGGTCAGGCTTCTGGAATCCAAGCGGCTCGGAGATGACTACCGCGGAGAAGTAGCCTGCAAGGCCCGAGCATTCGAGCTTGCGCTGCTGGGTGTCAAGCGTGCCGTTGGACACGATGACCAGGGAATAGCGGTCCTTGAGTCCCTGGAGCACAGGCTCGACGTCAGGGTACGGGATGTAGCGCTCGGTGCGTTCGAGCTGCAGCCTGTCGACCAGAGCCTGAACCAGGGCCGGGTCAGAGACGCCGAAGTCGGCGAGCGCGTTGGCCCAGGACTGGCGCCGGTAGTCAGGAACCCAGTCCCTTAGCTGGCGTGATTCCTCGGGTTCGGTCGCGAACTCTGAAGTGAGCCCTTCCCACGAGCTGACGTAGAAGTTCTCGTACCGGGCGATGACAGGATGGCTGAGCCACAGCTCCCGGCAGCGTCTGCGCAGGGAAGCACGCAGGGCTTCAGGGTCGATGTCATGCATGGCCTGCGCCAGTTCGGCGGCGGCACGGATGGCGTCGTCCGCTGCCGCCTGGTCCGGAACAAGGGTGTCGTCGAGGTCAATGAGGATTGCGCGGACCGCCATCAGGGCCGGGGATCGGTCTCGAGGATGGCGTAGTTGATCAGGTCGTGCCACCGCCCTGCACGGTAGGCGGCATGACGAGAGAAGCCTTCTTTCTGCATCCCCAGCTTCTGGATCACCCGT
>CP070680.1:1039961-1042896 GCA_020352555.1 Caldifarciminota bacterium | reverse complement strand
GTGTTGACCTCTTTGGACTGCGGCAGCACAGCTGCCGCTTTGACCTCTCTGGACTGCGGCAGCCCCCACGCCCGCGTCATTGCGAGGCCGTCTGCGGCCGTGGCAATCTCTTCTGGACGCGGGCTCGGGGCAGGCTCCGCTGCCGCTTTCTCGGCCTGCTTCTGTCTCGACCTCAGCCTCAACCTTGACCTGCGGGCTTCGCCCGCCAGTGTCGAAAGGTCAGTCAGCAGTCAGGCAATGGCGTGTTGCTCCGCTTCTCTCCCGCTGGCCTTGATACGTCCTGGAATCCGAACTATGGGTGGCGTCCTGTATGCGCCCTGTACGCAGCCAGAGCGAGGAGAGCTAGGAGCACTGTGAGCGATGTTCGGGTTATCATCTATGCCTCCGCGGACCGGTCCTGCGTGTCGGAGTCGCCGTTGCCGCCCACTGTGATGACGACCTTCCCCCTTGCGTGTCCCTGCAGTAGATACCGGAATGCCTCGGGGACTTCCTCCAGCGGATAGGTCCGGTCGACAACCGGCGTGACTCTCCCTGATTCCATGAGCTCGCGCAGGACGACCAGGTCCGCGTGCTTGGGCAACGAGACGAACATGCTGCCCTGCTGGCGCACGAACACCGAGAGCAGGAACGCCTTCACCACGTAGCGCATGCCGCCGTGGCCGCTGTTCGGGATTACCCTTCCCCTGGGAGTGAGCACCCGCCTGAGGTCCGAGAAGGAACGGCTCGCGATGTTGTCGAGGATGAGGTCGTAGCGCTTGTCGCCCTGCGCGAAGTCCTCTTTGGTGTAGTCGACGACATGTTCTGCACCAATCGAGCGCACCGTATCCACGTTCGCGGTGCTGCACACGCCGGTCACCTCGGCCCCGAGCGCCTTGGCGATTTGCACGGCGAACGTCCCGACTCCTCCGGATGCGCCGTTTATCAGGACCTTCTGTCCCGGCTGCACCTTTCCAGCGTCTCGAACACCCAGCAGGGCGGTCAGCCCGGAAGTAGGTGAGGCGGCGGCCTGCTCAAAGGTGACATTGACTGGCTTGGGCACGAGACTGTCCTCTGCGGCACACGCGTACTCAGCGCAGGCGCCGCTGACAGAACCGAAGACCTCGTCGCCGGGGCGCAAGCGTGTGACGTTGCGGCCAACCGTCTCGACGGTCCCGGCCGCATCCAGCCCCGGGATGTAGTTCGCCCTGGGCCTGAAAAGCCCGATAGTCATGCGCGCTGCAAACGGCGAGCCTCTCAACCCGAAGTAGTCGCCCGCGTGCAGTGACGCCGCTTGCACCCGGACCAGTATATCACCTCCGCCCGGCACCGGTCTGTCGATTTCCCTCAGTTCGAGGACATCCGGCGAACCGTAGCCGGTCTGAACGACGGCCTTCATGAAAAGTCTGCTGTTCGGCCTGTCTCGCTGGGATGAGTCATGGTGATGACTACCTTACCCAGAGCACGGCCTTCTTCAAGATACCCGAGCGCCTCCCGAACCTCCTCCAGAAGGCAAGTCCGGTCGATTACCGGCCTGACCTTGCCCGCCTCGAACAGCCTCGACAGCAAGTCCAGATCTTCCCGCCTGTTCGGCTTCCACATCACGACCCCCAGTCTCTTGCCGCCCCTCCTCGAAGTCAGGCTGCCGAGCAGGACGGCCTGGAAGATTGCGGCCGCAGTGCCCCCGACCAGCACGCAGACGCCGTTCGGACTGAGCGACCGCTTGTAGGCCGATATCGGACGTCGCGCCACGACGTCGACAATCAGATCGTAGCTCCTCCCGTTCCGCGTGAAATCCTCTTCGGCGTAGTCGATGACATGGTCGGCTCCGATCGAACGCAGCATGTCCAGCTTCCCGGCAGCATCCACTCCGGTCACTTCAGCCCCGAGATGCTTGGCAAGCTGGACCGCGAACGTGCCGACACCGCCTCCCGCGCCGTTTATCAGGACTCTCTGCCCGGGCTCAATCGGCCCCTTGTCCAGGAGAATCGGAGTGGACGGCGGTTCCCCGGTGCCCTGAAGGTTCTGCAGGGCCAAGATGGCCGCCTGGGGATAGGCAGCCGCCTCCTCGAACGTCATCCCTGCCGGTTTCGGCCTAAGCGCGTCTTCCGTTACGCACACGTACTCAGCGAGCGCGCCCCAGCCGTGCTCGGACAGGCCGGCCCACACCGTATCACCCGGCCGGAAGTGCCTCGCACTGCTGCCGACCGCCTCCACCTGCCCGGCGATGTCGGTACCGAGTACCCTGTGGGGCGGACGGAACGGCGACGTCATGCGAACCAGGAATACGCCCCTCAGAGTTTCGTGGTCGACCGCGTTCAGCGACGCCGCGTGAATCCTGACCAGTGCCTCGTCCCCCCTGGGCACCGGCCTGTCTATCTCTCTGAGCTGGAGGACATCCGGAGATCCGTACCTCGTGCAGACCGCCGCCTTCATGCTCCTTCGCTCGGTTCAGTCCCCGGGAACGAGAACCAGCTTGCCGGCGCATTCGCCGCGTTCGAGCGATTCGTGGGCCCGGGCGGCCTCGACCAGCGGGATGCGCGCCGCTACCACCGGCCTGATTCTGCCCGCTGCCAGCGAATCGAAAAGCTCGGTCAGAGTGGAGCGGTACCAGGCGTTGTTCTTGCTCGCGAACACCCCAACATTCGGGGTCAGGGGCGCTCGCCGTCCGTCCGGGATGAGTGAGAGCAGCAGCCGGGTCAGCAGGCTTGCGGGAATGACCATGATCCCGCTTCGGGACGTGGCGGCCACGCCGAACCAGACCAGCCGACCGCCCTTGCGCAAGGCCCGGTACGAACGCCAGAGCTGTCCGGCGCCGCCGACCGGGTCGAACACGGCATCGACACCGTCTCCGGTGAGGCTGCGGATGCGCTCGACGAAGTCTTCGGTGCGGTAGTCGATCGGCGTAGCCCCGAACGCGGACACGACCTCGTGCTTGCTCTTGGAGGCAGTGCCGTAC
>CP070680.1:996373-1039861 GCA_020352555.1 Caldifarciminota bacterium | reverse complement strand
GACATAGGGAAGGATTGTGTCTCCTTCGGACGGTTCTTGTGTTTCCGCGGCCCCTTCGGTCCTGGCTTCTGCCTACGCAGACCCCTCCCAAACGTCAATAGTCTCCTATCATGTCCCCAGACCTGTTCCTGAAAGAGGGCCTTTCCCAGGTGTCTTCCCATCTTCCTGGTTGACTTCAGCCCTTCCGGTTCTTAGCCTGGTGCATGCCGAGGATTGCGCGGGTGGTCGTCGCGGGCGTGCCGCATCATGTCACCCAGCGCGGCAATCGTCAGGAGCCGGTCTTCTTCAGCGAGAAAGACCGGCAGCACTACCTGGAGCTGCTTGGCCGCTACTCTGCCGGGCGTGGGCTCGGGATCGTCGCCTACTGCCTGATGACCGACCACGTGCACCTGGTGGCGGTGCCGCCTGAGGCGTACGTCCTGGGCACGGTATTGAGGCCGGTGCACCTGCGCTATGCCCAGCACGTGAACTGGACGCAGAAGCTGTCCGGCCGGCTCTGGCAGGGGCGGTTCCTCTCGTGCCCGATGGACGACGCGCACGCTCTGGCGGCGATCCGGTATGTCGAGCAGAACCCGGTGCGGGCAAAGTTGGTGGCAAGGGCGGAAGAGTACCCCTGGAGCAGTGCGGCTGCGCATGCCGGGCTGCGGGGCGACGGGCTGCTGTCAGACCCGACCGGGGTGGTCGAGCGGGCCGGGATGGCGGACTGGGCAGCCTGGCTGCAGGAGCGTGCAGATACGCTGGTAGAGGAACGACTGCGCGTCAGCACGAGGACCGGCCGACCGCTCGGGAGCATTGACTTCATCGAGCAGCTGGAGAAACTCACCCACCGTCACCTGCGACCGAAGAAGGCCGGCCGACGCAGGAAACAGGCCTGGTGAAAGGCCGGAGATGCGGGGATTGTCTCAGAATTTCTACATGACGTACGCTGAGGTTCTCCGACCCACCGGGCGCCGTTGGACTGCTTTCTACGATTCCGGACTTGTTGTCGGTGGGTCGCTCTTCATCGCCCTGAGTGCCCGACTCACCGTGCCATTGCCGTTCAGCCCAGTACCGCTGACCGGTCAGACCATGGCCGTGCTGCTTGTCGGGGCCGTGCTCGGTGCCCGCCGGGGCAGCCTCACCGTCCTGCTGTATCTGCTTCAGGGCGCTGCCGGGCTCCCGGTGTTCGCCGCGGGCGGAGCCGGGCTGGGCTGGCTGCTCGGGCCGACGGGCGGATACCTGCTCGGCTTCCTGCCGGCTGCCGCGCTTGCCGGGCTCTTGTCCGAACGGGGCTGGGACCGGCGGGTCGGCCCGACTCTGCTCCTCATGCTCGCCGGCAATGTGCTCATCTACGTGTTCGGGCTGGCCGGACTGGCCCGCTTCGTGCCTGCTCATCGGCTCCTGGCCGCCGGACTACTGCCATTCCTGCCGGGCGACGCGGTCAAGGCGGTCGGCGCCGCCCTGCTTCTCCCTGGAGCCTGGCGCCTCCTCCGTCTTCGTTGCTAGGCGTCCGGCCGAAGCGGATATCAATCTCAGGTGTGTCAAGCCCGCGGGTTGATGGTGAGACAGAACCGGGCTTGGGTCCAGGCTGAGGTCAAGACAGAAGCGGGCCTGGAAAGCGGCAGCTATGCTGCCGCAATCCAAAGCCCGGCACCGTTGGCATCCGGACGGGCGTTCCCTTGACAGTCGCCCTTCGGGTCCTACCATCTCGCCGGCCTCAAGACCAAAGGAGGACGCGTGATCCGTGACTTCAGACTGCTGCCGCTGGTCCTTGGCCTGCCCCTGCTTGTCATCGGCCAGGAGCTTTGGCGGTACACCTATGGAGCGCCCGGCACCGACAACGCGGGCGAGATAGCCTACGGCCCGGACGGGAACATCTATGTCGCTGCCAGTTGTCTGGACACCAGCAGCCGCACCTGGGACTTCACCGTCATATCCCTGGACACCGAGGGCGACGAACGCTGGGTCTACCGCTACGACGGACCGATGCAGCGCACGGACGAAGCCAGAGGCATCGTCTGCGGGTCGGACGGGTACATCTACGCGGCCGGGTACAGCGAGGACAGCATGACTCTGTACGACATAACCGTTGTCTGTCTGGACACCAGCGGAACCGAACGCTGGGTGTACCGGTATGACTGGCGCGATGACCACGACGAGGCGTACGACATCATCTACGGCGGGGACGGCAACCTGTACGTGACCGGCTGGGTCCAGGACCGGAACACGAGCGGCATGGACCTGTCGGTCATCAGCCTGGACACCGCGGGAAACGAACGCTGGGTGTACCGGTTCGGCGACCAGGACAGTCAGCCTGACCACGGCCTGGAACTGGGCTGGGGCCCGGACGGCAACCTCTATGTGGTGGGTATGACCTCGCCCCTGACCTGGGATTTCACGGTCATCAGCCTGACCCCGGACAGCGCGCGTGAGCGCTGGATCTATCGCTACAACGGCCCGGGCGACTACCACGACGGCGCCCGGACCCTGACCTTTGACCCGGACGGTAACGTCTACGCGGCCGGCGAGAGCTGGGGCGGTGATACGCTCTGGTACGACATCGTCGTCATCGGGCTGACCGACTCAGGGACCGAACGCTGGGTGTACCGCCAGGCCGGGCCGAAGGACGACGTCATCGAGCACATCATGTGGGGCCCGGACCAGCAGCTCTATGCTGCCGGGTACATCACCCATGACACCGGCGGCAGCGTGGTCCGCGACTTCGAAATCCTGAGCCTGGACACCGCGGGCACCGAACGCTGGACCTACCGGGAGTTCTATGGCAGCAGCTACGACATTGCCTGCGGCACGGACCAGAACCTGTACGCAACAGGCCTGACCACCCACCACACCTACACCGAGTTCACGGTCGTGAGTACCGACCTGTCCGGGAACGAACGCTGGGTCTGTCGCTGCCCGCGTGCGGGTGATGTGAACTCCGGAAGGGCAATCGTCGCAGGAACCGACGGGAACATCTACACCGCTGGCTACATGTTTGGGCTCTCCACCCAGTTGGACGTCGCGGTTGTCGGGCTCTCGCCCACGGTCGGGCTTCGCGGCCGGGCAGGAAAGCCTCGGTCAGGCCGGATGATGATGCCGACCTTGGTTCGCGGGGCACTGAGACTGCCTGGCATTGAACCGGCGTCCTTCTTCGACATCTCCGGACGCAGGGTTATGGACCTGGAAGCAGGACTGAACGACATCCGTCACGTCGCGCCCGGAGTGTACTTCATTGGAGTGGATCCGAGGAGCCAAGGGTCCGAGGGGCCGAGGGTGCGGAAGGTGGTCATTCAGAAGTGACTCAGTGACCCGGTGACCAAGTGATCGAGCGAGCGAGCACTAGCCAGCGGTCAGCGGGCTGCAGGCAGGGCACGCTCTCACCCTGTCCCTCGGGCGTTCCGCCCGGCTTCCCCAAGCCCACAAGGGGAGAGGGAACGCGGAGAGATTTCACCATTCGCTCGCTCAGGGGAAATGACCTTGAGAAAGGCCGGGTGACATGACAGTCAGTGTTTGGCGGTAGGCGGATTGCGGACAGCGGGCCAGAAGGTTGTAGTTCAGAGGTAGCAGGCGGTACAATCCAGGTCTGAGTCCTGCTGACAGCCGGGCCGGCTGGAGCCTGTCGGGCGTGGAGTGCGAACGGGCTCTACTTCTTGGCTTTAGCAGACTGCCGGATCTGGTCTGCCAGTTCTTTCGCCTTCTGCTGCTGGAGTCCGGCTTCGAGCAGCAGCTCGATGAAGCGCTTGCGCGACACGTGGTGGCAGATGCTGGCGACGTTCTGCCTGGTGGTTGAGGTCTCGCGACGCGCACCCATGCCCTCGAACTGCACCATGGCCTTGAGCAGGTGCTTCATCGCCTCGTCGTGCTGCCCTTTGTGCGCAAAGGTGTTGCCGGTGTTGCCCAGGGCCACCGCCTCGCCCTGCCGATACCCGATCTCGCGGCTGATTGCCAGGGCTTCCTGGTGGCGCTTGAGCGCCTGGTCGTATTCGTCCCTGTCGCGGTGGATGTTGCCGATGTTGCCCAGGGCGATGGTGACGCCCTGCCGATACCCGATCTTGCGGCTGACCGCGAGCGCCTCCTGGTGGTGCTTGAGAGCCTCGTCGGGTTCGCCTTTGTCGCGGAAGATGTTGCCGATGTTGCCCAGGGCCAGAACCACTCCGCGCTGGTACCCGGCTTCGCGGTTGAAGGCGAGCGCCTCCTGGTGGTGCGCGAGAGCCTTGTCGGTCTCGCCCTTGTCGCGATAGATGTTGGCGATGTTGTTGAGGTTCATGGCCACTCCGCGCTGGTACCCGGCTTCGCGGTTGATAGCCAGCGCCTCCTGGTGGTACCTGAGTGCCGCGTCGGGTTCGCCTTTGTCGCGATAGATGTTGGCGATGTTGTTCAGGTCTGCGGCCACGCCGTGGTTGTCACCGATTCGTCGGTGAATGCCGAGCGCCTGCTCGTGATAGCCAAGCGCCTTGAGCGGCTCATCCTTGTCGCGGTAGATGTTGCCGATGATGCCGAGTTGGCCCGCCACGCCCTGCCGGTCGCCGATTGTGCGGTCAATGGCCAGCGCCTCCTCATGGTAGTTGAGTGCCTTGGCTGCATCACCCTCGCCCAGGAAGATGTTGCCGATGCTGCGGAGAGCGCTTGCCTCGTCGGCCCGGTGTCCGAGCAGTCGTGCATTGGTCAGCGAACGCTCGAAATGGACCATGGCGCGGCCGAACTCGGCCAGCCCGAACCAGCACCTGCCCACGGCAAGCAGCAGCCTGATTTCCCGAGCCTTGTCGGACAGGCCATGGGCCAGGGACAGGGCCTCGGAGTACGCTTCGCAGGCCTCTTTGTGGCGGCTTGCGTCCGCGAAAAGGGTGCCCAGGTTCTCCAGGGCGTCGAGCAACGCACGCCGGTCACCCGCCTTGCGCAGTGCGGCAACCTGCTCAGTGAACCGCACCCGCGCCTTGTCCCATTCCCGGCGCTGTTCGTGCAGCCGGGCCAGCATCCCGAGTGTCGTTGCCGTCGTCCTGCTGTCCTGGGTTCCGCGGCTCTGCTCGACCGCCCGCTCAAGAACCTGCCTCGCACCGCCGATTTCGCCCTTGTCGTGCCGTAGGATTCCGATATTGCCGGCCGCCGCGGCTGCCAGAGCCCGGTCTCCTTCGGCAAGGGCCAGCCGTTCGGCTTCTTCGAAGGCGGTGAGAGCCGAATCAGTCTCCTGCCGGGCGAGCAGGCTGATGCCGATCAGGTTGTTCAGCGCGGCGAGCCTCCTTCCGCCGGCGTCCTTGGCAGCGGCTTCGAGGTATTTGGTCGCCTGTTCCCATCTGCCGTCTTCCATGGCGTCAACGGCAGCCCTGAACTGGTTCATAAGCGACGGCGGACAGAATACCAAAGAATCCAGCCTGCCAGGGACGACGCGTTCGGGTTCGGCTTTGAGCGATGCCCTGATGCGTGCCTCCAGCCTTCGGACGTTGCGCCTGTTCACACCGTAGCGGATCGCCACGAGGACGCCGGCCGCGACTACCAGGACGCCGAAGGCGGCGAGCAGGCCGGCTACGCCGGGAAAGAGCTGCATTGCGGCTCGGCTACGGGCCAGGACATCGGATCGTCTTCCTTCACAATGCCCTGAGGATACGCGGGGACAGGCGTTCGGTCAAGGCTGCTGGATCTGTCGGCCTGCGGCCGGGGAGGTCGGCGGCTCGCAGCCTGCTGCTCGGCGCAGTCGCCAGGAATTCACGCGCGGGCGGCGACAGCCGAGAAGAGCGGCGGGGCCTACGCCCCGCCGCCTGAGGATTCCGGAGAATAGGGCCTAAGGTTCGACGGTGGCTACGTACTCCTGGCCTCGTGCCGAGTACTTGAGCACCACCGCGCTCTTGATGGGGTTGCCCCACTCGTCGAACGTCACCTTGCCCGAGACGCAAGGGAAGTCGGCTATCCGGGCCATCGCGTCCCGGATTTCCTTCGGCTTCAGCTCGGTCGCGGTCTTGAGTGCCTCGATCATGAGCAGAGCCGCGTCGTGGCCCAGCGTCGCGAGCGCGTCCGGCCGCTGGCCGTACCTGGTCTCGTACTTCTCGACCCACTCCTGGACCTCGGGCCGCGGGTCTTCGGGAGAGTAGTGGTTGGTGAAGAAACCGCCGTGGATGTCTTCGCCCGCGATCCTCACCATCTCGGGCGAATCCCAGCCGTCGCCGCCCAGCAGCACCGACCTGAGCCCGGCCTGGCGCGCCTGCTTGGCGATGAGCCCGACCTTGTTGTAGTAGTCGGGCAGGAAGACCACGTCCGGGTCCTGCAGTTTGACCTTGGTGAGCAGCGCCGAGAAATCGACGTCGTCCTTGGCGTACGACTCAAAGGCCACGACCCTGCCGCCCAGGCCTTCGAACGCGTCCCTGAAGAACTCGGCCAGGCCTTTCGAATAGTCGTTGCCCACGTCGTACATCACCGCCGCGGTGCCGACCTTGAGACTGTCACGGGCGAACTTGGCCGCCACCGTGCCCTGGAACGGGTCGATGAAACAGGCCCGGAACACGAAGTCCTTGCGCTTGCCGTCATCGCCGACCGTGACCTTGGGGTTGGTCGAGGTCGGGGTTATCATCGGGATGCCGGCCACCTGGCACTTGTCGGCGAGCGGCACCGAGCACTTGGACGAGACCGAGCCGATGATCGCCAGCACGGCGTCCATGTCGATGAGCTTGCTGCCGGCATTGCTGGCTTCCATCGGGTCGTTCTTGTCGTCCGACGCGATGATCTGGACCTGCCTGCCGTTGATGCCGCCTGCGGCGTTCAGCTCCTCGAACGCCATCATCACCGCATTGCGGACGCCTTCGCCGAAGGTCTTGACGTCGCCGGTCAGCGGCGCTATGAGCCCGATCTTGATGACGTCGCCGCCGCCGCACGACGGCATCGCCAGCGCAGTCGCGGCCGCCAGCACGGTCCTGATGATGTGCACAGACACCTCCTGGTTTGTCGCTTTCCTGCTGCGGATTGAACCGACACGGGATGCTAGCTTCGGCGTTTCGCCTGTCAAATTCCCGCGTCGGGCTGTCGGCTGCTTGACTGGCATGGGGTTTCTGATATGATTCGGCTCGTTCTGCCGACAGCCATCTAGTTGCCGACAATGACTCCTGCAGGAGGACAGCGTGAAAGAATACAGTGCTGAGCAGGTCCGGAACCTGGGCTTCTTCGGCCACGGCGGCAGCGGCAAGACCTCGATCTGCGAGGCGCTGCTGCTGGCAATGGGCAAGAACAACCGGCTGGGTTCGGTCGCCGACGGGACGTCGCTGCTCGACTATGACGAGGACGAGGTCAGCCGCAGGATCGGCATCAACCTCGCGCTCGGCCACGGCGAGCACCGGGGCCTGCTCATCAACCTGATCGATGCTCCGGGCTACGCCGACTTCATGGGCGGCGTCGTGTCCGCGGTTCCGGCAACCGACAACGCGGTTGTGGTCGTCGACGCCTCGGCCGGGGTCGAGGTCGGCACCGAAATGGCGTGGCGGCGGCTGGAAGCCGCCGGGCTGCCCCGGGTTGTGGTCGTCACCAAACTGCGCCGGGAGAATACCGACTTCGACGGAACGGCCGAGGACATCCGCAAGGCGCTGGGCACGACCGTGACTCCGCTCTACCTGCCGGTCGGCAAAGAAGCCGGATTCGAAGGCGTGGTCGACATCCTCAACGACAAGGCCTACAGGTACGAGGACGGCCGGCGCTCCGAAGTGCCGGTGCCCGAGGATATGGCGTCGACCGTGTCGGCGTGGAAGGAGCGGCTGGTCGAAGCGGCGGCCGACGCGGACGAGAATCTGATGGAGAAGTTCCTCGATGGCGCGGAAATAGCTCCTGACGAGATGCGTGCCGGGGTGAGAAGCGGGATCAAGGCCGGGGTCGTGTATCCGATGATGCCGATGGACGCCCTGCACCAGGTCGGGACCGACCTGCTGCTCGACCTGGCGGCCGACGTGCTGCCCGGGCCGCACGAGTTGCCCGAACTCACCGGCACAAGGCCCGGGAGCACGGAAGAGCTGAAGGTGAACCGGGCGGCGGACGCCCCGCTCTGCGGACTGGTGTTCAAGACCGTGTCCGAATCCCATGTCGGCGAAATGCACTACGTCCGGGTCTACGCCGGCGCGATCGAGAACGGCAGCGTTGTGCTGAACGCGACCAAGCGGCGCGACGAGAAAGTCAATCAGCTCTACCTGGTCAACGGCCGGGACCGGACCGAGGTGAACCGGCTGACGGCCGGCATGATCGGCGCGATGGTCAAGCTCAAGGATACCCACACCGGCGACACACTCTGCAGCAAGAAGCGGCCGGTGAAACTGGCAGCGCCCGAATTCCCCAAGCCTTCGATTTCGGTAGCGATCAAACCCAAGAGCAAGGGCGACGAGGAACGGGTGAGCAACGGCCTGAACAGGCTCCACGACGAGGACCCGACGTTCTCGTTCCAGTTCGACCCCGAGCTGTCCCAGGAGCTGATCAACGGCATGGGCGAGCTGCACCTGGACGTGATCGTCGGCAGGCTCAAGCGGAGGTTCGACGTCGACGTGGAACTGGTCAAGCCCAAGATACCCTACCGTGAGACCATCTCGCGCACGGCCGAGGCCCAGGGCCGTCACAAGAAGCAGACCGGCGGCCGCGGGCAGTTCGGCGACGTCTACTTGCGCATCGAGCCGCTGGAACGCGGGGCCGGGTTCGAGTTCGTGGACGAGATCAAGGGCGGCGCGATACCGGGCAAGTTCATCGGCCCGGTCGAGAAGGGGGTGGTGGAAACCATGCGGAAAGGCGTGGTCGCCGGGTACCGGATGATCGACGTCAGGGCTACGGTGTTCGACGGCTCGTTCCACCCGGTCGACTCGTCCGACATCGCGTTCAAGCTTGCGTCTTCCCTTGCGTTCAGGAACTGCGTCGAGAAGGCCGGTGCCGTCATGCTGGAGCCGATAATGAACGTCGAGATCACGGTACCTGACCAGTTCATGGGCGACGTGATGGGCGACCTGAACGCCAGGCGCGGCCGGATCATGGGCATGGATTCCCAGGGCAATCTCCAGGTGGTCAAGGCCCAGGCACCGCAGGCAGAGATGTACAAGTACTCGAACAGCCTGCGTTCTTTGACCCAGGGCAGGGGCTTCTTCACCATGGATTTCTCACACTACGAGGAAATGCCCAGGGAACTGGCCCAGAAGGTAATCGACGAAGCCAGGAAGGCGAAAGAAGAAGAGAAGTAGCTCTAGGCCGGGCGGTTGCTGCCCGACTTTCGTCCGAAAACGCAGGACAAGCCCAGCGCGGCAAGCAGCGCGAGCAGGGGCTCGACCGGAGCCCGAAACCGGGCGTCACCGACTGGCCCGGGCAGGATAGTGAAGTAGACGATCGTGGGCAGCAGCCAGAGATACCGCCTTCCTGACCTGAACGCGACCGCCACGACCCCGAACACCACCAGCAGCAGCGTGTGGGCCAAGGCAAGGGCCACGACGACAGAGGCAAACGGCCCGGCCAGGCTCATGCGCTGGTCCCGGGCCAGGCGGAATGCCGAAATCAGCCTGCCTTTGACCGCAAGCGCCAGGGCTTGCTGGAACACGTGCGGCTCCATATTCTCACTGACTCCTGAGTGGACCAGCAGAGGATTGATGCTGATCGGGCTAATCAGACAGCCTACCATGCCGGCGATCTGGACCATGCCGGTCCTGAACGGCCGGCGCATCACGTGACGAAGCGCGACCCTGGACACAGCCTGCCAGAACCCGGGTTCGTCCGTGGTATCGAGCGGGCCGAATCTCTCTTGTGCTTCGGCCAGCATCAGGCTACGCGACTCTGGCAGCGGGATGTTCAGCTCGGAAGAGAGCACGGTTGCGGCGCTGTAAAGGTACAGGTTGTGCTCGGACGCTGTGGACAGGATGTACCTTCCGGTCTGCTGCCCGTTGCGATGCACCCAGGGCAGGACAACCATGCCTGCGACAGCAAGCGGGACCAGGGCTGTTGCGACCCGGGGCCTGGGCTTGGGGCCGAAGGCCCGCACCAACACGTGGCCGGCCAGGACCAGAGGAAAGCCGACAGCGATCGGCCGAACCAGTGCCAGCAGACCGGCGCAGACGCCGGCACCGACCAGATGGTGGGCGGACCGGTGTCTCTTGTATCGGTTGTACAGCAGCAGACTGACCGCCAGCAGCAGAGTGAAGGCGGTCTCGGTGACGATCTTGGTGCTCAGAAATGCGAGATTCGGACTGAACGCCACCAGCAGGGCAGCAAGACTCGCGACCGACGGGCTGAGCGCTATTTCCAGGCCCAGGCGGTAGACGGCCCATGCCAGGGCGACAGAGAGCAGGACCTGGAGTACGATGACCTTGATCTCGAGCGGGCCGGGAAGCTTGATCAGGGGAGCGATCAAGACCGAGTAGCCGGGCGTGCGGAACAGTTCGGGTGCGAAAGGAGCCTGGACGTCACGCGAGAAGACCCGGTGCGACGCGAGGTTGCCGGCGAGTCTGATGTACTCCGGCGCATCGGGTACCGCCAGTACCGTTTTGGTGTGGAGATCGGTAGTGGCCGGGAGCAGCACGAAAGCAAGCCGCAGCGCGACCGTTGCCAACAGGGCCGCAGACAGCAGCCGGCTACTCAATGTCGTACCAGACCGGGCGTTGCCTGCGCCTGCGTTTGACCAGCAGGCCGAGCAGTACTCCGACAACGAAACCGCCGATATGGGCGAAGTACGCGACCCCGGCCCCGCCGCCGACCGAGCTGCAGCCGTACAGCATCTGGAGCAGTATCCAGAATCCGAGCAGCACGAACGCCGGCAGGTGGATGAAGCGGATGAAGAAGAAGATCGGAACCAAGGTCAGGACCCGGGCGCGGGGGTAGAGCACGAAGTATGCGCCCATCACGCCCGATATCGCACCAGACGCGCCGATGGTCGGGATACCGGAGGACGGGTCAATCAGGATGTGGAGCGCGCTGCCAAACAGCCCGGACGCCAGGTACATGCCGACGTAGCCGATGCGGCCGAACGCATCCTCGACGTTGTCTCCGAAGATCCAGAGGTACAGCATGTTGCCGATGATGTGGAAGAACCCGCCGTGCAGGAACATCGAAGTGACGAGCGTCCAGAGACGCTGCCCGCGGGCGATCTGGCGCGGGATCATCCCCAGATTCAGGATGATGGCGTTGCCGGCTTCGACGCTTGAGAACTGGGCGGCAAGCTGGTAGAGGAACGCCAGGGTGCATGACGCGACCAGGACGTAGGTGACGAACGGCCTCCTGTCGGCTCTGATGTCGTCTCTGAGCGGTATCATTCGGAGCGGGTCAGCAGTACGGTGGCGAACGCCGCGATGCTCTGGTTCCGGACGGCAAGCCCGGTGCCTTCAGTGGTCTTGGCCTTGAGCCCGACCGCGTCGGCGGCAACACCGGCCAGCGCAGCGATGCTCTCGCGCATCGCTGCAGAATGCGGACCAATGGCCGGACTGTCGCAGACCAGGATACAGTCGAGATTCACAACCCGATATCCGGCCCTACCGACCTCGCTCACAACGTCTCTGAGCAGGACTGTGCTGTCTGCGTCCTTGTAGGCAGGATCGGTGTCCGGGAACCTGGTGCCGATGTCGGGCAGGGCCAGTGCTCCGAGCAGGGCATCGGCAATCGCATGGAGCAGGACGTCTCCGTCCGAATGGCCGGCAAGCCCGTGGGTGTGAGGGACCCTGATCCCGCCCAAGACCAGGACACGGCCCTTGACCAGTCCGTGTGCGTCAAACCCGATGCCGGTCCTCAGCACGTGCGATTCCGTGTTCAACGGGGTCATTGTAGACTGCACCGGAGATGGGTCAAGGCGAGTTGACCGGCGGATGCGGGTATCTTCGTGTTGACTCCGTGTCAAGCCTGTGTAACATCCCGGCGTGTTTCGCGTGTTTGTCAGCGGCAGAGAAGCGCAGGTCGACGAAGGTGCGACCGCGGCCCAGGTCCTCAAGGGATCCAAGGCGGTCGCGGCCCGGGTCGACGGCCGGCTTGTCGACCTGGCCACCGCGCTGGCTCCTGACAGCAAGATCGAGCCGGTCGGCTTCGATTCCGAAGACGGCCGGGACATATACTGGCACTCTGCATCGCACCTGATGGCCCAGGCCGTCAAGCAGCTCTTCCCGGATGCCAAGGTCGCCATCGGTCCGGCGATACCAGAAGGCTTCTACTATGACTTCGAGGTCAAGACTCCGTTCACCGAAGATGACCTGCGGGCAATCGAGAAACGGATGCGCCTGCTCAGCAAGAAGCGGATCAGCGTCGAACACAAGTGGCTGCCGCGTGACGAAGCACTCAGGCTATTCAAGGATAGGGGAGAGGACTACAAGCTGGAGATTATCGAGGGCATCCCCGAGAAGAGGATCTCGGTGTACGAGCAGGGGGATTTCGTCGACCTCTGCCGGGGCCCGCACGTGCCCGACACCGGCAGAATCAAGGCGGTCAAGCTGCTCAGCGTTGCCGGCGCGTACTGGCACGGGGACGAGAAGAACAGGATGCTGTCCCGGATCTACGGGATCGCGTTTCCCGATGCCGAGCAGCTCGAGCGCTACATCGAGAACCTCGAAGAAGCCAAGCGCCGGGACCATCGCAAGCTCGGTCCCGAGCTGGACCTGTTCAGCTTTCACGAAGAGGCCGGACCAGGGCTGATGTTCTGGCACCCGAAGGGTGCGACCGTGCGGCGGATGATCCAGCATTACTGGGAGGCCGAACACCTCAAGGCCGGGTACCAGCTGGTGGTGTCACCTCACATCGCGCGCAGCGGGTTGTGGCATACGTCCGGGCACTACGACCACTTCCGCGAGAGCATGTATACCATTCCGACCGGAGAAGAGGAGGAATACGTGCTCAAGCCCATGAACTGCCCCGGTCACATGCTGATCTACCGGTCCCGGGTGCATTCCTACCGCGAACTGCCGCTGCGGATGGGGGAGTGGGGGGTCGTCTATCGCAACGAACGTTCCGGCACTCTTCACGGCGCGATGCGGGTCCGGGGAATCACTCAGGACGACGCCCACATCTTCTGCACCGAAAACCAGGTGGAGAGCGAAGTACAGGGCGTGGTCGAACTCACCCTGCGCATGCTGCGGACGTTCGGGTTCGAGAGGTTCAGTGTCGACCTCTCGGTTCGTGACCCCGACAACACTGAGAAATACATGGGCAATGACGAGCAGTGGCAGGTGGCTGAAAAGGCGCTGGTTGCCGTGCTGGAACGGCTGAAGCTTCCCTACAAGCGTGCCGAGGGCGAGGCGGTTTTCTACGGGCCCAAAATCGACATCAAGCTGCTCGACGCCCTGGGCCGAGAATGGCAGTGCCCGACATGCCAGTTCGACTTCAATCTGGGCGACCGTTTCGACCTGCTGTACGTTGGCGAAGACGGGCGCCACCACCGAGTCTATCTGGTTCACCGGACGGTACTTGGTGGGATCGAGCGCTTCATGGGTATCCTGGTCGAGCACTATGGCGGCAACTTCCCGACCTGGCTGGCACCGGTCCAGGCCAGGGTTATGGCGGTGACCGACAGCCAGAACGAATACGCTCACAGGGTATTCGAACTGTTCCGGGAAGGTGACGTTAGAGTTGAAATCGACTCCAGAAACGATAAGATTGGTTACAAAATATCCGAAGCTGAGAGACTTAAGATACCATATATGCTGGTTGTCGGCGGCCGAGAGGTCGAGAAACAGACGGTTTCACTTCGCAAGCACCGCGAGGGCGACCTCGGCGTACTCCCGATCGATAAGGCCTTGAAGCGAATCCAGGAGGACGGGGCTGTACCGGTACCGAGGTAGGAAAGTACCTCGCGATGGCTTTCTGGGTCGCCCGAAGACCAATGACCAAATCCGGGATCCCTACGTCAGGGTCGTTGGTCCTGACAAGAAGCCGATAGGCATCATGCCGACACGAGAAGCGCTTGCCATGGCCCGGCGTCAAGACCTCGACTTGGTGCTGCTGGCACCCAACGGCGACCCCCCGGTTGCCGGAATCATGGACTTCGGCAAGTGGCTCTACGAACAGAAGTCGAAAGCCAGGGAATCGAAACGCAAACAGCATTCGACCGAGGTGCGTGAGATGCGAATGAAGATGAAGATCGACACGCACGACTATCAGGTGAAGGTGAAGAAGATGCGGGAGTTCCTGGACCACAAAGACCGCATCCGCGTCACCCTCATCATCCGCGGTCGGGAGGTCCTGCACCTGGACCTGGCGCACAAGCTGCTCGACAGGCTCACTCAAGACCTGTCGGACATCGCCAGGGTGGAGGGCAGACCTCGGGTCGTACTTGAAGGCAGGAAGTCGATACAGATCATGCTGGTACCGAGATGAAAAGGAAGAGGAAGACACTCAGCTCACTCAAGAAGCGCGTCAAGAAGACCGCGACCGGCAAATACATTCACCGGTCGTCCGGGACGAACCACAACAACGGCTGCAAGAGCGGTCGGCGCAGGCGGTCCCTGCACGTCCCGGTCAGCGCCAACAAGACCCAAGCTAGGCGCCTCAGGAAACTGGCGCCCTACAAGTAGGTTCTGCAGTGCCGCGGGCGAGATCCGGACCGCAGACCAAGCGGCGCAGGAAGAGGTGGCTGAGCGCAGCCCGGGGCTACTTTGGCGGTCGCTCGAAGCTGTACAAGAGCGCACGCCAGCAGGTGGTGCGCGGACTGATAAGCGCTCACCGGGAGCGGCGGCGCAAGAAGCGCACCTTCCGGTCCCTGATGATAGCCAGAATCAATGCCGGACTGGAGGGCCACGACCTTAACTACAGCAGGTTCGTTCACGGTCTCAAGTTGGCCGGTGTCACGGTCGACCGGAGTGTGCTTTCTGAGCTGGCGGTCCAGGCACCCGAGGATTTCCGCCGCCTTGTCGAGACTGCGGCCGAAGCGCTCAAGGCCCCGGCTGCAGAAGCGAGCTAGGCAGGGTACTACACAAGGCCGCCGCAGAGATGCGGCGGCTTGTTACTATCGGGGCGACCCGATTCGAACGGGCGACCCCCAGCACCCCAAGCTGGTGCGCTAAACCAACTGCGCCACGCCCCGAAACGGACTGCTAATCGTAGCGCCCAATGGTCGTCCAGTCAACAGACAGACCCGGTCCTGGCCGGTCAGGCGCGGGGGGTCTTGCGGAACTCATCGGTCAGCAAGGGGACGACTTTGAACACGTCGCCGACAATCCCGTAATCGGCTACCTTGAGGATGTTGGCCTCCGCGTCCTTGTTGACTGCCACGATGCACTTGGAGTTGATCATGCCGACCAGGTGCTGGATGGCGCCGGATATGCCGCAGGCGATGTAAACCGTCGGTGCGACCACCTTGCCTGTCTGTCCGACCTGGTCCTGGTGGTCTCGCCATCCGGCATCGACAGCGGCCCTCGACGCGCCTACCGCAGCCCCGACCGCCTTTGCCAGCTCCTCAAGCATGCCGAAGTTCTCAGACCCCTTCATACCGCGGCCGCCTGACACGACGACATCGGCTTCGGTCAGTTCTACGGTCTCAGACACCGACCTGACAATCTCGGCGACCCGTGACCTCAACTCGAGGGGCTTCAGCTCGGCGGAGACGATCTCGGCACTCTTCTCGGTCTGTGTCTGGGGGTCGAACGCTCGCGGACGTATCGAGACGACAGTCCGGCCGGTGTCCGGTGCCCTGACTGAGGCGATTGCCTTGCCGGCAAAAACCGGCCGTCTGGCAACCATCGCACCGTCCTGGAGCTCGACGACGACGCAGTCCTGCAGAAGGCGAGTCTCAAGCCTGGCAGCGACCGCGGAAGCAAGGTCCTTCCCAAGTGCGGTGGCGGCGAACAGCACCGTCGTGAAACCCCTGTCAATTGCCAGGTCGGCGACCGCCGCCGAGTATGCCTCAGACGTATAGTGCTCCAAGACCGCATCGTCCAGGGTGACGACCTCCTTCACGCCGAAGCGAACGACCCGTTCCGCAAGTCCGGACACACCTGACCCCAGAACCGCCGCAACGGGCTGCTCCGACTTCTGCCGGGCCAGCCCGAAGCCCACCAGCAGGGCTTCATACGCCGCCTTCTTCAGGACGCCTTCGCGCTGTTCGGTGACGACCAAGACCATAGTGTGACCTCCGAGATTGCGGACGAGTCCAAAGTTGACAACGGTCGCTCATTGTAGCGTTTGGTCGTGGGCAGTCAAGAAGCCGGGGTAGACACGAGGCGGTTTGACACCCAACGGGCCGCTTCTATAATGCTGACTGCGTGCGTCGCGGCCAATGTGTTCTACTTCTCAACTGAAAGGACGCGTGATGAAATTCGTCTACTCGGACCGCTACGAACTCGATATCGGTACCCACGTCTTCCCGACTGACAAGTACAGGCTGGTCAAAGACCACCTCCTCGCGACAGGTCAGCTGCTCCCTGAAGACATCGTCGAGCCGCCCGACTCCCGGCCCGAAGACATCCGACTCGTACACACCCAGCAGTACGTCGACGACATGCTGAACCTCAGGTGGACGCCCCGGACTGTCAAGTCCGAGTTGCCGCTCACCTGGCAGATCGTCCAGGGCTACTTCCTGCACGCTTCCGGCACCATCGAAGCCTGCCGCCTCGGCTTGGAGAAAGGCGTGACCATGCACATCGGCGGCGGATTCCATCACGCGTTTGCCGACCACGGTGAAGGCTTCTGCTACGTCAACGACATCGCGGTCGGCATCCGAAAGATGATGGAAGAAGGCCGCATCAAGAAGGCTGCCGTTGTTGACTGCGATCTCCACCAGGGGAACGGTACTGCGAACATCTTCCGCGAAGATCCGAACGTGTTCACGTTCTCCATTCACCAGGAGCGCCTTTATCCGATGAAGGAAGACTCGGACCTCGATATCGGGCTAGACGACGATGCCGGAGACGAGGTGTATATCGAAAAGCTCCGGCAGGCGGTACCGCAGATTCTCGATACTCACGAGCCCGAGATGGTCATCTACGTCGCCGGTGCGGATCCGTACGTCAACGACCAACTGGGTACCCTGTTGCTGACCAAACGCGGTCTCGCTATCAGGGACCGCGTCGTCATCGAAGGTTGTCACAAGCGGGGGATCCCGGTCGTTCCGGTACTGGCCGGTGGATACGCGATCGACACCAAGGATACGGTCGACATCCACGCGAACACGGCCCGCGAGTGCCTCAGAGTATTGGGCGAACTGAAGCCGGAGCCAAAGCCGGAACCATCGACCGCGGCCGAAGAAGCGGCCGCTCGGGACGAAAGAGGCGATAGACCGACCCCGGGGGAGACTCAGAAGTAGCAGCGTCGTTGCTTCCGAACGAACCGACAGACATCCCGAAGTCCAGAGAACGCAGGGTGTGCTTGGTCACGTCCTCACATCCGGTCGACTACAGCCGCTTTCTGTACCGTGAGGCCGACACCTTGGCTCGAGCAGGATACCGAGTGACCCTGATTGGCGTGAAAGGTGGAGGGTCCGTTGACTACGCCGGGGAGGTCGAACTCCTACAGCTCATGCCCCGTACCGGCATGCGCAAGCTGCTCCTGCTCAGGGAAATGGAGGAAGCCATACTCGAACGAGACCCGGTTGCGTGTGGATGCTTCGATCCCTGGTCCTTCTCGGTCGGCCTGAGAATCAGGCGTCTTCGCCGCAACCTGAGGCTGGTGTACGACTCCACCGAGAGCTGGCCCGAGGTGTACCGCGACCGGTCGGACCTGGCATGGCACGTCCGGACGGCAGCCCTTCTCCGCGTCCGCAAGATTGAGGATGCAGTTGTTCGCCACGCTGACGCAATAGTCGAAACCAACCGGACCCGCGCCGCCCGGTTCGAGCGCCGCGGTCGGAATGTCGTGCTGGTTCCCAACTACCCGTTGCTGGAGTCGGCGACTCCGTACGAAGGAGAGAGAAGACCGTGGCTGGTCTATTCCGGACTGATAAGTGAGCATCGGGGGTTCCCGGTCTTGGTCAAGGCCTACGAAGCGTCCTGCAAAGCAGTGGCCGGGTCCGCGCTGAAGATAGTCGGGAAGTTTGACCCGCACGGCCGGATGGAACGTTGGTTCAGTGATTTCGCCTCGACAAGCGGGAACAGGTCCGCCTTTGACCTCAAGCCGTGGATGCCGTACACCTCTCTGCTCTCTTTTCTTCGGGGGTGTTCAGCCGGCGTCGTACTTCTGCAGCCCGACCGATGGAATGACTACACCGGTCTGCCAAACAAGCTGTTCGAATACATGGCGGCCGGCTTGGCGGTGATTGTCAGCGATTTCCCCGAAATGGCTGCGGTTGTCAAAGAAACAGGCTGTGGATGGCTGGTGGACCCTACCGACGTCGCCGAAGTTGCCCAGGCGATTCGGACCGCTCTCAAGCAGGATTCCCCCTGCCGTGAGATGGGAGAAGCCGGGCGCAGGGCGGTCCGGGAGCGATACAACTGGAAGGTTGCCGCGAGGGATCTGCTGTCCGTTTACGACAAGCTGACGAATTGAACCGTCCAACCCGGAATGCGCTCTTCCTGCTCGGTGGTGAAGTCGGTGCCCGCATCTTCGGATTTCTCGTTTCTGCCTACCTTGCCCGAGTACTGGGAGTCGGCGGCTTCGGCCAGATCGGCTTTGCGCTCGCCGTGTTTGCCTACGCCACGATGGCCACGAAGTTGGGGCTGCTCACGGTCGGCGTGAAGGACATCGCGCAGAACCGCGACAGGGTTACTGAGCTGACGGGCAACATCATCACCCTGAGACTTGCTCTCGGCCTTGTCGCCGCTACGGCCATGGTCGTGCTCGGTCTTGTTCTCCGCAAGGGCCCGACGGTCAGGGGGCTGCTCATCATTCTTGGCGCCGGGGTCGTGCTCCAGTGTCTCCTGATCGAGTGGGTCTTCACCGCTGTCGAGAGAACCGGCTACATCTCAGTCGCCAGGATAGTCACCAGCGCCGTCTACTTCGGTCTTGCTCTGGCGTTGGTTCGGACCGCTGACGACATCATGATGGTCCCGCTTGCGTTCGTCGCAGCGACGGCCTCAGGAATGGCGATACTCCTCATTCGCTATGCTCGACTCTACGGCCGGCCGGCCCCGCGTCTCGACCCGACAGTCATCCGCGGGCTGGTCCGAAGAGCCTGGCCCATTGGGATAGCTTCGTTTCTGACCCAGATCCACACGAACGCGGGCATCGTGGCGCTTTCGCTGATGAAGAATGACACCGCGGCAGGCGAATACACGGCGGCTCATCGGATCGTATTCTTCGTGCTGATGCTCGACCGCATCTTCCAGACGGTGTTCTTCCCTGTCGTCAGCCGCTACGCCAGTGGAAAGCCGGACCGGTTCGGCTGGCTGATTGGCGCTGCGCTCAGAATGCTGCTGGCTGTGGGTGTACCGATTTGCGTCGGACTGCTGCTTCTTTCATCGCCGGCCGTTGAACTCGTGTTCGGCGCCGAGTACTCGGCTGCGGTACCGCTGCTTGCCATACTCTCGTGGTTCATACTACTCAGCCTGCTGACGAGCCTGGCTGGCTACTCACTTCTGGCGTCCGGTCAAGAGCGGCGCTTTGCGCGCAACACTTCCATCGGGGTGGGGTTCTCACTCTGTTCCGTGGCCCTGGGGGTCCTGCTGTGGGGGACAACCGGCGCGGCAGCAGGCATTGTCATGGGCGAGGCCGTTGTCCTTCTCCTGATGGGGTACGACCTGCTCCGCATCGCGCCGCCGAGCGTCAACTGGCGGACACTGGTGCCGGTTGCCGCGTCGCTACCTCTTGCCCTGGTACTGCTCCTCCTGCGCGGGTGGAACTGGCCGGTCGCTGCAGTACTTGGCGCGTCCGTCTATCTGGCACTGCTCTTCCTGGGCAAGGGTGTCACCCCTTCGGACATCGGCCTGCTGCGATACAATGATTAGGCTCCTGGGTTCTGACCTCCAGTGGCTGGAACTGCTCCGACAGGTAGGAGTTCCTCTGGCAACTGAGCGGGCGCGCTGTGATGTCGCCGACTCGTGTGCCTCGGTAGTAGTCATCGACCGCGACCCTTCTCCTTCTGAGAGCGAAGGAATACGACGCTTCGTGTCACTCGGACGCGGCGTTCTTTCGAGCACGAAACTCGCCGCGCAGGTGTGGCCCGGCGATGTGAACTGCCGCTCGACGCGGATCAGGTACCTTCTCCCCGACAGGACGGCGGTCTTCAGAGATGTCGGAGTCACTCATCTGGATACCGACGGCTGTGTTTCGGCCTCCTCCAACTGCGGGTTCACCGACCGAGGCGGACACGCATTGTACGCCGGAGAGCTCGGTGGCGGGTGGGCTGTGTTGCTGCCCTTTGATGTCTCTGCCGTGCTCGCCGACCGCAAGACTGCCCCGCGGGCCTTTCACGCTTTGGCCCCGAGGCAGGTGACAGAAACCGTATCACGGGTCAATAGGGGAGAGGTGAGGCGGATCGCGGCCAACAGCCTGGCCTACCTGCTTGCCCGGCAGGATCTGTGCTATGTCGCCAAGCCGTCTGTGCCCCCTGGCGGTCGAAGCCTCTTTGGATTGCGGATCGACACCGACTTTGATGCGCCCGGTCACTACCCTGCAGTCGTGTCGTTGTCCGGTAGAACAGGCGTCCCCTTCACGTGGTTTCTCAACGTCGAGGCGGGGGAGGCTGTCCTGAAGGACGTGGTCAACGGGCTGGCCGGTCAGGACCTGCAGCTTCACTGCTATCGACACGAGGTTCATGCCGACTACGACTCGAATCGTCGCGAGCTCGTAACAGGAAAGGAGCTGCTGGTAAAGCACGCCGTTGTCCCGGTAGGGGCCGCCGGGCCGTTTGGCGACTGGAATGAGGAGTGGGCAAGAGCGCTATCCGACTTGGGGTTCCAGTATTCCTCCGAATTCGCGCTGGCGTACGACGACACTCCCTTCAGGCCGATCGTGGACGGCTCCCCTTCTCGGGTGCTTCAGGTACCAGTGCACCCGGTCTGTCTGGGCCGGCTGCGGGCCGCAGGAGCGACTCCTCAGCAGATACAAGCATACTTCCTGGATGTGGCCAGACGGCAGACTGCGCGACAGGAGCCAAACCTCCTGTACGGGCACCCGAGGAACGTTGCGGCTGACTGTGAACTAACAGCCAACCTGCTGGATGAGGTCACCGCGTTGTGCGGTAGCGGCTCCACCTTGACCAACTTCGCCGCATGGTGGATTGAACGGGAACGTGTCGAGTACCAGGTGGTTCAGGATGACGATGCCCTGACACTCGACGTCGCCAGCTCCGGTTCCGAAGTTGGCATCAGGGTTGTGCGGGGGGATTCGGAGGCGGTGGTGCCTGCGGTTCCCGGGCGCGTCCGTCTTCGCGAACTGCACTGGCGCCATCGCGAGCGATACATCCCCACTGAGCCGGAGATCGCCGGCAGCATCCGTCTTGGCAGACTTGCCGCACTGCGCGAATGGCGCAGACGACGGCAGCGACAGACCGCCAGATAGTGAGGAAACCATCATGAAGGTCATGTTCGGCACATTCTCGGCCGCGTCGATTCTCGGGGGCGGAGTTGCGGTTCAAACAACCGCCCTGGCACACGAACTCCGCAAGCTGGGTGTCGAAGTTGAACTATTCGATCCGTGGCGGCGATACGAGCTTCAGCGGTATGACATCTTCCATCTGTTTGCCGCGCACGTCGGCACCTACCATCTTGGCCGCGCCGTCAAGACGCTCGGGCTCAAGCTGGCGGTGAGTCCAACAGTCTTCAGCCGGCACTCGCCAAGAACGGTTGCTGCCATGCTCGCTGTCTCGAAACTCCTCAGACGCAGGGGAGGGTTGTGGACTGAGCACATGTTCTGCCAGGAACTGTGCGACATGGCGGACCTGGTGTTGCCCAATACTCAGGCCGAGGCAAACTTCGTTCGCGGTGCCTTCGGAGTCCCATCATTCAAGATCAGGGTCATCCACAATGGCGTAGATCCCAGGTTCGCCGACTCCAAGCCGGATGCGTTTGTCGACAAGTATGGGATCAGTGATTTCCTACTCTACGTCGGCCACATTGGCTGGGGCCGCAAGAACGTCGCCTCTCTGCTCAGCAGCATCGCCGATCTTCGTTTCCAGACTGCGCTCGTTGGCAAGCTTATCGACAACGAATATGGCCGTCGTTGCGCCGAGTTGATTCGAGCGAATGAACGAGTGCTCCACGTCCCGGAGCTGCCAGCAGAATCTGGCTTGCTGGAGTCTGCGTACGCGGCTGCGAGAGCGCTGGTTCTGCCGTCGCAGTATGAAACCCCGGGACTTGCTGCGCTCGAAGCAGCGCTCGCAGGCGCCAATGTCTGCATAACCAAACACGGCGGCACAATCGAGTACTTCGGAGACTATGCCACCTACCTCGATCCGGCTTCGGAGCGGTCGATACGCCGGGCCGTTGCCGCCGCAATGACTAAGCCCAAAGGTGAAGAACTGCGCAACCGTATAGTGTCCAACTTCTTGTGGGAAGAGGCGGCTAGGGAACTGCTGGCGGCCTACCGGGAGTTGGGTGGGGCTCGGTGAGTGGATGCCGCCTTGGTTTACATAATACTGATTATCGGAACCACAGACGCAAACTAGAACTTGAACTTCATGGCTAGCTGATAGACGCCCAACGGGCACTGCCACCTGCTGCCCTGCAGAGACTTCACGATACCGATGATCTCAAACACCATTACCAAGATCGAGCCGATCGGCAATATCACGAACCATCCAAGGAACGGAATGACGCTGCCGAGTATGATCACCGCGACCCAGTAGATCGACAGCACAATACCCTGCTTCACGTGGAACTTGGCGTATTCGTTGTCCTTCAGGGTCAGTAGTGGTATCAGGAACAGTATCCCAAGGTACGCAAGCCAAACAGTGGCTTTCGCCTGTTCAACTTCGTCACCCGCAGGCTCAGGCTTGGACGCCGGTTGCTCCGGGGGCTGTCCGGAAGTTCTGGGTTCTTCCGCCATTTTGTCCTCCTTTACGTCGTCCTTGCCGTCCTCAGTTCCAGAACTGGAGACGGTTCATGTAAGCACTCAGGAACGGTATCCGCCACTTCCGGCCCAGCGCAGCCTGCACGGCAGCCGCTATTGTGAGTGCCAGATACAGCAGTGACACGGCCACACCGACAACATTGTAGATGATCCAGGCGATCGCCCTGAAAACAAACCCAAGGATCAGTACGTTACCCATCACCCGGCCAAACAACACGTCGACAATCCAGATGGCGACCCACAGCACCGCAAAGCCGGCGAAGAGGAACAGACTCTGCTTGCCGTGGAATCTGGCGAAGCTGTCCGGCTTCCCGGCGAGTAGCGGTATGAAGAACATCATTGGCAGGTAGCCGATCACGGCCAGCACCGTGTCTTCTTGAGCTGGCCGGTTCTGGTCCTGCTCGGTTGTCAACTGATCCATGTCTCTGAAACTGGGCTGATTATAGGAGGCTGCTCAGTGTTGTCAACCGGGCTGGGAGGTCCCGCTTTGAGTTCGGCACTAGGTTCCTGCCTTCCAGGATGATATGTACTCCTTCTGCTCCTGGGTCAGTCTGTCGATCCTGACTCCGAGCGTCCTGAGTTTGAGGCGCGCAATGCGTACGTCCAGTTCGCCTGGCAGCTTGTAGACCTTCTTGGCCAGGCGTGGCGCGTTTTTCAGTATGTACTCGACCGCCAGCGCTTGGTTGGCGAACGACATGTCCATGACCATAGCCGGGTGACCTTCAGCCGCAGAAAGGTTGATAAGTCTGGCCTCGGCCAGGAGAACCAGCTTGCGACCGTTCATCAAAGTATGCTCGGTACAGAAGCGCCTAAGTCTACGCGTCTTCCGGGTCAGCCCGGATAGAGCGGTCCTGTTCACCTCCACGTCGAAGTGCCCGGAATTACAGACAATGGCTCCGTCCTTCATGGCCAGCATATGGTGACGATCTACTACGTTGATGTCACCCGTCACGGTGATGAAGACATCACCGTCTCGGCATGCGTCGATGAGACGCATTACTCGATAGCCGTCCATCTTGGCTTCCAGAGCCTTGACAGCATCGACCTCGGTTACGACTACGTCAGCACCCAGACCTCGAGCCCTGGCCGCTACTCCCCGGCCGCACCATCCGTATCCGCAGACCACCACCGTCGCACCGGCAAACAGGATGTTTGTGGCTCTGAGGATGCCATCCAGCGAAGACTGTCCGGTGCCGTACCGGTTGTCGAACATGAACTTGGTGTGGGAATCGTTGACCGCGATGATGGGATACTCGAGTACGCCGTCCCTCTCCATGCTCTTGAGTCTGATGACGCCGGTCGTGGTCTCCTCTGTCCCGCCTAGAACGTTCTTGAGCAAGGTCCGGCGTTTCGAATGCAGCGTGGTGACGAGGTCGGCGCCATCATCGGTCGTGATGTGCGGACCGTGCTCGATTGCCGAGTGGATGTGACTGTAGTACGTGCCGCGATTCTCGCCCCTCACTGCGAAGACTGGAATCCCGAAGTGCTTGACCAGCGAGGCGGCCACGTCGTCCTGAGTCGACAGCGGATTGGAGGCACAAAGGCGAACGTCGGCTCCACCGGTCTTGAGCGCGATGACGAGGTTGGCGGTCTCCGAGGTCACGTGAAGGCAGCAACTGACGCGCGTACCCTTGAGCGGTTTGCTCTTTGCGAATCTCTGATGGATGCCCGCCAGCACCGGCATGAAGTTGCGCGCCCACTCGACACGTCGACGACCCGCTATCGCGAGTTCCAGATCCTTGATGTCATGCTTCACCATGGCTCCTTCTCCCTATTTCACTTCCGCCTGCAGTCTGCGCACCATGTCCAGACGCTCCCAGGTAAAGAGCTCCGCGGGTCTGGTCGAACCGGCAGCCACGGGCCTGCGTCCGAAGTGGCCGTAGCTCGCAGTCGGGCGGTAGATCGGATTCAGCAGTTTCAAATGACGGATCATCCCGGTCGGCTTCAGCGGGAATAGCCTGCGAACCACCCGGACAAGCTCCTCGTCGTCCGTGATGCCGGTGCCGTGGGTGTTGACCGTCACATCGATCGGCTCAGCCCGGCCGATGACGTACGCCAACCTGACTACCATCCTGTCGCACAGCCGTGCAGCAACACAGTTCTTGGCTATGTAGCGTGCCATGTAGGTAGCTGAACGGTCAACCTTGCTCGGGTCCTTGCCCGAAAATGCACCTCCCCCATGCTGAATCGCACCTCCGTAGGTGTCGACGATGATTTTGCGTCCCGTCATGCCGGTGTCCGACTGCGGTCCACCGATGCAGAACTTGCCGGTCTGGTTGATGTAGATGCGAGTGTTGCGGTCGATCAGGCGGGGCGGTACAACCTTTCTGACAACGACTTCCTCAATGTCACGCCGCGCCTTCCGGTTCATCTGGCGTCCGCTTCTGTCAAGGACGGTTTCGTCGTGCTGCGCCGCAATCACAACGTTGTCCACCCGAACGGGCCTGCCGGATTCGTACTCGACCGTGACCTGGGATTTCCCGTCCGGGCGAAGGAACCGGAGTGTCCGGCTCCTCCGCACTTCGGCCAGACGCTTCGCAAGCATGTGCGCCAGCATGATCGGCAGAGGCATGAATTCCCGGGTCTCCCTCGTGGCGAAACCGAACATCACACCTTGGTCACCGGCCCCGCCTGTGTCCACACCCTGTGCAATGTCGGGCGACTGCCTGCCAATGGCGTCCAAGATAGAACAGCTATCAGCGTCCATGCCTGAGTGGGCGTCTGTATAGCCAATGTCGCGCAGGATCCCTCGGACCACCTCGTTCAGGTTGACCCAACCCTTGGTTGTGATCTCTCCTCCGACGAGGATCAGACCGACCGTGGCGTAGGTCTCACACGCGACGCGCGACCTTCTGTCCTGTCTCAGGACTTCGTCGAGCACAGCGTCGGATATCTGATCGCAGACCTTGTCCGGATGACCTTCAGTTACAGACTCGGATGTGAACCTCGTGCGCGCCAATTCCACCTCCCACCTGATTCTCTGACCTTGAGTGGCCAACCGCGTTCTGCGCCTAACACCTCAGGCATGACCTCTGGCCACTGCGGCACCAAGGGCCGATGACACGCAAACCTCAGGGAGGCAGAGACTTCGGCGTCTTTCCGAGACACTCTGCCGGAAGGATCTGGCTGGCCCTTGGTCTGCGACCGAAGACGCCGGGGACAGTGCCATCGCTGACGTGACAATTGGGGCCTTCAACGCGGGATGATATGCATCTGTTGTTTCGGGTCAACTGGTCGCTGATAGTGTGCCGCCAGTTTCCTCCAGGACCTTCTCGAGTTCCGCGATTACCTCGCTCTGGTTTGTGTACTCGACCCATTGTGCATCGGGTAGCGCTCTGAGCCAGGTCAACTGCCGTCGGGCGTACGCGCGCGTCTTGGCCTTCGAGCGGGCAACCGCATCCGCCAGGGTCATCGTGCCTTCGAGGTGGGCCATCAGTTCCGAGTAGCCGTAGGCATTCAAAACACGACTGTCGCGTTTGATGCCCGCGGCGCGCAATTGGCGTACCTCGTCGAGCAGCCCCTGCTCCAGCATCTGTTCAAAACGCCTGTCGATTCTTGCATAGAGAACCGGTTTAGGGCGGGTAAGCACGACATACCGGGGGCGGAACTCTGGCGGAGGCGCCGACCGCCTTCTTAGCTTCGAGATCGGTTGTCCTGTCTGTTCATACACCTCAAGGGACCGGACTATGCGCTGTCGGTCATGAGGGTTTAGCTCGGAGGCGCGCTCAGGGTCAGCTCGCTTCAGGCATTCGTAGAGTTGAGCCGTGGGCTGACGCTTCAGTCGGTTGCGGATTCCAGGCGTAGGCTTGGGTGTTTCAAAGAGCGGCTCGAATACCGCACGGATGTACAGCCCTGACCCACCGACAAGGACGAATCTGCGTCCTGCCCTTTCGAGGCGACGCATCACCGCCAAGGCATCTCTGGCGTAGTCGGCGGCAGAGTAGGACAGCCTCGGATCGACCATGTCTACCATATGTACTGCCAGGCGAGACCTGAGCGCCCTGTCGGGTTTCGCAGTCCCGACATTGAGCCAGTCGTAGACCTGACGTGAGTCTGCAGACACCAGGTCGAGATCGTTCCTCAGTGCCAACTCGGCAGCGATTTCGGTCTTGCCTACGCCAGTCGGGCCGGTGAGGACGAGGACTTTCACGAACGTCCGAACTTGCGTTCGAGCTCGTCCAGTGTGACACGGATGATGGCCGGGCGGCCGTGAGGACAGAAGTACGGCTCCTCACAGGCGAAGAGCCGATTGAAGAGCGACTCCATCTCCGGCTGCGACAGACGTTGACCGGCCTTCACCGCACCCTTGCATGCGATGAGCTTCGCGAGTCCGGTGTCGACCCCGGCTTTGTCAGCCCTTGCATCAGCCAATCCGACGAAGAAGTCCCTGATTTCGTTCTTGCCCATGTAGGCCCCGGCCGGGGTCGTCTCAACCACCACGGTGTGCCCGCTGAACAGCTTGGTCTGAATGCCCATCTTCGGCAGCCGGTCCTTGACGGCATCGTACGCCGCGAACTGGGTCGCTGTTAGGTCGACGTTGATGGGGAAAAGCAGACCCTGGGATGCCATCTGCTTGCGTCCCTTGGTCACCTCCTCGAAGAGCACCCGCTCGTGAGCTGCGTGCTGATCGACCATGACATACCCGGAGGTCACCTGGGCAAGTATGTAGCTGTTGTGGAGCTGCCAGAATCCCTCCGGTAGTCCGGAGACGTCATCAGCAGATGGGTCCCGCTGGAGCATGAAGTCATTCACCCCGGTCAGTTCCGCGTATTTGGCACCGAGCGCCCTGTGCACCGCCTCCGAAACGAAGTCAAAGAGGAAGCGTTCGTCGGCGAACCGGACCTCCTGTTTGGTAGGGTGAATGTTGACGTCGAGCTTCGAAGGATCGGTACTGAAACACAGCACAAAGTCAGGGTTCCGACCACCGAGTACTGGACCGTAGCCGTCGTGGACCGCCCGCACAACAGTCCGGCTGCGTACCGGACGCCCATTGAAGTAGACGAGCTGCGCTTCGTAGAACCGACGGGCGTGGCTCGGGTCGAGTAGCCAGCCATGCAGCGAGAGGATCGGGTTCTCGACGTCGACATCCATCATGGCTTCCACAATCTGCTTGTCGTAGAGATCGGCCAGACGGCTGCGCCGATCCGAGGTCGAACGCACTGCAAAGACCCTGCGAGCGTTGGAGAAGAGGTTGAAGGAGATCTCAGGGTAGGCAACCGCGTAGGCCTTGACCGTTTCAGCTACAAGCTTCATCTCGTAGCTGTCTGACCTGAGGAATCGCCGCCGGGCGGGCAGGTTGTAGAACAAAGCATTGGCGGCGATGGTGGTGCCGACCGGGTGGGCAGTCTCGCTGATTCCTCTGATGTCTCCGCCCTCGACCTCGAGCAGAGTGCCAGGTTTCCCGTCATCGGTGTTGGTCTCGATCTTCATCCTGGACACCGCCGCAATGGACGCCAGCGCCTCGCCGCGAAACCCGAAGGTCGAAAGCGTACGCAGATCGCCGATGTCGCCCAGCTTGCTTGTTGCGTGACGCGCAACCGCCAGTCTGAGATCCTCCCTGGACATACCTGTTCCGTTGTCGGCAATCTTGATCAGGTCCTTGCCGCCGGCCTTTACCTCGACGCGAATGTCAGTAGCCCCGGCGTCGAGTGAATTCTCCACCAGTTCCTTTACTGCTGCCGCCGGTCGTGTGACAACCTCGCCCGCCGCGATCCGGCGCACAGTGGTCTCGGGAAGGACTCGGACACGGGCACGTTTCACTTTCGGTCCTCGTAGGGTCCGAGGTCGATACACTTGCCGTCTGACGCCGCGACCACCTTGACTCCGGTTCGTTCGGTTGCCTGTCGCGCCAACTCCCAAGGCTTGGCCCTTAGCATCGTCATCCCGAAGTGTGACAGGATCGCGAGCTTTGGCTTTGCAGTTCGCAGCAGTTCTTCTGCCTCTGGGAGGTGAAGGTGGTCGAGGCCCGAAGGCTTAAGCCTGACGACGTTCACGATGATGATATCCGCCCGGTAGTGCTCGGCGAGTTCTGGGAAGAACGCGGTGTCGGCCACATACGAGATGGCCAGGTACGGAATCGTCAGCCTGAATCCGTACACCTCTCCCCTGTGCCGGTGCCGGACCGGGGCGCAGACACTCACCGTGCCGACCGCGTACTCGCCGCCTTCCTTCAGCGGGATGATCTTCTCCAAGACCGGACGCAGATAGCGGAGCAGTACCGGGTTGTCGCCGCCGATGACATCTTCCGGTGCGAGCAGGACACCACGCGGCTCGGTACCACCCATCGTCATAGCCTCCACCATGTTGTTGATATCCCCGGAGTGGTCCAGGTGCCGGTGCGATACTAGAATACCTGCAAGCTTCGTCGGGTCGAGACGGTGCCGGCTGCCCGTCATGCGAACCAACGCTCCGGGTCCGGGGTCGACGAGCAGTTCGGTTCCGGCCAGCGACATCCAGATGCCGCCCGACGCCCTAATCTGCCGAGCGACCACGATCCTGGCACCGCCGGACCCGAGGAACACGATGCGGTTTCCACTCTGTACGGGCATGAAATGTGAGGATACCCAGACGCCCAACGCAGTCAACAAGCCTGAAGCCCTATTGCCCTCCTGCGTTTGTCCGCTACGATGACCTGACGCCTATGACCAAGGCACTGGTGAAATGGCTGCTGCTCCCATTGGCCGGCATGCTCATGGCGCTGGATGCAGGTTCTCTGGTCGAATCCCTTGAGCTCGGCGATCCATACGCCTGGCTGGTCAGTACGGGTTGGACCACCTGGCTCGGGCTCGCGCTGTTTCTCTTCGGCGGTTTGTTACTGTTGCTGTTCCGCGTACGACCCGAGTACGGCGTGTGGTTTGCCTACATCCCGTTCGTTCGCATGTGGAAGCGGATGCATGCCAGCGGCCTCAACCTCGGCACCGTCCGATTCCGCGGGGCGCAGTGGGAAGTCAGGCTCAATGATGACCTGCTGGAAGGCAACCCAGACCTCGAGGTGAAACTCAGCAGGCCTGGATACGCCGGACATGGCCGCGACGCCAGCAGGGTAAGGCGACTGGCCCTGAAAGGTCATGAGCTGTACCTGAGAGAGCTGGTCCGTCTCCGCCAGCAGTAGCAGAGCCGATCTCCGAGCGCCGGCGTAGTCGTGTCAGGAGTCCTGCACCCTATCCAATCCGCGCTCCTTGAACACGACGCCCATGCTCTCGAGTTCGGACAGAACCGGCTGATACAGCTCCGGCACGACCGGAATGTGGACTCCGGTCAGACCTACGCCGCCCTGCAGCGCTAGCTTGACTGCGACCGCGGCGGGCAGGCTGACGGTCCGGGCCATTGCTGAGTCTCCTTCTGGTCTGCCGTAGTCGACCAGCGTCGAAGTGATGTGCTGCTCCGGTCTGCCCGGCAGCTCGGCCGTGAAATCGTGGTGCAGGACTATCATGTCACGCTCGCCAGGCTTGTACGACATCCGGTCAAGCATGAGCTTTGCGATGATGTCGAGGTTCGAGCCCTTCTCGATTCCGACAGGTTCGTCACCGAACATGCCGAGCCAGGCCATGTTGGAAACTGCAGCCGAGTCGCGTTCGAGGCCGAGCCTGGCCGCAGTGTTCTGCCTTAGGTCGCCCTCGCCCGGGACATAGCTGAGCATCCACGCCTGGACGGTAAGTCCTTGCAGGTCGTTGCGCTCGCGATCGTCGAGCAACCCGAGGTCGGCAATCGCCTTCAGGGTTTCGCACCAGCCCGGATTCCTCAGGGTGCCGCGGAACATGGTCCTTGTCTTCTGGATTCCATACAGCCCGATGTAGGGCAGAGAGTCGCGGTTCGGGTAGGCCTCGAACTTGCCTTCGCCCTCGATATCAAGCGGCCAGTGATGCCCGAACAGCTCTTCTCCCGGCACAACTACCTCCTTGCCGTCCTTGAGGTACCGACCCGGGTTGCGCCCGGCCATGACTACGCCCTTGGGACTCCAGGAGAACTTGTAACCAAGCGGGTTGTCGTTCGCCTCGGGCGCAGGCAGCCCCCCGCAGTAGGACATGAAACTCAAGACATCGCCGCCGCTGGCTTGGATCCGGTGGACGATGGACATCGCCGACATGTGGTCAATGCCCGGGTCGAGCCCGATTTCGTTGAGCAGCAGGATGCCGGCGTCCCTTGCCTCAGTGTCAAGCTCCTTCATCGCGTCGCTGACGTAGGAAGTAGTGACCATTGACCTCTGGTGCTTGAGGCAATGACGCGCCACCTGGACGTGATAGGTGTAGGGCAGCAGGCTGACAGTCAGGTCGTGTGCGGAAACAAGGGCATCGAGCGCCTGTTCCTGGTCTGCCAGCAGCTGCACTGCCTTGCCGCGCGCGTGCCCGGCGATCAGCTTCTCGGCCCTGCTCAGCGTACGACTGGCAACCGTGACTTCGAAGTCAGGAACTGCCAGCAGGTATCGAACCATGGGCCGTGACACCAGCCCGGCGCCCAGAACCAGGACCCTCTTCACAGGTGCCGCTCCTCTCCGCTGTCAAGAAAACTGGAGATGTACTTGAACTCAGGCGTCAGGTTGCCCCGGTGCAGAACCAGCCCGCTCCTGATCTCGGGCGGGAGGTTGAGTCCCTCGAGCGGCGCTGCGTAGTCGGCACTCACCATGGCCGGTACAAACGGCAACAGGGCGGTGCCGAATTCACGTGAAGAACCGAACGGAAACTCGCAGGGCAGGTTGTCAACCGCCATGATCACAAGGCCTTCCCCCTCGACCCCGACGCGGTCGGTGTCGGTCTTCGGGTCGTAGACGAAGAACGGCGAACCCGAGTCTGCGGCCCGCACAGTCGCTTCGACCGAGCCACGGACATCACAGGAGATGTCCCCGACTATTCTCAGGCGGCGCGGCTCTGTACGGTTCAGCCAGGCCCGTGTCAGGAGCCGCGGATAGCGGGTCTCCCAGTAGATGCAGTTGACGAGTGCGGTGAGGTGAGGCAACTGGCGCTCGAAGCAGGAACGGTAGGCTTCCGGGTGGTCGTAGTAGTCCTGAAGCACGAAACTGCGACTGGGCTCGACCGGCTCAGCCGTGTGTTCTTCCTTGAACACTACATGGTAGACCTTGTTCGGGTCCTGGCGGTCGAACAGCCGCGGAAGATCCTCTGGCGCGACCTCGGTCGTCCCGAGCTCTTTTAGAATCTCCAGCGCACCATGGGCCACGTGCCCGTACCCGGTGATGCCGATCACCAGCGGCGCCAGCGATTCGGGCAGTCCGTCCGTAGCGACCTGCTTGCCAATCTGCTGCAACGCCGTCTTGGCGACGTTGACCCGTGCGTAGTCCTTTGCCTGCCTGATCTGGGACAGCGGAGTGGTCAAACCCTCGTACTCGAGGCGCCGACCTAGTCCGTGCAGGGTGTTGACCATCCCGGCCAAACCGGCGAACCGGCCGAAGAACACCAACCTCCGACCTTTGTTGTCGAGTATCCTCTCGTAGTCGGCCAGGTCACAACCGAGCTCCATCATCCGGGCCAGCATGCCCATGTTTCGCCTCTGGCCCTTGATTACATGCGCAAAGAACACATAGCAGCCGCCTTTCCGGAAGAATCCGACCGGCATCTCCTTGACCCCGAACACGACCGGACAGTCGGACAGATCTTCCCTAACCTCGGCCCCGACGTCGGCATAGCCCTTGTCCGGGAACGCACGCAGTGACGACGGCTGGACCGCGACCCGGATGCCGCGCTCTTCTATCAGGTGGCTAACCTGCTCTGGAGTCAACGGAGATCTGCGCTCCCATTCGTTCTTGTCCTCGCGCCGGATCCCGAGCAGCAGCTCACGCGACATGGGCCGGTATGATAGAAAGCCCGCCCGGGAAGTCAACACAGCTGACGCTCGGGGCGGCTTTACAGTATCGCGTGTGGACATAGAATTGCGGGGTGAATGTCCCGAATTGGCGTTCGACGACCATCATCGGAGTCCGGAGAGACTCCGGAGTGGCCATGGGATCGGACGGTCAGGTGACTTTCGGCGACACGGTCATGAAGCGCGGGGCACGCAAGATAAGACGCCTTCACCACGACAAGGTCCTGGTCGGGTTCGCGGGCGCGACCGCGGACGCGTTCACCCTGTTCGAGCGGTTCGAGAAGAAGCTCGAGGAATACTCAGGCAACCTGTCGCGCTCGGTGGTTGAACTTGCCAAGGACTGGCGCACCGACCGGGTGCTGCGCAGGCTCGAGGCCCTGCTCGGCATCATGGACCTTGAGCGTTCGTTTGTGGTCTCGGGCTCAGGCGATGTCGTCGAGCCTGACGACGGCATCATCGCAATCGGGTCGGGCGGACCGTATGCCCTGGCTGCTGCCCGGGCCCTGCTCAGACATACCGACCTGGGGCCGGCCGAGGTCGCCCGCGAAGCGCTGGAGCTCGCGGCCGACATCTGCGTCTACACCAACCGCGAGATTTCGGTTGAGACAATCCAGTAGTGCCCGGCTACAGCCCGAGCACGTCGGACATCGAGTAGAACCCGGGCTTGCGGCCGCGCACGAACCGGACCGCGGCGATGACTCCGGCGGCGAACGCCTGGCGGCTGCCGGCCCGGTGGGTCAGCTCGATGCGCTCGCCCGGCCCGCCGAACACGACCGTGTGTTCGCCGACCACGTCGCCGGTACGCACCGAGGACACGCCGATCTGACGCAGCGGCTTCTCCCCTGTCTTGCCTTCGCGGCCGTGGACCACCTCCCGGGCTGAGGACGCCTTGCTCAGGATTTCAACAAGCTTGCGGGCAGTACCGGACGGTGCGTCTTCCTTGTGCCGGTGGTGAGTCTCGAGCACTTCGATGTCGTAGTCAGGACCCAGGGACTTGGCCGCATCCTGGGCCAGCCGGTACAGCAGGTTGACACCGTGAGAAAAGTTGGGTGCATACACGACCGGCGCCTTGACCCCTGCCTGCCCCAGCGCCTTGACCTGTTCCGGTGACAGCCCGGTGATCCCGGTGACATAGGCCTTGCCCGAACCCGCAGCAAGCTGGGCGCGCAACTCGCAGCCTTCGGGCAGGGCGAAATCCACGACCGCGTCGACCAGGTCCAGCACGTCTTCGAGCCGGCCTGCCAGCTCCCCTTGTTCGAACGGCTTGCCGATGTCAGGATGTCCGGGACGTTCGACCCCCTGGGCGATGACCATGTCTTCGAGCCCTCTCGCAGCCTCAACCACTGCCCGGCCCATCCGGCCCTTGGCCCCGACAAGGCCGACCTTGGTCAGACTACCTCCTGGGCTTGAGCCCGTGGTTCCGCAGCGCCCGCCTGACCACCTTCCGGCCTGAGGCTGAAAGCGGGGTCAGGGGCAGGCGCGGCTCACCGGCTGCCATGCCCAGCATGCTCATCGCAGCCTTGACCGGTATCGGGTTGGTCTCCACAAACAGCGCCTTGACGAGCGGGTAGAGCTCCTGGTGCATGGCGGTCGCTCGCGCGGTCTGGGAAGCGAAATGCGCGGCCAGCATCGACTCGACGTCCGTGGGCACGATGTTGGACACCACGGACACGACCCCTCTGCCGCCAGCTGCCAGTATCGGCAGCGTCAGAGAATCGTCGCCTGAAAGCACTGTCAGCCGGTCTCCGCAACGGACGCACAGCTCGGTCGTGTTGTCGACGTTGCCCGAGGCCTCCTTTACTGCCACGATGTTGGAGCACGCCCGGACCATACGCTCGACCGTGGCCGGTGCAATGTTGACCGCGGTCCGGCCCGGGATGTTGTAGACCACGATCGGAATGTCGACCGCCTCGGCGATGGTCCGGAAGTGCCGGTACAGGCCCTCCTGGGTCGGTCTGACATAGTAGGGCGCAACAACCAGAGCCGCGTCCCCACCCAGTTTCTTTGCCCGCCTGACCGCCGCCACTGACTTTTGTGTGCTGTTGGTGCCTGCGCCGACCACGACCCGGACCCTAGCTTTGACCTCGGACACAACCGTGCTCACGGCCCGGTCCCACTCATCCCGGGTCAGGCTTGCAGCTTCGCCTGTCGAACCCGCGACCAACAGCCCGCTGATCCCGTTGCTGAGCTGGAACCTGACATTGGCGCGCAGGCCCGCTGTGTCGAGACGGCCGTTTCTGAACGGCGTAATCAGCGCTGTCGTGCAACCGCTGAGATCGAAGCCCGGCTTGTTGCTCTGTCCGGCCACTCGTAGCTCCTTGTCCGTCGGGCCCTAGGTTGCCGGATGCCGGCCCGGCTTGTCCGCGGGTTTCGGTCCGGGTTCAGCTGCTGGGGCTACGTAGCCTCGTGCCTTTGTGTCGACAGGCTGGTCAGATGGTTCGATTCCGAGGACCTTGTCGACCTCGGACCCGCCCATGTTCTCCTTCTCGAGCAGGGCGGTCGCCAGCGCCTCGAGCCTTGGCCGGTGTGTGGTCACGATGTCCAGCGCCCGTTTCTGCTCAGTCTCGACAAACCGCCTTATCTCGGCGTCGATGACCCGGGCGGTCTCTTCGGAGAAGGTTCGGTGCATGCCCAGGTCCCGGCCCAGGAAAATCTGGTTCTCGTCCTGGCCGTAGGTCAGGGGCCCGACCTTTGGGCTCATCCCCCATTCGCACACCATCTTCCTTGCCAGCATGGTCGCCTTCTCGATGTCGTCGTGGGCACCGGTCGATAGCTCGTTGAACACCAGCTGTTCCGCCGCCCGGCCGCCGAGCATGATTGCCAGCTGGTTGAGGCAGTACTCGCGCGAATAGATGCGCTTGTCGTCGAGGGGCAGCTGCTGAGTGACACCGAGCGCACGGCCGCGGGGAATGATCGATACTTTGTGGATTGGGTCGGTGCCTGGGATCATCTTGGACACCAGGGTGTGCCCGGCCTCGTGGAATGCTATCCAGCGCTTCTCCTGGTCGCTGATCAGCAGGCTCCGGCGCTCGACCCCCATCAGGACCTTGTCCTTCGCGTCCTCGAAATCCTGCATCTGGACCGAGGTTCGGCCACGCCGGGCGGCCAGCAGAGCGGCTTCGTTGACCATATTCGACAAGTCCGCGCCCGAGAACCCGGGCGTGCCTCGGGCCAGCACCGACAGGTCGACGTCCTTGGACATAGTTATCTTGCGGGTGTGGACCTTGAGGATGCCTTCGCGGCCGGCCACGTCCGGACGGTCGACCACGATCTGGCGGTCGAACCTGCCGGGCCGCAGCAGTGCTTTGTCGAGAATGTCGGGCCGGTTGGTAGCCGCCATGATGATGACGCCGTCCTGGGTCTCGAACCCGTCCATCTCCACCAGCAGCTGGTTCAGCGTCTGCTCGCGCTCGTCATGTCCGCCGCCCAACCCGGCGCCTCGCTGCCGGCCGACCGCGTCGATCTCGTCGATGAACACAATCGCAGGTGCGTTGCGCTTGCCCTGCTCGAACAGGTCTCGCACCCGGGCCGCGCCGACCCCGACGAACATCTCGACAAAATCAGAGCCCGATATCGACAGAAACGGTACCGCAGCCTCGCCTGCGACCGCCTTGGCCAGCAATGTCTTGCCGGTGCCGGTTGGCCCGACCAGCAGCACGCCCTTGGGAATCCTGCCCCCGAGCTTCTGGAACTTGTGAGGCGCCTTGAGAAACTCGATAATCTCGGTCAGCTCCTCCTTGGCTTCCTCGACCCCGGCCACGTCCTGGAAGGTGATTTTGGGCCGGTCCGACGTCATCGCCCTGGCCCTGGACTTGCCGAACATGAACGCCCGGTCCTGGCCTGTCGACATCCTGCGCATGAAGAGAAGCCACACGCCGATGATGAGCAGCCACGGAAGGACGCTGACCAGTATGGTCAGCCACTGGGAAGGAGGCTTGGACTCGACCCTCACGCCCTGTTCCAGCAGCCTGGGCACGACCTGGGCATCGGGCGGCATGTAGGTCTTGAACTCCTGGTACGATACCTCGCCCTTGTCGGTGACGACGGTCGAAGCCTCCTTGAGTCTGCCAGTCATGTCCTGCTCGACGATGGTGACCTGCGCGACGTTGCCGGCCTCCAGCTCGCGGACGAAGTCCGAGTAGTCGATCCCGGTCTTGGCGCCACGGCGGCCGGAGAAGAAGTTCCAGGCCGCCCAGGCGGCCACAAACACCAGCAGCCATACCAGCAGCGGGGTCAGTATCCTCCGGCTCTGCGGCTTCTTATCGGGCATCAATCCTCTTCAGTTCAATGATCTCACCGTCTCTGCGCATCGTGTTTCTGCCAAGGACCAGTCTACAGGACCTGGTCCGGCGCTCGAGAAACCCGAGCATGGTCTCGACAGCCTGGGAGTCCAGTTCGGGCAGCAGCATCTTGACGGCACGGCGCTTCAAAACGGTATTATACTTGCCGAGTTTCCGAGGGTCAATCAGGGTCCGACACCGCTTGCGGGTCACAGCCTCGGCGATTGCCCCGGAAGCGAGCTCGTCCAGAAACCGGTCCTCGTCCACAGCCAGCCCGGAAGCGCGCCGCGCATTGGTCACTGCCCGCGCATTCACATCGCGCAGCGCGGGGACGACCCTGGCCCGCAAGAGATTGCGCCTGTACTCAGGGTCGATGTTCGATTCGTCTTCGACCCACTCCCTGCCCCGGGCAGTCAGGTAGCGGACGATGTCCGGGCGCTCCGCGTCAATCAGGGGTCTCACGAACATTCCGCGCTTCGCAGGGATGCCCGCCATACCGTGCGGCCCGGTGCCCCGGCACAGGTTCAGAAGTACGGTCTCGAGATTGTCGTCCGCGTTGTGCCCAAGGGCCACCACGTTGCAGTCGAAACGCCTGGCGGTCGTGCGCAGATGCCGGTATCTGAGCTCCCTGCCCGCTTCCTCCACTCCCAGCCTGTGCCTGTGGGCGTAGCGCGAAACGTCCGACCGCACGACCTTGAGATCCACCCTGGCTTCTTGGAACAGCCTGCGCACGAAACTCTCGTCCTGGCCCGCACTCCTGCGCAGCTTGTGGTTCATGTGGAATCCGAACAGTTTGAGGCGCATCCGCCTCCGGACCGCGAGCAGCAGGTCGAAGAGACATACCGAGTCCGCGCCGCCGGAAACCGCGACCAGGACCGAAGACCCGGTCGGAATCAGCCCGTAGCGCTCGACCGTTTGCCGGAAACTGCCCGGCACCGATACCGGCCTCATGCCCAGCCAAGCTCGGCCGCGGCCCGGGCCATCATCTCCAGCCCGTCGCTGATGTCGTCTTTACTCACAATGAGCGACGGGTACACCTGGACCGCGGATGCCGAGACCCTGGTCATCAGCAGCCCCTGCTCCTGGCACACGGCGACAAAGGCATCGGCCTTCCGGCCTTCCTTGAGCACCAGGGTCTGGGACAGGCCCGCGCCCTGGACCTCGGCCCCTCCCATTCTGTCCGCGAACTCGTCCAGCCTGTCCCTGAGCAGCGCACCCAGAACAGTGCCGCTCTCGAGCATCCCGTGTTTGAGCATGCTGAAATAGCCCATCGCGACGCTGCACGCGAAGATGCTGGCCCCGATCGTGCCGTGCTGCCAGCGCATCTTCGAACTGCCTGTCACGCACGCGCCGAACGGCAGACCCGCTGCCATGCCTCTGCCGAACACGTACAGGTCAGGCTTCAGCCCCGACCACTCGATCGCGAACGTCCGACCGGTCGTGCCCGGTGCCAGCATCGTCTCGTCGTCCACCAGCAGGGCTCCGCCATGGCTGCAGGACTCGGCCACATACGCCAGGCGCGAGTCGAACGGGTGGACGACCACTGCGGCCACGTCGCTCTCGAACTGCGGGCGCTCGCCGTCGCATTCGGACAGGTAGACGACCCGACATCTGCCGGTGTGGGAGAAGGCGAGCGATACCGCCTGAGCCATCGCCTCCCGACCCGAATCGCACAGCATCGCCCTTCGGTTCATCCCGCCGGGTACCAGCTCGGCCAGTTCGTGCATCAGGGCAATCCGGTCCGCGTGTTCCTGCCCGAGTCCGAGCCCGCAAAGCGACTTCTGTCCACTTGACCGCATCAAGAGTGGGGGATTGTGCCCGATGGGCAGCACACCGCCGCACGAAAAATCGAGCAGGCCCCGGCCGTCGATGGTCTGAAGCCGGATGCCCTGCGCGCTTCTGATGATCGGCGGCTGGACCTGCTCCGGACCCAGCGGCCCATGCCGGCGGAGCCAGGCGTTCAGAGACTGTGGACTCCAGATCGCATCTGCGCGTTCGGTCACACCTCAGCTTAGATGCGCTTCCGAATCTGTCAAGCAGGCGGCGGTGCGCAAGAGTCGCAGTCACAACATCGGCATTCATCTCGGCTTCTGCTTTCCCGGCGGCAACCTGGGGCTCGAACTTCACGGCCACGAAGTCCCTGCCCTGCGCGCCACAGGACCCGGTCTCACCGAATGGGACGTAGCCTCGGTCACCAGTCTCCCAGGCCAGGAAAGCCTTGTCCCATTCCGCGTCGTCGCAGTAGACCCAGGCCCAGGTAGTGTGGCGGTGGAGCTCGGTCTCCAGTACCCGGAGTCAGAAATCTCCCGCCCGGTGGTGTCGCATTGCCCGACAACGATGTAGCGGTCCGAGGTCCGGGTGACGCCTCGGCTGCCGTCGTCGCGCACCCAGCCGTAGAGCTTGAGCCATTCCTGGGCGCTGAGAACTCCGGCCTTCACACCGACAAGCGCAGACAGCGTCGCCTTCGTGGTGACCTCCACGACATAGTCGACCGGATTTCGCCGTTTGTCAAGCAGCCTGACGGACAGGAAAGAAAGAGGGCCGCGCCTAAGCTTGGCGCGGCTCGGCAGATTGAGTTCTGCCTGACAGCAGCGATGGGTCCCCTGCCCCCATCGGTGCATTTTACTTGATTAGCCTACCCCCCACCTGCCCCACGTCAAGCCAGGTGCTGCCCAGGTAAGAGCCGCTGCCGCTCGTAAGCTATGGTCTGCCATGGCCAGTATCCGCAAGTCGAAATCCTCAAACGAGAGCCGTTTCTGCATCGGCCGAGCCTTGAGCCCGTGGAGGCTGCGGGCCGCGGCTGTCTTCCGGTATCCTACAGCTCGTGGACCGGGACCGCGCAGGGCTGCTGCGGAGCGAGGCTTCCGCGTGACCCAGACGTCTGCACTGGTGTCCGAATCGCCGCATCAGCCGGTCCTGATTCCCTTCAGAAGATGCCCGGCATGGACGAACAGGTTGACGATGAGGCTCTCCTGCTGCCGGGCAACGCCCACGACCCTGGTTCAGCATGCGCCAACAAGACAGCCAGATGTCCGGCCAAGCCGAAACTGCAGCTCTTCCAGCCTCCTTCCGGCTGGGTCGTAGCTCTCGATGCAGCGCCTTGCGGCATCTTCAGCATTTCCGAATGGCTATCGCCCGGTCAACTGCCGCTCTTGTCGTTGCATCCTGCTCCCGCTTTCCGGCTTCTGCGTCTCCGCTCCAGCTTCTTGAGGATGTGTCGGGCAGCCTCGGTTGCGCCCTGCAGGGGCATCACCGCAGTCCTGCTCTTGCGTCCGACTTCGGCCAGAATCGCCTGGGCAAGCTCGTCCGGACCGGTCGATTGGGCCGAAATCCGCCTGCCGACACCGTAGCGTGCCAGCCTTCTGGCCACGACCTCCTGCTCGAAGTGACCCTCGATCGGGGCGTAGACGAACGGCGTGCCCAGAGCGGCCAGCTCGGTGGTCGAGGAAGCGCCGCACTGCACCACCGCCGCGTCGCAGCACGCGAAGTGCTCGAAGAGCCTGGGCACAAAGCCCAGCACCCTGACTCCCTCAGGAGCCCGGACCGAGTCAACCCGGATGCGCGGCCCGCAGACCAGCACCATCTGCAACCCGGGCAGCACCTTGCGCAGGGCCGGGGCCGCGGCGGCGCACAACTCCAGCAATTCCCGGCCGATCGCGGTCCCTCCGGCAGAGCCGATGACCAGCGGTCCGCCACCGTACCCCAGCCGCCGGCGCAGCGCGGCCCTGTCGGCATACTGCTCGGGCCTGAACCTTACCACATGTCCGACGACGTCGTAGCAGTCGAGCGCGTGCCTGCGCCGGTTGGGAAGCGCCCAGCCGAACCGCTTGTCCGGAATGTCGGCCGCCTCGCCGATGAATATCGCGGAATGCTTCGAGCCGCGGTAGACCCGCCTGTCCAAAGTCCAAAGCGCATTCAGGAGCCAGGCTCCGACCCGGTCGACCGTGCTGGAGGTCATCGAGTCCGTGGCGACAAAGTCAAATATCATCACAAACGGGGCCGGGGGCCGGAGAAGGCCCAGGACAAGCGGGATATCGACCTCGTAGGCCTCATTGCCGATTGCCAGGTCGACGTCCTGCTCTTTCATGATGTTGCGGAAACGGAGCGCGTTTGCGGCCCATGCCGGGAGCGAGCGATAGACATAGCGCACAAGGTCGAGCACTCCGTCGCGCACAGACCGCTCGGCAATCCGGCTCGCCCCTTGCCATTGTTCCGACTCTGCCAGCACGACCTCGCCCGCGTCCCGGAGCACGTCTGAAGCCGGGTGCCCGGCGACCCACAGGATTTCGGTACCCGGTTTGAGCCGCCTCAACTCGCCCGCTATGGCAAGGTCCTTGCTCACATGCCCCATACCGATCGAGCTGCTGAGGTATAGGACTCGGTATCCGCTCACGGAGACGTCCTCTGGAAGCGCGCATCCATCACTGTGCCCTACTAGTATCAGTGCCTGACCGGATGTCAACCGAAGCAAGGAGACGCGGCAGGGCAAGGCTCGCCCGGGTCAGACAGCCTCTCAGCCGTGTTCAGTCCGTCCGTCACATCCCAGGAACCAAAATCCGGCCTGAAGGGCAGGCGTGATTCCACCTTGACAGTTCAGCCTGAGGCCTATGCTTGTATAGGCACAATCCTCGCGACAATCGAAGCACAGTCGTCAGAAGGAGCTTCTTGACCAAGGCAATCGCCCTGATGTCGGGCGGTCTGGATTCCGGCCTGGCCGCCAAGATGATCCTCGACCAGGGCATAGAACTCGTCGGCGTGAAGTTCACGTCTCCGTTCTGCAACTGCGACCAGCAGGGCCGCTGCTTTGCACGCGAAGCCGCCAGCCAGCTCGGCATCCGGCTGATGGTGGTGCCCAAAGGCGAGGAATACCTCGACGTCGTCCGACACCCCAAGCACGGCTACGGTTCCGGGCTCAACCCGTGCATCGACTGCCGTGTCTTCATGCTCCGAAAATCGTGGGTGATTGCGGAACAGGCCGGAGCGCAGTTCATAGTGACCGGCGAGGTGCTCGGCCAGCGTCCAATGTCCCAGCACCGACATGCCCTCGGCACCATCGAGCGGGAGGCCGGGCTGGATGGTCTCATCCTGCGTCCTTTGTCTGCCCGCCACCTTCCGCCTACCAGGGCCGAGCTGGACGGGCTAGTCGACCGTGACGCGCTGTTGGCGTTCCAGGGACGCAGCCGCAGGCCCCAGCTCGCTCTCGCGCGCGAAGTCGGGCTCGACGTCTTCGCCTGCCCGGCCGGCGGCTGCCTGCTGACCGACAGGGCGTTCGCCGCCCGGCTGCGCGACGCCTTCGAGCGGATGGAGACCCTGACCTGGCGCGATGTGGCGAAACTCAAAGTCGGAAGGCATTTCCGGTTCGGCGAAAGCCGGATCGTCGTAGGGCGCAACGAAGCCGAGAACCGGATTCTTGCCGCCACTGCCGGGCGAGCCGACATCAGGTTCGAGGTGCCGGACTGCGGCAGCCCGCTCACACTGCTGACCGGCCCGGCCACTGGAGATGCAATCAGAACCGCAGCCGCGCTCACCGCCCGATTCTCAGACTGCCCGGACCCGCTGGTGGCAGTCCGCTGTTCTTCAGACGGTGAAGAGCAGACTGTTGAAGTCCGTCCGCTCAACCCGAACACCATTGAGCGACTGCGAGTGTCAGCAGAACAAGCGAAGAAAGGACCGAAGTGAACAGAAACGAGACCGCCGACTGCTACGGTAGGTTCTTCCTGGCACTGGACCGCATCGAGCGGTGTCCGGAGTTCGCATCCCTGATACCTGAAGTCCGCTCCAACCTTGTCTGCGCACCACCGGACGCTGCCGGACCCGGGGACGTGCTCGCGGTTGACGGGCGCATCACCGTGGTCGGCGGCCGGCCCAGGGCTTCGGGCCGTCCCCGCTTCGGAGCGTCCAGCCACATGGCCCGGCTTGTGCTGGAAGCGCGCAAGACCGATCCCAGGGTCTGCGCCGGCATCAACTTCGCCAGCAACCCGGACCTGGCTGCGTGGCTCGAGGTCTACAGCCGCGGCAAGGGCTGGAAGTTCAGCGCAATCGACCGGTCGCGGGAACCTGAGCGAAGCAGGGCGGAAGAGCGGGGCTCGATGCCCTGGAAAGTGGCCGAGGCCATCCGTACGGCCGGAGGCGAGGTCCCGAAGCTGTTCTACGAGACCGGCGCGGTCGGCAAGGAAGACGTCAGCGTACTCCTTGGAACCGACCCGGTCGAAGTCGCGGACCAGGTCTGCGAGATAGCGCGCGGCTACAACGCATCCCGGCAATCCGGCCCCAAGGTCGGCAAGATCGACATCGACACGTTCAGGAGTTTCATCCTCAAGCGCCTCGGCGCCAAGGACAAGACCGTCATCGTGCCGCCGCTGACCGGGGTCGACGCTGCAGTCATCGACATCGGTGACAACAAGGTACTGATAACCGCCGAGGACCCGATATTCTCGATTCCCGGCCAGCCGCTGGAGATGTTCGGCTGGTACGCGGTCCACATCGGGGCCAGCGATGTGGCGGTCATGGGCGTCAAGCCGCGCTACATGACCTACTCGCTGCTGCTCCCGCCTGGGACCGCTGACCTCGACCT
>CP070680.1:991879-996273 GCA_020352555.1 Caldifarciminota bacterium | reverse complement strand
CTCTCTTCATGGCGTAAGCACTCCTTTCTGCCGGCTTCCACCGGCTTTGTGTCTGTCACTATGGAGCTTACGCCTCTCTGTTTCCATACACAACCGCTGCCACTTTTACAGGAAGAATAGGACATCACCTCACATCGAATCGTAGACACCGCTCTCTCTTTTTCCACAACTTCTGACAGTATCTCCTGCCCAGAGCTATTGACGTCGAGCCACAACAAGGCTAGACTCAGGCAGCGCCGCAGCCGGCGCAAAGGAGGAGCCGTGAGACTGCCGACTTCAGTCATTGCAGTACTGCTCGCCGCAGGTGTGGCGCTCGGGCAGTACAGCGGTACCTACACCATCATGCCTTCGGGCGGTGACTTCGCGTCGCACGCCGAGGCAGCAGACTCGCTGATGGAGTACGGCGTTGTGGGGCCATGCACGCTGCTAATGTACACTGGCACCTACTACGGACGGGCAGAGTTCTTCGCTCCGGATTGGGATTCAGTCGAGGTCGTGTTCTTGGCCGCGCCCGGCGAGAATCCGGCAGTCGTGGACCCCATCCATCCTCCATGGGATATTCACGGCACTGATAACATCACTGTCGACGGTGTCGCGACGACCTCGGCCGGGAGTGACGGCTACATCATCAGCTGGTCCAACCACACTCAGGTCAGGAACCAGGTCATCAACGCCTCGAGATCAGGCGCCTACAGTCACCAGAGCCCGCTGACTGTCTTCGAGAACTGCAGGATCAGAGCCGGAAGCAACGGCCTCTCCTTCTTCTACTCGGACAGCTGCCGAGCCGTTGGCAACCGCATCAGGGCGGGCGGGTATGGCATCCGCTCAGACTACTCGGGCTACCGGTATTTCGTCGGCAACAACATCACGGCCGGTGGCGCCGAAGGCATCTACGCCGACCGCGATGCCTCGGGTTCGTACTCCTACTACGACACCATCGCCAACAACATGGCGAACGGCTCCTGGTACGGCATGCGCTTCTGCCGCCACTACCACGGCTGCGTGGTGTACAACACGTTCTACGGAGGCACTCACGGGCTCTGCGACGGCCTCGGCAACTCCGAGGAATTCCACAACAACATCTTCCTGTGCGACAGCACGTATCCGCTCTACAAGGGCTCGGGCGGCGCGCCATCGAGCAGCGACCACAACTGCTTTTGGGGCAGCGACTCCTATGTCGCCTACTACAATGGTGCCCAGACCCTGGCATCGTGGCGGGAGTTGGGCTACGACCCCAGTGGCATGAACCGCAAGCCGCAGGTAGGAGGCCCGACCAACCTGCACCTTAGGACAGGCTCGCCCTGCATTGACTCAGGACTGGCGATTGCCGAGTTCCCGTACGACGTCGACGGTGACACGATTCACAACGGGGTACGCGACATCGGTGCCGACGAGTACACGGGCATGGGACCAGGGATGGCGGGTACGTACCTGATCCACCAGGACCCTGACTCAGGCAACTACCACTCGTTCCGCGATGCCATTGATGAGCTCGTGCTGTTGGGCACTGCGGCTGCCTGTACCTTCGATGTCGCGGCCGGGACCTACGAAGAGCAGGTCCTCATCACAGAAGTGCCGGGCGGCTATCCTGTTGTCTTCCAGGCGCGCGGGTACGGAGATAGCCTCAAGGAGCACGTGACCATTGTGCATGGCTCCTGCCCGGTAGAGATGGCCGGTACGCGGTACGTTACGATCCAGGGATTCGACATCGGCACGGCCGGCGCCTCGTACGGAATCCGAATGCTCTACAGCAGGTCAACCGGGAACGAATGGTGCACGATTCGGGACAACAACATCAGCGGCCTGAACGGCATCTACGCCTACTACACCAGCCGCTGCTCGATTGTCGGCAACCGGGTCCGTGCCACGAGGTGGAACGCTGTCTATTGCCGCGGCGATTCGAGTCATCGGAATACCGGCAACGTGTTCATCAACAACATGTTCGCCAGTACCCGCTACGCAATGGACCTCTACTACCACGACTCGACTAGGCTCATCTACAACTCGGTCTACGGCCAATCTACCGGTTTCGACGATGTCTACGGCTACCATGAGACGATGTACAACAACATCTTCAGTGGCAAGGGCTCCTACGGCTGGTACAAGTACGGTGGCAGTGCTTTCCCCGCAGTCTCGGACCACAATTGCATCTGGGGAGGCAATGCGCCGAATACCATCTACCATTCGACCTACGGTGCGATTTCGCTGGCGCAGTGGCAGGAGTTCTCGCACCTGGACTCGAACAGCATCTCCGTTGACCCGCTGTTCGTCTCGGAGACAGACCTGCACCTGAGGCCCGCCTCGCCGTGCCGGGACGCAGGGCTGGCGATGGCGGAGATCCCAGTCGACGTCGACGGTGACGGGCGCGACTCGGACCCTTGCATCGGATGCGACGAGTGGCGGTCGTCGGGCTCGCCGATGAGCGGTGTCTACTACATCCATCCGAATCCTGATTCGGGCGACTACGTATCATACCTAGAAGCGCTGGCCGAGCTCGCGCTGCGTGGCTTTGGTAGTGATGTGACGTTCTCGGCATTCTCCGGGACCTACACCGGCGATGTCCGGCTCAGTGGATTGGGCAACGACACGTTCCAGCTGACGCTCAACGCGGTCGACGATGAAACGCCGGTCATTCAGGGCACGGGCGGCGACACCCCGGCCGTCAATCTCGTGAGCGCCAAGAACGTCAAGATAGAGGGTCTGACCATGAACGGTTACTGCGGGCTCCGGATGTGGTACACCGGGGGCGATTCGGGCTGCTGCAGCTGCTCGATCATCGGGAACAACATCAACGGCACGTACTACGGCGTCCACATCTACCGCGGCTGCCACAACGTGATCGCCGGAAACAGGATTGTGGCCAGCGGGTACAACGGCCTGTACTGGTACGGCGAATCGACGTCCTACACCTTCGACAACGAGATCTACAACAACATGGTCGTCTCGAGCTACTCGTCCGGCTTCGGCGTTGTCCTCATCTGCCACGACAGCCTGCGTTTCTTCTACAACTCAATGTACGGCTGCTGGTACGACGGCCTGCACTTCGGATACTGCACGGGCCTCTCAGTGAAGGACAATGTGGTGTACAACAGCATAGAATCCACAGGATACTATTGCGTGTACGACCACGACAACTCGGCAAGGGAATGGGACTACAACTGCCTGTGGGGTCCGGATTGCAGTATCGCGCGCAAGGACGACAGCGTGCTTGACTGGGCAGGTTGGCAGGCTGCGGGCCGGGATTCCCACGGCGTCAACGCGGACCCGTACTACTTGAGTTCGACCGACCTACACCTGACCGATTCTTCGCCGTGCATCGATATCGCCGCGCCGATTCCGGGCATAGCGATCGACATCGACGGTGAACTGCGGGATTCCACGCCCTGCATCGGAGCCGATGAAGTCGTGGGAACGAGCATCGAGCAGTCGGGCAAGCCTCTTGTTGTGGACCTGTTCAAGGCGGCGCCCAATCCTGCTTCCGGCCCGGTCAGGATACGCTGGCAGGTGCCGACTTTGAGCCGGGTCTCGCTCAAGGTCTACAACATCATGGGTCAGTGCGTGAGCACCCTTGTCGACCGCGTGGTTGAGCCCGGTGTCTATGTCACGGTCTGGCACGGCCGCGACAACCACGGCCGCAGGCTGGCTCCTGGTATCTACTTCTATACGCTCGAAACCGGGGATACCAAGCTGACCCGCAAGGTTGTGATACAGAGGTAGACAGTGAGGATTGTCATTGTGACCGTACTGCTGGCTGTGGGCGTGGCGGGGATCGCGTGGGCAGAGTGGGAACCTGACGTCAGGTTGACTTCAGACCCGGCGAATTCCTACGTCTATGTGAGCAATGCGCGGCGGGTCGCTGCTACCGAGTCCAGAGTGTACGCGGTCTGGCAGGATGACCGCGACGGCAACTGGGAGGTCTACTGCAAAGTCAGGACCCTGGCAGGCTGGGGTCCGGACAACCGGCTGTCCACGAACGACTCTGCGTCCAGATACCCGGCGGTCGCGGCAGACAGCGACTATGTGTACGTGGTGTGGCAGGACCGGCTCAACGAAGACGACGAGGTCTTTTACATGCGGTCGACAGACCGGGGCCTGAACTGGACCGGCAGCCGGCTGACCGAGGATGATTCGTTCCCTTCGATGCACGTGGCGGTAGCGGCCTGGGGCCCGGTCGTGCACGTGGCCTGGGAGGATTTCCGGGATGGTGCGCCTGAGTTGTACTATGCGCGTTCGACCGACGCGGGCACGACCTGGGGCCGGACCAGGCTGACGAGCGACGACAACTTCATGTCCCAGTTCCCGGCCCTGGCGATCAGCGGCAGCCATGTCCACGTGGTCTGGCACGACAACCGCGACGGCAACTGGGAGATCTACTACATGCGTTCGCTCGACTT
>CP070680.1:990610-991779 GCA_020352555.1 Caldifarciminota bacterium | reverse complement strand
TCTGGTGACGGGTCGCGGCTGCTGCAGGCGAACACTGCACAAGGCTGGTGGGCGTGCGAGTTCCACACCAACTGCCGGGCCGTGTGCCCGCGCGGGGTGCCGCCCAACATCGCAATCGGCAAAGCCAGGGCCGAGCTGCAGAAGTCAGGGCACAAGGCACCAGAGGTCTAGGCTATGTCCCGCGTCGAACAAGACTCATTGGGCACCAAGGAGCTGCCGGACAAGGTGTACTACGGTATCCAGACCGCCAGGGCGGTGGAGAACTTCCCGGTCAGCGGGCTGAAGGAAAGCCCTGAGCTGATACATGCCTACGCTGCGGTCAAGAAAGCAGCGGCTCTGGCGAACATGGAGCTCAAGCTCCTGAAGGAAGAGCTGGGCAACGCGATCGTTGCAGCAGCCGGAGAAGTGATGTCAGGCAGCCTGGATGACCAGTTTGTGGTCGATGTGTTCCAGGCCGGGGCCGGCACTTCGTTCAACATGAACGTCAACGAGGTCATCGCCAACCGGGCGCTCGAGATGCTGGCCAGGCCCAAGGGCGACTACGGGTTCCTGAGTCCGAACGACCATGTCAACATGGGCCAGTCCTCAAACGACACATTCCCGACCGCGTGCCACGTCGCGGTCATCAGCGCAGGGGGTACGCTGGTGGCAGAGCTTGCGAAGCTGGCAGAGTCCTTGCGGGTGAAGGGCAGGCAGTTCGAAAGTGTGGCCAAGTCAGGCAGGACTCATCTGACCGATGCGATGCCGGTGACGCTTGGCACTGAGGTCAAGGCCTGGGCAAGTGCGGTGGAGCGAGCTGCAGAACGAATCGGCCAGCGTCGAGAGGACTTGAGAGAGTTGCCGATCGGCGGGACCGGGGTCGGGACCGGGACCAATGCCCATCCTGATTTTCGCAAGAAGGTGCTGGCCCGGCTTTCAGAGCTGTGTGGCGAGGAATACCGGCCGGCAAAAGACAGCTATGAGGCTTTGCAGAGCCGGGCCCAGCTCGCGGCTTTCTCTGGCGCACTCAGGGAGCTGGCACAGGAGCTCATCCGGATTGCCAACGACATCAGGCTGCTGAGCTCTGGCCCGAGTTCGGGCATCGGAGAGATCAAGCTGCAGGCGGTGCAGCCTGGTTCTTCGGCGATGCCGGGCAAGGTGAACCCGGTGCTGGCCGAGTGCCTGGGCAT
>CP070680.1:983914-990510 GCA_020352555.1 Caldifarciminota bacterium | reverse complement strand
TAGGCTGTCTGCCAAGCTGTTTTGTGCAGCAGAAGCGGCGGGGCCATCGCCCCGCCTTTAGTCATATCGACGCAGTGGGGACATCTCTCAGCTCAGTGCTGGATGACTATCTTGCGGACCGCCAGTTCCCTCTCCCCTTGAGGGAGAGGGCGAGGGTGAGGGGCAGCCACGAAATACACTCCCGGCGCGACATGCCGAATGTCGTTCTCCCCCGGCTGCAGGTCCATGACCTTCCGACCGGCGATGTCGAGCAAGATACCGTTGCCGCCTGCAGGCAGCCTCAAGACTCCCCGGGCGATGGTCGCCGGCAGCGCCGAACCTCCGACCTCCGCAGCGCCCTCAGTGATGCCGGGCAAGGGTGACATCTTGCCCCAGATCCGGAACGCGTTGAAGCTCCTGCCGGACTCGAGCCCGGTCCAGCCCCGGTACGCCAGCATCAGATGGCCGGTCGAATCGGATGCCAGCACCGGGTGGACCTGGTCTCCGGGCCGCCTGACCACGCGGAAGGTGTCCAATACACCGCCGTCGGGCGACACCCTGGCCCCGTTGATATCCCAGACACCTTCCGACCCGTGCTGCCAGACCACAAAGTACTCCGCGTCCACGAACGCGACCGTGGGGAGAGCCTGGTCATGCTCGCCCACGCCGATCCCGATACCGGCCGAGTCCAGGACCGAGCCGTCCGTTGTGACCCGCGCCCCACATACATCGAAAGGCATCGCAGTCTGCTGGTTCTGCCAGACGACCAGATAGCTGGCGCCGTCGGACGCCACGTCCGGAAACCGCTGGTAGCCGTCAGCCAGGCTGACAAGGATACCGTCTGGGTCCAGCACCGTGCCGTCAGCGGTCACCCGCGCTGCCTGAACGTCCCACTGGTTGACCGTTCGTCTGTCCTCCCACACAACCAGGAAGCCGGATCCGTCGGAAGCGACTGCCGGCACCCATTGCGAATTCTCCGCCCGGGCGACCTCGATTCCGTCCGGGTCCAGCACGGTTCCGGTCCTGGATACCCTCGCAGCATAGATGTCAGACCAATACGGGTGGTTGCGACCATCCTGCCAGGCAACCAGGAAATCGGTGCCGTTGAACGCGATCGCAGGCTCCTCCTGGGTCTCGGCCGTGTTCGTGATCTCAATCGTGGAGCCGACCGTGCCGTCCCAGTACACCATCGCCCCGTAAACCTCGTAAGACTGGCCTGCTCGGTGAGTCCATGCCACGAGGTAACTTGTATCCCCGAATCCGACCACCGGCTGCAGCTGCGTGCTCGGAGAAGACGATATCCTTATCCCGGCCGGGTCAAGCACAGTGCCGTCCGCCAACACCCGGGCTCCGTTGATGTCGCCCGACCCGCGGTTGTCGTCTCGCCACACCACCAGGAAGTTCTGGCCGTCGGACGCAATGGACGGCCAGCTCTGGCTGTTGGCAGCGGCGGACGCCGGCTTGCCGCCCGGGTCCAGCACCTGGCCTGAAGTGGCCATCCGGGCGACGAAGACCTCCCGGAATGACATGTACCAGTCGTGCTGCCACGCCACCAGATACTGCCCTCCGCCGAACACCAAAGCCGGGAACCACTGCCCCTGTGACGCGCTCACGATCACCAGTCCGCGCGGGTCCAGCACAGTGCCTTCCGAGGTCATTCTGGCCCCGTAGATGTCGTTGTCTCCGCCGCGGTCGTCGTTCCACAGTATCATGAAGTTCGTGCCGTCGTACTCCACCGCAGCTCGCCACTGGTCGCCACCTGCGGTTGAGACCAGAATCCCCAGCGTGTCCAGCGCCTGGCCTGCGGTTGTTACCCGGGACGCATAGATGTCAGAGCCCCCGGACCGCTTGTCGTGCCAGGCCACCAGGAATAGAGTCCCGTCAAAAGCCAGGTCCGGGGCATAGCACTCCGACCCATCGCACACCACAAACCCGTCCGGGTCCAGGACCGCGCCGTAGGTGTTCACCCGCGCAGCGTAGACGTCCCAGTAGGACGTGCGTTGGTCCTGCCACGCCACCATGAAGCCCCAGCCCGGGTTCGGAGTCACCCTGGGGTGCCACTGGGCTCCCCGCGCCTCGCATATCCTTATCGGCATCTGGTCCAGCACCACGCCCGCCGGCGAGACGCGCGTGCCGTAGATGTCGAAGGTGTCGTACCGGACCTCTTCCATCCAGACTACCAGGTAGTTGGTCCCGTCGAACCCAATATCAGGATGCCACTGGCTTATCCCGGTGGTTGCCACTCCGAAACCGTTCGGGTCCAGGACCTCGCCGTCGGTGGTCACCCGCGAACCCCGGATATCCCATGAGCTCGCGTTGCCGTCCTGCCACACCACCAGGTAGTTCTCGCCGTCGAAAGCGACCTCTGGGTACCACTGGCCTCGCGGCGAAATGCAGATCGCGATGCCGGCCATGTCCAGCACCGTGCCGTCCGCAGACACACGGGTGGCATAGATGTCGGGCTCGGCGACGACACTGCGCTCGTCGTTCCAGACCACCAGGTAGTTGGTGCCGTCGAATGCGACTGCCGGGTCTGCTTTGAGCGCCTCGGCCGGGACCAGGTACATGCTGGTGTCGATCATGAACTCGCCGTAGTCTTTCCATCCCTGGGCTCCGCCCCGTGCACGCTGCACGCTGCGGACCACTTCCTTCGGGTCGAAGCTCGGCTGCGGGCCGGCGAATGCCGCCGCCGCGAAAACGGCGAGCAGGACTGACATAGAAACTGCTTTTCTCACAGCCACCTCACATCCAGAACTCACTATACCTATCGGGCGCTCGGCGCCTCGTGTCAACTTCTGCCTGCGCACCCGGCCCTTGGTAACAAGGCTGCACACGGTCACAGCTACGTTTCCATCCCCCTCGCATCACTTCTGAATCACGACCTTCCGCACACTGGGATCCTTGAACCCTTGAATCCTGGATGCGCAGCCTGCCAGTCCTCTGGCAGAACCCTCTTCTCTCACGAAATACACCCCGGGAGCTACGTGCCGTATGTCGTTCTCCCCGGGCCGCAGCTCCATCACCCTCCGACCAGTGATGTCCACAAGTCCTGCTAAGGGCTGTGGGCTGCCGGCGGTCGGCCGGTACATCAGCATGCCACGGACCACTGTTGGCCCTGAATGCCGGCCCCGCATCCTGCCGCTGGTGGCACCAAGAGCTGCTGGCGTCGTGTCCCTGATCACACCCACGCTGCCAATGGCGCTCAACAGGCAGTACGCCTTGCTGTTGCTGGGGTTCAGACAGAGCGCTCCGGCTCGGCTCCCGACCGAGACCGTGCCGACCACCACGTTAGTACGGCAGTCGATCATGCTGACGTAGTCACCGAGTGAGCAGTACACGCGGTCCTTGAGTTCGTCATACAGCAGCCCTCCTGGTGCGCCTCCCACCTGCACCGCGGCTACCAGCGTGTCTGCCGTCCCGTCCAGCACGATGACGTTGTCACTGTCGCTGTTGGCGCAGTACACCAGGTTGCGCCGGGTGCTGTAGCAGAGTCCTCCAGGCCTGCCGCCCACGGAAACGGTTGCCAAGACCGTGTCCGCTTCCCCGTCGATGACACTCAAGGTGCTGTCCTCCGCGTTCGTGCAATAGACCTTGTTTCTCCTCGGATTGTAGCACAATCCCTGAGGCTTGAGACCGACCTCGACAGTCGCCACCGCGGTGTCGGCCACACAGTCTATGACCGTCACGGTCCGGTCCCATCCAGGGGAGTTGCCCTGATTCGCGCAGTACATCTTCCTGTTCTGCGGGTTGTGGCATAGAACGACCGGGGTGGGCCCGGTCCCGACCTCGGCCACTATCGAATTGGTCGAGCAGTCCACCACGTTCACGAGGTCGCTGACCCAGCTGGTGGCGTAGACCTTGTCTCCGTCAGGGCAGTAGGAGATGCCGTAGGGCCAGCCTTCGACCGGTATCTCCGCCATCACCGTGTCAGCGGTGCAGTCAATGGCGCAGACCGTCGCGCCGTACCCGGTGGTGCAGTAGACCCTGTCACAGGCAGGACTGTAGCAGATGTGCCACGCCTGGATTCCCGCCTGCAGCGTACCGAGCACGGCGTTCGATGGCCCGTCTATGACAGACACGGTACCGCTGGGCACGGATGTGATGTAGACGCGGTTGTTCTGCGGATTGTAGCACAGGTCCCTTGGCGACGACCCTACCGCCAGGGTAGCGACCACGCGGTTTGTGCCGCAGTCTACCACGCATACATTGTCACTTGCGTAGTTCGCACAGAACACTCTGTTGCCCTGCGGCACGTAGCACAGGGCACGCGGCCTCCGCCACGTCGCGACGACAGCGACGACCTCGAGAGAGGTCCCGTCAATCACCCATACGCTGTCGCTGCTGCTGCTCGACGTGTAGACGCGGTTGTCTATCGGGTCGTAGCACAGACCCCTGGGGTCCAGTCCGACCTGGACGGCCGTGATGACCGTATCAGGACCTGCGTCAATCACGGTCACCGTGCCATCAGACCTGTTCGAACTGAACACCCTGTTGTCCACCGAATCGTAGCAGATCCCGCCGCCCCCTCGCCCCACATAGACCCGGCTCTTCACCTCGTTCGTCGCACCGTCGACGACGGTCACCTCCTGATTGTAGGCATTGACAACGTAGACCTCGGTGCCCTGCGAGTTGTGGCACAACGGTCCGGCACCGGCTTCTACCGCGGCAAGCAGTGTGTCAGTTGCACCGTCGAAGACGACCACTCTCCGGTCGCTCTGAGCGCAGTAGACCTTGTTGACCATCGGGTTGTAGAGCAGCGCGGAGGGAGAACCGTACAACTCCAGTTCTCGAACCACCTCGTTTGTCACGCCGTCTATCACGGACAGGTTCCAGTCACTGACGTTGGCGCAGTAGACCCTGTTGTTCTCTGAGTTGTGGCAGAGCGCCGATGGCGATGCTCCGACTCGTACCGTGTCGATGACCGAGTTGGTCTGGCCGTCAGCCACCGTCACCCTGCTGCTGCGACTACTCGAGTAGTAGACCTTGTTGCTGTTTCCGTTGTAGCACATGCCGCCGACGTTGTCGGCGAATGGAAGCCGGGCGATCTTCTTGAAGGCTGTCGCATCGATGGCGATAACGCAGTCGCCCGACAGCCCGCCGACATACACGGTGCTGTCAATGTAGTTGTACGTGAGGCAGCTTGGCGACTTGACACCGCTGATAGAATCGGGCAGCCTTATGACCTGTTCAAGAACCTGACCCAGTGCAGCAGCGGTCAGGCAGCAGAGTAGTGTGACAGTCTTCACCTAACCTCCTTTGACCCCTTAGAGTAGACCAGACTCAGGCCGGCTGTCAAGCCGCTAGTGCTGAATCACTATCTTGCGGACGCGGTCCGCAGACCGCGTGCCGCTTTCCGCGGTCCGCACGAAGTACACCCCTGGCGAGATAGACCGGATGTCGTTGAGGCCCGGCTGCAAGTCCGAGACGCACCGGCCAGTGACGCTTACGAGCTGTGGTGGAGTATGCCGAACAGCTACCCGGTTGTGCAGCTCTACGACATCGACCAGGACGGCAGGTGCGAGCTGTTTTGTGGCCAGACCTGGTCGACCGTGATACGGAGGATGTGCCAGGCGGCATCAGTGGCGGTCGCAGCGGCGAGCCGTCAAACCTCGACGTCATGCCATCAGTCACCAGAGGCGCAGTGGTCAGTGTCGCTGGCATCGCGGATGGTGCTGAGGTCGAGGTTGCGGATGCAGCAGGGAGGGTCGTGGCCAGGCCGAACGACGGTGTCTGGAATCCGAGGGGGGTGTCGCCCGGCGCGCATTTCGTGCGCGTGCGGACCGGGAATCAGGCCGTGGTGCAGAAGGTGCTTGTGCTGCGGTAGCAGCGCAGAGCCCAGAGAGATTCCTCCGTCAGCGTCGGAATGACAGAAGTGTGGGATACTGGGGACGCTTCCAGTTTTCGTAATCCTAGGCGCGTCAAGGGCGTGGAGGGGAGAGGAGGGGAGGATTCAGGGCGCTTCACATGCGCCCTATGGTATTGACAGCACTCACCGGGAAACCGACCAGAAAAGCTCGTAGGTGACATATCTACGTTGACCCATCAGGGGCCCATCGGCCGGTTCACGAGGTACCCCACTTTGTGGGGGACCGTGCCCCAGGCGGTCTTTGACCCAGCGTTCGAGTCAGCTTCTGATGGAGCGTTTCAAGGAGCGTTTGTCCAAGTGTTCGAGAGAGTGTTTGAAGGAGCGTTTGGCAGAGTGATTGTCCGAGTGTTTGACAGAGTGATTCTTTGAGCGTTTGGCCAGGTGACTGTGCAGGCGTTTGGCCGGGTGTTTGTCAGAGCGCTTGCACTGGCCTTTGACCGAGCGTTTGAGCGAGCCTTTGGCCGGGCCTTCAAATGAGCCTTTGACAGAGCCTCTGAAACGGCGTTCGACCGGGCCTCCAGCCGGCGGGTCTGTGAGACGAGAAGGAGCTGTGCTGTTGACAACCGGCCGGGGGCGGATACAAGGTGGGGTGAAGGACGAACGCCGGATGTCGTTCAAACGGGTTGCAGAACTGTACGACGAGGTGCGCCCCGGGTACCCGGATGAGCTGGTTCAGGACATCATCAAGCTGTCCGGGATTCAGGCTGAAGCCCGGATACTCGAAGTCGGGTGCGGCACCGGACAGGCGACC
>CP070680.1:976641-983814 GCA_020352555.1 Caldifarciminota bacterium | reverse complement strand
GAAATGCTGCCTGTCCTCAGGCAGAAGTCAAGTGGAAGTACGCGGCGGGCCGGGCCGGTCCTTCAGGTACACGGTCCTGATCGGGAAGGGAATCTCGATTCCTTCCTTGCGGAACCGGGCAAAAATCCGCTTGCGCAGCCGGTGCTGGACCTGGAACTGGTCGACGTAGGACCGGACATGGACCACGAGAGTGAAGTTCAGGGAGAAGTCGCCGAACCCGGGCATGAACAGCACGTAGGGCTCGGGCTCGGCCATCAGGTTGTCGACCTCTCCGACCGCGGCCTTCGCTTCCTCGACCAGCACCGCCTCGACCTGCTCGGGGTCGGACGAGTAGCTGACTCCGACAGGGATGTCGAGCCGGTGCCTGGACTCGCGCAGGTGGAAGTTGGTGACGACCGACTGGGCGAGCTTGGAGTTCGGGATGATGACGATGTTGTTGCGGATGGTGCGGACCGTGGTCGCGCGCCAGGTGATGTCGGTGACCACGCCTTCGTCCCCGCCTTCGATCCTGATGTAGTCGCCGGGACGGATGTGGCGGGAAAGGGTGATGTAGATTCCGGCAAAAGTGTTTGCCAGTGTGTCCTGCAAGGCGAGCGCGACCGCGAGCCCGCCGATACCGAGCGCGGTGATGAGAGGAGTTATCGAAATCCCGAGCGCGTTGAGCAGAATGAGCCCGCCCAGCGCGAGCACCACTATCCTGACCGTGGTCTGGGTCAGGCCCACTACCGCGACCGACGAGCCGCGGCGCGCCCCGGTCTGGCGCACGATGCTGACCGTGGCCTGGGCCAGGGCGAAAGTCGCCGAGCCGATGACGAGCACGAGCAGCACCTTGTCCGAGACCTTGGTGAACTCGTTGGGCAGGAACGCTATCCTGGTCGCGCCGTAGAATCCGGCGCACGCGCACCAGATGACGAACGGGGTCCTGGTCGCGGCGATGACGGTGTCGTCGATGAAATTGGAGGTGCGGGCTGCCCATCTGCGCAGCGCGTCGAACACCAGCAGCCGTATCAGGAACGCGAGCCCGACCGAGCCGCCGAACACGACCACTGCGACCACGTAGACTATCCAGCGTTCGGCGGCGGTTCCGGGCACGGGCTAACTATATGACGGTTGCGAGGAGTGTCAATCGGGCTTGAGAGGTCGGGCGGTCTGCGTGCCGGCCTGTTTTGGCTCCTGGTTCTACTCGTACACCGGCATTCTGGTCAGCGTCCTGCTTCCCGCAGGGAGGCGGTCGAGCCGGTCCGCGCCAGCGGAAGTCAGGCTGTCCACGGTCCGCATCCCGTCGGCCGTGAGCAGCACGGCGTGGATGCTGCTGTCCCCGGGTGCGACCTGCAGGGTCGCGACTCCTTTCCAGGCGCCGCCGTCGAATCCCGGCTGGTCCGAGGACCACGGCTTCGGGGTCTGTGACACGCCGGCGCGCTGTTCTGCCAGGTGCTGGCCGGCCTCGGAGCCGGTGCCCGTCCTGTCGGCTCTGCCCGGGAAGTCGATGGACCACAAGGGCGGCAGCCGGAAACTCAGTTGCCGGTCCGCGGCGAGGACGTACACCGGCCAGTCCGGAGGGTTGTCGTACTCGTAGCCGGCCTCGATGACCGTACCGGTGTCCGGTTTGCGGCCGAGCGGGTCGAAGTTGAAGCTCAGTTCGTGAACCATGACCGGCCGGACATTGGTGTACTCGGCGTGCCGGGCATCGACCTTCGCCTCGAACTCCAGGAACCCGCATCCGGCTCGCTCCCGGTTCACCCGTACCTTGTACTTCCCGGGAAGCACCCCCCGGAACCGGAACATGCCTTCTGAATCCGTGGCCCGGTCGGCGACGACCGAATCGGTGTCAGGGTCCAGCAGGCGCACCGGCACGTACGGTATTCCCGCACTGCCGAATCTGCCGGTCCACCGGTCGATGCGGCTCCTGAGGATGGTGCCTGCCTGCTGGGCCTGCGCGGCGGCTGCTGCGAGAATCAGCGCAAGGCCGGCGACCAGGGTGAAGGGCGCGGTCGGCCCGACGTGACTTCTACTCATAGGGGAAAGTCTGTTCATCGCTGCTCCTCTCAAGTGTGATGGGTTCGAGCACCCTGACGGTCCGGGTCTTGTCGTCGTACTCGAATGCGGCGGAATCACGTCGGCTGAGCGGGATGGGCAGCAACTCGTCACAATACCCATCGGCCGTGATGAGCAGCTTGAGCTCCTGCGAGGGGCCTGGAATCGCTCCGGGAATCTCGAATCCAACGGTGTCGCGAAGGACATAGTCCAGCTCCGGCGGCCGAGCCCTTACGAAGACGTTCATGATGCCGGACTGCGGAGGCTCATCCAGGACTGCGGCGCCCTCGATGGTCCAGCACTCCTCAATCGCTTCTGGCGCGGTCCACGGCTTCAGGGTGTAGAACAGCAGCATCAGTATGGCGAAGTACAGCGCGCCCGCTCCGCCCAGGTTCAGGGTCAGGCCCTGGAACGGGCCTTTCAGCGTGGCGGTGGATTTCAGGATTCTGAACAGCACGTAGGCAGGGACCAGGGGGACGAGGACGACCACAAGCACAAAGGTGAATCTGAGTACCCAATCAGGCCCGGTCATGGGCCACCTCCCTTTTCGACTCATTCTCGCCGACACAGCGACCTGCGGCATCGGCCAGGCCGGCTCCGGCACTTGCGGAGCAGGCAAAGAGGCGTGAGAGCCTTTGACGTTGACGGCTCTTCGCACGCCCGACCTTCTCCGCAGGGTCTGCTGCCAGAAGGTTCTACCCGATTCTGGCGGTTCTGTCAAGCCTGCTGCTGGGGCTTGACCTGAGGTCACGGCGCTCCTAGCCTCAGGCTCGAAATGGACCTGGTCGGCAGGAGAGTGGAAGGGACGGGCATGCGATTCGCCGCGGTGCGGGTGCTCGTGGCTTTCGCGCTTGGAGTGCTCGCGACCAGGGTTGAGATATTGCCATGGTGGGCTGGTCTGGCCGGCTTCGGGCTCGGGTTCGTTCTGTGGCGCTGGACAAGGGGATTCTCGCTGTACCTGGCCCTCGCCGGTGCGGCGTTTCTGTACGCTTCGGTACGCCAGCCCATGCCGATCGACCAACGCGTCTATGAAGTCGACCGGTTCTGCGGAGTCGTGGTCGAGGAGCCGGTCAGGGCCGAAAAGCCCAGGATGACAGTTGAGCTTGTCGACGGGCTGCGCGGCAAGGTGACGGTCTGGCTCACAGACACGCTGAAGCAACCGGAGTACGGTGACCTTGTCGAAGTGCGCAGGCCGGTCGAGCCTTTCAGCTTCCCGCGCAACCCGGGCGTGGCTGACCTCAATGCCTACTACGAGTCCAAGGGGTTTGTGGGCCAGACGTCGGTTTCCGGCTTCGACTTCTCCGTCTGGCAGAGCGGTTGCGGCTCAGCCCTGATGCGGAAGGTGTTCATCCCCTTGCGCAGATACGTCAGCAGCGTCGCAGCCGGCCACCTTCCGCAGACTGAAGCCGGACTGCTGGCCGGGCTGCTGCTGGGGGACCGGAGCGGGATCGACCTGGAAACGAGGCAGGAGTTCACCGATGCCGGGGTCGTGCACGTGCTGGCAGTATCAGGGCTGCATGTCGGCATCGTGGTCGGCACGGCATGGCTGCTGCTTTCGGTGCTCGGTCTGCACGGCTGGTGGAAGTTCTGGCTCGGAACCGCGGCGGTTGTCGGCTACATCATCATGACCGGGGCAAGGCCTTCGACAATCCGGGCCGGAGTGCTGGCAATCGCTTTCCTGCTGTCGTGGCCGACTCAGCGCCGCTCAGAGCCGCAGGCAGCGATCAGTGTTGCCGGCCTGGTCCTGCTCGTCTGGCAGCCCGACGTCCTCTTCGACATCGGGCTTCAGCTGTCTTTCAGCGCTGCGATGGCGATTGCGTTGGTCGTGTATCGCTGGCAGGAGAAGATGTATGCTTTCGGCCGGACGTTGCGCGGAGGCAGGCTGGTCCGCAACTGGCTGGTCGTTCCGCTGGCGGTCGCGCTCGCCGCGTCCCTGGGTACAGCGCCGCTCCTACTGCACCATTTCTCCCGGGTCCAGCTGCTGGCCCCGATTTCGAGCTTGCCTGCTGTCCTGCTGGTCTCGGCCGCGATACCGCTCGGGCTTCTTGTTTCGCTTGTCGACCTGCTCAGCCCGCTGGTTGCCGGCATGTTCGCCGAGACCCTGCGCGTCTCGCTTGCCGGGCTGGTTCAGCTGTCCCGTTTCTTCGGCAGGCAGACTTGGGCCATCGTCGAACCGGGCAGGGTGTCGTGGCTCGCTGTGCTCTGGGCGTACGGGTTGATGGTCTTGGCATGGAACTGGCGCAGGTACAGAATGAGTTTCTTGTTCTTTGTGCTGCTCGGCGTTGGGCTGAACGCGATGTTGTGGCAGGCTGCTCTGAGTCGTCCGCAGACAAAGGCGACGTTCCTCGACCCGGGAACCGGTGACGCGGTGCTGCTGGAGGACAGTCTGGGACGCAAGGTCCTGGTCGATGCAGGCGTCGACCGCGAGCGGGTGTTGCGCGACTATCTGCGCTCGCGCGGTATCAGGACTCTGGACCTCGTCATCGTCACTCATCCTGACCTGGACCACTACGGCGGTCTGCTTGACCTGGGCGAACGGGTCAGGGTCAGGCAGATGCTGGTCTCGACCATGAGCGGAGAGGAGGAGTACCTGTCAATGCTCGAGCGATATCGGGCAAGGGGAACCAACGTCATCGTCGCAGGCAAGGGCACAGAGGTCAAGGGATTCGGTTACGGTCTTGAGTTCATGTGGCCCGAGCAGCAGATGAGGAGACTGTACGCACACGGCCTGGCTTCGAGGAACCTCGTGTCCCTGGTCTGCCGGGCATCGTTTGGGGAGTTCGACATGCTGCTGACCGGTGACATGGACGACCCGGGTCTGCTCGTTGACCAAGACTTGGCATCCGAGTTGCTCAAGTCTCCGCACCACGGCAGCAAGAACTGCAACCGGGAGCAGTTGTACGAGCTGGTGGCCCCTGACTACGTTGTGGTGATGGGCCGGTATCCTACTCCAGCGAGCCTGGAGCAGCGTCTTGGCTGGATGGGGGACAGGTATGTGAACACGCGTCGCGACGGGGCCTGGGTGCTGCAGTTCGACCAGGACGGTTCTGTTCGTCCAGCACCCTGGCGGTAGCCGCTCCTTGTCATCCTGAGCGAAGCGAAGGATCTCTCGGTTGCTGCCCGTTGGTCTCTGGCAAGACAGGGACCGTCCCTCTCAAGGAGGGCTTGTTTCTGCACCGCTCCAGGCACAGCCCGTGAAGCGGCTCGCAGAGCGACTCAGGGAGCGGCCTGGAGCGCGGCTCAGAGAGCGGCTTGGGGAGCAACCCGCAGAGCGACTCGGGGAGCGGCTTGGGAAGCGACTCTGGGAGCAGCTTGGAGAGCGACTCACCGAACGGCTTACAGAGCGGCTGTCCCAGCAACTCAGAGAGCGGCTCACCCTGCGGCCCGGACAGCGACCTACCCAGCGGTTTGGGGAGCGACCTGGAGAGCGGCTTGGAGGGCGGCCTGGAGAGCGGCCTGGAGAGCGGCTTGGGGAGCGACCCGGAGAGCAACCTGGAGAGCGGTCTCCTAGACGACCCCTGGGTATGGCTTCAAGACCCGCCGCTTTCCTGCTAAGTTCGCTAAACACAGCATGTTCAGTGGGTTTGCGGTATCGGGCCAGAACCGGGCTGGCGGTCCCAGGAGGTTCTACCCTTTGGTGGAATCGAGAAGAGGGGAGGCCAGGCCTCAAGCGTGGCGTTCCGGGCTTCTGGGCATGTTCGGAGAAAACGCTCTGGAACGGGTCGTCCAACATGGTGCCGACAGCACCAGTGCCCTGACCCTCAGCGACGTGAGCGGCAAGCAGGTTTGGGCAGCGCCGTAGAGGAAGGAAGTGGTCTAGCGGCCCAGCGGCCAAGTGGGCGGATAGCCTGAGAGAAGTGACCGAGTGACCGAGTGACAGAGAGACAGAGTGGGCGGAAGCGGTCAGGCGGAATGCGGCAAGCGGTAGGCGGTATGCGCTCTGCCGAGGGCTATTGACGTCCGGGCGGATGTTCTGGTATAATTATACGGGCCTAGATGGCCCGTTCTAAACCAGACAGGCAATGCTACAAAGAGCCGCGTGCACGCGCGGCTCTTCTGCTGTCGAGCAGGCGGATGGCGCTAGGCTGTGAGCCATCCGATGGCACCCGTTCCTTCGTCACAGAGAAGCGAGTGGCGGTCGGCGCTCTGCCGAGGGCTATTGACAAGGAGGCGGGCAGGGGGGTATAATCCGGTGGGATTGGTCGCACCTCTAACGTGCGTCCCACGACCTTCCCAGCCGCGCGCAAGCGCGGCCTTTTTGCCGTCGAGAATCTGCTTGACTTGAGAGCCGGGGAGGGGATATAATCGGGTGGGATATCGGACGTGTCCCGACTGAATGCTCAATTCGTCCCTCCAGAGCCGCGCCTGCGCGCGGCTCTTTTGGTGTCGATGGGGGAAGCTCGGAGTGACAAAGTGACGGGAGACAGAGTGGGCGGAGGGCGGAGAAGCAGCCCACGGCCGACAGCTCTCAGCTCACAGCAGGAAGCGGATGGCGGAAGGCGGATAGGCAGAAGTGACCGAGAGACAGAGTGACAGAGAGACAGAGTGGGCGGAAGGCGGTCAGCAGTAGGCGGATGGCGGGCAGCGGTGAGCCATCCGATGGCACCCGTTCCTTCGTCACGGAGAAGCGGGTGGCGGTGAGCCATCTGATGGCACCTGTTCCTTCGTCACAGAGCAGCGGATTGGCTATTGACCGGAGGGCCGGATTCGGGTTATACTTAGTTGACCCTCCTGACGGAGTGGTCAGACAAACACTCATTTCCCAGAGCCGCGCATCCGCGCGGCTCCTTTGCAGTCGGAAAGCGATTGACAAAGAGGCAGGGGGCAGGGTATACTGAGGTGGAACTGCAAGCAGTTCTGGTGCTTGTTTCATAAACCCTCCAGAGCCGCGCATTCGCGCGGCTCTTTTGGCGTCGATGGGGGAAACCCGGAGTGACAAAGTGACCGTGAGACAGAGTGGGCGGAAGGCGGTGAGCCATCCGATGGCACCCGTTCCTTCGCCACAGAGAAGCGGGTGGCGGTCGGCGCTCTGCCGAGGGCTATTGACAAAGAGGCGGGCAGGGGGGTATAATCCGGTGGGATTGGTCGCACCTCTAACGTGCGTCCCACGACCTTCCCAGCCGCGCGCAAGCGCGGCCT
>CP070680.1:972770-976541 GCA_020352555.1 Caldifarciminota bacterium | reverse complement strand
CTCCGCCGATGCCCAGGCCTTCGGGCATGGTGAGCTACACGTTGAAGCTGGTCGAGGTGCTGCCTGGGCAGAGTGTCGAAGAGGCTTTGAAGGGCAATCCTGCCTGGTTTGTGAAGAAGGGTATCCGGAACACAACGTTTCGCTACCCGGTATCAGGGCGGAGGATCGAGAAGGGCAGGAAGTACGCCTGGCAGGTGACAGCCGAGGCTTCGGGAATCCAGCCGCTGGTCAGCGAGAAGTGGGGGTTCAGCAAGCTCATGCTCAGGCCCGGGCTACTGGTCCTGAACCCGCTGAAGGTGACGCGGACGGTGGTTCGGTTCACCAACTGGTTCCTGGTCGCGCTGCACGTGGAAAACATCGGCTCAAACGAAGTTGAGAACATCCGCCTCTTGACCACCAACGTGGGGTTCCAGTGTGTGGACGGCGGAGACGACCAGTCGGTCTACACCAAGTCGGACGGCAAGAAGTGCCGGTGGAAGTACACCAGAGACAAGCTGGGTGGAGGCAAGTCTTTCAACGTAACATACATGGCAGTGCCGGCTCTGGTCGGGCCGCCGGTGCCGCCGCGGGTGCTGTGCGAATCGGTGGTGGTGTCCTGCAAGGTCGGTACAGTGACGAGTCAGAGGACCCTGCTGCTGCCGTGGTCAGACCAGGGTCAGATAGGCACCGCCATGCGGCAGGCCGACTATGTGCTGCTGACCTGCCCGCGCAGGCTGTTCAACGCGTTCGGCGAGACGCCGGTCAATGCCCTGCTGTCTTCGACGGCGACCCTGGCGGCACGAAAGCGCGGGGTGGTAGCCTATGCTCCCTATGACTGGTACCGTTCGGACATCAAGTTCGCGCTCTTGCGTACGAGCATGTGGGGCCAGTTGCTGGACGAGAACTGGGCCCAGGGCACCGGATATCTGCTCATCGTTGGTCGGCCCTGCGTCATCCCCGCATGGGAGCCAGCCACGACCTGGTACACAGACCACACCGGCGGCAAGGTGAGAACCTCAGACTTCGGCTGGGCGAACCTGTCGGGCGACATGCGACCCGAGCTGCGGGTCGGCCGGCTGCCGGGCAGAAGCGTCCGCGAGATGGTGGTGCCGATGCGGACCGCGCTCGACAACGCGGCCGAAGGCCAGCAGCGAGCCCTGCTGGTGGGAGGGCCGGACGGCACCTGGGAGCCCAATGTAAAGGACATCGAGACCGCTGCGTCGATACTGTCGGCCAAGGGCATACCGGCCACCAAGGTTCATACCGAGTACAAGGACAGCAAGAAGACTCAACTCCACCACGCGATACTGATACGGCTGTCTGCAAACGGCACACCCGCAGATTCGGTGCTGAACGCGCTGCTCAAGGACCAGGCACGGACCGAATGGCAACTCGCGGTCGGGCTGTTGTGGCTCACCGGCGCCAAGTACCAGGGGCTGTTCACGAGCGTCAACGCCGCAATCGCCTGGGCGATCCTGCTCGAAGGCGCGAGCACAACCAAGGCCCAGGATATCGCACAGGCCATACCGATTGCCGAGCAGATCCAGCACACCCGACCCGGGCGGGGCGGCTACGTCTACGCATACAGCTACCATGACCCCGGGATGCCGACCTACCAGCAGCGATGCGCACCGGTCAAGGCCGCGAGCGGCAACAAGCAAGTCATAGCCTGGGAAGGGCACGGCAACATCGGTTCCTGGAGCGGTGTGCTGGTCACGTCGTCAAATCCCTACGGCGTGTACATCGAACCGATGGACCTAGGCGGCAGGCCAGTGGTGGCCGGGTTCTCCTGCCTGACCGGAGCGTACGAAGGTTATGAGGGTTTCCCTCATGCCTTTCTGCGCAACGGCGCGGCCGCGTACCTGGGCGCCACCGAGGTCATGGCCTATGCCCGGATGACCGAGTGCATGACCGGCCTGTTCTGGAAACACTGGACCAAGTTCAAGCGTGTCGGCGACGTGCTGTTCGACATGCAGACAGAAGCCCTGAACTCCGGGATTGCGGACGAGGGCAACAGGTACTTCGTCAATCAGTTCAACCTGTACGGCGACCCGAAGTACACTGTGTGGAGGTAGGCTATGGCACGCAAAGCAATGCTGTTTCTGGCGCTGCTGGCTGCTCTCGGACAGGGGGAAGAGCCGGCAAAGACGATTGTTGTCGAGGTCCCGGCGTACACGGCGACCGAGCAAGGCGGCATCCACTTTCTCGACATCGAAGGCGGCCGGATGCTGAACCGGGAAGAAGGCAGACCCCAGGTACCTTACATGTACAGGGCGGTAGAGTATCCGCTCGGGCACCGGGTCAGGAAGTTGGAGCTCAAGGAGGTCGCGAAGCCCGAGTCGACCGGGAACATGAAGCTCCCGGTGGTCAGACTGGACCCATTTCCAAAGGCTCCGGTCAAGATGGCCAAGGGATACTATCCCCCTGACCAGTTCGAATGGGAGGTGCTTGAGAACACGGACGGGGGCCAGGTCCTGAACCTGCTGGTGTTCCCGGTCCACTACCTGCCTGAAAAGGAGCTGGTCGTCTTCTTTCCCAGGTACGAATTCGAGGTCCACCACAGCCAGACTACTGTCAGCATCGCCGATATCCGGACCTCTGAACCGACCTATGACCCGGGCGAAGAGGTCGAGCTGGTGCTGGTCCTTTCAAACAGCGGTGCGGAGCAAGAAGTGAGCGCCGAGGCCCTGGTGCGCCGGTCAACTGAGGCAGAAGCCGTGGCAGACCTGAAGGCCGTGAAGTTGAGCCTCGGCGAGCAGGATACCGTGAGGCTTGTCTGGTTCACTGCAAAGCAGGAGCCGGGTGAATACGAGTTCGAGGCATCGGTGCTGGACTCGAGACGTGAGGAGCTGGACCGGGCCCAGACCTGGTTCCGGCTCGGCAGGCCCCAGGCTGAAGTGACCGGGTTCAGGGCTGATCCTGAGCAGTTCAAGGTCGGAGACGGTGTGAAGCTCGAGCTTACAGTCAGAAACACGGGCACGTGCAGGCTGTCGGGCGAAGCCGTGTTTGAGGTCATGGCCGGAGATTCTCTCTACTTCCGGTCGGCGCAGGCCTTCGACAATCTGGCGACCGGCAGCTCGAAGCAGTTCAGCGAAACCTGGAGCACCGAAGAGGCGACAGAGGGTGTGGTTTACGACCTTGTGGCTTTCGCCAGCTTCGAAGGTACCGCGACCCTGGCCGAGCGGGCCGGGGTGAGCACCAACGCGAAACCGGTCGCGAGCTTCACGTTCGAGCCTGAGTCGGTTGGCGTGGGTCAGGAGGTTGAGTTCGACGGCTCGGGGTCGCTTGACCCGGACGGCAGGATTGAGGCGTACCTCTGGGAGTTCGGGGACGGCGCAGAGGCAAGGGCCGAGGATGTGACCCACGCCTATCACCAGCCCGGCAGGTACACGGTGCGGCTGACGGTCAGTGACTCTGGGGGACGGAGCACGACAGCAGAACAGACAGTAGTCGTGGCAGAATAGCGCGGTGCCAGCGATACAGCAGGAGGAAGCATGACCACACGCATTCAGTCCAGAGCGATGCTGGCTGTGTTCGTCCTGGCAGCGCTTGCAGCCGGCCGGCCGACCGTCAGGCTTTTTCACCCTCCGGCCGGCATGTACGGGCTGGAGCGGCTGTGGCGGGTCGAGATCAGAAACCCTGACCCGCAGGGCTACAAGGTCAGACTCAGAGGCCAGATCACCGAGCTGGAGAGGGGTGTGGTCTTTACCGCGGAGACCAAGGAGTTCGAGATTCAGGCCCGACAGACCAAGGTCCTTCGGTACGGGTCACCCGAGCTTCAGATGGCGCCCG
>CP070680.1:961165-972670 GCA_020352555.1 Caldifarciminota bacterium | reverse complement strand
GTTGTTGCCCTGGGTGACGTAGATGACGTTGCCGCCGTCGCTGCATCCCTTCGAGCCTTTGCGCGGCGGCTTGCCCGACCACATCGGGTGGGACCTGGTCGGCATTCCGCTCAGCGGGGTCCAGACGTCGGGGCCCGGGTCATAGCTGTAGAAGTCATGAGTCTTGTTGCCCTTCTGTCCGAAGGCCAGGCCGGTGCCCGCGTTGAATACGAGCCAGCCGCCCCGCTTGACCGGCCTGCCCGAAGGAGGCAAGGGCATGGACGATTTCTCGGACCAGCCGGTCGGCCTGCTGCTGACGACGTCGACATTGCCCAGGACCACGTTGTTCGACGCCACCTGGTCGGACGCCATGTAGGTCGAGCACTTGGTCACGAACGAGCCCGGCACCGTGGTCCAGTCCGGGAACCTGAGCAGCGTGTCGGTGTACGGCAGGCCGTTGGCAAGGTCGACCGCCTGGTCGTACCGCGGGTCTGTGCTGATGCTGAAAACCACCCTGCAGGCCTCGCGCAGATCGCCGTTGTTGCGGACCGTAGCCTGTACCCGGACCGGTTCGCCCGGCGAGAGCATGCCGGCAGGGCTGACGATGTCCTTCACGCCGATGTCGTGCAAGAGGCTGTTGAGAGAGACGTCGTCGGCGAAGACCTTCGCCCACGGGGTCCCTCAGCCTGAATTGGTGAAGCTGAACAGGGCGACCTCGACCTTGGCGACCCGGTCCGGGTCCACGCCGGGCAGGTTCTGGTCGAGTTCCTGCTCGATGTCGAGTGTATACCCGGTCCAGCCCGGTGCGCTGACAGTGACCAGATGAAGAGTCGAGGACGAAGTCCAGTTGGCATAGGTCGAGTAGACGTACCGCGTCTCGCCCAGCAAGCTGCCCGAGCCATCGCGGTAGCAGACACTGAAGCAGGAAGCGGGCCAGCACGTCGACGTCCCGCCCGAATGCTCGAACTTGGCCCAGAACGAGAGTTCGAGGCTCGTCGACGGCGCGTCGACCGTCTGGCCCAGGCGGGCCCAGCCAGGGTTGTCGTACTTGTAGGTGTGGGCCTCGTAGTCCAGGTCAGGGTGGTAGTCGACGGCCCGGTCGGCGAGTTTGGTGCCGTAGCCGCTGTCGGTAAAGGTCCAGCCGGTGGTCAGGGCTTGCTCGAAGTCGCCGTTGGTGAGCAGCTCCGAGCCGTGAATCGTCGAAACCACGAACAGTAGAATCAGCACGGTCAGCTCTTTCTTCACGTTTTCTCCTTTTTGTGCGCTCCGTGGTATTGTACACCATAGTCACCAGCGGGTCAAAGGCAGGGGAGAGTGGCTAGCGTATCGGGTCTTTGCCCTGCTGCCGGCGTTCGCTGCGGACCGACACGGCCGGTGAGCCACGGCCACGTACGTCTGGTGCGAAGAGAATGCGCTTGAGTCGAATGCGTCCAGCACCAGCATACGCATGGTGGCCTGACGCCGGCACGCGATGACGCACGGCGTCTTGACTCAGGTCGCAGCGGATTCTAGCATCAACTGATGCGGAAATGCACCGCAAGACCGCAGCCGGCTCCGGGCCGTACGCTCCTGGCAGCGACACTGCTGTGCCTTGCCGGAGTGTCTTCTGCGTTGCCGGCCCAGGAGCAGGGCGCCCGCTACCTCATAGTCTCTGCCGACGAGTTCGTGCCCGCGGCACGCGTGCTCGCCGAGTGGAAGACGAGCAAGGGGATGCTGGCCAAGGTCGTGCCGGCCTCAATGGCGGGCGGGGCGAACAACCCTGACTCGATCCGCGCGTACATCAGGCAGGCCTGGCTCAACTGGCCGATACCGCCCGAGCACGTTCTCATCCTCGGCAGCCCGACATGTATCCGTGCGCATGAGCACTCGTACGACACGCGGTACGGCGACCTCGCCGGAGACTACGAGATGGAGATACCGGTCGGACGGCTTCCGGCCGAGAACCTCGAAGAATGCTACGCCATGGTGAACAAGACCGTGGCGTACGAGAACCCGGTCCCGGGCCAGGACACGCTGTGGTACCTCAAAGGGACAACCACTGTTTCTGAAGACGGGTCGTCAGACGACACGATATACTGGAACGACGCCCGGACCTGCCATCGGTTCTGGATCGCCCGCGGATACGCCCATATCGACAGTTTCAGCAAGAACACCGGAGGCGGAAGTCCGGAAGTGGACGCTGCGGCGCGTGACGGCAGGGCGTTCATCACCTACCGAGGCCTGGGTTCGGGCCGGTGGTGGCCGCCGTTCAGGGAAATCGAACCGCGGTCCTGGGACAACGGCCCGCGGCTGCCGGTTGTGCTGGGCGGGACCTGCGCTACTGTCACGCTCGCGCCCTACGAGTCAATGTACGGAGACCAGTTTGTCCGGGCCGGGACTTCGGACAGGCTCGGCGGCGCGGTCGCCTATTTCGGCACGACCCAGTCCGGTGGCCACATCGCACGCCAGCGCAGCAACTGCTTCAGAGGCTTCTTCCGGTCCCTGTTCGAAGCCGGGGAGCCTTCGCTTGGGCTGGCCACCCTGAACGGCCGGCAGGCGGTCCGGTCGGGCCAGGTTCGGTACGAGGAGTGGAACCTGTTGGGCGACCCTGAACTGAACGTCTGGACCGGCGTGCCGCAGCGGCTGGAGGTGGAGCACGACACGGTCGTGGACTTGGGTCCGGTGTCGCTCGAAGTGCTGGTGCGGCAGCGAACAACGCCGGTACCCGGAGCAGTGGTCTGCGTTTCGATGGACAGCACGGTCCACGCGGTAGACACGACCGATGACGCGGGCAGAGCCGTTCTCGACGTACTGCCGCACTGGCCGGGCGAACTGAAAGTGGTCGTGACCGGTCGCAACCTGATGCCCTACAAAGGACGCTGCCTGGTCTGGGCCTCGGGCCGGCCCTACGTGGTCTTTGCCTGGCACGGCATCAGCGACCCTGCACCGGGCGGCAACGATGACAGCTGCATTGTCGCCGGAGAGACGGCGCGGATGCTGCTGCGGGTGAAGAACCACGGCGAGTCCCCGGCCACCGGGGTGAAGGGGCTGCTGACTGCTGGGGATTCTCTCGTTGCCCTGCTCGATTCTGTCGAGGATTTCGGCGATATCCTGCCTGGCGCAGAGGCGGCCGGCCAGAACGGCCTGGGTTTCAGGGTCAGCAACGGCTGCGAGCACGGACACGTACTCAGGTTCAGGCTGGTCTGCGAGGACGACAGCGGCCGGACATGGGAGTCAGAGTTCCGGCTCGTGACCGGCGCGCCCGAACTGGTTTTCCGCGGCATCACGATTCTGGACTCGGCCGGAAACAACAACGGCCGCCTGGACCCGGGCGAGACCGCGGACCTGCGCGTAACCCTGGGCAATAGCGGATACGGCACCGCGCATGGAGTCTGGGCGACATTGAGGAGGAGCAACCGGCGTTTCTACGTTCTCGACTCGGTCGGCACCTTTGGCAGGATACCCGGCATGTCCAACCAGGCCAACGACAGCGACCGGTTCTGCGTGTTTGCGTGGTGGGTGCCGCCCGGCACGCGGCACTCGTGCACGCTCAGGCTGCACAGCGTGAACAATGACATCGCCATCCCGTTCGAAATCACCATCGGAGACCGCGACTCAACCGACCCTGTCCCGGACGGGCCGCGCGAGCCGCCCCTGTACTGGGCCTACGACGACGTGGACTCCGACATCCGCGAGACGCCTGAGTACGACTGGCACGAGCTGCGCGGCATCGGCCAGCGCATCGAACTCGGTCCTGACCAGTCGCGGGTCCTGCACCTGCCTGTTTCTTTCGGCCCTTTCCGCTACTACGACGTTGAATACCGGCGCCTGACCGTGAGCTCCAACGGCTGGCTTGCGCCAGGCAGCACCGACGTCGCGCTCAATCCTGTTCCCTGTCCTCTGCCCAACCCTGAGTTACCGGCGTTTCTCGCGCCCTACTGGCACGAGTTCGACCCCAGACGCGGCGGCGGCATCCTCTGGTATCACGACACTGTCGAAGGACGGGTCACAATCGAGTGGGACTCGGTGTACGAGCGCAATGCCGGCTACTTTGCCACGTTCCAGTTCGTGCTCTATGACACCGGCCAGGCCGGATGGGGCGGTAACAGCGAGTTCGTGTACCAGTACAAGGAGCCCAACGCAGGCAATCGGGTCACGGTCGGGCTGCAGGACCCGTATTCTTTCGTCGGCATCACTGTCGTGCACCAGGGCGTCTACGAGAAATCCGCGGCATCGATAGTGCCGGGCCGGGCGATAAAGTTCACCACCGATGGACCGTATACCGCAGTGAGGGAGCAGGACGACCGTCCGACAGCCCCAGGCCCGGCAATGGAACTGACGGCTGCTCCTGTCCCGGCCACGGAGCTGGTGTCCGTGACCATGGCCGCAGGCGCAGCAGGATGGGCGCGACTAGGCGTCTATGACCTGGCCGGCCGGGAGGTCTGCCTGTTGCTCGACGGGAGCCTTGTCTCAGGCCACCTTGACCTGGTTTGGGACGGCCGGGATGCAGCAGGCCGACGCGTTCCGGCCGGCGTCTACTTTCTCCAGGCCCGCACCCGCGAAAGTTTTCTCACCCGCAAACTGATACTCAGGCGCTAGACAACACCAGCGCCGGAATGACAGAGGACAGGCTTCCCGGTGCTGGATGATGGCCTTGCGGCTGGTTGTCGCTGTCGACCGAGAGTTGTCCTTCTCTCCCTATTGCGGAGTGGTTGGCTGTGTCGGACTTGCGCGCAAGGTAAGAGTAGGCCGCACTGACGATTCTGACCCTGGGGGTCATCTCCGGGTCAGCGCCGACCCTCATGCCCAGGTACATGTTCCCGGGCTCAGGCGCGCAGGGATGGGCGTGACCGACCCGAGCAGGACCGCGAACAGCCCGTCCTCGGTCGAGACGCTCTGGGTCTCCTGCCAGTAGTGGGTGCCGCCCGAAGGGACCGAATAGAGCCGGAACCTGGTCGGGTAGTTGCCGTCGGGTACAGGTACGCCCAGCGTGTCGGTCAGCTTGCCCTGGTACGACATCAGGTTCGGGATGGTGACCGCGAAGGACAGTTGCGGGGTGATGGCCGGGGTATCCGGGCTGGAGACTGGGTCTGGGGTCGGGGCGTCGCTGCCGGCGAACGCTGTCGCGAGCAGGATTCCTGCTTCACAAATGCACGCTGCATGGGTCCTCCTTGTTGCCTTTCTGCACGACAGCATTGTGCGGCCGGCTTGACCCGCTCGTCAAACGTGACGGGCAATGGATACCCGACCCTGTCACAGTATGGGTGTCAAGGGAAGCGAAAAGGCGTGTCTTTGCCAGAGGCGTTTCTTTCTGATAGCATTAGAACGAAGAGCTTATGATGGGAGCGCACATGAGATTCTTCAACGCACTTGCGGTCCTCGCCTGCTGCCTTGTTCCGCCGATACTCCACGCACGGGTGCCGGACCGGGCCTTCATCGTCGTAATCGACGGATTAAGGAACGACGAGGGGTTCGAGGCTGAGTCGACCTTTCTCCGGCACATCTGGAACGACCTGCGCCCGCTCGGCACGGTCAACCGCAGGTTCTGGAACCGGGGCTGGACCGCAACCACCGCAGGCCACACGACGATCCTGTCCGGGGTGAGGCAGGCGATCCGCAACAACGGCGGGGCGGACGGCACGGTCCGGTCGTTTGACCCGCTGCTGTTCGAGTACTACCGGCGCTACACCGGCGCGCCGGAGTCTGAGTGCGGGACTTTCTACGGCAAGTGGGGCAACTGCGCCTCGGTGACCGACTTCGGGCTGGAGCCCGCGTTCGGCGAAGCGTACCGCGGCTTCCGGTCCTGCGCCGAAACCAGCACCGACGACACCGCCAACCTGCGCAACATGTTCGAGTTCATGGACTCGAAACACCCGAAGCTGGTCCTGGTCAACCTCAAGAACGTCGACGGCACCGGGCACACCGGCGACTACGCCGCTCACCTCGACGCTGTCCGAACCGCGGACTCGGTGGTGTACGAGCTGTACAAGAAGCTGCAGGCGGTCCCACCCTACACCGACACCTTCTACAAGGACAGGACTCTGCTCATCGTCACGACCGACCACGGCAGAAACGACAACGCGCACGGGAGCTTCCAGGGACACGGGAAGTGGAACCACGGCTGCCGCGACCTCATCTTCTACGCGTTCGGGCCGGGGATTGCGGCCGGCAAGGAGGTGTATGTCCAGCGCGACCGTGTCGACATCGCGCCGACGGTCGGGGCGATGCTCGGCTTCCCGACCCCGTTCGCAGAAGGTGAGGTGATGACCGAGCTGTTCGCGGACGGGTACGCAGCAGTGCCGCCACCGCTTCCTGGCGGCACCGGCGGCCCTGCCCAGAACCTGAGCAGCAACTCCGGGTTCTCGCGCGACCCTGACATCGGCCATGACCTTGCCGGCAACCTTCACCTGGTCTGGTCCGACAACACGCCGGGCAAGTGGTCGGTCTTCTACCGCAGGTCGACCGACGACGGCGTGACCTGGTCGGCGGCCAGGACGATGTTCGACTACCAGGGCAAAGACAGCGTGATGCAGTTCGCCCGGGTGGCTGCGCACGACAGCGTCGCAATCGCGGCGACGGGCTACGGCCGCCACGCGCAGCGTACCGACTCGCTCAATCCGTCGATAATCGACACCACCGTGCTCTGGTACCCGTGGGTTGCGACATCGGCCAACTCAGGAGTGTCATGGACCGAAACCTCGCTCTTCGACTCGACGATGGTATCGTGCGCACCCGCAGTCACGGTGCGCGACGGCCGGTACGGCCTGGTCTGGTCGCGGAACGGCACCCATTCGTGGCAGCCGGTGCGGAACGGGGCAGTATTCAACCGGCGGGTGCCTGCCGGCGGCTGGGATTCGCTGCCCGACCGGCTCATCGGCGGCTGCCCGCTCCACCTGGCCGCTGCCGACGACGGGGGCGAACACCATGTTGCCGTAAGCAGGATCAAGGGTGACGAGGACTCGGACATCATCTACTTCCGGTCCTCAGACGGCCTGACCTGGCAGGAAATGCGGGTGACCGACGACGCTTCCGGCCTGCCGGCATACGACTGCGACCCTGAGTTTGCTGTCGACCGCCTGGGTGCGGTGCACCTGTTCTGGTCGCGCAAGCCGGACAGCGGCGGGGCCTGGCAGTTGATGTACGGCAGTCTCGATTCTGCGACCGCGGGCTGGGACACAGTCCGCCTGACCACGAGCAGTCTCGGCGCGAGGCAGCCCCACGCAGCAATCAAAGGCGACACCCTGTGCCTGGCCTGGATCGACTACCGCGACGGGAGCCCTGAAGTGTACGTCAGGTTCAGCACCAACCTCGGCCAGACCTGGGTCGCACCGACCAGAATCACCTGGGCCGGCGCGCTTACCCGTCATCCGCGGGTGGCAGCAGCCGGGTCCGGATTCTACCTCGTGTGGCAGGAACTGGCTCTCGGCAACTGGGACGTGTTCGGCCGAAGGGTGGACGTGTACGACCGGCCGATGGTCCACGGCTGGGCTGAGATGTCCTCGATGCCGCTACTGCCCTCGGGCATGCCGGTAAGGCGGGGCGGGTGGCTCGAACTCAATCCGGGCTCAGGCATTGTCTACGCGCAGAAGGGATGCAAGACCAATGACTTCTACTCCTTCTCCTTCGACGATTTCCGCGGCCGATGGACAACGCTGGCCAGGATGCCGTACCAGACCCACCCGCGCTGGGCCAGCAGGCCGCCGCGCAGAGGTTCGAAAGGCTGCTGCGACCGGTACAACACTATCTACGTGACCCAGGGCAACAACACGCTCGCGTTCTGGTCCTACCACATTGCCGAAGACTCCTGGGCCATCCTGCCCGACATACCCGAAGGCCCGAGCCGCAGAAAGGTGAAGGCTGGTGCAGACATGGTCTATGTCCCGGACTATCACGGCGACGACTACGTCTACCTGCTCAAAGGGTACAGAGACGAGTTCTACCGGTTCAACGTGACCGGCCAGGTCTGGGAGCAGCTCGAGGACGCGCCCACCGGCGCCCGAAACACGTGGGACAGGGGTTCGTGGCTGGTCGGGATATTCCGGCCCGGAGCCTGGAGCATCTATGCCCACAAAGCCAAGTACCACGAGCTTTGGCGGTATGATGTCTCGGCCCAGTCATGGGACCAGGTCCAGAAGGCCGGGATGCCATTCATCGGGCGGCTGGGCAGGAAGAAGAAGTCCAAGGACGGGGGCAGCGCCTGTCTGTACGACGGCGACATCTTTGCGCTCAAGGGCGGGGACACCCAGGAGTTCTGGAGATACGGCTTGGCCGCTGATTCGTGGACCGAGCTGGACACGATGCCGGAGTACGGCAGCACGGGCAGGAAGAAACGGGTCAAGCACGGAGCAGACATCGTGAGCTACGGCCACGGCTTCTTCTTCGCGCTCAAAGGCAACAAGACGCTCGAGATGTGGCTCTACGCGCTGACGCTCGGAACCGGGGCCGGGTCGGCCGGTTCCGGCGTCGCGGCGGCCGACAGCAGAGCTCTGCCAGCGCCCGGGTTCGAGCTGCGGCCCAATCCCTTGGTGGGCAGGCAGGCGACCGTGCACTACTCCTTGCCCAGGCCCGGGCCGGTACTGCTCGAGGTCTTCGACATCGTCGGCCGGTCCGTGTCCGCCACCAGAACACCTTGTCTCTCTGTCACTGGGTCACTTCCTATTGACCTTCGAGGCCTGAGCGCGGGCGTCTACCTGGTCCGGCTCGAATCCGACCGGCTCACCGACACCCGCAAGCTGGTTATTCGTTAGGAACCCGCACCAGTCCAAAGGCAGAGAAGGGCACAAGCCGCGCTCTGTTTCAGACCAGTGTCGGCCCAGTGCTGGATTGTCATCTTTCGGATAGCAGTCAACTATCCGCTGTCAGCCGCCGGCTTCCCTTTCCTTTCTCCTCTCACCCTGAAGGCTTGGCAAAGCCGGGCACCTGGCCCAAGGGTTAGGGTGAGGGGCAAGAATAGGGGAGAAGCGGGTCAGGCCAGAGCCTGGTCCCTGGTGAACACGAACAGGCTGATGTCGTCGGTTACCGGCTCATGAGCCGGAGCCTTGAGACAATATTCCCGAAGAAGCTCCATCCCGGCCTCGAACTCCTGGTCGCTGATAGCAGCCAGGTCGGACAAGGACCTGAGCCCGACCTTGTCCGCGTAGCGCAGATGGTCTTCGGCAAACACCTGGGTGACCGTTGTACTGCGGTGCACCCGGAATCCGTTTCCTGTCACCGCGTCGACGAGTTCCTGTTTGGTCGGAAGCTTGGCAGGATTGGCCTGGCGTGCGGTCGGGAAAAAGCGGAGGTAGAGAACTGTTTCCAGAGTCTCGGTTGTGGAGTTCCGGATGCAGAGAGCTCCACACGGTTTCAGGATTCTGGCGATCTCGGCCATGGCCTTGGGCATGTCGTTGATGTGGTGGAACACCTGTGACAGGAAGACCAGGTCTGCGCAGTCGTCCGGCAGCGGTATCGCTTCTGCCGAGCCGCGCAGATACCGGACTCCGGGTGCAGTAAAGTTGGCGGCCGCCTCGGCCAGCATCTTGTCCGAAGGCTCGACCCCGACCACTTCGGCCTTGAACCAGTCGGCAAGAGGTACCGCAAACCTGCCGTTGCCGCAGCCCAGGTCGACCACTGTCCTGAAAGTCACGGCCGGAAGACTGTCGGTCAGCGCCCTCATCCACATGTCAATTGTCTCGGGCGGCAGTTTACGTGCCTCGGTGTAGTGCTCAGGGATATCGGTCTTGTCGTAGTCTGCCATGAAGCTCTGCGTCCGAAGTGCTCAGTGTGGTTCAGGACAGGCCGGTGTCAAGGAGAGGGGAGAGAGGAGGACAGGCCGAGAGACAGAGCGGGGAGGGTTGTCGCTCTGTCCCCTTCGAATCCCTCAGAGCAGGCTCTGGTAGGCATATCGGACAAGGACAAAGTCCCAAGTCCAAAGGACTAGGCAACTGGCTGTCGCCCTTCTGTCATGTCGACGTCGTTGGAGACGTCTCTCAGTTTCTCGTCGCCTTGGGCGAGAGGGTGTACGAGGGGCGGGTAGGGGGGAAGTGGTAGGAAGTGACCGAGTGTTCAAGTGGCCGAGTGAGAAATCTCCGGCACGCAGCCGAGATCCTTCCATCGGCGTCAGGATTACAGACCGGCTGCGTGCCGGTCCGTTCAGCTCCTCGCACCCCCCCTGCCTTCTGGTTCCCTCTTGTGAGGGGCGGAGGCGTGGGGGAACCAAGGGTTTAACTCTTCATCGGTCAAGGGGTTGGTTGACACGGTTACGTCGAGCATGAGGGGTATTGCAGAATGGCGGGTTTTCTGATAGCATGATTGCCGCACGCGGCTGTTGCGGACTGACAGGGAAACGCAATGGCCGAGCATTCTCGTACGAACTGTCCGGTCTTCGCGACGCGTCAGTTCTGGTTCGAGTCCGCCATTCGATAAGCAGGACCCGCACCAGGTAGCTACGGCGTGTTGCCGCAATCCTGACGCCAGGCGGGCTTCGGCGTGAAGCCATGCCGGGGATGGGCCAAAGCAACTCAGGAGACGACTCAGGAAGCGGCTCGGAGAGCGGCTTGGAGGGCAACTTGGAGAGCTGCTCAGGTAGCAGCCTGGCAAGCGACCTGGAGAGCAACTTGGGTAGCAAGTCAGGAAGCGACTTGGTAAGCGGCTCAGGAAGCAACCTGGGAAGTGGCTCGTAGAGCGACTCGGGAAGCGGCTTGGAGAGCGGTCTGGAGAGCGACGGAGGAAGCGACTTGGGGAGCGACGTGGAGAGCGGTCTGGAGAGCGACGGTGGGAGCAACTTGGAGGGCAACTCGGAGAGCGACTTGGAGAGCGGTCCCCTGAACGACCCCTGGGTATGGTTTCAGGACCCTTCACTTTCCTGCTAAGTAACCTAACTGCTGTGTGTTCAGGCGGTTTGCGATGTGGTGACTGAATCCGGCAACCGGCTTGTCGGGGTTCTACCTTTCGGTAGAACAGCTGTGACGGAGAGTAGAGCTTCAGACACGGGGTCTGCGCTTGGTCTGGGCAGGCGGTTGCGCGAGCCCGACGCGGCCCTGCCTCTGGGTTTGGCGAGCATCAATGCGGCGGCTGTTTTCATAGTGAATACCACTGGGCATGACGTGGTCTTCGAGATTCCCGGAGGCGGAGCAGACCCGAACCGTCCAACCGGCCTTACCTTGACGATCCCGGGGGCAGCCCCGGCCAACCCAAGCGCGATTCTCAAAGGGCACGGACCAGATGGGCAGCCAGGTCTCACCCTGCAACAACTGATCAACGGTAATACTTCGTGGGATAAACAAAGCACGGCCGGAGCTTACGGAATTGTGTTTGTCGATGGCAGCCTCAATCTGGTTTCCCTCCTTGGTCTCCAAGTGTCAGGTTACATATTGCTGAGCGAAGAAGTAATGAGTCTGAGGGTGAATTTCTATGCCGGCATTAATTTCCTCAATATAGCTAAAGCCCATGCCAAGGGGACCGTATTCTTCAGCTCACAAGGTGAATTCCAGGTTCTTGTGGATCTACATGTTGGATTAGATCTGTACATTTTTGAATTATCCGGCGATGTGCACCTGAATATCCGTT
>CP070680.1:957754-961065 GCA_020352555.1 Caldifarciminota bacterium | reverse complement strand
GGCCGAAGCGATGTCGGTCCTGCCGGGCAGCCACATGGACAACGTCAAGGTATACCTGACCGACTATCCGTACGCGGGCTCCCGCAACAAACCCGGGGCCAGGGAGGAGCTGCTGCGGCAGCTTCGCCGGGGAGCTCTGCTGCTGGTCTTCTTCGGACACGGGGATGCTTTCGACCTTGCGCACGAGAGTGTACTCAACATCACCCAGGTACCGGACATCACCAACGGGCACCGATCACCTTTCTGCTACTTCGGCAGCTGCTCGGTCGGCCGGTTCGAGGATACCCGCTACGAATGCATCGCCGAGGAGATGACGCGCAAGCCGGACGGCGGCGCGATTGCGGCGGTAGGTGCGACCAAGGCGACCACCGCCGGCACGAATTCGGTGTTCGCCCGGAACCTGCTTTTCCCGCTGTTCGACTCCCCTGATTCCACCATCGGGATGGCGTTCTTTTCCGCCTGGCCGACCGACCGGATATACCACCTGTTCGGGGACCCGACGATGACCCTGAGGACGCCGACACCTTCGGTTCCGGGCGTAGCCTTCTCGCCCGATACGCTCCGTCCGGCTGTCAGGTTCTCGGCCCAGACCCTGACTGAGGTCGGTTCCGGCGAGTTCGTGTGGACTCTGTTCGGACCCAGGCGCATGCGGCGCTACACTTCTGACCGAGGCACCATCGACTACGCCATGCCGGGTCTGGAGCTCGGCCGCGGGACCGGCAGGATCGAACACGGCAGGGTGTACTGCCGGGGCACGTTTCCACTCGGAGTTCCGCTCGACACCGTGTTCGTCACCAACGGGTTCTATGCTCCTATCAGGAGGTCCTGCCGCTTGAGCATCGTGGCGTCCAACGACACTGTGGATATCAGTCTGGTGCGGGACACGATAAGATTCGCAACAGAGCCTGCGGTCGTGAGCGACAGTTCCGGTCCGGCGGTGGCGCTTTCCGCGGCCGGGCGTCCGCTCGAAGAGGGCTGCACCGTGCCGCCGGTCTTCGAGCTGACAGGCCTGCTGAGCGATCCGTCCGGAGTGCTGATTGCCGACCTGCCCGGGGTCAAGCCGAGACTCGAGCTGAGAGGCAGCGGGATCGAGTACGATTTGCGCGACATGCTCTCGTTCGAGGACAGCTCGGGCACCAGGGCGAGGTTCAAGCTCGGGGTCGAGCTTGAGCGCACGGCGGACACGGTCGAGGTCGAAGCCTTTGACAACATGCAGAACCGGACCCAGGTCAGCGTGGTCGTCTGCAGGACCGACGCAGGCGATGCGCTGGCTTTGGATTCGGTCTGCATCTACCCGAACCCTGTCGTTCGGGACGGCTGGGTGACCTTCCTCTCGAACAAGACCGCCGCCGCCCGGGTACGCATCTTCTCGCTGAGCGGGAGGCTGGTGCGCGACCTGGGTGCGCTTCCGGTCCTGTTCGGGTACAACCAGCTGTACTGGGACGGCCGAGATTCTGACGGCGGGCTGCCGGGCAACGGTATCTACATCTGCGACGTCCTGCTGCAATCGACCCCAGGCCAGGCCCACGCCGCAGGAGCGACCGAGACGGTGAGGGCCAAAGAACGGTTCGCGGTGCTGCGTTGAGAAGAGGGCCTGCAGTCCCTTGACCGGTTGATGGTGAGGTCTATACTTTTGTTTCGGCTATGATAAGGAGACAATAGTTATGCAGAAGAGAGCCTTCGGGCTTGCCGTGGCGTTCCTGCTGCTCGCAGGGACCGGCATGGCGAGCCAGCGTCCGGGTGCGGTTTTCCTGATGATCTGGCCGGCCGCTCGTCCCACCGCCATGGGCGGAGCATTCACTCCGATTGCTGATGACGCCAGTTCAGTCTACTACAACCAGGGCGGCATGGCCTTTTTGGAAGGCACCCACGCCACCCTGATGCACTCCAACTGGCTGCCGGGTCTGTATCCGGGCATGTACTACGAGTACCTCGGAGTTACCCACCAGATCAAGGACCGGGGCACGGTCGGACTCAATGTAATCTACCTGACGACCGGAGAGACCGAAGTTGTCAACGAGCGCGGCGAGTACCTGGGCCGGTACACCACTTTCGACGTCGCGGTTGCAGGAGGATACGGGTTCCCGGTCCTGTCCAACCTGGGCGTGGGCCTGAGCGCGAAGTTCATCTATTCGTTCCTGGTCCCGGGATGGGTCTGGGAAGCGATGCCCGAACTGGGCATCTCGTCCGGCGGCGTGGGCATCACCTGGGCGGCCGATGCCGGCGTGCTGTACAAGCCGTGGTCGTTCCTGAACGTCGGCGCCGGGCTGTCCAACATCGGGCCCAACATCTCCTACACTTCGTCAGGCGAGTCGGACCCGCTGCCGCGGATGCTGCGCGTCGGGCTGGCCTACTACCCGCTCTTGACCGAGAACTTCAGCATCGGGCTGGTGCCCGAGGTCAACAAGACTCTGGTCGGCATGTTCTTCGACACCACCGGCACCAAGACCACGATGCAGCTCCTGCAGCAGGAGTGGCGCGATGCCTGGAAGAGCTTCGGAATCGAAGGCAGGTTCTACACCGACGTGCTGGGGGTGTCGGTCCGGGGCGGGTATTTCGAGGACCTCGAAGGCGCGCGGGGCGGCGTCGTTGTCGAGCGTGAAGAAGGCGGGACGCGCGAGCACGTCAGCCTGTTTGATGCGCTTACCCGCAAGGGGCTGGGCAGGGTGACCAAGGTCGGTGTCTGCTTTGGCGGCGGGATCGAATACGCCAAGTTCAAGTTTGACGTGAGCGTCGACCAGTTCATCTACGACTTCAGCACCAACAACTACAAGTTCTCCTTCTCCTACCAGTTCTAGCAGGGACCCGGTTGTCCGCGCCGAATATCTGAGTCTGAGATGCCCAACCTGACGGTTGTCGGGTGCCAGTGGGGCGACGAAGGCAAGGGCAAGGTGGTCGACCACCTGTCGCAGAAAGCCGACCTGGTCGCCCGGTGCCAGGGCGGGCCGAACGCCGGGCACACAGTCTGCGTCGGGTCCAGGACAATCGTCCTGCACCAGGTGCCGACCGGGATCCTGACCCGCGGTGTGGACTGCGTCATCGGCTGCGGCTGTGTCATCGACCCTTACGTGTACAACGAGGAGCTCGCTGCGGTCCGCAAATGGCGGGTGCCGGTGGGCAGGCGGCTGTATGCCGACAAGCGGGCGCACATGATACTGCCGCACCATCGCCTGCTTGACCAGGTGCGGGACGAGCACTCGGGCAAGAGCAGGATAGGGACCACGGGCCGGGGCATCGGCCCGGTTTACCAGGACAAGTATTCGCGCGTCGGGATCAGGGCCGAAGACCTGCTGTCCGAAGACCGGTTCCTC
>CP070680.1:954566-957654 GCA_020352555.1 Caldifarciminota bacterium | reverse complement strand
GTGCACTATAGCCATCATGTCGGCACGGGCAAAGGAAGGAGCCGGGGCGGTCGGTTGTTTGACCCCGGGCAGAGCGGAAACGGTGCAGGCTGACTAGATGCCGAGCGTGAGCAGGCGGAGGTCAGGGCACGGGAGGCGTCAGGCGGTCAGCGGATGGCGGGCGGCGTTCTATCTACGCCAGTCGGGAAGATGCGGAGGGTTGGAACCAGACTGTGGCGTCGGTCTCCCTCGGCATTCGGAAGTCACCTGCCATGTCCCCGGAATTCTCCCGGCGGTGGGGCGGCTTGACTTCGGGGCAGAGGGAATGTAGAAGAACATCCATGAGCAGAGCCAGAAGCAACAGGACGCCGGGGCGGCCGGGCGCGGAATCGCGGAGCGCGCGGATGCCCTGGGGCATCGTTACGGTGACGTGGCGAGACGGGCTGGTGACCAGGGTGGAGATCCAGGGACCGGGCGCGAAGCTGCCCAGGGGCGCGAAGCATGACCAGCGCCTGGCCCGGGGGTTGAGGCGCGTGCTCGCCGGCGGGCCGGTGCCGAACTGGCTGCACGTCGATGCGGCCGGCCTGCCGGATTTCACCCGGAAGGTGCTGGGCCTGTGCGCGGGCATCAGGCCGGGCCAGGTCATGACCTATGCCGAGCTCGCCCGGCGGGCCGGGAAGCCGGGCGCGGCACGGGCAGTCGGGCAGGTGATGGCAAGGAACCGGTTCCCGCTGCTGATTCCGTGTCACCGGGTCGTGAGGTCGGACATGAGCCTGGGCGGGTATGGCGGGGGCCAGGAGATGAAGCGCACACTGCTGGAGGAAGAAGGGTGGGGAATGGATGTATCAGACGAACCGGCTAGTCGTCCGGGTACTCGTCGGTGACATAGCTGTCCGTGCCGAACTCCAAGGTGGCGACCGGTTGGAGGCTGCTTCCGATGTGACGCTTCAGGACGAACCGGTTGTACTCCTGCCACGTCGCGACAGCCTTCCCGGGGGGCGCGCGGAGCGGCTTCACCGCTTCCTCTGAAGCGAACTCCGCAATCCCGTGGGTCGTTTCATAGCCGAGTTCCTTGCTTACTGTCACACCGACCGGCATCACGCTGCCCATACCCGTGAACCTACAACTCACGCCCATTTCCACCGAGATGTCGATGGCAGTCTTCGCGCTCAGCGTCTGGCGTTCCTCATCAGTCGGTCCCTCGTTGCTTGGGACTTCGAACGGCTGCATCAGCGAGGTGACGTTGTGGTGATGCTCGAGGCGACGGTAGCCGACCTGGCGCTCGAGCCGGTAGAAGGGTGTTGTGCGAAGTCGCTCCGAGGTGGATAGGGCGTCGTCCCTCACCAGGATCCACGGCACCAGCACCTCCCTGGCCATCGTCGGGTTGGTGTACTTGGGCGGTTCGTCGTATCCGGTGAGTCGAGGTTGGAACACCTGCGGCGGCGCTACTGCCAGCAGCGGCAGCTTGACCATCAGGACGCTGAGCGGACCGTCAGTGACTCTTGCGGACTTGGGGTCGCAAAGGGAGAATGCCCCGGTTGGCAGGTAGCATAGTTCGTGCGGGGTGTTGGTGGCCGGCGGCAGGATCGGCCTCGCCTCCCAGAGCGTGCCGTCTTTGCCGGCCCAGGAGTCCGGACGGCCTTGCCTGGTGACAACGGAGCCGCCCAGTTCACCCGGCGCAGTCAGGTCCTGACGCACGCAGACGACGTCATCGAGGCTTGGCTTGCCGAAGCCCTGCTGCACCACTATGCCCAGCGCCCGGTAGCCGGTGGGCGGAACCGGAAGCCAGAATGAGCCCGGGGAATCGTACTTGTCGCGCCAGCGCGGCCTGACACCCTCCGAACTCCACAGCAGCCTGTAGTCATCCGGTGGCCTCAGCGCGTCAGAGCCGCGCTTGGCTTTCACTACCACGGCCCACTCCTCGCCGACATGGCGGAACTCCGGTGTGGCCAAGGTACCAAGCGGTCTGAAGCCATCGGTCACCGCGGGGTGGGCGAAAGTCGCGTGGGGGTGGTCTCCGGATGTATTCCAGCGCCAGCCAAACTTGTCGACGAACCCAATCAGCAGTTCGTCGGTCTCCAGGACCATCGGGTCGTAGACCTGGACCGGGAATGTCCCGCGGTCGCCATCACAACTGACGGTCACATTGGCCGTGCCGCAACTCCGCCCGGTGACCACAATAGTCGAATCGGTCCAGGTGACGGTCGCGACCCGTATGCTGTCGCACTCGGCCGAGAGCTGCGGGGGTCGATGGTACCCGTCCGTGGCCGTGACCGTGACTTCTTCACTGCCTCCTGGCGCTACAGCAACGCCGAGCCGGTTCAGCAGTAGCGCCGGTGTTTCCTCCGCGTCCTCGCGTACGGGCCAGACGACAACCGCAACCACAACGGCCGCGATGACCACCACCCCGCCGATTGCGGCCCAGAGCCAGGGGGACAGCTTGATTCTGAGCGCCGGCAGCTTGGGTTTCCGTTTGGGCGCAACCGATGCGGGCCTCGCTGCCGGTTCGCGTTTCGGCTCGGGCTTTGTGGGCTCTGGCTTCGATTCTGGACGGGTTGGTTCGGCGGCACGCACGGGTGTAGGCTTGGGCTCGGGTGGCTTCGTCGCTTCGCCGGGCTTGATGCCGAGGTGCTCCAGGCCTCGGGCGATGCGGGGCACGATCGCGGCCACGCCCTGTTCCGGCACCGCTATCGACGTGGACGCGCCTAGGCACTGGCGCCAGTCGTCCCTCGACTCACGGAACTCCTCGTGCGTGACGCCGTAGAGCACCGGTATGAAGGGCTTGTGCCCCTCGTAGGCCCTGACGATCTCGTTGGTGACCTGGTCGGACTTGAGCGACTCGGGCGACACGATGACGACCACGGCCTGGCACTCGCGCAACGCCTTGGCGACCTGGGATATGTAGGTCGCGCCCGGCAGGCTGTCGCGCTCGTAGAACCAGACCCTGAACCCGGCCTTCTCGAGTTCGGTGCCGAGGCTATTGGCCACCTGTCCGTCGCGCTCGGCATGGCTGATGAAGATATGGCTCATTGCCCTACTCCTGTTTCTTCTCCTTGTCCTTCTTGCGCTGGGTCGAGAGCCAGAGCGTGTTCTCGCGTGATATCACGGC
>CP070680.1:950978-954466 GCA_020352555.1 Caldifarciminota bacterium | reverse complement strand
CGGGTTCACCGCCACGGCACAGGGCTGGCTGCCAGCGGCCACTGTCAGGGTGTCGTGAGTCGCGCCGTCGATCACCGTCACGTTGCCGCCTTCCCTGTTGGCGACGTAGACCTTGTTGGTGACCGGGTTCACCGCCACGGCATAGGGGCGGTCGCCTGCCGCCACGGTCCCGGTCACCCAGTCAGCCATCGCCGTCCCTGCGAGCAAGACAGGAAGTAGGACGATTGTGAGACTCTTCACAGACCCTCCTGACAGAACGGCGACCCTGGGCCTGCCGGCCGGCTGGGCCGCCCCGGGAGCCGGACGGCTCGAAAGAGGGGCTCCTGGTGGAGACGGACGGGCAGAGGCTCGAAGCCCCAGATGATATACCGCCGGACCCGTTCCTTGTCAACCCTGAAAATTCAGTCTCCGAACCAGCTGGGGGAAGACCCGCTGCGCGATACCGCGACCCGGCCGGATGTCAACAAGCCAGGGCTTTGGACTGCGGCGGCAAACCTGCCGCTCCCACCTCTTTGGACTGCGGCAGCCCCCACGCCCGCGTCATTGCGAGGCCGTCTACGGCCGTGGCAATCTCTTCTGGACGCGGGCTCGGGGCAGGCTCCGCTGCCGCTCTGACCTCTTTGGATTGAGGCAGCGAAGCTGCCGCTTTCGCCTCTTTGGACTGCCGCAGCAAAGCTACCGCTTTCACCCCTTTGGACTGCGGCGGCATAGCTGCCGCCTTCACCCCTTTGGACTGCGGCAGCAAAGCTGCCGCTTTCGCCTCTTTGGACTGCGGCAGCGAAGCTGCCGCTTTGCCACTGGTCAGCCCGGCAGCTTCATGCAGCGAACGTAGACGCCTGCCCAGACCGAGCGCAGACTCCGGGTCCGAAGCTCTACTCTCCATCACACCTGTTCTACCAGAAGGTAGAATCCCGACAAGCCGGTCGCCGGATTCAGGCAGCACATCGTAAACCACCTGAACATACTGCAGTTATGATACTTAGCAGGAAAGTAGCGGGTCGCAAGACCATACCCAGGGGTCGTTCAGGGGACCGCTCTCCAAGTCGCTTCCTCCGTCGCTCTCCTGGTCGCTCTCCAGACCGCTCTCCAAGCCGCTCTCCAGACCGCTCTCCAGGTCGCTCCCTGAACCGCTTCCCGAGTCGCTCTCCAAGCCGCTTCCCGAGTCGCTCTCCAAGCCGCTTCCTGAGCCGCTCTCCAAGCCGCTTGCCGAGTCGCTGTCCAAGCCGCTTTCTGAGTCGCTTGCCGAGCCGCTCTCCAAGCCGCTTCCTGAGCCGCTTCCCAAGTCGCTCTCCAGGTCGCTTCCCGAGTCGCTCTCTAAGCCGCTTCCTGAGTCGCCTTCTGAGTTGCTCTGGCCCATCTCCCTACACGGTCCCCGCAAGACTCGCGCCGGAACCCGCCAGGTACTAGGATTGCGGCAACACGCCCCAGCTGTCTGGTTCGGGCCCTGCATTCCGAATGGCGGATTCGAACCGGAACCGACGCGTCGCGGGGTCAGGGCGGTTCGGGCACGAAGGACTGGCCGTCGGACCTCCTGGTCAGTGGCCATCTGCCAGGTGCGGCAATAATGCTACCCGGACCCCTGTCACTCTGTCAATACCCCTGACACTCGTGCGACCGTGTCAACCAAGCCCTTGACCGATGAGGAGTTAAACCCCTGGTGTCCCATACCTTCAGCCCTCTCGAAAGAGGGCCAAACGAGAGGGGGTCTGCGCCGCGCTGCCACTCGGCCACGCGCTCTGCGCCTCCGGCGCAGGTGCCATCTGATGGCTCACCGCTGGGCCGCTTCTCCTCTCCCCGCCAGGGACGAGGAGCAGAGAGATGTCTCCGTCCCGTTCGAGATGACAGCAGACGGTGAGCAGAAAGCGGCCAGCGGCCACCAAGGTACTAGCCGCCCGCCAATGCCCGGCCAACAGTCGGTCCGTCACTGCGAGGCCCGCAGGGCCGTGGCAGTCTTCCGCCTCCTTCGTCACTGCGAGGCCCGCAGGGCCGCGGCAGTCTTCTGCCGCAGACAGAGGCTGGGAGATGTCTCGACCTCGCTCGACATGACAGAAGACCGACCGCTCCACCGTCATTCCGACCGACTGCCGCCCCTGTCGTTTCGACCGACCGAAGGAGTGGAGAAATCTCTCTGAGAGATGTCTCCATCAGGTGAGCCGGAGGACCTGCACCTGCCGGAGCCTGCCCTGAGGGATTCGAAGGGGGCAGAGCGACATGACGGACTTGCTGGTCTGCCACCCGGTCACTCTGTCACTCGACCACTTCCTATTCCCCCTCACCTCTATCCTCTCCCGCAAGGGGCGAGGAAGCCAGACCGCTGAGGCGTGTCTCGATACACTCGACACGACGGACCTGCCGGTCTGCCACTCGGTAACTTACTCCTGTCTCTAGGTCCCCTCTTCATTCGCCTTGACATCTGCCCCTGGGCACAGCATGATGCATCGACAGCATGACAGCATGAACGCGGCATGGTCGAGAACCCTCATCTTGCTCGCCGTGGTCTCAGCCGCGGCCTGCGTCCTGTGCGCGGGCGGACCAGGCAGAGGACCTGCAGTGCCTGAAGACTTCACGCCCGCCTATCTCGAACTCCATCGCAGCGGTGAGCTCAAGCGCAGAGCCGAGAACCTGTGGGCAGTGATGGAGTCATGCCGGCTCTGCCCAAGGCAGTGCGGTGTCAACCGGCTCAAGGGCGAAAAAGGAGGCATCTGCCGCACAGACTCGACCCTTGTCATCGCCTCGTACAACCCCCATTTCGGAGAGGAGCGGCCCCTGGTCGGCCGCGGCGGTTCCGGCACCGTTTTCTTCAGCAACTGCGGCCTGCGCTGCGTGTTCTGCATCAACTGGCAGATAAGCCAGGAAGCCGAAGGCCGTGTGACCAGCATCGATGACCTGGCCGCAATGATGCTGGCCCTGCAGAAGATCGGCTGCCACAACATCAACGTCGTGACTCCGACCCACTATTCTCCCCACATCCTGCGCGCGCTCGACATCGCTGCTGGCAAAGGCCTGCGCCTGCCACTGGTCTGGAACACCTGCGGCTACGAGCGGCTCGACGTGCTCAACCAGCTCGACGGAGTGGTCGACATCTACCTGCCCGACTTCAAGTACGCGGACACTGCTATGGCCTACCGCCACCTGGGCGGTGCATCGGACTATCCCGAGGTCACGAAAAAGGCCCTGCTCGAAATGAACCGTCAGGTCGGAGTGGCAAAGCCGGACAGCAGCGGGCTGGTGCGGCGCGGGCTGATGGTCCGGCACCTGGTCATGCCCAACAACTCGGCCCGAACCGACCTGGTCATCGACTGGATTGCCAAGAATCTGCCCAAGGACACCTATCTCAACATCATGGCCCAGTACACCCCGGTGCACCGTGCCAAGGACTATCCTGAAATCGCCCGCCGCATCACTGCGGACGAATACCGCCAGGCCCTGAAATGGGCCCGCGACGCCGGCCTCACCAACCTGGACTCAGGAAAATAGGCAGATGTGCG
>CP070680.1:938211-950878 GCA_020352555.1 Caldifarciminota bacterium | reverse complement strand
GGTCGAGACCGAGGAATCCGACCTCTGGTCTCGACAGACACAGGACCAAGCACAAGTGCGAAGGAACAAGGACAAATCCGTGTTCGGACCTGTGTCGTTCCCGCATCCTCCGTGCCTTGGTCTGTCTAGTCTCTTGTCCTTCGTCCTTTCGGCATTCGCCTCTGTCACCTTCCGTAGCGCGGGTACGGGTACCGGTCGAGCAGCTCGCGGTAGAGCCGCTCGATCCGGTCGGTGATCCGCGGCCATGAGTAGCGCAGCGCCTTCCTGCGTCCGGCTCCCGCCATCCGCTTCGCCGCCTCGGGGTTCTTCAGCAGGTAGACCAGCGCTTCGGCAATCTTCTTCGTGTCCCGCGGCGGCACCAGCAGTCCTTCGTCGCCGTGTCCGAGCACCTTGCGGTATCCGTCGATGTCCGACGCGACCACCGGCCTGCCGGTGGCCATCGCCTCAAGCAGCACGATGCCGAAGCTCTCGTTGCCGATTGCCGGCGAGCAGTACGCGTCGCAGCTCGCGTAGTAGCGGGGCCGCTCCTCGTTCGGGATCAGGCCGGCCCAGACCACGTGCTGCCGTACCTCCTTGTCCAGGTACTCCTTGTACGAGTACCCGAAAGGCCCGGCGCCTACCACCACCAGCTGCACGTCCGGAACCTGGCGCACGATCCCGGGCAGCGCCATCAGCAGGTACTTCAGCCCCTTGCGCGGTTCGAACCTGCCCAAGAACAGAATCCGCGGCCGGTCGTCGGAGAGATGGGGCATCGGCTTTGCGTCCGGGTGGAAGAAGTCAACGTCGATGGCGTTCGGAACTATCAGGTACGGGCCCGGGAAATAGCGCCCGGTCGACACCATCGCCCGCTCCGACACCGCCACCAGGCCGTGGATCATGTTGAAATAGGGCCGGATCATCGGCCGCAGCACCGCGTAGGCCACGCTCCTCTCGAAATCGGCGTGAAAGGTGAACACGTTCACCGCGTGTGAAGCCCGCAGCGACACGATCGGCAGCGACGGCGCCAGGCAGCCGTGGATGTGGACCACGTCGAACCTGCCGTCGTCGAAGTACTTCTTCACCTGGTGCGTCGGCCGCCACGCGGTCGGTACCCGGGCAAACGACTTGTTCGACCTTACAAGCAGCCCCCTGCCGACGCGGAAGACATGCTCCTCGTCCGGGACTTTGTCCAGGGTGTCAAGTGTCCTGCCCGAGACCGAGGTGGTCAGGACCTTGACAGTGTGCCCGCGCCTGCGCAGCTCGGTCGAAAGGTAGTGGATGTGGTCGGCGATACCCCCGATGTAGGGGTAGTAGTTGTCGGTGACCATGCAGACTTTCATTCCGGTCCGGCGGGCCGTCGCCTCCTATACGAGCCCCAGCCAGCGACCCACCTTCTTCTTCTTGGCGAGGTCGAAGACCCGGCGGGCGGTTGTCAGGTCTTGGAGCCCGAGGCCGGTGGAGTCGAAGACCGTGATGTCGCTCTCACTGGTCCGGCCGGGCCGGAGCCCGGCTACCACCTTGCCGATCTCCGCATGGATGTTGCGCTTCTTGATCAAACCCTTGGCAAGGGGCACGTTGATCTCGCCCGAATGGCTCGCCTGTTCCCAGTCGTCGATGACGACCTTGGCCTTCTTGAGGATTGCCGGGTCCAGTTCCTGTTTGCCCGGTGCATCGGCGCCGATGGCGTTGATATGGCAGCCTGGCTTGATCCACTCGGACTTCACAATCGGCCTGCGTACCGGGGTGAGGGTGCAGATGACGTCGGCGTCGGCTACGCAGTCCCGGACCGAGCGGGCGGGGTAGAATTCGACTCCCCGGTACTTGCGCCGATGCCGTCTCGCGAATTCGGCGGGCAGCTTTCTGTTGGCGTCGAACAGCTTGACTTTCCGGACTCCGCGCGCCAGCGCTACCGCCTCGAGCTGGGTGTCGGCCTGGGCACCGGTACCGATCAGCGCAAGGACCTCGGCGTCCCGGCGGGCAAGGTACTTGGTGGCGACACCGGAGGCTGCGCCGGTGCGCATCGTCGTTATCCAGGTTGCGTCCATCACCGCTTGGGGAAACCCGGTCCTGGGATCGATCAGGATATAGGTACCCATGACCGAGAGGAGATTTCTCTTGGCGTTGTTGGGGTGGACGTTGACGACCTTGACCCCAGAGATGTCCAGCGGCGGGATGTAGGACGGCATCACCCTTATGTCGCCGTCGTGCTTGGGGTAGAAGAGATACACCTTGCAGGGCATCTCGGCTTCACCTCGGCCGAAGTAGCGGAATGCGGTCTCAACCGCCTTGAGAGTATCAGCCATGGACAGGATGCTCTTCACCTGTCTGCTGCCCAAAAACAGAGTTCTCACCGGTTCCTCCTTAGGTTTCGCATCCGGGTCTGGACCTCAGTCGGCCGACCACACCTGCTGCTTCCTCGGCGCCGATTGGTCCGACGGCACCCAAGGTCGGCTTCTGCCGGTCGAAGATCTCCTCGACCAGAGCATTGGTTCCGTCAAGGTCCAGCCGGTTGTACGCGGCCAGCGTCTCGTCTACTGTCACCAGCCTGCCGAGCATATGATGGGTCCTGGCCATCCTCATCATCCGCGCCGTCGGGCCTTCCAGGCCGAGCAGTACCGAGGACTTGGTCATGCTCCGCGCCCGCTCGAACTCCTCCTTCTGGAGCCAGCCCGTTCGCAGCCGGTTGATTTCGGTGCCCAGAGTCTCCAGACATCTCTCGAGCTTCCGCCGGTCGGTGACGAAGTACACGCCGAGCAGCCCGCTATCCTGAAACAGCTCGACGAAGCTCGAGACCGAATATACCAGGCCTTCATCCTCGCGCAAGCGCTGGAACAGGCGGGACGACACTCCGCCTCCGAAAGCCGTGTTGAGCACGGAGAGCGCGTGGCGTCGTTCGTCGGAGTAGCGGAATGCCGCCCAGCACAGACAGACGTAGACCTGGGACAGCTCGTTCCTCTTCTCGGACAGGACCGCCCCGGCGTTGGGCTGCGAGTCGCTGCGTTGGGGACCCGGGCCGCTGCCGGCGCGGTCAGCCAGGGCCTGCCCGAGCGCATCGGCGATCTCCTCGGGCCGGACGTCGCCGACCGCCACCGCCACACCTGTTCCGGCATGGTACCGCTCGTCGTAGAACCGCTTCAGCCACTGCCGGTCGATGCCCGCCACCGAGGTCTGAGTGCCGATGACCTGAGAACCCATCGGGTGCTCGCCATAGTGCGCCCGGAACATCAGACTGGACGCCGTGGCGTCCGGGTCCTCATTGATCGTGCGGATCTCCTCGCCAATGACCCGCTTCTCCTTGGCCAGCTCCGGCTCGCCGAACCCGGGGGCGGCCAGAATATCGCCGAGCAACTTGGTCACCTTGACCTGTTCGTCGCTTGGGAACCGGCCGTAGAAGCACGTCATCTCCTTGTCGGTGAAAGCGTTGAGGTCGGCGCCGAGTGATTCGGCCGCTATGCTGATCGCCTTGGCGTTCCGCTCGTCGTTGCCCTGGAAGATCATGTGCTCGACCAGATGGGCGGCGCCCTCCTTTCCGACCGGATCATCGCGACCGCCCAGGTGATAGGTGAGGCCGAGCGCGACCGAACGCACGTAGGGCAGCCGTTCAGTGATGAGCAGGAGACCGCCCGGCAGGGCGGTCTCCTCGATATGGCTGTTCCGGTTGTCAATCATCGGGCGCCTGCTGGTCCGGGCGGGAGGCTAGCGACGCCTTCCCGACCTGCGGCCGCGGTCCCTGCCTCGCCGGTCGCCTGACCTGCGGTCGCCGCCTCGACGGTCACCCGATCTCCGGTCGCCCGGACGCCCGCGGCTCGGCGGCCTGACCGCCCTGCCGTCGTCGTCCGACAGCGGTATCTCACCGCGTTCCTCCATCGCTTTGCGTCGAGAGAGATTGACCCGGCCGAGGTCGTCAATCTCGACCACCTTGACCCAGATCCGGTCGCCGATCTTGACCACGTCTTCGACCGACCGGACCCGCTCGGGTGCGAGCTGCGAGATGTGGACCATGCCTTCCTTGCCGGGGAGCACCTCGACGAAGGCGCCGAATGTCATGATTCGCTTGACCTCGCCTTCGTACAGCTTGCCGACCTCGACCTCCTCGACCAGCGACTCGACCCATTCTCTTGCCCTGCGCAACGCATCGGCGTTGTTCGAGGCAATGGTGACGGTGCCGTCGTCCTCGATGTCGATGGTAGCCCCGGTCTCCTCGGTTATCTTCCTGATCATCTTGCCGCCAGGCCCGATGACGGTGCCGATCTTCTCCCGGTCGATGACAATCGACTCGATGCGCGGCGCATACTCCGAAAGCTCGGGCCGCGGCTTGTCGATCACTGCGTCCATGCGGTCGAGTATCTTCATCCGGGCGTCGATGGCCCGGACGGTCGCCTCGCGCAGCAGGGACCAAGGCAGGCCCGGCAGTTTGAGGTCAAGCTGGATACCGGTGATGCCCTCTCGGGTCCCGGCGACTTTGTAGTCCATGTCACCGTAGTGGTCCTCGGCACCGAGGATGTCGGTCAGGATCTTGCACTTGCTGCCTTCCTTGACCAGGCCGATCGCCACGCCGGCGACCCCGGCCGAGACCGGTACCCCGGCATCCATCATCGCCAGCGAACCGGCGCACACCGAGGCCATCGACGAACTGCCGTTGGACTCGAGGATGTCGGACACCAGACGCACGGTGTAAGGGAACTTGTCCTCTTTGGGCACGACCGCCTCGAGCGAAGTCTCGGCCAGGTTGCCGTGTCCGATCTCGCGGCGGCCCGGGCCGCGCAGGAACTTCACCTCGCCGACCGAGAACGGCGGAAAGTTGTAGTGGAGCATGAAACGCTTGCGCTCTTCCATCTCGAGCTCGACGTCGTCGATGACCTGCTCATCGCCCTTGGTTCCGAGAGTGGCGGCGCACATCGACTGGGTCTGGCCCCTGGTGAAAAGGGCGGAGCCGTGAGCCCTGGGCAGTACCCCGACTTCGCAGTCGATGTCCCTCACTTCGGTGAGCGAACGGCCGTCAAGCCGCTGCTCCTTATCGAGGATGCGACGCCTGACGTCGTTCTTGACCAGGTTGTCGAGCACCTCTGAGATCGGCCCGCCCGAGTCCGGGAACTCCTCGTCCAGGTCCTGGGTCACCTTCTGCTTCAGCTCGTCGAAGGCGCGTCCGCGTTCAAGCTTGTCCTCGATGTCGTTGATCTCGCGGATTCCGGCCTCGGCCATCTCGCGGACCTGGGCCTCGAGTTCCGGGGGCACGTTGGGCTTCTCGATCTTGATCTTGGGCTTGCCCACCGCGGACACCATCTCGAGCTGGAGGTCAATGGTGTCACGGATGACCGGCATCGCGACCTCGACCGCCTTGTCCAGCTCATCGAGCGTGATGCCGGTGGCCTGGCCGGCGATCATCATGACCAAGTCCTCGCCGTCGCGACGCAGGCCGACGAACACCAACGACGCATCGCCCTCGTCGAGCTGGCCCATCAACGGGTTGGCCACGATCTCGCCGTTCACCTTGCCGACCCGGCAAGCGCCGAGCGGCCCCATGAACGGGATTTCCGAGATTGAGAGCGCTGCCGAGGATGCAACCAGCCCCAGAAACTCGCTCTCATTCTCCATATCGGTCGACATGAGATAGGCCACGATCTGGGTCTCGCTGCGGAAGTTGTCCGGAAACAGCGGCCGGATCGGCCGGTCAATGAGCCGGCAGGTCAGTGTTTCCTTGTCGCGCGGCCTGCCCTCACGCTTGAAGAACCCGCCCGGTATTTTGCCGGCCGCGTAGGCCAGCTCGCGATAGTCGACAGTGAGCGGGAAGAACGCCATGTAGTCAGCCGGTTCCTTCTTGTAGCAGGCGCTGGCCAGCACCACGGTTTCTCCGTAGCGGGCGAGCACCCCGGCATCCGCCTGCCGGGCGACGCGGCCGTACTCAATAGACAGGGTCCGACCGCAGACCTCTTTCTCGACGCGGTGCAAGACTAGCCCCGCAGCCCGAGATCAGCGACGATTTTGTCGTAGCGTTCTTTGTGGTGCTTGGAAAGGTAGTTCAGGTGCCGACGCCGCTCGTTGACCATCTTGATCAACCCGCGCCGGGAATGCTTGTCCTTCTTATGATCCTTGAGGTGCTCGCCCAGGTAGGCAATCCTCTCGGTGAGGATGGCGATTTGCACCTCGGGAGACCCTGTATCGGTCTCGTGCAGCTTGTGGCTTCCGATGAGCTGCTGCTTCTTCTCTTTTGTCAGTGCCATTTTCTCTTTCTTTCCTTTGCAGGAAGCATAGCTGGACAGCAATTGATGTCAAACCGGTCGCAGCAGGAAAGTGTTGAGTGCCAAGGGCAAGAGCGGATTCGGACCCGTCGGCACCGACCCGGCTCGCTTTGTACTTGCCGCTTCAGACTTTGTCCTTTTCCTCCTCTGTTGACAGCCCGACCGGATGGAACTATAACCTCACGTGCCCCCTGACCAAGGAACAGAGACCGAGAACCGCAGACCGAAGACAGTGGCGGGCCGGTCCCGTGCCGCGGCGAGCCAGACCCCCCCGCCTTCCGTCACCCGTCATCCGTCTTCCACCTTCGTCCACCTCCACAATCATACCCAGTACAGCCTGCTCGACGGTTCCTCTCGGGTCGAGGAAATCTGCAACCGAGCCGCCGAATGGCGAATGCCGGCGGTCGCAGCCACCGACCACGGCAACCTGTTCTGCGCGGTGAAGTTCTACAAGGCCGCGCGCCGGGCCGGCGTAAAACCGATCATCGGCGCCGAGGTGTACGTCGCTCCGGGCGACCGGCGCGAACGCAAGATCCACCCCGACATCCAGGAATCGAGCTTCCACCTGACCCTGCTCTGCCGCAACGACACCGGGTATCACAACCTGGTCAAGCTCGTGTCGCGCGCCTACCTCGAGGGATTCTACTACCGCCCGCGCATCGACAAGGAGCTGCTCGGCAAGTACGCCGAGGGCCTCATCGGCATGTCGGGCTGCCTCAAAGGCGAGGTCAACTGGTGGCTGACACGCGGCGACACCGAGGCCGCGATGCGGGTTGCCTCCGGGTACCAGGAGCTGCTAGGACCCGACAACTTCTATCTCGAAGCAATGCGCGCCGGGTTCGAGGAGCAGGAGAGCATCATCCCCGGCATCGTCGGTGTGTCGCAGAGCCTGGACATCCCGATCGTGGCCACCAACGACTGCCACTACCTGCGCGCCGAGGACGCCCGGGCCCACGACGTGCTGGTCTGCATCCAGACCGGCAAGCGCCTGGATGACAACCGCCGGCTCAGGATGTCGACCGGCGAGCTCTACTTCCGCTCCCCGGAAGAGATGGCCCGGAAGTTTCACGACATGCCCGAAGCGGTGACACGCACGGTCGAAGTCGCCGGGCGCTGCAATCTGACCCTCGACTTCGACGACATCCAGTTTCACCTCCCGAAGTTCGAGACCCCGGCCGGGTTCGCCGACGGATTCGCCTACCTGAAGCACCTGACCGAGCAGGGGCTGAAGCAACGCTACCCCGGGCCCGAGTCTCGGAATCTGAAATCGAAAACCCGGAATCGAGCCGACCAGGAACTGGACGTCATCGGCCGGATGGGCTTTACCGGCTACTTCCTGGTCGTCAAGGACATCGTCGATTTCGCCCGCAGGAGCGGCATCCCGGTCGGGCCCGGCCGCGGCTCTGCGGCCGGCAGCCTGGTGCTCTACAGCCTCGGCATCACCGACATCGACCCGCTGCGCAACAACCTGCTGTTCGAGCGCTTCCTCAACACCGAGCGGGTCAGCCTGCCCGACGTCGACATCGACTTCTCCGACACCCGGCGCCAAGAAGTCGTCGACTACATCCGCAAACGCTACGGCGACGACTCGGTCGCCCAGATAATCACCTTCGGCACCATGCAGGCGCGCGCCGTGGTCCGCGACGTCGGCCGGGTGCTCGACGTGCCGATACCCGAGGTCGACCGCATCGCCAAGCTCATCCCACAGGGCCTGGACCTGGAGCAGGCGGTCAGTACCTCGTTCGAACTCAGGCAGCTCGTCGACTCGAAACCCGAGTACCAGGACCTGGTCGACGTCGCCAAGAAGCTCGAAGGCCTGAACCGCCACGCGTCGATCCACGCATCCGCGGTCGTCATCGCGCCCCGGCCCCTGATCGAAATCGTCCCGCTCTACAAGTCGGCCGAAGGCGATGTCTGCACCCAGTTCGACATGTACTCGCTCGACTCGGTCGGCCTGCTCAAAATGGACGTGCTGGGACTCCGGACACTGACCGTGGTCGAGGAAGCCCAGCGCCTGATCCGTGAATCCGGGACCGAGGTCGACGTCGAGAATCTTCCCCAGGACGATCCAAAGACATTTGCACTGCTCGCCGAAGGCCGCACCGCCGGAGTGTTCCAGCTCGAGAGCTCGGGCATGCGTGACCTGTGCCGCCGCATGCGGCCCGAAACCATCGAGCACATCACCGCCCTGATCGCCCTCTACCGGCCCGGCCCCATGGACCTGATCCCGTCCTACCTCGCGCGCAAGGAAGGCGCCGAGCCGATCGAGTACGAGCATGAGCTGCTCGAGGGCATCTGCCGCGAGACCTACGGCATCCTCATCTACCAGGAGCAGGTGATGCAGTCCGCCCAGGCTCTTGCCGGCTACACACTCGGCAAGGCCGACTTGCTGCGCCGGGCCATGGGCAAGAAGAAGCCCGAAGAGATGGCGGTCCAGCACGACGCTTTCGTCGAAGGCTGCGCCCGGACCAACAACATCCCGAAACGCACCGCCGAGAGGATATTCAACCTGCTCGCCAAGTTCGCGGGCTACGGGTTCAACAAGTCCCACGCCGCGGGCTACGCCTACCTGTCCTACATCACCGCCTGGCTCAAGGCCAACCACCCGGTCGAGTTCATGGCCGCGACCCTGACCAGCGAGCTCGGCGACTTCAAGAAGGTCGCGAGCTTTGTCGGCGCCGCACGCCGGATGGGGCTGGAAGTCCTTGGCCCGAACACGAACCGCAGCCGCGGCAATTTCACCATTGAAGAAGGCCGGATCAGATTCGCGCTGCCCGCGGTCAAGAACATCGGCCAGGGTGCGAGCGAGCGCATCGTCGAGGAGCGCGAAGCGCGCGGCGAGTACAAGGACCTGCTCGACTTCCTGACGCGCAACAAGGGCACTGTCAACCGCAAGGCTGCCGAGTCCCTGATCATGGCCGGCGCGTTCGACTGGATCGACCCCAACCGCACGAGAATGCTGGCCGACCTCGAGTTCGAGATGGCCAGGGCGGGTTCGGAACGTCTGCAGTTCCTCGAACGCCAGGGCGACATGTTCGACGGCGCCGGTGAAGACAGACAGGAGCCAGAGGTCAAGTTCGACGCCCATCAGCTCCTCAGCTACGAGAAGAAATCGCTGGGCTTCTACTTCTCCTCTCACCCGCTCGAGCCCCACCTGGCAGAATACCGGGCGCTCAAGCTCGAGCCCATCAGCCAGGTCCACACCCGGCCCGACGGGACCCGGGTCTCTCTCGGCGGGGTCATCACCCTGCGCCGGATCCGGCGCGACAAGCGCGAGCGCGAGTACTTCGTCGTCATGGTCGAGGACCTCGAAGGAACGCTCGAAGTCATGGTGTTCGCCGACCAGCTCGAATCCTGCCGCCAGTACCTGCAGGCGGACAGGCTCGTCATCGTCCAGGGACGGGTAAAGAAGCGCGAGAAAGGCATGGCCCAGGTCTGGGCCGACCGCGTCGTACCGTTCGAGAACGTCGACCGCTACATCAAGGCGGTAGCGGTCAGCATGCCCGAGAAGAACAGCAAGGAGTCCCTGGGCAAGCTGCGCAAGGTGCTCCAGTCCCACCCCGGCGAGTCGCTCGTCTACCTGCGCCGGCCCAGGCCTGACGGCGGGCACAAGGTCGTCTGGGTCAAGGAGTTCAAGGTCCGGCTCAACAACCAGCTCGTGGCCGAGCTCGAAGTCCTGCTGGGCCGGGACTCGGTATCACTCGTCGGCGAACTCCCTGTCCCGGTCACCGGCCAGCAGCGCCGTCGTCGCCGCCAGTCCTAGTACGCACCTGCCTCGATTCAGCGGGAATCATCCTGCAATCTTCCGCCTACCGTCTACTGTCTACTGTCTACTGTCTACCGTCTACCGTCTACCGTCTACCGTCTACCGCTTCATCCCTGCCTTCCATGGTCAACACCCTCAGCCGGTCGATGCGGTCGGCGAGCGGCGGGTGGGACGAGAACCAGCTCGAACTGATGTCCCTGTCCTTGGCAAACGGGTTGGTGATAAACATGTGGGCGGTCGCATTGGACGCTGACCGCAGCTTCTGCCGCGTGCCCGCCAGCTTGGACAATGCGCTCGCCAGCCCGTTCGGGTTTCTCACAATGTAGGCACCGGACGCGTCGGCCAAGTATTCGCGCTGCCGGGATATCGCCGAGCGTATCAAGGCCACCAGCAGCGGCGCGAGTATCGCCAGCACCAGGCCCACAATCATCAGAATCAGCTGGACCTGTCCGCCGCCTCCGCGTCCGGCCGAGCTCCTCCGCCTGCGGCCGCCGCCGAAGAACAGGCCCCAGCGCAGGAACACGTCCCTGAACAGGATGATGATGCCGCCGATGATGGCCACCACCGTCATCATCAGGATGTCGTAGTTGCGGATATGGGCCAGCTCGTGCGCGACCACGCCCTGCAGCTCGTCCCGGCTCATCATCTCGACCAGCCCGCGTGTCACCGCAATCGAGGCGTGCTCTGGGTCGCGCCCGGTCGCGAACGCGTTCGGCGCTTCGGTCTCGATCACGTACACCCCGGGCTTGGGCAGCCCGGCCGCAATCGCCACCTCCTCGACCACGTTGTGCAGCTGCTTGAACTCCTCGGTGCCTGCCGGCCGCGCGCCGTTTACCGCCAGCGCAATCCTGGACGAGTTGAAGTACAGAACTAGGTTGTACAAGACGATGCCGATGCCGAACAGCGCGTACACCCACCAGTCCCAACCGAACCAGAGACCCAGCCCCATGCCGATCACGGCCAGGATCAAAGTGAACAGCAGCACGAACAGCCCGGTGCCCCACTTGTTGCGGGAAATCAGCTTGTACAGATTCTCCCGCTCAGCCACTGAGGGTCTTTCGCTCCGCTTTCACTCGATCACTAGGTCACTAGATCACTCGGTCACTTCTGCTAGAACTTCACCTTCGGCGCTTCGCGCTCTGCCTCAGGCACCGCGTAGAACTCGGCTTCCTTGAACCCGAACATCATCGCGATGAAGTTCGACGGGAACATCTGGACCCGGTTGTTGAAGTCCATCACCACGTCGTTGTAGAACTGCCGGGCGAACGATATCTTGTTCTCGGTCGTGGTCAGCTCCTCCTGGAGCTTGAGGAAGTTCTGGTTCGCCTTCAGCTCCGGGTAGTTCTCGACCACCGCGAACAGCGACTTCAGGGTGTCGGACAGCATGTTGTTGGCCTTCGACACCTCGGCCGGGCCCTGGGCCTTCATCACTGCGGCCCGCGCCTCGGTCACCCTGGTCAGCACTTCCTTCTCGTGCGCGGCGTATCCTTTCACGGTCTCGACCAGGTTCGGAATCAGGTCCACTCTGCGCTTGAGCTGGACGTCGATCTGGTGCCAGCCGTTCTTCACCCGGTTCCGCTTCCGCACCAGCGAATTGAACACCGCGACCGCCCAGATCAGCGCGACGACCACCAGCACTCCAACGACAATCAGAATCGGCATCGGTTTCCTCCTTATTGTTCCCTAAGAGTATCCCGGCGCCTTCAGCTGTCAACGCAGCATGGCCGCCGCACTGCCGCATCTGCCCGGGCCGAACCGAGTCTGAGAGGTGAAGAAAGAAGGTGAGAACAATGAAAAAGGCATTGAAGAAACAGGTGATCAAGAACCCGCAGCGCGACTGCCAGGACGAATTCCAGGACTGCTGCTGCTACTGCGTATGTGACCCGTGCGGCTGCTGCGCCGCCTGCTACTGCTGCTAGCCTGCTCCAGGCTGGTGGCGGCAGCCAAATAGCCAACCGGCTCCCTTGCGGCCCTGCACAAGCCGGGCCGCTGTCTCGTTCCACAGACCCGGACAGCACCGGGCATGACCCAGGACCGTCTAATAGTTGAGGGCGCAATACGAAGCCAGGAGGGCATTGTGACTGAAATCGGCGAAGTGGTATCAAGCCAGGGCAACAGAGTCCGGCTCCGTCTGGTCCAGAGCGAGCACTGCCGCTCGTGCGCTGCGGCTCGCGGATGCCACGCCAACATGGACCTCGGGCTGTCGGCCGAGCGCAGGCTGGAAGCACAAACCAGGCTCAAGACCCGGCCTGGTGACCGGGTCGAAATCACAATCCCTGAAAACCGGAGACTGGCCGCAGGCCTGGTTGTGTTCGCGCTGCCGATACTGCTGGGAGTGGCGGGCGCTGTGTTCGGCAGCCTGCTCGGCAACGGCAATCTGGCAACCGGAATCGGCGCCGGGTCCGGGCTCGGACTCGGCATACTCGCTGCGGTCGTCATCAACCGGGCAATGGGCCGCAACCCGGCCCAACTGCCCGAGGTGACCAGGGTCGTCGAGCCGGCCGCTTCGGCCTGCCACGAAAGGAGTTGAGAACAATGTGGATGCACGGAATTGGAGGAGTAGGTATGGGACTTGGAATCTTGGTGTGGCTCGCACTGCTCGGCGGCATAGCCGCGCTCGTGGTCTGGGCGATAAGGCAGTACGCACCGCGTGCCGGGTCTGCCCGTGGTGAAGACGCGCTTG
>CP070680.1:935274-938111 GCA_020352555.1 Caldifarciminota bacterium | reverse complement strand
GGTAGATGTGGAGGAACTCACCGTTGAGGCCCTGACGGACGAAACAGAGGGCTTCGCGTCGTGCCCTTCGTTCGCTTTCGATGGCCGGATCGTCTACGCCCGACAAGACACCACGGGGGTTTCCAGCATATGGGTGATGGACAGTGACGGAGGTGGCAAGACCCTGCTAAGCGACCTCGAGTCCGATTGCCAGTCCCCACACGCCTCGCCGGCCAGCCTAATCTGTACCTATGTCAAGACGACGCAATACGGCGACACCATCTGCGTTGATACCCTCGCCTCTGGCAGCTGGCCCGAAGCAGACATTGTCGCAGCGCAGTCCCAAGAAGAGGAGTTGCACGGGCCCCGGTTCTCGGAGAATGGCGAATACGTCGTGTTCACCGCCAGCGACTTCACTGGATCCCGGATTCTCGAAGTCGAGACCGCAGGCGGTTCACCCGAGGTTCTTGCAGGGTACGCCGAGGATCGGGAGGCGTTCTGTATGTCAAGCGACGGAAGGTGGCTGGCCTACCAGTGCGAGGACACGCTGAGTGATGTCGTCTCTGTGAAGTATCTCAGAAGGTTCACCGGCGGGGGAATCTCAGTGTGGCACGTTGACAAGTCCGCCTTCGATGCCACCCAGGACTCAGTTCGAATAGACTTCAGCATCGAGTCTGACAGGACGGTGACGGTCTGGGTGGAAGAGGGTGAAAGCACGGTCCGCACCCTCATCAATCAGGTTCCCCTTGAGGCAGGAGACTACAACTACTACTGGAATGGACGCAAGGACAACCAGAAGCTGGCGCTTCCTGCGGGGTACACTGTAAGGATCACGGCCGGTGCCGACAGCCGTCAATCGCCCGTCCAGGTCTTGGGCACGCAGGTATACGGCACGGTAGCCGGGACGTGGACCACCAGCGGAAGCCCGTACGTGCTTACCGCCGACGTCAACGTCAACAGCAGCACACAGCTCGATGTCCAGTCCGGGGTCTGCGTCATGCCAACAGGGACCCAGAAGATAGACGTGTACGGTCGCTTGATAGCCAAGGGCGACCCCAACGTCAGGACCAGTTTCACACCCTACCGGAAGCTGGAACCCGTGGCAGACCCGGTGCTTCCGGGCACCTGGGGGAACCTCGTCCTTCAGAACGGGTCGGCTTGCACGCTCAACTACTGCGTTGTCGAGTACGGCGGCTGTGACGTGGATCGGGGAATGGTACACGTCCTCACTGACCAGTTCTCCGTGACGAACTCCGTCCTCCGTGGCGGAAAGGTCGACGGCATCCACATCGGAGACAATGAGCTGAACTCAGTCCAGGTGCTCAACGATAGCTTTGTCGGCAACAACATCGGGCTGAACAAATGGAAACTCGGCAGGCTCGAAGGACTGACGCAGACTTGTTGGTTCGAAGGGAACACCGAGCAGCACTTGAGCGTACACTGCGGGGCGGACATTGCCAGCAGTGCCGCTTGGTACTGCTGCGGGCCAGGGATGAGGTTGCTTATGAGCCAGGGATTCCGCATCCGCGGCTCAGCGTCTGCCTGCACTCTTCGGCTGATGCCAGGTCTGCGAATCGAAGTCCCATCTGGTGACAGAATCTACGTGGGCGACCCGAGCGATACCGACCACGGTGTGCTGCTGGCTGAAGGGCGGGCAGGAGACGGATGGATCAGCTTCGCGGGTCAAGGGTGGCGTGGAATCGAATTCCAGGAAGACGACTGCGAACTGTGGTCCAGACTGCGCTACTGCAAGGTGTCCGGTGTTTCGGGCGGCTACAAACCCGCTGGTGTCAATGTGGACAACAGCCGCGTCTCGGTTGCCAGATGCTCCATCTTCGGATGCCGCGACGTGGAGGACCACGACGGGGCCGGTGTGTTTGTGGACGATGGCGTCCTTGAGCTGGACCGCAGTTACTTCCACGACAACGACATCGGCGTCCTGTACAACACCGATGAGGTGGTTTGCCCCCCGATTGAGCGCTGTCAGTTCACCGACAACGACTCAGCCGTTCTCGTGGCGTCGGGGAGCGGGAGCCTCCCAGACGTTCACCACAGCAACTTCATCGGCAACAACGCCTTCGCGGTCTGCAACCGGAACTCCGCCAGCTATGTCGACGCGGCTGACTGCTACTGGAACACGCCGGACACATCGAGGGGACCGAACGGCGGAGACACCGTCTACCGCACCAACTGGCGGCCCGCGAGTGGGGACCCGCATGTCATCATGCCCGAGGTGGACGTTGCCACTGTCGCAGTGTTGAGTCCGACCGGGTGGTACGTGAGCGATACCGCGGTGATGGATACACCACGTGTGGTGGTAGAGAACGAGTACGACGACACGCTCGAATTCCCCTGCACCATCGGGATCGGACAGGAGTACATCCGGACCCTGGAAATACTGCTGCCGGGTGAGTCTACTGACACGCTGCTGTTCCCTCTATGCACTCTGCAAGTGGGTGAGTACTCTGGCCATGCCTTCGCAAGCGCCTCTGGTGATGTGGATCCGTCGAACGACACGGTGGATTTCGAGATCTCTGTGCGTGAGTCGCTCGACGTCGCGTGCCTTCAGGTTGTCACTCCCCTGGATACGATCACTATCGAGGACTTGATTGCCCCCACGGTTGAGGTCGCCAACTTCACTGACACAGCCCGGTATGTCCCTGTGAAGTTCTACCTGGACTCGGTTTTGGTTGCCACCGACTCCGCGTTTGTGGCACCCCAGAGCACCGCAGAGCTCGCCTTCGATGAACGGACCTTTGTTGGCGGACCGCACGAGATACGCTTCGCAGCTTGTCGCGTGTTCGACGACGACCGCTCCAACGACACGACGCTGACCAGCATCTTCGTTCTGACCGGCG
>CP070680.1:922033-935174 GCA_020352555.1 Caldifarciminota bacterium | reverse complement strand
TCGACCCGGACCAAGTCCTGCTCACCGGCGGCTCGATGGGCGGGCACGGCTGCTGGCACCTCGCGACCTCTCATCCTGACCGGTTCGCGGTCCTTGCACCACAGGCAAGCTGGCCCACTCACCAGCTCTATGTGCCCTGGTTCATGCAGCGCAGCGCGATATTCGCAGAACCCGACCAGCTTGCACAGCGCGACGCGGCCCTGCGCTCTGACAACGTGCCGGCCATGCTGGTCAACCTTTCCAACCTTCATGCCTTCATCCTCCACGGCGGGATGGACGACAACGTCCCGACCCTGCACGGCCGGAACTTCGCGGTCTGGCTCGAAGAACTGGGCTACCAGTACCGGTACCGCGAGGTGCCGGATCGCAAGCACTGGTGGAAGTATGAAGACCTCGACATCACCGTGTGCGACGACACCGCCCTGATGGCGTTCGTCCGCGACAAGCGCCGGGTCACAGGACCGCGCCATGTCCGGTTTCGTACCGGTGACCTCGGGACAACCCGTGGTGCCTACTGGGTCAACATCGACCGGGTCTTCACCGTAGGCCAGGACGCCGAAATAGAAGCCGATGCCGGCGACTCTGTCATCTCTGTCTCGACCCGCAACGTATCAGAGTTCACACTGGAGCTGGACCAGCGCCTGTTCTTTTCAGGCAATGTCCACATAGAAGTCGACGGCCGGCAGATGGGCCGGCATTTCGCTCTGCCCGCACTTGTCACCCTGCACAAGGACAAGGCCAACTGGAAGCTCGGCAAGGCCCGCCTGCCCAAACTGGCCAAGACCCGCACCCTGTACGGCCCTGCCAAACAGGCGATGTTCAGCCCGTTCATCCTGGTCTACGGCACACAGAACCCTGAACTGGCCGCCTACTTCCGCCATACTGCGACCCAGGAAGCCCTGCGCTGGTGGCTGCGCGCCAACGGCAATGTCGAAGTCCTGCCTGACACCGAGGTCACGGCGGCAATGGTCGAGACCCGCAATCTCGTGCTCCTTGGCGGGCCTGATGCCAACTCGTACACCAGGAAGATCGGCCGAGGCCTGCCGATTCAGGCGAAGCAGGGCCATATGCATCTGGCAAAACGCGACCTCGGGCCTGAGCTCGCTGCCCTGTTCGTATATCCCAATCCTGAGAACAAGCACAAGCTTGTCCTTGTCAGGATGGGCACTGACCCTGAGCATGACAAGCTGTCCCGGTCCTGGGGCCTGGTCTATTCCGGCTCAGGAGTCCCGGACTTCATGGTGTTCGACAGGACCGTGAAGAAGCAGGCCTGGGCTGGTGTCCATGCTGCCGGATTCTTCGGACCGGATTGGCGATTCGACCCGCAGTCGAGCTATATCCGCGAATAGTCCAAAGTGCCCAGCCTCGTCATCAAGGCCCCGGCCAAGATCAACCTCGGCCTTGAGGTCGGGCAGAAGCGCCGGGACGGGTTTCACGACATCACCACTATCATCGTCCCGCTGGAGCTTTCTGACTCGGTCAGGATATCGCTCAGCAGACCCGGTATCAGGGTAGCGACCGACTCGAAGGAAGTACCCGAAGCAGAAGCCAACCTGGCCTTCCAGGCTGCTGACAGGTTCTTCCAGGCCGCGGGGATCAAGCCTTCGGCCGATATCAGGATCAGCAAGAGAGTCCCGGTCGGTGCCGGGCTTGGCGGCGGGTCGTCCGATGCTGCGGCCGTGCTCCTTGGCCTGAACCGGCTGCACCGCAAACCCTTGTCTGACTTGAGGCTCCGGCGCATCGGGCTCCGGATCGGCTCCGACGTGCCCGCCCTGCTCTGCCGCAAGCCCGTTGTCGCGCGCGGCAGGGGCGAACGGGTGCGCCAGATCCGTCTGCCCAGGCTCGGAGTCCTGCTCCTTGTGCCCGGGTACCCGGTCTCGACACGATGGGCATATGCCCGCCTTGACGCGTTCCGGAGCACCAGAAAGTCGGCGTTGACATCACCCAGGCTTTTGCCTAAGATTCTCGGCCGGAAGGTTAGAAACGGAGAACTGGCGAGTGCGGGCTCCCGGGTCTTCAACAGCTTCGAACCGGTCGTGTTCGAGCGCCACCCTGACCTGGCAAGAGCCAAGCGCCTCCTGCTCGAGCACGGCGCCTGGGCCGCAGCGCTCTCCGGTTCCGGCAGTACGGTCTACGGCCTGGTTCACAGGACGGGCTGGCAGGACCCGATGGCCGCGTTGCATCGCCACGGATTCCGCTGCCTCAAAACCCGCTCCTGCTGACCGCCCGAGCCGTAGCCGAAGTCGATTGTAGAAATTGGGGCGTCGTCTAACGGTAGGACACAGGATTTTGGATCCTGACGTGGAGGTTCGAGTCCTCCCGCCCCAGCATGATTGCTTCAGCCGGCAATGAGTCGAAAGCGAGGCCCAAGCATGGAGTCACAGCTCAAGGTCTTCAGCGGAAGGTCGAACCGGCCGCTGGCCGACAAGATCTGCAAGCACCTCGATCTGCCCTGCGGCGCGGCCGAAATCCGCAACTTCGCGGACGGCGAGATCAGGGTCAACATCAACGAGAACGTCCGCGGCACCGATGTGTTCGTGATCCAGTCGACCCAGCCGCCGGCCGACAACCTGCTCGAGCTGCTGCTGATGATCGACGCCCTGCGCCGCGCGTCGGCCGAAAGGGTGACCGCGGTCATCCCCTACTACGGCTACGGCCGCCAGGACCGCAAGGACGAGCCGCGCGTCCCGCTCTCGGCCAAGCTCATCGCCAACCTGATATCGCGCGCCGGCGCGGACCGGGTCCTGACCCTTGAGCTGCACGCCGACCAGATCCAGGCGTTCTTCGACATCCCGGTCGACCACCTCTACTCCCTGCCGGTGTTCATCGAATACTTCCCCGCTTCCCGGACCAAGAACATGGTCGTGGTCGCGCCCGACACCGGCCGCGCCAACCGCGCCCGCGGATTCGCCTCCCGGATCGGGTCTGACATCCCGATCGCCATCGTCGACAAGCGCCGGCCCAAGCCCAACATGTCCGAAGTCGCCACTCTGGTCGGTGAAGTCTCGGGCCACGACGCGCTGATACTCGACGACATGATCGACACCGCCGGCACCTTGGTCGGCGCGGCCAAGGCGCTCGCCGAAAACGGCACCAAGAGCATCACCGCCCTGGCCACCCACGGCGTGCTGTCCGGCCCGGCGATCGAACGCCTGGCAGCTTCCGATATCGATGAGGTCATCATCACCGACACCATCGACCTGCCGCTGGAGAAGCGACTCGAGAAGATCAAGGTGCTGTCCGTCTCGTCCCTGCTTGCGGAAGCCGTCTTCCGCATCCACCGCGGCGAGTCGGTCAGCTCGCTGTTTGTCTAGACCATACTAAGAGAGGTAGAATGGCATACGTAATCAAGGCCGAAGCCCGGGCCGTGACGGGCAAAGGCAAGGTACGCAAGATGCGCCGGAACGGCAGCGTCCCGGCGGTGATGTACGGACACGGCGACCCGTCGCTGCTGCTGACCCTGAACGCCCACGACTTCTCCCAGACCCTCGAGGAGATCAAGGGCCACAGCCCGATCGTCGACCTCGATGTCGACGGCGAGTCGACCAAGTGCGTCATCAAGACCCTGCAGCGCAACCCGACCGACGGTTCGCTGCTCCACGTCGACTTCCAGAAGGTCCACCCTGAGGAGAAGATAACTATCAACGTCCCGGTCATCATCCACGGCACCGCCGAAGGAGCCAAGGAAGGCGGCATGCTCGACCACATCCTGCGCGAAATCCCGGTGCGCGCCAAGATCGACCTAATCCCCGAGCACTTCGACGTCGACGTGACCCGTCTCAAGCTCGGGCACAGCGTCCACGTCGCCGACCTCAAGGTCGAAGACATCGAGTTCATCCTGCCGCTCGACTCGCCGATCGTGACCATCCTCGTGCCGCGAAAGCTGGCCGCTGCCCAAGCCGAGCGGGCCGAGGCCGCGGCCGCCGCGGAAGCGGCTGCCGCCGCACCTGAGGTAGAAGAGGCCGAAGCCGAGGAGCCTGAGGTCATCAAGGAGAAGAAAGCCGAGGAACAGGCCGGAGAGGGAGAGAAGAAGGAGAAGGAAAAGGGCAAGTAGCCTGATGACTGTCTTCGGACTGGGCAATCCCACCGACCGCTATGCCGAAACCCGGCACAACGTCGGCTTCATGGTCGTCGATCGCCTGGCCGGCCGGACCAGGGTCAAGTTCAGGCATGTCCCGGGCCGGTTCGTGGCACGGACCGAGTTCGCGGGCAAGCCGCTGTGCCTGGTCAAGCCCCTGCTGTACATGAACGAATCCGGGGTGCCGGTCCGCGAGCATCTCGCCGAAGAACCCGACGACTTCCTGGTGGTGTGCGACGACCTTGCCCTGCCTTTCGGCCGGCTCAGGCTGCGCGCCCAGGGCTCGGACGGCGGGCACAACGGACTGGGCTCGATCATCTGCCACCTGGAGACCGAAGCGTTTGCGCGGCTCCGCATCGGCATCGACCCGACCCCTCCGGGCGTGGATGGCGCCGACTACGTACTCGAGCCGTTCTCCGAGGAGCAGCGCGGGCGGCTGCCGCAGCTGCTCGACCGCGCTGCCCAGGCCTGTCTTGCAGTCGCCGCCGACGGCATCGCCGCGGCGATGAACAGGTTCAACCCGGCCGAGTCCGAACCCGGGGCCGAAGAGTGAAAGTCGGGATCGTCGGCTTGCCCAACACCGGCAAGTCGTCGCTCTTCAACCTGCTGACCCGCGCCTCGGCCAGAGTCGACAGCTACCCGTTCACGACCATCGACAAGAACGTCGGGGTCGTGCTGGTGCCGGACGACCGTCTCGATAACATCGGCCGCCTGCTCAAACCCGAGAAGCTCACGCCCGCCCATATCCGGTTCGTCGACATCGCCGGCCTGGTCAAGGGCGCGAGCAAAGGCGAAGGACTCGGCAACAGGTTCCTGGCTCATATCCGCGAAACCGACCTCATCCTCCACATCGTCCGCAACTTCTCATCTCCCGACATCCCGCACGTGTTCGAGGACGTGGACCCGGACCGGGACGTGGAGGTGGTCGAAGCCGAACTGGCCATCGCCGACCTTGCGGTAATCGGCAAGCGGCTCGAACGCCTGCACAGGGAGCCCAAGACCCCTGAGAACCGGCTGCTTTCGGCCGCGCTCGACAAGCTCGAACCCGCGCTCCAGCAGGGTCTGCACTGCCCCGAAATGACGGAAGAGGAACAGGAGTCGGTGCGCGAGCTCGGCCTGTTCAAGACCAAGCCCGTCATCTATGGGGTCAACTGCTCGGACTCCGACCCGGTCGATCCCGGCCGCTTCCCGAAGCTGGCTTCCCGGACACTGCTGCTGTTCTCGGCCGCGCTCGAATCCGGGATGCAGGAGTTCGCCGAAGAGGAGAAGGCCGAGATGCGGACCAGCCTCGGCCTGGCGCCGGAAGGCCCGGACGGAATCGTTGCCCGGTGCTTCGACACCCTCGACCTGATAAGGTTCTACACCGTCAAGGGCGAGGAATCGCGCGCCTGGGCCGCGCACCGCGGCACCACCGCTATCGAGGCCGCCGCCATGATCCACACCGACATCGCCAAAGGCTTCATCAAGGCCGAAGTACTCAACTACGACGACCTGGCCCGGGCCGGCAGCTATGCCGCGGCCCGTGACCAGGGCAAGCTGAAGATAGAAGGCAAGACCTATGGCGTGCAGGACGGCGACGTCCTGCTCGTCCGATTCAGGAACTGAAACACGGAGGAAGTTTGAACCACTACGAAACCGCAATGCTGCTCAGTCCGGCGCTGTCCGACAAGGACGTCAGCAAGTTCGTCCAGGAAGCCCGGGAACTGCTGACCAGGCACGGTGCGTCCGAGCTCGCGCCCGAGAAGACCGAACGGCGGTCCCTCGCCTACCCGGTCAAGAAGCACACCGAAGGCACCTACGTCTTCATCAGCTTCGACGGCCCGGCCTCGCTGCCGGCCGAGATGAGGACCGAGCTGCGCCACCGCGATGAACTGCTGCGCCTGGCGTTCATCCGCAAGCCGGAACGGGCGCTCCAGGCAGAGGCCGACGCAGAAGCCCGGGCGGCAAAAGCTGCGTCAAGTCCCGCCGGTGAACCCGAAGCTGAAGCCGGGGAACCGGACGAAGACATGCCTGAGCCTGACCAGTCCGACAAGGAGCATGACAATGGCTGAGATAAGACTCGGGTACCTCAACAGCCTGTGCATCCTGGGCCGGGTTACCATGGACCCGGACCTTCGCTACACCCCGAAGGGAACCGCTGTCCTCGGATTCAGGATCGCGTGCAACCGGCGCTACAAGGACCGGACGACCGACGAGTGGAAGGACGACACCTACTACTTCACGGTCAATGCCTGGGGTCAGCAGGCCGAGCGCATCGGCGAGACGATGAAGAAAGGCTCGGCGGTGCTGGTCGAAGGAGAACTCCGCAGCCGCTCCTGGGAGGCCCAGGACGGCACCAAGCGTTCGGCAATCGAAATCTACGGGCGGAGGGTCCAGCTGCTGGACAAGTTCGGTGGCGGCGGTGCACCGTCGGAAGAGGAGCTGCCCGAAGTCACGCCCGACGCCAGCGCCGACCAGCTCGACGACATACCGTTCTGACCCAGGCCGGGCCAGGACGCTCTAGGGCGAGGCTTCTGTCTCGTCGTGCCCCTTGTCGATCGGCTCGACGTCCAGTCCCCGCGCTTCCCTGTAGTCCCACGCGTATGGCAGCGGGAACCACACCCTGACCGGCACGTCGTAGTGCGTGGCCGGCGAGAACTCGGAGCTCAGCGCCGCCTGGCACGCCGCCGAGTCGGCCTGGCGCTGCCCCGAGGACTCAACCACCCGCGCTGCCAGCACCGAGCCGTCGAAGTCCACCAGCGCTTCGACCTTGGCCTCACCGCTGAATGAGAACTTCAGCAGCTCTGGCGGATACCCGGCCACCGGCGTCGAGGTCGGCTCAGGCGGACGGTCCACACGGTAGACGCTGACCGTGTTCCGGAAATCACCGAGCAGGGGTACGACCCATGAGTCCCAGTACTTCAGCATCCCGTGGCAGTTGAAACGAACCAGGACCTCCTGCGCCTCTTCCAGCAACGCTCCGGAATCCGGGTCCTGCGACACGACGTGAAACTCGGGTACCTCGGCCGTGTCGGCCTGGACCTGCACGTAGACCGGTTCCATCCCGATCCTGGCCAGCGCTTTGCCTGCGCTCCTCAGATCCAGACCTACCAGTTGCGGCATGACTGCAGCTTGCTCCTCGGTCTGCGCAGAGGCGGTCAGGCACAGGCCGGCCAACACCGACATACAGAGGGCTTTCTTCACCATGCCTCAATGTAGGCTCATGCTCCCGCCCTGTCAAGACGCCGGCTGTTCGAAGTCAGGGGTGTAGTCCTTCTTCGCCGACGACAGGTCCTGGGTATGACCCTCCTCAAAACCCAGCTTCAGGAAACTCTTTCTCACCCGCTCGTATTCTGCCGCGGTCAGGCGCCGGTTCATGCCGTCCAGCTCCCGGGCCCGGTGGCACGGGTAGTACTGGGCCATCAGGCTGACGCTCGTATCGTTGCCGAGCTCCTTCGCTATCCAGTCCAGCACCCTGATGCTGTCCTCGACCTGGCCGGGCAGCACCAGGTGCCGGACGATGACGCCGGCCAGAATAGTGCCGTCGTCCCGGTACCGGTTCGTCCCGGTCTGCCGTTTCATCTCCGCGACCGCGGCCGAAGCGTGACTGAAGTAGGCTGGCGCGCCTGAGCATCGCCTGGCCAGTTCGTCCGAATGGTACTTCAAGTCCGGCAGGAACACCTGGACCAGTCCTTCAAGCCGCCGCACCCGGTCCACCTTCTCATACCCGTTCGAGTTCCAGACCACCGGGACGTGCAGCTCGGCACGTTCCAGTATCGGCACCAGCTGGTCGGTGTACTGGGTCGGACTCACCAGATTGATGTTGTGCGCGCCCTGGTCCTGCAGCCGGTACATCATCCCGAGCAGCTGCTCGTCCGTCACCTCGCGGCCGCGGCCGAGCTGCGATATCTCGTAGTTCTGGCAGAAACGGCAGCGCAGGTTGCAGTGAGAGAAGAAAACCGTGCCCGAGCCCTGGGAACCGCTTATCGGCGGCTCTTCCCAATGATGGAGCCGGGCAATCGAGACCTCGATCCGGTCGCTGGCCCGGCACTTGCCGCGCTCGATGCTGCGGTCTACCTCGCACTCGAACGGGCACGCCGTGCACAACACTGCAGCATTATACCCGCTGCTTCGGACTGAAGAAGAGCCGGCAGGTTTACTTCTGCACCGCGCCGCCTACAATACGCGCGTGCTGAGAGCTTCTGCCTTGGCCCTGCTCGCAATCACTTTCCTCGCGGCCCAGCCTGACCCGGCCCTGGCTCCGGCCCGGGTCCCGGTCGGTCGCCCGGTCCGCATCGGCCTGGCCCTGTCCGGCGGCGCCGCACTCGGCTTCGCCCACATCGGCGTGCTCAAGGTGCTCGAGCGCGAAAGCATCCCGGTCTGCTGCATCTCGGGCAACAGCATGGGGTCGCTGGTCGGCGGAATCTACGCGGCCGGCTACTCGGCCGCCGAGATGGAAAGCATCGTGGTGAACGCTGACTGGGACGAGCTGTTCAGCTCAGGCGTCCCTTTCGGCGCGCGCTATCTGCCCGAACGCCAGCAGTCCCAGCGCTACAACTTCGTGCTCAGGCACCGCAACTTCGTCCCTTCCTTGCCCAGCGGCCTGGTCCCGCTGCAGAACGTCGAGTTCCTGCTCATGGACCTGCTCTCAGAGATCGAGTACGACACCTGGTTCGACTTCGACCTTTTACCGATACCGTACCGCGCCGTGGCTGTTGACCTCGTCACCGGACTCAAGCTCGACCTGAAAGGCGGCCGCCTGTCCCAGGCCATTCGCGCCAGTATCGCGATCCCGGGCGTGTTCTCGCCCGAACTGCTCGGCGAATACCGGCTGGTCGACGGCGGTGTCCGGCAGTACCTGCCGGTCGAGCCGCTGCTCGAGTTCAAGCCCGACTTCATCATCGCGGTCCTGACGATGAAGCACAAAGAGGAGTCCGGCATCGGGCTCATCGACATCGCGTCCCGCAGCATCGACCTGGTCGGGGTCGAGGACCTCGGCCGCCAGACCGGGCTGGCCGATATCCTCATCGAACCCGATGTTGACCCGTTCGCTCATTCGGACTTCGCCCGGGCCAAGGGTCTGATAACTGCCGGCGAATCAGCCGCCTTGGCCGCGCTCCCTGAGATAAGGCGCAGGCTGGCCGGACGCAGGCCGGTCAAGGTCAGGCAGGAAGTCACCGTTCGGTCGCTCGCCATGGTCCGCTCGGTCGATTTCTCAGGTCTGAAGGTGACCCGGGAATCGACGCTCCGGCCCCTGATGCAGACACTGCCCTGGACCTATCTGCAGTTCAAGCGCCTGCGCCAGGACCTCACCCGGATCTTTCACACCGGCCTGTTCGAGGACGTCAACTATCGGCTCGACTTCCCGCACCCGGACACCGTCGACGTCACGGTCGAGCTGGTCGAGCGGGCCTACGGGTTCTACAACCTCGGGATCCGCTACGACAATGCCGACGACCTCGGGCTCGGGTTCGAAGTCGGGCAAGGCAACCTGTCCGGCTCTGGTGCCAGCATCCGAGCCGCGCTTCATATCGGCGACCCTGACGAAGTCCGGCTCGGGCTCACCGGCACCCGGATCTTCACGCTCCCGTTCGGATACCGGGTCGACGGGTTCTGGGGTGGCATCGAGCGCGACTACCGACTGCGCGGAATCTGGCAGGCCGGCTACACCGTGTTCTACGGCGGCGGCGTTGCCGAAGCCGGCTACATCCTCGGCCGCAACGCCTTCTTCGACATCGCCATGACCGCGTACCAGGCCAGCTACCGGTTGCCGCCCTTGCCCGTGTTCGACACCCTGCCCCGCGACGATTGGATAGTCGGGCCCAGGTTCAGATTCGAGTTCAACTCATTCGACGATCTGTTCATCCCGACCGACGGCCTGATGTACCGGGCCGAGGCGTTCCTTTGCGAACACCGGCTTGGTGCGAGCCACGACTTCCTGAAGGTCGACATCGAGTCCGAGCAGCTGTTCCCGGTGGGTCGACGACTGCTTGCGCGCCCTGGCTGGGAGTTCGGCATCAGCTCCGGCGACCTGGCCTGGTCCGAGCGCTTCCATGTCGGCGGCAGCAATCTGCCGGTGTTCCCAGCCGAGTCGTTCACCGCTGCCCACAAGCTGGTCGGCAGGTTCGGGATCGACTTCCTCGTGACCCGGCTGTTCCGAAGCGATGACTACCCGCTCTGGCTCCAGGCCTTCGCTGCGGTCGGGACGTTCGACCGTCTCGACTCGGTGATCTCCGACCTGGTTTTCGCCGAGGACTTTGACTGGGGCGTGGGTCTAGGCGTGCTCACCAACACGCCCATCGGCCCGCTCAAGGTCAGCGTCAGCCTCGCCGACTTCCTCAAGCCCGGGTACGAAACCGGGTTCCGGCTCAACTGGCACATGTCGGTCGGCCGCGACTTCCGCTACACCCGCTAGACCCTCCGCCACAACGGCAGGCCGAAGTTGTTCTATTGGACCAGTCTGAGAAACTGGTCGACAGTGAGTCCGGCCTGTCGAATGACGGCTCTCAGCGTTCCGCGGTCGAGTTCATTGTGGTCGGGACGGCGCAGGACCGTGTGACTGCCAACCTGTCGCCTGAACTGGAATCCGGCCTGCTCCAGTGCCTTCCGGCACTCGCGGCCGGACAGCACAGGAAGCCCGCTCACACTGTCACTAGCAGAGTCTGAAGCTTATCCTCAGGAACGTCAAGTCCGTCCTTCTCGAGTGACTCCACGTACGCCTTGATAGCTTCCTTGATATTGGCGATGGCTTCCTCACGTGTCTTGCCCTGACTGACACAACCGGGAAGGCTCGGGCACTCGGCAACCCAGTACCCGTCCTCGCCCGGATAGATTACTACCTGTCTCACGGTTTGATTATCGGCCCTCACAGTCGCCGGGTCAAGAGCATCCACCCCTCTGCCCCGCACACGCCCGGACGCAGATACCGCAGATATACTGGCTCACGTACCGCTTCTTCTGGAACTCCTTGAGCAGCTCGAAGCATCTCATGTGGTCGAACTCAGCCGCAGTCTCTTTGATTGCGCCTGCCGGGCAGGCCGCAATGCACTCCCGGCACTCGCCGCAACCCTGACGCAAAGGCGAATCCGGAGGCAACGGCAAATCGGTCAGCACAGTCACCAGTCTGACCTGTGCCCCGTGTTCTGGTGTGACCACCAGGTTGTTCCGTCCCAGCCAGCCCAGCCCGGCACCGACAGCAATCCGCTTGTGCGAAACATGACCCCGCTGGTTGTCCCAGTCCACGAGTTGTGACGCCGCAATCGGCAGCGCCCGAAAGCCCTGACGCTTGATCTCGTTCGCCAGACCCAGGCCCAGCCGGTCCAGGGCGAAGTTCACCTGCCGGTAGTGGTGCTCGTACAAACGGTTCGGTCGGTTCCCGATTGTGGCCAGCACGTCCGTCGACACCCTCATCGCCATACTGATTGCCCGGTCGTACATCTCAAGCGTGCCTTCGGGCAGCAGGAAGTCGTCGGTCCTGATGCTCTCTAGCTTGACCACCCCAAACCCCAGCGCATCCCGCTCCTCGCAGAACCGCCGCAACTCCGCATATGCCTCTGATACGCTCTTCACTCCTCTACCCCACTGCTTCCTGTCACCTTCATTCCTCGGTCGGGCCGCGGCCAACCGAAGCTCCTAAACGATGTCCCGATCCGCTCACTCGACACGGCGGCAGTCCTCATTCCACATCTGAAACCTTGACCCCTGGGATCCTCTGCTCTCATACTGTCTCTCCATTTTCCAGTCACTTGACCATTTCTCTCGTCGCCTTGTCTCTTCTGCCCTTCACTGTGTCACTTGGTCACTGGATCACTCGGTCACTTCCTGCTCTTCCGCCTACTCGGCCTGTCAGACACTCTGATGCTCTCCTCGATCTCAGATTCCTTCTGCACCTCATCCCACCCGATGCCCTTGCCTGCCTGAAGGCCTGAACGAGCCCGGGCAATCCGCTTCTGGAACCCAGGGTCATGAGCCAAGCGATACTCAAACCAGTCTTCCTCGTTCGCAAACCCAATGAGCACGCCGGCAGGCTTGCCGTGCCGGGTGATTATCACCTCTTCCTTGGAGGCGTCTCGCAGATACTCGGAAAGATGGTCTTTGACTTCAGCCAGTGCAACTCTCTTCATCGAAGACTCCTGTCCTCTTCAGCCAGTCAGCGGCTTCCGGCTTCTCGACAATGGCCAGCACGTCCACTTCATCATCCCGGACGTCATAGAACACACGTACATCTCCGACGCGCAGCCGGTACTGAGGTTGCCGGGCACCGCGCAGTCTCTTGATGCGGCTCCGGCTTACCTGCGTCGGCTGATGCACTAGGTGCCGGTTGATCGCGTCACGCACCTCTGCCCGGGCTCGCGCCGACAGAGAGCTAAAGTCCTCATGGGCCTCGGGCGCGAATACGACCCGGAACCTCATCCTGGCCAGATAATAGCCAAACGATAGCCAGAAGTCAAACGGCCCACTCGGTCACTCTGTCTCTTGGTCACTCGGTCGTTTCCGTGCTTTGAGGTGAACCAGCAGTGCGAATACTGCTGCGGGCGTCACCCCACTGATGCTCTCGGCCTGGGCCAGGGTCTTCGGCTTCGCCTTGGCCAGCTTCTCCCGGATTTCGGTCGAAAGCCCGGCGACCCTGCCGTAGTCAATCCTCGCCGGAACCCGTATCGACTCCAGCTCCTGGAACCTGGCAAGCTGCTTCTGCGCGCGCTCGATGTAGCCCGCGTACTTCACCTCGACCTCGACCAGCTGCCTCACCCACACCCCGAGTTCAGGCGCTGACTCGGCCACTGCGCAGAGCTCGATCCATCCCAATTCCGGCCTGCGCAGCAATTCCATCGCAGGTACACTCTGCTTCAGCCTGACCGTGCCCAGCCTGTGCAGCCGCGCATTCACTTCCCGCGTCGGCCTCACCCGCGCCTTGTTCAGCCACTCCAGTGCAGTGTCGAACTCCTTCTGCTTGTCGTGCACAGCCCGAAACCTTGCTGCAGGCAATAGGCCCAGTTTCCGGCCAAGCGCGCCCAGCCTCAGGTCGGCATTGTCCTCACGCAGCAGCAGCCGGTACTCGACCCGTGAAGTGAACATCCGGTACGG
>CP070680.1:898985-921933 GCA_020352555.1 Caldifarciminota bacterium | reverse complement strand
GTTGAGCAGACGGTATGCGAACACCAGGGCAATCACGCCGCAGACAAGGACCAGCAGCTTGGCTGCGAGCACGTTGACTCCGCCAAACGCGAGAACCAGCGGAGCGAGCAAAGCCGGGAATCCGGGCGGGTACTGGGTGTGTGACGTGGGCACCGGCAGGTGGACATCGGTATAACCGGTGCCTCTGGCAAGCGATTGGGCCAGGACCAGGTATACGGCATTGTCACCGCCGGTGTAGAGCTTGGGGTCGAAGAGCAGGAACGCTGTCACCAGAAACAGGCTGATTGCGAGCAGCAGCCACCGATTGTGCTTGAGCATGCTGGCCAATGTCGTCATTTCGAGTCTCGTGCGATTGTTTGCCGGCATAGTCCGTTGTCAAGAACCTGCTGGGACAAACGCGGGCAGTTAACCGCCGGACTGCATATGAACCAGACTCACTCCCCTGGCAATACAGTGGGACAGTTGAAGAACCGACCCGCTGTCATTCTGAGGTTCTCCGAAGAATCTCTGTTGTAGACCTCGCGCCACTTGGAGACCCTTGAGCCATCCGGTGGCACCTGCCCGGGGCAGAGCACTCTTCGTTCAGGGTGACTTTCCCCCAGCCGCCCCACAGTCCCCGCCTGTTCCGGTCTGACGCCGTGTCAAGAACCGGCTTGACCGAAGCCCGGGAGCAGCGATAATTAGGGGCCAGCTCTGTCCTGGAGCCGAACCTGACAACAAAAGGAGGACCGGTGAAATTAGTCTTGGTATGTCTGGTTGCAGCGACCGCACTCGTGGCTGGCACTGTCAGCCACACGCTCGAGCTGTCGCCACAGGACGTGGTGATGAGCCAGAGCGATAACTACTCGGTGGTGCGGCTTGCCCTAGACGACAATGGCATGACCCATGCCTGGACCACCGAGCCGGGCGAGCCTTTGCTGCCGGTGGTCTCGGGCAATGTGCTGATTCCGGCCGGGGCCGAGGTCGACGACATGACGGTGACCGAGCTCGAGCGGGTCGAGATCGGGACCGGGATTCTGGTGCACCCGGTGCAGCCGATGCGGCCCTTGTCCGAGTTCAACTCGGTACTGTTCGAGGAACCGGACCAGGCGGTGTACGGTGTTGACGCCGTCTATCCGTCCCGTGACCTGGTGCGGATACCGGCAGGGAGCAAGACCGGGTTTCGGATCGCGGGATTCCTGTACTGCCCGTTCGAGTACTACCCGGCTTCAGGCCGGCTGGTGCTTGTCACCAAGGCCAGGGTGACGGTGAGCTATCGCGAGCATGCTGTCCAGGTGCCGGTGCTGACCCCGGGCCAGCGCGACTGGGCTGCTACCGACGTCGCTGCGCTGGTCGTGAATCCTGGAGACGTGTCCAGGATGGCACCGCCCGCTGCGGAGAAGGACGCGGGTGAGCTGGACGTTGTCATCTTCACCAGCTCGACGATGGCGCCCGAGCTGGTCGATTTCCGGAAGTGGCTGATGCGCAAGGGCTACTACACCGAGATCGTCCGGCACGATACGCTCTCGACATCCGGACGCGACGTGCAGGAGAGAATGCGCAACTTCCTGCGCGACAAGTTCGAGGACAACGGGCTGAAGTACGTCATCCTGGCGGGCGACATCCAGCACTGTCCGCTGCGCTACGGCTACCTGCCCTATATGACCTACGACGTGCCGGCCCAGATGTACTTCGGGGACCTGGACGGTAGCTGGGACGCGAACAACAACAACAGGTTCGGCGAGATGGAAGGCGATTCGGTCGACCTGTTCCAGGACATCTATGTCGGCAGGCTGCCGCTGGACGATGCGGCGGATGCCGCCAACTTCCTGCGCAAGGACACGACCTACGAGATGGGGCCGAACACCGACTACCTCGACGATGTCATCCTGCCGGCCGAGGTGCTTTGGTCCAACATCGACTTCCACGGGATGATCGTCAACACCAACATCCTGCGCGCGCTGAACTCCCGGTCGTCGTGGGTGGCGGATTCGGGCATCAACATGGGCCCGGGCAACGTCATCAATGCGATCAACGACGGCGCCCAGTTGCTGCACTACGCGGGCCACGGGTCGAACACCGCGTTCGGCTCGACGTTCAACGCCAGCCACATCGCGTCGCTGACCAATGCCGACAAGCCGTTCATCTCGATGACGATGGCGTGCCACTGCGGCTGGTTCGACCACCCGTCGACCGAATGTCTGGCCGAGTGGATGATCAACGCCACCAACGGCGGCGCGGTCTCGGCGCTGTACAACGCCCGCTACGGCTGGGGCGCGCCGCCGACCCAGGGCCCGAACTCGAACCTGAACTGCCAGTTCTTCAACAACTTTCTCAAAGGCATGACTCAGGGGAAGGCACACGGCCTGGCACGGGATTTCCTGCGCAACGAGTCGTTCTCGCAGATGACGATGCGCTGGGCGATGTACACCAATACGCTGCAGGGCGACCCGACGATGATGATGTGGCGCGAGGTTCCGCAGACCCTGCAGGCGCTGCACGCCGACTCGATGCGGGCAATGCCCCAGGCCTTCAGGGTCCAGGTCGACTGCGGCGACGAAGCGGTGCCCGGGGCACGAGTCGCCATCACCCACATGGGAGAGCTCATCGGCCGGGCCACGACCAACTCGGCCGGCATCGCCTACGTTCCGATCGAAGCGGTCGAAGAGACGACCACGGTCGTCAAGGTGACCGTCACGGCCCAGGACCTGTACGTCTACGAGGCCGAGATCGGGGTCGGGCTGGCGTGCGGCTCGCCGCTCGTGCTCATCGACCACTGCGCGGTCGACGATTTCAACGGCCGGCTCGACCCGGGCGACGAGACCGACGTCTACTTCGTGGTCAGGAACAAAGGCAATCTGGTTGCAGACTCGGTGGTCGGAGACCTGACAACGACCTCGCCCTATGTGACGATTCTGCAGGGCCGATCCGAATACGGGACGGTGCAGGCCGGGGATACGTCAATGGGCGAGGCGTATCGGGTCAGGGTGCACCGCGACTGCCCGCAGGGGCACCGGGCCGAGTTCACGCTCGGGGTGACTTCGCCGAACGCCAACTGGACATCGGGCTGCGAGCTGGTAGTCGGGCTGCCGCATGCGCGCGGCGGGCTTTGGGCAACGCTCGACACCGGCGACTACGTCTGCGGTATCTTCGGCAACGGCGGTATCGGGACCTCGCAGTGGCGGGGAGAAGGCTACGGACTTATCTATCCGAAGTCGCGGCAGTGGTCGACAGCTTCGATGATGCACGGCTCGTTCATGATGGGCACGGACACGACCTGGGTGGTCGACAACTACTACGGAGCGCCGGACTGGAAGGTCTGCCCGCTCGATTTCCAGATGGAGGAGTCGGTCCGCATCGTCTACCCGGCCGAACTGGGTGACCAGGAGTACCGGACCGTGTTCAGCGACGCCGACCATCCTGAACCGAAGGACGTGAGCATCACCCACCGGGCCTACGGCAGCGCAAACCCTGACCATGAAGACTTCATCATCCTCGAGTACCGGATCCACAACAACGACACCAGCGCGATCGAGAACCTGTACACCGGTGTGGCGTGCGACTTCCGGACCCCGATGTGGAACCAGAACGACTCGCTCGACTATGCCGGCACCGACTCGGCCAGGCAAATCGCCTACGTCAAGTCCGCGCTGTCGGGCGAAACTCTGGCGGTCGGAGTCAGCCACATCTACCCGCAGGGGATGAACGCCTTTGCCAACTGCCTGTTTCACAACAGCTACATCAACGACGGCTTCACCAAAGCCGAGAAGATGCTGGTGATGGACGGCACGATCCGCCAGACCACAGGCACGACCAGGGGTAACTACCACTGCGTCGCGTCCTCAGGCCCTTACACGATACCGCCCGGCGACAGCCAGATAGTGGCCTACGTCATCTGCGGCGGACGCAACGTCGGCGAGATGCAGGTGCATTTCGATACCGCGTTTGCCTGGTACAGCCCGCCGGTAGGGGTCGCGGAAGGCGAGCGGCCGGCCACGCTGGTGCGCGGCCTTCGGATTTCGCCGCGGCTGTTCACGGACGCGGTCAAGGTGCACTACAGCCTGACCCGGGTCGAACCGGTCGATGTGTACGCGTTCGACGCGCTCGGCCGGGTCGCGGACAGGTACACCTTCACGCCCACGGCTCCTGCCGGAGAGTTCATCTGGCGGCCGAAGATGGCACCCGGGGTGTACTTCGTGCAGGTCGGCGACGTATCGGAGAAGGTGCTGAAGCTGCGCTAGGACTCAGAACGGAAGCATGCAGCGGCCCGGCTGATGCCGGGCCGCTGCTTTCCGGCCAAACTAAAGGGGACGGTCGGTGCAGGAGATTTGGGTTGCAGTCAAGGAGCTGTCAGACTTGCGCCGACAGCTGAACAGACCGAGGGGGTGTTTCGAAAGCCAGCCCGGTCATGGTCCAGGCTGGCCGACGAGCGTTCGGTCCGGTGTTGAGGTTTGACTGCAAGGGGTGAGAGAAACAAAGGGCTGCACCGACCCTCCCCATTTTCCGGTGTCCGGCACTGCCATGCCGCCAAAAGCAGGTCGTGCCGGCCCCGCTTCCCAACAGGAAGCGCGGGAATGATGCGTAGAATGGTATGTCCGCCTCGGGTCGCACTGCGCCGGGCGGCAGCTGCGTTTTGCGCAGAAACACGGATTCTCTCAGTTTGGACAATGCATGTGCCGTGCCATGGCCGACGACCTTGCTGGTTGGTAAGGTCCATAGATGGGTAGCTTAGGACATAGAGGAATGTCGCACTTGGCGTCAGTTGCCGGGAGTGCGACAGTCAGAATCGGCTCGTGTATCTAACTGACCGAAATGCTACCCTTTACAGAGTGCGACATTTCCGGCTCCAAGCACAGTTGCGCATGTGGAACTCGGGCAAAGAGCGCCGGGCAGATGCCCGGCGCTCAGTACTGAGAAGTGGAGCCTTTACTCCTCTGGGAGTTCCTGGCTCGGTTCTGCGACGATGTAGGGCAGTGCCCAGGCTGCCGACACATAGGGCTCGGTAGTGTCGGCCCACAGTGAGTGCCAGCCAATGGCATCATGACCGCTGGGCCGGACCTGGGGGTACTGACCCTGTTCGCCTCCTACCAGCCAGGTCCCGCGGAACTGGTGGGCGGCAATCTTGGTGTAGGCTCGGCGCCAGCGAAGGGGCCAGCTAGGGCGGCCGTGATGGAGAAACGTCCAGCATGAATCACCGTTGCTCTCGACCGCGACCCAGACCGAAACCGTGTCGAACGGTACGAACCTGGGCAGGTCATGCTTGGCCAGCATCGTGTCTCCGGAATGGATGCGGAAGGTGTCCTGTCTGCGCCAGGACGCAGCATGGACCTTGAGTTCCCTGATCCTGAGCGTATAAGGAGCATCGACGGTCCTGAACTCCAGCGGGGTCAACCTGCGGATGCGCCAGCCGTCTTTGGACCGGGTCAGGTAGACGTGGCGCACCGCCTCATCCCTGAATGGCTTGCGCCAGACCTGGAGCGGGTTGCCGGTGGTGTCGAACATCGTGCGCAGCTCGCCGTTGATCTCGGCCGAGATGGTGGCAAGAGCGGTGGTGTCCGGGTACCCGGGATAGGCCGGTATCTGGATGTTGATGGTCCGGATGACTCCGCCTCCGGGGATGTAGCGACGGAACCTGACAAACGGCGGCCGTTGAGGGTTGTCGGTCCCAGGGCCGCAGCTGTCGCCAGCCAACGTGCTGTCTTCGGACCCGTAGCTGCGATCGTTGCTCTCGTCAGTGTATCCCGAGCTGTTGAGCAGGTCGATGATGGCCTGCTCATCGTCATCCTGCTGCAGAGAGCAGCCGATTGGTACAAGCGCCAGCACGACCAGTGCTGCGAGGATGGCATGGGTCTTTTTCATCTTCTCCTCCACGGTATTTGGCACAGAGCCCTTTGCTGCTGCGCAGACAACCGAGCGGTTTCGGATGTGCTGCTGTATGTCATCGCAAAGGGGAGAGCACACGATGTGCCAGGAGCGTAAGCTGCCTCGGGTCAGGATCTTACACCGGGGGCCACCAAACCAGGATGGCCGGAGCAGGACAGATGTGTGCCTGTGGGTGCGCCTGAGTCTCTACTCGGAGACCGGGGCGACGGGATATCCGGCCACCGCTGCACTCACCAGCTCGAAGGCCATGCGAACCTCGGCTGCGCCGTAGCGGATGAGGCGCTGAGCCGGTGCCTTCTCGTACCAGAGTTCGACCTGGTTCTCGCCGACCGTCAGTGTGATCCTTCGGCAGTCGAAAGACCCGGCCGGCACGGTCACCATTTCGTCGCCGACAGCCTCAAAATGCGCTTTGGTGACGACGCCCCCGGCCGGCGGGCCGATCGGGATGACGACGTTGAACTTCGCCGGCCTGTTGAGTCCGAGCGTGACTGTGCGGCCGAGGAAAGTGAGCTGGTCGACATCGAATGTCTTGGGCTGAGCCGGCAGCATCTTCTGCTGTTCTTCTCCGCCGGCAAAGGTCGTGACCGCGACCGAGCCGTCGCCGTAGTTGGCAGCGGTGCTTACCAGCCTTGACCCGGCTCGGACAAAGCGGAACGAACTTAGCGGAGCGATGGTATCCTGGGACACGAAGACGACCGACGAATCGATGGTTTCCAGGCTGCCGGTCCTGGTCCGGGTCACCAGCTCGATCATGAACGACGGCACGTCTCTGAAATAGCCCTTTTTGACGATCATCCGGTGAGTGCCGATGGAGTCGCCGTCTGCAGTCACACGGTAGACAAGCGCCTCGGACTCGGGGATCGCGGGCTTGCGGAACGACCAGCCGGTGCCAAGGTGGCTGCGGCCGCAGCCGGTGGCAGCGAAAACCAGAGGAACGAGAGACAGGAGAACGGCCGAAGCCGTTGCTCTCAGCATCGTCGAGGGTGTGATTCTCATGTTGGCGAAATGGTATGAATGGTCGGGCTGATGTCAATCGACATCGGTTGACATCCACGGGATGCCGGGGGTATGCTGGCTGATGGAAGACTCGAGCGACAAGACACGCCCTTTCGGTCCCCTGTCAGCATACTACGATGTCGTATACGGATTCAAGGACTATGCCCGGGAGTCGCGCAAGCTCGTCGAGCTGATCAGGCACAAGCTGGAGTCAGACGGCCGGCGGCTGCTCGACGTCGCCTGCGGAACCGGCGAGCATCTGAAGTTCCTGCAGGACGAGTTCGAGGTCGAGGGGCTGGACCTTTCCGAGGAGATGCTGGATATCGCCAGAGCCAAGCTGCCGGGCGTCGGGTTCCACCAGGGCGACATGGCCGTGTTCGACCTCGGACGCGAGTACGACGCGGTCGTCCTGCTCTTCAGCTCGATCGGCTACGCCAAAACGGTCGAGCGGCTTGATGCGACGCTGGCCTGCCTGGCACGGCACACCCGACCGGGCGGCGTGGTCGTGGTCGAGCCGTGGTTCACGCCCGACGACTGGCGGCCGGATACTGTCCATGCCGGCCTGTTCGGCGAAACGCCGGAACTCAGGATTGCCCGGGTGAACACGTCTTTCCGAGAGGGCAGGGTCTCCTGGTTCGACCTTCACCACCTGGTCGGCACGCCTGAAGGGACCGCCCACTTTGTCGAGCATCACGAACTCGGCCTGTTCACAATCGACGAGATGCGGGCCGCATTCGAGCAGGCCGGACTCGAAACCGACTACGACCCAGAAGGCCTGACCGGCCGGGGTCTCTGGGTCGGCGTGCGCCGGTCCTGAGTCTTCCGGCTCAGGCTATTCCCACTCGATTGTCGCGGGCGGTTTGGACGAGATGTCGTAGGTGACGCGGTTGATGCCGCGTACTTCGTTGATGATCCGGCTGGATACGCGGCTGAGGAAGTCGTCGGGCAGGCGAGCCCAGTCCGCGGTCATGGCGTCGGTCGAGGTGACCGCGCGGAGTACCGCCGCGTTCTCGTAGGTCCGCTCGTCACCCATCACACCGACCGAGCGGACAGGCAGCAGCACCACCAGCGCCTGCCAGACCCTGTCGTAGAGACCGGCCTTGCGCAGTTCGATGGTGAAGATGCGGTCGGCCTCTTGCAGCAGCCTGACGCGCTCAGGAGTTACCGTGCCGAGGATCCGGACCGCGAGTCCTGGTCCGGGGAAAGGGTGGCGTCGGATGAGCCGGTCAGGCAGTCCCAGTTCGTGGCCGAGCGCGCGGACTTCGTCCTTGAACAGCTCGCGGAGCGGCTCGACCAGCCTGAGCTTCATCCGCCGGGGCAGGCCGCCGACGTTGTGGTGGCTCTTGATGGTCGCCGACGGTCCGCCGTAGGCTGACCGAGATTCGACCAAGTCCGGGTAGAGCGTGCCCTGGGCGAGGAAGCGGATCGGGCCCCACCGCTCGGCCGCCTGCTCAAACACCCGGATAAACTCGCGACCGATGATCTTGCGCTTGCGTTCGGGATCGGCGACTCCGGCCAGCCGCCTCAGAAACCGGGCCTGGGCGTCAATGATATGGAGGTTCAGCCTGGGGCCGAGCGCCCTCATCACTTCCTTGGCTTCACCCTTGCGCAGCAGGCCGTTGTCGACGAAAACCGCGACGAGCCGGTCACCGACCGCCCGGCGCAGGAGCATCGCCATCACCGAGGAGTCAACCCCGCCCGATACCGCGCAGAGAACCTTCTCGCCGCCGACCAGGTCGCGGACTTCGCTGGTCTTCACCCGGATGAAAGACTTCATGGTCCAGCCGGGCTGGCAGCCGCAGATCCGGAACAGGAAGTTGGCCAGGACCTTGCGGCCTTGGTCAGTGTGCTCGACCTCAGGATGGAACTGGACCCCGTAGATCCGACGGCGTTCGTCGGCAATCGCTGCACGGGGCAGGGCTTGGGTCCGGCCGATGACCGAGAATCCGCGCGGCAGCCGGGCGAGCGAGTCGCCGTGGCTCATCCAGGCCCGGGTGCTGCGCTTCAGCCCCTTGAACAGCAGCGAGCTGCGGTCGGGCGCGAAGTCAGAGTGGCCGTACTCGCGGGTGCCGCCGCTGGCTACGGTGCCGCCGAGCAGCTGGGCGGTGGCCTGCATCCCGTAGCAGATGCCGAGGATCGGGATGCCGAGCCTGTAGATTGCAGGGTCGGGCAGCGGCGCGCCGGGTCTGGAGACGCTGGCCGGGCCGCCGGACAGGATCAGGCCGCACGGAGTGCGGCGGGTGATCTCGTCGGGCGTGATGCGATGGGGGACGATTTCGGAGAAGACGTGCTGCTCGCGGACCCGGCGAGCAATGAGCCTGTTGTACTGGGAGCCGAAGTCGAGGACGAGGACCCGGTCCACGCGGTCAGTTTCTATCGGGTCTTTTCCCGGGGTCCGGGGTCTTGGGTGGTTCGGACTCGCGCAGGACTGCGCAGGCGCCCGAAGCCCGACCATACAGCAGGACGCACTCGCGGTAGGCCTGGCCCTGGGCGCTGGTCGTCCGGGCAGACTTCCATTTCTCGACGGCGACGCGAAGCGCCTGGACTTCGTGCTCGACTCGCCCGAGCTGGGCCCGTGCGAACGGCTGTTGCAGCAGGCCGATTCGCTCAAGGACCTCAGCCAGGCTGTCGGCTTCAACCTCCAGTTCCTCGGCACGCTTCTCGTAGGCCGCAATCGAGTCCGTGCTCACCTCGGACTCGATGTAGCCGACCCGTTTCGGCGGGTTCCGCACAATCAGGTAGATGGTGACCGCGAAACCGACTATCAGCACAATCAGGATTACTCTGCCTATCCTATCCACGATTCCTCCAATCCGGTGGTCACCACGTGCGTGCAGTCCGAACCACCGTCTAGACACTGCTCTCCATGGCCGGTCACAGAAGTCTGACCTTCAGGGCTCAGGTCGACACGACGCAGGGCACGGTGTCTTCTATCGCCTTTGTCGCGCGATCACGACGTTGACCAGCCGGCCCTTGACATAGATGACTTTGCATACCTTGCTGCCGGCGGCCTGCGAGGACACCGCCGGGTCGGCAAGCGCCAGGTTCCGGATTTCGTCTTCGGTTGCGGTGCGCGGCACCTCGAGCCGGGCGCGGAGCTTGCCGTTGACCTGGACCGGGATGGTCATCGTTTCGAACAGCAGGAAGTCGGCGTCGACCTGCGGGAACCGCTCGTCGAACAGCGAGCCGGCATCAGGCCGGGCACGATGCCATAGCTCTTCGGCCAAATGCGGGGCGAACGGCGCCAGGCAGAACACCAGCCGGCCCAGGCAGAATCCGAACACCGGTGAGTCGGTCGGCTCGAACCCGTACAGGTCGTTGAGGAATTCCATCTGGGCCGCGATGGCGGTGTTGTACTGGAACCCCTCGGTGTCGGCAATCACCTTGTGGAGCATCTGGTTGAGCCGGATGTAGAGGTCGCGCTCGGCGCCGGCCAGCCTGCCGGTGTCGGGCGGGTCGAAAGTCACCCTCTCGCCGTGCTCCTCGAAGATGCGCCAGACCCGGTTCAGGAAACGGGTGACGCCGGTGACCAGGTCGTCGGTCCAGTCCATGCCCTTGTCCGGCGGGGCGGCGAACAGCACCGCGAGCCGGGCTGCGTCGGCGCCGTACTCGGCGGTGAACGGCCCGACCCAGACGCCGACGTTCTTGGAGCTCGACATCGTTACGCCATTGTGGGCGACCATGCCATGGGTGTGGAGCACCTGACAGGGCTCCCGGAACGAAAGCAGGCCGATGTCTGCCATCACCTTGGTGAAGAACCGGAAGAAGATCAGGTGGCCGGTGGCGTGCTCGATGCCGCCGATGTACTCGTCGATTGGCAGCCAGGCGTCGGCCGCCGCCTTGCTGAAAGGCAGCCGGTCGTTGTGCGGGTCGGCGTAGCGGACCATGTACCAGGACGAATTGACAAAGGTGTCCATCGTGTCCGGGTCGCGAAAGGCCGGTCCGCCGCACTTCGGACAGCTGGTCTCGTAGAACTCCTTGACCGAGGCGAGCACCGAAGTGCCCCTGGGCTTGAAGTCGGTGACGTCGGCCGGCAGGACGACCGGCAGCTGGTCCTCGGGCACCGGCACGATACCGCACCGGTCGCAGTGGACCATCGGTATCGGCGCGCCCCAGTAGCGCTGGCGCGATATCAGCCAGTCTTTGAGCCGATAGTTGACCTTGCGCCGGCCCATGCCCTGCTGCTCGAGCCAGTCCGTCACTTTCTCGATGCCGCTTGCGCCCTGCTCGCCCTTGCCGGCGACCGTGCCGTCGAACGGACCGGAACCGGTCATCACTCCGTCTTCGGTGTAGGCAGCGGTCATCGTCGAGGGGTCGAGCGGCGGCTTGGGACACGATGAGCCGGAGAACCGGCACCCGCCTGCGGCAGAGCCCGATTCCTTGGCCGGAATCGGGTCATGTCCTGCGCCGGGGGGCTGGATGACGACCTTGATCGGGATGTCGTACTTTCGGGCGAATTCGAAGTCGCGCTGGTCGTGGCCGGGCACGGCCATTATCATCCCGGTGCCGTAAGAGGCGAGGACGAAGTCGGCAATGTATATCGGAACCTGCTCGCCGTTGACCGGGTTGACCGCGTAGCGGCCGGTGAAGAAACCTTCCTTTTCCAGGCCTTCGGCGACCCTGTCGAACTCGGATTTGAGGAGCACGCGGCGGATGAATTCCCGGCCCTCGGGTTCGCGCTCCGAGCCGTCGAGCAGCTCCTCGGCCAGCAAAGCATCCGGCGCTAGCGCCATGAAAGTCACGCCCCAGAGCGTGTCGGGCCGGGTGGTGAAGACCGGGAGCACTCTCGGATTCGCGTCCTGGCTGACAGAGCCGTCGGTCCCACCCTCGCTCGCGTCAGCCAGCGCGAAGTCGACTTCGACGCCCTCAGAACGGCCGATCCAGTTGCGCTGCATCGTCCGGACGCTGTCGGGCCAGCCGTCGAGCCTTTCGATGTCCTGGAGCAGCTCCTCGGCATAGTCGGTGATTCGGAAGAACCACTGGGTCATCTTCCGTTTCTCGATGGCGGCGCGGCAGGTGCTGCGGTAGCAGTGGCCGTCGACGACCTGTTCGTTGGCGAGCACGGTCTGGCAATTCGGGCACCAGTTGAGCAACGCCTCCTTGCGGTAGGCCAGGCCGCGCTTGTGGAACTGGAGGAACAGCCACTGGTCCCAGCGGTAGTACTCGGGCACGCAGGTGTTGATCTCCCGGTCCCAGTCGTACGCGATGCCCATCAGGTCGAGGTTGTGCTTGCAGAGCCCGATTGACTTGAAGGTCCAGTCTCGCGGGTGGTTGCCGTGGGCGATGGCGGAGTTCTCGGCCGGCAGGCCGAAGGCGTCCCAGCCGAACGGGTGGAGGACGTCGTAGCCCTGCATCTTGCGGTAGCGGCCGATGACGTCGCCGATGGTGTAGTTGCGGGCATGGCCCATGTGCAGGTCGCCCGACGGGTAGATGAACATCTCGAGCACGTAGTACTTCCGCTCCGGCTCGGGGCTGGTCGCGAACACCCGGTGCTCGCTCCAGTACTCCTGCCAGCGTCGTTCGACCGCACCGGCGTCGTATGCGAGCCGGGCGCGCTTCGGGTCCTCTGTTTTGCGCTCAGACAAGGTTCTTCCCCCGCGAGACAGGCGTTGATGATTGCCCGCGCGGAACGCGGACCATGCAGAGGTCGTGCTCGCCGCTGTCAGCGTAGGCGCCGCAATAGTCCGTGCCTCCAGGGCACGCAACACAGCCCGTGAACGCCTCAAACCTGGTCCAGGTCTCCGGCTGACCGGTCAGGAACGAACGGTTGACCCTGTAGAGCTGCTGCAGGCAGCGGTTGAGCTCGCGAGCGTCATGCCAGGCCGATTTTGAGTTTCTGACGCGCCAGCGCAGGTTCGAAGGAAGCACGCCGGCCTTTGCCGCCACCAGGTCGAGGAGCATCCCGGTGAGCCACACGACGATGCGGGAAGGGGATTCGTCCCATTCCTCGAGGCCGCGCAGGACATCCAGTGCCCCGGATGTGTCGCGCCTGGACACCCGGTCGGTATATTCCCACAGCCGGTACGACCGTGAGGAACCGGCCAGTTCCTTGATGCTGGCCTGGGTCACCCGCTGGCCCTTGCCGGTCGCGGTGGCCAGCTTGTCGACCTCGGTCTTCAGCAGGGCAGGGTCCAGTCCCGATATGTTGACCAGCAGCCGTGCCGCGTCGGCAGTCAGGCTGATTCCGGCCTGTATCGCCATCTTCTGCACCAATGCCGACAGGTCAGCTTCCTTGGGCGGTCTCAGGTCGACGACAGCAGAGCCCAGCTTGAGCCTGGTGACGATGCGGGATATTGCCTGATGCCTGACTCCGGTGATTACCACGGTGGCTGAGTCGGGTGTCTTGGCGGCCAGGGTGAGCAGACGTTCGACACCCTCAGACTGCAGGGCGCAAAGCTTCGCCCCGGTCTTGCCTTCGCGCGCAATGCCACGGACCACGATGAGCCTTCGGTCTGACGCAACCGGCGGCTGACGCAGGTGCTGGCCGATGACTTCCGGGTTCAGGTTCTCGGTGACCAGCTCGTCGGCTTGGTAGTCCTCGAAATCGAAGGCTTCAAGCCCAGGGCTGAGGAGCTTCAGCTTGAGAGCATCGATTATGTTCCGAGCCGCCAGCGTATCTTCACCCACAAGCAGGTAGACGGCATCGACCCTGCCCTTCTCGATGGCAGAGAGAACTGTCCTGGGGGTCTTTCCTGTCGGCACGATGGCGGAATCTTATCCTGTGCAGGCACCGAGTCAATCGGCCGTGGCAAGAGCTGTGACGTGAAGCCGCGCGTACTCCACGTGCGCGGCGCGGGCCGGTTTCGACTGACCAGTTTCCCTGCCGCCCTGGCACTGCAGCGGCCGGCAGACTGGTTCTGGGCCCAGGAATTCGACCCTCCCGCCACAGAGCCGCCCCGCTCTTTTTGGCTTGACACCGGTCGAGTCGTGCTGTTGACTCATGGTGGCGATTTAGGTATCTTGTGCCTGCTTTTCGTAGAAGTCTGACTGTGAAAGTCACAACAGGGAGGAAGTATGCGTAGAAGTCTGGCTCTGGCGCTTGCCGCGGTCGCGGTCGTGGTATTCACCACCGGCTGCCCTAACAAAGCGCCCAAAGTACCGGTCAGGCCGATCGGACCCGATTCGGTGCCTGCGGACACAACCGCCGCCTACAGGACGGTGACCGACGACCCAAACAAGGACCAGATTCTGTATGTCTTTGATTGGGACGACGGCACCTACGATACCACTGACTACGGGAGCTCGGGCGACACGGTCGAAGCTTCCCACTCCTGGTTCATGATGAAGCCGTACGGAGTGAGGGTCAGGGCCAAGGATGACGTCGGCAACTGGTCTGCCTGGTCTGATACCCACCTCGTGATTGTGGGCGACACCATAAACCGCCCGCCGCGGCCCTCCACGCCCTGGGGGCCGGATGTCGGCGTGATCAATACCGAGTACACGTTCTACGCATACGCGAGGGACGCGAACGGCGACTCATTCCGCATCAAGTTCACATGGGGCAACGGCGACACCAGCGCCTGGAGTGACTGGCTGCCCAGCGGCGATACCTTCAGTGCCAACGTGACCTACATCGACCCAGGCATCATGTTCATTCGGGCGGTTGCCTGGGACCCGCATGGAGCGTCAGCAACGTCGGATTCCTTCATGTTCCGGGTCACCACCGGCCAACCGAACGAAGCACCGCTCAAGCCCATCATCGAGGGCCCGGTCAAGGGGATTGCCAACGGCCCGGCTTACCGGTTCTGGGCGAGTGCCAGTGACCCGGACGGCCAGCCGGTCCGATACATCTTCAACTGGGGTGACGGGTCGGTAGATACCACCGAGTTCGGAGTCCCCGTGGGCGATACTGCCACCCATGTGTTCGCCACGGACGGCGACTATCAGATAACGGTCATCGCCCAGGACGACAGCATGGCGGTCTCCGAGACGTCGGACCCTCACGAGTTCAAGACGGTCGGCGAGGGCGAGATCATCTGGTACCACAGGATCGACGACGCGGTCACCTCGTCGCCGGCCTTGGCCGTGGTCACCAGCCTCCAACACAGCTACCCCACACCCTCAATCGTGGTCGGGGTGCAGGACGGGTCACTGCTCGCGCTCGAAGCATACAACTGCATGGACACTTCGGGTGTTGTGGCCTACCGGGAATACCCGACAGAAGCTGAGGACTTCTTCTCCTCACCTGCAGCCAGCACCGACGGCTGGGTCTACATCGGCAACTCAAACGGCTACGTCTACGCGTTTGACGACACCGGAACGGTCAAGTGGAGCTGGACCGACCCGAACTACCCACTTGCCGAGTTTGATGCCAGCCCGATACTGGACGGCGAGTTCATCTACGCTGCCGGGTCTGCCGGGAAGCTCTACAAGCTGACCTACGACGGCACGGAAGCGGACACGGTCTGGGGGTACGCGGCCGAGGACGAAATTCAGTCTTCACCCGCGCTCGGGCCGAACGGCAACATCGTGCTCTGCGATGACTCCGGCTACGTGCATTCGGTCGATGCCGACGGGGCCCGCAACTGGACCCCCTACAACGTCGGTGAGAACATCACTTGCTCGCCCGCGGTCGGGGCCGATGGAACCGTGTACTTCGGCACCGAGCAGGGCAAGATGTACGCGGTCAACAGCTCGGGTGCGTTGGCGTGGCAGTACGAAATCATGGAAGCCAACGTCGGCGTCATGGCTTCGCCGGTTATCGACGCGGACGGCAATGTCTACTTCGCAGCCGACAACGGCACGGTGTACAAGTTCAGCGCCAACGGCGACTCGCTGAAGGCAACTGCCATCACCCGGTCTTCGATAACGGCGACTCCGGCGCTGTCCGCGACCGGCATCCTTTACGTGGCTGCCGAGGACGACACGCTGTATTGGGTCGATATCAGCGACCTGAACGTGACCCGGACGGTTGAGCTCAAGATACCGACCGCCTACCGATCTCGGGGGGGCCGGCCGCGTTCGACCGCGGTGGATGACCTGTGGCCGTCACCGGTGATCGACATGTACGGAATCGTTTATGCGGTAGGTGACGAAGGCGACGTGTTCGCGGTCGCGGGCAGTGGCGCACTGGCTCCGACAGCATGGCCGATGTTCCGCCACGACGTTCGTCACACCGGCAAGTCCGGTTCCTGGTAGCAGGAGCCGCAGTTTCGGAAGCGCCGCCTCTGGGCGGCGCTTCCCTTTTCGGGCGTTGTCTCGGTCTGCCGAGCGAGGGTCCTAGGGAATCTCAGGGAGGACGACACGCGGGCGCCGCACCCCGACCCTGAGCTGGGTGGTTCCATCGGCAAGCGCGAGTCTGCCTTCGTGTGCTTCGAGTGCCGACTGGAGCTCGGACGGAATCTGCCGTCGACCGAATCCGCCCAGGACCACAATCGTGAACCCAAGGTCACCGCCGAGCACGTCCTGCAGGTGCACTCCGCCGGTCACTAGCCCGGCGGCGTTCCTCTGCTCAAGCCTGCCAAGCACGTCGGCGTCCGCGAACTGGCGGACAACGATCGAATCCTCGGTCGGTTCTCCGAGGGTCAGTCTGCCGTGGCGCTCCCCGCCCATTCCCCAGATTCCGTTCACAGTCACGCCTCTCCCGACAACAAGGCAGCCCCGGTCGCTTGTTTCCTCAACCACGCCCGGGAACCATGCCCGAACTTCCTCCTTTTCGAGCAGGGGCTCGATAATGACCACGCCGAAGTGCAGGTCGATACGATTGACCTTGCCCCGCACCGGCGATGCCGAGAACCGGAACCCGCGGGCCGGGTCGACAGCAAGCCACTGACCGCGGTCTACCGCTTGGCCCGGTTCAACCTTCAAGTAGGGCTTGATCTTCCGGGCCGCCTTGCCCAGTTCCTTGGCCACCGGTACGGTGGTGTACTCCTTGGCGAGTTCCGGCAACTCTCGTGCGACGACCGCACCGTTGGGCAGAACCTTCTCGATCCGGGCTCGCACGTTCGACCGCACGACTTTGGGAGGAAGAAATCTCCTGGGCCGGCTGGCGATGATGTCGCCGAGGCCCAGTTCGTCACCTACTTTCTTCACAAGGTACTGTGCAGCCTGGTCAGGGGCGACTTCGAGCGCAGAGGCGATATCCAGGAAGAACGGACGCAGGAACTGCCGGACGCTGCGGGCCACGATTGTGTCCGGTCCGACCCGGTCGCCCGGGCTGACAAGGACTTTGCCGGGCGTGGCCAGCTCTCGACGCATCCTGATGTCGCCGCTGACCAGTCTCTTCTCGATCTCCGGTTCAGCGTCGCGCGAGGCTGGTACGTGGTCGCCCAGGGCCAGTCTCCGGGCGCTGAGTTCGACCGGCCTTGCCCGGTTGTCGACAACCAGTCCAACCACACCACCCTGAGCCGTCAACTGGTTGGACACACCGTGTACAGTCCAGGTGAGCTTGGCGGTCTCGTCTTCGCCCAGCGGCACGGGCTCGACCGTTCCGGGTTCGGCCCTGATATCGATGCCTCGGCCGGTGGTCGTGCTGCCAAGAACGCGGACCTCAGCAGCGGGTCCGTGCCCAGCGGGTGCGCAGACCGTGCCGAGTCGGACGATGCCGAGCTCGCTGCACAACTCCAGTGCCAGTTCTTCATCGAGTTCGGCAAGGATGCCCAGGTGTGGGAACATGAAGGCGCTGTCCACCGCCAGCTCGACCGCGCCATCGGGTTGGAGCGCGTCGAGCAGTATCATTGCAGCGGCTCCCCGAGGCGAGTGCGACAGGATGCCGCCACTCCCGATTATCAGGTCGTAGTCCTCGAGCGCCAGGTCGATCCTGTCTGCGATTTCGATTTCCTTCATCCAGTTCGGTTTGCTGCCGCGGAGCAGCACATCCAGCTCGGGTCGCTCGGTCTGGTGCTCTTCGATGGTGCTGTGCATGACTCTGAGGTGCTGGATGACGGCCCGGCGGATGGCGACGGTCGCGACCGCCCATTCGGTCCGGGCGTGCGCCGCAGTCGCCGGCAAGGCGGTGGGGTGGATGTGCTTGTTGCCGACCCGATCCCAGAGTTCCCGCTCGGTCGGCGGTGCGTCGGATACATCAGATTCGGCGCGGATGAGCCGCAGGATATCCGTCATACCGCCGTTCTCGGCGACGTTGCGGATGCTGTAGCTCATGCCCAGGTTGGCGCTCACGGTCCTGAATACCCTGCCTTTGACAGCAGAGAAGACGTCGGTCGTGGCGCCGCCGATGTCGATCGCCATTATGGTCTTGCCCAGGTCGCGCGAGAGGAGCGCGAGCAAATTCCCGAACGCGGCCGGTGTCGGCCGGATCGGCGCCGCTACCAAGGGCTTGATACTTTCGTAGCCAGGGGCCTGGGACATGACATGCTCCATGAACAATTCGTGGATACGCCGGCGTGCCGGAGCCGGGTTCTCCCGCGCGCCTTCGGGTCGGACGTTGGGAACCTCGTGGTACTGGTAGTCCTTCTTGAGGACCTGGGCGACGTACTTGCGGGCGTTGATGTTGCCGCCGTAGACTACGTCGAGCCGGGCCGAAGGGTTGAGCTTGGGATGCAGGCCGGATTCGGCGATGAGTTCAGCCAGGTAGACCGGTCCGGACGTGTTGTCGCCGTCGAAACCTCCGGCAAGCAGGACCATGTCCGGCCGCATGGTCTTGAGGTCCTCGATCTTCCGGTACGGCGTGCGGCCGTCGTTCATGGCAATGACATCGAGCACGATCGCACCGGCGCCGAGCGCGACGCGGTCGGCTGACTCCGCGGTCAGATCGCGAATCAGGCCGGTGACGACCATCGCGAGACCGCCGCCGGCGCTGGAAGTCGACAGGTACGGGACGCAGGGTATGTCTCGCTCCAGAAGCTTCCGGCCGGTTTCGCGCTCCAGGGCTCGGAAGGCCCTGAGCACACCTACCGAGACGTCCTCGCAGGGCTTTTCGACGGTGGTCGGGGCCTCTTGACGGAAGAATCGCCACCTGTCCGCGTGTTTCTCGAACAGTATCGCCTTGGTGGTCGTGCTGCCGATGTCGGTTACGCAGAAGCGGCCGGCAGTGGCGAGGGTCCTCGGTGATGCGCCGGGCATGCTCTACTCCGTGGCTCGGTCCAGGTTTCTCCTCAACGTCTTGCGGGATATCGTAGCCCGGCCGGGCGTTGTGGTCAAGGGGGACAGATTGACAGCGGTGCGTGGAGCCATAGAGTCCTGCAGCCGATGAAGAAGACTCTGGTCGTCCATCCCTTCCTGTTCGCCCTGTTCCCGCTGCTTGCCATAGTCTCAGGCAACATGCGAGAGGTGAACATCAGCCAGGCATTCTGGCCGGTGGCCATACTGGTTGGTGCAACTGCTGTGTTGCTGCCACTGCTCAGGCTGGTATCGCGCAACTTCCACAAGGCGGGCGTGGTCCTTACGTGTTTCTGGACCGTGTTCTTCTTCTTCGGGCACGTCAAGCATTTCCTGGTCAAAATGCTTCCGCGAGCACCGGTCGCCCTCGCGGTCGGGCTCGAGCTGGTGCTCACCGCCCTTGTTCTTCTGGTCTGGGTCGCGGCACGAAGGACCCGGCGGAAGTGGGACGGTCTGACCAAGTTTCTGAACATCATGGGTGCGATTCTCGTCCTGCTGCCGCTAGTCACCATTGTCAGGCACGAGCTGAGGGCGGCAGGGGACCGGCAGGACGTCGTCTCAGAGCGCTTGTACGACCTTGACACAATTGCCTCGGCAGCGCCGGAGACGCTGCCCGACATCTACTTTATCGTCCCGGACCGGTACGCAAACGAGCATACGCTCAGGGACGTTTTCGGGTTCGACAATGCCGAGTTCCTGGACGCGCTGCGCGCGCGCGGCTTCTATGTCGCTTCGAAGAGCATCGGGAACTACGCCCGGACTCACCTTTCGCTTCCCTCGACCTTCAACCTCCAGTACATCAACGGCATCACCGACATCGTGAGAAAGGAGTCCTACTACCGTTTCCTGCGTGAACAGGCGAGAGACCATCTGGTAGGCCGCTTTCTGAAGTCAAAGGGCTACCGGCTCTATCACATGGGTTCGTGGTGGGAAGTCGCCTCGTCCAACCCCTATGCCGACGTCAACATCACCCGATCAGGGATGGGCGAGCTGCCGAGCGCGCTCTGGGGTCGTACCATGCTATACCCCGTGTTTGCCTACCTGGGCTTTGGGCTGAGGAACGAGCACCGGGCCAGGGTGCTCTGGAAGCTCGACCAGCTGAAGCGGGTCGCCCGCGAGCCGGGGCCGAAGTTCGTGTTCGCCATTTTCGTGCTGCCGCACCAGCCTTATGTCTTCAACCGCGATGGGAGCTATCCGGATCGGTTCCAGTTGAACCGACAGACCACAGCAGAGAGCTATGTCAACCAGCTGGTGTTCACCAACATACAGCTGCTGGCACTGGTGGACACCATACTGGCCGTCTCAGAGACGCCGCCGATCATCGTGCTGCAGTCGGACGAAGGGCCGCACCCGAACGACTGCTTCGAGCCTCGGGACGAACTCACCAACACCCGGGCCAAGTTCCGGGTGCTGAACGCACTGCGTCTGCCCGGCGCGGACTCGACCTGGTTCCATCCCAGGATGTCGCCTGTCAACACCTGGCGAGTGATATTCGACCGCTACTTCGGCACCGGTTTCGGGCTGCTCGAAGACCGGAGCTTCGACATCGACTACGAGAGCTGGACGTTCTTCGAGCTGACCGACAAGTCCAGGATAGACTGAGCAAGGCGGCTTCAGGCTGCCCCGGCAACCTCGCTCAACAACTCCGGTTCGACGTTGCCGCCGGTGACCAGACAGACCGCCGGCATTGTCTGCCCGGACCTGTCGCGCAACGCCGCGGCGACCGACAGCGCGGCGGCACCCTCGACCGCCAGCCCCTGCTCGAGGTACAGCAGGCGGATGACATCCCTGACCTCGGCCTCTGAGACCGTGACGACCCGGTCGGCCACTTGTCTCAGCAGCGGGTACATCTGGTCGGTCGTGAACGGAACCGCGACGCCGTCGCAGATTGTGGGCTTGGGACTAATCCACTTGGCACGACCGGCATTGAAGCTGGCCCGCAATGAGGGACAGGATTCGGTCTGGACCGCTACGATGCGGGTTTCGGGCCTCAGAGCCCTGACTGCACTGCCCACGCCGCTGACCAGCGCGCCCCCGCCGACCGGCACATAGACGCCCACGATTTCGGGCAGTTCCTCTATCAGCTCCAGCCCGATTGTAGCGTGGCCCGCGATCATCCTTGGCTCGGTCCACGGATGCAGAAAGGCCCACGGTTCCTCTTTCCAGCCGGCGGAGAACACCCAGTCTGCCATCTCATCGAAAGAAATGAGCACGGTCTCGACTCCGGCCTGCTCAAGCGCCCGGACCTTGTTGGCGGGTGCGTAGTCGGGCAGCAGGCTGCGGGCAGTCGTCCCCAACATCCTGGCCGCGTAGCCGAGCGCGAGCGCTGTGTTGCCGGCACTGAAGGTCGAGAATCCCCTGGTCTTTTCTTCGTCGGTGAGCGAAAGTGCCCAGTTCAACACGCCCCTGATTTTGAACGATCCGGTCGGCTGGCCGAGTTCGGACTTGACGTAGACTCGCTTTGCTCTGTGAGCGGTCTTCAGTCTGCTCAGGCCGGTCCGGACCGTGTGGCTGCGGATTCGTTCTGCCGCCTTCCGTATGTCATCCAGGCTCGGTGCTGTGACCGGCGGGTCGCCCCAACCTGTCGGTCGTTCTGACCGGATTCCCTCGGCCGCCATGGGTCGAGCGTACCAGGGCGCTTTGCTGAGTCAAGGCGGCACCCGGAAGACCGTAGTCTCAGTCTAAACTGTGTTGATCGTTAGGACGATGGGTGCTTTGACAGCCGCAGGGCTGTAAGTTATAATGCCTCGGCGCCTTCCCCTGACAATACCCTAAGGAGGTCTTGTGAAGTCAGTAGCGGCGGTTCTGCTCGGTGCTTTGCTCGCCGGTGCGGGCGTGGCCGGATATTCAGCTCACTACAACATGGGTCCGACATCAAAGTTCACGCCTCAGGCTGGGGATGAGGCCAACTTTGTCGGGTTCTCAAATGGGTACAGAATCGATACCCGTCTGGGCGAGCCCGAGCTGCCCGAAGAACTGAGAATCGACGAGGGTTTCGCCGATGAGCCGTACTACATAGTCCAGTTCAACGGACCGGTAAACCGGTCCTGGTTCAGGCAGCTGAACCGACTCGGGGTGAATTCAGTATGCTATCTGCCGCACTACGCGGTCCTGGCCAGGATGGACCGGTCGCAATTCGAGCAGGTCAAGGCTCTGCCGATGGTCAACTGGGTCGGCCTGTTCCAGCCCGCGTACAAGGTCGAGCAGGAGCTGACCGACAAGCCGGGCTCTGCAGACATCACCGTGCTGGTGATGCCGGGAGAGGACGCTGACCCGATCAGGTCAGCGATCGAACAGGACCGGGGCGTGGTTCACGAGGTCATGACATCGGGGTACGGTACGACACTGTCGGCAACACTGGACGCCGCCGACATACCGGCTGTAGCCCGGCTGTCCGAGGTACTCTGGATACAGGAACGTACCGAGCCGACGACCGCCAACGACGACTGCCAGTGGGTGGTGCAGACCGGGTGGCGTGCGAGTGCGCCGCCGCCGACCGACACCCTTGCCAGACACGTGTGGACCAGAGGGGTCAGGGGACAGGGCGTTGTTCTGTCGACGTCCGACACCGGGCTCAATACCGGACACGACATGTTCCGGGACCCTGAGATGGCGGTGACGCCGCCCGGTATCTGGCCCGAACACCGCAAGGTAGTGGCGTACAAGAGTTACGGGACTGCGGATGCGACCGAGGGCCAGTACCACGGCAGCCATGTCAACGGCACGGTCGCGGGCAGCGACTCAGCGGCCGGCGGCTCGAGCTACTACGACGGCATGTCGATCGACGGCAGGCTCTACTTCGTGGACCTGAGTAACGGCAGGACGTTTGTGCTCAGCGACGACCTCTGGACCCTGTGGGACACGGTCTATGCGGGCCGCGGTCTGCCTGACTCGCTGCGCCCCATCCGCCAGCACTCAGGTTCCTGGCGCTGGTACAACACGGCCGGCACCTACAAGCTGATGGACGCTTCGACCGATGCGTTCTGCTGGGAGTTCAAGGACTTTCTCAACATCATGGCGGCCGGCAACGAGC
>CP070680.1:886843-898885 GCA_020352555.1 Caldifarciminota bacterium | reverse complement strand
CCTTGTTGCTGAAGAAGACCGGCTCCTGACGGTTGCCGCGCTGTGTCATGCGATGCGGCACCCCTGCCACAACTACCCTCACAATCCCAGACACGCTCTAACCTAGGACCAGACAGATATCAAGTCGGCCAGGAACACTGGAAATGTCCCCACATTGCCGGCTGCAGAGAGCACGGCGAGTTCGGCTGCTGCCAGCGCAGGAAGATGGTCAGGCCATGCGCGCTCAGGCGCTTGAGACGACGTCCTGAGGCATGAGCCGGCTGAGAAGGCTGTGCCAGGAGACGGGTTCTGGACCAGCATCACCCTTGTTCAAGCCTCCCAGGTAGCAGTGGCCGAGGCAGAGTGACATTCAGTCCTGGCTGCAGGGTTCGGTTCAGGGCAAGCCTTTCTGGTTGCGGCTGGGGCAGCCTGACCGGTCACTGCACAGGGACAGCCAGGAGCATGCTCATCGGTTCTGGCATGGGTTCTGGCAAGCGCTGCCTCTGGGAAGGCTGAACCGGCATCTGCATCGGTACGGCCATGGGTCAGCTCAGGCCAAGCCGCATGCCTCAGGACAGTAGGGAGGACTGTTGGGGGGCATGCCCCGGGCAGGGGGACCCGGGCTGGCCTTCAGGCCGGCTCTCAGGGCTAAGAGTCTGTTCTTCAAGTAGTTATGTGTATGGGCACGCTGCCTGCTTTCAGTCCGGGTCTGTGCTCCGCGGTCTGGCATCCGACCTCACTGGAACTCGGGGCTAGACATAGCACTGAAAGGGCCTGCCAAGATGTCAGATTCCTGGCTCGCGGCCCGGATATCATGAGAAACGGTCGGCATCACGATTGTCGCCACAAGGGCAGCCGAATGGCTGCGCTTCCGGGTTAGTGTATACGGTCCTAGCGGTTCACCACGAGCTTGCGCGTGTCGGTGCATCCGTCGGCATCGAGCCGGACCAGGTAGATTCCGGCAGCAAGCGCTCTCAGGTCAAGGCTCACTGCACCGCTGCGGCCGGCCAGGAGCGACCTGGCTTCCACCACCCGGCCTGACCTGTCGAAGACGCTGACCTTCACCTGACCTGGCCTGGCAAGGTTCTAGCGCGCGATGGCACAGACCCTGGCGAAAGCCAGGGCCTTTTTCTACGGTTTCAGGCCCGAGCAGGGGCATATGGGGTGAGGAGCGGAAGCGGAAGAAGAAGATGACCGATTGACCGGCGCAAGCCCGGCAGGCGTGTGCCCGCCTGATGGGCTTGGTATGGGCCAGAGGCAAGGCGCGTACGGCTGGCTGTTGACCTGGGCACGGAGGCTGAAAAGCGTCTTGCCGAAGGACTGATTCTGGTGTAGAATTACTATGGTTACCAGAATATGTCATGCTGCATCTGCGCATCTCTCATGGGTTCGTACTGCAGCATGGCATCGTGCCCAGAGTCGCTGACATCCACACGCAACCCAGAAGCTCTAACTCGATACCAGAAGCCGCCTGCGGCACGGCTTCTGTCCACAGGAGCGAATCATGCCGTACCACATGTGGTATGACCCGAAAGACCGGTGCGTTGTGGCAAGGATGTCAGGAGAGGTCGGTCTGCCTCTGGTCCGGGCGGTGCTGTCCGAAGAGGTGATACTGGCCGAGCGGAATCGGTGCTCGCGCGTTCTCTACGACATGCGCAGCGCTGACCCGAGGCTGTCGAGGTCAGACATGTCCCAGGTCCCGAGACTGGCTTCCGAAGCAGGAGTGAAGTTCTGGTTCAGGGAAGCCATCGTAGCGAACGGGAACCGGGACCTGCTCTCGTATCTCGAGACCGTGTCCGAGCACGAAGGCCAGGAAATCCGGGTGTTCGACACGGTGGGCGAAGCCAAGACCTGGCTGAGGTCCTAGCCCGGGGCTGCTAGCAGGGCAGTTCTTTCAAGACCTGCATCATGTTCTTCCGGTAGGACCGGAGCGCGGCTTTTCCCTGCCTGGTGATGCGCAGCAGGGTGCGGGGTATCCGGTCCACGAACTCCTTCTTGATACTGACATAGCCGGCCTGCTCGAGCCTGGTCATGTGCGACGAAAGGTTGCCCCGGGTGAGTCCGGTCTGGTTGGCGAGGAACAGGAAGTCAGCGCTCTCGACCGCTGACAGGTAGGCAAGGATCATCAGCCGGGCCGGCTCGTGGACCGCCCGGTCGATCCCGGCCAGGACCTGCATGTCCTCGTTCTGCGCCTCAGGCGTCATCGGTCGCCCCTTGTGGTCTGGGGTAGTGCGAAAGAAACCGGGTGAGCAGCACGATGCCGGTGGCCAGTTCCAGGGTGCCGAATCCGAGGAAGAAGATGCCTGCCCCGGTGTCCAGGCTGCCTGCGGCAAGCAGTACTGCCAGCGCCCCGCCGGCCGCAGCGACGCTGGCGAGAATGAAGTGGCGTAAGGACCGGGTCCGGATGCCCCACAGGAAGTGGAACCCGGCTATGAACAGGCCGGTTGCGAATGGCATCAGGGCTAGCCATGCAGGGCGGCTCATGACCCGGCCCTGGACAAGCAGCACCAGCGCCGTCACGCCGAGGCTCACAACGCCCAGCCCGAGCGCGAAGAGCAGTATCAGCCGGAAGGCCGGTTCCCGCGGCTTCGCATAGCCGACTCGCGGGTAGGTCACCCGGTTGCGCAAGACCGGCAGCACGACGCAGACCAGCACGACCGCCACGACGCCGGCGATGCTCTGCAGCCGGAGACGGACCAGCAGCGGAACGGCAAGGAATATCACGCCCATGGTCATCTCGAACAGGCCGTCCTGGTCGATGGCCCGGCGCACCCTGCGCCTGACCTGTGAGATTTCGGACCCGCTCATCGAGCGCCTCCGGGTCCTGGCTCTGTCCGAGCCTCTGGTTCGGCTGCTGTCGCGATAGGCCTGGTCCTTTGCAGCCTGTCGGTGTGGAACAGGGCGTCGTAGGTTTCTGCCGGCACGCACCAAGCTAGGCCGCCTTCAGCCTGCATGGCCCGGCGCTTTGCCAGCCACCGGCCCGCCCTGGTTCTGCGCGGCATGTCGCTCACCGGAAGAACGTACGCCGGCAGCCCGACACGGTCGAGCATCGCGTCCAGAGTCGCGGGTTCCGCGGACCTGGCCGCTGTGTCGGCTTCGACTTCAGCGCCATACGTGCACCCGATTGTGAACACGGCCTCTCCCAGGTCAGGCTGAAGCAGCGAGGCGATCGAAGGGATGGATTCCATAGCCGGTCTGCCCGGGACCTCGACATCCACCAAAGCCCGACCGACGTGGACGTTGTGGGCCAGCACGATGACTCTGGCATCCGGGCCTTCGCGTTCGAGCACCCAGCGCAGGTTGTCGGCCATCGCCTTTTCGCGGATGCAGCCACCGGCCCGGTAGGAGGCCGGGTCCGGTGGTCCGGGCCGCGCGGTTGAGAACAGCCGGTTGGCCTCCCGCGCTGCGTACGCCTCGCGCCTTGCCCAGGCGAATTCGTCTGAAGAGGTCGCGGCAACGTATCGCTCCCGGTTGTCATCCAGCAGCTTGACAAGGGCGTCGTATGCCCGGCTGAGTTCGGCCCGGCGCGTTTCGGTGAGCTCGGCGTAGTTGGCCATGGTACCGGTCCAGGCCCTGGGGTCGAACAGGTCCTGTCCGAGCGCGGTGCCGGTCATGGCCAATGCCTCAGGGTCAGCTCGCTTCAGGAATGCGAGCACGTGCTGCAAGGCTGTGCCTGGGGTCGTGATGTCCAGCCCGTAAATCCGGACCTGGTCAACGGGCTCCTGGCCGGCATTGTACTCTGACAGCCACCGGACGAGCCCCAGCATCTCCCGGGTATTCCAGATGAACCAGTTGCCCGACCGGGCGAGGATGTCGGCCGCATCGCCCTCGCCCTGCGTGACGTGGCGGTCAAGAAGACGGGCTTCGGGCATGGGCTCTTCCAGTGCCACGGCGTCGAATCCGGCCTTGGTGACCAGGAGCTCGATCAGCCGGCGTCTGAACAGCATGTGTTCCCGGCCGTTATGGCGCGACTCGCCGATGAAGACCACCCGTGCGTCTCCGATCAGTTCTGCAACCGGGACCAGGTCGTCGGGCGGGTGTTCGGCTTCGAGGCTGGCGACCGGCAGTGCCCGGGCCCTGAGCTGGTCCGGCACGGTCGCAGGGCGGCACGCGGGTGCCAGGACCAGGGCGGCAATGAGGAGCGGGCAGAGCGGACTATTCCTCATCGCCCACCTCCTGTTCTGGCAACGGATTCCGGCGCAGGAACCGCCTGAAAGTGACGGCGCCACCCGGAATCAGGGCTACGGCAGGCACCGCCATCATCAGGATGGCTCGGACTCGGACGTCGATACCCGCGGCCCAAGGCAGGACGATGGCCAGGGTTTCGGATGCGGCGTAGAGGTAGTAGCGACGGATGCCCAGGCGCCAGCCGGTCAACGCAGCGGCGCCCGCGCCTCCCAGGCCGATCCCGAAGACCAGCCCGGTCCAGAATCCGGCAGGCCACCGGTGCCCGGTACGAAGCGAAACCATGAAGGCGGTGATGCCGACGACAAGGACTACCAGCAGCAGCCCGAGCATCGCGAGTTTGACCGCCGACGGCCGAAATTTGGCGTAGCCGACCCGCGGATAGGTGACCTTGCGCCTGACCGCGGCCAGGACACCGGACATGACCAGCAGCACGAACCAGGGCAGGGCATAGATTCTGACTTCGTCGAAGAGCTGGAGTACAAGGAAGCCGCTGAATACCAGCAGACCGATGCCGAGGAACAGCTCGGTCAGTCCGTCCTGCTCGATGGCTGCCCGGGCGCGGCCCTCGATGTCCGGAGCCATGCTAGGTCCCATTCGGCGCCTCCTCCTCGATGCGGGGATGGGTCCGGAGGAACCTTACGAAGGTCGCGATGCCGGTCACAAACATGACGGTGCCGACCACTGCCGCCGGGGCGATGAATGTGAATATCGCCTCGGCACGCAGCAAGAGGACGATGGCGAGGAGGGTCAGATCCAACCCGGCATAGACAAGGTAACGGGGGTAGCCGGTCCGGTAGCTGAAGTACGCCAGTCCGCCGACGCCAACCAGGCCGAGGAACGTCGGAAGGTAGCCGAAGATCGAGCGGGGCACGCGGAGGGACGTGAACTGGAATGCCAGAAAGGTGGCCAGGACAAGAAGCACGGTAACGAGCAGGCCGATCATCAAACCGAGCCGGACCGGTCCCGTCTTCAGGTTCGCGTAGCCGACGCGGGGATAGGTATAGCGCTTGCGCATGCCCCGGACCAGGAACAGAATCATCATCGGCAGGATGGCGAAGATGCCGGTCATCTGCACTTCGGCGAACCGCTCGAGTGCGAACCAGCCGGCGACCAGGAGCAGGCCAAGGCCGAGCCCGAGGTCGAACAGCCCGTCCCGGTTGACCGTCCGCAGCACACGGCGGCGGACGCCGCCCGGCTCAAGAGTAGTCATAACGTCTCCTTTGTTTGCAGTTCATACGAGTTTGCAGCGCAAACTAGTTCATAATAGCAACCCCAGGACCTGCTGTCAACCCCTTTTCTCGGGCGGCGCCGGCCACCCTGACCCCTGCGCCGGAAGGACCGGCCGGGACCCCCGACAGTGGGCTGGCGTGTCAAGCCGGGAGCCGTGAGCCGCTCTCGCTGCGCTGTCAGGCTCGGCGGCCTGTTTTTGCTGGCCTGGCCCGAATCCGGAGCCGGATTCCGCAGTCTGATGTTCGAATGAGAATCCTATTGACGCCGAGCCAGGGTCGGCGCTAGAATTGCGTCCGGTGTTCGGCAGTCAGTTCTCGAAGAGGACCGCCGGCCAGCAACCGGCTGCCGGCGGCCGGAGTTGAGGAGCGTATGAAGAAGCGCACCGCAGTGACCGTGCGGGCAGTTGTGCCCAGAGAACCCGAGGTGTCTGCCGAGGAGTCCGAGCCTCCGGGTACCATCGCCGACAAAGTCGGCTCCGTATCACATCGAAGCAACAGCCTAGGCCGGTTGGCGGAACTGCTTGAAACAGGTCTGCCTGGGAACGGCATCGGTGGCGAGCTTGCCCAGCGGGCCAGCCCGCGCTCTCTTGTCTTCCGGGCGCGCGTCTTTCCAGAGGCGAGCCCGGCCCAGTGGCAGGACTGGCGCTGGCAGATGCGGCACCGGTTCAGGGACAGGGCCGGACTTGAGCAGGTGCTCCGGCTCTCAGGGCCTGAGCAGGAGGCGCTGGACACGGGCAGCGGCAGACTGCCGCTGAGCATCACGCCGTACTACGCCAGCCTGCTCGACCCGGATGACCCTGGCCAGGCCTTGCGCAGAACCGTGGTGCCGGTACCGGACGAGCTGGTCAGAAGCACGGGCGAGGCCGAAGACCCACTTTCCGAGGACAGAAACAGCCCGGTGCCAGGCCTGGTTCACCGGTACCCGGACCGGGTGCTGTTCCTGGTCACCGGCGTGTGCTCGGTGTACTGCCGGTACTGCACAAGGTCCCGGATGGTGGGACGCCATCGGCACTGTTTTGACCCAGGGCTCTGGGAGGCAGCGCTTGAGTACATCGCCGGTACGCCGGCGGTACGCGACGTGCTGCTTTCTGGCGGAGACCCGCTGACAATGCCGGGCGAGCGGCTGGAACTGCTGCTCGGACGGCTGCGCGCGATACCGCACGTCGAGATAGTCCGTATCGGGACCAAGGTGCCGGTGGTCCTGCCCCAGCGGGTCACATCCGGGCTTGTCAGGATGCTCAGGCGCTACCATCCTCTTTGGATGTCGATCCATTTCACCCATCCGGATGAACTCACTCCAGAAGTCGCGCTGGCCTGCTCCAGGCTGGCAGATGCAGGAATCCCGCTCGGCAGCCAGACCGTGCTGCTCAGAGGGATCAACGATGATGTCGAGACCATGCGAAGGCTGGTGCACGGGCTGATGCAGAACCGGGTCAGGCCCTACTACCTGTACCAGTGCGACCCGATATCAGGCTCTGCCCATTTCCGTACTCCGGTCGAGCGCGGGCTGGAAATCATCCAGGGGTTGCGCGGGCACACGAGTGGGTACGCGGTGCCGACATTCGTGGTCGATGCACCGGGCGGCGGTGGCAAGATACCGTTGCTGCCCGACCCTGTGGCCGAACGCGAAGACGGAAACCTGCTGCTCAGGAACTATCAGGGTAGGGTGTTCCGGTACCCGGACACAGCCCGGTAGCTTCAGGCGGTTCAGGAGACAATCCAGATGAAAGTCGGGATCACCTATGACCTGAGAGACGAGTACCTGGCTGAGGGGTTCGGTGAAGAGGAGACCGCTGAGTTCGACCGGCCGGACACGATCGACCGCATCGACAACGCGCTCAAGGAGCTGGGGTTCGAAACCGCTCGCATCGGCCACATCCGGAACCTGGTCAAGCGGCTGGCAAATGGCGAGCGCTGGGACCTTGTTTTCAACATCGCGGAAGGGATGTACGGTTTCGGACGCGAGGCACAGGTACCGGCTCTGCTCGACGTGTACCGGATTCCTTACACGTTTTCCGGGCCGATGGTCCTTTCCCTGACTTTGCACAAGGCGCTTACCAAGCGGGTGGTGCGCGACTTCGGGATACCGACCCCGGACTTCTGCCAGGTGCGCAGGCCGGAGGACATCGCCAGGCTCGATTTGCCCTTTCCTCTGTTCGCCAAGCCGGTGGCTGAGGGCACGGGCAAGGGTATATCGCGCGATTCGAAGCTCGAGGACAGGAAACAGCTTGACGAGGTCTGCCGCCGCCTGCTCGTTGAGTTCGACCAGCCGGTTCTGGTCGAAACCTTTCTGCCCGGCCGTGAGTTCACTGTCGGCATCATCGGCACCGGGCCCAGGGCTCGTACTCTGCCGGTGATGGAGGTCAGATACACCGAGTCCGCGCTCGGCGACATCTACGGCTACATCAACAAGGAGGAGTGCGAGTCCAGGATAGAGTACCGGCTGGCGCGTGACGAAACAGCCAGGCAGGCGGCGGAAACCGCGCTCTCGTCGTGGCGGATACTTGGTTGCCGGGACGGAGGCAGGGTGGACCTGCGCTGCGACGAAGGCGGGATTCCCAATTTCCTGGAAGTCAATCCGCTCGCCGGTCTGAACCCGGTGCATTCTGACCTGCCGATAATGTGCACGCTGGCCGGGATCAGCTTCAAGGAGCTTATCGGCATGATCGTCGAGTCGACCCGACTCAGGGTCGGGTGGGCTGAGGAAGTCTAGCCAGAGCCTTCAGCCGCCGTCCCCTTCGAAGAATCTCGAACACCTTGTCCACGGGCAAGGCCCGGGCCCGGTGCCCGGCCCGTCCGTCCGTGCCGGCCGAAGTCGATATCGCATTGAGCACCGCCTCTTCGGTCGCTTCGATCGTGGCCTCGTACAGCTCGTTGACAAACACGTCGCTGATGAAATGCTGGAGCAGGTAGCGGCGCTTGCCGAGCTGGTGCCGGGGCGAGCGGTTGCGGGTCGAGAAGGCGACAACTATCTCACCGCTTGTCGACGCGGCATGGGACCCGACCCGGCCCAGGCCGAGCGCGGCCCGCTTTGACACCCGGTTGAGCTGGGAGGAAAGGAGCGGGGCGTTGGTGCCGACCACGACGATGACCGAGCCGTAGCTGTCCTCGCGCCGGCCTTTGCCGGACAGCAGCCGGTCCAGTTCGCGGCCCACGACCGCGCCCTCGACAGTGAGGTTGCGCATCCGGCCGAAGTTGGAGAGCACGAGCACGCCGACCAGGTAGCTGTCCGGGCCGAGGTCCACGACACGGGATGAGGTGCCGATGCCGCCGGCGAAGTCGAAGGTCATCATCCCGGTTCCGGCGCCGACCGAACCCTGAGTTACCGGTCCTGACCGCGCCGAAAGGATGGCCCGGACCGCGTCGTCTTCGGTGTTGGCCGGGATGCGGGCATCGTTGAGGAAGGAGTCGTCGGTCTCGCCGACAACCGGCAGGATGACGTCGGACCTGAGTCCGAGTTTGGGGTAGCGCTTCATCATGCTGAGGACCGTGCCGGCATGGACCCGGCCGACCGACATCGTGTTGGTCAAGAGGATCGGGGTCTCGAGCCAGCCCCATTCCAGGACCTGGTTCAGGCCGGTCATGTCGCCGACACCGTTGAGCACGAAGCCGCCGGCAGCGAGCCGGTTGTTGTATACGTCGCCGGCTGCGGGCAGCACGGCGGTGACCCCGGTGCGAACCTTGGTCCGGGTGTCGGTGCCCGGGACCGGCACGTCGTCCTGGATGTGGGTGACGTGCCCGACGCGGACTCCTTTGAGGTCGGTGATTGCGTTGCTCGGCCCGGTCGGGAACCGGCCGATGGTCAGGCCCAGGTCACGGAGCGCGGGCCGGAAAGTCAGGTCCTGTGTCGGCATGAGCCAGCTTACAGACTGAGGTGCCGGTCTGTCAACGCGGCCGTTCGTGCCGGGAACCGGGGATTGACGGACCGCGCAGTGCGGATAGAATCCGGTCAAAGCCCAGGTCAGGGCCGACCTGCGGCAAAGAGGAGATGAGATGTCTGTTCATTCTGACTTCGGTCCTGCAGAGAACGGCTGTCGGTCCGGCGTGCGGGCTATTGACAGGCTCGGAGTTGACGCTACGCTTGCAGTGATGGGGAACTGCAGCAGCAGACCGTCGGGACAGGCGGGGACAGCCCCCGAAGCGGCTCAGCCCCCGTTCGTCCCCAGTACAGGACAATGCCGGTAACCAGAGCCATCCCTTCGCGAGAGAAATGGGTCAGTTTCATGCGCGAGGCGCTCGAGCGGGAGCGGGTCGAGATGGCGCTGTCAAGCAGCGTGCTTGAGACCGTTGCCGCGCCCGAGGACCTGGTCCGCGAGTTCGGGGACAGCTTCCTTCAGGACTCGAACAGCGTGCTGTTCGGCGGCAGGCTGCTGAACGACGCGATGGCACGGGGCACGCGCGACCTGCAGCGCGAGTTCCATGACCTGGGAGCGGAGTTCGCATACCCGCTCGCACCGCTGCTCAACGAGCTCAGAGTGCAGAGCGGACTGATTCTGCTTGTCGCCGACTCGCTGAACGTGGTCGAGGAGAAGTTCGGGACCAGCATCGATGCCAGCATGCGCAGGCGGTGGGCCGAGGCGCGCGAGCTGTACGTCGAGGGATGCGGCAAGGCGGCAGAGATGCTCTTTCCCGAGGCGCTCGAGTGGCTGGTCAAGGCCGAGGAGCGTTTTCCGACCGACTTCACCATCCAGTTCGAGCTCGGCTGGGTGTTTCTGTACGGCGTGTCCCAGGACGATTCGGTCGTGGACTTTGCCCGGGCCGAGGAACACCTGAAGCGGGCGGTGCGGTACGGCAAGGGCGCGGTCCGGCGCAGACCGGAGATGGCGGTCCCGACCGCAGAGGCGCTGCTGCACCTGAGCCTTGCCTGCTTTCTGCAGGCCGCGCCCGAAGAGGCCGGGCGCGAACGGGTTGCCGAGGCGCGCGACCTGGCTGTCGAAGCCCAGGAAACAAACCCCAAGCTTTCTCAGGCCTACTACCACCAGGCCAAGTACTGCACCAGGCTGGGTGAGAACCAGGCTGCGTCGAAGGCGCTGGAAATGGCAATCAGGTATGACAGGAGGTTTGCGCTGACCGCGGACGCGGACGAAGACCTGGCACTGGTCCAGGACCAGGTCCTGGCTGTCATCGGCCGGATACGCGACGAGCAGCGGCAGAAGGCGGATGCATCACTGGCCAAGCTGGAACGGCTCAAGCGGTTCCGGGCTGACCTGGCAGAGCTCAGGGAGCGCAGCAGGAAGCTGGAGACCGATGTCAGCCGGGCGGTGCTGGCCGGCACGAGCTCGCCGATTGACCATGTCATCTACCCGGGCCGCAAGACCGAGTTGCGCGAGAAGTTCGACGCCGAGGCGCACAGCGCGCAGCGGGCGTTCGAGAAGATGACAAAGCTGCTGGAGCGGTCCGAGCGGTCGCTCGAAGAAGCCGAGCAGCTGGTGCGGCGCGCAAGGAACAGCGCCGGCAGCGGGGCCTTTTTCGCGTTCCAGGACTCTCAACCCCTGGCCGAGGAGGCGACTACTCCGCTCAAGCGGGTGGACGGCAACCTGGCCGACGCGGTCGTCCTGGCCGAGGCGGCAGAGTCCCGTTTGCCGGTGATGGAGAGGCTGATGCCAGGGCTGATGGCGGAGCGGGCCGCGAATCGGAGGACCCATGCCCAGTGGCAGCTGGTCCAGGCGGTGCGTCGCGGGCTCAGGACAATGCCGAAGTTCGCGGTCGGCGGCGCGCTGGTCGCGCTGCTCGGCAGGATCGTCTACTTCTTCGCCACCAGCGAGTTCCATGATTTCGATGTCAGGATCCTGGTGGTGCGGGCGCTGCCGCTGATCCCGCTCGGGGCAGGTGTGGGCGCGCTGCTGGCTCTGCTCTGGTCGTTCAAGAGCCTGGCTGGGAGAGCGGTGAGCGGGCTGGCGAGCAAGGTCGGCAACGGACTGCTGAGGAGGTGAGTATGCCGATACTGCGGGGTCGAAGGCGAGCCTGGGGATTCACCCTGATCGAAATGCTGGTGGTGCTGGTCGTAGTCGGACTGCTGATGGCGTTCGTCGTCCCGAATTTCATCCTGTTCAACGAGCGGGCGCGCCGCAGCGCGGTGCGCAACAACATGCACATCGTGCAGACCGCGCTCGAAGCGTACGCGGTCGACAACCAGGGGATGTACCCGTCGGAGGAGCTGTCGTGGGAGAAAGGTGACGATGCCGGGATGGCGGCCTGGTTCCCGGGCGGTGAGCCGTTTGACGAAGAGGGGCTGGGCAAAGCCGGACGGTTCCCCTTGAATCCCTACACAGGAAGACGGTACAACAGCGACTCGATCGACCTGGACTATGAGACCCTCTACGGTGTGCTGGGATGGGGCCAGGCGGCCCAGAAGCGCGGGCAGGACCCGAAATGCCCGTACCTCAGGTTCGGCCACATACCCGACTTCCCGGGCGGGATCGGCGTGGCGACAGCAACCGCTGACGGAGGGATTCCGTACCAGGGTCGGGCCGAGATCTTCGAGGGCGCGGTCGAGTACGGGATCTACGGCTTCGGCCGCGACGTCGAGTTCCCGATGTATGACCTGGATGCCGATGCCGACACTGTCGACGACCCGAAACACTGGGTTTTTGTGGTGCTGCACCACTGACCAGGAGAGGCAGGAGCAAGTACCAAGTACCAAGTG
>CP070680.1:868490-886743 GCA_020352555.1 Caldifarciminota bacterium | reverse complement strand
CTGCGGCAGGCGCCGGGCGGCAAGCGCGCCTCGCGGCGCTCTATGACCAGGACCCCGACAACTGGGCATACCGAAGGAGGTCGGCCAGAGCCATGATCCGAAGCGGAGTCGCCGCGCTCCGGCGCGGCCGCGACTCGCATCGTCGGGACAGCTCACCCGCACAGCATGTGCTGGACGCAACAGCACGGACAGCCGTGCTTCTGGCGCTCTCTGACAACGACGGCGAGCTGCCGGCATCCGTGTTGCACGACTCAGCCGAAGGCCTGACTCATGCCTGCCGCCGAAGCGTCGTTGACGCCCGATACCGCCTGGAGCAGGAAGGGCTGCTGCGCAAGATCGAAACCAGACGCAGCTACAGACTCACTCGTGCAGGCAGGACCGAAGCGAACAGGATGAAGCGACACCCGGGACGTCTCCGGAATTCCGCCACCCTCTGGACGGCAAGACCGCATCCGGCTTGACTTCGGAGCCGTTTCCTGTACTAGTTTACACGGTGAAGGGCAGGGAGTGCAGGGGTCAATGGCCGTCAAGGAGAGACAATGCCTCCGAAGGAGCAACAGAACGATATCATTGAGCGTCTGAAGGCCCTGCTCCTGCAGGGCCGCACCGAACTGTGGCAGGGCAAGCGCGGCGAGGGCGAAGCCACGTTCAAGCAGGGCAGAAACCTCGCCATCCAGGCCGGTCTGGTTGACGAGGCCAAGGTGTTCGAGGCCTCGATACTGAGCAAGGACCGGAGATACGACGAGGTTATCGACCTGCTCAGACCTTGCGTGGAGCACGACTTCTCGATGCTGGGCCATGCCTGGGATAGGCTGGCCTTCGCCTACTGGAAGAAGAAGGAGTTCGGCGCCGCGATCGAAGGCTACGAGAAAGCACTCGCCGAAGAGTCCTACGACACGCGGGGCCTGGCCCTGCTCAACATGGGCAACTCCTATGACAAGAGCGGGGACCCTGACAAGGCGATCGAATGCTACGAGAAGGCGGCCAAGGAACTGGCCGAGAGCAGCTATGACCATCCTGGCAGCGCCTGGTACAACCTCGGAGACATCTGGCTGTGGAAGTACGATGCCGACAAGGCGCTCGAGTACTTCACCAAAGCGGCCAACGCCTACAAGAGCGCGGGCGACGAGGAGAACTGGGCCGACGCCGAGTTTCGCGCCGGCCTGCTCCGGGACGTCAAACAGGCGAGGGAAGAAGGCCGGTCGCATCGCGCCCGGGAAAAGGAGAACCTGGCCCGGCTCCTGACCTCGAAAGGCGACCGGCCGCTGACTCTCGAGCGTCCGGTGCGCGAGGACCCGCGGGGCAGGATCGTTGCCGAGCTGAACAAGCACAGCGTCGCGAGCAACGAGTACCACGACAAAGGCAAGGAGTCCGGCCTCAACCACGTGCTGGCGGTGCTCAAAGGCTGGAGTTCGGCGATACCGATCGTTGCCAGGGTCCGCAAGGAGTCGTTCGGCAACCAGGCTTGCCGGGGCGGCGGGTACTTCATCAAGGCCGGCAAACAGGGCCTTGTCGTCGACCCGGGCTACGACTTCCTCGAGACATTCACCGACTGCGGATTCCACATCAGGGAGGTGACCGACGTCATCGTGTCCCACAACCACCCCGACCACCGCGACGACCTGACCAGTATCGCCGACCTCGAAAACCAGCATGTCCGGGGCCTGCCCGACGCAGCGACCCCGCGCCGGACCGCGTACTACCTGGACCCTGACACCAACAACATGTACCGTCCCCTGCTCAGGGACTGCAACGTCGGGGTCGGCAGCATCAGGCAGCTGGAGCCGGACGAACCCAAGACAATCCCGCCTGAAGTCAGGTGCCTGCCCTTCAAGACCGACCACGGCGGCGACCAGCTCCACCAGCCCGTCGGTTTCGTGCTCGAACTGCCGCTCCCGGGCAAGAAGAAGCCGTTCCGGCTCGGGTACACGTCGGACACCGAGTACTTCGACGAACTGCCGGGCAAGTTCGACCGCTGCCGGCTCATCATCTGCCACTTCAGCAGTGCCAGGCCTGACGACTACGTTGGAAAGAAGAAGAGGAACGGCCACCTGGGCTACACCGGGCTCCTGAACCTGATCAAGAACACCAAAGCCGACATGTACGTCGTGTCCGAATTCTGGGGCGGCAAAGGGGATGTCCGGTTCGAGCTGGTCCAGAAGCTGAAATTCGACCTGGCCGGTGCCGGCCGCAGAGAGACCGAGAGGATACTGGCCGGTGACGCCGGGCTGATGATCGACCTTTTGGACCTGACCGTGCGCTGCAGCCAGTGCCTGAAGTGGTGCGACTACGGCGCCATCTGGACCGTCAAGCCCGATGTCCGCTTCGGCAAGCTGCGCTACCTCTGCGACCAGTGCCTGACCTAGGCTGACGCCCTCGGAAAGCCTTTGGGCCGCTCGCCTGGCTGTCAGGGACGACCGATTCCAGAAGCGGATCCGCCTGAGCCGAGCGTTTGACATTCGTCTCCTCCGGCAATACGATTGCGTGAGATTCGCAAACCCGGAGGAAATGTGAAATACACCGTGCTCTGCCTGGGCCTCTTGGCCCTTTCGACAGTGGCATTCGCCGACCCGCCCTGGTCCGATGCGGTCAAGGCCGCAGACGTCGGCGACACCATTAACGAGGGCGAGTCCGACCTCGCCTTTCACGGCGATTACATCTACTGCATCTGCAACGTCGCCGAGCGCAGCCGGGTCGCGGTCATACCCTACGGCCGTTCGACCGACGCAGGCCGGACCTGGACCACGACCTGGTGGATGGACCTCACCGGCCCGAGCCGGTGGCACTCCGACCCCATCATCATCGCCGACGACACCGGATACGTCCACATGTTCATCCAGTTCTCGTCCATCCTGATCCGGCACTACCTTTCGGTCGACAGCGGACAGACCTGGATCGACACGGTCGACGTGACAGTATCGGGCCGGGTGGACAAACCCTGGGCCTGCTACCGCGGCAACGAGCTGTACATGTGCTGGCAGGACCTAAGTACCGGCTCCCGCGGCATCTGGTTCGGCAAGTCCACCGACTGCGGCCGGAACTGGTCCTTGCAGCGCGTCGATTCCCGCACCTACCTGACCGGGATCGATGTCAGCCCGTCCGGCATCCTCTACATCGCGCTGCGCTCCGGCACCGGGCTCCACGTGTTCAAGTCCACCGATGCCGGCGAGACCTGGCCCGACTCCCTGAAGAAGACGCTCGACAACCAGGTCAGCTACAGTGACGGGTACGGCGACCGCGCGCCGCTGACCAGCATCGCGGCACCGACCGACGACAACGTGTTCGTGACCGTGGTCGACGACCGGCACGGCAACTGGGACATCCTCTATTCTCGTTCGACCGACGCGGGCGCGACCTGGACCCCGCTCGCCGTCCTCAACGACTCGACCGCAGGCGGCCAGTGCAAGGGCTGGGTCGAGGCCGACCCGTACGGCCGGCTGCATTTCCTCTGGTATCACACCCCGTCCTGGCCCACTTCGGCGGCAAGCTGGTGGTCGGTCCGGTACCAGCATTCGGACGACTACGGCGCCACCATCTCGCCCAGCATCCGGCTCAACGACACCGTCTTCCGCAGCGTGACCGATTTCCTGGGCGAGTACCACATCATCGAGACCGACTCCAACGTCGCCCGCTGCGTCTGGACCGACGGCCGTGAAGGCGACAACGACCTCTGGTTTGCCGAAGCCGAACTCGACTCGGTCGGGGTCAGCGACAACCCGTTCAAGGTGAGGCGCCCGGCCTCGGTCTGGATGGAAACCCCGACCTTGTCAAGGAGTTCGGACCTGACCGTCCGGTTCGGAATCAGACGCCCGGCCCAGGCCCGGCTCGAGGTGTTCGACGCCCTGGGCCGCAGCCTGCTCGGCATGGACCTCGGGTTCCTGGAACCAGGCCTGCACCAGGCCCGGCTGTCCGGCCTGCCCTCAGGACAGACGCTGTTCGTCCGGCTCGACGCCGGCGAGACTCTGACCCGGAAGATTCAGCTTCTGGAATAGGCTGAAACCAAGATTCGCCCTGACCCGCCAGGGTCAGGGCGAATCCTGTGGTCTCGACCCGTCAGGGTCTGCTGACCCGCCAGGGTCCTTCTACCCGTTTCGGGCGGTCCTGCCCCTTCCCGGACACGACCCCCTTCTCGGGTTACCCGCTGCCGGGTTTCCCGACCCTGAGGCCCGGGTCAGGATGCGAGCCGTGCAACCAGGACGAGTCAGTGTGCCGGCTCGACTCATGGAATCTGGGTCCAGGCTTCAGCCGGTGCTGAGCCGGGCTCAGACCAATAGATTCTGGAGCTGCATGATGGACCACACCGGCGGTTGTGCCGGGCATTCTCGTTCCACCATGCCGTCAGGCTTTTCTTCGGGCGTCGGCAGGTTGTTGTACGGCACCGGCGGGATCTCGGGAAACGGCAGCTCCAGCCCGTTGGACCTGGCATTCTCGTTGAATCCCAGAATCTTGCCCATCCGGTCCCGCATCATGTTGCCCATGTAGAAGCCCCGATGCTGGCCGCGCATGTCGTAGACGGTCTTGCCCACCAGGAATCCGCGCGGCTTGCCCTGGTAGTCGTAGACGATATCTCCGCAAAGCCGGTACACCGACTTCCCGAACTTGTTGAATAGAGCGACTTCCTCCATCTCGTCCTCCGGGTCCGGACGCTGACCCTGTATCGTGACCGCATCGGGGATTGTGGGGGGCGCCCGGAGGGCGCAGGGATGCTCTTTGCGGGGTAATTATCCTCATTCTGGGGCTGCTGTCAACCCGGGTATCAGTCTTCGAAAGCGCGCACCGCGTCGTGCGCCTGGCGGATGTCGGTGATGACGCGGTCGGCGCGGGTCGCGTCCGCCTTGCCGCCCCACGCCAAGAGCACGGTGCGCAGCCCGAAATCCGCTGCCCCGGCCACGTCCCGGCGCTCGCTGTCGCCGATGTGGACCGTCTCGGCCCGCTCCGCGCCCATGGCCCGGACCGCGGCCCCGAACTGGCGTTGGTGGGGCTTGAGATACCGGGTCTCGTCCGAGAACGCAGTCGCCTCGAAATGCCCGAGCAGGCCGAGCCCGCGCAGGATGTGGCGCAGCACCGCACCGGGTGTAAGCCAGACGTCGGACACGATGCCGAGCCGGTATTCCTGGGCCATTTGGGCCAGAAGCCCGGGTACGCCGTCAAAAGGTACGATGCGGGGTACCTGTGACGTCATCTGGAACAGCTCGGCCAGCTGTTCGGCGTCAGGTCGGCCCAACACGATGCCGAGGTGGTCGGCCATGTCCTTGACCGCTGTATCGGCACCCGAATAGCGCAGGTCGGTACGCCAGTGCTCGAACAGCCTGTCCTCGGCCCGGTCGTGCGCCTCGCGCAGCGTCCGCACCGGGAACCGGCGGCCGCGAGCTGCCAGGAAGTCCTTCAGTATCTCAACCCGGTAGTCGGCCGGCGTCCGGCCGCCGTCACGGCCCAGGCTCGGAAAGAGCGTATCCCAGAAGTCGAACGTCACCGCTCGGATTCTGCCCATGTTGGCCTGATGCTATCCCGCATCCCCCCTGAGTAAAGCAGGGCGGCCGGCACCAGCCGGCCGCCCACATTCTCCGTCTTCGCTAGCCGAACAGTGGCTCGCGGCTCAGGCCTCAGCCCGGCGCCGCACGGACTATCTCGTCAGCAGCAGCTTGCGCGAAACCGCGTGCCTCTCCTCCCCTTCAAACATCGCCAGCTTGGCAAAGTAGATGCCGGCCGCCATCTCTCTGTCTCTGAGCGTGACCTGGTAGTCTCCCGGCTCCTGCCGGTCGTCGACCAATACCTGCTGGGTCCGGCCCGCGACGTCGTAGACCGCCAGCCTGACCCGTCCCGGCACCGGCAGCGAGTAGCTGATCGTCGTCGCCCGGCAAAACGGATTGGGCCACGCGGCAAGCCTGAGGTTCACTGCGCGCACCGGCTCGGCCTGCGGTCCTCCGAACCCGCCGCCCGGGTCGAGCGGGTAGTTGGCGTGGAACCGGTAGAACGCCAGGGTCTTGTTGCCGGTAAACGCGTATATCTTGCCGCCGCCGTACTCGCCGACCGCGCCTCGGTAGGGCAGTCTTAGTTTTCTCCCTCCCTGAGGAACCGGAATCGTGTCGTTGGTCTCGACCCAGGTGTCGCGCGCCGGGTCGTAGTACCAGAACTCGGTGGTCTTGCCGCCCTTGGTCGCGTACAGCTTCTCGAATTCGGGGTCCCACGCCAGCCAGGCTCCCTTCTTGACCTTGCGCCTGCGGCCCGTGAACCGGCTGTCGCGCAGGCTTGCCTTGGCGACCCAGGAGTCCTGGAGAATGCTGTAGGCGTAGAACTCGTAGTCCCTGGTCCTGCCTTTGAGCATGTAGATGGTATTGTCCCCGTCAAAGGCGGTGCAGGAGCCGTACTTGGCCCGCTTTCCCTTCGGGCCGGCCGGCACGCTGGCCAGCGTGAACCACGAATCCTCATCGATGCTGTACCCGTAGAACTCAAGGGTGTTGCTGCCCTTGAGCAAGCGCAGTTCGTTCAGCGACGGTATGTGGTTGAGCCCGGTGCCGCCTTTGACCTTGCGCCCGCTGGGCCCGAGCGGCACGCGGGCCATCTCGGTCCAGCCTTCGAGCGTGTCCACGCCGTAGCGCCAGAACTCGGAGGTGTTGCTGCCCTTGACAGCGTAGATGATCCGGTCACCAACGGTTTCGAGCCGCGCTCCCTTCTTGATCCGGCGTTTCTTGCCGGTCGAACCGTAGGCCGGGATGGTCTCCATCGCGGTCCAGGCCGTGTCCAGGATGTTGTACTTGTAGAACTCGACCGTGTTGTTGCCCTTGAACGCGAAGATCAGCGAATCCTGACAGAATGCGAGCGCGCCGCCGTCCTTTATCTCCCTGCCGCGCGGACCGGCCGGCAGCGACGGCAGCCGCTCCCAGGGGTAGACCGCGGTCACCGACCCGTAGCTGGTGTCGTTGCCGGGCTCCCGGTCTCCGCTCAGCATCGTGTAGCAGCGCACCTGATGGGTGCCGATGTCGCGGACCTCCCATTGAGAGAACTCGAGCAGCATCGAGTCGTAGGGTGCCAGGTTGACCGCGTGCTGGGCGTCGAAGTAGAAGTTGCCGATCTCGAGTCGCGCCACGCAGGTCAGCTCGGTCGCACTGTAGTTCCTGACCCAGACCCGAGGGTGGACCTTGGCGTCCAGGCGGAATGTGTCTGTCGGCTGGACCACGGTCCACGCGCCGACGTCGTACTCCGAATACTTGATCGTCGCGTAGTCCTCGCCGCCCGACTCCCAGTCGAATCCGGACACGAACACGCTGCCGAAGTCGTCCACCAGAATCGACCTGGGTTCGTCCTCCTCGCCCCAGACGCTGTGCCGCACCCTCCACACCTCGGTACCCTGTGAGTTGTACTTGAACGTGACCCAGTCGTAGTCATCCTCGTAGCCGACGCTGGGCCCGGTGACGTAGACGTTGGAGAACTCGTCGACTGCCAGTGCGACGACGGAGTCGTCATCGTAGTAGTTGTAGAGCCTGACCCAGTCGGTGGTTCCGTCAGGCCGGAGCCTGAACGTCATCATGTCGACCTCCCCGAGGCCGGTGAAGGTCGCACCGGCGCAGAACACGTTGCCCCTGGCGTCGACCGCAATCTGGCCCGAACCGTCCTGGGCGTTGTACCCGGCGTCAGTCCGGTTCAGCCATCGCCGGGTACCGTCCGGGTCATAGCTGACGGTCACCGCATCGTACCAGGTCCCGTTCTCACCGGCACTGCCGGTCACGTAGACGTTGCCTGAGTCGTCGACCGCGGCCCCGTGCGCCCGGTCGTCATCCGGGTAAGAGGCGGTTCCGTCGTAGGTCCTGACCCAGAGCGTGTCCCCGGTCCCGGCGTCGTACCTGACGGTCAGATAGTCGTAGTCGGTGCTTGAACTCCACGCCGTGCCTATCACGTAGAGACGACCGGACGGGCCCAGCACCATGTCTGGCGGTGTGACGGTACTGTCTCCTGCCACGTTGTACGTCGCGGTCCACGACTCGTTGCCGGCCGAGTCGTAGTGGATGGTCAGATAGTCGTACTGCGTGCCCTGGGTTATCCCGGTCACAAAACAGCCGCCCGCGCGGTCGCCGACAACCACAAACGCGCTGTCGAGTCCGGAGTTGTCGTAGGTCCGCACCCAGCGCTCGGTGCCGTCGGCCGTGTACTTGATCGTCAGGTAGTCGGCATCGAGGATGCGGCGAGTGACCGAGTCGACCACAAGGCTGGTCCCTGTCACGAGCACGTTGTCGTCCTCGTCAACCGCCACCGCCCGGGCACAGCACGAGCGAGTCGGGCCTCCCGCGTTGTACTTCCGGACCCAGACGGTGTCTCCGGTCTCACCGTCGATACGGATTGTCGCCACGTCGAACCTCCCGGGGAGTGCCCCTTCGCTGCCCCCGGTGACCACCAAGTCGCCGTCAGACAGAAGAGCGCTGGCGGTTGTCCGGTCTTCGTTGTCCCACCCGCTGTCAAACCTGGACGCCCAGATCTTGATCTGGGCCCGGGCCGCCCCGGCCAGCACAAGGAACGCGGCCCCGGCCACCGCGGCCCTTGCGAACAGACTCATCCGTCTCATAAGAGACCTCCTCTCAGTACCAAACAAAGGGTGGTAACCCGCACCCACAGGTTTTTCAAGTGTGTGGTTCCGGGCACGCTCCAGGCGATAGCCCGGTTCGGTGTGTTCAAACAACACGTTCGGGGAGCACTCCATACTCCCACAGGGTAATAGTATAGGACAGCACGCGCGCAAAGTCAAGTGCCTGTAGAATCAGAACTTCCGTCATCACAAAGACACGGGCTGAACACCTCGCCTGGTCCGGCGTCTTTACACCTTGTCCCGGATGAATAGACTGAGACGTTGGCCACTCGCAGCCGCAGGCCGAGGAGACGAGACCGCACGGTCGTTCTTCTCGTTGCCGTGGTCGCGGTCGGTCTTGGCCTCAGAATCGCCCACCTTGCCGACTCTTCCGACTCACCCTTCTTCACCCGCCCTGTCATCGACGGCCTGGCCTATGACCAGTGGGCAATCGCAATCCAATCCGGACAGGCTCCTGACCGTCCCTTTTACCAGGACCCCTTGTACCCCTACATGCTTGCCGCTGTCTACGGGCTCTTCGGCCACCGGTACGCGGCAGTCTATGCGCTCCAGATCGTGTTCGGCATCGCATTCATCCTGCTGGCGTTCGACACCGCCCGACTGCTCTTCGACCGCCGTGCCGGCCTTGTTGCCGCACTGATCGCCGCTCTTTACGAACCCCTCATCTTCTACGAAGTCCAGATCGAAAAGACGACCCTGGCGGTGCTCTTGGTCGGACTGGTGGTCTGGACCGTGGCCAGGGGAGCCCGGTCAAGGCATCTGGCCTGGCCGGTCTGCACCGGAGCCTGCCTCGGCCTGGCAGCCCTTACACGCGCCAACCTGCTGCTGTTCACACCTCTGTTGCCGGTTTTCTATCTTGTCGGCAAGGGAAAGACCGGTCAGCGGCTGCTCGGTGCCGGCCTTGCCCTCGCCGGACTTCTGGCTGTCGTCGCGCCGGTCTCGGTCCGCAACTCGCTCAAAGCGGGCGAGTTCGTTCTCACGACCACCCAGGCCGGGCAGAACCTCTACATCGGCAACGGCCCTCATAACCGGACCGGGCAATACGAAGCGCCTCCCTGGGTGAGGCCCAATCCGATGTATGAGGAGGTCGACTTCGCCGACCATGCCCGCGGGCAGTCGGGCCAGGAGCTCGGCTACTCGGAGAAGTCGAGATTCTACGTCCGCATGGCGCTGGACTGGGCCAGGAAGCACCGGGCGGACTTCCTGAGGCTTCTGTTCCGCAAGGCGGTGTTGTATCTGAACAATTTCGAGGTTCCCGACAACCAGGACATCGGTTTCTTCTCCAGGTACTCGTGGGTCCTGCGCCTGCCGCTGCTCGGGTTCGGGGTCCTGTTCGGACTCGGGTTCGCCGGACTCGTGCTCTGCTTCCGGCGCTCCCGGAGCCACCTCGCGCTCGCAATCCTGTTCGCGGGCTATTCTCTTTCGGTCGTGCTCTTCTTCGTGCTCGCCCGATACCGGCTGCCAGGCCTGCCTGCGCTGCTGCCGTTTGCCGGTGGAATGGCGACTTGGCTCTACGACCGGTTCCGGACAAGAAAGTACCTACCGGTCCTCGCCGGGGTCGCGCTCTGCATCCTGTGCCTGGGTATCGCGCTCTACCCGATCCCGCGCGGGCCGCGCAGGTCCGAACACGCCCAGAGCCTGGTCAACCTCGGGTCCGCCCTGTACCACGAAGGCGACACGGCTGCAGCGGTCAATGCCTTCAAGCAGGCGCTCCGGACCAGTCCTGAGCACGCGGAAGCACTCAGAAATCTCGGTGTCGTGATGCTGGAGCGAGGACAGGTTTCCGAAGCCGCGTCGATTCTGGCCCGGGCTGCCAAGGCCGCCCCGGACAACCCTGGGACCCGGCTTCATCTGGGGGCCGCGCTCGAATCCCAGGGCAAGCTCGACTCCGCCCTGACCCAGTATGCCCTGAGTGTCAGGCTCAAGCCCGGTGAGGTCAGGTATCGATTCTCCCTGGCGACAGCGCTGCAGAAACTGGGCAGGTACGATGCCGCGCTTGCCCAGTACGACACCATGCTGGAACTGGCACCGGACAACCCGCTGGTCCACCACAACCTGGCCGTTGCGCTGTTCAACACCGGCGACTTTCAGCGGGCCTGGGCCGAATTGCAGGAAGCCAGGAACCTGGGCGGCCCGGTCAACCCCAACCTCGAACAGGTTCTCGCCCGGCGGCTCAAACTCACGCCCTGACGGCGCGGACTCGGGCAACGGCTTGACTTGAGGACCCGCCGTTCTAGCATCTCCTGATGCAGTGGCTGCTGCTGTTGGCGCTCGTTGCCGACAACCCTTCAACTCTGCTCGTGCCGCCCTTCACCCACACGATGGGCTTCCAGCGGGTCAGCAAGTTCTACCTGAAGATGTTCCTCGGCAGCAACTTCGCCATCGACGACCCGCAGGGAATGTGCGGCGCCAAGATGCAGGAGGAAGACGACCCGAGCACCGGCAAGGACGACCACATCCTGACGATGTTCGCGGTCAATTCCGGGTCAGGCCAGATCGTCTACAACGTCCGGCTGCTCCGCCCCGGTCTCTTCGGCAGCCAGGGCTCGGGCGAAGGTCAGTTCAGCCGGCCTTCCGGCATCTGCTGCAACAGTGCCGGTGACGTCTACGTCGCCGACACCGACAACAACCGGGTCGTCCGCCTGCTCTACACCAACGAGAAGCTCAAGTGGGTGTCCGTGCTCGAAGCCGGGCTGTCCGGTCCCCGTGACGTCGACATCGACTCAAGAGGCCGGGTCTACGTCGCCGACACCGGCAACGACCGGATCGTGGTGTTCGGCCGTGACGGAAAAGTGCTGGCTACCTGGCAGGCCGAGCTGTCCGGTCCGACCGCTATTGCCGTGCTCGACAAGGACGCCGACTACAACGACTACTCCAACGACCATGTCGTTATCATCGACCACAATCGCAGCCGAGTCAACAGGCTCAGCATGTCCGGACAGCTCGAGCGCCGTCTCGACCAGCGCAGGCTGGGGCTGGAGCAGGCCGGGTTCGCCTACTGCGCCTTCGACCGGCACGGCAACGTCTACGTCACCGACCAGCGCAACGAACAGGTCCACGTGCTCGACTCCGAACTCAGGTACATCATCTCCCACGGCCGGCCGGGAGAAATCGACTCCCCGCGCGGCCTGGTCATCTGGCGCCGGTTCGGCCAGGTGTTCATCAACGAGGCCGAAGGCGGCCGGTACTACTGGATCGGGCTCGACGGCTACTTCATCGGCTGCTACCCGGACTCGTTCGATTCCCGCCGGCCCGGCACCACCATCGCCATCTACGTGACCGAGGTTGCCGACGTCCGGGTCACCGTGGTCGACGAAGCCGGTACCGAAGTCCGGTCCCTGACCCCGCCCCACATCCAGAAGCCGGGCGAGGTACTGATCGTCTGGGACGGCAACGACAACACGGGCAGCCTCGTCAAACCAGGGGAGTACGAGATCAGGATGACGGTCCGACCCACCTACAGCAAGCCCAAGTTCATCCACCGCAAAGAACTGAAGGGACGGGTGCGGCGGCTGCCCGACACATAGCATTGACCGAAATATGACGAACCGTAGACTGCCGGTCTTCCGGCAGACAGTGGAGGAGTCTGTGGTATCGACCCGAAAAGCTTTCGCGGCCGCTGTCGCCGCGCTGCTGCTCGCCTCGAGCTTGTCCGCGACCGACTACGCCGGTGACTTCGAGATGCTGGGCACATCGGCCCGCGCCATCGGCATGGGAGGCGCGGTGGTCGCCTCGGCCTCCGGGCCGACCGCCATCTACTACAATCCGGCCCTGGCCAGCCGCAGCGAGCGCACCCGCATCTTTGCCCTGCACTCCGAGGATTTCGGCGGTCTGCTCCAGCACAACTTCGTCGGGGTCGCGATACCTTCCGGCCTCCAGTCCTTCGGCATCGCAATCCTGCACAACGGCATACCGGGCATCAAGCTGACGAAACTGCCCAATCCCGAACTTCCGCCCAGCGATTCGAACCGGCCGATCGTGGACAAGGTCGTCAGCGCCAACCAGTTCGTGGCCTACCTCAACTACTCACGCATGCTCTCGCCCTTCATCTCGCTGGGCGGCAACGCCAAGGTCATCTATCAGAACCTCTACGTCGGCTCCTGCTTCGGCATGGGTGTCGACCTGGGACTCGCCGTCAGCCCGGGCGCCGGAATCGACATCGGGCTCCGCGGCCGCAACCTCAGCACCTCGCCCCTGTTCTGGACCACCGGCACGACCGAGTACATTGAGCCTCAGCTCGCGGTCGGCGTCAGCAAGAAGTTCGAATTCGGCGAGAGCGCCTTCAGCGCCGCAATCGAAGCCGAAACCGACGTCGACGACCTCCGGCCCGTAGCCAACCTCGGGGTCGAATACTCGTTCCGCAACTCGCTGTTCGCAAGGCTCGGGTCCCACCAGAGCAACTTCACCTTCGGGCTTGGCGCCCGCTACGGCAGGTTCTTCATCGACTACGGCTACGCGTCCGGCTACGCCCAGGGCTCCCAGGAACTCGGCAGCTCCCAGCAGGTTTCCGGGGGTGTTGAGTTCTAGGTGCTGAGCTCGACCGCAAGCTGGTCCACCTGCTTGCGCTGCTGATTCCCGTCCTCTACTACCCGCTTCCCCACCGGCTGGCCGTCATCCTGATGGGCGCGGCGACGCTGGCCTTCATCGTCATCGACTTCCTGCGTCTTCACCTCAACCCGTTCAAGAGTTTCTTCGTCATCCTGTTCGGCTCGCTGCTTCGCCGCCGCGAATTCACGTCGCTCACCGGCGGCAGCTACCTGATGCTGTCGTCGTTCGTCTGCATTCTGGTATTCGGCGGCGGGATGTTCGGCATGACGCCGGAGTCCGGCAAGGCGGCGGTCATCGCCGCCATCTGCTTCCTCGCAGTCGGAGACACCATCGCCGCCATCGTCGGCCAGTCGATCGGCCGCATCCGGGTGTTCCGCAAGACGCTGGAAGGTTCCCTGGCCGGCCTGGCATCCTGCATCGTGATGGCCTACGTGGTATCGGTGCTTCCAACTCTTGACCTGCCTCTCCGAATCGGTATCCTAGGTGCTGTTTCCGCCTCGGTCGTCGAGGCGTTGCCGATAGAAGTCAACGACAATGTGGTGGTTCCGATATTCTCCGGAACCGTTATGATGGTCGCCTTCCAGTTCATGCACTAGCCGGCAAGCGGCCTGAACGGTCCCCGGCCCGCAGGGCGACAATTGATGAACAGATGGGCGCACCCAACCGGAGGTAAAACGATGAGAAGGTACCTGGTGCCCGCAATCCTGATCCTGGCCGCCGGCGCCGGTGCAGCCGGCCTCGGCCCGTCACTCGACAGCCTGTATCACCACTACTCGGTCGAGGACTTCGACGCCGCCAGCGACCTGCTGGAGCGGATGACCGCAACGTTCACCAGAGGAGGAGACCGGTTCGTCGTCGCCCTCGAAAAGGGCGACTTCCTGCTCGACAAGATGCGCGACTTCGCGGCCGCCGAGTCGGCATACGCCAAGCTCCTCGAGGAGTTCCCCAAAGACAAGCGGCGTCCCGACGTCCTCTACCGGCTGGCGCTTGCTCAGGAAATGCAGGAGAAGTACCTCGACGGCGCCAAGAACTACGAACAGGTCGCCACGAGGTACATGAAGTCGAGATTCGGAACCGACGCGCTCGACGCCATCGAGCGCTGCTTCCGAAAGAACTACCAGGACCGGGTCGCCTATGTCGACGGCTTCCCGATCACCCGCATCGAAATCGACGACCGGATCAGCCGCAACCCCTCTGCCTACGAGGCCTATGAGAAGAAAGTCGCACTGCTCGACGACATGATCAACGAGCGGCTCTGGGCGGTCGCGGCCGAGGAATCCGACGTACTCGAAGACCCGGCCCAGCGGATGAGCCTGTCCGAGGCCCGCAACCGCATCGTGTTCGAGGAGTGGTACGAGCGCGAGGTCAAAGACAAGGCCGAGCCCAGCGCCAAGCAGGTCAAGGCCCAGTACCGCGCGGACCGGGACGCCAAGTATACCACTCCCGAAAAAGTCCACGCCTGGCAGATCGTTTTCAAGACCCTGGAACTGGCCGAAATGCACCGGGCGGTCCTGCTCCGGGACACGACCGCCGCGACCTGGGACAGCGTCTGCGCCGGGTATTCGACCGCACCGGACAAGGACCAGGGCGGTGACATGGGCTTCTTCGCCCGCGGTGTCCACCCGAAGGAGATCGAAGACCCGGCGTTCAGACTCAAGCCCGGGAAGATCAGCAAGCCGATCCAGACCGAGAACGGCTTCGTGCTGCTCAAGGTGACCGACCGGCAGGCCAAGGTCGTCCGGCCGTTCGAAGAGGCCAAGAACCAGATAACCGTCCAGCTCAGGCAGTCGAACATGAACGAGCTGTACGAGAAGAAGACCGAGGAACTGAAGAAGGCCGCGGTAATCGAGACCGACAGCAACGCGGTCCACGACGGCCGGGATACGCTCGCGGTAGTGAACGGGTCGGTCATCGACCGTGCGGCTCTCGACCTGCGCATCAACACCATCCCGCCGTTCTACCGCTCCCAGTTTCAGACCCCTGAAGGCCAGCAGCGCATCCTCGACCAGCTCATCCTCGAAAAGCTCATCCTGGTCGACGCCGAGCGAAGCAAGGCGTGGCTCTGGAACCGGGCGGTCGACAAATGGCTCGCCCGTCGCACCCGCATGCTGACCGACGCCTACCGGATCGACATGGTCAACAACCAAGTCGTGCTCGACACCGCGGAACTCAAGGCCGACTACCAGGCCACGATCGATGACTTCAAGGAACCGGCCAAGGTGCATGCCCGCGAAATCGTCTGCCCGACCCTGGCGCGCGCCAACCAGGTCCGGGCCTGGGTCAGGGCCGGCAGGCTGCCGCCCCTGGTCGAAGGCCGCGCCCTGGCGGTCACCGACCAGGCCAAGGCCGGCGCGACGAAGCAGGCGCTGGCAGATGCGGAAAACACCGACTCGATGGTCGCCACCGGATCGCTCGCCGACCCGCCCGCCGTCATCCAGAACACCCCGACCCTTCGAGTCGGCAACCGGCACGTGCCCGACATGGCGAAACCCAACCCGCTCGCCGGCCCGTACCGGGACGCTGAGTTCTTCGGCCTGGCATTCGTCGACCTGACCGCCGAAGACAGGCTCTACCAGCCGGCGCTGAGAACCGCGACCACCGGCGACGAACTCGCCGGCCTGCTCGGCGAGCCGCTCGAAACCGACTCGGCCGGGGTCCCGGTCGTGGACTCGGCCAGACTCGGCACCTATGTGACGCTGGAGCAGGCTCTCCCTTCGAGCTTCGTCAGCGGCCTGTTCAGGCTCGAAGCCGGGGAGGTGTCCGAGCCGTTCGCACTCGACGGCGCCCGGCTGGTCGCCAAGGTCACAAGGAAGGACACGGCGGTCAAGGCAGAGTTCGCCGACATCGCCAAGAAGTTCTCGACCGCGGCCAGCCGCTGGTCCGGCGGCGACATGTACTGGATCGCCCGTGACGACAAGTCCCGCGACCCGAAGGTCGTCAGCAGGGCCTTCAGCCTGTCCGAGGGCCGGATCTCAGAAGTCATGAGGCTCAACGACTCGACCTACACCTTTGTCAAGGTGGAGGAGAAGAAGAAAGCCCTCACCCGGCCGTTCGACGAAGTCCGGGGCAAGATCGAGAACAAGCTCCGTCGCTCCAAGGAGGAGGAGCTCCACGCCAAGGTGCTGCAGGACCTGCATGACGCGGCCGACATCGAAATCGTGATGACCGAGGAGGACTTCATCTTCGAGCCGCCCGAGACCGTCCCGCCCGAGCCCGAGGAAGGCACCGAGCCTGCGCCTGACGACGCGACCCCGAAGGAGCAGCCCGAAGAAGAAGGCCAATAGCGGGCATCGCCTGCATCGGCGAGGGGCAGAGCAAGCGGCTCTGCCCCTCGTGCTCTCTTCGGTGTTGCCTACTCCAGTTCCAGTATCTTCATCCCGAGTCTGCCTACCACGCCCAGTATCCGGGTCTGCTGTTCCAGTCCGCCTTCGCTCAGCTTCAGCCGCAAGGCGCCGGCCGGAAACTCGCCGAAGGTCGGGTCGACCGGAACCCATTCGCCCAGGAACACCTCGTTCCAGGCGTGGTAGTAGAACGCGCCGTTCATGTACACCAGCCCGACCGAGACCTTGGTCGGTATCCCGGCGGCCCGGGCCAGACCTGCGAAGAAGACCGCGTGCTCGTTGCAGTCGCCCTTCATGTGCTTGAGCACGTCGAGCGCAGTGGGAAACGAAGCGGTCGGCTCCTTGTCCAAGGCGGTGAACACCCATGATGTCAGCTTGCGTGACGCCTCGACAGCGTCCGCAGGCTCGCCCAGCACACCGCGAGCCTGCTCAGCCAGTGCCGGATTGTCGCACTGGATCGCGACCGTTGGCCCGAGGAATTCGTCCATGCCTTTGATCGGCAGCTCCATCGGCGCGTCCGGAGTCTCGGGCACCGAGACTTCGACAACCAGCGGGTCGGTTCCCAGTACCCGCTGGTACCCGTACTCCAACTCATAGTCATTCGGAGCAAGGCCGGACAGCTCGACCTTCATCCTTCTGACCGCTCCCGGGTCGCTGACCAAAGTGTCGACCTGGACCCGGAACATCTTCAGCAGGTCGAGACTGCCCCCGGTCTGCCCGGCAACAGCCTTGTCCGGTGTGGTCCGGATTGAAGTCATGTCGGGCGGCGACTCCTCGCGGATCGTCAGGCCGTGTTCGTCAACCCAGCTCGTTATCTCGAACTGCGCAAGCTTCGACCTGGTCTTGAGCGCCCTGTACTCCACACCATCGATGACGAGCTTCTCCCAGCCGACCGGTGTCAGCTCGACCAGGGTGATTGCCATCATCGCAGGGTCGAACACGTTGAACTTGTAGAGCGAGTCCGGCTCGCGGGATACCGCGAGCAGCCCGAGCGCCGACATCGGGTAGACAGGGCCTTCGAGCTTCAGGACACGGGGCCGGTCGCCCTCGACCTTGATGATCAGCTCGTTCCCCTGCGCGCCGCCGGTCGCCGCCATGGTCCGGTCCTGCGACTCGATGCGGAAGCTGAACGTGCGCAGGGTCAGGTCAGGCTCGGTCGTGACAACCGAATGGGTCTTGAGCTTCTGGACCTTGTCCGCCATCGCGATCTCCATCCGCATCAGGTTGTCGAACCGGTACCCGTCTTCAAACCGTTCGGTCAGGAACACCGAGTAACCGATCTTCTGTTCACCGATGTAGTTGGCGAGCCAGGCCTCGCCCGGCTGGATGTCGACCTTTTCAGTCCTCGCCCCGCCGCACCCGATGAGGAACGCCACTGCTAGCAGGCTGCAAAGCACGGATTTCATGGAGCGAGGGTATCGGCGGTTGGCTGATGTGTCAAACACCCCACCGCCTTGACTGACGCACCCTCCAACCTACAATCCCAGCAAGAGCTTTGTAGCCGAAGTGGCGGCACGGCTGAATGACATGTCCTAGCCTTGCGGCCGCCGTAACGAGGCGAACGTAGTGAGCCGAAGTGGCGGCACGGCGGGCAAGATGATGGGTGCAACTCCTATCGGCCGCCGCAACGAGGCGAACGGAGCGAGCCGAAGTGGCGGCACGGCTGAATGACGTGTCCTGGCCTTGCGGCCGCCGCAACGAGACGAGCGGAGCGAGCCGAAGTGGCGGCACGGCTGAATGACGTGTCCTGGCCTTGCGGCCGCCGCAACGAGACGAGCGGAGCGAG
>CP070680.1:865799-868390 GCA_020352555.1 Caldifarciminota bacterium | reverse complement strand
GGCAGGTCCGCGCAGCAATCCCGACGAGGCCGCCACGTCGCGTTCGCTCCGTGGCCCAAAGGCACCGACCGCGGTCTGTCGTGCGCGATGGCAGCATGGTCAGGTACTTGTGACGGACTGGACTAGCTGATGCGCTCCAGCCCGTTCATGTACGGCCTGAGCACTTCCGGAATCAAGACCGAGCCGTCTTCCTGCTGGTTGTTCTCGATCAGGGCCACGAACGTCCGCTGCAAGGCCAGGCCCGAGCCGTTGAGCGCGTGCGGATACCCGGTCTTGCCGCCGGCAAGTCGCAGCCTGGTCCTGTTCCTGCGCATCTGGTAGTCCTCGCAGTTCGAGACCGAGGATATCTCGAGCCAGCGCCCGACCCCTGCTGCCCATGCATCGATATCGTACGTCTTGGCCGACTGGTACGCGATGTCCCACGCCGCGAGGCGCTTGACCCGGTACGGTATTCCGAGCCCCTTTACCGCAGCCTCGGCCTCCTTGAGCATCTCCTCCAGCGCGTCGTAGGACTTGTCCGGCTCGACGTAGCGGAAAAGCTCGACCTTGTCGAACTGGTGCACGCGTATCATGCCCCGCACGTCCTTGCCGTACGACCCTGCCTCGCGCCTGAAGCACAGCGTATACGCCACGTACTTCTTGGGCAGGTCCGAGGCTTCAAGCGTCTGCCCGCGGTGCAGGTTAGCCAGCGGCGTCTCTGAAGTGGGAATCAGGTACAGCGGGTCGTCCCGCATCGCGTAGTTCTCGCCCTCCATATGCGGCAGCTGGCCCGCTCCTTCCATGCTCTCCCGGTTCGCGAGCACCGGCAGCCCGACCTCGGTATACCCGTGCTCCTTGGTGTGCAGGTCCAGGAAATACGCCAGCATCGCCCTGCGCAGCAACGCGCCCGCGCCCTTGAACACCGTAAACCTGGAGCCTGCGAGCTGGGCCGATGCCTTGAAGTCGAGGATATCGAGCGCCTCGCCCAGGTCCCAGTGTGCCAGCGGCTTGAACCCGAACTCCGGTTTCTGGCCCCACTCAGAGACCACGACATCCTCTTCGTTCACCGACTCGTGGACGATGTTGGGCAGCATCCTGGCCCGCTCCTCCTGAGCCTGCTCCACCTCGGAGACCTTGGCATCCAGTTCCTTGACCTTTGCCGAAAGCTCCTTGGCCTGGTCCATCAGCCCTGCAGCGTCCTGCCCTTCCTGCTTGGCCTTGGCCACCTGGGCCGACATCTGCTTCTGCCTGTGCCGCAGCTCGTCCCGCTCGGTGGACAGGCTGCGCCGCCGCTCATCGAGCTCGAGCAGACCATCAAGGTCAAAAGCGCACTTCCGCAGCTCCAGTATCCGCCTGGCTTGTTCCGGATTGTCTCGCAGGAACTTCAGATTCACAGCCGGATTGTAGGAGGATTCAGGGAATAGGTCAAACCATGTCAGAAACCGAGCCTGACCCCGAGCCCGACACCCGACCCCGGGACTGAAAACCCAAGGACCTTACGCCGGCTCGGCTCGTCGTCTGGCCACACGGCCATGGTCACCGCACCGGCCCCGATCCCGAGTGCGGCACCGGCCAGCACGTCGGTCGGATGATGCTCGCCCAGGTACATCCGCGAAAACCCGACTAGGACCCCGAGCCCAGCAAGCGGCCATCTGAGCTTCGGATATCGCCACCCGTACACGGTTGCGGTCGAGAAGAAGGTGGTCGTATGCCCGGAAGGGAACGCGCTCCGATACCACTCGGTCTCCCTCTCCTCAGGCCTGGCCCGGTTGACGATTGCCCTGGTCGCGAAGAGCACCGCAGAAGCCCCTGCCAGCGAAGCCCCTGCCTGGAGCGCGGTCGCGCTCAAACGCTCGTCACCCGCCAAAAGCAGCCCGGCGTCCAGCGCCGCGACCGAAGGCCAGTCCAGCCCGAAGTCGAGCGCGTTCGCCACCGCGTCCTGCACCGGCCCTTTCCACCCGAACCTGATGTCCTCGTACAGGTCCTGTTCCCAGTTGCCGGTCAGCAGCACCAGCAGCAATACACTCATATGTCAGCAAAGACCCTGCCGGCCCGTCTATCCGGACCTGCGGGCATCAAGATAGCGCCTGATGGTCTTGACCACCATGTCGTACTCGATGTTGACATGACAGCCTGCGCGCAGGTTTTTCAGAGTCGTGTTCTCCCAGGTGTGAGGCACAATGTTGACCCAGAACTGGGCCTGGCCCAGTTCGGCAACCGTCAGGCTGACACCGTCGACGCACACCGACCCTCGGTCCACCAGCAATCCCTGGTTCTCGGGTTTCACCCTTATCAAGAGCCGCCAGTGTCCTGCCCCGCGTTCCACCCGTCGCACTGTTGCGACTTCGTCGACATGACCCTGGACCAGGTGCCCGCCCAGCCGGTCATCCGGCCTGAGTGCACGTTCGAGGTTGACCTCTGACCTGGCTCTGACCTGGCCGAGAGTGGTCTCCTTGAGCGTAGCTGCCACCGCTTCCACCGTGAAATACCGCTCGGTGTGCGCGACAGCGGTCAGGCAGCAGCCGTTGACAGTGATGCTCTCCCCTGCCTTCACCTCTCGCGCGAACCCGGCCTCGATCTCGAACAGCCTGTTGCCCTGGCTGGTCCTGGTC
>CP070680.1:840428-865699 GCA_020352555.1 Caldifarciminota bacterium | reverse complement strand
GCCTAGTCACCCCGGCGCCTCGCGAGCTAACGTCCACGGCTGTTCGGGCTTTTTTCCCGTGGCAGCACGATCCTTGGCGAACCGCCGGATGCAATAAAGCATGTCCGGTGGTGTGAGAGGGGGCGGCTGCAAAGTCGCCCCCTACTCGATTTCGCTCCGGGGCCGGCGAGCGCTGACTGCTTGACAGGCTAATGGCCACTCCTATAATCGCTTAGCGATGTCGAGCCCAGTGAACGAGCCCGTCATCAACACGTTCCGCCTGACCAAAGTCTATCGCTCCGGTTTCCGGCTGAAGAGCGTCCGTGCCTTGGACAGCCTCGACCTCCAGATCGAGAAGGGTGAGATCTTCGGATTCCTGGGCCCTAACGGCGCAGGCAAGACTACGCTCATCAAGATTCTGATGGGGCTTTCGAAACCGACGTCAGGGGAGGCTTCGGTGTTCGGCGAGTCACCTCGAGGTGCCAGAGTCAAGTCGCGGGTGGGGTTCCTGCCCGAGTCTCCCTATTTCTACGACTACCTGACCGCTGCCGAGTTCCTCAAGCTGTCTGCCGGACTGTCGGGGATGCGGGGGCAGGAAGTGGCACACAGCGTCAGACGGCTGTTGAAGCTGGTGCGGATGGAGCATGCAGCCAATGACCAGATGCGGGGGTTCTCCAGAGGCATGCTGCAGCGCATGGGTATCGCTCAAGCCTTGATCAACGACCCTGAACTGGTCATCCTGGACGAACCGATGGGAGGGCTCGACCCGGTCGGCCGAAAGGAGTTCCGGGACATCATCGTCGCCCTGCGGGAGCGGGGCAAGACCGTGTTTTTCTCTACCCACATCCTGACCGACGTGGAGATGATCTGCGACCGGGTCGGGATTGTGATTTCGGGTAAGATGGTTGATGTAGGTAGGTTGAGCGAGATACTGACCGAAGAGGTCGAGTCGATAGAGGTCGCGATTGCCGGTGTGAGCGGCAAATTCCGCAAGGTACTCGAGCGTGTTGCCCGGCACTCGATCCGCTCCGGAGACTCTCTGCTGCTGTCGGTCCGGAATGAGTCCGACCTAGACAAAGTGATGGCGATTCTGCGAGAAGCAGGGGGTGACGCCCGCATCAAGTCGCTGGTTCCCCAGCGCAAGACTCTCGAGGACTACTTCATGGCGCACGTCGGTGGCCCGGCAAGCAGGGATGCCGCTGGTCGTCGCAACCACGACGGCTACTGAGTATGATCGGCAGGATATCGGCAGTCGCCAGCAACACGTTCCGGGAGGCCATCAGGGACAAAGTACTGCTGACGCTGCTCGTGTTCGGAGTTCTGGTCATGGGCAGCGCCAAGGTCATCCAACCGCTGGCGCTGGGCGAGGAGAGCAAGGTGGTGAAGGACTTGGGGTTGGCGTCGATCACACTGTTCTGCGTTCTGATAGCGGTCCTGGTCGGAGGGAGGCTGGTGTACAAAGAGGTCGAGAAGCGCACGATATACATCGTCCTTGCCAAGCCGGTGCGGCGCTGGGAGTTCGTGCTCGGCAAGTACGCCGGCCTGATGGCCGTGCTGCTGGCCAGTCTTGTTATCATGACCGTCGGGTTCTACCTCATTCTGTTCGCTACCGGCATCGACGCGCCCGCCTACATGCTGTGGTCGCTGCTGATGACCTACTTCGAGCTGGTGGTCGTCACCGCGGTCGCCGTCCTGTTCTCGACGTTCGTCACGCCGATAGCGAGCGCAGTGTTCACTTTCGCCACCTACGTGGTGGGTCACCTGACCCGCGACCTGCGGTTGCTGGCGGCGATGAGCCCGTCACCGATTGTCAAAGGCGGGAGTCAGTTTCTCTACTATGTTCTGCCCAACCTCAGCAACTTCAACATCCGCGGAGAAGTGGTCCACAACGCTCTGCTCAATCCCCAGGCCTTGGCCCTATCTGCAATGTACGCAGTAGTTTATGCAGCGACACTGCTGTTGATATCGGTCTTCATCTTCAGCCGCAAGGACTTCTGACCATGGTCGAGGAGATACGACCTCGGGCACCGGCCACCGTCGGGCCCGGAAGGTTTGCCGCGCTCCTGCCTGCGGTGGTCATCATCTGGGGCTTCGTCGCCGTCTACCTGCTTCAACTGTCGATCGACGGCATCAGCAAGAGTGAGATGCGCGAAGAAGTGGTTCAGGATCTGGTCTACTTCCCATCCGGCGATTTCCTGCGCGAAGCCACCATCGAGTACCAGAATGTGGCCTCGGACGCTGTGTGGCTGAGGGCGATCCAGTACTACGGACACCACCTCATGACCGACCGCAAGTACGAGTGGCTCGGGCATGTCTTTGAGATCCTTACCGCGCTGGACCCTCATTTCATCGGCGCCTACCATTTTGGCGCCATAACGCTGGCGTGGGACGCGGGCAAGCCGCGCGAAGCCACCAGGCTGCTGGTCGAGGGCATGAAGGCCAATCCAATGAACTGGCAGCTTCCTTTTGATGCGGGGTTCGTCAACTACATGCTGCTGGGCGACTACGAGACAGCCGCGGCTTTCTTCGAGGTTACCGCGAAGCTGCCCGACGCCTGGGTGGTGGCCTCCCGTTGGGCCGCTGTTGCGAGGGCCAAGGCCGGCGACTTCGACACGGCTCGGGAAATGTGGCTGGAAATCTACTACGGGACAGAGAACCAGCAACTCCGAAGACTTGTGGTGCGGCGGCTGAGGCTGCTGATACTGGAAGAGGCACTCGGGAGGTTGCAGGAGGCGGTCGATCGGTTTCGCGAGGACCGGGGTGTCCTGCCAAGCAGCATCCTCGACCTGATCCGTGCCGGCTATGTCGAACGAATCCCGGAAGAGCCCTACGGTGGCAGGTTTTATCTCGACAATGGGAGAGTCCGAAGCACCACCCCGCCCAGCCAGAGAGGTTAGGCTTGCCCGGGTTGCCTTCAGTCCTTGACAAATCAGTTGGTTGGCCTATAAAGTTCTAAGGAGCCACAGATGCGAAATCAGAGAGTGTGGAATACGCCAAGAGCGTTCACCTTGGTGGAACTGCTCATCATCATCATGATTCTCGGGATCCTGATGGCGATGGTGGTTCCCAACGTCGCAGTTGTTCGGGAGCATGCTCGAGTCGGGGCTATGAAGATGAACCTCCACTCAGTCCAGATCGTGATCGAGCAGTTCCATGCCGAGCAGGGCTACTACGCGGACGATTTCTACGAGGACGAGTACGGGGCGTACTTCCCGGGTGGAGTCTGGGAAGAGGAGATCGGCAGGTTGCCGACAAACCCCTGGTCCGGAAGGCAGATGGACCCGGACGAGTTCAATCCGGAGGACGCAGACGAAGAGCCAGATCTCTACAACACCGAAGAATTCGGCCCCAATGACCACTCTGGGTTCTGGGCGGGAGAAATCATCTACACCGTCTACGACCCACCGGGTACGTTCTCGCCGACCCATTACAACCTGCTCGGAATCCAGCACGGAGGCGTCACGATAAGGGGCTTCGATGCCGAAAACGAAGTGGTGATCTTCGTCCTCCACAATTGAGGTGCCTATGAACGGCCTTTCCTCCTTGACACCCCCCCGGCCGAGTAATATAATTGCCCAAGTGAGAAGGACTTCTGCCTGCCAACGCGGCTGGAGTTTGGTCGAACTTCTGGTGGTGATTTCGGTCCTCGGGATCATCCTGGCGTTCTTCGTCCCACCCATCGTCAGCCGCATAACCACCCACTCTCGCCGCGTGCAGACGCAGCAGGAATTGAATGTGCTCAGGGATGCGGTTGCAGGCAATCCGGGCGCGACGATAGGCGGGCAGGTTGTTCAGATGGGATTCAAGCAGGACGTCGGTCGCCTGCCCCGCAGTCTAGTAGAACTCGCGACCAATGACCCATTCTCAGGGATCTACGCAAACGTCATGTACATCGGCAAGGAAGTGATTCCAGAATGGGACCCCTATCTCAAGAAAGGCTGGAACGGGCCCTACGTCCGGGAGGACGGCAACCTGAGCTATTCTGAGGACGCCTGGGGCATACCGTACCGTTACATTGTCGACAACAACGAGACACTCGGCCTTGAAAGCGCCGGGCCGGACCAGCTATTCTTCGGCCAGCCGGGCGGAGACGTCGACGACGATATCCGGGCACGATTCTAGGGGCAGCCAGATGCCGAGGTTGATCCGGTCCAGCAGGGGCGTGACCTTGGTCGAGCTGCTGGTGGTGTTGATGATCCTCAGCATAATCCTGACCGCGGCGGTCAAGGCCTGGGACGTCACGCTCGAGCGGGGCCGGTTCGAGTCGACCACCCGGAAGCTGAACCAGCTTGCGACCGTCATCGTCGGAGACCAGGACTACACAGTCAGCGGTCAGCGGGTCGACTTCGGATACGTCGGGGACATGGGTGAGCGTCCCCGAGCCCTCCGGGATTTGGTGGCGGACCCATACCCTGGCCTGCCGGACTCGATTCAGGGATGGCGCGGGCCGTATATCCGCGCCACCTTCAACGAATCGCCCGAAGGGTACCGCGTCGACGGGTGGGGAGACACCATTGTGTATGACCGCGAGAGTCTTTTCGTCCGCAGCTACGCAGGCTACGGACTCAGCGACCGGACACAGTGGATCACGCGCTATATCGGCTACGACAAGGATGAGCTGGAGCGAGACACTGTCGACGGTCAGATACTCGACGTGTACGGCAACTCGGTGCCTGTCGAGTTGCTTCCGAGGTTCGGCGTGCTCCTGAGACATCCACGGCTCGGACAGCTCCGTTGGGACTACGCACCCGTGCTCGCCGGGGGCACGTTTCGCTTCGTCGACATTGCCCAGGGCATCCACGACCTGAAGGTCACCTATGTTCACGATGTGCCGCCTCCGGTCTGGCGAGATTCCGTCCTCAAACGTATTACCGTACACCCCGGTGTGGGCGCGCGCGACCTGAGAATCCGAATCAACACCGATTTCGTGCGCGAAAAGTTATTGTTGGAGGAGGGCTAATGAGGTGTTCGATGACTAGCGGGCGCGGGTTCACTCTGATGGAGTTGCTGGTGGTGCTGCTGATTATCGGAGTGCTGAGCACGGTGGCGATACGCACAATCGACGCGACGCGCGACCGGGCGCTCTTTGACCAGACTGCCGAGGAGATGAAGGAACTCGCAGAAGCCGTGGTCGGGAATCCCGAGCTGTTGACCGACGGTCGGCGGGTAGACTTCGGGTTCTACGGTGACGTCGGCAGGATGCCGAATGACCTCAGGGAGCTGGTCGAGAGCTCTGACCCGAACTGGAGAGGTCCCTACATCCGGCGCGGGCTTGCCGGTGACTCGGTCGGCTACCTCCACGATGCGTGGGGCGATCCGTACACCTACGACATGATCGGTGGGGTCATCTCAAGCACCGGCAACGGCAAGTACCCGATGACCACTCCGATTATCGAGAACACTGCCCACCTTCGAGGGAATACCGTCTCGGGTTCGGTCGTCGATTCCGACCTGAACCCGCCCGGCGACGCTTCGGTCGCCGTCGACCTCTATATCCGTCCCGGAGAGCACAAGTACACCTCGGTCGACCGCGGGGGCAAGTACGAATTCACCGAGGTGCCGATAGGCACGCACCGGATCAAGGCCTACTCGATGACCACTTTGGATTCGGTGGTCAGGTGGGTAACAGTGGCACCGCGGACCGATGTGGTGTTGGACTTCCGCATGACCAGACCGCTGAGGAATTTCCTCCGGATGGTCGGCCGCCCCCGCCTCATTCCATTGGACCCCGACTCCAGCAACGGATTCGAGTTCGACGTCGTTAACGTCAACATAGCGGACGTGACGGTCGACTCGGTCACGATACTGGTCATCGACCCGGACACGGCGTACTTCCGCGACATGCTCGTAGGGTCGAAGGAAATGCGTGGATTCCCGGTCCCGTTGGGCGACAGCGGTTTCGGCGAGAACGACACTGCGCCGCTGTACTACCTCGACGACGGTAGTCCGGTAACGATAGAAGCCAACATGGGGCGGACGGTGCCGTTCGCATTCCTGAAGTTCTACTATGACCACTTCGGCGCAGGGGAAATCTACAGGGTCCATGACAAGAAATTCATCCTCAGATTCAATGACGGCTCCGAGATTACCGTCGAACCATGACGGGCAACCCAAGGAGGAGTATTGGCAAGCGGTAGCGGTTTCAAACTTGGCGGCGGTGGAAAGGGAATCCTCTGTATTGACATTGGCTCTAACTCGGTCAAGTTTGTCAAGATGGAGGGCGGTCGTGTCGCCGATTTCGGGCTCAAGGAAATCGGCGAGGCGTTCGATGTTCCATCGATACTCCGCGAGCTGATCAAGGACTACAAGCCCAAGGAAGTGTTCAGCTTCGTGTCCGGTCCTTCGGTGAGCGTGCGCCAAGCGCCATTCCCGAAGATGAACCGCCGCGAGCTGAAGGACGCAATCCTGCTGCGGCTCGAGAAATACTCCCCGTTCACGCTCGACGAGGCGATTCTCGACTTCAAGACCCTGGGTCCGGTCCGGGAAGCCGGTGCGATCAAGGACAACGTCATGGTCGTGGCTGCCCGGAAGGACGTTGTCTCAGACCACATCTCGACCCTGAAGAAGGCCGGACTGGAGCCGACCGCCATAAGCGTGATCCCGTTTGCGCTCCAGGCAGCGGTGACGAAGTACGGCAAGGTCAGGGCTGAGGAGACGGTTTGCCTGCTCGACATCGGGGCCGAGTTCACCGACATCGTGTTCATGAAGGGCGAGAGGCTGGACCTTTCACGGACGATCACCACCGCCGGCAACGCGATTACGGAGGCGATGACGGTGGCAATCACTACCGAGGAAGGGCAGCTGGCGCTCGATGCCTACGACGCCGAGAACCTGAAGCGGCAGTACGGTATACCGCCCGAGGAGAGCGAAGAGAAGCTGGCGTCGGGCATCATGGTCAAGCGGCTGGCGACGCTGCAGCGTCCCGCGCTGGAACGCTTCGTGGCCGAGATCAACCGTTCGATCGACTACTATCGCCGCGAGTACGGCGAAGCCAAGATCGACCGGCTGCTGCTTTGCGGCGGAACGGCGGCGATGTCGGGACTGATGGAGTATATCCAGACAAACCTGAGCATCCCGACCCGGCTGTTCGACCCGTTCCAGGACGCCGGTATCTATGCCAAGGACGTAAAGCCCGAAGAGCAAATCGGTCACCGGCTGGTGACTGCGCTCGGATTGCTCTACGACCACACTTCGGTGGACCTGCTTCCGGGAGAGATGAAGGTTGGGAAGGCCGCTGCCGGAGATGTCCGGCTGGTGACCATCATCGGTGTTCTCTGGGTTGCCCTGCTGGTCGTCATCTTCATTGTACTGGCGGGCTGGTCGCAGGCCGCGGCCACCCGGGTGACAAGGCTCAGGCGAGAGCTCAAGGACACCGAGGACGCCAACCGCGAGTACTTCGCACTTGAGAAACAGGTCAGGGACCTCGAGGCGAAGCAGCGAAGCCTCACCGATGTGGTTGGTGAAGAGATGGTTACGGTCCCGCTGATGGCGCACCTGACGCGGATCGTCCCGGAGAACATCCAGTTGAACAGCATGGCCCTTACCGGGCAGAGGAATGTCAAGCTGACGGGAGTGGTTTCCAGCGAGCCGTTCCTGCTGGACATCAACCTGTCGCAGTTCATGATCGACCTCGAAATGAGTCCTCATTTCCAGAATGTGCAGCTGGTCAACAAGGGCCGGAACTCCATGATGGGCGAAACGGTCCTTGATTTCGAGATCCAGTGCGGAACGGAGTAGGCCATGGGATCACTACTTGAACGCAGGGTCCTGTTGATCGGATTGGCGGTCTGTATTCTGTTGGGCATCTTCGCCTGGTTCGTGCTCTACCAGCCGCGCGTTCAGGCACAGCGGAAGAGTGCGGCCGAGGCGGCCGAGGTCCAGAAGGAGCTCGAGGAGACCCGAGAGCGTGTGAAGCAGACGCCGCGTTTGCGGCAGCGCGTGGCGGAACTTCAGGAGGCCAATGCCGCATTCTCAGCGCGAGTGGTGCCGAGGTCCGAGATGCTGACCATGTTGCGTCGGCTGGCCAACATCGCCGCCCAGTACCGCGTGCGGTTTCTTGAGATTGCGCCGCCCGGACTCGACACGCTTCTTCAGGAAGAGACCAGCTCCAACCCGCTGCGCAGCGTTCCTTTCCAGGTCACGGTCCAAGGACGCTACATCGATGTGGGCAAGTACATCGAGGGCCTCGACAAGTTCCCCTACTTCGTACGGGTGCCCGACGTTGAGGTCGCCGGACGCGAGGACCTGCGCCCCGAGGTAGAGATGAAACTGCTGGTCAACCTGTACGCCTCCAGCCTGGCTGCCGGAGGGCAGTTGTGAGAAGAATCGTCATAATAATCGTGCTCGTGGTGGCCGTGGGCGTGGCCGCGTTCTTTCTGCTGCGACCCAGGCGACCTCCGGGCCGAACCCAGACCGCTTCTACCGACACCTCAGACGACACGGCCGGCAGGACCTCCCGTCGAAGGGGTCGGAGGGGGAGGACCTCCGGCAGGATCCAGCCGAGGTCCAAGAAGGAGCTCCGGGCCGAGAGGAGGCTCCGGCGCAAGGAGGAGCGCAGGCGCAAGCGGGAGGCGAGGCGACGCGAGCGCGAGAAGCGCCGACGGCTCCGTGAAGCACGGCGGAAGCACGGAAGCAAGCGGCGGGGCAGCAAAGGCAACCTCTATGTAGTCCGAGCGATCGTGTCGCTCGGCTCGGAGAGCTACGCGCTGGTGGACGGCCGCCGCGTCGGCATCGGTGATGTGGTGATGGGACGCCGGATAGTGGAGATTCTCCCTGACCGCCTGGAAATAGAGGCCTTCGGTCGAAGGTCCTCAGTCAGAGTAGGCGAGAGCCTGCTTCCGACAACCTACACGCCGAAGAGGAGCAGGCGGCGGGGTTAGCTTTGACTAGATGAGCGAATCGGTGAGTGGCTTTCAAACGAAGAAGGGAGCATCTTGAGAGCGCGAATCCTTGTCATTCTGGGCATAGCTGTTGCTGTGCTTGCGCTCTATACCATCTTCAGAGCGCAGCCTGAAAGCAGGCTGGCAGCTACCGGCAGTGCAACGGCTGGGCAGCTCCAGCTGGCAGTGGCGACCGAAGTCACTGGGGAGTCGGAAGCTGCAGCAGGGGAAGCCACACCACCGGAGGGAGCTTCTCCGTCGGAAACCGCCGAGTCCGGTGCTGTAGGAGCAGAGGCGGAAACGCCGGCCAAGCAGCCGGAGACGTGGGGCGGTGATCCATTCGTGCGCGACTGGGTCATGACCAGCGAACTCGCTGAGATGAGTCTCAGCGCGATCACCATCGGCGGTGACAAAGCCTATGCGCTGATCAACAACCAGATACTTGAGGTCGGCGACCAGATCAGCGGCAAGCGGATCATCGAGATCCAGGATGAGCAGGTCGTACTTGAGCAGGGCGGCCGCACGTTCACCCTGCTGCTAGGGGAGTAACAATGATGATGAAGAACGCGGTAGTTGCAGTAGCTTTGGCCTTCTGCCTGGTCTCGGTTTCCGCCGCCCAGGAGCAGGTGGCAGTGAAGGACATTGCCATAGACAAGCTCCTGGACGGAGTCCGGGTCACCATCGCCTGTACCGGGATACCCAATGTCAGCTCTTTCGCATCGCAGGATCCGACGGCGGTTGTCGTCGACGTCATGGACGCGACAGAAGACCTCGACACGAAACGTTTCGAGTCGAAGTTCTACCCGGTATCGGCGGTGACAGTTGAGCCCAGTGAAGCCACCGAAGGTGTGCGGATCGCGATCCGGCTCGACGACATGGTCGACTACAAGGTTACTCGCGAAGGAGAGCTGGTTGTCGTCGACCTTGGAGCAACGCCGGTCACGCCGGCTCCGGTGCCGCCCGACGACCCCTTCGCCAACAAACGGCTGACCCTGTATGTCAAGGATGCCGATCTACCAGACGTCCTCCGGATGATCGCCAGCCAGTTCGACATAGACGTCTTGATGACGCAAGACGTCAAGTCAGTGGTCACCGTCAGGCTGAATGACGTACCACTCAGGACCGCCCTGAACGCGCTGCTCAAGGCGGGTCTCTGCAACATGGTGATGGAGGCCGACAACATCATTCTGGTCAAGCCGATCAAGAAGGAGATGTACGGTGAGTTCGATACCAGGCTCTTCGACCTCGACTACGTCGAGGCCGAAGATGCCGCGAAGGCGATCGACGATGTCCTCACCGACGATGGCAAGGCCGAAGTCACCTACCGCAGGGTCGCGGACGGCGCCGGTTCGGAAAGGAGCGGAGTGCTCGTCGTGACCGACATCCCTGAGGCGCTGGACAAGGCCGCCGCGATTCTGGCCGAACTCGACCGTCCGGTCCCGCAAATTGCGATCGAGGCCAAGTTCATCGAGACGACGCACACGTCCGAGGACAGATTCGGGATCAACTGGACGCTGCGGGCGTCGGCGACCGGTGCCGATGTCGGCGAGTGGGAGGTCGGTGAAGGACTGCCGATCATTGTCAACAACTACCTGATAGGCACGGTCAGCGTTGCTGACATGAACGCTTCCCTTGAGATCATGGCAAGCCGCGGGAAGTCACGGACTCTGGCGAATCCGCGGACTGTGACTCTCGACAACCAGCGGTCGCTCATGACAATGGGAATCGACGTGCCGCTGCGTGAAATCAGTGAGGGCGAGGGGGGCAGAATAACGGTCACGTGGCGTACAAGGTCGGTACCGATCGAACTTGAAGTCACCCCGCACGTTACAGCATCCGGCGACGTGACGATGCACATACGGCCGACCGTTGAAGCCATTACCGGCTGGGTGGGCACAGCGGATGACCAGCAGCCGATAGTCGCGCGCCGCGAAGCCGAGACCCAGGTCACGGTGAAGGACGGGGAAGCGGTCGTGATCGGAGGCCTGGTCAGGGACGAGGAGACCCGGGCAATCGGCAAGATCCCGCTGCTTGGCGACATACCGATCATCGGGCATCTTTTCAAGAAGACGGCAATCCGTCACGAGAAGAACGACCTGATGATCTTCGTCATACCGCACGTCCTGCCGATGCAAGGGTAGTCCGGGAGAAGTCTGTGTCCGGAGATGGACATAGATGAACTGCTGCGCTATGCGGCCAAGTACGGAGCGTCTGACCTACACATAACTGTCGGGAACCCGCCCATCATCCGGGTGAACGGGCGGCTGAAGAAGATACCGGGACCGGCGCTTTCGCAGGAAGATGCGGAGGCGCTGATCCATTCAATACTCAGCGACGAACAGAAGGCCGCGGTCGAGCGCAAACGCGAGCTGGACCTGTCGTACACTTGGGGGACCGCGACCCAGCGCCTGCCGGAGACGGTCAGGTTCGAGTATGTGACCCCAGAGCGGGTGCGGGCCAGGGTCAACGTCTTTCTCGACCTGACCGGGATCGGCGGCGCGTTCAGGATCATCCCGGCAAAGATCCGCACACTCGACGAACTGCCCGCTCCCGAGTCGGTCGCTGAAATGACACGGCGTCATTCCGGGCTGGTGCTGGTCACCGGTCCGACCGGATGCGGCAAGTCGACGACCCTCGCGAGCATGATCGAACGTGTCGACCAGGAACGATCGGCACGCATCATCACCATCGAGGACCCGATCGAATACATCTTCTCCGGGCGCAACTGCCTGATCAGCCAGCGCGAGATAGGAACGCATTCCCAGTCCTTCGCCGCTGCACTGAGGGCGTGTCTTCGGGAAGACCCGGACGTGATCCTGGTCGGCGAAATGCGTGACCTGGAGACTATAAGCCTGGCCCTGACCGCGGCCGAGACCGGACATCTGGTACTGTCGACTCTCCATACCAACAATGTGGCGCAGACTGTGGACCGCGTGATTGACGTGTTCCCTGCCGACCAACACGAGTACGTCCGGCAGATCTTCGCGAACGTCATACAGGGGATCATCTCGCAGACGCTGCTTGCGCGAAAGGACGGTCGGGGACGGATAGCTGCGATGGAGGTTCTGGTGCCTACGCCGGCGGCCAGAAATATGATCCGGGAGAGCAAGTCTCACCAGGTGTTCTCGCTCGTCCAGACCGGTTCCGAACACGGGATGCAGACGATGGACCAGTGTCTGGCCGGCCTTCTCCGCCGCGGGTTGATCTCCGAAGCGATCGCCTACGCCAGCGCACTCGACAAGAAGCTGTTCGCGAAGCCGGAGGAGATGGCAGAAGCCAGCGGGCTGTGATATGGCTGCTGGTGGTCCTGCTGGGGCTGGCCCTCGGTAGTTTCTTCAACGTCTGCATTCACCGCATCCCACTTGGTCAGTCCGTTGTCTTCCCGCCATCCTATTGCCCCCGCTGCAAGAAGAGAATCAGGCCCTACGACAACATCCCGGTCCTGAGCTGGATTCTGCTGGGGGGCAGATGTCGCTCCTGCCGCAAGCCGATATCCCTGCGTTATCCGGTGGTTGAGGCGGGTACTGCGCTGCTGTTTGCCGCCATCTTCGCCAGATTCGGCCTCTCGTGGGAGACCTTGTCCGGCCTCGTCTTCGTTTCACTGCTGCTGGTCATGGCCTTTGTCGACTTGGACCATCAGGTCATCCCGTTCCGACTCAGCATCCCGGGCGTCATTCTCGGCATCACACTGAGCTTTCTGCCTCCGGGGCGCACGGTCGACGCGCTGTTGGGGGCTGCGGCCGGTGCAGGCTTCGTGCTCTTCGCCTGGCTGTTGTGGCGCTACGTGCTTGCCGGCGTGTTCCGGAGGTTCGGGATAGACCAAAAGGAAGGCATTGGCGTCGGCGACCTGCCCTTTGCCGCAATGCTGGGCAGCTTCCTCGGCCTGAGCAGCACGCTGGTGGCGCTCTTTGCGGCGGTTGCAGTCGGTGTTGCCATCGGTCTCGTCCTGCAATGGGTCGGCAGGACAGGAAAGGGGCAGCCGATACCGTTCGGGCCTTTCCTGGCCGCCGGTGCGCTGGTCGGTCTCTTCTTCGGCGCAAGTATTGCCGACTGGTACGTAGCGGCGGTCTTGAGCTAGTCGGTTTTGTACCGACGAAGTCAGCGTACGACAGCCGGGTGGCTGCCGAGACCTGCATCGACAGCAGCAGGCGGGCGCAAATGCACCCGCCTGTCCACTGCCTGATGCAGTCCGGTCGCTGAGTCTACTTCAGGATCACGAAGTCGACGCGGCGATTCAGCTGACGGCCTTCATCGGTGTCGTTCGGGGCAACCGGTTCGGTCTCCCCGTAGCCACGGGCGGTCAGCCGTTTCATGTCTATGCCGCCATACTGGACCAGGAAGTTGACAACCGCGTAGGCGCGCTTCTCGGAAAGCTTCTGGTTGGCTTCGTCTGTTCCGATGTTGTCGGTGTGGCCTTGGATCTCGACTGCGATCTCCGGGCTTTCGTTCATGATCCGTGCGGCCTCCATCAGGGCGGCGTACGATTCGGTGCGCAGTTCCGCCTTGCCGAACTCGAAGTAGACGCCCTTGAGGGTCAGTATCATTCCTTTGCTCACCAATTCGAAGGTCCGCTCAGTGTCTTCTCCCTTCTCGATGGCGAACGACGAGGTCTGGGCGACATATCCGAGCGCCTCGACCTTCACCTCGTACGACCCGACGGGGAGCTCGACTTCGAACGCTCCGTCGGTCGAGTCGGTGCGCAAGTCAGGACGCTGGACGTCGACGAAGCTGATGGCGGACTGGACCGGGTCCCCGCTCTTCTTGTCAACCACCTTGCCCTTGAACGCACCAATCATGTCGAGAGGAGCCATGCCGATGTTGAGCTTGGTGACTTCGCCGTCCTCGACTTCGGTGATGCGTTCCTCGGCGAAGTAGCCGTCAAGTTCCGCGACGGCGACGACGAGCCCGGCCGGTACATTGTCGGCCCGGAAGAATCCGGTGACCTCATTGGCTGAGACCGGGGCGACTTCGGTCGCCCTGAAGCCGATCGAGGCGGTGACCGGCCTGCCGCTGTAGATGTCGTACGTGCGTCCTGTCACTGTGCCGTAGGGCACGAGCGACTTCAGCCTGAAGGTATGGACCGCAAACTCGCCGTCTGTCACAACCATCGGCACGGCCTCTGGAATGTAGCCCTCTTTGCTGGCCTGGACGATGTAGACACCGGTCGGCACTCTCATTTTGTAGAATGCGCCGGTGCTGGGGTCGGTTCTCATCGCGCCCATCCGGGCGTTGACGAACTCGAGCTTCGCATCGAGTGGCATGCCGCTGCGGGCATCTTCGACCTTGCCCGCCAGGCGTCCCCACGGTTTGCGTGGCGGCTTGGGAAACGGGGAGATGAAATTCATGCCGAAAACGCCGGTGTACTTGGGCAGGTCCTCCGAAAGGCCGACTTCGAGCCCGCCGGTCAGATGGAAGAACGGTATCCTGACGCGCACGCCGGGAGTCAGGCGGGCCACGGCGTCCTCGCCGAAGAAGCCGCCGTTGCCGGGCTCGATCTCGGAAGTGGCCTCGATGAAAAGGTCCACGGCGTTGGATGCCATCTCGAGGCCGCCGCCGAGGAACTGCGGGCCGCCTTCCTCGAAGGACCGGCCGTAGTTGAGCATCAGTGTGGGGAGGGTCTTGTGCAGCTCCCAGAATCGAAAAGACCCGATTACGCGCCAAGAGCTGCCGGACCCGAAGTACCCGTCCATGTACTCGTGGGTCTCCTTGAACGTGAAGCTGTCCTTCTCGAACGACCAGTGGTAGCTGCCGGCCAGTTTGACCACCGGGAGCGATGGGACCGACAGCTTGCCGCCGAGCTGGTAGCCCTGCTGGTCGTAGGTGAAAGACCACGGGCTCGTGCCGAGTTCGGCGACGTTGTTCAGGCAGCCCCACACCTCGACAAACGGGAACGGCGCGTAGCTCATCTCGAGGCCGAACATCGGACCTCGATAGACGTCGGCGTCATCGATCGTCTCTTTGCGGAACATCACCCGATTGGCGAACACCAGCGCCCCGTCTTCCTCGACGCGGGCGTCTTGAACGCGGAACAGACCGCGTCCACCACCCAGCGCCGGGTCAGCCTTGACGACACCGGCGCACAGCGTCAGGCCCAGAATCAGTACGGGGAATCTTCTCACGCTTCCTCCTTTCGTCACCTTCAGACGAAGTCCACCAACAGCAGGCACGTGCGGCACAGGCGGCCGGATTCATTCCTCGTAGTCTGTCAATCAGTCCACCTGACGCACGGGGGTAGAATAGGCATGGTTCGCCAGCCTGTCAAGCTCGGACGTAGTGCGTTGAAAACCCGTAACTAAGCACGAAAGCGAGAGGGGGAAGCGTACGCTTCCCCCCGTGCGTTTCTGTCAGCTCTACTTCTGCTTGGACTCGAGGATGAAGAATTCGACCCGTCGGTTCAGGGCACGGCCTTCGTCGGTGTCGTTGGTCGCAATCGGCATGACTTCGCCGTAGCCTCTGGCTACGAGGCGGGCACGGTCGATGCTGAGCTGGGTGACCAGGAAGTTGACGACAGACTGTGCGCGTCGTTCGGAGAGGTTCTGGTTGTACTCGTTAGACCCCTTCGAGTCGGTGTGTCCCTGGATTTCCACGCGGATGTCGGGATTTTCGTTGAGGATCTTCGCCGCATCCTCGAGCGCGGGTCTGGACTCAGGCTTGATTGTGGCCTTGTCGAAGTCGAAGTAGACGCCGCGCAAGGTGATCGACATGCCCTCGGCCACGAGTTCGAAGTCTTTGACCAGCGGCTTGTCCTTCTGCAGAACCACCGCAGCGGTCTGGGCAAGGTAGCCCTCGGACGTGACCTTGACCGCGTAGGAGCCGACCGGGATCTCGGCCATATAGACGCCGGTTTCGGGGTCGTTCTGGGTATCGGCCAACCCGGAGTTGGGGAAGCTCACCGTGGCTGCCAGCGGGTCGCCGGTCTTCTTGTCCGAGATCTTGCCGGTGATGGTGGTCTTCATCGCCAGCGGGCGCAGCGAGAAAACCGGAGCGGCGACCCGGCCTTCCTCGACCTGCACGGTCTGGGAACCCTTGAAGTAGCCTTCGGCTGTGGCGGTGACGGTGTAGACACCGACCGGGACCTGGTCGACACGGAACGAGCCGGTCGCGGCTTCCGACGTCAAAGCGGCGACTTCGGCCTCAGGGAATTCGATTGTTGCTTCGAGAGGCGTGTTGGTTTCAGCTTCGAGAACCTGGCCGGCGATGACTCCGTAGGTGACCAGCGGCCTGAGTTTGAACTCATACTGGGAGACGGCTTCCCCTTCGACGTTGATCGGAACCGCCTGACTGTGGTAGCCTTCGGCACTGACTTTGACCACGATGACGCCGGCGAGGACTCTCTCGACGGTGAACACTCCGGTCGTCGCGTCGGTCTTCACCGGCCTCATGTCCGGGTTCTCGGGGAACTCGACGGTGGCGGCGAGCGCGTTGCCGGTGCGCTCGTCAACTGCCTTGCCGGCGATGGTACCGTACTCGGGCGGAATGCGCTTGCCGAACGGCGTGGCGATGACGAGCCCGAGCATGAACTCGTTCGGGGCGCCGAACCCGAAGCTGTACCCGACCTTGAAGGTCGAGCCTTCGGTGCCGGTACCGAACGCGACACCCGGCGTCAGGCGGATTTCTCCGCTATCGGTGTCGAAGATTCCGTCCGACCCTTCGGGCTGAAGCGACCGCGCTTCGGCAAACAGGGCGAAACCTTCGGCGACGAGCTCGGCTGCAGCACCGTAGATGGTGCCGCACTCCTTCTCACCGTAGTTGAGCAGCACGTTTGGGGCCGAAGGAGCGACATCCTGGAAGTGAAGCGTCGCCAAGCCCATCCAGCCAAAGCCATCACAGGCCGGCACTGCGTTCGGGTCCAGCCAGTTGCCGCCGTCGTTGTCCTCGCGTGCGAGAAAGTCGTAGGTGCCCATGAAACCGAGCTTGAGCACAGGTATGATTGGTATCGACAACTTCGCGCCGGCCTTGAGGTCGTGCAGCCCCCAACTGATGTCCTCAAACCCGGCGGCGTTGGGATACTGGACTATCGCACCCCAGGACCCGAAGACCTCAGCGCCGGCCCACTTGGTAGCGAGGGGCGCATAGTTGAGTTCTGGGGCGATGAAGTCGCCGACCCAGCCTTTGTCGTCAGGGTAGGCGGTATCACCGAAACTGGGGTTCCGGCCGATACCGTGCAGGGAAATTGTCAGCCCTGCGTCGTCCTGAACCAGAGCATTCTGGACTCTGAACACGCCCCGCCCGCCGCCGATGCCGGGATACGCCACGGCAGTACCTGCGACAAGGACGAGGGTGAGCACTACAGCACACGTTCTTGGCACTTGCGCCTCCTTGGATGCGGTGTCCAACGTGCTTCTCCTTGCCTGCCTCTTGCCTCTTGTGAGAGAAGACCCGGACTAGTCCTGCTGCTGGCAGGGCAAGCCCGGGTTCATCTCATCCTGAATCTCTTAGACCCCTGAACTAGGAAGAAGTTTCTGCGCCTTGACTTCTCGCGATTCTGCTGCTACTGGCCGTAGCGGTCCGGGTCGTCGTAGTAGGTACCGACGTTGACCAGGACTTCGGTCTCGGCCTCGACCTCGAGGTCGGTGGTCTGATCCACACCTTTTGCCCTGATCTTGGCGCCGAGTTGCGCGACGGTGCGGTAGCCTTCCAGAAACTCCGGGTCTTCGTCTTCGGCCTCATCCTCGAAGTAGTCCGAGATCCACCATGCTGGCATGATGTTCACTTCGACTTCGGTCCTGTCCTTGCCTTCCGGGTCGCTCGGAACCAAGAAGTCGACGGACTGCACCACTGTGGCGTACCCCTCCGACGGGGGCTCTCCCTCGCCTTTTTCGAACGTGTAGGTGATCCTGATCTCCTGGATCTGGACGATGTTGGGCGTCCAGCCAGGCTGCCCCAGACCGATTTCGACGTACTGGAACTCCATCGGGACGATCCCGTTAGGGATCATGAAGTTGTAGATCCGATCCCCATCCTCATCCACGTAGGAGGCAAAGTCGGCGATGTCCATCTCGATCGGTTTGTCTTCGTTTATCGACGCGATGCGCAGGGCGTTCAGCCGCTGGCACGAGAACATCGTCAGCAGTGCGGCAGCAGCGCACAGTACTACTAGCACGGACAGAGTTCGGCGCATTACTATCCTCCTTTGTGCAGATTCTAGTGGCCGGAGCCCATCTGTCAAGGTATTCGAATCTGCGCCGGGAACGGCTAAGTGGCGCTGTGTCGGGAATCTGGGCTGCGGAGAGTCAGTCGTCTGAGGCAGGTGTCCGTATCGACTGGTGGATGGTTTCGGCCGGCCTTCGGGCGGTCCTGGCAGGACGCCAGGACGGCGATATCACCCGCGGGCCCGAAGACCTAGTGGTAAGGCGCGCTCTAGCCACTTCGAATTCGCCGAAGCGATCGTTGAGTTCGTCGGTCGCCTTGAAGAGTGCGTCCTTGCGGCCGTTTTCGAACATCGATGCCTGCTTCATATGGCGGACGAGGTTGGACACACTTATCCCGAGTAACCTTATGAAATGCTGCGGCTTATAGAGTTCGGCGAAGAGCCTGAGTCCGGCCTGATAGATGCGGTGGCCGTCGTCGATGTAGCTCTTTAGGCTGCGCTGGCGCACCGTGGTGGTGAAATCGGCATAGCGTAGTACAAGAGTCACGGTGCGGCCAGCGTAGCCGTCACGACGCAGCCGGCGACCGACCTGTTCGGAGAGTTGAAGCAGATGGCGCCGGACAACGGCCATGTCACGGGTATCCTGATTCAGGGTCATCGAATGACCCATGGACTTGGTTTCCGACTCGTGGTAGTAGGGCATCACCGGGCTGTCATCCCTGCCGTTACCCATGTTGTGGAGATGGGTACCGTTGATACCGAAGACGGCAACCAGCTTCTTTTCCGGGTAGCGGCCGAGTTCGGCACAGGTCCGGATGCCCATCCGGTTGAGCTTGGCGGTGGTCCTGGGCCCGATGCCGCATATCTTCTCGACCGGCAGCTTTCCCATCAGCCCCGCGATTTCTTCGGGCCGGATGACGGTGAGGCCGTCGGGTTTGTGCATCCTGCTGGCCAGCTTGGCCAGCAGCTTGTTCGGGGCGATGCCGATCGAGCAGGTGATGCCGAACTTCTCCTTTATCTCGTGCTTGATTTTCCGGGCGACCGCTTCGTCTCCGCCGAACAGGTGGGCGGAGTCAGTGACATCGATGAAGGCTTCGTCGATGGAGAATACCTCGACCAGGTCGGTGAACCGGGTATAGATGGCGAGGATGCGGATCGAGGTGTCGACGTATTTGGCCGGCCGGCCGCCGACGAGTACGATGTCGGGGCAGAGCCGGCGGGCTTCGGGTACGGTCATCGCGGTCCTGACACCGCGGCGCTTGGCTTCGTAGGAAGCAGCGGCGATGACGGTGCGGCCGTCAGGGTCGCCGCAGACCCCGATCGGCTTGCCGCGCAGGAACGGGAAGGTCTGCTGCTCGACCGACGCGAAGAAAGCGTCCATGTCGATATGGAGGACGATCCTGGCCATGTGCTGCCCGGACCTGCGGCGACAGGTGCTGCCCTAGAGGTGTCCGCCGTTATCCCGCACAGGCGACGCTGGAAAGGGTCCAGTCGAGGGTGCGGGTCTGGTAGTTGAGCTCGAAGACATTGGCCCCGTCCGAGACCGCGTAGTGGTAGACGTCAGACTCACCCTGGTTTTCGCGCCAGACGTAGGTGATGTCCTGGACCCGGTACTCGCGGTTGCGCCAGACGAACATGATGGGCCGCAGTCTGTCGTGCCGGGAGTCCCGGCCGCGCCGGTTGTTGTACAGCGCGTAGACCTTGACGTTTTCGTTGACCCTGTTCTGTGTCATGATTCCTCCTCTTAACGGTAGTTGCGCAGGAGACCGACGACGACACCGATGATATGGAATTCGCCCTGGTCTTTTCTGATGACGATCGGCTTGAAGTCCGGGTTCTCGGGGTAGAGGGTGACGCGGTCCTTGCGGCGTTCGAACCGCTTTACCGTTGCCTCGTCACCGATCATGGCGGCGACGATTTCGCCGTTGCGGGCGCCGGACTGCTGGCGGACGATGACCATGTCGCCGTCGATGATGCCGGCGCCGGTCATGCTGTCGCCGTGGACCCGGAGCAGGAAGCAGTCGCGGAACCGGCTCAGAGAGATCTGGGATTCGATGTTCTCGACAGCCAGGACCGGGGAGCCGGCCGCAATCCGGCCGACAAGGGGCAGGGCATATGCAGACGAACCGGTGGTGACGGACCGGGCTTTGTTGGCGGTACGCTCGAGGGTGCCCTGCTGGACCAGAATATCGAGATGGTATTTGACCGCCCGGGTGCTCCTGATGCCGACCGCCCGGCCGATTTCACGGACGCTGGGCGGGAACCCGTGCTCTTCGGTGTACTGCCGGATGAAGTCAACTATCTTCTGCCTGCGGTCTTTATCTCTTGTAAACATCTGTTTACATAGTAGCGGGGACGGGGCGAGCTGTCAAGCAGAAAGTTATTCTGTCATGTAAGGTGTTGATTATCAACATCTTGGGCCCCATAAGACAGCATATTGCCAGCAGCGCCAAGCGCATCGCATGAACGAAAACCCGCATGTCTTGACAGCCGGCAGTGAGGTTCCTACACTAATCGCGCAGGGACGGCGATGATGAGAGAACCAGACACAGAACAACCGGAGCCCGAATCCGAGGCTCGCGTCCTCATTGACCGTGCGAACGAGGTGCGTGCTTCCGACCACAATGCCGCAATCGAGCTTGCCCGCCAGGCGCTCGAACTCGCCCGCGAGCAGGACGACTTCTCGGCAGCGACCGCGGCGCTCGACATGCTGATTTCCAGTGACCAACTCGGAGAACAGCTGGCCGATGAAGCGACCGGGTTTGCGGCCAGGGCGCTCGAGCACGAGAAGAAGACCGGGAACAAGCGACGTCAAGCCCAGGCGCTGAACGTGCTCAGCGGGCTCGCGCGCCTGAAGGCGGACTGCGAGGAAGAAGAACGCCGCAGCCTCGAGATGCTCGAGCTCGCCCAGACGATGGATGAGCCGGTCTACCTGTCGGTCGCCTACCGGAATCTGGCCATCACGTACCGGAACCGGAGCGACTTCGAGAAGGCGCTGGAATGGCAGGAGAAAGACCTGGAGTTGTCGCAGCAACTCGGAGACAGCGGATACGTCGGCGGCGCGTGCATGACCCTGGGGTTGATACACGCCGACATGGGCAACTGGGACAAGGCGCTCGAGCTTTACTTCCGGGCCCTGGCCGAAACCGAGAAGACGGCCGACGACGCAGCAGTGGCAAGTTACTACAACAACATCGGTGAGCTGTATGCCCGGCGGGGCAAGCTGGACCGGGCGCTGTTCTACCTCGAACAGGCGCACGCGGTCAGCAAGCGGTGCCCGGCATCGATACTCCATGCCGAGGTCCTGGGCACGCTCGGTGAGGCGGCTTTCGCCAACCGCGACCTGGTGACCGCCCGCGACTGCTACGAGCAGGACGAGCAGCTGTGTCGCCGGCACGGATACCGTGCCGAGCTGGCCGAGGTGCTTCGGCGCCGGGCGGAGATGGATGTCGCCCAGGGCCAGCCGGCGATTGCCGGCGACCGGCTCGGCGAAGCGCTTGTCCTGTCCCGGCAGATCGGGGACCGGCGCGAGGAGGCGAACGTGCTGCGGGTGATGGGCGAGCTGCAGTTGTCTTTGGGCGAGACCGAATCCGCGGTCGAGCCGCTGGCCCGCAGCTTGGAGCTGCTGCGGTGCAGCCAGGTGGCAAGCGGGTACGAGCTGGCCTGCTCGCTACTGTCCCTTGGCCGTTACCTGGTCGAGAGCGACAGGGACGGCGAGACCGAACTGAACGAGGCGGTCGGGATCTTCGAGCGGCTCGGGAACAGCGGCAGGACGGAGCAGGCAAGGGCGATGCTCGACGCGTCGCGGAGCGCCGGGGCCGAGGCAGCGGCGACCAGGCACAGCGGCATCGTGGGCGCGGACACTACCCTGCGTGACATCTTCGACCTGCTCCAGAAGGTTGCGGCTACCGACATCACGCTGCTGATCCTGGGCGAGTCGGGCACGGGCAAGGAACTGGTGGCCCAGGAGGTTCACGACATGTCGAAGCGGCGGGACGGTCCTTTCGTGGCGGTCAACTGCGCCGCGATCCCGGAGAACCTGCTCGAGGTCGAGCTGTTCGGGATCGAGAGGGGCACGGCGACCGGTGTCGCCGAGCGGGCCGGCAAGTTCGAGCAGGCGGACCGGGGCACGCTGTTCCTGGACGAGGTCGGGGACATGAGTCCGGGCCTGCAGGCGCGGCTGCTGAGGGTGCTGCAGGACAGGACTTTCGAGCGGGTCGGCGCGCGCAAGCCGACCAGGGTCGACGTCCGCATCATCGCGGCCACCAACCGCGACCTGGACAAGGACATTGCCGAAGGCCGGTTCCGGGAGGACCTGTACTACCGGCTGAACGTTGTCAGCGTGACGCTGCCTCCGCTCAGGGAGCGCAAGGCCGACATCCCGGCACTCGCCGAGCACTACGTGGAACGCTACCGCCAGGAGTACGCCAAGCAGGTCAGCGGCTTGTCCGACGACTGCCTGCAGTGCATGCTCGAGTACGACTGGCCCGGGAACGTGCGCGAGCTCAAGCACGTGGTGGAGCGCGCCCTGCTGATGACCCAGGGCGACCAGATCACTTCGGCCGACATTCCGGCCGGCATCCGCACCGCGGCCGGTTGACAATCCGGTCCGTTCGGGCTAGCCTGTCGTTCAAGAAAGAGCGCGATCCACCTGACATGAGGAGGTTGCATGCGGTTTGTGCTGAAGATCCTGCTGCCCGTGTGCTTTGTGTTCGGCCCGGGCATGGCTTTGGTGCCGGACCACTACGACATGGGACCGGCCTACGTTTTCTCCCCGGAACAGGGCGATGAAGTCAACACCATCTCGTTCTCGAACGGGTTCACGGCCGACACCCGCACCGGCGAGTCGAGGGTCCCGGAGCATCTGAGGGCCAGCGAGGACGCGGCCGGCGAGCGGTACCGGATAGTCCAGTTCATCGGACCGATCCGGCAGGACTGGCTGCGCGCGCTTCGCCGGCTCGGCGTCGAACCGTTCGGCTATCTGCCGCACTACGCGGTGCTGGCAAAGCTGGGCCCGGAGCAGCTGGCAAGGGTCCGGAAACTGCCGATGGTGAACTGGACCGGGCTGTTCCACCCCGGGTACAAGGTTCAGGAACTGCTGCTGCACGCGTACGGCAGGCCGGAGATCGTGATCCAGGTCACACCGGGCGAGTCCGCCGAGCCGGTGCTTTCCCGGGTCCAGGAGCTCGGCGGCTTGGTCGGGCACGTGACCGAGTCGGATTTCGGCACAACGGTCCGGGCAACCGTGGACGCGGTGTCGATCGCGGAACTGGCCCGGATGCCCGAGGTCATCTGGATCCAGGAGTGGACCGAGCCCCGAGTCGCCAATGACGACTGCCAGTGGGTAACCCAGACCGGCTGGCGTTCGAGCGCGCCGCCGCCGACCGACACCATCGCTCGTCACGTGTGGACCAGAGGGGTCAGGGGACAGCGGGTCATCATGTCGACCACCGACACCGGGCTCAACCACATCCACAACCAGTTCCGCGACACGTCGCTTTCGATCACGCCGCCCGGAATCTGGCCCGGGCACAGGAAGATCGTGGCGTTCAAGCTGATGCAGGGCCCGGGCGGTACCGCGCACCAAGGCGAATCCCCGCGCCACGGCACCCATGTCAACGGCACGGTCGCGGGCAACGACTCGGTGTTCGGCGACTCGAGCTTTTACGACGGGATGGCGAAGGACGGCCGGCTCTATTTCGTGGACCTGACCACGAGCAGCGGCGGGTTCGTGATCGGCACCAACCTGTGGGCGCTGTGGGACACGGTCTACGCGGGCCGCGGGCTGCCCGATTCGCTGCGGCCGATCAAGCAGCACTCAGGGTCCTGGCGCTGGTACAATTCGCAGGGGACCTACCTCGTGCAGGACGCCTCGACCGACGCGTTCTGCTGGGTGAACAAGGATTTCATGAACATCATGGCCGCGGGCAACGAGTCCTCAGGCCGCAGGATCGGCAACCCGGCGATCGCCAAGAACGTGCTGACTGTCGGCGCGACCGGCAACGGCACGAGCTCGAACACCATCGCATCGTTCTCGAGCCGGGGCCCGACCCAGGACAACCGGATCAAGCCGACGGTGATGGCACCCGGGGTCAGCCTCTACTCTGCCAGGATGTACCCGGCAACCAACACCTACGAGGCACTGTCCGGGACCTCGATGGCCACGCCGGCAACCAACGGCACGGTCGGGCTGATGCGGTGCTATCTGCAGGAAGGCTTTTACCCGACCGGCACGCCGGTGTCCGCAAACCGGATCGGCTACATCAGCTCGGCGCTGCTGCGGTCGATGGCGGTGGCATCGGCAGACCCGAACATCGGGTCCTACGTGCCGCCCAGCTTTGACATGGGCTGGGGCCGGGTCGACGCGGATTCGGTGCTGTACCTGGCGGGCGACTCGCGCAAGCTGATGCTCAAGGACGACACGTCCGGGGTCAGCACCGGCCAGTACAAGGAGGCGGTGTTCTACGTCGACTCGGCGATGCCGCTCAGGGTCGCCTTGGCGTGGACCGACACCGCGGCCGCGCCCAATGCGAACCCGACCCTGGTCAATGACCTCAACCTCGAGGTCACATCCCCGGGCGGAACCTATTTTCGCGGCAACCAGTACACCAGCGGGCAGTCGACCCCGAACCCCACGGCGTGGGACACTCTCAACGTCGAGGAGTGCGTACGGGTCAATTCGCCGTCGACCGGGACCTGGCGGATCCGGGTATACGGGCAACAGGTGGCGACCGCGGCCCGGCAGCCTTTCGCCTACACCATCACCGGCGGCCTGGTGCTCGACGTCGACGACGTGGGCGTGTCGGCGCTGGTCGCGCCTTCGGGCACGGTGGATTCGGGCACGGTAGTGACCCCGGCGTGCAGCGTGTACAACTACGGAAACCGGACCGTGTCCTACCCGGTCCAGATGAGGATCGGAACCGGCTACAGCCAGACCCAGACCGTTACCGGCCATGCGCCGGGCAACTCGGAGTACGTGAGCTTCCCGAGCTGGACCGCGGGCCCGCGAGGCGCCCATCCGGTCGCGTGCTCGACCAGGCTGAGCACCGACCTTGACGACACCAACGACAAGGACACGGGCACGGTGACGGTCGCAGTCAGGGACGTGGGCGCGACGCGGATACTGGCTCCGGCCGGCACAGTGGACTCGGGCACGGTGGTGACCCCGGCGTGCAGCGTGTACAACCACGGGACCGCGACCGAGAGCTATCTGGTCAGGATGAGAATCGGGACCGGCTACGACAACACCGCCAGTGTCAGCGGCCATGCGGCCGGGACAGCTCAGTACGTCGTGTTCCCGAGCTGGACCGCCGGCACGCGCG
>CP070680.1:837212-840328 GCA_020352555.1 Caldifarciminota bacterium | reverse complement strand
GTTGCCTTGGCCAGGGCGGCTGAACCCGGGGGGAAGAACGGCAGCATCCGCAGCCGGCCACGGAGGAACGACATCTCGCTGTGCGCGCGGAGAAGGACCGAAACCAGAGCCTCGGGTTCGGGATAGACAAGGGACAGAGCTGCCACCTGGGGAGGATGGGTGTGGAGCAGCGCGACGTCATTCGGTCTATGTTTCGCCAGGACATCCTGCGCGGCCAGGTGAGCGGGCAATTCGCTGGTGGGTCGTCCTGTGCCGATCGTCTCATACCAGGAGCCGTCGCCGCTCACCCGGACCAGACAGAGTCCGGCCAGCGGGTGGTTTGCGATGTCGCGCATCCTGGCGCCGGCGACCGAGACCAGGAGAGCCTGGCCGGCGAGGGCGGGTAGAGGCTCGGACAGAGCGAGCCGGGTACCGGACAACTCTGCCGGACTGCCGAGCCTGATGGACAGGTTGCCGGCGTTGGCCTCGGCCCAACCGAGACGGTGCAGCTCGGCGGCGACGGCCGCGATGCTGTCAAGCGCAGGCCCGGCCGCACGGCTCAGTGCGAGGTCTGCGTCCGCTTCCGGCATCGGTGCTATGCTGCCAGGAGGCGATTGAGTGTCAAGTCGCGGAGTCCTGCTTGACCGTGGTGGCGGCACGGCTAAGATGACGAATGAAAGGAAAGCACCAGCGATGAAATGGGAGTACAGGTTTCTTGAGATTGAGATTCACCTGAGCCCGGTGCTCAAGATGGCGCGTTGGGGTGTGCATGTGCCGGGCGAGAGACGGCCCCGGGACGGGATGGACAGCGTCGAATCCTACACCGCCGAGCTCGGTGCCGAAGGGTGGGAACTGGTAAATGTGGCGTCAGGCTCCAACCGGGACGGCATCATCACCAAGGCGGTGATGTTCTTCAAGCGTCCTCTCGCCGACCGCAGCGCCGCCACGAGTTAGCGACAACTCGAGCCCGGCGATTCCGGGGCAGGCCTTGACTCGGACTGCTGTTGCGCTAGATATCTCTTGATCTTTTGCATCGGGCACAGAAATGAAGAAACCCAGGTTGTCACGCGTTCGTAGTCCGAGCCGGCTGCTGGCCAAGTGCCGGCGGCTCCTGCCTCCGACGATCACGGGCAAGGAGTCGGTCAGCCGACTCGTCGACGGCACGTTTCTGGCGTACAACGGGGCCCGGCTCAGAGAAGCTTGCGGCCTGCTGGTCAGAAAGGTGCTGAAGCCGGATGTGGTTGCCGGCTGGAGCTTTTCCGGCGCTCTCACACCGGCCGGGCTGGGGAGGTCGGTCATCGTCCCGCTGATCGAAGCCGGGTTCGTCGACTGGATCGTCACGACCGGGGCCAATCTCTACCACGACCTCCATTTCGCCTTCGACTACCCACTGTACGTGGGTTCCCCTCGACTCGACGACACCGAACTTCAGCAAGCGGGCATCGTCCGGATCTACGATGTCCTGCTCAGCCTGGACGGCTGCCTGCTTCCGACTGACGACCGCCTGAAGGAGATATTCCAGCGGCCCGAATTCCAGCGGAGAATGGGTACCGCGGAACTGCACTACCTGCTCGGCAAGGAAGCCGACTTCTGGGAGAGGAAGAACCGCCGTCGCGGCGTATCGGTCCTTGCCGCCGCGTACCGTTGCGGTGTGCCGGTCTACGTGGCCGCGCCGGGCGATTCCTCGCTTGCGCTCAACTGGGTCGAGTCGGTCATGCTGGGCAGCAAGCTGGTGGTGGATCCGACAATCGACGTCAACGAGAGCTCGGCCCTTGTCTGGAATGCTAAGCAATCGGGACGTAAGGCCGCTGCCGTTCTGATCGGGGGAGGGAGCCCGAAGAACTTCATGCTCCAGACCGAACCGCAGATACAGCAGGTTCTCAAGCTGGAGCAGAATGGATTCGACTACTTCCTGCAGGTGACCGATGCGCGGCCTGATACCGGGGGGCTGTCGGGCGCGACCCCGCACGAGGCGGTGTCCTGGGGCAAGGTAGACCCGTCGACGCTTCCCGATGCGGTGGTGTGCTATGCCGATGCCACGATCGCGCTTCCGATACTGGCGCAGTACGCATTGAGCAGGCGCAGACCGAGACGCCGGCTGCGGCTGTACGAGAAGAGGGAGAAGTGCAAGCTCGAGCTGGCGCGGGCGTACCGGGGATTCGAGCGGGCGGTTGAGAAGAAGGCCACACCCAAGGCGAGACAGGAAGCCCGGGAGCGGGAGCGCCGGGCTGCGGGCTGGAAGCGCAAGCTTCGCTAGGCCGATACCAGCGGACAGACCACGAGGTCGTGGGTCAGGGTCCTTGCGACCTTGACCCGGACGAATTCGCCCGGCTGCCTCGGCCTGCCGTCAATCTTGGCGACACCGTCGATTTCGGGCGCTTCCCATTCGGTCCGGCCGGTGCAAGGGGTGTCCATCAGCACTTCCAGATTCTTCCCCTTCAGGCTGCGCAGGTTGCGCCGGGATATCCCGGCCTGCAGTCTCATCACTTCTCCCAGACGAGCCTGCTTGACTTTGTCCGGCACTTGGCCCTGAAGAGTGCTGGCCGGTGTTCCCGGTTCGGGCGAATAGGCGTAGGCACCAAGCCGGTCGAATCGCACAGACCTCTGGAAATCGAGCAGTTCTCTGAACTCGGCTTCGGTTTCACCCGGGAATCCTGCCATGACCGTGGTCCTCACGCGCATCTCGGGAACGGACCGGAGTCTCGCAAGCAGGGCTTCGAGCGTGCTGCGGGTGTAGCCGCGGTTCATCCTGCCAAGAATCCGGTCCGAAACATGCTGGATCGGCAGGTCGATGTACCGGCACAGCTTGGGGTTTGAGCGGTAGGCGTCCAGAAGCGAGGCGTCGACATGTGCGGGGTGGGTGTACATCAGCCGGATCCAACGGATTCGCCTGACACCCGCCAGGCGGCGCAGCAGTCGGGGAAGCGCGGGTCGCCGGTAGATGTCGGTTGCGTAGGCGGAAGTGTCCTGGCCGACGAGAACGAGTTCCCTCACACCGAGCCGGGCCTGGGAACGGGCTTCGCGGACAATTTCGGGGATCGGGCGCGAGCGCCTGGGCCCCCGGATGGAAGGAATCAGGCAGTAGGTGCAGCGATTGTCACATCCGTCCGCGATTTTGAGATAGGCGTAGTGGCTCG
>CP070680.1:833567-837112 GCA_020352555.1 Caldifarciminota bacterium | reverse complement strand
GGGCAGCGAGCCTCCGGGTGAAGGGACGGTTCAACCACCTGTAGTCGAGCAGGTTGGTGAGATCCCGGTTGACCTTATCCAGTCCGATCTGCATGGAGGTGAGATCAAACCGACTACGGGCAACGCCTCTCGCGTTTCGGGAGATCCAATACTCTTTCAGACCCTCGACAACCCGTCGTTTGTCGTTTGCATCGAGAGCAGCAAACTCTTTGTTCACGGGAATGGTCTGTCTCAACTCGGTCGGGAGGTCAGCGATGATCTCGTTCATGGGCTTCTGGCGGAATCCGGTGACAATCCCCCTGTCTGCCAACTTCTGCTCTGCTTCACGGAGCAGATTCAGAGCGACTTTCTCCTTGCCCTTCCCCTTGAAGTACCTGTCCGCTTCTGCACGGAGCCGGATTGCTACCTGCGGGTCGCTCTCCTCCAATCTGCCTGCGATACGGTCGAGGTACATGCCCTTGTTTGCATCAGACCGAGCAATCTGCTCCTTGACGTAGTTTTCTGCTCCCTTTCGGATCTCCGCTGCCTGAGCACGGGGCACAGCAAGGTCATCGGTGACCATCACGAAGTCATCAGGGACGTGGATCTTCAGACCGCGAGCGATAGCATCGGCCACCTCCTTACCGACCTCATCACCGATGGTAAGGCGGATCTTCCCGGCTGCTTCTCCCCATGAAGCCACGTCGGAAGGGATAGCCTCCATCGCACGGGCGATGGTAGGCGCGGGAAGGTCAGCAGCCCTCATCACCTTCTCTGCGACCTTGCGGATCACCAGAGCATCGGAAGCAGCACCGGGTCTGATCAGTGCATCGGCACGGGTAACAAAGTCACCCGTGGCTTCTGCCAACTCTGCCGCCCTCGCCATGTACATATTCATGCCGACACGCCACTCAAGGGGCGTGTTGGCTCTGGCGATGTTTTTGGCTCCCTGTGCAACACTATTGTAGATCCGCAACACCTCCTGACCTTCAGGGGTGGTGCTCAACGCAGCCGGGACGTACCGAGCCGTGCGGATTGCACCCTCAATAGCAGGTTGAGCCACGTTGACCCGAACCAAATCCACCCCTCGTTCAGCCGCTCTTGCTACTGGCGCGGCTGCTCTCGCTGCTTGAACGGCACCTTTCGCGGCTAAACCGGGACCGACAGGGAGAAACAGAGATCCTGCCAGCCCTTGCCAGTAAGCGATGTTCGGATCACCCCAAACCGCTTCGTAGTAGTTTGCCAGTGCGGGGAGATCCCGCGTTTCATCCCCCAAAGATCGCCCTGCGGTGAGGTTTCTCGCCAACCGCTGCGTTGCTGCCTCCTTGAAGCCCTGAAAGTCCTCCAGAGGGCTTGGGATCTCAATATCAGAGGCTCGCTGTGCCTCGCTACCGGGCAACCCCTCGTATTCCGGTCGGGTCGTGGCAACACTTGCCGTAAAAGGCATCGGGATGACGACACCCTTGAGCGTCGGGTGGAAAAACGTGGACGGAAGACCAATCCAGTCCCTCATCTTGCCCAACTTGTAGGCGTAGTCAGTCGGATCAAGAGGATCTTCAAGCAGGATCTCCTCTGCCTCCCCGGACAGGCGGAAGTAGTCCTGCATCTGGTTGTTTGCCAGAGCCTCCTGAGCCTCCAGACGCTTGTCTCTGGCTCTATTTGCTGTCTCAGGGCTGATTTCATACGTCAGAGGACGGAAGACACCCTCACCAAGACCGACTTCAAACGCTGTAAGAAGTCCACGCGCCGCAGCGGTCAGAGGAGCCTCTACAATGCCCTCTCCCGGCTCCACTCGTTCAAGGATGCCCATAGGTGCCTCACCCCGCCCGATGCGCCTCTGAGCCTCCGCAGGAGACATAATCTGCTGCTGTGCGAAGGATTCAACAATCTCCTCACCGGGAGTCGGCTCCCTCAACTCACCAGTCTCAGGATCTCGGTACACCCGCTCCCCGGTGGAGGTCACAGCGATACGGGTGGGACGGAAGAAGGGCAGGGTGGTTCTTGGAGCGGTGGTGACTCCGATACCGGGACGGGAAACGACCCGGAGACTACGCTCGACTTGAGGACGGATGGCTGCTTCCTGACGCATCCTCTCTGCGGCAACCTGCTGAGGTGTTTCCAACTCGTCAATACGGAGAGCAATCGCTTCGTCAACCTGACGCTGGATCTCCTGCTCAACCCGGTCTTGCAGGATTGCACCACCCTCAAACACCGGGACTTCCGGCTCAGGCTCCGGGATCACAGGCAGGGTCGGTTGATCGTTCTCGGCATCAAAGCGTCTGAGCAAGAACCGGGCATCATCCTCCCGCCCCTCGCTCAGAAGTCTTTCGATTGCGTCCAGTTGGTCGGGTGTAAGAGGCATCAGATACCAAGTTCCTGTCGGAGACGAGCCTCACGCTCCTCGTCCGTTTCGGGTGGGGCGGTCTGAGCAGGAGCCGTGGCAGACGGAATCGGTGCCAGTCCGGTGATATCCTCTCCACGCCTCTGCATCTCGTTGCGGATAGCGGTCAAACGACGGGCTTTCTCCGCGAGATCCATGTTCTGGTCAGCGAGGATTGCGTTGTACCGCGCCAGCATGGTGCCAGCGGTCTGGATGGGAGCAGGCTCAGGAGCCTCTGGAGCCGCCGCAGGCTGGGCGGTAGGGGTAGCGGTAGGGGTAGTTGCTGGAGCCTCTTGATCGGCTGCTGGAGGTGCAGGCTCAGGCTCAGGCTCAGGTGCAACCGATTGCGCGGGAGGTGCTTCCTCTGCCGGGGGTGCAGCCTGACGCTCCCGCTCCCGCTGTGCCAACTCCTGAGCAGCGTAGGAAGACCGACCTGACAACGCCCTCAAGGTGTCGTCGTCCAGATCAGCGAACACAGCCCTCTGAGCCTGAGTGATGGGGGGAGGCGGGGGCAACAGAGGATACAGCCCGTCAACACGTTCCTGTTGCTGCTGGATGCGTGCTCTTCTGTATTCCTGCTCCAGATAGTCCGGTGATCTCCGTGCCCGCTCCAGCATGTAGGCTTCAGGCTCCACAGGAGGCATACCAGCGGGAAGTTCGCCCGGTGCCCGTACACGCTGCCGCTCAAACGCTGGAAGCGGCTCACGCGCCTCTGGAGGGATCTGAGGAAGACCCAGCCTCATACGCTCAACGTCACCGACAAGACGCTCCCGCTGTGCCGTGACACGCTCTTGAGCAGCACGGACGGTATCCGGGTCAATGTAGGCGGCGAGGGAGGGCACGTTGCTGTAGGCGATGACGGTCAGCGGGTCAGCCTGACGGACACGCTCACGGATCTGAGGACCGTAGGCAACCGCCAGCCGCTCCTGATCCGCCTCACTGAACTTGAGATCACCGAGCAGATCCTTCCGAGTCTCATCGGTGATGGACGGGTTGACCAGAATCTCAAAGCCCTGATTGAGAGCGTTGTTGATTTCATCCCGCTCCATGCCCCTGACCCGGAGGGTGTTGTAGAGCGTCTGTGCGGCTTCAGGAGCGCGAGAAACTTCTCCTCTGGCACGACGTACTGCCCCAGCCTGTTCAGCCTCCATACGGGCTTCCAGAGCCTCTGCATCCTCGACCCGCC
>CP070680.1:832276-833467 GCA_020352555.1 Caldifarciminota bacterium | reverse complement strand
TGGCGTGGCAGTCTTTCTCCGCGTCCGGGGTCTCCAGTTCGTAGTACCAGTCGGTCTCGTCCAGCACGTGTATCTCGATGACGTTCTCGTAGTCGTCGCAGCACCCGCAGTCGAAGTCGAGATACACCGCGCCGGCCAGCACAACCGCCATCGCCGCCAACTTCACCCATCGCCGCCAGTCAGTCTTCCGACTCATTACGCCTCCATTCCTGTCAGACTCTGCGACTTGATCAGTCGGTCTCCTGCTCATTATCTGCCTTCGGCCCAACCTCTGATATGTCAAACCACACGGTCCTCATCCCGAAATCCGGCAACATCACCAGCACCCGTTCCAGCCCGGGCCTGAAGTCCGGGTCAAAGACACGGTTCTCGAGCGACCAGTCGATATCCGGTTTGCCGAACCAGTGACACAGGAAAAGGACCTCGGCGAACTCGGATATCACCGGCGTCGGCGCATTCAGGATGCGGACCGGCGATTCCGGACTGTCGCCTTTGCCGCCCGCGAACTCACAGCCCGTCACCGCTTTCTTGAGTTCTGCGAAGCTCACCCAGCCAGGCCGTCCTTTGTCCTCGAGTCGGTAGTGTTGACACCACCAGTCGGCCAGATGCGACCCGAACGCGTCGGCCAACTCGCCGTCAAGTTCGATACGCATGTCGCCCAACCTCGACCCGGTTCAACGGCCCGGAATGTAGCTGGCCGTCGGACGCTGCGCCCCAAAGCCAGACGCCAGCCTTCTCATCGCCCTCCGTCATCCCGATGCGAGGCCGGTCGGAAGTGAAGTTGGTTTCCTGCCCTCGGGCAGGCTCGTGGTCGGCGGCTAATTCGCCTCTTGGTCCTCCTCCATCAGGCCCAACCGGTTCCCGGCCGGGTCCTCAAACGTGGCGTACCAGCCGGTGTGGGGAATGGCTCGCCGGGCCTCAAGCATCTTCCCGCCATTCTCCTCCACCGCCTTCAACACTGCATCCAAGTCCGGCACGTCGATGCAGCAGTAGACTGTCCTGATCGGCTCACCTTTGCCGAGCCCGCCGTTGATGCCCGGTTCGTCACGCTTGCCGGTGGTGATGTACCAGTAGTCAGCCAGGCCCTCCATCGGCCCGAAATGCCAGCCGAAAGCCTTGGTGTAGAAATCAACGAGTTTCTCCGGCTCTGGGCCGGTGAGTTCGAAATGCACTACTCGCGGCATATGTCCT
>CP070680.1:827543-832176 GCA_020352555.1 Caldifarciminota bacterium | reverse complement strand
GGCCAAGCAAGTCAATGGCCTAAGTCAGGACAGAGGACAACCCTGGCACATCGCTCGGGCCCGGCAATGCTTCTTTGCCAGGCGCACGAACAGGGCATGGAACTCGTTGTACAACTCCACGTTCGGACCGAGGCAGCGGTGGAACCAGGACTGGATTGCCGGGTAGTTTTCGTCACCCTGCAGCAGCCCGTACCGGAAGAGGATGCGTCTGGTGTAGGAATCCACCACAAAAACCGGCCTGTTCAGGGCATAGAGCAGGATCGAATCAGCGGTCTCAGGCCCGACACCGTTGCAGGCGAGCAGTTCGTGTCTCAGAGTCTCGGTCGGCATGCCGAGGACGCCAGGGAAGCCGCTCCTGGACCTGAGCCAGCGCAGCACAGAAAGCAGGCGCCTCGCCTTGAGCCGAAAGAAGCCTGCAGGCCTGATGATGGTGGCAAGCCGGGACGGTGGCATTGCCGCGAGCCGGTCGAGGTCGAGCAGTCCGCGTTGCTTCAGGTTGGCGATCGCCTTTTCGACATTGGCCCAGGCCGTATTCTGGGTGAGCACTGAGCCCACCACGACTTCGAGTGCCGATTCCCCGGGCCACCAGTGCTGGGGACCATAGGCGCGATAGAGCAGGTCAAAGATGCTGCGCAGCTCCTGGCCAGGAGCCGGCTCAGTGCCTGGTTTCAGTGCCGTGAATGGGCTCGAAGGTCTCGGGCAGCGACGTACTCGGGGCACGGCCGGAGTGGTCGGCACAGGTGAGCGTGGGCTCGGTCCCGGCGATGAACACCTCGTAGCGGACCCTGGGGCAGCGGGAAGTGGCCATCATTCCGGTTTCTTCGCAGATGGGTGCGGTCACAATGTCGGGCGGCACGTCGAATCGGGATGACCCGGTATCAGGCCTGACCGCTTTGATGAACTCGCCCCAGACCGGCGCAGCCACACCACCGCCGGTCGCACCTCTGAAAATGGTCTTCACCCGGTCGTAGCCGACCCAGACCCCGCAGCAGATTTCGGGCGTGAACCCGATGAACCACGCGTCAGTGTAGTCGTCGGTGGTACCGGTCTTGCCAGCGGCCGGGCCAGAGTACCCGATGCTGCGGATCACGGTCGCGGTGCCTTCGTCCACCACGCTCTGCATCATGCTCGCCATCACATACGCTGTGGCCTGTCCGACCACTGGCTGGACGTCGGGCAGGTTCTCTTCCACTACCAGGCCGCGGTTGTCGCACACCCTTGTGACCATGACCGGCCTGACCCTCACCCCTTGGTTGGCGAGTGTGTTGAATGCGGTGGTCATCTCGATCAGCGGCACTTCGACCGAACCCAGGGCCAGGGAGTACACCGGCAGCAGCTTCTGGCTTACGCCCATCAGGTTGGCGTAGCGCGCGACCAGTTCAGGCCCGATCCGGGCGATGAGCCGTACCGCGACCAGGTTGCGGGAAAGAGCCAGGGCACGGCGCAAGGTGACCGGGCCGAGCATCTTGTGGTCGTAGTTGTGGGGTGCGTACTTGGGCTGGCCTCTGACTTCGAGCTCGATGGTCGAGTCGACCATGATGTCGCCGGCCGTGAACCCGTTGTCGATCGCGGCCACGTAGACAAAAGGCTTGAATGCGGAACCGGTCTGGCGCAGCGCCTGAGTCGCCCGGTTGTATTCGCTGCGGCCGAAATCGCGGCCCCCGACCATGGCGCGGACATAGCCGGTCCTGGTCTCGATCGCGACCAGGGCGCCCTGCAGATACTCGGGGTCGCCGAGCGCGGTATCGATCTCGGCCATCGAGTCGTACCACAGCTTCGACTTCTTCAGGCCGTAGCCCTTTTCGATGCCGGCCAGCCTCTGTTCGACAGCGGTGTTGGCGGCGCGCTGGAGCTCGAGGTCCAGGGTGGTGTAAATCCGGGCGCCGGAGCGATAGACGAAGTCCGGGCCAAAGCGGTCGAGCAGGCTGCGCCTCACCTCCTCGACGAAATAGGGCGCTTCGTTTCCGTCCTGGCGCGCCGGGTTGACCTCGAGCTTCTGCTGCCTGGCGGTCTGGAACTGCTCCATGGTTATCGACCCGGCCTGGTGCAGCTTGTGCAGGAAGAAGTTGCGGCGCTGGACCAGGAGCTCGGGGCTGTAGTGGGGCGAGTACCGGGCCGGGTTGGCGACCATGGCGCCCAGGGTCGCGCATTCGGCGAGGTCGAGCCTGCTCACCGGCTTGCCGAAGTAGCGCAGGGCCGCGGCCTCGACGCCGTAGATCGAGCCGCCGAACCATATCTGGTTCAGGTACATCTCGAGTATCTCTTCCTTGGAATAGTGGCGCTCGAGCTCGACGGCCAGCACCATCTCCTTGAGCTTGCGGTCGATCCGGCGGCGGAACGTCAGGAACATCGACCGTGCGAGTTGCTGGGTGATGGTCGATGTGCCGCGCAGTCCCCGATTCTGGACAAGACCCCAGATCAAGCCGGGGATCCGTGCCAGGTCGATGCCCCAGTGGGTGTAGAACCGCCTGTCTTCGACCGCGACCACCGCGTCGGTCAGCCATCGGGGAATCGAATCAATGGGCACGGGCCTCCGTTTCTCCTGGAAGAACTCGTGCACCAGCCTGCCTCTGCAGTCGAACACCCGGGTGCTGGCCGGCGCAGTGAACTTCACTATTTCCTCGGTGGCAGGAAGCTCGGAGCGCAGCCTGAAGAAGGCGGCTACTGCGGATGCCAGGCCGATGGCAATCAGGACGCCGACAATGAGCAGGACGAACCTGGTGCGGGTCATGATTTCAGAAGGTTGGACGTCGGTCCGGCCAGAACCTGCCCGGTGCAGAGCAGGTGATTATCTTTGCGCGGGGAGCCACTGCGGGCTGATTCTAGGTTCAGGGGTCCTGGAGTCAAGGACACGGCCGGCAACAGGCTGCGGGCGGCGCTGCGAAATTCGCAGCACCGCCCGCTGTTCGGGCAGTCTTAGCCGGTACTACCAGCGATTGCCGCCGCCGAAGTTGCGTCCGCCGCCGCGCCTTCCGCCGTTGTCGGTGCGGGCGCGGGCCTCGTTGACTGTGAGGGCCCGGCCGTCCATCTCGTGCCCGCTCAGGGCAGAGATTGCAGCCGCGGCTTCCTCGTTACTGGCCATTTCCACGAAGCCGAACCCGCGGGAGCGGTCCGTGTACTTGTCCTTCACTATCTCAGCCGACGATACTTCGCCGTGTTTTGCGAACAGCTCGCTGAGCTGTGCGTCAGTTGCGCTGAAGGGAAGATTCCCCACAAAGATGCGCTTACCCATTCAGATACCTCCGATGTGGGTTCTTGCTTGGAGTCGTTACGGTCAGCTACGGATCAGGCCAGTATTGAAACGGTCCGGACACATAGGCCAGTAATCGAACACAAGCAGTTACTCAGGACCTTTCTCTTCTTTCTATGTGTTGGGAGTGAGGTCCTTCCACAACCAACGTAGTATGTTACAGCCACTGGCCTGGATGTCAATAGGGAAGAAGGGGTGACCGAGTGACAAAGAGACCAAGTGGCCGAGTGGGGAGAAGAGGATTCTGCCAGAGGACCGGCAGGCTTGCACCGAGGGCATGGTCTCAGGGTTCGAGTGAAGAACCGGCTGGAGGCAGTCGGCTGTGAGCGGTCAGCGGTGAGCTGTTGGCTGTGGTTGGCCGCGCGGGGCCGTCATCAGCCGGTACCGCCTTATTATCTCGTGGGCGCATGCCGGAACTGTCCGGTAGTAGCCCTTGCGGTCGAGCTCGGCCTGCATCAGCTGCGCCATGGTGCTGCGGTTCATGCGCAGCCTGCCGCGCAGATGACGGGCGTACTTCCGGGCCCAGCGCTTGGCCACCCTGATTTCGGCAGCGGTCCAGCGACGATGGGGAAGCCGATGCGGCGCCAGTTCGCGCGTACGGTCGAAGACCTGGTCGTAGACAGCGCCCAGGGTCCGCACCAGTACCGGCCGGCAGCGGCCGGTCCGGCGTCGGTCCTGGGAATCATGCAGGCGGTTGATGGCTTTGCAGCACGCCCTTGCCGCGGCCCGTGTGTCCGGGTAGCGGTGAGCTATCGCCAGCCGGGCGTAGCGGTCCACCAGCCCGCGCTCCTGGCTGGACCAGTGCGAGTTGAACCAGCGGAGCCCGAGCCTGGCGACCCTGGGCCAGATTTCGTGCTGGATCGTGTATACCGAGCGGTCCGGCACGCCGGCATAGCGTGCGGGCCAGCGCCGGTGCAGACGGCGCGTCGCCTCCTGACATTGGCGTCCGGCCTCTCGCGCGGTTTCTATCCGTCCGTCAGCGACCGCCTGGGCGAACCGGTCCAGCAGGTTCTTCTCCGCGGTTGTCCACCGGACCAGGATCCTGGGCCGACCCAGCATACGGGCACGCAGGAGCAGGGCGTGGTGCACGGCCCCAGGGGTACGGTCACAGAAACGTTTGAGTTCGGCCCGGCATCTGGGCACAGCAGCCTTTGCGTGCGAGTACCTGCCGCTGACCACTCTCCGCGCATGGCGGTCGACGATGCGCAGCTCCTGCTCGGTCCACTGGGGCGCTTGTGTCAGGGTTTCACTCCGGTCCTGCTCAAGAACCCGGGGTGCGCACATGACTCAGTGTGGGTCAGGAACGGCGAGGTGTCAAGACGACAAGAGAGACAGGGTGACCAAGCGACCGAGTGGCTGAAGGCGGGCTTCGGTCAGCGGAGG
>CP070680.1:822292-827443 GCA_020352555.1 Caldifarciminota bacterium | reverse complement strand
GGGCATCAGGTCCTCGATGTCTGACAGGCTTGCGCCGCACGCGGTCAGGTACTTGGTCACCAGGGCAACGCCCGGACGGCTGACCTTGCCTTTCTCCAGCCTGCACACCAGGCTGCGATACCCTGCAGAACCATGCCCCATCCGCCTGGCTGCTTCAGCCTGGCTCAGCTTGGCCTTCTGCCTGATTTCCCGCAGGCGGATGCCGAGAGCGGCGGCTGGCGGCAGAACCTGGATTGCAGCTCGCTCTACCACATATCAGCCTAGCTATGTTGACCCAGTAGTCAACATAGCCCTGGGTCGGCCTTCGGCCGCTCAGAAGCCTCTCTTACCCCTATATATCCACAATACTAATGATTTCGCGGCAGAATCGCGGGTCTGAAAACGACTCTCACCCCCCCGCTTCCTGGGTGGTTTCCAGGGTCATGATGAGAGTCACTCTGGAAGTCACAGTCCAGGCCACTCCTGAAGTCACTTCCGAAGCCACAGCCCGAGCCGCTCCTGCAGCCACTTCCCAATCCACTCTGCCAGGCATCTGCCCAGCCACTCCTCGATACACCTTCTGAAGCACAGTCCCGGACGCTTCCCAAGACGCTCCCAGAGGCACTTCCCGAGATACTTCCCAGGACGCTCCCCAAGGCATTCTCCTCGTCACTTCCCTTGCCGCTCTCCAAGTCACTTCCTGATACGCTCCCCAAGTCACCTGGCAGGTCGCATGCCGGACCGCATCCTGCCGGCAGACACCCATTGACAACTGTCAGCCGAGGCATCATACTGAAGGCGACAAGGACAGCGGTATGAACGCCATTCGGCTGTTGTCACCAATGCTCTCCAGAGGGCTCTGCCCAGGACGGCCTAGGCCTTTCCGTGGCGGGAATCCAGTGAGGAAGTTGCCCCTGTACCAGAATCGAAAACGTGTAAATGCGGGCTCTGCGTCCTCGCGGGTGCAATCAGATGGCTCAAGCGTCCTTCCTTTTCCCAGGGATCTGTCGGGAAGGTTATCAAGCGGTAGGAGGAAGAAATGAAGATGGTCAGAATGCTGCTGTTTGCAGCGGCCATCACGATGCCTGCGTACTCATTGATGCAAGCGTATTCTGTGGAACCAGTGATGGCGGCTTGGTCGGGCAAGGTCTGGGGCGATCCCCAGTATGGCGGCGTCGGCGAGGTTTTGACGGTCAACTTCGACCTGCCCATAACGGCGGCGCTGTTCTGTGGGGCTTCCGGGGCGGGCGGCGACTATCAGGTCAGCATTCTGACGTACCCGGGCGACATCGAATCAGGTCTTGACGTTGTCTGAGTCAAGCCGACAATTGGGCAGAGGACACTTGTGAGGATGCTCGTTCTTCTGCTCGTCTTCCTTGCGAGCGCACCTGCCCTGCCGTCGTGGCAGGACGATGCGGCGTTGCGCGACAGTCTGAGCCAGGTACACCCGCGGCTGCGAGCGTCGTGGCTCAAGGAGCGGGGCATCAGGGACGAGTACTGGCAGGGGTGCGTCATTCCCCAGGACAGCGGACTCAGGTGCATCGGTCGCTGGAGCTTTGGTCCCTCCTACGACGTGGACGGTTGTGCAACGCCGACCGACACGCTGGTGGCCTTAGCCAGAGGCTCGGGCGTCAGCCTGCTGAGGTTCAGCAGGACTGACACCGTGGAGCTTGAGGTATTGTCGGACGTGAATGCGGGGGGGCTGATGAAGCGCGTGGCGGTGCGCGACAGCTTGCTCTATATCGGCTCCACGGCCGGGCTTGAGATCTGGGACATTGCCGATGTGCGCAGCCCGCGTCAGCTCTCCTGGCTGCACACCGCGCTCAACGACTTCGACGTGGTGGATACCCTAGCCTACGTCATCGGTCCGGATGATAGCTTCAAGGTGTACAGCGTGGCCGAGGTTGGGAATCCGGTTTTCCTAGGAGCCTGCTGCGACTCGGGGTACGTGATCTCGGTCTGCAACGGCTACGCCTACATCGGTGACCGCTGGGGCCTGTACGTAGTGGACGCGCGCGACCCGGCAAACCTGCACCGCGTCGCGTCCTGGGGCACGGATATCATCAGCGTGGCGGCGCGGAATACGATCTGCTGTGCGACGACGGACAACCCGAACAACCCGGGCGAGCTTCGCTTTACGATTCTCAACGTGCAGACGCCTTCGTCGCCGACGCCGCTCGGGTCGCTGACCGGGACCGGAGGCTATGATATGCAGTTCGAGGACACGCTGGCGTTCATATCAGGGTACTACACCGGGGGCCATGAGTTTCAGGTCCTGAGCATCGCCGATTCGCTGCATCCGAGGCTCATCGGGGAAGCTCCGACGCCGGGAGAGAACAAGGGAGTCTGGTCCTGCATCGCAGGGGGCCGCGCCTTCGTAGCTGACCGGGCCGAGGGGCTGGCGGTCTTCGACATTAGCCGTCCCGACGACCCAGTGCTGGATACGGCTCTTCTTGATGCCGGGTGGGCGCATGACGTTTCAGTACGAGGTAGCCTGGTTGTCGTCGCCGACGACTGGTCCGGGGTGAAGATCCTGGACGCGAGCAGCCCGGCGCAGATACGTGAGATTGGCGCAGTGGACAGCACGCTGGCGATACCCGCTACGCACACGGTAGCTCTGCAGGACTCCTTCGTCTTCACCGCCTGGAATCGACCTCCATACCTACGGTCAGTCTGGGTCGGCGACTCCACCCGGCCGGAGATGGCGGGCGGGTGTGATGGGGTCAACCTACCGGAAGACCTGTCGCTCTGTGACACCCTGCTCTACGTAGCGGCCATGCGAAGGTTCTGGGTCGTCAACGTTGCCCGGCCGCGCGAGCCGGTGCTGGTGGGGAGCTGCGTGACGCAGGACGGGGTGCGCTTCGGTCTGGCGGTGCAGGATACGTTCGCCTACCTGATGAGTGGGCAACTGCAGATCATCAACGTCGCTTGGCCAGATGCTCCGACGGTCGTCAGCAGCAACTCCGTAGGCGGCGCGACCGGGGTCGCGGTGCGGGATACCTTCGTGTACGTCCCATACGGTTACGACACGCTACGGGTCTTCAGCGCTGCAGACCCGACAGCACTGCGTCTGCTCGGCTACGCTCCCCTGCAGACCCATGCTTGGGACGTGGCGCTTGCCGAGACGACCGCGGCGGTCGCGACATTCAACGGCCTGGAGCTGTTTGGCCTGGAGGACCCAAGCCAGCCGCAGCGGCGCGGTGCGGTGGCCACGCCCTACGGTCCTCGGAGGGTCGTCTACGCAGCGCCGTACTTCTACACAGCGATGTGGGATGCCGGGGTGAGCATCTACGCGGTTGAGTCGGTCGGAGTATCAGAGGGCGACCGGATGGCAGTAGAGCAACCTACAGGGCCATCGGTCTGCCCGAACCCTGCTCAAGAGGCTTGCGTCTTGGCAGCAGGGAACAGAAGCATTGAGAGTATCACCGTCCGAGACGTGGCAGGACGGGTGGTGATGGAGGAGTCATTGGCGCCTGCCACAGAAAGGAGGCAGTTGCGGCTGGACCTGAGCCATATCGGGTCTGGAGTCTACTTCATAGAAGTAGACACGGGTAGCAAGGTTACGAGCATAAAGCTCGTGAAGCAATAGGAGGACAAGATGAAAGCGCTATGTCTGGTGCTGGTGACGCTGCTTGTGACGGTGTCGTCGGCCTTGGTACAAGGGTACTCGGTGGACCCGGTAAAGGCCTCATGGAGTGGATGGACGCCATGGCTGGAGCCCAATAACTACGTCAGTGAGGTGCTGACGGTCAACTTCGACGAGCCTGCCGTGGCTTCGCTGTTCTGCGGAAGTCGCGGTGGCGACGGGGCTTACAACGTCAACATCTACTCCTACCCGGGCGGAGTCGTTAGTCTGGCGGAGAAGCTGAACGTTGACCCGCCGTTGGCCCATCACTGGCTAGCGTGTTCGCTCGAGGTGATCCATCCCGATTCGTTCATCAAGGGCCGGCAGGTCGAGGTCCGCTGGACGCGGTCGGGGTCGGACTCCATCCAATTCTACTACGACGCCTTTGCGGGCACGAAGTACGATTCGATGATAGTCCCGGGCGGGAGTTACCAGCCGCCGCCCGAGCCGAACCGCCCCGCGCTGGCCTGCCGGGTATACGGCGTCTTGGACCCCATCGACTCGACGTACTGGGGCATGAATCTGCCGGTGCTGCCACCCAACGACACGTTGCGCCGTCAGTGGGCAGACTCGTTGGAGGGCAAGGTCGACTGGTGCAATTTCTACATCCACTGGGATTCGATTCAGCCCCGGTTCGACTCGTTCTACTTCGCGAAGCTCGACACACAGCTTGCCTGCATGGACACTGCCGACGTAGAACCTGTCGCCTGCCTGGTCCGGTGCCCGAAATGGACAAGCACACGCATCGATACCTTCGAGGATACTGTGTACACCAACGACACCTTCTACATCGACACCCTCGTCGACACCTGCGTCTACTGCCCGCCACGCAATCTGTGGGTCCATCCAGACTCCTCCGCGCATGCGAACCACTGGGCCAGGTTTGTCGACACGGTGGTGGACTATACTGACGAGCTGCTAACGGGCACCAACATTGGAGGCATACATACATGGGAAATCTGGAACGAAGCCAATGAAGGCTGCACGCTGTCGCCGTCCTACCCGAGCCCCTGGCCCGGCTACACCGGCTGGTGGCGCAGGCCGGACACTCACTACACGGTGTCCTCGAACGCACACGACATGTGCTCGCTCTATGTTCGGCTATGCGAAGTTGCTGCCAACACAATAAGGAGCATCGACGGCCACGAGAATGACCGGATAATCATCGGGGCGGTCAGCCGGGTGAGCGAAGCGATTCCCTGGATGAGCAAGGTGAAGGGCAAGGCATGGGTCGACACCTGCTACCAGGTGGCGACCCGGACCTGCACTACGGGCGTATTCTGGGATGGTGTATCGGCGCACCCGTACCAGTACAAGAGGGGCTTCAGTGAGCCGTTGCTGGAGCAGGATGGAGCTGACATGCGGGCGGTGATGAGGGCACATGAGCACTGTGATGGCCTGCTCTGGAACACCGAACTCGGGTGGTCAGTACAGAAAGATTCGGTAGATACGACCCGCACGCCGGATTCGACTGCCGCCAACAACGCGGCAGAGCTGTACGCGACTTCGCTGGCCGCGCTGGGCAGCCCGGAAGGCGGCTTCGACCG
>CP070680.1:815660-822192 GCA_020352555.1 Caldifarciminota bacterium | reverse complement strand
GGCCCTGGTGAAGCTTGCTCCCGTTCTCCACACCGTTGCCTGCCTCGCTGTATATGTACACCCAGCGCTCGTTGCCGTCCGGGTCCAGGCTGATGACCGGCAGGTCGATGCCGGTCGAGTCGCGGTCCTGAACCGAGCCGGTCACGTACAGGTTGCCGTCGTTCCCGAGGATGATGTCCGCTGCCCGGTCATAGTCGGCTCGCCAATCGTACCGGTACACCCAGTGCTCGGTCATGCTGGTGTCGAGACAGACCACTGTTATGTCGTAGATCGTGGCGCTGTCCTCGCTGTACCCGGCCGCATAGATGTAGCCGTCCGGCGAGCAGGTGATGCAGGTGGCTTCGTCCCAGCGGCCCATCGGCCCGTCGTACCGGTACACCCAGCGTTCATTGCCCTCCGGGTCTAGGCTGATGACCGTGAAGTCCCAGGTGCTGGTCGCGTTCATGCACCTGGCCGCGACGTAGATGTTTCCGTCCAGGCCGCAGGCGATCCCGCCCGCGTCCTCGGTCCCGGTCATGCCGTAGCTGTATCGCCAAAGCTCCTGGCCCAGAGCCAGCATCGGTACCACTAGGGCCAGCAGCAGTGGTCTTGTATGACGGTTCATTCTGCCTCCTTCGGCCGTTTCGGCCACACGATGGTAGCCGAAACGACCCGGTCGTCAAGGGACCGGCAGGACCACTGCCACGGCAGCAGGACCGCAGCGCAACAAGTATCAGCCTGAAGGCAGCCGGCTGCCGTCCGGGGACAGCCTGTCCCATGTGACCGCACCCGGACCGGGCAACTGGCTGCGCCCAGCCGGCCCGAACTGTCATACACCTCGACCGGTCCCTGTTTCCGGCATCGACCACGAACGTGGACCCGGGCACGAGCAGGCTGGACCGGCACCTGAGCCGGTTGACAGCATCCGGCTCGGAGCGGTCTGCGACCCCGGCGCTGTCGTCGCGGTAATGGGGCGCCACCACCGCCCCTGCAAGAGTGTACCCGAACGCCCAGCCTTCGTCTGCAGAGCCGAACGTCACCGTGTTCAGCGGCGCCTCGGCCGGACTGGGCACGAACGAATCGACAACCCACGAATCCGCCACCATGTGCAGGATGGTACCCGAGTCTCAGGCCGCCCTGGCCTGTCCGCCGGTTGTCGCGATGTCATATATCAGCTGGTCGCGGACTGTGTCGACCAGGATCCATTCCGAACCGCCCTACCGGAAGAAACCGGAAAGACGCGGGCCAGCGCCGCCCGATGCCCAGCCCGAGCTGTCGCTGCCCAGCTGCGCGCAACGGATGTTGTGAGCGAACTGGAGCCGGAGCCGGCACGGCGCGGCGGCCGCAGCAGCCGCTGTCAGGCACAGCAGCATCGCCCTGCCCGGAGGTTGACAGCCGGCGATGTCGTCTTAGTATTGCGCAAACAATAATCGTCCAGTGTCGTTGCCGGCAGTCGTGCGCCGCAGGGAACGAACGGAGGACTGACATGTCAGTAGTCCACCCAGCACGCCAGGGCCGCGCGGCAACAGCCGCGGCGATAGCAGTCCTGCTGTCCATGCCCGGCTCGCCTGGCGCTGCGGCGGGCAGCGCAGGATACCCGGACACCAGGATCCTGCCGGTCGCGGACACGCTCGACGGCACCGTGGTCATCGATAACTACCGCTGGCTCGAAGACGGTTCCGACACTTCGGTCCGGGAATGGACCAATGCCCAGAACCGCCTGGCCCGCTCCTTTCTCGACACCCTGCCGCAGCGCAGGTATCTGCTGTCCCGGCTGGCTGCTCTCAGGCGCTACGACCGGCAGGGCATGCCGTTCCGGGTGCCTGACGGCAACGCGCGATTCCACTGGCGCAGGGCCGCGGACCAGGAGAAGCCGGTATCGTATGTCCAGGAGCACGACAGCCTGCCGGCGCGGGTCATCGTCGACGAGAACGAGCTCGAACTCGAGGAAAGACTGTTGAGTTTCTCGCCGTCGCGGGACGGCCGGTATGTCGCGCTCGGCTTCGCCCGCAGCGGGAGCGAAGACGCCCGGATCAGGATAATGGAGACCGCGAACGGCGAGTTCCTGCCCGATACGCTACGGGGCGCGCGCCAGTCCTGGGTCTCCTGGGTACCCGGCAACACCGGGTTCTACTACACCGCGGCACCGCGGCCGGGCACCGTGCCCGCGGGCGACGAGGCCTACTGGTACACGGTCTACTTCCATCGTCTCGGCGACCCGGCTGACCGGGACGAGAAGGTATTCGGACACGACTCGGTGCGCGAGTACTACCACATCTGCCAGGTCAGCGACGACGGCCGGTGCGCCGGCTTTGTCCGGGCCAGCATGGCGCGTGTCAACGAGCTCTTTCTCCAGCGCCTCGACCCGCCAGGCCCGATGCTGCCTGTCGCCACCGGGTTCGATGCGACATACGGCGGCGCGGTCGTCGACAGCTCACTGCTCATCATGACCGACTCCGGTGCGCCGATGGGCATGGTCTATGTCACCTCGCCGGAACGGCCCGGTCGTGAGAACTGGCGCGAATTCGTGCCCGAAATCCCCGACGCCCGGCTCGTGAACATCGCAACCATCGGCGGCCGCATCTACCTGGTCTACGAGCGCAAGGCCCACACCGTGGTCAGGATTCACGACCCTGACGCCGGGTTTCTGCGCGAGATGCGCCTGCCTGCGATCGGCACCGCATCGGTCGACGGCAGCTGGTTGGTCGACGAGGTCCGGGTCTCCTTCTCCTCGTTCGCCTATCCTGGCAGCCAGTTCTACTACAACTTCGCTGCGGACTCGCTCGAGCTCTTCTTCCAGCCCGAACTCGACATCGAACCCGACCGCTACGTCACCGAACTGGTCTGGTACGAATCCCTGGACAGCACCCGGGTCTCGATGTTCCTCACCCGGCCCAAACATGCGCCGCGCGACGGCAGCACCCCCGTGTTGCTGACCGCCTACGGCGGGTTCGGGGTATCGATGACTCCTGGCTACAGCTCGTCGCACATGGCCTGGCTCGAATCCGGCGGGATGCTGGCAGTGGTCCATGTCCGCGGAGGCGGTGAACAGGGCAGGCAATGGCACGAAGCGGGCAAGCTGGCAGGCCGGCAGAAGACGTTCGAGGACCTGATCGCAGCGGCCGAGTGGCTCGTGGCCGAGAAGTACACAAGGCCAGAACTCCTCGCGGCCTACGGCGGCAGCAACGGCGGTCTCACCGTTGCGGCCGCGATAGTGCAGCGGCCCGAACTGTTCCGGGCTGTGGTCCTGGACCGGCCGATTCTCGACATGCTGCGCTACCACCTGTTCGGCCCGGCCGGGATGTGGGCCGGCGAGTACGGAACCGCCGAAGACCCGGACCAGTTCCGCTATATCGCCGGCTATTCGCCGTACGCCAACGTCAAACCGGGCACCGATTACCCTGCGTTGCTGCTGTTCGGCAGCGAGAACGACTTCCGGGCCGACCCGTGCCACGTCAGGAAGATGGCTGCACGGATGCAGGCCGCAAACCCGGACGGACGACCGGTACTGCTGCTGGTGGAAAGCGCCTCAGGACACTTCGGCGGGACGACCGAGACGGTCCAGATCGAGCAGTCTGCCGACCGCTACGCCTTCTTGATGAGCGCGCTCAATATGCGGCCTTGATGGCCGCCGCTGTTCGGCAGCGGTCCGCGGCACGGGCATGGCCTGCCCTCAGGCGTTCCCGCACCGCCTGCGCAGGTGTCGCCGAATGGCTCAATGGTCTTCGGCCGAAGCCGGTGTCTGTCAACCTGCGCGAAGGTAATTCAACCCCGGTCGCGGCTCATACCGCAACTCAGAATCCGCAATCGCCAATCATCAATCCGGAATCACCGGGTCACCGGCCCGGTTGAGCGCTTGTGCGTCTTCTTCAGATGCTCGTGGTACCACAGGATTCCGAGCAGGCGGAGCACGAACACCCTCCACCACCATTTCCGCTTCTCCCCCAGGTCCATGTCCGACCGGCTGATTTCGACCAGGACCTTTATCCAGTACCACGTCCAGACCACGACCATCGAACAGGCGATGACCAGGGCCGCAATCTTGATGATGTCTTCAACCATATAAGCTCCTGCAAGGTACTACCCGCTGACAGCACCCCCTATTCACTGCGGCCGGTCATGGTCCCGGCCGATAGACATTGGTCCTGGTCCAGTCCTCCCGCCATTCGATCCTGCGCGGCACGATGCGCAGCAGGCAGTACTCTGCCGCACCCGGCCCTTCTGGCCAGTACTGGAACATGTCGTAGCCCGCGAGTTTCCAGGCCCGCTTCTTCTCGGCCATGTCCCTGACGATCCGTGCCCGGCCCAGGACCAGCACGAGTCTGTGTCCATCAGGCTGGGACGTGAACTGCAACGCCACCCGCGGGTTCTTCCGAATCTGTCTCACCTTGCGCGAACTCGCGTAGGTGGCGACCCAGATCGTCAGGCCCGGGCCCAGTATCGGCGCTATCGACCGCATTGCCGGCTGCTGCCTGTCAACGGTCGCCAGAAAGGCATGCCCCTTGGTCTCCTTGATTATCCGGCGTATTTTTGCCTTGTCCTTGGCTGCCACGTTACCTCCTTTGAGTAGACCACAAACTGCCCCTGCTGCCCACGATCCTCGGCTTCTTGTAGCACAGTAGTACACGGATGTCAATGCTGCGACCGCAGGAACTCGAACAGCTCCAGCCACTGCTCAAAGCCTAGTTCCGAAGGCTTTGCCCGAACCGGGAACGACAACCTGCTCGACAGCCGCTTCCACTGCTGGTACGTGAACACCCGCTTGTATGCGGTCCGCAGGTCCTTCTTCCACGCCTCGAAACCAAGCCGCACGAACCTGCGGTACGCCCCGGCATGCTGCGACCGGACCAGTGGCTGCGCCCGCTGCGCGATGTGCAGCAGCACGGTGTCTACCCCGGGCCTCGGCTCAAAGTCGGTCCTGCGGAACTCGCGCACTGTCCTGACCAGGAACCACGGCCTGGCCAGCACCGACACCTCGGTCCTGGCTCTGTGCCCGGAGAACTTCTCAGCCGCCTCCTTCTGCACCACCAGATGGGCCTCGTCCGGCGGGTTCAAGCCGAACAGTATCCTTTTCATGACCCTTGCAGTGATGTTGAAAGGCAGGTTGGCAAAGACCCGGTACCCGCGCACTGGGATCCGGTACCTCGTGAAGTCAGCTGCGATGATGCTGACGTTCGGGACACGGCAGAACCGCCGGCTCAGCCGGGCTGCGAGAACAGGGTCCTTCTCTATCGCAACGACCCGGCCCGCGTACCGGGCCAGCTCACGCGTAACAATCCCCTCGCCTGGCCCGACCTCGTAGACAACGTCCGCCTGCCCGAACATGCTCGCCCTGACCACTGACCTGACCAGTTTCCTGTCCCGGAAGAAATTCTGGGCCAGCCGTATCCTCTTCCTGACCATCCATCCTCCATCCTTGCAGCCGCACCGCTGCGGCACTCATCTGACTCGGTTATCGGTTTGTGGAACGGATGCCGGGATACCGGGAAGTTCCCGGTACCGGCTCTAGGATACGGCTATTTCAATCATGCCCATCAGTCCATGATAGCCTTGGCCTGGAACAGAGTCAATCCCGCAGGCGAGCAGGCTCGGCACCAGGGTCTTCATCACCAGCTGTCTGTGTCTGACCGGGCACGACCAGTCGTTCAGCAAGGCCTTGGCGATTGCGGCGAACGGCAGACTGGTCGACAGACTGCCCATCGGCCGGCCCGGGACCTTGACCGTCGAAGCCCGACCGGTCAGCCGTCAGCCGGCCGGGCGTCCGCGAATTCGGACGCGAGCACGGCGTACGCAGCCAGGTCCTGGAACCGGCCGCGCACCAGCAGGTGCTGACGCAGCACGCCCTCACGCCGCATCCCGATCTTCGCCAGCACCCGGCCCGATGCCGGGTTCGGCTCAAAGTGGTACGCCTGGACCCTGTTCAGGCCCAAAGACCGGAACCCGTACTCGACGAGCGCCCGCGTTGCCTCGGTGCAATACCCCTTGTTCCAGTACGGCCTGCCGATCCAGTAGCCCAGTACCGCGCACCGATGTTCGGCCCGGATCGACCCGAGCGACACCGCACCGATGACCGGACCGTCGGACTTCAGGCAGATTGCCAGCGCCAGGCCTGTGCCTGCCTCACGGCCGGCCGGAAGGCCAGCAATCCACTCCTCGGCCATGCCGTCCTCATACGGATGGGGAATCGCATCGGTCATTTCGGCAACCGCCGCGTCGCCGGCCAGCTCCTGGACCCGCATCGCATCCTCGAGCCGGAAGGGCCGAAGCACCAGCCGTTCGGTCCTGATCGTCGCCACCGGAATCTTCACCGGCCAAGATAGGACCGGACCCTTGGAAGTCAACCTGCTGGAGGGAAACGTCGAGAGTGGGCCGACCAGGGCTCAGATCCGGGTCAGCCGAGTGTCTTGGTCATCGGGTAGTAGTCGAGGAACCGGCCCGAGCCGACCGGGATGCGCGCCAGTTCGTCACCCTGGTACCCCAGAAAGTCGTAGAACCGCTTGGACGGCAGCGAGGCGTCAAGGTCGACAGTTGTCACTCCGCGCTCCCGTGCCTG
>CP070680.1:811952-815560 GCA_020352555.1 Caldifarciminota bacterium | reverse complement strand
GTCCGGCGTCCTGACCACCCTCCAGACCCTCAACGGCATGGGCACCGCGACCCTCGCAGCGTCCACGACTGGCTGGTTTGAGAGCGGAGCCTTCGGCACTCAGACCAACACTGTCGGCGGTCTGAGCAAGGCCACCTTCGCCGCGAACAACTGGAACAATCAGGTCTTCGACTCCACGGGCACCCTCGCTCTGGAGCACATCGACAACCTGATGATCCAGTGCCAGATCTACAACCCGTCTGGTCAGCGCCCCGACATCCTGCTCTGTAGTCCTGGATTCTATACGGCTTTCAATGCTTTGCAGCAGTCTCAGGTGCAGTACATCTCGGCTGCAAACCGCGAGGGTCTGGACAAGGATCTCGTCGGCCTCTGGCGCGGCGCGAGGCTGTATGTAGACAGCAACTTGGGCTACACCAATGCTGCTGGTGATGTGGTCAGTGCTTACGCGCTGTCCTCCGACCAGTTCCAGTTGTACGTTGACACCGATGGCTACATGACCATCAGTGACATGGTTCCGGTTCCCGGCACCGCAACGTCCTGCTCGATGGTCTTCAACCGGATGCAGTTGAGCACTGGTCACCTCGCCTCTCACGGCATCATCCTCAACGCGGAGGCTTGAGAAACATGGCTACTTCGACTCTCATTCAGTTTCTTGCTGAAGGTGAGGAGGCTGCGACCTCCCACCGTCGCCAGATCGAAACCTTCATCGCCTCTGCCGGGATCACCGCTGGTGATTGGGTGCAGTTCGACACCGGGGCTACCGATGCAGATCGCGCCCTGAAGGTCACCAACGACGCCAACACCTTCGGTACGGGCAACCCGCTCATCGTCGGTGTGGCTCTGGATACCGTCGCCGCTGGCGAGCAGATCCGGGTCGTCGTGTCCGGCTACGCGGAGGGTGCCAACGTCGCTGCTGCTGTCGCTGCTGCTGGTGTCCCGCTGGTGGTGGACAACACCGCTGCTGGTCGCGCTGTCGCCATCGCTGCTGCTGATATCGCTCCCGCCTGCGGTGTGAGCCTTGAGGCTGCTGCCGCTGGGAACACCTGCGACGTGTGGGTCTTCAAGCGGTTCTGAGGAACGGCATCCTCCTGCCCCTTCCAGCCCGTTCCTCTCCCCTGTATGGAGGGACGGTGATCTGGAAGGGGCTTACCTATATAGGGATCTTCAAGTATGAACCTCGGTAATCTCATTGACTTCTGCGGGAACCTGCTTGACTATGATCCCGTCAACGAGCACTACCGTGAGCAGTTGGTTGCTCTGCTGAACGATTCGCAGACCCGGCTGCTCACGGACAGGCATTGGGCATTTGCTCAGAAAGAGCGGACGCTCAAGACCCGCACCGACCAGACCTTCGACGTTGCCCTCAACAACGGCAGCGCAGTCGCCATCGGTGTGTTCCCGGTGTCCACAGATCCCATCCTGCCGGGATCACGGTTTGAGTTGGCGGCTATGTTCGTGCCTCAGACCAGCGCGGCAGGCGTAGCCTTCACTCAGAAGTACGAAGTCCGGTACATGACCACGGCTGGACAGGCAGTCCTTGACCGGGACTTCGACGGGGTGACGGGCACCTACACGGTGACCTTCCAGTGGCGGGAGGTGTATCTCCCGGCTGACTCAACCAACGTGATGAACGTGAGCGATCCCACCATCGGGATTCCGCGAAAGTCACTTTTCCTGAGCAAGTGGGAACGGGACGACGTTGAACTTGACCCTGAACTGCTTGGCACCATCGAGGCATACCTGCCTTCAGAGAGCCGGAACATTCCTGCTCCCACGGTGCCCAGAGGGGTCGCTGTGGTGGCTGGAGCGGGTCAGGGCACCCGCACCATCAACGTCTACATGGTCAACGTCATGGGACCGAGATCACAGCCCTACAGCCTCTACAGACCGGAAGTGTCCGCTGGCTTTGAGTCTTCTCTCAGCAAGGTGGCGACCTTCAACCTGACGGCGACTCAGACGCTTGAGTTTACGCCGGAAGCCCTCAACAGTCAGACCGGGCTGTACCGCAGGTACTACTTCACCTGTCCTGAAGCCAACATTCTTGCTCCCGTGCGGGTCAGGAACGCCAACGACGAGCAGGGTCTTGGACTGGCAATCGGCGTGGACACCGTGCCTCCTCCGGGTGGCATGACTCTGAAGCCTGATCTCAGCCTGAACACGCTGGAGAGTCAGCCCTTCCAGAGTGAGTCTATTCGATACGAGTGGAATCAGTCTGCTGCATATCGAGCCATCAATCTGTATCCTCATCCATCTGCTGATCAGGATCTCACGGTCAGGGTGCTGACGGCTCCCAAGAAGATGCAGGAAGACCAAGACTCCCCGTTGATCCCAGCGGCATACGCGCAAGTGATTGCATACGCGGCACTGGAGCAGTTGACCCTGAAGGTGGACAACCCTGCTCTCAGTCAGGTGTACGAGCGGAAGAAGGCTCTCTTGGTCAGATCTTTAGAGGCTAAATACCTCGGTGAAGTGCCTCGGAGGATCATCAAGGGCACCCCGGCAGCCGGATACCGCTACATGACCAATCCCTTCGGGACGCTGAAGTTTACGCCATGAATCAAGAAGTCTACGAAGTCCCGGTCGCAGGCGGTGTAGAAACCAGACTGCCACAGGTGCCAGAGAACGCTGGCATCGCTCTGAACCTGATCTCGGACAAGAAGACCGGGGGATGGTCAACCCGGCTGGGCTACGAGAAATACTTCCCCAACGAGACAGGCTGGCTTCCCTTCACGTCTGCCATGAGCAGCCCCATCGACATGGGAGCGATCTACAGCCTCCATGTTGCTCAGGGTCTTGCGGGTGGAGCACGTCAGCACACCATGTTTGAGGCTGACGGGTCGCTGTACCTGCTCTACGAAGCCTCTGGAGAGCCGTCAACGCTTCTGACGCTGGCGACAGGGCGACACCAGCCCACGCCCACTGAAGCGGCTTCTTGGTACACTGACACGCCCTACGGGACGGTGATCACCAACGGTGTAGATCGACCCGTGCTGGTTCAGCCGTGGCCGCTCGGTCAGCACACCCCTGAGTTGTTCGCTCAGTCCATGATCCCGTTCACCATCAGGGACTTCGGCTTTTCGGGACCGCCTGCCCCTGTCGAGCCTCATCCGAACACCCCGTTTGAGATCGTCAGCCCTCTCATCACCCCGGCACCTCCGGGTGGTGGTCGTACAACGCTGTGGACGCTCTCAGAGTCAACCGCAATCACCGATGGGGCACGGTGGGGTCTTGGCTTCTCCGTCAACTCCAGCGGCACGGACTACGACAAGGAAGCCCTGTTCGGGTGGTCGGTGTCCTTCATCACCAACACTGGCTCTGAGGGGCCTCTCAGCCCCCTTGCTACCGCTGCATGGAGCCTCCCGCCCAACGCTCAGGGCTTCAGACACGCGATTGCGCTGGATATCCCGGTGGGACCGGAGGGCACGGTCGCCAGAAAGATCTACCGGACGACCAACTTCAGCGATGACTACACCTCTCCGGGTGACACCACGCTGTACTTCATTGATCTGGTGCGGAACAACGTCGAGGACGTGTTCTTTGACGCTGTTCGGACGGCAAATCTCGGCTCTGCCGCCCCTGTGATCCCCACGGGACCGCTTCCAGCCCCT
>CP070680.1:810589-811852 GCA_020352555.1 Caldifarciminota bacterium | reverse complement strand
GGGCCGCAACATGACGGCCAGCGATTCAATCTCGCCCTGGTCCAGCCTGGCGAAGAGCGGGCTAACGGCACGGACTGGGTCGAGTTCGGTCGCCTCACAGTCGATGATGTCGATCTGGCCGCCATCGACGTAGGGCTGAAGGGCGATGCGCTTGCGTGCCATGGTCTCAGGGTCGTCCCAGCACAAAGCCTCGTCGAGTACCGTGCGAGCCATCGACACGCTGGCAACCCTAACCAGATTATCCCAGATGCCGAGTTCGAAGAGCCGGACTACTACATCGGCATCAAGCAGCACCAACCTGACCAGAGAAATCCCCTGTTTCGTCCAGCCCGTACTCTGCCAAGAACTCGCCGACTCTGCCCCTGCGGATGCCCATCATCTGTGCGAACGCACCGCGCGAGAGCGTACCGTTCTGCAGACATTCGAACGCCAGCGACACGAAGCGCACTGAGGGACGAACCTGCTGCCGGTCGTGATCTTCGCGGCGCTCGTCCCGGTCGGCCTGCTTGAGGTTGTCGTCGGTGAGAGCCTGCTCGACCGCGCTCCTGGGTATCACACGCAGGCTCTTCAGCCGCCACAGCAGGGCCTCGGTGGACACGCCGAATCCCCGGGCGATGGCGACGACGTCGGCATGGGTCAGCCGGTCGTCGTGAATCCTGCGGCGGCACTCGTCCCGGACCGGGTCAGAGGGCAGCAGCAGCACCGAGGCAAAGCAGTCGGCGAACTTCTCGTCCAGCGGCTTGTCTGTAGCCTCGCCCGGCTGCGGCAGCGGCTCATCCCAGGTCAGGAGATGGTAGAGCTCGTGCGCGATGTCGAAGTTCCGTCGCCAAGGCGCATCCGCCGCATTGACGAGAATCCCGAAACCGAAGTCGCCCTTTGTGCAGGCAGAAGAACCGCCGCCCTGCGTGTCCACAATCAGCACCTTCACGCCATGACGGTCCTCGAGCACGCTGCAGAGGGCTGGTGCCGGCTGGCTGCCGAGTTCCATGACCTTGCGGGTCTCCTCAGCGAGCCGCTCCACACCGGCCCAGTCAACCGGGCGGGTGGCGCAGACTGACGGCAGCGCGCCAGGCTTGACCCGGGCGAACTTCTCGAGCCGGGCATAGTCCTCGCAGAACCGCACAAACCGCCGCTCGGCCCGAAGGCGCGCCGCCCGTTCGCCGCGGCTGCGCCATCGCACAACGGGTTCCGGTGACGGCGCCTCTGCAGCGAGGAAGAAATCCAGAGTGCGGCCGTACAGCCGCGCGAAGCGGGCCAGCTCGG
>CP070680.1:809085-810489 GCA_020352555.1 Caldifarciminota bacterium | reverse complement strand
GTGTAGCGGTGGGTGTGGACGCTGACCCCCCGGTGCCCCAGCTTGTTCTTGAACACCGTGGCTGCCGGCTGGTTGTCGAACCGGGTGATGACCACGGATGTGACCGAGAGCCCCTGCTCCTTCAGGTCGTCGATCAGCTTGAGCGCGTCCGCGTCGTAGGTGATGCCGAAGTCCGCCCTGATCTTCCTGCGCTCGATGTCGCCGGCGTGGATGCAGAGGATGATGTCGGCCTCGTCCCGCAGCTGCCGCAGCAGTTCCATCTTGACGTTGGGGTCGAACCCGGGCAGCACGCGCGCCGCGTGGTAGTCGAAGATCAGCTTGCCGCCGAGCTCGAGGTAGAGCTTGGTGCCGAACTCTGCCACGCGCTCATGGATTGCCGCGGTCTGCTCGTCGAGGTACTTCTGATTGTCGAAGCCGTTCTTCATCAGGCGGGCAGGTCCCTCGGGACTTCTGCTTCTGTCATCGCGTTCCAGTATTACCGGAATTCGCCCGGCCTGTCAAAGCCGGGCGATCCAAGCACCCTGTCATCTGACTCCCGGAATCCCCGGCCCCGCTCTGCGACCGGGAAGTCGGGGTCACCGGATGGCTCAGGTATCCCTGATCGCCCACCAGGCTGCTCGGTGCTTCCTACTGGCGCGGGCCTTCCGAGACGATCCGCTCCCCGAGACGATAGTAATGGAAATCACCGCCGGTCGCCCAGAGAATCGGTCTTGCCAGCCGCATGTCGAGTTTGTCATCCACCAAACATGCTTCGTCCACGTAGGACTTCACCACCCGGCCGATCACCCCGTAGTTCTGGTCATAGTCCAGCATCTGGGCAACCGTGCATTCGATGCTGATCGGACAGTCTTCGATCATCGGGGCGGTCTTCAGCTCGCCCTGGAAAGTCTTGAAAATGGCGCTCTTGTCAACGTCTCGCCCCGATCTGCCGCCGCAGATTTCTACCGCTTCGATGAGTTCGACCGAGGGGATGTTGACGCTGAATGTCCTGTGCTCGAGAATCCCCTTCAGGGTATGTCGCCCCTTGAAGATGCTGAAAAAGAGATGCTTCCCGAAGTCGAACGGCGCGCTGTAGCCGATGACCAGGAAGTTCGGTCGGCCATCGACCAGCGATCCGACCAGTACTACCGGCAGCGGGCTGAGCAGATTCGAGTCCAACGCCTTCTTCATCCTGGTCTCCTTGGGCTTGCCGGACAGGCAACCTTGCCGGCTCCTCGGACATGCGGCGGCGTTCCGGTGTTCGGGTGCCGCGAACCAGAATCTGACTGGGCTCGGCCACCACCTGGCCGGGAATTCATCGAGATGTCGAGGAGGCGGCCAAGCGCGCAGGACACGGCCCGGATTTCGGCGCTCTTCGTACAGCCTCCCTTCTCATCCGGCCAAGATATTGTGTCTGGCCAGGGT
>CP070680.1:807088-808985 GCA_020352555.1 Caldifarciminota bacterium | reverse complement strand
GCTTGCTGGACACGAGACAGACCCGGAGCGACTACTTCCCAACGGCGACTGGACAGTCGGCCAACTCGAAGCCCTGGCAACAGTACGTGACGGTGCCGAGCCGGTTGTGGTCCGAAATGCAGTTGCGGGGGCGATTCGGGCGACAGGCGCGGAACGGACGAGAGATCCAGTTGTGTTGGACGCAACCCTGGACCGCGTCCAGCAGGCGGAACAGCTTGTACTTGCCGACGGCAGCAGCTTCGTGCTCGGCTACCTCGGTGTCCACGCCGACGTGGAGAACGTGCGAACGTTCGTGAGGGTGAAAGCACTCGGAGAAGAGAAGACATCCTTCGAGGTCGCTTTCCTGCCGGGTGGGACCCTGACCCGGGCGCAACTTGCTGAGATCTGGGAGGAGGAACTGGATGCAGTGCCTGGACGGCTGCGGATGACGCCCTACGCGCGGCTGGCGGAGGAAGGCATTGCAGGCGTTCGTCAAGGCACGATGCTGAGGCTGGAAAGACTCTCCCGGGAGCGAGAGTTGAAGTATCTTCGCGTATCCCGGTACATGACGTTCGGGTACGAACCTCTGTTCGCATACTACCTCTTCCGCGAGAACGAGATTACCAACCTCAGGCAGCTCCACGCTGCCAAGGAAGCCGGACTGGAAGAATCCCTGTGCCGGGAAACGGTGGCCTATGTCGATTGAGACCAATAGCAGGGAGCCCGCGCCCAAGGGTACGGCCAGAATAGCGGTGGTTGGCAGACGGGACGTAGTGACAGCTTTCCAGGCTGCAGGGTTGGCGGTCTTTCCGGTTGAGCCGGGTCCAGGGGTTGCTGATGAAGTCGGGCGGATCGTTGCAGGCGGCCACAGGGTGGTTTTCTTCACGGAGGACTTGTTCCCGTTCCTGGGAAGCCTGCTTGAGAGACATCGCAAAACGGCCACTCCGTGTCTTGTAGCCCTACCGCTCGGAGGGGCTCAACAGTCGGTGGCAAGGCTCAAGGAAGTGGTAAAGCGGGCTGTCGGTGCGGACATCTTCGGCGGCCCCGGTGACTAGGACAAGGAGATTCTGATGGTTCGGAAGGCGGCTGGACGGTCTGGAGCCAGAGGTCGAGAAGAGAAGCCGGGAAGGATCATCAAGGTGTCCGGGCCTCTGGTCGTGGCAGAAGGCATGTCGGGCTCCAAGATGTACGACGTTGTCAAGGTCGGCGAACAACGGCTGGTTGGAGAGATAATCGATCTTGCCGGGGACCGGGCGTCAATCCAGGTGTACGAAGAAACCGGCGGTATCGGACCGGGAGATCCGGTCTTCGCGACCTTCGAGCCTTTGAGCGTTGAACTAGGGCCGGGGTTACTCGAGTCTATCTACGACGGTATTCAGCGACCCTTGGGCGCCATCATGGCAAAGACCGGAAATTTCATCGGACGGGGCGTGGAAGTGCCCGCCTTGGATCGGACCAAACGCTGGCTGTTCAAACCGCTGGTGAACAGTGGCGACCAAGTCGGACCCGGCTCGACGATAGGCGAAGTACAGGAGACGGTGCTCGTTGTGCACAGAGTGATGGTGCCGCCCGGGGTGGAGGGCGAAGTAGTAGAGATTAGGGACGGTGAGTTCACGGTGGAGCAGACGGTTGCCGTACTCAAGACCGCAGACGGTGAGCGGGAACTCAACATGATCCAGCGCTGGCCGGTGCGCAAGGCACGGCCGTACGCCCGGAAGCTGCAACCCGCACAACCTCTTGTCACTGGACAGCGGGTGATTGACGCGTTCTTTCCGATAGCCAAAGGCGGGACTGCCTGCGTGCCCGGTCCCTTCGGTTCCGGGAAGACCGTCATCCAGCACCAGTTCGCAAAGTGGTCCGACGCCCAGATCATTGTCTTCGTCGGCTGCGGCGAGCGCGGCAACGAGATGACCGACGT
>CP070680.1:799099-806988 GCA_020352555.1 Caldifarciminota bacterium | reverse complement strand
CACCTCGCGGTGACGCACTTGCCTTTGGCTAACGGTTGGTGCAATCAACCTCCGTGATAGAGACTCTCACTCTCAAGCCAGCGCCCATGCTGGGCGCACAACACACCCGGGGAGCCGAAGCTCCCCGGGGCAGTATGTCCTGCAGTGACTAGTCGGTGACCAGCCAGCCCAGACCCGGGATCGTCTGAAAGGCCAGCTTCAGCGTCACTTTCTTGTCGACGACCGACACGACCTTGGCCTTGGCGAAATTGTCCTCAAGGTCCCAGAGGTTCGCATTCGGGTCGATCCAGAAGTAGTACACCGCGCCTTCAACGCAGGAATGCTGGGTCTTCCAGCCCTGGTCCGGCGCCAGCACCTCGGCGTCGAAATCGGTTCCGCCGGCTTCAACCGCGCTGTTGTCCTCATTGTTGTACACGGGGTCGTACCCGTTCGGGCTCTTGAAGTTCATGCCGTTGACCAAGTCGTCCATGACGTAGTCGATCATCGGCCAGTTGGCGCTGTTGGACAGGGCATAGGGAACTGCCGTGCCGTCATTGGTGAAACCGAACGCGCTCGGGTGTTCCGGACTCGGGTCGCTCTTGCCGTAGACCTCGATTGAGGCGGTGACGACAGCCTCGCAATCGACCGTCACCGGGTCGCTCTCGACCGCTCCGTTGTACGCAGTGACTTCGATCGTCTTCGCCGGAGTGTCGACGGTGTACTCGGTATCGCTCGTCTCTTCGGTGTCGCCGTCGATCTTGACCCGGTATCCGGCCGCATCGGTCACAGCTTCCCAGTCCAGCTTCAGCTTGTTCCCGCTGTCGGTGGCTTCATACGTCAGGTTGCCGGGCTTGTCCAGCTCCAAGATCTCGTCGCAGCCGGTGTTCAGCACCACTGCGACAAGGGCCAGAGCTGCCACAAACGCGAGTCTCTTCATGGAGTCCTCCCTGTATCTGGCTGCTACTTGCCTTTGCCCTTCTTCTCCGGAGGCAGAGCCTGCCTTGTCCCGCCCGAAGAGCCGCCGGACGAGCCGCCCGATGTGCCCTTCTTCATGCTCTGCTCCAACTTCTTCTTCGCTTCGTCCAGCTGGGTCTGGAGCGAGTCACGCTCGGCGGTGAGCGTCTGAACCTGTGTTTCGAGCTCGGCGATCTTCTGCGTCTGCTGCTCGATCTGGTCCTCGAGTTCCGAGACATTCTGACCCTGCGTCGGACAGCCGGCAAACGCGAACAGCATCGCTGCGAGCGCCATCGCTGCCACTGCTTTCTTCATCGCCTTCTCCTCATGTCTTTGGCGTTCAATACCTTCAGTCAGGCCGGCCCTTGACCCGCTCCCTAAGTGCCATTGCGGCAAGACCATGCCCACCTGCGAGGGTCTATTGTAGGAGTCGGCTATATGCTGTCAAGCGCGTCCCGAGTCCCGCGCCGCCGGGTGCCCGCGGCCCGCCATCCCGGCCACTCTTTGACATCATTTCGCCCTCAACTATGTTCAGACGCCGGCGAGAACACAACCAGGAGACTGAATGGACCTGTTCCAGAAATGTCTGCTATTCGATGCCGCGCTCCAGGCCGCCAGAACTCAGAACGGCCTCTTCCATTCCCGCGCCATCGCCCCGGCCGCATCGCCGGTGGTCCGGCGCAAAGGACGCGAACTCGTCAACCTCGGGTCCAACAACTGCCTTGGCCTGACCGTGCACACGGCGGTCAAGGCGGCAGCGACAGAGACAATCCGGGAACATGGAACCGGCTCGGCCGGCCACCCTCTGCTGACCGGAAGCTCTCCCGCACAGCTCGAACTGGAACAGCGGCTTGCCGGGTTCAACGGAACAGAAGCCGACGAAAAAGCCTGCCGTGCTGCCGGCAGGCTGGAACAAGAAGGGGCGTCTGCCAGACCCGTGGTCTTTCCCGCGGTCCGGATAGGCATATCGATCATCAGAGTCATCCTGATGGCGACCCGTACCGAAGAGCAGTTGAACTTCGCTGCCGGCCGGCTCACCAAGGTCGGCACCGAACAGGGGGTCATCTGATGGAGAAGACAATCTACCAGGACTTCGTGCGCGCGGTCGGGCAGCACCAAGGCCGCACCGCGCTGATGCACAAGAGAAACGGCCGGTACCAGAGCATCAGTTTCAGGCAACTGTCCGAGGCGGTCGACCAGGTCGCAGCCGGACTCGCGCGCCGCGGCGTGAAGAAGGACGACCGGGTCGCAATCTATTCCTACAACCGGCCCGAATGGGTGGTGGCCGACCTCGCCATCATCAAGCTCGGCGCGGTCGTGGTCCCGATCTACCACACCCTGCCCTCCGAGGCGGTCAGCTACATCATCAGGGACGCCGAAGTCCGACACCTGGTCGTCGAAACCCCCGAGCTTTTCAGCACTCTGGTCGACCTACTCGATCGAGTCCCCGGGCTCAAGGACATCGTCACGCTCTTCAGCCGCGAGACCGAGACCCGTTCGGGCAAGGAGCTGTTCTCCTTCGACTCGCTGAGAAAAGCCGGGGCCAAAACCCTTGCCCAGGACCCTGACCTGGGCAAGGCCCACGTTCCATCTGCCGACGACGTCGTCACCGTGGTCTACACCTCGGGCACCACCGGCGAGCCCAAAGGCACCATGCTGACTCACGGCAACATCCTGTCCAATGTCCGCGGTGCGATCGAGCGCTTCGGCATCAACGAGAAGGACACGCTGGTGTCCTTCCTGCCCCTGTGCCACATGTTCGAGCGCACCTGCGGCTACTACACAATGCTCCTCGCCGGCGCATCAATCGCTTACGCCGAGTCGCTCGACACGATCCGCGCCGACGTCCAGGCGGTCAGGCCGACCCTGCTCATTGTTGTGCCGCGGGTACTGGAAAAGGTCTACAACGCCGTTGTCGAGAAGGTCACGACCGGCTCGGCACTGGGCCGGAGCCTGATGCTGGCGGCCCTGCGCACCTTTTCCAGGACCGCCCGACTGAGAGCAAAGGGAAGACCCTGGCCGCTCGGGCTCAGGTTCAGGCACTGGCTGCTGGGCCGGCTGGTGGTCCGGAAGCTCAGGGCCCTGGCCGGCGGCCGGGTGCGGATCATAGTGTCCGGCGGTGCGCCCCTTGACCGCAGGCTTGCCCGCATCATCCGCAATCTCGAGTTCGATCTGGTCGAAGGCTACGGCCTGACCGAGACCTCGCCTGTTGTCTGTGCCGCGATGCCGGGCGAGAACAAGGTCGGAACCGTTGGCCGACCCCTGCCCGGAGTCGAAGTCAGGATAGGCGAGAACGACGAAGTCCTGGTCCGGGGCCCGAACGTGATGAAAGGCTACCTCAACAAGCCTGAGGAGACAGCCCAGGCCATCGACAAGCACGGCTGGTTCCACACCGGCGACCAGGGCCGTTTCGACAATGCCGGCAACCTCATCATCACCGGCCGGATCAAGGAGCTCATCGTCACCGCCTACGGCAAGAACATCCCGCCGGTCCCGGTCGAACAGGCGATTTCCGGCTCCGAGTACGTCGAGCAGGCGATGGTCATCGGCGACCGCAAGCCGTTCCTTTCGGCCCTGATCGTGCCCAGCCGCCTGGTTCTCGAAGGATTCGCCCGCGAGAAAGGCATCCCGACCCAGGACTTCGAAGCGCTGCTCGGCCATCCTGAAGTCGTCTCGCTCTTTCGCCAGGAGATGGACAGGGCGCTCGAAAACTTCGCCAAGTACGAACAGGTGCGCGCGTTCCGCCTGCTCCCAGACCCGTTCACGGTCGAGAACGGCCTCTTGACCCCTTCGCTCAAGATGCGCCGTCCCAGGATCGCGCTCGCCTATCGAGACCGGATCGAAAAGATGTATCAGGAGCAATAGATGAAACTGACCTCTGCCCTGCTGCTTGTTCTGTCCGCCGCACTCGGAGCCTTGCCCACCGACTCGCTCTGCGATCAGGCCGCCTACCTGCTCTTCAACCGGCACCTCGAAGAAGGCCATCTCGACTCGGCCTATTCCCTGCTTGCCCAGGGCCGGGCCCAGGACCCGGCGCACGAACACTGCCTCTACCTGTGGTCGCGGATCCACGTGCAGAAAGGCGACAATGCCGAAGCCAAATCGGACAAGTTCGCATACTACCAAAAGGCCAGGTCGATTGCCGACACCCTGAAAGAGCTCAACCCAAAGAACCCCTACGGCCACATGTGGTGGGCCGTTGCCCAGGGCCGGATCGGCCAGACCCGCGGGGTCCTGAACTCGCTGTTCATGGTCCCGAGCCTCAAGAAGGCGTTCAGCCTCGCGCTCGAACTCGACTCTGCCCACACCACCGCCTACGATGCCTACGGCGTTCTGTACTACGAACTGCCCGGGATCTTCGGCGGCAGCCTGGCAAAGTCCGAGGAGTACCTCAAGGCCGGCCTGGAGATCGACCCGGAATACACCGTGCTCAGGCTCGACCTTGCCAAGGTGTACATCAAGCAGAAACGCTGGCAGGAAGCGCGTGAGCAGTTGATCGAGCTGGTCGCAACCACTGACCCGACCTTTCCGGCCGACTTCGTGCTCGACGACCGGCCCGAGGCCCTGGACCTGCTCGAGCAGCTGGAGGACAGGTAGCCGGCAGCTCATTCCGCGCCTGAAACCGATTCAGCGCACCGGGGTCAAACCATAGGTAGTGAAAGGAGCCCAGATGTCGAATACCATCAAGAACCTGGAAGACGCTTTCGCCGGTGAGAGCCAGGCCAACCGCAGATACCTGGCGTTCGCCATCAAGGCCGAACAGGAGGGTTTCCCCCAGGTGGCCAAGCTGTTTCGGGCAGCGGCCGAAGCCGAAACCGTCCACGCCCATGCCCTGCTCAGGGCTCTTGCAGGCGTCAAGGATACCAAGGAGAATCTCAAAGCCGCCGTCTCGGGCGAGAACCACGAGTTCATGACCATGTACCCGGGCTTCCTGGCCAAGGCCCAGGAGGAAGGCAGCAAGCCTGCCGAAACCAGCTTCAAGTTCGCGCTGGCGGTCGAGAAGGTCCACCACGACCTGTACACCAGGGCGCTGGAATCGCTGGAAAGCGGCAAGGACCTGCCCGAGCGCAGGGTCTACGTCTGCCCGGTCTGCGGCAACACCGTCTACGACGAGGCGCCCGACCCCTGCCCGGTCTGCAACGCGCCGAAGGCCAGCTTCAGAGAGATTGTCTAGGGCTGCTGCTCTGGGTAACGGCCGGGCCTAGGCCCGGTCGTTTTCCTTGATGTTGTCCGCCGCAGGCGGCACGAGCCGTGCCTCTGCCATTTCCTGTCCGACCGCCTCCTGTTCTCGTACCGGCTTCTGTCGTGCGACGACCCTGGCCACTTCACCCATCCTGCCCAGCGAATCGCGCAGGATCCTGACCCTGGTCTCGGTCGACGCCAGACGGTTGATGATGATGTAGTAGTTGTCGCGCAGACGGCACAGACCCCCTTCGGTCTGGAGGTCGTCGTAGATCAGCTTGATCCCGCGCTCCTGGCAGCTCTGCTCAAGGGCGGCAAGCACGGCCTTTGCCTTCACAGCCACCTCCTCTCTTGATACCAGGCTATCGTCTCTGCCAGTCCTTGCTCCAGGTCGAACTTCGGCCTGAAACCCAGCTCCTGCTGCGCCTTTGCCGGGCTGCACACCCAGCATTCCTGAGTCAGCTCATCCGCCTTGTCGCGGTTGAATATCGCACCTTCCCTGCTGAACCATTCGCTCACCTGACCCGCGGCCCTGACCGCCCACTTCGGCAGCTTGACTCTCAACGTGCGTGCGCCAATCGCCCGCTCTGCGACCGATGCCATCTGGTCGTAGGTGTAGCTGCCTCCGTCCGATATGAAATACACCGACCCTGACTCGACATCGCTTTCGGCCGCCAGCACCGCGGCCTGTGCCGCGTCCTCGACGTGCACCACCGAGAAGTTCCCGCCGAACACCGGCCGCAGCCCGCGCTTCAGGTTCCGCAGCAGCACCAGGCTGTCCCGGTCCCTCGGCCCGTACACCGCCGGATAGCGCACTACCACCGAGTGCAGCCGGTCCTTGAGTTCGAGCACCGCCCGCTCTCCCCTGAGCTTGCCCCGTCCGTACCTGCTCACCGGCGCGCACTCCTCTCCCTCGGTCTTCGGGCTCTCGGGTCCGGCCGCAGGCCCGGCCGCTGCCGCGCTCGAGAGGAACACGAACCGCTTCACCCCTGCCCTGACACAGCTTTCGGCCATCGTCTTGGCCCCGGCGTAGTTGACCCGCTCGTAGTCTGCCGGGTCCTTGGGCCGGACCGTGGCCGCGGCGTGGAACACCCAGTCGGCCCGGTCGACCGCCTTGTCGATCGAGCCGCTGTCGCGCACGTCTCCGCACACCAGTTCCATGTCAAGCTTGCGGATCCAGGTAAGGTCGCTCGTCATCCTCACCATGCCCCTGACCTCGTGCCCCTTCGAAAGCAGCAGCTCGCAGATGTGTGAGCCGATGAAACCGTTCGCCCCGGTGACCAGAGCAAGCATCGCTCACAGCTTCGGCCCGATCCTCCGGTCGAAATAGCCCAGGCATTCGACCGCAGCCTCCTTGGGCCTGACCTCGAACACCAGCAGGGCGGGCGTGTCGGCCAGCAGCCGGAACATCGGCAGGAAGTCGATGTTGCCCTTGCCGATCGCCAGGTGCTCGTCCTTGGTGCCGAGGTTGTCGTGCAGGTGGCTGTGATGGATGTGGCGCTTGTGCCTGCGGAAGAACGCCAGCTCCTTCCTCCGCTTCGCCGAAGACAGGGTATTGACGTGTCCCACGTCAAAGCAGAGCCCGAGGTTCTGGCCCAGCAGCCGGTCCAGTATCCGGTGCACGAACCCGAACCTGAACCCGCCGACGTTCTCGATGCAGAGCCTCGTCCTGCCCCTTGCGTACCGCTTGAGCTCGTCAAGCGCACCGGTCACCGAACGCTCGAACCACTCTGGAAACGCCTCGTGCAGGAACTTCGAACTGCCGTCATGGCCGTAGTACATCTCGAACCCGAGGTGCATCACGACCCGGCTTATCCCGGCTTCTGCCGCCTGGTCCATCGTCTTCTTCAGGTCTGCGACCGCCGCCTTCACCGCCCGCCTGCTCGGTATGAAAAACGACGGCCCCTCGACCGCGTGCGCCGCCAGCTTGACCCGCGCCTTGCGGGCAGCGGCCCGGATCCGCTCCCGCTGCCGCCTGGAGGCTAACTGACGTGAGAAGTTGATGTTACCAAGATTGATCTCCAGCACGCCGAAACCGTGCTCCCGGGCGAATTCTACCCCGTCCAGTATGTCATTGAAATCGAACAGGATCTGAAGGCCCAGACGACTCCGGACCCCCGAGGGAGGGTGCACGGCCGATTATAGGTGCAAGCTATTCTGTGTCAAGAAGATATGTGATTCCGACCAGCCCGGCGCCCCCTGTCCGCTGCCGGCCCTTCTCCAACCGGCCGAAGGGCGCAAACCTAGTGCCTACATGGCTTTGCGCCGCCGCAGGCGCCTTGACCCCTTGGCCGCTCAATCCCGGGACAAACGCCGTACCCGGGTATTGACAGAATCGGTCGGCTCCTGCAGGTCGTGGCTGCGCTGCCCGAATGGCACGCCTCGGGCAACACCGGGCCAGACCTCTTGACTACGCACTGGACAATGCACCGGCCGACCCGCGCCAGGACGCGACGGCCAACGCCCAGGCCAACGGCTCGGCCGCCCGCGTCTGGAAACCGGCTGCCCTGCCGGTCTCCGCTACTCCCCGACCGAGAACGCCTGGTCCCGGATACGTTCGAGCGCCGTACGCTCAAGCGTCCTTGCCACCCACTTCTCAAGCAGCACGTTCGCCTCACGCGCAAGCGACGGCCCGGAAAACCGCTTGCTCAGCTTGTGCAGCTCTCGGGCATAATTGAGATAGAAGACATACAGCATGCTCGGCACATCTGCCGAGTTCAGCACCTGCCTTGCCTTCAGCTCAATGGCATGGACCCGCAACTGCTCAACCTCGT
>CP070680.1:794083-798999 GCA_020352555.1 Caldifarciminota bacterium | reverse complement strand
TTGCGGATCCGGGGAATCTATATCTGGTCGGGGCCTGTCGTGATTCGGGGGACTACATCGCCGTCACCAACAACACTGCCTTTCTGGCCCAGCGCTGGGGTCTCTATGCGGTTGACGTGTCGGACCCGCGCAACCCCGGCCGCGTCGGGTCATATTCCGGGGTCGCGCTGGGACTTGCTGGTCGGGGCGACATTCTGTGCGCGACGTTCGTCACCATCGGCAATCCCGGCGAACTGGACTTCGATGTGTTGGATGTGTCAAACCCGGCCGCAATCCACCGTATTGGCCGTCTGCCAGATGCTGGCGGTTATGACATCCACCTTGTAGACTCGCTTGCGTTCCTGTCCGGCTACTACACGGGCAGCGGCAACGAGTTCCAGATTCTGAGCATTCGGGATTCGCTACATCCGGGGCTCGTCGGCGATGCATCGACCCTCGGCGACAACAACGGCGTCTGGGCGAACACCACCGCGCGGCTGGCATTCGTGGCCGACAGGATTGAGGGATTGCAGGTCTTTGACATCTCGACCCTAGGAAACCCCAGGTTGGACACTGCCATGCTGGCGGCAGGGCAGGCGGTGGACATCTCCGTGACAGGTCACATCGCCTGCGTCGCCGAAGATGTCGCCGGCCTGCGCATACTTGACGTATCCGACCCCTCGTGCCCGACGGAGTTGTCGGCTCTCGATACCGTCGGCCAGTGGGAGCTGACCGCGTCGGTGGTTGCGCGTGACTCATTTGCCTACATGCCGTGGACGCCGCAGCCGACCCGGCTCCGAGCGGTGAGCATCAGCGACCCGCGGAACCCGACCGTCGTAGCGGCTGTGAACGGGTCGATCGGGTCTCCAGCCGACATGGTTCTTCGCGACTCGTTCCTCTACACTGCCGGGCGCTACCGCTTCCAGGTCGTCAGCATTGCCCGGCCGCGTGAGCCGGAGCTGGTGGGGAGCTGTGTGACCAATGACGGGGTTTACTTCGGACTGGCGCTGCAAGATACATTGGCCTATGTCGCAGGCGGCCCGAGTTTACAGATTGTCAACGTAGCGAATCCTGCGAACCCCCAGGTCGTCGGCAACGGCGGCCATCCGTCAACGGGTGTCGCGGTCAGGGATACGTTTGCCTACATTCCATACCCTTACGACACGCTATTCGTGTACAGCGTGGCCAATCCAGCATCTCCTCGTCGTTTGGCTGCGGTCCCGGCCAGCGTGTGGCCCTGGGATGTCGCACTGGCAGAATCCCTCTTGTTTGTTGGTACCAGTCAAGGAGTGGATATGTACGGTCTGGACGACCCCGCCCAACCGAGATACGTCGCCCACATCTCGACGCCCTACGGTGTACGCCGGCTACACTACGCTGCCCCGTATGTGTATGCGGCGCTATGGGACGCAGGCGTGGCGGTCTACGAGACTACCGCTACGGGCGTCGGCGAGCGGCGGGCTGCTGCGCAGGCTGGTCCGGGTCGGATTCGGGCTGTGCCCAATCCTGCTGCCGGTCGCGTACAGCTCATCGGGGCAGCCAAGGCTGCGTCAGTGGATGTGCACGATGCGGTGGGCAGAGCAGTCGTTGTTGAGGCCACGAGAACCCAAGGAGGTGATATCGAACTTAACGTCGCCGGGCTGGAACCCGGAGTGTACTTCGTGGGGGTGGTGGAGAACAAGAAGGCAGAGGTTCTAAGGATAGTCAGACCATAGGAGGTCTGAGTGAACAAGACTAGCATAAGCATTGGAATTCTGGCGAGTTGCGTGGCGGCCTGGGCACTGGTGACCGCGTACCACGTCGAGCCCCGCACTGCAGCCATGAGCGGCTGGACACGCCTTCCGCCGCATCCAAGCTACTACGTCAGTGAGGTTCTGACGGTCAACTTCGACCTGCCCATCACGGCATCGCTGTTCTGATGCGGTGCGACGGGGCTGGGCGGGGATTGCGAGTTCGGGATTCGCTTCTGTCCTGTGGATGTCGAACTGGGTCTTGACGTTGCCTGAGGCAAGCCGACAATCGGGCAGAGGACGCAGGTGAGGATACTCGTTCTTCTGCTCGTCTTCCTTGCGAGCGCACCTGCCCTGCCGTCGTGGCAGGACGATGCGGCGTTGCGCGACAGTCTGAGTCAGGTCCACCCGAAGATGCGGGCGTCGTGGCTGAGGGAACGCGGGTACGACGACTCGTACTACACGACATTCAGGAAGCTGGACAGCACAGGGCTTCGGTGCATCGGACGCTGGCCCTGGGGTCCGAGCTGGGAGTTGTGCGGCCGGGACTCGCTTTTGTTCCTCGGCTCCGGCTCAGGCGTGCGCATCCTGAGCATCTCTGACTCGACCCATCCCCGCATGCTCGGACAGATCAATGCCCGGGGCCTGGTCAGTCAGCTCGTGGTGCGGGATACGCTGCTGTTCGTGGCCTGTGGGTCCTGGGGCGCGCAGGTCTACTCAGTCGCCGACCCGGCAGACCCGCAGGAGCTCGGCTCGATGGACGCGGTCATCGGCGACTTGGCGCTGGTGGACACACTCTGCTACTGCTTGGGCGGCGACACGTTCCGCATCTACAGAGTAGCCAACTTGGCCCAACCCGAGCAACTCGGCGCGGTCACTGACTCAGGAGACGTCGTGGTTGTAGCCAACGGGCATGCCTTCTGTGGTGGCCGTTGGGGGATGAACGTCTATGACGTCAGCAATCCGCGATCTCCCGTCCGCGTCAACGCTCGCGGGGGCACGTACTACGCAATGCAGGTAAGGCGCAACCTCCTATTCTGCACAGGCACGCAGCCGGACCACATGTCGATACTCGACGTCAGCGACCCGCGCAGCATCGGCGAGGTCAGTCTGGTGCCAGGCTACGGAGGGAGAGGCTTGTACGTGGATGAAAGCTACGCCTACCTCTCGTGTACGTATGAGCACTCGGCGCTGTTTGTCATCGACGTGAGTGATACCGCACACCCAGTCCTGCGGGATAGCCTCGACCCGGAGGGTACGACTGAGTGGGACCCCCACGTTCCACATGAGTCCGGCTTCGGGTATCTTGCGGACGACTACGGAGGCCTGGTAGTCATGGACCTCCATGACGTCAATGCAATCACCGAGGTGTGGTCTGGCTACAAGGCGGGCCTGTCACTGGACATCTCTGTGGATGCGGGTCGGGCCTACGTCGCAAACGACCTGTCAGGGCTTCAGATCGTTGATGTGGACGACCCCTCCAAGCCACGGACACTCGGCCTGTACGACGTTGTCGGATCCAAAGCCACCTTCTCGGCTACAGCACGTGACTCGTTCGCCTTCATGGGGATGACTGCCCAGCCTAGCCGCAGGCACCTTCTAGTCCTGAGCGTGATCGACCCATCCCAGCCTACGCTGGTTGCCCAGGAATCGTGCCACAACTGGCCGCAGGACATGGTATTGAGCGACTCCCTGCTCTACGTCGCCCAGGCTTACTTCTTTCATGTGTTCAACGTTGCCCGGCCGCGCGAGCCGGTGCTGGTGGGGAGCTGCAATCTGCCGGGAACGCCCCTCAAACTGGTCTTGGGTGATACCGTTGCCTACGCGGCCACATATGGTGTGCAGTGCGTCAACGTAGCCGACCCGAACACCCCGTTCGTTGCCGGTGCCTATGGCAGTCGGGTCTCGGGAATGGACATCGTTGATACCATTCTGTACGGTGCTGGGCCATACACAGGACTCATTGCCTTGTCTATGGCAAACCCAGCTATGCCGCGCCTTCTCGATTCGCTACACCTTACCGACACGCTCTGGTGGAATGACGTTGTGGTTGTGGACTCGCTGGCGTACGTTGGCGGGGAACGCGTCTGGGTCGTGGACGTGAGCGACCCCAGAGACCTACGGTTGGTGCCGGGTGCTTCTTGGACGCCGCCGTACCTGGTCAGAAGGCTGGAGTACTCATCGCCGTACCTGTATGCGGCCTGCTACGAGGCAGGGGTCTGTGTACTTGAGAGCACGCAAGTGGCTATCAGCGAGGAACTTGGTGGTGCTCGGCCCAAGACGCAGTCCGTTGCGCTACGCCCGAACCCCACCAAGGGAAGCGTTGTCGTCCAGGCCGGACTCGAGTGCGAAAGCGCGATTGTGCATGACGTGCTCGGTCGTACCGTGAAGAGATTCAAGCCCGGAGGTGCTACCTTCGAGGTGGACCTCACCGGGCTTCAGCCGGGGCTGTACTTCATCGAGCTTCGGTACAGCTTCGGCAGAGAGGTGGAGAAGCTCGTCAAACGATAGGAGGTAGCAGTGAAAACCACTGCGACCATGCTAGTGATAGCCCTCGCGGCGAGTGCAGCTGCGGGGGCAATGTGTGCCTACGCGGTAGACCCGGTCCGGGCAAGCTGGTCCGGCAAGGCGCACCCGACCCTGGGCGTCAGTGAGGTGTTGACGGTCAACTTCGACTCGCTGACGTCTCCGGCGTACGTGGAGCTGTCTCTGGACTGCGTTTGCGCGCTTGGAGCGCCAGCCTAGAATCGAGACATGAGCGGGCGGGCTATGCTGCTGCTCCTGCTGGCTTGGCTGGCAGCGGTCGGCGCTGCCCGAAAGCCCGGTTTCGAGGAGTTCTGGGCAATCCACGATTCGCTCCTGACGCAGCCTCCCCGGCTGCGTTCCCGATGGCTCAGCGAGCGCGGTCTGAAGATGCCGGGCTGGAACACGCCACTGCCGCCTGCCGATTTCCCCGACTCCAGCGGACTCCGGCTTGTCGGGAAGTTCGGCAGAGGACCTTCGGTCGAGGTGACCGGCAAGGACTCACTCGTCTTCCTCTCACTTGGCAGCGAAGTCGCCATCATCAACATGGCAGACCCGGACAACCCGGAGGTCCTGTCCGAGCCGCAGGCGATGGGCATCGTCACGCAAGCTGCTGTCAGGGATTCCTTCCTGTACATAGGGTGTGCGACCGGCTTGGCAGGCATTGAGGTCTGGAACATCCAG
>CP070680.1:784200-793983 GCA_020352555.1 Caldifarciminota bacterium | reverse complement strand
TTGGACCCTGGAACCCTGCTTCCGTTCGCGCCAGTAGCTCAGCCAGGATAGAGCATCGGATTTCTAATCCGACGGTCGGGGGTTCGAATCCCTCCTGGCGCGTTCCCTAAGTAGTTCAAGGTAGGTCTGTTATAGAGCCGGCATCCTGTGCCGTCCTGCCGGAGCGATCCCGACAGGACGGCACAAATGCGGCACAAAGGCCATGTGCGGAGGAGCCGCAGGTCAGTCGGCGATGATGACCTTGCGGGTCGAGGTTGCGGTGCGGAGAAAGAGAACCCCGGATTCGGGATTGAGGATACGGCCGCCGGATGCGTCGTACAGGAACAGGGCCGGGTCGTGCAGCAACTCGGCCAGTAGTTGGGCACGTGTCATCAGGGATGGCTTCATCGTTTCCGCCTGTTCCGGCTCCGGCGTCTCGGCGATGGCGACTTGTCCTGCCGAGTCGGTCTTGATGAGCCAGATGTCGTAGGAACCGGCGCCGAAGGAACTGGTGTAGCCGGCTATGACATACCCGCCATCCGCGGTCTGCTGTACCGAATGGCCCTGTTCGCCGCCCTCGCCGCCGAAGGTCCGGGCCCACTCACTGACGCCGGCGGAATCGGTCTTGATGAGCCAGAGGTCTTTGCCACCTGCGCCAAACGACCGAGCGTAGCCGGCGATGACGTATCCGCTGTCCGTAGTCTTGCTCAGTGAAAGCCCGCCGTCACCGTCAGAACCGCCGTAGGTTCTGGTCCACGAGGTATCGCCGGAAGCGTCCGTCTTGATGAGCCACACGTCATCGTAGCCCGCCCCGAACGAGACCGTGTATCCGGCTGTGATGAAGCCGCCATCCGACGTCTGAAGGACCGAGTACGCACGGTCGCCGCTTGGTCCACCGTAGGACCTGGTCCACATTGTGTCGCCTTGGGAGTCCGTCCTAACCAGGTGCAGGTTGCAGTCGCTGGTACGAAGTGAGTAGGTGTATCCGGCGATGATGAAGCCGCGGTCTACGGTTTCCTGTACCGAGCGTCCGAATTCCCAGAGGGTGTCACCGTATGTGCGTGTCCACAACGTATCACCCGATGCGTCGGTTCTGATGAGCCAGATATCATAGCCGCCTGCCCCGAAGGAATTGGTGTAGCCAGCGACGATGTGGCCGCTGTCCACCGTACACCCGACCGCCAGGCCGTACTCGTCGCCCGCTCCACCGAGTGTCCGAGTCCATAGGGAATCGCCGTTTCCGTCGGTCTTGATGACCCAGACGTCGCGGTCGCCGGCGCCAAAGGACTGGGTGTTGCCGGCGATGATGTATCCGCCATCCGCGGTCTGCGCCACCGAGGAACCTTCGTCGTAGTCTGAGCCACCGAAGGTGCGGGTCCACATCGTGTCGCCGGAGGCGTTGGTCTTGACCAGGTAGGCGTCCGTGGCGCCGGCGCCGAAGGAATGGGTTTGACCGACGATGACGTATCCGCCATCCGCGGTCTGCACCAGCGAGTAGCCGTAGTCGGGGTCCGCGCCGCCGTATGTGCGCTGGAACGTTGTCTGCGCCAGCAGCAGGCAGGGAAGAAGGAGAGGGGGCAGCAGCCTTGTCACGGATTGAGGATAGGGTGGATGACGGTCGGTTGTCAAGCGGAGAAGGAGGCGCTGGGTGATTCCACCCGACGACTTCTGGGAGCCTACCTGATTCCCAATCCGGTGGCCGCAGGTCGAGCCGAGGACGGCCCTTGTCGCCTGTGCGGCAGAGCGCCTCCTGCACGGCCCATGAGCCAATGTCTTAAGGTAGAGTTCCTACAAGACCGGCATTCTGCGCCGTCCTCTTGGAAACGCGCCGGGAGGGCAGCACAAATGCGGCACAGAGCAAGTTCCGTTTCTGTCAGGTATCCAGCTGAGGTCGGCGGACCAAGTCGCTCTTGACCCGCTCCATGTCCACAACTCTGGTCATTCCGTGACTGGACCCTGCGGACGGAGAAGGGTGGATAGAGAAGAGGACGCCGGGAGAGAGATCTGGAATTTGGGGCAGCCCTGCCAGAACACCCTGCTCAGCCGTCTGGGTGAGAAGCATGATGGGCCCTTCTTCCCCAAACCGGGTTTACCTCGCCTTGACAAAGCTGGAATCTGGTCGTAGACTAGCTTCGGAGTCACAGACATGAGTCCCAAGGTCGTGATGGTGCCGGCGGTCGCTGCGCTGGTCTCGACGGCTCTCGCCGGATGGGTCCAGGTCGGGCCAAGGGCCGCCAACATCCAGGCCATGGCGATGGCCCCGACCAACCCAAGCATCGGGTACGCTGCAATGGACAATTCGCCTGACTACCGTTCGAACGTGCTCCGGACGACGGACGGCGGCCAGAATTGGGATTCGGTGGGCCAGATTCACGAGCGGGTGATCACGGCCATGGCCGGTGACCAGTTCGACGGCCACACGGTCTACGCGACAAACGGCTCGTACCGTCTGTACCGCTCGACCGACGGTGCGGCGACGTGGAGTTCGGTGACATTGCCCAACTCGGGCCGGGGAGAGGTGGTTGCCGGTGACCAGTTCACGCCGGGGCTGGTGTATGTCGCCGGCAGGAGTCGGGTCGGCGGGTACGACCGGGTCACGCTATTCATATCGACCGACTACGGCGTGTCCTGGTCGAGCCGCGCCGCCGACACGTCACGGTACTCGACCGGATACGCCTGCCTAGCGAGCCGGATGGATACCGGCACGGTGTACATCGCAGGGTCCAAAGGAGTCATCGCCAAGACGACCAACCGCGGGCAGACCTGGACACTCTGCAACAACGGCCTGCCGTCCGCGACCGTGGTCCAGTCGCTCGACCAGCACCAGGAGGACCCGGATATCATTGTTGCCGGCTGCAGCACCGGTGTCTACCGGACCACCAACCGCGGTGCATCCTGGTCCAGGACCAGCCAGATGGTCCCGTTCAGCAGAGTGGTGCTATCTCCGGCAGAACCGGACGTGGGGTACGCCGCGCACCAGGAGGTGAACGTCACCACAGACGGCGGTGCGACCTGGTTTGTACCGGTGCCTGGACTGAGGTTCAAGGTGTTCCGTGGTCTCGCAGCGCACCGGGATTCGGGCCGCTGGGCCTACGCATGCGGCACCGAGGGGATATACCGCACGTCGGATGCTGGCACGAACTGGGCCCCGACCGTTTCCAGGGCTGGCGGCGTCAGGGTCCCGTGCATCGGGGTCTGCTCAGGCGACCCGAGCCACATCTACGCCGCGGTGCGCGGGAGCGCGGTCTACAAGTCAACGTCTGGCGCCGATTCCTGGACCCGGTGCGAGCCGTTTGAGGCGAGCGACAGCATCTGCGCAATCGGGGTAGGGCCTGATCCGGATGTCATCTACGCGCTCGAAGGCTGGACTTGAGCAGGCGCGTCGCTCTATGTGAGCACCGACGGCGGCGCCGCCTGGACATCAAGAGACCTCCAGTTCCGTGACGGCGGGTGTCTCCTGGTTCACCCTGACAGCGTCGACTTGGTGTTCGCCGGAGGCAGGGGCCGGACGTCCGGGTACCCGATGGTCGTCTCGTACAGCACCGACGCGGGCAACACCTGGACCAGATGCGAGCTGTCCGGCATCAACAGCGGCGTTGCACGGAGCCTGGCTGTCGCGCCGTCGCGCTCAAGCACGATCTACGTCGGGGGCGATGTCAACGGCTCGGGCTCGGTGCACGTGTCGACCGATTTCGGGAGAACCTGGACCGAGACCCCGACCGCGCCCGCGGACTCGGTGACCGGTCTTGCGGTTCATCCCGAGCATCCGGACTGGGTCTACGCGGCTACGCGGGGAGGCCTGTTCCGAACGACCGACGTCGGGGCGACCTGGCAGAACATGGGGGCTGGAAACGGGCTGGCAACGGTCCGATTCTTTCCGGGCAGCTCGGACACGCTCCTTGCCGGCGGCAGCCCAGGCGTGCTCATTTCCACAGACGAGGGCCAGAGCTGGACATCGTTCAACAGCGGGCTCGGCAGGGCCAGAGTCAACTGCCTCGAGTCGGCGGTGACCGACAGGGTCATGTTCTATGCCGGGACCGAGGGTGATGCCTGCTACGTCTACTCGTTCCCGACCGGGATTGCGCAGAGGCCGACCGGGGCGACACCGGGTCCTGGTGTGCGCGTATGGCCGAACCTGGCACAGGCCCGGGTGACCGCACACTGGCCCGGCAGTCCATCCAGCAGCGTCCGGGTCAGGCTCTGGAACGTATCAGGCCGCCTTGTCTGGAGCCGGTGCGCCGAGCTCAGAAAGGGGCAACTCTCCTTTGGGGTTTCGGGTGTCCCGACCGGCGTCTATCAACTTGAACTCGCCACCGGCCCAAGCAGGGCCCGCACTCGCCTCGTAGTCAGTCGCTAGCCGCGGTTTCGGGGACAACCGACTGCGTCCTCTGACGGTGTGGCTGAATGCGGTCGGCAGCGAGAGAAGGCTGTCAATGGGCGGCGCGGCCAGGCGTCAGGGAATCAGGACACCGCCAGTCCGAATCTGGCCACCTCCGCCAGCCGGGCAGCGTGAGGTAAGGTCCTTGCCGCCATAGGTATTCTGTGCCGTCCTCTCGGACACGCGCTGGGAGGGCGGCACAATTGCGGCACAGTGACTCGGGACGCCCACGCAGCGGGATCTACCAGGGCCAGCTCTTGCGTGACTTGGCGGACCCGGGTGGGGCGGGAATGAACGGGCGCTCGGGCAGTCGGGCTTCTGTTTGACAAGCGTTGGAGATGCACCTACTATGCGGCAGCATCATTTCGGAGGGACAACAGCCGCAGTCAAACCACAAGCCCCGGAGTAAGGGATGCCGGGGGAGGAGGCGCAATGTCCATCAATGTCCGTTTCCGCGCGGCAGCAGCCGCGGTCGTCTTTTCCACAATCGCATACGGGACAGTGTTCTACGTGCACCCGGAGTCGACCCTGAATTGCATACAGGACTGCCTGGACTCTTGCTGCAGCACCGGAGATACCGTGCTGGTCGGCGCCGGGACGTACTACGAGAACATATTCTGGCCCGACTGTCAGGGCATCAAGCTCATCGGCGAGTACGGTCCGGACACGACCATCATCGACGGCGATAGTGCCGGCAGTGTCATTACATGTGCTACCGGGCTGGACGCCACGACCGTGATCAGCGGATTCACAATCACGAACGGGTATGCCGAAGCCGGGGGAGGAATCCGCTGCGACCCGTCCTCGCCGACGATTTTTCACTGTGCCATCCTTGACAATTGGGCAATCGCCAACCCGGGGTACGGTGGCGGGATCTACTGCCGCAGGTCGTCGCCGATCCTCGTTGACGATACCATCGCGAACAACTCCGCCGGCAACATCAACCCAGGGGGTGCGGGGTTCGGAGGAGGCATTGCCTGCCTGGACAGCTCGGTACCAGTCGTGTATCGCAACACAATCACCGACAACGGCGCCGGCGGACCCGGTGGCGCGGGCGGAGGCATCTACTGCGACGGCCACTCGGCCGCCAGAATCGTCGGCAACACGATAGCGTCCAACGGTCTCTTCGGGTCCGGCGGCGGCATCCACTGCAGTTCTTCCGACTGCGTCATCGACAGCAACGTCATCCGTGAGAACGTGGTCCTTGGAGCTGGCGGAGGCATCGGCGTGGCCGACTGCTCACCCATCATCACCAACAATCTCATCACCCAGAACGTAGGTATGTGGTTGACGGTCGGAAGCGCGGGCGCCGGAATCGCATTGTCGCGTTCGACCGCCCTCATATCGGGGAACACGATCACCCTGAACCAGCTGCAAACAGAGGGCGTGGGTGGCGGAATCTACTGCGCGGAGGCTTCGCCGACCATCGACAGCTGTACCATTAGCGACAACGAAGGCGAGGGAGTATATTGCGCAGGCGGGGCTGACCCTGAAGTCCACTACAGCGACATCACCGGCAACAAGGGCTTGGCCGTGCTCAACGAGAGTCCGACCGTGGTGGTAGATGCTGAGTACAACTGGTGGGGCGATTCGACCGGGCCGTTCCATCCTGGCTCGAACCCGTCCGGCCGTGGCGACACGGTGAGCGACTACGTAGACTTCGAACCCTGGCTGGATGCCCCGGTCGGGATTGTGGGTGGCCCGCGCGAAAAGGCCCGCCGGCAGGTGTTGTCGTCTACCATCGTCCGCAATGTGTTGGTTCTACATTCGGCGTCGGGCGTCGGGCGTGAAGCGCCCAGCGGCCTCCTCGACATCTCCGGCCGCACAGTCATGTCCCTGCAGCCGGGCGAGAACGACATCCGGCATGTTGCGCCGGGGGTGTATTTCGTCAGGCAGGAGGGAGGCAACTCAACCACGAAGGTGGTGCTGCAGCGATAGGAGCCACGACGGCCCTGGTCTGAGTCCTGTTGATAGCCGGGCGGGTAGCGGCTGGCTCTGCATGAGCCGGGTCTGGGTGGCGGGCGTCGCTGCTTCGGAGCAAACGTCATTCGTCCTCATACCGGTCTGCCGCAAACCACGTCTTCTTGTGCAAGAGAGGTCGGAATCGCGCAGGTGACACAAGTACCAGCCCCGGACCGCTTTCCGGGCGGCATGCCGGGCTACTCTCACCGCTTGACATCTCCCAAAGCACGACCTACGATGCAGAGTGAGGAAATGAAACACTCAGCCACTGGGGCCCTGCTTGTCCCCGCAGTCATCATCATTGCTTTCGCCTCCGGCTGTGGAACAGTAGCTTCGATCTGGCCGATGGCCGGAGGCCGTTCTTCCGTGAGTATCTCGGCCGGCGGTCCTTTCGCCAATGTCGGCGGCGTGCAGCTGCCGATACCCTACGTGGTCGCCCGGTACCGCTACGGCATCACTGACCAACTGGGCCTGTATGCCGGAACCCATCCACTCATTGCCGGGTTCGGCACCGCGGGTCTGGAGGGGGGGCTCACGTGGCACTTCATCAAACAGAAGGGATTCGTTCCCTGTATCGGCGTCGGGGCCGGTGCAATCGGATTCTACGAATTCGACGGAGGTGGCGGTCGGTCTCTGCTACCCACCGCCGAGATAACGGCCGCATACATGGGCAAGCGGTCGGTGGCCTATGCCGGAGTCCACACCATGTGCCAACTCAGTCCCTCCTTCTACATGACCTACACGCCGTATGTCGGACAGGAATACCGGCTCACGCGTCGCCTCTCGGTCAATGTCGAAACGAGGTGGTACGCGGCATACGAGGACAACCAACCCAGGGCCATCACGTTTCCGCTGACAATAGCCAACCACGGTGCGCTCGGCCTGGTCGGCGGCATCAACTGCCTCATCGGAGGGTGGTATGTGGAGTAGGAGAATCTGGACCCTGGTCGTCCTTGGGATGTGCCTGGCGCCGGGCTGCTTGAAGCTCGACAGCTTCATTTTCTCGCCGTGGACCACGGACGAGTACCTGAGGCCGGAAGACATGCGGCCCGAATGGAGCGTCGACTTCATCATTCCTCCTGACAAGTACCGTGAGGTCGAGCTGGTGTCGTCCGACGGCAACCGGATATTCGGCTTCTTGGTCGACCCGCCAACAGGGACACCCAGGGACGACGCCACCGTCATCTATTTTCACGGCAACTCGCACCACATCAACCGCTATTGGGGGCGGGTCGAACTGCTGTGGGAAATGGGCTACCGGGTGTTCATCATCGACTACCAGGGCTACGGCAAGAGCGACGGCAGCCCTTCCGGACCGGCTTGCTACGCTGACGGCCGGACGGCGCTTGAGTACGTCTTGGACCAGCCTGCCGTCAATCCGGAACGCATCGTCTTCTACGGGTTGTCGATGGGGTCGTTCATCACGACCTACCTGGCCGCGGACTCATTCACCCCGCTGGGCGCCATACTCGTGTCGGCACCGGCGTCGGTCAGCGCCATCACCAAGGAAGGAACCGTGTTCGACCTGCCGGCCAGCTACCTGACGGAGCTGGATTTCGACAACGAATCCCGCATCGGGCGAGTCGATTGCCCGGTGCTGTTGATGCACGGCAAGGACGACGACTATCTGCTGCTGAAACGCCATCCGTTTCGCCTGGTCGAGGCGGCGGAAAAGGGCGGCACCACGCTCGTGGTGGCGTGGGTCGAAGGAGCCGGACACGACAATGTCGTCGAGACGATGGGAGAGCGGTACGCAGAGGTCATAACCGATTTCATCAGCCGGGCCGTCGGGCAGGAGCCGTGATGCCGGTGCGCGTATGCGGCCTGCTGGTACTTCTGGTCCTGCCGGTCGGGGCAGGCGATGGGAACACTCTGCCTGAGGCTGATGCGATGGCCCTGAGGCCGGCCGCGATAATGAACGAGGCGACCGGGGCAATCATCGGTGGCGCGGTCTGTGCCGGGGTGTTCGGGTTCCTGATGGACCAGATAGCCGACCCGTCCACCGACATCTGGAAGACCTTCGGCGGCGCTGTCGTCGGCGGTAGCCTGGGTTACCCTTTGTTTTGCGGACTTGGCGCCTACGTCGGAGGAAAGATGTCGGGAGAACACGGCCGGTTGGGACCGACTTTGGTCGGGGCGCTCACAGCGACCCCCCTGGCTTTGACAGTTGCCTGGGGCGCGAAACTACTGGAAGAAGCGCCCAAGCCGGCTCCCACGCCGACGCCCCTCTACGTCGCAGCGGCCCTGCTGCCCCCGGCCGGCGCGGTGATCGGCTACAACTGGAACGCCCGGGGCGGGCCGGTCGTTTCGTCCAGCGCCTTCAGTGTCGGGGTGCCTGCTCTCGGGTTCAGACAGACCACAGGCCACGCTCCTTCCGTCGATTTGAGATTGGTCAACGTGGAGTTCTAGCAGCATGTGGTAGCCCTGCTGCGCTCACGCTGGCCGCGGCCGATTACTCAGCTGACACACTGGACCACTTTGCAGATTGCCGGCACGGATGAGTTGACTGCGAAATGCCGTGAGATTCTGGAGGCTCTGACTCAGAGGTTCTTGGACAGAGCGGAAGCAGAATCGCTGCTCCGCGATGTCCAGGCGGCCATCTCTGACTACTCTCTGCTGACAGGCCGAAGACCGGACGCTGGGTTTGCGGGAAGTGGTGAGCGCATCAGTGCGGCTGCTGGGTGTTGGTCGCGGCCATGGGCCATGACCTGCGCTCCAACCTGGGACAATCTTTCCGGACCGGGCCCACTATGTAGGTATCACAAGGCAGGGCCTTTCCCAGACCGGCATTCTGTGCCGTCCTTTCAGAAACGCTCTGGGAGGGCGGCACAAATGCGGCACAAAGCAGTGTAATACTACTCGACCCCTCTCAGGCACGTTGACACGTTGCAGTTCGTGCTACGCTCCGGCTGGTCCGGAGGTTGAGTACTCCGGCTTGACAGGGTGCGGATTCGGTGGTATATGACTTGGGGCTTCCAGCCCACCGGCGTCTGTCTCTTCGAGGAGCCCCATCCACGCCGTCCGGCTCCCAGGGCGGCCCAGCTGGGCGGCAGGCCAAGGGCCGCCAGTCCGAGGGAGGGTTCATGAAGGACCTCACAATCATTCTATCCGTCCTGCTCGCCGGGACGGCGACGGCCGACTGGGTGACTACGACAGTAGCCGCGGGCGACGCGCCCCATGCCGTCGCGGTGAACCCGGTGACCAACAAGGTCTACGTCGCGAATCTGCACAGCGACAACGTGACGGTGATCGACGGCGCGACCAACGACACCCTGATAGTAGCCGCGGGCGTCGAGCCCCATGTCGTCGCGGTGAACCCGGTGACCAACAAGGTCTACGTCGCGAACCGCAACAGCGACAACGTGACAGTGATCGACGGCGCGACCAACGACGCCCTGACCGTGCCCGCAGGCGACTGGCCCCGTGCCGTCGCGGTGAACCCGGTGACGAACAAGGTCTACGTC
>CP070680.1:774188-784100 GCA_020352555.1 Caldifarciminota bacterium | reverse complement strand
GGGTGTCAGGGTTGAGCGACATTCCGGCCTGCTTGCCGGCTTTGTGGATGTGCCGGATGTACGTTCCGGGATCCTCGGCAGCCTCGACATGGAAGACGACCAGGTCTGAGAACGGCAGGAACATGTCGATGACCTGCTCGGGCCTCTCGACCATCAGGTGAGAGTGGAGCGGCAGGGATGTGGCTTTGCGCAGCTTGCTGCCGATCGGGGTGCCGAAGCTCAGGTTGGGCACGAAGTGCCCGTCCATCACATCGAGATGGATGCTGTCGACTCCGGCCTGTTCAATCGCCGTCAGTTCCTCGGCCAGGCGAAGGAAGTCGCAGTCGAGTATCGACGCCGAGACTTTCACGGCTGGGAGTCCGCGTCCGCAACCGGCACCGCGACGATAAGATGGACAGAGTCGCGGTCAGCAACCGGCATGCCTTCTTCCGGGTACTGGATCAGGACCAGGCCGGCGGGCTCGTCGCTGGGCGCCTGCTTGACTCTGCCGAGTACCAGGCCCTGAGACGCTATGATGCCCGACGCGGTCTCGAGGCCCATGCCGAGCACGTTGGGCATGGGAAACTTGCCGACCGGGGCGGACACCGCCAGGGTGAGAGGAGCGCCTTTCGCGACGTCGGTGCCCGGAGCAGGCCTGACCGCGATCACCTGGTCGACCGGGAGATTCGGGGTGCGCAGGGATTCGACCTCGGCGACCATCAATCCGGCTTCTTCGAGCAGGGCCCTGGCCAGTGAGAACGACATGCCGACCACGTCAGGAACCGATACCCGGTTGGCTCCGCGGCTGACGTCGAGGTGGACCAGACGTCCGGGCTTGACCCTTCGGCCGGCAGGCGGGTACTGAAACACCACGTGTTCGGGCGGATACGCGGTGTCGCTGACCGTCCGGATCGTGCCGACCTGAAGTCCGGCATCGGTGATGGTGGATTCGGCCAGGCTGCGCGCCATGCCGACCATGTCGGGCACCGGCATTTCTGTGCCGTGTCGGGCGATCATCGGCATCACGACCCAGTTGGCCAGGGCAAGCAGCCCCAGTACGATCGCGGGAATGATGACGAACAGCCAGAGCAGAATCCGACCCAAGCCCGAGGTCTTCTTCTTTCTGGTCCTTCGTCCTGCCATGCTATGTTCCGCCTGTCTCCAGCTTCTCGTTCGACTCAGGGCGCCGGCCGTTGACGAAGCTGCGCCCGTCCTGCACCTTGCTGCCCTGGGGCTTGACCTGCAGCAGCTCCAGGATTCCGCTTCCGGTCGCGACCCAGAGCCCGGTCCGGTCGCTCAGTATCGTACCCGGCGGCGCTGGCGTTGGGCCGGCAGCCGGCCTTGACCGGTACACCAGCAGCCGTTCACCCCGGAACAATGTCCAGGCTCCGGGGCTGGGAGAGAGCGCCCTTATCCTGTTGTGCAGCGCATCGGCCGGAAGAGTCCAGTCCAGGATGCGGTCCTTCTCGGTCAGCTTGGGTGCCCGGGTGACCGCGGCTGTGTCCTGCTGCTCGCCCGAGACTTCGTCACGTCCAATCTTGCCGATTGTGTCGACCAGTAGGCCGGCACCCAGTTCGGCCAGGCGATCGGACAGTTCGCCGGCGGTATCGTCCGGGCCGACCGATGCCGCCCGGCGGGCGAGGATGTCGCCGGCGTCGACCTTGCGGGCCATCTGGATGACGCAGACACCGGTGGTGCCGACTCCGTCCATCAATGCGCGCTGGATCGGGGCTGCGCCGCGGTAAGCGGGCAGCAGCGACGGGTGGAGGTTCAGGAATCCGCGCGGCGGGACAGACATCAGCTTCTCGTGCAGGATGTGGCCGTACGAGACCAGGATGCCGAGTTCGGGCCCCAGCCCGGACAGCTCCCTTACGAAATCTTCCGAGTTCGGGTCCTCGGGCCGGAGCAGCGGCAGGCCGATTTCCCCGGCGGCCTGTTCCACCGGCGAGCGGAGCGGTTTCTTGCCCCGGCCGCCGCGCCTTGAAGGCGCGGTGACGACAGCCGCGATGTCGTGTCCGGCCCTGACCAGCTCCCTTAGCGCAGGACAGGCGAACTCCGAGGTCCCGAGAAACACTAACCGCAAGCTGCCGCCTCCTGCTGCTCGAGCTCGCGAAGCGGGCCGGCGAGAAGCTTGCGCCTGGTCTCGCCGATGTGGTCGATGAACAGGACGCCGTTCAGATGGTCGATCTCGTGGCTGAACGCCCGGGCGAGCGTACCTTCCACCTCGATGCGAACCGGCCTGCCCTGCTCGTCGATTCCGGTGACCACGACCTTCTCCGGCCGGTTCAGCACCTCGTACAGCCCTGGGAGGGACAGGCAGCCTTCCTCTCGCTCAACCGTCCCTTCGGCCGCCTCGATCCTGGGATTCAACACGCAATAGGGTGGGGCGTCGATGCCGGCTGCGCGAGGGTCGATTGCGAACGCCATCATCGGGACGGCGATCTGGTTCGCGGCCAGGCCCAGTCCTTCCTTGACCAGCATCGTGGCCTTGAGGTCGGCGAGGAACCGACGGATGCGGCTGTCGACATCCTCGATGACAGCGGCCTTGCGGCGGAGGACCGGGTTGCCGTAGAGGACGACCCGACACGCGCGGCCGTCAGGGCTGGCATCCGGGCTCATCTGCTACTGCTGGGCGCCCACCTTGTAGGAAACCGAGCCCTTGTCGAGTTCGATTTCGGTGTTGTCGGCGATCTTCACCAGGAAGGTCCCTTCCCGGACCGTGGTGATGATGCCGTGGATGCCTGACGACGTGACGACGCGGTCGCCGCGCTTGAGCGCTCCGAGCATCTGTTTGTGCTTCTTCTGGCGGCGCTGCTGGGGCATGATCATCAGGAAGTAGAGCACGACGAAGATCAGGATTATCGGCAGGAACCCGAGCAGCGAATTGAAGCCGCCGCCTCCCTGCTGCGGCGCGGTCTGTGCTGCGGCATCCTGAGCGAACGCAATACTGAACATCAGTCCTCCTGTCTGGGATTGCGATACAGACGTTTTCTTTCGATGTAGCCTGAAACTGCAGACGGTAACATATACCTGACAGACCCGCGCTTGGCAAGCCTGTCCCGGACATCGCGTGAACAGATGTCAACCTGGACCACGGGCAGGAAACGGACCCGTCGCGGGCTGTGTTCCTTGAAGACCCCTGGTCGCCGCGTGCCGGGCCGGTCCATGACCGCGATGCGGGTCAGGCGGCCGAGTTCGCGGGGACGGTGCCAGTTCTTCATGTCGCGGTACTGGTCCGCTCCGACGATGAGGTACAGCGAATCGCCGGGACGGGCGCGGCGCAGTGCGGCAACGGTGTCAACGGTGTAGGACGGCCCGTCCCGCTTCCTCTCGATGTTGCTGACTTCGAACCCGGGCCAGTGCTTCACCGCCAGCCGGGTCATGGTCAGCCGGTCCTCGAAGGCAGCGACCGCGCCGGCCTTGTGGTGCGGATGAAAGGTCGGCACAAAGAGCACCCGCTCGAGGCTCAGCCGCTGCCGGGCATCGCCGGCCACGAGCAGGTGGCCGAGGTGGGGTGGGTCGAAGACGCCGCCAAACACGCCGGTGCGCACGGCGGTCAGTTGAGTTCTGCGAGGCGGGAGCGCGCCTGCTGGACCACGCCGGGCGCCTCGGCGCCATCGACCAGTTGTTCGAAGACCGGTCGCGCCTGTTCCGGCTGTTCGGTTTCGGCATAGCAGATGCCGAGCCTGAGCAGGTCGGTTTCGTCCCAGCGTTCGGTCGGGAGCTGGTCGGTGATGTGCACGAAATAGACCAGAGCAGACCGGTACTCGCCCGCCCGGTAGTAGAGCCGGGCGATCTCGAATTCCCGGCCCGCCATCCGGCGCAGTATCTCGTCCAGCGCTTGTCGGGCGTCAGCGACCAGTTCGGACTCCGGGTAGAGCATCAGGAAGTCCTCGAGGATCTCACGCGCCTTGACAGTGCGCGACTGGTCCCTGGACCCGGAGGGAGCTGACCTGAGATAAGAGAGGCCGAGCTTGTAGCCGGCTTCTTCCTGAAAGCTGCCGTTCGGAAAGCTCTTGAGATAGAAATCGAACTCGGTCTGGGCCTGGACGAAATCCTCTTTGACGAAGTAGGTTTCGGCCAGCCAGTACTGGGCGTCCGACGCCGCGCGGCTGCCAGGGAAATTGAAGATGAGGAATGTAAAGGCTTCCTCGGCTTGCCTGAAACTCCGGTCCCCCAGGTAGCCTCGAGCGAGCACGAGCGCCTGCTCGGCGGTGTCGGGAACCACGAGTTGCTGACGTTTCGGGCAGCCGGCAGTCACCAGTGCGGCGAGAACGAGCGGCAGGACGCGGTGCAAGGGCTAGGCCTGTTCCAGGATCCCGAGCATCAGCCTGGTGAGCTTGGGTTCGGCTTCTGCCGCGGCCCGGAGCACGTCGCCGAGGTTCACCGGAGCCATCGCGTCGGGCAGGCCCATGTCGGTGACGACCGAGAAGCCGAGGCAACGGAGACCGGCGTGGCGGGCGACGATGACCTCGGGCACGGTCGACATACCGATGACGTCCGACCCGATGAGCCGCATGTAGCGGTACTCGGCACCGGTCTCGAGGTTCGGGCCGGTCACCCAGGAGTAGACTCCGCGCTGGAGCGGGATGCCGAGCTTGAGGGCGGTTGCCATGGCCAGTTCAACCAGCGCCGAGTCGTAGCAGTCGTACATGTGAGGGAAACGCGGGCCGAGCTCGTCTTCGTTCGGTCCGATGAGCGGGTTGAGGCCGGTCAGGTTGATGTGGTCGGTGATGACGACGATGTCGCCGGTCCGGTAGAGGGGATTGACTCCGCCGGCAGCGTTCGAGACGAACAGGGACGAGGCGCCCAGCGCCTTGATTACTCGGACCGGATGGGTGACGATCCTGAGGTCGTAGCCTTCGTAGTAGTGGAACCTGCCCTGCAGCACAACGACCGGTTTGTCTGCCAGTCGGCCCAGAACCAGGCGGCCTTGGTGGCTCTCGACCGTGGGTTCGGGGAAATGGGGGATATCGTGGTAGGGTATGGCGACCGGGTCTTTCACGTGGTCGACGAGCTGAGCCAGGCCGGTGCCGAGGATGATGCCGACCTCAGGATGTAGGTCGGCGCGGGCCTGGACAGCGGCGAAGCTCTCCGCGACCTGCTCGCTAGTCCTCTTCAACGTACTCGGACTCCGGCTCGCTGGGGGTGTCCGGTTCTGCTGTCTCGGGCTGCTGTCCCAGGCGGAGGAGCATGTCCTGGCCGGAAGAGGCGCGGGGTTCAGGCGCGGGCTTCGACTTCGGCTTCGCCTTCCGCATGCCGGACTTCCAGGACTCGACAAGCATCATGCAGGAATGGCCGACCGCCTCGACCTGGTCGAGCAGCGAGCCCTGGCGGGTCTCGAGCTCGCGAATGTCGGCGGTGGCCCGCTGAAGCTGCTCGCGTGCCTTCTGAAGCACGGCTTCAGCCTCCTGCTCGGCCTTGCGGATGCGGTCTCCGGCCTCGTGTTCGGCCTGGGAGCGCAGCGCCTTGTACTGCTCCGAGGCAGCGGCTTTCATCTGCTCCGACGTCTGCTGGGCTGTGACCAGTGTCTCCTTGAGCAGCTTCTCGGTACGCTCGTAGTTCTCGATCCGGGCGGCCAGCTCGTCCACTTTCTCGGCCAGCAGCCCCCTTTCCTTGCGCAGCTCCTCCATTTCCTTGGCGACCAGCTCGAGGAAGGTCTTGACTTCGCGCACGGACAGGCCGCGGAGCTGGCTGGAGAAGGTCTTCTTCCTTATGTCAAGCGGAGTTATCGGCATGGAGGAATTCTAGCCGGGCCGTTGAACGTGTCAAGGCAACTGGCGTTGCGCCGCCAGCTAGCACTTGTCGAGCGCCTGGTCGAGGTCGGAGATGATGTCGTCGACATCCTCGATCCCGACCGAGAGCCGGACCAGTCCGTCGGTGATGCCGGCCTGCTCCCGGGTTTCCTTGTCCATGCCGGCGTGGGTCATGGATGCCGGGTGCTGGATCAGGGTCTCGACTCCGCCGAGGCTGACGGCCAGCACGCAGACCCGGGTCGAATCCATCAGCCTCCTGCCTGCTTCGACTCCGGCTTTGAGCTCGAAGCTGATCATGCCGCCCGGTCCGTCCATCTGCCTCCGGGCGATCTCGTATTGAGGGTGGCTGGGCAGGCCCGGGAACCTGACCCAGTCGACCTTGGGGTGCTGTTCAAGATGTTCGGCAATCGCCTGGGCGTTCTCGCAGTGGCGCTGCATCCTGATGGCCAGGGTCTTGATCCCGCGGTGGACAAGGAAGGCCTCGAACGGCGGCAGGACTCCGCCGAGATGATTCAGGGTGGCTCGGAACTCGGTGTAGGTGCGCTCGTCTTTGACCACGATCAGGCCGCCGACAACATCGGCGTGGCCGTTGAGGAACTTGGTCAGGGAATGGACTACGACGTCGGCACCGTGCTCGATCGGTCGCTGCAGGACCGGGCTCATGAAGGTGTTGTCCACGACCAGCAGGGCTTGATGCCGGTGGGCGATGTCGGCCATGGCCTTGAGGTCGGACACCACCAAAGTGGGGTTGCCCGGGGTCTCGACGAACAGGAGTCTGGTGTTGTCTTTGAACGCGGCTTCGACCGCGGCCGGGATGCTGGTGTCGACGATGCTGGTTTCGAGCCCGAACCTGGACATGAGCCGAGTCAGCAGGGTGTTGGTCGGGCCGTAGACCGATTCGGAGCAGATGACGTGGTCCCCGGCAGAGCAGAGTGACGCGATGGCAGTGTTGGTCGCTGCCATGCCCGAGCCGCAGGCAAGACCGAACCCGCCGCCTTCCAGGTCGGCCAGGCAATCCTCGAGCGCCAGCACTGTCGGGTTGAGCATCCGGGTGTAGATGTAGCCCTTTTCTTTGCCGGCGAACAGGTCGGCGCCGTGCTGGGCATCGCGGAAACGGAAAGTCGACGTCGCGTAGATCGGGGTGACTACCGGGCCTGCGCCCTCGTGAGGCTGGCCCGCGTGCACGCACCGGGTCTTCTTGTCGAGTCGTCTGCTGTCTTTCACTGTTGCTCCCTTCGGCCGGAGGGCCGGATGTGCGCCACACGGTTCTCGATTCAGGGCATCTAGCATGCCCTGCTGCCCGGGTTTGTCAAACTCCAGGCTGTTGACTTGCCGGTCGACCCTCCTATGATTCCGGCATGGTTGCCGTACTGCTGCTGCTCGCCGCAGGCCTGGTCCCGGGCGAAAGGCTGGAATACGACGTGAAGTACGGCCCATTCACCCTCGGACAGCTCGTGCTCGAAACACTGGCCCCGGACACCATCGCGGATGCCGGCTGTCACCATTTCCGGTCAACGCTCGGGCTGAATCTCGGGTTTGTGTTCAAGGCAGAGTACGAGATCGAATCCTGGGCCCGGGCCAGGGACATGGTCACGATGCGCTCGGCCAAGACCACGCGTGAGTCCAGGTTTCAGGGAGAGTGGACTGCGGACTTCGACTACGATTCCAGCCGGGTGTTCTATTCTGACGGGGAGGTCTACGTGCTCAGGCAACCGGAAGCCCGCGACCTCTTGACCCTGTGGCACTGGTTCAGGTCTCTGCCGCTGGATACCGGGGAGCTGGTCCCGGTATATGCCCACACTGACCGCAGGGAATACGACACCTGGTTCCGGGCAACGAGGCGGACCGAAGTTTCGACACCGGCCGGCAGATTCGAGAGCCTGGAACTGGTCCCTGAGGACAAGACCCCGCTCGGCGCGGTGTACCTGGCGGACGCGTCGGTTGTGCAGGGCGGATACCCGGTGAGTTCTGGAATGTGGGACGAAGAGTTCATCGACCGGGTACCAGTGCTCATCAAGACCAAGGTCGGAGCCATGGAAGTCAGCGCGTTTCTGCGGGACGCGGACTTCGGGCCGTGCGGACTTGAGGGACCGGATTCGAGCGACACCGAGCGCAGCGCAGCCGACAGGCCGGCTGACCCGACTGAAGAGGGGAGTGGCGGTGAGTGAGCTCTATGCGGTCATCATGTGCGGGGGCAAGGGCGAGCGGTTCTGGCCCAAGAGCCGGCGCACCAGCCCGAAACAGTTCATCCGGCTCTTCGGCGACCGGTCGCTGACCCGACAGACCAGCGACCGGATGCTCAAGCTGTGCCCGGTCGAGCGCCAGGTGTTCATCGCCCCGGCCGAGTACGAGAGGGTGATGCGCGAGCAGGTGAAGACCCGGAAAGCCAACCTGATCCTGGAACCGGTGGGCCGCAACACCGCGCCCGCAATCGGCGTGGCGGCCGCGTACCTCGCGGCCCGGGACACCGATGCTTCGATGGTGGTACTGCCGGCAGACCACCTGATAACAAAGCATGCCAAGCTGCTGGCCTGTGTCCGGCTGGCCGCAAAGCTGGCGCAGCAAGGACTGCTGGTCACGTTCGGGATTCCGCCGTCCAGGCCGGATACCGGGTACGGCTACATCAAGGTGGGGGACAGGCTGACCAGCAAGGGCATCCAGGCGTTCAGGGTGCTCGGGTTCAGGGAGAAGCCGGATCCCAGGACCGCCCGGCGCTATGTCAAGGCCGGCAGTTACCTGTGGAACAGCGGGATGTTCGTCTGGCGGGTGGACGTCATCTTCTCCGCGTTCGAGCGCTACATGCCGGAGTTCCACAGTTCCTTGCTCAGGCTCAGGGACGCGGTCGGGACCAAGAGCGAGAAGCGGGTGTTGAACAAGGTGTACCGGGATGCGCCTTCGATTTCGGTGGACTACGCCATCATGGAAAAGGCAGGCAACATCGCGGCGGTCAGGGCGACCTTCGACTGGGACGACGTCGGTTCGTGGCTGGCACTGGCCCGGCACATGAAGCAGGACAAGGTCGGCAACGTGGTGCGCGGGACGTGCGTGGGCAAGGACATGAGAGGCTGCATCGTGGATGCTGACTCCGGGCTCCTGGCCGTGCTCGGTTGCCGAGACCTGGTCATCGTCCGTTCCGGGGAAGCGGTGCTGGTCGCGCACAAGGACCGGCTCGACGACATCAAGGCCCTGGTCAAGCTGGTGGGAGAAAGCAGGCACGGAGGCGGCTACCTGTGAAGCTGGTCGTTGCGAGCCGGAATCCGGGCAAGGTTACTGAGCTGCGGGACCTGCTCCAGGGCAACGGCTGGGAAGTAGTCGGGCTCGCGGACGTGGGGTTCGACCAGGAAGTGACGGAGGATGGATACACGTTCGAGGCGAATGCGCGCAAGAAGGCCAGGGCTGTTGCCAAGAAGGTCAGGACGTGGACCCTGGCCGACGACTCAGGGTTGGAGGTCGACGCGCTGGGAGGCGAGCCGGGCGTGCAATCGGCCCGGTACGCAGGCGACAACGCGTCCGACACGGACCGGATGAAGAAGCTGTTGGACAGGATGATCGCCGTGCCGGATGAGAACCGGACCGCGAGGTTCAGGTGCGTGATATGTCTGGTGGATCCGAAGGGCAGGGCACACACGTTCAGCGGCAGGTGCGAAGGTCGCATTGCCCACCACGCGCGCGGGCACGCCGGTTTCGGGTACGACCCGGTGTTCATACCGGACGGGAACTCGAAGACTTTCGGCGAGCTCGGGCTGGACGTCAAGCGCAGGCTCAGCCACCGGGCGCGCGCGATGCAGAAGGTCGTCGCCTATCTCAGGAAGCAAGGTAAGTCTTGACAATCTCTGATTCAGGGATAGAGTTTAGTCCGCTGTGTTCACGGGGAGTAGCGCAGCCTGGTTAGCGCACCACGCTTGGGACGTGGGGGTCGCTGGTTCAAATCCAGTCTCCCCGATTAGAAGAGGGTCCGAGGATTCGAGGGTTCTGCCGGGTCAGGGCTGACGCCCAGTCCGGCAGGCTCCGCACCAAGGGTTCGAGTGGCTGTCCTATCACTTGAATCCCGGAACCCTTGGACCCTGGAACCCTGCTTCCGTTCGCGCCAGTAGCTCAGCCAGGATAGAGCATCGGATTTCTAATCCGACGGTCGGGGGTTCGAATCCCTCCTGGCGCGCTGGCTGAGTAGTTCAAT
>CP070680.1:746063-774088 GCA_020352555.1 Caldifarciminota bacterium | reverse complement strand
CTTTGGCTAACGGTTGGTGCAATCAACCTCCGTGATAGAGACTCTCACTCTCAAGCCAGCGCCCATGCTGGGCGCACGACAACGAACGGGCGGTGGCATTCGCCACCGCCCGTGCAGTCTGAGGCCTGTCTAGTGTGCGAAGGTCAGGCGGGCGGTTTCGGTCTTGCCGTCGATGTCTACGACTGCGAAGTGCACGCCCGAACTCGCTACCTTCACATCCAGCTCCTGTTCTCCGGGCCCGAGCCGCCGGGTCTCCATGCTCACCAGCCTGCCGGCCGGGTCGTAGACCCTGAGCGTAACCGGTCCCTGTCGCGGATTGTCGAACTTGAGCCTCGCCCGGTTGCGGCCAAAGGTCGCTCGCAGCCCGAACCGCGGGTGCAGCTTGGTGACGTCCTCGACCCCGGTCCAGTCGCTGCGGTTGTACCAGATGGAGTAGTCCTGGGGCCGGCCGTACCACTTGATGTACGAGCAGCCGTAGGTGCCGGGAGATACGAGCATCACCTGCGGGTCGGCAAGCGCCGGGCGATAGTCGCTGATATCCCAGGGCGTGCTCCAGCTCTGAGCGGCGTAGGTCGTTCGACTGAATACCAGGTCGCGCGCGGTTGTGTCGGTGTACTGGCGGGCGGCAAGCTGGAATCCACGGCCGTACCTCGAACTGATGAACGGGTGTTCACGCACGGTCGTCGTGTCCAGCGGATTGCGCGCGGACCAGCTCGTCCCTGCGTTATAGGTATAGATCTGGCGCAGGTAGCGTTTGGTGCCGCTGCCGTGGACGTAGACTATGCAGGTGGTGTCTCCCCAGGATGCCACGGTCGTGCTGGTATAGGTCGGGTCGAATCCCGGGTGGAACCAAGACCGATACCAGACTGTGTCCGTAGCCGTGAGGCGTCCGAACCCGACGTTGTTTGTGTCGTTGTTGCGATTGTATATCCACGTCGCCCAGACAAAAGGCTTCCCGGTCTGGAAGTGGTAGTTGTAGGTGAGTGCGAGCCCGCCGTCGCAGTAGCTGACCGCGGTCCGCGGGTTGTTGCGCCAGTTGGATGCCGAGCTGTCTGTCCAGCCCCACAGAAGCTTCCGGCCCTTGGTGCACCCGGCAGCGTAGAGGCGCGAGGCCGGGAACTCGTCATCAGCCGAGGCCATTTCGATTTCGGTTATCGTGTCGTTCGGGTCGGCCTGGAACATCGTGCGGAAGAACGAGTCGTTCGGGAACCTGACCTGGGTGCCGCTGTCCGCCCTGAAGCACATCACCCGCCCCAGGGTCTGGTTCGGGTCACGGGTGTAGCCGACGTAGACGTAGTCGCCGTTCGACGCCGCGCCGATGGCGTTGATGTATGCCACGCTTACCGCCCGGTTGTAGGTCTCGGACCAGTCCTGTCCGTTGTTGGTCGACATGTAGAGGTTGATTGCCGACATCGTCCCGGTATCTCGGACGCTTACCAGGAACAGGTTGCCGGTCCGGTTGTTGCGGTCCATTTCGATTTCGTACACCGAGTCCCGGTTCCCGACCCGGACATTGTCGCCCCAGTCGGTCCCGACGATGGTGGGTATCGGTTCACGCCACGACATCCCGACGTCGATATCGCAAGGGTCGTGGAAGATGCCGATCATACGGAGTCGCTCGATGGCACCTTCGTAGTCGCCTGTGTTCCAGAGTTGCTCGACGGCTCGGGCTTCGGCCCATGCTTCCGGCTGCGCCAGCCCGAGGTCGAAGTTGATGACCGCGTTGTACCGGTCCTGCTGCCCCATGCCTTCGAGTATCTCCCAGACCGGGCCGGGCTCGCCCGACCGGTCGACCCATTCATTCGGCCGCACGACCTTGCACGCGCCGAGACCCGGCACCGGGTCTGCCGGGACCGCCTCGATCGGCACTGGCTGGGCCACAGCTACTACCGCGTGCAGTACTGCCAGCACACAGATGTGCTTCACACTACCTCCTTTGGTTTGCTGCCGGTTCGATTCGCGGCCGATGCCGCTCTGGCGTGTCGATTGCCATCGTGGATAGTAGCAAAACATCGCAGCCTGTAAAGAAACTAAACCACATCTGCGTGTCGACCGACAGACCCGTACGGCACGGTACGATTGACATTGGGCGCGATTCGGCTACAGCTTGTCCGTGCAGTCGAAGATGCACCGACAGCAGACCGACAGTGATATCCTGTTCCGGTACGCGTTGCCTGCCGGGTTCGGCCTTGCCGCGGTGCTGCTCAACCTGTACATCACCTCCGGGTACGGCATCGGGCTTGATGCCGACTCCGCGAGCTACCTGAGCGCGGCCCGAAACCTCGTAGCTGGGCGTGGGGCGGTGTGTTTCGACGGTACGCCGCTCACAAGCTGGCCGCCGCTCTACCCTGCCCTGCTCGCTCTGCTCGAGCTGGTGAGTCGCGATGTGCTGGCTCTGGCCAGATACGTTCATGCGTTGGTGATGGGCGGTATGGCGTACGCGGCGTTTCATGTGCTGCGCGGCGCACTGAGGTCCAGGGTCGTGATCGTGGCTGGTGCGGTGCTGGTGACAACTTCGCCCACACTCCAGTTCGTGTCAGCCCAGCTCCTTTCCGACGCGGTGTTCTGTCTGCTGACCGTGATGTACATCCTGGTGCTGTCCAGGCTGCTGACCCGCCGGGATGGCAAAACGCTGGCACTGTGCGCGTTGCTCGGGGCCCTGCTGTGCCTGCAGCGATACGCCGGGATTCCCCTCGTCGTTGCAGCCGGGACGGCCGTGCTGGTGTGGGAACGAGGCGCTTTCTTGCGGCGGCTTGCCCGGGTCATCGGGTTGGTCCTGTCGTCGCTCGTCCCGCTCGGTGCTTGGCTTGCCCGCAACTACATGCTCACATCGAGCCTGACAGGAACGCGGGTATTCGCCGCCCAGTCTTTTGTCGACAAGCTGGGCCTGACTCTGAACGTGCTCGGCAACTGGTTCTACCCAAGGATAGATGACCCGGTCCTGGGCTGGGCTGCGGGACTGCTGCTGGCCGCCGCGCTGTCAGCCTTGGCCACGCTCGCGCTACGCAGAGCCAGAAAGGACAGGTCCGAACCGACAATGACGGTGCGCTCATCCGCAGTGCTCGCAGGGACGTACTTGAGTGCGCTCGTTGTCCTGTCGCTCGTCGCGTCGGTCCAGCTCTCCCCCAGGCTTCTTTCCCCGGCATTCGTGCCCGTGGTCGTGGTCGTGCTGGCCGGGGTGGAAGCTCTGGGATGCAGGCTGCAACCCAAACAGAAGGGGCCGAAGAGCGGCAGTGTCCTTGCTCCTGCTCTGGCCGTGCTTCTGGTGCTGTACCCTCTGTACTTGAGCGCGCGGACGGCGAGGTTGCTGAAGGATATGGGCGTCGGCGTCTACGCACTGGCCTCGCGACTTTCACCCCTGGTCGCGTGGCTGAGGCAGAATCCGGTCCGCGGTTCGGTGTTCAGCAACGACCCTGCGGTCATGTACCTGTTTCTCGAGCAGGAGTCGCGGTTCACGCCGCGCAGGTCCGAAGACCCTGAAGCCATGTACCGCGAAGGTGACATCCAACCTGACGACCACATCGTCTGGTTCAAGGGCATGAACCGGCCCTACCTGTACTCCCTCGAGGAGCTGTCCCTGATGCTGCCGCTGGAACCTGTCCACACGGCCCGGGACGGAGTGGTGTTGAGAGTGGGGCGGTCGGCCGCCCGTTGACAGCAGCAGGCCCACAGCTACAGTTCAGTATGCGCTACAAGGACGCCGGAGTCGACATGGACGCAGCCGAGGCGCTGAAGAAGTACATCGGCCCGCTGGCGAAGTCCACGTTCGACAGCAACGTCATCAGCGACGTCGGGCTGTTCGGTTCCCTCTATTCGCTCAAGGGCTACAAAGACCCGGTGCTGGTCGCGAGCTGCGACGGCGTCGGCACCAAGCTGACGGTCGCCAGAATGGTCGGGCGCTGGGACACGGTCGGCACCGACATCGTCAATCACTGCGTCAACGACATCCTGTGCCAGGGCGCGAGGCCCCTGTTCTTCCTTGACTACCTGGCGGCGTCCAAGTTCCCCAGGGCCGTCGTCGAACAGGTGGTGACCGGGCTGGCGCGCGCGTGCCGCAGGGCAGGCTGCGCCCTGGTTGGCGGCGAGACCGCGATCATGCCGGGCTGGTACCGGACCGATGACGTCGACCTGGTGGGTTTTGTCGTCGGAGTGGCCGAGCGCAAGAAGCTGGTCGACAAGACCCGGATTCAGCCTGGTGACGTCTGCATCGGCCTGCCTTCGTCCGGGCTGCACACCAACGGCTACTCACTGGCCCGCAAAGTGCTATTCTCCAAGGCGCGGCTGAAACCGGGCTCCAAGGTCAAAGGCCTGCGGTGCCCGCTCGGCGCCGAACTGCTCCAGCCGCACCGGTCGTACTTCAGCGAGGTGTTCCCGCTGCTTGACAGGCTGCACGGCGTGGCCCACATCACCGGCGGCGGATTCTACTACAATCTGGAACGCCTGCTCCCGGACGAAGTGTCGGTCGTCGTTCACAAGAGGGCCTGGCGACCGAAGCGCATCTTCCGGCTCATTCAGCAGCTCGGCAATGTGCCTGAGGACGAGATGTACCGCACGTTCAACATGGGCATGGGCATGGTGCTGCTCGCTCCGCCCAGATCCGTACCCGCGCTGGTCAGGCGCATCAGGAACGCCCGCGTAGTCGGTAAGGTCGTGCGCGGGACTTTCGGCGTCGCCGTCATCTGACTGCCCGGTCCGAACAACTGTCACCGTCGGTCCTCTACTGCGGGATTCTAGCCGCGGGGATGGAAGGTCTTGTAGGTATCGCGCAGGTAGTGCCAGTCCAGGTGCACGTACACCTGGGTGGTCGCGATGTCGGCATGACCCAGCATCTCCTGGACCGAACGGAGGTCGGCTCCGCCTTCGAGCAGGTGGGTGGCGAACGAGTGGCGCAGCGTGTGGGGCGTGACAGGCTTCTTGATCCCGGACGCTGCCACGCAGTGCTTGAGGATGTTGTGCAGGCTCATTCTTGACAGCGGTCTCCCTCGTTTGCTCAGGAACAGGTACTCGCTCGTGCGCTTGCCCAGGTAGTGGGACCGCGCTGTGTTCAGATAGTCTCTTATTGAGTCGAGCGCCAATCTCCCGATAGGCACGACCCGCTCCTTGGACCGCTTGCCCATCACTCGCACGAACCCCTCTTCAATCGAAACGTCAGCCAGTCTGAGGCCGAGCAGCTCCGACGCGCGCAGACCTGAACCGTACATCGTCTCGAGCATTGCCCGGGCACGTGCCGCCCAGAACCGATTCGGATTGTCCTTCGCGGCACGGATGATCCGGGCAACGTCTCCCGGTGTCAAGACTCTGGGCAGCCGCGCGGGTCTCTTCGGCAGTTCGACGTTCACGGTCGGGTCCTTGTTCAGCCTGAGGTCGGCTGTCAGAAAGCCGTAGAACATTCTGATAGAGGTCAACTTACGTGATACCGTGCCGGCAGAGAGTCCGGCAGCCGACAGGCCCCTGATGAATGACCTGACCGAGTCCGGGTCAGCATCTGCCGGATTCTTCGCTGTCAGCGGATTCGATCTGAAGAACTGACGCACGTCGGACATGTAGGCGCTCACGGTTTTCTCCACCAGACTGCGCTCGACGAGCAGGTAGTTGCTGAACCGCTCCAACAAGGCCTCGGCCCTGCTACTGAGGGATGTCTTCACTGGTGACAATGGTGTCCTTCTCGAGCTCTGCATGCGCTTCCGGGTGGTCCTGGTTGAAATGCAGACCCCTGGATTCAGGTCTGCGCAGAGCGCACGCCACCACCAGCCTTGCGGCGGTGACCAGGTTGCGTGTTTCGGCGCAGGCAACTGATAGGACGCGCGACAGCTTGGTCGATTCGGCCTCCAGCTCTGACAGCCGGTCCCAGGCCCGGCGCAGCCCGACGTCTGAGCGCACGATCCCTACGAAGTCCCACATCAGCTTGCGCAGAGTCTCTCGCGTGGCTGCGGCTTGTTCGAGGTCAGCTTTGGAGGCTTGCTCGAAGGTTGCCGCGCCAGGAACGAAATCCGAAGCAGAGGCCGCGCGGTTTCCCAGAACACTCGCTGCTGCCCGGTCCGCGAACACCAGTGCCTCAAGCAGGGAATTGGACGCGAGTCGGTTCGCGCCGTGCAGACCGGTGAACGCGCACTCGCCGGCAGCCAGCAAGCCCGGGACCGAGGTGTTGGCGTCCGAGTCGACAGCCAGTCCGCCGCACACGTAGTGTGCAGCCGGGACAACCGGGATGGGCTCACGGGTCATGTCGATACCGAACTCCTTGCACTGACGCCAGATCCCGGGAAACCGCTGCCGGGTGCGATCAGGGTCCAGGTGAGTGGCATCCAGCAGGACGTAGTCCTCTCCCCTGCTCTTGAGTTCGATGTCCACAGCCCGCGCGACCGCATCGCGGGGAGCCAGCGATGCGTCCGGGTGGTGTTTCTCCATGAACGATGAACCGTCCCTGGTCGTCAGGACGGCACCTTCACCGCGCAGCGCCTCGGATATCAGAAACGCCCTGTCTGCCAATGTCTGTCCGTAGAACGAGGTCGGGTGAAACTGTACGAACTCCATATTCCCGACCCGTGCTCCGGCACGGAAGCCCATCGCGATGCCGTCGCCTGTTGCGATCGGCGGATTGGTGGTATGGATGTAGGCCTGGCCGACGCCTCCGGCTGCGAGCAGGGTACCGTCGGCCAGGACCGCCCTGGTTCTCTTGGTCACCGTGTCCAGCACCCAGGCTCCTCTGCACCGGCCCAGAGAATCGGTCACCAGTTCCTGGGCAAAATGGTGCTCACTGATTGTGACTCCGGTCTGCGCGCGCACTGCAGCCAGCAGCCCCCTTTCGATTTCCAGACCGGTGAAGTCTTCGGAGTGCAGGATCCGCCTGCGGTGGTGTCCGCCTTCGCGGCCGAGGTCAAAATGTCGCCTTCCCGCGGCATCCTGATAGGTCGAGAAGCGCACGCCGACCTCGGTCAACTCCCGGACCAGCCTCGGTCCGGCAGAGGTGACCATCTCCGCCACATCCGGGTGGGCCAGACCGAGACCCGCCGCGAGAGTGTCTCTGCTGTGGAGTGCGGCCGAGTCATTGTCGGCAACCGCGACCGCGATGCCGCCCTGAGCGTAGTTGGTCGCGGCCTCGGTATCCTGCTTCTTGGTCAGGATCAGGACCGACGCGGTCTTGCCGACCCGAAGAGCGAACCAGAGACCGGCGATGCCCGAACCGACGACAAGGAAGTCGACGCGTAGCGGGTCAGGCATGGTCGATGCGAACCCGGGTATCAGAAACGGTAGCGGACCTCGATGGACGTGAGGTCAGGGCCCGAGCCGAAACCGAGTCGGGCCTCGGTGCCGGCCCTTCGCGAACCGGCGAAGAATGCGCAGTCGATGACACTGGCCGCGCGGTTGAGCAGCAGTCCCCCGGCCGCAAATCCGGCCGCCAGAGTGGCGGACCGGGCCGACCGCCGCGTCTCCCAGTAGCCGAACCGGGCCGAGTCATTGGTCCAGTCCCAGGCCTGAAAGCCGAAGTAGCCGTTCTCAAGGTAGTACTCGTGCTGTCGGCCCGGGTCACCGGGGAACATGTCCCGGGCGATGCGCCTGATGTCCTCGTTGTGCTCGTCCGCGTTGTCGTAGCGCTCAAGTGCCTTGTAGTAGTCGAGGTCGGTGACCGACAGGTCGGCCCCGGCATCGCGGGCCGCCCACAGCCGCGCGTCCTGCTCCCGGCTGGACCCGAACCATGACAGCCCGCCGAACACGGCCCAGATCGCGGCATCGACCCACATCAGCGCTTCACCGCGTGCGCGGTTCCCGAGCATCATCTGGCCTGCGCCCGGGAGCGCTGCAGAAGCCAGCGTAGCCAGACCGCGGCTGGTCTGCGCCCGCTCCGCAGCAGAGACGACCGCAAACAGCGCTGTCAGCAGTGTCAGCAGCTTCACCAGGCAACCATTATCTCAGCACGACTTTGCGGCGAACGAGAGAAGTGCCGTCCTGTCTTTCCGCGGCAATGACGTACACTCCAGCGCTGAGGTTTCTCAGATCGAGCTCGGCACTTCGGTGGGGCTGTTCCTGGACATGGACCTGTCTGCCGACCGGGTCGAAAACCCGCACTCTGACAGGAACATCGCCGCCGGGTATCAGCAACCGCACCAGGCCGCTGGAGACCGTGGGCCGCACCAGGATTCGCTCCGCAGCCTGGCCTGCCGGCATCTCCTCTATCCCGACCAACCCCCAGTCCATCAGCTTGGCGTAGATGTCCCAGCCCAGGTGCCTGCGGTTGTCGGTCCAGGCCGATGCAACCGTGTTGGCCGACACGGCCACACTGCTGCCGTAGTTCCAGCGCGCATTGCCCGGGAACAGCTTGCGGTTGCAGATCCGGGTATTGGAACCATGCGGCGTCCGATCAGCCAGATACAGCTGGCCCCAGACATCCGGGCTGCCGGGTTCACTGCGCTCGTCGTTGAAGACCACGACCAGCCTGCCGTCAGGACCGAAAGCGCACGTCGGTCCATAGCACTCTGCCTCGATCGGGCCGTCCTTGACGATCACGTTGTCGCCCAGCTTTGCGCCGGTCGAGTCGAACCACTGCAGGTACACGTCGTACGCCTCGCGCCGTGTGTCCTCCCAGCAGACAGCGAAGCCGCCATCCTCGGCCATCGCGCACGATGGGTAGCCCTGGAAGTAGTCCCCGGCGTCAGTGTCGACACGGATGTCGCCCGTCAGCGGGCTGCCGTCGCTCCCGAAGACCCGGCAGTAGATGTCCGGATTCCGGTCAGTGGTATCCCTGTAGTCCATCCACGAGACCACGAACCGGCCCCAGGAGTTTGCCGACACGCTCGCAAATATTGCCGGCGGGCCGACGCTCTCGGGTACCTGGAAATCAGAGCCCAAAGGGTTGCCCGACCCGTCGAACCTCCGGCCATAGATCTTGTAGCCGGCAGGCGGGCGTCCGTCCCGCCAGACTGTGATTGACCGGTTGCTGTCGTCCATCGCGCTGTACGAGTACCATCGCAGATGTTCACCCGGTTCGTTGTTGACCACGAAGTTGGAGCCGATCGCCATACCCAGGGTGTCGACCAGTTGGCCGTAGATGTTGAAGTCGTTGCGGCCATCGGTCCAAGTGACCAGGAACCGGTCACGGCCTGCGGCCGCGGCCGTGTAGTACTGAGAGGCGGGCCCGGGGTCGTCGTTGAGTTTCAGGCTCGGGCCGCGCTCATTGCCCTGGCTGTCGTACACCCGGCAGTAGACATTGATGTCCGGGTCGCGCTCGTCTTCCCACGACACGATAAATCTGCCTCCGGCGTCCATCGCGATCGAGGACGCTCGCTGGTGCGAGCTCGCCGAATCGCCGTTGACTCGGAAGTTGTCGCCGACCAGCGTGCGGTCACGGCTCACGCGCTGGGCGTAGATATCGTAGTTGCCTTCCCGGAAGTCGGCCCAGGCCACGACAAACCCGCCGTCAGGACGAGCCGCGACGCTTGGCACGCCCTGGTTCCCGGTCGCAGCCCCAGAGCTGACCCGGAAATTGCCCCCGATGGGATCGCCGTCCGGTGTGAACATCTGAGCGTAGGTGTCCTCGTCTCCGTTCCGGGTGTCGGCCCATACCACCAGGAACTCACCGTACCTGTTCGCGGCTGCCGAGCTCGCGAACTGGACAGCCACACCGGCGTCGTCGTTCACCCGCAACTCCTCAGAAGCCGGCTGTCCCTGATGGTCGTAGAACCTCGCGTAGACGTCGAAGTCACCTGGGCCTTTGCGCCGGTCGTCCCAGGTCACGATGAAAGAACCTGCGGGCGCGGACGCGACCCAAGGCGACCACTGGACACTGTCGTTGGTGGTCACCTGAGTGTTGGCCCCGAGCCGGTTGCCCGAGGCATCGAACCGCTGTACGAAGATGTTCCAGTCGTAGGGATTCACGCCTCGGCCGTCCATCCAGGCGACGACGTAGCGTCCCGAGTCGTCACCGCTGACCGCAGGTTCGTACTGGTTCGCGACTCCGATCGGGTCGTCGTTCACGCGGAAGTTGGTGTCAACGCGGGTCCCGCCCGAGTCAAGGAACTGGCCGTAGATATCGCCCGTGATCCCATACCTCCTGTCATCCCAGGCTACGAAGAAGCTCCGGTTCGGAGCCATGTGGATGCCTGAGATCAATTGGTCTCCGTCCGGGGCCGAGTCTCCCACCCGGAATTCGCTGCCGATCGGATTCCCGGACGCGTCGTACCGCCTGCAGAAGACATCGGAGTTGCCGAAGATGCGGCGGTCCTCCCACGAAAGAACAAACCTGCCGTCGTCGCCCGCGGCAATTGCCGGGTCGCTCTGCCACCGCATCGTCGGGTCGGTGTTGACACGCCTGTTGGTCCCGAGTTTGCCCGCACTCGAGTTGAAGCGCTGGAACCAGCAGTCGCAGTTCCCGTCCCGGAAATCGTACCACCCGATGACGAAACCGCCGTTTGGGGTCGAGACCACGACCGGTCCGTTCTGCTTCGTGCCACCGGAGGTCTCGTCATTGACCAGAAAGTCGTCACGGATGGCACTGTCCACCCCAGCCTGCGCCGGTACGTAGGAGTGTCTTCCAGGCAGTGACGGCGGAGGCGCAAACGGTATCGGACGGTAGTTCCTCGGGGTTCGCTGCTCCATCAGCCTCTCAAACCACTCGTTGTCGGACTGAATCCCCGCTGCGATTCCTGCAAGCGACCCGCAGGCGAGCATAAGGCAGAGCGTCACCCTGGGGCGTCTGCTGCTGTGCTTCATGTTTCCCTCCAGCCGAGTTGTCATCGCACTACTGCCAGCTTCGTGAACCTGGTCACGATCTGGCTGCCCCTCTCCACCGTCAGCCTCACGACGTACATGCCCGGTGAAACATCCCCCAGCCTGACCAGAACCTCGTTGTCGGCATTGGGCTGTGCCTGGGCCTCGATCTCCTTGTCCACCGGGTCGCCCGACATGTCGAGCAGCGAGAGGCTGACGGCTGACTTCTCGGGTCCGAGGTGATACCTAACGGTGACTTCCTCTCCGGCCGGATTCGGGTAGGCGAAGAAGCCGGTCACCGGCGAATCAATCGGGCCAGGCATGTCCGGCAGTTCAGCATCCGCCAGCAGTCCGGTGTGGCAGGGATCATGGAACGCGCAGGCCCATCTGATGCCTTCGGCAGGCCCGGCGAGGTCCCAGACGTGGAACACCCCGTCGTCTGAGCCCACGGCCAGCTCAACGTCGCCGTCATCATCTAGATCCGTGACCAGCGGCACAGCGCTCACGCTCGAAGTCGTCATCAGGGGGAAGTAGCGTGGCACGCTCGCATCGCGGCTGCTGAAACCCAAAAGGCCCTGCCTGGGCGAGCCGATGACGAAGTCAGCCGTCATATCGCCGTCCAGGTCGGCGATCACAGGAGAAGAGCTGTACGCGAAGTACACATCGTAGAAGATAATCCAATTCCCCGCCAGCTCCGAAACTTCGTACGTGGAATCCTGCTTGAACGGGTAGTTGCTGACAAGCGTGGCGTTGGCGTTGAATGCGAAGAGGTCGTTGAGCGAAGCGAGGGCAATGTCCGGGAATCCGTCGCCGTTTACGTCGGCCACCGCCGGCGTACCCGGGAAAGGCTGGCGGATGACCTCCTGTGACTCGTGCTTGATCCGTCCGTCCAGCCCGACCACGAACAGCCGGTTATCGAACTCACGGCCGGCCACAACGGCGATTTCCTTGGTACCGTCACGATCGAAGTCTGCAATCACGGGCTGAGACGTGTTGTAGTACGCCACGGTGCTGAGCGTAAGCGGGAAGCCATCTACCAGGCTGCCGTCCGAGCTGAGCAGGAACAGCCGACCGTCACCGGCCAGGACCGCGATCTTCGGGTCGACTGTGTCGGTGACCGCGACCGGTGCCCTGACCTCGGCCTGGATGTCGACCGGGAAACCGGCCATCGGCTCGAGTCTGCCGTTCCAAGCATAGAGCCTCATGTCGGTCGAGCCGACGATGATGTCCTTCTTGCCGTCTCCATCGATGTCCGCGAGTACCGGTGCGGCCACAATCCTGTCGCCGGTCTGGGCAAGACCCAGACTGAGGCCGGAATCGGTGTATACCCTGACCCTGCCGTCGTTCCCGGCCGCGACGATCTCAAGCCGCTCGTCTCCGGCCACATCTCCAACAGCAGCAGCGCACCGGGTCGAAGTATTGAGCTCAACCAACGCGCCGTTGGCATAGCGATATCCGTCTCCGTCCGCCTGCCAGGCGCTGATCCGGCCCAGAGTATCGGCGACCACCAGCTCCTTGTTGCCGTCCCGGTTCAAATCGGCGGCGCAGGCCGAGAGGAAAGGGACGGCGCGGCCCTGGTCCACCGGGAACCCCGGCTGATACAGGTCCCAGTCGACCGAAATCGGAATGACGGTGTCACCGACTCGGCTCATCGCCTTTGGGTGAGACTTGTTGACCGTGACGCTGATGAACGACTTGCCCATGTAGCCGTCGCTGCTGGGATTGGTCTCGGCTGTGAACCGGTCGTTATACGACCCGCGTCCGAACGCATCGTCCGGGTGGCCGTAGATCTCGTAGTCGGGCGCCCAGGTCTCCCAATACGGAACGTCGTAGTCCTGAACACCGTCCGCCTCCTCGAGGTCAACGCCCTTGCGTTCGGCATCGATGTTGATCGCGTTATACGGACCGTAGTCACGTATCACACCCTCATCCACATGCCAGATCAGTATCCCGGAACCGGGCTGAAAGAAGTCGTACTCGTTGTCCTCGACGCCAACCATTACGCCGTCCTCTATGTCGACCACAATCGTGTCCGGTTTGCGGACGTCGACCTGACGGTTCTCGATGAGGAAGTACTCGCCATCGGTGATCGGAACCATGACGATAGTCGGCATGGACGTGTCGCTGTGGGCCGCGAACCTGCTCGAATCCATCTGTGCCGCGAACACCAGCACTGACTCACGTGGGACTTCAACGACAAGCGGGTCGATGAATCCCAGTTCGACCCGGTGGTAGGCGTCAAGAAAGCCCGGAATCACGCCCGGCGGTGCACCCGCCCCGTAGTCACCCAGCCAGCCACCGTAGCCCATCAGGCTCCAAGCGCCGACACCCATCGTGACGCCGGTGACGTCATAGAGGTCGTACGCGCCGAGCAAATGGGCGAACTCGTGCACGAGAGTCCCTGCGAGACCGACCATTCCGAGTATGTTGATGGTATCCTGATAGGTCGTGTCCTGTCGCATCATCTCGGGCAGCACGGTCGCCTGCTCGATGCGAATTCGACCCGAATCGACCAAGATGTAGGGCTCACCCAGGTAGGCTTCGAGAGCGCCGGGCGGGATTTCGCCTGCCAGCAGATCGAACGGGCTGTCTCGCCTCAGCCCGAAGTCGGACTGCAGACCCGAGCCCGCGTGGAAGATGATTATTTCATCGTAGCCTGCGAAGCTGAACGTGTCACGGTCCGCAATCTTCAGCGCGTCGCGCATCAGCCGTACCAGTCCGACCTCTACCGCCTGCCATGATGTCGTATCGCCATAGAACTTCATCTCCCGCGGGAGTTGATAGCAGGACTTCGCGTCATCGGGCACCACTCGGTACTCGACGTTGAGCCTGCCCAGCGATTGTGCCCGGAAGTAGTTGCGGACACCTTCCATCAGCCTTTCGAAATAGCCCCTGAAATGCGGGGGGTCGGTGAACAGCCCGGCAGGATACCTGTCCGGCTTGCGTTTGCTGGGCCAGAGGAAACCGAGCGTGTCCATCTTGCCGTTTCCGGTTGTCAGCGTGTCGTCGTCTTCGACAAACTCCACCCGGATGCACAACACCCGGACCGTGACGGTGTCGTCGGTTGTCCTGAGTTTCCTGATTCGGTCCTCGTCTGCTTCCGTACGGTAGAAGCGAAACCTGTCCTGGGGTCTTGAGTCAGCCTGGACAGACGTGTAGGAACGGATGAACCGGCCTACCTGCTCGGCTTCGCCCGGGACCGGACTCCTGCCCCCTCTTGTCAACTCCAGCCGTGCGCCAAAGGAAGCGCCGCAAACAGACAGCAGCAACAGGGTCGCGATGACGGTGGTGCCGACTTGGCGTCTGCTAGACATGACTGTCAACGGAGAGAGAGGGATTCGAACCCCCGATACCCGTAGGGTATACGTGATTTCGAGTCACGCGCCTTCGTCCACTCGGCCATCTCTCCACATTGCCTCCCACTCCGAGGTCCGGCGGTCTTCACGAGCACTCGCTCGACGGCTTCTGAAGAATGCCAGCATCAGCCGGGCCGCCTCGTCAGAACAGACCCCACCTTTCACAATCAGACGATGATTGAAGCGGTTGTCCCTGGCGATGTCGTAGTTCGAGCCCAGGCAGCCGAACTTCGGATCTCTGGCGCCGAATACGACTCGTTTCGGCCGGGCAAGGATCAGGGCGCCGCTGCACATCAGACAAGGCTCGACCGTGCAATACACCGCCGCACCGGCGAGTCGCCAACTGCCCAGCGTGCTCGAAGCGGCACTCAGAGCCAGTATTTCGGCATGCGCGGTCGGGTCCTTCAGTCCCTCGGTTCTGTTGTGCCCCCTGCCGACTATGCGCCCGTTGTGAACAACGATGCAGCCCACCGGAACCTCTCCTTCCTCGGCGGCCGCCTTGGCCTCCTCCAGGGCAACTCGCATCCATCGGACGTCTGACAGCTCGCTCATGCAAGACGAAGAACGCGCCCGGCGCGACTCGAACGCGCAACCTACGGATTCGTAGTCCGGCACTCTATCCAATTGAGCTACGGGCGCGTTATCAACTCCAATCGGTTGATTCTAGAACCGGCACCCTTCAAGTCAAGCCGACTCCGGTTTGACCAGCCACTTGTGCATATCCAGGAGTTCCTGCTGCTCGTACCCGAGTTCTCGATAGAATCCGACCGCGTCCTGGCCCCGCGGCTCCACCTGCAACTTGACTCGAACGCAGCCCTGGTCACGCAGCCAGTTCTCAGCGTGCTCGACCAACGCGCGAGCTATGCCGCGGTGCCGGTATCCGGGCAGGACCGCCAACCTGTACAGCCAGCCCCTGAGCCCGTCGTATCCCACAATCAGTGAGGCAACCAAGTTGCCCTCAGTCATGCCGATCAGAAAACCCTCCGGGCTGTGACTGACCTTCTTGTGGATTGTCGTCTTTGGCGCAGGATCCCACGCCAGAATGCCGCAGGCCTGCCAGAGCGCCAGCAGGGCCTCTCTGTGCTCCATTAGGAACGGCGCTATTTCGAGCCCTTTCACAGGATTCCTCCGTTCGAAGACCTGTCGAACCTCGCCACACCAGTCGTGTCGGTCGCACCTCATCTCGATGCCGGACCCGGATCTGCGTCCAGGCGACCCGAGTCGGTCCATCCGACAGGCGACCGCACCAGGACCACCGGGCGTACGCCAACTCCGAGCCGCGTCCGCCTGCTCCCGGGAAGCCTCCAAGCCCGGCGGGTCCATTTGACCGAGCCGAAACCGGCCGGTGCAGTTCAGGCAGTTCAGGACCTCGGGCTAGAGGTCACGCCGCCTGGTTCGCCAGCGCTTGATGACCCGCTCGACGTCCATCTCATCCACACCTGTTGTCCATGCATCGTGGTAGGGAACATCCGAGCTGTGCGGCTGAGGTTTGGGAAGATCGATGAGCACCCTGGTCGGCATTGCCACCGCATCTCCAAGCAGCAGAGCTTCCCCGGTCCGCAACGACGGCAGCATGCCCATCAGTCCGGACGCGGCGTCGGGCACCAGCCTCCGTACGTAGTCCTGGTCGTCCGGGTTCGTGAGCCTCATGGCGACGAAGTTGTTGCACTGCGATATCACGGTCTCAGAGATGTCGTTGGGACGCTGGCTGATGAAGATGGCTCCGATGCCGTACTTCCGACCCTCCTTGGTGATCCGCTCGACCGCCTTGCGCGCGGCCACGAACCTTGCGTCGGCGGCCTTGGGCACGTAGTTGTGTGCCTCCTCGTACACCATCAGAATGGGGAACCGGTCGCGGTCGGGGTTCCAGAGGTTGAATTCGAACACGACTCTCGAAACAACCGACACGACTACTCCCACCGCCTCGGACGGGATTCCGCTCAGGTCGATTACGGCGATGCGCTTGCCGGTGCCGACCGACAGGTGATCCTTGAGCAGGTCGATGAGACTGGAGTTGTCGACATAGTTGTCCGGATGGAACATGAAGTTGTAGCGAGGGTCCGAAAGTTTGCTGTCGAACCTGATCAGGAACCGGTCAAAAACACCAAACAGCGGCCCGCGTTCCATCTTGCCCTCGTCGTTGTAGACCATCTGGATGTTCCAGTTCCGGATCTGTCCAAGCATGTCCTCGATCTCATAGTAGATCGGAGCGTCAACGGTCAGTGAGTCGCCCAGCCCGAGCTTCTCCTCAGAGTCGGTGCCCGCCCGTGCGCGGACGAGAGCGTCACGAAGGACCGTAATCTGGTTCTTCGCGGTCATTTCGTTCAGGTCCACGTTCATGTCGAGGAACTCATCGAAGCTGAGCAGCCAATGCGGGAGTTCGACCTTGTCCGCCTCTATGATGCGGGCATGCTCGGGAAAAGCTGCCGCGTACTCGCCGTGGAGGTCAAGGATGACGATGTGGGTGTTGGGGTACTTCCTGATGGCCGCCTGGAGTATGCCGGCGACGGTGCAGGACTTGCCGCAGCCCGTGCTCCCGACAACCGCTATGTGATGACCGAAGAAGTTGTTGACGTTGACGTAGACGCGCTGCTGTTCGTTCTCGGCCACTGAGCCGAAAGCAAAATCAAAGTGCCGGAATCCTGCGAACACGGTCGCCAGCTCCTCGGCAGTCACCATGAAAGCGTCGGCCCCGGCATTGGGGTACATCGCCACACCTCGGACGAAAGTGCCGTCAGGCCTGAGAGTCCCGATGAGGATCACCTCGGCGATCTTGAGACGTTCGACGCAGTCGCGTCCGGGCTCAGCCGCCATCTTGATCCCGCCGACGATACCGATGATGCCGTGGTCCCGGGTGGTGATCTTGACGTGGGAGCCAGGCTGGCCGGGAAGATATCCTCCGTCGAGCGGCTTGGTGGTGTCGGCCGACAGCTCCACGAGCGCCTTCTCCCCGCCCACCTCGAGCACCTGACCGATACGCACTGAGTCCTCTGCTGACATGTCAGTCTCCTTGGCAAGGGAAGAACCGCAGGCTACTCTTCCTCTACGTCGAAGGGCTCTTCCCGAAAGAGGCCTTCCTTGAACTTCACCAGTCTCTGAACACGAAGCTCAGCCTCGTCGAGCTTCCTCTTGCACGTTCGGGCCAGTTCCACACCACGCTCAAACAGCTCAAGCGACTGCTCGAGGGGCAGGCTTCCCGTTTCGAGTTTCCCGACGATTTCTTCAAGCTCGCTGAGCGACTTCTCGAAGTCGATTCTACTCGGTTGCTTTGCGCTTCTCTTCATTGATGCCCACCTCCAGCATTACCCTTCGGCCTCGGCCTGGACAACCTCGCAGCCGATGCTGCCGTCCGTCACCCTCACACCGACCCGCTCACCGCGCACGACTTGGGCTGTCGACCGTACGACGGTGCCGTCCGGCTTTCGACAGATGGAGTAGCCACGTTCCAGGCTAGCCAGCGGGCTGAGAGCGTCCAGCTTGGCCGCCATGACTCCAACCTCCCCGGCAATGCTCCCGAGCCGGCACCGGGTGCTGTCCTCTGCGCGGCTAAGCAGACGAAGAAGTCTCGTTCGCTGTCTCTCCAGTCTGGCCGCCGGGTGCTGACGGGCGATACGCTCGACCGAGCCGGCCACTCTCGCAGTCACACGCCGGAGATGTTCTTTGAGTTCCCTTTCCGCGGCAGCAAGCCTGGCCTCAAAGGCACGTCCGGTTGCGGTCAGCGCACCGCGGACCACCTCAAAGGCTCGGTGTCTGACAGCCGCCTCGAGACGCTGTTCCCGGTCGAGGACAAGCTGTTCGAGCGCCCGGACCAGCGCGTCGGCTGACGTCCCCAGTCTCTGGTCCAGTTCAAGCCAACCCCGAGCGACGAGCTGGGCGGCCGCGGTGGGAGTCGCCGCCCTCGCGTCCGCAACAAAGTCGGCGATCGTGAAGTCGACCTCGTGCCCGACACCGGATACCACCGGAATCGATGATGCCGCAATGGCCCTGGCGACAGCTTCTTCGTTGAAGCACCAGAGGTCCTCAATCGTGCCTCCGCCCCGGCCGACGATCAGCACGTCGCACTCGCCGTGTTCGCTCAGCATCCGGACGGCTGCGGCGATCTGCTCCGCAGCAGCTTCTCCCTGCACCTGGACAGGACAAACCAGCACATTGATGCGCGCCCGATTGAGCCGCAGCGTCTCGATCATGTCGTGCAGCGCGGCGCCGGCCGGCGACGTGACGATGCCGACCGTTCTGGGCAGAAGCGGCAGCGGTCGCTTACGCTCTGCATCGAAGAGCCCTTCGGAGGAAAGTCGCTTCTTGAGCGCCTCGAAGGCCTGCTGCAGCGCGCCGATGCCCCGGGGCTCGATCAGATCAAGGACGACCTGGTACTTTCCTCTGGGTGTGTAGAGGTCGAGACGCCCGTGTCCAAGGACCGCCAGGCCGTCTTCGAGTTCGAACCTGAGTCGCTGTGCCGAAGACCGGAAGCAGACAGCGTCTATCTGGGATTGCTCGTCCTTGAGCACGAAGTAGAGGTGACCGGACGGGTACACCCGCAGACCGGAGATCTCGCCGCTTATCCAGATGTCAGGGAAGCGGTCGGCCAGAAGCCCGGCCACAAGTCTGTTGACCTGAGAGACCGTAAGGACTCGACGACTCGCTCCGGGTGAAACGCCGATAGCCAAATATACGCTGCTCCGGCCGCCGGTCAAAAGACAGCGGCCCGCGCACCGGACGCGGGCCGCGCGCCGACCTTGGTCGGACTAGCTCTTCCTGTAGTCGTAGAATCCGCGTCCGGTCTTGCGACCGAGATATCCGGCAGCGACCATCCGCTTGAGCAGCGGACACGCACGGTACTTGGGGTCGCCGAGGTCCCGGTGGAGCACGTCGAGGATGGCGAGACAGACATCGAGGCCGATCAGATCAGCAAGAGCAAGTGGCCCGAGCGGATGGTTCATGCCCAGCTTCATGACAGTATCGATGGCCTCTTTGTCTCCCACGCCCTCCTGAAGCGCGTATATCGCCTCGTTTATCATCGGCAGCAGCAGGCGGTTGGATACAAAACCCGGCGAGTCGTTCACCACCACCGGGGTCTTGCCCAGCTGCTCAGCGAGGCCGACCACGGTCTTGACAGTCTCATCCGAAGTCGCCAGTCCACGGACCACCTCGACCAGCTTCATCAACGGGACCGGATTCATAAAGTGCATGCCGACAGTCTTCTCCGGGCGGCCGGCAGCTGACCCGATCTCTGTGACCGAGATGGTGGATGTGTTCGTTGCCAGAATCGCTCCGTCACCACATACGCTGCCCAGCTTCGCAAAGATCCGCCTCTTCAGTTCGAGGTCTTCGGTGGCGGCTTCGACAACCAGTCCACAGTCCTTGCAGTCCCCGAGGTCAAGGGATGTGCTGATTCGAGACTCGACTTCCGCGGCCGCATCGGCCGCCATTTTGCCCTTCTCTACGAACTTGGCCAGAGACTTCTTGATTGTCGCAGTGCCTCTGTCGAGGAACTTCTGGTCAACGTCGACCATCGTGACCGTGTGCCCGGCAGCGGCGAAGGTCTGGGCAATCCCGTTTCCCATCGTGCCGGCGCCTACGACTCCGACCTTGATGCCATCACTCACGTTTTCCTCCTGTAGATCAGTTGTCAGTGAAACGCCGTTACCCTACCGAAAAACCCGCCAGGAGTCAAGCGGCTGTCGCCGAGCACTGATGATGGACTACCGGGGAGCTCTGTCAGACTCGACGCAGTCCAGGCGCTCCCGGAGCAGGTTGAGCCCCTGCCGGCGGACGCGGCCCCGGGCTTCGGGTCAAGCCTGGCGGTTTCACCACGGTGCATCTCGGCGGCCGGCTGACCGACAGTATCCACGTGCTCTCGACGCCGGCCGTTGGGCTGCACTCGGCCCGTGAGTATCGTTCCGGCCGCCGTCTTGACTCACAGAGCACCGGTAGTATCCTCACCGCCCATGGTGAGAGTCTGTGTGCTTTTCGCAGCAGGCACCAACTGCGACCAGGAGACGGTCCACGCGCTGGAACTGGCCGGAGCGGCAGCAACAACCGTCCACGTGAACGAATTCCGCAACAAGAGGGCGAACCTGAAGGACTTCCACGCGCTCGTCGTTCCCGGGGGGTTCTCCTACGGCGACTACATCGCCTCGGGCAAGATACTGGCCGGTGAGCTTGTCCGCTACATGAAGGACGACATAAGCGAGTTTCACGCAGCGGGCAAGCCGATACTCGGCATCTGCAACGGCTTTCAGGTCCTGGTGAAGTCGGGCCTGCTCCCGGCTTTCGACCACCTGTTCGAGGAACAGACCGTGACCCTGGACTGGAACGACTCCGGCCGGTACGAGGATCGTTGGGTCCGGCTGCAGACCGCCGGCACCTCGTGCGTGTTCACCCAGGGACTTCCCGAAACCATTCTCCTGCCGGTGGCCCATGCCGAAGGCAAGTTCATACCCAAGAACCGCCCGGCTCTCGACCGGCTGCAGAAGCGGGCGCAGATCGTCTTCAGATACGTCGGCCCGCACGGCCAGACCGCCGGTTACCCCGACAACCCGAACGGCTCGGTCGGCGGAGTCGCCGCAATCTGCGACCCTTCGGGACTGATTATGGGCATGATGCCGCATCCCGAGCGGTTCGTCTACACGCACCAGCACCCGCACTGGCACCGCCGGCGTTCGGCATCAGCCGACGGTATCACGATATTCGAGAACGCGGTCAAGTATGCCAAGCAGAACCTCTGAACCCGACGGACGCCTGGACCGGCACCCGATCCTGACCTTTGTGCGGGGCCGCAGGTTGAGGTTCTTTTTCAACGACAGGCCCGTCTACGGCTACGAGGGTGAAACCATCGCCGCCGCACTGGTCGCCAACGGGGTCAAGGTGTTCCGCCACACCGAGAAGCTCAAGCGTGCACGCGGTTTCTTCTGCGCGGTCGGCAAGTGCTCGTCATGCCTGATGATCGTTGACGGTCGTCCGAACACCATGGTGTGCACCGAGCCGCTCCGCGACGGCTGCCGGGTCGAGCAGCAGACAGGACGCGGACGGCTGGCATGAGGCGGGCTCAACTGGTGGTGGTCGGCGGAGGTCCGGCCGGGCTTTCGGCTGCCGCGGTCGCAGCCGGACTCGGTGCCGAGGTGATGCTGGTGGACGACAACGAAACTCTCGGCGGGCAGCTGATCAAGCAGACCCACAAGTTCTTCGGAGACAAAGGACACTACTGCGGCGTCCGCGGAGTGGACATCGCGACGATCCTGTCGGAACGCGCCGGCGAGCATTCTGTGACAGTGCTGTCCGCCACTTCGGTCGTCGGACTCTACCCCGGCAAGGTCCTGGGCCTGGCGAACGGTGATAGCTTCCGCAAACTCGGTTTCGAATCGCTGGTGATAGCGACCGGCGCGGCCGAGAACTCCATCCCTTTCCCGGGCAACGATTTGCCCGGAGTGTACGGTGCCGGCGCGGTCCAGACCCTGATGAACGTCTACGGCGTCCGTCCGGGCCGCAGGGTACTGATGGTCGGCTCGGGCAACATCGGGGTGATCGTCTCCTACCAGCTGCTCCAGGCCGGGATCGACGTCGCTGCTGTGGTCGAGGCCCTGCCAGCGGTTGGAGGCTACCATGTCCACGCGGCCAAGCTCGTCCGTCTCGGTGTCCCCATCCTCACATCGCACACCGTCAAGGCCGCACTCGGTGCCGAATCCGTGACCGGAGCCGTCATCTGCCGGGTGGATGGAAGATTCAGGCCGGTAGCGGGCACCGACCGCAGACTCAAGGTCGACACCATCTGCGTGGCGGTCGGCCTGACCCCGCTGGCCGAGCTGCTCTGGCAGGCGGGTTGCCGGATGTTCCACGTTCCGGAGCTGGGCGGACACGTGGCCTGGCACGACGAATACATGGAGACCAGTCAGCCCGGCATCTTCGTAGCCGGCGACGTGTCCGGGATTGAAGAAGCCTCCACCGCCATGCTGGAAGGCCGCGTCGCCGGGGCCCGGGCCTGGGAGAGGCTCAACCGGCGTACCCGCGAATCCCGGGACATCATCGATTCGGCGAGGCTGGAGCTGGGGTCCATCCGCAAAGGGCCGTTCGGCGAAAAGGCGACCTGCGGCAAGCAGAGGCTGGCAGAATGCGTCCCGGCGTGATCCGGCGGCCGTGAGGCGGTCGAAGCAGAACGGCGGCCCGGCGCTGCCGACCTGGCTGCCCTGGGTGATACTCGTCGCGGCGGTCGTCCTGTTCGTCTGGCATTCATCCTCGTCAGCTTTCCTCCAGGACGACTCGTTCATCACCTACCGCTACGCCCGCAACGTCGTGCGCGGGCTCGGCCCGGTGTTCAATCCGGGCGAACGGACCGAAGGCTACACCAATTTCCTCTGGATGATGCTGCTCGCCCTGCTCGGCATCATCGGCCTGCCGTTCAGCGCCATCATCCCGCTCTCCCAGGTCATCGGCGTGCTCTGCGGCGTGGGCATCATCATCTTCTTCTTCCTCTTCGTCCGCCGCCACACACGCGGCCCGCCCGCGCTGGCCTGCTTCGCCACCCTGATTCTGTCATCCAACGGTGCGTTCGCCTACTGGTGCGTTAGCGGTATGGAGACGGCGTTTTTCACCCTGTTCCTGGCCTCCGCGTTCTGGTTCTACGCACGCGACTCCTCACCCCGTTCGCTGCTGGCAGCCTCGGCCCTGCTCGGGCTTTCTGCCCTGGCCAGGCCCGAAGGCGCACTCTTCATGGCCGTCTTCGGCCTGCACTACTTCCTGCGGGCGATGTTCCCCAAGCGCGGCTTCTTCACCGCTCGCCACCTCAGTCGCTTCGCACTGCTGGTCCTGCCTTTCGTGGCGCTCGTGCTGCCGCTCTATGTCTGGCGCCTGTCGTACTACGGCTACCTGTTCCCCAACACCTACTACGCCAAGACCGGCGCCTCGCTGGCATACCTCAAGGCCGGCATCGACTACCTCGTGAATTTCCACAAGGCGTACGGCATCTGGGGCATCGGGTTCATCGTGCCGGTCGTGTTCCTTGCGGTTCGACGCCGGCTCCGCCTGTCCGAGCCGCTCTCCCTCGCCCTGCTCGCCGTCCTGGTCCACACGCTCTACATCGTCTGGGTCGGCGGCGACGTGCTCCGCATCTATCGCTTCTTCGTACCGGTGCTGTTCCTGTTCTACCTTCTCGTCAGCGAAGGCATCTGGCAACTCCCTCTCCCCCGTACGCTCAACTTCCTGATACTGGTCGGGCTCATGCCCCTGACCTTCATCGGGCCTCTGACGTCGCCCCGCACGGTCCACGCCGACATCCTGCGCAACCTCCGGCTCGAAGGCGGGCTCGTGAAGAAGATGAGCGCGACCGGCCGCTGGTTCAATCGCCATCTCGGCGAGGACGACTGGTTCGGCTGCACGACTATCGGTGCGGTATCCTGGCACGCGGACAGGAACATGGTCGACATGCTGGGCCTGACCGACGCCAATATCGCCCACAACCCTGAGAACATCCTCGAGGCGGAGTGGCACTGGAAAGAGCGCAACTACAACACCGCCTACGTGCTCGGGCTCAAGCCGCGCTTTCTCTACTTCTCGACCGGAATCAAGCCTTCGGCCGAAGCAGAGCGGGCGCTGTTCCTCCGGCCGCAGTTCCGCCGCGGGTACTACGCTTGTCCGGTCACGGTGGTCGACGCCTCAGAAGGCAGGACCGCCCAGTTCGTGGAGACGGTCTACCGCCGCCGAGCGGACGCGGATTCGATACCGCTCGAGCCTGTGGCGCAGCCGACCGGGTTCATCAACCTCTACCTTGACGGCATCAACTTCCTGCGGGTCGGTACCGACACCGCAATCAAGCTGTTCCGCCGCTGCATCGAGCAGGCGCCTCCGGACTTCGGCTACCCCTTCGAATGGCTGGGCCAGGTCTACCAGAGCCAGGGCCGGACCGACCTGGCGGTCGAGAACTACAAGGAGGCCGTGCGTCGCAACGACCGGTGCATCACCAGCCACATCAGCCTCGCGGGCATCTACGCGGACCGGAAGCAGACCGACAGAGCGGTCGAGCATCTGCGCAAGGTAGTCGCCTATGCGCCGGAATACCACGAGGGCTATGCCAACCTGTCCGCCCTGCTCGGCCAGTCCGGTAATCACGCGGCTGCCGAGACGGTCCTGGTCGCTGCGGTCGAGTATCTGCCTGAGATCCCGGACTTCCTGCTCCGCCTTGGCTGGACCAGGTATCAGCTGGGCAAGCTCGCCCAGGCCGAATCCGACGTCGGCCGCTACCTCGCGCTCAGACCCAACGACCGCAGCGCCCTCGGCCTGCGCGACGAAATCCGGCGCCGGCGCGCCCCTGCCGCCGACCCGGCCCCGGACCGCGGCCGGGTCCCTAGAACTTGACGTAGAGGATAACGACCACGCTCGCGGCCCACAGCAGGACCGCAAGGATCATCGGCACGTCGGTTACGAAGACCCTCTCCGGCGCGCCGCCGAGGTCCTTCCGGTACACCAGGTAGAGGTACCGGTAGATGGCGTAGAGCACGAACGGAAAGGTGAGGATGAGGTTGCGGGACCCGAACTTCGCCACCGTCTCTGGCGCGATGGTGTACAGGCAGTAGGCGACAACCGTCGCCGAAGTCGCGACCGCGATCATCTGGTCGAGCAGGGTCTGCGAATACTTGCCGAGCACGCTCCGGTGCGATATGCCCCCGCCTTCCAGGAAGATCAGCTCGTGCCTGCGCTTTGCCACCGCCACGAACAGCGCCAGCAGAATGGTGCAGACGAACAGCCACGGCGATATCGCGACGCGGACCACGAATGTCCCGGCCGCCGCCCTTGCCAGAAACCCGAGCGCCACGACCATGACGTCAAGGACCACCACCTGCTTGAGCCGCAGCGAGTAGGCTATTTGCATCACGAAATAGCCGGCCCCGATCGCCCCGAAACGCCAGTCCAGGAGGAATCCGCCGACCAGGGCAAGCCCGACCGCGGCCGCTGCCGCGGCGATCGCGGCCCGCGGCCTCAGCTTGCCGGCCGCGATCGGCCGGAACTGCTTCCTCGGGTGCAGCCGGTCGCCTTCCCTGTCCACCACGTCGTTGATGATGTAGACCGCACCCGAAAGCAGGCAGAACGCCACAAACGCACCCAGCGACCGCATCACGTTGCCCGGGTCGAGCAGGTTCTTCGAGAATACGAGGCCAGCGAACACCAGCAGGTTCTTGACCCACTGCTTGGGCCGCATGCTCTGGACGATGGCCGACATCGGCAAATATCTACTTCGAATGGGGCAGTTGTCAATCCGGGCCACGCCCGGGCACATCTTGACCATCCGCGCTGTCGGAATAGAATCGCTGGTCGGACTTTGGACGCAATCCGGACGCACCGCCGGGGTGACGGCCCGAACGGTGCTCCCAGCCATAGGATCAAAGGAGGAAAAGGTGAAGGTACTGCGGTACGCCCTGGTTGCGCTAATGGCCGCCGGGCTGCTCGTCAACAACTGCTCGCTGTTCGGTGGCGGCAAGGCGAAGTGGACCGTCCTCGCCTACATGGACGGCAACAACAATCTCGACTACATGCAGAACGGCAGCTCGTTCGTGATCGGCGACTGCCAGGAAATGGAAAAGGTCGGCTCGACCGACGAAGTCGAAATCCTGGCCATGGTCGGCTCGCTGCGCAACGGCGGGAACTCGAACTACTACCACGTCGAGAAGTTCCCGAGCGAGCTGCCCGACCAAATCAGCTCGCCGGTGCTCAAGGACATGGGCGGGGCAGACATGTCTGACAAGCAGACGCTCCTCAACTTCATCAAGTACGGGGTCGAGAACTACCCGGCCGAGCGCTACCTGCTCATCATCGACGACCACGGCGGCGGCTGGCGCGGCGCCTGCGAGGACGAACAGAACGGCGCCGGCGACATGATGTCGATGCCGGAGATCCGACAGGCGCTTGATACCTTCCATTTCGACGCGCTGGTGTTCCATGCCTGTCTGATGGGAATGGTCGAGGTCGGCTACGAGCTCAAGGACAACGTCGACTACCTGGTCGCCTGCCAGTTCACGATGCCGATGCAGTCGATCCTGGGCTCGGACAAATGGCTGGCGCAGCTGACCGCCGACCCCGGCATGGCGTCCAGCGAGCTCGCCACCAATATCGTCAACGCCGTCTACACCACCGCCGACGAAAAGCAGAAGCCGTGTCACATGGCGGCATCGGACCTCAGCAAGATCGGCGACGTAGGACAGAAGATATCGGTCTTCGGGAACAACATGGTCACCGAAGCGGGCGAGCACTGGGATGAGGTGCTCGGCGCGTTCAACGAGACCCACTACACCGAGTACGACGACCCGGCGTTCGTCGACCTGCGCGAGTACTGCAAGAAGGTGGTCCAGATGCCCGACCTGCAGGAGATCAACCTCATCAAGAACGCGGCAGAGGACGTCATCGACGCCATCAACTCCTGCATCGTCATAACCAAGACCAACGTGCCGACCGTGCCCCGCGGCGGGTTCTGCATCCACTTCCCGTACAAGGAAGAACTGTTCGAGTACGACGACTACACCAAGCTCCAGTTCGCCCAGACCAACTGGCAGAACTTCCTGTCCGAGTTCATCAACTCTGCGGGCGGCGGCGGCGGCGACAAGGGCTGGCTTTCGATAAACTCCACGCCCCAGGGCGCGACGATCTGGGTAGACGGCACCAACACCGGCAACCAGACGCCGGCGATGCTCGAAGGGGACCCGGGCGGCTACCAGATCAAGCTGACCCTCTCCGGCTATGAGGACTGGCAGCAGGATGTCACCGTCAACGCTGACGAAACTACCTACATCAACGCGACGCTCCAGCAGCAGGGCGGCGGCGGCGACACCTGCACGGTGAGCGGCACCGTCACCTGGCCCGGCCACTCGCTCTCGAACTACTGCATCGCCTTCCTCGACACCTCTCACACCAGCACCATCTACCCGGTCGGCATCGTCCAGGTTGATCCCGGCAGTGGCGCGTACACCATCCGGCTCCGGCTGAGCGGCACCCTGCCCGCCTTCGTCGAGGCGTTCGACGACATCAACAATAACGGGACCATCGATACCGGTGAGGGGTTCGGCTGGTGGGACCAGAACAACAATGGCCAGTGGGACGACATGCTGAACTTCGAGCCCGGCCAGACCGTGACCAACGCCAATATCGCGCTTCAGACCGTCACTTCTGACGACCAAACCTACCGGCAGCGCATAGCCAAGCACTGATGCCGGGGATGGAATCCGTTCGGGCCGCGGCAGTTGCCGCGGCCCGCTTTTCCGTGCGCAGTGAAACGCGGTCTCAAGGGTCTGGATAGTATGTACGAAAGGAGTATGCCATGAAACGCCTAATCGGCCTTTTGGCTCTAGGGCTGCTGCTGGTGACCACCGCCAGCGGCTCAGGGCTACCCTTCCGCCGTCATCACCGGACCAGGCGTCCTCTCCGGCGCCTGGCCAGAATCATCCGACACGTCACATGCCACCCCCGCGTGGTGCTTAGATGCGGCTGTCCGTCGGTCTACCACCAACGCCACGTCTACTGCGCACCGCGCTGGGGCCGCTACCGACGCGGACAGCATCGACCCTGGTACCGGAGATACTCCAGACCGCACCGGCAGTACCGGCAAGACCGCGGCCGGCGCGACTACGACCGCCGCCGCGGCAACCGGCGCTGACCCGCGGTCAGCGAACTGCAACCGGCCATTCGGGCCGCAGGCTCTGCCTGCGGCCCTCTTGGTGCGCCCAGCATGGGCGCTGACTCGAGAGTGAGAGTCTCTATCACGGAGGTTGATTGCACCAACCGTTAGCCAAAGGCAAGTGCGTCACCGCGAGGTGGGGTGCGAAGGAAGCCGGAGGCAAACCTGCGACTTGAGGAACACGAATCCCATACGAGGCCGGGTCAGCCGGGCGAGCTGGCCAAGGACAGCGAAGCCCGATGCAATCAAGGGCTGACAAGGTAGATGGGGCAGGGGTGCAGGGAAAGTCAGCGTTCTTACCTGGGGAGACCTGCCGT
>CP070680.1:744462-745963 GCA_020352555.1 Caldifarciminota bacterium | reverse complement strand
TATCTTGAAAAGGCTATGCTGTCAAGCCAGAATATATGTTTTTCTTATATTGCAGAGCCGCCTCTGCTCTCCTGCTGACTTCGACGCCGGGGCATACGGGGAACGCTACCCATATTTTATATTCTGAGATGTGCCAAGGCTGGCGGGAGAGAAGCGGAGTAACACCATTTCCTGACTGCTGACAGGTTGCCGCTGGCCGCTTTCCGCCGACCGCATACCGCCAGGACCTAAAGACTCCTCCATCAGGCGAGCCGAAGGATCGTCGGGCGCAGCCCGCTGCCCAGCCCGCTGTGGCTCTTAGCTTGTCAGACGGGTCGCTAGTGTTCCAGCAGCTCGATACGGTCGCCGTCGAGAAGGGCGTGGTCGAGACCCACGGTCTCGTTGTCGAACTTGGCGGACGGGCCCGTTACCCGGGCGCGCTTGAACCGATCTCTGAACTTCTTGTGCAGCTTGGCCGCGAAGTCCGCGATTGTGACTTCGGCCCGGGCCGGAAACACAAGCGGCTTGCCTTCGACCAGACCGTGCCGCATCGTGTAGAATCGTTTCACTCCCAGTAGCGGGTACGCGGCCGCCTTCACCTGCTCCGGGTCGTCGATTCGGACGTGAGGGAGACCCGTGTCCGGGATTTCCTCCCAGGCAGCGACCAGTCCTGGCCTCACGACCTGTTGGTCGAGCGTCCTGTCCCTCGGTTCAGGCCCCGGCTCGGGGCCGAGCAACACCTTCATCTCCTTCAACCGCTCGACCGCAAAATCGAAGTCCTTGCGCTTCCGGCAGCAGACGCAGAGCACGTCGCAGCTCCTGACAAACCTGAGTTTGGCTGGGTCCGTATCCCCGTCGTAGAGCGCCGGCACCTCGACCACGCCGACCGGCACGTCCTTGCACAGGGCAAGGCCGTACTCGGGCTGGAAGGTGGTGAACTCGTTGGGCGACACTTCGGGTTCGGTCCCGGTCAGGGCGGCAAGCAGACGGCTCTTGCCGGTGTTGGTCCTGCCGACCAGAGCGAGCACACGCTTGAAGCTGAGCCGTTCGTATGGGGACTGGGCGTGGTGGCGGTGCTGGCGTTTCCTGGCGCGCAGGGATTCGAGCTCTTTCCTGAAACCGCGCTGGAGGTGGCGGTTCTTGGGGTCCCTAGGTTTGAGTGCAACCAGCTGTTCCAGCAGCCGGACCCGCTCGCCAAGGTCCTCCGGGTGTTTGAGCCGCTTGCGCAGCTTCATGAACTCGATGTCGTGGTGTATCTTCATCTGATGATCCCGGTCTCGACCATATCTCTCATGCGGCATCGGTCAAGACCGGATGGAGTCAGGGCTAGGTCAGTGTCGCGAGAGGAGGGCTGCCCTACCGCGCGACTACCAGTCTCTGCGAGGCGCGGCCGGCCGTTCGGGAGGAATTCAGGGGACGCTGCCCATATTCTATATTGTGAGGTGTGTCAAGGCCGGGGTAGTTCCGGGCACATAGTGGAGATTCCTGACATTCGTAGCAGGGAGAAGTCGGGGACACAACT
>CP070680.1:715558-744362 GCA_020352555.1 Caldifarciminota bacterium | reverse complement strand
TGGGGGCACGATGACCTTGACGGAATCACCGCGAGTGCGGTTCTCCGTCGTGTGCTTGAGGAATTGGGGGTGCGCACTTTCCATCACATCCCGGTGAAAGGCCGGGACAAGTACGGGCTCAACCCAGAGGTCTGCCAGCAGTTCGGTAGCCAGGGAGTCCGCCTGGTGCTGACCGTTGACTGCGGCATCACCAACCGGACCGAGGTCGCGGAGATGAAACAGGCCGGCTTCGATGTCGTCGTCACCGATCACCACGAGGTGACCGGCGAGCTTCCGTCAGCACTGGCCAACGTCAATCCCAAGCGCCCGGATTCCGCGTATCCTTACCGCGGGCTGGCTGGTGTCGGTGTCGCATTGAAGTTCGGGATGGGCCTGATGGAGGAGCTGCGCGGGACTTCGATGCAGCAGTTTGCCGAAGAGGACCCGGACACCTGCGCCCTGGCGGTACTGGGCACGGTCGGAGACCGGGTGCCCCTGACCGGTGAGAATCGTGTGCTGGTGGGCTTCGGCATGAAGTGCCTGGAGAAGACCCGGCTGCCAGCGGTACGCGCGGTGCTGAGTCGGCTCGGTGACGGTGAGAAGCTGACAGTGATGCGGATGGTCAAGGGTCTGCTGCCTCTGTTCGCTTCGGCCGACAGCACCCAGGGAGTGGACGAGATCCTGACCCAGGACTGGGACCAGGCACACGCATGGGTGGACGAGCTGCACATGCGGGCCAGGCAATGGCGGGAAGACGCCGAGAAGTCCTACGACCTGGCCGAGAAGTTTCTGCAGGTGACCGACGACATCGTGCTGGTGCGCAGTGAGGAGCTGTCGTTGCGCGCGCTGGGGTACTGCGCCGGCCGGCTGAAGGAGCAGTACCGGGTTCCGGCGCTGGTCATGGGGTGGCGCGGGGATGCGTGGGTCGGTGAGTGCCGTGGTGTCGAGGGGATGAGCCTGCTCGACCTGCTGGGGGCGCATGCCGACGTGCTGATGGACTACGGAGGTCACCGGCAGGCCGGTGGATTCACCATCGGGGATGACGCGGTCGAGGAGTTCATCGACCGGGTGCAACAGTACTCAGCCGGACGCTTTGCCGGGCTGCTGGGCAAAGAGCCTGAGAGTGAGGCCGATGCCGTGCTCCATCTGGCTGAACTGGAGCCCAGATACCGGCAGCTCGGGCCTTTCGGTGAGGGCAACCCGATGCCGGTCTTCATCTCCGAGCCGACGAAGGTCGAACGCCGGGTCAGCGGCCTGGTTCCAGTGATCCGCTCAGACGTGGTGATGGTCCAAGGCAGGGCGGACCTGGCACTGGGTTCGGATGAGGTGCGGCTGCTGTACCAGATGGACGAGGACGGCTCGCTCATCGCCGTAGACAGCGCCCGGGCCGCTGGTCCAGATGCCTGAGAAGAAGGTGCTGGCGGCCCGCAAGCGGAGCCGCAAGCATCATCCCTGGGTTTTCTCCAACGAAGTCATCGAAACCGAAGGCCAGCCTGAGACCGGGGACGCGGTGCTCGTCTACGACCGGGGCAGGTTCGCCGGCTCCGGGCTGTACAACGCCAACTCACTGATCCAGGTCAGGCTCTATTCGGCCCTGAACCAGGAACTGGACGAGGTTCTTCTCCGGAAGCGACTCCGTGAGGCGGCCGAGCTGCGCGCAACAGAACTGCCTGGCGAGACGGACTTCCGTCTGGCCTTCGGGGAGAGCGACCGGCTGCCCGGTTTGGTTGTCGACAGGTACGGGAGGCACTACGTGGTGCAGAACTATTCTGCCGGGATGGACCAGCGTCGGGAAATGGTGGCTGGGGCACTGGTCGCTGAGTTCGATGCCGAGTGCGTGTACGAGAAGGATGATTTCCGGCTGCGAGAACCCGAGGGTCTGGTACGGCGCGAGGGCGTGCTGTACGGCCGGCCGCCCGAGCGTGTCATCATCAGCGAGAACGGCGTGAGGTTCCAGGTCGACATCAGGTCCGGACAGAAGACCGGCTGGTACTTCGACCAGCGCAACACACGACGGCGCGTGCGCGAGACGGTGAAGGGCAGACGGTTCCTGGACGTGTTCTGCTACACCGGAGGGCTGGCGATCAATGCGGCACTCGGCGGAGCCGAGCGGGTGGTGGCGGTCGACGGCTCGGCTGCGGCCTGCGCCATCGCGTCAGAAAACGCGGCTCTGAACGGTGTCGAAGAGCTGTGCGAGTTCAGCACCGCCGATGCGTTCGCTTTCCTGAAGGACCTGCCGCGGTTTGACGGCGAGTTCGACGTGATCTGCCTCGACCCGCCGGCGTTCATCAAGTCCAGGAAAGAGAAGAGAGCCGGGTTGCGGGCGTTCAGAACCATCAACGCGCTGGCGATGAAAGCCCTGCCCAGAAACGGCATCCTGGTGAGCTGCTCGTGTTCGCACTACCTGTTCTGGCAGGACATGGTCGACATGCTCACCGCTGCGGCCCAGGACGCGGGCCGCAACTTCACCATCATCGAACGGACGACGCAGGGACCGGACCACCCGGTGCTGCTCGGGATGCCGGAGTCCGAGTACCTGCGCTGCTTCTTTCTGCGGGTGGTCTAGCGCTACCGGAGCCGGGGGCTCCAGGTCGGGGAGAAGGCTCCGCCGGTGTTGGTGATGCGGCGCTGGTTCGCGCCGTTCCAGTCCATGGTGTACACCTCGTAGCAGCCGGTGCGGTTCGAGGAGAACGCCATGTGCAGGCCGTCCGGGGACCAGCACGGGTCCTCGTTGTTGCCCTGGGTCGTCAGCCGCAGGTAGGTGTCGCCGGCAAGGTCGGTGACACAGATCTGGTTTGCGCCGCCGGGCTGGCGCTGGACGAAAGCGATCATGTCCCCGCGCGGTGACCAGGCGGGCGAAGTGTTGTAGCTGCCTTCGAAGGTCAGCCGCCTCAGCCCGGTTCCGTCCGCGTTGATGACGTACACCTGCGGGCTGCCGGTGCGGTCGGACACGAACGCTATCTGCCTGCCCCCAGGGTCCCAGCTGGGAGAGATATCGATGCCTTCGCTGTTGGTCAGTCGTCTGAGCCCGCTGCCGTTCGCATCCATCAGGTAGAGTTCGGAATTGCCCGAGAAGCTGAGCGAGGCGCAGATGGACCTCGCGTCCGGCGACCATGCCGGAGTCGTATTCAGGCCTTCGCGTTCCGAAACCGGGCGCCGGGTCCGGCCCGCAATGTCATAGGTGTAGATGTTGAGGGACCGGCTGCCGTAGGTGCAGAATGCGATCCGGCGGGTGTCTGAGGACCAGTCTGGAAACAGCTTCACGCCTCCGGAGCTGGTGAACTGAGTGAGACCGGCACCGTCGTAGTCGCACCACGCCAGCTCCTTGATGCCCTTGCCCGCCTGTCGCGAGAAGGCGATCCTGGTCCGGTTGATGCCGTCCGCATCGCCGAGGAGCTTGATGACATCATCGGCCATGCCGTGAGCGAGCCAGCGCCACGGGGTCCTGAAACCATAGGGCTTTGTGGCGATCCGACGCTGGGTGGCAAGGTCGTACAGGTGCAGTTCCAGCGAGTAGTCCTGGCTGCTGCCGGCAAGATTGCCGACGACGAGGACCTCGGCCCCGGTCGAACTCCAGCCTTTGAGGTCGACCTTGCGCGGGTCGGTCTCAAAGTCGAACTCGATGCCGGAATCAGGCTCCTGGAACTTGAAGTACAGGCTGAACCGGAGGTCGGCTTCAAACACCTCCTGGACCAGCCTGAGTGTGTCCCGCGAGTCCTGGCCTGCATCGCTGGGTGCCCGGAAGTCGGCGATGACGAGGCTGAGCCGACGACGCGCTCCAGTGCTGGTTATCTTGAGCCAGAGTTCGTCCGGCTGCTGTCGGCGGTCCGATGTGTCTGGCGGCTGGGCGAGCAGCGCAATCGGCAGCGTGAGCAGCAGCAGCGACCGGCTCATACAAGCGGTGAGACGCTTGGCTGTCGGATGGGTTTGCTCAAGCGAGTCATAGACAACCGGCGATTATAGGAGGGAGCCCACAAGGGGTCAAGGCGGCAGGGTGTGGTTGAATCAGTCCTTTCCCTGGATTATGACCTGGAACTGCCAGCCGTAGGTCCGGTAGCCGACAGCGCGCGCTGTCCGTTTGGACTGAACGTTGCTGTCTGCAGTCATGTACACCGGAACCAGCCCGATGTCCAGCGCTGCCCGGGTGGCATGTGAGACCACGGTGCGGCCAAAGCCCTGGTTGCGGTAGCCTTCGAGCGTGCCGGGCACGTTCAAGTCAGCCACCGCATCCTGCAGATGGGGCACCGGATAGGTCCCGGCCAGGGAGACCGGGTGGCTGCCAGCCCAGGCGGCAAAGCACGTTCCTTGGTCCACGCTTCTGTCGAGCGACGGGCCGTACAGCCCGGTCTGTTCGATGACCGGGACATCGAGGCTTGTGACCCGCCGGCAGTCGTGTTTCCGCCACATCCGGAGTGTCTTTGCGGTGCAGTACAGGATCGGGCCGGTTGTCGCTGTCATCCTCCTGCCGATGCCGAGGGTCTTGGTTGCCGCAACGACGAGCCGCTGCGTCGCCTGCGGATCACGCAATCGTTCGATGCCGAGCGGGCGGACGATCCGGGTCACGCGCCGCATGAGTTCTCCGCGGACCGAGACAGCGCAGCGTGACTGAGCGACGATCATCCACAAGGCAAAGGGCTCGGTATAGCGCAGTTCGGCACGTTCGCGACGGGGAGAAGCCACCACCCTGGTCGCTCCTGGGGCCATGTCGCCGATGTCGCAGCCGAGGTAGACCGAGAAGAATGCGTCCAGCACCGACAGCGGTTTGCCCGGCGTGAACGGAGGCACAAAGGCGACTGCGTCTTGCCTTGGGCCTGAGGTCATGCTCTAGGATAGCCCGGATGAGGGACAGTGCAAAGCCCAAAAGAGGTTCTTGTCCCGCCCAATGCCGGCCGGGAGATAGCCGGTCTTGGGTCTGGCGGTTTGACAGGGCTTTGGTTCCGACTGTATGATAATGTGTGCTTCTCCCCAGGAGAGAGAGTCTGGCTCCCAACAGGAGGCGATGATGAGTAGACTGACACGAATCCTGGTCTGCGCAGTTCTGAGTGGAAGCTGCGTGTACCTCGGCTGCGACACCAACCAGCGGCCCGAAACGCCGGCAGTCCCTTTCGGGCCGGGGTCAGGCGCACCCAGGGACTCCGTAGAGCTCTCGACAATCGGCTACGACCCGGAAGGGTTGAAGGTCAGCTGCCGGTTCAGCTGGGGAGACGGGGATACTTCAGAATGGAGCGGGTGGTTCGAAGGGGGAGATACGATATCGCTCGGGCATGCCTGGAGCGTTGCCGACATCTACGAAGTGCGTGCCCAGTGCCGCGACCCGCACGAGGCTTTCTCCGAGTGGTCGGATTTCACGCTCTTTCTCGTCGGGCATCCACCGCGCCAGCCGACACTTCAGCACTGGCCTGCTTTGGGCAAGGTCGATACCACCTACACGGTGACAGTAGTGACTACCGACCTCGACCACGACGGGATACGCTACGTATTCGACTGGGGTGACGGCGTTCTCGATACGACTCCGGAGCACCCGAGCGGGCAACCGGCAAACGAGCAGCACGCGTGGTCCGTGCCGGACTCCTACATCCTGAAGGTCCAGGCCGTGGACGCAACCGGACTGGCTTCGGGCTGGTCGGATCCAGCCGTGGTTCGAATCTCAGACCCGTACGGGCCGGGTACTTTGCTCTGGAGCTACGGCACGGGCGGGGACGTGCGCTCTTCACCGGCAATCGGGCCGGATGGAGTAGTGTACGTCGGTTCTCTGGATTCATGCCTGCATGCGGTCAACCCTGACGGCACCGAGAAGTGGCGATTCAAGACCGCGGGCTTTGTCGTTTCGACTCCGGCTCTGGCCGACGACGGCACCGTCTACTTCGGCTCGCTGGACGGCAAGGTGTACGCCGTGAGCCCTGACGGGACCAAGAGATGGGAGTTTGCCACCGGCGGCGAGGTGGTCTCGTCACCCGCAATCGGTGAAGACGGTCGTGTCTATGTCGGGTCCGAGGATTCGTGTCTCCATGCCCTCAAGCCCGATGGTACGCTGGACTGGAGCTTCCGGACCGGCGGGTGGGTCGTTGCTTCACCCGTTGTTGACGAAGGGGGCAACGTCTACTTCGGTTCGCACGACAGCACGTTCTACTGTTTGAAACCTGACGGCGGTCTCGAGTGGAGCTACGAGACCGGCGGACAGGTCCAGGGGTCGGCCGCTCTGGTCGCCGGTGCGGCGTACTTCACGTCCTTCGACGGGTACATCCACGCCCTGAACCCTGAGGGCGGGCTGTTGTGGAAGCACGACGTCGGTGACCTGATGCTCTCGTCGCCGGCGGTGGGCTGGAATGGTCTGGTCTATGTGGGTTCGGATCAGGGCCCGTTCTACTGCTTCTACCCCGGTGGTGATGTCAAGTGGTCGTTCGATACCGGGGGGCCGATCAGCTCCTCACCGGCGCTGACTCTGGACCGCGCGGTGTACTTCGGGTCCGGTACCGACTTGTGGGCGATGGTTTCAGAGTCTGGCGGCGTGCTGTGGCGGTACTCGACCGAGAGCTGGGTTTTGTCGTCACCGGCGATAGATACAGACGGAACCGTCTACGTCGGCTCGGATGACCAGAGTCTGTACGCGATCCGTGGGGCCGGTTCGCTTGACGACGGACCCTGGCCCAAGTACCGGCATGACCTGAGAAACACGGGCCGGGCTTCGGCCGGGAACTAGCTTTCCCTGGGTCTGGTCAGACTGCCGGGTCTCGTCTGCCTGAGCCTGCTCTTCACGGCGGCGATGAGCTGACCCGGGTCCTGGTGTTCCTGGCTCAGGGCCTCGAACGGGCAGACGCCGGTGTCGGTGCGGTTTCTGATCTGTGCGACTTCTCTCCGGCACAGGTAGTCGATCCCGGACTTCTTGAGAACCGCTCCTGCAATGGCCGAACCGATAGCGGCATGCACCCGCATGACGCGAAGCCAGGCGAGTATCCTGGCCGCACACCCGCCGACAACTCTGTCCGCGACGACCGCGCCATCCAACCCTCTGGGGAAACGCTCGACGAGCTCGATCAGCGGCACCACGCCCGGTTTCTGTGAGCGGTACACCTCGGTCCCTGCCCGTTCGACAAGGATTGCGAGCTTTCGGGCTGCCAAGCGTGAGAGGATGTCGTTCATCGGTCGAAGTCATGGATGAAGACCAGGTACCCGACCGCGATGCCGAGGGCGTCGGCGACGAGGTCTTTCCACGAGAAGTGTCTTTCCGGTCCGGACAGGTCTGCAAACTCCTTGGTGAGTCCGAGAGTCAGCGTGCCGCCGGCCGCGACGCCGGTCGGGACCGGCTCCGGCAGCCTGAGCCGGTTTGCGCAAAGGTGGTACGCGGCACCAACGGTCGCAAAGCTGGCGGTGAAATGCCAGAGCTTGTCAGCAGCCAGCCAGCGGTCTTCGGCTTCTGTCGCAGTATCAGGGGCGGGGTAGCGCAGGCCTGCCAGGGCTTGCGGATTGGCGTGTGCGAGTCCGACCGCGAGTCCCAGCATCATGCCGACCATGCCGCGATTCTGCCACACGAAAGACGAGCGTCAAGCGCAGCGGCGTCTGGTGCTTTTTTGCTTGACATCAGAGAAGGGGTGAGTAGTTTCAGCATCTTAGTGAAGCTCCACTTCCTGCCAAATTCGAAGCGGGACCGCTGGTTGAACGTACTCCTTGACCAGTCGGAGGTGTACTTCCCACAGATTCTGGAGAGCCAGGTCCATTGGCAGCGCCTGCAGGCGGGAGGCCTGAGAGAGGGCGACGGAGGTCCCGAGTGGGGGCTCGAGCACATTCGTGCGTCCGAGCCCATCAAGAGCTTCTTCTTCAGCCCGCGCGAGCGGGTTGCTTCTTTCCCGGAGAAGCTCGAACCCGGAGAGACCGGCAGGCGGATACTCTTCGGGGTCAAGAACTGCGACCTGCTGCCGCTGAAGGTGCACGAGCAGATGTTTCTGCAGGGGGACTTCAAAGACACATTCTACGAAGCCCGACTGAGGAACACCCTGTTCATCGCTGCCGATTGTCCAGAGCCGGCGGATACCTGCTTCTGCAACCTGGTCGGCCGCCGTCCCTTCGCGGAGGCGGAGGCCGACATCGTACTGACGGTGCTCGAGGACGGATACCTGCTTGAGCCGCTCTCGGACGAGGGGGAGGAATCGGTCCGGACGGGTGGCGACGCAATCCAGCCTGCGACTGAGTTTCAGGCCGCCAAGCGGGCCGAGAAGCGCAGGGCTGCCGACTCGAAGCTGGCGAAGATTAACCCGAAACCGTGGGCTGACGGCCTCGCGCAGAGGATCTGGGACCGCTCCGGGGAGGACGGATTCTGGGGCAAGCACGCCGCTTCGTGCGTCGAGTGCTTCGGCTGTCTGATGACCTGCCCGACCTGCTACTGCTTCCTGCTCTACGACAAGGCAAGGGCAGAGGGCATGGACAGGTCCAAGGTCTGGGACGCATGCTATATGGCGGCCTATGCCCGGGTAGGCGGGGGGGCGAATCCCCGTTCCGAGTTCCTCAAGAGGTTCGTCAACAGGTTCCAGTGCAAGTTCACCCATTTCAAGAATGCGCACGGATTCTACGCGTGTTCGGGCTGCGGTCGGTGCTACCGTGCCTGCATGGGCAAGATCGACATCCGGGACGTCCTCGGAGAGGTTTGATGGCCAACCCGTACCAGCCGATCGAAGCCCAGATCCTCAAGACGATAGACGAGACCCCGACGATCAGGACTTTCGTGCTCAAACCCGAGCAGGACGTCCCGTTCCTCGCCGGGCAGTTCGTCGAGCTGACGGTTCCCGGACACGGTGAGGCGCCATTCACTCCGTCCTCCTCGCACTTCGAGCGCGAAACCATCGAGGTGACGATCATGAAGGTCGGCAGGGCGACAACAGCGCTGTTCGGCCTGAAGGCGGGCGACTCGGTCGGGATCCGCGGGCCCTACGGCCAGCGCTACCCGCTCGAGAGTTTCGAGGGCAAGGACATCTACCTCGTGGGCGGCGGGGTGGGGCTGGCGCCACTGCGGTCGCTGTTCCTGTCGCTGGTTCACGAGATCGACAAGTACCGGCGTGTTTTCCTGCGCTACGGGGCACGGACCCCGGAGGAGATTGTCTACAAGTACCTGATTCCCCAGTGGGAGAAGCTCAAGAAGGTGGACATCGACCTCTCGGTTGACGTCGGGGACAAGAGCTGGGTCAGGAAAGTCGGCGTCGTCACCTGTCTGATGGACGACATTCCGTGCGACGAGACCAGCAGCATCGCGGTGGTCTGCGGGCCGCCGGTCATGATGAAGTTCGTGACCTTCAAGCTGGTCGACGCCGGGTTCAAGCCGGAGAACATCTACCTCTCGATGGAGACCAACATGTCCTGCGGCCTGGGGCAGTGCGGACACTGCAGGCTCGGACCCTACTTCACCTGCAAGGACGGTCCGGTACTGACCTGGGAGCAGATCAAGGACATACCCGAGCCATTCGTATGATCGGAGCCAGGCGCACCACCTGTACTTTCTGCCTGAACGGCTGCGAGTCGGCGGTGGTGTTCGACGGGTACCAGTACCGAATGGAGTATGTGGAGGACGGCAAGGTCAATCTGGGCAGGCTGTGTCCGCGCGGCAACAGCGCCAACTTGATTATCGATCACCCCAGTCGCCTGTCGTATCCCCTGCTCGACGGCAGGGAGACGAACTGGAGCAGTGCGCTGGAGCAGGCCAAGGGCTGGCTGGCATCGATGGTGCCAGAGCAGGTCGCGGTCGCGTACAGCCGCGGGCTGACCGACAGGGAACTGGGACTGGTGGCCGGGTTCGCCAAGGCGATCGGCACCAAGAACCTGGTGTGCGGTCACATCGAGCCCGAGAATTCCTTCAACTACAAGGCCGAGGGCGTCAAACCTGCGACGCTGGACCAGATACGCGGGGCGAAGGCGATGCTCTTGGTCGGTGATGTGTTCATGACGTCGCCGGTGGCGGCCGGTCCGATGATCGACGCGCGCTACGCGGATGCGGACAGCCGGCTCGTGGTCATCGACTCGATCAGGACGCGCCAGTCCGGTTTCGCCCACGTCTTCATCCAGGTGCAGCCTGGCACCGAGCCGTTCGCACTGATGGCGCTCGCCGGAATGCTTGACCGGAAGCTCAAGGGAATCGATGTGGACAGAATGGCCCGTCTCGCGGGTGCGGACAAGGCAAAGCTCGAGGCTGCGGCCAAGGTCATGGGATCAGGCGCGGCCGGTTTCGTGGGGAGCGCCATGCACCTGGGGCGGGTCCGATATCCCGTGCTCCACAGCCTGGCGTCGCAGCTGGTGGCCCAGAAGGCAGGGATGAGCTTTGTCGGTTTCGGGGAAGGACGTGTGCCCATTGGCCCGACGAGTTTCCCGAGGCTTTGCCAGGCGGTTGAAGCGGGCAGCATCAGGATGCTGTTCTGGTTCGGCGGTCTGTATCCGTACAGCTACCCGGAACTGGTTCCTGAGTTCGGACGTATCGAGCACCGGGTCGCCACAAGCATTTTCCTCCCCGGGTCCGCACTGCCGGGGTACGTGCTTCCCGTGCCGAGTGAGCTGGAAAAGGAAACTGTCGGGCACAGCTACTGGGGGCAGGTGGATCGCTCGCCGGTTGCCACCGTCTACAGCGGGGCCCGAGACGTGTCCTGGATCATCGAGCAGTTTGCCCCGGGCGTCGGTCCGGCGGCTCTGGACGAGCCGGCGGCGAGCGAGCCGAATGATATCGTGTCCCGTGCCGCCGAGACCGCTGCCGGCTACTCGACTCCTGAGGCCGAGTGGACCCTGGTCGGTGAGAAGAGGGCGGTCGGGATCAAGGGCATCTACGATGCCGAGGACTGGGTGAACATGAGCCCGGCCGACGCGGCAAGGCTCGAGTTGTGCGATGAAAGCTACGTCCGTGTCGACAGCGATGCGTCGGGAGACGAGTTCCGGGTCCATGTCACTGACTTGGTGCCGGCCGGTGTTCTCGCCATCGGGGTGAACCGGCACAGCAACCGGGCGATGTTTCCTTTGAAGACGGGGAGGCTTGAGGAAACAGCGATCCCGCCCACGCCGGTGAACGTCGCCAAGTCTGCCCGTCTGGCAAAGCCTGCCCCGGAAGCCAAGGCGGAGGCCTGATGGCAAAGCGAATCGTGCTCCGTCTCGACCACTGCATCGGGTGCAGGGCCTGCGAGGCGGCATGCATGAGCCGGTTCAAGAAGGAAGCCAGGATCAGGTACGGTGAAGTCTCGGCGACTGTATTCGTTCCGCTCGCCTGCCGTCACTGCGACGAGCCGCTCTGCGCAGCGGCTTGTCCTTTTGACGTCATCAGGCGTGACGAGGAAACCGGAATCGTCCGGCAGTCGAGCTTCCACTGCGTCGGATGCCGTTCTTGCGTGATGGCCTGTCCGTTCGGGGTGATGGACACGAAGCTGAGGCGGTGCGTCTCCCAGAAGTGCAGCCTGTGCAGCGACCGCGCCGAGGGTCCCAGGTGCGTTGCGACCTGTCCGACCGGCGCGCTGCAGTTCCTCGAAGACCGGGAGCTCGAGGAGACCAGGCTGGGGGTGAGTGTGACCGGCAAGTCGGCCCACTGGAGGCGGCCGTGATGAGCTGGAGCGGCTGGGGTCTGGCATTCAACTTCCTCATTTTCCCCGGTTTTCTGTTCAGCGCGGTCGTCGGTCTGGTGCTGACCTGGGTGGACCGGATCGTATCGGCCCGTGTCCAGTACCGCAGGGGGCCGCCCGTATTCCAGCCGTTCGCCGACCTGTTCAAACTGCTGCTCAAGCAGACCATCGTGCCTGACGGCGCCTCGAAGACGGTCTTCCTGCTGGCGCCGATGCTGGGTCTGGCCGCAATGTGCCTGACCTCAGGGCTGCTGTTCTACGTGAACTTCAACCCCCAAGGCTCGTTTGTCGGGGACCTGATCGTACTCGTCTACCTGCTGGGTCTTGCTCCTTTGGCGCTGGTGATAGGTGCGTCGGCGAGTCGCAACCCATTGTCCGCTGTCGGGGCGTCGCGTGAGATGATGCTCTATTTCGGATACGAACTGCCGTTCCTGCTGGCGCTGCTGGTGCCGATAATCAAGTCGGGCGGTGCGATCAGACTCGGGGAGCTGATCGTCGCGCAGCAGGCCGGGGGGCCGTTCCTGTATTCGATATCGGGCGTCATCGCCGCGCTGATCGTGCTGTTCACGACCCAGGCCAAGCTCGGCTACGTGCCGTTCGACATGGCCGAGGCGGAGCAGGAGATCATGTCGGGCGTATTCGCCGAGTACTCGGGTGCGTCGCTGGCGGTCTTCAAGCTGACGAAGGCGATGATGCTGTTCCTCTTGCCGCTGTTCATGATTACCGTGTTCTGGGGCGGTTTCGGCGACTGGTGGGCGATACTCAAGTTCCTGCTGATCGTGGTGCTGGTCGTGCTGATGAAGAACACCAACCCCAGGTTCCGCATCGACCAGGCACTAAGGTTCTTCTGGTTCATCCTCGGCGTCTTTGGTATAGTAGCGGTCGTGCTGGCATTCGTGAGACTATGAGCAGGCTCGGACTCTGGGGTCTGAAGAAGTCGCCGTGGGTCTACCACGTGGCGGCGGCTTCGTGCAACAACTGCGACATCGAGATCCTCGAGCTGCTCACCCCGCGCTACGACGTCGAGCGGTTCGGGGTGGTGCTGGTCGGCTCGCCCAGGCACGCGGACGCGCTGCTTGTTACCGGTGTGATCAACCGCAAGTCCTTGCCGCGAGTCATGGAAGTATACGAACAGGCGGCCAAGCCGTGCCTGGTCATCGGTGTCGGGACCTGTACCTGCAGCAACCACATGTTCAAGAACTCCTACAATGCGGTCGGCCCCTATGACAAACATCTCCCGATGCACGCGTTCGTCCCCGGGTGCCCGCCCAAGCCGGAGGCGATGATCCTGGGCGTGGTGAAGGCATTGAGCAAGCTATGAGAGAAGCGGAAGCCGGGCTGAGAGAACTGATTCCCGAAGCCGACGTGTTCGAGCACAACAAGCGCCGGCTCTACATCAGGATACCGCGCGAGAAGATCACCCAGGCGGCGAAGTTCCTGCACCAGGAACGCGGGATGCGGCTTTCGATCTGTACCGGAATCGACACCCGCGAGGGCTTTGAAGTGCTGTATCATTTCTCTGAGGACAAGACCGGCACGATGTACACCCTCAAGGTGCTGGCCCCGAAGGACGACCCGAAGATCGAGTCGCTTGCGAGCTGGTTCCCGTCCTGCGACTGGATCGAGCGGGAGATGAGCGAGCTGCTCGGGATCGACTTCCCCGGGCACCCGAACATGCGGCCGCTCTTGACCTCGGACACCGACTGGGACAAAGGCAAGTATCCGCTGCGGAGAGACCATGAGCGAAGAGCAGAAGAGCACGAAGACTAGGCGCATAGTCCCGATCGGGCCGTATCATCCCCTTCAGGAGGAGCCCGAGTTCTTCAAGCTCATCGTCGAGGGCGAGACCGTGGTCGACATGGAGATCAACATCGGGTACAACCATCGCGGGCACGAGTTCATCTCGCCCGAACTTACCTACGACCAGATACCGTTCCTGGTGGAGCGCATCTGCGGCATCTGCTCGAATTCCCACCCGCTGGCCTGCGTCCTGGCAATCGAGGACTGCGCCGGGATCGAGCCGCCGCCTCGGGCCAACTACATCCGCAGCATCATCCATGAGCTGGAGCGGATCCATTCGCACCTGCTCTGGGTCGGGCTGGGCGGGCATTTCATCGGATACAACACCGTCTGGATGTGGGCGTGGAAGTACCGCGAGCACGTCCTGCAGGTGTTCGAGATGATCACCGGCAACCGCAACCACTATGCGGCCAACAAACCGGGTGGCGTCAGGCGCGACATCAGCAAGGAACAGGTGCCCCAGGTCCTGGCCGCGCTCGACCTGGCCGAGGAGAAGACCAAGCTGCTGACCAACGCCGTGCTCGACGACCCGGTCATTCTCGGCCGGCTCGCGAACGTCGGGATTCTGACCAAGGCTGACGCGATCGCCTACTCGACCGTCGGTCCGACCTCGCGCGGCTCGGGCGTGCCATGGGACGTCCGCAAGGACGACCCGCATGCGGCCTACGCCGAAGTCCCGTGGGACCGGGTCGTATTCGAGGAAGGCGACGTTCTTGCCAAGGCCAAGGTGCGTCTGCTGGAAACGTTCGAATCCATCAAGATTGTCCGCGGCTGCCTTGAGAACCTGCCCGACGGGCCGATCGAGGCGAGAATCGAGGAGATACCGCCGGGTGAGGGCATCGGCCACACCGAGGCGCCCAGGGGAGAAGTGTTCCACTACATCCGGTCCGACGGGTCCAACCGGCCGCTCAGGCACAAGGTGAGAGCTCCCAGCTTCATGAACATCGCCTCAAACGTCGTCGCGGTTCGAGGCGGCTCGATCGCCGATGCGGCGCTGACTCTGGCGGCGGTCGACCCGTGCTACTGCTGTACAGAGAGGATGGCGGCGTTCGAGGACGGCAGGCTGAAGTATACCTGGAACGACCTACTCAAGCTGTCGTGGCAGAAGACCGAGAGGCTGAGGGAGAAGCTCAAGTGAGTTTCGTCGAGAACTGGTTCAGCTTCGTCGGCCGCGGCCGGAGCCCGTGGCTCGACTTTGCCGGCGGCAGGGTGGAGTTGTACTTCGCCCTGATCTTCGCGTTTGTCGGCCTTGTGGCGCTGCTGTACTCGGTCGTCAAGATTAGGGGCCGGGGCGGGCAGGTGGTCGAATACTTCGCATTCTTGGTGCTGCTCGTGGCGAGCGGCGTCGGGGTCGTCTACGCGCGCAACCTTCTTCTGATCTTCGCGGCCTGGGAGATCGCGACCTTCGCCATCTGGCGGCTGGTCCTGTACTACCGCTCCGACGAGGACGTGGCCGCGGGGTCCTGGGCATGGTTTGTGAATTTCGGGGCATCGACACTGATGCTAGTCGGTCTTGCCATCATCCTGTTCGAAGAGAAGACGCTGAGCCTGGACCAGCTCAGGGGTCTTGAAATCTCCATGTTGCCGGCGGTGCTGATTTTCATCGGCATCCTGGCGAAGTCGGCGACCCTGCCGCTCTACGTGTGGCTGCCCAAGGCCTACAGGGCGGCACCGGCGCCGGTCTGCGCGATGCTGTCCGGCATTGCCGAGAGCATCGGCATAGTCCTGTTCTTCAAACTCTTTGTCATGACGATCAGGGTGCCGGGCGCGTTCATGACCACCGTGGCCGGGCTGGCGATAGTCTCCAGCCTGGTCGCGGGCGGGATCGCGCTCCGGGCCAAGACCCTGCGCGGGCTGCTGGCCTACTCGACAATCAGCCAGCTCGGTTTCATGTTTCTCGGGCTGGCACTGGTCGGATACCACGGCGTGCTGGGAGGACTGCTCTACGTGCTGGCGCACGCGGTGGCCAAGGCCGGGCTGTTCCTTTCGGCCGGGCTGGTCGAGGATGCGGCAGGCACGAGCGAAATGGACGAGCTGGGCGGCGGCGCAAAGCGGTCGCCGACCTTGGCGGTGGCGACCGCTGTTCTGGCTCTTTCTGTCGTCGGGATGCCGCCGCTGCTCGGATTCTTCGCCAAACTGGGCGTGCTGATCGGGGCGCTCGAAAGCAACCTGTTGTTCGGCGTGGGCGCCATCATCGCCGCGCTATTCACCCTGCTCTACATGATCAGGCTCTACACCAAGGCCTTCCTCGGCGAGGCGCAGACCCCGGACTGGAAGCCGATCAACGGTTTCCTGGTCACCCTGGTCGTCTTGATGGCGCTGGTATCCCTGGCGGGCGGGGTGGCGGTGTTCGGCCCGGTCCGGTTTCTGCAGGATGAGGTCTTGACGCTGGTGGGAGCATTCTGATGCACCCGTTCCTGATACTGGTCTGTGTCCCGCTGGCGGCCGGTATCCTCGGCTGGATCATCGGCAGGCTGCGCAACGAGTTCAGCTTCATCGGCGCGGTGCTCAGCCTGTACTTCGCCTTCCGCCTGTTCTGGCACTCCCGGGGCGGAATCGAGGAATTCGAGCTGGTTCGGATAGCCGGGATCCCGGTGGCGTTCAGGCTCGACTCCCTGTCCGGATTCATCCTGCTCTTCGTTGCCGTCTTCGGGGTGTTGATCCTCCTCTTCTCCTTCAGGTACATGAAGCACTGGAGAGGAACACGAGGGTACTACTTCTACATGATGCTGACCCTCGCCGGGTCGTATGCGGTCCTACTCTCGGCCAACCTTTTCACCTTGCTGATCTTCTGGGGTGCTCTGTTGGTAGTCCTGTACGGGATACTGCTGGTCGGACGCCGCGGGGCCGAGAAGGCGGCGGGCAAGGCTTTGGTGATAGTCGGCCTTGGTGACTTCGCGATGCTGCTGGGCATAGCGCTGCTGCTGGCGCGGGGCGGGATGATCGACCTGCGGCCCCAGATCCCGATGCCGCTGCACGACGGGACGATGATCCTGGCATTCGTGCTGCTCGCGGTGGGGGCGCTGGCCAAGGCGGGCTCGATGCCCCTGCACACTTGGATACCGCAGGCGTCCAAGACATCGCCGGCCACGGTGATGGCCTTCATACCGGCATCGCTCGACAAACTGCTGGGAATCTACCTTCTCACCCGCCTCTCGGTCTACGTCTTCGACATCGCCACCAACGTGGCGCTGCGCAATATCCTGATGACGGTCGGTGCGGTGACGGTCCTCGGTGCGGTGATGATGGCGCTGGTCCAGAAGCGGGTGATGCGGCTGCTGTCGTTCCACGCGGTGTCGCAGGTCGGCTACATGGTTCTCGGAATCGGCACCGGCACGCCGATCGGCATCGCGGGCGGGCTGTTCCACATGCTCAACCACTCGATCTACAAGGCCGGCCTGTTTCTCTCGGCCGGGACCGCAGAGTACATGACCGGGACCGAGGAGATCGACAAGCTGGGAGGGCTCGGTCGCCAGATGCCGATCACGTTCTTCTCGTTCCTGGTCTGCGCCCTGGCGATCGCCGGAATCCCGCCGCTCAACGGGTTCGTGTCCAAGTGGATGGTGTACCAGGGAATAATCCAGATCGGCGGCGAGGGCAACCGGCTCTTCCCGGTCTTCCTGACTGCGGCCATGCTGGGCAGCGTCCTGACGCTGGCTTCCTTCCTCAAGCTGCTGCACTCGATCTTCCTGGGCCAACGCCCGGCGGCGCTCGCCAGGGTACGCGAAGGCAGTTTCGCGATGTGGGTGCCGACGGCAATCCTGGCTCTGACCTGCATCGCTTTCGGCGTGTTCGCCATCAGTTTCCCGCTGCGTAGCTTCATCTACCCGAGCCTGCCGATGATCGTTCAGCCGCCGGGCATCTGGCAGCCGGTGCTGGCCACCCTGCTGGTCTTGATCGGGCTCGGGGTCGGCGCGGTTGTCTATCTGCTGGGCACCGGGCGCAAGCCGGCGGCGGGCAGGAGTTTCGTGGGCGGCGAGAGGATCGCGTACGACGAGGAGAGCCGCGTGACCGGGACCGCTTTCTACACCTCGGTCAAGAGGATGCCGATCGTGGGCGACCTGCTCAGGTTCGGCGAGGAGGGTGCGTTCGACCTCTCCAACTGGGTAAAGGGCATCATGGCCGGGCTTGGCGGGGTCTTCCGCAACTCGTTGGACCTGCTGCTGGACCGGGGCTACCAGTATCTCGGGCAGCTGGTCAAGAACGCGGGCCAGGGGCTGTCGTACGTGATGACCGGCAGGCTGACTCTGTACTTGGCGATGATCCTGGTCGGCGCGGCAATCTTCTACGTGGTGCTGCTGTTGGGGTAGGCGATGATTGAGCTCTACGTTCTTCTGGTAGCCATGCTCGCGGCCGCAATCGTGGCGATTGAGGTGAAAGACCTGCTGGCGGCCGCGGTCGCGATGGGGATAGTCGGGTTCAGCGTGGCGATCGCCTTCATCCTGGTGCAGGCTCCGGACCTGGCCATCGTCCAGATCGTGGTCGAGATTCTGGCGGTGGTCTTCTTCGCCGCGGTGCTTCTCCGCACCACCCACCGTGATTCGACGGTGAGCCGGAGGATCACGCCGGTGATGGTGTTCCCGTCCGTCGTGTTCGGGTTCTTCGTCGTGCTCTTCGGCGTCATCGTGGCGATCGCGCTCAGGGAGCTGCCGGCGTTCGGCAGCCCGGCGATGAGGGTGGCGGGCGAATACCTGGCGATCGGCATGGAACAGACCGGGGCGGCCAACCTGGTTGCCTCGGTTATACTGGACTTCCGGGCATACGACACGCTGGGCGAGGCGGTGGTGCTGTTCACTGCGGTGGTGGGCGTGCTCACCGTTGTGCGTCAGCTCGGGCGCAAGGAAGACAAAGGCAGGGAGGAATAGCATGCGAGGCATGTCGCTGATCGTCCAGACCGTGGCCAGGCTGGTCGCGGGCATGCTGTTTCTGTTCGGGTGCTACATCGTGCTGCACGGACACCTGACTCCTGGGGGCGGATTCGCAGGCGGGGTGCTGATTGCGGCCGCCTACATCCTGGTGTCACTGGCATTCGGCTCGGTCGAGAACGTGGAGCAGCACCGCTACACCTTCTCTTCGGTATTCGAGAGCATGGGCGGCCTGGGTTTCGTGCTGCTCGGTCTGATGGGCTACGTCGCCGGCCTCGACTTCCTCAACAACCTGTGGGCGGACTACGGCACGCCGCTTCGGCTGGTGAGCGGCGGCATCATCCCTCTGGCCAACGTGGCGATTTCGATGAAGGTGGGCGCCGGGCTGTTCGGCATATTCCTGGCACTGGGCGCCTCCCGGTTCGTGATGAAGGACTGACGATGGTACCGTTCCTGGCGTGCATCGTGCTGTTTCTCTTCGGGCTCTATGCGGTGCTGCTGAAGCGGAACATCATCAAGATCATCATCGGGTTCAGCATCATGGAGTACGCGGTGAACCTGTTCTTTGCGTTCGCCGGGTTCAAGCGCGAGGCGCTGGCGCCGATCATCACCGATGTCGGCATGGTCAGGAACTTCGTCGACCCGCTGCCTCAGGCGCTGGTGCTGACATCGATCGTCATCGCGCTGGCGACGACCGCGCTGATGCTGGCACTGGCGATGCGGATATACGAGAAGTACAAGACGTTCGACATTGCCGAGATACGGCGACTGAAGGGATAGCCGGTGCTGGAGAGCAGTTTCGTGCCGCTGCTGGTTGCCATCCCGCTGCTGGGAGCGTTCGTGATACCGCTGCTGTCCAAGCTGTGGGAAGGGTTTGCCGACCTGGTCGGCAACCTGGTCAGCGTGTTCCTGCTCGGGCTCGCGGTCTACGGTCTGGTTCACCTGTCGACCGGCGCGACCGGCATCGTCTACAAGATGGGCGGCTGGTTGCCGCCGATCGGCATCACGCTGGTATACGACTCGCTGACCGCGCTGGTCGTGCTCATCACCAATTTGGTCGTATTCCCGGCGCTGTTGTTCTCGACCCGGTACCTGGACCAGTACACCGGGCGCTGGAAGTACTACACCCTGTTCATGCTGCTGCTGGCCGGCCTGAACGGCGTGGCGATTTCGGGCGACCTGTTCAACATGTTCGTGTTCATCGAAATCTCGGCGGTGGCGTCGTACGCCCTGGTGGCGTTCGGGACCAGGGCCGAGGAACTGGAGGCCGGGTTCAAGTACATGGTGATGGGCGAGGTCGGCGGTCTGGCGATACTGCTTTCGGTTGCGCTGCTGTACGCGAAGACATCGACGCTCAACCTTGCCGACATGTCGCAGTCGCTGGCCGCGGGCGGGCACACGACGTTCTTCTGGTTCGCGCTGGGTACGATCCTGGTCGGGTTCGCGATCAAGATGGCGATGGTGCCGTTCCATTCCTGGCTGCCCGACGCCTACCTGTCGGCACCGGCTCCGGTCACGGCGGTGCTGGCCGGCGTGTTCAGCAAGGTCGTCGGTGTCTACGCCATGAGCAGGGTAGTGTTCAACCTGTTCGGGCTGAGCCGGACCACGGCCCCGGCGTTTTTCGACATGCTGGTCGCGTTCGGCCTGGTGTCGATCGTGGCGGGCGGGCTGCTGGCGATAAACCAGAGGAACTACAAGCGGCTGCTGGCCTATTCGAGCGTCAGCCAGATGGGATACATCCTGGTTGGATTCGGCATCGGCAACTACTGGGGGGTGGTCGGCGCGCTGTTCCTGGTGGTCGCCCACGCGGCGACCAAGGGACTGCTCTTCCTGTCCGCCCGGTCCATCGAGCGTTCGACCGGGACCCGGGACATCGACAGCATCGGCGGTCTCGAGAAATCGATGCCGGTGACCGCCTGGTCCTACATCCTCGGCTCGATGTCGCTTGCCGGCATCCCGCCGTTCGCAGGTTTCTTTGCCAAGCTGCTGATCGTTCTCGGGGCGGTCGCCTCCAGGATGTACTGGCTGGCGATACTCGCTGCGCTGTTCTCAACCGTGACGCTCGGATACCTGATGAAGGTCATCGGCAAGGTGTTCGTGGGCCGGAAGAGCACCGAGCCGACTCCGGCGCAGGAGTCGCCGCCGATGATTCTCTTGGCGCTGGTGATACTGGTGGTCGTGGTGGTGCTGTTCGGAATCGGGTTCCAGCCGGTGCTGGACTGGGTGGTACAGCCTGCGGCCGAGGCGCTGTTCGGCGGGCTGGCCTACGCGAGGCTGGTGTTCGGAGGCTAGCGATGAGGGCAGGAAGGGTCATCTTCTACTGGCTCGGCGCGATGGCGGTGTGGCTGCTGCTGACGTGGACCGTCCACTGGCAGTCGCTGGTAGTCGGCGCTCTGGTGACCCTGATCGCGGCGCTGGCGTTCGGCCAGCAGCTGCCGGTCATGCCGTTGCGACTGTTCAACCCCAGGCGCTGGTTCTGGCTGCTGGTCTACATCCCGGTGTTCGCCTGGCAGTGCTTCAAGGCCAATCTGGACGTGGCGATGCGGGTGCTCTCTCCCGGGCTCCAGCTCAGGCCCGGCATCGTGAGGATGAAGACCAGCCTCAAGACCGACATCGCCCGGACGTTCCTGGCCAACTCGATTACCCTGACCCCGGGGACGATGACTGTAGAAATCAAGGAAGACGTTCTGTACATCCACTGGATCGACGTGCAGAGCGAGGATCCGGAAAAGGCCGCGCGGATCATCAAGGGACCGTTCGAGAAGCTGCTGGCCCGGATATTCGACTGAGGGCGATGAGATGACGATACTGCTGACCGTGCTTGTGCTCGGGGCGTTCTTCTGCCTGTACCGGGCGCTGCGCGGGCCGAGTGTCTCGGACCGGGTGATCGCTGTCGACATCGTGGCGGTGATCTTCTCGAGCATCACGGCGCTGATGGGACTGCAGTACAGGCTCGCCTACCTGCTCGACATCTCGATCGCACTGGCGGTGATATCGTTCGTCGCGACCTTGGCGCTTTCCAAGTACCTGGAGGGAAGGAGCCTCGATGACTGAGCCGCTCGGCTGGGTATTCATCATCGCCGGGGTCATCTTCAACGTGCTCGGCTGCCTGGGCCTGGTGCGGTTCCCTGACCTGTACAACCGGATGCAGGCTGCGACCAAGAGCGTGACGCTCGGCACCTGCGGCATCCTGTTCGGCATCTTCCTGCAGACCGGGTTCAGCGCGCTCGGAATCAAGGCGCTGGTCGCGGTGCTGTTCGTGGTCATCAACCTGCCGGTCGCGTCCCATGCGCTGTCGCGCGGGTCGCTGATCAACGGGGTCAAGCTCTGGAAGAAGACGATCAAGGACGAGTTCACCGAAGACCGGGGCGGGGCCAGCATCATCGACACCGAGGACCCTGAATGAGGATACCGCTTCCCAAGCTGCGCGAGCTGGCCGAGGCGCTCAGGGCGGTTTTCGGGCGACGGTTCACGACCAGGTTCCCGAAGGCGGTGGACTCGGTCGACCCTAATTTCCGCGGGATGCTCGAGTTCATCGACGAGAAGTGCATGTGCTGCGGCGCCTGCTCCCAGGTCTGCCCGACCAACGCCCGCGAGCTCGTCGTCGACCGCGACAAGGGCATGATGCGCAGCATCCACCACGCCGAGCGGTGCATCTACTGCGGCCAGTGCGTGCTCTACTGCCCGACCAAGGCGCTCAAGCACACGACCGATTTCGACGCTTCGAGGACCGAGCGCTCGGCCGACTGGGAGACCTCGGTCGAGAAGGAGCTGGCCTATTGCGAAAGCTGCGGCGAGCCGTTCGCAGCCAGGCAGCAACTGCTGCACATCGCCCACCGGGTCGGCGACCTGGTCAGCTCGAACCCCACCCTTTTCCTGACGCTGTACGAGGACCAGGGACTGGCGCTGCCGGCCCAGCCGGGCAGAGGCGAAGAGATGCCCTACCGGTCGGGCCTGATGCGGGTGCTGTGCCCTGAGTGCAGGCGCAAGGTTTATCTCCACGAGGAGTGGGGGTACTAAGAGAATTCTACCCGACACATCATGCCGCCCCTGCGGGCGGCTTCGTTTTCTGACTGCCTGTCTAGGGTGGGCTAGATCGGGCTCTCCGTATCCGTCAGAATCTCGTTGTTTCTCAGGTAGGCCTCGAGCTCACCTACCGCGAGTGGTCTATCATTGGAGGTGACAGGACCTACTGGAGCAGCGTGTTCCCTTTGAGGCGGCCGAGCGGCTGACGGCGGCAGGATCACAAGGTAGTCTGCCCGCTTGGCGGTGCGCCGAGACTCTTCAAGGGATATCAGAGTCTCATGGACCTTCTCGCCAGGACGGGTGCCCGTTGCCATGACCTCTATGCTGCGGTCACCGACCATTAGTGATGCTATGTCTGCGATTCTCGAGGATGGGCTCATCGGGACAAACGTCTCTCCTGGTCGAGCCTGCTCGATCGTCGCCAGGACGGCATTGACAGCTGTTGCCATCGGCACCAGGAACCTGGTCATCTCTCGGTCTGTCAGAGTGACAGGACCACCGTTCGCGATCTGTTTGCGGAACAGAGGTATGACAGAACCTCTTGAAGCCAGCACGTTGCCGTAACGAACACACGCGAGGCGGGTCCGAACAGCCCGGGTACTTGCCGCCACGAAGAGCCTCTCCATCAAAGCTTTGCTCATGCCCATGGCGTTGACTGGTTCGCATGCCTTGTCAGTGGATATCGCCACCACAACCTCAGGAACCGCGTCTTGCTCAAGAACTGCTCTGATGATGTTGTTGGCACCCAACACGTTGGTGAGTACTGCCTCGAGCGGGTGCTCTTCGCAGGTGGGCACCTGCTTCAGCCCGGCAGCGTGGATCACTATGTCTGCTTCCCGGACCGACTGGGTCACTGCTGAGTAGTCGCGGGTGTCGCCGATCCGGAAGCGAAGGACTCTGCTGCCGCGAGCTCTCAGTTCGCTGTCTCGATTGAAGGCTGCATCGAGATAGCGGTGGCGCATCTCGTCCTGGCGCGCTTCCCCTCTTGAGAAGACCGTTATGGTCTCCGGCAGGAGCGAATCGTCGACCAGCATTCTGTGCACCAGGGCTCCGCCCAGGGAGCCTGTTCCTCCAGTTACCAGGACCCGTCGGCCCTTAGTTGGCATGGTATGACCTCCATAGGGCGTAGGGGGTGGGATCCGATACCATCCCCTGTACCATTGTCTCCCAGGAGGGAGGTTCGATTCCTGTCACCCGCCTGAGTTTCGTTCCGTCGAGTGTTCTGTCAATCTCTGGTACGTCGCAGGGTCGAATCGTGATTCTCCTATCGTACGCTTGATTGAGCAGAGTCAGCAGGCGGTACTTGGAGATCGGAGACGAGGCCAGATGATAGATCCCGCCGAGCGCCTTGTGTTCGGTGACTAGCTCTAGGAGAATCCTGGATAGTGCGAGAGAGGACAGACCCGAGAACAGGGCTTTGGTGAAGCCTCTGACTTCGTCGCCTCTCTTCTTTGACAGAAACCACTCCACCAGCCCCCGGGAAGTACGTATCTCTCGACCAATAGGGGCGGTTCGAAGAGTCAGGCAGCCAGGTTCATCGACCTCTCCGAGGAGCTTGGAGATGCCGTAGAGGTCAGTGGCGTCAGGCTGGTCTGTCTCTTTGTAGCATCCCTTTGAGCCGGCGAAGACGCCGTCAGTACTCACCTGAATCAGACGTACCCCGGTGATTCGACACTCCCTGGCAAGAACGCGCGGAAGCCAGGAATTGACCCTGATCGACTCCACAGAGCTGTCCGTCCGGCAGGACTGCTTGAGTACCGCGATGCAGTTCACTACCGTGTCCGGCTTGCACGACTCCATTGCCTGAAGTACGCTGGACATGCTTCTCGCGTCCACATGGCCAAGGCACCGATCGGGCGGCAGGAACCCGTATCTGGCCAGCGATGCACGCTGACGTCTTGTCGTCCCCCAGACCTGGTAGGTCTCACCAAGAGCCTGACAGACCTTGTGGCCGAGCATGCCATCGGCCCCCAGCACGAGGATACGTGTGGATTTCGTCACGCTGCCCCCTTGGCTTCTTCTGCTTGGTCGGTATCTGTGATACGCTGACCTCCGCCAGTCCTTGGTGTTCTCTGCCAGATGTGGCGCTGCTGGCCGAGGAAGTATTTGACGTACCCGTACAGCGTAGCTGCGTTGGCCAGTACGTAGTACTGGACCAGGAGAAGGCGCCGAAGACGAGGCCGAACGGTCAAAGCTAGAGGGGAGCTCGCGAGGAGCAGGACCAGGGCTTTTGAAATGGTACCAGTCATGCCGACCGAGAAACACCCAAGTACCGACCCGATGAGAATGAGCACGAGAAGCACGGGCATCAGCGCGCGCGCGAGCTTGTGGCTTGCGAGGGCAAGCGCTGCAGGGCCTCGTCGGGCAAGCACCGGCAGGGCATACCTCATGAATGCCTGGGCAGAGCCGGCCGCGATTCGAATCCTCCTGCGCAGCTCTAGAGCCGGGGTCTCGACCATTCCGTAGGCCTTTGCCCGTGGCTCGTACACGACTGCCCGGCCGGCAAGGAGTGGCCTGATGCCAATGGCGAAGTCGGCGAGTATAGTATCTGATGGCAAGGGCGATGCCAACGCTCGCCTCAGCATGAGAGCGGCGGCGTATGTTCCGACCAGTGCACCCATCTTTCCTTCAAGGCGCCTGGTTCTTTCCTCCAGCCGGTCGAAGATGCCCTCAGCGGGGCTCCCTTGGCCGTCAGTCCTGATCAGGTGGGCCATGGCAGCCCCAACTGCGGGGTTGGAGAACCACGCGGCGAGGTAGGTGGCCGTGTTCGCCGCCAGGCTGATGTCCGCATCGGTAATCATGAGAAGCTCGCCCGATGAGTTCTCAAGCATCAAGTTGTGGATTCCGGTGTAGCCGATCCTGGACTGGGAACGGACAAGTCTTATCCGAGAGTCATCCCGAGCGAGGTTGCGCACTATCTCGTCGGTGGCGTCAGTCGAACCGTCCGAGCCAACGATCACCTCCAGCCTGTCATCGGGGTAGTTCAGGGCCAGGGTGTTGCGCAGCTTGCCGGCGATCAGCCTTTCTTCGTTGAAGGCTGCTATCAGAACAGAGAGCCTTGGGAGTTCAAGGCCGGGGATTCTGGGCTGCGGCATTTCAGATCGCGCGGCAACAATGCGGAGGAAGGTGGGCAGAAGCAGCCAATGGCAGACAGTAGCGAGGGTCGGAAGGGCCATGAGCAACAAGGAGGCTGTGGCCAGTGAATCAGGCATGGATAGTGCCGTCTGCAACACGAGTTGTGGAGAGCCGGAGCAGTTCGTCAACTCGCAGGAACGTGTAATCTTGCTCGATGAGTCTCTGGAGCACCAACCTCGTGGCGGCTACTACGTTCGCGCGGTCTCTCCAGCCGTCGTGCGTTCCATCGTGGAGTACGACTATGGAGCCAGGCCTGACCCGTGACAGCACGAAGTCGGACACCACGTCTGCGGGGGCACCGAAGTAGTCACTTGGCTCTGGAAGCACGTCGAATAGAACGTGCAGCTTCCGCATCGACGCCAGCGTGTAGGGTAGTACTAGGAGTTTCCGGGCGTTCGGCGCGCGAAACGTGATCTCACCTGTGACACCGATTGTCCTCAGGGCTCTATCGGTGACCGCGATCTCCCTCTTGATGAACTCCGGACTTCGCATCACGAGCCGGCGGTGCGAGTAGCCGTGGTTTCCCACTTCGTGACCGGCCCCTACGATTGCCGAGGCGGTTCCCTTATGTCTGTCGACATAGCGTCCCAGGAGGTAGAAGGTCGCACGGGCGTTGTACGCGGACAGAACGTCGAGAATTCGCTCGGTGAACGGCGGATTGGGCCCGTCGTCGAATGTGAGCGCGATGCAACGTTGCGTAGTATTGACCCGGCTGACCATTCTACCGAAGAGCTGAAACCGCCTGCTCTTGGAGATCGAGTCGGCCGCTACTGCGGAAAGAGCGGCAAGTCCAAGCCCAGCATAGGCCCCGGCAAACGCGCCAAGCTGCTGAGGGTACATCAGCTCTGGAGGCTTTGCGACGGGCGACGCGAGTCGGGAGTCAGTTCGACCGTGCGTTTGGACCCGACTGCGAAGGAGGGTTGACCTGCACGGAGTACGCTACGATACAGCGTGGCGTGTTTGGCTGCAGACTCCTCCCATGAGAACTGTTGGACCCTGACCAGCCCTTGTCTGCGCATTGCCTGTGCGAGCTCTGGTTTTGTCAGGACCTCCGACAGGGCTTCGGTCCACGCCTCTGCGTTGTCCGGAGGGGCCAACCATGCGGCATCTCCGGCGACTTCTTTGACTGCAGGGATAGAGGACGCTACGACAGGCGTGCCAGCGGCCATTGTTTCAAGCACCGGCAGTCCGAAGCCCTCGAGCCACGAAGGCACCACGACCACTTCGGCTAGATTGTACAGACCATTCATCCATTGCTGCTCGACCTGACCGATGAAGTGGACGCGTTCCGGTACTCCATACTCAGCCGGGAGCCTACGGACTTCACGGGCGCCGTGGCTATCCCATCCGACGCACACAAGGCCGATGGATAGACCGCGTCCAGCAAGTCGCTTCAGCGCCGCGATGACGGTCCTGTGGTTCTTGTGAGAGGCGACGTTGCCCACGTGGAGAATGAACCTGGGCGGAAGTCCTAGAGCCGTGCGCGTACGTGACAGGCAGAGCTCATCTTGTTCTGGGCGGTAGTCCGATGAGGGGGCGTGGTGTATGGCGTGGATCTTTGACAGCGATGTCCTCGTGGCGGCGGCTATGCTTGCGCGAACAGCGTTCGTCGGAGTGATGATGGCCTTACTCACTCTGGCGGTGGCGCGGACGGCAAAACGCAAGTACGCTCTGTAGCCGATGTCGATCCGCGCTCGGAGTTCCAGGTATGCGGTGTCGTGCATGGTGACGACCGTGTTGCCTCTCCATTTCAGAGGACACGCGAAGTTGGGGGAGTGAAAGAGGTCGACCGAGTGGAGTTCAAGGACTCTCGGTACCAGATACTGGAGCCACCTCAGTGCCCGGATCCGGTGTCGCGCGTCGTAGCCTGAGAACTCGTGCCCAAACACAATCTCCTGGAATCCGATTCTGAGGGGGTCGGCTGGCAGCGGCGTGTCCGACAGCAGGAGGAAATGCAGATCAGGCGCGGCTTTGCGCAGATGGTGGACAAGTCCCTGGATGTATCGCCCAATGCCTGAGGGTGGGCGGGCCAGCCGGCGGGCATCAATTGCCACTCGCGGGCGTTCGTGCATTGCTAGACGCGCACCGAATTCGGTCTGAAGCAGGGAACAAGAAGGGTGTCAGTGGCGTTCACCAGCCTTGGAGGTAGTCGGCGGCAATCTTCAAGCTGGGTGACCGCGACCGCAGCGGTGCCGGCCATCACACCGACAGCAATTCTACTGCCGAGAAACTGCGACACCCAGCCAGTTGCTGCACCGACAGCCGCTCCGAGGTCGGCTCTCACGAGTAGGCGCAGCCAGGAACCCAACCGCATCGGGGCAAGATATGGGCAGTCTGTCTTGCTGTCAAGACAGGACGGACTGCCGGACGCCCTGGCCCGCGTCCTGCCGGGCAGGGGCGAAGAGATGCCCTACCGGTCGGGCTTGATGCGGGTGCTGTGCCCTGAGTGCAGGCGCAAGGTGTATCTCCACGAGGAGTGGGGGTACTAAGAGAATTCTTCCCGACACATCCAGCCGCCCCTGCGGGCGGCTCTGTTTTCGGCAGGATCCTAGTCCAGCCCGACAGTCGCGCTCATGTTGAGGGATTCGGGCATGGGGACGCCAGGACGTCAGTCGCAGTAGGGGAGAGGCAGCGACGGAGTGTGGGGCTAGTCGGTGAGCAGGGCTTTGGTGACCACTGGCCGCCGGGGCCGCAGGCTGGAAGCTGGAAGCTGTGGGCTGTGAGCTGCTTCCTGTCGGCTGCCTACGTCAGCGGGTGGCGAGCAGAGAACGAGCATGCAGGGGAGGAACAGGAGGAGGCTCTTCATGGCTTCGGCGAATCCGGGACCGGGAGGACTTCAACGTTCCACTTGTCCCCGTCCCAGCTGCAACGGAGCACGCAGGCCCGGGGCACTGGCTTCACGTCTGAGGGCTCAGTGGGCTGAAAGGCGGCCTTCTCGGCGGCCTGCCTGAGTGCCTCGTCAACGATCTCGTAGCCCGTGCTGACCAGCGTAGTCACATCCGTCACATGCCCTGTCTCGTCCACTTCAGTACGAACGTCACCCTCCAACATCATGTTCCCCAAGAAGGGCGTTTCCGGCAAGGGGGTTCTCAAAGGTCTGGGCCATGACGGCCTGGTCACGTGCGGCGCTCCTTCGGTCACGCTTTCCCGCGCTGCGGCAGTTGGAGACCTGGGTGCTCTAGGTTCGGCCCCGCTGCAGTAGAGCAGCAGGCAGGGGAGGGCGAGGACAAGGACAAGGATGAGGGCTGAGGGAGTAAAGCGGAACAGACGAAGGCCAGGACTTGACCGGTCATCGCTCGCGGCAAGCGGTGAGCGGTCCGCGGTTGGCGGTTTGCGTCCTTGCATTGCCATAGGTTACGGCAGGCCAAGACCGGTTGTCAAGTGGCCCGGCCGGTGCGGGCAGACGCACCGGCCGGACCTGTG
>CP070680.1:709931-715458 GCA_020352555.1 Caldifarciminota bacterium | reverse complement strand
CGGACTCGACGCGGTGTACAGCCCGAAGTTCTCGCCGGACGGCGACTCCCTCGTCTTCGTCGGGTTGAAGAACGGGTTCAGCGACATCTACGTCGTCGGCGTCGACGGCGGCGGACCGCGCAGGGTCACCTATGACATGTATGAGGAGAGAGACCCCGGGTTCTCGCCTGGAGGAGACACCATAGTCTATGTGTCCGATCGGCCGGACCCGGGTGATGACTGGCGTCCGGGCGAGCAGGCGGTGTGGCTGCAGCCACTGGCAGGGGGCGCCGAGCGTCTGAGCGAGCGGGGCGGAGAGCTCGGGTATCCGGTCTTCACCCACGACGGCCGGCACCTGCTCTACGTGGCCGCAGATTCGGCACGCAACATCCTCATCTACTCGTTCGAGGAGAAGCGGGTGGTGCGGCGGAGCGACTTCGCGGGCGAGGTTTCGTACATCAGCATCTCGAAGGACGACCGCAAGATGTCGGTCGCCTACTACGAGGATGTCGGTTGGGACGTCGTCCTGATCCTCGACCCCTTGGATGCGATTCCCGAGACAGCGGAAGAGGTCGGCTACCGTGCGCCCGGAGACACGACGGTGTTCACCAGAGAGGGTCTGGAGCACGACAAGGTCCGTCCGCTCAGATTCAACCTGTCCGCCGACTATGCGGTCGGTGCCGCGTCCTACAGCAGCGCGGGCGGGCTGGCCGGACTCCTGAACGTGTCACTCAGCGACATGCTGGGCAATCACCGGTTCGGCATCTATACCGACATCTATGGCGACGTCCTGAATTCCGACCTGGTGCTGCAGTACTGGCTCCAGCCGTTCCGCATCGACTACGGATTCACGTTCTTCCAGTGGAGGGATGTGCTGGTGAACGTGCCGTTCGTGTACTACCGGGAACGCGTCCAGCGTGGCGGCCAGGTGGTGGCGGTCTACCCGTTCGACAAGTTCACGAGGGTCGAGGCGAACCTGACCGGGTACTGGCGTCAGGAGGCGGCGTGGTGGTTCGACACCGCATCATACAGGTGGCGCCCAGACTGGAGGCGGGACGCCCGGGTATTCTACGGCGGCCCGGCGTTCGTGTTCGACAACACCTACTGGACGTGGCAGGGCCCGGCCCGGGGAACGCGGACGAGGCTCGGAGTCGACGTGACGATTCCCGCGCTGTCGACGCGCCATTTCCAGAGCGCGTACTGGGATTTCCGCAACTACCAGCGGCTGGGTCGGAGGTTCGTGTTCGCCTCGCGACTGTTCGGGATAGGCGGCCTGGGGAGCAATGCCGACCAGTACTACATCGGCGGAGAACTGGTGCGCGGCTACGACTGGGGCGAGTTCTACTCCGACGCGGGTCCGGTGCTCGGGCTGGCAGGAGTCGAGCTCAGGTATCCGTTCGTCGACCGGCTCGATATCGCGTTTCCGCTGCCGATCAGCTTCGGCGGAGTGCGCGGGGTAGCGTTCCTCGATGCCGGCGCGGTCGTAGGCGACAGCTTCAGGTTCTGGGACAGCCGGAGCCGGCGACTCGAAGACCTCAAGCTGGGCGCCGGGGTCGGCATCCGCATCTACATCTCCTACTTTTCTCTCATGTTCGACTGGGCCAAGCCTCTGTCCGCCACCGAGAACAAGGGATGGAAGTTCATCTTCGGTCTTGGCACTGACTTCTAGGTACCTGGCCGCCGGGTGGTGCCTGGTTGCGCTGGCCGCCCTTCGCTGCATCCCGGCGATACGGCGTCCCGCAACGCTCGACCCTGGCAGGGCGCCGGAGAAGATGTGGGACCGGCTCGGTGCGCTTGAATCGTTCCGATTCCGGCTGCTCTACAGCACCGACGTCCCTTTCGATGTCGGCGCGGAATTCGAGGGGCGCTGGGTTGCGCCCGATCGGGAGCATTGGTCAGGGCACTGGCTGAGGGCGGGCGAAGTGACGAGGGCGGTACTGGTTGCCGCCGGAACGGATCAGTACCAGAAGCAGGGCGGTTCCTGGTTGGCTGCTCCCCGGGGGCTGGAGACCCGCGTATTCGACCAGGCTCAGTCGGTACTGGCAGGCCGGGCACTGACGTTCCGGCAGGAGACCGGACGCTCCTTTCAGTACGAGTTCACGCCCGAACTCCGTTTCCTCGACCCCGGTTTGTCGAAACAGATGAAGGGAGAGCTCGAACTGGACAGCAGATACGGCCTGCCGACCCGAATAAGATGCCACGAACCAGACGGGGCGGCCGAGTGGCTTGTTACGTTCGGCAGCTTCAACCGCGCGGGGCGGATCGATGTGCCGTTCGTGCCCGAGGCCGAGCTGGCGCTCAAGCCCGACGGCTGGGGAGGATTCGGTGCGATGAACCGCGCGCTGGGCATCGTCGGCAGCCGTCTGGACAGGATCGGCGTGGTGTACGGCTTCAGGCGTCGGTGGTGCGGCGCGGTTCTGCTCCTGCGCAGACCGCTACAAAGGTCGCTGGTCGAGTTCGCGCTGTCCAGAGGCAGGGCCGAGGTCTGGTCCGGGACACGCGCCGGCGAGAAGCTACCGGATCAGGACCGAGCGCTGACCGTGGCCGGAGACATGGCCTTCCGGGTTCATCTGGCCGAGCGACTGGCCGGCGGCAGGGCGTTGGATGCTGCGGTCGAGCTTGCGGAACTGCCCCAACCCAGGCTGGTGGTCAGGAAGGTAGGCGGGGCGTTTCAGGAGCTTCGGACCGACACCACCGGGTTGTACGTTCTGGTCGTGGACGGCAAGGCGCTCGGCACCACTTCACGGACCAGAAACGGCAGCCTGGTGTTCGCCGACATCGGAGCCAGGGACTTCGTCAGGCTGGTCGCGGCGGTGGTCAGCAGCGGAGGAGCGCCGGTTGGATTCCGCATCACTGAGGAACGCAGCCGCTGATTTGACTTAGAAAAGTTGCCTTCCTAGACTGACTCATGAGCCTTCTCGGCCGGGCAGCTCTGCTGCTGGCGTTTCTGTCTCAGGCCGTTTCCGGGGAATTGCTCGTTGTCGAGTCAGGCGTTTCAGGGGTCAGATTCAGATACAGCCCCGGCAGGTTGACAGCGGCAACGGATGCTGGCGGCCTCACCCGGGTGGGATTTGAGGATGCGGATCACCTGAGAGAATTGGGCGAGCCCGACCTGCCGTTCAAGCTCGTCAGAATCGGACTCCCGCAGGAGGGAGGGTTCGACGTGTCGGTGAGTACGAGTCCTCCGGCACTGATGAACGGGGTCCGGGTTCCCAAGGTCGTGCCCGGCTCGCAGCGTTCGTCCGAACCCGGGCAGGTTTCTGCCGATGACGCGGCCGGGTTCTGGCCGGCGCTGGTGTGCGAGCAAGTCGCGGTGGAGAAGCTCCGCGACGTCCGAACCGTGGAACTGCGCCTCAATCCCGCACAGCTCGACCAAGGACGCGGGCTGCTGAGGTACTACGAATGGGTCGAGGTGGAAGTCAGATTCGGCACGCGTCCGGCCGCGATCGAACGGGCCGACCCTCTTGACGGTGTGGTTTCGCGCATGCTCCTGAACGGGAGCTCCGCCTGGAAATGGAAGAGTCCTGAACAGGACAGGGGCAGGACCTGGTCGGGCCGCGGCAGAGCCCGGCCGACAACCTTCGGCCGTTCGGCCAACTGGGTCAAGCTGAAGGTTGCCGAAACCGGGATCCACGCGGTCTCAGGTGCGCAGATCGAGGAACTCGGAGTCTCACTTGCCGGAGTGGACCCGAAGACCCTGGCGCTGTACACATTGGGCGAGCATCAAGCCAATGGTCCGTACCCGGACACAATGGTTCAGGTCGCAATCCATCTGACCGGCGTTCGCGACGGCCGGTTCGATCCGGAAGACAGGGTGGTATTCTACGGGGCGGGCGCCGACCACTGGGTCAACCGCTGTTCGACCTATGTCCGGAACCTGTACACCGCAGAGAACGTGTACTGGCTGACCTGGGGAAGCGGGCGGGGTAGACGGATGCCCCGGGGCTTGGGACCGGACACCGCCGGCACGCCGGTCGTTCGTTTCGCTCCATGTCGCGCTCACATCGAACAGGACGTGCTGTGTCCGGCCCGGTCCGGGCTGCTGTGGCTCTGGAAGGCGATCGCCAAGGGCGAAGACCGGCAGGCGACAACCGCCGAGGTCCGGCTTCCGCTTCGCTATCCGGCCGCCATAAGGATGATCTCGGGGCAGATGTTCGCGGACCCGCAGTCGGCCGGGCACAGGGTCGCGGTTCGGCTGAACGGCGTGCCGCTGGACACGCTGAGGTTCGGAGCGACGTCTCCGAACTCGCCCTTCCGGTTCATGCTCCGTCCCGACCAACCGGCACGCTTCGGCGAGAACCGGCTTGAACTGGAGCTGTCGGGCGACGGGTGGAAGAAGGTCTATCTTGACTTCCTGGAGGTCGAGTACACCCGTCGGCTTTCCCTGTTCCAGGGCCAGCTTGACTTCCTGTGGCAACAGCCGGGGACCTACCGGTTCAGCGTCCGGGACATAGGCCCGGAGGAGCCCGGGGACGGCTTCTATGTGCTTGACGTCACCGACCCTCTCGAGCCCAGGATGAGCGACGGTATCGAGATGCACGGGGACAGCCTTCGATTCTGCCGCCGGGTGTACGGGCCAACCGAGTTCGCAGTCGCGACGTCGAACCAACTGGTGTCCCCGGTTTCACTCGAGCTGAGGCGTCCGGGTCGGCTGTCTTCGGCGTCCATGGTTGCCGACTACTGGATCGTCACGCCCAGGGAGTTTCACGGGGCCGCCGAACGGCTCGCCGGCATGCGCCGCGGGCGTATCCCGGGGATAGCGAACGCCAGGGCAGAAGTGGCTGACCTCGAAGACGTGTACGACGAATACGGCTTCGGCCTCGAGGAGCCCGGCGCAATCAGGCAGTTCTTTGCCGACAAGCGTCCGTCCTACGGCCTCTTGGTCGGGGACGTGACCTACGACTATCGGAACAACCTGAATCGGGTCCGGACTCCCGGCGTGCCGACGTATGAAACAGGCAGGAGCATGGACCCGAGCGGGAGTTCCAACCGCGAGGCGCTGGCGTTCGACGCGTGGTTCGCCGATTTTGAGGGACAGGGCGGAAGCCCGGACATGATCCTGGGCAGGGTCACGGCGCGCAGCGGCGCGGAGCTGGGGAGTTTCATCGACAAGGTCGAGGCCTACGAGAACGCCCCGGCCGAGGCCTGGATGAAGCGATACATTCTGCTGGCCGACGACGAGTACGAGGGAGACCCGCGCAAGCCCGACCGGATCGGGTTCAAGCACGTCGAGCAGGCCGAAGCGATGTCGGTCCTGCCGGGCAGCCACATGGACAATGTCAAGGTATACCTGACCGAGTATCCGTACGCGGGCTCCCGCAACAAACCCGAAGCCAGGGAGGAGCTGCTGCGGCAGCTTCGCCGGGGAGCTCTGCTGCTGGTCTTCTTCGGACACGGGGATGCTTTCGACCTTGCGCACGAGAGCGTACTCAACATCACCCAGGTACCGGACATCACCAACGGGCACCGATCACCTTTCTGCTACTTCGGCAGCTGCTCGGTCGGCCGGTTCGAGGATACCCGCTACGAATGCATCGCCGAGGAGATG
>CP070680.1:696821-709831 GCA_020352555.1 Caldifarciminota bacterium | reverse complement strand
GCGGCTGACCAGGGGCAAAGCGGCAGCGGAGCCTGCCCCGAGCCCGCGTCCCGGAAGATTGCCACCGACCCCGGTCCGTCGTGCGCAATGACGCGGGCGTGGGGGCTGCCGCAGTCCAAGGACGGCGGGGGAGGTCCTTGAGCCGTCTGACGGCACCTGCGCCTGTGGCGCAGCGCGTTACACTCAGGATGAGCTCGGGCCTTGCGGCCAGAAGAGAGATCCTTGAGCCGTCTGACGGCACCTGCGCCTGTGGCGCAGAGCGTCTAACTCAGGATGACAACCGCCCCGGCCGGGCGGTTGTCATTTCAAGAGGATACGGGCGTCGAGGACCATCGCGCCTTTGCCCTGTTCGTAGGCGAGCAATGGGTTGATGTCGAGCTCGTCGATTTCAGGAAAGTCGATTGCGAGCTGGGACAGACGCATGATGCAGTCTTTGATCGCCTGGGTGTCACTGGGCGGGGCGCCGCGGAAGCCCTCGAGCAACCGGTGGGCCCGGATTTCGGTGAGCATCGCGTTCGCGGACTGGTCGCTTACCGGAGCTACCCGGAAGCTGACGTCTTTCAGGACTTCGACCAGAATGCCGCCGAGTCCGAACATCAGCAAGGGGCCGAACTGGGGGTCGCGGCTCAGGCCGAGGATGGTCTCAGTGCCTTTCGAGGCCATGCGCTGGACGAGCACGCCCCAGAGGTCGAGGCTCGACGCATCACGCATCACGTCTGACGCATGACGCCGGACCGTTGCCAGCATCTCTGCGAACCCGGCCCGGAGTTCGTCGTCGTCCTTGATACCGACCCTCACTCCGCGGAAGTCGGTCTTGTGCAGGATGTCGGGCGACACGACTTTGATGACGACCGGGTAGCCGATTTCGCCGGCTGCAGCGACCGCCTGGTCCGCGGTCTTGGCGATGCGGAACTCAAGCACGGGCAGGCCGTAGTCCTTGAGTATACCGTGGCATTCGGGTTCAGAGAGCCATTTGGCCGGTCGTGACTTGGCGTTGTCGATTGTCTTGCGTACCGATTCCTTGTCCACATCCCCGAACTCCCTGATTTCGCCGAGCGGTCGCTTGCTCCAGTCCGCGAACTGGGCCATGGCGGCCATGGCGCGGGCCGCGTTTTCCGGGAACTGGTAGTGGGGAATCTTGTCCTTAAGCAGGGCGCGGCGTATCTGGCTGCTGTCTCCCATGGTCTGGATGCAGGCGAGAACCGGCTTCCGGCTTTTGAGTCCGGTTTCGGCGATGATGCGGGCGACGTCGACCGCATCGGCCATCAGGGTCGGGGTCCAGATCGGAATCAGGCCGTCGACATTGGCGTCTTTGGCGATGAGTTCGAGCGCGGCAGCATAGCGTTTCTCGTCCGAGTCTCCGATGACGTCGACCGGGTTGTGGGTCGCGGCGGTCTTGGGCAGTTTCTTCTTCAGGCCGGCTTCGGTTTCCTTGCCGAACTTCGCGAGCGACAGGCCGTTGGCGATGCAGGCGTCGGTGGCCATGATGCCGATGCCGCCGGCATTGGTCAGGATGGCGACGCGGTTGCCTCTGGGTGCGGGCTGGTAGGCGAGTGCCGCGGCCTTGGCAAAGAGCTCGTTGATGGTCTCGACCCTGAGGACCCGGGACTGGGCGAAAAAGGCGTTGAAGGCTTCGTCCGACCCGGCGAGCGCGCCGGTGTGGGACGAAGCGGCCTTGGCGCCTTCCGAGGTGCGGCCGGACTTGATGGCGAGGATGGGCTTGGGGTGTTCTGGGTGGGAGGTCGTTTCGCGGGCGAGCTGCATGAAGCGGAGGGGGTCGACGAGGTCTTCGAGGTACAGGGCGATGACGTCGGTCTCCGGGTCGTCGCGCAGGTATTCGAGCAGGTCGTTCTCGTTGACGTCGGCCTTGTTGCCGATGGATGCGAACTTGGACAGGCCGACTTCTTCGGACTCGGCGTATTCGAGCGCGTTGACGCCGATGGCGCCGCTCTGAGATATCAGGGCGATGCTGCCGTGACAGGGCATGACGCGGCCGAAGGTGGAGTTGAGGCGCACGGCCGGGCTTGTGTTGATAATGCCGAAGCAGTTGGGGCCGATCATCCGGATGCCGTACTCGCGGGCCCGTTCGCGGACGCTCTTCTCAAGCCTGGCGCCGGTCGGGCCGAGCTCCTTGAATCCGGCGCTGATGACGACCGCGGCCTTGACGCCCTTCTGACCGCATTCGGCGAGCGACGCGGGCACCGCGACCGCGGGCACGACGAGCAGGGCAAGGTCGATTTGGTCCGGGATGTGGGTCACCGACGGGTACGCCTTGACCCCAAGCACGCTCTTTGCCCTGAGGTTGACCGGGAAGACCATGCCGGTGTAGCTGTTCCTCAGGATGTTGGAGAAGAGCGCCCAGCCGACAGACCCTTCCCTGGTCGACGCACCGATGACCGCGACCGAGCCAGGAACGAACAAGTGGTCGAGGCTAGCCGGGTTCATCCTTGAACCTCATGGTCAGGGTGTAGACCCCGTCCTCCCACTGGGTCTCGATAGGCAGCCCGGTTTTGGTCATGAGCCGGTAGGCGCGGGTGTTGGAGTCGAGCACGTAGCCGACGAATCCCTTGACGCCCTTGACCCTGGCGACGCGAGTCAGGTGGTTGAAGAGGGCCGTGCCGATTCCCCTGTTCTGGAACTCGTCCTGGATTTCGATGGCCCATTCGGCAAGCCCGGTGGCCGGGTCGACGTAGTAGCGGGCCGAGCCGAGCATCTGCTCCTCGCCCGCTTTCTTGAATACCGCGACCAGGGCCATTTCGTTCTCGTAGTCTACGTTGACGAACCTTGCGAGCTTTTCGTGGGGCATGGCCTTGAGGTAGGAGAAGAAGCGGTAGAAGACCGTGTTCTTTGAGAAGGAGTAGAAGAGCTCGCGCATCGCCGGCTCGTCGGTCGGTCGGATGGGACGGACGAAGAGCTCGGTCTTGTCTTCGAGCCGGATTTTGGTCTCGAACTCCTCGGGGTAGCGGGCCCGGGTGAGCGGAGCCTCGGGCTGGTCGGCGTAGACGTAGTGGCGCTCCTTGGCGAGCTTGAGCAGCTGGGAGCGGAACTTGGGATGGGCAATCGAGATGAGCGATAGGGCGCGTTCGCGGACCGACTTGCCATGGAGGTAGGCGACGCCCCATTCGGTGACCACGTAGTGGACGTCGCCGCGCGAAGTGACGACACCGGCGCCTTCGCTGAGCACGGGCACGATGCGGGAAAACTGCTCTTCGTCGCGGGTGGACTTGAGCACGATGATGGCCTTGCCCTGGCGGGACCGGGCCGCGCCGCGGACGAAGTCGAGCTGGCCGCCGATCCCGGAGTAGAACTTGAAGCCGATCGAGTCGGCGCAGACCTGGCCGGTGAGGTCGATTTCGAGCGCGGAGTTGATGGAAACCATCTTGTCGTTCCGGGCGATGACGAACGGGTCGTTGGTGTAGTCGACCGGGTGGAACTCGAACATCGGGTTGTTGTCGATGTAGTCGTAGAGCTTGCGGCTGCCCATCACGAACGACGCGACCACCTTGCCCGGGTGCAGGGACTTGCGCCGGTTGTTGATGACCCCGGCTTCGACAAGGTCGATGATGCCGTCGGAGAAGACCTCGGTATGGACGCCAAGGTCCTTCTTGTCCCTGAGATAGCCGAGCAGGGCGTTGGGTATGCCGCCGTACCCGACCTGGATGGTGGAGCCGTCCTCGACCATGTCGGCGACGTTCCTGGCAATGCGCCGGGCGACTTCGCTCTCGCCCGGTGTCTCGAAGGTCAGGATCGGCTCCTGGCTTTCGACCAGGGTGCTGATCCGGCTCGTGTGAATGAAGCTGTCGCCGTGGGTCCTGGGCATGTGGGGGTTGACTTCGGCAATGACGCAGGTCGCTGCTTCGGCCGCGGGCTTGGTAATGTCGACCGACACCCCGAAGCTGCAGAATCCATGTTCGTCAGGCGGGGAGACCTGGATCAGGGCGACGTCGATCGGCAGGCGGCCGGAGCGCAGCAGGCCCGGGATTTCGGAAAGGAAGATGGGGGTGTAGTCGGCCCGGCCCTGCTGGACCGCTTCGCGGACATTGGCGCTGACGAAGAAGGAGTTGGCCCGGTACCGGCCGGCGAGTTTCTCGCCGGCATAGGGTGCGACGCCGAGGGTGAGCAGGTGGGCGATCTCGACGTCCTCGACCGGCCGGTCGGCAAGGGCCTGGACCAGCTTCTGGGGCGCTGCGCAGGCCGAGCCGATGAAGAGCCGGTCGCCGGGCTTGATGACTTCCAGGGCAGCGTCGGCAGACTTGATTCTGTCACGGTATCGGGCTTGCCAGTCGGATTGGGGCACGGCTATCCCTCTCCGAGCGCGGAAACCGGCCTGACCGCGAATGCGTCGCCGTCGGCTTCGATGAGGGCGGCGGTGGTATCGGGGTCGTGTTCAAAGAAACACACCCAGCGCTCGGCCGCGGCGCGGGCTACGAGCCTCTCCTTCTGTTCCATGGTCTTGAGCGGGTACAGGTCATAGCCCATGATGTAGGGGATGCGGACGTGAGAGCAGGTCGGGATGAGGTCAGACCAGTAGACCGCAGTGCGGTCCGGGCCCTGGACCAGAACGATCTGGTGTCCTCTGGTGTGGCCGCCGGTCTTCACCAGCGTGACCCCGGACCCGAGGTCGGTGTCGCCTTCGACCCGTTCCACAAGGCCCGCTTCGGCCACGGGCATGTAGTCTTCTCCGCGGTACGAGCCCTGTGTCCTGGGATTGGGATGGGTCGCGTCGTGCCATTCGTCTGCCTGAACCAGGTGACGGGCATTCGGGAACCTGGGTACCGGCTTGCCGCTGTGGTCCAGTTCGGTCGTGCCGCCGGCATGGTCGAAGTGGAGATGGGTGTGAACCACGACGGTGATTTCTTCGGGCCTGAGGCCCTGCCGGCCGAGCGACCTCGTGAGCTCGTCCGAGTCGTCGACGTTGAACATCCGGTTGAACCGGTCGCCGTACTTGCGGCCGACTCCGGTGTCGACGAGGATGCGGTCTTTCGGGGTAGTGATGAGCAGAGGCCGGAGCGCGAGGCGGATTCTGTTGTTCGGGTCCGGCGGGTTGGTCTGCTGCCAGAGAACCCGAGGGATGACGCCGAACATTGCGCCGCCGTCCAGGCCGAAGAAGCCGTCGCTCAGCGACCGGAGCTCGCAGTCGCCGATCCTGAACCTAGCCGTCCTGTCCACAGGCTGGGGTGCGGCGGATGTCAGTCAACCCAGATGACATCCTCGAGCCCGAGGTCTTCCTTCGAAAGGTTGGTGACGATGACCGCGTAGTGGCGGCCGGGATACAGATGGTTGCGGGCCGCGGCCCGGATGTCGTCGAGGGTGATGGACCGGATCCGGTCCGGAAACAGGTCGAGCCAGTCGCTGCCCAGACCGTAGAGTTCCATGTCGGTGACCTCATAGAGTTTGCCGCGGGCCGAGCTGTAGCGCAAGGGGTAGGAGCCCGAATAGTAGTTCTGGGCGATCTCGAGTTCTCTGGCGGTAGCACTGGAGTCGATCATGAGCCCGATGTCTCGCAGCATGTAGCCCACCGCGGCTTTCGGGTCCGCGGTCTGGACCGTTGCCCGATATGCGCCGGGAAGGGTGCGTCGGTCGAACCAGCACCGGACGTCATAGGCGAGACCGGCTGCTTCGCGCACGGTCTGGCCGAATCGGGACGCGGTGGCCGAGCCGCCGAGGATGAACGACATCACCCGGACAGTGAGCATGTCGGGATGCGAGATGGCGATGCCAGGATTGCCCAAAGCGACGTAGGACTGGTTCAGACCGGGCCGGGTGATGACCTTGACGGTCAGCTTCTCGGGGAAGCTGAGCTTTGGGACATCGAGGACCGGGACCGGTCCGGGCTGCCAGTCGCCGAAAAGGTCTGCGACCTTACGGCCTAGTTCAACATGGTCCACGTCACCGACCGCAATCAGGAAGCAGTTGTTGGGCAGGTAGTGGGTCTGGTGAAAGGCGACTAGGTCGTTTCGCTCCAGGTTCTTGAGGTCCACGGTGTCGCCGGACGCCGGGCGGGCATAGGGATGGCCCTGAAAGAGCAGTCGGTCGAACTCGAGCACTGCCACAGCGCCCGGGTTCTCGTAGCGGTACCGGGCCGAGCTCAAGGCCCTGGCGCGCTCGGTCGCGAGCTCATCGTTGCCGAAGCCCGGATTCAGGATGATGTCGGACAGGAGCCCGAGGATCGTGTCCAGATGCCTGGACAGGAGCTTGAATTCGACAGCCTGGTGGTCGTGGTCACCCCGGATTCGGACCCGGGCGCCGAGGAACTCGATCAGTTCGTCGATGTCGGCCGCAGTCCGGGTGCGAGTTCCGCGCAGCAGCATGCCGTTGGTCAGGCCGGCGAGGCCCGCTTTTCCGGACGGGTCATGGCTGGCACCCGAGCGGCAGACGAACTTCAGGTCCACGGCAGGAAGGCGAGGATCCTCGTAGGTCAGCAGGACGAGCCCGTTGGGCAGGGAGTCGCGGTAGAGCGGGACGCTGCCGGCCGCGCAGACCAGACAGAGGAGGGCGAGCAGGCACAGACCCGGGCGTCTCATCCTTCATCCTTTCGCGGCAGCAGCAGGCCGGTGGTCTTGTTGTCGTGCTTCAGGTAGTCGACGCAGAACTGCTTCACGTCCTCGCGAGCTACCGCCCTGACCCGCTCGGCGTAGCGTTCGAAGCCTCGCCACGTTCCTTGGGTGATGTGATACATGGCCAGGTAGTAGGCGAGGTCAGAGATATCGTCCTTGTCGAATATCTGGTCGGCCAGAACCTGGTTCCTGACCTTCTCGAGCTCGCGCCCGGCGACAAGCTCGGTCCTGAGCCGGGCGACTTCCTGGTCGACGATGCGCTCGATCTCGGGAATTGCCTCTTCGGATACCGGACGGATGTACAGCGAGAACAGGCCGGGGTCGCGCGAGAAGTAGTTGGCGCCGGAAACCTGGGTCGCGAGCCTATTCTCGGTGACGAGCAGGCGGTAGAGCCTGGAGCTCCGTCCATGGGCCAGGATCCCGGCCGCCACGTCGCCTGCAAACGCGTCCGGGTCCCTGATGCCGGCGTTGTGCCAGCCGATCCGGACGGCTGGTTCCTGGACTTCGTCCCTGACCACCAGCCGGCGTTCGCTTCGCTGCTCAGGCTCGAGATTGTAGTAGTCGGCCCGCTCGACCGGCGTGCCCTTGAGTCCTTCGAAGTGCCTGCCGACGAGTTTCCGGGCCTGGTCCACCCGGACGTCACCGGCGATGACGAGCACGGCATTGGCAGGGTTGTAGTGCCGGCGATACCAGGCCTCGGCCTTCTGGGCGGTGAAGTTCGAGATGTCGTCGCCGTACCCGATTATCGGCTGGCGCTGGGGGTGAACGCTGTAGCAGACAGCCTCGAATTCCTTCCAGAACCGCGAAGCGGGCCGGTTCTCGCCCAGGCGCCACTCCTCGGTCACGACCTGGTGCTCGCTGGCGAATTCGGCCGAGTCAAACCGACAGGAGCTCATCCGGGCGGCCTCCAGCTCCAGGGCGAATTCCCAGCGGTCCGAAGCGAGATCCTCGTAGTAGCCGGTGTAGTAAGTGGAGGTGAAGCCGTTGTTGTAGCCGCCCGCGCTGTCGACCATGCGGTGGAAAGTGCCCGGGGTGTAGCGGTTAGAGTGCTTGAAGGTCATGTGCTCGAGCATGTGGGACAGGCCGGTGTGCCCGGGCAGTTCGTCGTAGGCGCCGACCTTGTAGAAGACATTGGTCGAGACGACCGGTGCCGAAGAGTCGGCATAGATGATGACATGGAGCCCGTTCGGCAGGTCGTACTCGGTGATATGGTCTTCGAGCGCGGCGAAAGTGATGGTGGCAGCAGGCAGCAGCAGACAGGTGAGAAGCTTCATGGCTATTCAGTCAGCACGATTCGGACCGGGGCCGCGTCCCGTGCCTTGACCCGGGCGAAATAGACTCCGGCAGGGAGGAGCCGGCCGTCGTCGCCGGCGCGGTCCCACAAGACGGATTGCGACGAGGCAGGCAGGCGGCGGACGATGCGGCCGGACAGGTCATGAACCAGAATCCGGGTACCGGCATCAGGCGGGCGATTCAGGCCAAAGGCCACCCGGCCCTGTGTCGGGTTCTGCCTCACCGAGAGCGCTATTGGTCTGGGCAGCGGCTCGGGCCTGGAGACGATGCCGGTGTAGTTGGCGCCCTCGACCGCGTCGAGCACAAAGGTCCCTGAGGCGTCGAGCCGGACGTAGCGCACGCTGTCCAGACCCACGGCAGACAGGTCGAAGCTGGTTTCGGCCGAACTGGCCGTGCCGATGGTGGTCCAGGGCCCGGTCCAGGAGTGCGAGCCTTTCACCGTGGCCGATGCGGCGCCAGACGAGCGGTAGACGGTCAGGTCAGGGCCGGCAAGGTCGCGGACCGGCCTGTCCATGTCGATGCAGACGTAGTTGTTGTCGGTGCCGCCGGCGAGTTGATAGCCGACACCGTCGTGCGGGCCCAGGGCCTGGACCGGGTAGGTGCGGTTGCGGTCCGGGTAGCGGATGTACTCGCAGTACATCAGCCGGAAGCCGAACAGCGGCGCGGTCGAGTCTGCTTCGAGACTGACGTTGACGGTGATTGCCGAGTCGCCGGAGTTGGGCACCGTGACATCGGATATGGTCGTTTCGACGTAGCCCGGGGCGCGGAAGGTCAGATCATAGGTGCCCGGCAGATAGAACCGGTGGAAGTCGCCGGTTTCGGCGTCGGTGTAGCTGTGCCAGTCTGCCGGGTCGACGATGACCTGGGCATGGACCGGCCGGCCGGTAGCGGCGTCGGTGACCTTGCCGTGAATCCCTTTGCCTGCATGGTGGCAGAACTCGAGGATGGCGGGCCGGTTCTTGTTGAATGTAGGTACGATCTCCGAGGCGGGCGGGGTCTTGGTGTAGTGGACTTCGATCGACCAGCCCATCGAGCCGTCGAAGCCGTAGTTGAAGTCCTTGGTCGAGCCGTTGATGCTGTACATGCTGTCGGCTCCCTGGCCGAAGGCGTAGTGGGTGTAGTGGTCGTAGCGGGCCGAAAGCCATTTGATAAGCGTCAGCTCGGGAATGGTGTTGTGGCGGGCGTAGGTGTAGCTCCACGGATGGGAGATGAACTCGGTGCCGGAGTGGTAGGAGACGTAGGTCACGAACGGGTGGCGCATGATGTGGCCGAGCTGGGCCCTGGATTCCGGTTCGCTCATCGGGCCGGAGCCGCGTGCATAGCCGTTCTGCCACATCCAGCCCCAGTTGCGGTTCAGGTCCACGCGGTTGTCGTTGTATCTCGTTGGGACCTCGTAGCCGTCCGGGTTGACCATCGGCAGGAGCCAGATTTCGCGCTCATTGACGAGCCGGGTCACGAGCGTGTCGGAACCGTAGCCTGAGGCGAGGTACTTGACCAGCTCCATCAGTACGCCCCAGGTTATCTTCTCGTCGCCGTGGATGTTGGACTCGAAATGGACCTCTGGTTCGTTTTCGTTCTGCTGCGGGTTGTCGGAGAACTTCATCGCGAGGATGAGCCGGTTGGATACACTCATGCCGAGTGTTTCCAGCTTGATGAACGATGAGTTGTTCTGGGCGATGGTGATCATCGTATCGCGGAAGTCGGTGTAGGGCATGTACCAAGCATCATCGGCCACGGACAGGCTGTTCATGCGGTAGACTTCGTCGATTTCCGGAGTGATTGTCCTGACGGTCCAGCCGAGCGCGCGCAGGCGGTCCTGCTGCCGGGCATTCGCCTCGGCCTCGATGGCGCGGGTGCCCACGCGGTTGATGACTACCCCGCACTCCGCGATTCCGGGGACGTCGGACCGGTCGGCGCCTTCAACGAGCACGAGGTCACGGTGGCCGGCAGCAAGCGCGGCCCCGGTCAGCGCGGACAGCATCGCTGCGGCCACTGATATGGGTACGAATGCTCTCACCCAAAGCTCCTCTCAGTGACAGGGAAGGCCATTCCAGACGTATTGCCGACAAGTCAGAGTGCGCCCGCCGGTACCTGACAGGCCCGACGAGAAATGATAGTGCAGGCGTCCAGGGTGTCAAACGGCCCGAGGATGCGGGGCTTGGCGCGACCGATTGACCGCAGTGACTCCGTCGCTAGAGTGTCTGACTGTCTATGACTAAGAACACATCATTCCCGGCAGTCCTGCTCCTTCTGGTTGCGGCAACTGCCGTTGCGCAGCCGGGTCCTGGACGCGGCACCCGTGCGGCCGGATTCGCGCCGGCGACGGTCAGTGCATACGTATACGATGCCGACCTGGACGTGCCGGTCGAGTACGCCACGGTCATTCTCTACCGGCTCGCGGACAGCAGCCAGGTGACCGGCACGGTCACCGGTGCGGACGGCAGGTTCAGGCTGCAGACCAGGCCGGGAAGGTACTACCTGGAAGTGTCGTTCATCGGGTACCAGACCCGCCGCGTCGACGAGGTCCAGGCTGCTCCGGGCGCCAAGCTGGACCTTGGCCGAATCGGGCTTCGTCAGGCCGTGGTCGCGGTCGAGGGCGCTGAGGTGGTCGCCGAGCGACCGACAATGAGCTTCGAAATAGACAAGAAGGTTATCGACGTCGGCCGGATGGCGACCGCCCGGTCAGGCAGCGCGGTCGACGTGCTCGAGAACGTGCCTTCGGTCCAGGTGGACGTGGAGGGCAACGTCAGCCTTCGCGGGTCCGAGAATTTCACCGTGCTGGTCGACAACCGGCCGTCGGTGCTCGACGGCAGCGAGGCGCTGGAGCAAATCCCGGCCGCGACCATCGACAAGATCGAGATCATCACCAATCCTTCGGCCAAGTACGATCCAGAAGGGGTTGCCGGCATCATCAACGTCCTGCTCAAGAAAGAGAAGTCGTCGGGCATCAGCGGCACGGCGAGCCTGAACAGCGGGCTGTACGGCAGCTACGGCGGCGAGTTTCTGTTCAGCTTTCGCCATGGCATGGCCAACGCCTTCCTGGGCGCGAACTACAACCGGCGTTCGTTCCCCGGCTCGCGCTCGTCAGAGTCCTGGACAAGGAGCGGCGACACGACGAACTGGGTGACGGCTGAGGGCGAGAGCGAGGGCGGCGGCACGTTCAACGGCCTGCGAGGCGGGGCTGACCTGCAGTTCGGCGGCCACGACCGCACCAGCATCGGCGGCGGGTGGGGAGGCCGGGATTTCGGCCGGGGCCAGATCGCCGAGTACCGCGAGTGGACCTTGCCCGGCCTGGACACGACCGTGTTTCTGAGCGACGACTGGGGCGGCCGGGGCGGGTCCTACTGGTACGCCAGCCTGGACCAAGTCCACACCTTCGGCGCCAACGGGCACGACCTTGCAGCCCGGGCCCACTACAGCGTCCGTGACTTCGGCTCGGACAATCTGACCGAGCTGTTCGACCAGGATTCGGTCCAGACCCAGGGCAGACGCTCGGTCGAGAAAGGGCCGGGCCGGAGGCTGACCCTGACTCTGGACTACACCCAGCCCGCACGGAAGAACGACAAGCTCGAAGCCGGTTACTCGGGCCGGATCAGGCGGTCGGACGAGGAAAACGAGACATGGGTGTACAACCCAGGGGCGGACAGCTACGAGTTCCAGGACGAGTACAGCCACAACACTCTGGGCCGGAGAAGCATCCACGCGCTCTACGCGCTGTACGGCGGCGAGCTGGGCAGGCTGGGGTTCAAGACCGGGCTGCGGGGCGAGTACGTGGACCGTTCTATCGAACTGGTGGGCGACACGCTCGAGCCCTTTACACTGGAGCGCTGGGATCTGTTCCCCACTGTCCACTTCTCCTTTGACCTGCCTGCCGAGCAGCAGGTGATGGCCAGCTACACCAGGCGCATCCACCGGCCGCGGTCCTGGTACCTTGAGCCCTACGTAACCTGGCGCGACGCCTACAACGTCAACCAGGGCAACCCCGGGCTCAAGCCCGAATACATCGACTCGTACGAGGCCGGGTACCAGCTGCCTTTCGGCCAGAGCCGGCTGACCGCCGAGGCGTTCTGGCGAAAGACACACAACAAGGTCGAGCGGGTCGAGTCGCCCTTTCCCGGGTATCCCAACGTCATCCTGCACACTGTGGCCAATGTCGGTTCGGACCGGTCGGTCGGCGGAGAGCTGATGCTCGACTTCAGGCCGGTGAAGTTCTGGAACGCCAACCTGACCGCTGAGGCATACGACTACTTGGTGGAGGGTGTGCTCAATGGACGGTCCTTTGCCGAGACCAGCTTCAACTGGGGCGGGCGGCTGAGCAACAACTTCTACCTGCCGACCAACACGATGCTCCAGGTCAATACCCGTTACAGGAGTCCGTCGGTTTCTGCCCAGGGCAGACACGACGGCTTCGTGACCGCGGACCTGGCGATTCGCCAGCAGTTCTTCAAACGGGAGCTGACCATTACGCTCCAGGCCCGGGACGCGCTCAACACCGGCCGGCACCAGCACACTTCGGGCGGCGGGCCTGATGACGACTTCTACACCAGGTTCGAGTTCGACCGGAAGTGGCCGTCCCTGCGGCTGAACCTGACCTGGAACTTCAACAACTACAGGCCTGAGAGGCGCCGGCGCGGGGTCGAGGAAGACAACGGCGAGTTCGAGGAAGAAGGGGAGATGTAGGCTGGTCGAGGGCCGCTGCGGCCCGACAGAGATTCGGGCGGACTCAGGCCCTGCCTGGGTCTGCCCCTTGTTTCAGTTCAGGTCTATGTGCCGCAATCCGGACACTTGGCACCAGGCTGATGCGGAACAGGGTGGGACCTGTCTTCTAGGTCTCCGCACTCGAGCTGCTTGTGATACTCCCGGCAGTGAATCCTGAACCCGCCGGCGTCGGACAGCGCAGGCTCGAACCAGAAGAACTCGTAGAAACTCCAGAAGCTCCTGATCTTGTCCCTGAGTTCTGTCTCAGCCCGGCCGAGCACCGCGATTCTCTTCGGGTCTCTGCCCAGGCCGTACACTCCACCGACGTGGTCCGGCACGTGCATGTCGACCGCTATTGGACTCAGACGATATGGTCCACGCATCACGCGCTCCATATAAATTCTCCCTGGTGACTCGCCGGATGTCAAGAAAGGAGAGTGACCGAGTGACAGAGTGATCGAG
>CP070680.1:690303-696721 GCA_020352555.1 Caldifarciminota bacterium | reverse complement strand
TGCTTCCCAAACTGCCTGCCAATTTGCTTCCCAAACTGATTGCCAGAGTGCTTTCCAGGCAGCGTGCAAGGCTGCTTCCCAAGTTGATTGCCTGGATGAATTCCAGGCTGCTTGACAAGGTGCTTTCCAAGCTGTTTTCCTATGTGTTTCCCTGACTGCTTTCCAGGGTGCTTCGCTTGCTGTTTGCCAAGTTGTTTTCCAAGCTGTTTGCCAAGTTGTTTCCCGAGCTGTTTCCCAAGCTGTTTGGTAGGCTGCTTGCCAAGCTGCACTTGCAGCCAGACGGCGCTGTTGGCAGGCGGTCGGCTTTCGCTGGGAGGATACAGGGGACGCTACCGATATTTCAGACCCCAGGATGTGTCAAGGCCGGCGGAAGAGAAGCGGAGCGACATGCCATTCCCTGACTGCTGACTGGAAACCGCTAGCCGCTTTCCGCCGACCGCAGACCGCAGAGAATGGGGTCCGAGGGGCCCAGGGTCCAAGTGTACAGAAGGTCGTGATTCTGCCGGGGAACCGGCAGGCTTCGCTTCAGCGCTGAGGGGTCCTTCGCAGTAGCCAGGCGGACCGGAGGTCAAAGCCCAGCTGTGCTGCCTCAGTCCAAAGCCGTCCGTGTTGACGTCCGGCCAGGCTCCGCCCCGCTGCACTCGGCTGTCCCGGCACAGCCCACGGCTCGGTCCGAGCTGCCTGCTACCTGTAGAGCGAATCTATGCCAGGCTTCCGGTTCTCGCGGGAGCGGCGCACCACCGCCTCGATCCGCCTTCTGCGGGTCGTGCCGGTCTTCGCGCCTGCCACCCAGCCGGCGTACGTCCGCCGGTAGGACGAGGCGAAAGCCCGGAAGTTGGCCAGCGCTTTCGAGTCGGCCTTTAGTGCGGCAAGCAGCTCGGCGGGAATGTCTCCTTTTTTGCGCAGGGTCGGGTGCGTCCGCCAGCGGCCGGCCCTCTTCGCCGCCCGCACCTCGGCCAGCCCCGGCTCTGCCAACCTGCCTCCGGCAATCAGCCGGCGCACCTTGCGCTTGTTGACCTCAGACCAGTTGCTGCCCTTGCGGCGCGGGGTCCACCGCTGGCGATAGCGGTCCTCGTCGACCGCCGTGAGCTGGCCGTCGATCCAGCCGAAGCAGAGCGCCTCGTCGAGCGCCTCGGGATAGCGGAGACCGGCGCGCTTTGCCCCTTTCTTGTACATGTACACCCACTCGCCTTCAGAACGGTTGTGGTTCCTCCTCAGCCAGCGACGCCATTCTGCCGCGCTTCGGAAGTCCAGCGGTTCCGCCTTGCCCCTAGTCACTGATGATGACCTTGACGCTGGGCCGCCCGGACACCTGGCCCCTTGAGCCCTGTATGATGTAGTACACGCCGGGCGCGAGATGCCGCACATCGTTTTCACCCGACCTGAGCTCCATCACCTTGCGGCCCGAGACATCGAGCAGCGCGGCGCGGGACATGACCGGATTCGGCTCGCCGAATTCGGATCGTGCCCCAAGCACCAATAGCCCCTGTACGACTGTCGGCATCCTTGATTCCGCCTTCATCCTTTCGCCTTCCGGCTTTTCTTCGATTCCGGTCGTGTCTCTGCCGATCACGATTTCGAACGAGAGCGGCATAGTGAACGAGTTGCCCGCGTCGAAGAAGCTCACCTCCAGCAACAACGGGATCGTATCCCCGACCAGCGCGGAATCCGCTGCCCGGACCTCGAACTGCTCTGCTCGGTTGTCGACATCGCTCCGGCGATGGACGTCTGGGAAGGGCTTCACCGAGTCCAGCACTCTCACCAGCGTATCGAGCGACACCAGCTTCGCCGATATGCCGTAGGCCGAGTCGAGCACATGCACCGCCCGGTTCCTGATTGTGAACCAGATGCCGGCGGTCTCGCCCGGGTCGAGCCCGCCCGATGAATCTCCGTGCACAGTGTCGTTGACCATCATCGCAACCGGGTCGAAATGGACACCGGCTACGCGGGTGAGGTAGAACAGGCTCGGGATGTTGAGCCCGCACTCGGACCTGATATGGGCCGAGTCGTTCCACCCGGTCCAGAACCCGGTGGAAAGCTCGCAGCTGAAAGCGTAGGAGACGAATTTGCCCGCGGTGTCGGAAAGCTCCCAGTCGATGCTGGTCCCGTTGCTGGCATAGAGCACGTTCCGCCACTGGCCGGTCCGGTAGTTGTTGACGACTCGGAACGTGTCCGCCATCTCGCGCAGCAGGTCCACTTCGGGCGGGATGTCGTAGTCATAGGCCCAGGGGTACATGTTCAGCCTGCCGTAGGAATGGAAATCCAGCATGGTCCGGAACCGGTGGTCGGCCTCGAAGTCCCGCGCCGCTGCGACCGCCGGCTCGCTGAACGGCTCCGGGCCCCTGTACAGCTCGCTGGCCGGATTCGGCGACGAACCGATGTCGTCGTATCCCCACTTGTAGCCGTAGTTGCGGTTGAGGTCCACCCCGACGCTGCCGCCGTACGGCTGCCGGTTCTTGCGCCAATTCGAGCTCGCCCCGCCCGAGTCCGAATTGTAGACGTAGCCGTCCGGGTTCATCACCGGCACGATGTAAATCTCGCGGTTGTCGACCAGCCAGGTCGCAAGCTGGTCAGTGCCGTAGCCCGACAAGAGCCGGCAGGCGAACTCGACAACGCACGACGGTCCGATCGGCTCCCGGGCATGGGTCGCGCCGTTGAAGAAGCAGGCAGGTTCGTCCTCCTCGACCCAGGGATTGTCCGATATCTTCAGGCACCACAGTTCCCTGTTCTGATACGACCGTCCGATGCTGAAGAGCGAGCACAGCTCAGGGTAGGAGTCGCGGAGCGCGGTCAGCGAGTCCAGCATCTCCCAGTAGGTGAGGAAAAAGCCGAAATCGCGTCCTCCGTCCAAGTCATCAGGGTCAACCCCGGTCTGGGCCCTGAACTGGTCGCGGATATCGGGCCAGGTCACCTCGACCTCAAGCCCGAGCCCGCGCAATTGCGCGAGCTGCGCCGCATCGGCGTTGACGACCAGCCAGGCCCCGCCCTGACCGGGTTCGACCGTGCAGATGTCGAGCTCACCGGCCAGGTCTCCGAGTTGCTCGAATGACCGAACCCAAACCCGGGCTTCGGAAATGGTGCCGCTGCGGTCAAGTGCAAACCCGGTCGCTGCCAGGCCTGCGAGCACAAGCAGGATAGCTCTGTTCATACTGCCTCCTCAACGCGTGACAAGGACCTTGGCAGAGCCGGTCCTGTCCTTGGTTTCGATGAAGTATACTCCCGGCGCGAGCCGTGAGACATCGTTCGAGCCGGGGCTGAGTTCCATAACCCTGCGGCCGTCTGCGCTGTGGAGTGCGACGTCTCCGGCATTGCGCAGCGACGGCGCTGCACTCCAGAACAGCACACCACGGACGATCGCCGGGATCCTAGATTCCGTCTTCGCCCTTTCGCCTTCCGGCTTTTCCTCGACTCCGGTCGTATCGTCGCCCAGTACAATCTCGAACCCCACCGGCATCATGATGGCGCTGCCTGCGTCAATGAAGCCCGCCTCGAGCAGAAGCGGTATGGTATCACCAGCCTGAGCCGCTCCTGAAGCTCGAACCCGGAACTGGCTCGCGGCGTTGTCGGTCTGAGCAAGGCGTTGCACTTCCGGAAACGGTTTGACCGAGTCAAGCACATTCACCAGCGTGTCGAGCGACACCAGCTTCGCGGATATGCCGTAGGCCGAGTCGAGCGGGTGCACGGCCCGGTTACGGATGGCAAACCAGATGTCCGCGGTCTCCCCCGGGTCGAGCCGTCCTGAGGAGTTCCCGATGCCGGTGTCGTTGACCGTGACCGACACAGGGTCGAAGTAGACACCTGCAACCCTAGCCAAGTAGTAGAGGGTCGGTACGTTCCAGTCGCATTCCTGCCGGTGCCGCACCGAATCGTTCCAGCACGCCCAGAACCACGAATCTGCCTCGATTACGAGCGAGTAGGAGATGAACTTGTCAGCGGTATCGGCAAACCCCCAGTCAAGCTGGGTCCCGTTGGCATAGTACAGGACGTGCGATGCCTGCCCGGTCAGCGTGTCGTGGTACTCATTGTACATCTGGAACGTATCCACCATCTCCTGAAGCAGGGCCTGCTCTGGCGGCGCAGCCAGGGTCCAGCTCCACGGGTAGCAGTTGTACCCGCCGAACGCGTGGAAGTTCTGCTCTGTGCGGAACCGGTGCGCGCTCTGCAGGCTCAGGGCCGCGCTTGCCTCCGCGTCGCTCCAGGCATACGGACCGCGGTAGGCGTGGGTAGCGGGGTCCGGTGACGAGCCGACATCATCGCAGCCCCAGCGATAGCCGTAGTTGCGCGCCGGGTCCACGCCAACGTGCGGGGGCACGACGACACGACGGTTCTTGCGCCAGTAGATGTTGGCACCGGCTGAGTCCGAACAGAACACCGAGCAGTCCGGGTTCAGTATCGGCACGGTGTAGATCTCGCGGTTGTCGACAAGCCAGGTGGAGACCGGGTCCGTACCGTACCCGGCCAGAATCTCCTGCAGGAAGGCAATCACAATCGATGTGCCCATCGGCTCGTTGCCGTGGGTCGAACCGGTGAAGAAACAGGCCGGCTCGTCCTCTTCTGTCGCCACGTTGTCCGACATCTTCAAGCACAGTATGTCGCGACCCTGGGACGACACGCCGACGGCGTACAGGCTGCAGATGTCCGGGTAGTTGGCCGCGAATGCATTGACCGAATCCCGCATCTCCCAGTATGTATGGTAATAGCCGAAATCCTGGAACCGGCCCGGGTCTTCAGGGTCCACTCCGGTCAGCAGCTCGAACTTGTCGTCAAGGTCAGTCCAGGTTACCCGGGTTTCCAGCCCGCACTGGTCGATACGGGCCAGCTGGTCTGCGTCAGTGACCAGCAGCAGGTACGCGCCGTTCTCGTCCATGCCCCGGGAACAGATGTAGAGGTCGCCGGCAAGATAGCCGAGCCGGTTCAGGTCCTCGGCACCCTCGACATACAGCTTCGCCTCCATCAGTCTGACCGACCGGTCCTGAGCTGTCGTGATTGCGGCAAGGCACAGGAGAACCAGTCCTGTGCGCAGAATGAGGCTGACGTTCATCAAGACTCGTGTTGCATTCGTCACGGTTCTTCTGCCGACCAGATGCTACTCGATAACCGGCCCGAGTCCACGCGGTCAGCCTTTCTTCTGCCAGGGCTTTTCCAGCGCGGCTCAGTCTCCGCTGGAAGAGGAGAATCCGCTCTGCGCGGCCTTGCTCTCCGCTCCTCTACTTTGATGGGAGAGGACGAAGCTGAGGGTGTTCGCCTATCTCGCGATCAGAACCTTGCCTACGTCAAGACGGTCGCCCGCCTCGAAACGGCAGAAGTAGACACCGTTCGCCAGCTCCCTGCCCGCATCGTCCTGTCCGCGCCAGTCTGCCGCATATCGCCCGGCGCTCTGTAGGCCGTTCACCAGCGTCCTGACAGCACGGCCGGCAAGGTCGTGCACCACGATGCTCACCGGCCCTTCTGCCGCCAGAGAGTAGCGCACCCTGGTCCGGTCCCGGAACGGGTTGGGCGCAACAGCGTCAAGTTGCGTGACCAGCCCTGTCGGAAGTATCGGGCCCTGCTTCTCGGCGATACCGACCTGGTACTCGGCCTGCCAGAACCCGATCACTGCCAGGAACTCGGTCCCGGTCAGGAAACCGGCCGCGGTCTGGCCTGCGGTCGACCCGCAACGGTAGGCGGTCGAACTCATCTGCCCTCCGCCGACACCAACCACGTTCCAGTCACACCGGTAGTTCTGGGCCGTGGCCAAGAGCGGGATTGCCAGCAGCAAGACTGTAGTCACAAGACGCATGGTTCCTCCTATTGCACTACCATCTTGCCGCGAGCCTGGTGTTCGGTCGTGGTCAGATGGTAGAAGTAGATGCCCGACAGGACCCTATTCCCGGAGAGGTCGGTCCGATGCCAGGTCACAGATTCTCGGGCGCCGGTTCCAGTCAGCTCGTACTGTGTGACGATTCTGCCAGCCGCATCAGTGATGGCGAGTCTCCCGCGGTCACCGGAAGGCAGGGAGTAGCTGATTCGGGTGCGGGTGCGGACCGGGTTGGGAGTGTTGCGGCCGAGTAAGATGCCGCTGTGTCCGACGTCCGCGATACCGGTCGGGTCGTAGCTGACGCTTGCCGAGTAGCTGAAGGTCAGGGCCGGGGTACTGTTGACGGTATCCGACCAGTGGACGACCACCGGTATCAGCACTGCGGTCGTTACCATCCATGACGGTATGGCAATCGACCCGTCGCCGTTGCTGTTGAGCAGAATCCGCTGCTCATAGGTCGTACTCCCGCGGCGGGCAAGCACATACGCGCGCCAGGTGTAGCCATTCTGGCCGTTGAACGAAACCGTCAGGTCCTGCGAACCGTTGGTCGTGAAGTGGATGAGGTCCATGCCGCCCGGCCCGCGCGGGTCCCAGGTCCCCTCAGTGCCGCTTGCCGGGTAG
>CP070680.1:687676-690203 GCA_020352555.1 Caldifarciminota bacterium | reverse complement strand
GTCACGACCCTGAAAGTGGTCGGTCCGAGCATTGAGGCGGTGCTGAGCGACGTCATCGAGATACTGCGCCAGGACAGCAAGATACTGGGCGTGGATGTGAAGGAGCCGACGCTCGAGGACGTGTTCCTGTACGTGACCGGGGTGTCGCTCGGCGAAGACACCAGCCAGGAAAAGGATGAAGGATGAAGGCGAAAGGCCGAAGTCAAAGTTCAGAGCTCAGAATGCAGAACGCAGGCGCGAATCACCCTCACCCTATCCCTCCCCCTCGAGGGGGAGGGAATGGAAGGAAGGGGGTGAGTCAGAGGGCAGGTGGATGGCGGTGAGCTGATGGGTTTCGCAGCAGGGGCCAGGGTCATCAGGGCCGAGTTCAGGAAGACGCTCGGCATCTGGATGGCCTACCCGATATTCATGTTCTTCTGGGCGATATTCCCCCTGCTGTGGGTGGTGCCGTTCGTGTTCCAGGGCAAGGCGCTGGTCGGCTCGATGTCGAGCCCGGCGTTCGCCCAGCTGACCGGGTCGGGCAACTATATGGCGTTCGTGCTCATCGGCGCGATGGTGTCGACTTTCGTGTTCTCGGCCCTGTGGGGGGTGGGCAATGCGCTGCGCGAGGAGACCTACTGGGGCACGATGGAGTACATCATCGCCTCGCCCACCCACCCGCTGGTGGTGCTTATCGGCAAGACCGTGGCCGAGGCTGCGGTCGCGACTTTGATGGCTTGTATCCAGGGCGTGATCATCGGAGTGTTCTTCGGCGTGCATTTCACGCTCTTGAAGGTGCTGCCGGTGCTGCTGATCGTGGCGATGGTGATGCTGGGGTTCTACGGGTTCGCCATCGCTTTCGCCGGGTTCACGCTGCTGATCAAGGAGGTCCACGGCTGGATTCACACACTGGAGTGGGTGTTCTTCCTGTTCTCGCCGATACGGTACCCGGTCAACGTGCACCCGATTACAGGCTTTGTCAGCCTGCTGGTGCCCTTGACCTGGGCCTTGGTCGCAATCCGGGGCATCATCCTGCTCAACGGCCAGGGCGTGAGCCTGTGGCAGACTGTCGGGGTGCTGGCGGTAATGGACGTTGTGCTGCTGGCTGCCGGGTACTTCGCATTCCTGTGGCTGGAGCGCAAGACCCGGAAGGACGGGACTGTGGGGATGCACTGATGGAGGAAAGGGTCCAAGGGTCCAAGTGGTCAAGGGTTCAAGGGCAGGACACTGGAACCCTCGGACCCTCGAATCCTCGAACCCTTTCGGTCATCGGGCACTATGCGCGGGCGATATGGGCCGAGAACATCAAGGAATGGAAGATCGAGTTGTGCTACAAGGCCGACTTCGCCCGCACGCTGGTAGACCCGGTCGTGTTCCTGCTGCCCTACCTGCTCTACGGGGTCGCCTTGGTCGGGGGCAGGCAGTCCGAACACCTGAGGGAGCTGGTCGGCACGTCGGACATCATCACGTTCGTGACCCTTGGGTACGTCTTCATCGGATTCATGAACATGGCGCTCTGGGCCATGGGCTTCAGCCTGCGCAAGGAGCAGTTCTTCGGCACGCTCGAGTCGGTGTTCGCAGCTCCGGTGCCGCGCTGGGTTTTCACGCTCGGGATGGCGTGTCACTCGATCATGCACCAGGGGCTGATCATCGGAGTGCAGCTGGTGGCGATATTCGCGGTGTTCAGCATCACGGTCAGCCCGGTCGGGATTCTGCCGTCACTGCTGATCGTGGCGGTGATGCTGATCGCGCTCTACGGGATCGGGATGATAATGGCCAGCACCACGCTGATATTCAAGCAGGGGTGGATAGTGTCCGAGATTCTGGCCAGCATCGTGATGGTGATAACGCCGATCGCCTACCCGCTTGCCGTGCTGCCGGTGTTCATGCAGAAGGCGGCGATGGCGGTGCCCACCACTTACGGCATCCTGGGGGTGCGCCACTTCCTGCTCGGCGAGCAGATGGGGTTCGGTATCGGGACCGCGTTCCTGCGCCTTGGGGTGCTGTGCGTGGCCTGGGTGGCGTTCGGGCTCATCATCTTCCGAGTGATCGACCGCTACACCCGGCGCAGCGGGACGCTGAGTCATTACTAGAGGATGAAGGGTTCAAGGGTGAGCCATCGGATGGCACCTGCGAGGACGCAGAGCAAGGGGCCAAGGGGAAGCCGAACCGCGCGTCCGGTCACTCGAACCCTCGAACCCTCGAATCCTCGGACCCTTCCGCTCGGCATCACCATGGGCGACCCGGCTGGTATCGGGCCAGAGGTCGTGGTCAAGGCGCTGGCACGGCTGCGCAGGGGGAAGGTCCTGCTGATAGGCTCCCAGGAGGTGTTCGAGTCTGAGCAGCGACGCCAGGGGGTAGCGGTCCTGGCCCGCAGCAGAATCGTCGACCCGGTGGGCAGGCTGGGCCGGTTCTCGATGGGAAAGGTGCAGAAGCAATGCGGCGAGGCTGCGTACGCGTGCCTGGGCAAGGGGGTCGAGCTGCTCAACAAAGGCGAGATATCCGGCCTGGTGACCGCGCCGGTTTCCAAGCAGGCCATGAGACTGGC
>CP070680.1:684989-687576 GCA_020352555.1 Caldifarciminota bacterium | reverse complement strand
GTACACCCCCGGCGCGAGGTGGCGGATGTCGCTCTTACCCTGCTTCAGGTCCATGACCTTGCGGCCCGCCGCGTCCAGCAGTACGAGACCACAACCTCGAGGACTGAAGTTAGTGGCCAGAATCAGTGAACCCCGCACGACGGTCGGCGCCCGCAGCAGCACCTCTATCGTTGCGCTCTCCGGCTTCCTCTCAGACATCCAGGTCTGCGGCACATAGTGGCCGGAGACGTGCGCGGAGCCTGTGTTCGAGTCAGCGGAGAGCCTGCCCATTGCCGTCCGCCCCGTAAACACGTTGACTCCGGAGAACAGGTAGTCAGGGTCAATCCAGTTCCATCCCGTCGAGTAGTCGTAGAAGTTGTAGCGCGTGTTCAGGTACGGGAATCCGCCGCCCGACAAGTCAAGGGAGTGTTCCCAGGCAGCGTGCACGCCGTAGTCCTCTGAGTTGCAGAGAGTCCTGACCGCAGGTCCAAGGCATTGCAGGTCCTGTGTCGTCCCGCCGATTGTGTCGGTTGCCGGGTGACTGTCGAAGAACTTGCAGACCGCAACCGGGTTCTGCGTCGCTGACCCCTGCCCGAGACAGGCGAAGCCAGCCTGCTGGTCGACAAGGTACACCACCATATTGGTATCAAGGCGGCTGCCCTCGATGGCAAGGTCGCAGATGCACGGGAAACGATGCGACGCCCGGACTCCAGGCCCGGTCAACCTCCGATGAAACACCCACGTCTCCCCATTGTCATCTGAAAAGGCTACCCAGATGTCCGCACGCAGCAACCCGGTCAGGGTGTCAACGTTGTACCCGTCAAACTCTTCCCAGGCGCAAAGGAGTGCGTCGGGAAACCTTGGCGAGCCCCCGAGGCTCGGCCGACCTGCGACAAGGGAGTTGTACCCAACCGGCGCTCTTAGCGATTCAGGGTCTGCCTGATGGACGAGGCTCCACGTGTCATTCTTCCAGTGCCAGATCTGGGCGGGCAGAACGAAGTTGGTGTCGTTCAGGTACGGTCCTACCGATGCCGCGATGTGAAGCCCATCGTCCTCGTCGTAGAACGGGAACAGGGAGCTGGAGTGGAAAGATGTCAGGGTATCCCCACCGTAGGCATCAGGCCAGACAAGCTCGGTGGATGGTCCCCAGGTGACACCGCCGTCGGTCGAAGTCCGGTAGAACCCGGGCCTCTGGCTGTGCCCTCGCGGGGAGTACACCCAGGTTATGCAGACATTCGAGCTGACCCTGGATACCGCGACGTTGTAGCTCGGGCAGCACGGGTCCGGTAGCGGCGTTGCGATAGGTACCGGGTCGTCCCACTGGCACCAAGGGTCCACACGACTGAAGTACATGATTGAATCGGACGTATCTGCGAGAACAACCGGCATGCAGCCCGAACTGTCCACGTCAGCCAAAGGGCCATGAAACCCGGTCGGACCGACGCAGTATTCGAATATGCCGGTACCTGGCGTTATGTCTCGGGCAACCACTACCGAGTCCGACACTCCTCGGAATCTCGGGAACGTATCCCTGACAACCAGCCATCCCCTCGGCGGATCGGGCCGTCCGAACGCAGGCAAGACCAGCACGGCCACGGCAAGCACAATCGCACCTCTCATCACTCCTCCCTACCGTTGAATCACCACCTTGCGGACCCCTGCCTCCTCTCCCCTCGCGGGCTTGGCGTAGCCGGGCGTCGCGCCCGAGGATTGAGGTGAGGGGGTAGCAAAATAGACCCCCGGCGCGACGTGCCGGATGTCGTTGGGACCGGGCTGCAGGGACATGACGACGCGGCCGGCCACATCGAGCAAAGCGGGGACGGGCCCTCCTCCAGAGGGACAATCCCCGTTTTGCTTGAGCCCGGGGAGCCACAGGAGGTTTCCGACCACTGTCGGGGTCTGGAAGCGACACCTGCTCTTCCCGCTGCCTGCCTCCGCGATTCCTCCTGGCTCGATGCTTAGCGATGCATCCGACTCGTCGTACTGCCAGCCCGGACCGTAGGCCATCGCCACCACCCAGCACGAATCCACAGGCCCGGGCGGTACTACCCAAGGAAACCCGGTGTCATTCGGCGCCAGTCCGGTCGCTATCGTGTCCAATTGCCAGGTCGTGTCCCGGCGCAGGAACAAGGACACCGAATCGCACCTCGGAGGGTCATAGGTCTCCCACCGGATGAGGTGCGTGGTTCCCGGAATCAGGTTCTCTCCGCCATTCGGGTACAGCAGCTTGACGGCCTCCATCTCCAGAATCCAGGTGTGCGAGTTTCCCGAGATGACGATGTCGTTGTACCCGTTGCGGTTCATGTCATGGCTCTGGATGTGCGACTCGTGATGCCCGGATGCCCGGTTCCACCACTGGTACACACACTCGAACTGGTTGTTGCCGGTCGCCTCATACACCCGTATGAAGTCATTGAACGACACCAGTAGCTCCTCCTGCCCGTCTGCGTCGATGTCCGAACACAGGCTATGACGGGCCTGAGCCGTAGCAGTCAGACCTCCAGAGTCAACGAACACGCCTTCGTAGGTGTTGTTGCCTGTTGCTTCATACACCCGTATGAAATCATTGAACGAAACCAGCACTTCCTCCTGCCCGTCTGCGTCGATG
>CP070680.1:671623-684889 GCA_020352555.1 Caldifarciminota bacterium | reverse complement strand
GGCGCAGGTGTTTGACCGGCTGGTGACACCAGAGAGCTTGCGCAGGGCCTGGGACATCAGTCGGGCCTGGACCCCGACGAACGCGTCACCCATTTCACCTTCGATTTCGGCCCGGGGTACGAGCGCGGCTACCGAGTCGATGACGAACAGGTCGAGTCCGCCGGAACGGGTCAGGATCTCGGCGATTTCGAGCGCCTGCTCACCCGAGTCGGGCTGGGAGACCATCAACTGGTCGAGGTCCACGCCGAGCGCGGAGGCGTAGCTGGGGTCGAGTGCGTGTTCGGCGTCGATGAAAGCCGCGTTGCCGCCGAGCTTCTGACACTCGGCGAGTATCTGGAGGGCCAGGGTGGTCTTGCCAGATGCCTCGGGGCCGTATATCTCGATGAAACGGCCCCGGGCAACGCCGCCGATGCCGAGTGCGGCGTCCAGGCCGATGGAACCGGTGGGAAAGGCAGCGACCTTGACCGCGGCGTGGTCGTCGCCGAGGCGCATGACCGCGCCTTTGCCGAATTGCTTCTCGATCTGCCCCATGGCAGTGCTTAGTGCTTTGCTCTTATCATCAGTGGCCATCGTTCCTCCAGATTTTCGGGTGAAGAAGCTGCTGGGGCCAGTATAGGAGCGGGTCGGGGCAAGTCAAGGTGACTTCAATGCAGGACGGGGCAGGTGACCCACCCCGTCCTGATACACGCGCTACCGCTCAGTGGGCGTAGACTAACTTGCTTGAGAGCTCCGTGTCGTCGTCGCCTCGCACACGAAGGAAGTAGACGCCCTGGGCGACTCTACCTTCTGTGCGGGGCTGCCAGTCGTACTCATGCCGTCCCGCCTCCAGCGGCTCGTTGACCAGTGTCGCTACCACCCGCCCGGCCTCGTCATAGACCATGGCGCTTACCCGGCCAGCCCTCCGAAGCTCGAAACCAATCCGAGCCCCCCCTCGAAACGGATTTGGCCGCACCTCGATTGCGCCCAGCCTTTGGCGTACCGAAGCTAGCGTCTGCCCGCCGTCACCGCCGTCTGAAACCTCCACATACCCGACGCTCCCGAACCGGTACTCCCGGTCCTCGCTCATGCCAGGCGCGAGGGCCTCAAAGGAGAGGCTGAGTACATCACCCGGCCGGATGTCTAGCATGTTGCCGTCCTCGCCCGAAAGGATGCCGAGTACATTTCCCAGCCGTGAGTGCTCGGCTACGACCAACTGGTGGTAGTAGGCTGCCGGCTGGCTCTCGTGAGACTCCGATATGCACATGTAGTCCAACCGATGGTAGGCGAGCCACGTCACCTTCAGGTAGATTACCCCGGTGCCCCCGTTGCCTGAGGTCAGCAGACTGATTTGCGGAAGCCAGTGCTCGCGCGGGTGCATCGTCTCCAGATCCTCCCAAGTCTCGCCGTCTATGGAGTACTCAAAGGCCAGAGACGTGTGCGCCTTGGGCTCGGATACCAGCCAGTAGTTGTCCGGGTCGTAGACGGCAGGATCGTAGTAGAAGGTCGCCAACAGCACGTCACTAGAGTCACCCTCCACGTACAGCGAGTCATCCTCCTCAGCAATCAGCAGCTTGACGTCCACGCTGTCCTTGATTGCTGTCGCAGGTTGGACCCCCTCGTCGTGGACTACCGGAGTCCCGTCGGTCAGGAAATCACATCTCAGGTTGGTGATGGATGGCTTCTCGTACGACGTGAGTCCAACAGCGTCTAGCCAGGACACGTCGTCGCCCGTTTCCTTGATCTCGAACTTCAGCAATCCCTGCGCGTCTGCCGCTACTGGTTGGGTTCGTAGCTTGAGGTAGTCCGCTGCCGCCGTCTCACCAGGGTGCAGTACGTTGTTGTCCTCCTCATGCTGCCCCGACGAGTCCTGCACAAACAGAAACGGACAGCCGCCCGGTTGCGGGATGCCTATCACGCCGATCTTGAACTTGATTGTATGCATGTTCTGCACGTTTCGCGGATCGAACGGTACCCACGGCTCACCCGGCAGGCCGGTGAGCTTGTAGACGTAAGTCTGGAGACGACACCCCTGGTAGGTAACCGTCCCCATCACGGTGTCGCACCACCGTCGTCCCACGCAGGGACCGATCTCTTCAGCGTAGTTCGCACAGGCGAAGCCCTGGGAGCTGCTGGGTCGGCCCCAGACAGCCAATGGTGGACGCTCGTAGAGTTTGCCGAAGCCGACGTCACAGGTCAGCCGCCAGGTTTCGGAGAGGATCGGTCCATCCGGCACGCCTGGAATGTCGTAGAAACGCCGTTCGCCATCGTGGACCTTCTGCATCGGACACAGCGGGGCCAGCTTCCGGAACTCATAGGCGGCCAGCTCAAAGGGCTCCTCCAGAATCTCAAAGGTGCGCGCCGCGTCGAGGCGCCCGCTCCCGAACTCATCGTCCCTGCCGGGGTCACCTTTGTCCTCCGACGATGCCATCAGGATGTTCTCGTAGTCGGGGTGGGACAGGTTGCCAAGAGGCCACACGCCCTGGTAGGCGCGCAGCAGCGCTCCGGCACCCGCCACGTGGGGCGTAGCCATTGATGTACCGCTCCACTCATAGCTCGCATATCCATTGTTGAGAACCGTGGAAAGGATCTCTTCCCCTGGCGCGCTTATGTCGACATAGCTCCCGACACTAGACTTGTACCAGCGCCCCCCATCCACGTCAGTGGCCCCGACGGCGCAGAAGCCTAGGCCGAAGCCCGCCGGGTAGAGTGTTGGGTTGTTCTGGAGGTAGTAGTTGCCCGCTGCGACTACGTTGAAGACGGAGCGTTTGTATGCGTCGGCGAAGGCTCGGAGGATGGTGTGGTAGTCGGACTCGTACGCCACTGAGAAGCTGATGATGTGCGCAGGATAGGCGTGGTTTATCGCGTCGCGGATTGCCTGTGCTGCAACCTCGATCCCTCCGTTGTCGATGTCAATGCGCTGCGACATCAGATACGGATGCCAGGCAACGCCGGCGATGCCCACGCCGTTGTTCGTCAGCGCGGACGCGATGCCTGCGCAGTGGGTGCCGTGGCCCGGATTGTCATCAGGGTTGTATCCAAAGTCGCCGTACACCTTGCCGCCGGTCTGGCGGTCCCCAAGGTCTTGATGGTTACGGTCGATCCCATTGTCCACGATAGCGATGTTGTCGAAGTTGCTCCCGCGGCAGTATTCCCAGGCCGCAAGCGCGTTGATGTCCTCGCCACTGGTGTTGTCCAGGGCCCACTGCTGCCCGAAGTAGGGGTCCAGAGGATCGTCGAGCGGGGCCTGGTAGATGGCTCCCGCGTTTGGTTCGGCGTATACGACGCAGTTGACTGCCTCCATTTCTTGCGACAGAGCTGCGTTGTCGATGCCTTGTGGGAACCTGAACTTGTACACGCTCGACAGATCGGTGAGCTTGCCCCAGATTTCGCCGTCGTCGCCGATCCAAATCGTGTCTCCGCGCACGAAGTCGGGGAAGGCTGTGATGACGAGTTCGACCTCGTGTGTGTCTAGGAACTCATAGAGGGCTGGGTCGCAGTAAGCCAGTTGCTGCAACGTCGCCCGCGAATCCCCTTCGGGCATAACGATTGCGCCCTGTGTGGTCTGGGACACTACCTCTCGAAAGACACACTCTCCCACCTGTTGCGCGGTCGTGATTGTCAAAAAGGCTGTGAGCGCCAACGTCCTCGCTATTCTCCGCAAGAGAAAACAGGAGGGCATTTGTCCTCCTTCTTGGTTGTGCATTGCTTCCCTTCTTTCCGCTTGACCCTATTGGTCGACCGTCTCGTCTGGAGAATCCGGATGTGGTGTCAAGACTGCATATGAAGACCTCCTTCGTTTGGACCTTCGGTCGAGGCACGGCCGCGTCCTAGTCCTGTTCCGAATGCCGCCGGGAGAGAATCCTGTAGTCTTGCCATCTGGTTCACACCGGCCTCTCCGTCTTCACCTAAGAAGAAGTGGTGCCCAGTGGTGTCTGCTCGCGGCCGAGGGTCCCCGTCACGCCAGCGCTGACTTCCTCCTTCTTGCTGCAACCTGCCTTCGTCTTGTGCTACTCCAATCCTAGCGCAGCAGGTGGAACACTCGCAGCCTGTCTGCGTCCAATCCACGCACTGCAGGACTGTTGCTGTCTGAGCCGGCTTGTACCCTGCCGCTGAATGGTAGTAAGTGGCTGGTCTGTGTCAAGGCTTCTTGTAGGGCGGAGCCACTCCAGTCCGGTCTTTGTCCGAACCCTGGCACATCAGGGCGGTCCACCGTGGTTGGGGATGGTACAGGAGGGACCTCACGCACTCGGGCCGTCCGTTCTTTTCGTCTGGGGTAAAGCCCCAGGCATGCTTTCCGGGGTCTTGGGGGTGGCGCTACGGAGCCCAGGCACCCAGACATGGGGGTCTGTCTGGCCTCGGTAGTCCTTCCTGCCCAAGCCACGGTCCTGGGGCCGAAGACGGTACGGCCCTATGGGCGTGTCGTGAGCTGTCGGAGGTTGGTGCCGTCTCTGTCGACCATCCATATTCTCCCGCACGTCTGGTGTCTTCCCCACCCAACTTCGCGGGATAGCTCAAGGCTGAAGCAAATGCGTTTCCCGTCGGGTGACCATGTCGGGTCAAAAGCGTTGTACGCTCCGGAGTGTGGTGTTGGGAGTTTGGTCCAGTGCTGGGTGGATAGGTCGAGAATCCAGAGTCTATACTCGTAATTCACGCAGCGAGAGACTGCAATCGTGCGTCCGTCGGGAGACCAACGGGGCCTTCTGTAGTCACTGCTATCGTTTGTCAGGCGCTCTTGGTCTGTACCGGCGGAGTCGATGATGGCCAGATCAGGTTCGGGCTGCCCTCCAGGGTAGTAGCGAAGGAACAGTATGCGGCTGCCGTCTGAAGCCCAAGACGGGCAGCGCCACTCACCCAAGCCGTGTTCGCTGATGTCTCTCCTGTTGGACCCGTCTTGGTCCATGAGCCAGAGGACGTTGGCGCCTTTGGGGTCGTTTTCGTTCGAGTCGTAGGCAATGCGGTTCTTGACTGACCAGTCAGGGTAGAAACACGAACCCTCGAAGGTCAAACGTGTGAGGCTGTCACTGTCGGCCTTCACCTTGTAGATTGTCCCGACGTATGCGGTGGAGAAGACAAGCCATCTCCCGTCTGGTGACCACCCTGGAGAGATCCAATTTCCCTCGAGCACCAACCTTTCGTTCTGTCCACTTGAGTCGATCACATATAGACCGCGTCCCGTAGAATCCCGCCTGACGAACGCGATTTGGGTTCCGTCCGGTGACCATGCAGGGTCTTCGTCAAGCACTAGTTCCCACTCGTCTGGACGGTCGCACACGGCCGACACTGTGAGGAGGATGGCTACCGATGAGAGAATAGCGGAGAGCCTCACTGCAATCCCTTCCCGGCCCAGAGCACGGCCTTCTTCTCCAGGTCGTACAGCCGGAACCGGACAGATTTCAGTTTCTGGCTCAACGCAGGCTCCTCGACTTTGAGCAGCTCTTCCAGCACCCGAGAGGACTCCTGGGCACGCTTGAAGTTGGCGGCAAGGACATCGGAGAGGTTTCCGCGCCTGAGCCGGTCGAACCGGTCGGCGCGTCCTGGGTCCTGCTCGCTGTCCCACGCCGATAGTACCCTGTTCCTGAGGCTGCGGGCGTCGCGGGGACCTGGCGACAGCGCTCTGTACCCAACACGGGTCTCGCCGTCCGGGGGCGGTTCAATACGAAGCGGGCAACCCGCCCCACTTCTCAGCTATGTGACTCGATTCTAGATCCCGGTCCGGTTTGTGTCAACATGGAGCTAGGGTCCTCTACTGCAGCTGTCTGTTCCCGGACGACCCGGGAGAATGATGGCTCAACTTGCCGCGTCTAGGTCAAGGTCGGGAAGGTCTGGCGAGGTCGATGCCAAGCAGTATGCTGCCTCAGGATGCACTCGTACTTGGGTGTGGCCAAAGGAGTGAGACTTGGCTACTAGGAGTGTGTCGGGATACCCCGGTTTGCCACGTTCTCGCTACGACCTGTTGAGGTTCGTCCGAGGCGTGACCGCAACCCATGGTAGCTGCGTGCCCTCAGGTGGAGGTTCTCCGACAGACTCCTAGTTGGGTTTCACCCGATGCCTGACATCCCGCTGCTCTGTGTGATTCTTCGACGAGCTGGTCTGCAAGTGGGTTCGCCGGAATACCACCGAAGGCGCCTCGGCCCGGGCCTGTCGAGTTTCTCATGCCCGGTTCCCCCGGGTCTGCCTGTCGCACAGCGCGTTGTCAATGCCGCCGCGTGAGCTGTCTCAGGTTGTTGCCATCCCGGTCGATCACCCAAAGCTCAGCGCTTTCCTCAACTGTCTCCCACCCGAGGTCGCGGTACCGCCTCAGACTGAAGCAGATACGTCGGCCATCCGGTGACCAGGTCGGGTCGAGTGCGTCGCGTGGCGTCGAAAGCAAACTCCACAGCTGCGTGTCTAGATCGAGTATCCGGAGTGTCCACCCGCTGTCTTCCCTACGCGAAACCACAACCACCGCGCCATCCGGAGACCAGCGGGGGCGGCGGTAGTCGAAGCTGTCGTCAGTCAACCTCCTGAGGTCTTCGCCAGAGGAATCCACTATTGCCAGATCCCACCCGGGATATCCGCCCACGTAGCCCCGGTAGAAGACGATTCTACTTCCGTCCGGCGACCAACTCGGGCAACGCTGCTCACCCACCCCGTGCTCGCCGATGTCCTTCCTGTTGGAGCCGTCCGGGTCCATGAGCCAGAGGACATGTGCTCCCTGAGGGTCGTTTTCGTTGGAGTCGTATGCTATTCGGTTGCGTACCGACCAGTCCGGGTAGAAGCTTGATCCTTCGAAGGTCAGTTGCGTCATGCTGTCCCCGTCGGTCGTCACCTTGTGAATCACCCCCCCGTATCCCACAGAGAAGATGAGCCACCTTCCGTCCGGTGACCAGGACGGAGACGTCCAATCGCCTTCCAGCAGCAGCCGTTCATTCCGCCCGCTGGAGTCCACGAGGTACAGGCCACAACCGGTGGAGTCGCGCCTGACGAAGGCAATCTGGTCTCCGTCCGGCGACCAGGCTGGGTCTTCGTCCATCACCCGCTCCCAATCGTCTTGCCGGGAGCACATAATCGTAGCGATGAAACAAGCGACAACCAGCGGCAGAGCAACGAACTCCCTCACAGTACATCCCTCTCAGCAGCCTGCAGGGCCTTCTTTTCCAGGTCGTACAGCCGGAACCGGACAGATTTCAGTTTCGGGCTCAGTGCAGGCGCTTCAACCTTGAGCAGCTCTTCGAGCACCCGAGAAGACTCCTGGGTACGTCTGAAGTTGGCGGCAAGGACATCGGCGAGGTTTCGGCGCCTGAGCCGGTCGAAACGGTCGCCTCGGCCCGGGTCCTGCTCGCTGTCCCGTGCCGAGAGTACACTGTGCCTGAGGCTGCGGGTGTCGCGGCCGACCCGGTTGCGCAGCGCGCGCACGCTTCTGAGCAGGACCTTGTTGTCCAGTCCGAGCCTGGTGATGTCCTCGATGACCTTCAGCCCTTCGAGCAGGCGGTTCAGGTTGACATCGATGATCCGCGCGGTCCTTGTGGTCACTGGATCAGGTTATGCTGCGGGCGGCAACCGTCAAGCACGGGTGAACAAGACGCCCGGCCTGACAACAGGCCGGGCCAGAGGTTTCGGGTCAGCTAGCCGCTGCAACAGCCGCCCTGAGGTGCGGCCGGCTCTCTGCCCTTGAGCTTGAGCGGCTTGTCACAGCACTTGGGTTGACAGTCTTCGCAGTCGCAGGCCTTGGTCACGGCAAATTCCGCGCCGCAGTCTTCGCAGGTATAGACGTCACCGACTTTCATGGTGCTCTCCTTTCGCGTAGTTGAACCGGAACAGTATACCGACTCGCCGCGCGTCGACAAGTGTACGGCGGTCCTGGAGGGCACAGGGCGTTCCGTTGACTTCGAGCAGCCGGCAGCCTAGTATTCCAGACCTTCGTTGCCCGGCAAGTCACGAATAGAGCCTCATTGATGACAGAACACGACGACCTCAGAATACCCGAGCCCGAGCTGGAGCCGGTTCCCGAGCAGGAAGTCAAGCAGCGGCTCAGTTCCACGGCTCTGAAGCGCGGAGTCAGGGCCTTCGTGATGCTGGCGGTCCTGGCCGCGGTTGTCGTCATCGCCTTCACTGTCACCGGTGAGACGTGGGAAGGACTCAAGAGAGTGCAGGTGCACTGGCTGCTCGCCACGATCGGACTGTGGGTGTTGATGACCCTGGCCGACGGGGCGAGGCTGTCGGTGCTGTCGATGGCGGGCGAGCACCGGGTCGGCATCATCCGTGCGGCCGAGGTAATTCTGGCCGGGTACTTCATGGCCGCGGTGACGCCGTTCCAGGTCGGTGGCCTGCCGCTGCAGCTCTACAGCATGAACAAGTGGGGTATCAGCCCGGGCAAGGCGTCGGCCATGCTGCTTGCGCGCGGCATTCTGTTCTACTCGATGGTGTTCGGTGCGGCCCCCTTCATCGCAGCCTACCTGGGCGTGTCGTCGGTCCTGGTGCGGGCGCTGTCGATCTACATCACGATTGTGCTGGGGCTGGGTGCGACGTTTATGATCCTGGTGCTGGCATTTCCGCAGGTGGTCAAGCGGTGGGAGCTGAAGCTGGCTGCGAAGGAGAGCCCGGGCCGGGTGCGCAGGTTCCTGGTACGGGTGCTGGGAGAGTTCGAGCACTTCATCAACGGGATCAAGCTCTTCTTTCACGGACGCAACTTGCTCTACCTGCTCGGGGCTTTCGTGCTGACCCTGGTGTACGGTCTGGCATACTTCGGGATGAGCGCGTCGCTGCTGGCCGGGTTGGGACAGCTGCAGCCGGGCGCGTTCTGGCGGGTGATCGGGGCCAACAACCTGCTGGTCTCGGTCCTGCTCTACATCCCGACTCCGGGCGCGAGCGGGGTGGCAGAAGCCGGTGCGTTCGGGCTTTTCCTCGAGCTCGGGCTGTGCTCCAAGCCGATGCTGGGTATCTTCATCGTGCTCTGGAGGATGTTCTCGTTCCTGGCCGGAGCGATTGTCGGCGGCCTGGTCGCGGTCAAGCACATCGCGCGCGACTAGTCTTTCCTCGGGATTTGACAGGTCAGGCGCCGGGGCTATATTCGGCCCGTGGTCGGACCCTTCGGGTGCCCGTGGGTCACGTTCGGCGCTTTCATCTCGGTCGCGGTCGCGGCCATCGTCGCAATCGTCTGGGCCCTGCTGGTCAGGTTGGAGGACTAGCTGAGCCCGGTGGTCATCCATTTTCTCGTTCTCGTAGTCTACCTCTTGGTGCTCTTCGCCATCGGCATCGTCACCGGCGCGAGGATGAAGTCCTCGGCCGAGGGGTTCTTCCTGGGCTCGCGCTCGATCGGACCGTGGGTGACCGCGTTCAGCTTCCTGTCCGCCTATTTCAGTTCGGTCGTCATCATCGGTGGCGGCGGTTTCGGGTACAAGTTCGGGATGGCGACGCTCTGGATCGGGGCGACCAATGTCGTGGTCGGGACTCTGCTCGCCTGGCTGGTGCTCGGCGCCCGCACCCGCAGGATGACAGGCCGGCTTCGGTCGATCACCATGCCTGAGTTCTTCGCCCGGCGCTACCGTTCATCCCCGGCCAGAATGATTGCGGCCGTGGTCATCACCGTGTTCCTCGTGCTGTACAGCGTGTCGATCCTCAAAGGAATGGGTCATGTGTTTGAGGTGCTGATCGACATTCCCTACATCTGGGGGATACTGCTTTCCGGGGTCATCATCGTGGTCTACGTGGCCCTGGGCGGATACCTGGCCGTTGTCTGGACCGGTTTCTTCCAGGGCTGGATAATGCTGTTCGGCCTGATACTGCTGACAGTTCTCGCCCTGGGCAGGCTGCAGGGTGTTGAGCGTGTTTTTGCGGGCCTCGCCGAAATCGACGCGCAGAAGTACCTGTACACTCCCGGGGTGTGGGGCTGGGCCGGGCTGATATCGTTCTCGATGATCGTGAGCTTCGGTGTCTGGGGAATGCCTCAACTGGTCACTCGGTTCTACTCGATCAAGTCCGCCAAGGTCCTCAAGCTCGGGACCGTCGTGGCCACGATCGGCGGGGCGATGGCGCTGCTTCCGTACTTCAACGGCGCTTTGACCCGGGTGCTCTACCCGGCCCTCGAGAACGCGGACACGGCGATACCGACCTTGGTCAAGGGAACGATGCAGCCATGGGCGTCGGCGGTGTTTCTGGCCGCGGTCGTGGCAGCGGGAATGTCGAGCTTCAGCGCGGTGCTGATCGTGGCGGTGAGCTCACTGGTCAAGGACCTGTACCGGGATTCGTTCAGGACCCGCCCGTCCCAGAGAAGGCAGGTGATGATATCCAGGCTCGCTTCGGTCGTCATCGGTCTGGTGGCGTTGCTGGTCGCGATCAGACCGCCGGCGATGATACTGGTGATTACCGGTTTCGCCTGGGCAGCCATCGCCTCGACAACGCTCTGGCCCTACGTGCTCGGGCTCTACTGGCGCAGGCCGACCAGGGAGGGCACTGTGGCTTCGATGATCGGCGGGTGCGCTGTATCTTTGGTCTGGATGGCGGTCGGCAACCCGTTTGGCGTCCACGGATTCATACCCGGGATAGTGGTCAGCCTGGTCTTGTTCCTGGCCGTCAGCCTGGCCACTTCGCCACCAAGTGACCGCTGCCTGCGGGCCGCGTTTGGCCAGAGGACCGGCCGTGTGCCATTTGGAGACGGCGGGTCCAGGTGAACCTGAGCTGTGGGGCGTTGGCGGGCCTGGCCAAGCTGCCGGTGCGAGCCGGGCGCCGATTGCGGCGCGGGCAGACAGCCCTTGACACCCGAAATCAGGTAACTTATAATCAGCCGCTAAACCAAAAGGAGGAAGAATGCACAAAAGGCAACTTGCTTTTGTGGCAGCTTCTGCGGTCCTGACCATTCTGATTCTTGTGTCCCCGTCGTTTGCGGCGGAGCCCAACCACAAGCCTTGCCTGCGGAAGGCTCAGATCCGGCCGATCGACGGTCTCACCAAAACTTCGTTCGTCGCGACCGTCGAGTACTACGACCCGGACGGAGACGTGCCGGCCAAGGTCGAGGTGTATGTCGACGACGTCGCCTACCCGATGCAGAGGGTGAAGGGCCGCGCCGAGCACGGCATCTATCGGGCTCGATTGACACTTCCTCCTGGAGAGCACGGCTACTACTTCTATGCCGAGGACGGCCGCGGCATGAGCGAGCGGTACCCGAGGTACGGCGCCAAGCACGGTCCGTACGTCGGGGTCAGGAAGCCGTTCAATCGGGTTGCGGCGCTGACCGACGGCGGCGTGTATTTCGACTACGGCACCGACAAGAACATCTACACCTACACGGTCCACTACAAGGACCGGGACGACTGCGGTCCGCCGCAAGGGGTCTATGTCGTTGTCGACGGCATCACCCACCAGATGACGCTGCACAAGGGTACGCCCAACGACGGCATCTACCTGTACAGGACGACTCTGCCCGCCGGGTCGCACGGGTACTATTTCGGCGCCAGTGACCGGCAGGGCGACTGCGTGACCCTGCCCCGTCACGGGTTCCTTCGCGGGCCCGAGGTGGCGGAGTCCTACAACACTCCGCCGGTGCTGCACGACCAGCGGATTGTCCCCTGGAGCGGCAGCTACCTGGCGAAGTTCGCCTACACAGTGCATTACACCGACGAGGATTTCGACCCGCCGTCGCTAGCGTTGATCTATGTCGACGGAGTTCCGCACCAACTCAAGTTGGCGGCGGGCAAACCGTATGCCGGGCTCTACCTCTACCGCACCCGGCATCACGTGAGCAACGAGCACGTATACTACTACCATTTCGAGGACGGTCGGGGCGGAGTAGTCCGCTACCCGAGAATCGGCACATTCCACGGGCCGGTTGTCACCCGCTGGTAGGGGAGCGACCGGCGCATTCAAGCTTTGTACTGGGAGGTTTGATGAACAGCAGACGGCTCATTGCAGCGGCGGCCCTTGCCGCGGTCGTGATACTCGGTCTGGGTCTCAAGTGCGACAGCGTCGGGATACCGGAGATATTCGGGCCTTCGCAGGGATACCAGGGCGCGGTCACGGTCATGAGGTTCCTCGCCACGGCAAGCGGCAACGTCGACTTCGTCGTGGACTGGGGTGACGAGAAGACCGACACGCTGACCGACAACAGCGCCGGCGATACGCTCAGCAAGAGTCACATCTGGACCGACGCAGGCGACTACAAGGTCAAGGCGATGGCGATGCTGACCGAGAAGAACGACGTGTCTTCCGACTGGTCGCCCGAATTCGCAATCGAGATTCTGCCGAACGGTTTGCCGACAGCCGATTTCGACGCCCCGCCCCAGGCGCCCGTCGACGTGGTGACGAGATTCACGGCCTGGGGCATAGACCCGGACGAAGATTCGGTCTCGCTGATGATTAGGTTCGGTGACGACGAGAGCGAGTGGTCCGCCTACGTGGCGAACGGCGAGCAGGTGACGATATCTCATACTTTCACGCAGGTGGGTGAGACTCTGTGGGTGTGGGCGAGGGCCAGGGACATCCACCGCGCACCGGGTCCGTGGTCGGATTCGGTCCAGCTCATCACGGTCGAAGCCGGCGGCATGCTCTGGACGTGGGTGACGCCGAACGAAGACGAGGCACCCCCGGTCACCGCGCCGGTAATCGTGACGACAGTCGAGGGTGAAGAGCTGGCGTACGTCGGCTGCGACGACGAAGAAGTGAGGATATACGGCGTCGATGTCTCCACCGGCAAGAGGAAAGAGGATGGGCGGGGGATCCTCCCGGATGAAGGCTACGAATGGTTTACGCACCCGGCCTACAACTGGGGAATGGCGCACATCCTCATCGGCAAGGATGACGGGGAGTTCTACGCGTTCAAAGCCAATCTCTCGACCGACTGGCACTATCCGGGCGAGACCTCGGAGGAGAAGCTGCTGGCTCACGAGTGGGGCAACATGTGCCTTGTAGGCAACAGCGTCTATATCCCCAACTTGGACACCATCATCCGCGGCGGCGACACGACCCAGTTCGTCACCAAGTTCTACAAGATCACCGACGGGCCGGAGCGGCCGGTCAGTCCTCAGTTCACCGTGATCGGTGTCCAGGAGGTGCTGGGCGCGCCGGTGCTCGACAAGGACAACAACGTCTACTTTGTGACCGACTCGGGCAACCTGTTCAAGATGAACAGGGACATTCAGATCCAGTGGCAGAAGCGCATCACCGAGAAACGCGGAGTCTTCGGCCCGGTGATCGGCTCAGGCGGTGTGGTGTTCTGCGGAGACGACGACGGCAAGGTGTACGCCTACGACTCGGCCGGGACGATGAAGTGGGAGAAGACACTGCCAGGGGTTACGGAGATGTACATGGTCGTTG
>CP070680.1:670086-671523 GCA_020352555.1 Caldifarciminota bacterium | reverse complement strand
TACGTAGAATGGCTGATGACAGGAACCACCGGCAAACGCTACGAAGACGTGGTCCGGTATCTGCTCAGGGTGGGTCGGCTGATGGCCGCACTGGGCCAGGCAGAGCAGTTCGGGCAGTATCTCGCCGAGTTCCGAGCGAAGCACAAGCGAAAGTGGAGCCTGATGCAGCTACTGGATTCGGCCAAGTGGCCCTGAGTCGCTGGGCCCGCCCGAAATCAGACCCGCGGCTCCAGGACCCTCAATTGACCGAACCGAACCGGAAACCCTCTGCGGTTCAGTTTCCCGGAGACGATATCCTGTTCTCAAAACCTGCGCAGCGCCACGCCGGCCAGGTTCGACCGTGCGCCGGGCGAGTGGTTCACCATCGACCACGTCACGCTCGAGCTCGAATGTGACAAGTGCAAGTCCGGGAACAACGTCTGCCTTGAGTGGTCCTGCCGACAGGCAGGACTAGATTCTCTTCCGCTTCAGCCGCAGCGAGTTGGTCACCACGTTTATCGAGCTGAACGCCATCGCCGCCTCGGCGATGAGCGGGTGAAGCAGCCCGAGCATGGCGACCGGCACCGCAATCAGATTGTAGAAGAACGCCCAGAACAGGTTCTGCCGTATCTTGGCAAAGGTTGCCTGCGACAGCCGCACCGCGGACACAACCCCGGACAGACTCGGGCTCACCAGCGTCACGTCGCTCGCCTCGATTGCCACATCGGTGCCGGTCCCGATCGCGATGCCGACATTGGCCTGCTTGAGCGCCGGCGCATCGTTGATCCCGTCCCCGACCATCGCCACGAGTCCGTAGCGCTCCTGCAGCTCACGCACCTTGTCCTGCTTGTCAGCAGGCAGGACCTGGGCCACGACTTGCTCGATTCCGACCTCCCGCCCTACCGCCTCGGCAGTCTTGCGGTTGTCACCGGTGAGCATCACCGGCACGATGCCGAGTTCCTTGAGTTGGGCGATGGCCTGAGCAGAATCGTCCTTGACTGCATCCGCCACCCCAAGCACGCCCGCGAGTCTGTCGTCCAGCGCGACATAGAGCACGGTCCGGGCGCGGTTCCTCAACTCCTTGACCCGTGCTTTCATTGCGTCAATCGCGATGCCCTCATCACTCATCAGCACTGACTGGCCGATCAGAACACTCCGACCACCGACCGTTCCGCTCACGCCCTTGCCCGGCATGGCCTCGAAATCCTGCGGCGAATCGAGGTTCAGATCCTCCGCCTTCGCGGATTCCACGACCGCGGACGCAAGCGGGTGCTCTGACCCCTGCTCGAGCGATCCCGCAACCCGCAGCAGCTCATTCTTCTCGACCCCGGGTGCGGGTAGGACATCGGTCACCTCAGGCCGGCCCCGGGTGATGGTCCCGGTCTTGTCGAATACTACCGCGCGCACGTCCTTCAGAGTCTGGATCGCCTCACCCGACCGAAACAGGATTCCACGCTC
>CP070680.1:667970-669986 GCA_020352555.1 Caldifarciminota bacterium | reverse complement strand
CCCGCCACACCTGGGCGGGGTGAACACGGATACCACGAGCCTGGTCTGGCACGCCTCGGGCGACAACCTCAGCGGGACCGAGGCCTACCACGTGCAGCTTGCCTCTGACAGCCTGTTCACCGACACCATTCCCGTGCCCTCTCCGGTCACGCCGGATACGGTCGAGGTCTGCAGCCTTCCCGGCGCGGCGGACTACTACTGGCACATCAGGGCCGGGGACAGTGCCGGCAACTGGAGCAACTGGAGCCAGGCGCGGATGTTCTCGCGCTACGTGGGCCTGGCCGGGCGGAAAGGGATTCCTTCCTTCGGCTTGGCACGCGCGGGCCCGCAACCCGCCATCCGCGGCGCCCGGTTCGTCCTGACGCTTGCCGAGGCGTCGAGGGTGGAAGCTCTGGTCTACGACGCCACAGGCAAGGTCATGGCCACACTGGTGGCCGGCACCCTCGAGGCGGGGAAGCACGAGTTGCAGTGGGATGCCCAGTCGGCAAGCGCGGGCGTCTACTGCCTGCTGATCCGGACACCCGGACGCTCGGCCGCAGGCCGGTTCCTGGTTGTGAAGTAGCAGAAGACAAGCGGGACGCAAGGCCGTCCGGGCGATTCCGGATTGCAGATTGGCGGGCGGACCGGAGTACGCAGACCAAGGTGACCGACGGCACGGAGGTCGTGGTGTACGGCGGACTGGGGCCGATGCCGCTGAGGCACGGCAGCGAAGCGAGTCGTGAACATCTCTCTGGAGGTCGAGACAGAAGCAGGCCGAGAAAGCGGCAGCGGAGCCTGCCCCGAGCCCGGGTCCAGAAGAGATTGCCACCCACCCCAGTCCGTCGTGCGCAATGACGCGGGCGTGGGGGCTGCCGCAGTCCAGAGAGGAGAAAGCGGCAGCTATGCAGCCGCAGTCCAAAGCCCTGCCATTTGACATCCGGGCGGGTCTGGGATAGAAGAAGGAAGGCTTGGGAGTGTGTCCGAGAGGGTGGGAACGGAGAAGAGTGTCTGACAGGCACTGGAGGTGAATGATGAACCGACTGTGTGTCCCAATCATGCTGGTGCTGGCATCGACCGCAGCCGCTCGATGGAGCGTCGACCTCGAAGCCGGGCCTGTGTTCAGCGGGTACAACAACGTGCGGATACCGGGCGACACCGGCACGCTGTTTTCTCTGGTCGATGACCTCGATACCCGGGTCGCGCTCGGGTTCAGGGCGAGGCTGAGCAGGACGTTCGGGGACCGGCACTGGGTCAGCGTGCTGTACGCGCCGTTGCGGGTCAGGTCGCACGGGACGTTCGACCGCGATGTGCATTTCGCCGGCTGGACGTTCTCGTCAGGGACCGAAGTGAATGCGCTCTACCGTTTCGACTCATACCGGCTGACCTACCGGTACGGGCTGGTGCGCGCCGGCCGGTTCGGCCTGGACCTCGGGCTCACGGCCAAGGTCCGGGATGCTGAAATCCGCCTAGCCTACGCGGGCGGCGCCCTGCCGGACGGGCAGGCAGAGAAGACCAATACTGGTTTTGTGCCGCTGGTGAGCTTCCGGGCTGTGTGGCAGTTCGTGCCGAAGGTCGGGCTGGTGCTCGACGGCGACGCGCTGGGCGTGGCCCAGGGCAGGGCCGAGGACGTGACGGCGGCGCTGCAGTTCGGCATCGGCAAGTGGGTCGACGCCCGGATCGGATACCGGGTGCTCGAAGGCGGCTCGGACGCGGACGAGGTGTACGGGTTCGCGCTGCTGCACTACGCTGTCGCAGGCGTGACGCTGCATCTCTGATCCGGGAAGAGAAGGACTCAGGGGCAAGCCCGGGACAAGAGAATTTCCAGGAGATTGCAGCTCTCAGATTGTGAGAAGTGACCTGGAGACAAAGTGACCAGGTGATCGAGTGGAGGGCAGGCGAAGGCGGCCTGGCGTCCGAGCGGTCGAGTGAAGAACGGCAACGCGGGGAGGCGCTGATCGCACGGGGCGGACCTAAGTTCAAAGCGGCAGCTATGCAGCCGCAGTCCAAAGCCCTGCCATTTGACATCCGGGCGGGTCT
>CP070680.1:665058-667870 GCA_020352555.1 Caldifarciminota bacterium | reverse complement strand
TGGGCGTCCTGGATGCGGCACTACGGTGGCGACACCGCCCGGCTGCACCGGGGGTTTTGGGAGGCGGGCGGCCAGGAATTCGATGTTCATGAGTCCACTAGTGCCCACGGGATAGCCACCGACTATCCGGTTCCGACCTCGATATCAGCGTACCGAGACACGGTCCTCATCGGCTACGTGTACCGCGGCTCCAAGCTGCTCCGTACAGTCTACTGCAACGACTGCAACGGCGGCAGCTGGTACACGATGAATCTAACCGACAGCTCGGTTGTCCGCCAGGTCATCGAAGTCAGCGGGCGCCGCGGCGGCGGGTTTGCGGCGGCCTACCGCAACCACTCGAGTCCGCACCGCCGCGACATCCTGTTCCGTTATGCCGGGCGTGCTGGCGGCCCGTACACCGAGCCTGACACCGTGAGTGGCCTGATGCCCGAACCGGCCGCGCGCATCCGGGTCGAGAAGCTCGGGCCGGGCGAGTACGGGATAGTCTGGGTAACGTGGGGGGTCATTCCGAACGCGGCCGCGTTCTTCAGCCGGGTCGACGTGACCGGCATTGCAGAATCAGGAGCCAAGCGGCCAGTGCCGCTCGGGTTCCAGGTACTGCCCAGGCCTGGAGGTGTCAGGCTGGCGTTCGACAATCCGGCTGCAGGCCCGGTCCGGGTCAGGGTTTTCGACCTTGCCGGAAGGCTGGAATTCGGCAGCGATGAGAACTTGGCAGCCGGCAGTCAGGTTTGCGAGCTGACGCCCGGGGCCTCAGGTGTTTACTTCGCGATGGTCGAGGCTGCTGGAGAACGCGCTAGCACCAGGTTTGCCTTCGCCCGCTGAGCGCGCGCCAGTATCAGCTCAGAGTCCGGGGAATCGCAGCTGCGGCGAGCCCGGCATCCTGGAATCCGAGGGAACGAAGGTGCCGAAGCCGAGATTGATTGCCAAGCTCGCCGGGAGCATGCTCGCGCTCCGGACCGAAATCCCGACCCCGAAGAATCGGGTGCCGAACAGGCCGCTGAACATGCAGTCGAGCAACCACTCGGCATCGCCGGCCAGTCCGGCGACAAAGCTCAGTCCCGCTTCGTCGGTCGGGTCGTAGTCGACGCGGGCGCCGAGCAGGGGCGGCCGGTCGAGGAACATGTCGGGCCCTAGCCCGGCATTGACCAGCAGGCCGAAGCCCACCCGTTCAAACCGGCGCCAGTTGGCGGCGAGTGCGAGCACACCGGGAAGGCCCGACCAGAACCTGGCTGGGCTCTGATGGCTCTCGTCCAGCTTCAGGAACGAGCCGAGATCCTGCTTCTCCTGCAGGGATCGCAGGTTCACCGAGTCCAGCCTCATGGAGAGCTCGTTCGTTGCCGTCTCCTTGTACCACCAGATGCCGGCTAGCGCGTCCCGGGCGCACAGTCCTAGCTCGATATCCCCGGCCAGCTGCCCGCTGAAACCGATGGTCAGGCTCAAGCCGTCTCCGCCACGGGCCAAGGTCGTCACCTGACTGGCGTATCCCCAAAGTGCGCCCTGGGTCGTGGTCAGTTCGCCCGACTCGGTCAGGGTGTGGAAGCGGCTGAATCCGTGCAGCCAGGAGAGTCCGCCTCCGACGCAGAGGCCGTTCCACACGTCCCAGCCGGTCGCCGCAAAGACCCGAGAGAAGAGCAGGGTGTCGGCTCCCAGGCCGTCCAGCCGGTAGGTCCGGTCGAGTTCGTTCCCGTTCAGGGCCAGTTCGACGATGTCGCCGGGCAGGGAGAAGGACAGCGCGTACTCGGCGCTCGCGCCCAGTCCGTAGTTGCCGAACTGGATATGGGCCGCATCCAGCGACGCCGAGACCGCGACCCGTGCCGGTTCTGAGCCGATGCCGTCGATGATGCCGGCCTTGTCCTGTTCGCTCAGGTCTGCTCCGGTCATGAAGCAGCGTACGAACTCCCCGATGTCAAGCGCGTTGCTGGCCCAGCTTGCCGACGGCCGGGCATACGCCATCGACCAGCGCGGTTGCCCTGAGTAGCCCAGCCGGGCAGGGTTCTGCGCTACTGCGGTCCAGCCCGAGGCGGTTGCCGGGTCGGTCATCAGCCCGGAGTTCAGACTCGACATCCAGGCAACCAGCAGCAATGCCGTCATCATTTCCTGCCCAGTCTCATCTTCACCCTGGCGTACGACTCGTCGATGCGGAAGTGGTCGGCCGGTGTGACCAGCACGGTGTCGGTCCTGGGCAGAACCAGGTCGAACTCCACGTCGAACTCCCGTCCCTTGAATATCGCCTGCGCCTCCTCGCCGAACTCGAAGACGAGCACCGAATCGCGCGGTGCTACCGTTACTCCTCGCTTCGGGTCCATGACGGCGGACGGGACCGCCATCTCGAACTGCAGCCGGTTGCCCTTCTCGCCCACCAGCCTGATCAGGCCTTTCATCCTGAACGGGAACCGCCCTGTCACCGGCACGACGAGCTCGCCGCCGAGCAGTTCCTGGCCCGGCTTGGAGCGGACGGTCGACGGTATCGGCAACGACCATGGCCCGAAGCAGACAGTGTCGGCCAGCAGCTGCACCCGGAGCGGAGCGGCGAGCAGCGCACTGCTTGTTGTCCAGGACGGGTAGCTGATCGATCCGGTCCTGGTCAGCCCGAACCGGGCGCTGAACTGGAGCCGTTCGGCTTCGACACCGAGCAGGCGGGTTGCCTCGGCGACCGCGTCGCCGAAACTAGGCTCCTCCGGACTGCCAGGCGGCAGGTCGGCGACCAGCCTCACCTCAGTGCTGTCTCCGGACCTTGTCTCAGCCGCGACGGTCACCTCCATCACGCCCGGGAAACCGAGCGTGCTCCTGGCCCGCGCGTTCAGCCAAAGGC
>CP070680.1:661474-664958 GCA_020352555.1 Caldifarciminota bacterium | reverse complement strand
AGCGGGTTTCGACCAGCTCCTGCTCCTGCTCCCGGGCGAATCGCCGCTGCCCGGCGACGACGCGACCGAGGAGTGGCAGACCCCGGGCAAGTCGGGCAGAGCAGAGCCCCAGTTCCTGAGCAAGCAGTTCCAGGTCAAAGTCCATGCCTGCGACCAGGCCTGGAACCGGGTCCAGGCATCGGGCGAAGAGCTTGAGCTGCACTCGAGCTTCCAGATTCAGCCCGAGCCCGAATACATGAGGCTGGACTCGACCGGGCTCGCGACCTCGATGGTCGCGTTCCAGAGCTCGGGCCAGAACCAGAACATCTGGGTCACCGACCGCCAGGGCCGCTGGGAGTCGTACGTGTCCTGGGTCGACATCCTGTCACTCCCCACCAGACTCGAACTCTCGGCACCGGACACGATAAGGGCCGGAGAGACCGCCTACGTCCACGTGACCCTGCGCGACGCTGTCGGCGATTCGGTTGTCCTGGCACCGATATGGTTTGCGGTCACCGCAGGCCACGGCAAGTTCCTGGACGAGGAAGGCCGGCAGCTCTCCACCCTCGAGCTCCGCTCCGACTTCCAGGGACAGGTCAGGGCCAGGTTCCTGTGCACCCCGAAGAACGGTGCGGAGCACGACACCATCAGGATAACCGCCGACACGGTCAGCTTCGTCTACCACGACATCTATGTCGACATCTCCGACCCCATCCTGCTCGACGGCGAGATCGTGGCCCACCCGAACCCGTTCGGGTTCAACGAAGACCGGGTCGCGATCGACTACTGGCTGCGCCATTCCACACCGCTCACCGTCAAGATCTACGACCCGTTCGGCAACATGGTCTGGTCCCGGGCAATCAACCAGAACGCGCGCGGCGCCAGGTCCGGTTTCAACCGCGTCTACTGGGACGGCCGCAACCAGGTGGGACGCAGGGTGGCAAACGGAATCTACGTGGTCCAGATAATCGGTCTGATGCACACCGGCACCACGTTCAAGGACTCGCACCGGATCGGAGTGCTGTGGTGAGCCGCTTTCTCCTCGCGCTTTCGGTGCTGTGCCTGTCTGTGCAGGCCGGATGGGTATTCACCGAAGGCGGGCTGCCCGGCGCGTTCCTGAACTACGGCGCTGCCCCGCGCAGCCTTGCCCTGGGCAAGGCGTTCACCGGCCTGGCCGACGACGCCCAGGCCGGATACTTCAACCCTGCCGGCCTTTTCCAGCTCAACTCCCACCAGGTCCTGGTCGCCCATTCCCAGCTGTTCGGAGCGCGGATGGAGTTCGCCAGCTATTCGCTGCCGACCAAGGAGCTCGGCACTTTCGGAGTGTCGGCCCTGAACTACGGTTCAGAAGGCATCGACGCCCGCGACATCAACAACAACCAGTCTGCCGACCCGTATGTCTATGCCGAGAACGCCTACGTGGTCTCGTACGCCTTCAATCCCTGGAACTTCCTCGCGTTCGGCGCCAACCTCAAGCTCATCACCAAGAACATGGCCGCGTACTCCGACGTGGGCATGGGAGCGGACTTCGGCGCGCTCCTGACCCTGCCCCGGCCGTTCAGCTTCGGGGTCGTCGGCCAGAACCTTGTCCAGCCCACGCTCCAGCTCAAGAACCTGCCCGAGACCTATCCCCGAATCGTCCGTGCCGGCGGCGCGGTCCGGCTGCTCAACGGCAGGGCGATAGTGACCGTCGATGCGGTGATGCCTATCGTGTTCGAGCGGGACTCTTTCGGCAACCCGACCGCGGATTTCGCGGCCCGGGTCATCCCGCACGGCGGTGTCGAGTTCCACATCGTGCCCGGTATCCTGGTCCAGCGCGTCGGATTCGACCCCAACGAGATCAGCCTCGGGCTCGGTGTCCACAACTCCTGGGGCAAGATGGGCATCGGCGTGGACTACGCTTTCCTGCTCCACTACCAGTCCAGCTACCGCGTCACCCCGACCCACAAGCTCGGCATGTTCGTCGACTTCGCCGGTTACCGGGTCTGGATCGACGCCGCGCCCAGGGTGTTCAGCCCCACGCCCGACAACCTCCAGAACGTGCTCTGGATGGACGTCCGCATCAACACCCGAGCCCCGGTCAAGCGCTGGCAGCTCTTGATCCGCAACAGCTTCGGCGAGATAGTCCGCACTTTCCAGGGCTGGGAAAGCCCGCCCCTGCGCCTGAGCTGGGACGGGCTCGACGACGTCGGGCGCCTGGTCGCTGACGGCCGCTACCGTTACGAGATCCTCGTGGTCGACGAGCGCAACCGGACGCTCGACTTTTCCGGCACCCTGACCGAAATCAGAACCAAAGGACCCGAAGGCAGAATAGAAATCCGGCCCGGCGAGTGACCGAATGGCCCTGATACTGATCCTGTCCCTTGTCGTCGCGCTCAACTCCGAGCAGACCCGCGACCTCGCGGACCGGTACAACGCGGTGCAGAACGCGCTCGAGCAGCGCAACTACGACCGGGCCGCCCAGACCCTTTCCCGGCTGGTCCGCGACTACGGGACCAGCGAGTTCGGGGACGAGCTGAACTTTGCCCTGGCCGAGACCTACTTCAACCTCGGCCAGTACGAGCGCGCGACCGAGCTGTTCAAGCGCATCCTGTCCCGGCCCCGCTACTCCTACATCGGTGCCGAAGCTATGTACGGCCTGGCGATATCGTCGATCATGCTCGGCAACTTTCGCCAGGCCCGCCTGACCCTCGAAGACCTGGGCAAGAAACAGGGGTACGACAAGGACCCGAGAACCAATTTCGCCTTCGGCGTGCTCCACTATTTCCAGAACGAGTACGAACAGGCTGCCGAGCGGCTCGAAGGTCTCGACATGCCCGAAGCCAGGTTCTATCTGGCCAAGTGCCACTCGAGGATGGGCAAACCCCTGCCCGCGCTGCTCGAATTCAAGAACATCACCGTCGACATGCCCAACACCCCGCTCGCCACTCTCGCCCATTTCGCGGCCGGCCACGCCCTGTTCCTCAACCGCGACTACGACGCCGCCCAGGCCAAGTTCCAGTTCTTCCTCGACAACTTCCCCTTTTCCCCGCTCGCCGACTTCGCCCACTACTTCCTCGGCTGCGCCCTGGTCGCGCGCGAGGACCATGCCAACGCGGTCGGCCACCTGATGCCCCTGACCCGGCACCCGAACAACTACCTTGCCGCCCACGCCAACTACTTCATCGGCTACGCCTACATGGCGCTGAACCAGCCGGACGACGCGGTCGAGAGATTCCAGCGGGTCAGGGCAAACTACCCGAACACCAAGATTGCCAGCTTCGCCAACCTGCAGCTTTCCCAGGCGATGCTGGCCACCGAAGACACGGTCCAGACCCTGCTGTCGACCAGCCAGCTGGCCGAGATGTTCAAGTCCGGCGAGCTCTCGGGTGTGGGCAACTACCTGTCCGGCGTCATCTTCTACCAGACCGGCGAGTACGCCGATGCGGCCCGGCAGTTCGAGACCGTGCTCATCAGCTTCGCCGAAACAGCGCTGCGCGAGCCGGCCTGCGCCATGCTGCTCCTT
>CP070680.1:655161-661374 GCA_020352555.1 Caldifarciminota bacterium | reverse complement strand
CGGAATCCGGGCGCGTCGAAACGGTAGAAGTACACGCCGTTGGCCACGTTCCGGCCGCTTGCGTCCCGGCCGTCCCAGGTCACCGTATACTTCCCGGCCCGCTGGAATCCTCGCTGCAGGGTCTTTACGCTCCTGCCGCTCGCGTCGAACACCTGCAGGTTCACCGGCCCGTCATGCGGGAACTGGTAGCTTATCTGGGTCCTGGCAGAGAACGGGTTGGGCCGGCAAGCAGACAGCATCGGGGTCAGGAGCTCTTGCACACCGCCCGACTGGCCGCCGCCACCCGTGCCCTGCTCCTTGAGGTTCCACGAGGTGTAGCCCACCTCGTAGTAATTGTCCTCCGGCTCTTCGCAGTAGACCAGATGGACAAAGGGTATCGCCGAATCCCCTGATGCCTTGTTCTGGAACAGGCAGTGGGGATAGCGCGTTTCGCCCGTGTTGTCGACCATGCAGAAACCGTCCTCGAACTCGACGCTTGTGTAGATGTCGATGTCGCCTTCTGAGGAGTGCTCCTCCCAGACCACGATGCAGGAGTCTGCGTCGTAGACCACCGGGTAGAGCGAGCTCACCGCAGACTGGCTCAGGTTGACCGTGTCCTCGAACTCGTCGTAGTCGTCCCCGAGGTCACGCCGCGCTGCCACCACGTCGTAGGTGGAATGCTCGGACCAGGCCACGACCACCCGCGAGTCGCTGACGTGCATCGACGGGTCCTTGGAGTCGTCCTCAGAGCTGGAGAGGTTGTAGTCGGTCTCCCAGGAGTAGGACGGCGCAGCCTCGGCCGGGTCAACCGCGCTGGATGTCATCTTGTAGTAGACCTCATTCTGGTCGGTATCTTCCCAGCACAGGTGGATGTGGTCCTTGCTGTCACCGCTGACCCATTCAGTGCCCACGCAAGGATGGACGTACTGGTTGCCTTCGAGCACCGCGGTCGTGTTCTGGTTGGTGGCATCGAACTTGGCCAGAATGATCTGGTCGACCTGCCCGTCCTTGATGCGCCTGAACGCGGCATAGGCGCAGGAAGTGGTACTGTGGTGAGAACCGGCTGCCGATATCGGGCCGCACTGGTCAGCCTGCAGGTCGCACAGCTCCCTGGCGCTGGAGAACGTGCCGGTGCTGTCGAACCGGGCGTAGACCTTTCCTGCGGGTTCGTCCCAGTACATGACCCACCTTCTGCCGGTGCCGTCAGCGCACAGGGCCGGATACGTCCCGTGGCCCGCGCACTGCCTGCGCTGCCAGGCCGAGCCGTCAGCAGACCAGGCGTACATCACCGCGCCGTCAGCGTCCTGGTACACAGCAAACAGGGAGTCGGACCCGGCCTTCCTGAGCAGCTTGGACCCGTTGTTGCTCTGGGTCGCATCGCTGCCTGCGTTGGAGACGTTGAAAGAGTCTGCCTTGAAGTACATCTCGAACGAGTCTGTCTTGATCCCCTCGCACCAGAACAGCCTGACACGCACCTGATCGACTGACGGCGTGATGGCGGACGAGTCGCCAAACGCGTGGACGTTGAAACAACTCGAATCGGCCGTGACAAGCGTGACTGTGTCGCCACGGACTTCGCCGATGATGCGCCAGATGTTCGACACCTCTTCCTGCCACACCGCGACCCCTGCCCCGGTGCGATAGGGGTTGGTCTTGTCGCGGGCATCCTCTTCGCTCGGGTCAGAGCCGTTCTGCCAGCCGCCGACGGTCGGGTTGTCGCCCAGTTCGAAGCTGGCAGTCTGGATGGCTATGTCGCTGGTGCCCGTGTTGAGGTAGCGCCACACCGCGTGGAGGTACTTGCCCTCGATGTTCGACATCGGATGTGTCCCGGCACTGGCGACCGTGGTCGGAGACGCCCAGTCGGTCGTTGGTTGAGACCACGTGCCGATGCCGAAATCGACCAGCTTGCTGCAAACCACCGCCCCTGAGCGCTCCCAGACCGCGTACAGCGAGTCGGTCTGGTAGAGGTTGACCGTTGGGTAACTGTCTGCCAGCGAAGCTAGTGTCTCGATGGTGTCGAGGACCACCCGGCCGGAGTCCGCCTTGGCGTACATCAACCGGGTCTGGGTTGCGCCCGCATCGTAGACCGGGAAAGTCAGCGCCGCCACTTTGACGCCGTCCGACGTCCCGGGGTAGAGCACGACCGAAGGCTGCCCAGGTACGTCGTTCGCGCCACCGCAGTAGACGGCGATCGGGTCGCGCCACACGTCGTCGTAGTACCACCACGACGCCCACAGCGTATCGTCCTTCAGGAATGCGGCACAGATGGCGCTGTCCGCGTCGGACGCAATCGAGGGCGAGTCGCCGTATCCGGGGCTGCCGAGATGCTCCCAGGACGTGCCTCCGTCGGTGGTTCGGTCCACCCCGACGAAGCCGCCGGCGACCATCGCACGGTAGAGCAGGCCTTCTTCGCCTCCGTAGGTCTGCAGCACCCGGGCGCTGGGCGGACAGGCATCTGCCACCCGGGCCAGACCGGTGACCCGGCTGAGCGGACAGGCGTACCCGCGCCACTCTACCGGCCAGCTCCGGCGATACCGGCCCGACACGTATGCGCTGTCCCCGTGCGCGAAGATGGAGGCATCCTGGAAGTGCACACCCGCAGCCCGGATCGGGGGATTCAGCCAGTTCCGTCCGTTGTTGGTCGTGTACGAGAAGAAAACACCCCGGGTCGAATCGTTGCGGCCGATCATGAATACGAGGAACAGCGTGTCGTTGTGGTTCCAGATGTTGGGGTACTTCAGGTCGGCGATGGTCCAGAGCCCGGGGAACAGGTCGGCAGGCGCGGACAGTATCCAGTTGTTGCTGTTGTCCTGGTAGCCGCGGGAGTAGTGGATGCGGTAGTTCGAACCCGGCGGCTTGCTCTGCCACACTATCACCACCGTGTCCTTGGCGTACAAGCCTTTGGGCTCAACGCACTGGATGCTGGGTTGGCCATCGCTCCAGGTATTGGAGGTGACTCGGTCGATATCATCCCCGGCGCCCTGGTGCTTGTGCATGACCCATATCTCCTGAGAGTCGTTGCGCGTCATCTCGAATGCGATGTAGACGTCATTCTCATGGTCGTTGACCCCGTTCCAGCATACGGACGGGAACTCGCAGTACGGGTCGTCGGAGATGTGGTATTCATAGACAGCCTTCGACAGGTCCTTCATCATCACCGAGCCGTGATACGGCCAGGCGCCCAGCGGGTAGGGTCCACCCGGAGCACCGGGGTCCATCGAGTCTATCCACACCGCGTGCGCGATCGGACCCTCTCGCCGGTCGACCGACTCCGCCGCGTACGGCCGGTACGTCACAGTGATTGATGGATGGCGGTTGTCATGATGCTTGTCGTCGTCATCCGCTAGCTCCTTCGGTGTATTTGACCAGGACGCCCCGGCATTGAGCGACTGGCTGTACACCATCAGGGAGTTTGGTTCAGGCCCCTCCAACCACTCGTCATAGAACGCCGCGGCGATGGAATCACCCAGGCAAGCAATGGCACCGTCGCGTGCTTCGTCGGTCTCTATCGAGAGCGGTATTGGAGTCGACCAGCTCCAGCTTCCGGGCAGGCCGTCGGTGTACCGGGCGTACACCACGTCGTCCTTGGTGTAGATGACATGGAGCCTGCCCCGGTAGTTGCCGGGTGCGAGCTGCTTGCAGATGGTCCAGCCATTGGTAGGTGTCAGACGCAGGGGCGACCGCCCGGGCGTCGAGTCCGCGGTATCGTATGCGCTGAGCGGACCTACCCTCCAACCCCGAATCACTGGGTCGTGGGCGGTCAGCAGCGCCGGCGCGAGTGCCAGCGCGATGATGGCAGTCAGCCATCTCGGATTCATTCTTCCTCCTTTTTCTCTGTTCATTCGGTCCTTATGCGGTCATCGGTCAGTCGCCGTCAGTCCGGACTGTCTCTTGCCGACACACGTTCCTCCTTTCTCCTGCTCGTTGACAGGTATAGCTCTACGGTCTACACTTATCCATGGGCCTCATAGGAATCCTCGCCTCCATCGCGTCCTCAGCCCTGTTCCTTACGGACCCTGTCCTAGCTGCGATGTCCGACACCTTCGAGCTGCGCGAGGTGGCACGGGTGCCCTACTGGACCGCTCACCACTACGCCTTCGGAGATGCTGACCATGATGGCCACCCGGAGTTCTACGCTCTGGGCCAGAACTCCACGGACTACTGGGTCGACTACATCCTCGAGCACCGCGGCAACTGGGAATTCGACACCACCCAGCTCGGATGGGACCACGCCATGGACTGGGATGTCGGCGACCCGGACCGCGACGGCAAGTCGGACTTGCTCGTCCAGGTCCCTACACTCCAAGGCCACCTCGTCTGCGCGGTCGAGAGCCCGGACCCCCTGTCGTTGCCGGACAGCATCGTGTGGAAGCACTATCCAGCGTGGCAGGGCCATCCTGTCCACGTGCGGATCACCGACCTCGACGCCGACTCGGCCCTGGAGATCGCTGAGTGCTCTGGGAGCCTCCCCGAGGGAATCCAGCTGTACGAGAACACCGGCGACAACCGCTACGAGCTCAAGACCGTCGTCCGCCCGCACGGTGGGCACTTCCTCACCGGCTTCGCCCAGACCCATGACATGGACCGGGATGGGCTACCAGAGCTCGTCGCGCCAAACGCCATGTCTGACGACGTGCAGTTCTTCGAGGCGGTGGGTGACGACACTCTCGCCTTCAAGAGCTACCTCGACGTTCCCGTCGACCACGCGTACAGCGTCATAGCCGCCCCGGACATGGATCGGGACGGCCGGTCCGAGGTGGTCGTGTTCGGGGTCGATACCGACGACTTCGGCTTCATCGGGGTGATTGAGTCTCCGTGCGACGATTCGTTCGAGTTCGTGTGGCAGCAGAACGTCGAGGCCTCGTATTGGGCCGACGGGTACGGCATGGCGGTGGGAGACGTAGACGGGGACAGTCTCCCCGAGTTCGCGGTCACCACGGGTCTCAACGTCCACCTGTATCGGTGCACGGGCAACGACTCCTACGAGGAGATGTGGCGTGCGTACACCAACAAGGTCCCTGTCGGCCTCCACGACCTGGACGGTGACGGAAGGTGCGAGCTGCTGTACCGCTACAGCGAAACTACCGTCATCATGCAGTATGGCGAGGTATCGGTGGAAGAACTCCTAGACCGCCAGGCCCGGTCACTTCAGGTGTGGCCGTCGGCCACGCGAGGGGAACCGGTCAGGGTGACAGGGATGCTGGGAGCGGAGGTTGAGGTCCTGGATGCGGCAGGGAGTGTGGTGGCCAGGCCGAGGGACGGAGTCTGGAATCCGAGGGGGGTATCGCCCGGCGCGTACTTCGTGCGCGTGCGGTCAGGTAGTCAGGTCGCGGTGCGGAAGGTGTTGGTACTGCCGTAGCAGCGCCGAGCCCTGAAAGACTCCTCCATCAGCGTCGGAATGACCGAAGCGCCAGGCTTGACACAAGAACTGGGTCGAGCAGAATCAGCGCGAGACTAGACTAGGGTCCTCTCCAAATTGTCTAAAGAGCGGCTGACTGACTTACAGGTTTCGAAGCTCTCTTTGCGGAGGGGACCCTTCTTTTCGGGGGAGTTCCTTCGCAGAGGAGTTCTATTCTCATTGACATGCGCTGGCTACGGCCTTCTGGCTGGGCCGTGGCTCTCACGCTGCCCCTACGGGCCAGGGTAGTTCTGCTGTGGGTTGTCGATACCGTTTCGATCACTTCCTTCAAGGCCAAAGGCCTCGTCCTCCAGTCGGACATAATCCGCGTTGAAACCGCCTTCCAGTGTACTGCTTAGTTGATGTTAGGCCGGGCCCGGGTTTTTTCAAGTAGCTATTTGACTAGGGGGGCAGCAGCCATAAGTGGTTCAATGCTAGGGTTTTGCCCTCACGCCAGACCACCGACGCCGGCACTTGACGAGTCTTCGAGTCCGCGAGGTCAGTGCAGCGCCGTCTGCCCGGAAGGAACGGTCCGGCATGCGACCTGCCAGGCGACTTGGGGAGCGTATCGGGAAGTGACTTGGAGAGCGGCGAGGGAAGTGATGAGGAGAATGCCTTGGAGAGCATCCTGGGAAGTATCTCGGGAAGTGCCTCTGGGAGCGTCTTGGCAAGTGTCCTGGACTGTGCCTCAGAAGGTGTATCGAGGAGTGCCTGGGCAGATGCCTGGCAGAGTGGATTGGGAAGTGACTGCAGGAGTGGCTCGGGCTGTGGCTTCGGAAGTGACTTCAGGAGTGGCCTGGACTGTGACTTCCAGAGTGACTCTCATCATGACCCTG
>CP070680.1:653911-655061 GCA_020352555.1 Caldifarciminota bacterium | reverse complement strand
TGTGCGGCCCCTCAGCTCCTCTCCCCGAATGGGCGAGGATGCTGGCGGCCCTCTGGGCTCTGGCGACTCCCTCTCCCCTTGGCGGCTTGGCGAAGCCGGGCGCTGCGCCCGAGGGGTCAGGGTGCACGGCGGACTGCGGTCGATGCCGTCCAGGCATGGGTGTTCTGCCTCCTTCACTTGTTCACTCGGTCACTTGGTCACTCGGTCACTTGGTTTCCTCTGTCCCTTGACCCTTTGGCCCGGCCGGCTACCATCGCTGGTGCGAGTCGCGGTCTGCTATTTCACCGGGACCGGCAACACCGCGACCGCGGCCCGCGAAATAGCCGACCGGTTCGGCCCGGACAACCCCACTGACCTGTACAACATCGAACTGCTGCCCGCGACTGTCGACCCGGACTTCCTGGCTCGCTACGACCTTGTCGGGCTGGGCTCTCCGGTCTATGCCTACAACGAACCGCCTGCATTCACCCGTTTCCTCAGGGAACTGCCCCCTGGCAACGGCAAGCCCTCGTTTCTGTTCATGACCGCAGGCCAGGACCCGGAAGCCTGTCTGGCACAACCTGTGCGCACCCTGCGCCGGAAAGGATACGACTTGCGCGCCACCGTCTGCCTGTTCATGCCCGGCAACGTCGGCTGCTACTGGTTCGAAGGCGACGAGATGGTATTCCGGTTCCTGAGCCCGACCCGCAGGTTCAGCACTCGTGACATGGAACGCGAGCGCAGGGAACGCATCGACCGGCTGGTGCGTTCCCTGCTCGATGGCAAGACCTGTTGCGAGTCCATCACGCTGTGGCAGCGATTCGTGTCAGGGAGCCTGCGTGGCGTCTTCCACCACGCTGCGGCTCCGCTCATGAAGCTCCTGCCCCGCACAACCGGCGGCTGCAACCTCTGCGGAATCTGCGTCCAGGTCTGCCCTACGCGGAGCATCAGCATTCTGGACCGCCGGGTCCGATTCTCGCCCTCATGCACGGTCTGCGTCCGCTGCCTGAATGTCTGCCCAGAGCACGCCATCAGAGTCCGCTGGCCACTCTCTGTCCTGAACCGGCCGAAGCAGTACCTGAGCCCGGGTTGGTCTCCGCCGCAGCACGACTGACCCCAGGCCTCTCGGCCCTTCCGGCTCCACCCCTCGCCTCCATCCTCTCAGCCATCC
>CP070680.1:627187-653811 GCA_020352555.1 Caldifarciminota bacterium | reverse complement strand
GGGTCTGGCGTGAATACCACCCTCAGAAAATCATCGGTCTCTTTGCCTTCCTCGCCGGCCGTCGGCCCGAACACGCTGTCACGCCGGACCTTTTCCGTTGGGTTCGTCCAGTACAGCGGGGCCCGCGCGAAGTCGGCGGTGTCCTTGTTTTCGGGGACCGAGCCGTGGTACCAGAGGATCTCGTTCGGCGTCGCCTCCCGGGTGATCGTCGTGCTTTCGAAGTCATCCAGGTAGGCGACACCCCGCGTGTTTGGGTCGGGCAGCGAGATGGCTCCCTCCATCGAGGCCGAGACGCGAGACGGCGCCTGCGCCCTGAGCAGCGGCAGCCGGTCCAGGAAAGCACTGACCTCCTCCGACGACGCGCTGTAGGATGCGTCCGCCTCCGCAATCATCCGCCGGAACGGCTCAGAACCCAGCACCGGTCTGTCATCCGGCATGCCTTCGCTCCTGTAGAAGATGCTGCTGCCGACTCTGCCGTTTTCGGTGAACTTCCACTCGGCCCTGGTGCCCAGCAGTGACTTCTGGGACATCGAGAACCACGGCCGGTACTCGTAGGTCACCTGGATGTCGGCATCTGCCGGAACCAGTCGGCGGAAGGTCAGCAGACCGCTGAGATAGTCCACGTCGTAGTCGTCGTCTCTTGTCCACAACACGCCGTCGACCCTGACCTTCTCGGAGTTCTCCTCGATGTCGGTCTGGCCGAGATAGTACGATTCAGTGGCGCTCGAGTACTCGGCGACGAGCTTGTACTTCTCGCCCTCGTCGCCGGTGAGCCGAGGCTTGCTGTAGATCACCGAATCTCTGACCGAAAGCTCAAGGGAAGCAAACGGCTTTGCGTCCGGGAACCGGATCAGCCCTCTCGCCTTGTCGAACAGCGGACTCTCCACTACATCGTCGCCGTTGGGGTCCAGTCCGAGTATGTAGGTGAACTTGAACGTGGAATTCGAGCCTTCTGATTCGTACTCCACGAGTTCCTTGGGATCGTTTCGGAATATGCGCAGCGACGTCATGTCCACCTCGCCCTTGGGAAGCGAGTAGACGTTCCGGGCCTCGTAGTCCCAGGTGAGTGAGTTCTCGTCGGTGTCTTGTGTCTTGAGCATGACCAAGACCAGCGAGTCGTTGTGTTGATACCCGCCGAGAGTGTCGCTATCGATGACCACCACGAGACCGACGACATCCAGCTGGCTGAGTTCCCTCTCAAACTCGATCGTCCAGTCGGTCGTGTTGAAGACGTAGTCGACGTTCTCCTTGAGCAGGTCGAAGTCACCACCCATCCTGTCGTTGGAGAAGTTGGTCGGAATCGAGTCCGGGTGGTCGGGATACACGGTGGCGATCGCCGGTACTGCGGCTTCGTTGTTTGTGTTGATCTTGTCGTCGCGGTAGACCCTGAGCGACCTGACGTCAATCGACTCCGGCACCACTGGATAGTAGAAACGCCGGATCTCGTACTGCCAGCCCCACGCTTCGTACACGCTCACCCGGCGCTGTCCCCGGAAGGTCTGGGTCTGGGATTGCGATTCTTCCCGGGAGGCGACGCCGTAGATATCCAACGGTCCGAGCCTTCCTTTCGCAGAGGCGCCGAACAGCCCGGAATGCGCCGGCAGGTCACCGGTGTAGACGGACGCAGGAATAGAAAGCCTCGTGTCGCCCAGCTCAACCGATTGGACGATTTCGTCCTCGGTTCCTTCGTAGCTCAGCTTGATCTTGTTCTTGGCATCCTGGCGCTCCGAGTCGTGGTCGATGTTGACGTTGGTGCGCTCACCGATCTGCCCGTTCAGTCGGACCGCCAGTTGCTGCTCCATCTTGAGTTCCGGGAGCAGCCTGCTGCCTCGGTCCGTGCGCGTGCTGTAGCCTTCGATCACCTGCTGCCGTCCGCCAAGTGTTATCCGATCCTGACCGGATATGTCGATCTTGCTCTCCCCGAACACCGGCAGCTTCGGCAACTCGATGTCGGGAATCAGCCCCTTCGCGTCGTACGCCAGCTCCTGGCTCTCCCGGGCTCGCTTGTTCTCACTCCGCCACCTGTCGACTATGGATTCTTTGAGCTGGTAGTCCAGATACTCCTCGATCGGGATGACCGACTCGACACCGAGCAGATAGTCACCCCGCCACCTCTCGAGGAACACCACCCCTAGATCGTAGTCAGGCCGCGCGACGAGCCTGGTCTGTTCGGAGAGGGAATACGCCCGCAGGGCGATGGCGGCGAGCAGCAGAACGGAGAGTAGTCTGCGGATCACCCGTCTGTCCCGAAGAGGTCCTGGAACCGGTTGAGGAGCGCCTCCGGAGTCAGCGAGACCAGCTCCATCAGCTTCCTTCGCGGAGCGTGCTCGACGAATGCGTCCGGGAGCCCTAGGTTGCGGACCTCGACCCCTGGCAGCCTCTCCCCGACCAGACTGGATACCGCCGCCCCAAAGCCGCCGGACAGGACTCCTTCCTCGACGGTGACGACCCGACGGTGGCGTTCTGCCAGCCTCAGCACCAGCCCTCGGTCCAGCGGCTTTGCGAACCTCGCATTGACAACCGTCAGCTCCAGACCGGTAGAGGCCAGAGTCTGTGCGGCAGCGATACACGCCGGCAGCACCGCGCCAAGGGCAAAGACGCAACCGTCTGGACCCTCACGCACGACTTCCGCCTTGCCCAACGCCACCGGTTCCCGCCTTCGGGAAACGGCCGGCGCTGAGCCACCCCGCGGATACCTGATGGCAACCGGCCCCGCCTGATGACCCAGTGCCAGTTCCAGCATTTCGCAGAGCTCGGGCTCGTCGCCGGGAGCCGCCACGACCAGCCTGGGAATCATCGAAAGATAGGACAGGTCGAATGTCCCGTGGTGGGTCGGGCCGTCTTCACCGACAAGTCCGGCCCGGTCGACGGCGAATACGACCGGCAGTCCCTGCAGGCAGACGTCCTCGATGATCTGGTCGATCGCTCGCTGCAGGAACGTCGAGTATATGGCCACGACCGGTCTCATTCCGGCCAGCGCAAGCCCGGCCCCGAATGTCACTGCGTGCTGCTCGCAGATACCGACATCAAAGAACCGGTTGGGAAACTTCTCACGAAACTCCGACAGTCCGGTGCCGAGGCACATTCCGGCGGTGATCGCCACAACACGGTCATCTCCTGAGGCAAGCTCCACCATCTTCCTGCCGAAACTCGACATGTAGGTATCGCCTTCCGCCGGCGGTCTGGCGCCCGTGAGGCCATCGAAAGGCCCGACACCGTGGAAATCCTCGGGGCGCTCCAGCGCGGGCTGAAACCCCTTGCCCTTCCTCGTCACGACGTGGACCAAGACCGGTCCCGGGAACGGCTCGATCCTCCGGAAGGTGTGAACGAGCTCTGGTATGTTGTGGCCGTCCACCGGGCCGACATACCTGAATCCCAGCTCCTCAAAGAGCAGGCTGGGAACCACAAGGTTCTTCATTCCTTCTTCGATCTTGCGCGCAGCCACCCTGGCTCGACCGCTCATGTCCCTCGGTAGCATTCCAAGCAGGTTCCAGACGTCGGCCCGCATCCGGTTGTACATGCCTCCCGTTATTATCCTGTTCAGATAGGCCGACATCGCCCCGGTACTTCGCGCAATCGACATCTCGTTGTCGTTGAGGACGACCACCAACTTCTGCTTCAGCTCTCCGGCATGGTTGAGCGCCTCAAAGGCCATGCCGGTCACCACCGACCCGTCGCCGATGATCGCTATCGACCGCCCTTCTCGACCGGCAAGCCGAGCGCCGACCGCGTGCCCCAGTGCGGCCGAGATCGAGTCTCCGGAATGACCGGAATCGAACACGTCGTGTTCGCTCTCGGACTTCTTGGGAAAACCCGAAATGCCCTTGAACTGGCGCAACGTGTAGAACAGGCTCTTCCGGCCGGTCAGGATCTTGTGTGAATAGCACTGGTGACCCACGTCCCAGAAGAGCTTGTCTCTCGGAGATTGGTAGACATAGTGGAGTGCCAGGGTAAGCTCGACAACACCGAGGTTCGGCGCAACATGGCCGCCGGTCCTGCTGGTAGTCTCCACGATCTCGCCGCGTATCTCGACCGCAAGCCGCTCGAGCTGCGCAAGGGTGAGGCGCTTGAGCTCGCTGGGCGAGTCGACTCGGTCCAGAATGCTCACGTCACTCCTTGCGGGTCAGTACGTGGTGCGGGAACGACGCCAGAACGAGAAATCTCGCGCCGAGAGAGGCAAGCGCCCGCTCAGCACTCGCGGCCTGTGCGACGGCGAGTCTGCGGACGTCCTCCAGACGGCGGGAATCCGGCAGGGTCTTCCTGCCACCAACTGGGCGTCCGGAATCAAGGAGGTCATCCGTCGTCTGAAACAGCAGCCCGAGACGCACACCTCCCTCTCGGAGCTTGCCGCAGAGCCGCTTTGCCACACCGGCCAGGATCGCACCGGATTCCATCGATGCGGCAAGAAACTCCGCAGTCTTGAGTCTCTGTACGGCCGCTCCGCTTCTGCTGCCGCCCTGACCTGCGTTCTGCACGTCGAGGAGCTGGCCGCCGGCCATCCCCAGCGGACCGATGGCCTTGGCTATCGCGGCCGTTGCAGCGAGACGCCGGTCTGCCGGCGCAGCTCCCGAAGTGAAGAGCTCGAACGCGCGTGCGAACAGTGCGTCCGCTGCGAGGATTGCCGTGGCTTCACCAAACCTGCGATGAAGGCTGGGCTTGCCGCGTCGGAAATCGTCATCGTCCATACAAGGCAAATCGTCGTGCACCAGGGAAAACGCGTGGATCATCTCGATCCCACAGCAGAAAGGCACAATCCAGCGGGTGCTTCTCCCGCCGCAAGCGCGGTACGACTCCAGGGCGAGTATTGACCGGATTCGCTTCCCCCGACCCAGCACAGCATATTTCATCGCTTGAGAGAGACGCGCGGGCACGCCTCGGCCTGAACGAAGCGATTGACGGAGCCAGTTGTTGATTGCCCGTCTGTCCCTGGAAATCACAGACCGCAAGGACGAAGCCGCGAGCTTGCCCTGGACCACCGGCTACTCCCGTGGTGCCGCCTCGGCCGCCTTCACAGTATTGGCGAGGAGCATCGCCACCGTCATGGGCCCAACACCACCCGGCACTGGTGTTATCGCCGAAGCCCGCGTGGAGACCGCCGCGAAATCAACGTCACCGACGAGTCCATGCTCGGTGCGGTTCGTACCGACATCCACAACCACGGCACCTTGCCTGACCATGTCAGACGTGACAAGTCCGGCACGCCCCGCAGCGACGACTAGAATGTCGGCACCCAGACAGACTTCGGCGAGGTTTGGGGTCCTGGAGTGGCAGACGGTGACGGTCGCGTCTCCTCGGTCTCCTTTGAGGAGCAGTAGATTGGCCAGCGGTTTGCCGACAAGGCGGCTCCTACCGACAATAACGACGTGACGCCCTGCCGTCTCAAAGCCTCCCCTGGCCAGTAGCTCAACGATACCGGCCGGGGTCGCCGGCAGAAACGCCGGCTCACCAGCCATGAGCCGGCCGAGATTGGTGGGGGTCAGGCCGTCGACGTCCTTGTCTGGACTTACGAGTGCGAGTGCGGCTGATTCGTCAAGATGGCCCGGAAGCGGCATCTGCACGATTATGCCGTGGATCGTTTCGTCGCTGTTCCATGTCCTGATTCTCCCACTGAGTTCCTCAAATGATGTCTTCGTACCGAGCCGGGCCGTCTGAACCTCGATGCCCACGCGGGCCCCTGCCCTCTCCTTGCTGCGGACATAAATCTCAGAAGGCGCAAAGTCCCCAACCAGCACGATGCCCAGCTTCGGTACGGTTCCTGCCGCCTTGAGGGCAGCAACTCGGGTACGGAGTTCGCGTCGGACCTGCCGGGCAACCAGCTTACCGTCGATCACACTCGCTGAGTTCATCCTTCTCCTCGGTCGGGTTGCCATACTGGGTATTGTGGGCGACAGACAGCGCCGTCCTGGACGGGCTGCAATCTAGAAGGCCAGACTCTCCCCTGGCGAAAGTGGGGGCTATAGCACAGGACAAACCGCTAGGCATTCAATACGCACTCTGGTCGCTAGAACCTCCTTTGGTCTGTCTAATTCTCGCCGAAAACCTGACTTCGGTCAACAGAACAGTGAAACCACCACAGCCAGACCCGTGTCACGGCTCTACCGCGACGTACATCTTGACCGACCCGCGCTGGAGCCTGAGCAGAGTCGGTTCCCGGTCCGCCACCAGCCTCTGGACTGCGCGGTTGTAGTCATCCAGGTCCACCACTCTCGTGTCTCCGACCTCGAGGATGATGTCTCCTTGCCTGATATCAGCATCGTCGGCCGCCTTGCCTGGCTCGACACTAACGACAACCACGCCGCCAGACACGCCCGCCTCGTCTCGCTCGTCACTTGTGAGATTCCGAACGTCGAGACCGAACCAGCTGCCGGGCTTCTCGCCGTCTTCGGTGGCGGCAAGGTCGTCCTCCGGGAACTCCACCAACTTGACCTTCTTGTCAATCGTCTTGCCGTCGCGCTTCAGCCGCATGCTGATTGTCGTACCCGGGGCCAAATCCGCAACATGCCGCCTGAATTGCTCGACCGTCTCGACTCGCCTGCCTTCCAGCTCGACGATGATGTCGCCTGGCTTGAGTCCGCTCTTCTGGGCCGGGGTGTCATCTATGACCTCAGCGACCAGTACCCCGCCGGTATCTTCCAGCTTCTTCGCCTTCCTGATCGACTCGGTTATCTCCTGAGGACGGATTCCCAGAAAGCCCCGAACCACCTTACCGTGTTGAATGAGCTGCGAAGTGACCGATCGGACCATGTCAACTGGAACTGCGAATCCGACTCCAACGCTGGCGCCGACCGGCGACCGGATTGCCGTGTTGATGCCAATCAACTCTCCGGCAGTGTTTACCAACGCTCCCCCCGAGTTGCCGGGATTGATCGACGCATCGGTCTGGAGGAAGTCTTGATAGCTGGGGCCCTCTGGAAGAGGAATGCCGGTTCGGCCCTTCGCGGATATCACACCGACCGTCACGGTGCTCTGCAGCCCGAAGGCGTTCCCGACCGCCACAGCCCAGTCTCCGACGCGGACACCGGCGACGTCGCCATAGGTGATGAACGGGAGCTTCTTGTCTGTCTTCACGCGGATGACCGCCAAGTCGGTCTTGGGGTCTCGTCCGACTATCTCAACGTCCTCGCCGTCGATTTCGGTCCCGTCCGACAGACGTACAAGAAGTTCGTCAAAACCGGAAACCACATGGTTGTTGGTGACGATGTACCCGTCGGCGTCGATTATGACACCTGAACCCAACGCGTTGCGCTGCCGCTCCCGCGGCATATCTGGGAAGTCACGGAAGAACTCACGAAACAGGTCCTCCAAGGGGCCGCCGAACTCCGGCGCGCCCCGGCGCCCGACAGCAACCTTCTTCTCCGCGGCAATGTTGACAACAGCCGGGATGACGCGGTCTGCCACCGCCGCGAACGAACCCGGACCACCGCCCTGAGCCGGTGGCCCGGAATCTACTCCGAAATCCTCCTGCTTGGCGGCCGCTTGAGGATGCCCCAGACTCACGATGCCGGCGGCAAAGATCCCGATGACGAAGGCCGCGATCGCCGTCGGGGCCAGGATGATTCCGATCAGTCTCAATGGTATTCTACGCTGCATATTGCTCCTCCTATGTCTGTTACTCTTGACCATTCTGCCTGTTGGACGAAAGATGCCCCATTCCGGTTTCCAGAATCCGGCAGCTCTCGCGCAGCGGTCACCCCGCGCTCACTCAGGAATCATATCCGCTGCTTCTCCCCTAGCAAGTGGTCCGGTCGCGAAACGGCCAGTCACACCGGCCCTACGCCCGTGCTCAAGGCTGTCACGAACATCGACACACCGCCTGCCGGCAAGAGGCCGGACAACGTCCCGGCGCCCTGCACGCGACTCGTCCATGATCGGAAGGGGTCTACGACTGAGACAACACAGCATCCCCAATCCAGGCTGTGACGGCAAGAGACGTGGGCAGCAGTCTTGACAGGGCACACCCTGAGAGTATATTGGCAGTTCGTGGACTCTTCGAGCTCTGCCGGGCGATTAGCTCAGCTTTGGTTAGAGCGCTTGCTTGACATGCAAGAGGTCACCTGTTCAAGTCAGGTATCGCCCACTGACCTGGGTGTGTTGGCGGAAGCCAGCGCACCCTTTTCGCTTTGACGGGAGCGTATCTGAAGGAATCCTTCACCAGACTGCAGAATCTGCAAGTCCTCGACTCCGAGATCAAGACACTGAGTGCGAAGTTGGAAGAAATCCCCGAACGCATCAGAAAACTCAAACTCTCCGCCGAGCAGGTACGGAAGCAGCTCAACACCACCAAGGAAGCCATTATCGAGCACAAGAAGCTGTACAAGCTCGCCGAAATCGAACTGAGGTCGGCGGAAGAGAAGATCTCCTCCTACTCGGTCCAGCTCTACTCCGCCAAGACCAACGAGCAGTACAAAGCCTTCTTGAAGGAGATCGAGGCACAGAAGAAGGTCAAGTCCGCGGTCGAGGACCGGATGATTCTCCTGATGGAGGAAGCCGAGACCCTGGAACGGCAGCGCGCCGTCTCCGAGAAGGAAGATGCCCAACTCGATGCCGACACGGCCCGCAAGGTGGCTGCACTCGAGGATGAGCAGAGAGAATTGACCACGGCCAAGAAGGAAAGGGAAGAGGCCCGGGCAGCGATCATCGATTCGCTTCAATCCAGCACCTTGAAGCTCTACGAGCGCATACGGAAGAACCGAGGCGGCGTGGCCGTAGTCACGACCAAAGGAGAACGCTGCAACGGCTGCCTGAATCCTGTCCCAGCCCAACGGATGCTGGAGATCGATCGCCTGGACCGTATCTACACCTGCGAAGCCTGCGGCCGAATCCTCGTCCCGCACAGAGAGTAGCGCGCGCGCGGACATGGCCGAGATCCTCATAGAGATCGACGGCTCGTCCCGCGCCAACCCCGGCCCGGCCGGTATCGGAGTCATCGTCGTCGGACCCGATGGCTCGATCCTGAAGCAGATCAGCCGAGCGATCGGCGAAAACACGAACAACCAGGCGGAGTACGCCGCCCTCATCTGCGGACTCACCGAAGCATCCTCGTTCCCCCGCGACACCGTGACAGTCCAGACCGACTCCGAATTGCTGTATCGCCAGATGACCGGGAAGTACAGGGTGAAGAACCAGCTACTCAAGCCACTCTGGTCCCAGGCGCACCGGCTGCTTCGCAGCTTGCCCAACGTCAGACTCAAACACGTCACGCGTCAACACAATCGCCGTGCGGACAAACTTGCACAGTCAGCCAGCGCCGGTGCCAAGGAGCGAACTGCAGCAGGACAACTGGAGCTCGACCTGCGCTAGTCGCCCATGCCAGGACTCAGGTCGCCGATCACGTGGCTGATGCCGCTCGGCACGGCGCTGCAGTTCTTTGTGCCACGTTGGGTCGTCGTGGTGGTGGCCAAATTGGCAGGGCACTTGGTCTACCGACTGGACAGGCTTCGACGGCAAGCGCTACAGGACAACCTCCGCCGTATCCTCAGCCCGGAAGTCCCGGAAAGACTGGTAAGGCGGGCCGCACGCAAGACATTCACCAACCTGCTGATGAACTACTTCGACCTGATTCGAGGCCCGGTCATGAAGGGTCGGGTCGTGGACCTGGTCGAGCACGACAGCACACGGCTTGATCGAATCCTGGGCCGCGATGGCCGAGTGCTGATGGTTACCGGACACATCGGGAACTGGGACCTTGCCGGCGTGTTCCTTACCGCACTCGGCTACCCTCTCTCAGCGGTCGTCGAACCGGTCCCGGCAGGATGGACCGAGACCTTTGATCGCTACCGTCGGCTCACCAACATGAAGACCATACCGATCCCGGACCGCGAGAGCATTCACCGCGCCATACGCGACGGCCGGATCCTCACCCTGGTGGCCGACCGCGCCATAACCGGTCGAGGGGTGCGCTGCCCGTCGTTCGGTGCCCATCGGCTGTTCCCCCGAGGGCCAGCCGCGTACGCACTCAGATTCGGGCTGACGGTGGTCATCGGCTACCTGGTATTCCAGAATCTTCCAGGCCGTCCTCCGTACCTGGGAATCGCCGAGCCTCTTCCCTATCAGCCGACCGGGGACCTTGAGCACGACATAGCAGAATTGACCAAGGCCATCGCGGCGAGGCTCAATCAGGTCATTGCACGCCACCCGGACCAGTGGCTCGTGTTCGACCCACGCTGGCAATGAGACCAGTATCGGTTCTGGTGCGGAGGATCGCCGACGTGCCGATTCCAGCCAGGCAGACCGTGGGCTCCTCCGGATTCGACCTGGCGGCCTCAACCGACTGCAGGATACCCGCCCGGGGATTCTGCACGGTCAGAACAGGCCTGGAGGTCGAGATGCCCGCCGGCGTCGAGGCCCAGGTCAGGCCCAGGTCAGGGCTTGCCTCGACACACGGAATCGGCGTGCTCAACAGCCCGGGCACGATAGACTCGGACTACCGCGGAGAAATCAAGGTGGTGCTGTTCAACATGTCGGCCCGACCCTATGAGGTGAAGTCCGGCGATCGCATCGCCCAGCTGGTATTCAGTCGCCCTCTCGCGATCGAGTTCAAGGAGTGCGTCGGTCTCACGGACACCGGCCGCGGGGACGGCGGCTTCGGTCACACCGGATGACAGCGGCCCCGCTCCGCATCTGCCTTGTTTCTGCCGCGTACCGTCCATACCCATCAGGAGTAGGCGAACACGTCCACCACCTCGGTGTCGAGCTCGCGTCCAAAGGGCACAAACCCCACATTCTGACGACCCGGTACTCGTCGCCCTGCTCCGAAGACCTCAAGACTACTCGGCTCGGACGGGCCCTCGTACTGCCGGCAAACCGGTCGCGCTTCACGATTCCGGTCGGATCGAGACTCGCCGGCGAAGTGAAGCGTTTCCTGCTCGAGCACAGGTTCGACATTGTCCACTGCCACGGCATCTTCCCGCCCGAGATCGCCTTCTGGGCCGCCCGATTCGCTCCAGCTCCGGTCGTGGTCACCTTCCACACCTACGGACTCCGTCTGCCCGGATTCGTTCGCGGCGGGTTTCGGCTGTTCTTCCCCTGGCTGCCCGGCAGAATCTCAGCCAGGATTGCGGTTTCCAGGGCCGGCAGAGAATGGGCCGAACCATGGTTTCCGGGCCAGTATCACATCATCCCCAACGGAGTGGACTCGGACGCCTTCTCTCCCGGACGCAGACTGCCCGAAGCCGTGAGCGACCTCGTGCCCTACGTCCTATTCGTCGGCCGCCTCGAGAAGCGCAAGGGGTTGGAGGTGCTTCTCAGGGCAATGCCGGGCCTGCTGCGGGCCGGAACGGACGTCAACCTGGCTGTCGCCGGCTCCGGCCCACTGGAATCGCGCTGTCACTCCCTCAGCCGGGAGCTCGGAATCGACTCCAGGGTCCGGTTTCTCGGCCGGGTCGATGCCGGCGTCCTCCCCGGGCTCTACGCCAACTGCAGCGTCTTTGCCTCCCCTGCACTCGGCGGCGAGGCCATGGGCATCGTACTGGTCGAGGCCATGGCGGCCGGCGCGTGCGTGGTAGCGTCACGCATCCCGGGCTACGACGAGGTCATCACCCACGACCGCGACGGCGTGATGGTCGCTCCCGGCGAACCAAGGGCGCTGACCGACGCCCTGGTCGGTCTGCTCTCCTCGCCGGCCGAGCGCGCCCGGCTGGCCAAGGCTGCCCGGAGACGCTCCGCTGACTTTGCCTGGCCCGCGATCGCAGACAGGATCGAACGGGTCTACCGTGAGGTCCTGGCGTGAACGGCCCGCTCAGAATCTGCCTCGTCTCGGCGGCCTACCACCCCTACCCGTCCGGTGTCAGTGAGCACGTATCGCAACTGGGCGCCTCGCTTCAGAGACTGGGCCACAAAGTCGAGGTGCTGACGACGCGGTTCTCCGGATTCCACGACGACTCGGCCGAAGCGTTCCCGGTGACGCGATTCGGTCGGGCCTTGCTCGTTCCGATGAACGGCTCGTACGCCACGCTCCCCGTCGGCCTGAAGATGGCCCGCCAGGTCAGAAACTTCCTCGGCGACCGGAGCCTTGACATCGTCCACTGCCACGGGATGTTCTGGCCCGAGATCTCTTACTGGGCAATCCGCTACAGCCAAAGCGTCAACGTGGTATCCTTTCTTACCGCAGGCTTCTCCACCGGCAGCCGCGGCGGCAGGACATACCAGTGGTTGTTCAGGAACCACCTCAGGAAGATACACGGCCGCGTTCCGGTCAGCAATCGGGCAAGAGAGGCCTTCGAAGCGTACATCCCGGGAGACTGCCGCATCATCCCCTGCGGGGTCGATCTGACAAGATTTCGTCCTGACGCCGCGCCCATTGCCGAGCAGAAGCCGGGCAGTCCGACCATCCTGTTTCTGGGACGACTCGATGCCCGAAAGGGCATCCGTATCCTCATTCGGGCCATGCCCAATGTACTCGCCCGACTGCCTGACGCCCGCCTGCTGGTTGTCGGCACAGGCCCCGAGGCCGCTTCGTCAGAACGACTGGCACGGAAGCTCGGCGTCGCTACTGCGATCGAATTCGTCGGCAGGGCCGACCGACAGGACATCGCCAGCTACTATGCCGGGTGCGACATCTATTGTGCGCCGACGCTGGGTGGAGAGACACTCGGCATCGTCCTGCTTGAGGCGATGGCGGCCGGGAAGCCGATCGTTTCTACTGACATTCCCGGGTACGACGAGACGGCCCGTGCCGACGTCGATGCCCTGCTTTGCCGACCAGGGAATTCGCATGCCCTTGCTGCGGCCATTGTCCAGATCGCTCAGGACAGCGAGCTGCGGAATCGCCTTATCGGCGGAGGGCTGAGTCGCGCCCAGCAATACTCTTGGCCGTCCATTGCCCGCCGCACAGCCGATTACTACCGGGAACTTCTCGAGAACCGCGCCTAGGTAGGGCGCCGGAGAAGTTCGTACAACCGGACGAAGGCTTCCAGATCGACCGCCTCAGCCCGATCCCTGAGTCCGATCCGGGCCTGAGCGAGCAAGCCCGAGGCCAGGTCCTTCTGGAAGCCGAACTCGGCGAGCAGGTTGTTGGCCAGCGTCTTGCGCCGGTGGGCGAAGGCGGAACGCACCAATCTCCGGAACAGCTCCGGGTCGTCGGGTTCGTACAGGGGACGCTTCCGGTGTACCAGCCGGAAGGCTGTCGACATCACGTCCGGTTTCGGCCGGAAGCGCTCGGCCCTGATATTGAACAGCCTCTCCCGGTGGCAGATGCGCTCAGTCATCACGCTCAGCGCGCCGTATGCCTTGGTCCCCGGACTGGCAAGCACCCGCCCCGCGAACTCACGCTGGGTCGTAAGGACCGCGAGTCGCCACGCGCCGATCTGGCCCAGCATCCGCACCAGAATCTGTGAACAGGACTTGTACGGCAGGTTGCCAAGGACCTTGATCCCGCGGTGCCGAGAAAGATCGTACTCGAGGAAGTCGGCATGGACCAGTTCGAAATCGGTTCTGACACCGAATTCCGCGCCCAGCCTCCGGATGAGCCGTCGGTCGATCTCGACCGCAACGACCCTCCGGGCCTTGCCGAGCAGACGCCGGGTGAGCACGCCCTGGCCTGGCCCGATTTCGAGCACAACATCACCGGGCTCGAGTTCCAGCGCCCCGACCAACCTGTCCGCGGTCGGGTTGTGCCTCAGGAAAGACTGGCCGAGCGAACGTCGCGGTCGGAAGGGCTTCATCGCCTCCCGGACGCTAGATGTCGAAGCAGCGTCTGGTGTTTTCTCTGGCTAGGTCTCCGGCTTCGCGCGGCGTGACTCCCAGCAGCTCGGCAAGCATCAACACGGTCAGACGGAGGAAGGCCGGCTCATTGCGCTTGCCACGCTGCGGGCCCGGTGCGAGGAAGGGGGCATCGGTCTCCACCATCAGGCGGTCCTTCGGCACCGTCTTGGCCGACTCGGTCAATCGCTGCTCGCCGTAGGTCAGGTTGCCGGCGAAGGAAACGTACAGCCCTTTCTCCGCCGCCCACTCGACCATCTTCCGGTCGCCGGAGAAGCAGTGGAGCACGCCCTTGTAGAACTCGTGCTCCTCGAGAATCGCCCGCGCCCGACCCGCCGCCTCGCGGATGTGCAGCACCATCGGCAGGTCCATCGTCTTGGCCACGTCGACCTGGGCGTGAAACGCCATCTCCTGACTCGACCGCGACGATATGTTGCGGAAGAAATCAAGGCCGATCTCGCCGATCGCCTTGACATGAGGCTCGATGCACAGCTCCTTGAGCGACGTGATGTCCATGCTCCTGAAACCGTCGGCCTCGTGGGGATGGACACCGATCGAACAGAACAGCCCCTCGAACTTCGAGCACAGGGATATCGCCTCCTTGCTGTCTGGTATGTTCTGGCTTGCCACCATGATCTCTCTGACACCCACCTGGAAGGCGTTCTTGACCACGAGCTTGAGGTCGCCCGCAAACTGGTTGTCGGTGAGATGGCAGTGAGAATCGAAGAGGTTCAGGCCCTCAGGGTTGTGCTTGGAGCGACGCGCCTTCAAGCTCGCCTCAAGACACTTCGCAGCCGGCCTTGGTCTCGCGGTCAACGGTAACGAGAGCGATCTCGTCGCCGTCAACCGCCGCCAGCAGCATCCCTCTGGATTCGACCCCGCGTATCTTCGCCGGGGCCAGGTTCGCAACCACCACAATGGTCTTGCCGACTAGGTCCTCCGGCCGGTAGGCCTTGCCGATGCCGGCCACGATCTGCCTCTTCTCGCCGCCCAGGTCGATGCTCATCTTCACCAACTTGTCGGTCCCTTCCACCTTCTCGGCAGATTCGACCCTGGCTGTCTTGAGTTCGACCTTCTTGAACTCGTCAAGGGATATCACCTGAGCCTCCTTGGTATCCTCTGGTTCAGCCCCCAACCTGGCCATCTGGGCATCGACGAAGGTGTCGTCGAGTTTGGTGAACAGAATCGTCGGCTCCCCCAGTTCGCCGGGAATGGCCGGGTTCGCCGCATCGGCCCATGATCTGACGCCCAGCCCCAGCATCTGGCCGATCCGCCTGCTGGTGTGGGGCAAGAACGGGTAGAGCAGAACTTCGAGCGCGGAAATCAGTCTCACGCAGGTCGCCATCGTCCGGTCGCACGCCTGCCTGTCGTCGGTGTGGCTCCGCCACGGGGACTGCTTGTCGAAGTACCGGTTGCCGAGTGCCGGCAGGGTCATGACTTCGCGGGCAGCGTCCTTGATCCGGAACCCGTCGATCATCGTGGCGATCCGACCCGGTGCAGCTTCGATCGCCTTCAGGACTTCCAGCCCGGCGTCGTCGTCGGCCGTGACGTCCGGGACCCGTCCCGAGTAGTTCTTGTGCAGGAACACGGCAACGCGGTTCACGAAGTTGCCCAGGATATCGGCCAGCTCGTTGTTGTTCCGCGCGTGGTAGTCCCTCCAGGCGAAGTCCACATCGCGGTTCTCGGGCAGGTTCACAGCCAGCGCGTAGCGCAGCGGATCGGCCGGGAACCGGCTCAGGTACTCGGGCAGCCACAGCGCCCAGTTGCGTGATGTCGAGAACTTCCGGCTCTCGATGTTCAGGAACTCGTTGGCCGGGATCTCGGTCGGCAGCACCCATTCGTCGAACGCCATCAGCATCGCCGGCCAGACCATCGCGTGGAACACGATATTGTCCTTGCCGATGAAGTGCACCAGCCTGGTGCTCGAATCCTCCCAGTAGTCGCGCCACCGGTCTGGCTTGCCCTGTTGCCGGGCCCATTCCTTGGTCGATGACACGTACCCGATCGGCGCGTCGAACCATACGTACATCACCTTGTCCTTGGCTTCCTCGAGCGGCACCGGCACGCCCCAGGACAGGTCGCGAGTTATCGAGCGGTCGCGCAACCCGGCCTTGAACCATCCTTCACAGAACCGCCTGACGTTCGGCTTCCAATCCGGCTTGGATGCCAGCCACTTGCGCAAAGGCTCCTGGAACCTCGACAACGCGAAGAACCAGTGTTTTGTCTCCCGGATCTCCGGGGTCTCACCGCAGGTCTTGCACCTCGGTTCGATCAGGTCGAAAGGCTCTATCCAGCGGCCACACGCCTCGCACTGGTCGCCCCTGGCCCCCTCAGCTCTGCAGTTGGGGCAGATGCCTTCGACATAACGGTCGGCCAGAAACATCTTGCAGCAAGGGCAATAGAGCTGGCGGGTGGTCCGCGGCTTGATGTACCCCTTGTCATACACCCTGCGGAAGAAACCCTGAGAGGTCTCGTGGTGCAGCGGCAGCGACGTCCGTGAGTAGTTGTCGAACTCGATCCCGAAGTCCTTGAAAGCCTCGCGGATCCGGACATGGTACTTGTCCACGACCTCGCGGGGAGTCAAACCCTGCTTCTGGGCCGTCATCGTTATCGGCACCCCGTGCTCGTCTGAGCCGCAGACATAGACCACGTCCGAACCCCTGAGCCGGTGGTACTTCACGAAAATGTCGGCAGGAAGGTAGGCGCCCGCAACCTGTCCGAAGTGAATGTCGCCATTGGCATATGGCAGGGCGCTTGTGACCAGAATCCTCAAGGTCGCAAAGGATAGTCGTGCCATGCTGTAAGTCAAGGCATATCAGGGTGTTTGTGTGCCTTGACAATCCGGGGCCGACCAATACAATTCCGCGCCGATGTTGACATTCCGCGGCGGAGTTCACCTCCACGAGGCCAAGGGCTCGACCAGACACAAGCCGGTCGCGACACCGCCCCTGCCGGCCAAGGTCTTCATCCCGATGTCCCAGCATATCGGCGTCCCGTCCAACCCCGTGGTCGAAAAGGGCACCGAGGTGAGGACCGGCACCGTCATCGGCGAACCGGGCGGCCGGGTCTCGGTACCCACTCATTCGTCGGTCTCAGGCAAGGTGACGGACATTGCCGAGCTACCTCACCCGCTTGCCGGCGGGAAGGTGACGACCGTGGTCATCGAATCCGACGGCTCCGACACGCCTGACGATTCGATCCAGGAGCGCCCGACCGCTGACCTCAAGCCCGGGGACATCGTCGATGCCGTCCGTCAGGCCGGTATCGTCGGCATGGGCGGCGCCGCTTTCCCGACCTTCTTCAAGCTCTCACCTCCCGAAGACAAGCCGATCGAGACGCTCATCATCAACGGCTGCGAATGCGAGCCATATCTGACCGCTGACCACCGCGTCATGCTCGAACAGCCGGACGGCGTCATCGAAGGAACCGGCTACATCGCTCGAGCGCTCGGGGTCAAGAGCGTAGTCCTCGGCATCGAAGACAACAAACCGGACGCGGTCGAAGAAATGAGCCGGGCCGCGGCAAAGGCGGGTTTCACGGTCCTGCGGCTCAGGACCAAGTACCCTCAGGGCGCCGAGAAGCAGCTCATCCAGGCATGCCTGAATCGAGAAGTGCCTTCTGGTGGTCTGCCGATGGACGTCCGGTGTGTCGTGCAGAATGTCGGCACTGCTGTCGCGGTCCGGGACGCGGTGAGGTTCGGCCGTCCCCTTTATGGGCGGGTGGTGACCGTGACCGGGCCGGCGGTCAATGAACCCAAGAACCTGCTTGTCCGGATCGGCACCCCGGTTCGCAACCTGGTCGAAGCCTGCGGCGGGTACAGCGGTACCCCGGCCAAGCTCATCATGGGCGGACCGATGATGGGAATCGCTGTTTCTACTGACGAAGTCCCGGTGCTCAAAGGTACGTCCGGGGTACTCGTACTGGACGAGAAGACCGCGGCCCAGCTCGAGGACCGCGACTGCATCAGGTGCGGCAACTGCATCAAGGTCTGCCCAATGGGCCTGGCACCCCAGCGTCTCTACTATCACTCCCGCAAAAGGCTGCTCGACCGGGCCGAGGACGAGCACGTGCTCGACTGCATCGAATGCGGATGCTGCGCTTATGTCTGCCCGGCCAAGATCCGCCTGGTCCACCATTTCAGGTTCGCCAAGTCTGAAATCGCCGCCATGAAGAAGCCGTGAGCGAACCCGCCTACACCCTGCGTCTTACCGTCACCGCCCCTCCCCACATCCGCTTCGACGGAACCGTGGCCAAGGTGATGTGGACTGTCGTCATCGCCATGCTGCCCGCGTTCGCGGGCTCGATCTACTTCTTCGGCTGGCGTGCCCTGATGCTCGTCGGTCTGAGCGTGGCTTCGGCAGTGCTCTTCGACGCCCTGTCCCAGATGCTGTTCGGCCGCAGGGTCACGGTCTCGGACGGCAGCGCCGTCATCACCGGCATGCTGCTGGCATACAACCTGCCTCCCGGTGTTCCCTGGTGGATGCCGGTGGTCGGCTCGGCGTTCGCGGTGGTCATCGTCAAGCAGTTCTTCGGCGGGCTCGGCCACAACTTCATCAACCCGGCTCTGGCTGCCCGGGCGTTCCTGATGGTGTCCTGGCCTGGACTGATGACCGCCCGCTGGCTGGCAACGCGCGGCGGCACAATCTCGGGGCTGGACGCGGTGACGACCGCCACTCCCCTGGCAGTGCTCAAGAACGCAGGCGAAATCGCGGGTCCGGGCGGCGACCCGGCCGGTCTGCTGGTCCAGGCCCAGTCCTGGCCCGTTGTAGGCAAGCTCTTCTTCGGCAATGTCGGCGGCTGCCTGGGCGAGACTTCGGCCCTGCTGCTCCTGGTCGGCGGACTGTTCCTGATCTTTCTCCGCCTTATCGACTGGCGCATCCCTGTGGCCTATGTCGGCAGCGTGCTCCTTCTTGCCCTGGTGCTCCCCGGGCCCAAGCACCACCCGCTCGCCTATCTCCTATACCATGTCTTCGGCGGCGGCCTGATGCTCGGTGCCCTGTTCATGGCCACCGACTACGTGACCTCGCCCATCACGGGCAAGGGAAGGTGGATATTCGGCATCGGCTGCGGCATCCTGACCGTGCTGATCCGGCTCTGGGGCGGGTATCCGGAAGGCGTTTCCTACTCCATTCTGCTCATGAACGTGGCAACGCCCGTCATCGACCGGTTCACACGTCCTCGGCTGTTCGGCCGGCTCAAGGAGTCCAGGAAGAGGACATAGCATGGTGACGGAAACCAAGACCGGCTGGACAGACTCCAGGGTCTGGATGGTTGCGTCCCTGGTGATCGTCTGCCTGGTGTCCGCCCTCGGCCTGTCCCAGGTCTACCTCGTCACCAAGCCTCAGATCGAGAAGCAGAAAGCCGATGCCGTCAACCAGGCGCTGGGCCAGGTTCTGCCCAACGCAGCAAGCTTCGAAGAGAAGGAAGATGGGCTCTGGTACGGCCTTGATTCTGCTGGAAACAGGGTCGGCATCGTGTTCCGGTGCGACCCGCGCGGCTACGCCGGCCCGGTCGAGACCATGGTCGGCGTTGACCTGGAAGCACGAGTGACCGGCATCCGGATAGCGTCTCCGGCCGAAGGCATGAAGGAAACCCCGGGCCTGGGTCTCAAGGCCCGCGACGACTGGTTCCGGGACCAGTTCAAGGGCCTGACCGCAGACCAAGTCAGACTCAAGAAGGACGGCGGCACATTGGACGCCATCTCAGCCGCGACCATCACTTCCCGCGCGGTTGCCGCTGGTGTTGCGGACGGGATACGCAAGTACGCGCCACGCCTGAAGACCGACGATGCTCCTGAGCCTGATGCCAAAGAGGACACTGCACCCGAGCGGGAGGGCATGAGGTGAGGAAGAAACCGCCACGGCTCAAGTACTTCACCTCGGGCATCGTTCTCGAGAACCCGCTGCTGATACTCATGATCGGTTTGTGCCCGGCTCTGGCGACAACGGCGTCGGCCCGCGACGGGTTCGGCATGGGAATCGCGGCTTCCTTCGTCCTCATCTGCTCGAACATCGTCGTCTCGCTCGTCCGGCGCTGGGTCCCATCATCCATCCGGATACCGATATTCATCATCATCATCTCGTCCTTTGTGACCATCGCCGACTACGCACTCCAGGCCTACCAGCCAGGCCTGTACCAGGTGCTCGGCATATTCATCCCGCTCATCGTCGTGAACTGCATGATCCTGGGGCGGGCAGAAGGATTTGCCTACACCCACGGCGTCATCGACTCGATACTCGACGCGCTCGGCAAATCCATCGGTTTCACTCTCGCGCTTGGCCTGATGGGCATCATCCGCGAGCTGTTCGCTGCGGGAACCGTGTTCGGCTTCCCGGTCACCCCTGCCGGGTTCCGCGAGCAGCCGGTGCTGTTCATGATCTTCCCGCCCGGCGCGTTCCTGCTCATCGGCGTGCTCAAGAGCATCATCAACAAACTCACCGTGAAGAAGGAGACGTAGCATGAAGCTGAACCCGGCCCAGATATTCATCGGCGCTTTCCTCATCAACAACGTGCTGCTTTTCCGCTTCCTCGGACTCTGTCCCTTCTTCGGCGTCTCCACCGCGGTATCCACCGCGGTCGGCATGAGCGCGGCGGTGATGTTCGTGATGCTGCTCGCGTCCTGGGTGACCTGGATCCTGTTCAACACCGTCCTTGCGCCGCTCGGCATCGTGTTCCTGCGCACCGCGGTCTTCATCCTCGTCATCGCGTCTCTGGTCCAGTTCGTCGAGATGTTCCTCAAGAAGTACGTGCGCGCGCTCTACTCCTCGATGGGCATCTACCTGCCGCTCATCACGACCAACTGCGCCATCCTCGGGGTCACCTTCCTCAACATCGACTACCGGTTCAACCTGCTGCAGTCCACCGTGTTTGCGGTCGGGTCCGGGCTCGGTTTCGGCCTGGTCATCGTCCTGTTCGCCGCTATCCGCGAACGGCTTGAATACGCCCCGATTTCCGGCTCGTTCAAGGGGTACCCGATATCGTTCGTGGCGGCCTCGCTTGTATCCCTCGCATTCTACGGATTTGCGGGCCTGTTCGGGGTTTCGCTTTAGCTCATGGACTGGAGCCTGACCTTCTACGCACTGGCCGGACTCGGCGGCCTGGGCGTGCTGATGGGCGTCGTGCTGGCCGTGGCCTCGATCAAGCTTTCGGTCAAGGTCGACCCACGGGAAGAACGCATCAGGAACGCCCTGCCCGGCGCCAATTGCGGGGCCTGCGGCTTTCCGGGCTGCGACGGCTACGCGGCCGCCGTGGTCAAAGGTGAGGCGCCACTCAACGCCTGCACAGTCGGCGGCCCGGCCGTGACCGCCAGGATCGGCGAGATCATGGGCCAGGAAGTCAGCTCCGAGAAGGCTCCGGTCGCGGTGCTCATCTGCCGCGGCGGCAAGGAACATGCCGCAGACCGGTTCGAGTACGCCGGCACATACAACTGCCGGCAGGCAGCACTCTTGCTTGGAGGTCCCAAGGCCTGCGTCTATGGCTGCATCGGCATGGGCCACTGTGCAGGCGTCTGCCCGGTCAACGCCATCTCCATGGGACCGGACAACCTGCCCGACATCAACGAGGCGAAGTGTACCGGGTGCGGCGCCTGCGTGCGCGAGTGCCCCAAGGCCGTGCTCAAGCTCCTGCCGCGACAGAAGCTCGTCTACCTGGCCTGTGCCTCGCACGACAGAGGCAAGGCGGTCAAACAGGTATGCAAGGTCGGCTGCATCGGCTGTGGCCTGTGCGTCAAGAACTGCCCGACCCAGGCACTCTCCTTGGTCAACAACCTGCCGGTCATGGACTTTGACAAGTGCATCGACTGCGGCATCTGCGTCCACAAGTGCCCGACCAGGTCGTACGTCGACCGAGCCAAAGGCCGGCCCAAGGCGGTCATCAACAAGAACTGCAACGGCTGCACGCTCTGCGCAACCAAGGCGTGCAAGTTCAAAGCGGTCGAAGGCGAGCCCAAGGAACGGCACAAGGTGACTGTCGACAAGTGCATCGGCTGCGGCGAGTGCGTCAAGGTCTGTCCCAAGAACGCCATCGACATGGTCGGCGCGCTCGGCCACAGCAGCCAAGCCGCCTAGCGTCCAGGGCCCGCCACCACCTGCCCTTGCGGCCGAGCATCTCTTCTTGACACCCGCTTCCAGACCTGTACTCTTACCCCAGGCCAATCCCGACCAACCTAGCCAGTGACACGAAACCCGTAGGAAGGGGACCGTCGTGGAGCAGAACAACCGTGCAGCGTACCCTGTCAGCCTCCTGGTCGACTACCCGGACCGGCAGCTCAACCGGCTCACGACCTTATTCCGACCTTTCATGCTGGCTCCGATTCTGGTGATTCTCGGCCTGCTCATCGGCTCTGCCGACAGCCGCGGTCCGGACGCCGGAGAGTACACATTCTACACTGTCGCGGGCCTGGTCTCCCTGCCGACCCTTCTCATGCTCCTGTTCCGCCGCAAGTACCCGAGATGGTGGTTCGACTGGAACGTATCGCTGCTCAACTTCGCAGCACGGATAATAGTCTACTTCAAGCTGATGACCGACCAGTATCCCTCGACCGACGAAGAGCAGTCGGTCCACATCCGCATTCCCTACCCGGATGCCGGACGCGACCTGAACCGCTGGCTGCCCCTGGTCAAGTGGCTGCTGGCGTTGCCGCATCTCGTCGCGGCCGCGGCCCTTCAGGCCGCAGCGCTGGCCGGCGTTGTCTGGGCGTGGTTCGCAATCATGTTCACCGGCCGCTATCCGAGGCGGCTCTTTGAGTTCGAGGTCGGCGCGTGCCGCTGGACTTTCCGCGTCATCGTCTATGCGTTCGTGCTCGCCACCGACCGCTACCCACCGTTCAGGCTGAGTGAATAGAACAGACGGAGGACAATCGTATATGAACACCGGTACTGACTACATCACCCTCTTCAACGCCGACATCGACATGGTATTCGGCGATATAGTCAAGACCTGCTTCAGACAGCCGTCGCTCCTGAAGTTCTTTGTCCAGACCGCTGCCCGGCAGAAGAAGGCGGCCCGACTCCGGCAGCACTGGGAAGAAAAGGGCGTCCACGTCCCTCCACTCATCATCGCCAGTATCACCGACCGCTGCAACCTCAAATGCAGCCACTGCTATGCCCGTGCCCACAACCGCGAGCCGAGGCCCGAGTTGACCGGCGACCGCTGGGCCGAGGTGTTCAGCCAGGCGGCCGGGCTGGGGGTCTCCATCATAATGTTGGCAGGCGGCGAGCCGTTTGTCCGGCCCGAGTTCCTGGACAACACCAGAAACTACCCTGAGCTCATCTTTCCGGTCTTTACCAACGGCCTGCTGCTCAAGGACGGCCTGACCGCCGAACTGAAGAAGCAACGCCATGTCATCCCCATCCTCAGCATCGAGGGGTTCGAACAGGCAACCGACGAGCGCCGGGGCGGGGGCGTCTACCGAGTGCTGCGCCAGGCCATCGACCGGCTGGAGGACCAGGGGCTCTTCTTCGGGGTATCTCTCACCCTCACCCGGGCGAACTTCAGTTCATTGACCGGTGACGAGTTTGTCCGCTCGCTGGTCGACTCAGGCTGCCGTGTGTTCATCTACGTCGAGTACACACCCATCGAAGACAACACCGCAGACATGGTCCTCACTTCGGAACAGAAGGCCGGCATCGATTCGTTACGCAGGCGACTAAGGTCGCGCTACAACGCCGTCTTTGTGGCTTTTCCGGGCGACGAGACACCCTATGGCGGGTGCCTGGCCGCTGGCCGCGGCTTCATCCACATCGGACCGGATGGCAGCCTTGAACCTTGTCCCTTCGCCCCGTTCTCGGACACCAACGTGGCCAAGATGTCGCTCAGGGACGCGCTGGAGTCCGAGTTTCTGGCCAAGCTGCGCGAGGGACACGACAAGCTGACCGAAACCGAAGGCGGGTGCGAGCTCTGGGCCAACCGTGAATGGGTGGCCTCGCTGCTGCACCGGAAGACGAAGCCACCCGCATCATGAGACAGGACAGCGCGCCAAGGTCTCCGGCCAGCATCGCGCCCATCCGACACGAGGCTCTGGCCGACGGTGTATTCGCTTTCGCCATGACCCTGCTGGTGATGGAACTCAGCATCCCGGCCCTGGCCAGGATGAACGCGGACGTCGAACTGGCAAGGCACCTGCTCTCGATGTGGCCCCGGTTCCTGAGCTACGTGCTCAGCTTTCTGACCCTCGGCGTGTTCTGGCAGATACACCACTCCTGCCTTGAGGGTGTGTGTGAATACGACACTACCCTGACCTGGCTCAACATCCTTTTCCTGATGTTCGTCGCCCTGGTCCCTTTCCCCACCGCCTATGCCGGCCTGTACGGCATGGTCCGGGTGACAGCGGTGCTCTACGGCGCGAACCTGCTCGTGCTCTTCCTCACCGCCTGGCTCCTCTACGCCTACATCATCAGCAGGCACGGACGGGCGAACATCCAGCTCAGTCGTTCACTTGCCAGAAGGGGCTGGGTCATGGGGCTGGTGTACGTCGTTCTGGCGTCAGCCGGCATCGGGCTTGCCTTCGCCAGTCCAATCGCCTCCTTCTCCGTTTATGCCTTCATCGTCGTGGTCTGGATCCTGGCGACCGTTTTCGGCCGAGCAGAGACCGTGATGTTCCTGCGCCTGTCGGTGAAGGAATGGACCGACCAGCCGCCGCGCACAGGTGGCGAACGAGCACAAGCCGAAATGGACACCGCCCGAATGGAGCGGCAGGAATGCCCGGCAAACCCGCAGTCATCATCGGAGCCGGGTCGGCCGGCTGTCAGACATCAAAACAGAGTCGGTAAGACGATTGGGAGGTCAATATGAAGCTGGCAGGCAAGCACTGCCTGGTCACCGGTGCGAACTCCGGTCTGGGGCTCGCTGTATCAAAGAAGCTCGCCGGCATGGGCGCGAACACAATCCTGGTCTGCCGGAGCAGGGCCAAAGGCGAAGCCGCTCTGCAGGAGATCAAACGCGAAACGCCTGATGCATCGCTCGAGCTGATGACCTGTGACCTTTCGTCAATGAAATCGATCCGGAGCTTCCTGGATGAATTCAGGAGCAGACACTCGAAGCTCGACGTGCTGTTCAACAACGCCGCAGTCATGAAGCAGAAGCGTACGCTCACCGAAGACGGCTTCGAGATGATGTTCCAGGTCAACTACCTGGCACCGTTCATCCTGATGAACTCCCTTCTCGACCTACTGAGAAACGGTTCCGAGCCGCTCGTCATCGGCAACGCGCGACCGGAGTACAAAATCCGGCTGGACATGGACGACCTTCAGTTCGAGAAGCGCTACAAGATGTACGGCTCGTTCTTCCAGACGAAGCTCTGCCTCCTGTTCGCATGCCTCGAGCTTGCGCACAGGCCTGAGAGCGATGGTGTTGCCGTAACCATGCTCGACCCCGGACCCTTCAAGTCCAACCTGGTGAGAGACGTGCCCTTGGCAGGGTGGTTCAAGAACCTGTTCTCGGTCTCGGTCGACAAGGCCGCAGACAACATCCTCCATCACATCACCTCGGACGACGTGATGGACAAGAACGGAAAGGTGTTCAAGGAGAAGCAGGACTGGCCCCTCTCCGAGTACTGGCAGGACGCGAAGGTCCGTGAACCCCTGTGGGCCAAGACGCAATCCATCGTCAGCAGTGTCCTCGACCCGCCCGCCTGAGCAGGGACTCTCTGAACAAGAAACCGACGCCGTCTGCGCGGTGCGACGGCGCGTGACTGACTGCCACTGGCAATGACAGACCTCCTCGTTCGTCCCCGCTTCAGCCCGCCTGTTGCCCTGTTCTGGCTGTTCCGGCCGGGCCGGACTTTCATGATGGCGATAGTGGCAGGAACAGCCGCCTTCGCAGCCGGAGCCGGCATCGGAAAATCGTTCTGGATGGCCCTGACCGGCTGGTGCCTGGCGGTCGGTGGGTTCTCGATGGACTTTTACGCAGATCGGCACGTCGACCGTAGAGGCACACAGGCCGGAACCTGCCCTGCCTCGCTTGCCAACCCGCTGGCCGACGGCTCGCTCCCGGCAAGGTTCGGGCTCGTCTTCTCGCTTGGCTTCTTGGCCGCCAGCCTGGCCGGCGTCATCCTGCTCGCACCGTGGGGACTGTTGCCATGGACCGGGGTCGTGATTGTCGTCGCCGGGCTCGCGGTCGGTATCTTCGACAAGCCGCTGCTCAGGGCAGCTACTTTGGGCCTGCTTCAGGCGCTGTACCTGCTTCTCGGCGGAACCGCCGGCTCGCTCAACCCTGGCTTCTGGATTCTGGCCGGAGTGCTGCTTTTCGCGATGACCGGCGCGCGTGGAATGACCGACATCCGCGACTTCCCTGAGGACAAGGAAACCAGGGTCCAGACCCTGCCCAAGCGCTACGGGGCCAAGCGGACGGTTGTCTTCACCTTGGTCTGCCTGCACATCGCCTATGCCCTGAGCCTGGCCGCCTACTTCACCGGCAGCTTCAGCCGACTCTATCTGTATGTGGACATCGCCTTCATCGGGACCGGGCTGATACTGACTTGGTACTTCGCCGCCCGACCGACACCGAGGGCGGCGCATAGTCTCACGCCCGCCTTCCTCATGGGACAGGGCAGCCTGTTCAGCCTGATGCTTGTGCTCGGCACCCTCGGCCACACCTAGGCCCTGCCGAGCCGCTACTCTCGAATCACCGTCTTCCTGCTCGACCCGGGAACCCTGGACCACTCCGGCCCGACGTCAACAGAATGAAGCCGCAGCAGTGCGCGGCAATCCGCCAATCTACAATCAGAATCCACAATCCAAAATCTGCAAAGGGCATGGCCTTGGACTGCGGCAGCCCCCACGCCCGCGTCATTGCGTACGACGGACCGGGGTCGGTGCCTCATGGGCACGGCTGCGATGCGGCCGTGGCAATCTCTTCTGGACGCGGGCTCGGGGCAGGCTCCGCTGCCGCTTTGACGTCTTGTCTGCCCGCAGCAACCCTCCAATCTG
>CP070680.1:620024-627087 GCA_020352555.1 Caldifarciminota bacterium | reverse complement strand
CCATCATCGACCGTGCAGGTAGGACGGTCGAACGCCTGCAGCCTGAACCAGGCGCACGGGCAATATCGTGGAACCCTCGCTTCAGTCCGTCCGGTGTCTACTTCGTTCGCATCTCGGGCAACGGTGTTTCGAAGACCATCCCGGTTGCGTTCCTGGGAAGTACGCAGTGACTCGTCTCGTCATCCCATCACTCGCGTTTGCCCTGGCCCTGGCAGGCGGACCTGACCTTGGCGGATACCGTTACGCTGACTCTGACACCGCAAACGGCCCGGCGTTCGACTGGATAGATATCAGCGTCATCGGGACGCGGATTGAGCTGGAAGACGACGACAACAAAGGGCCGTTCCCGACCGGTATGACCTGCGACTTCTATGGCGGTAGCTACGATTCGCTCCAGGTCTGCTCCAACGGCTGGCTCAGCTTCACATCCGGCAGCCACCAGTTCCACCACTTCCCGATTCCGGACGACCGCGAACCGAACAGTCTGCTCGCCCTGCTCTGGGCAGACCTCGACCCATCGGAAGGCGGCGATGTCTACGTCTGGTCATCCGACACCTTCGGTACCGTGGTCTCATGGCACAAAGTCCCTTTCCACGGCATCGAAGATTCCTGCACATTCCAGCTCGTGCTCAGGAACGACAGTTCGTACGTCTTCAACTACCTCAACCTGCCCGATTCGCCGCTGCTCGATTCCTGCACTGTCGGCATCGAGAACCAAGACGGCCGTATCGGGCTCGAATACCTGCACAACGGCCTGCCTGAACACAACAAGCTGCACGACAGCCTGGCGATCAGGTTCTGGCGTCCGGACAAGGACCTTGCTCTCACCGACATCTTCCGCCCGTTCGAATACGAGCTCGAAGGCATCCAGTGGTTCCCAACGGTGCGAGTCCACAACTACTCCCAGGGCCAGCAATCGTTCAGGGTCACCTGCGAGATTCCAGGCTACAGCGAGACGGTCAACGTCCCTGCGCTGCCGGCCCTGACCGCCACCATCGTTGAGTTCCCAGCCATGAGCGGGGCAGGCAACATCGAGTTCTTCGTCCAGCTTTGCGACAGCTTCCCGGAAAACGACACCCTGATTCGCAGGGTCAAAGCAGACACCACAGGCGACCTTCGCCATGACGACGGCACCGCAGACACCTCATTCCTCCGGGTCGGCACGCCCACACGCGAGTGGGGCGCAGCTGTCAAGCTGCCCGCTCTGCCCTATGACTACCGGCTCACTGCTGCCCGCATCTTCGTGCTCGACACCCTGCCTTTCGCCCGGGTCCTGGCCTGTCCTGGCGACACTGTTCCTGACCTCGAGCATCCGTACTTCGAAGCCGAATCCGTTGCCTCTGCCCTGCCTGACACCTGGCTCCAAGTCCCTGCCGACACTTTGGTCAGAGAAAACACCCCTCTCTGGGTCGTGGCGTTCTGGACCAAACGCGCGACCGGCCCCCGGATCGGCGAAGACCGGTCCTTTGCCGACAGATACTCACGATTCGGCTCGCCGTCATTGTCCTGGTTTCGTCATGATGCCGGTGACCTGATGATGCGGCTCGAAGTCAACGGCGGCACCGGCATCAGCGAGCTCGGCTCAGGAGCCCTGCGGCCACAACTGTACGCAGGCCCCAATCCGTTCACGACCTCAGTCCTTGTCCGTTTCGCCGGGCCAGGAGCCGGGTCCTTCTCAGGCCGGGTCTTCGACTCGCGCGGCCGGGTGGTCCGAAGTTTCAGAACCGCATCCGGCGTGTGGGGCTGGCGCGGCACCGACGACCAGGGCCGTTTTCTGCCTTGCGGCGCCTACTTTGTCGAGGTGGATTCAGAAGCAGGGCGGTTGCGGTCCAAGCTCCTGCTGGCCCGCTGATCGCCGGCAATCTGCCTGCTGTCTTGACACGCCGGTGTCGGTTCGGCATTATGACCAAGGTGCTGATTCTGGAAAAGGAGACCACATGAGTAGACTCGCGCACTGGGAAATCCCGTCCACCAACCTCGGCCGTTCGGTGGAGTTCTACACCTCGCTCTTCCGCTGGGGCACCCAACAGATTTCAGAAGACTATGCCATGTTCACCACCAAGGAAGGGCCGGGCGGCGGCTGCTTCAAAGTGGACAGGATAAACCCGTCCTGCATCGACATCTACTTCGCGGTCGACGACATCCCCAAGACCCTGTCTTCGGTCGAGGTGCTGGGCGGCAAGCCGGTGGTCCAGAAGACCGAGATCGGCAATGACATGGGTTTCTGGGCGGCGTTCGAGGACCCCTGCGGGGTCAAAGTCGGAATCTGGTCCAAGACCTAGCCTGAGCCGGCGCGGAACAACCCGCGCAAGGCTGAATCTGAACGGCCCAACCCGGCCGACTACCGCTGAATCACAACCTTGCGGACCGCGGACCGCGTACCGCTCTCCGCTGTCCGCACAAAGTAGACGCCGGGTGCGACGTGCCGGATGTCATTGGCGCCCGGCAACAGGTCCATGACCTTCCGTCCGATGATATCCAAGAGCTCTGCCGCCAGCTGTGAGCTGCCAGCTATCGACTCGAGCTGCAGCACGCCGCGGGCGATGGACGCCTGCGGGGAACATCTCGCAGGAGCGCGGTGAGACCCATTTAGCCCGACCCCGACCGTGTCTCGGATGACGGCCACCGCGGACTCTCCGGCTAGGTTCACGTAGACACGGCCGAAACGTGGATTCCCCGCAAATGACATCGGTCCCAAGCCGACGGGTATGACGCAGACAATAGCGTCCGTATTTCCATCGATGACAGTTACGGTGCCCGCGTCGCGGTCGGCGCAGTAGACCTTGTTGCTCCATTCGCAGCAGTAGAGGGAGCAGGGGTACTCCCTCCCGACCCGCATCTGCCTGAGGAGCGAACCGGTCTGTCCGTCCCATATCTCGAGCCACGCCTCGGCCACAGGCGGATGTTGGTCGTGATAGTCGGATGCGCAGTAGATCTTGTTGGTTCTCTCGTTGCAGCACACAGCTGAAGGCAGGCCGTAGACAGGCAACCTGTCCACTATGCCGCCCGTGACGCCATCTATCACTATGAGGGTGCCGGATGGCAGAAGAGGTTCCGGGCAGGCACAGTAGACTCTGTTTTCGCGAGCGTTAGAGGCAAGAGCGTAGGGGTTCCTTCCTAGCAGTACTGTTGCGCTGACGGAGTCGGACGCGCCGTCGATCACCGTCACGGTGCCGTCCCTCCAGTTCGCGCAATAGACACTATTGTTAGCCGGGTTGTAGCAGACGACGTGCGTCACCTCGCCAGCATCGACCCTACGCAACAGCCGGTTTGTGGCTCCGTCAATAATGGCCACTTGGCCTGAGGCCTCTCTGTTCTTGAACATGGCTACGTACACCTTGCCGACCTCTGCGACATAGCACATGTCTCGTACGATTCTGCCCATCGGCACGGTGGCCACAACCGAGTCACGTTCGCAGTCGATGACCTTCACACACTCTGATCGATCCAAGCCACAGTACAGCCTGTTGTTGACAGGATTGTAGCAGGAAGACCACGGTTCAGAGCCTAAGGGGATTGAGCCTACTACTACGTTTGTGCTGCCACAAATCACCGAAACGTCGCACGAAAGACGATTGGCGCAGTACAGCCGGTTACTCGCGGTGCTGTATGCGAGAGCGTAGGGCTGACCCCCTACCTCAATGGTCGTCTCCAGCCACTGCCCTGTGCATACGGATACCGCCATTAGGACAGCCAGGGTGGAGGCTCTCATAGTACCTTCCACGTCGACACACTATGCGGCAGGAATCCGATTCTGTCAATAGGACTCGTTGCCCCTGCCCCGGACCTGCCGCTCTTGGCGCTCGCGCTGCTACTGTGTCTCAGGCCGACGCCTGACCACATTCGAGCGGTGAAGCCAGCGAGTCCGAACCCTTGCCGGTGCGCCCCGTCAGGCTTGCCAGTATCGCCTGGGTCAGTCCTTTCTTCTCCCTCAGTTGCCTGAGACGCCTACCCGGCTCGACCGGGAACTCGACCGTCTCGTACCCGGAACCATCCTTCCTTGCCACTCGAGTTTACGATACCGTAAATCCGGCGCGGCCCTGATTTCGCCCGCTAAGTTGCCTGTCCACAGGCACATGGCCCATCCGGCACACTCTTGTCCTCCCCGCTCCCAGGGGGGGAAAGAGGGACGCTTCCCGCATTTACACTCTTTCGATTCCGGTGCAGGGAAGTCATCATTCGCGGGTTCTCTCAGCTCATCTCTGAATCACAATCTTACGGACCGCTGACCGCTCACCGTTTTCCGCTGACCGCACCCCCCTCTCCTTTCTCCTCTCCCCCTCAGGGGGAGAGGGTAAGGGTGAGGGAGTGACGACAAAATAGACTCCTGGCGCGAGATGCCGGATGTCGTTCTCCCCCGGCTTCAGGTCCATGACCCTCCGGCCGGAGATGTCCGACATGGTCATTGGAACCTGGTCATCGGTCATTCCTGCCAGCGGCAGGACCAGCACCCCGCGGACGACAGTGGCTGTCGGCTTGCGGCCTGCAGTCTGTTGCCTGAAGCTCTCCTCGACTCCCACGGCCGAGTCACTCAGGACCGAAATGCTTGACCCGTACATGTTCGCCACATACACGCGGATCTGGACTGGGTTCAAGGCAAAAGCGCAGGGTCCGCTTCCCACCCCGATTGTCGCAAGCACGCGGTTGGTTGCGCCGTCGATCACGGTCACGCTGCCGTCGGCCCCCAACGCGATGGCGTTCGCGCAGTAGACGTTGTTGTCCTGCGGATTGTAGCAGAGAACACCGGCCATGTTGCCCACTTCCACCGTGGCGATGACAGAGTCGGTCGCCCCGTCGATGACCGTCACATCGTCGCTGTTGTAGTTGACGACGTACGCCTTGTTGTCCTGCGAATTGTAGCAGAGCGCCTCAGGCCCATCTCCTGCGGAGACGGTGGCGATGACCGTGTCCGTCGCGCCGTCTATCACGGTCACGTTGTCGCTCACGTGGTTCGCGCAGTAGACCTTGTTGTCCTCCGGATTGTAGCAGAGGGCGTAGGGCGCATCGCCTGCGACCACGGTCGCCAGGACCGTGTCGCCCCTGCCGTCAATCACGGTCACGTTGTCGCTGTCACGGTTCGCGCTGTATACCTTGTTGTCCTCCGGATTGTAGCAGAGGGCGACAGGGTAGTCTCCTGTGGATACGGTGGCGATGACCGTGTCCGCCGCCCCGTCTATCACAGTCACGATGTCGCCGTAGCGGCCCCCGCAGTAGACCTTGTTGTCCTGCGGGTTGTAGCAGAAGGACCAGGGCCCGCCTGCTGCGGCAACAGAGGTGATGACCGTGTCCGACGCGCCGTCAATCACGGTGACATTGCCGCCGTAGTGGTTCGCGCAGTAGACCTTGTTGCTCTGACGGTTGTAGCAGACGGCCCGAGGGTTGGTCCCTGCAGTGACGGTGGCGATGACCTCGTTCGTCGCGCCATCTATGACGGCCACTGTCGAGTCGAGGTATCCGAGGGTCCCGCCCCGGATCGCGCAGTAGACCTTGTTGTCCTGAATGTTGTAGCAGAGGGCGCAAGGCTCGCATCCCACGGTGATAGTGGTGATGACCGTGTCCGCCGCCCCGTCTATCACGGTCATGTTGCCGCTGTTGGAGTTGGCGCAGTAGACCTTGTTGTCCTCCGTGTTGTGGCAGGGGGCGCAGGGGGTGTTCCCTGCAGTGACAGTGGTGATGACGGAGTTCGTTGCGCCGTCGATCACGGTCACGTTGTCGCTGCCGTAGTTCGCGCAGTAGACCTTGTTGCTCTGCGGACTGTGGCAGAGCGCACCGGGGGCGTCGCCGACGACAACGGTCGCCAGAACCGTATCGCCAGCGCCGTCAATCACGGTGACGTTGTCGGTGTCCTCGTTCGTGCAGTAGACCTTGTTGCTCTGCGAGTTGTAGCAGAGCGCGCGGGGGCCGTCGCCTGCTGTTACGGTCGCCAGAACCGTATCGCCCGCGCCGTCGATCACGGTGACGTTGCCGCCGTAGTGATTCGCGCTGTAGACCCTATTGTACTGCGGGTTGTAGCAGAGGGCACATGGAGAACCTCCCACCGTGACGGTGGTGATGACCTGGTTGGTTGCGCCGTCGATCACGGTGACGTTGCCGTTCCAGTTCGCGCAGTAGACCTTGTTGTCCTGAAGGTTGTAGCAGAGGGCAACGGGGTAGCTGCCCGCAGCCACGGTCGTGATGACCGAATCTCCCGCCCCGTCAATCACGGTGACGTTGCCGAAGTAGTTCGCGCAGTAGACCTTGTTGTTCTGCGGGTTGTGGCAGAGGGCTTCAGGTGAGTTCCCTGCGGCGACGGTAGTGATGACTTGGTTCGTTGCGCCGTCAATCACGGTGACGTTGTCGCTGCCGGAATTCGCGCTGTAGACCTTGTTGTTCTGCGGATTGTAGCAGAGGTCGTCGATTCCTGAGCCGGCCGGGATCCGCGCAATCTTCTGGTCCGCCGCCGCGTCGATCGCTATCACGCAGTCACCGTAGTCACCGCCGACGTAGATGGTGTTGTTGATCGAGCCGTACGTCAGGCATCGCGGATATCGCATCCCGGCCAGCGAGTCGGGCATGTAGACTGTCGTTTCCAGCCCCTGGCCCATCGCCGCGGTCGCGGCGAAAAGCAGGACCGAAGCCAAGATCGTGAAATTCCTCACGGGTCCTCCTTTGTGCCTTGTCCGGTGCTGCGCAACAATAGCGCCAAACCCTCCCTGCTGTCAATGGCGGCGGCGAGAAGAGAGCCGCGCTGGAAGCGCGGCTTTCCGCCGTACGGTCACCAGGTCACTTGCTCTGCGCCTCAGGCCCAGGTGCCATCCGATGGCTCACCACTGGGTTTCCTGACCGCCTGTGCCGGTCACTTCTGCCTTGCGAACGTCAGTAATTCCCTAACCATTTCCCCAGGATTCCTCTTTGGACTGCGGCAGCACAGCCGCAGCTTTCACCCCTTTGGACTGCGGCAGCACAGCTGCCGCTTTGACCGCTCTGGACTGCTGCAGCAGTACTGCCGCTTTGACCTTTTTGGATTGCGGCAGCCCCCACGCCCGCGTCATTGCGCACGACGGACTGGGGTCGGTGGCAATCT
>CP070680.1:614113-619924 GCA_020352555.1 Caldifarciminota bacterium | reverse complement strand
CCGGGTCTTTCAGCCTGGACCTCTCCGGGCTCAGCGCCGGCGTCTACCTCGTCCGCCTCGACACCGCCACCCACACCGCCACCCGGAAACTGGTAGTCCAGCGCTAGCCGCAGACCGCCCACCGCTGACCGCCAACCGCCTTCCGCCCACTGCACACCCCCTCTCTTTCACCTCTCCCTCTCAAGGGGCTTGACGAAGCCGGGCGCCTCGCCCGAGGGATAGGGTGAGGGGATGCCGGGTGCCGCTTTCCGCCTCCTACTGTCGGCTGTGGGCTGTCAGCTGTATGCTGCCAGCTGTCGGCTGTATGCTGCTGCTCCGCTGTTCTCCCTATCGGCCTGTCTCCAGGACCCGCCTCATCCTCTCGTATCGCTGGCGCCCGGCCGCGGTGCGGAAATCGACACCCTGGGCCTTGCCCTCGCGCTCGAGCTGAACCATGCACCCGGCCAGGAACTCGTCGTCCAGCATCTGGCCGGCCAGCGCACCGGTCTTCGTCTGCTCCACCGGCATCACGCGGCGGATGGCTTCGGCGCTCACGTCCCTGCGCTCGCCGGTCACCATCCAGTACACGCGGGTCCCCGGCTTGCCGCCGATGGCGAACCGGTTGCCGGTGACATCCTCGGCGACGTGGACCTCGTGGGTGCCGACCCCGGTCAGTTGCACGCGCGGGCTCCGGTTCAGGGCGCTGAAGTAGTCCGGCAACTCGACTTCGGCCCGGCCGGTCGCGTCGAGCACAGCCTCGCCCTCGTACACGTTGCGCATCTCGGGCGACTCCACGAAGTAGTGGTTCAGTATCATGCCGTGCGGGTCTGTCGGGTGGTCGATGGTGAAGCTGCCGCCGGCTTTGGACAGGATTCCGCAGCGCAATTCGTTGGCGCTGGTCGTGGTCTGGCCGTTGAACGCGGACGAGTTGCCGTGGATGACCTCGGAGCCGCTGTTGGTCGCGAAGCCGTAACTGCTGACCGCGCAATTGACGCCGCCGACGACGCAGGCGTCAGCGGCGCTGACCTGGTTGGTCTGGCCTCCGAGTATTGTCGCGCGCCTCTGGGTTGCCCGGTTACGGAACCCGCCCCCGATGAAAGAACCCTGACCCGAAGCCGAGTTGAACCTTCCGCCTATGGAGGCGGAGTAGTTGCCGTTCGCCGTATCCGCGAGCCCGGTCGCGAGCGAGAACGAGTCGTTGGCGGCGCAGTTCGGGCCGAACCGGGCCGAGCCGTGGCCACGGAGCTCCCCTGCGACCGCGAGGTCGCCGTCCACCGAATCCCTTACCAGCGCGTACCGGGCGAACTCCGCGGTGTCCGCCTTCCTTGCGAGGAACGCGTAGGGACTGCTGACCAGGCGGACCCTCGGCTGCATCTCCCGCTCGCCGCCGACCTTCATCCCGAGGTACAGGCTGCCGGACGCAGGCACGGGCCGGACCGGGCGGACCGCACCGAGCAGGACCGAGAACAGGCCGGACGAAGTCACCACGTCCTGAGTCTCGGACCAGAACGGAACCTGCCCGGCACTGTCCTGGTACAAAGCGAACTGCACCGACCAGGTGCTGTCCGGCACCGGGTCGCCGTCGGTGTCGGTCAGCCGACCTTGATAGGACAGCAGTCGGGGAATCGTGATGTCTTCGGAATCGAGCCCGGGCTTCGGGGAAACTGTCACCGGCACGGCGGCATCCGTGGCCCAAGCCACCGGTACGGTGAGGGCCGAGGTGACAAGCAGGCAGACAAATGCGCGGTTCATTCTGACCTCCTATTCATGCCCTGAACGCGAAACAATACCCCCGGCTCTGCCCGGTTGTCAACACCAAGCCGCTGACCGCCTTCCGCAAGCCGCTTCCTGCTGTGAGCTGAAAGCTGTTGGCTGTATGCTCCTGCTCCGCTTCCGCCCACTCTGTCTCTCTGTCTCTAGGTCACTTTGTCACTACTCTTCTTCTGCTTGACAGCGAGCCTGGGACTGCAGCATAATGTCTACATGACAAGGTCTGTCCTGGCCCTGTTCCTCCTCGCCCTCGCCATGCCGCTTGTCGCGCAGATCACCTTTGAGCGCACCTACGGCTTCTCGTCGGCACAATGCAACTCGGTGGTTCAAACCCACGATGGCGGGTACGCCGCCGTCGGCGACATATCGGTATCGGGCAACTGGAACGACATTGTGCTCATAAGGACCGACTCGTACGGTGATACCATCTGGACCCGGACATACGGCGGACCCAACTATGACCGTGGCATTGCGTGCCGTCAGACCGCGGACAGCGGATATGTCGTCGTGGGCTGCTTGTACGTCACCAGCGACAGCAGCTACGATATCTGCCTCGTCAAGTACGATATCGAGGGCAACCGGAGATGGGCCCGCACCTACGGCGGGACTGATTGGGACTACGGCTGGGCAGTCGAGCAGACCTCGGACAAAGGGTTTATCATCGCCGGTACTACCCTGTCCAACGGTGCCGACAGCCACGACATCTACCTCGCGAAGACCGATACCTCTGGCTACATCCAGTGGGCGAAGACCTTCGGCGGGAGCGGAGTGGACTGGGGCAGTGACGTGCTACAGGCATCGGACGGCGGCTATCTTGCGGTCGGATACACCGAGTCGTTCGGGAACGGTGGCGAGGACGCATGGCTCGTCAGAACTGACTCTGCAGGCGAAGTATTGTGGACGCGTACCTACGGAGCTGAACTCCTCGACAGGGCGACCTCGGTGACACAGACCTCGGGCGGCGGCTTTGTTTTCACAGGCATCACAGAGTACACAGGCGGGCCCGCTGGGGACGTGTGGCTTTTCGAGGTCGACTCTGCCGGAGACTCTGTCTGGGCCCGGACCTTCGGTGGACCGAACCTCGACTCCGGCTCCGACATCGTGCGGACAGCAGACGGCGGATATGCTGTCACCGGGTGGACCTGGTCGTTCGGAACCGGCCAGAGCGACCTCTGGCTAGTCAACACCGACCAGATGGGCGGCCTGCAGTGGGACACAACCTTCGGAGATTCCTGGCTTGACTATGGCAGGTCGCTGCAGCAGACCGGAGACGATGGGTACATAGTTGTCGGAGAGACGTTCCCTCGTGGTATCTGGCTCATCAAGACCGACCCGTACGGGCGGGTCGCCGTCAAAGAACCACAGCCGCCCGTCGTGCGAGAACCTGCTGCCGCCACACTTCTCTCGCACACAGCTCTGCTCGCTGAGCTTGAAGAGAACCCCGACCTCACCCCCTTCGACGCCTCGGGCCGCCGAGTCACCAATCATCAATCTGCAATCACCAATCTGAAATCGGGAGTCTTGTTCCTCCGCTCCCCCTCCTCCACCCGCAAAGTCCTCGTCGTCCGCTAGCCCGCCCTCCGCGTTCCGCTTCTCTGCATTTGTGTAATTTCCTCGGTAGATATTGACAAGTACCGAGGTTTTTACACAACCTCGGGACGTGGGGCATTGGGGTGATGTGCGGAGCTCGGGTAGTTCAGGGAGGTACATGCCGGCACTGCAGAATGAGGCTTGCCAAGTTCCGGGTTCTGGCGTATCATGGGCCGATGAAAAGGTGGTTGCTGCCCGCGCTGGTCCTCCTCGCCCTCGGCTGCGGACGCAAGGAAGCGCCCGAGGATGTAGTTCAAATCCTGCCAGCCGCCGTCGCAGAACCAGAAGAAGCCACGGAACCCGAACTGGTCCGCAAGCCGCAGCCCGCCATCCAGCCTGACGCCGTCCCGGACACCGCGGCTGCGGACACTGGCGCTGCCGCGCCCAGTGTCGGACGCGTCATCACGGAGGAAGAGTACACCACCCATCGGGGTAGTCGCGGGACTATGCTCGAGATCCAATCCTCGGAGACAAAGCGCACCCTGACCGGCTACGAAGTCGAACGCGCGGGCGGCATCTTCGAAGCGGTCAAGACCGTGCCCGGCGTCATCGGGAAGTAGCGGGTGAATCCCGGCCTGGTTCCGGCTCTGCACCAACCATGAATCCACCCTCAACCTTCACCGCCGTCTTTTTCCAGGTCGTCGGGCTTGCGAACTGCGCATTCTGGACGACCCGCCGCGCACTCCTCGCTCGACGGCAGACGCGGGACCGAAGTGACCCGGCAGACGGACCCGAAGGGGAACGCACAGCACGATTGCGGCTGAAAGAGCTGACACGCATGCAGTGGATTGCGTGGACGCTGTATGCCGCGCAGGGTCTTGTCCTCGTCCTCTCCTTCGCCAACCGGAACTCTGTCGTGCTGGGGTACCTGTGGTTGGGCACCGCCGCGACCGCCGTCACCCTTCCGTGGGTCCTGTTCCAGATGACCCGCCCGCGCCCCTCCTGACACTCGTCCACCAACCGCAATCGGCTGACCGCCGTCAGCCAATCAGCCATCTGAGACCCACTCACTCGGTCACTTTGTCTCTCGGTCACCGGGTCACTTCTGCCTCCCCCTGAACTCAACAGAGTGACGCCGGTGCGCGGCTCTTGGACGTTCCACATACCTGACCGTGCCCGGCGTCTCCGGCTGGTAGACCAGAACCGCTGTTCCGCACAACTCCGACCGTTGACAGCGTTCCGACCCTCAATAGGCTGATGCCTTGGACAGCGTCATAGCCTCATCCGGGCTGACCCGCCGGTTCGGCCCGACCACTGCCGTGCGAGACCTGAACCTCGACATCGGCCGTGGAGAAATCTACGGGCTCCTGGGTCTCAACGGGGCCGGAAAGACGACGACGTTCCGGATGCTGCTGGGCATGATACGTCCTTCGTCCGGAGAAGCGCGGCTGTTTGGCACCCGGGTAGGCCCGGGCTGTGGCGCGGTCTGGGCCCGGGTCGGATACCTTGTCGAGACACCACACGCCTACCCGCAGCTGACAGTACTGGAGAACCTGGAGGTGGCCCGAAGGCTGCGCCGCGTTCCGGACCGCAGGGCGGTTGACCGCGTCCTGGAGCTGGTGAAGCTGGGTGAGTACGCGGAACGCAGGACAGGGAACCTGTCCAGGGGGAACGCCCAGCGGCTCGGGATAGCCAAGGCCATGCTCCACGAACCTGAACTGCTCTTGCTGGACGAGCCGGCAAACGGGTTGGACCCGGCCGGCATTGTCGAGACCCGGGAACTGCTGAGAGACCTCGCCGCGGACCGCAGCGTGACCGTGCTCATCTCGAGCCACATCCTGGCCGAAGTCGCGCGCCTCGCGACCCGCATCGGCATCATCCATCGTGGAATGCTCGTCGAGGAGTTCGAAGCCAGCGGCCTCGCGGCACGCCTGCGGCGCCGCGCTGTCGTGGATGCCCGTGACCGGCCCGCTGCGCAGGCCGCACTGAGCAGGGCCGGGTACCGGTTCGCGCCGGCCGAAGACGGCAGGCTCTGCTCCGACGAAGCGTCCGCCGCCGAACGGCCGGAAGAACTCGCCCGCATACTCGTCCGGGCCGGCGTGCCGCCGACCCTGCTCGCGGTCGAGCAGGAAGGTCTTGAGGAACACTTCCTGCGAACGGTCTCGGACAAACCGGAGGCGTCTTGAGCGGCTTCGGTGCCGCCCTGTGGTGCGAACTGCTCAAGGTGCGCCGGTCGCGCCTGCCGCTCTGGACCGCGCTCGGCCTGTCGATGGGACCGCTCTTCGGTGCGCTGTTCATGTTCATCATGAAGGACCCTGAGCGGGCCCGGCAGATGGGATTGCTCGGCACCAAGGCCCAGCTTGCCGGCGTGGCCGACTGGCCGAGCTACTTCATGCTTCTCGGGCAGGTCGTGTCAATCGGCGGACTGCTGGTGTTCAGCCTGGCCGCGAGCTGGGTGGTCGGCCGAGAGTTCGCCGACCGGACGGTCAGAGACCAGCTCGCCCTGCCGACCCCACGCGCGGCCATCGTGGT
>CP070680.1:601866-614013 GCA_020352555.1 Caldifarciminota bacterium | reverse complement strand
TGCAGCGCAGCAGACGACAAGCGACAGACACAACGTTCTCATTATCACAAGTCCTCCTTGGTCTCCTACACTGTGCAGGAGATTCGACCGCCTGTCAATACACCGCTGTCAGCCATCGCAACTCGAATCCCTGCCCGCCCTTTAACACTGAGCCGATGCGGACCCTACCTCTGCTGCTCCTGCCCGGTCTGCTGCCTTCCTGGCCGGTGGCCGCAATCCGGATTGTTCTCTTGGCCTGGCTCGGCATCGGCGCGATATACTGCCCGACTTGACAGCCACGGGATAGGTCGGTAGTCTCCGTCAGTAGCAGCGGGTGGCCGGCTGCAGGGCGCATGCCCGGCCCGAATCCGTGGATTCGAGGACAGGAGTCGTGAATGAAGATCGAAGTTGAACAGGAAGCGGACGGCCGCTGGATTGCCGAAGTTCCGGACCTGCCGGGCGTCATGGCCTACGGCAAGACCCGGGCCGAGGCAATCGCCGGTGTCCAGGCTCTGGCCCTGCGGGTCATGGCCGACCGCATAGAACACGGCGAGGAAATTCCCCAGCTCCGTGAGGTTTTCGTTCAGCCGGCATGAGCCGTTGGCCGTCGGCCAAAGCCCGCCATGTCCTGGCTGCACTCATCTACATCGGCCGGTCGGTCAAGCGACAATCCGGGACCTCGCACCGCGTGCTTGCCCGTCGGACTGGCCTGACTTCACGTTCGCCTTCCACGACTCAGAGGAAATCGGCCCGCGCATGCTTGCCCGGATTGCCAAGATACCGGGCTGACCCCGGACGACCTCTGAACACTGCCGACGAGGCCGACCCGCGTCGTCACCGCCCGTTGACCAGTGGTCTTTGATTGGACCCGGCCCCGCGCTGTAGTCGGGCGGTGCCTATCCTCGGCATCCTGCTTCTCTCCTGGCTCGGCATCGGCCTGGTCTACTGGCTGTACCAGCTCTACGCGGTTGTCTGCAGCATCAGGGCCACGCCCAGGCTCAGGGACATCGACCTGCCTGAACCCAGGACCTGGCCCACGGTTTCCGCCATCCTCACCGCACGCAACGAGGCCGGAACCACGGAGCCGGGCACCGCACCCGATGGCCGACGACTGACCTGAACTCGAAACCGTCCTGGTCAACGACCGGTCTGAGGACCAGACCGGCGCGACCCCGGACCGGCTCGCGTCCGAGGACCCGAGGGTCAGGTCGGTCCAGGTCACCGGACTCCCTGAAGACCGGCTCGGCAAGCAGAATGTCAAGCGGCGCCGCGCCAGTCGGTTGTCCAGGGCACAGCATGGTCGAGGTCCTGTTCTATCCGTCCCTCAAGGCTGCGGCGGTCGGTTCCGAACGCCCGGTGCTCGCCGACCTCGGCAACTTCAGCCTGACACGCCTGCTCGTGAACGGCGCGGCAATGATGGCAATGGAGCTGTCGCCTTTTGCCGGCTTTCTCCTGGTCAGGACTCCCTGGCTGGCATGGCTCGCGGCCGGATTCTCCCTGCTCGCCTTGTCGACATCGTTCGTCACCGCGCGATGGTGGGGCCGGCCCTTTCTGCCTTCGCTCTGCTACCCGCTCGGCAGCCTGCTCCACGACTGGTTCATCATCCGTGCCGGCATCCTGGGTTGGAGGCGGGGCGGAGTGTACTGGCGCGGCACTTTCTACCCGACCGAGCTGCTCAGAAAACACAGACAGCACGGCCTCAAGGTTCTCTAGCTCGGTAGAGGCTCGCAGACCGTACAGTTCCCGATGCCGGAACTGCTTGACTGGCCGGCTCCTGCCGGTATAAGTGTTCACAGGAACAACCATGAAATACGCAACCTACCTGCTGACCGTAGTGCTCTCGCTTGTCCTGTTCACCGGCTGCCCTGGCCCCAGGGAGGAAACTCCGCAGACACCGCCTCCGGCCGGGAGACAGGATTTTACGACCCAGGCAGTGAACAGCCTTACCCGGACCCTGGGCGAGCTCGAAGCGAGGCTCAACGCATTCAAGGCTGAGGCCGGCGCCGACCACCCCGAAGTCCTGCGTGGTGAGGATTTCGTCAGGCAGGCCAGGGCCCAAATCGAAGTGGTCAAAGGCATCAGCGACCCGGAAGAGCTCATGCCCGAAGCCCACAAGGTCAACACCTTTCTCTACGAAATCGACAAGATAGTCTCGGCTGCGGGCAAGTAGGCCCGGAACCGCCCAAGATACGCATTTCTGGTAGCATATCTTGACATCAATGGTCGCGCTCCTATAATGCCGGCTCAGGAGAACGAATGCCCAAGAGAACTTTTCAGCCCTCGAATGTGAGCCGGAAACGCACCCACGGGTTTCGAGCCCGCAAGAAGACACGAGGCGGCAGAGCCGTCCTAAGGCGGCGCCGGGCCAAGGGCCGCAAGCGCCTGGCCGTATGACGGCCGGCACAACTCAGAACGTCGCCGCAAGACCAGATGGACTGCACCCTGAAGCGGAGAGAAATCCTCAGGCGCCGGGCCGATCTCCGTCGCCTGCGCCAGGACGGACACCGGGTATCCGGGTCAATGCTCTATCTCCGTTTCGCACCCGCGTCTGACTCCGACCGGCCCGGACAATCCAGGGTTTCTGATCCCAGGATCGTCATCCTGCTTCCCCGCGGCGTCGAGGGCGCTGTCCGCCGCAACCGGCTCAAGCGCCGGCTCCGCGAAATCTACCGGACGCACAAAGACTGGTTCCCGGCCGGCAACGACTACTCTTTGCACGCGACTCAGGGCGCGACCGAACTCAGGCTCAGGCATCTCGAACAGCATGTCCGGCGCTTGTGCGAAAGGATTCCGCATGGCGGCTAGAGCGGTCAGGCTGCTGGTCCGCATCTACCAGTACTCCTTGGGTGCCGTGCTGCCCAACTCGTGCCGGTATCAGCCGACCTGCTCAGAATACGCCATTCGGGCGGTCGAAGAACACGGCCCTGGCCGCGGGCTTCTGCTGGCCGCCAGGAGGGTCCTGCGCTGCCATCCGTGGGGCGGCTTCGGCCACGACCCGGTACCAGAACGGAACGCTGCCGGTCCTCTGGCAGAAAGGGAACGCCGCTAGATGAGCAGAGACACCATCCGCATGATCATCGGCTTCGGCGTCATCGTCGTGATCCTGATAGTCTGGCAATTGGCGTTCAGGCCCAAGCCCAGACCCCAGCAGCCGCTCGGGGTGGACACCTCGGCCCGGGTCGCGCCCGATACCTTGGTAAAGCCCGAGCCGGTGGACAAGCCGGAGCCGAAACCGGCCCTTGTCCTGGACACTTCGGTCACCGAGACCTCGACCGTGCTCGAGAACGACTTCGTGCGGTACGAATTCACCAACCTGGGCGGCGCGCTCAAGTCGGCCCGGCTCAAGCGCTACGACACCGACCTGGTTCCTCAGGACCTGGCCCTGTTTTCGACCGTGCTCCTGACCGCGGACAGCGCCATCGACCTGTCCGGCACCGCGCTGCCCACCCGCTCCACACGCAGGTCAGTGACCTATTCGGTCGCGGCCGAAGGCCTGTCGTTCACCAAGACCTTCGTGCTGGAGGAGGACTACATCCTGCGACAGGAGGTCGAGGTCAGCGGAGCCGAGCGTTACGTCATCGACGGCAGCAGCGGGATGGCGGTCACCGAGCAGAACACCAAGGACGACCTGACCCACTTTCACTTCTACGCCAGGACCGAAGGCAAGACTCACCGCTTCGCGACCAAGAACCTCAAGGAGGCGAAAAGCTTCGGCACCGCCGCCGACTGGGTCGGGCTCAAGTCCAAGTACTTCTTCGTCGCCGCGATCCCGCCCGAGCAGGGGTTCGACTCCTGCCGCGCGATCGCGCTCGAAGACCAGCGGATCGGCTTCTCCGCGGTGGTGAAGCCCGAGACCCGGGTGACCGAAACCGTGTTCTATGTCGGACCGCTCGAGTACGACCGGCTCCGCAGCTTCAGACTCGGCTTCGAGGAAGCGGTCAGCCTCGGGTTCGCCAAACCGGTCGCGCTCGGCATCCTCTGGCTGCTCAAGCTGCTCTATCGGGTGTTCCGGAACTGGGGAGTCGCGATCATCATCTTCGCCGTCCTGATGAAGGCCGTCTTCTTCCCGCTCACCCGCACCCAGACCAAGCAGATGCGCCAGATGCAGCTGCTCCAGCCCAAGCTCAAGGAGCTGAAGAAGAAGTACAAGAACGACCCCCAGACCCTGAACCAGGAGACGATGCAGCTCTACAAGCTGTACAAGGTCAACCCGCTGTCGGGCTGCCTGCCGATGCTGGTTCAGCTCCCGGTCTTCTGGGCCCTGTACTCGGTGCTGCGCACTTTCATCGACCTGCGCGGGGCGCGGTTCGTGTTCTGGCTCAAGGACCTGTCCCAGCCCGACACCCTGTTCGGGCACCTGCCGTTCTTCGGCAACCCCGCAATCGGGCTGCTGCCCATACTCATGGGCGTTTCTTTCATCGCACAGAACATGCTGACCCAGACCGACAAGAAAAACTGGGCGCTCACAATCATCTTCCCCATCTTCATCACTGTAATCTTCCTCAACTTCCCCAGCGGATTACAGTTGTACTGGTTCATGTATAATGTACTCTCAATCGTGGAGAGCATCATCGGACTTAGAGGAGGCAGATCATGGCTCAAGAAGAAACCAAAGAAGGAATCACCGAAGGCAACACCTCCGGCCAAGGCGCAGAAGAAGTAGCGCCGACACAAGCACAGCCGGTATCAGAACCGGCACAACCGACCTCAACGACACCCGCTCAGGCGTCCGACCCGGAATCAGTACCGGCCGATGCCGCACCGGCCGACCGACCCGACACGCCTGAGACCTCCGAACCCCGGGCCAAGAAAGAGCTTCCGGACGAGCGGACCCTGATCAGCCAGGTCCTCCAGGGGCTGGTCAACCGCATCGGCATCCGCTCCCGGGTCGAAGTGGTGCGCGAGGACGACCACTACTACGCCAACATCAAGACCCGGCACTCCAACGGACTGCTCATCGGCCGCCGCGGTGCCACACTGCGCGCGATCCAGTACCTGACCCGGCTCATCGTCAAGCAGGACTACCCGGAAGTTCCGGCCATCACGGTCGACGTCAGCGGCTACCGCCAGCGCCGTGAGAACTTCCTGCGCAAGAAGGCAACAGCGGTAGCCCGGATAGTTTCCGAAACGCATCGCGAGATGGCGCTCGACTTCCTTTCCGAAAAGGAGATGGAAGTCGTCGAGGACGCGCTCAAGCCGATGCCCAACATCCGGGTCTACGCGGTCGGCACCGGCACGCGCAAGAACGTCATCATCGCGCCGACCCACCAATGACTCGGCCCTCAGCAGGCCCGGTCCCCAAGGACACGGTCTGCTCGGACACAATCTGCGCAATAGCGACGCCGCCCGGAGTCGGCAGCATCGCCGTGGTCAGGATGTCGGGCCCGGACACGCTAAAGATCCTCGACCGCGTGTTCCGAGGGCCCAGGCCGTCGCGCCAGCAGGCCAACACCTGCCGGACCGGCTGGATTCGTGACCAGGGCAGCGACATCGACCAGGTGGTCCTGACCGCGTACCGGGCCCCGCGCTCCTACACCGGCGAGCAGATGGCCGAAGTGTCGTGCCACGGCGGCAGCGTCGCCGCATCTGCTGTGCTCGCCCTGCTTTGCCGCTCCGGGTGCCGTCTGGCCCGGCCCGGCGAATTCACCCGCCGCGCGGTACTCAACCGCAAGCTGTCGCTGTCCCAGGCCGAGGCGGTGCTCGACCTTGTCCAGGCCCAGACCCTGCCTGCCTATCGCGGCGCCCTGCGCCGGTACCAGGGCAGGTCTCTGGCCGAAGCAGCCGGGCTGGTCGGTGAACTGAAGGACCTTGTCGCCCTGGTCGAGCATCACATCGGGTTCGACGAAACCGACGCGCCCTGGCCGGAACGGTTCAAAGCAGCACACGCTGGGCTCCTGCGTCGGCTCGACCGCGCAATCCTCGGAGCCGAACGCGGCCGCTTCCTCAGCGAAGGTGCCCGGGTCGCAATCATCGGCCGGCCCAATGTCGGCAAGTCGACCCTGTTCAACCGGCTGCTTGGAGAAGAACGTGCGGTGGTAACTCGAGTCCCGGGCACTACCCGCGACCGGATCGAGGAAACCACCTTGATGGCCGGGGTCCGGGTAACCCTCATCGACACCGGCGGCATGACCGCCAGGCCCGGACGCCTGATCTCGCGCCGGACCGCGCAGCAGACAGAAGAAGCGATTGCCCGGGCCGACATGGTCCTGGCGGTTTTCGACCGGTCTCAGGACGTCCGTCCCGGCGACCACAGGGTAGCTGCGGTCGAGAACTCGGTCTGCGTGCTTAACAAATCCGACCTGCGCCGCCGTTTCCCGACCGGGTTCCTGAACGGAAAGACCCGGTCCTGCGTCGAGCTCTCGGCGCGGACCGGGGCGAACGTTGCCGGTCTCAAGCGGCTGCTAGCACGTCGTCTGCTGCCAGGTGCCGATGCCGCGTTTTCGGGCGCACGCCAGGCACAAGCCCTTGCCGAAACCCGAAGCGCGGTCCTGCGCAGCTCCCAGGCCCCGGACGTTGAGACTTCGGCATTCGAGCTGCACGCGGCAATGGAAGCACTCGGCCGCATCGACCCGGCTGCTGCAGACGGCGACATCCTTGACCGGGTATTCGCCCGGTTCTGTGTCGGCAAATGAACGACACCCGGAGACTGATGCTGCTGGTCGAGGACCGTGTGCCGGTCGGGCGGTCGCTCGAACGGACATTGACCCTTGCCCGAGAGCTCGCGGCCCGGGTCATCGCGGTCAGCATCATCAACGAAGACCAGGCCCCAGCCGGACCTGGCCGGGACCAGCACATGTCCGAGCTCGAAGAAGCGGCCTGGGCAAGGCTTTACGAAGTCGAGGAAGAAGCCTTCAGCCGGGACGTCAAGGTGTCGCTCTTGCTCGAGCAGGGCGAGCCGCTCGGCCGGCTGCTGGACCTGGCCGAATCCTACGAGGTAGACACTCTGTTGCTCGACGCCGCGTCCCGGCTTCCGATTGCAGAACTGATTGGCCGCATCGACTGCGAGGTCGAGCTGGTCGGCAGCACCCGGCCACGACCCAAGAGCGATCCAGCGCAGAACGAAGGGCGCGATTCCATGGAGGAAGAATGAGCAGAATCCACGAGCTGTTGCCGGCCGAGGCGGTAGTGCTCCAGCTCGAATCGACGGAAAAAGTCGCAGTGATAAGGGAACTCACCAGGCTCCTTGGCACCGACGTGGTGGCGGACGAAAAGGCCCTGCTCGAAGCCATCCTGCGCCGGGAGAACCTCGAAAGCACCGGCATCGGCATGGGTGTCGCCCTGCCCCATGCCCGGACTTTGGCCGTGCGCAGGACCGCTCTGGCGTTCGGCCGCTCGGACAAAGGCGTGGACTTCAACAGCCTCGACAGCAAGCCCTGCCACCTTGTCTTTCTCATCGTGGCGCCCGAAGACCGCAAGACCGAGTACATCATGACCCTGGCCCGAGTGTCCAAGCTCCTGCGCAGGCAGGACGTCCGGTCTGAACTCGGCCGGGCCGACACGCCGGAAGCCTTGCTGGAGGTACTCAGGTCTCATGAGTGATCCTCGGTCCGCGGCGTTCGGCTTGACCAGGGTCCTGGTGGTGAAAGGCGACATCACGACTCAGAAAGTCGACGCGCTGGTCAATGCCGCCAACAACCGGTTCTGGATGGGCGGCGGCGTTGCCGGCGCGATCAAGCGTGCGGGCGGCAGCGAGATCGAAACCCAGGCCATGGCCAAGGGTCCGGTCGAACCCGGCAATGCGGTCACCACCAGCGCCGGCCGCCTGGCGGCCCGCTACTGCATCCACGCCGCGGTCATGGGCCAGGACCTCGCAACCGACCGCGGACTCATCTTCAGGGCGACGGCGTCTGCTCTCGCCGAAGCGGCACGGCTTGAGCTGGACTCGGTCGCGTTTCCCGCGCTCGGCACCGGGGTCGGCGGGTTCGGTTTGAATGAAGCGGCCGGCGCCATGCTCGAAGCCGTCAAGGCCCATGCCCGGACGAATCAGCACCCGGCCGAAGTCAGACTCGTGCTCTTCACCCAGGACGCCTATGATGCGTTCGGCAAAGCCCTGGGACAGCCGGACCAATGAATGATTCTGCCGCAGGACTGGCAGACCCCCTGCCCGTGCCGGTCTACACCCTGACCAAGGCCCGCAGCCAGATCGTCCGTCTCGTCGAAACACAGGGCTTGAAGGTCAGGCCCGACGAAGTCCGCGACGTCGAAGCAGAAGTCCACGCCGACCTGGCGGTCCCGCTGTTCCGTGCCGCCAAAGACGCCGGCGCTGACCCGGTCGCCCTGGCCCGAGAGCTCGCCTCGAAGCTTGACCTCTCCCACACCCTGTTCCGCCAGGTCGAGGCGGCCCAGGGCTATCTCAACTTCCGCTTCAACCCGGTCCGGTTCGCCCGCTCGGTGGTCCGCGACTTCCAGATCGAGCCTGAGGGCTACGGCAAGTCCACGCTCGGCCAGGGCAAGACCATTGTCATCGACTACTCTTCCCCGAACATCGCCAAGCCGTTCTCGGTCGGCCACCTGCGCTCGACCGTCATCGGCCACTCACTGCACCGGATTCTGTCCTGGCTCGGCTACTTCCTGGTCGGCGACAACCACCTCGGCGACTGGGGCACCCAGTTCGGCAAGCTGCTCGAAGCCTGGGAGATCTGGGGCCGGGAAGAACTTTTCAAAGAGCACCCGACCCGGTACCTGCTCGACCTGTACGTCCGTTTTCACGAAGAGGCCAAGGTCAATCCCGCGCTCGATGACCGGGCCAGGGACTGGTTCCGCCGGCTTGAGAACAAGGACCAGGCGGCAACCCGGGTCTGGCGGCGCTTTGTCGAACTCAGCAGCGCCGAGTTCCAGCGGATCTACGACCTGCTCGGGGTCGAGTTCGACAGCACGCTGGGCGAGAGCTTCTACGCCGACCGGCTCGAACCGCTGGTCAGGCACGCCCTGGACCGCGGTGTCGCGAAGCGCGAGCATCCGCTCGAACCCGCGGGCAACGGCGAGGATGACGTGGCCCGGGACGAGCGCGTGGTCCTGATCCCGCTCGACAGTGCCGGCATCGACACGCCCCTCATCCTCCAGAAATCTGACGGCACCAGCCTCTACGCCACCCGCGAAATCGCCACCGCCGAGTACCGGATCGAGAACTGGAATCCCGAGCAGATCCTCTACGTGGTCGGCAACGAACAGACCTTCTACTTCAGGCAGTTCAATGCCGCGCTCAGGCTGCTGGGCCGCCGCACCCCCTGCGTCCACGTCTCTTTCGGCCTGGTCCGCCTGCCAGAAGGTCGGATGTCGACCCGCGAAGGCCGTGTCGTGTTCCTCGAAGACGTCATTATCGAAGCTATCCGCCGCGCCCGCAGGATCGTCGAGGACCGCGACATGCCCGATGACGAGAAAGAAGAACTCGCCCGCATCGTCGGCATCGGCGCCATCAAATACGCCGACCTGTCCCAGAGCCGGGTCAAGGAAGTGGTGTTCGACTGGGACAAGATGCTGGCCTTGGACGGCGATTCTGCCCCGTATCTCCAGTACGCCCACACCCGTTGCCGGTCGATATTGAACAAGGCCGGCAAACCAGCGCTCAAAAGCCGGCCCGACCCAGGTCTGCTAATCCACCCTGACGAGGTCGAGCTCCTGCGCCAGATCGCGCGCTTCCCCGAAGCGGTGCTTGCCGCCGGCACGAACCATGAGCCTCACCGCATCGCCGGCCGGCTGTACAAGCTGTCCCAGAGCTTCTCGTCTTTCTACAACAACGTGCCTGTGCTCAAGGCCGACTCCCAGGACCTGCTGCGCACCAGGCTCTACCTGGTCGAGATGACTGGGGCCACGCTGCGCAACGGGCTCTGGCTCTTGGGCATCGAAGTCCCAGACCGGATGTGAAGAACCGGCCCCGTACCGCTCCTGTCTAACAGGATGAGGTAGACTTATGAAAGTCGTGAACTTCGACCACGCGTCGGCAACACCGCTCCTGCCCGAAGCCCTGGCCGCCATGATGCCGTTCCTCGAATCCGAGTACGGCAATCCCCAGAGCCTGCACACGCTCGGACAGAAGCCGCGAGAAGCCGTGGACAAGGCCCGCGAACAGGTCGCCCGACTGCTCAACGCCGGCTCTGCCAACCGCATCGTGTTCACCGCCACCGCATCCGAAGCAAGCAACCTCGCGCTCAAAGGCCTTGCCCAGGCGCTCAAGCACAAAGGCCGACATATCGTCGTGTCCGCAATCGAGCACCAGTCAGTGCTCGAGCCGGCCCGGGCCCTGGCCAAGCTCGGGTTCGAGCTCACCGAGCTCGGAGTGGACGAGCACGGCCTGGTTTCTCCCGACGAACTGGACAAAGCCCTGCGCGTCGAAACCATCCTGGTCTCGATCCAGCACGCGAGCAACGAAATCGGCACGATCCAGGAAATCGCCGCCCTGGCAAAGGTCGCGCACGAGCACGGCGCGCTGTTCCATTCCGACGGCACCGCTGCTGTCGGCCGCATACCGGTCGATGTCCAGGCGCTTGGCACAGACGCCTACTCGTTCGCAGCCCAGTCGATCTACGGGCCCAAAGGCGCGGCCGCGCTCTATCTCAGACAGGGCGCACGCCCTGTGTCCCTGGTCCACGGCGGTATCCAGGAGAAAGGCAAGCGCGCGGGAACAGAGAACGTGCCCGGCATCGCGGCAATGGGCGCTGCGGCAGAAGTGGCGGCAAGGGAGCTGCCCGAATGGTCAGCCCGGATGAAAGCCCTGTCCGACCGGCTCAGGCAGGAACTGCCCGAAAGGCTCGAGCACGTCGTGCTCACCGGGCACCCGGACAAGAGGCTGCCCGGCCATTTCAGCGTCTGCATAGAATTCGTCGAAGGCGAAGCCATGCTCCTGTTCCTCAACGACCAGGGCTTTGCCACCGCATCCGGCTCGGCCTGCACAGCCAAGACCCTCAAGGCCTCCCACGTCCTGCTGGCCATCGGCCTGCACGTCGGCAAGGCCCAGTCCTCGCTCGTCCTGACCCTGGGCAAGGACTCGACCGAAGAACAGGTCGGCCGTTTCATCGACGTCCTGCCGCCCATCATCGAGCGGCTGCGGGCGATGTCGCCCCTTTATGCGAGATTCCAGAAAGGCGAGGACCCTTATGAAACCCATGACCAGTCCTGTCACGGAGACCGGTGATGTATTCTGAGAAGGTGATGGACCATTTCCGCAGCCCGCGCAACGTCGGCGAGATCGAGGACCCTGACGGCGTCGGCGAAATCGGCAACCCGGTCTGCGGCGACATGATGACCTTCTACGTAAAGGTCAAGGACAACGTGCTCACCGACGTCAAGTTCAAGACCTTCGGCTGCGGCGCCGCCATCGCGGTCTCCTCGATGGTCAGCGAGATGGCGATCGGCAAGACGGTCGAGCAGGCGCTTGCGATATCCAATGCCGACGTGGCCAAAGAACTCGGCGGCCTGCCTCCGAACAAGCTCCACTGCTCGAACCTGGGCGCGGACGCGCTCCACGCCGCCATCCGCAACTACCAGGAGAAGCGGACCGACCACCCTCACCCCTCCCTCCCCCTTGAAGCCGAGGGAACGGAGCGGCAGAAACAAGAGACTTCCCCTCCCGGTGCGCGGTCGGCGGACAGCGGGGACGAGAAATGAGCGACAAGAAGAAATCCGAATGCCGCTGTCCCTACTGCGACACGCCTGTGCTCGAAGACCTGTGCCAGCCCTGCGGGGTCCAGGTGACGCTCTGCCCGGAATGCGGCAAGCCCCTGCCCAAAGATTCAAAGGAATGCCCGGAGTGCGGTGCATCCGGCGACCAGAACCAGGGAGGATAAGATGGGATTCACCATTGTCCAAGGAACCAACCAGGACCACGACATCACCCTCTACGCGCTGTCGACCTGCGGCTGGTGCCGCAGGACCAAGGAACTGCTCGACTCCAAGCAGGTCGGCTACAGGTTCATCTACGTGGACCAGTGCGAAGGCGACGAGCGCGCCCAGGTGACCGCCAAGGTGCGCGAACTCAACCCGCGCGGCAGCTTCCCGACCATCGAAATAGACGGTGAGGTAGTAGCCGGGTTCGACGAGGACCGCATCTCAGAGCTGCTGGGATAATGGCCGAGTTCAGCGCGGAAGTCCGCAAGCTCTACGAACGGCTCAAGAAAGAAGCGGTCGAAGGCGGGTATATGCTCAACCCGGACCAGGGATTCACGCTCGGCC
>CP070680.1:594695-601766 GCA_020352555.1 Caldifarciminota bacterium | reverse complement strand
GCCTCCTTGGAGCCTGCGCTGCCCGGGCAACGTGCCGAGCCCCTGGCACCATCCGGCGGCAGAGTCGGGCGGGCTGGGCGGCTCGATATCGATCGGCGCGACCGACAACCAGGACAGCATTGCGAACTTCAGCTCGCGCGGCCCGGTGAGCTGGGACACGATCGACCCGTATTTCGACTACCCGTACCCGCCCGGGCTCTTGAAGCCCGACTTCTCGGCCCCGGGCGTGAACGTGACTTCGACCCGGAGGGGCGGAGGGTACACCCAGATGTCCGGGACGTCGATGGCAACGCCGTGCGCCGCCGGAGTCTGCGCCCTGATGCTGGAGAAGAACCCGGACCTGCTGCCAGAGGAGGTCGACCGGATTATGCAGAGTTCGGTGCTTCCTCTGGGCACGCCTCCGAAGAATAACACCTTCGGCACCGGACGGATCGACGCGATGCTGTGCATCGAGAACACGCCATACCCTGGCCCGAGGCACGACATCGGGATGGGCAGAGTGCTGGCACCGCCGGACACGATCATGCCCGAGGAGCAGCTGTCTCCGGTCGTCATCGTCCAGAACAAGGGCGACTACCTGGAGCAGGACGTGCAGGTGTTCTGCCTGGTGGATTCTGCAGGTACGCCGGTGTTCAGAGACAGCACTTTGGTTACGCTCGACAGCGCGGAGCTGGACACGCTCGAGTTCTCGATATGGAATGCCGGACCGGGAGGCCAGACCTATGAACTGACCTTCTGGCACGCACACCCGCCGGACACCATCTCGCGCAACGACACCGCGCGGTCCTCGACCTGGACCCTGCACACCGACGTCGCGACCACCAACATCAATGTCGACTCTGTCATCAGGTCAGCCCGCTGGTTCATCCCGATCATCACGATCGAAAACGTCGGCGGGTACGACGCCTACGATTTCCTGGTGCACTGCGTCATCGACTCTTCCGGCGACGAAATCTACCGCGAACTGGTCGAGGTCGATACCCTGCGCAGGCTCGAGACCAAGACCGTCTCGTTCCCGGCGTGGATGGTCGGGCCGGACGGTGCCGAGTACGGTTTCAAGATGTACCACGACGTGACCGGTGACGGCAACCCGACCAACGACTCGCTTTCAGCACAGACCAGGTCTTCGCTCGGCATGCTGAGGATCGCTATCGAGATAGCTGCCGGGTCGCGCGGCCGCAACGAGCCCAATGCCTGCTACGCCATCGACAGCATGCGGGTCGGAGAAGGCTGGGGCGGAGGTCTGGTGGACGGGACCGAGCTCGACGAGTGGGACGAGCTGATGAACTACGACGTGGTGGTGACCGGGGACGACGGGTTTTCGGACAACGACTTCGCGCACTACGACGACGCTTTGCTCAAATGGCTCAAGCGCGGCGGCGGGTTCGTGGGCCTGGGCTGGCTGGTGTACGGCATCTACAACGGGCCGGGCCCCGGCTCGCCGATGGACTCGGTCAGCGCGGCGAAGTGCAACCGCGAATACGCCTACGTGAGCTCGGGCCAGGTAAGGCCGCTGAGCAACGACCACGAGATAACCAATGGTGTCAACCAGTTCATGGTCCAGGACTACGGAGAGTACCCGCAGGGCGGGCTGTGGGACGATGCGGTGATGCTGGGCGACTACACCGACAACCCGGGCAAGCCGTCGATCGCGTACAAGCTGCTGGGCGACGGTCGTTCGGTGTACCTCGGGCCTGCGTACTTTGCCGACTTTGCGAGCCACCAGACCGAGCCCTACTTCAGGGACGGCAATGCCAAGCGCCTGCTGCTCCAGTCCATCAAGTGGGCGGCATCAGGGCCGGGCGTGGGTGTGGCAGACGCGGCCAAGTCATTGGTGCCGGCGCGCACCGGCGTCACCGGCATCCGGCCCAACCCGTTCACAGGCCAGGCGGTGGTCAGGTACAGTCTGGCCAGGCCGGGCAACGTGTCGCTTGCGGTGTACGACCTGGCAGGCCAGAAGACCAGGACCCTCGTGTCCGGGCTTGAGCAGGCAGGGCAGAAAGCGGTGACCTGGAACCGTACCGACGACGCCGGGCGCCGGGTCCCGGCCGGAGTCTACTTCTGCCGTTTCGAGACCGGAGAAGAGGTCCAGACGCGGAAGGTGGTCGTCGAGTAGAACGACTCACTCAAGCAACATGGGCAGGCCACAGGCCTGCCCATGTTGCTGTCCTGCGGTCTTCTCGACACACTCAAGACCCGGGCCAGGCACCGGCTTGTTCTTGACCAGGGCAGGGGCCGGGGTCAGACTCTTGACATGGGCTCTGCCGTGCTGCTGACGGTTCTGCTGGCCGGCGGTCCTGAGGTGCCGGGTTCGGACTCTGTCGTCAGGGAGATTCTGTCTCAGGTGTCGGCAGACAGCATCAGCAACACGATCCAGGCGCTGCAGGAATTCACCACCCGGTACTCCTATGCTCAGGGCTGCAGCCTGGCAGGCGACTACATCCTGCGCCGGTTCGGTGAAGCAGGAATCGAGGCCGAATGCCACAGCTACTCGATTCCGGCGTTTGCCGCAGAACTCTGCATGCTGCCTGAAGGCAGCGGCTGGCTGGTGGACACTCTGGGTACGCTGCTGCATACGAGCGACCAGGGCGAGTCATGGCGCGAGCTACTGGGTCTGGATTACCATCAACTGTTCGGTCTTGCGTTCCCGGATTCTGTGCACGGCTGGTTGACAGGTCGTTCGGTGTTCGGGAACAGCGCAGTCATCCTTCACACATCCGACGCCGGGCAGAGCTGGATTGTGCAGACAGGATTTGAGCAGGCCAGGCTGAACAAGGTCCTATTCCTGGACCCGGACCTGGGTTGGGCAGCCGGCTCGAAGGATGACTCCGGATTCGTGGTCCGCACGACCAACCGCGGACGGTCGTGGAGGTCCTGGACCACCGGTTCGGCCGGGGAGCTGCGCGACCTCAGTTTCGTGAACAGCACCTGTGGATGGGCTGTGGGCAAGGAGCACTCCTCAGGCCAGGCAGTGGTCCTCTACTCGAGCGACAGCGGGGCAAGCTGGGCTGTGCAGATGCGCTTCCAGGGCCGGCTCAGCGGCGTGAGTTTCACCGACTCCTGCTTCGGGTGGGTAGCTGGCGGCGATTCATCCGGACGGCCGAAGGTGTTCCGCACCACGGACGCGGGACTGGCCTGGACCGAGTGCTCGCCTGACACCGGCTTCGCACTGCGCGATGTCGGATTCCTTGATTCCGGGCAGGGCTGGTGCGCGGGTGACTCGGGATTCGTGTATCACACTTCTGATGCGGGCGAATCGTGGTCAGGCCGCAGTCTGGGTGCCCGCAGCCTGGCCGTGCTTGCGGTTGCAGACTCGCTGAATGTCTGGGTAGCCGGAGAGCGCGACACAGTTCTTGTGACCACGGACCAGGGCGCGAGCTGGACCGGGCACAGCCCGAGAAAGTCATACACGTGGAGGAATGTCCTGGGCCGGATTCAGGGCAGGTCCGGACCTGACACCATCTGGATGGCGTCAGCGCACTTTGACAGCTACTCGACCGACCCCTGCCAGGTCGCGCCCGGTGCGGACGACGACGCGAGCGGGGTCGCGGCCCTTGTCGAGGCGGCCAGGGTCCTGGGCATTCGCGCGTTCGAGACGAGCATTGTGCTTGCGGCATTCTCAGGAGAAGAGCAGAACTTCATCGGCAGCACCGAGTATGTCAGGTACATCCTGCCGGCGCGGCCGAACATTGCCGGGCTGGTGAACCTCGACATGATCGGATTCCGCGAGCAGGAATGGGCGATAGACGTCATTTCAGACTCCGGCTCTGAAGGGCTGGCAGACAGCTTTGCCGCCATCGCCATGGAATACGTGCCCGGGCTCGGGGTCCGCAAGATCGTCGACCCGGGCATGCGGTACTGGGACTGCAACCCGTTCTGGGATGCAGGGTATCGGGCAGTGTCGGTTGTCGAGCGTGAGTTCAACCCGGCGTACCATACTCCGGGCGATACGCTGGGCCTGCTGGTCATGCCCTATGCAGCCGACGTCACGAAGTCGATGATTGCGACACTGGCTTGTCTCGCGCGTTGCGCACCGTCAGGCATGAATCAGGGCGGACATGGGAACGGCCCGGACCTGCAGGTTCAGGCCTGGCCCAACCCGCTCACAGGCCGGACCGTGGTCCGGTACGCGGTGCCGAGCCAGACCTGGGTCGAGCTTGGTGTCTACGACATTGGGGGTAAGAAGACCAGGACCCTCGTGTCCGGGCTTGAGCAGGCAGGGCAGAACGCGGTGACCTGGAACCGTGCGGACGACGCCGGACAACAGGTCCCGGCCGGGGTCTACTTCTGCCGTTTCAAGACCGAGGACCGGACCGATACCAGGAAGCTGGTGGTCCGCTAGGACGGGAACTGCATGCATGACGGGCGGGCTTTGGCCTGCCCGTGGTCTTGACGGCGGGCAGGGCGTGGACACAATGGTCCGAGTGTCGAATACTCAACAGCCCGTCCACCGGACACAAAGGAGGTTCGTGTGAGCAGATTCGTTCTTGCATGCGTCGCGGTTCTCGCGGTCACGGCCACGGCCGCACCGGTTGAGCCGGCGTTGCTGGAGCAGATGCAGAAGGCCTCGGACGGCGAGAAGCTCGGGGTGATGATAGCGCTGAACGAGCAACTCGACGGCGAGCACATCATCAGGACCATCAAGGACAAGCAGCAGCGCTGGGAAAAGACGGTCAGCTCAGCCAAGGAGATCGCCGAGCGGACCCAGGCACCGCTCCTGGCCGAGCTGCGGGCGGCCGAGGCCGACGGCGACGTTGCCAACATCAGGCCGATGTGGATTGCCAACGCGGTCTACTGCGAGGCTGTTCCCGGTATCATCGAGCGGGTGGCGCAGCGGGACGAGGTGTGGTTCGTGCAGTGGGACCTGATTCCCACTCGGAATGCGCTGGCGGTCGAGCCCACGGTTCGGGACGTGACCGATGAGGCGTTCGGCATCGAGTGGAACGTGAGCAAGGTCAAGGCCGACAGCGTCTGGTGGGTGCACGGGTACACCGGTGCCGGAGTCGTGGTCGGGAACATCGACAGCGGGTGCGACTATACCCATCCTGACCTGGCCGACCACCTGTGGACCGACCCGAACTACGACCACAACGGCTGGGACTTTGAGAACGACGACGACGACCCGATGGACAGCCGCGGACACGGCACGCACACCTGCGGCACGCACTCGGGCGACGGGACCGGTGGAGACACGACCGGGATGGCGCCGAACTCGCTGGTGATGTCGTGCCGGGCCAAGACGAGTCTGAATCCGCCGTATCCTGACACGGTTGCCGAGAACACGGTGATGAACTCGATGCAGTTCTGCGTGGCGCCGCCGCGTTCGCCGGAGAACCATGCAGACCTGCTGACGATGAGCCTGGGATGGGTGATCTGGCTGTGGAGCCCGCGGCAGGCCTTGTGGCGACAGTGCGTGACCAACGTGGCGGCTGCGGGGCTGCCGTACTTCATCTGCGCGGGCAACGAAGGGTCGAGCATGCCGCCCCTGAACGTGCGCTGCCCTGGGAACTGCCCCAGCCCGTGGCAGCACCCGAGCGACACCACCGGTGGTCTCTCCGGTGCCATCGCGATTGGGGCGACCGACAGCACCGACAGCATCGCGAGTTTCAGCTCATGGGGCCCGGTCACCTGGGACACGATCGATCCGTACTTCGACTACCCGTACCCGCCCGGGCTTCTGAAGCCTGACTTCAGCGCGCCCGGTGTAGATGTGGTCTCGACCCAACTGGGTGGCGGTTACACCCAGATGTCCGGTACATCGATGGCTACGCCCTGTGCGGCCGGGGTTTGCGCGCTGATGCTGGAGAAGAACCCGACTCTCCTGCCCGAGGAAGTGGACGAGATAATGGAGAACTCGGTCGAGCCCCTGGGCACGCAGCCGAAGAACAACACGTTCGGCACCGGCAGGATCGACGCGATGCTGTGCATCGCGAACACGCCCTTGCCCGGGCCGCGGCACGATGTCGCGATGGGGCAGGTGCTGGCCCCGGTTTCGAGGATCGAGCCGAACACGCCGCTGGCGCCGACGGTGGTGGTGCGGAACCGGGGGACGTACGTCGAGCCGAGCGTGCCGGTGGCGTGCAGGATCGACTCGATGGGGACCCAGGTGTACCTGCAGACGGTGACGTTGAGCCTGGACAGTGCGGGGAGGGACACCGCGGTGTTCCCGAACTGGACGCCGGGGCCGGGGAGCCAGACTTACGACCTGACCTTCTGGCACACGCTGCCCAACGACACCAACCGCCGCAACGACACGGTGAAGACCGTCACGACGACGCGCGGCCACGACGTGGCGGTTGCCGGGATGAACGTCGGCTCCCAGGTGAGGGCCAACCTGCCGTTCACGCCGGCGGTGATTCTGGAGAACACCGGAGACTTTGCCGAGACCGGGTTCACGGCGTACTGCGCCATCGACTCGGCCGGCTCGACCGTCTACAGCGATACGTTGAGCGTGGACTCGGTGGGCATCGGCCAGACCCGCATTTTCCAGTTCCCGGACTGGAATGTCGGTCCGGAGAGCACGTACTACGAAGTCGCGATGTGGCACAACTGCCCGCCGGACGAGAACCGGATGAACGACACGCTCGTCCGGGTGACGATGGCGTCGGCCAGCGTGATGCGGGTGGCGATCGAACTCCCCGAGGGCTCAATCGGCCGGACGCCGCCGAACGCCTGCTACGCGCTCGACTCGCTCTGCGACGTCTGGGGCTGGACCGGCTCGATCGTCTCCGGCGTGGACATCGACGAGCTGCCCGAGCTCGCCAACTACGACGTGGTCGTGACCGGGGCGTCGGGTGTCTTCGGCGACTACGACCACTCGTTCTACGACGACGCGCTGCTGGACTGGGTGCGCAGCGGAGGCGGGTTGGTGACGACCGGCTGGGTGGTCCGTGCCGTGTACTATGGCGCGGGCGCCTGGTCGCCGATGGACTCGGCGATGGCGGTGTCGTGTGTCGATGGCAGCGCCTTCGTGACCGAGGACCAGGTCCGGATCACGAACAGCAGCCACCCGATAACCGACGGTGTCGCCGACTTCGACGTCCAAGGCTACGGCGAGTACGCCAACTCCGG
>CP070680.1:591302-594595 GCA_020352555.1 Caldifarciminota bacterium | reverse complement strand
GCAGCAGGTACCCAGTGGCCACGCGGGACGGGTTCGCCAAGACGCCTCCGGCCTCGGTCAACTTCAGGTAGCCCAGATGCCCGACCCTTGTCCAACTTAGGTCGGGCTTGATCAGCAGGAACTCACAGCCCCATACAGCTCCATCCAAGCCGAACCCCGTACCGTCGCAGGCGAGGCCAAGGACAGGTCCACGCAAGCCGCGTTCGGCCATCACTGATACGATGTGGGCGTAGTGATGCTGGACCCGGTAGAGCGGGGTGTTGATTCTGCGGCTCAGTCGTTCGGCCAAGCGTGTGGAAGCATAGTCTGGATGGAGATCACAGGCGATTGCCCCAGGGCGGGTTCCGCCCGTCCATTCTAAGTACCGATCAAGGGTCTTGTGTAGAAAATCCTCGCCACGGGGTGAGGAAACGTCGCCGATATGAGGACTCAGATAGGCCTTGTCTCTCTTGGCTAAGGCAAAGCAGTTGCGCAGTTCGCCTCCCAGCGCGAGCACCGCCTGTTTCACGTGAAACGGACGGTCCAGCACAATCGGCTGCGGCGCGTAACCTCTTGCACGGCGGGACGTTATCGCCTCATCCGTGCCTAGGACGACAGAGTCGTCACAGCGATTGGCGATCGGCCGGTCATGGGTCAGTATGAAGTCGAAGATGCCAGCCAGATCGGCCAGCACCTCCTCTTCACTTGCCGCAATCGGTTCGTCGCTGCGATTGGCGCTGCTCATGACCAAGACCGGTTCGCATCCAGACCTGCGCATCAGTTCGTCCAGCAGGAGCACGTGTAGCGGTGTATAGGCCATCATCACGCCATAGCAGTTGTTGCCAGGGGCAATCATCGGAGAAAGGCGGGTATGTGGTTTCGGCCCTTTCGGCATCAGGACAATTGGCGCTGCAGGTGAGGCCAGTAGCACGCGGCTCGCTCTGTTGACCCGGCACAGCCCCCTTGCTGTACGGACGTTGCGGCACATGATTGCTAGCGGCTTTGACGGCCTTCCCTTGCGGCGTCGCAGCAGCCGGACCGCACGGTCATCCGTAGCGTCACACGCTAGTTGGTATCCGCCCAGGCTCTTTATTGCCAGGATCTTGCCTCTGTCAAGTACTTCAGCGGCCACGCTGATCGCATCGGCAGCAACTAGAGTTCCCTTTGTGTCGAGAAGACTGACTCGGGGGCCGCACTCTGCGCAGGCGTCCGGCTGGGCGTGGAACCGGCGATCGGTCGGGTCAGAATATTCCCGGCTGCAGTCTGGACACATCGGGAAACGCTTCATGGTTGTCTGCGTCCGGTCGTAGGGCAGGGACTCGATGATGGTGTATCGGGGACCGCATTGAGTGCAGTTGATGAACGGGTACCGGTAACGACGATCCCTTGGGTCGAGAAGCTCGCTCCGACACTCGGGGCAGACGGAAATGTCAGGGAGGACATCGACCCCGAGGGCGGAGTCCTTGCGGCTGCGCACAATCTTGAAATCCGAAAGCCTTGGTGCGTCGAACTCGACTACTCTGAAGCGAGCGATCCGAGCAAGCGGGGGAGCGTTTCTCCGAAGGTCCCGGACGAAGGCTCGTGTATTTGGCCCTTGGGCGATGATTTCGACTCCGCGCGATGAGTTCGACACAGTACCGAACACCCCCCTTGATTTCGCAAGCCGGTAGACATAGGGACGGAATCCAAGCCCCTGGACTTGGCCCTGGACAAGAACCTTGACAGACCTCACGCTGCTGCTGAGATAGAGTGCGCTAAGCTCTTTGCTGAAAGAGACTTATGCCTGGGCGCCTGCTACGTCCGTGTCCCCGGCCCCTTGGGCGGTTCCTTGTCTTTCGCCGTCTCGCTCTCTGCGGTGGTTTCGGCCGTCGCGGCTGTCTTGTCCTCGAACGTGGGCACGCCGCCGGTCTTCAGGTAGTCAGGCTTGGGCACCACTGGCTCGATGAGATCCTCATCGTTGTCCGGCAGTTCGAGGATATTCTTGTCGTCCTTCTTCTTCGCGAGCACAGAGTACGAAAGCACGGTTCCTGAGTACCAAATGGACAGACCGTAGGATGCTACCATCAGGGCGATGACGTAGATAGCGACCGCAATCAAGACCGATGCTGCGTCGATACTCCAACCTTGGGCGACATACTCGGTTGGCATGTAGGCTTGTGACAGACCAAGGCTGTCGAAAAACCAGACGACCGTGTCTCTGATCGCCCGAGGGCACCACCCAGGTAGGTTTATCTTGAAGTAGAATCCAGCGTTGGCTAGGACATCGGCCAGTTTCGGTCCTGAGAAGATGCGTACGACCAGGTAGGCTACGCGACCAGCCGCACTTGAAGCCGCCGCTAGCACGAACGCGCCGAGGTCGGCCAGTACGCCGACAGTCGCAAGGTACCAGATTGACCTGCCAGGTTGCTCATTGACGCACGAGAACACTTCGAACAGAGTGTCGAAGGTGTCGTTCCGCGTCGAGCCGACAACGCCTGGAGCTAAGAGCAGGCAGAACCCCAGCACCACAACTAGGTAGACGATGAACATGCCGGCCGCGAAGGCCGGCAGAGCCATCAGTCCGACGAACATCTCGCCGAAGAACGGAATGGCGCCCAGCAGGCTAAGTACCAAACCGCCAACGACGATGATGGCCACGAAGGCCAGCAGAAGCAGGGGGCTGGCAAGTACTGCGCCCAAGTTGCGGAAAGCGAACTTGAACGCTTCCCGGGACTCGTAGAACTCGTCGCCCCTCAGCTGTTCGTAGGCGACCTTGGAGACAGCGGTTCCTGCCACCAGGCAGCAGATCACGAACCAGACAGCGCCCAGGCCGTAGATGATCCACGAGAACCATGGGAACGGCCATATCTTGGGCTCCGGAAACGGCAGGAGACGGTAGTTCTCCCATACGGTGATGAACTCGTTGCCGGACACGATGTATGCCAGGTAGGTCAGCACCGAGTACCCGGCAGCCCCCACGAACGTGCCCACGAACATCACCCATACCTTCTTGGCCGAGAACCCGACCCGGAGGGCACGGAAGACGTCCTTGTAGTTGAAATGCAGTTTGGTCATCATCTGGCTCCTCGTTGCGCTGTTGCAGTCCTCAAATGAACATCCTGCGCGCCGCCCAGTAGACGAGCGCAATTAGACCCGCCATTACTGCCAAAAGTACCCATTTCAGCGGCAGTCGATAGCGACGCTCTGGGAACAACCTACGTTGGAATTTCACCATCGACAACATGTGTCAATCGTGCGTACGGGCAACGGTACTCTTAGACTGAGATTCGTGTCGGGGGTGGCGAGGCAGTGTTCCAGCACCGGCACTATCCTAG
>CP070680.1:578098-591202 GCA_020352555.1 Caldifarciminota bacterium | reverse complement strand
CCCGCCGGTACTCGAGCACCAGCAGTTCGAGTGAATCCGGGTCATAGGGCATGCCGGTGTCATGCGTCTTTGCGAGTTCCGGGCCGCATGTGTGGCAGGCCAGGCTCTCACGCCGCATCGGCGACTCGACCCACAGCATCCCGGATGAGAAACGCTCTGCCAGCTGCTCGACTCCCGAGTAGTCGTCGCACGAAGCCCCGGTCGAGGCGATGACAAGGTCAGGGTCCGGGAAGTAGGCGTGCTTGGCGAACGCTCCCAGCGCGGCGCGGGAGAAACAGCTCGCATCTCCGATCCCGAGCTCTGCCGCGGCGTCGAACAGCACATTCGACTCCATCGTGAACGGCGTCCACCAGATGCAGTCAGGGTAGAACGCCACCAGCTCTGGGAACGAGTTGACGAGAACAGGCACTGCGCCCAGATCGCCCATGGTCGCGACAACCTTTCTCCCGACCTGCCGTGCCCGGAACAGGCGCTCGGTCTCGTTCTGGACGAATCCCCAAAGTCGCAGCGCGGCGAGTGAGTTGTCGTACTTCAGCCGCATCAGATGCCTGTTGCCGTAGACTGCGAAGGTCTGGGGCGGGAACATGTAGGCTGACCAGGGCTTGAGCCCGCCTCTCTCCTCCTGGTCGCGCCGGAAGTAGTGATACCGGTCCAGCAGTTCGGACGGCACCTTCTCGAACAGCTCTCCCCATTCATCAAACGTCACCCGTGCTGCCACCGGGTCCTGCCAGGAACCGGGTACCAAAGACCCAGCGCGCTCCCAAGTCGCGTGTCCGGAGTTGTCCGACCTCTTCACTACTCGACCGCTCGAACCCTTGGACCCTTGGACCCTTCTTCTCACAGACTCTCCAGAAAAGCCTCGACCCTTGTCCGCAACTGCTCCCGGTTCTCCGCAGAGTAGTTGCCGTCAACATGCAGCATCGGTATCTCAAGCTCCTGCCTCAGCCTCACCGCCTCGAAATCCCAGGGGTCGCAGTAGAGCAGAGTCTTGTACACCAGTCCCTGCACCCGGTATTCATCGAGCTTCTTCCCGGCCAGCACATATGCTGCCAGGTTCGGCCTGCGGGTGATGCAAGGACTTCGGGAGTAGTAGAACCGCGCGAGGTCCTCAAACACACCTCCAGCAAGTTCGATGTCGTCCTCAAACCACCTGGTCCCGGTATCAAGCAGGTCGGTGACAACACTCGCTTTCGACTCCAGCAAATGAACCAGCCACCGGTCCAGCTCCGCCATCTCGCTTCCTGCAAGCGCAAGCCGGTACCGGCGTACGCTGGCCTGGCCAGGGGTGCTGTGAATTGCCGAAGGGACAGACACCCCCTCCCTTTCGTTCCCTCTCCCTGGAGCGGGAGGAATAGGGTGAGGGTGGCCAATGCCGGTCAGGTGCGGACGCGCAGCCAAGCCATGGTCCGCGGAAACCGCATGCTCAACTTCGGACAGGACATTGTCCGTGCCTGCTTCACCGAGCAGAGTTGCCAGGGCCACCAGGTTGAGCACATCGGACTCGGTCAGTTTCGGGTCGTCCTGCTTCCGGGTCTGATCAATGCTGCGCAGCCTCTGTCGCACCCGGTTGAGCCGCCCGGTTTCCAGAACCGCTTTCTCCTCTTCGAACTTCGTGCCGGTGAAAGTCTCCATCTCTCCGGCCAGCCACTCGATATTGCGCCTGAATTCGGCCACCCGGTGCGGCAGCGGCTCGGACGTGCGCGGCATGTAGACCTGGTACACCGGCAGCCCGGACTGCCGGTGGATTGTTTCGGGCAGGCGGCGCAGCATGTCGCAGGTGTTGACCGAAACCACGGCATCCACCAGCCGGTACAGCGGGTCCAGTTCGAGATTCCCCATCGAGCTCAGGCAGTACGGGCACGCGTCCGAACGCAGGTGCCTTGTGCCGGACGTCTCGGCTTCGAACCCCCCGCGGTTCAACCGAACCGGCTCTGCTCCACAGGCCTTGATGACCTCGACCGGGGTGTAGAACGAGAAGTACCCGACCACCCTGGTGCCGTCCTGCCGCAGACGCGCCAGTTCCGAGATGCGGTCGGCCCGCAGCTCCTCGAACCGCTCATCTGGAATCAATGCCACGGCGCGAACTCCATAGCCTGAACAAAAGCCTCTTCGAACCGAGGATGGCTGCTGAGTTCCAGTTCGGTGCAGACAGCCGGGACCGCGGTCATCGCCGCGCGTACTTCAGGCCGATACAGCGCGCGGGTCGCGCCGAGCAGCGCGAGGTTCGGGTGGCGCCTGATACGCGCTGCGGGCACGTCGGGCAGCAGGCCGATGCGGACAGCGTCAACCGGGTCGACGCTCGCGCCGAACCGGCCGGTCAGATGAATCCGGCCCACCTCCTCGGCTCGGGCAGGCCAGGCTTCGAGCAGCAGGCGGATGGCAGCGGCTATCGCGGCCTTTGCCAGCTGAACCTGTCTGATGTCGGCCTGGCTCAGGTAGATCGAATCGAGTTCATACAGGCCCGGGGCCGGGTTGGTGAAGAACGTTATCCGGTCGGACGAGACGATCCTGCCGCTCGACAGCAGGTCGGCGCGGTTGAGCGCCGCCCGTGTCGCGGACAGGACGCCCGAGCCGCAAATCGACCTCGGCGTGGCCTGGTACAGCGTCTCGATTCGGTAGCCGTCGTCTTCGGCCCGCACCCGCACGATCGAACCCATCTCGGCCAGGCCCCCGCACTCAAGGGCCGCGCCCTCGAAAGCAGGCCCGGCTGAGGTCGAAGCGACCAGCAGCCGCTCCCGGTTGCCGAGCACGACTTCTCCGTTCGTGCCGGCATCGACCAGCAGGCTCAGTTGTCTTGTGCGGGTGAGGCCTGAGGCGACGATTGCCGATGTGCAGTCCGAGCCGACGAAGCTGCCGAGGAGCGGAGGCATCCAGACCCGCTGCCTCAACCGGCGATTGTATCCGGCGATCGGCCGGCCCAGTTCGAGCTCGGACCGGTACGGGTAGGACCCAAGCCCGGCCGGGCTTTGGTCCCAGAGGAAATGGGCCATCACCGTGTTGGCGGTCACGACCGCGGCCCGGCGCCGGCTGACCTGAGACCGACGCTCGCGCAGTTGCCCGGCAAAGTCAAGACCCTGCACCAGTTCCAGGTTGGTGATCCTAGTCATGACATCGGAACCCAGTCCGAGCTGCGGGTTCAGGAAGTCGCAGCGGTAGAGCGACCGGTGTTTCTCCGTATCGACGGCCGCAACCGCGATCGTGGTGGTACCGAAGTCCACCGCGCGCCCGACCTCGGGTCTGGGCCGCCTCAATTCCCTGAGCTTGCGATCAAGCTCCCGCAGTTCGGGGGAACGCCGGCCGCGCAGCGGGTCCCATGGTCTGACCTCGACCGTGACCGGCCGGTCCGGGAAGTACTGGCAGGCAAGTACCTCCCTGCGACCTTCAGCGTCGATGACCGTGGCCCGGCACTTGCCGCAGCGACCTGTCCCGCCGCAGTCGGAACGAACCAGGACCCCGGGGTGAAGCGCCCAGAGCAGGCTTCGTCCGGCGCGCGGCTGTACCGCGACTGTCGTCACCGCCATGTCCTTCTGCGCGCCGCCTCGACGACCGCCTTGACGTTCTCAGGAGGCGCATCGCGCGGCACGTCGCAGCCGGTCGACAGGATGGTGTTCGGTCCTCCCGCCTCCAGGTTTTCACGCGCCGCCTCAGCGACCTTGTCTGCCGGGCCTTCGAGCACGAGTGAAGTCGGAATGCTGCCCATCAGGACCTTGTCCGGCCCGGCCTCCCTGCGCGCTGCCGCCATGTCGATTTCTATGCTGACCACATCGGCTCCGCTGCCACAGATGTCGGCCACAATTCCGACAGTGTTGCCGCACACGTGGACCCCGGTCCACGTCCCCAGCCCGCGGATGCGACCGACCAGCTCGGCCAAAGCCGGCAGCGCGAACTTCCGGAACAGGGTCGGCCCGATCAGACTGCCCGATGCGACCGGGTCACCGACGAACGGAATCCCGCCAGCACGGAATACCGCCTCGGCGTATCGCAGCTGATTGTCGGTCGCGACCCTCAGATACTCCTGCGCCTCGTCTGGCCGCTCCAGCGTGCTCTCGAGAAAGCGCTCGATCCCGCACAGGAAAGCCGCGACCGAGAACGGCCCTTTGATCGAGGTGATGACCGGCACATCGTCTCCCAAGAGCTTCCTGAGCTGCCTGGTCGCCTCCAAAACCACCGGCATCCGGCCGTCCTTGTCAGGGTCTGCCGGCTCGAGCTTCTCGACCCTGGGAGGCTCAAGCAGAAACGGGTTCTCGTCCTCGGAGATGACGACCTGGGCTCCCATCGCCTCGGCTTCGAGCACGGTATCGGTGAACACCATCACCATGTCGTAGCCGTACTCGCGCCAGGCAGTGTACAACACCCGAGCCAGGGTATCGGCCTGGGTCACTGATTCGACAATCGGGTACCCGGCGATTCGCGACGCATGGTCAGCGACCACCATCGGGAACACGACCGGTTCGGCGGGCGGCTTTCCGCTGACAAGTGAAGCTACGCGTTCCGCTGCCGGCCGGCTTGGAACACGATCCGGATTCCTGGGACCGAATCCGGTCATGTCCCACGCGCGGCCAGCTTCTCGATTTCGATGACCGCGGAGTGAGCGTCAGCTGCCCACGCGTCCGCCCCCACCTGCTCGCAGAAGCGCGTATTGACCGGCGCGCCACCGATGATGGTACGGGTACTGCCGCGCAGACCGGCCTTGTCAAGCGCCTCGATGACCCTTGCCATGTTGGGCATCGTCGTCGTCATCAACGACGACATTCCGACAACGCCCACGCCCTCACCGGCCGCCCGGACAAACGTATCCACGGACACGTTCCGGCCGAGGTCGACCACCTCGAACCCTGCGGCCTGGACCATGACCTTGACGATGTTCTTGCCGATATCGTGGATGTCACCCTGGACAACGCCCAGCGCGACCCGGCCGCGCGGCTCGCGGTCCGAGCCCAGCTCGGCCTTGAGGATGTCGAACCCGGCATACATCGCCCTGGACGCCAGCAGCACCTCGGGCACGAAATACTCACGGGCCGCGAACTTCTCGCCGACCCGCTTCATGCCCTGGGCCAGGCCTTCGGTTATCGCCTGGTCCGGCGGAAGCTTCATGTCGAGCCAGCGCCGGGCGAGTGTACCGACCTCGGCCGGCCTGAGACCGACGACCGCGGCCGCCAGGGCTGCGAGCAGGGATTCTGGTGGCTCCATCGACTCAATCATAGTGCAGCAGGTCGGCCGGGCAAATGCCAGGCATCAGGTTGCTGCGATCCTCCCCAGGCCTTCGCAGACGTGGCCGATGATCGCAGCCTGCGGCACGCCGGCGGCGTGCAGCGAATCGACAAGGAGTCCGGCCTTTTCGAACCGGACCGCCAACAGCAGCCCTCCCGAGGTCTGGGCATCGCAGAGCAGGATGCGCAGCTCCTCGGGCACTGACCCGGCGAACTCGGCCCGCTGCTCCAGGAAGTGGTAGTTCTTGAGAGAGCCGGCCGGGAACAGGCCCTGTCGGGCAAGGTCGAGAGCGCCGGCAATCAGCGGTACCGCGGCCGCCTTCACGACGAGGTCGACGCCGCTTGCCTGGGCCATTTCCCACGCATGGCCGAGCAGCCCGAAGCCGGTGACGTCGGTTGCCGCGTCCACCCCGACCTTGGCCGCCACTTCGGCGGCCGTGCGGTTGAGTTCGACCATTACGGCGTTCGCCTGGCTGACCAATCCCTGGCCGACCAGCCCTGCCCTGAGCGCGGTCACAATGACGCCCGAGCCCAGCGGCTTGGTCACAACCAGAACGTCGCCCGGCTTCGCGCCGGCATTGGTGAGTACTCGGCCGGGACTGACGACACCGGTGACGGCCAGACCGCACTTCAGTTCCATGTCCTTGGTGGTATGGCCGCCGGCAACAACCGCGCCGGCTTCACGCAGCTTGTCCCACGCCCCGGCCATTACGGCTCGGATCGTCTCGTTCTCGATCTCGCCGACCGGGTAGCCGAGAATGCAGAGCGCGGCGAGCGGCGTGCCCCCCATGGCGTAGACGTCGGAAAGCGAGTTGGCGGCCGCGATCTGGCCGAACACGTACGGGTCATCGGCAATCGGGGTCAGGACATCGACAGTCAGCACCAGGGCCCGGTCTTCATCGAGCCGGTACACTCCGGCATCATCCCACGTCTCGCCGCCGACAAGCAGGTCAGGGTGCCGGAAGGCAGGAAGCTGCTGCAGGACCTGCACCAGGTCTTCCTGGCACACCTTGGCCGCTCAGCCGGCGGCCCTGGCATAGTCGAGAAGGCGGCGTGCCATGGGCAACTCCTTTCCGGCTAGAGCGTCAGAACGCGGGCACCGCCGAAGAGCAGCTCGACGATCTCGTACATGTTCGATACCGTGCCGACCCTGACGTTCTCCTTCTCGCCGAAGAAGTCAAGGCAGGTCCCGCATACCATGATGTCCACGCCTCGGTTCGCCAGGGTCTGAAGCGATGCCAAGTCGTCAGACCCGGCCAGGGCCAGCTTGACTCCGTTGTTGGCGAGCAGCAGAAAGCCCGGTCCGGCCGGACGCTCGGCAAGCGTTCGGAGAAACAGGCTCATCAGCAGCCTGCCCAGCCGTTCGTCACCGCGGCCGAGTCGGTCGGACGTGACAAGCACGACCATCCCCGAGTCAGGATGCGCGGCGGCTGGTCCGCACACCGGGCCAGCAGCGACCTTCAGAATCTCGACCGAATGGACACCCGAGTCCTCCTGGCATGCCGCAACATGGTGTCCGGCACGTTCCGCGAACCGGACGATGTTGTCGCGCGATTCTTGGCTGTCGGTCACGACCTTGACAGTAGCGCCGGGTGCGGCTCGCTCCAGCGCCTGCCTGGTCCGGACCACCGGTTCAGGGCAGACCAGGCCTCGAACGTCGATCCTCAGAACGCCCGGCTCACCGCAGGTCGACATCATTCCTCCTGTCCGACTTCGAGTACTCTGCAGCACTGAAGCGCACCAGGCCGTGGCGCCTGAGCAGCTCCTGTCCGGCAGCAGTCTTGTCAGGTGTAAGCAGCAGAACGACACCGCATCCGGCAGTGCGCCGCGGCGCAACCTCGACATGGAATCCTGACTCCGTGAGTAAGTTCGCGGCGCGCATCAGGTTTTGGATGGTGTCGAACGACAGTGCTACGAGTGCGAAGGTAGGACCCAAGCCCGGACTCTCTGCGCAGGACAGACCGCCCCGCATGCCCGGGCCGGTCACGTGTTCCACCTCCTGCCCAGAGCCAGCAGCTCCAGCAGGCTGTTCTGCGAGCGGACCGGCGGCATTCGACTCATGCCGGCTTGCCCCTGTCTGCTACGCTCAGGGCAGCGCCGAGCGCGCCGGCAATCTGGGGCTGCTCGGGCACGTTCAGTCTGACACACAGCTTCTTCTCGAGCAGCATCCTGATGCAGGGATTGAGCGCCACCCCGCCGGTCAGCACGACCTCAGGCTCTGCCCCGACCCGGCCGACGAGCGCCAGCAGCCGCAGGACGATCGACTCGTGCAGCCCGAGCGCGATCGAGTGCTTGTCCACCCCGCGGGCGATCAGCGATACGACCTCGGACTCAGAGAACACGGTGCACATCGAGCTGATTGCAGCCGGTTCCCGTGCATCGAGCGCCATGCTGCCGAACTCGTCGATGCCGTATCCAAGTGTCGCGGCCATCACCTCCAGGAACCGTCCGGTCCCGGCCGCACACCGGTCGTTCATCTCGAAGTCCGTCTGCCGGCTGTTCTCGACCCGGACCACCTTCGAGTCCTGGCCACCGATGTCGATGACGGTCCGGCACCCGGGGAACAGCATGCTGGCCCCGAGCGCGTGGGCCCGGATTTCGGTGATGACCGGGAACCCGAGCCTGGCGCGCACCAGGTGCCGGCCATACCCGGTGGCAACGACCGGCGCGGGACATGACCCGGTTCCACGCCCGGAACCGGGATCGTGTCCCAAGCCGGCCAACAGCTCCCTGACCCGGGCCAGCGGGTCGGTGCCGGTGTCCACGATCTCCGCGTCGACGAGCCGCCCGTCTTCGAGCACGGCGACCTTGGTCGTACGCGACCCGACGTCGATTCCAGCGGTCCGGACCGATGCCTCCTAGCTGAGCTGCTCGACGAACGCCTCGATCCGTGTGCGCAGCTGGCCCGCGTCCTCTTCCGAGTAGTCGGTGACTATCTTGATGCTCGGAATCTCCGCCTTCTTCAGCGCGGCTTCGACCCGCATCGCCTCGACGTTGTAGCCGTGGCAGGTCTGGAGCACGTACTGGACCACTCCCTTGACCCCGTATTCCCTCGCCTTCTCGACGATCGAGTCGATCCGCTCCTGGTTCGGGGTGAAGCAGGCGCAGTTGATCTTCATGTACCGGTCCGCGATCGCGTCTACCTGGCCTGCGAGGTCCCTGGCGGTCTCGTCGATCAGGTTCTCGAAGTAGCGGGACCCGGTGCAGCTCTCGTCCGCAACGATGACAGCACCCGACTGCTCGACCAGAGCGTGGACCTTCCAGTTGCCCATCACCGCGGGGCAGCCGGCGAACATCACCCGCTGAGCACCCTCGGGCAGCGGCGAGAAGCCCCTGGCCATTCGCTCTTCGAGCTCGGCATGGAGGCGGTCGAGCGCTGCGGTGAACCGCACCGGCTCGTCGTTCAACGCGGCCTGCATCACCACCAGCGCGTCGAGCCCGGAAATCGGCGGCGGGTCGGCTTTGCGCAGCTCGGCCAGCCGCTGCAGGGCCCGGCGCTTGGCGTTCATCACTTTGATCGCGGTGCCCAGGTTCTCGACCTCGACCTTGGTGCCCGAGAGGCTTTCAAGCTTGTCCTTGAACTCGTAGACCGCGTTGCGCCAGAGGTCGATGTCGAGCTGGTCCTTCTTCTGGGGCAGCTCCATGACGTGGAAGTTGACCTTGCCCGCCAGGATCTCCCAGGTCTTCTTCTTGGCATCGCAGGTCGTCTCGCCGACCGCCATGCTCTTGAGCGGGCCGTAAGGACAGGTCTTTGAGAACGCCAGCCCGAGCGTCGACTTGACCAGCGGGCAGATGTCGCGCGGGAATCTCTTCTCGGCGTATGGAATCGAGAACTGGGTGCCGCCGCAAAGCGCGACCGGCACGGTGTTGGCGGCCATTGCCAGTTCCTCGGGCACGTAGATGCAGAACGTGCCGACCGTCTTGGTGCCGTTCTTCTTGAGGTCGACGAGCTCGGCCACCCGGCCGCCGTGGGCCGCGTGCAGCGCCGAGTCGAAATAGGCCATGCCCTCGGGCCGGCCTGTCTGGGCACCGACCGTCTGCCCGAACGTGCGGTCGACTGATGCCAGCATCTCGTCGTGCAGCGCCACGTCGAGCCCGAGCTCCTGCAGCACCTGATTGTGCTCTGACACGTATCCTCCTGTCAGGAGCCGGGCGGCAGAAACCTGCCGCCCGGCTTTTCTCCCGCTACTTGGGCTTCTCCGCGATGTAGAACCCGCGGCCGACCTTGTGGGCGTGGGCCGCGTCGCGCCACATGTTCACCAGCCCGGTCGCGAACCCGAACAGGTCCTCACCGAAGTTCTTGATGATGGTCGGCTTCAGCTTCTCCTCGACCATCGGCTTGTACTCGTCAAAGCACTTGGCATAGTCCTCGGTCTGGTCCTGGGCATCGAGGACCTTGAACCCGGCCTTCTTGAGCACGCCCTGCCAGCCTTCGTACGTCTCCATGTACGGGAACGACATCGACTCGTACAGCTTGGCGAGCAGGTCTTCCTCGACCTTGCCGGTGATGACCCAGTCGGTGAACCCGAGCTTGCCCCCGGGCTTGAGCACCCGGAAGCACTCGGCAGCGAGCTGGTCCTTGTTGGTCACGTAGCACCAGGCCTCCTGGCCCCAGACCACGTCGAAGGTGTTGGCCTTGAACGGCATGTCCATGCCGTTGCCCTCGACAAAGTCGATGAGGCTATCGAGCCCGGCCTCCTTGGTGCGCTGGACCGCCTTCTCGTTCATTGTCCTGGTCATGTCCAGCCCGGTCACCTTGACCCCGTACTTCTTGGCGATGTGCCGCGCCGGCGCGCCCAGCGCGCTGCACACGTCCAGCACGTGCTGGCCTTTCTGCAGGCCCAGGGCCTGGGCGAGCTCCTCGGTCGTCCGCTCGGCGCCCGAGTGGATCTGCTCGCTCATCACCGCTTCCCAGAGCAGGCCGCCCGGGCCGTCATAGACCTCCTGGACGTCCTTCATCGTGTAGTCGTACCGCTTCGGCATCTGTCCTCCTACGGTTGCTGTGTTGGTGTCAGGACCGAACGGACTGCGCACCGCGGCGTCCGGCCCCTGGTTTCTGGAATTCCCGGCGAACCGCCGGCAAGGAAATACCTGCTCACCGCTTGCACCTCGCACCCGGGCAGCGGTGTATTGTCGGAATGAAGAAAAGACTGCAGCCCGGTCCGGTCAGAAGAGCGGGGCGACCGCCCCGCAGCAGGCGCCTCATTGTCGACGCCTCGACTGCTCGGCCCGTCCGGCTGTCAGAAAGGGAACGTCAGTTACAGGCGACCCGCCTGTGAGGCGCATGCTCACGTCTTGCGCCTCCAGGAGCGGAAACAGTCATGGCTGAATGCCCTGCAACTCACCAGCTAACATACCCTCCAGCCATGCCCTTGTCAACCCAGAGCGCGCTACCGGGACAAGAAGAACACGGCCAGCACCGCAGACCCCAGGCCCAGTCCTTTCATCACTGTCATCGGCTCCTTGAGCACGATGATGCCCAGCACAGCCGGAATCAGGATGTACATCCCGGTGAACGGCATCACGACCGAGGCCGGTCCTTTGCTCAAGGCAAGGTAGAACGCGACCGTTGCGGCCCCGGCGCACACGCCCGCGACCAGCATCAGCGGTGACACCTTGAGACCGTGCTTCGGCGCTGCGGTGAGCGCGAATGCCGCAATCGGCACAATGCTCGCGACCGTTGCCCAGAACGCGAAGCTGCTGGCAGGGTCGGTCCTGGTCGCGACCTTGCTGAGCCAGCCCCACACGCCCCAGAACACCAAGGCGACAAGACACAGGATTCGATAGTCCATTGGCCAATCTATGCGAGGCGCCGCGCCTGGTCAAACAGTGCCGCACACTGCGGTACTAGGCACTCTCACCGCTTGTCACAGTGAAGAAGAAAGGGCGGCCGCCGCGACGTTTTCGGGGACAGCGATTGACACCGCGCCCCCAGACGACCGCCCGAATATCTCGGCCCGGTGCCAGACCGGAATCTGCGGACTGCCGGCAGTGCTCCGGTGGCACTTCGTGAACTGCTGTCATGGTATCCCATCCTCTCCATCCTGTCAAAAGCCAAGCCACCGAGTAACACCGCAGGGGCGGGTTTCCCCGCCCCTGCGATTAGTTCGGCCTTCAGCCTACCGCTGAATCACGACCTTGCGGACACTGGGACCCTCGGACCCTTGGCCCCTCGGCCCCTCTTCTCTCACGAAATACACTCCGGGCGCGATGTGCCGGATGTCGTGGTGCCTGACGGCACCGCTCGCTCCGCTCGCGAGCGCACCCGGCAGGTCCATGACCTTGCGGCCGGTGATGTCGAGCAGCTTCGATTTCTGACCGCCGCTCAGCAGGAGCGTGCCGCAACAGATGGTCTGCCCGGTTCTCGGGCTAGCGGCCTTCGGCTCATCACCCGACACCGCGGTCCGCCAAGGCGCGTTCCAGTACATGCCGAGCAGCCCGGACCCGGTGAATATCGCTCCGCCACCTGTCCCGGGTCCGCCCGGGGTGTAGCACAGCTTCGGCCTGACTCCGCTGCCCGTGCCCGCGCTGGTGAAGTTGAGGGTCATCGGGTCTGACCACTGTGTCGGGGTACGCGAGTGCGCGTGCCTGCGCTGCACCGCCCTGAACTGCCGGTCCTCGCTGATGTAGCTCGCGTTTATCCACGGGCTGCCCCGGAACGTGTAGCTTCGGATGTCGGGGAACCTCTCGTCGAGGTCCGGGTCCCCGGCCAGGGTGACGGAGTCACCCCAATTGGGCAAGGCCGCGCCCTCGGAGCAGAAGTAGCATATGTCCCAGTTCCCGCCGCCGGTCCGCTTGAAGGAGTACATCATCCACAGGGTGGCGGAATCGGCGGGCACCTCGAACGAGGTGGCCGCAACCGGGTCCGCGGCACCGAACGTGTCCGGGAAGAAGATCGTGGTCCACACGAACGAGTCGGGAGACATGTAGTAGGCATTTGCGTCCAATTGCATCGTGCCGGGATCTTCCGGCCCAACAAGGTGCGTATGGTACATCCAGGTTCCGGCTGATGCGGTCAGATGCGGGTCGAATATCCCGAAGGTGGTATCGACCACGGCCCAGGTCTTGCCGTAGTCCACCGACCGGAGGATGTAGTCGTTCCGCGCGCGAGGACCGCCCAGCTCGTTTGCGGCCACCGCGTACAGCCAGTAATTGCCGCCCGAGTAGTCCCGGCACACTGCGAAGTCAGTGACAGTGTCGGACCCGACCAGGACCGGGTATGAATGGGCCGAAATCCCCCCGGTGTCGAATCTCACGCACCACAGGTCACCGTTGTTGGTTGGATTGATGAGGAATCCGTACACCAAAGCCGAATCTCCCTCCCCGACCACCAGTCCTATCTTCTCCTGCGGCTCGGGCGGGTTTGACACGAACCCGCCGATGTAGCGCCACGACTCGCCGTGGTCCTCGGACTTGTAGATGTGGGACCCGTTGTCTTCGACATGGTTCCCGGCAGCGTACATCGCGCCGTTCAGCTCGTAGTCCGCGGCGGTAGCCCGGATGCGGCACGTATCGATCAGCACGTCCGGGTCGAACGACTCGGGCACGCAACCGCCGCCCAGTCTCACCTGTACGTCGGCGCTGTTGCCCTGCGGCAGCGGGTGCAGCCTCTTCAGGACCCCCTGAATGCGCAACTCCACGCTCCGCGCGAGTTCCAGGTCTCCGGCAGCCACGGCCGAGTTCCGCTCCGCGACCAACTTCCACAAAGCCGGGTGCGTACTCCGCCTCGTGTACTCGACAGAGACCGTTCCGGCCAGGCTCGCGGTCGTCGTGCAGGCCACGATTGTCACAACGAAACCAATCCGGTTCACAACGCCTCCTTTCACAGTTCTGGTCGAGTGTATGACCTTCTCCTATCTTGTCAACGAAGTGGCCAATCAAGACAAAGGCCGGT
>CP070680.1:573871-577998 GCA_020352555.1 Caldifarciminota bacterium | reverse complement strand
GGCCTGAGCAGAATCGTCCTTGACTGCATCCGCCACCCCAAGCACGCCCGCGAGTCTGTCGTCCAGCGCGACATAGAGCACGGTCCGGGCACGATTCCTCAATTCCTCGACCTTCGCCTGCAGCGCGTCAACTTCGATGCCGTTGTCACTCATCAGCACTGACTGGCCGATGAGGACACTGCGGCCACCGACCGTTCCGCTCACGCCCTTGCCCGGCATGGCCTCGAAATCCTGCGGCGCATCGAGGTTCAGATCCTCCGCCTTCGCGGATTCCACGACCGCGGACGCAAGCGGGTGCTCTGACCCCTGCTCGAGCGATGCCGCGACCCTCAGCAGCTCATTCTCCTCGACCCCGGGTGCAGGCAGGACATCGGTCACCTCAGGCCGGCCCCGGGTGATGGTCCCGGTCTTGTCGAATACTACCGCGCGCACGTCCTTCAGAGTCTGGATCGCCTCACCCGACCGAAACAGGATTCCACGCTCCGCGCCAATGCCAGACCCGACCATCAGGGCGGTCGGTGTAGCGAGTCCGAGTGCGCACGGGCAGGCGATGACAAGCACCGCGATTGCTGCGAAGAAAGCCAGGGAAAGCCCTGAAAGGCCGGGGTTCACCCATGGCAGGAACGAACCTGCCCATACCAGCATCGGCCGGAACGTGTCTGCGAATAGCAGCCAGGCCAGGAAGGTCAGTACCGCAAGGACAAGGACCACCGGCACAAAGCGGGCAGTGACCCGGTCTGCGAAAGCCTGAATCGGTATCTTGGTTCCCTGGGCCTGCTGCACCAGCACGATGACCTGACTCAGGAATGTGTCCTTTCCGACCTTCGTGACCTCGGCCTTGATGAACCCTGTCTGGTTCACTGTCGCGCCGATGACTTCGTCACCGGTCCTGCGCTTTGTCGGCATGCTTTCACCCGTCGCCAGGGACTCGTCCACCGTTGTCTCGCCCTCCACAATCCGGCCGTCGGTAGGGATCTTCTCGCCCGGCCGCACAACCATCACGTCACCCATACTCAACTGGGCGACCGGGACCTCGGTTTCCTCACCGTCCCGGATGACCCGCGCGGTCCGCGCTCCGAGCGCGACCAGCCGCTTGATCGCCTGGGACGCACGCCCCTTTGCCCGTGCTTCGATGTATCTGCCGGTCAGGTGGAACGCCATGATCATTCCTGCGATCCCGGCAAAGCTGGCGAGCGGTGCTCCGGCCAGTACCGCGAAGCCCGACGCAAGCGCAGCCAGGGTGCCCAGGGCGATGAGCACGTCCATCGAGGCAGCACCGGCCCTGACCGAGCCGAATGCCTGGCGCAGGGTATGCCAGCCCGGACCGAACACTGCCGCAGCACCAAGCCCGACTTCGATCCAGACAAACCCCGGAATGTGGACGCCCGCCATGTGAAGAGCCATCAGCGCCATTGCCGGAACGACCAGAACCCAGACCCAGACCAGCCGACGCCTGGCCAGGGTCCACTCCCGGTCAAGTTCCTGCTCCTCGAGGGATTCGGGCCGGACGTCGTACCCGACGTCGTGCACCGCTTTCTCAAGGTCCGCGCGGGGGGACAACTTGTCCGCGTATTCGACGACCGCCTTTTCGGCCGCGAAATTCACTGTCGCGGACTTCACGCCCGGCAGCCGCATCAGGGCCTTCTCGATTGTCATTGCGCAGCTCGCGCACGACATGCCGCCGATGCTGAGCGAAGCTGTCTGGGTGTTCGCAAGGCTCGCCTTGTCCATCAGCACCGGTTCAGGAATGGCAGATTCCACGGTCCTTGCTTTGTCCTTTGTCCTTCGTCCTTCTGCCTTTTGCCCGATGAACCTCTCCGGCTCTTTGTCGAACCTCGTCTTGCAGTTGGGATTGCAGAAAAAGTACCTGGTTCCCTTGTACTCGGACCTTCCGGCTTCCTGACCTTCGACCACCGTCATCTTGCACACCGGGTCGATATGGGTACGTGGTTCTTCGCCCCTGGCTTCAGCATTGTGGCTCTTGACTTCTGACTTCTGCCCTGTTCCCTCCGCCTTCGGCCTTCCGACTTCGGCCTTGTCCTTGAGGAACCGTTCCGGCTCCTTGTCGAAACTGGTCTTACAGTTCGGGTTGCAGAAGTAGTAGGTTCTGCCTTTGTATTCCGACCTTGCCGCTTCCTCACCTTCCGCGACTTCCATCCGGCAGACCGGGTCGATATGCACGCGCTTAACCTCTGTCATTTCAATACCTTTAGACCTTCCACATCAGGAGTCGGTTCAGTCCGGCGCCGCGTGTTCTTGCTTCGACTTTCGCTCCGCCTACACTCGACCCTCGTGTCAGGCGATCTCAACTCATAGTATGCGCTACCGGAATCTGGGAGACAGCAGAATCAAGGTTCCAGCCCTCGGTTTCGGCGCCATGCGCATGCCGATGCTCAAGGCGCGCCGGGATACGAAGCGCCGTACCGGCGTCGACGTCGAGGAAGCGGTTCGGATGATGCACCGTGCGTTCGACCTTGGAGCCAGCTACTTCGACACCGCCTACGGTTACCACCAGGGATGGAGCGAGCCCGTCGTCGGCAAGGCACTCAAGTCCCTGCCTCGCGACCGGTTCATGGTCGCGACCAAGATGCCGGTCTGGCTGGTCAGCAAGCCTTCAGACTTCAACCGGCTCCTGCGCACTCAGCTCCGCCGCCTCGGCACAGGATACCTGGACTTCTATCTGCTGCACGCCCTGAACAAGCAGTCGTTCGAAAAGGCCCGCGATTTCGGAGTTCTTGACTTCCTCGAAGCCCAGAAGCGGCAAGGCCGGATCCGCCACACCGGCTTCTCCTATCACGACCGGGCGTCGAACTTCCGCCCGATTCTCGACGCGTACGAATGGGAACTCTGTCAGGTCCAGTACAACATAGTCGATACCAGATACCAAGCCGGGCAGTCCGGAGTGCGCTATGCTGCAAGGCGCGGCATCGGGGTCGTGGTCATGGAGCCGCTGCGCGGCGGCGACCTGGTCAACCGGCTGCCGCCGGATATCGAGCGCATCTGGAGCTTGCTTCGGCCCAAGCGACCGCCGGTGGAGTGGGCCCTGCGCTGGCTATGGAACCAACCTGAGGTCTCGATGGTCTTGAGCGGGATGAGCAGCATGGGGCAGCTTGAGCAGAATGCCGGGATCGCAAGCCGGGCCCGGAAGAACTCGCTGACGCCCGAACAGCTCAAAGCCGTCAGCCTTGTGCGAGCAGCCTACCGACGCAGGATCAGAGTCAACTGCACCAACTGCGGCTACTGCCTTCCTTGTCCGTCAGGCGTCGACATCCCGCGCAACTTCTCGATCCTGAACGACCACGGCATGTTCCTGGATTCCCCTGCTGCAGTCACGGAGTACAACGACTGGATGTCCGAGGACCTGCGGGCCTCGAATTGCACCGGGTGCGGCCAGTGCGTTCCGCGCTGCCCGCAGCAGATCCCGATCCCGGAGAAACTGCAGCAAGTCCACAAGAAGCTGGCCCGGACCTGACTCTGGCCGCGGCAAGGAGCACAGCTCCCCGGCCGGATGTCAACAAGGCAAGGCTTTGGACTGCGGCAGCAAAGCTGCCGCTTTCTGGACCTACCTCTGTCTCAACCTCTGCCTCGACCTTGATCTGCGGGCTGCGCCCGCCAGCCACTCGGGTAAATGGGAACACAATGCTATTTATTGACACGGTGAAGATGTCCGGACAGGCTGCGGCATGGCGAGGATAGCGCGGGTCGTAGCTCCGGGTGTGCCGCACCACGTGACCCAGCGCGGCAACCGGCGGCAGCCGGTGTTCTTCAGCGAAGCCGACTACCGGCTCTATATCGGGCTGGGGGTAATTCGGGACACTTTTCCTATCTCTCACCCTTCCCCCGCGGCCGGCCTGGCCTGCGCGCTGCCAGCACACGGCCCAGCTTTGACTCCAGCACCGCAGTGAACCAGGTCCCACCCAGCGGCCGACCGGTGCGGGTCTTCAAGCGCAGCTCGGCCTCCTCTTCCGGCGATGTCTGCATCAGGTACTTCTTGTAGCCGATGGCCTCCAGCTGCTGTTTCAGCCAGTCCGGTGTGTCGAGCAGCGGATCAGGAGCCCCGGTCAGGTGGCTCTTGGCACTGCACCAGGCATGGTCCCACGCCTGCTTCACCAGCCCTGCACGCACCG
>CP070680.1:570089-573771 GCA_020352555.1 Caldifarciminota bacterium | reverse complement strand
CTCGAAACGCTCGACCAGTTCAGGATTGTCACGGTGCTCCTTGGCCAGCGGGCAGGTTATCTTCGGATAGTCCATCACGAATGTTGGCTCGACCAAACGGTCCTGGACCAGTTCGTCGAACAGTTTGCCCAGCACCTTGGCTCTGGTGGAGTCGTCGGCCAGCTCGACCCCCAGCCTGCTGGCCTCTGCCCTGAGCTCGGCGTCTGAAATTGCCATCGGGTCCTTGCCCATCTTCTCGGCAAGTGCTTCGGTGTACCGCACCCTTTTCCACGGCCGGCCGAAATCGAGCTTGGCCTTGTCAAAAGTGACCTCAGTGGAGCCGTGAAGCTCCTGGGCCAGGAACCTGAAAAGCTCCTCGGTCAGGTTCATCATGTCGATGTAGTCGGCATAGGCCTGGTAAAGCTCGACCTGGGTGAATTCAGGGTTGTGGATCCGGTCCAGTCCCTCGTTGCGGAAGTCCTTGCACATCTCATACACCCGCTCCATGCCGCCCACTATCAGCCGCTTGAGGTAGAGCTCGTCCGATATCCTCAGGAACATCTCCTGATTAAGGACATTGTAGAGGGTCTTGAACGGCATGGCCGCCGCGCCGCCGTACAGCGGCTGGAGAGTCGGGGTCTCTACCTCGACAAACCCTCGCTCGTCCAGGAACCGGCGGATCAGCCTGCAGATTCTCGCCCTGGCAAGGAACACGCCTCTGGATTCAGGATTCACGATCAGGTCCAGGTACCGCTGCCGGTATCTGAGCTCCACGTCCTTGAGTCCGTGGAATTTCTCAGGCAAAGGCCTGAGCGCCTTGGCCAGCAGCACTATCTCCTTGACCAGCACCGTTGTCTCCTTGGTCTTGGTGCGGAACACTTCGCCCCGTACACCGACCATGTCTCCGATGTCGAGCAGCGCGAGTCTGGAGAACGAATCTTCTCCGATCGTGTCCTTGCGCAGATAGACCTGAATCCTGCCGCTGGCATCCTGGATATGTCCGAACTGGGTCTTGCCGTGCTCTCTTCTTGACATCAGCCTTCCGGCCAGACTCACCTCGGTCTTGTCCTCAATCAACCGGTCGACCCCTGAAATGACCTCGCTTGCAGAATGGTTCCGGTCCCAGCGGTAGGCATAGGGCTGAACGCCCAACTCCCTGAGCTTGCGGAGCTTGGCGCGCTGGGAATCCTGCTCCTGGACCTGCTGTTCAGACATCGGCGGTTACTATAATCCTGACCTGTGGCAAGTCAAGCAGGCAGACTTTACACAGCGCGCGTAAGCGCCTACACTGTGCGGATGGCACGTATTCTCTGCCTTGACATCGGCGAAAGACACACCGGAGTTGCTGTCACCGACCGGACCCAGACCATCGCGCGCAGCCTTCCCACCATCCATCACCAGGACCAGAACGCCCTGCTCGCGGCAGTCAACAAGCTGCTCACCACAATCGAAGTCAGCCGGATCGTGGTCGGACTTCCGCTCGGCCTGAGCGGCAACCCGACAGCCCGTTCTGAAAAGGTGACCCGGTTCTCACGCCGGCTCGGCAAAGCGACAAGAATCCCGGTCGAGCTCTTCGACGAAAGTCTTTCCACGGTCACAGCCAACAAGGTGCTCAACCAGGCTCTCAACCCAAGACGCCGGGCAGTTGAAAGACCGGCAACCGGCCGCAGCCGGAGACGCCGGGACGCGGTAGACCGTGTAGCTGCAACCGTCATACTCCAGGAGTACCTCGCCGCCCGGCCAAGCCAGTGAAACGTCTCGTTCCTCTTCTGTTGCTGCTTGCACTCTTCTGCCATACCCGTACTGGCAAGGAAGTCGTCGTCACGATTCCCAAGGGTTCATCGACCTCGCAGATTGCCGACTCGCTCAAGGCCCGTGGTGTCATCGACAACCCGGTGAAGTTCAGGCTGCTTGCCCGCCTGCTCGGGTATGACCGCAAGCTCAGACACGGGAGGTACACGCTCGCGACGAGCAGCGAGGAACTCAATGTTCTGCGCGCCTTGTCCGAGCCGGGACGCACATCGATAATGGTGACGATCCCCGAAGGATACCGTCTCAACCAGATCGCCGCCCTGCTCGAGGAGAACGAGGTGTGCCCTGCCGCAGACTTCATTGCCGCATGCCAGGACAGGGTCCTGCTCAGCAGCCTGGCAATCCCGCTCAACTCTGCCGAGGGATACCTGTTCCCTGACACCTATGACCTGGAGCTCGGCGCCCCGGCCTCGGATGTCGTGCGCAGGCTTGTGGCCCGGTTCCTGGAGGTCTACGAGGAACTCAGGCAGGAGCATGCCCCGGTGCTGGACGATGACCAGACCGTGATACTCGCGTCTATCCTCGAGCGCGAAGTCGCGCTTGAAGACGAAGTGCCGGTTGTTGCCGGCATCTTCCTGAAGCGGCTGAAGCTCGGGATCCCGCTTCAATCCTGCGCAACAGTGCAGTACCTCCTGCCTGTCATTCGCGAGTGCCTGACCATCCAGGACACCAAGATCGAGTCTCCCTACAACACCTACCTTCACCCCGGCCTGCCGCCCGGCCCGATCTCCAACCCCGGCCGCCGCGCCCTCAGGGCCGCGATGCAACCTGCCGAAACCGAATATCTCTACTTCGTTGCCAGGGGCGACGGCAGCCACATCTTCTCCAGGACCCTGCGCGAGCACGAACAAGCAAAGCACCGCGTCAACAGCGGCGCCTGATAGCAGAAGCCTCAGCCTACTTCAAAGTCGCCAGCAGCACCACGAAGCTGGCCCCGGGCACATACCCGACCTTCGGCTCCTCCACCTCGGTCAGCCCGCCCGGCCCGGCGAACAGCGTGGACCACGTCCCGGTCACTGTGAACCCTGCTGCCTCGATGTCTGTTCTCACCTCTGAATATGTCGCGAACCGAGCATGCCGATGGAGCGGGTGACCTGACTTCCCCTTCTCGACATAGCCTGCGCCCCATTTGCCCTCGCGGTCCAGATACCCGTTCACCAGCACTCCCTCTGGCTTGAGCAGTTGCCCTATGTGCTTCAGCACTGCCGCACGGTCTTCGAGAAACGCCCACGTTGTCAGCAGGAACACTGTCCCGAAGCTGTGATGCGGATACGGTGTTTCCTCCCCTTCTCCCCAGAGCACACTGATGCCGCGTTTCCGGGCCAGGGCCAGAAGCTCGACCGATGGGTCGATCCCCTGCTCGATGCCAAGTTCTGCGGCGAATCGGCCTGAACCGACCCCGATCTCAAGCCAGGGCTTGGGCAGCCCTGGCAACAGCGGCCGAAGCGCGGCCAGCTCGGTCTTGAACGCCACCTTGCCCTTGCCGTCATACCACTCATCGTAGTGCCGGGCTAGGGCGTCAAAAGGGCTCTCGTTCACCGACTCAGAACACGAAAACCTGGAACCCGTCCTGCATGTATCGGCCGATGCTCGGGTGACCCGACATCTCGCCGCAGGATGCCAGCCCCTGCTGGATTGCGGCGTTCAGGGCTCCGAACTTGGTAGCGCACGCCTTGCACACGCATTCGATCAGCCCGGCGTCTTTCACCTGTCTGTACAGGTCGGCGTACGGCTTGGTCTCGTTCCTGAGCAGGGACACCTGTTTCGTCGCCTCGGCCTCGATGATGACCCTGACGTCGAATCCCTTGTCCTGCATATCGAGCGCATTCAGCAACACGTGGGCGAAGCAGGTCGCCTCGCCATTGAACGCAAACAGAGCCACTTTGGTCAT
>CP070680.1:558090-569989 GCA_020352555.1 Caldifarciminota bacterium | reverse complement strand
GGCCGGTCGCGTCGTAGACCAGGACGCTCACGTCCTGGGCATTGGGCAGGCTGAAACGGACAATCGCTGCATTCGGAGCCGGGTTGGGTGCTGCCGAGTGCAGCGTCGGACGGCTCACACCGGCCCCGGGGTCGAGCTCATTCTCAATTCCGCTGGTGATTGTGTGCTTGCTCAGTATCCACTTGCCCGGGTCGAACACGACGCTGTTCGGCTCTGCCGAAACCGGGAACACGCTGCGCTGGGGGTTCTGGGTGATGCCGAAGTGGAACAGAGTATCTCCTGCCGCGGTACCGACGAGGAGCTCAACCGGCATGTGAAAGCACTCCGGCGCCTGGGCCCCGTTGTTCTGACCGATGTCGACTACGACTTCCCAGCCGTCCGTCGTGTGACGGCCGAACCAGTTCACCGAGTAGTTGGGGAACCCGGCCATGTACACCCAATCGTCGAAGAACCAGTCAAGCTCCAGTCCGGTGTGGGCTTCGTGGATACGCTTGCGGTCCTCGGTCGTCGCGGTTCCGTACGCGAAGCTGTCCAGGTACGCCCTCTCCGTCTGCCACCAGATCCCGGGCTGGTCGAAGACAGTGTCACCCTCGACATAGCGCAGCATGTGGTTCACCCACGCCGCCTTGCAGTAGGTATGTCCGTAGTCAAACAGCCGGCCCAAACCCGGGTCGTATATCGGGTGCCGGTCCACCGAATCCGAGCGAAGGAAGTACCGCCGGTAGTCCTCCATGTCCTGGAGGAAACGCGAATGCCCGTAGAAATGCTCCATCCAAAGCGGGTCCAGGTAGCTTGCCCCGCCCTCGTTGAGCCAGATGTCGGCCCAGATGAAGCAGGTCAGGAAGTCACCGTACCACATGTGGGCGAGCTCGTGCGCGATCCCGGACTCGGACCCTCGCGTCACCCATTGCCGGTGCACGGTCGTCATCGTCTGGTGTTCCATGCCGCCGGCCCCGAACGGGTACACGGCCAGATGGCCGTACTTCTCTTCCGGAAACGGGTACAAGCCGAACCGAATGGAGTCAGAGAAGAACTCGAGCATGTTGGGCACGTTCCGGAACGAGCTCAAAGAAACCGCCGAGTCCTCGGGCCAGATGTAGTTGACCGTCGGAACCGAATCGCCGTTCTGCAGGTACGACCACTGGGTCCAGACCGAGAACACGCTGGCTCCGAAGTTGACCAGATAGGACGAGATCGGATACCGGTGGGTCCACCAGAACGTCTTGGTGCCGTCGCTGTTCGAGGTTGTGCTGTCGAGCAGGCCGTTGGCACAGGCGGTGAACGAATCCGGCACCGTTATGTTGACCTGGCAGCCCCGCTCCGCCTTGTCCCACGGGTGGTCCCAGCAGGGAAACCAGTACCGGGCGTTCTCGGGTTGGGTCAGCGTGTAGCAGACCGTGTGCAGCCGGTTGCGCGGCGGATCCTGCTCGTACCAGTAGAATCCCCGATTCTGCGTTCCCGCTGTACGGTGGTAGAAGACGTCGAGGAGAACCGAGTCACCCGAGGCAAGCGGCTCATCGAACACCACCATGAGCTGGAGGTAGGTCGTCGAGAAACCGAGCATCGTATCGTTCAGCTTCACCGAGTCGCACACCAGGTTGCGGAAATCGAAAACCGCTGTGTCCAGGCCCGCGACTTCGCTGACTATCCATATCCCTGCATGGGCGTCCATCGCGCCCGAAGTCATCGGCAGGTTGACATCCAGCCTGAAGAACCGCGTGTCGTATTCGTGGGTGGACTCCGCGAATACCGGAGGCGGATCCGGCAACGGCAGGAACCACTTGGTCTCATGCCCCTCTGGACCCGGTATGCGGGCTGTCCCCACAGAAAGCGCAACCAGGCTCAGCATCAGCAGTGCGGTCAGTCTCAAGTTCTGCCTCCTGTCTTTGACACGATGTGGTCAGCGCACCAGCACTGACGGCGTCGCAACTTCGTCGTCGCCCGACACCAGCCGGAAATAGTACACCCCGGCCGGCGCCTCGGGCCTCCACGTGAATGGATTCTCGGTACCGACCTCGAACCGGTCAAGCACCGCTCCGGAAACATCCAAGACTTCAACAGTACCTCCACCGCCGGCCAGACCGAGCGCCTGCAGCCGAACCGCACCGGCTGCCGGGTTCGGTGACAACGTCAGCCGCAGCCGCTGCATCTGGTCAGGGCCGCCGGCACGCTCACCGACGCCGGTAGCCAGCAGCCGGTCCACCGTCTGAATCACCGCCTGGGCATCGTACTGATCCGACCAGTAGCGGACGACACCGTCCTGGTCGACGATGTAGTCCTGCGGGTATGGCGCCAGCGGCTGAGGCACGCGCCAGGAGCTGTAGAGCGAACTCGACGGATCGATGAGCCCGACCGAGCGCCACCCGAACACGTCTGTGAACTCACTGAGTTGGTGGCTGTCGGCCCCGACGGCGAACATCACAACCTGCGAGCTGTCCCAGCGTTCGAACATCGAGCCGTCCGCGGCCGCAGCCTGCGGCCCGCAGAGCGGTCACCACGAGGCGCCGAACATCAGGTAGACGACCCGGCCCCGGTAATCGCTGAGCGTGTGCGAACGGCCGTCGCTGCCCAGGAGCGTGAAGTCGGGCGCCAGCGAACCGTACTGCGGAAAGGCGGAGTTGTTCTTGTGCACCTCGACACGATACTGCGGGTAGAACGGGTCATTGCAGTTGAAGACGATGTTTGAGCTGACCCGGCCGGTCCCGGCCGCACTGACTTCGACGCTGAGCGAGTCGCCGGCCGAAATCGTGAAGGACGCCGGGTCGACGTCGATGCCGCCCGGCGTCGTGACCGAGCCGACGACGAGCGCGGAGGCGCCGGTGTTGCGGACCGTGACCGTCGTCTCTACCGCACTCGAGACCGCGCCGAAGTCGACATACTCTGGGCAGACGTCGATGTCCGGGCCCGGGTCAGGTCCGACCCGGTAGCACGACATGCCGCGCCAGTCGGCGATGGCGACCAGCGAGTCGGCGCGGATGTCGGCGCCGTGGGCCCAGGTCTGGGAATTGTCCCAGCCGGCCGGCCTGATGTTCGCCGGGTCCGAGATGTCGAAGAGTTCGAGCACGCGCCACGAGCCGGACACGACGAGGTGGCCGGTGATGCCGAGCCCCCAGCACGAGCCGCCGGTCTCCGCGACGTCGAGCAGGACCGGGGCGTACGGGTCGGATACGTCCACGGTCGCGAACCCGCCGGCGCCGAGCGAGATCGCGGCGACGGCACCGTCGAGCACAATGTCGTTGGCCAGCCCCGGCAGTGCCAGGTCAACGATTCGGCGGGGTGCGCCGGCCAGCCCGATGACGGCCAGGCCGTGTCGGCCGTTCGCGACGAACAGGAAACTGTCGCGCGCCTCGACATTCCATGCCGCGGCGGTCGGGGCCAGCGAGATCGCGCCGACCTTGGTGACTGTCGTCGGACTCGAGCAGTCGATGAAGTAGATGCCGTTCTGGTGCGCGGCGGCGTAGAGCGTGTCCCCAACCAGCGCGCCGCCCTCGAGCGCCTCGCGGTTGCCGGGCGGGTTGTAGTTGCCGCGGCTGGCGGGCGTGCCGGTGATGCCGACTCGGACCGTGCCGTCGAGGCGGCAGAACATGAAGAGTACGGAGTCGCCGTAGGCGCGGGCCCGCCAGCAGTCCGGGCCGCCGGTCCAGGTCCGGTTCGGGTTGCCCGGATCGGAGATGTCGTAGAGTTCGAGGCCGGAGCCTAGACCGTTGCAGACGAACGCCCGATCGCCCGAGATTTCCACGTCCATCAGGTGGTTGCGGTTGACCTCGTTGTGGCCGAGCAGGGCAAGGTTGTCCACTCCGGCGCGGGCAGGCGCGAGGACCGGAAGCAGGGCACTGCAGGCGACTGTCAGCAATCGGTATTTCAGAGGGCCTCCTGAGGGTGACCATTCTACAGCGCCGACCATGCTCGGGCAACATCTGCCCGCCGGCTCGACACCAGGGGCGCCATTCACTTCACGCACTTGACTAAGTGGCACCGGAGACATACTCTGTCGAAGATGGGTGACGGACTTATGACAGCCCTGGCACACGGCCTAATCGAGGTACACTAACGCCTTGAACGTAGCGGTCTCGCTCAACGGAGAAGGCTCTGGTCACGCCACCAGGATGGCGGCCCTGTGCCAGGGACTGTCCGGTGAACACCGGGTCTCGCTCCTGTGCCCGGACCACACCTGGGACAGATTGCGCCCCAGGTTCCCGGACTTCGATTTCACACCCATCCCGTATCTGAGAACCATCTATCGCTACAATTCGGTCGATGTCGGCCGCACCCTGGTGTTCAACTCCGGCCACTTCCTGCGCCGCCCTTGGACGACCCGCCGGCTTGCCGACCGGCTGCAGGACATGGGAATCCAGGCGCTGATCTCGGACTACGAGCCCTTCGGCCCGCTGGCAGCCAAGCGTGCAGGCATCCCGGTTCTGCTCTTCAATCACCAGGGCGTGGTTGACACCCACAGGTCGCTCAAGCCCTCGTGGCTCCTGGCCTGGTTCATCAACCGGGTGATGATGCCCTACGGCAACGCCCATATCACCTCGTCGTTCTACAACGGTGATGTCGGACCGCTGATCCGGCAGGAGGTCACCGGCAAGACGCCGACCCGGGGAGACTTCGTCTTCGTCTATGCCCGCGAGGCGTTTCGCGAACACGTAGTCCCGGCACTGGGCCGATTCCCGGACACGAACTTCAGGGTCTTTCCGTCAGGGCATAGCAGCTTCACCGATTCACTGGCGTCCTGCCTCGGCATCGTCGCGCCGGCAGGACACCAGCTCATTTCCGAATGCTTGTCCCTGGGCAAGCCGCTGCTCGTTTTTCCTCAGCAGGGCCAGTACGAGCAGGAACTGAATGCCAGGATGCTGGCCGCCTCGGGCTGGGGCATGATCGGCAGCATCCGCCGCCTGCCCAGAGCGCTCGAGCGTTTCCTGGCCGCGCTCGACCGCTTCCCCCTGCATCAGCCGTCTACCGGGGTAAGGTACTGCCTGCACGACGATGCGCCTCGCGCTGTCCGACTTGTGGACGAGTGGCTCCGACAAGCGGTGCACTCCGAAAAGAGGGCCGCGACCCATCAGGCCGTGACCAGGCACACCCCAGCGACCCTGCGCTGACCCCGGCTCTGCTATCCTATCCTCTGTCGGTGAGTAAGAAAGAAACCGGCCACCCCGGCCGCTGCGACGAGCACCCCGACGACAAACAGCAGGTCCCGCTTCGGCACGACCCGGGTGAGCTGTCCGAGCAGGAACGCCATTCCGGCAAAGAACACGTGCATTATCCACTCCCGGGTCGAGAACACCCGCCCGCGCGCCTCGGCCGGTACGGTCTCGTGCAGCAGTGTGTCCAGGCCGATGTACACCGGTGAAATCGCCAGACCGGCGACGAACGCGGCAGCACAAACCGCCACCAGTGAACGCCAGACTGCGATGACCGCAATGGCGATTCCCAGCGTGACAATCGAACCCAGCACCGCCTGGTACCGCTTCAGCCCGTGCCCTGCAATCCCGTAGCCGAGCGAGGAAAGAATCAGCCCGACCGAACCGATGCCGGCCAGGATTCCGACACCCCGGGTGCCGAGCCCCAGGCCCTCGACTTCGGCTCCGCCCTGAACCAGCGGGATGAAAAGCACGGTAAATCCCGCGCCGATTAGGACGAACGCGACGACCACGCAGTAGACAAACAGCACTGACGGCTCCCGCACCATCACATGCCATGCGCCTCTGAGGTCGTCCATCACGTGAAGGAACTTGTCCCGGGCCAGCCGCCCGAAAGACGACCTATCACCGGTCCTGCCCACCCCGATTCGAGGGCCCACCGATATCCGCTGATAGATCAGCAGCAGCCCGAGCACCGACACCGCATAGGTCAGCGCGTCGACATAGAACCCCGCGCTCCACGAATAGGTGATACCGATCCGCTGCCAGCCGGTCCAGTCGACAATCAACCCGCCCAGCACCATCCCAAGCAGAGTCGCAACCCTGCCGGTTACGTTCATGAACGAATTCGCGGCCAGCAGCCGGTTCGGCGGAGCGATCTGCTCGTCGCTGACCAGGTTGGGCAGCACCGACAGCCGGGTGGTGTTGAACACCAGGCCGCAGAGGAACACCGCGAACGCGATGACGAAGATGATCCAGATGCTGCCCGTTGCCAGCGCTGCGAACGGCACCGCGAGCACCATCAGCGCCCGGGCCGAGTCGCAGAGCACCATCACCTTGCGCCGGTCCCGACGGTCGACGAACACCCCGGCCAGCGGCCCGAACATCACCGTCGGCAGCGCGGCCACGACCGCCAGCGCAGCTATCGCCCGGCTGCTGTCCCATCCTCCACGCTCGGCGAAAAACGCGATCAGGGCCAGCATCGCCATGTAGTCGAGCTTGTCGCCGAACAGGGAAACCGACTGGGATATCGCGAAAATCAGGAACTGGGGCCGACGCACCACCGACCTCATGCCCTTATCGGGTTTCACGGACGCAGCGTCGGCGTTGTCCTGGGCCAAGTGGCTGATTGTAGCCGGACCATCACTCGTGAGCAAGCCGGGCCGCAGGCGTATGCGGTTTGACATCGCGGCCTTCTGCGTGTAGAACAGACAGTGACCGACAGGGCAGAGACAAAAGACAGAACCACAACCAAGGACTGGAGGTAAGATGTTCGGAGTAGTCATCGCCCTCACCATCGCCGCCATTATCGCCTACGTGGCCATCCGGCAGAGCGGCAAGGCCCGGCTCTACGCCAAGCGCGTCGGCATCATCGCCATCGTCATCGTCGGCATCCTGTTCGGCATCTCGTTCTTCCGCATCGTGCCGCCAGGCCACGCCGGGGTGCCGGTGCTGCTCGGACGGGTCCAGAACCAGATGCAGAGCGGGCTCAACGTCGTGCTGCCGATCGTCAACGTCGTGCTCATGGACGTGCGCACCAACGCCTACACCATGTCGTCGATGCGCGAAGAAGGCCAGATCAAAGGCGACGACGCCATCGACGCACTCGCGTCCGACGGTCTCACCGTCCAGCTCGACGTGACCACCTGGTACCGGCTCGACGAAAAGATGGCGAGCTGGGTCTACAAGAACATCGGACCCAACTACGTCGAGAAGATCGTCCGGCCTTCGATCCGCACCGCGCTGCGCGACGCCGCGTCGCGCTTCACCGCCTCCGAGCTCTACTCCTCTGCCGGCCGTACCGCCTACACCGTCCAGGTCGATTCGCTGATGGATGTCGCATTCGCCGACAAGGGCGTCATCCGCGAGCGGGTCCTGCTGCGCCGGGTCAAGCTGCCCGACATCGTCATGACCGCCATCGAGCAGAAGCTGGCCGAGGACCAGAACGCCCAGAAGATGGAGTTCACCCTGGCCAAGGAGAAGCGCGAAGCCGAGCGCAAGGAAATAGAGGCCGGCGGCATCGCGGCAGCCAACAGGACGATTGCCGGCTCGCTGACGTCAAACTACCTGACCTGGTACTACGTCGAGACGCTCAAGAGGGTTGCCGAGAGCCAGAACACCACCTTTGTCGTCATGCCGTTCGACCAGGACCTCATCCCGATGCTCAACGTCAACCGCTAGTCAGCACTCCACCCAGAGCGAGGCAGGGCGGCACTTGCCGCCCTGCCTCTTGCACGAGTCCCGACCTACTTCACCAGCACCAGCTTCGGCCAATCCTGTCCCTCCTCGGTCCGCAGCGCAGAAAGCGGAATGCGCTGCATCTTCTCGGCGCAGATAAGTCGTATTATGTCCCCGACATTTGCCAAGCTCGACACTGCCAACTACTCACTGGCTGCCAGCGCAGCGCGCAGCCAGTGGCAGTCAGCCATTGCAGCACAGAACGCTGCCCAGGCCCGGAGCGAGCTGGCTTCAGCAACCCTCAACCGGCTCAGCGCCCTTGCCAGAAACGGCGACCTGTCAGCCCAGGACCTTGACAAGGCACGGGCCGAATCCCAAGCTGCCAAGTCTGCGTCCGATGCAGCAGCAACTGCCGCCTCAGCAGCCCGGGCCCAGTACGAGCTTGCCCTTGCCCGGCTCAATGACTGCACCGTGCTCGCACCGGTCCCTGGTGTGGTCTCCACCCTGGTTTTCCGGCCGGGCGAGACCGTCAACCCTGGCCAGACCGTAGCTACCATCACTGACCTGGACCAGACCTGGCTTACAGTCTACCTGCCCGAGCGCCTGCTCGGCCAGGTCAGGCTTGGCGACTCGGTGCTCGTTAAGGTCGACGCGTATCCGGACCGCGACTTTTCAGGCAGCATCACTTTCATCTCTGAGCAGGCCGAGTTCACACCCAAGGACATCCAGACCCGCGAAGAGCGCGTCAACTCGGTCTGCCGGCTCAAGGTCTCTTTGCCCAACACCGACCGGGTGTTCAAACCCGGAATGCCGGCCGACGCCTGGGTAGTCCTGCACTGACCTCCCCTTCCGCCCGACTGTCGTTACACTGAAAAAAGAGCCCGGGCAGTATCTGCCGCCCGCAGTGTTCCTCCCGCGTTCAGGGCCTGTCTGACTATCCCTCTTGACAAGAGAAGAAAACAGGCCTAGATTCAGATGGTCTTAGGGGCTGAATCATGAACCACCATTCACGCCGGACCACCGGCACGCTCCTGGTCACAATCATGGCCTTGGCGGCGTTGCTCGCGCAGGACCGCGAGTTCAGAGACGATGCGGATGTCTATTCGATTCGGGTGGAAACCTTGCTGCGGGATGTCGGAACAGCCGCGATCCTCAGACCGACCGGTAAGACAGCCACTGGTTTCCCTATCGTTCCACGAGCCCAGGTTGTGAACTATGGAGAGGTGGCCGAGACATTCCCGGTGCGGATGTCCATAGGCGGTATGTACGAGGCAGAAACGACGGCCTCCGTGGCTGCGGGGGAAACCACAGTCGTCTCGTTCCCACCGTGGGTGCCTATGGACTCGGGACGCTACGTGGTCAGTTGCTCAACGATGCTTGACCTCGACGAGCGACCGGGCAATGACAGGTTGCTTGACTCAGTCGAGGCAGCGGAGGGCACTACGGTGCCAGCCCATGTCATTGGCACTGCCTGCAACTGGGACTGGGAGTTCTGGAAGGAGCCCGGTAACCTGGAACCCTTCGGGTGGTTCTATCACGGCTACCTATCATTTGCCCTTACGTCTGTCCCGACCGACGCCCGGATCGATTGGGCCGGCCTGCGGTACCACCTCTGGTGGCATCAGGGGCTGCCGACGACCACAATCGTGCTGATCGAATGTGACCCCGTTGAAACCGAACCGGAACCGCTGTGGTGGGCTCTGTATGAAGGCCGTCCTCTCGGCGATACGCTTCAGGATAACCTCGGCTGGGTTCACCGAAACCTTGTCAAAGCTCACCGACTGCTGGAAACGCTGCCGGCCGATACGATATCGCTCGGCATACGATGCCACTCTGGGCATGGAGATGCCAGCGACGACTCTACACCAGAGCTGGTTCTGCTCTACAGCATGGTGCAAAGAGATGCGGGAGTCATCCGGCTTCTGTCGCCCTTCGGACGAATCGATTCGGGCGCGGTGGTCGTCCCCAGGGCGGTTGTGGCAAACCGGGGCCTGGAACCTCAGACCGTCCCGGTCAGATTCAGCATCGGCACCCGCTATCTCTCAGACACCACGCTGTTCCTCGACGGCGGTGAGCGGGACACGGTCTCATTTCCGCCCTGGATGGTTGCCGAACTCGGCACTCTTGCAGTCAGGTGCTCGACCATGCTCTCCGGAGACGAACGGCCTGGAAATGACTGCGTTGTCTGTACCGTCGAGGTTCATCGGGCCGATGCTGGATGTTCGGCAATTCTCACGCCACGCGGGTTTGGGGTCGTTGGCGACACATTCGTCCCGTCGGCCCGCGTGCACAACTACGGGACACATCCCTGGACACTCCCGATTCGCTTCACGATTGGAGAGGCCTACAGCAACGATACCTCCGTCCTGCTGGACGGGGGTCGAGCCTGCACGGTCAATTTCAGGAAATGGGTGCCGGATTCTCTGGGACGGTTTGTGGCGAAGTGCTCGACCATGCTCCCGGAGGACTACAATCCGGACAACAACGCCGCCGCCATCCCAGTGCGCGTGCTGGAGACTCACCCGGACAGTGTCTTCCTCATTGCTCAGATTCAGCCCTTCTGGACCGGGTCGCAGAAACGTTGGTATGGCGGCGCCATCGGGCCGAAGGAGGACGGGGACATAGTCATGTATGATAGGAACTCGTTGAGCTACGGGTGGGCGAAGTTCGACCTCAATCCGCTGAGATTCGGGTCGGAAATCCTATTCTGCGAGTTGTGCTTCTTCCTGTTGCCCGACTCTGACCTGACAAGTATCAGGGTAGCCAACATCCGGGTAGACCCTGTTGTTGCCGACAGCGAGGAGCTGTACTTGGCCCACCTCGGGTCGCGCAGCGTCAGTCCCGGAGTCGATTGCCCCCGGGCAGGCTGGAACGGCACGATATTCACACCTGAAGGGGATTCCGCTCTGCAGGGCGACATTGGCAGGGGGTGGTTCGTGACGGGCTTCGATGTAAGCTCGTGGCCCGCCGGCCTCATCTACGGGCGTAGTTCTCCCAATCGTCCCTACCTGAAGGTTGACTATGTCGAGCCGTCCGGGGTCATTGATGTCGCGGTGCTGTGCGATTCGGAGTCGGTTCGCTATCCTGCAGTCGCAGGCGACACAAATGTCCTATCCGGCTTCCTCTTGAACACAGGTGACTCGGCTGCCACGGACGTAGACGTCATAGCGCTCCTCGACCTGCTCACACCTCTCGATTCGGCCAGGGTCCCGGAAGTCAGGCCGGGCGATACAATCCCGGTCGAGATGTACTTCCTGGTTCCACCTCTACAGGGCTACCAAATGCACCTATTCTCACTCGCCGCCTGTGCCTGTGACGACAATCCCTACAACGATACGGCCACGGTCAGCGCCCTTGTTTTTCCGACCGGCACGTACTGGATCGAGGACTTTGAGGACACGCTTTTTCCGCCTTCCGGCTGGGTGGCAGTGAACAACGACAGAGGAAGTCAGACCTGGAAGCGCGACAGCACGGCCTCGCATACCGGCCGGTCATGTGCTTCGTCAGCGGTCGAGTGGGTAGTTGGAGGAATGGACGACTGGTTGTTCACTGATGCTGCTGTGCCGAGCGCATTGACCGGAGATACTGTCGGATTCGTCTGCCGGGCGGATTCCGGCCTGCTGTACGAGGTCTGGACAATGGACAGGCAGGATCCGGACAACAGGCTGGAACGGCTCTACGCGTCCGATACTGCGGGTCATGACTGGCAAGTGGTCTGGCGCAGCCTGGACACGCACGACGGCGACACCATCTACATCGGTTTCAGGCATCGGACCAACAGGGCCATCCACGGCTCGTTCATGCTCGACGACGTGTATTTTCAGGGCGCAGGCAGGCCGGGAATCGCGAAGGAGAAAGGGCTTCTGCCTGGGCGAATACAGGCAGAGCTGGTGCCGAGTGTGGCGGCTGGTCGGCGCTGCCGCCTGTGCTACGTGATGCCTGCAGCCCAGACCTGCTGCCTGACCTTCTATGACGTGGCAGGACGTGTGGCGGAGACAAGAGAGCTGGCCCTGCCAGCTCACCGAGGGGTGGTGCCGCTTGACCTCAGACACCTCAGCGCCGGGGTGTATGTGGTGAAGCTCGAAGCCGAGGGCTTCGCAGCTACTCAGAAGGTCGTGATTCAGCGCTAGGTCCCGACCGAGAACGCCTCGTCCCGGATACGTTCAAGCGCCGTGCGCTCAAGCGTCCTTGCCACCCACTTCTCAAGCAGCACGTTCGCCTCGCGCACAAGCGAAGGCCCGGAAAGCCGCTTGCTCAGCCTGTGCAGCTCACGGGCATAATTGAGATAGAAGACATACAGCATGCTCGGCACATCTGCCGAGTTCAGCACCTGCCTTGCCTTCAGCTCGATGGCATGG
>CP070680.1:549732-557990 GCA_020352555.1 Caldifarciminota bacterium | reverse complement strand
GTGGGCGGCTGTTGACTCCAACATCAGGCTCTTCATCGCTGCAGCCGAAACCCTGTCGTCCCCGACCATCGTGTCAACTTACCTTCGCGATATCGACGACCCGGTCCGGACCGAAGGCATGCGGCTGATGAGCCAGCGATACATTCCGGACTCGTACATGCTCCAGCAGCTTGTCTATACGAGCGTCGGAACCCAGAACAAGCCCCGTTTCATGCCGATGGGACTGGATGTGCTGGCAGTGCTCGGGTCTGAGCGCGCTCGCGAACTTCTGGTCGAGCTCTACCAGCAGGACCAGTACAAGAACTACCTGACACAGCTCGACAAGCTCACCGAGGAATTCGGCAGACTGACCGAGGAAGACTGGAACCGCAACGCCTACTTTGGCTGGCTCTATGCACTCAAGCTCAATCTCGAACCTGTGCCTCTCGCCCGCAGCCATCCGCTTGTCGCGCGGTTCACCCAGTCCGAAGCCTATCCTGACAAGACCCTGATTTCGTCCGGCGGTTCATGGGCCGAGCTGCGTCACGACACCATCCTCTACGCCAAGCAGAGCTACACCATGGCGGCGACCGCGATGGCGGACGAACCCGAAGAGCCGCCGCCCGACATCGCCTATGTCGAGCCCAAGCCCGCTGTGTTCCGGCAGCTCGCCCGGCTCTCTTCAGATCTGCTCGACAACCTCAAGGGTCTTTCCAACAACCAGGTCCGTGCCCGGCTCGAGGAATTCGAGGCGGTCAACACTCATCTGGCCCGAATCGCTCAGGATGAGCTCGACGGCAGGAACATGAGCCCAACCGACGCCGCGTTCTGCAAAGGAATCGGGCTGCGGCTCAAGGACCTGACCACCTGGGAGCGGGTCAACGAAGAAGCTGAGGACTACTGGGAACGCTACCAGAACGACGAGGACGACAGGATGGCGGTGGTCGCTGACGTGCACACCGACGTCAACAAAGGCGAGGTGCTCGAAGAAGCGGTCGGCAACCCGCTGATGCTCTACGCTGTGGTCCGGTTCCAGGGACGCGACTTTCTCGCGGTCGGCGGCATGTTCTCATGGTACGAGTTCACCAGGCCGATGGACCAGCGAATGACCGATGCCGAATGGCAGGGACTCGAGCCCAAGCCTGACCTGCCGGAGTGGTCGAAGAGCTTCGTCGCCCGCTAGCAGGAACTGAAACACGAAGCGGGCGCGTCAGCGCCCGCTTCGCTTCATACCGCCTCCGCTATCGACTGACGATCACCTTCGGCACTGCTGACCGCTTGCCGCCTCCCGCTGACCGCAAGAAGTAGACTCCGGGTGCTACAACACTGCGCCAGTCATCCTGCTGGATGTCTGCAACCTCTCGGCCCAGAATGTCGACGACTATGGTCGGATGGCGGTCGGGTCTTGGCTCGGCGGCACCCCCTTCTATTCCGAGCGGCATCAGAACAATGTCGATGTTCCCAACCTGCTGGTCGATGTTCACAGTGACCGAATCCGGATACATGCCGGGCAGATAGCCAGGCTTGGTTGCAGACACCTGGAACGTTCCCCAGCCCACATGGAACTGAAACGTACCTTCGAACGTCGGCCAGTCCGGGAAGGTCTCGAACCCACCGGGACCGGACAGATGGATGCTCGCACCTGAGACCGGGTTGGAATGACGGTCCAGCACCGTTCCGCGTATCTGCGCCAGCCCGTCGTCGTTCTCGTGCCCGAACGTAGGAGTCGAGTCAACGTACCAGTCGAGCATCAGAACCGGCTCCGGCCAGCCATACGTCCAGCAGTGAAGGGATGCCGACATGCCAGCCGACGGAGTCCAGGCCTCGGTGCGTACGATTCGACCAGCGCCCGCGTCACCCGGATACCTAACGAGCTCAAGCGTGTCCTGGTGCGGATCAATCAGGGCGATGAAGCCGGCTGTATCGGGAAGGTCGAATACCCCGGTGGTGTTGTGCCGATCTATGACGGTGAAGCTGGATTCGGACTCCAGCCATGTCCCAGAGTCGATCACCGCAATGCCTGCGTCCGTCTGAACTGCCCACCCATGTAGGTCAAGAGGGAAGCCCGGCGACCACGCATTGCTGTGCAGCTCAATGCGTTCAAGTGAGTCAGGGGCGACCTGGAACTCGTTGACTAGCGACACGAACACAGGATTTCCAACCGTCAGCGACACCAGCGCCAGGCCCATACCAAGGACGAACCTTCTCATCTCTGCACCACCACCTTTGGGGTTGCGGAACGCTCACGCAGGAAGTAGACACCCGGAACCACTTGCCGGATGTCGTTGGCACCGGGGATGAGATCAAGGACCTTTCGGCCTGAGATGTCGAGTAGCGTTGCATTGGACTCCCCACCCAGCACTAGCATGTCGCGGACGAAGACCGGGACAGAACTCTCCCCGACCGGCTGCTTCTCTTCCAGCCCAATCGCTGCCGGCGACGTGTCTCTGAACACCGCAATCGCGCTCTCGTAGTACAGCGCGACGTACACCCGGCCGTATTCAGGGTTGAGCGCAAACTCCCTCGGACCCTGTCCCTGTCCCACGAAACGGTGGTAGATGATCGTATCCGCGCTGCCGTCAAACACGACTACGCTGTCACCCTCAAAGTCCGCGCAGTAGACCTTGTTGTGCCCAGGGTCGCAAAGAAGCGCGAACGGCCAGTCACCGGCATACACCGAGTACAGCACCGTGTCCGGCCCTGCGTCGATTATTGTGAGGCTGTCTCCGCTCGAACACGCGACGTAGAGCTTGTTCTCAATGCGGTTGTAGCACAGGGCCCGGGGCCAGCCTGCTGTCGGCAGCCGAGCAAGCACGCTGTCGCCTGAGCTGTTCAGCACCGCAATCGTATCGCCCCACTGGCAGGCAACGTACACCCTGCCGCTCGCCGCCCCGGCCTCGATAACGAACGGGAATGAACCGACAGCCAGGGTCCTGACAAGGCTGTCTCCGTGCGCGTCGATCACGGTCACGTCGTTGGTCCGCGAGTTTGCGCAGAACACCCTGTTGCCGGCCGCATTGCAGGCAACATCGGTAGGGTGGTCGCCGGCCGGCAGGGTGACGATGACAGTGTCTGCCGACATGTCGATGACCGCCACGCTGTCAGAGCCTGAGCTGGCGCAGAAGACCCGTCCTGCGGCAGCACTGAGACAAAGGGAATTCGGACGGTCGCCTACCGGCACGGTAGCAACCACCGAATCGGACTCGCAGTCGATCACCGACACCGTGCCCGAGTACCAGTTGGTGCAGTAGATTTTGTTGCCTGCCGGGTCGTACACCATATCGGTCGGATAGTCTCCCACCCCTATCCTGCCGACCAGCGCGTTCGTCCCTCCGTCGACAACGTACACGGTGTCACGGTTCCCTGCAGAGCAGTACACCTGTTTGTTGGCAGGGTTGTAGAGCACGGTGTGCGGCCAGGCCGAATCAGGAAGCCGGATTGTGGTTTCAAGATACTGGCCTGACGCCAGTGTGCACGCCAGCGTTGCGAGAATGAGTGCCCGCACCTGAGAGATGCTTCGACTCAGGAGCTGTGCTCCTTCGCTCAGCATGACACCTTGTGTCACCTCTGCACCACGACCTTTCTCACCGCAGACCGCTTGCCGCCATCCGCTGACCGCAGGACATAGACGCCTGCAGCGAGACCGGACACGTCATTCGTTCCCGGCGTCAGGTCCATGGCCTTGCGTCCGGTGATGTCAAGCAGCTTCGCAGGCGTCAAGCCCCGCAGGGTCAGGACCCCTCGTGCCACGTTCATCACAGCCCTGTCAGCCCCTGCTCTCAGTCTGCCCTCTTGTTCCTCCACCCCTATCGGATATCCGGGGAAGTACCACCATATCGAGTGCTCCTGCCCAGAGTAGCACTGGGTCCAGGCCATCAGGCCATCAAGACACGTGGGGCAGTACATGTCTTCATCCATCTGGGTCCAGTCCTTGAGTCTGTACCTTAACCAGCCGCCCATGAAGTAGTACAGGTGGATGCAGATGTCGGATTCGACATACGGCTCTTCCTCCTCCCAGTAGCAGTAGGAATAGACAGCTCCCATGGTCGAGACAACCGGAACAGACGAAAGGTCCGGTGTGTAGTATCCGCCGCCCGGATTCCCGCCTTCGAAACGAGCTTCGAGGTTGCCCGGGATGCTCTCTTCCCAGGCCGCGGTGAATGCATCTCCGTCAAGGGCGCAGTCCTGCGACGGGCTGCGCAGCGGCAGACGGCTCCGAGACAGCTCCTCAGGTTCCTGCCAGACAGCTCCGACTTTCAGGCGCAGCATGATGGCGTACGGCGATTCGGCTCCTGAATCCACCTCCATCCAGACAACGCACAGCGAGTCGCCGTACTTCTCGATGGACGGGAAAAAGCAGCACGCCGCAGTATCGAGCGAGACGCGGAACGTATCGCTCGTGGTCCCGCTGTAATTGCAGGTCCTGTGAAATATCGCCGGCCTGCCGCGGCAATAGTCCTCCCAGACAACGTGCACAGACTCAGGCTCCTCGGCCCACACGTCAGGGTGTTCCGAGCTCCCCCATGTCTGGCTCACGTTCACTGGCAGCATCCGGTACTCCATGTTGCGATAGTAGACCTCCCAGCCCGGAGAAGTGGTGTCCGGGAACTGCCAGACCAGGTGGCGGTCTGACCCGTCCGAGCACGCCCCGGGGTTCTGTCCCGGATACAGCAGCACCGGCTCATTCCACTCGCAGCGGTCGCTGCGCCTTACGCCATCGCAACTGCGGATGCTCTGCCGGGATTGAAAGAAAAGGGTGAGGCTGTCTGAAACACCCTTGTAGACCAGCTTGTGGCTGTTGTTCGGCCCGGTCGCGTACCGAACATCGGTCGAACAGATGATGCCGAACTCTCCCTGGCCCAATGCAGACACAGTGGCCGCGACCAGGAGTGCCAGGACCGCGCTCCTCATGGTCACCTCCTCACCTCTGCACCACGACCTTGTGTGTGTAGTCGTCCTCCTCCCGGCGCAGGAAAAAGGCACCGGGCTGGAGTTGGCTGATGTCGTTTTCGCCCGGCCCGAGCTCCATCACCCTGCGGCCGGTCACGTCCAGGAGCACGCCCGGCCCGAGCAGGGCAGGCCGAATCGACAACTCGCTCTCCCTGATACCGGTCATCGGGATCACCACATCGATGCCGGTGACCCATTCAGCATATGGGACCTCGACCGAACCCGGGTACGACCCCTCGTAGCGGACATTTTCGATCCAGGCCTCGACGTCGACAGAATAGGTTCCAGGATTAAGGCCTGCCGCTCTGTAGGTCAGTGTATCTGCGCCGTCGTCGTACACACATCCGTTCGGCCCTGAAACAGTCACTACGTAGTAGCCGAACAACTCCCCGCCGCTGCCCCTGATCCTGCCAAAGACAGAAGCGTAGTCGTCGTTGTACTCACCCGGTGTGGGAGTCGAGTCGAGATACCAGTTTATCGACTGGGCTCTGAAATTGTCGAAGTTCACCCGGCATGCGCTGGTGAGCTGCCCTGGCGCGAGCGAACCCGACGGTCCGACTTGAGCTGGATAGCTGACCTCTTCCTGATGGCCCTGCGTATCGGTCAGGATGATGTGTTCGGTGTCCGGGTTCACGGCAAACGTGCCGCGGGCCAGAATGCCCTCTGCCACCACCGCCCGGTCTATCACTATGAGCTGTTCACAATCCAGGCTGCACAGCAGCGTGCAGCAGGACGTGGAAGTCTCGAGCGTCCACCCGCGCAGGTCTCTGAAGTGACCCGGCCAGGGCAACGCGGCCAGCTCGATGAACTCGTTGCCCTCAGCACCTGAGACCTCTGAGATGTATGTCGCTACGATCGGATTGGCCGATGCCGCAACCAGACCGGCCATGACTGTCAGAACAGCAGCCCTCATAAGCAACCTCCAGTCACTGCGACTACCGCGCGGCCGATGTCGGCCGCTTCTCGTACCGAGGACTACGGCTGAACAAGCACTCTTGTGGTCCTGTCGTCCTCCTCTCGCCTTATGAAGTAGACACCCGGCAGGCAGGGCGCCGCAATCGCAGTCGAGCCAGGGGCCAATAGCCCCACCACCCTGCCTGCCGCGTCAATCAACTCGGCCCGGGCACCTGGCCCCAGACCGCTCACTGAAATCCTCCCTCCAACCCGCACAATCGAAGGGCCAACCGCCAACTGACCAAAGTCCGGTGCAGGCTCTGCGCCATCGACGTCAGCGACACCTTTCCAAGGCAATACCACTACCCTCTTGCCGATGGAATCGTTGTTCGGGTTCGCATCCGGACGCCTGTGCTTGTATGCCACACACCAAACACCGGGGTCCCCTAGCGCTAGAACCGGCAGCTCCAGAACCGAAGTCGACCTCGGCGGAAGTTCCACAATGACCCTCTCGCTGTAAAGAAGACTACCGAGCGTATCCCCAAGACAAGCGTAGACATACAGCACGACCGGGTCATCCCCGCTGTTCCGTGCCCGGACATCTTGCCCATAGCTTCTTCCACACCGCATGGTGTCGGGCGGCGACAGGATGCTGTCGAACCCGACATCGTCGGTGTTCCGCGGGAGCACGAGGAGGGTCTTCCAGGCCGAGTCGTTCTCCGGCCACGAATCCTGGTGCGAAATCCAGGCCATGAATGTGTACGTTCCGGGGCCGAATGTGAAGGGTATGGCGAAGCCTACCCGGGTGGTGTCCCGGCTGGGTATGATGACGCCCTGGATAGTTGAATATATGACTCGATACGAACCGTCGTCCAGTGCAAAACGGAGATAGGCGTGCCGCGCCCCAAAGCCGTGGTTCTTCAGGAGCACACTGGGATGGATTGTATCACCGGCCCTGATTGTGTCCGGAATGCCGAAGAATCCGACTACCTCGAGGTCGTCACACCATTCGCCCCTGACCCTGTTCCTCGGCCTGCTGCCGTCCAGCCCGCCCTCGCGCGGCAGAACAATGAAGTGCTTGCCTATGGTGTCGTTCTCAGGCCACGGGTCGCGCGGAGGTCCGGTAGGGAACGTGAAGCGAACGTAGTAGTCCTTGCCCGGCAGCTCAGCAATCCAGGGGACGGCAAAGGTCACTGTGAAGCTGTCTCGGGTTGGTGGGGTGACCCCTTGAATCGAAGCATACACGCCAACCATGCCGTTGTCGATATTGCACCACATGTACGCACTCCGGGCGCCCCGACCATAGTTCCTGCCCATCACCGCAGGGTGGATTGTATCTCCGACGTAGACGGTATCCGGAGGCGAGAGAATGCTCTCAAGCGCGATGTCTTCACGCCAGTAGCTGCGTATTCCGATTTCAGGGACGTTGGATTGGGCCAGCGCTAGTGGGCCTGCCAGCGCCAGCAATGTGGCGGTCAGGACGAGGATTCTCACGCGCCTCCTTTGGTGTCCGTCAGGACACACGACATTATGCCGCAGAAATGAACCGCTTGTCAAGGGTCTGCGCCGCCGGCCCGTCTGCTGCTCCAACTCCCTCGCGAATCCCTCGCTGCCCAGCGGCCGCCCCTGCCACATATACCCGCGTCGGCCCGCACCGACGTTGGCGCCGCGCGTGTAGCGCAGATGCGCTTCCCCGTCCGGCCACGCCGGTCCAGACTCTGTCTCCCGAACCGCAATCAGTTGCACGTGATTCGGCATAGACAGCAGGCCCACACCGTCACCCCTTCCTTCCCACACCACTCCCGCGTCAGCCGCAGATAGATACCACAGCACTCGTCCCTGAGCAAGACCGGCTGCCGCCGCGTGCCTCGCTGCGCGACGTGACGAGGCACCGAAGCCGCAACCACCCGCACACATCGCGCCACAAAACATCCCACCGAGACCTCTCCCAAGTGCCAACAATCTCCTACCATGTGCCCAGATCTCACCGAACAGTTCGGAGACCGGGCTTTGCAGGCCAGGAACCGGGTCAATATCGCAGGACGGTGCACGGTGTTCGCCGAGAGCGACATGATCCACAAGGCCCAGCTCGGTATTTCGACCGAGGACATCATCGCCGGGCTGTGCGACGCCATCGTGCGCAACTACATGAACACCGTTGCCAGGGGCAAGGACATCCAGCCGGCAGTGCTGTTCCAGGGCGGTGTAGCGGCCAATGTCGGGGTCAGGGCCGCGTTCGAGCGAACCCTGGAGCAAGAGATGTGTGTGCCTGACCACTTCCTGGTCATGGGCGCGGTCGGTGCCGCGATCCTGGCCGCAGAAGAGACCGACGGCAAAGGCACCAGGTTCGGCGGGTTCGAGACCGCGGAGGTGGAGTTCGAGACCCGGGCGTTCGAGTGCGAAGGGTGCCCGAACCGCTGCGAGGTTGTCGAGAC
>CP070680.1:547653-549632 GCA_020352555.1 Caldifarciminota bacterium | reverse complement strand
GTGGCCGGGGACATCGTCCAAACGCGCAAGGTCGTGAAGCTGCGCTAGCCGGCTGCCGACATACTGCCGACAAGCCAGATTGACAGCAATCCGCGGGCCGCTATCCTGACCAAGACAGCATGCGGACATCCAAGGAAGCGCTGAAGAAGGCGCAGTCCCTCAAGACCCGGCTCGCCCGAGCCAAGACCCACAAGCAATGGCACGACAGCATCGAGCAGCTTGTCGCCCTGACCCAGCCCTGGGGCCCGGCCGAGGTCCGGCGCTTCTTCGAGGAGATGCTCGAAGAAGGTAAGAAGTCCCGGAATCCGGGGCTGGTCGCCGGCGCGAGCGGGTACCTTGCCGAGACAGACATCCTTGCCGGACGGCTGGTAGAAGCCGAGCGACTGCTGAAGCTGGTCCGCGACCTTGCCCGCAATACCGGGCACTGGGTGGCGCGCAAGAACGACGCCAAGCTGACCGGGATGCTGCACCAGGCCCGCGGCGAATACCAAAAGGCACGCTCGAGCTTCGAACTCTACGTCAAGCTGTGCCAGGAGGTGGGAGACCGTCTGCACGAAATGGCGGGTCTGGAAATGCTCGGAGTTCTGTCGGCCCTGCAGCGCAACCCGGCCGAAGCGCTCAGCTACTACGAACGTGCGCTCGAACTGTGCGAAGACCGCGAGGACGCACCATCCCGGCCCGGCATCACCCAGAACATCGGCGACGCCCTGGTCCAGCTCGGCAACTGGGACAAGGCGACCGAGTACCTGTACCGCACCATCGCTTCATGCGAGCAGCTGGGACGCAAGGTCCACCGGCTGTACGCGCTCGTCAATCTGGCCGAGCTGCTGGCGATGCGCAACAAGCTGGACCAGGCGGCCACCATGCTGAAGGAGGCGATACCCGAGGCGCGTGACGAGTCCTACCACCAGCCTCTCTACCACCACGCGCTGGCCGTGCTAGGATGGGCCTATTTCCTGGCCGGCGACCTGGCTGCGGCCGAAAACGCCTACCGCGAAGCCCACGAACTCTGCTCTCAGGCCGACAACCGCTGCGAGCTGGCCGCCCTGTGCTGGCGCAGGGCTGAGCTGGCCTTTGCCCGCGGTCAGCCGGACGCGGCGGACGAGTTGCTGTCTCAGGCCCGGGCCTTGGCAGCGCAGCTCGGCCTGCGCAACGAGGAAGGCCAGGTGCATCGGGTAAAGGCCCTGGTCCTTGCCGGGCGCGGGGACGCCGATGCCGCGGGAGAAGCGTTCGAGCAGGCGACAACAGTGCTTGCCGAGGTCGGCGACAACTACGAACTGGCGCAGAGCAGGCTCCAGCACGGCCGCTGGCTGATGAAAGCCAGTCGGCTGGACGCGGCCAGGCCGGTTCTCGATGCCGCGGCTGAGACGTTCCGCCGGCTCGGGGCGGTCGGCGGGCTCGAAGACGCGAATGAGCTCTTGTTCCAGCTCACTCTGCGGGCCGACCGCGAGGAAGCACTGCTCTCCGGGCTGGACAGGCTCAGGACGGTGGAGACCGACCCGGTTTCGTTTCTGGAAAGGGCACTGCTCTTCCTGGGAGAGGCGCTGGAGTCGGATTCCGGCGCCGTGCTGCTGGACGGCCTGCCGGTCGCGGTGCGCGGCCAGCCTGAGATCGCGGCCGCTACCAGGCTCGGACGCCAGGGCAGGCTTGCTCAGTCCCAGACCGCACTCTCAATACCGGTCCGGTCCGCGGACCGGCTGCTCGGGTCGGTCTACCTGGAGACCAAGGGAAAGGCTCCGGCCGAGCCCGGACCCAAGGCGCTGGAGCGTATTGCCGGATTCCTCGCCGAGCCTATGTCAAGGGCAGCCGGCCTGCCGTTCCGGTTCCGGGACGCCGAGGTCGAAATCCCGGGCCTGGTGTACCGCGGCATCACCGGCCGCAACAAGGCAATGGTCGAGAACCTGAGGATGGTGCGGAGGGTCGCGAGCGCCAACGTGCCGGTGCTGGTCCGGGGCGAGAGCGGGACCGGCAAGGAGCTG
>CP070680.1:545247-547553 GCA_020352555.1 Caldifarciminota bacterium | reverse complement strand
TTCCTGAACAGCTCTCTGACCGGCTCTGAGCACTCACACGCATTGGGTCGCACCAGAAAGGTAGACGGGGTGGGGCCGCCGGCTGCGCGGTCCGGCAAGACTGCCCGGAGAAAGAGCATCAGGGCGGGCGCAAAGCGCCCGCCCTGATGTGTCTCGGCCAGTTCTATTCTGTCAGGGTCAGTTTGCCGGTCACCTGTTTGTCCCGATGAATGAACCTGTACAGGTACACGCCGGCCGCGACCTTGTCGCCGTTGTCCGCCCTGCCGTCCCAGACCGCAAAGTAGCGTCCTGGCTCGGCATGTCCTGACACAAGGCTGCGCACCGGCCTGCCGGTCGGGTCGTAGATCGCGAGCGACATGTCCCCAGAGTTCGGCACCGCGTAGGAGATGCGGGTCGCCTTGCCGAACGGGTTCGGGACAACGGTCGCCTCCATCCGCACCGGCCGAGGCGCGGGCTTCTGCTTGACGCCGGACGCCGGGTTCTTCCATCTCTGGACCACGATCGGGTTGTTGGTGTGCGGGCCTTCGTTGTAGAGCACGAATCCGGCATGCTGGTCGATCAGATACAGGACCGCGACCGTGTCGGTCATGTAGTCCATGATGCACGGGAACCGGTGGGACACGCTGCCGCCGTCAGTGATCTTGACTGCCTGGGCCCAGGTCTGGCCGTTGTTCACCGAGTACGAGTACCAGATGTCGGCCCTGAGCCGTGCCACAGGCAGCGACTCGTAGTTCAGCCCGTCGAAGTTCTCCCAGGCCACGAACAGGTTGCCGGCCGAATCAGTGCCCATGCTCGGCCTGCAGGCCGTGATGGCGTTGTACCCGATGTTGGCCAGGACCGAGTCGCAGCCGCGGAAGATTTCGGACCAGCCGTCGGTCTCACTCCAGTGCCAGATTTCTGCCGGCAGGATCCAGTTGGTATCGCGCACGAATGGGGCGACGCAGGCCGCGAAGTGGAGCTCGTCGTTGAGGTCGTAGAACGGGAACAGCGAAGTGATGTGGAACGAGGTCAGCGTATCGCCGCCGTAGGCGGTAGGCCAAAGGAGCTGGGTCGGGTCACCCCAGTTCGTGCCGCCGTCGGTCGAGATACGGTAGAAACCGGGCTTCTGGCTGTAGCCATCGGGCGAGTACACCCAGGTCAGGCAGACCTTGTTCGAACCCTGGACTCTGGACACTGCGATGTTGTGGTCCGGAAAGTCAGGATGGGGCTGGGGCGGCGGGACGGCGACCGGGTTGTCCCAGTTGCACCAGGTCGTCGCCCTTGAGTAGTAGTGGTCAGAGGAGTTGCCCTGCGGGTCGTACAGCATCATGCTCAGGTGATAGGTGCCGTTCTGGCCGACTGCCACCCGATTCCAGGCGTACGGCACCAGGGTCGGCTCGCCTTCGCAGTATTCGAAGATGCCGGTGCCCGGTGCCGCGTCGCGCGCCACTATCGGGGCCAGGTCCTGGGCGCCGACCGCGTGGTGGCAGGAAGGCACCGCGGCCTGGTCGTCCGGGTTCATCGACAGGTTGCCGAACCCCACCCGCTCGACGAACGCGTTGACTCCTGACTGCATATGGTCAGGGTCGATCCAGTTCCATCCTGCCGAGTAGTCGTAGAAGTTGTAGCGCATGTTGCGGTCCGGGAACGAGGTGCCCGACATCGAAGTCGAGTACATCCAGAGCGCATGGATGCCGAAGTCCGGAGCGTTGACCAGCTGGCGCAGGGCCGCGCCGTTGGCCAGCCAGTCATAGGTCGTGCCGCCGATCGTGTCCACGACCCCGATGACAAAACCGCCGTCATCGGGCGCTATCTTGCCCGGACCGCGCTCGAACGGTTGCGAAGCGTCGACCGGGGTTTCGTCGGGCAGGACCGTCATCGGCGTGAGCGGCACCGCAACCAGCAGCACCGGCAACGCCAGCAGCACGTACAGAGCTGCGCGCATAAGCGTCCTCCTTTGCTTACTTGAACCGTGTCTTTACCAAGAGGCAGAACCACGTCTCTGCCTTTTCTCTACTCCGATTGTATTGTCGCCTGCCGAACCAGTCAAGCGTAAGGAAACCCGGTCCTGCAGCGGCTCGCGGTTCCCGGCCCCGGACTAGCGCATGAGTACGGTCTTGGTCACTGCGCCCGCGCCCCGGGTCTCGAGCCGCACCAGATAGACACCGGCAGGAAGCCGTCGGCCGTACTCGTCCGTACCGTCCCAGTCGACCACATGCATACCAGCTTCGTGCGCGCCCGACGCCAGCGTCTTCACCACCCTGCCGCTGTTGTCGTAGATGACGACCAGCGCTCTTCCATGCACCGGCAGGTCGTACTCGAACCTG
>CP070680.1:542726-545147 GCA_020352555.1 Caldifarciminota bacterium | reverse complement strand
TGAAGCTGGTAGCGGACTTCCTCGCAGGAGCCAATGGCAATATTGATGAACTGGGCGAATTCCTTCGCACCGGACCGTGCTGAGCCTTCGGCTAGGTTCATCGGGATTGAGGCTGCGGCGCGACGCATCTGGGTGGTCAGTCCGAAAGCCTCGGACTTCGGGAATCCGTTCGTTGCCTTGTAGATGTCGAGAACAAGCCTGTCCGACAGCTGGAACACCTTGTACCTCCTCACATCACGCACGGCGTCTCCTCTCCTCGCTGTTAGCTGTAAGCTGTCAGCTGTAGGCTGTTCCTACTTCTTCCTCGCGAAGCTGAGGTTGTCGAACAGCACGGCCGGGAACTTGCCCATGAAGCCGGGGTAGAGCCTGTCCTCGATACCGATGACGTGCTGCATCGTCTCGTAGACGTTGCCGGCCACCATCGCGTCCTTGACGTGCCCCACGACCTCGCCGCCTTCGACCCTGAGTGCGGGCGAGAGCCCGATCGAGAAGTCGCCGTGAAGGATGTTGCCCGAATGGGCGCCGAGCACGCCGCCGACGATGATGCCGGTGTCCATCTCTTTGAGCAGGTCGGCGAACGACATGTCGCCCGGCTCGATGACAAGATGTTCCATTTCGGGCACGGCCCGGCTGGTGACCCCGGAGCGGAAGCCGTGTCCGGTGGGCTCGACCTTGTTCTTCCAGGCGTAGAACCGGTCGTAGTAGAAGGACTTGAGCACGCCCTTGTCGATGAGCGGGAACTCGTTGCAGGCGGTGCCTTCGTCGTCGAACGACCGGGCGCCGGGCCACCGGTCGTCGCGCGGCTTGTCGGTGAGTGTCAGCTTGTCGTTCAGCACCTTCTCGCCGAGCTTGTCCTTGAGCGGCGACACCTTTTCGTAGACGCTCTTGCCGTTGGCCGCGGCCTTGATGCGCCAGACCAAAGCGTACAGTGTCATCGGCAGGAACATGACCCTGGCGCGCCCGCTATCGGGCTTGAGCTCGGTGAGCGAGGCTGTGTAGGTGTCTAGGATGTAGTTCAGGTCGTTGTCACTGACCGGCTCGAACTTCTTGGCGATGTTGATGCGCGATATCGAGGAGTAGGAGCCGGGGTAGTAGAGCGCGGCATAGGTGTAGTACGAGGACTCCTGGGACGAGACGTCGGTGCCGGCGCTGTTGATGACCCTTACCGTGGTGACGGTCCTGCCGGCCGAGATGTTGAACTGGCCCTTGGTCTTGTCCTTGAAATGGGCGCAGACACGCTCGCACTCGTCCACCATCCGGGTGGGCGAGAGCTGCTCGACCTCGGGGTCATAGGTCTTGAGCTCGGGCAGGTCCTTGGTCAGCGGCAGGTCGTAGTCGGCTTCGACCCCGCCTTTGATTGCGTCGAGCGCGTTCCGGACCAGGGCCTCCCGGTCGATGAGGTTGCGGGTGTAGGCGTAGCCGAGCTTGCCGTCCTTGATCAGTGTCAGGCCGATACCGGACTGCATCGAGCTGTCGATGTCCTTGAGCCGCGAGTTCTCGAAGCTGACTTCGTCCGAGTTCCTGGTGTCGGAATAGATCTCGACCTTGTCGGCGTGCTTGCGGGCGGTCTCCATCAGCTTTTCCATTACTTGCCTCCGATTACCAGGTCCTCGACCAGGATGTGGGGCGCGCCGTAGCAGGAGCGGAGGTTGAGCTGTCCTTTGCCGCAGCCGCCGACCTCGCCCAGCTTCAGGTCGTTGCCGATGTCGACGATGCTCTCGAGCGTGTGGTAGAGGTTGCCGGTGATGTTGATGTCGCGCAGCATCTGCTGCTTCTTGCCGCCCTTCACCGTGTAGCCGTACTGGGCGCCGAAGGTGAAGTTCTCGCCGGTGGTCTGGCCGCCCATCGGGTTGATGAGGTAGAGCCCGTCGCCGAGCTCGGCCATCAGTTCGTCGAAGGACTTGGAGTCCGACTCGATGAAGATGGTGCCCATGCGGATGATCGGTGCGTAGCGGTAGTCCTCGGCAACGCAGTGGCCGTTGACCGGCTCATCGAACGCGGCCGCGGTGCGCCGCGAGTGGAGCCGGCCGACCAGCACCCCGTCCTTCATCAGCTGGGTCGGTTTGGCGAGCACGCCCTCGTCGTCGTACTTGTAGTGGCCGAGCTGGTGGGGGACCGTGGGGTCGTCGAGGATGTTGACCACGTCGGTGCCGAGCTTGGCGCCGATCTGCATCTTCTCGCGCATGGTGGGCGAGTCTTCTATCAGGTCGGCTTCGGAGAAGTGGCCGAACGCCTCGTGGGTGAACACGCCGGCCAGGTGCTGGTCGAGGATGACGCGGTAGGTGCCGGCCTTGACCGGCTCGGCCTTTAGCAGGTCGACCGCGATCCGGGTCCGGTCTTCGACAAGGTCGTGGCGGCTGCGCAGGGTGCCGAACCCGTCGCTGCCCCCGAACCCGACGCGCACGGTCTGGGTCAGCTCGC
>CP070680.1:540761-542626 GCA_020352555.1 Caldifarciminota bacterium | reverse complement strand
CTGGGCCTACTGCCTGATGGACAACCACATGCACTTTCTTGGGGTGCCGGAGCAAGAGGAGTCTCTGGCCAGAAGCTTCGGGTGCACGAGCCTCATGTACACGCAGAGGGTGAACAGAGAGCAGCAGCGGAGCGGGCGGCTGTGGCAGAACCGGTTCTTCTCCTGCCCGGTGGAACAGAACGGCTACCTGGTGCCGGTGCTGCGGTACATCAAGCAGAACCCGGTGCGTGCAGGGCTGGTGAAGCAGGCGTGGGACCATGCCTGGTCCAGTGCCAGGAGCCGCCTGACCAGGGCTCCTGATCCGCTGCTCGACACACCGGACCGGCTGGACCGGCAGCTGGAGGCCATCGGCTACAAGAAGTACCTGATGCAGACATCGCCGGACGAGGAGGCCGAGCTGCGCTCGAAGACCCGCACCGGTCGGCCCCTGGGTGGGACCGGGTTCACCGCGGTGCTGGAGTCAAACCTGGGCCGCGTGCTGGCAGCACGCAGGCCAGGCCGGCCGCAGAGGAAGAGTGAGAAATAGGAGAAGCGCCCCTAATTACCGGTTTGTTGGCAGTTTGCAGCAGGGCGGGAAGGGCGGCAAGAAATATGGGAAGTGCCCCGAATTGCTCCTCAAGGGACGGGGGTGTGCGAGGTTCACGGGCCAGGCAGAGAGACCTCCCCGCTCTGGTGAGCCGGAGGGCCAGCACCTGCCAGGAGCAGAGCGCGGTGACGGCCCCGCACTGCCGCGCTGCCCCTCCCGGAACCGGCAGGCTAGCGTCTGAGCTCGGCCACGATGCCGAAGGAATCGGCATCAAGCCCGTCGGAACTGTCGTGGACGAGCGACATGGTCTCGAGGTACTCTTCGAGCGGGAACTCGCGGCCCCTGGGCAGGACCGAATAGACCAGGAACCCTGCCCGCAGCACCCTCCTCCTCAATCGGTCCAGGACCTGTGACCTCTGCCCCATCCTCTCGAATCCCGCGCTGATCCGGTTCGACCAATACCCGCCCCGGTTCTCGGCCCTGACCGATTCCCGGGCGATGCGGGACGAGACAAGTCGGTGCAGCCTGAACTCCGAGAACGGGTTGCTGCCCGTGTCGGACAGGAACAGATTCACATCCGCGTAGTTGTATTCGACCACATGCGGCAAGTATCCTGAATGCGGCCGCGGGAATGGCGAGCGGTCGAGAGTGGTCATGATGACCCTTGCCCCAGGCCTGAGCCCTGCGTGCAGCCTGCGCAGCAGGTCTGCGGCTTCGGACCAGGAGACGTGCTCAATGACTTCGAGCAGCATCACCAAGTCGGCCTGTGCCAGCCGGTCAGAACCCGCATGCCGGACATCCAGCTGCTCGAACACCGTGTGCTCGGCAGCATGGAACTGCTGCGCGTGCTCGACCAGGTCCTGGGAATAATCGGTGGCGGTCAGGGAGCTGCCGTCAGGCAGCAGCGAGCCGAAGGCCGCGCTCAACGCCCCGCTGCCGCATCCCAGCTCGAGCAGCCTGAGACCAGGACCCAGTTCGTCGACCATGGTCAGCACTGCCGCGTAGTTGGCACAGTGGTGCAACCGGAGCCGCTTGTCCCGCACCTGCTCCACGCTTCCGCCTTCGACATTGGTGAAATGCGGGGCCGCCTCGGCTGCGGCCAGCCGTTCCCAGATGTCGCGCACCCGCGACCGGAAACGCCCGTCCTGCATACCGTCTACCGACTTCCGCCTGCCGTCTACCGTTTCCGGTCTACCGTCTACTGTCTCCTGTCTGGATTGTCTCTTGGTCAGGACCAGCTCAGTCGTGGGCTTCGACAAGGGCGACGTCAACCACCGCATCGCCCTTACTGACTTCCATCACCTTCACGCCGGTGGTCGCCCGGCCCTGCTTCTTGACG
>CP070680.1:538994-540661 GCA_020352555.1 Caldifarciminota bacterium | reverse complement strand
GGTGCCGCAGACGATGTCGACCTGCCCCTCGACTCCGAAATGCTCCGGCGTGCCCCGCCCTGTCTTGCCCAGCACCCCGCTGCCGTGAGCGTCATCGACCATGACCTTGGCATCGTGCTCCTTCGCCAGCCGGACGATTTCGGGCAGGTTGGCGACCGTGCCTCTCATGCTGAAAACGCCGTCGGTCACCACCAACCTGCAATCGGCATCCCTGGCCTTGACCAGTTCTTGCTCAAGGCTCGCCATGTCGTTGTGCCGGTAGATCCTGGCATCGGCCCGGGAAAGCCTGCACCCGTCAACTATGCTGGCGTGGTTCAGTTCGTCGCTCAGGATGACATCGCCCTCACCGGTCAGCGCCGCTATCGTGCCCATCATCGTCATGAATCCTGCGCTGAATACGACCGCGTCTTCGGTCCGTTTGAAATCGGCCAGCGCACGCTCGAGCCGGGCATGGATACCTGACGTGCCGGTCAGTACCCTGGAGCTGCACGCCCCGGTGCCGTACTCCCGCACGGCGTCGGCGGTCGCACTGACGACCTTGGGGTGGTTCGCGAGTCCGAGGTAGTTGTTGGAGCCCAGCATCAGCAGCTTTCTGCCGCGCTTCTCGACAACGGGTGAGGCGGTTGGTTCGAACTCGCGAAGGTAGAAGAAGCGGTTGCTGGACTTCAGGTCCGCCACGGTCTGGGCGAATCGGGCACACTTGTCAAACAGCGGCAATCAGACCTCCTTCCACGTCAAGGCCCAGGCAACAACGACGACGGGTTGCCGGGCCAGACGGATGCGCCTCCGAAATCCTGTCATCTGATGCCCTTTGGCGTTCCCTGACAAGTTGCCGAATCGTGGGGCGTTGTCAAGCGGGTCAGCCTACCCCGGGCTTCACTGGCAGCCGCTGGTCCGCAGCGCCTACGTGCCAATCACGACCCTTGTCGCCGCCGACCGCAGGAAGTACATGCCCGGACTCACATGCCGGATGCAGTTCTGCCCAGGGGTGTGAAAGGCAACATCGGCCGAGGCAGACGGACATCCAGTCCTGGCTGCAGAGCTCAGTTCAGGGCAAGCTTCTGTGGTTGCGGCTGGGGCAGCCCAATCGGTCACTGCATAGGGACAGCCAGGAGCAGCCCCGTCGGCTTCGGCACGGGTTCTGGCAAGCGCTGCCCCAGGGCTGGCTGAACCGGGATCTGCATGGATACGGCCATGGGTCAGCTCAGGCCAAGCTGCATGGCCCAGTACAGTAGGGAGGACTGTTGGGGGGCATGCCCGGGGCAGGGGGACCCCGGCTGGGCTTCAGGCCGGGTCTCAGGGCTAAGCTTCAATCTTTCAAAGAGTTACATCTTGATAGGCGTTCACTTGGGCCTTTGCAGGCATGGTTCCCGCCGAAGTCAGGCATCTGAGGATATGCAGGTGCGTGAGGGACATACAGGGGACGCTGCGCGCGTTTCGGACTATGAGTTGTGCCGAGACCGCTGCCAGGACGTGCTTCGGCATCTGTCGGGTGCAGGGCGTACACATCACCCGCCCAGAGCGCCGCCCGCAGGCAGGCGCTGACCTCACAGGGCTGAGCAGGGGTGAAAGCGGCAGCGGAGCCTGCCCCGAGCCCGCGTCCAGAAGAGATTGCCACCCACCCCAGTCCGTCGTGCGCAATGACGCGGGCGTGGGGGCTGCCGCAG
>CP070680.1:537770-538894 GCA_020352555.1 Caldifarciminota bacterium | reverse complement strand
TCGACCAGCCCGAGTTTGATGTTGGTTCCGCCGATGTCGATGCCGATGTCCAGCGACACTTACCGGCGCTGCCGGCGCGCCCGGCTGAGCGCGGACTTCAGCAGTCGTTCGTACGCCGGGGTCATCTCGACCCCGCGCCGAGCCATGACCAGGCGGGCATTGGCCACCATATCAGAGCCCGACCACCTCGCCTTGCTGCCCCAGGAAAATGGCGCAATCGCCTTGGGCGAAAGCCCGGGTTCGAACCAGTTCGCGAACGTCCCGACCACCGCCCCGGTGTTGAACAGCGAACCGATAGCGGTCTTGACATGGTCCCCGAAGAAGCAGCCGACCTTGGTCAGCCCGGTGTCGGTGTCCTTGCCGTGAACCTTGACCTTGACCGGCTGGTACGAGTTCTTCAGGTCCGAGTTCGCGGTCATCGCGCCCAGGTTCACCCATTCGCCGACAAAGCAGTGCCCGATGAAACCGTCGTGATGCTTGTTGGAATAGCCCTGGAACACGCTGGCCTCGACCTCTCCTCCTACCCGGCACTGGGGCCCGAACGAGCATCCGGGTCTTGTCTTCGCTCCGTCGATGATTGTCCCTGGCCCGACATAGCACGGCCCCTCGACAAAACTGCCCGGCCTGACTTCTGCTCCTTCGTCAATCTCAATCGGCCCGGTCTCAGTGCTCAACACCACGCCGGGCCAGACCCTTGCGCCCCGGCGCAACGTCAGCTTCTTCCGACTCCCAACCACCGCAACCCCTCGGGCCAGCTTGTCCGCATTTCGTCCCTTGCCCGCCTTGCTTAGTCCTTTGTCCCTACTACTTGATACTTCTCTCCTGAGCTCGTCTGCGTTGAACTCGACCAGGTCCCACGGCCACTTCACCACCTTGCCTTTTACCTGCTCCACAGCGAGGTCGGCCCTGAGCCCGGCCAAGGAGCTCATCTTCACCGCACACTCGGCGCACACCCTGAACCCCACGACTTCATCACCGCACATCAAGACAGATTCCGGCCCCTTCGGCGAGACCGGCTTGTCCAGGATGACCCTGCCGGAAAGAAACAGCCGGCCCTTGCGAACCGGCCGGTTCACCCGGCAATCAGGGTGAGCCTCTGCCACAACTTCGGCCAGCTCATCCCT
>CP070680.1:531876-537670 GCA_020352555.1 Caldifarciminota bacterium | reverse complement strand
CTGCCAGGCTCAATCGGTGAAGCCCCTCTGGTCCAATCTCCGTTGAGCACGACCTGGATCGCGATTGCGCGGGTCGGGTCCTGGATACCGACCGTCGAGCTGCCGAAGCGGTTGGCCGTCATGTACTGCATCACAACCACATTGTCGCCGCTGGGGGCCGCCATCGTCGAATCGTAGATGACGACCTCGTACTTGTCCCGGGTGTCGCGCGGATTGTAGTACGCCACGCTGTCGTACTCGATGATGAACCGGTGGTCGGCCGAGTCGTGCTCGTAGTACACGTGCCCCTGCCCGTTGTAGCTCGGGTACAGGTCGTCCCAGTTCGGACACAGCAGACCGGGCGGGTTCTGGCCGTCGGGCAGACCGCGGTTCGTGTAGTGCCGCTGGGTGTAGACACCCGGACATATCCAGCCGTCCGCGCTCACCGACAGCCTGGTGTACCCCTGGCCGTAGAACCGGAAAGTGCCGAACTCTGCCGGCAGGTCCACCCCGACCACGTCGTCGTTGTGCTGGAAGCTGATCTGAGTGCCGGTGGAGTTGATCTCGATCCACTCGTATTCCGGCGTCTCCGCATACCCGGTGTCCACGTCGTCGTACGCCCAGTAGAGCGCCGGCGTGCGCGGCCCGTCAGGTATCGGGTCGGTGACGAAATACTCGCCCACCCTGAGCCCGAACGTGCTGAGCCACGTCGACTCTTCCGACGCGATCGTCAGCTCGAACCCGATGACATGTTCCCGCGGCGTATTGACCGCCGCCCTGACGCTGTAGGCGGTGGTGTTCTCAACCGTATCCTGGGAAATGACGTCGCCGTACCACGCGCTGTCCTGGAGCACGGTCGCAAAAGTGTCAGGGCTTGAGAGCCTGGCGCTGACCCCGTGGGCATCGACCATTCCGAAGTTCTTGAGCAGCACGAACACATCCACGGTCTCTCCTGGGTCCCAGCGGCCGTCGCCGTTCCCGCCCGAGTCGTCGAACCGGGCGCGAACCTGTCCCAGCAGAGGCTGGTTCAGAGGTACCGGCTGTCCCAGGGTCGCCAGAGCCGCGACCTGTGCCTTGGTCACCTCGGTGCAGAACTCGTTGCTGTTGTAGCCGGCGCCGATGCTGTCGTGCGAAGTGTGGTAGTGCGGGTTGACGGGCCAGAAGTCTTCGATGGCGGTGAGCGCCACGTATCCGTTGTTCCAGAACGGGCCGTGGTCCGAATTCTGGTTGTTCGACATCATTTCCTTGACGCACGGCAGCGTGGTGTAGGTGTCTGCCACCGCGATGAAGAAGTCGGCCAGCGGCTCGCATGGCGGGTTCGCGACCTTGGCCATCAGGTTGCAGTCCTCGGGCGCGGCATCGACATACCCGATCATGTCGGCGTTCAGCACCGCGAGGATGCTGTCGCCCTGCTGCCGGGCCAGGTCCGCGTAGTGCTCGCTGCCGTACAGCCCGAACTCCTCACCCGACCAGGCGATGTACTTCAGGTCAGAAGTGAACACGTAGTCCTGCATTGCCCGGCACGCCTCGATCGCCGCCGCGGTCCCAGAGGCATTGTCGTCCGCGCCCGGTGCGTTCGACGGCGCGTAGGCATCGAAGTGCCCGCAGACGATGGCGTACGGGTTGCGCTGTCCGCTCGAGCCGTACTTGACCCCGATGACATTCGGCGCGTGACCGGTCCGGTAGTACTGGAGTATCACCGTGTCGCAACCGAACTGGCGGAACTTGTCCGCTATCCACAGCGCCGCGGCCTGGCATGAATCACCGGTCGAGTACCGGTTGCCGTAGTCCTGCAGCCGCCGGACATAGCTCAGGATCGAGTCCGGTTCGACCCGAGCCACCATCTGCTCGATCAGGGGGTTCGCGGTCACCGACGGGAAAGCGGGCGTGATGTCGCTCATCACCCAGCCGTCCAGGTCCACCGGCCCGATCATCACTCTCATCTGCCGCAGCCGGCCAGCCTCGTCCCCGGTCAGCCGCATCAGGTACTCGGCGCCGTCAAAGTCGAGGACTGTGCCGATTGCCTGCACGGCTCCCTCAGCCGCGTCATCCAGCGGGCGGACCGTGTAGTACAGACCGCGGCCAGGGTTCTGGTCCAGCACCCGGCCGCTCACCGGGCCGAGGTCGGCTTCATCCCCGACCACGAGCACGCCGTTGGCCGTCTGGCCCACGATTCTGAAACTGGTCGCCAAGTCAGAAGGCTCGGCACCGGGCACGATGCCCAGCACCTCGCGGGCCAGGCCCAGCCCCAGCCCGGCAATGATCAACAGAATCAGCAAACGTTTCAAGGTTCCTCCCGAGAGGTGGATTCTGCAAACAAAGGGTCGCGCGGGCGACCCCTGATTGCCTTATCCTCAATTCTATCCGACCAGGGCCGAATGCGCAAGCCCCCGTGTAGGAGGTCAGGCGAACAGCCTGACCCGGACCTCAACTCGAGTCAGCCCGAAATGCTCCGCCACCTGCTCGAGTATCAGGTCCAGAGTCCCGACCCGGATGTCCCGGTGCAGCGGTACGGTCAGCCTGTGTCCGCCGCCGTGCTCGGTCGAGAGCCGGACGTGGCTGCCCACCTGCCGCGTGACTGCGTAGCCGAACCGGCGCAAAGCCTGGACCAGCTCGGTACCTTTGATGTCCCGGGGCAGCTTCACGGGCTGATGACTTCTTCACCGCCTGTCCTCGAGAACCTCAGCCTGATGGTCTCGGGCTGGTCGCACTCCTCGCAGTGACAGCAGGCCGCTTCCCTGACCTGCCGATAAAGGTCCTCCAGGTCGTCGGCCTCGGTGAAGACACAGCACTCGCGAGAATGCGCGCTGTATCCACCGGCGGCCAGTTCCTCGACCTCGAAAACCATCTCCCTCATGTCGCTTACCTCCCTCTGCGGCGCGCCGTGCCCAGCTGCACCAGCATGCCCAGGATCCCCAGCCCCAGCCACATCACCAGCATCAGGTAGAAGTACGCGCCGGTCGTTTTCAGGGCAGCCGGGTCCCGCAACCCGGCCCGGATGCTGTACCAACCCAGCAGATGGAAGGTGCCGCCGACCACTCCCCACGCGCCGACAAACGCGGTCAGTATCGAGACAATCCTCTTCTGCAGCACCAGCCCGAGTATGCCGCCCGCGACCGCACCGATGCCCAGCACCCACCAGCTGGCCGCCAGACCAAGCGCGGTCACGACCAGGCCCGCAACAAGGGCTCCGGCAGCTGCGCCCAGCAGGAACACCCCCACTTTGTACAGCAGCGCGGCCAGTACCGCACCGACGATGCCTCCGACCAGCGCCGCGACCAGTACCCACACCTGGGTCGAACTCGGAATCAGCGCCACTCCGCTCGCGGCCAGTACCGCGCCGACGATGAACCCTGCTATGCCCAGCGCGGCCCGCAGCACCCGGTAGCCGAAGAAGCACACGATCCCTCCGACCAGTATCGACAGGACTGCAGCCACTCCGCTCGCGGCAACCGTCATACTACCTCCTTCGCTTCAGCTCGCTGTACCGGAAACACGAAACCAGGTGGTCGTTGACCATCCCCGCCGCCTGCATGAACGCGTAGCATATCGTCGACCCGACGAACTTGAAACCCCTCTTCTTCAGGTCCTTGCTCATCGCATCCGATTCCGGCGATGTTGCCGGTATGTCGGACAACCGGCGCCAGCGATTCACCCTCGGCCTGCCACCGGTGATGCGCAGCCTGCCTCCCGGGCAGAACTGCCAGACGTACCTGTTGAAGCTGCCGAATTCTCTGCGCACCCTGATGAATGCCTTCGCGTTGCTGACCGCGGATTCGACCTTGAGCCGGTTGCGCACGATGCCCGGGTCCTGCAGCAGCTTCTCGACCCGCGCCGGTGTGAACAGTGCGACCCTGGCCGGGTCGAAACCGGCAAGCGCCGTCCTGAAACCCTCCCGCTTCCGAAGGATGATGGCCCAGCTCAATCCGGCCTGGAATGCATCCAGCACCATGAACTCGAACAGCTTGCCGTCCCGATGCACCGGCACGCCCCACTCGGTGTCGTGGTACTTCACCATCAGCGGGTCGTTCCCCGGCCATCCGCAGCGGACAAGGCTGAGGGATGAGCGCGAGGGATGAGCGTAGCGTGCCGAAGGTACGACCGGACGCTTCGAGTCGGTCAAGCCTTGCTCTCCTTTATGTTCTTGACGCAGGTCACGAGTATCGCAATGAGCTCGTCCGTCCCGGCTTTCAGGGTCTCGAAACCGGCACCACTTGCGACACCCGCCTCTTCAGGCAACTCCAGCCAGTACCGGCTCTCGTCCAACTCCTGCAGCCCGGCCTCCACCTTGCTGACGAACTCGGCATCGGACCGGCTCCGGCGAGCCCCACGCCGGTGCGCGCCGACCGACGTGCCGGAGCGCAGCAGCTGCTTGCCCGTCACCTGTGCCGCGGTCGTCTTCGGCAGACCCGAGTACAGCCGCACAACCTGCAGGGCGAAAGCCTTGGTTCGATCTGCCAGGTCCTGCCGCTCTTCTCCCTCAGTTCTCTTCCGCCCCTTCATGCTTCCTCCCTCCTCCCTCATCCCTCCGCCATCATCCTTCCTCCTTCATCCCTCATCCCTTTCTTTGAGCAGGTCCCACGCGGTCACGATTCCGAGCGGCTTTTCCGTCCGCTTGCCGCTGTGGGTGATGATGACGGCGTATATCCTCGTGCTCCTGCGGCCGAGCGCGGTCTTTGAGAAGAGGTCTAGCGCTTCATCGATCGTCTGGAACCGGCTCATCACCGCTGACTTCTGTCCCTTCTCGAACTGAAGCACGTCGCCCACCGTGAATGCGCTCAGGTCCAGGCATTCGGCCTTCACCCGCGTCTGCAGCCACTCGGCAATGCCCTCAGCGGTCAAGAGAACGTGTTCACCGTGTTTCAGGGCCACGACCTGGGAGAAGTCCATTTCGTCCATGTACTTCAAAGCTTCGGTGAACTTCTCCTCAGCCCGGAACACCCGCACGTCCTTGCGGTGCGCAGGATAGAGCTTCCGCCTGCTGGCGATGGCGTCGACCAGGTTGCCGAACCGTGCCAGGGTCTTCTCGGTCGGCTCTGCCACGAATTCGGCCGGGTACGAATGGTAGTGCACGATGGCGTTGCGCAGCTCGGAGTAGTCGCGCAGCAGGCTGACGTTTCTCCTCACCAACGGGTTGTTGCGTGCCGCGGCCGCGACCAGTTCATGGAACGCCGCCTCGCGCCCCTGGCCTGTCATCTTGCGCAGCCGGTCCACCAGAGTGTTGAACAGCCGCACGAACTCGTCCGCCCGATTCATGGCTGGTGCAGCATATGCCCGCACCCAGGACAGTCAACCGCCTCGGCCATCGAGCCGGAATGAGAGACCTGCCCGCCGAGGCGGTGCCCGGTCCGGGCCGCAGAGAAGAAGCCGAACTGGGATGGCTCTGGTCAATGACCCCTGGGCCGCCTGTCCGTGAGTCGCCGGCCGCAAGAGTTCGACTCGTTCTGGTCTTCCCTGGCCGTCCTTCACCAGAAGTCGCGCTGGTGACCGGCTGCAGGTGGCAAGTTCTCGCGCCTTGCCCATCCTGAACCGCGAACCCAAGGCGTCGACAGGGTAGCTCGCCAGGCTCCAACCAACAACCTGCCCGCTGGCGACCTGGCAACCCCGACAGGGCGAATCATTGATGCAGCCCGCGGTTTGCCGCTGTAACCCCTTGTCCTTCAAGGTAATACACGAAATGACCAGGAGCACCGCGCCCTGTCTGCCAAGTCACTCTCGCGGCCCCCTGGACCGACAAAGGACATTCCGTTCCGCAGTGCGCTCAGTGGTGTACCAGAATGTCCGCGAATTGGTGGCCAAAGAAGAGTGGCCATTG
>CP070680.1:526473-531776 GCA_020352555.1 Caldifarciminota bacterium | reverse complement strand
TGAGGCCGCTGTTGACGAGGTTGAACACTATCGCCCCGAAATCGTAGGTCGCCTTCACGCCCCACGAGTTCAGGACGATCTTGGCCATGCGACCGTAGCGCTCTTGGGCCAGGACTCTGATACCGTCCAGGAGTTCGCGACCGGAAACGTGACGCTCGCGGCCGTGCAGCTTCTGGGCCACGGGCAGGGCGTCGTAGACGAACAGGTAGGCCTCGAGGGCGAACCTGCCGTCCTTTTCTGCGAGGGTCCGGAGCCGTTCAAGCACAGCGCATTCTAGCTCGGGTCGGCACGCGTGCAAGCGGTCGAGTCCGGCCACCGGCCTGTTCCTTGACTGGCGTGGCGATACCAATAGTATCTCGGCCCTTGAATCTCCAAGAGACGCAGGGCCGGCGCCGGTGTATCGGAACCGGCGGCCGAGACGCTCCGGGGTGCTGCGGTGCGGATTGAACGACTGGTGGTCGGGCCGCTGGCGACCAACTGCTATGTTCTCGAGTCCGAGGGGGAGATTGCGGTGGTGGACCCGGGCGGGGACGGGGGCAGGATTCTGGCCAGGGTCGAGGAACTCGGGGGAACGGTCCGCAGCGTCATCAACACCCACGGCCACGTCGACCATGTCGCGGCGAACCGGGCTGTACTGGACGCCGCGGGCGAGGAGGCAGAGCTGCTGATCCACGAGGCCGACGCCGAGTACCTCGCGCAGCCGGATGCCGGCTTCGCGATGATGGTCGGGCAGCGCATCGAGGCAATGTCGCCGACCCGCACACTCGTCGAAGGGGACGAAGTCCGTGTCGGAGACCAGAAGCTGGTGGTCTGGCACACGCCCGGCCACACTCCGGGCGGCATCTGCCTGGTCGGGAGCGGCTGCGCATTCACCGGCGACACGCTCTTCGTCGATTCCATCGGCCGGACCGATCTTCCCGGAGGGTCAGATCCGGATATGCGGGCCTCGCTGCTCAGGCTGCAGTCGTCGCTCGCGCCGGAGACCATGCTCTACCCCGGGCACAACGAACCGGGCACCCTTTCCAGAGCCAGGCTGACCAACCCGTTTCTCGGGACCGGTTGGCTGTCTTGACATCCCGAGCCGGAGCGCCTATCTTGGTCGGCTGGCACGACAAACGGAGGATTGATGGCTAAGTTAAGAGTCGGAATCATCGGAGTGGGCAACTGCGCGAGCAGCTTTGTCCAGGGAGTGCACTACTACCGGAACGCCAAGGAAGGCGACCGGGTGCCCGGGATAATGCATGTCAACCTGGGCGGGTACCACATCCGCGACATCGAATTCACCGTCGCCATCGACATCGACAAGCGCAAAGTCGGCAAGGAGCTGTCGCAGGCGATATTCACCTATCCCAACAACACGCTGAAGTTCTCGCCTGTACCGAAATCCGGGGTCAAGGTCATCCGCGGCATGACCCACGACGGCCTTGGCTACTACCTGTCGCAGATAATCGAGAAGGCGCCAGGTCCGACCGCCGACATCGTCCGGGCTCTGAGGGAGACCAGGACCGATGTCGTCGTCAACTACCTGCCGGTCGGCAGCGAGGAGGCGACCAAGTGGTACGTCGAGCAGATTCTCGAGGCGAAGTGCGCGTTCGTCAACTGTATCCCGGTCTTCATCGCCTCGCAGGACTACTGGCACAGGAGGTTCACGGCCGCCGGCGTGCCGGTGATCGGCGACGACATCAAGTCCCAGGTCGGGGCAACCATCCTGCACCGGACTCTGGTGTCGCTGTTCAACGACCGGGGCGTGAAGCTCTTGAGGACTTCCCAGCTCAACGTCGGGGGCAACACCGACTTCCTCAACATGCTCGAGCGCAGCCGGCTGCACTCGAAGAAGATTTCGAAGACCGGGGCGGTGACTTCGCTGCTGCCGTATGACATCGGGACGGACAACGTCTACATCGGGCCGTCGGACTACGTCGCGTGGCTCACCGACAGGAAATGGGCCCATGTCCGGCTCGAGGGTCAGACTTTCGGGGACGTCCCGCTCAACCTCGAACTGAAGCTCGAGGTGTGGGATTCGCCGAATTCGGCGGGCGTGGTCATTGACGCGGTCCGCTGCGCGAAGCTGGCAATGGACCACAGGCTGTCGGGCAGGCTGGTGGAACCGTCGAGCTACTTCATGAAGACCCCGCCGGTCCAGTTCCCGGACGACGTGTGCCGGGACAAGACCGAGGGGTTCATCAAGAAGTACCGCCACAAGGGTCCGACGGCGACGCGGAAGCCCGGAAGGCGGCCGGCCCGAGCAGCGAAGAAGCGCCCGGCAAGGAAGAAGACATAGCCCGGTGCGAGGCGTCTTCATCACATTCGAAGGCGTCGAGGGCTCCGGGAAATCCACTCAGGCCAAGCTGCTGGCTCGGAACCTCGAGCGGCGCGGCATAGGCTGCATCCTGTCGCGCGAGCCGGGCGGGACCGGCATCGGGGAGAGCATCCGCAGCGTGCTGCTCGACCCGGACAACAGCTCGATGGACGCCAGGACCGAGCTTTTCCTCTACCTGGCGAGCAGGAACCAGCACGTCCGCGAGAAGGTGCTGCCGGCGCTGCGCGAAGGCAGGGTCGTGGTGCTCGACCGTTACGCCGAGTCTTCGGTCGCGTACCAGGGCGGGGGCAGGGAGCTGGGCGAGAAGCTGGTCTCACGGCTGAACAAGTTCGCAACCGCGGCGCTCAAGCCCGACATGACGTTCCTGGTCGACGTCCCGGTCGCGATCGGCCGGAGGCGCAAGCGCACGGCTGAACTTGACAGACTCGAACAGGAGAGAGTAGAATTTCATGAGCGCGTCCGGAACAGCTACCTGCGGATGGCGCGGCGCGCGCCAAAACGGATCAGGTTGCTGGACGGTACCAAACCGGAAGAAGAACTCGAGGCCGAGGTGCGCAACATGGTTGACGAGTTGCTGTTGAAGAAAGGAATCGGTCGAAGATGAAAAGGCGTGTTGCGGTCATTGTTGCAGCATCGGTTGCGAGCGCGGTCCTGGGCGGCGTGTTCGGAAGGCTCTGGGCAGGCAGGGGGGCGACGCTGCACCAGAGCCTGCAGTTGTTCAGCAGGGTGGTCCGAATCGTCATGTCGTCCTACGTCGAGAACGTCGAGCCGGCGGAGCTCATCAAGGCCGGCATCGAAGGCATGCTGGAGTCGCTCGACCCGCACACCAACTTCCTGGACGAAGCCGATTTCGGTGAGCTGAGAGTCAGGACCGATGCCCAGTTCGGCGGAATCGGCATCCATATCGGCATGGTCGACGACCGGCTCACTGTAATCAACCCGATCGAGGGTACGCCGGCGGAGCGGGCCGGGGTGAAGGCCGGTGACCGGATCGCGGAGATCGAAGGCGAATCCACCGAAGGGTTCACGACCGAGGATGCGGTCAGGCTGCTGCGGGGCACGCCCGGCACCCAGGTCGCCGTCGGTCTCGACCGGCCGGGCGTGAACGGGCTGATCCCGATCGACATAACGCGGGCGATAATCAACATCGCCGCGGTTCCCTATGCCGGAATACTGGGAGACGGCATCGGCTATATCCGGCTCGCCGACTTCAGCCGGGTGGCAAGCAGGGAGCTGTCGCGGGCGATGGACTCGCTGTTTGGCGTCGGTGCGCGCAAGCTGATATTCGACGTCCGGCGCAACGGCGGCGGACTGCTCGAGGAAGGCCGCGAGGTGTCTGACCTGTTTCTGGACCGGGGCAAGGTCATTGTCAAGACCGACGGCCGGATTGCGGAGAGCAAGCGCGAATTCTTCGCCGAGTCGCCGCTCGAGAACGGCGAGTACCCCTTGGTGGTGCTGGTAGACCAGTACAGCGCGTCGGCCGCCGAGATCGTCGCCGGCGCGATTCAGGACTGGGAGAGAGGCCTGATCCTGGGCGATACCACCTTCGGCAAGGGCTCGGTCCAGACCATCCACCAACTCGGGCCTCAGGTCGCAGTCAAGATCACGACCGCATACTGGTACACGCCGAGCGGAAGGTGCATCAATCTCCCCAGGGACCAGAACGGCGAGGAGCAGGAGCCGGACGAAAACGACGCCAGGAGCCAGAAGGGCGACTACCTGACACTGGGCCCGCTGCGCCGTCACGTCTACGGCGGCGGCGCTATCGCGCCCGACGTCTACCTGCCCTACGAAGAGATGAGTGAGCTCGAGATGAGCGCGAGCCGGGCGCTGTTCGATTTCGCGGTCGACTACGTCAACGAGAATTCGGACCTGGATATGGACTTCGTGGCGGACGACGGCGTACTGGCGGAGTTGCGCGACTACCTGAAGGATGTCAAGGAACTGGAATTCGACGACGCAGAGTTCGATTCGAGCCGCGACTACTTCGTATGGCAGATTGAGCGCGAGGTGGGCAGCAAGCTCGAGGGCGTGCGCGGCGGATACCAACTCCAGCTGCGGCGAGATCCGCACGTCAAGAAGGCTCTGGAACTGCTCGCTTCTGTCGAGACCAACGAGGAGCTGCTGAGCCGGCTTCAGTAGAACCGCCGGAGCTGTCGGTCGACCGCTCCGGCGCCGAGCCGTTGACATCCGCCGAGCAGACAATAGCATAGTTGACCGGTGCCTGAACTCCCCGAAGTAGAGACAATCAGGTGCGAGCTGGAGCCGCTCCTGGAGGGACGGCGCATCCTGTCGCTGGAGGTCGGTCGGAAGGACATCCTCGGCTATCCATCTTTCAGGGCATTCGTGCGGCAGGCGGTCGGCAGGCGGATCAAGCGGTTGTCGAGACGGGGCAAGTACCTGGTGATGCACGCCGACGGCGGGAAGGACTTGGTCTTCCACATGCGGCTGAGCGGGCACCTTGAGGTGCGCGGGGACGGCGCGGCACCGCGGTTCGAGAGGGTCCGTTTCAGGCTGACCGGAGGCCGGGTGTTGTCCTTTGTGGAGCCGCGGGTCCTGGGCAAGGTCTACCTCGTGGATGCCGGAAGCTATCCGCCGGTGCTGAAGGGAATGCGGTGCATGGGGCGCGAGCCGGTTGACAAGGGTTTCACCCCCGGCTACCTGGCCAACAGACTGCGCGGGCGCAAGACTTCGATCAAGAACCTGCTGGTGGACCAGAAGGTCTGCTGCGGCGTAGGCAACATCTATTCCGACGAAGCCCTGTTCCGGGCCGGAGTCCGGCCCGCAAGACCCGCCGCCGAGCTCACAACAGCAGAGACCGGCAAGTTGGCCCGCAGTCTGAAGAGGGTCATCCGGGACGGCATCAGGTGGTGCGGAACGACCCTCGCCGACCGACGGTACCTCAGACCGGGCAGGCAGAGCGGATCATTTCAGCGTCGGCTCAAGGTGGTCGCGCGCGAAGGCGAACCGTGCAGGTCAGGAT
>CP070680.1:523941-526373 GCA_020352555.1 Caldifarciminota bacterium | reverse complement strand
GCACCGCCCGGATCGGCTCCGGCGTCTCGATCAGCCGGCCGGACCAGGTCGCGCCTCCGTCGGTCGTCCGGTGCACCCAGCCCTTGACCGGCGTGGAAATCTGCCCGCCTCCGGTCCAGCCGTGCAGCGTGTCGGAAAACCAGACCCCGCCGTCGAACACCGGGTCGGCCGAGTGCCGCACGTTCCAGGACACGCCGTGGTCCCCTGACTGGCAGAAGCTGATCCCGGTCAACCAGCAGTGCCCGTCTCCGCGGTAGCAGAAGTTCCCCTCGAACCAGCCGCGCAACGGGTCGACCTGCACATAGGACCAGTCGGACGGGTTCCTGCCCCCGCTACCGGTGCGCCAGATTCCTCCGTTCCAGCCTGCGGAGATGATGCCGTGCAGGCTGTCGGCGAAGCGCGCGCGGCTCAGCCAGTTCGCGGTGTCGAGCGTGACCACCGAGTCCCAGTTGGAGCCGCGGTCGGTGGTCCATCGATAGACCCCGGTGCCGGCTGTGTTGTTGAACCCGGAGAAGACCGCCCGCTCGCGGCTCACTGCCGAAACGCCGTACCAGTAGAACGGGAAACCGAGATTCATGATCCGGGTCCACGACGCGCCAGAGTTTGTCGTCCTGTACCCGATGCCCAGTTCAGCACACGCATACCCGACGCTGTCGTCCGCGAACGAGAGGTCGATCAGCACCACGTTGGGCAAAGTCGCCAGCAGACTCCAAGTGAATCCGCGGTCCGTGTCCAGGCCGGGCCGGCCTCGGGCCAAACCAGCAGGCGAGGCCGCGGCAACGGGCACGATATCAACGACCGCGGCCGACGAGGATTTTTCGAGGCTCAGCTGCGTGAAAGCAAGCAGGGTTGACAGTACGATAGACATCGCCGCTACTCGCTTCTCTACTATCGGCCGACACCGGTCCAAGTCAAGCGTGCACCCACTCACCAATCCACTCTCTACCGCTTTCAGCCGGTCCGGCTACGGCTTGAGGAGAATGGAACGTGTCCCCGGCTGTCCAGGGCGTTTCCTGCTGGTTCGCCCCGCGCCGGGGCGGTGTCAGGCGGCGAACAGGCTGTGGCTTGAGAACTGGGGGTCGCTGGTGAGATTCACGCCGAGCTTGCGCAAACCTTCCTCGTCCCCGGGTGTCGGGATGTGGGTGCTGTGGACCTCACAGCCTCTCAGGCCTTTCAGCTGTTCGAGCGCCAGCTTCGCCGCCGGGTTGGTCGTGGCGCTGACGCTGAGCGCGACCAGCGTCTGGGCAAGGTCAAGGCTGACCGCCGTCTTCTTGAGGATGTGACGGTCGAGGTTCGCGATCGCCTCGATGATTCCGGGCGAAAGCATGTGGAGCTGGTCCGGCAGCCCGGCCAGCTGCTTGGCTGCGTTGAGAATGAGGCTGGAGGCGGCGTGCATCTGAGGCGAGTTCTTGCCGGTGACGATGGTCCCGTTCCCGAGCTGGACCGCGGTACCGCAGAAGATGCCCTGGTGCCCCTTGCCCTTGGTCTGCCCCTCCTCAGCGGCCCGCCGCGCCGGCTCGACCACGGCCCTGTCTTCAGGCTTGAGTCCCAGGTCCCTGAGCAGCAACTCGACCTTCTGGACCGTCGCCGGGCTGACAAAACCCATCACGTGCTCGCACCTGTACCGGAAGAAGCGCCGGATGACCTCCTGGCGAGCGGCCTCCTTCACCGCGTCGTCGTCGACTATGCCGAAACCCGCCCGGTTCACGCCCATGTCGGTCGGCGACTTGTACCGGTGGTCGCCCGTGATCCGGTTCAGAATACGGCTCAGCACCGGGAAGACTTCGACGTCCCGGTTGTAGTTCACCGCGGTCCTGCCGTACGCCTCGAGGTGAAACGGGTCGATCACGTTGCAGTCCTGGAGGTCCGCGGTCGCCGCCTCGTACGCGACGTTCACCGGGTGCTTGAGCGGTATGTTCCAGATCGGGAAGGTCTCGAACTTCGCGTACCCGGCTCTTGTCCCGCGGCGGTGGTCGTGGTAGAGCTGGGACAGGCAGGTCGCCAGCTTGCCGCTGCCCGGGCCGGGCCCGGTCACCACCACCAGCGGCTTCGAGGTCTCGATATAGCTGTTGGCGCCGTACCCTTCGTCGCTGACTATCGTGTCAACGTCGGTCGGGTACCCCTTGGTGTAGCGGTGGGTGTGGACGCTGACCCCCCGGTGCCCCAGCTTGTTCTTGAACACCGTGGCTGCCGGCTGGTTGTCGAACCGGGTGATGACCACGGAAGTGACCGAGAGTCCCTGCTCCTTCAGGTCGTCGATCAGCTTGAGCGCGTCCGCGTCGTAGGTGATGCCGAAGTCCGCCCTGATCTTCCTGCGCTCGATGTCGCCGGCATGGATGCAGAGGATGATGTCGGCCTCGTCCCGCAGCTGCCGCAGCAGTTCCATCTTGACGTTGGGGTCGAACCCGGGCAGCACGCGCGCCGCGTGGTAG
>CP070680.1:519427-523841 GCA_020352555.1 Caldifarciminota bacterium | reverse complement strand
CGGGACGCCGCCAGTTCTCGCTGCTGAATGCAAACAGGGTCAGGTAATCCACCGCGTGTCGCGCGGCAGTCTCGACGACTTCCCGCACCGACTTCACGCCGGCACGATGTCCCGCATGGCGCGGAAGCGAGCGATTTTTCGCCCAGCGGCCGTTGCCGTCCATGATGACGGCGATGTGGCGGGGTAGTCTGGCGTGCGGTTTGCGGGAATCTGTCATCGGGTCTGGCCGGGGTCTCGAATCTCGGGGCCGGCCTGGGTTTCGGTGTGACATGCCGGCGGCATGTCACTTCTCGAGGATTTCGGCTTCTTTCTGCTTGAGGAGCTCGTCGAGTTTGCTGATGCTCTCGTCGGTGAACTCCTGGGTCTTTTTGTTGCCGGTCTTGGCGTCGTCTTCGGAGATCTTCTTGTCCTTCTCAAGCTTCTTGATGCGGTCGTTGGCCTCGCGGCGCAGGTTGCGGACCGCGATGCGGGCGTCTTCGGTCAGCTTGCCGCAGAGTCTGACCAGCTCGCGCCGCCGTTCTTCGGTCAGGGCCGGGATCTGAATCCGGACCAGATTGGCCTCGGTCTTGGGATTGAGGCCGAGCTCGGCCCGGTGGATGGCCTTTTCGATTTCGGGCAGCACGCTCTGGTCCCAGGGCTGGATCACGAGCTGGCGCGGCTCTGGGACCGAGATGCTGGCCACCTGCTTGAGCGGGGTCGGGGTGTTGTAGTAGTCGACCTTGATGCCGTCGAGGATGGCGGGGTTGGCCCGCGAGGTGCGGATGCGGGCGAACTCGCCTTCGAGCACTTCGATGGACTTGTGCATCCGGGCCCGCAGGTCCCGGTAGACTTCTTCTAGCATATATGACTCCCGATTTGCTTCCCTTTGATGATGTCGATGATAGCTCTGGGCCGGTTGATGTCAAACACCCGGATCGGAATTCGCTGCTCCATGCAGAACGCGAACGCGGTCAGGTCCATGACCGCCAGCCGCTCGGCAAGGGCGCGGTCATATGACAGCCGGCGGTAGAGAAGGGCTTCAGGGTCCTGGTCGGGGTCGGCGGAATAGACACCGGCGACATCGGTGCCTTTGAGGATGATCTCCATGTCCAGTTCTGCTGCGCGGAGCGCAGCGGCCGAATCGGTTGAGAAGAACGGGTTGCCGGTGCCGCCGGAAAGGACCAGGACAGTGCCGGACCGTAGCTCGCTGCGGGCCAGTTCGATTGCGTAGCGCTCGACGGTTCCCGGAATCCCGAACGCACAAAGGTGGCGGGCCTTGATGCCTTCCTGCCTCAGCCGCTCTGCGAGGCGGGTGCCGTTGATCGTGGTCGCGACCATGCCGGCCCGGTCGGCGACGGTGCGGTCGATGCCGGATGCGTCGCGGCCGCGCAGGATGTTGCCGCCGCCCACCACCACGCCGATCCGGACCCCGAGTCTGCGGGCGGTCTTGAGCTGGCGGGTGACCGATGCCAGCGTCCCGGCGGTTGAGAAGCACTCGCCCGAGACCTTGAGCAGCACCCGTCGATAGGTGACGGGACGGCGGGAGCGACTGGCGGTGCCGGAACCGGTCCGGCGCGAACCGGAAGGACTATTCACCCACTTTGAAACGGGCGAATCGCTTGATGCGGATGTTCTCCCCGAACTTGGCTATCTGTTCCTTCAGGTAGTCGCCGACGGTCTTTTCGGGCGTCTTGACAAAAGGCTGCTCGAGCAGGCAGGCGTCGGCATAGAACTTGTCGAGCTTGCCGGTGACGATCTTCTCGACGATGTTGGCCGGCTTGTTCGAGTCGGCGAGCTGCTCTTCGAAGATTCGTTTCTCCCTTTCGACCGAGTCGGCCGGCACGCCGTCACGGTCGATGGCAATGGGGTCGGCGGCCGCGACCTGCATCGCGAGGTCGCGGACAAAACGCCGGAAGTCCTGGTTGCGGGCGACGAAATCGGTCTCGACGTCGACTTCGACCAGCACGCCGAGCCGCTCCCCGGGGTGGATGTAGGCCTCGACCACGCCGGCGCTGGTGGTACGCTCGGCACGCTTGGCGGCCTTGGCGATGCCCTTGGTGCGCAGGACTTCGATCGCCTTGTCGATGTCCTGCCCTGCCTCCTGGAGCGCCCGCTTGCAGTCCATGACACCGGCGCTGGTGCGACTGCGGAGCTCCTTCACCCGGTCCAGTTCGTCGCTCAACTCTCCTCCCTCGCGTCGGTGTCGTGTTCCTTGCGACCTTCCATCACTGCGTTGGCGATGGTGCCGGTGACCAGCTTGATGGCGCGCAGGGCATCGTCGTTGCCGGGTATCGGATAGTCGATGTCGCTGGGGTCGCCGTTGGAGTCGATGAGGGAGATGACGGGGATGCTCAGGCGGCAGGCTTCGGCCAGCGCGGTGTCCTCGCGGACCGGGTCGATGATGAACATCGCACCGGGCAGGCGGTCCATTTCCCTGACCCCGCTGAACATCTTGTGGAGCTTCTTGTACTCGCGCTGGAGCAGGATGGATTCCTTCTTGGTCGCCTCACCGTAGTCGTTGTCCTGGATCATGCGGTCGAGGTCGACCATCCGGGCGATGCGGGCGGACACGACCTCGAAGTTGGTCAGCAGTCCGCCGATCCAGCGCTCGGTCACGTAGAATGCCCCGCAGCGCCGGGCCTCCTCCTCGACGATGGGGCGGGCCTGCTGCTTGGTGCCGACGAACAGGACGTCCTGTCCCGCCTCGGAGACGTTGACGACCGCGTCGTAGGCGATGCGGAGGCGTTCCATCGTCTTCTCGAGGTCGATGATGTAGATGCCGTTCTTCTTGCCGAAGATGTAGGGCTTCATCTTCGGGTTCCATCGCCGCGAGCGATGGCCGAAATGCAGCCCGGCTTCGAGCAGGCTCTTGATCGTTATCGTTTGGTCCACTGGAAGCGTTTCCTTCTCTTCGCGAGGCCGTACTTCATCCGCTCGTGGCCGCGCGGGTCGCGCTTGAGCAGTTCGGCGTCCCGGAGCGGCTTGCGCAGGTCGGGATTGAACGCGACCAGAGCCCGGGCGGCGCCCAGCGATATCGCGGTCGCCTGGGCGCTGTGGCCGCCGCCCTTGACCCGGCACTTCATTCCGAACTGCCCGGCGGTGCCCGTCACCTTGAGCGGCGCCAGCGCGTCGCGGACCAGGTCGTCGCGGCCGAAGTAGTCCTCGAGCGGCTTGTCGTTGACCGAAGTCCGGTCCTGCTCGGGAACCAGCCACACCTTGGCGGTCGCATTCTTGCGGGAGCCGACTGCGAAAAAGCTCTTGGCCACAGTCATGGAGCGATCTTTTCCGGATTCTGGGCCTGATGCCGGTGCTCGGGTCCGGTGTAGATGTGCAGTCGCCGCATGCGGGGAGACTGGTGGCGATTCTTCGGCAGCATCCGCTTGACCGCGAGTTCGAGCGGCCGGGTCGGGAACTTGTCGACCAGCTGCCTGTAAGTGCGCTGCTTGAGGCCGCCAGGGTACATCGAGTGACGATAGTAGACTTTGTCGGTCGGCTTCTTGCCCGTCACCTTGATGCCGGCCGCGTTGACGACGACCACATGATCACCGGCGTCGACGTGGGGAGTGAAGGTGGGCTTGTGCTTGCCGATCAGCAGTCGCGCGATCCTGGTGGCAAGGCGACCCAGCACCTGCCCGTCGGCGTCGACGAGGTGCCACTTGCGGGTAACGTCTTCTTTCCTGGCAACAAACGTCTTCATATTCGTAGCGTTCCTTTATACTCGTATCGACCGTTCTGTCAAGTGGAACAGCCGGAAATGTCCGTGAAACGGTGGATTATAGCGTTTCCGCAGGGGTGTTCAAGCCGGAATGTCGGGGGTCCGGCAGGGGCCTGAGGCAACGGCTCAGCTGCCGGACTCGGGGTCGGGTATCTGGTAGCTGTCCACGAACGCCCGGTCGAAGTCATAGACCGAGTGGAACTCCTCGACCTTGTCCTCCTCGGTCTTGGACATGAGGCCGCTGTTGACGAGGTTGAACACTATCGCCCCGAAATCGTCGGTCGCCTTCACGCCCCACGAGTTCAGGACGAGCTTGGCCATGCGACCGTAGCGCTCTTGGGCCAGGACTCTGATACCGTCCAGGAGTTCGCGACCGGAAACGTGACGCTCACGGCCGTGCAGCTTCTGGGCCACGGGCAGGGCGTCGTAGACGAACAGGTAGGCCTCGAGGGCGAACCTGCCGTCCTCTTCTGCGAGGGTCCGGAGCCGTTCCAGCACAGCGCATTCTAGCTCGGGGCGGCACGCGTGCAAGCGGTCGAGTCCGGCCACCGGCCTGTTCCTTGACTGGCGTGGCGATACCAATAGTATCTCGGCCCTTGAATCTCCAAGACACGCAGGGCCGGCGCCGGTGTGTCGGAACGGGCGGCCGAGACGCTCCGGGGTGCTGCGGTGCGGATTGAACGACTGGTGGTCGGGCCGCTGGCGACCAACTGCTATGTT
>CP070680.1:517782-519327 GCA_020352555.1 Caldifarciminota bacterium | reverse complement strand
GCCGCGGCCAAAAGGCTTGACCCTGAGGCGGTCTTCCTCGCAGTCCAGGCCCACGTCCGGCATCGCAACACCGGCTACGACACGCTGCTCATGCAGGGCCACAACCGCGCCGATGCCCGGTTCGAAGTCCAAGACAGAGTCAGCGAGCTCCTCGACCTCTGGCGCAGACCCTCGGGACGGGAACCCGCACGTTGATCGGGCCGGAATTCTCCGTCGCTCAAGCGTGGCGAATCTCAAAGAGCTGCTGACCGATTCCGCGCTGCAGCGCCTGGCTTTCGGCAGGTCGTATGACCGGGGTCGCCGGTACTTCGAAGACGGAATGGTAGAGAGCCTGTCCGAGTTCGGAGGCAAGCTGGTGGCGCGGGTGCGCGGAGCCGAGCTCTACGCGGTCAGGCTGTGGCCCGAGCAAGGACTTGCGCACGAGTGCACCTGCCCGGTCGGTGCCGACGGCCTGTTCTGCAAGCATTGCGTCGCGGCCGGGCTCGAATGGCTTGAGCGGCAGGCCGACGGCGAGCCGATGGACGATGAGGACATGTCGGTCCGGCCAGCACACGTCACCCTGGACGAGCTGCGCGATTACCTGAGAGGGCTCGACCGCGAGACGTTGGCTGACGTGCTGATGAGACAGGCAGAGCACGACCCGGAGTTCGCCGAGCGTCTGACAACGCGGGCCGCGCTGAGTCGGCCGGAAGGGCCGGGAAAGAAGTTCCTGCGCAAAGCGATCACCGATGCCACCCGGCCGCACGCCAGCCTCTACGGACGGGCGACGACCGCGTTCGCCGAACGGGTCCGCAACTCCCTCGAACCGGTCTGGGCCCTGGCCGCCTCGGGCCGCGGGGACGAAGCGCTCGAGCTGGCCGAGCACGCTATGAACCGGGTCATCAAGGCGATGGGCCAGGTGGACGACTCAAACGACGGCTGCATGGGCTGTCTGCTGAGCGAGGTGGAGGAACTGCATCTCGAGGCCTGCCGGGCCGCGAGGCCCGAGCCGCGCGCGCTGGCCCGCGAGCTGTTCAATAGGGCCGTGAACTCGGACTGGGAGGTGTTTCTCCGCGCCGCAGAGACCCACGCCGAAGTGCTGGGCGAGGAGGGTCTGGCCGAGTACCGACGCCTGGCAGAGAAAGCGTGGCGGAGATTGCCTGCGCTCAAACCCGGACAGGAGAGCAAAGATGGGCCGTATCGTCGGCCCATTCTGACCATGATGATGCAAGCGCTGGCCCGGACCTCGGGTGACATTGAGGAGCTCGTGGCGGTCATGGCCAAGGACCTCTCCTGTGAGTACCGGTTCCTGGAGATCGCGCAGGTGTACAAGGACGCCGGACAGGATGACCGGGCGCTCGAATGGGCAGAGCAGGGCCTGGCCGCGTTTCCGGACAGGACCGACTCAAGGCTGCGCAGGTTCCTGTTCGAGGAGTACCTGACCCGGGTCCGGCCGAAGGAAGCGATGAACCTGGCCTGGGCCGAATTCACCGACAGCCCCTACGAGCACAAATTCCAGGAACTCAGGAAGTCTGCCGAACGCATCGGCCAGTGGCCGACGTGGCG
>CP070680.1:515937-517682 GCA_020352555.1 Caldifarciminota bacterium | reverse complement strand
GTCTGACCAGGAATGCTTCATGGAGATCGTGTCGCCACTTGCCGCCCAGGAACTCCAGTTTGACGTATCGCCGTCGCCCCAGTCAAACCTGATGGCGACGCTGTCGCCGTCCGGGTCAGCGGCCGTGCTGACAAAGGCGTACTCGGTATCGACGCTGCCGGTCTCAGGGCCATAGGGAGCTGAAGGAGCATCCGGCGGTTCATTCTGCCCGCCTGTGGATATTTCGATCTGATGCCCGGCTGACCAGTCAGAGGCAGAGTCTTCCTGGTCTCTGGCCTGTGCTTTCACCGAGTAGGTGCCTGAATCTGCCCAAGAATGGCCGGCCGCCACTGTTTCGCCGGACAGGACATAGGGACTCCAGTCCGATGTCCCACCATCGTCCCAGTCAAACCTGATGGCGACGCTGTCGCCGTCCGGGTCTTCGGCTGAACTGGAGAATGTGCATCCGGCGCCGGTCCAGGCGGAATCTGGTCCGGACGGAGTGGAAGGAACACCAGGTGGTTCGTTCTTCCAGCATCCTACTAGAACCGCAGCACCAAGAACGGGTGCGGTCAGGGATACTTTCAACAGCCTATGCATTCTAACCTCCTTGTGTTACGGCCAAGCTGGACAATGGTATTGACTGGGACTGCAGGGGATGCCTGCGCTGCCGCGAGTCTCTGATACGGGCACAGGCGTAGCTTCGGGCGTGGAGCCCAGCATTCTCGGGCATGTGACAGGGCTGCCGTCCGGCATTGCCCACTTGACATCGCTGCTCCTATTAGGGCAGCGCACCACCCCCTCAGGGTGCATGCGTTGTCCGTCTCTAGCCCGGCGCTCAGCCCATGCGCGCCAAGCAACGAGCAATTTATACCGCGGGTCCAACTGTCTGTCAAGGGGGAGAAGTGACGAATCAGACCGCGGACAGGGGAGGCGTCAGGCGGTCAGATGCGGAGGGCGGAAGCGGCTATCAGCCAGTCATCGGTCTGGGGTCTGCCCGGCCTCCTTCATCATCCGCCTTCCGGCCTTCTCGATGTAACTCGTGATGACTGCTCGGAATCCCCGGTCGCTCCCGCCCCGCTTGAGCAACCATACAAGCAGCCCGACGCAGTTCTTGGCGGTCCGGTAGGCCCTCAATATCTCCTGTTGCTCTGGCTCGAGGTCCCAGCGCCTGTACGGCCGTCTTCTGTACAGCTCCGGGCGCCGCAGTAGGTACTCACTTCGGCGTATGGCTTGGATCGCTGCGAGTTCACCCGTGAGGGACAGCAGCCTCATCCCGAACCTGTCCTCTGGAGGTATCTTCAGGCGGGCGACTCTGCAGTCCCGGACCAGTTCAGAAGACCGGCACCGCGCAATCATGAGCCACCTGCGGTGCACCTTGTCGGGGTGAAGTCGACCGAACTCCCAGAAAAGGGTGATCATCCCATGTCCAGCAGTGCGATTGCGAGCACGAAGTACATCGGCCGCACGACCTTCCTGCGCCACAGCTTCATACCTCATTGCACCGATTGCCCGGGGCTATGTCAACGACGAACGGAAAGGGCCGCGGGGTGACACACGGCCGGATGTCAATCGCGTCGGGCTTTGGACTGCGGCAGCCCCCACGCCCGCGTCATTGCGCACGCTCTGCCTCCTGGCAGGTGCCATCGGATGGCTCATGCACTGGGGTGGGTGGCAATCTCTTCTGGACGCGGGCTCGGGGCAGGCTCCGCTGCCGCTTTCATCTCTCTGGATTGCGGCAGCAGAGCTGCCGCTTTCCCCTGGTC
>CP070680.1:514250-515837 GCA_020352555.1 Caldifarciminota bacterium | reverse complement strand
GGGAGTGATATGGTGACCCGGAGCCAGAGTGAGTCTGAGCGGAGGCGCGTGAGCGGCGGAGTCGAAGAATCTCTCGGTTCTGACCTGCACCGGAAGACTGCCACGGCCCTGCGTGCCTCGCAGTGACGAAGAGGGCAGAAGGCTGCCACGGGTTTCGCGCCAGCGTCATTGCGCACGACGGACTGGGGTCGATGCCTTCGAGGCATGGCTGCGAAGCAGCCGTGGCAATCTTCCGGCACGCGGGTCGAGGCAGGCCCCACACCCTCGTCATTGTGCACGCTCTGGCTCCAGGCAGGTGCCATCCGATGGCTCACGTGCCGAAGGCCCATAGAGTCGAGACATCTCTCTGAGAGATTTCTCCACTCCCTTCGGTCGGTCGAAATGACGGAAGAGCGGTCGGTCTTCTGTCATGTCGAGCGCAGTCGAGACATCTCTCAGCCTTTGTCTGCCGCAGAAGACTGCCACGGCCCTGCGGGCCTCGCAGTGACGAAGAGGAGGGAGAATGCAGGTGCGCTCCTGGAGTCATTTCGCACGCTCTGCGTCCTCGCAGGCGCCATCCGATGGCTCAACCGCTCTTACGAAGTGGATGCCGCGCGGACGTGGGAGAGGAGAGGTCGCGGTGTCTGCTCAGGCAGCGGTCCGGATTCCAGCCCGGTCCCGGACTCCAGACAGACCGCAAAGGCGCCGTGGCCGAGCTGAAACGCTAGTCGACTACCTCCAGCTTCATCGAGAAGAGACAGCACGGATCGCGGGTTGGTTTCAAGGAGGGTGGGTTGCTCTACTTGAACGCCATCAGGGCGCCCAGTTTCCATCCATGCAGATTGGTCAGCTCCTTGGTGTCTATGGCGAAGTCGAGCTTCACGGGCTTGCTGGGGTGAAGCGTGAGCCCCGCGTAGAGGTCTCGGTCAAACTCCTGCAGACCGTGCGCGGTGAAGGCCGCCCCTATCCTGAGAGTCAGAAGCCCAGTGGTGAACTCAACTCCTGCCGGGAACGTCGTGGTTGAGCCGAGATGCCAATCGGTCTGGCGTGCCCATCGAGACCACTCGACTCTGTAGACAACTCCGGCTACGATCAGAGCGTTGCCGGGCAGCTTCCTGTTCATGGCTGCCGCCAGTTCTGCGTGGTGTTCTGTCCACCGGTCGGCAATCGAGTCCACCACGCCGAAGCACAGGGTCCTGAAGACCGGTGAGTATTCGCCACGCCCACGGAAGGTCCACCCACCTGAATTCACAGTGAGACGGCACGAGGACCGGACAGACTTCCTTGACCAGGAGTGGTCAAGGAAGCGCATTGAATCTCCGTGCTGCATCCAGGATGACCAGCGTCCTGCGAAGGCACCCAGCCCTGCATCGACCTCGATGTCTTGGCCTATCCAGGTTGCTCCCAAGAGAGCTGCGTAGTGCTGGTCGGCCTGCATCACCCAGTCTTGGACACGGAGGTAGACCGAGGGTACGCGAAGTGGTACGGTCACCAGGCCTCCAAACGCAAGTCCCTGTCTCCTGAATGCAGCCAGGGCCGTGGCTTGTGCCTTCCAGTCTTTGGGTGTTCCGAGCCAGGCTTTCAGGTCGGCACCGAACGAAAGGCGCC
>CP070680.1:504776-514150 GCA_020352555.1 Caldifarciminota bacterium | reverse complement strand
ATCAACTACTATTTCGGGGACAAGGCCGGGCTGCTCAAGGCCATCATCGAGGAGTTCAGCGAGCGCTACTACCAGGGCATAAAGTTGTCGAACCCGGTGTCGGACAAGGTCTGGGACGGTGTGTTGTCCAATATCAGCGCCATTGTCGAGGTCTACCGTAGCGACATCGAGCTGGCGATCGCAGCCGAGAGGGTGCTGTGGATGGACATCCCTGAGGTCCACGCGGCGCAGATCCACCAGCACAAGGCCCACCGCGCGGATCTGGACCAGTGGTTCAGGAGTGTGGGGCTCGACATTGGTGACCGGCCGGTGATGGCGATCGCCAGGGGCCTAGTCACCAGCCTGGTCAGCGCGCATTTCAACGCCCGGTATCACTACGAGTTCGTGCTGAGCCCTGCGACCAGGAAGCAACTGGTCGACGCACAGCCTGCCGGATACGGGGCCGGATACGACGACGCTTTCTACGAGGAGTACTGCCGCCATCTGGCCGAGATGTACCTCAGCGCAATGGAGGCTCTTGCCGGACACCGCAAAGCCGTGTCAGGCGAGAGGCCTTGCGAGCTGCGAAAAACGGCCAGGTCAGGAAACAAGGAGAAGACATGACGGTGATGAACGTCTCGCTGCTGCTGTTCGGCGGGTCGGAGACCCAGGCAGGCAGGGATACGCGCCGGGTCGGCAGGCGACCGGTAGCCAGGGCCCGGGCCGGGCGCAGGCGCGGGTCAGGCCGGCCGCAAGACCGGCGGGCATCGATCCGGGCAAGACATCCCCAGTCGGCCGGCTGCGCCACAGCTTCCGGGTAGCGGTCAGACGCCTGCCAGGGCTTTCTCCGGGCGTCCGACCGCCGCAAGGCCGCTTTCCCGCCGGCTTCAGCCCGCAACCTGCAATCGAGAACTCTCTATCACTTGCTCTGTGCTCCCGGCGCGGGTGCAGTCCTGGTGTCCCTCAACATCTTACCCTGCTCTGTCGCATCTCCGCGGTCGCACCGGGTGCGGACGCTTTTCTACTTGGGGCGCCTGATGCCGTGCTTGCGCATCAGGCGATGCATGTGGACACGGCTGTACCCGGCCAGCTTGGCAGCCTCGGTGACCCGCCAGCCGGACTTCTCCAGGCAGTCGAGTACCAGCCTGCGTTCGACTTCGGAAGTCATCCGCTCGTGGGCCGCCCGCAGCGCGGGGCGGGCCCGGCCTTGGGGCAACTCGTCCGGAACGGGTGCGACCTGGTGCAGGTCGGTTGGCAGGTCTCCGAGGTCGATGGTGTCGCCCTCGGCCACCAGAACCGCCCGATGGATGACGTGTTGGAGCTGACGGATATTGCCGGGCCAGTCATGGGCGACCAGCCGGGCGAGCGCCTGCGGGCTGATCCCGCGGATGCTGCGGCCGGACTCGCGGCTGCAGCGGTCGACGAAGTGGAAGACGAAGTCGCGGATGTCGCTCGAGGAGCCGCGTAGCGGCGGGAGGGACAGTTCCACGGCATTGAGCCGGAAGTAGAGGTCCTTGCGGAAGCGGCCCTGCCGAATCATCTCTTCCAGGTCCTGGTTCGTGGCTGCGACGATGCGGACGTCGACGGCCACCGGCTTCGTCCTGCCGACGCGCTCGACGACGCCGTCCTGCAGGAACCTGAGCAGCTTCGACTGCAGCGGCAGTTCCATGTCGCCGACCTCGTCAAGAAACACCGTTCCGCCGTCGGCCTCCTCCAGCTTGCCGCGGCGTCCTGCAACGCCGGTCGCCGCGCCCGGCTCAACCCCGAACAGCTCGGCCTCGAGCAGCGTTCCCGGGACCGCCGCGGAGTTGATGACGACGAACGGCTTGTCGCGCCGGCTGCCGGAGTCGTGGACGGCGCGGGACACCAGTTCCTTGCCGACCCCGCTTTCACCGCGCACCAGCACGGGCACCCGGGCATCGGCGACCTTGCGCGCGATAGCCAGGCTCTGCAGCATCTGGGGGTGGCGCCGGATCATTCCGCCGAACACCAGCCCTTCGATGTTGCGGTCGGCCGCCGCGGCGAGGGCGACTTCGACCATGCCGCGGTACCGCTCCTCGCTTTCGCGCAGGGCGAGCTCTGCCCGCTTCCGCTCGACCGCGTAGCGGAGCGTGCGCACCAGCAGCGGCGCATCGAGCCGGCCCTTGACTAGGTAGTCCTGGGCACCGCTCCGCACGGCCGCCAGCCCGGTCTCGGGATTGTCGGAGCCGGTCAAGACCACGACCGGGACGTCGGGAGCGGCCGTGAGCAGCGCATGGAAAGTGTCGAGCCCCGAGCTGTCCGGCAGCCCCAAGTCGGTCAGGGTCAGGTCGGTCTTGCCCTGAGACAGGATCTCGACCCCCTGGGCAAGCCGGGCCGCCTGGTCGACTGTGAACCCGCCGGGGGCCGCCTCGTCCAGCATCTCCAGCACCAGGTCGGCGTCGCCCGGGTTGTCCTCGACCAGCAGCAGCCGGACAGGCCTGTCAGGCAAGGGGCTTGCCTCCCCGGGTCGGCAGCCGGACCACCGACAGCCAGAAGTCGTTGATCGACTTCACGACCGCGACGAACTGGTCAAGGTCGACCGGCTTGGTTACGTAGCAGCTGGTCTGGAGACGGTAGGCGCGGGCGATGTCCTGCTCTGCCCGCGAACTGGTCAGGACGACCACCGGGATGGTGCAGAGGTCCTTGTCGGCCTTGACCTCCTGGAGGACTTCGCGGCCGTCCTTCCTCGGCAGGTTCAGGTCGAGCAGGATGAGGTCGGGCCGGACGCCCCCGGCGAACTTCCCCTCCCGGTGCAGGAAGGCCATCGCCTCCTCGCCGTCCCGGCAGACCGAGATGTTGTTCCTGACCCGCGTTTCCTGAAAGAATTCCAGTATCAGGTCGACGTCGCCGGGATTGTCCTCGACCAGCAGTATCTCGATCGGGATGACCGATTCTCCGTGTCTCATGCTTTACCTCGATTCTCCGGCGCCGTGCCGGTTCCGGCCGGGCCGCCTTTCTTCGGTGCCGTGCCGCGGGGCAAGGTGAACAGGAAACGGCTGCCGTGCGGTGCCGCCGGTTCCACACGGATTGTGCCGCCGTGGCGTTCGACGATACGCCTGCAGATTGCCAGCCCGATGCCGGTGCCGTGGTAATCCTGCTCGGTGTGCAGGCGCTGGAACGCGCGGAAGACCCGTTCGGCGTGTTGCGGCTCGATGCCGATGCCGTTGTCGGTGACCGAGACCAGCCAGCCCCTGCCCGCCGGCTCGGCGGCGACGCGGATGACCGGGGCTTCATCGGCCCGGAACTTCACCGCGTTGTCGAGCAGGTTCTGGAACAGCTGCGCGAGCTGTCCTTCGTCGCCGACCACGGTCGGCAGCTGCCCGGCGGTGATGTCGGCGCCGCTCTCCCGGACCGCGGCATCCAGGTTCCCCAGCGCCAGCCGGAAGGCCGCGTTCAGGTTCACCGGTTTCTTCTCCAGTGCGCCCGTGCCGATGCGCGAAAGCGACAGCAGGTCGTTGATCAGCTCCTGCAGTCGCCTGGCCCCGCCGACAGCGTAGCTGATGTACTTGTCGGCCCGCTCGTCGAGCCTGCCTTGGTAGCGCTTGGCCAGCAGTTCGACGTAGCTCGCAACCATCCGCAGCGGCTGCTGCAGGTCGTGCGAAGCCACGTACGCGAACTGCTCCAGCTCCTCGTTAGAACGCTTGAGGTCGGCAAGGGTCCGGGCCAGGGACTCCTCGGCCCGCTTGCGCTCGGTGATGTCGTGGACCATCCCGACCGACCGGACGATCCGTCCCGAGCCGTCTCGGATGTGCTCGCACTTCTCATGGACTCTGCGGACCTCGCCGGTCCGGCTCCGCACGACACGGTGCTCGATCTCGTAGCCGTCGCGGTTGTCCCGCAGCGAGCCGGTGTAGGCTTCGTCGACCGCTGCCCGGTCCTCGGGATGCACGCGGGCGAGAAAGGCCTCGTAGGTCGCCTCGAACTCCTGCGGCTCAAGCCCGAAGATATGGTACACCTCGTCCGACCAGGTCAGCAGGTTGCTTGTGAGGTCCAGCTCCCAGCTGCCGAGCCGGGCGAGCTCCTCCGCGCTCTTCAGGCGGGACTCGTTCTCGCGAAGGGTCCGCTCGGCCCGGACGCGTTCGGTGACGTCGGCGAACACCGTGGCGACCTGGCCCTTGGCCGGGGAAAAGACCGATATCGAGAAGCTCTTGGCCAGCGGCTCCCAGTCGACGTCGAACGACTCGGGAGTCCCGGTTTCTGCCACCCGGGCGTAGGTCTCGAGGAACGGCGCCGAGCCGGTGCCGTAGAGCTCCGATGCCAGCGCACCGACCGCCCGGTCGCGCGGGATGCCGATGATCTTCTCGAAGGCGCGGTTGACCTCGAGGATGCGGTAGTCTGTCGGCCTGCCCGAACCGTCGTACACCAGCCGTTGCTGGACCAGCCCCTCGGACATCGAATCGTACACCTCCCGGAGACGGGTCTCGCTGTCACGGAGCCGCCTGAGCACCGGACTGGTCACCCGGTGGAACAGCAAAGCGCTGAGCACCACGACGACCAGCGTGACCGCGGCGCTGATGAGCCCGGCGCGGACAAACGGCGCCCGGATCTCGGACAGGTCGATCTTGGCCACGATCCCGAGACCGAAGACGTCGACCGGTTCGTACGCGGCCAGGACCGTTGCGCCCCGGTAGTCGGGGCCGGTCATCGTGCCCGAGCGGCCGGAAAGCGCCCGGCGCATCGGCTCGGCGTTGTCCTCGTAGAACGATATCCGGCCCAGGCGGCCCGGGCCGCTGTTGCGTTGGTTGAGCAGGAAGACGATGCTGTCGCCCTCGCACCGCGCCATGGTGTACTCACCGGTCCGGCCGAAGCCGCTGAAACGGGCATGGGCGTCGCGGAGCTGGTCAAGCAGGGACTCGAGCGCGTCGCCGTGCCCTGACCCCGGCGGCAACTGGTGGCTGTATTCAATCTCGTGCCAGGCAATGACCTCGATTGTGCGCGCCCGGCTCTGGACCGTCTCCTGGAGCCGCCGGGTCTGCTGTCCCAGTGCGGTCCGGTACAGCAGTCCGATGCAGAGGGCCGCGACCGCCAGCACCGCGAGCGTCAGGATGGCGATCAGCAGCCGGATGCGTTGCATTGATTCCGGCAGCCGGCCGGCCGGCCCGAGGCTCAGTTGTTTCTCTTTCGGCATCTCGGTTCATTCACGGCTGCTACCTGGAATCGACGTGCCAGTGTAGCACAGCCTCTACCCTCAAGTCAAGTCAACAGTGCTGCCCGGCATATTCGACACTGGAAGCCGTGAGTAGTGTAGCCTTCCAGGTTACTAGCCGCGCCTGTGTAACATGTCATGTTGCACTTCGCGCGTCGTGAATCGGTACGGCACAGGCATTCCTACTGGCTGGTAGAGCGAAACCGGGCCCGCTTTGGTCGGGCATGAAGCTTGCACCTGAGAGGCTCGACCGGTGAGAGATTGAGTGGCATGTGGTGGCGGCCTGCTCAGCCCGTCCCAGACGGGCGTGAGGATGGCCCGCAGGACTGCTGGGCAGGCTGCCGGCTACACGGAGTTGGATTACATCCGTGACACCGGGTCGGCGGCTGCCGGGACATAAGCCGTAACCACCAGTTCCGGCAGCGCCGGTCCGAGAACCCGCTGAACGTTCGAAGCGGGACAGACAGGAGGCGGCAGTGTTGATTCTGGCAGAGAGCAAAAGGAAACGAATGACGGTGGCCGAAGAAGACTTCAGCTCGACCCCTCGTTCCCGGCCGGCAACTGCCGGCACAGGTCCAGGCCCGAAAGACCGGCCGCGTCCGGCCCCGGCACAGGCCCGCGTTCAAGCAGACCAGGCCCCCACGCAAAGCCCGGCTGCCGAACGGCACGACTGGCTGGTGCCAGTCGGGCTCGTTTGAGCGCGACTGCAAGGCAGACCGGCCCGCGGCCCTGACACAGAAGCCCTGACAAGCAGAAGGGGGCAGGCGTATTGCCTCCCGCATGTCCCCTCTGCTTTCAATTCGCCGGACCGGAAGAGCCGGCAGGGCAGATCCGGTCGCGTGTAACATAACCGGTAACACAATCAGGCAGGGTGCCCAGGATCTATACAGAGACTGGCGTTGGCACACAGGCTGCATCCACCGGGGACGCAAAAGGCGCAGAGAACAAGGCTCTGAACGGCAAGAGATTCAGGGGACTTGCCTCAGGCCAGGCGTCAGGTACTGATGCGGCAGGCTGAGAAGCTGAGTCCGGAACTCCGGCCGGGAGCTTCTTGATGCGAGTGGCCGGACAACGGTCTTCAGGCGTTCGCCTTCCCGGCCGGCAAGCGGCACGTCGGCTTCTTGTCAGGCAACAGCACCGACGCGGTTCTTCACTATCACGGGGAGAGTCGTTTCCGACTCTCCCCGTGAGGCGATTTCGCTGAGAGTCGGGTTCTGGCGGCAAAGGCGGGCGGGGAGCAGCAGCTTTCCGCCTCGACTCCACTCATACCAGTGAGAGTCGACTGCGGCCTGTTCGAAGCCGCGATCCTGGACACACGGCCCGATCGTTTCCATAACGGGCCTGGGAAAGACCCGGCTGCGGACGTCGAGAGCGCGGTCGAGCAAACGCCAGAAGAGGAACGCGATCAGCCCGCCCGACTCCTCCAGCGCTTCCGTAACTTCCACCGGCCGCCCGCCTGTCGGGACAATCCGCAATCATCAATCAGGAATCTGCAATCCTGCAGCACTTTGTCCCCAGTCCTTCGTCCCGGTCATTGGGCATTGAGCACCGGTCCTTTGCTCTTGGTCCCCGGCTCCTTGTTCCTCGTCTTCCTTAACCTCAATCTTGGCCTCAACTTGGCCGCCTTGATGCTCTCCGCGTGTTGCTTTGTCCTTCGTCCTTTGTCCCTGTTACTTGAGCGCTTCTACCGCCTGCCGCCTTCTGTCCTTGGTCATTGGGCATTTGCCCTTCTGCCCTTTGTCGTCCGTCCTCGAGCGCCTGCATGACCGCGGGCACCACGTCATCGCGCCGGTGACGGGCCGCGACCTGCACACCGACCGGCAGCCAGATGCTGCCCTTTTCTGCAGCCGCGTCCGCCTTGTCGCGGGAAGCAGGCCGGTCCGATTCCTCCCCGGCGCGCACGCGGGTGATTAAGACCACCGCGGCCGGGAACCCGAGCATGTTGTACACCGAGGAGCAGCTCCCGGCCGAGTAGACGGTGTCCCGGTCGCCGCACGTGCAACCGTGACACTTGGGGTGTGCTGTCCCGGAGAGGCGCCGACCCAAGGCCTACCCTGAAGCTTGACACGGGCCGGAATCAACGGGCCTTGACGACCGGCTTGACAACCACCGAGCCGGTGGTATAATGGGTTCGTGGGATGGTGTGGGCGCCTTTCCTGGGAGCGCCACAGGCCGAGCCGTCGTCTACGGCGAGTCGAACAATACCCGCGCAGCGTCGAACGCCAGTTTGACGTCCGATGACACGGCAGCTCCCTGCCTGTGGCGGGAGCAGGGAGCCGAAAAGGTGCCCGCCGATGGTAGAAGGGGGAGCGATGAGGAAACTCGTCTTCCTGACCGCCGGACTTCTGGTTCCGGCACTGCTCGTGGCCCGGCTCGATCCGGTCTGGGTCAACACCTACGACGGGCCCTACGGCAATAGCAGACCCTCCGAGGAGGCTGCCATCGATATCGCTGTCGATAGGGATGGCTACGCGTACGCATGCGGAGGCGGCCTAGGCCCGCTCTGGACCACTGCCGACTACATCACCATCAAGTACGACCCGACAACCGGCGAAACGCTCTGGGTGCGCTTCTACCAAGCCCCGGCCGGCGCTGAAGACCAGGCGATGGCGATTGCGGTGGACGATGCGGGCGGCGTCTACGTCACCGGCTACAGCCACACCATCGCCAGCGGCTTCGACTACGCGACGGTCAAGTACGACGCCGCCGACGGCACCGAGCTGTGGGTCGCGCGCTACAGCGGTCCCGGGGACGGCAACGACTACCCGTGCGCGATAGCGGTGGACGATGGCGGCGTCTACGTCACCGGCTACAGCTACACCACCGCCGGCGACTTCGACTACGCGACGGTCAAGTACAGTGCCTCAAACGGTGAAGAGCGCTGGGTGGCGTACCACGACGGGTCGTCCACCTACGACGACTACGCGTACGCCATAGCGGTCGACAACTCGGGCGGCGTCTACGTCACCGGATGCAGCTACACCACCACCAGCAACTTCGACTACGCGACGGTCAAGTACAGCGCCTCAGAAGGTGAAAAGCGCTGGGTGGCGTACTACGACGGGCCGTCCAGCTACGACGACTACGCGTACGCCATGGCGGTCGACAGCTCGGGCGGCGTCTACGTCACCGGATGCAGCTATACCACCGCCGGCAGCTGCGACTACGCGACCCTGAAGTACGACGCCTCGGACGGCAACGTGATCTGGCTCTCGCGCTACAACGGCAGGGGCAACAGCCAGGACGGCGTATACGCAATCGCGCTGGACAACGCCGGCGGCGTCTACGTCACCGGCTACAGCTACACCACCCCCAGCAACTGCGACTACGCGACGCTCAAGTACGACGCCGCTGACGGCACCGAAGCCTGGTTCGCGGGCTACAGCGGGCCCGGGAACGGCCCGGACTACGCGTACGACATAGCGGCCGACAACTTCGGCAGAGTCTACGTCACCGGGGCAAGCCTCGGCTCGGGCAGCAGCTACGACTACCTGACCGCAGCCTACGACACCGAAACCGGCGAAGAGTTGGGCGTTCACCGTCACGCCGGCTCTGCCGGGTACGACGACTGTGCCTGGGCGATGGCGACCGACGCGCAGGGCTGTGTCTACGTCACCGGGTACTGCCAGAACCTGGGCACCTCCTACGACATCGTGACCATCAAGTACACCGACCCCACGGCCATCGATGCGGTCATCGACATCGACCCGAGCAAGTTGAACCTGAAGGGCAATGGGAAGTGGGTCACCTGCTATATCGAGCTTCCGGAAGGGTCCTCGGTTGAGGACATCGATACGAGCACGGTGGCCGTCAACGTTATTGACGGCGACCCCCTCGACCCGCCGCTCTATCGGGAAGGCCCGACCGAGGTGGGCGACTACGACCAGGACGACGTCAGCGACCTGATGGTGAAATTCAGCCGGCAGAAACTGGTCGGCGTACTAATCGACATGGGCTATGGCGACGGAGACAAGCCCGAGCTGACCGTGACCGGCGGACTTGCCGGCGGCGCCTTCTTCAAAGGCGTCGCTGCGGTTGAGCTGATCGACAAGGAGGGCGGACGTCAGGGCACGGCCGGCCTGCCCGGGCGTGTCAGCATCCAGCAGACCTCTCCCAACCCATTCAGACTCTTCACGACCGTGGGGTACGGCCTGCCGGCACCGACCCATGTCCGCCTGGAGGTCTACGGCCCGGCCGGTGAGCGGGTGGCGACCCTGGTGGACAGGCT
>CP070680.1:501500-504676 GCA_020352555.1 Caldifarciminota bacterium | reverse complement strand
ACCACGACGCGCGGTGTGACAGCCTGGCCGCTGTCGACCACGCCGCTCGGGCAGAGAATCTCATCCGGCCGGACGCTGTGCTCGAACGCTGACCCCAACTGGCCCCAGAGCATGCCGGTCGAGATGCGCCGGAGCGTGTTGACCGAGCTGTTGTACATCGCGTACACGCAGGCCGTGTCCCTTGGGTCCGGGTCCATGGGCACGAGCAGGGTCCAATCCGAAGGTACGGGCTGACCCGAGGTCACCCGCTCGTGCAGATACCCGGTCGTGTCGTATTTGTAGAGCGACTCACCGGCAGCCGTATGCGCGGCGGCCAGCACGTATGCGCTGTCCTGGGGCACGAGCGCGAGAACGGCCAGGGACGTATGCAGCTCCATCATTCCGATGTAGTCCTTGGTGTACGGGTCGAACCGCCTGATGTGCCAGCTGTCCGATGGCGGCGGCTGGACAGGTATGCCGAAGAACTGCCCGAGCACGGGCCATTTCTCGAACCCGGCCAGCCAGGAAAGACGCAGCCCGCCGCCGTTCGACCCCATGCCGACCAGCCACGAGTCAGCCGGGGTGCCGGACCACGCCCACACGCTGTCGTACCACGCGTAGCGCAGCAGAAAGCACCCGCCGTAGATATTGCGGTCGACAATCTGGCTTATCCAGAAGCAGCCTGAGTCTCTGTCCCACGCAATGCCCCACGGGACGTCGGTCGTGATGGTGCCGAAGTCGGTGAATATCCAGGGAACCGCCTCGATGGAGCCTTCCGGGTCTGCCGGGTCGAGCTTCCATACCCTCGGTGGGCCGGAAAAGCCCTGGTCCATGAGGAAGAACTTGCCCGAGTCGCGGACCCAGGTGATTCCAGCGCCGGCGTACGAGCCGGACATCTCCAGGGTCCATTCTGCCAGCACGGTGCCGAACGGCGGCGCCTGTCCCGCCGCAAATCCGACCAGCAAGACAACGATCAGGATGCTGACTCTTCTCATCTCTCCTCCCTACCGCTGAATCACGACCTTTCGGACACTCGACCCCTCGGACCCTTGGCCCCTAGGCCCCTCTTCTCTCACGAAGTAGACCCCCGGCGCCAGGTCCCGGATGTCGTTGGGTCCAGGCGCCAGCCCCATGACCCACCTGCCCATGATGTCGAGCAGCGCGGGACATGACCCGATTCCGTCTGGGGAATCGGGCTCGTGTCCCAAGCGCGACATGTCCCGCGGCAGCGTCAGTATGCCCTGACAGATGGTTGCTGTTGGCTGTCGGCTGTGAACTGCACGCTGCTCCTCTTCCACTCCGACCGAGACAAGCTGACTCCAGACCATGCCGAGCGAGACGCGCTGCAACGTGTTGTGTGCGTCTGAGTTCATGCAGAAGACGCAGACCGTGTCGTCCGGGCTGATGTTCCGCGGTACGTGAAGCGACCAGTCGGCCGGGCCATCAACAGGCGCTTGCACCGAATCAAGCAGCAGGCCGGTCGAGTCGCGCTTGCAGAATGTCACCCTGTTCCAGCCACAGGTCAGGATGTAGTTGCTGTCGTACGGAACCAGGGCACAACCACGCTCAGAAGTCTGGTCGCCGTGCGCGACCCGACCGTGGCTAGTCTTCGCGTAGGGGTCAAACCTGACGACATGGTTGAGCTCGCTCGGAGAGCTGTGAACCGGAGCAGCGTAGTACAGGCCGTTTCCCTGGTGCTTCTCCATACCTGCGATCCAAAGGCAGTTCAGTCCGCCGCCGTTCGAGCCTGTGCCAGCAAGCCACGAGTCACCAGGCGTGCCGGCCCAGACCCACCTTTGCCCGTCCCAGACGTAGCGAAGCAGGAAGTTGCCTCCCACAAGCGGGCCATCCACGAAAGCACCTACCCAGAAGCAGTTTGAGTCCGGGTCCCAGACGATGCTCCAGCCGTCGGTGGTGTGGTCCGGGATCGGATCGCCCTGCCACGGCACACCCTGGATGGTGCCGACCGGGTCTGCCGGGTCGAGCTTCCAGACGCCTGGGGGTCCGGAATATCCCTGGTCCATGAGAAAGAACTTGCCTGAGTCTCGGACCCAGGTGACGCCCGCACCGGCAAAGGCCCCTGACATCGGCAGGTTCCACTGCTCGATGACGGTCCCGAAAGGCGGTGGTTCCTGGCCCGCCGCAAAGCCAACGAGCAGGACGGACAGGAAAATTGTCTTAGCTATGCTTCCTCCTTGACCGAGTGTAACCCCTTTTCGGCAAAACGTCAATAGCTCTGGTGACAAAGCGGCCCAGGATACGGCCCAGGATACGACTCAGGATACGGCTCAGGATACGACTGGGAATGCGACTCAGGGTACGGCCCGGATTACGACCGAGGTTGCGACTGGAGTTGCGGCTCAGGATACGACTGGGTTTGCGACTCGGGTTGCGGCCGTGGAGACGGCCCAGGCTACTGCCCAGGTTGCGGCCGGGAACACGGCCAGGTATTCGGCTCAGGATACGGCAGGGAATACGGCCTGGTATTCGGCTCGGGCTACGGCTCGGACTACGGCCCAGGAAACGGCCCGGCATACGGCTCGGTATACCGCTCAGGAAGCCGCCGGGGGGACGAGGGGGGTGGTTTCGGCCTCAGACGCGTAACTTGTTGTCGGGCAGCGACTTGGAGCGAAAATCCTCGGATTCTCGATGATACAAATACGTAACATCGCCAAGCCGCGGCCAAGCGGTACGGTCAGCCCAGGAAGACCTATGAACCTGGCGAGGCGGGAACCAGCGATTCTCTGCAAGGGCTGTTTCGGTCTTTCTGTGCAGAGTACCAGACCACAAGACGCCGTGTTTTGCGCATCTCAGGCCTGAACAAGCTCTCCCCCGGACTGCATCAAGCTGTTCCTCTGGTGGTCTGGGCATGTGTACTAAAGGTCATCCTGGCCTGCTGACGGCCCAAAACCGGCACCCACTTCGTCACTGCGAGACCCGTGGCAGTCTTCTGCCCTCTCCGTCTTTGCGAGGCCCGCAGGGCCGTGGCAGTCTTCTGCCCTCTTCGTCACTGCGAGGGTCTCGCAGAGATTGCCACAGCCGCTTCGCGGCTTCGCAATGACCCGGGTGCGGGACCCGTGGCAGTCTTCTGCCCTCTTCGTCTCTGCGAGGGTCTCTCAGAGATTGCCACAGCCGCGTCGCGGCTTCGCAATGACCCGAGTGCGAGACCCGTGGCAGTCTTCCGCCCTCTTCGTCTT
>CP070680.1:499450-501400 GCA_020352555.1 Caldifarciminota bacterium | reverse complement strand
TGGTGGATTGCCGCGCTCCGGCTCCTGTCCTGCTCCTTTGACATCCTGGCGAGACCGGCCTACACTGGCCTGGAGAACATGCGATCGTTCATCCTGACAGCTTTGCTGGCTGCAGCCGCGTACGGGCAGTGGCTGGAAGCGACTATTGAGCTGCCGGACTCGCTGAATTCGGTTTCGGGTATTCGGTGCTGCGTCTATCACCCTGAGACCGGGCTGGCGTATTTCGGCGGGAGTGAGGGCGGCCGGCTGCTTGTCGTGAAGGTCAGTACCGGGGCCAAAGTAACCGAAATCCCGGTCGGCCAGGCACCAGAAGCCCTTTGCCTGAACCCGAACGAGAACAAGGTCTACTCCGCGAATCAGGGCTCGGACAACGTGACAGTGATCGACGCCCAGACGCACCAAGTCATCGCAACGCTGCCGGTCGGAGATGAGCCGATTGCACTGTGCTACAACCCCCAGGACAACAAGGTGTATTGCGCCAACCGGTGGAGCGACGACGTGACCGTGATATGCGGGGCGGGCGACAGCGTAATCAGGACCGTGGCGGTCGGCATGTACCCGCGCGGACTGGTGTACTGCGATTCGGTCAACACCGTGTTCTGCGCGAACTCGTACTGGAGCCCTGGAGCCCAGGGCGGCACGGTGAGCGTGCTCGACGGCGCGTCGGACAGCGTGCTCGCGACTGTGACCGTGGGCGAGACCCCGGGCGCGCTGTGCTACAGCCCGGCCCAGGGCAAGGTGTTCTGCGCCAACGAGTACGGCGGCAGCGTGAGCGTGATCGATGTCCTGACCAACAGCGTGGTCGCGACCGTCATTGTGGAAGCGTACCCTGGCGCGCTGGCATGCAACGACCAGGAAGGAATGGTGTACTGCGCATCGCAGACAGGCGGGCAGATCACTGTCATCGACGCGGCGAGCAATCTGGTGGTGGATTCGGTGGCAGTGGGCGGCAGGCCGACTGCTCTGTGTCTGAATCCTGATGACAACAAGCTGTATTGCGCGGGCCCGGACCTGACTGTCATAAACTGTGCGACCAACACGATTGCGGCGGTGGTGCCCGGGCTAGGCCAGGGACCGCTCTGCTTTGCCGCTGGCCAGGGGCTGGTGCTGTGCGCGCGGTCGTGCGGAATCACGGGTGTAGACGGCACTGGCGATACGGTGGTGACGAGGACGGTGGCGAGCAGGGCGCCGGTTGCGGTGTGCTGCGATACGGTGAGAAGACGGGTGTACTGCGCAGACAGTGCGGGCAGGAACGTGAGCGTGATAGACGAGAGCGGAACGGTGGTGGCGGAAATCGAAGTGGGCGCAGACCCGGCAGCGCTGCTGTTCGTCCAGGCGCAGGACAAGGTGTATTGCGCGAACTTCGAGGACCGCACGGTGTCGGTCATCGACGCTGAGGCGAACCGGGTTGTCGCCACTATCGAAGTCGGCAACTGGCCCACAGCCCTGCTTGCCAACCCGCAGGGGACAAAGGTGTTCTGCGCGAACGGAGGGTACTACCGGCCAGGATGCGACTCAACGGTGACTGTCATCGATGCCCGGGCCGACACCGTGGTCGCCTTAATCGGGGTCGGGCTTTCGCCGGCAGGTCTGGCGTACGGCGAGGGCAACGACCGGCTGTTCTGCTCGAGCCTGAGGGCACACAACGTGACCGTGATCGACGCGGTGGGTGACAGCTCCCTGATGCGGGTAGGGACCGGGTACAAGCCCAGGGCGCTCTGCTACAACACCAGCCGGAACAAGCTCTACACAGCGAACGAAGACGGGGACAACGTTACAGTCATCGACGGGCTGACCGGCAGCACGCTGGCCACAATACCGGTCGAGGAGCTGCCCCAGGCGATATGCTTCAACCAGACCGACGACAAGGTGTATTGCGCAAGCCTGGGGTTCACGAGTTCGATTCTCTCGATCATCGACTGTGCGACCGACCGGGTGATAGCGACCCGG
>CP070680.1:496257-499350 GCA_020352555.1 Caldifarciminota bacterium | reverse complement strand
GCCTTGCTCAGACCGCCGACAGTGTTGGTCTGGGTGCCGAAGGCTCCGCTCTCAAACCAGCCAGTCGTGATCGCGGGGAGGGTCGCGGTGCCCATGCCGTTGAGGGTCTGGAGGGTGGTCAGGACGGAACTGTCACCACGGATGATCTGCTTGCTCACCTCTTTCTTGAGGGAGAGCATGACGTTCTTGACCTTCGACTCCAGAATGTTCACCACAGCGAGGTCACCCTTGTTGGCGACCTTCTCGACCTGCGAGAGAACGATGGGCTGCGTGAAGTTGGAAAACTCGTACAGCGCGGTGTGGAAGGGGTCGGTCACGGCGAGAGAGACAGGCTCAAAGCCGTTGCTCAACTCGGTGATGCTGGAGTGATCCCCGAAGATGACGGGCTGCTCGACGCGAGCACCACCGCTGATCTTGACGAGGTTACCGTGCTCCTCGACTGCACGAAGCAGGGGGTGCGCGATGTAGGAGTTATCGACCAACTTGTCCCGCAGCAGTTGCAGGGTGGTCGAAAGAATCGACTGCGTAGGCATGGAAGTCTCCGGTACGGAGGATGAAGTGGAACGTGATTTCTTGGCGTGTTCCGTACCGGAGTGCCGTCGCGGGGTGAGGCTGAAGCCTTACGGGTGTTCAGCCCCTATAAGTCGTTTATATACACTTACTTTCAGTGCTGTCAACTATTCCGATGCATGGACTGAGCCAGTGCATAGATATCCGCAGCACTCATGCCCTTCAGATCCTTCTTGGAGGGCTGCTGCAACCCGCTGGGACGGCGAGCAGGCGACGTGCCCTTGAGAGCCGCCTCCTTCCGCGCACGACGGCGAGCAGCGCGGGACTGGTTCTCCTCCTGCTTCTTCTGCCGACTGCGGCGACCCTGAGCAGCCCAATACGCAGTCTCAAGATCGAGGTTGGCGTTGCTCTCAAGCATGGTCTGGACTTCATCGCGCAGACCTTGATCCGTCTTGAAGTCAGGATGCTCTACAAGGAAGGCACGGTAGGAGTCTTCAGCAGCCATCGTCTGATACTCACGCTCCATCGGCTGAAGCACTTCCTGAAGACGACGGGCGACCTCTGCCTCGATCCGAGCGTTGATGCTCTGCTCGTTGAAGGGGTCATACTCCGGGATGCTCTCCGGTTCCTTGATCTCCCGGCTTCCCCGGAGCAGAGCCTCACGCTCCCGCAGCAACTCCTTCCGCTGTGCAGCCAACTCCTGAGTCTTTCTGGTGTAATCCCCCTGCATGTTCCGCATTAGTTGGCGGATATCGGCAGGCACCCGGCGCATGGCGTCGTTCCAAGACAGGTTCTCCGTGGAGCCGTCTGCCTCGATTTCAACGTCACCGTGATCCCCTTCAGGCTGTGCAGCCTCTCCGACGCTCTCAGATGCCTCTGTAGCGGCTTCTGCTGGCTCAGATGGGGTAGCGGCTGCTTCGCCGCTGTGGATGGACTGTGCTTCAGCCAGAACGGTCTGAGCAAGGGTAGGACTGTCGCTCATGGAAACTCCCTGTAGTTAGACGCGAGCGATGAACCGACCACGCCGGAAACGACGGTAGCCGGGTGCGATTGTGAACTGCTGTAGGTTGCCACGGATACGGGCTTTGATGATGATCTGCGGATTTCTGATTCGGTTGAGGATGAACATTCTCCAGCCGGGGAGCCGTCTGCTGTTTGATGCAGAGCCAGTTGAAGTCCACATGAGCAGGTATTGCCTGCCCTTGATGGAGATGATGGCGTGAGGATTCCCCACACGCCGTCCTGTCCTGCTGCTTTCTTCATTGGCGTACCAGAAGGCTACCTGCTGTCGGTATTCAATGGCATCAGTGAGAATACCAGTCCTTCCTGTTCTTTGGAATGGATTCTCATTGGGGTCTGCGGGTGCATCCACCTGACGCGCACGGAGGATCTGCGCTCGCGCCGAAGCGTTGCGGTATGCCCTCAGTGCGCCTCTTGCGGCGTATGCAGCCCTCAGTGGAATCATTACATACGGGAGGCGAAGTCGAAGTCTTCCTCCTCCTCCTCCATCTCCTCGTCGTCGTCACGGTCACGACGGACTTCGACCTTGATCTCAGTCTCACCCTCCATCGGCTCCTCAAGGAACGACTTGAACTTGGGATCACGGGCGAGATCCATCAGGTGAGCGGTGATGGCTGTGATCTCAGCGTCACCACGGATTGCATCCAGAGCGACAGGGAACGGCTTGCCGTAGTCCTCTGCTGCGGTGCTCATCATCATCAGGAAGCGAGCCACGTCGTCATCCAGAGTGGTCGCCTCGTCGTACTGCTCCACCTCGACCTCGATGCCCATGATCTTGCTGACGGCGTTGATTGCCTTCGCAAGAGCGTTGAGCACCTTCGCGTTGATGGGCTTGTCCAGAGGCGGCATGATGGAATCCATCGCGTCGTTCATCAGAGCATCACGCTCTGCTCCGATCTCTCCGATCTCGTCGGGGTAATCCCCTTTCATGGTGATGGGCATTTCTATCTCCTAAACCAGACCCGGTGGGCCTACAGGTGGAACGGGTGCCGCACCGGGCGCGGCGGGAGGTGCAGCCTGTGGGGGAGCACCGGGGGGAAGGGGTGCCTCCATGCCCGGTGAGGCAGGAGCCTCTGGAGTGGGCGGCGGGGGAGGCGGGGCGACAAACTCCTCTGGCAACTGGAACGTGCGGACGATCTCCTCAAGCAGAGCAGCAGGATCAACACCCAACTGCACAAGCAGCGGAGTCAACTGCTGGAGCGTTGCTCGCTTTGCGAGATCATTCATCGGCGTCGTTGCAGGATCAACAGCGTGGTACTGGAAGTCCCCTGTGAGATCATCAGCACTCAAGATCATCGGACCAATCGGGTTGGGCAGGGACAGCGGCTCGCCCTCATCGCCCAAGATCACAGCCAGCATCACGTTGTAGGTGAAACTGATTTCGCTGATGGCTGCGTCCCGTGTCCGTGCCATGCGACCTACCTCGTTGGAAGTGTAGGTAGCAAGGAGGTTTTGCTCAGTTGCAGTGCTCTTGGTGACCTCACCACGGGTGAAGGGAGCCAACAGTCCTGACTCCTTGATGTCGTTGTCCACGGTGATTGCGTAGTTCTGGATATCAGCCGG
>CP070680.1:486352-496157 GCA_020352555.1 Caldifarciminota bacterium | reverse complement strand
GTAGAGAGGCTGGCCTACCTTGACCGAGTAGGACGAGCCTTTGTACTCGACCTTGACCTTGTTGGACCCGATCTCGACCAGCTTGCGGCCGGCGACTTCGTCGCCGGTCTTGAGGCGCCGGTTGTCGACCAGGGCGAACCGCTGGCCGGTTCCGTCGGTCATGATCGCCTGGACCACTCCGGTCTGGGATCTGGAGCGTTCGCTGCGGCCGTAGCGGGTCGTCCTTTCGCTGGTGCGGCTCTCGGACCGTTTGCGCGCGCGCCGCTGCTCGCGCTCGCGGCGCCTTTCCTCACGGCGCTCCGCCCGGGTGCTGCGTACCGACCGGCCGCTCCTTTCGGACGACCTGCGTCTGGGCCGTTTGCGCGCCGCGGCTTCTTCGGAATCCGCTTTCGGCCTGGTCGGCTGCCTGTTGCCGCTGGAAAGGAGCACGACAGCAACCACGACAACCACCACCAGCACGGCGATGATGGCAACGTATCTCGCGAGGCCTCTCTTCTTCTGCGTCCCGCGTGCCGCTGCCCGTCTGCCGCCGCCAGGTGCCTTCTTTGATGCCATCATATCAGACTCCTTTGCACAACACGATTGTCACCTAGTTCTGTGGCGCCCTCAGGTACCGTGTAACTTTGCAGCGAGATGCGGCACGTGTCAAGATATGCAGGCGTGTTCGGTGTCAAAAGTAGGCCCGGACCTCACCGGCGAGTTCGTGGGAGACCGGGCGGTCAGGACGGTCTTCGAACCGGTAGCGGAGCGAAGCGGTGAGGACGGTGCTGAACAGGTGGGTGAGTTCGGCTGCTGCTGACGGTGTCCAGCCGACCGGCCGGGTGAGCGCGATGTCGTAGGGCAGCTCTGCCGCGCTGCTGGTGCGATAGGTGAAACCGGCCGAAGTCCGGACCCTGGTGTTCTTGCCCAGGGTCCAGTTGCGGACGAGTCCGGCCTGGCTGGTGACCAGCGGGAACCTGCCGAGCGAGGGATAAGAGGCAGGCTCCTCGATCCGGCTGTATTCGAAAGAGGCCTGGACTTCAAGCTTGACCCTGCCGGTGATGACGGGCTCGATTTCGGCCTTCCAGGCGTCCTCGGCATAGTCGAGGATCCCGGCCACATACTCGCGTTCCGCTTCGGTGACTTCGAACCGGGCCCTGAGCTCGAGGCTCGGTACCCGGTCGCTCAACGCCTCGACGTAGTACAGGTTGCGGAACGAGCTCTGGCCGGTGCTGGCCAGGGTGCGGTCCAGGGAGCGTGAGCCGGTGGCCCCGAGCGAGGGGGTGAGCAGGGGTTCCAATGCGCGAATCGTGGCTCGCAGATTGTGGCCGGTCAGGCGCTGGAGCAGGGACGAGTCGGTGGCTGCGTCGGTGAGGCTGAACGAGCCGTCGACGACGACCGGGCGCAGTGCCGACACCTGTCCTGAGGTCGAGACCGTGCGCTCGCGCGCGGTCGAGAATTCGCCGGTGGCGACCGCCAGCCTTTGGTAGTCGCCGTCCGGGTCAAAGTAGTAGCGTCCGGTGACCGAGTCGCGGCTGTAGTCACCCTGTCTGGGTCCGACGTAGCGGAACAGCTCGTCCCGGAGCTGGACCTGGCGGTTGGTCTGGCTCAGATCGCCATGCAGCCTGACCCCGGTCACCGGGGTGAAGGACGCGGCGAGGTTGCCGAACAGCCGGTTCCAGTCCTGGCGGGTCTTGTCAAGATAGTCGGCGTGCTGGCGCCCGGCCTGGGCCTGGACGCTGAACAGACCTTCGCGGGTCCAGCGGGTCGAGGCCTGGGCAATGCCGCCGTACTCGGAGCGGACCAGGGCGCCGGAAGAATCGGGCGCGTCGGTCTCCAGAAGGGTGTAGCCCACTCCGGCTTCGAGGTTGTCGCTCGGGGAGAAGGCTAGGCCACCGGAGTAGCTGCGATGTCTGCGGTCCGGCCGGTTGCGGAACTCGGCTCCAGCTGTCGGTCTGAACCGGCCGATGACAGGGGAAAGCCCGAGTTGCCGGCGTTGCTCAGGGCCTGCCAGACCGGCTTCGGCGGTTGCGAAGCCGAGCCTGACCCGGCCCAGGTAGCGCCGCACCTGCCGGTCGTCCGAAGTTTCGAGGACACCGGCTTCGCCGGTGAGCTCGAGCAGATCGAACGGGCTTGCGCTGAGGGTGAGTTCGTGGCTGCCGACCATGCTTTCGACCGAAGCCCCGCCCCAGCGGTGGGAGAAGTCGATGAGCGAGTCCGCACCAGGGAACAGGAAGCCTTCGGCCTGGAACCGTCCGCGGTACAGCGCGGCATAGCGTTCGCCCTCCCAGCCGACCGATGCCCGGCCTGCCCCTTTGTCCAGCGCGGCACCGTCAGGAGCGAACAGGTTGCGGAGCTGCCTGCGGAACACGCCGGTCGCAGAACCGCTGACCCCGGCGTGCTCGAAGCCTGCCTGGGCGGTGACCATCTCCTGACGTTCGGGCAGGGCGATCCTGACCAGAGGCGTGTAGTCGCCGAGCTCAGGGCCGACATAGCGGTGGGCCAGCAGGGAGTCGTCGTAGACATAGTCGCCGAGCAGATTGCCGACCAGGGAGAACCGGACCCGGTAGTCGCCGTTGTTCTCGCCGACATAGCGGAAGTGTCCGTCTTCCAGCACGTAGCTGCCGTTGCCGCTGCCGACGAACGAGTCGCCGCGTACCCACGCCCGCGAAGTGTCGGCTCCGATCGAGCCCAGATACCGGCGCTGCTCAGCGGTGATGTCCTCGGCGAACGGGTTGTCAGGGTCGTCGCCTTCGCGGAACAGTCCGACGCTGATGCCGGCAGGACCGAGGGCGAGCGAGCCGGAACCGGTGATGTCGTCCCGGGCGTAGTCCTCGGTGACGTACTGGAAGCTGGCTTCGATCCTGGACAGGCGGGTGATGATGCGGCGGTTGGTGAACACCAGTTCGCCGGTCGAGTAGTCGATGGTGTAGTCCTGGTCCCAGCCCCGGGTCATCGGGACTCCGTCCAGGTAGACTTCCTCGCTGCCGGGCACGATCTGGGCCGAGCGGCGGTCGGCGGCAAGGACGTACGGGCCCTGGACCCCGTCTGTGCCTTCGAACGTCAGCCGGGCGAACGCGCCTTTTGGCCGGGCGTAGCCGGCCGAGATTTCGGCCGGCCCGAATCCGGCAGCGGCTTGGCCGCCGACGGCCCGGCGCTTGAGCGTGCCGAAACCCTCGGCCGGAACGCGGAATTCGACATCACCGAACGAGCCCTGCCACCGTTCGCCCGAGACCGCGATGACTATCCGGTCCAGTTCTTCGATGTCCTTGGTCGTCCCTTCGGGCGGAATCGGGCTTGACTGGTCGGACAGTTCGGCGTCGATATTGACACCTTCGAGCTTGCCAGCGAGGGTCAGGCGGGTCGACTGGTTGATGCCCGAGCCTTCGGGCCCGCCGACCGACACGCCGAGCGACTTGGACCCGGAGAGGACGATGTCGCCCTGGTACGGCCCGGCGTCTGCGGCCGGCTCGAGGCGCAGGACCGTGGTGTCCGAAGTCCCGGGCGCAGCGGACACCGGGCCCGGCTCGTAGAGCCGCCAGGTTCCGTCCGTGTTCGAGAACCCGACGCAGCGATAGGCGACCCGGACAACGTGCCAGGGACCGGGCCGGTGCCGGAGCAGGACCAAGGCACCGACATAGTCGATTTCATACTCGTCCGGACCCAGAACATCGCCGTCCAGGAACACCGAGTCAGTGCCGTTGACGAGCATCAGGTGTTCGAGCCGGTAGACCGAACGCAGCCCGTCGGTCAGGACAAGGGATTGACGCGGTACCCCGATGGTTGTGGGCAGGCCTGGGACCGGCAGGGCAGCGCAGAGTACGAGGGCAACGGCCGGCACCAGCCCGGGAGAGCGCAACAGGGTCAGGGCAGGCGGAAGGTCAGTATGCGGCTGTCCTGGTCGAGGACCGCGATGGTGTTGCCGAACGCGGCGACCGAGGTCGGCCCGGAGACACCCGGCAGGTCGTATTCGGCCCGCGTGTCTTTGGAGAAGACCCGGACACGGCCGGTCTGCCGGGACAGGTGGAAGATGTCGCCTTGGGGGTTGCCGGCCATGAAGTCGGGCCGGCTGCTGATGGCCACGGTGCGGGTGATTATGCCGGCACGGTTGAACCAGCTCATGCTGCGCGGGCCGTTGAGCACGCAGAACATGCCGTCGGGCAGGGCGATGACCTGTCCGGGGTCGACGACCGTGCTGACGTCGATGAAGCGCCGGCTGTCGCCGAACAGAGTCTTGTACCAGATGACACCGCGCTCTTCGTCGGCAACCAGCATCTCGCCAGGCGAAAAGCTGGCGAGCCCGGACACCCGGACGTTGGCCAACCAGGGCTTGAGTTCGAGCTTCTCCTTGGACATGCGGTAGAGCACCCGGTCGTCGTAGACGTAGAAGTAGAATCTGTCGGCCGCCAGGCCGCGCGGCGCGGTCAGCCGCCGGGTAAGGGGGATGGTCTCGGACCGGACCAGGTCGGGTTCCAGGCGCAGCAACCTGGTCCCGGATGCTTCGAGCACGACCAGCTTCTGCCCGTCCGGGCAGACGGCTACCGCCGGAGATTCGAGTCGGAGCGTGTGCTGCAAAGCCAGGGGCCGGACCGGGGCAGTGGGCACGGTCGGTGCGGATGCGCACCCTGCGGCAAGGGCGAGGGTGCTGACAAACGTCGCGCAAGCGGAGGACGTCAGAGTTGAATGCACCCCCAATCTTGCGACCGGGGTTGTTGTTGTCAAGGCAGCGCCCCCGGCATCGGGGTTGACAGGAGACGGGCGGCCAATATCCTTAGCCCCTGCTCCTGGAACGACAGGCCGGCAGGGGAAGGCCGTAATTGAGGACCGTACAATTGCCGGTACCCACAAGGAGGACGCTTTGGCAGTAAGATTCGGCATCAACGGTTTCGGCCGCATCGGCAGGCTGGTGGCCCGGATCGCGGCCAAGAACCCGGACTACGAGCTGGTCGGGGTCAACGACATCACCGATGCCAAGACCCTGGCCCACCTTTTCAAGTACGACTCGGTGCACGGCCGGTTCGAGGGTGAGGTTGCGCACACCGAAGACACGGTCACGATCGACGGCAAGGTGGTCAAGGTGAGCGCGGTGCGCGAGCCGGCCAAGCTGCCCTGGAAGGAGCTGGGCGCCGACATCGTCATCGAGTCGACCGGCGTCTTCCGCAGCCGCGAAGCGGCGCAGGGCCATATCGAAGCCGGGGCGAAGAAGGTCGTCATCTCGGCACCGGCCAAGGGCGGGGGCGTGCCGTCGTTCGTGGTCGGCGTGAACCACGAGGAGTACGACCCTGCAAGTCATCACGTAGTGTCCAACGCGTCCTGCACCACCAACTGCGTGGTACCGGTTGCCAAGGTGCTGCACGACTCGTTCAAGATCGTGCGGGCGTTCATGACCACGATTCACGCCTACACCAACGACCAGCGCATCCTCGACCTGCCCCATTCCGACCTGCGCCGGGCCCGGGCCGCGGCGATGTCGATGATACCGACCACGACCGGTGCGGCGAAGCTGATCGGCGTCATCTTCCCTGAGCTTGAGGGCAAGGTCGACGGAATGGCGATAAGGGTCCCGACCGCGGACGTGTCGGTCGTCGACTTCAGCTGCGTGGTCAACAAGGGCACGACGGTCGAAGATGTCAACGCCGCGTTCAAGTCCGCGGCCGACGGCCCGCTCAAGGGCATACTCGAATACCTGACCGAGCCGCTGGTGTCGGTCGACATGGTCGGGAACCCGCATTCCTCGATCTTCGACCCGGCGCTGACGAGCGTGGTGGACGGCAGTCTGGTCAAGGCCTATTCGTGGTACGACAACGAGTACGGGTACTCGTGCCGGCTCGTTGACCTGATGGGCCACATCGCCAAGACGCTGTGAGAAAGCTTTCGGTCCGCGACCTCGACGTCCAGGGCCGGCGGGTGTTTGTCAGGGTGGACTTCAACGTGCCGCTGGCCGAGGACGGCTCTATCAGCACCGACGCCCGTATCCAGGCGTCGCTGGGCACGATCCAGTTCCTGCTCAAGCGGAGGGCGACGGTGATCCTGGCGTCCCATCTCGGCAAGCCGGACGGCAAGCCGGACCCCAAGCTGAGTCTCAGAGTCGTTGCCGACCGGCTTTCGGAAATCCTGGGCAAGGAAGTCCTGTTCGCCGAGGACTGCATCGGCCCTGAGACCCGCAAGCTGGTGTCAGAAGCGCCGCCGGCTGCGGTGATACTGCTCGAGAACCTCAGGTTCCACCCGGGCGAGACCGCGAACGACCCGGAGTTCTGCAAGGAGCTGGCCGGGCTGGGGGAGAGGTACGTCAACGACGCGTTCGGTACCGCGCACCGGAGCCACGCGTCGACAGCCGGGATGGCCGAGCTGTTCGAACGGCCGGCCGCCGGGCTGCTGATGGAAGAAGAGATCCGCTACCTGGCTTCGGTGCTTGAAGCGCCTCGCCACCCGCACGTGGCGATCATCGGCGGGTCCAAGGTCAAGGACAAGGCCGGGGTCATCGCCAACCTGCTGCCCCAGGTCGACAAGCTGCTGATCGGCGGCGGCCTGATGTTCGACTTTCTCAAGGCACAGGGCAAGGAAATCGGCAAGTCGATAAGCACCGGGGATTCGATCAGACGGGCCCAGGAACTGGCCCGCAATCCCAAGCTCGTGCTGCCGGTCGACGTGGTGGTTGCGCCGGACCCGGATTCGGGAGACAAGGCGCGCGCGGTGCCGGTGGACAAGATCCCCAAGAACCAGATGGGTCTGGACATCGGGCCCAAGACCGTGGAGCTGTTCCAGTCGGTGCTCGACGGTGCAAGGACAGTGGTCTGGGCCGGGCCGATGGGGATGTTCGAGAAGCAGCCGTTCGACAAGGGCACCACCGAGATAGCGCGAACGGTCGTGGGGCTGACCGACAAGGGCAGCACGACCGTGGTGGGCGGCGGAGATTCGCTTGCCGCGCTGTACAAGTTCGGGTTCAGGGACAGGGTGAGCCACGCTTCGACCGGCGGCGGTGCCTGCCTGCAGTTCCTCGAAGGCCGGGTCCTGCCCGGGATTCGGGCGCTCGGCGACGCGTACCGGGCGATCCGGACTCCGATCGTGGCCGCGAACTGGAAGATGCACAAGGTGCCGAGCGAGGCGCGCAAGTTCGCGTCCGAGCTGGTCCAGGAACTGCGGGGCGTGCGCAACAGAGAAGTGCTGGTGTTTCCTCCGACCGCTGCGCTGCAGGTGGTCTGCTACGAGCTCACCAACTCGGTCGTGGCGTGCGGAGGCCAGAACATCCACTGGGAGAAGTCCGGAGCGTTCACCGGCGAGACTTCGGCCAAGTTCCTGGTCGACATCGGATGCAGCCACGTGCTGATAGGGCACTCGGAGCGCAGGCACCTTTTCGGAGAAACAGACGAGCTCTGCGCGCGCAAGGTCAGGGCTGCGCTGGAAGCCGGGCTGGTACCGGTGTTCTGCTGCGGCGAGAAGCTCGCGGAGCGTGAGGACGACCGGACTTTCGCGGTGCTCGAGCGCCAGCTCAGCATCGGTCTCGAAGGCATCACCGAGAAGGACGAGCTCGTCATCGCCTATGAACCGGTGTGGGCGATCGGCACGGGCAGGACCGCGACCCCGGCCCAGGCACAAGAGGTCCACCGCTGGATCAGGAGCTGGGTACTGCGCTCGATTTCGCTGGAAGCCGCAGACCGGACCCGGATCCTGTACGGCGGCAGCGTGAAGCCCGACAACATCGACGACCTGATGGACGAGCGGGACGTTGACGGGGTGCTGGTCGGCGGCGCAAGCCTGGACAGGGAGTCGTTCGCCCGCATCGTCAGATACCAGACCTAGTCCGGGCTCGTGGAACCGCTGCCTGGCCCCGGCCGTCTAAACAACTGCATGCCAATACACAACGATAGTCGAAAAGCGGCCTATCTGGCAGTATTTGCGTTAGTTACAGTGCTGTCCGCGCCCGGTCTTGCCGAGACGCCCGGGCCGGGTCTTGTGAACGGCGACTTCTCAGCGCCTTGGAGCACGGGCTGGACCTCGGAGAGCAGGGACTTTGCCGGGTATCACCGGTTCGACAACCTGCCGGACGGCGGAGTCCGAGTGCGCAAGACGATGTGCGGGTTTGCCCGGCTGGCCCAGGAAATCGAGCTGGGCAATATCGACAACGAGTTTTCGGGCAAGGCGAGGTTCCGGGCTCTTGCCAACCGTCCTGGGTATCATGCCTATTCCGCGCTCGCGCTCGGGTTCCTGGACGAGGACGGCAGATTGCTGGGCGAAACCCGGTTCTATACAATCAGCGGACAGAAGGGCAGGCCGAGCACTGACTTGAGCCACTTTGTCCCGGTCGAGCCGGGCAATTGGGTAGACCTGAGTCTGAGCATCAAAGAGGAACTGCGGGCCCATCTCACCGGTGTTGTCCCGGCCAAGGTCAAAGGGCTTCGGGTTACACTCGAGGCGTTCGGGTCAGGCACGGCAACGTGTTGAGGGCTTTTCCTCGAGGCGGAGGTCTCCGTCAGACACGTGACCCTGAACACGGTTGCTGCGCAGGCTGAGAGCGACTGACCTCCAGCCTGAAGAAGAGACTGCCCCGGCACATGCCGGGGCCTTTCCTTCTCACGAGTTTCCTAGAACAGCGAGATCTTGAAGTAGCGCTTGGGGTTGGCCATGACGTCGGCGATCAGCTCCTGGAGCTGTTTGTTGGTGGCGCGGACATCGTCGTACAGCTCGCTGGTCGAGAGCAGCTTGCCTGCGGTCGAGCCGGGTTCGAGCAAAGCGGACAGGGAGTCTAGCCCGTCGGCAAGCCCGGCCAGTTCGTCGGCGGTCATCAGGAAAGCGGCGTTGAACCGGTCGAGCCTGGTCCCGAGCCGGTCGAGCTCGGTCTTGACTTCCTTCATCAGGTCACCGCCCGCCTGCCTGAGATCGTCGGCGAGCTGTTCCGGGTCGATGTCTTTGAGCACCTTGTCCAGGCGCAGGAATGTCTCTTCCAGGTCGAGCGCCTCGTTGTGCCCTTCGAACGCTTGCCCGGCCCCGACTCGGGGCCCGGTGCCGAGCGTCACCATCAGGTAGCGGTCTGACCCGAGATAGGAGACCGAGCGGATGGCGAACCGGGTGTCCTGGGTCAGGCCGACGTCTTTGTCGATCGCGGCCCGGCACTTTATCCTGGTACGGTCCAGCTCCATGGCCGTGACCTTGCCTTTGGGCAGACCCTGGACCTCGACCGGGTCGCCGACCCTGAGCCCGGTCACGTCGTCGAAATAGACCGCGACGGTCTGACGGGCTCGACGTTCGGCCCGGCCCGAGAACCAGAAATAGGAGAACACGGCAAGCGCGATGCCGAGCAGGACGAACACGACCACCAAAGACTCACGCACTCTGCGCTTCATAATGCTCCTTTCTGGCGCTGTCGAGCACCGCAATCCTTGAGTCCCTGAGCATGTAGATGATGTCGGCCATCTGCTCTGCGGCCCCGAGGTCATGGGTCACCGCAACCTCGGTCTTGGCTTCCCGGTCGCGCAGGCTCAGGACCAGTTCGATGATACGGCTGCGCATCACCGGGTCGAGCCCGGTCGTCGGTTCATCAAAGAACACGTAGTCGGGATTGCAGGCAAGGGCTCTGGCAATGGCCACCAGCCTTGTCATGCCGCCGGACAGAGCACCGGGAAGCAGCGCGGCGTTGTCCAGCATCCCGACCCGGTCCAGCACTTCGTTCACCCTCCGGTCGAGCTCGGCTTCGGTCATGCGCAGGCTCTCGCGCAAGGGAAAGGCGACGTTGTCGTAGACCGACAAGGAGTCGAACAGCGCGCCGCCCTGGAACACGAAACCGAGCCTGGACAAGAGCTCGGAGTTGTCGGCGAACGCGCCGAACCGC
>CP070680.1:482856-486252 GCA_020352555.1 Caldifarciminota bacterium | reverse complement strand
TCGACTTCGACCGGGTTTTCGGGCTCGGGCTCGAAGGCCTGGTCCAGGCTTCGGCAGAAGTGCCGGAAGAGGTGCAGAAGCTGGTCGACGAACGCCAGGCAGCGCGCCATGCCAAGGACTGGGCCAGGTCAGACCGTCTGCGCGAACGCATCGCCGAGCTCGGCTACTTGGTCGAGGACACTCCTGACGGCGCGCGCGTGAAGCCCAAGTGAAGCAGAAGTGAACGAGTGACCAAGTGATCCAGAGACCAAGTGCCCGGCCACTCTGCAGCACTGTCGTGGAACAAGACCGGTCCACTGGAAGAGACTGCTGGTAGGAGAATGTTCAAAGGCGAATTCCACAGACTGACGACCGAGGACGGGCTCGAACTCCACGGCATCCTGGCCCGGCCCAGGAGAAGGACAAGGACCGCTGTGCTGCATGTCCACGGCTGGGACGGCAACTTCTACGAGAACCGGTTCATCGACCATGCGGCCCGGGTCTGCCTCAAGCACAACCTCGGCTTCTTTACCGCCAACAACCGAGGCCACGACTACCTGGCCGACATCCTGCGAACGGACCGGGGCGAGCGCAAGTTCGAATACGTCCAGCTCGGCGGCGTGCACGAGAGCATGGCCGACTGCCTGCTCGACATCCGGGCCTGCGTCCGTTTCCTCGAGAGCCAGGGGTTCGGCCGCATCATCCTCCAGGGCCACAGCCACGGCGCGACAAAGGTCGCCTGGTATCTGTACCGTGCCAAGGACAAGCGGGTGTCCGGCCTGATCCTGCTCTCTCCGTCCGACGACCTCGGGTTCATCCGCCGCGGGCTGGGCAAGCGTTTCCCGGAGGCGCTCGATTTCGCCCGCTACCACGTCCGCAACCGCAGGCCCCGGAAACTGATGCCTGAAGACATGTTCCAGTACCCGGTGTCTGCCGCCACGTTTCTCGATGCTTTCGGCCCAGACTCAATTGCCCTGATGTTCAACATGTCGCGCACCGACCGCCTGCGTTTCCCCGAGCTTGCCACAATCAGCGTCCCGGTCCTGGTCGCGGTCGGCACGGTGGACGAATCGTTCATCGGCGATTCGCACGACTACGTCAGGAACATCAAGGCCTGCCTGACCAGTGCGCCCACGGTTTCGACATCGGTCATCAGCGACGCGCCCCACAACTTCCTCGGCCACGAGACCAGACTCGCCCGTGTCCTCGACCGCTGGCTCGGCCGGCTGAAGCAGTCTGTGTGACCGACATCTTCGAGACTCTCCGCGACCACGCGCTCGAGCGCACGAAAAAGGCCCCGGACGACGACTTCCTTGTCCGCGGGATGTGGCAGGTGGAACTCGCATTCCGGCCCAATCCTGACGAACGCACTTTCCAGTACACGTTCTGGGTGGTGATGACCAAGGGACAGGGTGCCTGCTACTGCACCGGCGACGACGAGCGCGGCCGCGAACTTGTCGGCACCGATGCCCGGGACCTTTTCAAGGACAAGACCTGCATTTCGATTGCTGCCCTGGATTCGGTCTACGCCTCCTTGCCGCGCCGTCCGGTCGCGGTCCACGAGATAGTCGGCAACCCGGTCGAGAAGACCCCGGCCCGGACCAGGGTCATCACCGACGAAGCCGAGCGGCTCCTGTCCGGAGTCAAAAACCCGGTCGTGGTCAACGTCGGCGTGGTCGGCAACGTCATCCGCGAGCTGAAAAGCCGGGGCTGCGAGCTGCTCGCAACCGACCTCGAGCGCGACATCGTCGGCACCGAGGTCCACGGCGTCAAGGTCGAGGACGGGTACAAGACCGTCGAGTACGTGCGCAGGGCCGACCTCGCCATCGTCACCGGCATGACCATCGCCACCGATTCCCTGGGTCTGATTGTCGAAGCAGCGCAGGAATCAGACACCAGGGTCCTGGTCTTTGCCGAGACCGGCGCCAACTTCGGAGAAGAGTACTGCCGCACTATCGGGATCGACGCTGTTGTATCCGAGCCGTTCCCGTTCTACATCTTCCAGGGCGTGAGCCGGCTCGAAGTGTACCGCCGGTGAGACCGGTCGAGGACCGTTTCCGCAAGGGCGACGAGTTCGTCATCGACGGCGTGTCCCTAGACCGCATCCTGGCAGACCACACCACGCCTTTCTACGTCTACTCGGGCTCGATGATCCGCGACCGCTATCGCGAACTGACCAGCGCCTTTCCCGGCTTCGATGTGCTCTATTCGGTCAAGGCCAACCCCAATCCCGAAATCTGCCGGATCCTGGCCAGGCTCGGCGCCGGAGCCGAGATCAGCTCGATGCTCGAACTCCGCACAGCGCTGGATGCCGGGTACGCTGCCGACGACATCATCTTCGTCGGCCCGGCCAAGACCGAAGCCGACATCAACCTCGCGCTCGAATCCGGCATCTATGCGGTTGTCTGCGACTCGGCCGAGGACCTGCGCCAGGTCGACCGGCTTGCCGCAGGCCTGGACCGTATCCAGCGCGTTCTGCTCCGCATCAACACCGTGGAACGGCCTGCATCGCGCGAGGCAATGGTCGGCGGGCCGAGTAAGTTCGGGTTCGACGAGGAGAAGGTCGTGGAACAGGTCCGCGGTCTCGAGCTCAGGCACGTCCGCATCGCCGGCATCCAGGTGTATTCGGCCAGCCAGGTCCTCGACCCCGGGTTCCTGTCATCCCACCTAGAGTACGTGCTCGGACTGGGCCTGCACCTGTCGGCCGAGCTCGACTTGCCGCTCGAGGCAATCGACTTCGGCGGCGGTTTCGGGGTTGCCTATGAGGAAGACGAAACCGAGCTCGACCTGGCCCCGGTGTCCGAGACAGCGGCCGGCATGCTCGAAACCCATGCCGGCCAGCTCAGAGGCTGCCGCCTGCTGCTCGAATCCGGCCGGTTCATAGTGGCCGAGTCCGGCGTGTTCCTGACAACCGTTGCCAGGACCAAGCAGTCGCGCGGAACCAGTTTCGTTGTCTGCGACGCCGGCATGAACGCGTTTGCCCGCCCGGTGTTCATGAAGGTACGGCACCCCATCCGCCTGCTCAACCGCATAGCCGAGCCGGCGGCCGGCGAGTTCCGGGTCTGCGGTCCGATATGCACGCCAATCGACTGCATCGGGCAGGAAGTCCATCTGCCTGACCCCAGGCCCGGCGACTCGGTCGGCGTGTTCAATGCCGGCGCCTACGGCTGGTCAATGAGCCTCAAGGACTTCATGAGCCTGCCCCACCCGTCCGAGCTCCTTGCCGACAACGGCAACCTGACCGTCATCCGCGACTAGGAGAGTGCCGCGCCGAGCGCGGCAGCGAAGAGCGGCATCCGGGCAACCGTCAGGTTCAGCCCGAATGCGCTTTCGAGCGCCTGCTTCATGCCCTGGTTCTGGGCCACCCCGCCGGTGAATACGACCTCATCACCGACCTCCAGCGCAGCAGCCATGTTG
>CP070680.1:479904-482756 GCA_020352555.1 Caldifarciminota bacterium | reverse complement strand
TTGCCGGTGGTGATGTACCAGTAGTCAGCCAGGCCCTCCATCGGCCCGAAATGCCAGCCGAAAGCCTTGGTGTAGAAATCAACGAGTTTCTCCGGCTCTGGGCCGGTGAGTTCGAAATGCACTACTCGCGGCATATGTCCTCCTTCGATTGTGCCCTGCCGAGCGTGAAGCTACTTGACCTTCCATTCGGTGTACTGGATGTCAGTCCAGACCTCGGTGTCCGACCAGTCAGGTGCCGGGCGGCGGCTGAAGACTCGCCAGTCCGTTGCACCATCACCTGATTCCACAGGTGGTCGGGTTGTTCTTGGGCTCTTTCTCTGCCCAGATATCCACGCTTCAGCCATTCCTCCCGTCCGCGCTACCTCCTTTCTGCCAGAACATCGGGCCTCTGCTGCGATGTCGGTTCCAGACTTCAGAATGCCGGGCCCACGAGTAAGGATGCCGGCACGGCAGCCACTTCTACCTCTACCTGAGTCGGACGACCTTGCTGAGACAATACCGGTCCTCAACCGCAAGCTCGATTAGGTATAGCCCTTCGGGCAGGCGTCGGCCCGAGCCATCTCGACCGTGCCAAGTCACCGTATGCACCCCTGCCGTCTCGCACCCATCGACCAGGCTATGCACCTTTCTTCCCGATGCGTCGTATACCGTCACCCTGACCCGGGTCAGGCTCGCTACCGCATATCTGACGACAACCGGCCCCGCAGCAGGGCAAGGACAGACCGACAGCAGACCGCCCATCCGCCTGTGTTTCTCCTCTTCAACCGCCAGTGGGAAAGGCCAGACGTACATGCTGGCACCCTGGGTGCCAGCGTACAGGCCAGAACCCGCTACTACGCCCAGGGTAGTGATATGGACAGAGTCTAGTCCCTCGTTCATCGGCGACCAGGTCACACTGCCGTCCGCAGACCGGCTCACGCCGGAATCAGTACCCACAAACACCGTGCAGGGCTCGAACCCGGCAAAGGCCAGAGCATTCACGCCCCGGCACCCGACATACCTCCACCCTGCACCTGCATCCGTCGACTTGAACACACCGTCTTCGGTACCAACGTACACCACGTCTCCGTCCGCCGGGTGAACCGCAATCGTCCGTACCTCTCCGGTCAGGCCGCTCGACGAACTGCGCCAGGTCGCACCGCGGTCCGTGGTCCTAAACAGGCCCGGGTTCCCGCCCGCGTACACAAAATCTGTGTTCAAGGGGTCGATTGCCAGTGCGCGGGCGTACCCGCCGGCCAGGTCATACCGTTGCCAACTCTCCCCGCGATCGGTCGTCCTCGACACAATCATCCGGCCCCCGTTCACGCCGCCGCTCCAGTACACTCGGCTGTCGTACGGGTCCACGACCAGCGCGCCACCATCGTCGTAGTAGTCGTCGATTGCCTCCCACTCCTCCCCACGGTCAGAGCTCATCCAGAGCTCAGCCCGCCCTCAGGTTACCGTCCCTTCGAGGCAGAAAACCAAGTCCGGGTCATACGGGCTGACCGCAATTCCGCACGCGTTCCCGCAGCTCATCGGGGTTGCATGTGTGGTCCAGGAGCCGCCACAATCGGTCGTCCGGTAGACAGGTATCGGCGGGAAGCCCAAGGCGAAAGAAGTATAGACGACCTCAGGATCGGTCGGCGAGATACCGAAAGCCGCTATTCGTCCGAACATGTCCAGGCCTCGATTCGAAACTGCCCATGTCTCGCCCCGGTCGGTCGAACGGTAGAAACCCAGGCTGTTGACCGCGTACATTGGCGAGCCCTGAGTCCGGCCAGCCGATACCCCGCGATAGTAGCGGCCGCACAGCGCCTGGCCGCACGAGTCCCAGCTCCCTCCCGCATCTGTGCTCAGGAGAACCTTGTCGGCCGTCGCGGCAAGGACCAGGTCTGCGTCAGCCGGGGTGACCGCCAGGTCGAAACAGGTCCCCTCCGGCACTGTCTGCGTCCATGTACTGCCACGGTCGGTCGACCGGTAGAGACCGGACAGCCCGCCTGCGCACAGTACGTTCGGGTCCTCGGGATGAATACTCAGGGCCATGACCTGGGTATCGTCGATGAGCGGCGAAAGCTCGGTGAAGGTCGCACCCATGTCGGTTGTCAGGTACAAGCAAGGTACGGTCCCGCTGCTTGAGTAGCATCCTCCGGCATATACCCGCTCCGGGTTCAAGGGGTCGACCTCCACGCAGAACAAAGACCCGCTGCGCCCGGGCGGCGACGTCCGGGTCCAGCTCATCCCGGCGTCGGTGCTGTGCAGGAACGCCATCCGTGCGTCCGCGCCGAGTGCTGTGCCCACCGCGTACACGACCGATGAGGAATCAGGGTGGACGGTGATATCGTAGATCGACACATAGTAGCCTAGGCTGTCGCGCATCCAGCTCGCACCTGCATCGGTCGACCGGTAGATGTCCTGGGCAGCGCCCAGATAGAGCCGTTCAGGATACCCGGGGTCGATGGCGAGACACAGGCCGCGCTCCGGGACCGACCCAGCACGCTTCCACGACACTCCGAAATCTGTCGACCGGTATAAGACCGCGTCCCCACCCCAGGTGCAGACGTAGACCACGCTATCGTCTGGGGGCGCTGCGACCACGCAGCCCAGGCTCGCTCCGAACGGCCCGAGCGCCTTCCATGCAGCCTCCGCAACGCACGCGAGCGCAAGCAGCGCCGCAGTCTGCCTCATCATCATGGCACGATATTGCCAGTTGTCACAGTGTCAAGTGAGCGGCCCTCCGTTCACTCCCGTCAGTCTCTCTGCCGCTCCTTCCTGTCTGCGCTGCCGCCAGGAACAACGGTACCGCCTCGCTGTGAACACAACCGCCGGCACGAGCTGCAGGTCACTAGCCTCATCACCACCTGGGTATTGGGCAC
>CP070680.1:458790-479804 GCA_020352555.1 Caldifarciminota bacterium | reverse complement strand
TCGCGGGCCTTGCGCTCGGCTTCCTCGCGCTGCCTGCGCTCTTCCTCCTCGCGGGCTTTGGCTTCCGCCTCTTCGCGGGCCTTGCGCTCGGCTTCCTCGCGCTGCCTGCGCTCTTCCTCCTCGCGGGCTTTGGCTTCCGCCTCTTCGCGGGCCTTGCGCTCGGCTTCCTCGCGCCGCCTGCCCTCTTCCTCTTCGCGGACCTTGGCTTCCGCCTCTTCGCGGGCCTTGCGCTCGGCTTCCTCGCGCCGCCTGCGCTCTTCCTCTTCGCGGGCTTTGGCTTCCGCCTCTTCGCGGGCCATGCGCTCGGCTTCCTCGCGCCGCCTGCCCTCTTCCTCTTCGCGGGCTTTGGCTTCTGCTTCCTCGCGAGCCTTGCGCTCGGCTTCCTCGCGCTGCCTGCGCTCCTCCTCTTCGCGGGCCTTGGCTTCCGCCTCTTCGCGGGCCTTGCGCTCGGCTTCCTCGCGCTGCCTGCGCTCTTCCTCTTCGCGGGCTTTGGCTTCTGCTTCCTCGCGAGCCTTGCGCTCGGCTTCCTCGCGCTGCCTGCGCTCTTCCTCTTCGCGGGCTTTGGCCTCCGCCTCTTCACGGGCCTTGCGCTCGGCTTCCTCGCGCTGCCTGCGCTCTTCCTCTTCGCGGGCCTTGGCTTCTGCTTCCTCCCTGGCCCGCTGCTCGGCAAACCGACGTTCCTCAACATCTTCCTCAACCTGGACTTCGACCGGCTCAGCGGATACCGAAGTCCCAGCTTCTGCCCCAGCAGGTTCTGCTTCTGCCACGGCCGCAGCACCCTCTTCGGCGGCCTCGGCCTGGGCCGCTTCCTGCTCTTGCTTGAATTCCTCGGGGAACAGCAGTTCCCGGATCTTGCCCAGCAGGACTTTGGGTTCGAACGGCTTGGTCAGGTAGGCGTCCGCACCCATGTCGCGGCCCCGGCGCTGGTCGTCCTGTGAGGTCCTTGCCGTGAACATGACGATCGGAAGCTGTTCGCCGACGCTCGACTTCAGGACTCGGCACACCGTATATCCGTCCATTCTGGGCAGCATCAGGTCGAGTATCACCAGGTCGGGCCGGAAGGCCTTGGTCTTGGCAAGCGCCGCGTAGCCGTCCGCAGCCGTATCGACCTCGTAGCCGTTCTGCTCGAGCCGCGCCTGGACCAGCTCGCGGATATTCGGTTCGTCGTCGACGACCAGGACGCGCGGTGGGTCGTGCATCAGCCTTCCCTGACCGGCAGCAGGATGTTGAAGGCCGTGCCTTCGCCGAGGACGCTCGACGCCCAGACTTTGCCGTTGTGCAGCTCGATTATCGACTGGACGATCGACAATCCCAGCCCGATGCCGGGCCCGTGCGGGTCGACACGCTCGAACTTGCCGAAAATCCGGTCCAGGAACTCGGCCGGGATGCCCGGACCCGAATCTTCGATCGTCGCCTGGATGTAGCTGCCGCCTCCGGACAAGCCTACTAGGGCCAAGACGTCTGACATCGGACCGCGGTAGCGGACCGTCGTCCGGATCGTGCTGCTGGGTGGTGTATACTTGATCGCGTTGTCAAGGATGTTGCTGAACACCTGCAGCAGCCGGTCCTGGTCGCCGAGCACCCTGGGGAGCCTCTCCTGAATCCGCTTCTCGACCTTCAGGTTCTTCTTGTTGATCAGCAGGGTCAGGCTTTCGAGTGAGCGGGTGAGGATTTCTTCGAGTGCGATGGGCTCCAGCTTGAGCGAGACCTTGCCCGCTTCCATCCGAGACACCTCGACCAGGTTGGTTATCATCCGGTTCAGCCTGTCCATCTCCTCACGGGCGATTCCGAGGTAGCGCAAGTCGCGGTCCTTTAGCTGGGCTGAGGCACTCTCGGACAGCAACGACATCGCCTCTTTGATAGCAGCCAGCGGTGTCCGCAGCTCGTGGGACACCATCGCGATGAAGTCGGATTGGGAGCGCTGGGCCCGCCGGAGCGGTGAAATGTCGCGCAGGAAACACAGGAGCGCGGTGCCGGCACTCGATTCGGTCGGCACGATCCTGAGTTCGCAGTCCAGCTCGCGGCCGGAGCGGGTCACTACCCTGACTTCGTGGTGGACCGGGGTCAGGACTTTGTCCGGGGCCTGGGTCGCCTGAGTCACCGCCTGCCGGTCGCGCGGGGAAACCAGCTTGTCCAGACTCAGCATTCCGAGCTGGCTCCTGGTGTATCCGGTGAGCTCCTCGAACCGGCGGTTGACGTAGACCACCCGTCTCTCCTCGACGATGCAGATGCCGTCAACGGCGTTCTCCATCACCTGCCGGCCGGTCGAGTCGGTCAGCCCCGAAAGCCGCGCCGACCTGCCGGCCGTGGTGACTGAGCCGATCAGCCACGGCACACCGTCCGTGGTCCTGCGGATGACCTCGACCCTGGCCGGCGTCTCCTTGTTGTTGGCGCCGCGTACCCGGCAGGACTCAAAGCACCAGCTCGACCTGCCGGCCTGGGCCGCGTCCTTCAGCTCGAGCGGCTCGTTGCAGTTGAACATGTCCTGCCAGGCCCGGCCCAGGATGCCGGCAGTATCCTCCTGGCCCAGTAGCGCGACCAGCGACCGGTTGGCGAAAACGACCGTGCCTGAACCATCCGCCACCCAGACGCCCTCTTGCAGCCAGTCGGCGAACTCACGGCCGGCAAACACGGCCTCAAACGTTGATTTGTCCATCAGTTGATAGCTTCTCCGGGCTCTGGCGCATCCACAAAGCGCTTGCGCGCATTGCCGCGACCCATAAGAAACAGGATTCTATGCTGGGACATATTCATGTCAACCCTGATGCAGGATCGTCACCCCTTCGAGAGCCTAGACCAGTCTGGTCCCGTTGATCTCAAGCTCGAAATGACAACGGAGGAAATCCGCTGCCCGGCGCGATATGACCATCCTGGACATGAAAATCTCGAAGTACTCCATCACCGGCGAGATGCCGGTGTCGACCTTCAGACTGAAAAGTATCCTTCTGGCTTCTGGGTCGACGTTCAGCGTCGAACGCCGGACCGCGTAGTTCACGCGGTCGTGGATGTCGAACTTGATGAAGGCCGGATTCCGCACCCGGCTTCGGTGGACGTCAGCCTTGTCCGCCAGTATCAGCGCTGCCGAGACTTCGGAGACCGGGTGGCCGCCCCCCTCGTGGTGGTTGCCGATCGCAGCCATGATGTGGGCGACCTCGTGAAGATCCATTTCGAGCCTGCGCAGAATGTCGCGGGCCAGCAGCGCGCTGGTCCGCTCGTGCCGTTCCCGGTTGACGACGTTGCCGATGTCGTGCAGATAGCCCGCGATCGCGGCCATTTCCGCCAGCCGCGCGTCGTATCCCAGGTCTACGAGGATCGCCTTGGCGTTCTTGGCCACCAGCCGGGCATGCCGCTGGCCGTGCTCGGTGTACCCGAGCTGCTCGAGTTGGCTGTCCGACTCCCTGATCATGGCGATGACCTCGGGGTCCTTGGACAATCTGCTCAGGGTCAGCATGTCAGCGGACGGCTGTACGCACTCCGGGTCAGATGCGCCCGCCGGCAGGGGGCTGTGTGCCGCCGGCCTGCGGGCTGGCTAGTCGTAGGGGCTGTCCTCGGCCTGGCCCGGGCCAGAGTAGTCCGGGTTTTCGGATTCCGGTGACTGGTCTTCGCCCGTCCCGTCCCGGAGCATCTGCTTCATGTACTCCTCGTAGTCATCGAGGAGTCTCTCGTCGCCGATCAGGTTGTTCTTCCACCGGACCGATATCTCGTTGGCACCAAAGGTCTTGTCCAGGAACAGCTGCAGCTTCGGGCCGCTGGTGTACGCGGCATCCTGGAGGACGATCCCGGACGTGCTCGGGTTGTCGCCGCAGACCGTGAAGGCTTCGGTCGCCTTCTCCGGATCGTAGTCCCACGCCTCCGGCCCCTTTATCAGGCGCTTGTACCGGAGGAACTCGATCATGTCGTTGGCGACGGCAATCATCAACTGGTAGTCCTCGGCCGGTGCACTGCCCGCGATGTATCCTGACAGGGGCAGGTGCAGGCAGACTCCGAATTCGCCGCGGCCCTCTCCGTAGAAGATCCGGTCGGGATCGAAGAGGCCTTTCAGCTCCCTGTGTCCAAAGTGAAGCATAGCCTGCTAGTCTAGTCTTTCTGCGCGCCTGGTCAAAGCCTCAGATCTTGCCTTGCTTGTGCTTGCGGGTCAGGTTCTCGAGCATGTCGGTCGTCATCTTGTCCAGGTCGTAGTCCGGACTCCACCCCCACTCTTCCCGGGCCGGGGTGTCGTCGATCGACGACGGCCAGGAGTCCGCGATCTCCTGGCGGAAGTCGGGCTCGTAGCTGCATTCGAATTCCGGAATCTGTTTCGTGATGCTGGCGGCCAGTTCCCCGGCGGTGAAACTCATCGAGCCGACGTTGAAGTCCGAATGGTGCTTGAGCTTCGTCAGGTCGGCCTCGGCCAGGTCGATTGTCGCCTTGATGCAGTCCGGCATGTACATCATCGGCAGGCGCGTGTCCTCGCGCACGAAGCAGGCGTAGCGCCTGTTCTTCACCGCTTCGTAGTAGATCGCGACCGCGTAGTCGGTGGTCCCGCCGCCGGGCAGGGTCTCGTGCGAGATGATGCCCGGGTAGCGCAGGCCGCGAACATCGACTCCGAATCGATGGAAGTAGTAGTCGGCGAGCAGTTCGCCGGCGACCTTGGTCACGCCGTACATCGTCTTGGGCTTCAACACCGTCTCATTGGGTGTGTTGTCGCGGGGTGTCTCAGGCCCGAAGACCGCGATCGAACTCGGGACGATGACTCGGGCCATATCGTGATCCCTGGCGCATTCGAGGACGTTGTAGAGCCCGTTCATGTTGACGTCCCATGCCAAGGTCGGGTTCTTTTCTCCGACTGCGGACAGGATGGCAGCCATATGGACGACCGTGTCGATGTCGTGCTTGCTGACCACCTCCTCAATCGACGCACGGTCGGTCACGTCGATGAAGTAGAACGGCCCGGAGTTCTTCAGCTCCTCGCTCGGCGCGGTCTTCCGTCCGGTCGCGACGACGTTGTCGGCCCCGTAGCGGTCCCGGAGCGCCAGAGTCAACTCGGACCCGATCTGGCCGACCGCGCCGGTCACCAGGATGCGCTTCATCTCACGCTTTGCTGCCATGCCTGCTCCTTTGTGAAGTGATTCTTCTCCAGACTAGACCTGCACTATACACGCCTATCGGCCGCGGTCAAAGGTATGGATGCCACCCGAGCCCGGGTCTGGGCTGGACAGTTCTGGCCCCGGTGCTATACTTCCAGCGCCTTGGATGGACGAGGACGCGGTGAGTGTAGCTCAAAGGCAGAGCACCTGACTGTGGCTCAGGATGTTGGGGGTTCAAGTCCCCTCACTCACCCTGCTGGCCGTCCGGCCGCAGAACGGAGTTGCTTTGCCCATGCGGACGAATAGACTGACGCCGAGTTGCTGCAGGACTGCTTCAAATGATGCGGAAGCGCCCGTAGCTCAACTGGACAGAGCGCCGGGCTTCGAACCCGTAGGCTGCGCGTTCGAGTCGCGCCGGGCGCGGTGTGAGAATGTTGCCGGTCGGATGAAGCGGTGTCCGGCTTCGCCCTGCCGGGTTTAGGATTTGTGCCCCGCTAGCTCAACTAGGCAGAGCAACGGATTCTTAATCCGTGGGTTGCAGGTTCAATTCCTGCGCGGGGTACTTTCTCTTGCTGTGCGGCTTTCTGAAGGAGGTCCCGGTGGATGGCAGTGATAGTGTATCTGACGCCCTGGTTCTGCAGAAACAGGCCGAACGCTGGCATGCGCTCATCGACATCCTGTATCTGACACAGGTTATTTGGTTGTACGTGTTCTCTGCCCTCTATCCGTTCCTGGGCCTGTTCTATGGCATCGTGCTGATGTCGGGCAGCGTCTCGGCGAAGTCCAAGCGCATCGGCAGGGTCTGCCTGATCCTCGGCATCATCAACCTGGCCCTGTCCTCGCTGGCGGTCGTCGGAATCCTGGTTCTCAGCTTCACCGGTCTACTCGCGGGCCTCTTCGCCGACTGACGATGATCACCACTCTCATTCCGCTGCTGGCTTTCGCTGCCCAGCTGGTCCGGGTGCCCGCGGACAAGACAGAACCGCCGGTTGTCGCGACCGGCAATGTCTGGGTCCTGTTCACCGACAAGGGGATCTTCCGCGAGGACCAGTACCAGGCCGCAGTCGACGCAATCGGAAACAGAGCCCCGGAGCATCTGCGTTCCCGACGCCTCAGGTCAGAAGCCAAGGGGTTCGACTTCGATGACATCCCGGTTTCCGAAGACTACATTCGCCAGGTCCGACAGCTTGGCGGCCGTTTACGCGCCACGTCCGACTGGCTGAACGCGGCCAGTTTCCATCTGCCTGCCGGTGCGGTCGAGGCTGTCCACAGCCTGCCGTTTGTCTACGCAGTCAGGCCGGTGGGGCGACGTTCCGAGCGTGAACCGGCCGCACTGCTGAGGATTCGACCCCCTCGGCCTTTCCGGACCCAGCAGGTCGATTCGGCAGAGGCTCACAACTTCTACGGTGCGTCGTTCGAACAGGCGCACATGATGGGCGTACCGGATCTGTTCTTCGACGGCTATTTCGGTTCCGGGGTCAAGCTCGCCATTTTCGACACCGGCCTCAAGCTCAACAACTCGGCGATGGAACACATCCGGATCCACAAGCAGCACGACTTCCTCTCCGGCGACCAGTTCAACACCGCGCGGCGCGTTTCTGGGTGGATACCAGGGGCATCGGAGCAGCTGCGCTATCTCGGCCTGGTCGCGGATCCTGCACTGACCCGGTTGCCCGACGGCAGCCTCTTGCTGGCCTTCGCTGCCGACAGTTTCTCGTACGGCTATACCTCCCCCCGCCGGGCGCTTTTCTGGAGTGCATCCAACGACAACGGCATCACCTGGACCCAGCCGGGGATAGTGGAGCTGTCTGCGCGGGCAACCAACTTCTCCTCCTCGACGCTCGAGAACCTCAGTATCGCGGCTCACGACTCCGCCTCCTACCTGGCCTTCAACCACCAGAACACGCACTACCGCAACCCCACGGACTACAAGGTCTACCTGGGCCATTTCAAGGGCCATGACTGGCAGAGCCGGTCCGTGGTCGGAGTCGGTCGTCAGCCCCACGTTCTCGTTGTCGGAGACACATTGTACCTCACCTACCTGCGCAACGACTCGACCATCATCTTCAACCGGGCCGACGTCTCGACCCCAGGCGCCAGCTGGACCAGTATCGATAGCCTGGTATCCGACCACCCACTGACCGGACCGATGACGGCGGCAGCCGGGGCTGATGTCAGCATCTTCGCGGTCACCCGCGAGACCGGCAGAATAGCCCAGTACCGCTCGACTGACGGCGGGGCAACATTCTTCTTGGTTCAGGACCTGGTCCAGGGCGACGCCCGGGACCTCACCCTGGGGCAGAGTGGCAACGAGCTCGTCTTGCTGTTCAAGGACACATCCGAACCACCTTTCACCCGTCTGTCGATGCTGTACTCGGACGACATGGGCAGGACCTGGACCGCACTACCCCGCGTGACTTCGAACACGATCAGCGTCGGCGGGGTCGCCGGGGCTCTTGGCGACGGCAGTCTGACCCTGCTCTACGGAACCGGCGGCCTTCTGAACCGTGTCGAGTCCGAGGACAGAGGCGAGACATGGTCTTCCCCAATGACCCTGGACACCGCCGGGTTCTGCTATCTGCCGCTGCTGGCCGCGGGCGGAGCCGGAACCATGGCAGCCTGGATCAAACGGGGAGACGACAATACCGCCTGGGAGCAGGGCGACGAACTGGTTTTCGCTCGCGAGCAGCCAGATCACGGAACCAGGATGGCTTCGATCATCTGCGGATGGCAGAAGGGCGCGATCGTCGGCATCTCTCCCGGAGTCGAGCTGCTGGTGGCCAAGACCGAGCTGCACAAGGTCTCGAGCGGAAGCTACTACGAATACGACATGGAGGAGGATACCTACATCGAAGCGCTCGAATGGGCGGAACGAATGGGTGCCGACATTGTCTCCACCTCCCTCGGCTATCGCGACCCGTACTCCGGCGAGGACATGGACGGAAAGACCGCGCCGATATCGATCGCGGCTTCACTGGCCGCCAAGCGTGGCCTGCTAGTCGTCACCGCGATGGGCAACCGGGACACCTTCAACTACCCCTGGCCCACGCCCTACATCGTCGCCCCGGCTGACGCCGACGGCGTCATCGCCGCCGGCGGTGTCGAGAAGGACCTGAGGCCCTGGCGTGGCGGCGGCACCGGTCCGACCGCCGACGGACGCGTTAAGCCTGACCTGGTGGCGTTGTCCAGCATCGTGACTGTGGTGGACCCGGACTCGGTCAACATGCTCCAGGGCGCGACCGGCACCTCATGCGCAACTGCCCTGATTGCCGGCTGCTGTGCGCTCCTCAAGGAAGCCCATCCTGAATGGTCGGCTGACTCGATCAAGGCCGCATTGTACGCAACGTCCTCCCGCTCGAGCCCCAACTGCACGCTGGGCTACGGTGTTCCCCGGGTCGATTCCGCGTTCGCGGCCTTCCCTCCTGACCCGGAGGCCCGGCCAATCCCGGAGGACCGGCTCACGGCATTCCCGAATCCGTACATTCCCGAACTTGCCGAACACGGACAGCTTCATTTCGCGTTGGAGCTGAACCGCCCCTCCCCCCGTCCTTCAATCCGGATCCATACGGTCTCCGGGGCGCTGGTTGACACCATCAGGCTGGACGGCACTCTGATGGGACGTCCGGGCAAATACGATGACCCCGAACTGCTCTTGCGCATCGGTGCGGTGTGGGACGGTCTGAATATGGCAGGCGAGCCGGTAGCCGCCGGGCTCTACACCGCGGTTCTCAGCACCACCTTCGGTCAGGCGGTCACGAAGTTCACCGTCGTGCGGTAGGCGAGCGTAACCCTCGGCAGGCGAAACGGTTGACACCCGGAGCGCGCGCAATATAATAATCCTGTACATGCTGTGTTTCCCGGGCGTGGCCTGCGCGGCCAGGACTGATCGGCTGACGGTCGAAGCAATGGGGATACGGTACCCAGGAGGTACGTTCAATGGCTGAAACTCCAACTGGTGACGAACAGCAAGAAACTGGCGTAGACCTAGAGCAACGCTTCGGAGTCCCGTTCGTCGACCTCGCCAACTTCCGGGTCGACAGCGAAGTGCTCCAGATGTTCTCCGAGGCGTTCCTGCGCAACAACAAGCTGATGCCGTTGTTCCGCTCAGGCAACACCCTGGCCGTGGCGCTTGTCAACCCCGGCGATATCTTCCTGATGGACGAAGTCCGCCGGATGACGGGCATGGAAGTCGAACCGATGGTCTGCCGGGAAATGGACTTCTTCGCCGCTCTCAACCAGCACTACACTGCGGCCGAGGTTCCCGACCTTCCGGACGAGCCGGAGATCACCAGCCTCGACGACCTGCCCGAAGAGGAAGGAATCGCGGCAGAGGCAAGGCTCGAACCCCGCAAGCTCGAAGAGATGGCATCGGAGGCCCCGGTCGTCCGCTGGGTCAACCAGATGATCATGCGGGCCGTGCGCGAACGCGCGTCCGACATCCACATCGAGCCTACCCGTGAGGGTCTCACCGTCCGGTTCCGGATCGACGGCATCCTCCACCCCATCATTTCACCGAAGAAGGCACTTCAGCTCGCCGTCGTCTCCCGTATCAAGATCATGTCGCGAATGAACATCGCCGAGAAGCGCGTCCCGCAGGACGGACGCTACGGCGCAATCGTCGACACCCGCGAGATCGACTTCCGTGTCTCCACCTTCCCGTCCACCTACGGCGAGACGGTCGTCATGCGTATCCTCGACCGTCTGCGCCTGCTCTCGCTCGACGAACTGGGCTTCATGCGGGAGAGGCTCGGTATGATGCGCGAGATGATCGCCAAGCCGCACGGCGTCATCCTGGTCACCGGCCCCACCGGCTGCGGCAAGAGCACGACCGTGTACGCCATCCTCGGCGAGATCCGCGGCAGTGACAAGAACATCATCACCATCGAGGACCCGGTCGAGTACGACATCGACAAGATCTGTCAGTCCCAGGTCAACGAGCAGGCCGGCTACACCTACCTCGTCGGCCTCAGGCACATCCTGCGTCAGGACCCGGACGTCATCATGATCGGTGAGATCCGTGACGCCGAGACCGCCGGCGTGGCCATCCGCGCCTCCTTGACCGGACAGCTGGTATTCTCGACCATCCACACCAACGATGCGCCGGGCACCGTCACCCGTCTCATCGACATGGGCATCGAGCCGTTCCTGGTCGCGTCCGGTATGGAAGGCGTCGTCGCCCAGCGGCTCTGCCGGAGAATCTGCACCAAGTGCCGTGAGCCCTACGATCCTCCGCCTACGATGCTCGAGGAACTCGAGGTGCCGCCTGGTACGAAGTTCTTCCGGGGCCGTGGCTGCGACCGTTGCCGCAACACCGGCTACCACGGCCGGGTCGGGATCTTCGAAGTCCTCAGGATGAATGACCGCATCCGCGAGCTTGTCGTCACCCGTCCGCCCACCAGTGCGGTCCGCGCCCTGGGCCAGGAATACGGCATGAGGACGCTGTGGGAAGACGGCATGGAGAAAGTCCTCGAAGGAGTCACCACAATCGACGAGGTCATGCGTGAGGCAGAGAAGTTTGAGTAGTCCAACCCAACGGGGGAATCATGCCGCTGTTTCGCTATAAGGTCCGGGACAAAGAAGGTCAGATCGTCTCCGGCACGCTCGAAGGCACGGACGTCAACACCGTCGTCGAGCGACTCGACACCCTGGGCTACATACCGATCACCATCAAGGAAGAGAAGGCCGGCCCCGGCATGGCGATCGACATCGGCAGGGTCTTCCAGCGTGTCAAGGCGGTCGACCTTATCAACTTCACCCGGCAGTTCGTAACCCTCCACCGCGCCGGCCTGCCGATGCTCTCGGCCATCGGCGCGCTCCAGGCTCAGACCAGGAGCAAACCGCTCGCTCGCGCCCTCGACGACATACGCAAGGACCTGATGGGCGGCAGCGCGCTCTCGGCCGCGATGGCCAAGTTCCCCCGGATCTTCAACGAGCTCTACGTCAACTCGATCTGGGCCGGTGAGACCGGCGGCGTCCTCGACGAGATCCTCGACCGGCTGGTGATGCTGCTCGAGCACGAGCGCAAACTGCGCAGCGACGTCACCGCCGCAATGCGCTACCCGATCATCATCATGGTGGCGTTCGTCATCGCCGTCATCGTCCTGGCCACTTTCGTCCTGCCCAAGTTCACCCAACTGCTTCAGACCGTCGGCGGCAAGATGCCGTTGCCCACCCAGGTTCTCATTGCGGTGACCGACTTCATGGCCGCGTATTGGTACATCGTATTTCTGTTCATCGCCGGCATCGCCGTGCTGTTCTACCTGTTCATCCGCACGACCGCCGGCCGGCTGTGGTGGGACCGCACCAAGCTCAGGCTGCCGATATTCGGGCCGATCATCTACAAGATGGCGCTGTCGCGTTTTGCCCGGATGTTCGAAACGCTCGACCGCACCGGTCTGCCGATCCTCCGCAGCCTCAACCTCGTGTCCAAGACGGTCGCCAACGCGCATATGGCGGTAGCTATCGACCGGCTGGCCGAGAGCGTCCGCCGCGGACGCGGACTGGCCGCACCGATGCGCGAGGTCGGTGTGTTCACGCCGATGGTCGTCCAGATGGTGGCCACCGGCGAGGAGTCCGGCGCACTCGACGAGATGTTGAAGCAGATCTCCGACTACTACGACAGCGAGGTCGAGTACGCGGTCAAGAACCTGACCGGCATGATCGAACCGATCCTCATCCTTATGATGGGCGCCGGTGCCATCTTCCTGATCGTGGCCATAATCATGCCGTACATGTCGATCCTCTCCAGCTTCGGTGCCGGCGGCGGATACGGCATGAACTAGCATTCGCAGCAAGAACCGGAGCCGGACGTCATCGACGTCCGGCTCCTCTCTTCGGCAGCGGTCTAGCTGAACCGGATGCTCTCGGCCGCTCCCTCGTCGAACCGCTCGATGAAGGCCACGACCAGGTCGACCGCCGCGTCGTAGTCCTCTGCTGCGAGGATACCGGCATGGGCGTGGATGTACCTCGTCGGCCAACCGATGACCACCGATGGAACCCCGGTCCGGTGCACGTGCACCTCCCCGGTGTCGTATCCGCCGCGCACGCTGGTCAGGTGGTAGGGAATCTCCAGCTCGTCGGCGATGCCGATGACGAAGTCGCGCAGCCGGGTGTTCGGTATCATCGTCCGGTCGTGGATCAGAATCGCGGCGCCGTTCTTGAGCCGCTCTTCGACCTCCTCGCGCGGCTTGCCCGGGTGCTCGCAGCACAGCGACACGTCTAGTGCGATTGCGACATCAGGGTTCACGACCTCGGCTGCGGTCCGTGCCCCGCGCAGCCCGACTTCTTCCTGCACGCTGCCCACCAGATACACGGTGTTCGGATGCCGCTCCGCTGCGATCCGCCGCCCGGCTTCGACCAGCATCCCGCACCCGCCGCGGTCGTCCCACGCCTTGGCCATCAGCAGGTTGTTGGCCATCTCGACGAAGGGCGAGACCGGCACTATCGGGTCGCCGCGCCGCACCCCCAGCTCCTCCCCGACATCGAAACCATCGGTGCACCCCACGTCCACGTACATCTCGTCGATGTCGGGCAGCTTCTTGCGCTCCTCCTCGGTCAGTTCGTGGGGCGGCTTGGTGCCGATGACCCCGTGCAGGTCTTGCTTGCGGGTGCGGACCACCACCCGCTGCCCGAGCAGCACCTGGGGCCACCAGCCGCCGATCGGCAGCAGCCTGATGTAGCCGTCTTTGGTGATCGACTTGACCAGGAACCCGACCTCGTCCATGTGTGCCGACACCATTATCCGGGGCCGCTCGGACCCGCCCCTGACTTCGCAAACCACGCTGCCCAGCCCGTCGCGTGACAGCTTGCCGACCTTTCCCAGCTCCCTGGCAAGTATCGCCGCCGGTTCGTCTTCAAACCCGGAAGGCCCGAAGGCCTCGGTCAGTTCGCGCAGCAGCTCGCGGTCAGCCATGTTTTCCTCCCTGTTGAATTGCCGCGGGACGGGTCAGACGTCCAGGTTCTCAACCGCGTGAGCGTTCTCCTCGATGAACTGGCGTCTCAGTTCGACCTGGTCGCCCATCAGGGTCGTGAACACCCGCTCGGCCTCGGTCGCGTCCTCCATCGTCACCCGCTTCAGGGTCCGCTTCTCCGGGTCCATCGTCGTCTCCCAGAGCTGCCCCGGGTTCATCTCGCCCAGGCCTTTGTACCGCTGGATGTCGAACTTGGCGTCCTTGTTCTTGCGGCCGTACTTGACGAGGTCCTCGTCCGAGTACAGGTAGTGCTCCTTCTTGCCCTGCTTCACCTTGTACAGCGGCGGCTGGGCGATGTAGACGTAGCCGGCGTCGATCAGCGGCTGCATGAAACGGAACAGGAACGTCAGCAGCAAAGTCCTGATGTGGGCACCGTCCACGTCCGCGTCGGTCATGATCACGACCTTGTGGTACCGCGCCTTCTCCGGGTCGAAGTCGTCCTCGCTGATCCCGGCCCCGACCGCCGAGATCAGCGTCCTGATTTCCCTGTTCGACAGGACCTTGTTCAGGCCCGACTTCTCGACGTTCAGTATCTTGCCCCGCAGCGGCAGCACCGCCTGGAACCTGCGGTCCCGGCCCTGCTTCGCCGAGCCGCCGGCCGAGTCGCCCTCGACGACGAACAGCTCGCTCTCGGCCGGGTCCTCGGTCGAGCAGTCCGCCAGCTTGCCGGGCAGGGTGTCGGATTCCAGTAGCGACCGCCGCCGGGCCAGCTCGCGGGCCTTGCGTGCGGCAGACCGGGCCTTGGCAGCGGCGACGACCTTGGCGATGATCTTGCTCGCCACCCGCGGCGTCTCCTCAAGGTATGCGGCCAGCCGCTCGTTCAGGATGGTCTCGACCGCGCTCTTCGCCTCGCTGTTGCCGAGCTTGGTCTTGGTCTGGCCTTCGAACTGGGGGTCGCCGATCTTGACCGAGACCACTGCGGTCAGACCTTCGCGCACGTCCTCACCGGTCAGTTCGACATCGTCCTTCACCGAACCGGACTTGCGCGCGTAGTCGTTGATCGTCCGGGTCAGCGCGGACTTGAATCCGGACAGGTGGGTCCCGCCTTCGTGGGTGTTGATGGTGTTGGCAAAAGAGAAAATCCGCTCGACGTAGCTGTCGTTGTACTCGAATGCGACCTCGACCGAGATGCCGTTGCGCGCATCTTCGATCAAGACCGGCCGGTGCAGCCGGTTGCGGCCGCCGTCGAGAAAGGTGACGAAATCCGACAGCCCGTTCGGGTACTTGAAGGTCTCCTTCTTGTCGGTGCGCTCGTCGTTGAGCAGGATCGTCAGCCCCTTGTTCAGGTAGGCCAGCTCGCGCAGCCGCGCCTCGAGCACTTCGAACTTGAACTGGACCTTCTTGAATATCTCCAGGTCCGGCCTGAACCTGATTCTCGTGCCGGTCCGCTTGACCGTACCCCTTGTCTTCAACTGCTTGGTCACTTTGCCCCGGCCGCACTCGATGGTGTGCACCTTCCCGTCCCGGTACACCTCGGCCTGGAGGTACTCGGACAGCGCGTTCACCACCGACACCCCGACACCGTGCAGCCCGCCCGATATCTGGTACACCTTGTGTCCGAACTTGGCGCCGCTGTGCAGGACCGTCAGCACGACCTCGACCGCCGGACGCTTCTCGGTCGGGTGCATGTCGATCGGTATTCCGCGTCCGTTGTCGTCGACCGAGACCTCGTCGTCGGAATGAATCGTGACGACCAGCCTGTCACAATGTCCGGCCAGCGCCTCGTCGATGCCGTTGTCGACGACTTCGTACACCAGGTGGTGCACACCGCGCGGCCCGGTGTCGCCGATATACATCGCCGGGCGGTGACGAACCGCCTCAAGTCCCTTCAGTACATGGATTTGGGAGGCATCGTAGGTCTCTTTCTTCATCGCCAAATCCTAGCTAAGAACCCCTGCGAATCAAGCGGAATTTGGGCGATGTCAGAGGCCTGGCACGAAGCGTATGTCTTTGATGGTGCGTCTCTTAGCCATCCCGGTCAGCTTGCGCATCAGCTGGGGCTTCAGGTAGATGAGCTGGGTCATCCAGGCCGGGCTGTCGACCGCGATCCTGAGGGTCCCTCGCTCAAGCGAAAGCGCCCTGGTGTGCTGCGCGATGTCCGCTCCCGCCGCCTTCGGCCACAGTTCAAGCACCCTCTCCTCATCAATGAACTTGTCAATACCCAGCCGCTTCACCGCGGCCGGCAGCACCTGTCCGACCCTACGAAACCGCTTCGACCTGCCCCGCCTCAACCCGGAACTCCTTGCCTTCGTTGTCGAATCTGCGCGCCGCCGCGTACAGCACCTGCCCCTTGCTCCGGACCAAGTCGAGCACCCGCGCGCTGCGTGCCGGGTCGAGCTCCGACCCGATCTCGTCGAGCAGGAAGACCGGCCGCTGCCGCCCGCTGCCCAGCAGCAGATCAGCCTCGGCCAGCCGCAGGGCGACGGCCGCCAGCCGCTGCTCGCCCACTGACCCGAATCTCCGCATGTCCCGGTCATCGTCCCCGAACCTGATGCGCAGGTCGTCCCGGTGCGGTCCGACCAGGGTGCGCCCCAACTCGACCGACCTCTTCCGCGTCTCCGCCAGCCTCTGCCTGAACCCGGCCGCGGTGTCGTCTCCGGATTCCAGGCTCGCCCGATAGCTGAATGCCGCCTTCTCGCCCCGCAGCTCCGCGAAGTAGCCGGTCGCCGAAGCCAGCAGCACTTCGGTCACCGGCCTCCGGCGCTCGAGAACCGGCACCCCGGTGCGCACGAGCTCTTCCTCCCACGCCGCGTGCGACTCCTCGTCTCCTCCCCGAACCAGCAGGCGATTGCGCTGGGTCAGCGCCCGGCGATAGGCGCTCAGCAGCCCGATGTACTCGCGGTCGGTCTTGGCGATCGCCATGTCCAGGAAACCCCGGCGCATCGAAGGCGCGCCTCTCACCAGCTCGACGTCGTCGAGCAGCAGGACCACCACCGGCAGCCAGCCCAGGTAGTCTGACAGCCGCTCCAGCCTGGTTCTGTCGAGCAGCACCCGCTTCTCCCTGCCGTCGAACCGTATCTCGCCGTCCTTGCCCGCCTCGTCCGACCCGGCAACCTGAAGCAGTTCTGCCCCGAAACCCAGCATCTCCCGGTCTCCGGCCCTGCGGAACGACCTGCCGATCGCCAGGTAGTGCACCGCCTCGAGCAGGTTGGTCTTGCCGGCGCCGTTCGGCCCGAACAGGTAGTTGCTGTCAGGCGCGAACCTGATCTCGGCAGGCTTGAGATTGCGGAAACCGCGCAGGCTGATGCGGCTGATGGCCACAGCCCAATCTAGCCATCGGCCGCGCACAATCAACCGCGCAACGTTGCATAGAACAGGGCAACGTCTAAACTGGGCCGTGCCCATCGCCAACCGTTCTCGGCCGGCCCGTTTTCTCGACCCCGAGCTCGTTGCCCGGCTCCGCTCGATCGACCTCAAGGCCCGGCTCGTGGTCGAGGGGTTCCTGGCCGGGCTGCACCGCTCGCCCTACAAGGGCTTCAGCGTCGAGTTCACCGAGCACCGTGCCTACATGCCGGGCGACGAGATCAAGCGCATCGACTGGCGGGTATACGGCAAGACCGACCGCTTCTTCGTCCGCGAGTACGAAGAGGAAACCAATCTCCGCGCCTATCTCATCATCGACTCCTCCGGCTCGATGGCGTTCCGTACCGCAGCGGTCAGCAAGCTCGAGTACGCCGGCTGGCTCGGCGCCAGCCTCGCCTACCTACTGCTCCACCAGAAGGACAGCGCCGGCCTGGTAACCTTCACCGACCGGATCCAGACCTATGTCCCTCCCCGCAGCTCGCCCGCCCATCTCAACGTCCTGCTCAGCCAGGTTGACAGGATGAAGCCGGGCGGCGACACCGACCTTGCCGACACCTTCCACCAGCTCGCCGAGCGCATCAAGCGCCGCGGTCTCATCATCATCCTGTCCGACCTGTGGGACGAGCAGTCCCGTGTCCTGTCCGCCCTGCGCCACTTCCGGCACCGCAAGCACGAGGTCCTGGTGTTCCACATCACCGACCCGACCGAGGAGAAGCTCGACTACAAATCTCCGGTCGTGCTCCGCGACCTCGAAACCGGCCAGGAGATGACCCTCGACCCGCGGGTGGTCGGCGAGGAGTACCGGTCCGGGTTCGAGTCCTATTTCCGGACTTTCGAGCGCGGGTGCCGCGAAGGGCTCATCGACTACCACCGGATCAGTACCCGAACCCCGTTCGACCGCGCACTGTTCGCCTATCTCGAACGGCGCAGCCGAATGCGTTGATGGGCTTCTCCGCTCCCGGACTCCTGCCTCTTGCCGCGCTCGCCGCAATCCCGGTCGCCATCCACCTGCTCAGTCGCCTGCGCCTGCGCCGGGTCGACTTCCCGTCTCTGCTCCTGCTCCGCACCGTACGCCGCGAGCGTTTCTCCTGGATTCGGCTCAAGGAGATACTGCTCCTCATCCTCCGCACCCTTGCCCTGCTCTTCCTGTTCCTCGCGCTCGCCCGCCCGTATCTCAGCCGGGTGGTTGCCGGTCTGGGCCGCACCGGAGACATGATTGTCGTGTTGGACGACTCCTACAGCATGAACTTCAAGGACCGCTGGGCCCGTTCCGTGTCCGAGACCCGCGATCTTGTCCGCACCCTGGGCCACGGACAGAAGGTCATGCTGCTGACAGCCACCGGTCGGCACCAGGTCTCTACCCCGGCATCCGCCTCGCGTGTGCTCGCAGCCCTGGATTCGCTCGAACCGTCGTCCCGCGCTCCGGCCCTGGTCCCTGTCCTCGAGCGCGCGTCAGAGCTCGCCGAATCCCTCGACATGCCGGTCCTCGCTTTTACCGACCTGCAGGCCAGGGCGTTCGAAGGAGACTGGCGCCCAGGACCCGGGCAGCGGATCTCTTTGGTCGACGTCGGCACAAGCGAGTTCGACAACTGCGGGATTGCCGGCCTGTCTGCCGAAGACCCGTTTCCTGTGGCCGGCAGGCCGGTTCGTATCGAGGCCCTGGTCAGCAACCACGGAGCCCGCGGAGTCACCCGCACGGCTGTGCTCGAAGTCGACGGCAGGCAAGAAGAACAGGTAGTCAGGATCCCGGGCCTGAGCTCCCGCTCCCTGCTGTTTGAGACCGCAATCAGCACTGCCGGGGACCACGCAGTCGGTCTCGAGCTGCGGTCAGACTCGCTCGAAACAGACGACCGCCGCTTCCTTGCCCTGAACATTCCGGACCGGGTCGAGCTCCTGCTGGTCGAGTCCGGCCAGGTCACCGGCCGCTTCATCGGGGACGCACTCCGGGCCGACACCATGTCGCCGTACGGAGTCACCCGGGTCGATGCCTCCCAGATGTCGCGCACCGACCTGCGCAGATTCGATGCCGTCATCATAGCCGACGCGTACGCGCTCACCGCTGCCCACTGGACAAGGCTCGACTTCGTCCTGCGCTCGGGCGCAGCGGCCCTCATCATGTGCGGTCCTGGCCCGGCAGTTCAAACCGGGCTCGACGCCTATGCCCGGTTCGACGGCACCGTGCGCTCCGCCGGATTCGTGTCGGTGGTTGATGCCGACACCTCGCATCCGGTGATGGCCGGACTGGGCCAAGGCCTGGAACACGTCCGGTTCTGGACCCACTCCCGGCTCGACCCAGAGGGCAATCGTGTCCTTGCCCGGCTCAGCGACCGCACGCCGCTGGTGCTCGAGAACCTGTCCCACCGCGTCATCATCTGGTCCAGCGCCCCTGGTACCGGAATGTCTGACCTCCAGTTCAAAGCGGTGTTCGTTCCTCTGCTCCACCGTACGATCGGCTACCTGACCAGCACCCGGTTCCGGACCGGGTACCTCTGCGCAGACACCGCGTTCGTGCTGCTCGACGACATGAGCCCGGTCCGCGTCTCGACGCCCGACGGCATCCTGCGCATCGAGCCCGAATCCAGAAACGGCCGCCCGGTGCTCGCGTTCGGGTACACCGATTCTCCCGGCATCTACTCCGTGGAGCCCGGGCCCAGCTTCGCGGTCAACGTCGAGCCGCGAGAAGGCGACCTCTCCCGGGCCGATCCGGACCGGCTCCGCAGTCTCGGCTACGAAGTCCTGAGCCGGCCCGGCCGGTCATCGTCCGACCTTACCGTGCCGCTGCTGCTTGCAGCCGCCGCAGCATTCGCCGCCGAAATGCTCCTGCTTGTCTTCTAGAGAAAGGCCTAGGCCAGCAGCCCGGAGCGGACGTAGTCAACGTACCGCTGGAGAATCGACTCGTCCTCGAGTATCGCGATCCGCGATATGACGACCGAGCCCTCGTCCTCGGTCAGCTTCAGCCCGTAGGACTGGTGCCCGGGTTCGCGCACCGTGAACCCGACGTTGTACACCTCCTCGGCCTTGCGGTACCCGCGGCCGGTCACGCGCTCCATGTAGATCTGCAGGTTCTCCGCCACCGCGTCAAGGGCCTGGAGCACCTGCGTCATGTTCAGGATCGGTATCCTGATGACTTCTCCCCCCATCGAGCGGGCATCAACCACCGCTGCCTGGTTGGTGTCCACAAACTGGCGCATCGCCTTGAGTGAATCGGCTGCCGGGTCCATAGGTGAACTTAGGGACTCCGGCGGTTCAAGTCAAGCCCGGTCAGACGCGGCAGAGACTCAGCCCGAGTCCTGTCCGAACACGTGGGCGTACACCTTGGAATCCGCCACCATGTTGGCGATGACAGAAAACTCGTTCGGGTTGTGGGCCTTGCCTTCACTCCGGTTCCAGACCACTGCCGGGATCCCGCGCCTGCGGAAGAACGCGGCAACGGTCCCGCCGCCGATCCCCTTGGTGAACGGCTCCGCCCCGTGCACCGCCTTCACCGCCTTGCCCAGCATCCTCACCACCGGCGCGTTCTTCGGAGTCGGCTCCGGCGCCTGGACCATCTGCCCGGTCTCGATCTCGACCTGGACCCTGTAGTCGAACTCGATCTCCGCTGCCGCCACGTTCATGTCGTGCAGCAGGTCGTCGAGGCTGTGTTTCGGCAGCATCCGGCAGTCGAACCAGAACACGTCCTCGCCCGGTATCGTGTTGACGTTCGGCACGTTCTCTGTCTTGCGTGTCGGCTCCATCGTCGACTTCGGCGGCGAGAACAAAGGGTCCTCGTCCGCGTACTTCTCGTGCAGCAGTTCGTCCAGCCGCACCAGCAGTCGGGCCCCGGCCCGCAGCGCGTTGTTCCCGTCCTGGGGCACCGACGCGTGCACCTGCCTGCCCGTGGTGGTGAACTTCACCCATGCGATCGACTTCTCGGCAATCTCCAACATCGTGCCGGTCTTGTTCCCGGCGTCCGGCACGATGACAAGGTCCTCAGGCCGGCACAGCTCGTGGCTCTTCAGCAGCCAGTCCACCCCGAGCTCAGACCCAGTCTCCTCGTCCGCGACCAGCATCAGGCACACATCCATGTTCGGCACCAGGTCAAGGTCCAGCATCGTCTTGACCGCGAACGCCGACGCCACCATTTCCTGCTGGTTGTCCTCGGTCCCGCGTCCGTACACCTTGCCGTCCAAGACCACCGCCTGGTACGGGTCATGGGCCCAGAGCTCGCGCGGCCCGGGCGGCACGATGTCGAGATGGGTCATTATCCAGAGCGTGGGCCGGTCGGTCCTGCCCTTGAGCCTGGCAACCAGGCTCGGCCTGTATCCGCACTGCGCTTCCCGGTCCGGCGCCCGGTACTCGTTGACCCCAAGGCCCCAGCCTTCGAGCAGCCGCTTCATGAAATCGGCCCTTGCCTTTTCGCCCTCGCCCCCTGACTTCGGGCTCAGGGCCGGCAGCGCCACCAGGCTCTTCTGCAGTTCGACCATCTCGGTCTCGAGCAGGTCGATGTGCGCCGAAATCCTTTCAAACGTCGATTTCTTCCACATGACGGCTCCTGGGTGTCGACACGATGCCGCCAGTGTATCGCTAGCCCGGCTCAAGTAAAGCCAGGCCCTCTTTGGATTGCGGCAGCCCCCACGCCCGCGTCATTGCGAGGCCGTCTGCGGCCGTGGCAATCTCTTCTGGACGCGGGCTCGGG
>CP070680.1:456849-458690 GCA_020352555.1 Caldifarciminota bacterium | reverse complement strand
GTGGCGAGAAGGGTGTACCCTGAAACCAGCGTGCCGGCGAGCAGGACGCCCGCCAGCACGCGGAGTCTCATCGCTGCCGCCTAGTCGGACAGGACCAGGCGCAGGGGAGCGCAGCCATGAGCCTTGCAGACGTAGACGCCCGCTGGAAGCCGGTTGCTCCGGGCATCGGTGCCGTCCCAGACCGGGTTCGTGCCCAGGTCGAGTTCGCAGACCATGCGGCCTGAGGAGTTGAACACCGAGACCTGCAGACCGACAGCTTCCGACGGACCGCCGAGTACGGTCGAGCCGGTAAACGGGTTCGGGCTTGCGGTCAGAGGCGGCAGTGCCGGACGCGCGAATTGGCCGGGTTCCTGGACACCGGTCTGCCATTCGGCATTCGCACACCAGGTGGCCTCGTTGTTTCCGGGCTCAGGGTGGCACCAGAAAGCTGCCATGTCGTTGCGGATGTCCGGGGTGAACGAGAGCCAGTCACCGGGAAACGGGTCGTTGAGCCATACTTTCTTCGCCTCGGACCAGCTCTGGCCTGCGTCGCCCGATACCCTGTGCCAGGCTTCCCATGAGTTGACGTCGGTCCACAAGGCGAGCAGGCGCTCGTCACTCGCAGCGAAGCCGAAGGAGAAGTTGTCGCTTGTGATGGTGAACGGCGCGGTCCAGGTTTCGCCGCAGTCGTTGGATTTCGAGAACTTGAGCTCGTCATTCGAACTCTGCCAGAACAGGTAGAGCCGGTCGTGGTCGACGCAGTACAAGGACGGGTAGGAGCCGTCGCCGAGCTGGGCCCTGAGATCGGTCGTGTCCCAGGTCGCGCCGTTGTCGGTCGATACGTTGAGCACGATGCGCGAACCTGAGCGGTCGGTGTGGGTACAGGCAACCAGGATACGGCCGTCGCCAAATAGCGCGATCGAAGGCCGGGATGCGCCGCAGGAGTCAGGATTCGAGGGCAGCATCAGCGGGGAAGAGAAGGTGACCCCGCCGTTGGTCGAGCGGCAGAAGTAGCTGCGCGGCCAGTCGAGGATGGTGGGCTGGGTCGAGAAAGTCAGAAGAACTTCCCCGCCGGTCAGGGCGAGGAAGCTGCGGCCGTTCATCGAGCCGGAGTAGCTGCCCGATACCGAGGACTCGAAGATGTTCCAGGTCGCGCCGCGGTCGTCGGAGCGGGAGCAGTAGACGTGCCATTCGTTGAAGGCATGCTCGGGGCGCAGCCAGTAGATGTTGTAGACGGTGTCGCCGATCGCGGCCAGGCTGGCCAGCCGGTACTCGGCGTGGATCCAGGTCGGGTCCCAGAAATGGATGGTTATCTGCTGTGACCAGGTCTGGTTGGTGTCAAGGGAACGGGCGAAGTAGATGCCGCCGTCGCCTGAGCCGAGCCCGGTGTGGGTCCAGGCCGCGTAGAGCTCGTTGTTCGGGCCGATGCACCCGGCCGGGTCGCGCCACCATTCGCTGATCTGGCCAGGGCACCGGACCGGGTTCGAGAAGTCGAGCTGGGCAAGAGCCAGCCCGGACAGGACGATGACAAACGCGAAGATGCGGTTCATTGCGCCTCCGAAGGTTGCTAGGTTGGCGGCCAGAGCCTCAGCCGGACAAGTCAATCAGACAAATGCGTATTGTCAAGCAGGATTGAATCAGCCGACCCAGCGGTCGAACTCCTTGAGCCAGGACCTGTCTGCCCGCTTCGTCTTCACGGCCTTGTCCAGTACCTGGCGGGCGTCGTCGAGCTCGAGCGGTGCCCACTTGCGCCATTTGGTCGGGCCAAAGTCCTGGTAGCCCTGGAGCACGGCGCTGGTCCGGCCCGTTATTTCAGCCGCGGTTCCGAACATTCTGTTCAGGGCCTTGGCCTTGGCATAGGC
>CP070680.1:455262-456749 GCA_020352555.1 Caldifarciminota bacterium | reverse complement strand
GAAAAATATGAATACCAAAGAAGCGATACTCGCACCCCAGACCCGTGCCCTGCTCGAGCAGGCCTGTGCCTTGACCTCTGGTCAAGGCACAGACTGGCTGGGCAGGCTGCTGAACAAGGACGTGTTCATGCCCCTGGCCCAGGACTGGCTGAACAAGGTCGGGATACCCCAGGTCGAGTACCAGGTCCTGATGCGGTTCTCGCGCAGCCTGGAGAAGACCCTGTTCGCGTACCGGGGCCAGGAACTTCGGACCAGGCTCGAGGCCCTGCTTTCGCGCTGGTGCAGCCAGGGAATCGACGAGGTCAAGGTCCAGCGCCTGGCAGTCCACTGCTGGGAAGGCCTGTGCAGGATGGCGGGCAAACAAACTGAGCCGGATTCGGTTCAGGAGGCCGAGGGTGGCCAAGAAGACGGGCAAGAGCCAGCCGAGTGAGCGGCCCAGGAACCCGCGCAAGGCGGTCGCGGCCATGGTCCAGGACCTTGGTTGCGCCGAAGAGCAGCGCGACTCGTACCAGGCTTTCGCGTTCGAGCTGCTCAGGGCGATGACCCGTGCGCCGGTGCCTGACTTCGAGGACCAGGCCAAGAGGGTGGTAATGAAGTGGTTCGAGCGCGGGTTGTCCGGAAAGAAGATGTGGCTGCTGGGACAGATGCTGATTCGCTGGCGGTTCGGGAAGACAGCCAACGGCTCACAGCAGAGGTAGCCGATGGACAACTGCACCTGCCGAGCGCGGCGCGGCCGAGACCCTTGAGCCGTCTGACTGCACCTGCGCCGAAGGCGCAGAGCCCTCGCGTCAGGATGACAGACCGGCCGCGCCAACGTCCTCTCCCCTGGAGGGCTTGGCGCAGCCGGGCGCCTCGCCCGAGGAAGGAGGTGAGGGGGACAAGAGGCTGGCGTTGCGGACGTGAATCATGAAGGACATTGACGACATCGTGATGCGGTACGAGGAGTCTTTGCGCTTGGGCAAGGCTGGGCTTTCTGCCGGCCAGGTGATAAGGGAGCAGGTCGAGCGATACAGGAGAACGGTGGGGCACGGCCAGGAGGTCAGCAGGCAGGTGTGCCGGATCCTCGACGAGGAGCGCGCGTACCCCGGGCTGTATCTCTACTACGTCGCGTTCGGGAACAAGCTCGACAGGCTCAAGCGGACGCGGTCGAGCGAGACCCTGGCGCTCGAGGCCCAGGTCCAGCCCATGCTCTGGATATTCAGAGGCCTGAGCATCGCTGTGCTCGAACGCATCAGGAACGAAATCTTCGAAATCATCCCACCGGCCGGGCCCTGAAGCCAGCGGCCCTACTTGAGCTTGTAGTACTCCCAGGCCCTACGCTTGGTCTGTTCCTGCAGGCTGGCTGCCCGCACGTTGTAGGCATCGCCTGGAGTCAGGAACAGGTCCTCCAGGAACTCGGATGGGAAGAGCTGCCGGACACTCTCGGCATGGTCCTCGCCCTCTTCTGGCATCCGGTGGCTGAAGACCTGATACCCGCCGCCTGAGTG
>CP070680.1:443919-455162 GCA_020352555.1 Caldifarciminota bacterium | reverse complement strand
GTCCTCGGTATAGACCGCGCCGTCCTGTTCCTCGGCCCGGGCCACTATCGAGTCAGGCTTCTCGTCGCGGCAGACCGCTGCCAGATACAGGTTCTCGTCGTCGCGGCCGAAGTAGAACTCGACCGGGTCGGTCTTCGCCTCGCCCCCCTCTTGGTCGAAGAAACGCGTGACCGGTTCGCCCCAGCCCGGCTCGGCCACCTGCCCGTCGACCACCGGCGCCTCATCCAGCAGCGGACAGGAAGCGGTGCGGGCGACATGCAGCAGCCCGGTCACCTCGACCGTCCTGCCTTCGGCATAGGGGAATTCGAGCGATGCCTCTGGGACAGGGAACGGGTCGCCGGTGCACTTGACCGAGAACTCCAGGCGCTCGACTCCTTCGGCCTCGACCCTGACCGGCTGTTCCATCGGGTCCACGGTCCAGGCTTCGGGCAGCTCCCAGCGCAGGGTGTCGTCCAGGGCCACGCCAGGGGTAGCGTTGGCGATTTCCAGCGACACAACCGCCTCGGTGACAGGGCCCTCGGCGACCAGCACCGGCTGCAGAGTCCGCATCCCGGTGAGATGGACGTTCTCGATTGCCAGCATGTTGCTGATGGTCACCTCGTCCGATGGCCTGGTCTCGCCGCCGAGCAGTATCGGCTGGACCGCCACCCCTTTGTCATCGACTGTCACGGTCGCGTAGAGGTACTCGATGCCGGTCGGGCCGGGTTCAGTGTCCCCGCCCGAGCTGCCGATCGCGGTGTAGGTGATGCCGTCGAGTTCACCGCTGAAGTACTCGTGGTAGTGGCCTGAGAAGACCGCGTCGACACCGTGCTCCTTGAACAGCTCGTGCAGCGGGTCAGGCCTGCCGTGAGCCGCGCGCTCGTACCAGAACGGCTTGTGGAAGAAGACCAGCGTGTGGTCGGCCTCCCGGCTCGCGGCCAGGTCCTGCTTCAGCCACTCGAACTGCTCCTCGGGAAAGCCCTGGCTCGATTCACACCGGCTGTTGTCGAGCACGACGACGTGCACCCCCTTGTGGTCGAAGCTGTAAAAAGGATTCCGGCCGGTATACAGCTCGAACAACGGCTCCATCGCGTCATTGGTGATGTCGTGATTGCCCGGCACAACGTAGAGCGGCATGGACAGGCTTGCGACGATGGAATCAAACTCCTGCCACTGGGCTTTCATACGGGCGGTGTCCTCGGTGTAGCCCTCGATCTGGTCACCGACCGTGATCACGAATTCAGGCTTGAGCGCCTCGACCTCGGCCACGACCTGGCCGTAGATGCCTTCGACATGACTGCCGGTCCGGTCGCCGAGCACGGCAAAACGTACCGCGTCGGCATGCAGCGCGCCGGCGGCGATTGCTGCAGTCAGTAGCACAGAGAACTGCTTTCTCATGGTTCCTCCTTGGCCAGCCAGTCTGCCCGCCAGTCGCCTCAAGTCAAACGCGGACGCTGGTCCTGCTTGTCGATGCGGCGGGCTTGCCCGCACGGCGGCTGGGCCGGGCGAAAGCCGGCCGCTCTGCCGCAGGTGGGTGCCGGTCCTCCGGCTCAATCGCAGACGGCTGGTCCTCTAGCCCAAGACCTCCGCCTTCTTCTGCAGCAGCGCCCACTTCGCGTCGATGTGGCGCTGTATCTCGGCGATGACGTCCTTGCCCTCAGGATGGGTGAACAGGTGGCGGAAACGCCCCTGAGGCTTCAGGAACTCCTCCACCGCCAGCTTCTCCTTGGGCAGATGGTTGATCTTGTACCTGCCGTTGTCGAACTCGTACACCGGCCAGAAGCAGGTGTCGGCCGCGAGCCGCGACACCTCGATCGTCCGGTCGCCCGGGTACTGCCAGCCCAGCGGGCAGGGCACCAGCACGTTCAGGAACGTCGGCCCGTCCGCAGCCAGCGCCTTCTGCACCTTGGTCACCAGGTCGTTCCACAGCGCGACCGTGGTCTGGCCCGCGTAGGCGAGGTCGTGGGCGATCATGATCTCCATGATGTCCTTGCGGTGCTGCTTCTTGCCCGGGATCTTGGTGCCCGCGGGCGAGGTGGTCGTGTGCGCGCCCATCGGCGTGGCCGACGACCGCTGGATCCCGGTGTTCATGTACCCTTCGTTGTCGGTGCACACGTAGAGGAACTTGTGCCTGCGCTCGACCGCGCCCGACAGCGCCTGGAACCCGATGTCATAGGTCCCGCCGTCGCCGCCGAACGCGATGAACTTTACGTCCTCTTTCATCCGGCCCATCTTCTTGTGGAACCGGTACGCGGTCTCCACGCCCGACGCGGTCGAAGCCGAGGTCTCGAACGCCGTGTGGATCATCGGCACCTGCCAGGCGCTGTGCGGATAGATCGAAGAGAAGATCTCGAGGCACCCGGTGGGCATGACGGTAACGATCGGCTGGTCTGCGGCCAGCAGTACCTGTCTCACCGCCAGCGATTCGCCGCAGCCTGCGCAGGCGCGGTGCCCCTTCGAGAACAGCTCGGGCTTCTTGCACAGTTGCTTGAGACTTGCCATTTCCTACGCCTCCCCTCCGGTCGAGGACCTCCGGCTTCTGCGTTCTGCTGTCTGACTTCTGCCTTGTGTCCTCATGGCTACCTCACTCCCACGTAGGTCACGGTTTCGTCCTTCCTGCCCGCTAGCGCGCCTTCGAGGATACGGGCCGCGTCGTCGGGCGAGAACTCCTTGCCGCCCAGCCCGAACACGTAGGAGAGCAGCTCGGGCTGGTTCTCCGCGCCGTAGAGCGAGGCCGCGACCTCGTTGTACAGCGGGCCGACAAAGGAGTTGACCGAGTCGGCCCGGTCCAGTACCGCGACAGTCTTGAACCTGGTCAGCGTCTTCCTGAGCAGCTCGTGCGGCAGCGGCCGGAACACCCGCAGCTTGACCATCCCGACCTTCCCGCCCTGCTCGCGCAGCCGGTCGACCGCCTGTCGCATGTCGCCGCTCGCCGAGCCCATCAGCAGCGCGACCGCTTCCGCGTCCTCGCAGCGGTACTCCTCGAGCACACCATAGCCGCGTCCGAAGGTCTTCTCGAAGTCGGCCATGACCTCCTGGACCTTGGGCAGAGCGGTCCGCATGCCCTCGATCTGGCTGCGCTTGAACTCGTAGTAGTAGTCCTGCAAAGTGGCAGGACCGACCAGGATCGGCCTGTCCAGGTCGAGCAGGTTCCAGTTCGGCTTGTACGGCCCGAGCCAGTCCCGCACCTTCTGCTCGTCAAGGGCCTCGATCCGCTCCATGCAGTGGGACAGGATGAACCCGTCGATGGATACGATCGCCGGCAGGCTGCACTTCTCCGCCATCTTCACCGCCATGATCAGCGAGTCGTAGCCTTCCTCGACCGTTTCGCAGAAGAACTGCATCCAGCCCGAGTCGCGCGACGCGAGCGAGTCCGAGTGGTCGGCGTGGATGTTGAGCGGCGATGACAGCGAACGCGAAGCGATCGGCACCACGATCGGCAGCCTGAGCCCGCCGGCGATGAACAGCATCTCGTGCATCAGGGCCAGGCCCTGGGACGCGGTGGCGGTCATCGTCCGGCATCCGGATGCGGCCGAGCCGATGCAGGCCGCCATCGCCGAGTGCTCGCTCTCGACCGCGACGAATTCGGTATCGACCAGCCCGTCGTGGACGTAGTTGGAGAATATCTGGACGATCTCGGTAGAAGGCGTGATCGGGTATGCGGCCACGACGTCGGGATTGATCTGCTTCATCGCGTACGCCATTGCTTCGTTGCCGGTCTTGGCGAGGATCATTTCTCCTCCTTCACCATATCGATGGCGTGGACCTTCTTCGGGCACACCGCGGCGCAGATGCCGCAGCCCTTGCAGTAGTCGAGGTCGATGCCGGTCATCTTGCCGTCTTCCACCTTGATCGACGCTTCCGGGCAGTAGACCCAGCACACCAGGCAGTTGATGCACTTCTCTTCGCTCCAGACCGGCCGCATCGAACGCCAGGCCCCGGTCTTGTTGTCCAGTACCGCCTTCATGTCCTCGATGATGGCACCGCAGGGCAGCTCTTTCCAGCTCTTCAGGTCCGCCATGCTAGCACCTCACTTCCTGGTACGCCCGGCGGATGCTCTTCAGGTTCGGCTCGATGAACTTCTCCTTGCCGCCCCGGAACTTGTCGGCCAGCTTCTCCTCGATCGCCTTCATCATCGTCTCGAACTCAAGCACCCGGGTGACCTTGACCAGCGCTCCGAGCAGCGGCGTGTTGGGCACGTCTTTGCCCACTTCTTCGAGCGCGATCCTGGAGGCGTCAACCGTGTAGACCGTGACCCCCTCCGGCAGGCCCAGTCGCTTCTTCAGCTCGACCGGGTCCTCGGTGGTGTTGACCAGCAGGATGCCGTCTTCCTGCAGTCCCTTGACAACCTGCGCGGGCTCGATCAGCGATGGGTCGAGCACCACCACGACCCGCGGCGCCCTGACAGCGGCGTGGGAGCCTATCGGCTTGTCCGAGAGCCGGTTGAACGCTACCACCGGTGCTCCCATCCGCTCGGGCCCGTACTCGGGGAAAGCCTGGATGAACATCCCGGTGTCGAGCGCGGACTCGGCGAACAGCAGCGCCGCGGTCTTGGCGCCCTGGCCGCCGCGGCCGTGCCAGCGAATCTCGAGCACCTGGCCGGCGAGGTCGAAACAGACTTCAGCCATGATTCCTCCGTTCTGACCTAGTAACGCGACGCAAGCTGCGTCTGATCGATAAGTTGTACAGTGCTCTCATTCAGCCCGGATTGCACCGGCAATCGGCAAGAAAGCAGGACCGAGATGTTAGCGCGGAACCCGGCTTTGTCAATGCGCCGGGAATGCTTCTCGGCTATTCCGTCTCCGCCAGCAGCTCTGTGGTGCGAGCGTCGAAGTCGCAGGTCACCGGTATCCGGTTCGCGTGCTGGAACCTGCCCAGAGCCAGGCGCGTACCCGTTCCCATGATGCCGTCGGCGTCCTTCCGGTAATGGCCGAGCCGCTTCAACTTCAACTGGACCGCCCTGAGTTCGTCCTCGGTCCGGTAGTCGCGGATCGACCTGATGTCCTTCCGCGACAGCTCGGAACCGACTATGATCACCGGCATACCCGTGCCCACCCGCTGGTGCTCGAACAGCTCGTCGATGTCCTCGTTGCGCAGGGCGATGCAGCCGAATGTCCAGTTGCCGCCGATACCCTGACCGTGGATCTGGATCCCGGACCCGATCGACGGGTACCCGCCTCCGCTCCGCCTGATCATCCCGGTCTCTCCCGCAATCGCGTACCTGGCCCGGTCGACACCGTTCGGGTAGTCGATGTCGAACGCCTTGTAGAAACTGGCCTGCGGCCGCTCGTCCGAGATCTCGTAGACGCCCTCTGGCGTGGATGCCCGGTCAAAGTGCAGCTTCCTCTCGCGTGGCTTCGGGCCCAGCGCGATCGGGAATCGCTTCCTCATCCGGCCGCCGTCACGGACCTCGAGGAAGTAGTGGAGTTTGTCGACCAGCAGACTGGAGCCGGTGATGTCGCCGATATCCCGGTCCGGCATCGAGACGGAGTCGACCTCGCTCCAGAACACCTGTCCGGTATCGAGCTTCACCAGGGCCCGGTAGAAGTACGTGACGTTGTGGGCCGGCATCGAGTCGACCAAGCTTATCCTTCCTGTGTCGGGGTGGAACCTGAGGACCGTTACCGGCAGTTCGACCGTGTCCGGCGGCACGACGTCAAGGCGCGACGTGCTGCGGTACAGCTCGATCGCCTCGGGCACGATCCGGCCATGGCCCCAGACCGATACCTGGACATTGCCCGTCTCGGTCAGCACAACGCCCATCCCGATCTCGCGGGCCTGAACACAGCCGGCCGCGAACAGAACGGCTATCGCTGCGTGACGGAAAGCCCTCACCCGACAGCACTCTCGGTTGCAGAGCCGCCTGTCATTCCGATGCCTGTAAGGCGGTCTGCTCGACATCGACATCGGGAAAGGATGCATCGTGTATCACTTGTAGCCGGATGGGGGCGCAATGTCAAACAGGAACGCGCGGCCAGAGTGAATTGAGACTCGGTTGAGGCTAGGCAGCGCCCAGGGCAGAGAGCAGGGCTTCGGCCGTTTCCGGGATGTCGTCCTTGCTCAGCGTGCGGAAATCGAGCAGGTATTCGTCGCGCTCGACCCGGCCGAACACCGGCGGCCGGCTGTGCCGCATCCGGCGCGCGAGTTCGTCCACGCTGATCGCCCTGGGACTGACCGCCAAGGCCCTGGACTCCAGGCTCTCGGTCGCCAAGGAACCGCCCCCGAACTCGGAGAGCGAAGGCTTCACCATGACGTCCGCCTTGCCCTTCAGGGCTTGTTCCACCTTGCGGGCAAGGACCTTGGCTTCCTTCTGCATCTGTTCCACCGGCTTGAGCAGGACCCGCATCACGGCGTGTTCCTCGAGCAGCCTCGCCTCATCGAGAAAAAGCTCAAGGGTCCGTTCCAGCACGGCAAAACTCAGCTTGTCGCAGCGCAGCGCGCGGGTGAGCGGGTGCTTCTTCATCCGACGGATGTGCTCCTTCTTGCCGACGATGATACCGGCCTGGCACGCTCCGATCAGCTTGTCGCCCGAGAAACAGGCGACCGCCGCACCGGTCTTCATCGACTCCTGGACAAGCGGTTCCTTGGGCAGGCCGAACACCGAAAGGTCAATAAGCGCGCCGGACCCGAGGTCGTCGATAACCGGGATTCCGCGCTCGTTGCCGAGCTGCACCAGTTCCTCCAGCCCAACCTCCTTGATGAACCCGGTGATCCGGTAGTTGGACATGTGCACCCGGATTATCGACCCGGTCCGCTCGGTGATTGCGTTCGCGTAGTCCCGCAGGTGGGTGCGGTTGGTGGTCCCGACTTCGACCATCGTGCACCCGCTCTGACGCATCACGTCCGGTATCCGGAAAGAACCTCCGATCTCGATCAGCTGGCCCCGGGACACGATCACCTCCCTGCCTGCCGCCATCGAGGACAGCACCAGCAGAGTCGCGGCGCAGTTGTTGTTCACCACGTGTGCGGCCTCGGCACCGGTCAGTTCGCAGAGCAGAGACTCGACGTGCGAATACCGGTCACCGCGGCGCCCTGAATCGACGTCGATCTCCAGCGAGCTGAAACCCGAAGCCACGTCCCGCAGACCCTCCTGAGCCGCCCCTGACAGCGGGCAGCGCCCCAGCCCGGTGTGCAGCACCACCCCGAGCCCGTTGATGACCCGGGTCAGCCTGGGCCTGACTTCCTGTTCCAGCCTTCGGCCGAGTTCATCAACGTCGTACTCGTCCTCGGCTCCGGCCTGGATCGACCGGCGCAGTTCGTCAAGGTACTGCCGGACCACGCGGGTGGCCATCCTGCGGTGAACCCTGGCCATGACGGAGCCGACCCGCTTGTCGGCCAGGACTTTCTCGACCGCCGGTATGCTCCGCAGACGCTCCTGTACCGACCGCTCCTTCCCTGTCATGCCTGCTTCCTCACTTCACCAGGGCTTCCCGCACGAAGGTCGCCCTGCGCTCGTCGCGCTCGGGCGGCTTCAGGGTCTCGCCGAGCAGTACCTGGAGATTGGCCGGTCTGACCAGGATCATCAGCCGGCTGACTTCAGGCAGGCTGATCTCGTTGATTATCCCGAGCGAAACGCCGAACCTGACCGTGGCGAGCAGATTGACTGCCTCGTTCGACGTCAGAATCCGCGCGCTCCGGAGCGTGGCCAGCGATCTGAACACCTTGTCCTCGACCTCGGCCCTCAGGTTCTCGACCAGATACTCCCGCGCCTTGCGCTCGTACTCCACGACCTGACGGCAGATTTCGGTGACCGTTTCGAGTATTTCTGACTCGGACTGGCCCAGGGTCTTCTGGTTGGAGACCTGGAAGAAGTTGCCCCTGGTCTCCGACCCCTCGCCGTGCAGCCCGCGCACCATCAGCCCGATATGAGCGGCTCCGCGCAGGACCTTGTCGATCTCCTTGGTCAGAACCAGACCCGGCATGTGAACCAGCACCGATGCCCGCATCCCGGTGCCGACATTGGTCGGGCAGGCGGTGAGGAAACCGAACTGCGGTGAGAAGGCGTACCCGAGCCTGGACTCGAGTTCCTCGTCGAGCCGGAACGCCTGGCCGAGTGCAGCCGCGAAATCGAGCCCGGCAGCCAGCGACTGTATCCGGAGATGGTCCTCTTCGTTCACCATCAGACTCAATGTCTCGTCCCTGCTCACGTAGAGCCCGCGCTTCACCTTGTTCTCCACGAAGTCGGGCGAAACCAGATGCCGTTCGAGCAGGAACCGGGCGTGCTCGTCGGTCAGTTGCTCATCATCGACAAAGCCGCCGTCATCTAGGTATCCGCCTTCCGCAAGCGCCGAGCGTGTCGCCTCGATGACCCGTGTCTGCTCGGCCGGTTTGGCCTTGGTCGTGAACGGGACGTCCGCGACATTGCGGGCCAGCCGCACGCGGGACGAAACCACGATGTCGCTTTCCGGCCCGGCGACGCTCAGCCAGCGCCCGACAGGCTCAGCCGCCCGCATTCTCCTCCGCCCGGTTCAACTGGTCGCGCAGCTCGGCCGCCTTCTCGTAGTCTTCGTCCTGGATTGCGGTCTTGAGGTCCTCCCTCAGTCGCCGGACGCTCATCCGCTCCCGAGCCTGCTTCCGGCCGCTCTTGGTCGTCTTGCCGACGTGCTGCCCGGCGCCCTGGATTCGGCGGACGATCGGCTCCAGCCGCTCCGCGAAGCTCGTGTAGCAGGAACTGCACCCGAGTCTCCCCAGCCGCTTGAACTCGGCAAAGCTCATCCCGCAGCCGTCGCAGATCAGCTTCTTGTCCTCTTCGTCCACCTTGCTGCGGATCTCGGCCAGCACCTTGGTGATGTCGATCTTTATCGTCTCCACGCCCGAAATCCCCTTCTTCCGCGCGCAGTCCGCGCACACCTCGACCTCGGTCGACGTGCCGCTCTTGTCGACCTGGCGGACCCTGATAGTGGCCGGGTTTTCCCCGCAGATGTCACACTTCTTCATCGTGAAGCCTTCCATCCTTCAGCATCAGACGCCTGCCTGCCCGGGCCGCGACCTCCTGGTTGTGGGTCACTACCAGCATCGTCACTCTGCGGCCCGTATTCAGTCTGACCAGCAGGTCCATCAATCCTTCGGCCGAAGTCGCATCCAGATTCCCGGTCGGCTCATCGGCCAGAATAACCGACGGGTCGTTCACCAGCGCCCGGGCAACCGCCGCCTTCGACTTCTCGCCGCCCGACAGCTCGGACGGCCGGTGGCTCAGGCGGTTCGAGAATCCGATCTCCTCGAGCACGCCCCTGGCACGGGAGAACGCATCCGCCTTCGGCCTGCCCGCTATCAGCAGCGGCAGCGCCACGTTCTCCAGCACGTCGAACTCGGCCAGAAGATGGTGAAACTGGAACACGAACCCCACCTTCTGGTTCCGCAGCTCGGGCAGCTTCGCACTAGGATACCGCAGAAGGTCGACCGAATCAAGAAACACCCTTCCCCGCGTGGGTCTGTCAAGTCCGCCGAGGATGTGAAGCAGGGTCGACTTGCCGGTGCCTGAAGGTCCGAGCAGGGCGACGAATTCCCCGCGCCCGACCTCCAATTCCACCCCGGTCAGTACCTCCAGTCGCTCGGCCCCGGTCTCGAATACTCGCCAGACGCCCTGTGCCTGGAGCACCGCGCCGTCTGCCGACCGATTACTCATACCTTATCGCTTCGACCGGGTCCAGCCTGGACGCCATCAGGGCCGGATACACGGTGGCGGCCAGCGTTATCAGCACCGCCGAGACGCAAACCAGTATGAAATCAGGCACCTGCATCTCTACCGGCAGGTTCTTGATGAAATAAACGTCGCCGGGAAGGGTGACGAACCGGTACTTGTTCAGCAGCCAGGAGACCACAAACCCGAAGGTTGCTCCGAGCCCGGTGCCGATGCCGCCGATCAGCAGCCCGGCGATGACAAACACCCGAGTCACCGATTGCGGGCTGGCGCCGATCGTCTTGAGGATGCCGATCTCCCGGGTCTTCCTGAGCACGATCATCGTCAGCATGCCGATGATGTTGAACGCCGCGACCAGGACGATCAGCACCAGCACGATGAAAGTGACCACCTTCTCCAGTCTCAGGGCGGTGAACAGGTTCCGGTTCTGCGCTATCCAGTCCACCGCGCGGTACGGAAAACCCAGACTTCTGGTCAAGGCGCGCGCTATCCTGCCCGAAGAATACACGTCACTGACCCGGGCCTCATAGCCTGTCACCATTCCTTCCATGCCCAGGAAACGCTGCAGCTCCCCGAGCGAAAGGTACACGAAACTGCTGTTGTGCTCGTACATCCCGGAATCGAAGATCCCCTCCACCCGGAAAAGCTTGGTCCTGGGCACGAAACCGAGCGGAGTGCCCCTGCCTTCGAACGGCGACACGATGTTCAGCCGGTCGCCGACCGCTACTCCGAGCACCCGGGCCAGCTCCATGCCGATCACCACCCCGCTCGAGTCAAACCCGAATCTGCCTTCGATCACGCTGGCCGCTATGTCGGTAATCTCGCCCTTGTGCCCAGGGTCAACTCCGCGTATCACCACCCCTTCTACCCCGTTCTCCGAACGGACAAGGGTCTTGGCATAGACGAAAGGCGCCGCGGTCACCACCCCGGGGAACGACCTGATCTTTGCCAGCAGGGTGTCGTCGACACCCGAGTAGCTGATTGCGGCATAAGAGTACTTGGTCACGACCAGATGCGGTGTGGTACCCAGTATCCGCTCGCGCAGCTCCTTCTGGAACCCGTTGATGACCGAGAGCACGATCAGGATCGCTGCCACGCCAACGAACACCCCGCCGATCGCGATCGCCGTGATGCCCGAGACCCGGCGGCCCCTGCGGCTGCGCAGGTACCGCCGGGCTACAAAGAGCTCAAATCGCATCGAGGAAAGGTCGTCAGGTCAGGAATCCTTGGCAGGCCGAAGCTGGGGAAACAGGATGACGTCCCGGATCGAAGGGTTGTCGGTCAGCAGCATGGTGATCCGGTCCACACCCAGGCCCAGACCTCCGGTCGGCGGCATCCCGTATTCGAGCGCAGCGACATAGTCCTTGTCCAGGGTCGCGAACTCCTCGTTCCTGGCCAACTGGTCCTCGAACCGCTGTCTCTGCTCGTCCGGGTCGTTCAGCTCGCTGAACGCGTTGCCGAGCTCCATCCCGCAGACCACCGGCTCGAAACGCTCGACCAGTTCAGGATTGTCACGGTGCTCCTTGGCCAGCGGGCAGGTTATCTTCGGATAGTCCATCACGAATGTTGGCTCGACCAAACGGTCCTGGACCAGTTCGTCGAACAGTTTGCCCAGCACCTTGGC
>CP070680.1:431271-443819 GCA_020352555.1 Caldifarciminota bacterium | reverse complement strand
GGCTCGCGGTTGTTGCCCCGCTGCACGACATGGTGCGGCAGCCCGACAGCCACCACCCGAGCTATCCGTGGCATGGGCCCAGACCAGGCCAGACCTGCCCGAAGGCGGGAGAAATATGGGAAGCGTCCCTGGTTACGCGTAACCAACGGAGAATGGGCCATTTCGGGGCTGAGGGGAATATGGGAAGTGTCCCTGGTCAGTTTGGGGTCCCCCTGCCCCGGGCATGCCCCCAGACTGTCCTCCCTGCTGTCCTGGGTCATGCGGCTTGGCCTGACCTGACCCTTGGCCGTACCGATGCGGATGTCGGTTCTGCCTTCCCTGAGGCAGCGCTTGCCAGAACCCATACCAGAACCCGTGTCAGAACCCATGCCGGAACCGATGAGCCTGCTCCTGGCTGTCCCTATGCAGTGACCGATTGGGCTGCCCCAACCGCAACCAGAGAAGCGCGCCCTGAACTGAACTCTGCAGCCAGGACTGGATGTCCGTCTGCCTCGGCCACTGCTACCTGGAAAGTCTGAACAACGGTGATCCCGGTCCACACTCCGGCTCCCAGCACGGCCTCCTCTGCCAGGGGAGAAGCGGGGACATGATTCTTCACATTCGCCACGAACGCGTATTGGGTGACCTGTTGCGACAACCATGGCCCCAGGCTGGACCTGCAGTCCAGAACCTGTTCGCAGAAGACGCTCGAAATCGCCTGCCTTGGTCTCATCGACCTTTGGGAGTTCCGGGGCCTGGACCCTGATGTGATGCGCGCTGTCTCTCTCTGCGTGTCCGGCATCGTGCTGCCCGAACCGAAGCAGGACAGATCCTTCGCAGCCGCGTGCACTCGGCACGCGGCGCTCCAGGATGACATACGGGCCGTCTGCTGCGAGCTGATAGCTGCCGGCGGTACTGGAGGCGAAACATGAAGGACATCGACAGGGTCGCGGACAAGTTCGGACTCAAGATATGGCGGCTGGTCAGGACGGAGGTATCCGGCGCGTCACCGGCGATGGAGAGCGCTACCCTGGTCGCCAGGTGGGTTGCCAGAGGCCTGGGGCTGGCTGTGCCTGAGGCCATCCGTACGGATGTCTTCAACGTCCCGGCTCAAGTCGGACCTTGGTCCCGCTGCCTTCTGAGCGCAAGCCCGGCCCGGTTGACATTCCAACCGTCAGCGATAGCATGTGTCTGCGCAAGGGCCCGTAGTGTAGCTTGGTTTAACACGTCGCCCTGTCACGGCGAAGATCGCCAGTTCAAATCTGGTCGGGCCCGCTGCACAATGGACGGCCGCATCCTGAGACACGTTCTGCTCGTCACAGGGGCGGCGGTTTCGCTGACCGGCGCCCAGCCCCGCAGCTACGCCCGGCTAGAGAGCCACACCCAGGACCTGACCCGCACTTTGGTCACCGGCGACAGCCGCGAAATGTACCGCCTGTTCGTCCCCGCGTTCCAGCAGGAGATTCCGTTCGCCAGGTTCGAATCGACCCTCATCGACTGGTACGACGGCCGCACCGTGACCTCGGCAAGGAGCAAGGTCGTCGACATCCGCGGACTCGGCGGCTACGTGTCGACCTGGGTCACCTTTGCCGGCGAAGAGCGGGTCTGCTACCTGTTCCAGCGCTGGCTGCACGCAACGGCGGGCTGGCAGCTGGTGTGGCTGACCAACATCCTCGACCAGTCGTTCTTGTACGGCCGGGCCGACACCGCCGAACTCGAGGCCGTCATCGAAGCCTCGCTGCAATTCCTGGTCGGGGACGGCGGGCTCTCCCTTATCAGGGATGGCCTGCTGTCGCCCGACTCCATCTTTGTTGTCCATACCAGGACCCGCAACAACACCAGTATCGACAATCGCCCGGTCATCTGGTTCGACCAGTCCAAGCCGAACCGCAAGGCTGTCAAGGCTCCGTACTATTTCAGGGTCCAGCTCGCCCAGGTCCTGGGCGAAGCTGCGCTCTGCAACATCGACCTCAAGCCCACCTGGCCCCAGGACCCGGGCTTTCTGGGCCGCGTGCGGTCGATCGAGCTCTACCTCTTGTTCGACCCTGACGCCGGCAAGTGGACGGTCAACTCGGTCGGCAAAGTATTCTAGCCCCGCGTTTCCCCGCCGCATTGACACTTCCGGCTGGGCCTGAATAATGACGCCATGAACACCGTCATTCGCAGGATTCTTCTGATACTTGCCGTACTGCTGCTCGCCGGCTGCCCAAAGGACAGCGAACCGCCCCAGGTAACTATCCTCTGGCCCGGTGACGGCGACACGGTCCGCGGAACCGTCACGGTCGCGGTCCATGCGACCGACAACAAGGAGGTGACCGCGGTCGAGCTCTACGTCAACAGCCAGCATCACTCGTCCGACTCCACCGGAGACTCGGACACGTTCCGGCTGACCTGGGACACCGAAGGCCTCGCGCTCGACACCTTCCACAACATCTTCTGCGACGGCTACGACGCGGCAGGGAACCTCGGCCCTTCGGACGAGCACCAGGTCTTTGTCGCCTCCGGGTCGTGGCACGCCGGGACCGTGACCGGTCCGCAGACCTGGGACTCGACCGGCAACCCGCACTATGTCGTCGGCGAGTTGCTGGTCCGTGCGACCGTCTCGGTGCTGCCCGGCACCGAGATATACATGGGCGAGGACGCAGCGATTACCATCGGCCTGGGCTCGAACGGCGGACTCCGGGCGATCGGCACCGAACAGAAGCCCATTCTGTTCACGACCATGGCCGAGAAGAACCGCTCGGCCGGCGACTGGCTCGGGATCGGGTTCATGTCAGGTGCTGACCAGGACCTCAGCATCCTCCGCCACTGCGTCGTCGAATACGGCGGCGGCGGCGGCTGGCTGCTCTACTCCGAGTCGGCCGGAGTCGTCATCGATTCGTCGGAGTTCTACCAGAGCATCGGCAACGGCATCGAAGCCGGCCCGAACGGCCTCAAGGACTTTGCCGACAACACCGTGACAAGCTGTGCCGGGTTCCCGCTCGTGGTCCATCCCAACAACCTGGCCGCAGTGACGACCGGCAACACTTTCGCCGGCAACGACAATCGCGGCATCCGGGTCCGCGGCGGCAAGGTGGGTCGGACCGGAACCTGGCAGAACCTCGGGCTGCCGTACTACGTGACCGGTCCGCTGTCGATATCAGGCTTCGGCAATCCGGCAGTGACAATCGCCGAAGGCTGCTCCCTGCTTCTTGCCGACAGCGCCCTGATCCGGGTAGGGTTCGGCAACCCTGGTGCGCTCAAGGCGCTGGGTGGCGTCGCTGGTGTCTTCTTCTCACCGGCGGGTGGCTCGCCCGGCCCAGCCGAGTGGCCTGGGTTCGAGTTCTGGGAGCTTTCCGACCCCGCCTCGGCACTCGACCACTGCTACATCGACCGCGCAGGCAACCTCAGGAGCGGCGGGGCCGCAGTCGTGGTCCGCGGCCCGGTGTCGATGACCAACTCGCGCATCATGCGCAGCAAGTCCTGCGGCGTGAAGTGCGACAACGACGGGTTCCTGGTCTTTGCCAACAACGTCATAACCGGCTGTGACCGGTATCCGGTCACTACCCGGGCCCAGTTCGCAGGCTCACTCGGCTCGGGCAACCTGCTTACCGGCAACTCCAGCGATTCGATCGAGGTTCTGGAAGGGACGATTGCCCAGCACTCGTACTGGCGCAACCAGGGTGTGCCCTACCTGGTCCGGGGCCGGATCGATGTCGGCTCGAACAACGCGCCGACCATGACAGTACAGCAGGGCGGGACCGTGGTCTTCGACGCCGGAAGCGAGGGCTTGCTCGTGGTCGGCGAGAACGACCCCGGCACCCTGTCGGCAACAGGCAAGCCTGACTCGGTCACGTTCACGTCCACCGACACTGTCTGGGGTTCGTGGCGCGGCATAGAAATTCACCGGCTCGGCAGCGGCTCGAAGCTCGACTGCTGCCGCCTGCTCTACGGCGGCAAACAAGAGCCCGGCATCCTCTACATCGAGCGCAGCGCGCCCACAGTCCAAAACTGCCGGATTGCCCATACCCCCAACTACTGCATTGCGCTGATCCAATCGGTCCTGGACCCGGACGTTCTGCGGGCCAACAATGTGCTGGAGGACTACGGCGAGGATGACATCCTGGTCGAGGAGTGAAGGCCGGACAGCTGCCGGCCCGCGCTACTGACCGCTCAGTATCTGTTCGTAGTTGCCAACCAGGTCGTTCTCGATCAGCTCGATCTCGCTGAAGACCAGTGCCAGCTTGCGCCGACTCTCAAGGTCGCCGACCTGGACCCCGCTGCGCACGATTCCCTCAAGCTTGCCGAGGATGGCCCGGTTGTCGGCAATGGCGTCGCTCAGAAGGTTGGCCCTACTGGGCACCGCCTGGCTCATCGCCTCCAGGAACCGGACTGCGCTTTCCCGGTGCGCGATTGTGACCCAGACCAGCCGGTCAAAGCAGACCTGGCTCTCGGCTTCGCCGCACACCGGACAGAAAGGCCCCTGGTACAGGCTCTTGATCAGCAGGTCCCAGGCGTCGATACCCGACTTCCAGCCGCTGTCCGCATGCGCCTGGCTCAGTTCGAGCGCCTGGGTAAGCACTGTCGCCAGCATCCTGGCCGGTTCCATCCAGGACTGTCCGGTTTCCTCCACCACGAACGCAGCGATGACCGAGCCTGAAAGAAGCATCTCCTCTCCTGAGTCGAGACTGTAGCCGTACACCTTCGGCTCTCCAGGGTCAAAGCGTGAGGCTACACCCCAGAAATCGCCCCGGTGCTCCGGCCACCCGCCCTGCACCAGGACCGCACGGCCTTTCGCCAGCTCGGCTCGGACTGCTTCGGCCGCCTCGCCTTGTTCACCGGTGCCGTACACCGATCTCAGGCCGACGCCCGCCACCTTGGCAAGTCTGTCGAGGTAGGCATCGCTTCTGCCGCCCGGCCACCACGCCCGGCATTCGCTTGCTTCGGCCGTGAACGTGAACGCCTCCCCGGTCAGCGCCACCAGCCAGTCGTAGTCCGCGAACCGGCCGTGGTGTCGCAGAATGTCCTCAAGCGCGAGCGCAAGACTGCTGGGGTACTTGGCAGCGACCGGCAGCACGCCGAGTGGGCCCCGGTCGACCATCACCTCCAGCTCTTCTTCGTCCCTGAGCAGGACCAGCGGGACCTGCCCATCGCCGCCCAGGGCAGCGCCCTGGGCGCGGCGAACCTCGTCGTTCGACGCGACCGGCTCGCCGTCGTATAGGAGCAGCATATCGCCCTGCCTGATGCCTAGTTTCTCGGCCTGGCCGAGTGGCAGGACCTGCCAAACCTCAGGCCGTGCGACAAGATAGTAGGTTGCGCCCAGCTCAGGTCCGGCAGCGCCCGGTTCACAACCGGTGAACATCAGCGCTGCCGAGACGACGAAGTACAGAAGTTGTCTCATCGACTATCACCTCTCAGTGGGAACGGGCGCCAGGACCGGCACCCGAGGATTCGGCTGTCTCCTGGCTGCAAGGTCAATGCCCTGGTTCTCCTCCAGTCCGACCCGGATGTGACTCTCGGGCCGGTTCGGTCAGCTCGGCTTTGTAGCGACGACCGGCTCGCCGAGCCCGGCCGGCGCGTCCATTCGAACCGCGACGTCGGCCAGTCCCTGCAACACGTGCTTGGTCTGTTCCTCGGTGAGGTCGCTGTCCTTGACCCTGGGCCACATCGTCCTCGCCAGCACCGCTGCCGAGAACGCGATCCTGACATCGGTGAAACCGACCTCTTCCAGGGTCTCCTTCATCGTCACGCTGGTGAAATGCTCGAGCTCGTACCACGTCGAACCCGCGATGTCGCCCTGGTGCCGCTCGAGGAACTGAAGGCCGAGTTCCGGATTCTGTGACGGATTCGGGCCCAGTCGCTCGATCAGGTCGGTCAGCCTGGCAAAGCTCTCCTTGACCCCTTCGGTCTTGTTGAACTTCACCAGGTAGTTACGTTCCCACGGCGGCTGATGGTGCTTCAGTACGTAGTGGTACCCCAGCGAATCCTCGGTCTCGGTGAGAAACAGGTCCTCGCTGAATCCCTTGTCGAGCCGGTCGAACGGCTCGAAGCTCACCCGGAACTTGGCGCCGGGCTTGAGGACCCGGAACACCTCACTCAGCGCCAAGTACGGGTCCGCTGTCTGCTCAATCGACGAGCCCGCGACCGCGCCGCTGAAGCTGCTGTCCGGAAGGTCAAGCTCGGTCACAGACATCCTCTTGAGGGTGACATTCGAGAGCCCAAGCTTCTCCGCGTTGGCTTGGCAGACGTCGATTCTCTTCTGCGAAGGTTCGACTCCGGTGACCGTCCTGAAGAAAGGCGCGATCCGGAGCAGCGGCCAGCCGTCGCCCGGCCCGACGTCGAGCACATCGTCGGCCCCGGCGAGGTGCGCTGCAAAGTCCCGTATCCTCGCCTCGTCATAGAAATGGCTTTCCTCTCTGAAATCCATCGGGACGTCAATGACCGGCAGCCTGCCTCCGCCCTGCTGACTCATCCGTTCGTAGGTTTGCTCAGTGCTGGACGAACCTTCGGGCTTGGTCTCATTGACTATCCATGTCTCGAGAACGGTGTACTTCTTTGCCATTGCGCCGGTATGATAGCCCTGCCCGATTTCGTGTCAAGACGCAGGATTGTCAGACCGAGCGTCTCGCCCACGTCCGCACTTGGAGGCGGCTGCAACAGCGAGCCGGGGTGCGGGCCCCGGCTCCCTTTTGCCTTGCAGGCTTTCCCTGTTATCCCGTCCTCGTCGTCACCGCTGGACGACACGGTCTGGCCTTGGTCTCACTGCCGGCTGAGATAGTACTGCCGGCCTTCAAGGATGCTCTCGTTCTCTTCCGCCTTCTGCTGGTAGCTCTCAACCGTCTGGTTTGAATCAGCCGGCGGCCTGGCCCTGGTGAGCCTGTTTCTGTCTCTGCGTGCGCTCAACATCAGCACCGCTCCAAGCATCATCGCTCCGGCGATGAACAGACAGCCAAACCAGCCAAGGCGTGTGCTCAGCACGTGTTACTCCTTGCATTCGAGCCCGGACGCTTCAGTAGCCATGCCTTTCTGCCTCGCATCCTGCGTGCCACGGTGACGACTCGGTGCTAAGCTATGCCCTTTCAAATCACTGTGCCCGCAGCACGGAGCATCAGCATTTCTGTCCGTCTCATCCTCTGATACGGCCCACCGGCTTCAACCACCCCTCTTTGTCACCCAATGCGTCACTTCTCAATCACTTACTGCGTGTCTCACGGCTGGAGACATCGGCCAAGTGGTTTTCGCCGGCTCCAGGCCTGACACCAGAGTACCAGGTTCAACATCAACCGGGCAGGCGACCCTGGCGGACAGGCTGAATCGACAAGTCGGATGGCTGAAGGTTCGGCGCCCTTGATTCTATCAAGGCGGCGCGGCTCGCGGACCGGCCGCGCCGCTTCTTGCTGGTCGATCCTTCCCCTGCGGAGCGCTGGGTCTGTGGAAAGTTCCACGCCGGTCAGGACGCAAACCGGGCCGATAGGTCGGATGCCCGCCACGCTCTCTACTTTACTTTGAGCCCGGATCGAAGTACCCGCTCTGCAGGATCCTCTGGGTCTCCTGCAATCGCTCTCGGTACGCCTCAGCATGCTTCTCCGGGTCCGGTGAGAAATGAGATGCTTCTGCTGCCGTACTAACCCGGCGTGCCCTGAGAAACACGAAAGCGCTTGCCACGAGTACCAGAGCTGCGAGAACCTGTATCGTCCTGCCGAATCTCATGCGCCTCATCTCAGTCTCCTTCCTGCTTGGGTCCTGCCTGGCCCAGCCTGCCGGCGCAATTGCCCTCCACCGACCAGAACCCGTCGGTCAGGCACGTCGCGGCGCGCCTGCGCCAGGCGGGCAAGAACCTCTCCTCGACCTTCAAACGTAGCTCCTGCACCGGGCCGGCATCCGGGTAGAAGTCCCGGGCCAGGCCCGGTGCAGCGAAAGCGCATCGCACTGCTTCATCAGTCAAACGTTCAGGGACCGGATCAAGCCGGCCATTGGCTCCGACCCCGGTGCCGTCATCCACCGTGTACGCCAGCAAGAGGTGCATCATTTCGATTCCAGCGTGAGTTCTCCGGTCTCCAGCAATCTGTAGGTCGCGTCGATCCTGTTTCGGTAGGTCTCGACCGCTCCCTCAGCACTGGCGAACGGAATAGCATCCATCGCTTCAAGACGGCTCACGCGGACCAGCACCACGGCGCTTGTCACGAACACACCTACCAGCGCCAACTGGAGAAGCCTGCCGATCGTAGTACTCATTTCGTTCTCCTTAGTGTCCTGAACCATGTTGACCCGGACACAGCACTCTGCGTGCCTGGCCGCATTCCATCGGCTAACTTGTTCAAAGAATCGGACTTATCGGGCGGTTTGCCGTCTCAGGCATATCAAAGCCGTCTCAGCACCGGAAACACTGAGCCGACTTCGAATGCAGTACTCATTCATAAAGCTCTATATCTTAATTACTTACATGTTGTCTCACGGCATGACACAGCCTACGGCTATCGAAAGCTGGTGGTTGTCAGGCGAGAAGCCCTAGCTTTGCCTGGGCAGCGCAGGACTCCAGTATGTCCTGGCTTCGATGCACCCGGTCTGCTTGACCATCCCGGCCTGCTGCAGTCGGACGGTGAATGTCCGGGCTCGCTGTCCATGTTAGACAGCAGCGAGGTCACAGGCCCTGTGTGCGCGAACTCGGATGGGTGCAGAGCGCAGACCAGCCAGCGGTGTCAGGATGAGCCTGCCTGCCTTTGGAACAGTCTGCTCATGTCTGAACTCGTTCGAAGCTCGGCGCAGGGTCACCACAGGATTTGTGCGCACCGGTCGTGCCGGCCCGCTGTCCGATCGGCAAGCCACGTGCTTCCTGTACCTGCATCCCGGCAGCGCAGATGATTGCAGCCGTCCAGAAGCATCCGATGATGCAACTGTGACGACCACGCGGTTGTCCAGGACGGTAACCGCCAAGAAGAGGGCCACCTGGCGTGTGTTTCGTCCAGTCCCGCGACCAGCGCATCTGTGCGGTCGATATGAATGCACGGAAACACGACAACGGATTGACATCACCGGCTGTTGAAGGCATCATGAAAGGCAAACGAAAGGACCTGGACGATGCATCGCAGACTTCTGCTCATGGCCGCTGTTTCCCTGCTGCTGGTTGCCGGCATCTGCCCAAATCGCACACCCCCGGATCCACAGTGGGAACCCGGGCAGTTCGAGCCTATCGGCGGCAAGGACTTCGATCTGACTTCAGACCTTACTGTCAGGTCGATTGTCGGCGGCAACGACGAAATCGAGAACCCGGCTGCCGAGTATCCGCTGAAGCTCCTCGTTTTCAACGAGACGGATTCGCGTGTCGACACCCAGCTGCCTGAAGGCCTCATTTTCCGCCCCACCAACGACCCTGAACTTGAGTACGACTACTGCGTGCTGGTGAAACCCTACAACCTGACCGTTCCTCCGAGCCAGGACACGACCGTCTTCCTGCCGACGTACAATTGTGATGAGGACAAGTTCGAGGCCGACGACGAGGAGATATACTACGAGTCCGACATCCAGCTCTGGGAGAAGGGCTTCACCGACATCTTCGAGATCCTGGCCGACAAGGCGCTCGCCACCCTCGATGACTTCGATGTCGTCCAGGAGGCGATCTACGAGTACACCTATACCCAGAACCTGAGCGATTCGCTCATCCAGGTGCTCGAGGCCCTGCCCTAGCGCGGACAATCCCCGGGAAAGGAGAAGCCTGCCGGCTCGGAACCGGCAGGCCGTCTCTTCTGGGCGGTCCTAGACCCGCCCGGCCAACAGCTTGGCCAGTGCCTCGAGGAACTCCACGTCGTCCGGCCCGAAAGCGTTCAACGTGCTGGAGTCGATGTCGATCTCGCCCCAGAACCGGCCGTTCTTGATTATCGGGACGACAATCTCTGACTTGGTCTCGCTGAAGCAAGCAAGGTACCTGGCGTCGGCGCTCACGTCCGGAACCACCTCGGTCTTGCCAGATACCGCGCACGCCCCGCAGACCCCTTCGCCCCTCTTTATCCGGACGTGCTCGGTCGCGGCCTTGCCTTTCCACGGACCCAGCATCAGCTCCTCGCCCTCCAGGCGGTAGATGCCGACCCAGTCGTAGCAGCGAAAGCGCTCGTACAGGTGCTCGACCACTCGCGCCTGTGCGTCTTCGGCAGTGTTCGCGCCCTGGACCAGCTCCGTGATGTCGTCGAAACGTTCCTGATACTTCACGGCCTGAGGAATCTCCCGTTCCGGTGAATGAGCTTGTCGTCACCGTACACTGTAAAACCTTTGCGCGTGTCGCAGACCATGTCCCAGTGCAGGCTCGACTTGTTCCGGCCGCCGGTCTCGGGCAGCGACGCCCCGACCGCGACGTGCACCGTGCCGCCGATCTTCTCGTCGAAGAGCGTGTTCCGGGTGAATCGCTTGATGCCGTAATTGGTACCGAATGCCAGTTCGCCGACGTAGCGCGCACCCTTGTCCGACTTCAGCATCGCGTCGAGATAGTCGCCGCCCTTGGATGCCTTCGCGTCGACCACCTTGCCCTTGCGGAACGTCAGCCTGACATCCTCGACCTCGCGCCCGCCGTACACCGCCGGGTAGGTGTAGCGGACGTGACCCTCGGCCGAGTTCTCGACCGGGCTGGTGAAAACCTCTCCATCCGGGAAGTTCTCGTGCCCGTCGCAGTTCACCCATCTGCGGCCCTTGACACTGAATGTCAAATCGGTGTCCTTGCCCAGGATCCTGATCGCCGAAAGCCGGTTCAGGAACCTGACCAGACGGGCCTGCCGCCTCGATACCCCCTTCCATTCAGCCACCGGGTCCTTCGTGTGCAGTAGCCCGGCTCGGAAAACGAAATCCCGGTACTCCTCGATCGACATCTCGGCATCCTGCGCCGCGGACTGGGTCGGGTACTGGGTGCCGGTCCAGCGCAGGCTGCCGGTCGAGATGCGCTTGAGCATCTTGTCGAACAGCGGCTTGCGCACCGCCCGGAAGAATGCCATCCGTTTCGGGTCAACGCCGCTCATCTCGCGCGTGTTCCAGCCGCCCCAGAACGACAGCCAGCAGTCGACCTTGCCCACTTCCAGCCTCGCGACCGGTGAGACGAACCTGAGCTGGTTCGGACTGCCGTGCTCGAACAGCAGCCGCTGTGCGCCGCCGATGCCCACCCGCAGGGTCGGGTGGCCCCCTGCCTCCAGCACCTCGACCATTGCCGCCCGCAGCGCGTCGTCGGCCAGGCTGTTGCCCTCTATCCGCACCCACTCGCCCTTCTTCACAGCCAGGCTGTAGCGCACCAGTACCTTGGCCAGCTTCTCGATCATGATGTCTGCCATAGCGCTCCTCCGTGAACCTATATGATGAACCTGCCGTCTTCGTATATCAGCCTGCCGTCGGCCCGTACCCGGCCCGGCTTCATACTTCGGATCATGTCCCAGTGTATTGCCGACTTGTTGCGGCTGCCCGAATCCGGATACCCGGCCCCGACCGCGAAATGGACCGTGCCCCATATCTTCTCGTCGAACAGGATGTTGCCGGTCGGTCGGGTGATGCCGGGGTTGAGGCCGAATGCGGCCTCGCCCAGCACCCGAGCCCCTTCGTCGCTGTCCAGCATCCGGACCAGAAACTCTTCTCCCTGCCTTGCGCTCGCGGCCACAGCCCTGCCGTCTTTGAATTCCAGCGCTATTCCCTCGACCGCCTGGCCCAGGTATATCGCCGGTATGTCGAACTCGATCCGGCCGTTCGCCGAATCCTCGACCGGCGCGGTAAAGACCTCCCCGGACGGAAAGTTGGCCTTGCCGTCGGAGTTGATCCACTTGCGCCCCTTTACCGACATGCTCAGGTCGGTGCCTTCGGACTCGAACCTGAGCCGGTCCACCTTGCCAAGCAGGTCGATGTATCGCTGTTGCTCGGTCGAAACCCGCCGCCACTCCGCAACCGGGTCGGCGCGGTCGACGAAGCACGCCTGGAACACAAACTCCTCGTACCCGACCAGCGACATCCCGGCGAGCTGCGCGTACGCGCGGGTCGGAAACTGAGTCAGGCATGAGGCAAGCTCGCCCTTGCCGCGTCTCTCCATGTAGCGCTCGAAAAGGGGCCTCCGCGCCCGAATGACCAGCGCTCGCTTGGCCGGGTCCACTCCGGCCAGGCCCTTGATGTTCTCACTCGCCCGCACGTACAACCGGGCGTCGATGGCATCGGTCTCCAGCCGGTCGATGTCCGAGACGTAGGAGAGCTGTTCGTCGGTGGCGTGTCTGAACAGCTGCTCGTCCAGCTCCTGGTACTGCGCCCGGACGAGTGGATGCGCGCCCGCTTTCAGCACCAGCCGAAAGACCTCCTCGACCAGCGGAAACCCGGCCGGCTCGAACTGCAGCAGTACCAGCTGCCGCTCCTTTATCGCCAGGCTGTATTCCGCGATCACTTCTGCCATCTTCCGGACTCTGGTATCGGTCATCACCCGAACAGGAGATCGAGGCTCGGGTCGAGACCGAGGAATCCGACCTCTGGTCTCGACAGACACAGGACCAAGCACAAGTGCGAAGGAACAAGGACAAATCCGTGTTCGGACCTGTGTCGTTCCCGCATCCTCCGTGCCTTGGTCTGTCTAGTCTCTTGTCCTT
>CP070680.1:429530-431171 GCA_020352555.1 Caldifarciminota bacterium | reverse complement strand
GCACTCGGCGACAATCCAGCCGTCTTCGGCCTTCTCAAGGGTTACGTGGAAGATCACAGCATCAGCCTTTCTGTTGCCAGTCGAGTCAAGTCTACACCCGAAGGGAATAAGGTCAAACCGGCTGCAGGACCTGACGAAGAGGTAAGGAACAAGGCGGTTCGAGAAGATGGAGTGAAAGAACGGCAGAGCCGGAAGTGCCAAGGACAAAGGACCAATGCACAAGTCCAATGACCAAGGGCTTAGAACCGATGCTCAATCTCCAATGACCAAGGGCGAAGGACAGGGGTCAGGCGGTCCAGTACGTGACCGGCTGGCCGAGGAATTCCTCGAGCGGGATGCCGCCGGTCCCGACCAGCAGGCGCCGGTGCGGCCGGTGCTCTCGCATAAAGGCGGCCATGCCGGGCAGGGATTCGGCACGGCGGGCGGTCTTGACCTCGATTGCCGTGAGACGCGGTCCTGTCTTGACAACGAAATCCACCTCGCGGTTCCGTTCCCGCCAGTAGAAGACCTCGCATTCCCGGCTGGCGGCAGCATTGGCGAGCTGCGCTCCTACCGCTGACTCGGCCAGCCTGCCCCGGAACCCGGGGTCTGCAGCGGCATCGTCCGGCAACAGCCCGGACGTCGCGGCTAGAAGCCCGGTGTTGAGCACCGTCAGCTTGGGGCTCGAAGCCCGCTGGCGGACGCGGCTGCCTGAGTATTTGCCGATACCGGCCACCATGCCGGCCCCGGCCAGCAGGTCGAGGTAGTGGGCTAGCGTCGTCGTGTTGCCCGCGTCCTGGAGCTGACCCAGCATCTTGTGGTAGGAGAGCACCTGGCCGGAGTAGCGGCAGGCGAGGTCGAAGAGCCGGCGGAGCAGGGCCGGCTTGTCAATCCTGGAGAGCAGCAGTACGTCGCGGGCCAGCGTGGTTTCGATGATCGAGTCAAGGACGTAGCGCGTCCAGCGCACCGGGTCTTCGGCCAGCACCGCCGGGCCCGGGTAGCCGCCGAACCAGAGGTAGCGGTCGATGTCGAACCCGAACGCGTCCCGCATCTCGGCAAAGGACCAGTGGGGCAGATGGATTAGTTCGAACCGGCCGGTCAAGCTCTCTCCCAGTCCGCGCTGGACCAGCAGCGGCGCCGAACCCAACACGACGAGCCTGAGTTCGAGCCCGTCTGCGGTGTCCTCGTCCCACAGCCGTTTCACGGTTTCGGACCAGCCCGGAACCTTGTGAATCTCGTCTAGAGCCAGCACCGCGCCGCCTGGACCGGCGTCGTGAGCCTTGAGCCGGATGGCATCCCACTGCTCGGCCAGCCATTCGGGACCGCGCAGAGTGGGCTCGTCGGCCGATGCATAGGCTGCTGGAAGGTCGAGCTGACCGAGTACCTGACGTACGAGCGTAGTCTTGCCGACTTGGCGCGGGCCAGCGACTACCTGGATGAAACGTCTTGGCTCGACAAGACGACCAGCCAGAACTTCTGCAATAGGCCTGACATACGTCATACTCTCCATTTTGCTCAGCATTGTGAGTAATATTACTCAATGCTATGACAAAAGCAAGGCGGTTGCCGTCTTCTGTCCCGCTTCCCGGTCAATGCGCACCGGCGTAACTCGTTGACACAGTCCCACTTCCTGACTGCTGACTGACTACCCAGCGCAGTCTG
>CP070680.1:428000-429430 GCA_020352555.1 Caldifarciminota bacterium | reverse complement strand
GCGGAGCCTGCCCCGAGCCCGCGTCCCGGAAGATTGCCACCGACCCCAGTCCGTCGTGCGCAATGACGCGGGCGTGGGGGCTGCCGCAGTCCAAAGTCCGGGTCTACGGCCGGTGGGAGGAGGCCTGCGCAGGCTATTTCGGGTCTGAGGGCGAACGGGCAGGAAATGCGGTCTGGCCGTCGAGCCAGCGGTCGATGAGCCCGGTGACCTCGACCGCGATTTCGGGCCACGGGTACTCGTGGCCGGACTCGCGCAGCGCGGCTTCAAACGACAACGGGCTGCGGTTGAGCAGGGATACGACCATTTCGACAAGGATGCCGAGCGTATTGCTGAGGACCACGTCAGGTTCTTCAGAAAACAGGGGGTCTTCGCCCGACCTGATGATGGTCAGGATCCGGTCTGACTCGACCGGAACGTAGTAGACCGGCGGCCCGCACTCGACCGAAATCACCCGGTCAGATGTCCAGTCTTCGAGTTCAGCCATGACCGAGTTGGCGAACGCTGCGCCGTTGGAAAGACCGACCATCACCACCCCAAGGTCCGGGTGCTTGCCCAAGACGCGCTCCAGCCGACGAGCGCACCTCCGGGCCCCGGTGGAGTGCAGACCCCAGAGCTCGGCGGTGATGACGAGCCGGGCCAGAGGCGAGGCGGGAAGCCGGTCGTATTCGATGATTCTCGTTCGCAGACCGCGTGTTTCCAGGTACTCCTTTGTGCCGAGCGCGATGGGCATCATGTCATCGGCGTGCTTGAGAGGAACGTCGCCCCAGCCGCCGACATGGCAGACGACCAAGGCATCAGGACCCGCGTGCCTGGCCTCAGGCCCGGACGCAGGCAGAGCGCCGGGCCGGCAGCTGTCGTGCGACCGGGCCCGGCCGGCTGTCCCGGCAGTTTCCTTGCCCAGAGCGGCAGTTGTGCCGGAAAGCAGTGCTGCCAGCACAAGCAGCAGGCTTGCAGGGAAAGAGCGGCGCGGCCTGGGGCAGCCGGTCAGGTCAGTCACCGATTGGCCCGGTCCTGGTGGGCAGGGCAGCGCGCCGGTCTGGGCATGTCAGCCGGTGGCGTTCTCTTCCTTTCTTTTCAGGGTCCTGCGCAGGCCGAGCAGCTTGCGGAGGATGTCGTACCAGAACGGGGCACCGAGCGAAACTGCGAGCGCGGTGGCCAGCAGTCCGACGACTTTGAGCAGCCAGCCGTAGAAAGTGCCGGGCAATGCCTTCCGGCTCCAGCCGAGCGGAACCGGCAGGCCAAGAAACTCCTTGACGACCTTCTTGCCCTCTTCGCTCAGCTTGACCACTTTCTCCTCGGCCGTGCCTGGCTTTGTGCTGTCCGGGGTCACAGACCCGACCGTGTACAGGCTGTCCAGCTCCTCGGTCTTCTCTGCCAGCGCGACCAGCTTTGTCCGGAGCGCGGTGTCCTGCCACAACGACCTGCTGATC
>CP070680.1:422913-427900 GCA_020352555.1 Caldifarciminota bacterium | reverse complement strand
TCTGGACGCGGGCTCGGGGCAGGCTCCGCTGCCGCTTTGCCTCTGGTCGGCCCCGTGCGGTCAGCGCCTCCCGCGTCACAATGATCTCTGTTTCTGCTCTGTCGCCCTTGGTCATTGGGCATTGTGCATTTGTCCGGTGTCCTTCGTCGTCGCCCGGTCTACCGTCTTCCGTCTACGGTCTACCTTCCTGGTCTTATGCCTCAGCCTGCGGGCTTCGCCCGCCAGTCACTCGGTCACATCTGTATGACTATCCTCCCCACACTCGACCCCTCGGACCCTGGGCCCCTCGGCCCCTATTCTCTGCGGTCGGCGGAAAGCGGCTGGCGGCTTCCAGTCAGCAGTCAGGAAATGGTATGCCGCTCCGCTCTCTCCCGCCCGGCCTTGACACACCTCAGGAAATGCGAGTAGCGTCCCCTGTATGCCGCCGTCTTCAGCTGCGCCGCCGAAAGTCCTGGTCCAGACAGTGTCTCCGCCAGCATCGGTCTTTATGAGCCAGACGTCAGACCCGCCAGCGCCAAAGGACCAGGTACGACCGCAGATGACATACCCACCGGGTCTGCACCACCGAGCGTCCATCGTCGGTGTCCGGGCCGCCGTACGTCCGCCGGAAGGTAACCTGCGCGGCAACTACAGCGCAAGGACCGCAAGCAGCAGCGCCGCATCGGACCGCTTCGACATTCCGTCTACTCCTGCAGGATGACCTTGGTGGTGCAGTCTGTTTCCTTCTGTCTCACGAAATACACCCCGGGCGCGATGTGACGGATGTCGTTGGAACCGGGCTTCAGCCCCATCACCTTCCGGCCGCAGGCATCCAGCAACGATGTTCGGCCCTCCTCCTCCCGTGCGCCTTCGAGGAACAGCACCCCGCGGACAACCGTCGGCATTCTCGATTCTGCCCTCATCCTTCCGCCTTCCGCCCTCTCCTCAATTCCCGAGCCCGGGTGGACCGGCAGGACCATGTGCGAAGGCAAGCTGGCTGTGCGGTAGACCTGCTGGGTCGCAACCAGGCACTCGGTCGGGTTGCGCTGAAACGGTGCGCCCGTGTTCGGGTTCTTCTCGAACCGCGGGTAGTTGGACGACGAGATGATGACCCGCAGCCGGTGCCCGGGCGCGAACACGTTCGCCGTGCTGCCCACATCAATGTCGAACGTGTCGGGCACGCCGGGCACGAGCGAATCTTCACGGCCGAACCCGTGCCGGTGACGTGCCATCAGGATACCGTCGGTGATGAGCATCGAGCGCCCGTCCGGGTACACGTCGGTCACCCGCACGCTCCAGTCGGTGTCATACCGGTCCGACGCCGCATGGAGCACGCAGCGAATCTTGCCGATGACCGCCAGCCCACGTTCCAGCACTGGAGTCTGGAAAACCAGCACGTCGGACCGGCCTTCTATCGGCCGCTGGTCCTGCGGCCCCTTGCCGTGGCGCATGCCATACTCCTCCTTGCCGCCGTATGTCGTGCAGGGATCAGCCGGGTCATACAGGAAGGTGTCAACGAAGCTGCCGTTCGGCGGCAAGGTATCGAGCATGCAGTCCTCGCGCAGGTAGTAGTCACGGTAGACAACCTCGCTCAAAGGCCAGGTGTCGGCCTCACACCAATAGTTCCATTCGGTCGTATCCTCGGTGTCGCAGTCGCCCATCAGGTAGAAACAGACCTTGGGCTCATTGATGCCGTTGGCACTGTCCTGCACCCAGCGATCGAACCAGCGCCAGTTCAGCTCCCAGCGTGAACGGTCGGGCAGCGCCGCGTTGGCCGGGTACAGCAAGGCACCCTGCTGGCGCGACGAGCCGGTGAAATGCCCCCACGGCCCGACGAGCAGCTTCTGGCTGTGGAACCTCGCCTGCATCGCCGGGAAGGCCTCGAGCGCGCCTTCGATGTTGAAGTCGTACCAGCCCCCGATGTGGAGCATAGGGTAGGCGGCGCTGTCCCACCGCTCGGCCAGATTGTTGAGCTTCCACAGGGAATCGTAGTCAGGATGGTTGCAGACGCTGTCGATGAAGTGAGGCGCTCCTACGAGCCCGCACCAGCCCTCGATTATGGCCTTGCGGAATTGGCCGCCCGTCCAGGCAAAGTGCTCGTAGCCGTTGGTGGAGGCGATGTCAGGACAGCAGCACACGAGGTGCGGCGGCGCGGCCCCTGCAGCCAAGTACTGGGCCATGCCCATTGCCGAGAACCCGCACATACAGACCTCGCCGTTCGACCAGCTCTGGGCCGCGATCCACTCGATGGCGTCGTACCCGTCGCGCAGCGCGCCCCAGCCGTCGGTCTGGAACATAGTCCTCTCGCCCTGGGACCCGCACCAGCCGCGCATGTACTGCAGGACAACGGCGTAGCCCATGCTATCGGTCAAGGCCGGCGTTCCGTAGTAGGGCCAGTAGCCAGTGTACGGGCTGCGCCAGAGCACGGCCGGCCAGGGCGCGGACGATGAGTCAGGGTAGTAGATGTCGGTCTTGAGCAGGATGCTGTCCCGCATCGGCATCCAGACCTGCTCGTAGTGGTACGCGGCACCCACGGCAGCCACAAGCAGCAGTGCAGACAGAGTATGCTTCACATCCTCCTCCTATCTTCTCACGATGACCCCACGCACCGCCGTTCGCCAGCGGCACAAACTACACGCACGACATGACCGGTTGGATGCCAATGAGACGGCGAGCGCAGCGTATGGAATCGTTGTCAGGTTCTTCACGAACCCTCCGAGTGAGACGGCGACCCTTGGCCTGCCGGCCGGCTGGGCCGCCCCGGGAGCCGGACGGCTCGGACTGGGGCCACGGACTTCGCCCGAAGCCCCAGATGGTATATCGTCGCTCCCACCCCCTGTCAACCCCGAATGTTCACTCTCCGAACCAGCCCCGAAACCCTGTCCGGGCTCCACTCCGCCCTGCCCGGATGTCAATGGCGCAGGGCCTTGGACTGCGGCAGCCCCCACGCCCGCGTCATTGCGCACGACGGACTGGGGTCGGTGGCAATCTCTTCTGGACGCGGGCTCGGGGCAGGCTCCGCTGCCGCTTTGGCCTCCGGTCCGCCTGGCTACTGCGAAGGACCCCTCAGCGCTGAAGCGAAGCCTGCCGGTTCCCCGGCAGAATCACGACCTTCTGTACACTTGGACCCCTCGGACCCTTGACCCCTATTCTCTGCGGTCTGCGGTCGGCGGAAAGCGGCCGGCGGCTTCCAGTCAGCAGTCAGGAGATGGATCGCGTCCGCGACTCTGAGTACCGGGTCTCAGGTTTCCCTATCCGAACCGAAGTCGCCGTTCCTTCCAGAACATCTGCCGGCAGGCGCCGAGCGTCCGCAGGCTCCCCAGCTGCTCAAGCTCGAGCTGCAGACCTTCGACTGCAGTCGTGGCGGGTTTCAACGACCTGATGCCGCGGTTCCGCGCATACCAGTCCACGGCCCGCCTCAGGGCGGCGCGTTCGCGCGGAGTCCATCTGGTCCCGGACCAGCACCGTCCCTGTGCATGCGCCTGCCGGACCAGACGACTGTAGACGCCTCCTGGGGGGCGGGGTTTTGTCCGACGGTAGCGAGCCGGGTCGGTCTCCCGCCAGCCGCGCCTCAGCCTCAGCAGCTCACGGCGGCACAGGCTCGCAGCCGTCGGCGCGTCCTTGAGTCGACCGCGGACCAGCTCCCGAGCAAACCGGTCGACGATGCGTGTCTCATCCCCATGCCATCGTTCGGCCACACGGCGTCCCAGCGCTCGGGCACGCTGGATGACGTAAGTCTTCAGGGTCAGGGGCGTACGAGGTCTTATGCGAGCAAAGGCGGCCGGGTCCTGCCGTTTCAGGCGCCGGTGCAGACGGTACAGTTCGGCCCGGCAGCGTCGAGCCACTGCGGCCAGGCCCGGATTCCTTGAAGGAACCATCATCCCGGCATGGCGGTCGAGGATTCGGCGTTCCTCCGGCAGCCAGCGGCTCACACTGCCCAACCAGCCTCGCTCGGTCGCCCGTCTTACCAGCCGGTCGGTGACTGCCGAGACCGTTCGGCGGACCGCCCGGCCTGCGTCCTTGCGGCCTGCTCTTCTGACCTCCTCCCAGCATGCGTGGCCCGCCTCGGCCGTATTCGGGTACACACCACGCAGCAGGGCGTCTACGTGGCGGTCGAGCACTGCATTCTCGGAGTCGGACCACCTTGGCATCCGCCTTCTCCAGCCGGCAACACGGGCCCGAGCATACAGCCGTGATAGTGCAGCCTGTTCGGTCCTGGGGACCGGCCCTCGTCGTGCGGGCGACAGCCCGCGCCACCGCCGCATCAACTCCCGGTAGCACACAGGGGCCGCACTCTGTGCATCCGGGAACTCGCCCCTTTTCAACCGGCGGACGTATCGCTCCAGCACCTTCAACTCACCGTCCGACCACTCCGTGTTCATGCCCGACCGACGCCGACCCCGGGTCGCTGCGAGAATCTTCAGGTACACGGCCGGGCAGCTGCGGCGCGGGCGGCCGCGTGCCCTCGGCACAAGCCGCCGGAGGTCCTTCGAGCATGCCCGGGCAGCGTCTGACACCCTGGTGTGGCGTCCGGTGAGGACACCGCGCACGTGCCGGTCGAGCACGACCAGCTCCTCTGCAGACCAGCGGGTGTCACGTCCTCCTCCGCGTCTCTGGCGCACCGCTACCTGCAGACGCGTGTACACAGCATTGAATGTCCGTCCGGGACCAGCCGGCCGACGCAGCCTGACTCGTTCGAGCTCCTTCGCACATGCGGCGGACGCATCCTTCAGAGTGCGCTGGCGCCCGGCAAGGTAGCTCCGTACGCACCGGTGAAGAACGCGGAGTTCATCCGGCCTCCAGCGTAGACAGGGAACCTCGCGCCTGCTTTTCAGGAACCGCCCTCCTCCACCATCCGAATCTCCTTGCCTGTCAGGCCGTAGAGTTGTGCCATCCGATGGCACTTTCCGCGTTCGCTCCAATCACAGACCAGCTCGGCCATGCGTCAACCTTGTTCACCCTCGACGATGGCTATCTCCTTGTCGGTGAGCCCGTACAGTCCATACAC
>CP070680.1:421002-422813 GCA_020352555.1 Caldifarciminota bacterium | reverse complement strand
GGCAGTCGGGCTGGCTTTCGCTGAGCAGGCCGCACTCTGGCGCATCATCCTGGCGTTCGTGCCGCTGTTTCTGGCATACGGCTTCGGCCAGGCACTGACCGACTGCTTCCAGACCGACACTGATTCGATATCTTCACCCTATCGCCCGCTGGTCCAGGGCCTGGTTTCGCGGGGCCGCGTGCTCGCGGTCAGCCTTTCCGGGCTGGTCGCCGGCGTCCTGATAATGGGGCTACTCAATCCTGTCGCACTCATATTCACCGGCCTGGCGGTTGTCGGTCTTCTGACCTACACACCGTTCAAACGCCGCTGGTGGGGAGGACCGCCGTGGAACTCCTGGATCGTCGCCCTGCTGCCTGTCATCGGGCGGCTCACCGACCGAGGCTACAATCCGGCTATGTTCTTCCGTGTGGGCGACGCATCTGCGCTGGCGTTCCTGCTGGCAGTACTGGCAGTGTTCTTCGGGTACGCCAATTTCGTGGTCATGGGATATTTCAAGGACATCTCGGCCGACCGCCAGACCGGATACAGGACCTTTCCGGTGGTATTCGGCTGGAAGGCCAATGCGGTGTACAGCGATGTCCTGGCAGTGCTGGTCGCTCTGCTCGCCGGAGCCGCGGTCGCCCTCGGACAGCCGCTCAGTCTGCCCGCTGCAATCGTGTTTGCCGCTGCAGTGACGGTCAACGTTATCGCCCAGGCGGGAATCCACCGGACCCGCGACGAGGCCAGGTCTCACGGCCCGATTGCGAATGTTGTGCGGGCGTTCATTCTCTACTGCCTGGCGATTTCCCTGTCAATGAGACAGGAGTGGCTGATACCGGCGGTGATGTTCTACGGTCTGTTCGAGCTGACCCTGAGGGTAAGGCCGGAGAAGGCGCAGGTCTAGCCGTGGCTTCTGACACGCTGGTGCTTGTCAACCCGGGCTGCAACTACGGTACCGGCAGGTCGAGGTGGGAGGGGGTGCGTCCCGAAGTGCTTCGCCGGCTCGCAGAGCCTCTGGTCGAATATATCCATGCACCCGACCGTATCGGTGGTCAGGTTGCCGAGAGCTTCAGTCGCGGGGTCAGGTTCTTTGTTGCCGCAGGCGGGGACGGGACCGTGAACCTGCTGCTCAATGCCATCATGGCCATCCCCGAACACGACCGCTGCGTAATCGGGGCGGTCGGGCTCGGGTCCAGCAATGACTTCCACAAGCCGTTCGATGAAACGGTGTTCCTCGGCAAGGCACCGGTCAGAATCGACCGTACGAACGCGGTCCAAACCGACGTCATCAGGGTGGACTACCGCAATGGAAACAGTAGGGCGAACAGCTGTTGCTGCCTGCTCAATGCCAGCATCGGAATCACGGCCGAAGCGAACGCCTTCTTCAACTCAAGGACCCGTTTCATCCGTGCGCTTCAGCGGCTGTGGGTCGAGGCCGCCATATTCGTGACCGCGCTGCGTGGAGTGATTGGATTCAGGGATGTCCCGTGCGAACTGTCGTTTGACGACGGACAGGAAATGCGCTTCGGAGTGAGCAACCTTGGAATACTCAAGCGTCACCACTTTGCCGGGTCGCTCTGCTACGACACTCCGGTTGCTCCGGACAGCGGGACCTTGGCGGTCAACCTGTGCCACGACCTCAGCTTGTTCGAGCGGGTCAGGGTTCTGGTATCGCTGTCCAACGGGCGGTTCCGGGGGTTGCCCAAGACCAGATGCTGTCTTGCGGGCTCGCTGTCGGTACGTTCCGAGCGCAGCTTCGCGCTTGAGGTTGACGGAGAAGTGGTGAGAGCTCGAGAGGTCCGGTTCAGCGTAGTCCCCAAGGCTGTTCAGGT
>CP070680.1:419130-420902 GCA_020352555.1 Caldifarciminota bacterium | reverse complement strand
GACGTCGAATGGCGCCGGATATCAGGCCTGCGTGACGTCCTGATCCACGACTACTTCGGCATCGACCTGGACATCGTCTGGGACGTGGTGCAGAACAAGCTGCCCGAACTTGTCCGCCACATACGCCAGATGCTGGACGAGTAGTCCAAAGCCAAGCTCCCATCCTCGTCTCCCCTCCAAGCCGTTGCTGACGGCGGACCGCCGAGCGCCTGGGTCCGGCAGCTGCAGCGCCGGGTCCTGCTACTCGGCCTTCAGCACCTTCCGGCTCGCGGCTGTCTTGCCTGAAGATTCCAGCCGGATGACGTAGGCGCCCGGCCTTGAGTGCCGGTGCGCGGCTGCGGTCTGCGGGCTTCCATTCCTGCGGTCGCCGTTGACTGGGCCCGGGTGCACGGTAGATTCGGTGGCAGATGAGTCCAAAGAAGAAGCGGAAGCGGACGAAAACCGGACCACGCCCGTTCGGCAGGGGTGAGCGGGAGCTGATGTTCGCAGAACTCTACCGGGCAATGGACGAGAAGGTGTTCGAGTCCGACGAGGACGCCGAGCAGTTCATGAATGACTACAATGCCGGCCGGATCAAGCCGCCCGAAAAGACCCCGCAGCACCAGGCCCAGGACCTGGTGTACCAAGCCTGGGATGAGAAGGACGCGAAGCGCCGCACCGAACTCGCCCGCCGGGCGCTCGAGCTCTGGCCCCAGTGCGCGGACGCCTACGAGGTCCTGGCCGATGAGGCTCCGGACCTTGCCCAGGCACGGGCACTGCTGGAAAAGGGGGTCGAAGTCGCCCGCGAGGAACTTGGGCCCGAACCTTTCGACAAGGACGTCGGCAAGTTCTGGGGTATCTACAGCACCCGGCCGTACATGCGGGTCAGGTCAGCCCTGGCCCAGTGCCTCTGGGCCACCGGCGACCGCGAGCTGGCGGTCAGACACCTGAAGGAAATGCTCAGGCTGAACCCGGACGACAACCAGGGCCTGCGCTACGTGCTAGTCGGCTGGTACGCCGACCTCAATGACGATGCCGGAATGGCCCGGTTGCTGGTCCGTTACGACGAGCCTAGAGCCGTCATGTCCTGGGCCCGCGCCCTGCTTCAGTTCCGCAACTGGGGCGACTCGGACCAGGCCCGCACCGCCCTGAACGACGCCCTGAAGGCCAACCCGGAAGTCCCTTTGGTGATGCTCGACCCCAGAAAGATACCTGCTGACCTGGGCTGGGCCGTTTCCCCGGGCAGCAAGGAGGAAGCCTGTGAGGTGGTGCTCAGCCTGGGTCGGGCCTGGCTCCAGACTCCGGGTGCGGTTGACTGGCTTGTCCAGACCATCAAGGAACTGGCACGTCAGCGCAGGTCCAGGGCCCGGACCAAGCAGCAGTAGCTGACCGCCCGGCTCACCCGGCTCGCGGAATCAGCGACCGCGCCTACTACTCGAGCTTCAGCACCTTCCCGCTCGCGACTGCGTTGCCCGAGGATTCAAGCCTGATGACATAGGCGCCAGGCGGGCATTGTCTGCCCGACCCGTCTCTTCCGTCCCAGCTGAGAGCCCGGCCCGGATTCTCGAACTCGCGCACCAAGCTGCCGGCCGCGTCGAAAATGCGCAGGTTCGTGTCCGCGGTCAGCAGACCCGGCAGCCTGATTGTCAGGACACCGGAGAACAGGTTCGGCCTGGTGTCCATCACGACTTGCTCCGTACGCGCGGGGTCTCTGCCCAGTATGCCGACATTGGCGTTGGACCCGAACCAGATTTCGTTGCGCGAGTTGCGCTGGTCCTGCCACACCACGTACG
>CP070680.1:411675-419030 GCA_020352555.1 Caldifarciminota bacterium | reverse complement strand
GCGTGGGTGCAGCGCTTGGGCAGTACAGCGGGACCTACACCATCATGCCTTCGGGCGGTGACTTCGCGTCGCACGCCGAGGCAGCAGACTCATTGATGACATACGGCGTAGTCGGTCCGTGCACGCTCTTGATGTACACCGGCACATACTACGGCCAGGCATACTTCGACAATGCGGACTGGGACTCGGTCGAGGTCATGTTCAAGGCGTCGCCGGGCGAGAGTGTGTCGGTCGAATACTCGAGCTATCCCTGGCACATCCACTACACCGACAACATCACGGTCGACGGAGTCAGGACGGTATCGACCGAGTCTCACGGCGCCTACGTCCACTACTCGAACAAGGCCAAGTTCTCCAGCTGTGACATCGCGGCCGACGCTCACGGGCTGTACCTGACCCGTTCTGACTCATGCAAGCTGCTCGGCAACAGCATCAGTGCTGATGACCACGGAATCCTGCTAGACGACTCTGATTCGGACGGGTGCGACTGGTGCGTAGTTGCGGACAACAGCATCGCTTCGTACTACGGAATCTCCCTGCATTACTACTCCGACCACTGCTCTATAGTCGGCAACCGGTTCCAGGGTTCAGGCTACTATGCCGTCTACATGTGCGGCGACTCGGGTGACCCGAACACCGGTAACGTATTCGTCAACAACATGTTCGCGGGCACCGGTTACGGCATGTTCCTCCACCATCACGATTCGACCCGGCTCGTCTACAACTCACTTTGCGGCCAGTACTACGGATTCAGAGACCACTGCGGCTACCATGAGACGATGTACAACAACATCTTCTGGGGTCAAGACCGCTACGGTTGGTTCAAGGACCGTGGCAATGCCTACCCAGTCGCTTCGGACTACAACTGCTTCTACGGCAACTACAATGCGATATACCACACGAGCTTCGGCGCGATTTCGGTGGCCGAGTGGCGGGCATACTCAAGGATGGACAACAACAGCATCGAGCATGACCCGTTGACCAGGTCGCCTGCCGACCTGCATCTGAAGACCGCGTCTCCGTGCCGGGATTCGGGTGTGTCAGTACCGGACATTCCAAAGGACATCGACGGGGACACGCGCGACTCAGACCCGTGCATCGGGTGCGACGAGTGGCGGGACCCGGGCCCGCCGGTGAGCGGGGTCTTCTATATCCACCCGAATCCTGATTCCGGTGACTACGTGTCATTCCTTGAGGCTTGGGGAGCCATCTGTGCCCGCGGGTTCGGTGGCGACATAACGCTGCGGGCCTTTTCCGGGACCTATGAGGGCGACCTTGATCTCCACCACGTCGGGAACGATACGTTCACCTTCACGATGGAAGCGGTCGAGGGTCAGACCCCCGTCATCCAGGGAACGGGCGGCAGCACTCCTGCGGTCAGCATGACGAGCGCCCGGAATGTCACAATCCAGGGCCTGACGCTCAACGGCTACTACGGGCTGCGGATGTACTCCTACTATGGGACCGAGGGTTGTGCGAACTGCTCTATCATCGGTAACTACATCAACGGCAGCTACTACGGCACCTACATCTACCGCGGCTGCGACAACGTGATCGCGGGCAACGTAATCACGACCAGCGGCTGCTACGGCCTGTACTGGTGCGGCCATCCGTCGGGTAGAACGCACGACAACCACATCTACAACAACATGATCGTCTCGACCTTTCTCTACGGCTACGGCAGCTACTTCTACTACCACGACAGGCTGCATTTCCTCTACAACTCGATGCTCGGCAGGTGGTACTACGGCCTGCAACTTGGCTACAGCGACAATTGCCAGCTCAGGAACAACGTCGTGTGCAACACAATCGACTCGCCATACTATCCTGTGGCGTGGTTGCACGGCTATGACTCCCTCACATCTGACTACAACTGCTGGTGGCCGGGCGATTCGCTAAGCCCAGTCATCAACGGCATGACTCTGGAGGAGTGGCAGGAGCTGTCGGGCCAGGACTCGAACAGCATCGTTGCGGACCCGAGGTTTGTTTCAGAGACCGACTTGCACCTTCAGGTCCGGTCGCCGTGCCGGGACGCGGCCCTGGCCACGGTCGACGTACCGTATGACATCGACGGCGATGCCCGCGACTCGTGCCCGGACATCGGGGCAGATGAGTTCACGGGCGTTGGCGCACCGATGTCCGGGACGTTCTACATCCACCCTGACCCGGACTCGGGCGACTACGTATCGTTCCTCGAAGCGCTCGCAGACCTCTCCTTCTACGGATTCGGAGGTGACGTGACCTTCCTTGCGTACTCCGGGCTGTATCCGGGCGAAATCGACCTCTCGGGTCTGGAGAACGGCTCATACAAGCTGACCCTGGCCGCGGTGCCGGGCGCAAGGCCGGTCCTGACCACCACGACGAGCTACGGCATCAGGATGATCGGGAGCAGGCATGTCCGGGTCGAGGGCCTGACCATCAACGGCTACTACGCCATCTACATGTACTACGCCGGAGACCAGGGCTGCGAGGACTGCGAGATAAAGGGCAACTGGGTCAACGGTGAGTACACGGGCATCTACCTGTACGGCCGCGCCAGGAACAACCTCTTCGAGGGCAACTATATCACCTCTGCCGGGTACTACTGCGTCTACTCCTACTCGGATTCTGCGCCCTGCATGAGGGGCAACAGGTTCTACAACAATATGATCACCTCGACCTCGAACAGCGGCTACGGCCTGTACTTCCTGCGCCACGACAGCCTGCAGCTCCTCTACAACTCGATGTACGGGTCCTGGTTCTACTCCGTGCTGCTGGGCTACAGCCCGAACTGCAGGATCAAGAACAACGCTGTGTACAACCGGACTCCGTACATCTACTACGGCAACGTGAACCTCTACGGCAACGCGGCGCTTGAGTCTGACTACAACTGCTGGTGGACTGAGGATACCGCCAATCCCCGCCGCGTGTTCTACCCCTTTACCTTGCAGATGTGGCGCGACTCGACCGGTCTGGACTCGAACAGCATCGCGGCAGACCCGATGTTCGTATCGGTGGCTGATCTGCATCTGCAGGCCGGGTCGCCGTGCATCGACTCTGGCCTCGCGATGGCAGAGGTCCCATATGACATTGACGGCGAGCTGCGGGATTCTACGCCCTGTATCGGGGCGGATGAGTGGGTAGGCACGGGCATGGCTGAAGGCATGGGCAGGCCTCTTGTCGTGGACCTGTTCCGGCCGGCGCCCAACCCTGCTTCCGGACCGGTCAGGATACGCTGGCAGGTGCCATGTCTCAGTCGGGTTTCGCTCAAGGCCTATGACATATCGGGCCGATGCGTGAATACGCTGGTGGACGGCATGGTCGAGACCGGCGTGTATGTGACGGTCTGGCACGGCCGCGATGATTCCGGCCGCAGGTTGGCTCCTGGCATCTACTTCTGCACGTTCGAGGCCAAGGACAAGAAACTTACCCACAAGGTGGTGCTGACCGGCGTGAGGTAGCCCAATGAGCCAGCAAACAGGGAGGCAAACATGAGAAGGTGGAGTGACAGAGAGACAAAGAGACAGAGTGATAGAGTGGGGGACAGGAATCTGACCGGTCGATTCCTGCTGTTGTTGCTGCTGTGCGTGGGGCTTGCGCTCGGGCAGTACAGCGGGACCTACACCATCATGCCTTCGGGCGGTGACTTCGCGTCGCACGCCGAGGCGGCAGACTCATTGATGACATACGGCGTAGTCGGTCCGTGCACGCTTCTGATGTACAGCGGGACCTACACCGGACAGGCGTATTTCGACAACGCACCCTGGGACTCGGTCGAGGTCATGTTCAAGGCGGCGCCGGGCGAGAGTGTGGCGGTCGAATACTCGAGCTATCCCTGGCACATCCACTACACCGACAACATCACGGTCGACGGCATCGCGACTTCTACGAGCGCCAGCTATGGCTACTACATCTACTACTCGCACAACACTCAGGTCAGGAACCAGACCATCGCAGCGTCGAGCTACGGCTGCTACGCCCTCCGCAGTCCTTCAACCGTCTTCGAGAACTGCAACATCAGCGTCGGGGGCTACGGCCTGTACTTCTACTACTCTGACAGCTGCCGGGTGATCGGGTGCCGGATCAGAGTGGGCGGCCACGGCCTGTACATGTACTACTCGGGCTATCGCTACGTCGTCGGCAACAACATTACGTCCGGTGGCTCGTACGGCATCTACGCCTACCGCAACGCCGCGGGCTCGTACTCCTACTACGACACGATCGCGGTCAACATGATGAACGGCACCAACTACGGCATCTATCACTACTACCACCTCAACTCCTACGTCTACGGCAACACGTTCTACGGCGGCACCCACGGGTACTACAGCTACTACGGCTACGACGAGGAGTTCTACAACAACATCTTCCTGAGCGACGGCACCTATCCGCTCTACAAGGCCGGGGGCGGCCCGCCCGCAGGATGCGACTACAACTGCTACTGGCCCGACCCGCGACCGGCGTACCACTCGGGTTCAGGTGCGGTTTCGCTTGACGGGTGGCGGTTCTACGCGGACCTGGATTCCCATTCCATCTACCGCGACCCGCTGGTCGGCAGTCCGGCCAACCTGCACCTGAAAGCCGGCTCGCCTTGCGTCGATTCAGGGCTGGCGATTGCCCATTTCCCGCTCGATATCGACGGCGACACCGTCCGCAACGGGGTACGGGACATCGGAGCCGACGAGTATACAGGTGTGGGTGGCCCGATGTCCGGTCCGTACCTGATCCACCAGGACCCGGATTCGGGCGACTACAGCAACTTCGCCGACGCGCTCGACGACCTGATGCTGCGGGGTGCCAACGGAGACGTGACGTTCAACGTTGCAGAAGGCGCCTACGACGAGCGGGTGGTGGTCGGCGATGGCGCGGGCGGCAGCTACAAGCTTGCTCTCCAGCCTCGGTTCTACGGGACCGATTCGATGGAGGAAGTGACGATTCGGGGCGGGGACATGACCGGCTCCGAGAACTTGACGCTCCAAGGGTTCAACATCATCTCGACCGGTTCGAACTCCGGCATCCGGATGTACTACAGCGGTTCAGACGGCTGCGACTGGTGCGTGATACGGGACAACTGCATCAGTGCCTACTACGGCATCTACATGTACTACGCCAGCCACTGCTCGATAATCGGCAACCAGTTCCCGGCTTCCGGCTACTACGGTGTCTACAGCTACTACGCCGACGCCAACGTGTTCATCAACAACATGTTCTCGAGCACCGGCTACGGCATGTACATGTACCAGCATGACTCGACTAGGCTCTTCTACAACTCGACCCGAGGCGGGTACTACGGGTTCAACGACCACTATGGCCGCTACGAACACATGCAGAACAACATCCTCTGCGGCGGCTACGGCGCCTGGTACCAGTACTATGTCCCCATCACCGAGCTGGTCTCGGACTACAACTGCTTCTGGTCGGGCGACACGCTGGGCCGGGTAATCAACGGAATGACGCTGGCCGAGTGGCAGGCAAACTACCAGAAAGACACCAACAGCATTCAACGCGACCCCAAGTTCGTCTCAGAGACCGACCTCCATCTGCAGGCAGGATCGCCGTGCCGACGTTCGGCTCTGACCATGGCAGACATACCGTACGACATCGACGGGGATTTGCGCGACTCGAGCCCGGACATTGGAGCGGACGAGTATGCCGGCCAGGGCGCACCCATGGCCGGTACCTACTACATCCACCCTAACCCTGACTCAGGCGACTACGTGTCTTTCCTCGAGGCCTGGGAAGACATCTGTGCGCGCGGGTTCGGGGGCGATATAGCGCTGCGTGCCTATTCCGGGACCTACGAGGGTGAATTGGACCTTGATGACGTCGGGAACGTCGTGGGCAGCGACACGTTCAACTTCACGATGGAGGCCGTCGATGGCCAGACTCCGGTCATCCAGGGCTCGGCAGTCTTGACCCCGGCGGTCACGATGACGAGCGCCCACAACGTCACGATCCGGGGCCTGACCATTAGCGGGTACTACGGCCTGGGGATGTACTACACGGGGAGTGATTCGGGCTGCTGCAACTGCTCGATTGTCGGTAGCAACATCAACGGTGTGTACGGCTACGGCATCCATATCTACCGGGGGTGCAACAACGTGTTCGCGGGCAACATCATCCGGAGCCGCTGGTCTCACGGCCTGTACTGGTACGGCGTGTCGACCTCCTACACGAGGAACAACAAGATCTACAACAACATGGTTATCTCGACCGATAGCTACAGGGACGGCGTCTATCTCTACTACCACGACAGCCTGACATTGGTCTACAACTCGATATGCGGCCAGTGGGGCTGTGCTATCCAACTGGCCTTCAGCCGGAACTGCCGGGTCATGAACAACATCGTCTACAACCGCGCCAACTTCCGCACGATCTACTACTACGGTAACGAAGGCCTCGAGTCGGACTACAACTGCCTTTGGAATGAGGATACCGTCAATCCGCGCCGCGTGTTCTATCCCTTGACTCTGCAGGAATGGCAGGACACGACGGGTCTGGACTCGAACAGCATCGCCGCGGACCCGATGGTCGTGTCTGACACCAACCTGCATCTGCTGGCCGGGTCCCCGTGCATCGACGCAGGACTGGCCATGGCCGAGGTGCCGTACGACATCGACGGCGAGCTGCGGGACTCCACGCCCTGCATCGGGGCCGATGAAGTGGTGGGAACCGGCATCGCAAAGTCGGGCAGGCCTCTTGTCGTGGACCTGTTCCGGCCGGCGCCCAATCCTGCTTCCGGCCCGGTCCGCATCCGCTGGCAGGTGCCGACCCTTTGCCGGGTCTCGCTCAAGGCCTATGACATATCAGGCAGGTGCATCGCAACGCTGGTGGACCGGACGGTGGAAACCGGGGTCTATGTGACCGTCTGGCACGGCCGCGACAACTCTGGCCGCAGGCTGGCTCCGGGCATCTACTTCTACACGCTCGAGGCCAAGGACAAGAAGCTTACCCACAAGGTGGTGCTGACCAGGGCAAGGTAGACAGGGCGGAGACCTAGGGGCCGCCCGCGGTCTGCGGGCGGCCCCTACTTGTCAGGACCGGTTTTCTTCTTCGCCTTGCGCTTGCGGAGTTCGGCTTCGAAACCCCGGTCGGTCGGGATGTAGTATTTGCGGCCTTCGAGCCCGGCCGGGAAGTGCTGCTGGTCGACTTCGGCGTTGTCGAAGTCGTGTGCGTACTTGTAGCCTTTGCCGTACCCGAGTTCGCGCATGAGCCGGGTGGGCGCGTTGCGCAGATGCAGGGGCACGGGCTGGGTTTCGGTTTCGAGCGCGTCCTTCTTGGCCTTGCCGTAGGCGACATACACCGCGTTGGACTTGGGCGCGAGCGCAAGGTAGATAGCAGCCTGGGCCAGGGCGGTGTTGCCTTCGGGCATGCCG
>CP070680.1:404140-411575 GCA_020352555.1 Caldifarciminota bacterium | reverse complement strand
TGCTGCTTCTTGAGTGAATCCATCACCTTCTTGATGGTGTCCATATCGTGACTGTTCCGGCTGGAAAAGTACGTCGAGATGATCGAAGGCAGGATGAAGCAGAAGGCGACGAAGGCTCCGAAGTAGAGGTGTTCCATTTCAGCACTCCCGGAAGTCAGTGGTGAGGGCGGTGTACCAGTCAAGACCATCATCGGGGATGGCGTTGAGGTCAACGACCTGCTGAACAGCCTGACGAGCGCCGTCCAGAACCATGCTCATCTCGTCCTCGTTGAAGCCCTGCTGCTTGCAGGAGAGGATCAAGTCAGCGAAGTCCATGATCACGGACTTGTCGTGGTCACTCAGCCCCTCGCAGGGCACCATCATACGCTTCCGGTTCTTCTTGGTGACAGGGAGCCGGGGAGCGAGAGGCGAGAGTCGGTAGTAGGCTTCCTCAGAACGGTGGCTGCACTCCAGAGAGGTGCTGCCGTAAACGTCCCGAACCTGCGTGATCCGCGCCTGAATGTTCATGCTGGAGGTGACCTCGATCAACTCAGTGGTGGGCACCCACCGGGGGTAGCACGACATGAGGTGAGCGGTGATCTGTTCAGCGTGGGAGGCATGTTTGCTCTGCCCGTTGTGGTAGTACGTTGAAGACATTTCTGTTTTCCTCTTGAGGTTTGGGGTTGGGGGGCACCACCCGCCCCCGGTAGGTTGTCGAGATCAGTCAGCCTTGCTGTCCATGCGGTTCTTGGACGCCGTGTTCAGCAGGTAAGGCCAGAAGTCAGCCGGGATAATGTGATCCACGGCATGAGTCTGTCCGTTGTCCCAGAGCCACTGGATTGCACTGACGAGCCGCTGCTTATGTGCAGGAGAGAGGGGAGCAGGTCCGTCTTCCGTTTCGCCTTCGCAGGCGACGGTGACGAAGCGATCCCAAAAGATCGTGACATAGGCAACTGCCTGTCCGAGCGTGGTGACCTCGACAATGGTGTACGTCTTAGTATCCATGAGAAACCTCATTGGTTTGGTTTGGTTTGGGGTTGTCAGAGAACGAAGGGTGAGAGCCGTTCCCGACCCTCACCCTTACATTAAAGGAGTCTGCTTACATTTGCAAGCACTTTCTTTCAGAGATCCCTGAAAGCCCCCCAACTGCCGCCTCCCGTGCTGCTTACTCCAGTCAGTCCGTCCCTGCCGGGGATGGGAGTGGTGCCATACGGGATGGGCTTGTACCAGAACCGTCCCTTGCCCGTGCGGTAGGTCTGGAAGCCAGCAGCCTTGAGGGATTCCGTGACGGCATGACCCAGCCGGGTGCGGACGATATCCTTGCTCTTGATCTCAGGGTCGTAGTCCTGTGCGAAGTCGATGGTCGTGATCTTGTTGTCCTTGCCGCCTCCGTTCTTACGGAAGACCTGACGGGCATGACAGGCAAGGGGATCATCGGACTGAAACTTCTGCTGGTTGACTTCCGCACGGAGAGAGAACAGCGGGTCTTCGCGGTCAATCCACCACTTCTCTCCCTTCGTATAGAGCAGGTAGGCTTCCGCGAGCAACTGATCCCGATTCTCACGAATGTATTCCACGTCGATACGGGGCTGGTCAGGATGGTGGTCGGGCAGATGGGCAAACTTGGGCACCTTGACCACGTTGTAGCGACGGGAGCCTGTGGGGTCTTTCAGCAGCCTCTCAGGGGTGTTGGTGCTCCCTGCCATGACACAGTGGCGGTCAACCCTCTGAGCAGCCCTGCCATACGGCAGACGCACCAAGTCAGTGCTGTCGGACAGGAACGCCTTCTTCTGCTCCTCCTTCGCAGCAGACCCCGACGCCATCTCCTGATCCTCATAGATCCAAGCGTGGAGCATCTGCTGTGCTGACTCCTTCCGGTCACCGCTCAGGGTGGTGCCTGCGTAGTATTCGTCGCCTGCCAAAGCCCTCCAGCAGTTTTGCTTCCCGACACCCTGAATCCCGGCAAGGACGAGGATCGTATCGACCTTGCAGGAAGGTCCGGGGGCGAACAGGCGAGCCATCATAGCGATGAGAAACTGCTTGCCGTAGATCCCGGTCAACTGGATCTCATCCTTGCTGACCATCTCGTAAAGAGCCTCCTCATAGGCAGCGGGATCATCGTGAGGCAGCAGGCTGTTCTTGATCTTGCCGTAGACCGCCATCTTGAGCCAGTCATCAACCCGGTTGACTCCATCCCACTCCAGATCAAGGACGTATTCCTTGAGAGGATGGAAGGACTTCTCTTTGGCGACCAAGACGGTGTGCGCGTCGAGGGTCTTGGACGCGAATCCCGGCTTCCATCCGTAGGCAGTCTCCAGACGGAGGGAGAAGGACGCGAACCAAGTGTTGAAGTCAATCTGGTCGTCACCGTTGTAGACCATGAGATCCCAATCATTGAACCGGAGATTCAGGGTGGGATCACCACGGAGAACACGCTGGAGGTTGGACAGGCTGTTCTCGATATCCCCCTCAGAGCCGTCGTCGTTCGTCCGGCGCGTCAGGGCAGGCAGGTTGCTGTCACCGGAGGACTGCTGCTGCTTGCGCCGCTCGACTCCCTTGAGCCACTGACGGGCGTTTGCGGAGTTGGTCAGGGCACGGTTGAGGGCTTTGCCGACCTTGCTGTTGCCGTGGTGCCCCTTCTTCTCAGCCTTGAGAGCGGAGTGATGGACAGCAGCAGCCAGCATCAGACCAGCGGGGTTGTCGTGCTCCGTGATCCCGGTGTTGGCTCTGACCCGGAGATCGTCACCAATCAGGGCAGGGTTGTCGCCCTTCCAAGAAGAACCGCAGACCTCTACATCAACATGAACGTCAGAGTGCTTCTCAGCCCTCTCCTCGTTCTTGGTGATGATCTTGGTCATGGTGTGCTTGACCCACTCCACAGCCTCGTCAACGTCCTCAGAGGGGCACTGGAGCAGGACACCATCGTGCATGGGCAGGACGACTTCAATGCCAAGATTCTCACGACCCTCATCGCTCAGAACCTTGACCATCTTCTGAGCGTCAGCGTACTGAAGGGCGACACCAGCGGCACCGTACTGCTTGTCAGTCCACCCGCTCTCTACAGCCAACTGCCTCAACTCCTTCAACTTGGCGAGGGCAGCAGGCCAGCGGGTGTTGAGCAGGGTGGCGATATGCCCCTTGACGGTCTTGGCGAGCGTCAGGTTGCCGTCCAGAGCCTTCGTGAAGGCAGGGACACCACCACCGTTGAGGTACGCGCAGGAGCAGACCTTACAAGCCTTCCTGCTCATCTCCTCCTCCGTCACCTTCTTGGGGCGGAACAGGTCGTAGAGGTCACCAGACTCCACGTCTGCAATCAGTTGCGCGTCTTTGGAGCCGTAGGCGAGGATCTGCCAGTGACAGGCTTTCCAGTCAGCGTAGATCAGCGTGTAGTCCGGCTTGCTGACGGTGACGGCTCCACGCCATGCAGAAGGGAGAGACTGCAAGGGGAAGGGTGACTGCGTGTAGAAGCGACCGCTCCGCTGCTCAAAGGTCAGAGGGACTTTGCCACCGTTCATCGCCGCCAGAGTGGGGAGGTGGACAAGACCCTGCTCTCGGACACGCAGGGCTGCTTCAGGGTCAAGAGTCTCGGTCTGAATGAGGTCGAAAAGAACCTCAGAGTTGATGCCTACATGGACATTTTGGTAGATCACGGGTATATTCAAGGTATCCATTGTGCCTCTTAAGGTTTGGGGGTCATGGGGTTGTTGTCATGCCCCCGGAGGGTGGTTCCTCCGGGGGCACACTTTTGTGGGGGGATCACTTCCAGCGAAGGACAGCAGGAGTAATATCCGCTTTGTTGATCATCATGGTCAACAACTTTGCCTGAGAGATGCCTCCGGTCTGCGCCAGTCGCTTCAGACGTTCTGCATGGTGCCGCTCGATGCGGAAGGACACGACGACCTTCTCGCAGCGCAGGGCTTGCAGGGAATCCTGCTGCTCTGGTTCCGTGAGGGTTGGCTCCATGAGCCTCTTGAAATCCTCGTCGCTCATCATCGTGGTTCTCCGTTGTGGGGTGTCTCTGAAGAATACAGCGTTCTGCTTACAAAGTCAAGCGTGATTCTTACACAGCAGAGGTGACACCTGATGACACCTCAGTGACACCCCACACGACACACCGTAAACCCCCGTGGCTGCTGCATCTGCGAGGGGTAGTGACACCTATGACACCTATTTTCCTTAGAACGTGAGCGGAGATTTTTAGTTTAAAGACTACATTTATTCCCTTGAGCAAGAGAGCCAAAGCAGGCGACACTGGCGACACAAGGGGCAAGAAACCCAGCAACCACCGGGATCAACGAGGTGACACCGGGGTGTCATCAGGCGTCACCAGAGGTGACACCTCCCCCTGTAAGGGGCACAAGGGCACATGAAAGTGGGTTGCTGACGGGTGGAGACAAGGTGTATAAAGAGGATACGCAAAGGAGGCTCCATGCCGACCAAGTACGTCCGCAAACGCGACAGGGAGTTACGGGCTGCACTGAAGGATCAGGACATTGAAAGCCTGTTCTGGTGGATTGTGAAGGAGCATGAGAAGTGTCTTCTGGACGGAGAGAAGTCTCACCTCTCCCCCGGACTATTCCGTCTGTCCCTCGATCACCTCTCTCGCTTGCATATGAAACGAGCCGACCAGACCGACGCTGATCCCGTCACCGAGAACAACCTCAAGGAACTTGAGAACGTCCTACGGATGGTCAAGTAGTGTTCATCCCTGACAAGGTGCCGACCAATCTCAGGGCAAAGGTCGCGCAACTGATTGCACCTGTGGACACCTTTGCGAAACTGCATCAGGTGCAGGACAAGGAGAGCAAGAAACTCATCCCCTTTGACCCGCTCCCCATGCAGGAGAAGATCTTTGAAGCCGTCGAGCAGGGACACAACAGGATCGCGGTCATCAAAGCACGGCAGGTAGCGGCGACCACGGGCTGCAAACTCGTCCTGCATCACATGGCTTACAAGACACCCCATGAAGCCATGTTCGCCCTGCTCTCCATGAGAGAAGACTCCGCGTCTGCTCTGCTGGACGACAACAAGCGGTGGCTTGATGATCTCCCCACCCTGCTCCAGCGACCCATCAAGACGAAGGCACGGAACAGGATCATCTACGGGGACACGGGTGCCTGCATCAAGTCCTTCACCAGTAGATCAACTACGGGACTGAGATCCTTCCAGCCGCAAGCCTGTGTGGTGTCTGAGGCAGCGTTTGCTCCTGATCTGGAGGAGGTCATCGCTCAGGCTGACGCAGCCGTAGGAGAGGGTCTGCTGCTCCTTGAGAGCACCGCCAACGTGCCGGGTGACCACTTCAGCCAGATCGTGCAAGGAGCACCGGAGAACGGCTGGAAGGTGATCTCTCTATGGTGGTGGGAGCATCCGGCGTATCAGGACGACGACTCCATGATCCCGGCTGACTTCACCCTGACGGACGGGGAGAAGCAACTCCAGCAGTTGTATGGACTGACGCGCAATCAGTTGCACTGGAGAAGGCGCAAGAGCAAGACCATCGGAGAGCACAAGTTTCGCAGGGAATACCCTGCCTGTCTTGATGACTGCTTCTTGGGTCGAGAGGGCGGCTACTACGGAGAGGAGATCCTGACCGACGTACAGGTGGTGGACTTCAACCTGCACGGGACACGCACTGGCAGGGAGATAGAGGCACCGCACCGTCAGGACAGGTACGTCATGGGAGTGGATATCGGAGGAGGCGTAGGAGGGGACTACAGCGCCCTGTGCGTTGTCTCCGTGGCGACCATGCAGCCCGTCTACACAGAGCGGAACAACACCGTGACCCCGGCTCAGTGGGCACACCGCTGTATTCAGGTCGCCACCAGATACAACAACGCGATGATCTTGGCAGAGTCAAACAACCACGGTCATGCCTTCCTGCTGGAGTTGAACAACTGCTCCTACAGGAATCAGTGGATGAGCGGCAAGAACAAGCCGTGGGTGACCACGCTCCAGAGCAAACTGGACGCGCTGGATACGCTCAGAGAAGCCCTGCCCGTGATCAAGATCATGGACAGGGTGACGTGGATGGAGTTGAGGGCACTGACCATCCCACAGGGCAAGATCGCTCCAGAGGCTCCGAAGGGGCAGCACGACGACTGCGCGATTGCTATGGCTCTCGCGTATCGGTGTCTTCGTGATATACCAAGCACTTACCGGACAAGTGCGGTATCCTCTACCAGAACACGGATTGATGACCTCATCTCTGCATCCAGAGCAAGAAGAATCCGCTCTCATTCCCTCCCGTTTTAGGACGTAAATCATGCTCACACCCAAAGAGATCCAGCAGATTTGCGATGATCACGATGCGTACTGGAATCACCGCAGGGATCATCTCCGAGAGTGCCGCGCCATGTACATGACGAGGTTCTGGAAGAAAGAAACTCCGTACATGGACAACATCCTGAGAACTGAACTGCCGAAGGCTTACGCTGTCGTTGAATCGTATCTTGGGAGTTTGTACGCCAAGAATCCGAGTGTGTTCGTCACGCCGGATATCCGTGGACGGGGCAACCCTGACGTGGCAGAGGCGACAGCGAACCTGTTCCTGAAGACGGTCAGGGAGCAGATCGAGGACGCGACCCGGCTGGCTCTCATCTACCCCTGCGCTTTCCTCAAGATGGCTCCTGTGGAGTCTGTAGACCCGCTCAAGCGTGTCTCCTGCTCGGCGCTCCCTCCGTGGGAGGTGATCGTTGACAGCACGGCTCCAGCGTGGTCACAGCAGCGTTGGGTGGGTCATACCTACCTGATGCCTGTCGAAGAAGCGATGGCGCGGTACGGCAAGGGCAGGGAGCAGTTCCGCACACGGGCATACACCAAGTGGATCGAAGCGACGGGCAACTACACCGACGATGAAGTCAACATGGGTCAGATGCAGACCGCTGACTCCCCGTATGCTGAGTGGATCAAGGTCGTTGAGATCTATGATGTCCACTCAGATCGGTTGTTGATCTGGTCTCCAGATCACGCCAATGGGCAGGACTACCTGTTCACTGGAGTCAAGGTGCAGGTCGGTGCTCTTGATGATGAAGCCGATGCTGAGTCAGAGAAGTCTGACTTGGAGACTGAGATCGTCCACGAAACCACAGGTATCCCCTACAAGAGCGCCTCTGGACGCCCTGTGGTGCCCATCATCCCGTTCTATTTCAGCCGTGACCCCGACACCCCGCTCCGTGGCTACAGCCTCGTCAGCCGGAATCTGGATCAGTACCGGGAGTTGAACGTCCTCCGCACCTACCAAGCACAGGGCGTCCGCAGGATGGCGCGGCAGTGGATGGTGAGAAGTGGCTTTCTCTCTGAGGATGCCGCCGCCAAGATCGCTCAAGGTCTTGATGCTGAGTTTATCGAGGTGGACACCCCGCCGGGTGCTCCTCTGACTGATTCCATCGTCCCGGTGCCCAACGCTCCGATCCCGGCTGATATCCAGAACTACGCAATCACCGTGGACAACGACATC
>CP070680.1:402712-404040 GCA_020352555.1 Caldifarciminota bacterium | reverse complement strand
AATGCGTAGTCGAGCCCGATTCTGGTCACGAAACCCGGAAGCATGATGCCGGGGTCAGAGAACGTCGTGTACGTGGCAACGGTCCTGTCGCCTACTCCCAGAGGCTCAAGGTGCCAGGAACCGAAGTTCACCCTGGTGTTGCCGACAACCTGGGTCCAGTCAATCTTGTGACTTGCATGGTCGCGGGTCATCCTGAGCAGGTACCAGCGGTCGGAGATCGGAAACGGCATGTCCAGGACGTTGTAGAAATACACCGTGTCACCGATCCACGAATCCAGACGGAGTGACTCGGCAACCTTCTCGACACCGACACGGCTCACCTCGTCGGGCAACCCATCGAGCACCCCGCTGTCGACAAGCCATGACACCAGGTATCGAGGCATGTACTCACTGAACTCGTTGGACTTGTTAAGCACCTCCCAAACCCTGCCGATGGGCGCCTCAATCACACCGCGGGCCTGTCCCCCGGCAACTCCTCTCATGCCCGAGTTCGGCCGGCTGACCAGGATGGCACCTCGGTCAAGCCGGGCAGAATCTGCCGGGTCCACCGCTGCCCGGGCAGAGACGGTCATCGCAAGCTGCAGCAGCAAGCCACCAAGCAACACCCCTCCCCTCCAGTGATGTGCCATCGGCCCAGTCAGCTAGATGATGCCCAGTCTCCGGCCCACCTTGCTGAACTTCTCGACCGCCTGTCCCAGCTGGTCCTGGGTCAGCGTCGCCATCAGGCTGATTCGGATCAGCGACTTCTCCTTCGGCACAGCCGGCGGCACGATCGGATTCACCACCACACCCTCTTCCTCGAGCCCGCCGGCCAGCATGAATGTCTTGACGTCGTCGCCGATCAGCACCGGTATGATGGGCGTGATCGTCGGCTCGAGCCTGAAACCGGCAGCGCTGAGTCCGGTCTTCACGAAGTCTGAGTTCTGGTGAAGCCTGGTGAGCAGCTCAGGCTCATCTCTGATGACTTCCAGACAGGCGAGCACGGTGGCCGCGACAGACGGCGGCGGGCTGGCGGTGAATATGAACGGCCTTGAGCAGAGCCTGAGAAAGCTGACGACCTCGGCCCGCGCCCCGGTGAAACCGCCGGCAGACGCGAACGCCTTGCTGAAGGTGCCGCAGACGATGTCGACCTGCCCCTCGACTCCGAAATGCTCCAGCGTGCCCCGCCCTGTCTTGCCCAGCACCCCGCTGCCGTGAGCGTCATCGACCATGACCTTGGCATCGTGCTTCTTCGCCAGCCGGACGATTTCGGGCAGGTTGGCGACCGTGCCTCTCATGCTGAAAACGCCGTCGGTCACCACCAACCTGCAATCGGCATCCCTGGCCTT
>CP070680.1:401245-402612 GCA_020352555.1 Caldifarciminota bacterium | reverse complement strand
TATCTGGCCCAGACCCGGGTCCCGGTGCCCAACACGGTGCTTGCCCGCTGGCAAGCGGCCGAGGACCGGGAGTCGGATATCCTCCACTACGTGTACTGCCTGGGCCGGACTCCGCTGGGTACCGAGCTCAGAGACTGGGACACGATTCCGCCCCGGGCCGTCCGAGTCCGTGCCAGCCCGCTACCAGTGAGCAATGGTGACACAGTCTTCTTCACCATCAGGGCTGTCAACCACGCTCGGCTCCACAGCCAGGATACAGGCTCCTGCGTGGTCGCGTTCCTCGACACGACTCCGCCTTCGAGGCCATCGATCTCCAGCGCTACTTACACGCCCGGGGACTCTGTTTTCTCTGCGCGATGGTCGGCTTCGGACAACCAGTCGGGTGTGGCCGACTATCAGTACCAGATCGAGAAAGAGGACGTTGGTCCGTATCCGGACTTCAAGAAGGTGCGCCGAGTCCTGGTTGAATGGACCAGCACCGGAACGCAGACCCGGGTCAGGGCAAAGCTCGGAGCCGCCCCTGCCTACATCACGGTGAAGGCTGTCAACGGCGTGGGCCTGACAGCCCAGAGCGAATCGCGAGTTGCAGTCGAGTAGGAGAAGAGATGCTGAGACATCACCGTTCACACTTCCCGATGCCGCAAGTTTGTGTTGCGCTGCTCGCCACTGTGGTAGCCGCTCAGACAACGGCACCGCCGTGCTTCGTGATTCCGGACGAAGGCAAGGTGTCGGTGATCCTGGCATCTCCGCCCAAAGAGATGGCCGGTTTCCTGGTCTACCGCAGGGATCGGGAAGAGCAGGAGTTCATGTTGTTGTCACGTGAGCCGGTGATGCCGATTGATGACCCTTCCGTTGCCCGGGACATGCTCGGCGAGGAGGACTACGATCGGATTGCCCGGGCAGTCGGAGTCGAGCCGGACGAGGAGCTCACCTTGCTGCGGCGTCTGAAAGACCCGGGCATCGGCGGAGCGTTGAGCCTGGTGAGCCCGGGCGTGGCAACGGTTCTGGGAAAGGTCTTTGTCGACACGACAGCCCGGACCGGCAGCGAGTACACCTATCGGGTCAGCTTCGTCAACCACGAAGCAGAGGAGATATCCCGGATCGAAGAGACGGTCGTTGTCCGGAAGCACAAAGGCCCTGTCCAGCGGGTCGACAAGCCATCGCTCCCGGTCGGGAAAGGACAGTTACGCCTGGAGTGGGAGTATCCGGAGTGGCAGGCGGGCCAGGCAGACATCGTCGTTGGGTTCAATGTCTATCGCAGGGCAGCTGATGAGCAGGAGTTCCTCAAGGCAACGCCTTTCCCGTACCTGAGGACCGGGGAGCAGCTCAGGTACGTGGACGAGGACGTCGTGGAAGGGAACACCTAC
>CP070680.1:399931-401145 GCA_020352555.1 Caldifarciminota bacterium | reverse complement strand
GGTGACGTGGACAGCATCGGCTGTTTCGTGGGGCAGGGGACCGGCAACCCGAACACTGACCTCAATTTCGCGATGCTCGAAGGCAGCGACTACTTCCCGGACATCGACCTGAGCCGGGCGTCGGTCACCAACCAGGCCCAGCTCGACACGCTGGTCGCGAACATCGTCACCTACGAGCAGAACACCGGTACTGGCGGGACAGCGTGGCTGAACCGGGCGTATTTCATCGCCTCCTCGGACGGCGGGAACCACCAGGTCGCCGAGAGCACACACCGGTACGTCATGCAGAAGCTGCGGCCGATGGGCGTGGAGTGCGACTCGATGTGGCTCTACTACAGCCAGGGCACGCCGATCACGACCGCGATCAACACCGGCCGCTCGTGGGTGACGTACTCGGGCCACGGCAGTACGACGTCCTGGGCCGACCCGGGCTTCGGGCTGAGCGACGTGCACAACCTGACCAACACCGACATGATTCCCTATGTGCAGACCTATGCCTGCCTGTCGGGCAACTACGCGTCGAGCAGCAGCCCGGAGTGTTTCTCTGAGGCGTGGATTCGCAACGGCCAGAGGGGCGGAATCGCCCACATCGCCTCGACAGTGAGCTCGTACTGGGAGGAGGACGACACGCTCGAGCGGAGGGTGTTCGACTTCACGTTCGATTCGTCCTATCACTGGATCATGGGTGGGTACAACAAGGCGAAGCTGAAGTACTACGAGGAGATGGGGTCCGGAGGGATGACGCGCCGCTACTTCGAGATGTACAACATGATCGGCGACGGTGCGATAGACATCTACGCACACGAGCCGGCCGAGCTGACGGTCGCGCACCCGCCGGTCATACCGCTGGGCAACTACCCGATATCGGTGACGGTCACCGTGGACGGTTCTGGGGTGCCGGACGCGATGGTGTGCGCGGCCGCGAAGCTGGATACGACAGTGTTTGCGGCCGGGTACACCGACGCCAACGGGCAGGTGACGCTGACTGTCAACAACCTGGCACCCGACTCAGTGTACATCACCGTGACCGGCCACGACCTCGAGCCCTACCTCGGCGCAGCGCAGGCCCTGCCGTCGAGCGGGCCGTACGTCATGTACCTGCGCCACGCGGTCGGCGATTCCTCCGGAGGCAACAACGACGGCGTCATCAACCCGGGCGAGGAGGTGGAAGTCGAGACCTGGGTCAAGAACTGGGGCGAGGAGGACGCGCAGTC
>CP070680.1:397028-399831 GCA_020352555.1 Caldifarciminota bacterium | reverse complement strand
CTGTCTGCATGCTCGCCGCCGCGCTCGCAGTGCCGGCAACGGCTGACTGGGTCACCGAAACAGTACCCACAGACTCGTACCCCTATGCCGTCGCCGTGAACCCGGTCAGCAACAAGGTCTACGTCGCGAACCTCCGCGGCGGCAACGTCACCGTAATCGACGGCGCGACCAACGCCACCGCACCGGTGCCGGCAGGCCTCTACCCCTATGCGGTGGCCGTGAACCCGGTCACCAACAAAGTCTACGTCGTCAACTACTACAGCAGTAACGTCACCGTGATCGACGGCGTGACTCACGACACGACCCTTGTGCCCGCAGGCCGCTACCCCTATGCCGTGGCGGTGAACGCCGTCACCAACAAGGTATATGTCACGGGCTACTTCGACAGCAGCGTGACCGTCATTGACGGCGAAACTCACGACACGACCTGGGTGCCCGTGGGACGATACCCCCGTGCCGTTGCCGTGAACACAGTCACCAACAGGATCTACGTCCTCAACTACTACAGCGGCAACGTGACCGTGATCGACGGCGAGACTCACGACACGACTTCGGTGCCGACAGGCCGCTTTCCTTATGGCGTGGCCGTGAACCCGGTCACCAACAAAGTCTACGTCGCCAACTACTACGGCCACAACGTGACCGTCATCGACGGCGCGACCCATGACACGACCCTGGTGCCCACAGACTCGAACCCCTATGCCCTTGCGGTGAACCCGGCGACCAACAAGGTCTACGTCGCCAACTACCGCGGCAACAGCGTCACCGTGATCGACGGAGCGACTCACGACACGACTTCGGTGCCGGCAGGCGACTACCCCCGTGCCGTGGTGGTGAACCCATTGACCAACAAGGTCTACGTAGCCAACTACTACGGCAGCAGTGTTACCGCCATCGACGGTGTGACTCATGACACGACCCTGGTACCCACAGACTCAACCCCCTATGCCCTTGCCGTGAACCCGGTTACCAACAAAGTCTACGTCGCGAACTACTACAGCAACAACGTCACCGTGGTCGACGGCGCGACCGTTGACACCATGACCGTAGCCGCAGGCGACTACCCATATGCCGTGGGGGTGGACCCGGTCCTCAACAACGTCTACGTCGCCAACCACTACAGCGACAACCTGACCGTCGTCGACGGCGCGACTGGTGACACGGCTCTGGTGCCCACCGGCACGGCCCCCTGTGCGGTGGCCGAGAACCCGGTCACCGGCAGGGTCTATGTCGCGAACTGCGGCAGCAACAACGTGACCGTCATCGACGGCGCGACAAGGGACACACTGTCCGTGCCCGCAGGCGACTACCCCTGCGCCGTGGCGTTGAACCCGGCCACCAACAAGGTCTACGTCGCGAACTCCGGCAGCGATGACGTCACGGTCATCGACGGCGAGACCAACAACACCCGGACCTTGGCAGCAGGCTCGGACCCTTGGGCCGTGGCGGTGAACCCCGTGACCAACAGAGTCTATGTCGCGAACTGCGGGAGTGACAACGTGACTGCAATCGACGGCGAGACTCATGACACCCTGACCGTCGCTGCGGGCTTGGCTCCCTGCGCCGTGGCGGTGAACCCGGTCACCAACAGGATCTACGTCGCGAACCGGTACGGCAACAGCGTGACGGTCATCGACGGAACGACTCATGACACCCTGACCGTAGCCACCGGCGATGGCCCGGAGGCCCTTGCGGTGAACCCGGTCACCGACAAGATCTATGTCGCGAACCGGGGCAGCGACGACGTGACCGTCATCGACGGAGCCACCAACAGCACGCTGACCTTGACCGCCGGCAGCGTCCCCTTCAGCGTGGCGGTGAACCCGGTCTTGAACAGGGTCTACGTCGCGAATAACGAAAGCGATAACGTGACAGTCATCGACGGAGCCACCAACAGCACGCTGACCGTGGCCGCGGGCAGATGGCCCCACACCGTGGCGGTCAACCCGGTCACTGGCAGGGTCTATGTCGCGAACAACGGCGGGGACAACGTGACCGTGCTCACCGAGGTCCGGGACAATGACACGGAAGTCCGCGCCGAATTCGACCGGCTGCCTGGCGACACCACGGCTCTGGCCCGGCCCCGTCTTACCGGCAAGGCGGTCAATCGCTGGACTCCCAACTGGACGGGCATGCTGGGTGCGGCCAACCGGGTGGGCACCGTGCAGCTTGAATGGAACTGGGCCGAGGTCACAAGTGGCCAGGGCACTGATTCCATCACCTGGGCATGGAACTGGGGCGATGACTCGCTGATGATGGGCGAGAACTTACTGGCCGCGGTACCGCTCGAGGACCAGGCCGGAACGACCAACAACCTCGGGCTCGGCACGCCGTTTGCCGGCAACCTGGCGGTGTACCCGGTATACCGGATGGACTACTTTGTCGGGGTCGAGAAGGTCCGGAAGCCCGGATTCCGTACAGTGAGCTGTCCGACCATTGTCCGGGGCATGCTGCAGCTGCCAGCCGGCGCTGATGCCGTCCTGCTGGACGCGACCGGTCGGAAGGTCATGGAACTGCCCGGAGCGCTCGCGAGCGGTGCCGTCAGGCACCACGACATCCGGCACATCGCGCCCGGGGTGTACTTCGTAAGAGAGGATTCGAGGGTTCCAGGGTCCAAGGGTTCAAGGAAGGTCATAGTCCAGCACTGAGCGGAGAGATTCCTCGACTCGCTCTGTGAGCCATTCGATGGCACCTGTCCATCGGACAGCGCGCTCGACAGGACAGGAGGCTGCGAGCGGAATGACGACCCGCTGACGCCCCGAAGCCGACAGCCAGCCCGTCACTGCGAGGCCCGCAGGGCCGT
>CP070680.1:381007-396928 GCA_020352555.1 Caldifarciminota bacterium | reverse complement strand
GTCGATTGTCAGCCCCACGGCTGCCTTGTCAAGCGCCGCAGCCAGCTCGGAAGCATGGCCACCCGCCGCCCTATCCCCTCACTGTGCCGAAGCAGAGTGTCTGTTTACCTGCTCTCTCGGCATCCATCTCGGCCAGACGACTGACGTTCTGTGGGTCTCCGTCTCTGTGACGCATTTGTGCCGTCCTCCGAGGTGGTTTTCCCGAAGGACGGCACAAGTGCCTGTGACTGTAGAGGCCTTACCTCACGCCACTTAGCCAGTGGAGGTGAACGGATTCGAACCGTCGACCCCCTGCTTGCAAAGCAGGTGCTCTCCCAGCTGAGCTACACCCCCGTAGTCGGCTAGGATATCCGATTCACACCTGCAGTCAAGGGGTCTGAGGTCCGCAAAAGAACGGAGCGCTGCCGGCACTTGCTCCAGCGCGCTCCGTTATTCAGGAATTGAGAGCCGCCGTACCCTGCGAGCGTCCTTGAGGGCCTGGTTTGTGAGAGGCGGCATCCTCAATGTGACGAACGACCCTTCAGGCGTATGGCAGCTCAATTCTCGCGACCTGCCGGGCAAACTCCAGTTGGGGCCGGGTACTGCGGAGGACAGGACCGGGCTCCGCAAGTCCCGAGAAGGAAGTCAAGATGCCGGCCCCGCTAATGGTGCGGACGCTAAGCCAAGTCCAACCGATGTAACCCTGAGGGTAGGCCGAACCTCATTGCGATAGGTTGAGTGCCGCTGTGCAAAGACCATTCCCCGATCAGCGGTCGCTTTAGTGCCATTCCCAGCGACGCTCATTAAGCACTCGGCTGTAGGTCCGCGATATTCCTCGTGGCCTGAGGATGCTCATCTGCCCTTCGAGCGAATCTTGAGACGGATAGAAGGCAGCAAAGACGGAGGCAGAGACAACGGCGAGAGGCTGAGATGGCGTGAAACCCCTCAGTGATGCGCCAGGTGAAAGCCATCGTTGCTTACCTCCTATCCGTCTGTGCGATGCGGCAAGGAGAATCTCACAAGGCCCGGCAGGTCGCTGAAATCCGAGTTGTGAAAGAACACAATGCCGAGAAGGGAGTGCTCAGAGTGGCCCAAAACGTCGCCAAACGGAGGAACCGAGGACATGTAGGGCACTCCCTTCAATCTCATCCCCTTCCTAACACCACCAGCCCATAGAGCATGCTGCGTGCCAGCGCGCCCACCATCTGTCATTCTGTCGTAAGGTACTATGACTGGAAGCTTTATGCAACCGACGCAGAGCCTGTCCGGGCGTTGCGACAGTCGAACACGTCTAGTCCGAAGCCGGCATAAGTCTCTTTGCCACGGTATCATAGCTGGGTGCGACACATGGTGGGGAGCCGGATGACTCTCAGTGACCTTGACTGAAGGACTCGCAATTCTATAATCGGTCGGTGAAGCGCTGTGAAGACCCTCTGCCGCACGGTGTCATGCGGCTCGTGCAGGCTGTCCCTGCAGAGCCGGGTCATCGCGTCTGCCGTGCCGAACTCCAGGGCAGAACGCACAGTTCCCTAGTCAAAGGACAGACGGGCAACATCCTTGACGCATGCACAGACTTCTTACGACACTTGTCACCTGGACTTGAGGCCCTGGACCTTCCGTGGGGAAGATGCTCATTCCAGGCCTCAAACCAGGGGATTGGAGAGCCGCTCTACGACCCCGAGCACTTCAGCGCGGCAGTTGAACGCCAAGCCTACATGGCGACGAAGGACGGCCAGTTACACGGCACACTTGCAACCGCCGGAAAGGCCCCTATAGTTCTGGCGACCGGCGGAAAGGACCCTGCCGGCAGAGTCAGGATTGACTTCGCCCGCATCAAGCGCGCACATGCCACGGTGTCCAGTGCTGAGCTGTTCGGCGGCCACAAACAGGATTGAAGGATGAATAAGGACATTGCCAACTTGATCGTGCAGATTGCCCGGATCAGGAACGTCGACATCACCTATGTCTGCGAAACCCTCAGGGCCAGCATCGTCACCGGACTCAAGCGCCGGTTCGGGGTGGAGACCGAGGCTGACGTCGAGATCAGCCCTGAGACCGGCGAGATCCGCGTCTACCTGGCCAAGCAGGTCGTCGAACGTGTCGACAATCCAGGGCAGCAGATCACGCTCGAGGATGCGCTCAGGTACGGCCCGTCAGCCCAGGTTGGAGACGTAGTCAGAGCAGAACTCCCGCTCGACGAATTGGGACGCATCGCCATTCGGAAGGCTTCTGACGAACTGCTGCTCAAGCTGCGCGAGGCGGAGAGGACAAAGCTCTACGACGAATTCAGCAAGAAGAAGGGCGAAATCGTCACCGGGACGGTCCAGAAGATCGGACGGGAAGAAATCATTGTCAACCTCGGGCTGATCGAGGCAATGCTCAGCAACCGCGAACAGCTGAAGAGCGACCACTATCGTCAAGGCCTGCCGATCAAGGCGTACGTGCACCGCGTCGAGAAGACGCCGATCGGACCTCGGGTGTACCTGTCGCGGACCCACCCCGAGTTCCTGAAGAAACTGCTCGTCCGGGAGGTCCCCGAAATCAAGGAGGGGGTGGTGGAGATCAAAGGCATCGCGCGGTCTCCCGGCTTCCGGTCCAAGGTCGCGGTGACGTCGCTTGACGAGAAAGTCGACCCGGTCGGCGCCTGCGTGGGCTATCGGAAATCCAGGATAGAAAACGTCATCAAGGAGCTGTCCGGAGAGAAGGTCGACATCGTCCAGTGGAGCCGCGACCCGCAGATCTACGTGGCCCGCGCCCTGGGCCCGGCCAAGGTGTCCGAAGTCATAAAGGAAGGCGAGACGTACGTCGTGGTGGTGCCGGATGCCGAGTTCTCAATCGCGATCGGCAAGAAGGGCCAGAACGTCTGGCTCGCAAGCCTCCTTGTCCAGACCAAGATCGAAGTCCTGAAAGAGAGCGACTACCGCAACCGCGCGTTGATGAACAGGGCTTCAAAGGTCACGATCGACCAACTCGAGCTCGACGACGACCTCCGGAAGCGGCTCGAGGCCGCCGGCATGAAGAACGCCTTTGACATCCTCAACACCACGCCCGAGGAACTCACCAGGACAACCGAGAAGACCGCCGAAGCCGTGGAGGAATTGAAGCTGGCGATACGCGACAGAGTATGGGCAAGCTGAAGGTCTTTCAGGCCGCCAAGCGACTGAACCTCTCCAGCGAGGCGCTGATCGCCATTCTGAAGGAACTCGACTTCCCGGCTCGAGGGTATACCTCGTACATCTCGGACGAGGAGTTCGAGGCCGCCAAGCAGAGACTCCGAAAGGAGAAGAAGCAGTTCAAGGAGTCGATCCGGAAGAGACGTCCTGCCCGCCAGTCTCGTCACCCGCGCCCTGACGTGGACGAAAAGCAGATAGCCCAGAGCATCAAGAAGACCATGGTCAAGGTCCACGGCCGTGAGATTCGTCACAAGAAGCCGGTTCGCGAATGCCGGCCCGCAGGGTCAGAGGACGAGATACAGGTCATCAAGGTCAACCCCTACATGACCGTTGCCGAACTCGCCCATGCTCTGGGAATTTCACCCGCCGAAGTCATCAAGAAATGCATGCAGATCGGTCTGCTTGCCACGGTCAACCAGCGTCTCGATATCGACACGATCATGCTCGTCGCGGACGAGTGCGGGATCAGTGTCGAACAGGAGACCGAGGCCGAAGCCGAAGTCGAACGGGGAGAAGCCTTTCCCCGGCCGCCGGTGGTTGTTGTCATGGGTCATGTCGACCACGGCAAGACCGCTCTGCTCGACTACATCCGCAAGACCAAGGTCGCGGAATCGGAAGTCGGCAGAATAACCCAACACACGGGTGCCTACGTCGCCCACTATGACGGCAAACCGATCATCTTTCTGGACACCCCCGGCCACGAGGCCTTCACCGCCATGCGCGCCCGAGGCGCCCAGGTCACCGACATCGCCGTGCTCGTTGTCGCGGCCGACGATGGAGTGATGCCCCAGACCCAGGAGGCCATCGACCACGCCCGGGCTGCTGGAATACCGATGATAGTCGCGATCACCAAGTCAGACCTGACCAACGCCAACCCGGACAGAGTCAAGTCCCAGCTGTCCCAGCACGGAGTGGGTGTGGAAGGATACGGCGGCCACGCGCTCTGCATCGAGACGTCGGCAGTCACCGGACAGGGCATCGAGGAACTGCTGGACGGCATCTCGGTACTCAGCCTCGAGCTGGACTTGAAGGCCCCCTCCGAAGGGCCGGCAACCGGCGTTGTCATCGAAGCCCGGGTAGATCGCGGACGCGGCAGCATTGCGACAATACTCATCCAGGAAGGCACACTCAGGCGCGGAGATCCCTTTGTGGCGGCCGAACACCACGGACGCGTGCGCGACCTGCTCAATGAGAACTTCATCCGCGTCGACGCGGCGACGCCGTCGATACCGGTCCAGGTCCTCGGATTCTCGGGTCTGCCCCAGGCCGGGGACAGGTTTGATGTAGTCGCCGACGAACGTATGGCCCGTGAGACAGCCCAGAAGCGTTTCCTCACCAAACGCGATCGCATTCTCAGCGCCAGCCGCCCGAAAGTGACCCTGGAAACGCTCCAGGACAAAATTGCCGAAGGCCAGACCAAGGAGCTCAGGATTGTACTCAAGGCCGATGTATCGGGTTCGGCCGAAGCGCTGCGCGACTCCCTGGAGGGCCTGTCGATCGAAGAAGTCAAAGTCCGGGTCGTCCATACCGGCGTCGGGCCGGTGAGCCGCAGCGACGTGCTCCTGGCACAGGCCTCGGACGGAATCATTGTCGGATTCCACGTCCGCCCGCTGCCGGACGCCAAGCAGCTGGCCGAGAAAGAAGGCATCGAGATCCGGACGTACCGGATCATCTACGCCGCGATCGACGACATCCGGGCAGCCCTGCTCGGCCTGCTCGAGCCGGAGAAGAAAGAAGTCCAGCTCGGCCGCGCGGAAGTCCGCCGCGTGTTCAAGATACCCCGCCAGGGCGTCGTCGCCGGCTCCTACATCCTGGAGGGCAAGGTCACCCGTGATTCACTCGTTCGTGTTCTCCGGGAGAACGAGGAGGTCGCCAGCGTCAAGGTCAGCTCGCTCCGGCGATTCAAGGATGACGTCAAGGACGTTGATGCCGGCTACGAGTGCGGGATCGGTCTCGAGGACATGAATGATCTTGTCGAAGGAGACATACTCGAGCTCTACGTGGTCGAGGAAGTCAGGCGCACCGCTCCCCCGGAATCCGCCCGGTAGGCAATGACCGTGGGCCTCCTGACCGTCGACTGCTACGTCGACGGAAGCCGGTCTTTGAAAGACAAACGCCGCGTGACCAAGAGCCTGACCGAACGCCTGCGCCGGAGCTTCAACGTCGCGGTCTGCGAGTACGACAGCCAGGACAAGTGGCAGCGGAGCAGGCTGGCAATCGTCACGGTGAACACGCAGTGGCGGATGGCCCAGAGTGCGATGACCAAGATACTCGGGTTCCTGGAACGGGACCGCCGGGTGACCGTCCTCGACTCGGAGATTCAGCAGCTCTGCTGATCCGGTCTAGCGAAGCAACAGCACAACCGCTGCTCCGATGGCTGCGCAGTAGCACGCGAACCAGTGCAGCCGCCTGCCGGCCACGACTCGCCGCAGCAGCATCAGCGCGCCCAGTCCGGCAAGAAACGAAATGGAAACGCCCGAGGCAACAGGAAGAATCCCGAGAATCCGATAGTCAAGCCCCGCCAGTTCCAGCACCGCGGCCCCGATGACAACCGGCACCGACAGCAGAAACGAATAGTCGAACGCCTCCGCTCGCTTCATTCCCAGGAAGAGCGCCAGTGCAATCGTCGCGCCCGAGCGGGACACCCCGGGGAGTATCGCGACCGCCTGAGCCGCCCCGATGCTCAACGCGACCCACCAACAGACTCTCCGTCCCCGCTCCGGCACGAAGCGAGTGGCAAGCAGCAATCCTGCGGTGACGAAGAGCATCACTCCGACCAGCAGCGGACTGGAGAACGCCTGGTCGATGGCATCCCGCAGGGCCAGACCGACCGCCGCTGCCGGCAGCGAACCGAGCGCCATGTAGCCCGCCATTCGAAGACCGCTTGCCCTCCGGACATTGTCCCTGGTGCCGATGCCGGCAACAAGTTCCCAGAGCTGCCTCCTGAAAAAGACCAGCACCGCCAGCGCGGTCCCGATATGCAGGGCAGCTGCGAGCGCCATCCGCTCGGCTGACGGCATGCTCCACACGTGCTGCAGCAACGCCAGATGCCCGGAACTGGACACCGGCAGGAATTCTGTTGCGCCCTGAAGCGCCCCGAGCGCCAGCGCCTGGAGCACGCTCATCCCGCTGTCTCCGTCGACATCAGAAGTCGGTCTGGTATCTGAAGTGTACCTTGCCCCTCAGCGGCGACTCGCCGGGCGCAATGCCGTAGTCTGCGCCGACCAGGCCGATCCGGGTCCGCGCCTGCAGCCCGAGCCCGTAGCCCGGAACGAAATCCCACCCGTCTCCGGAATCCAGGACACCGGCGTCGAGAAAAGGATAAACCGCCGCAGCGCTTCCGAATCGGTAGTGCAGCTCCGCATTCCACCAGCCGACGAATGTTGACGCAAACTGGTCCTCGCGGTACCCGCGCAGGCTCCGGGCACCGCCCATCTGCGCCTGTTCGAAAAGGGAGAGCTCTGTCGGCGAATGGACATAGCGGACGTGTCCTGAGTTCACCGGCACAAGAGCGGCCAGCGCCGGCCCCACGAGTTCGACGTCAGGTTCGAACCGTCCGATGAAGCTCGAGGGTCCGGCCGCGGTTCTCCGTTCACCCGCCGTGCTCCTGACCTTGACCAGCGCGCCTCTTCGCGGCAGCACGTCCCGGTCACGCAGGTCCAGCTCCAGCCCTGTCCCTCCCCACAGCGTGCTGCTGCGGTCGGCCGTATCAGAGCCTGCGACCTGACTGTAGCCGCTCTCCAGCCCGACAGTCAGGTCGGGTGTTGCCTGCAGATCGCCGTTGAGGAAGAACCTGGTGTTCGACAAGGTCGTGTCCTGAACCCGATGTTCTGCAGTCCCGGTCAGGCTCAACCACCAGCCCAGGAGCCACGGCTCGGTGTAGCTCAGGTAGTACGAGGTACGGCCGGAGTACGATTCCCAGCGCGCCTGGGCGCTGCGTCCCGTGTTGAGAATGTTCCGCAGCTCGACGTCGACCATGCCGGTGAAGCGCTGCTCGATGTCAGGGGAGTACCCGAATCCGCCCGTCGCCCGGCTGCTCCGCCGATGTTGGAGCTGCAGCTCCACCCCGTGGGCGCCGTCGGCCGCGACCAGATTCTCGCCCGACACTGCGACCAGCCTGCTGCGCTCAAGGTTGCGGCTCCAGGAAGACAGCAGCCGGCGCGAAAACCTCCTGCCCGGCTCGAATCTGGCCACCCTGAGCAGGACCCGCCGGGACGCGGCGAAATCGCCGACAAAGGACATGAAATCCAGCACGACCAGCGGCCCGACCCTGAGCGACAGGACCGGACTGACGTAGTGGGCGCTCTCTGAGACGCTCGACAACTCGACAGTCGCCAGAGGGTGTCCCTTCCCCTCCAGAGCGCCCAGGATCCGGGCCTGAGACGCATCCAGCACCCTGCTGGTGAAAGGGGTTTCCGGACCCGACAGCATCGAAGCGATGTCCGAGCTGATGCCTTGGTCGTCGGTGACAACAGACCACCTGTTGATGACTGCCCGTTCACCGGCCGAGACGGCAAACCTCAACAGGGTGCCTTTGTCCGTTTCAACCGTGTCGGCGGCAGCGTCTGACCAGAGGTACCCCTGGTCCCGGAGCACCATCTTCAGCCTCGCCACCTCGCCGGGCAGAGAGTCGAAGCAGACGGTATCGCCCTTCCTGAACCGGGCGATGAACTCCACCTTCGGAGGCAGGCCGTCAAGCGATACGCCTCCGACCACGAAGCTCATCCGGGTACCCTGGACATTCGAGAATGCCGCACCGCATATCACGAACAGGCAGACCAGGAATCTAGTTCTGGAAGAGATACTGCCGCCAGACATCAGGGACCTGGCCCATCGCGTTGACGGTAAAGGAGAAGTAGTGGGGCTTCTTCGGACGCCGGATCAGCGTCATCTGGGCCTGGGCCGGAGTCCGGTTGCCCTTGCGTGCGTTGCAGACAGAGCAGGCACAGACAAGGTTCTCCCATGATTCGGTCCCGCCCATCGCCTTCGGAACCACGTGGTCAGTGGTCATTTCGCCGTGCCGGTTCCCGCAGTACTGGCACGTCCCGTGGTCGCGCTTCAGCACGTTGCGCTTGGTCAGCGGAACGTCCTTGCGACGGACCCTGACGTAGTAGTTGAGCCGGAGCACACTGGGCAGTCTCAGAGCCAGGCTTACCGAGCGCGCCATCATCCCCGAGTCCTCCACCAGCTCGGCCTTGCGGAGCAGGACCAGGACTAGCGCCCTGCGTGCCTTGCAGACCGAGAGCGGCTCGTAGTTCTGGTTGAGAAGCAGGACACGCCTGTTGAGTGAAGCCCGGGCACACCCCCTATCGGGTGAAGAGTTCCTTGCCGATGATATCCAGGTTCTGGTCGCAGTTGCTGATCATCGTCCTGGCATAGGATGCATAGGCATTGTCCGAGAGTGCCTGCTGGTAGTATGTCTTGGCCGTCTTGTACTCTGTCTCGGCCTGCCTGAGTTTCTCGGTCGAGGTACTGGTCAGGACCTTGCCGCGGTTTGCCTCCCCTCGCGAGCGATACACATCACCCAGTCCGGCATTGGCGGCCGCCATCCCGGGCTCCAGCTTGAGCGCATCACGGTACGCGGTCTCGGCCGCTCCCAGATTGCCCTGCTTGGTGCGGACATCCCCGATGTAGACTTGAGCAGTGGCATTGGTCGGTTCCTGTACCAAGACAGCCTTGAAACGCTCGACCGCGGCGTTGTACTTGCCCTGCTTGCTGTAGATGACACCCTGAATCAGGAGCGCACGTACATTCTCAGGATCGCGGGCCACTACCGAATCCAGCACCACCTGCGCCTCAACGAACATCTTCTCTTCAGCCATCGCGCCGGCCAGCTTCATCGCCAGCTCGGTGACTTCGGGGAAACGTTCGACCAAGGGCTTCAATGCTTCGACCGCTTCTTCGTACCGGCCCTCTCCGTAGAGGAACTCGCCCCAAAGCCGCTGCACGCTGACGTCGTCCGGGAACTTGGCGATTGCCTCCTTGTACACCTGCTCGGCTTCCTGCTTCTTGCCCTGGGCAAGCAGGACCTCGGCCTTGCCGTTGTACAGGTCGGCCAAGCTGGCGTCGACCGCCAGCCCTTCGTCGTACACCTCGAGTGCCTCGTCGTACTTTCTCATCTCCAGGAACAGGTCACCCAGCGCTTCGTACCCCTTTGCCCGCTTCTGGTCCAGACCCACCGCCTTGCGGTAGTAGAGCTCGGCCTGGCCCGCGTCCCGGCGCTTGCGGGCGATGTTGCCCAGCAGGATGTAGGGTTCGTAGTACGAAGGGTCGGTCTCGAGCGCCTCGTTGGCGTTGCGTTCCGCGGATTCGAAGTCGTTCTGCCCGTAGTACCCGGCAGCAATGCTGTACAGCTTCTCGGCTTCCTGGCGTTGCTCGGCAGCCAGTTCGTCGCCTGACTTCGTGGTCCCGGACGGGGCGCATCCGATGACGACCGCGAGCGATAGGATCAGCGCAACGGCCCAGGTGTTCCTGATCATCACTGACACTCCTTTCGATGACAAGGTCGAAGAACCTCGGGTAGTGGAGCCGACGGGATTCGAACCCGTGACCTCTTGACTGCCAGTCAAGCGCGCTCCCAACTGCGCCACGGCCCCGAAAAAGCGGACATTAAGTCTCACCCAAAACGCCCTGCATGTCAAGACCTTACTGCCCGTACCTGCGTTCCCAGGCACGGTCTGCCGCTACTCGGCTTTCACCAGTCTCAGGAAGCCGCTGCCTGCGCGCACGAAGTATACGCCGGCCCTGGCCTCCCGACCCCGGCTGTCGCAACCGTCCCAGGTCGCGTCCGCATTCCCGGCCCGGCCTGCCGGGACGGCCCTCACCAGCCGTCCCGACCCGTCGAAAATCCGCACGCTCCCGGCCGTACCGCCTGCCCCTCGGAACGTCACGCTGCGGTTGAACGGATTCGGCAGGGCACTCATTGCGCTCCCCGGTTCGGATGGTCTTTCGAGGACCCAGCTCGGGCCGTCGTTTATCACTGTGACGCAGCTCGCATCACCGCTCAGCACATACACCCTGCCGCGAGCATGGTCCGCGACCGGAACCACCGGGCTGGGACGCACCGTCAACTCAGCGACCAGGCTGTCGCCTTCAATGACTGTCACGGCATCGGTCACCAGGTTGCTGTAGGCGTGGATCGCGTACACTCTGCCGGTTCCCTGCATCGACGCCATCTCCGCCGGATAGTCGCGGGTCGGCAACCGGCGCACCACGCTGTGACTCGGCCCGTCGATCACCAGGACCACATCCGAGAAGTTCATCGCCGCGTAGGCGAGGTTGTTCACCGGGTTCCAGCACGCACCCTTGACATAAAACACGTCCCCGATCTCGCCGACCACAGTATCCCCGTATCCGCATATCACCGGTCCGCCCCAGCTCGAGTTTCCGAACACGAAGTTGTCCTCCCGGTCGATCGCGATGGTCCACGGGTTGCCTCCGGTCGAGATCGACGCCAGCACCGCGTCGGTCGAGCAGTCGATGACCTGGAAGAAGTTCGAATCGTGGCAGGCAAGGTAGATCTTCCGACTCACCGGGTTGTACTCCACCTTGCGTATTGCCCGGCCCACCTCAACCCTGGCCAGGACCGTGTCCTGCCGGCAGTCGATCACAGTCAGCTCGGGCGAACCGTAGTTGCCGCAATAGAGCTTGTCGCCGACCGGGTCCCAGGCCAGGTCATGGGGCGAGCTGCCGGCCTCGATCCACGCCAGCGCCGTATCCGCGCCGGCGTCGATAGCCACCACCCTGCCCTCGTCCTTGCATGCGCAATAGACCTTGGCCGACGCCTCGCTGTAGCTCAAGGAGTATGGCCTTTTCCCGACATCGACCCCGGCCAGAACCGAATAGTCGCGCAGCGACACCACGTCCACCCGGTTCACCCGCTCCTGGGCCACGTACAGTTTGCTGCCGACCACCAGCGCGTCGCGCGGGAAGCTGGTGGCGATCTGCACCCGGCCCTTCAGGCTGTCGTCCTGAACCAGGACCGCCCAGCCGCTTGAGAAGCTGGTTGCGACCGCTGTCGCCTGCCCCGGGCACACATCGATCGCCTGGCAGTCGCCGCCGGTCTCCATTTGCGCCACGACCGTGTCCGCATCGGTGTCCACCGCGCACAGCCTTGTCCCGACCGAGCCCACGTACAGCCTGCCCGCCGACTCGTCAAGCGCCAGACTCTGGGGAGAAGCGACCGGGATCGCACGCCTGACCTGATGGTTCTGTCCGTCGACCACGAATACCGCTCCTGCGCTCCTGCACGCGCAGTACAGCTTCGACCTGGAGCGGTCGAACGCCAGAGCCGTAGGCCCGGAACCCACGCCGACAGTGGCAATCACCGTGTCCCCTGCCCCGTCAATCACGCTCACCGTCCCGTCAAGCCGGTCGGCGCAGTAGACATAGCCCCTGCTCTCGTTCACGGCAAGTGCGGCCGGCGCATCGCCGACATCGACGACCGCCCTCACACTTCCGCTCGCCTGTTCCACCACTGCCACCACGTCCTCGCGTCCGGCCACGTACAGGGTGCTGTCCTGTACGTACTCGGCCAGCGCCACCGGGGTCAGCGCCACCGCCACCGAATCCACCGGCTGGTGGGTCGTGCCGTCGATCCGCAGCAGGCTGCCGTACAGCGCGTCCGCGACGTACAGACCGTTCGTAGCCGAGCACCAAGCCGCCAGTCCGGGTCCGCTGCCGTAGCCAAGCCTCGCAACCGCGGTGTCCGCGTTCGGGTCGACGACCAGGAGCTCATGTCGACCCAACGCATACACCACGTCGGTTTCCGAGTTCCAGACTGTCATCTCGACGTCCTCGCTCATCCCGAAACGGGCGACCTTGTTCATCCCTGCGACGTCGAGTCCAACCACTGCCGGTGTCCCGCCCCTGCCTCCGATGTATGCCTTGTTCAGCAACCGCTGGGTGCAGACCGCTTTCGGCTGCCTGGCTCCGACAAAGCTGTCGGGCAGGAAGAAGACCGTGTCGATTACCTGGGCTCTGGTTCCTCCGAAAGAAAGTGACAGCAGGAAGAACAGAACCGCTGTCCTGCCGCTCTGTTTGCAGTCTTTGGTCATCATTCCTCCACCGGTCGATACTTCGGTATCTGCGACTTGAGGAGCGGCCGCTTGTACAGCCCGGTCCCGAGCACGAACCCCTGGCAACGTATCAGCACAAAGCCGTTTTCCACATCAGGACCGGCATCTATCTCGACCTGGCTGCCGTTGACCAGCTGCCGCGCGGTCTGATTGTCCACGTCTATGCAGTTCCTGGTCGCGCTCCTGCCCAGCACCTGCATCGCGAATGTCGTGGGCTTTACCGAACGCGGAAACATCCTGCAGAACCTCAGGCCCCTGCGCATCGGCCTGACCAGGTCGAAACTCATGACATCCTCGGTCGCCACAAACACCGTATCCTGCAACTGAATGTCGACCAGCCCTTTGAACACCGATTCGGATATCCCGAATCGGTGGCAGATGTCCCTGACCTGGCTCAGCACGCCTGCTCCTTCTTGCTGATGCACGCAAGGAAGAACGCCTCGGTGTCGTTGTCCTGGGGCAGTATCCTGCGGCAGCTTGCGACTGCCTCAGGAAACCAGACCCCTTTCCATTCGGCCAGAGCTTGGCGCATCGAGAAGCCTTCGAGCTCAATCTCGCAAGTCTCTGCATCGGAATATCTTGCGAGCAGGTACGCCACCACTTCCTCGTTCTCCTCAGGTGCAATGGTGCAGGTCGAATACACCATTCTCCCGCCCGGTTTCAGAGCCCGAAACCCGGCCACAATAAGCCCTTTCTGCAGCCTGCCGAAACGCTCGCTTGCTGCCACCGACCAGCGGCCCAGCGCCTCGCCCGACCTGCGTATCGTGCCCTCGCAAGTACAAGGAGCGTCGACCAGCACCCGGTCGAAAGTGCCCTCGACAGCCCGGCCCAGCCTGATGCCGTCCATCCGGCATATCGCCACGTTCAGGCAACCGGCCCGGTCAACGTTGCCGACCAGTCCCCTGACCCTTGTGCGTGAGAAGTCGTTGGCAACAAGCAGCCCTGAGTTGTCCATCATCGCTGCCATCTGGGTGGTCTTGGAGCCAGGTGCTGCGGCCAGGTCGAGCACGCGCTCGCCAGGTTTGGGACCAAGCACCAGCGCAGGCACCATCGATGCCGCATCCTGAACATAGACCAGCCCGAGGAAATGCTCGAGCCGTTTGCCGATACTGCCCTCGTCGCTCACCTTGAACGCCAGTTCCCACCAGGGCAAAGGCTCGGGTTCAAGGTCTGAAAGCCAGTCCAGCGCCTTTTCCCTCGTAGCCTTGAGCGTGTTCACCCGCACTGTCCTTGGCAGCGGAGCCGCCATCGCCTGTGTGAAGTCATCGAAGTCAGGGATGAACCGCGAGTACCGTTCCACGAACTCTGCGGGAAACCGCTTCCTTGTCGCCACGCCTAGACCTTTCCTGACAGCCTTGCTCGCGCCTTGGCCCCACGGGTCTGTTGCGAGTAGAAGCTCTCCATCCTGCGCAAAGCCTGCAGCTTCTCGTCCCTGCCGAGCTTGGCCTCCTTGATGCCCCTTTCCAGAATCGACACCGCCCGGTCGTACTCTTCCCGGTTCACCGGAAAAGGATACCCGTCCTTGCCTCCGACCGCGAACGAATACGTCACCGGGTCTCTGAAACTCGGCTTCGCGCCGTGCACCACGTCCGCAATCAGAGCCAAAGCCCTGATGGTCTTGGGCCCGACCCCTGGCACAAGCAGCAGCTCGTCGAAACCTGCCGGCCTCGACTGATAGGTGCTTAGCAGCACCTTGCGCAGGTAGGCAGCAGATATGTCGGCCGGGAAAACCGGGTGATGGCCTGGCATGTCGAGTTCGCGAATCCTCGACAGCTCTTTCACGGTCTTGTCCGGGCTCTCCCCTGCTATCTCGGTCACCGCGACCCGCGAGTCTCCGGCCTCCCTTGCCACCATGTTCAAAGGCCGGCACAGATGGTCGCACACCACTCCCTCATGCGGCTCGACCACGAAGTCGTTCAAGCTCTCTGAGAACCAGTGATATCTGCGCGCCCAGCCGTTGTCCTCGTTCATGCCCTGCTGCACCACCGCCCACCTGCCTTCGGCCGTGCCCACGAACACGTGGTGGTACACCTGATACCCGTCCTGCAGCGCGGTCGAATCCACCTTCGCGCTCATTCGGCTCGCCCTGACCAGCGCTTCACCGTCCAGCCCGAACAGCTCGCTGAAACCGCGTATCTCTTCCGGTGTCTTCCTCGACGCCCTGCCCTTGCCCCCGCACACGAACAGGCCCAGCTCCTTTTCCATTCCCTTGACGCCTTCTTTCAACGCGCCGCACACGGTCGTGGTCACGCCCGAGGAATGCCAGTCGAACCCGACCACGCAGCCCAGGCTCTGAAACCACACCGGGTCGCTCAACCGCTCGAGCAGCTCTGTCGCTCCGTACTCGGTCACGATTATCTCGGCGATTGCCCGACACAGCCGCTTCATCCGGCCGAACAGCCAGCGCGGTGCCCGGCCGTGGTGCAGCCGCATGTTGGCGACTCCGCGTCTCATGCTGGGGACCTCACCGCCATTGTAGAACCCGGCACATGCCGGTCAAGGCACAGCCCTGGCTCTGCGTTGACTGCATTGGCCCGGCTCCTATACTCGACCCTTAAGCCTGATGCCGAGCTCTTCCGCCAGCCGCAAGCTAAAAGAAGCCGGAGTCGGCTTCCTCTACCTGCTCCCGGCGCTCCTGGTCCTCGCCGCGTTCCGCATCCTTCCCATCCTGCTCTCGGCAAGGGTCAGCCTCTATGACTGGGGCATGGCCGGTGCCCGGGAGTTCGTCGGGCTCGGCAACTACCTGGCCGTGCTCCAGGACCCGGTGTTCTGGAAATCCCTGCTCAACACCGGCTGGTACATGGTGTTCACCGTGCCCATCCAGCTGTTCCTCGCGCTGTTCATCGCCGTGCTCCTCAACCAGCGAATCCGCTGGCTCGGCGCCTACCGCACCGTCTACTACCTGCCGGTGGTGACCTCGATCGTCGCGGTGTCGATAGTCTGGAAATGGATCCTCCACCCTGACCGCGGCCTGTTGAACTACATCCTGTCCTGGGTCGGAGCCGGCGGACTGCGCTGGCTCCAGGACCCGCGCGGCCTTTTCCAGCTCGTCTTCGGCGACACCCGGAACCTTATTCCGCTCGCCCTGCGCGGTCCGTCGATCGCCATGTGCTCGCTCATCATCATGGGCGTGTGGAAAGGACTCGGCTACAACATCGTCATCTTCCTCGCCGGGCTCCAGAACATCCCGAAGACATATTACGAAGCCGCCCGCATCGACGGCGCAGGCAGGTTCCGGATGTTCCGCAGCATCACCTGGCCTCTGATATCGCCCACCACCTACTACGTACTCATCATGAGCTCGATTGTCGCTTTCGAGACATTCGCCCAGGTCTGGATCATGACCGGCCCGCCGTCCGGCGGCCCCTTGTCCACGACCAAGGTCGTGATGTACTACTTCTACGAGAACAGCTTCGAGTTCTGGCGACTCGGCTACGGCGCGTCGATCGCCTTCTTCGCTTTCCTCATCATTCTCGGCCTGACCATCATCCAGCGCCTCGTCCTCGAACGCCGTGTGCACTACGGATAAGTCGTGAAGTCGCAAGTCACAAGGACAAAGCAAGCTCCAGACCGCAACGCCGAATCGGTCCGCCTGTTTCCGCCTTTCCCCTTGTCTCGTTGCTTTGTCCTTCGTCCTTGCGACTTGACACTTGCCGCCCTGCTGTCCGCTGACCGCCGCCGCCCGGCCCGCG
>CP070680.1:377955-380907 GCA_020352555.1 Caldifarciminota bacterium | reverse complement strand
GTTATGCCGACCGTCTCACCCGGGCGGGCAGACCGCCGGTCCAACCTGGCAGAGGTTATCCTGAGCACGCGTTCGCCGGGCTTGAACTCGAGTTCGAAATCCACGGCCGAGATCGCCAGCGGGCGGATCCGGTTGTCGGTCAGGGCCTGGAGTTCGCTGACCGTGGTGCTGAACAGCGGGTCAGCCGGGTTCTCGCCGGCAAAGGTGTGTTTCACCTTCACCTCGGCCGTGTCTTCGACCGTAACCGTCATGGTCGAGGTCAGCGTCATCTGTTCCAGGGTCCCTTCGGTCGAGAACACTGACTGGGCCAGCCCGATGCCGACCAGCAGCGGGGTCAGGCCAGGGTGGTCGACGGTGCGGAACTCGTAGCTCTGGTCGGTGACCGGTGATTTGAGCCTGGCTTGGACCGCGGTCATGAACGGCTTCGGGCCGATGATGCACCCGACCGCTGGAAGACGGTCCTGGGTCATTGTGCCGACCACGGTGGTCATCGAGAAGAGCTTGAAAGAAGAAAGGGTCGAAGGCAGGATCGAGTGAATGATGCCGGCTGAGACCGGTATCTCGACCGCCCCGGCCTGGAACATCGAGTGGCCGAAGGCCAGCAGCCGGTTGTCCTCACGATGGGTAATCGTGCCGATGGCTCCCATGCTGACATCGCCGTCGATCAGGGGCACGCCCAGGACTCCGCCCGGGACCAGCAGCGAGTCGAGCTGTGCCGGAGACAGGGTCGATGCCGGGTTGCCGGCAGTTGCGACCGGCATCAGGCCGTGCTCTTCGAGCGCAGGCCCGATGACACCGACCAGCCCGGGCGAGAACCCGGAAAGCGCGACCGGCACCGAGAGCAGGCTGAATCCGGTCCGGCCGAGTTCGGCTGGAAGCATGCGTCCGGACCCGGTTTTCCGGACAGGGGCGGCCGGCATGTCCCAGAGTTCGACCATCTCTCGGATCGGGGTGATGCCGCCGACCGGGTCTTTGGCGAAGTTCCAGCCATAGGCGATCGCGCCGATGAGCCTGCCGTCGACGTACACCGGGCTGCCCGACATCCCGGAGATGATGCCGGACTTCTCGAGGTCCATTCCCGAGGCCCGGAACAGGATCATGTCCCGCTTCTGGACGATGTCGGGCATGACGTCGATAATCTCGACCTCGAACCGCTCCGGCCGCTGGCCGGAGAAGACCGAGAGCCCGTAGCCTTTCATGCCGGGTGTCAGCTCTTCGGGCGACATGAACTCGACCGCCGGCGCAGCACCGACTAGCAGCAGCGCCAGCATCAGGTTCAGGTTCGTCCGGCTCCGCATCAACTGGTCAGGAAACCGCCAGCTTCTCCCACCGCGAGCGCCACTCGTCGTGCCTGGGGAATGCGTGGCAGTTGATCGGCACCCACTGACAAGACTGCTTCTGCCAGCGGGGCTCTTCGGGATAGAACCAGGACTCGGCGGTGTCGAAGACCCCGACAAGGTAGGCGCGGCCCGGCTGGTCGCGTTCACGGGCGGCGAGCGCCTTGCGGAGCCGGGCCATCCTTTCGTCGAGTTCGTCAGCCGGGAAGCAGCTGCTGGCTTTGGGCCGGAGCAGAAACTCGAAATGGGCCAGCCCCTGGAACTCATTGTTCAGGGTCAGGACCAGGCTGGCCGGCCCGGCCGGATTCTCAGGGTCGGTGCGGCACATCCAGCCGGCACGCACGAGCAGGAGCCGGCGGATGTGGAAATAGGCTGCCGCGTGCAGGTCCGAACGGTTGAAGATGCGCATGTCGGTGATGTCGGTCTTGAGCTTGACGATCAGCGGGCCGGTGACGAAGCTGTGCAATTCCGAGGTCGCCACAGGGTCAGTTCTCGATCTCGCCGCCCGACTCGCCGCGGAGCGCAGCTTCGGTGCTCTGGCTGATCTGGTCCAGTTCCCGGAGATTGAGGAACGTCAGCCCGAGTCCGAGGTTGGGTTCGCGCCAGCGCACGCCGGACAGGACGGCGAGCACTTCCACCCGCTTCACTTCTGAGTGCAGCTCGAAGAACCGGTCGGTGAGCAGGTCGTGGAGGTTCTGCCAGGCGACCGGTGTCAGACGGACCGTTGCCCCGACAAGCGTGATGCCCAGGCTCTTGAGCGCCAGCGATACGGCGTCACGGTGGTAGTTTGCGAGCGCCATCCGGTTCTGGGGGTCGGCCACAAACCAGCAACGCTTGGCTTTGGGGTCATGGGCCAGAAACAGGCCCTGCCCGCGGTAGACCTGGTGGAAGTTGTTCCGAAGTTTGGTCTTGTTGTTGAAAGCATTCTCGTAGAACGACTTGAGCAGACCGCGGTTGGACAGAATCTTCTGGGCCGGACGGTCGGCAAACACCTCGGTGTACCCGTAGTTGCCCATTATGTTGATGAGGGGCTCTTCGCGGTCGAACTTGGGCAGTCCGTGGAGCATCAGTCCGCAGCCGATGCGGTCCGAGAGCCGGGCGAAGGAGATTTCCATCGACCGTTCGACCTCGAGCCTGACACGCGGTGGCATCAGCCGGCCTGCTCTGGGCGGTTTTCGGGTCTGAGACCCAGGCGCCTGGCCCCGGCCCGCAGGCTCTTCCTGAATCTCGAGAACTCGGCCGGGTTGTCCGCGGCGTGCCGGCAGAAGCGGTCGATGTTGCCCGGTGCGAGGCGATAGTCGATATTGCCGATCACAGCGTTTCCCTGGCGTGCACCCCGTGTCAGTCGTTCCGGGCTGACGAACCGACGGTAGACGGCAAGGTCGGTTTCCGGCCGTCGGGTCTGTGGCGAGATGTACCCGGCCACGACCACTCCGGGCAGGCGGTTCAGGGTTATCCGCAGGCCGGGGGGAGAGGTTTCGGTAGGCAGCAGGATGTCGATGGCCTTGATGTTGCGCGGGGCCAGTAGCCGGTCAAGGTCGTCTTCGGGGACAAAGCCGAGCTTCAGGCAGACCATGCCGATACCGATGTTGTGAAGTTCGGCCCGGCGGGTGTC
>CP070680.1:375562-377855 GCA_020352555.1 Caldifarciminota bacterium | reverse complement strand
CGGACTTCACTTTGACCCACCCGGTCCCGGGCAGAGTCCAGCTCGGGCCTGAAGGCATGATCAGGGTGTGGTCGCACTTCAAAGCCGCGCTGCCGGACTCGTGGCACCCGATTCCGATACTGATAGCCGAGGGCGACTACCTGGCCAACCTGCTGCCCACCTACGGCACCTTCAACGGTCAGCCCCACCAGGGCACTCCGCCGACCGGCAAGTGGCTCGAGTACGGAATGGTCAACATCGTCAGACTCAAGGACGCCAAGCTGGTCGAGGCGTGGTTCGGGATGGACCCGGTGGCCGAAGCGCAGCAGATGGGGGCAGCACCTTCGCCTGCTCCGCGCCGGCTCACCGGTGCCGAGAAAGCGAACATCGAGCTGTTCCAGAAAACCCTCAACACCGAGGGCAGGGATTTCGACAACCTGACCGCTTTCGGCGACGCGGTGATTGCCGCGAGTCCTCCGCAGCACGCGAAGAACGCCACCACTCGCAAGGTCGAGATCTACCGCGCGGCCGACGGCAAGCTCGAGCAGGTCTATTCCCATGAGTTCGCGACCGTCCCGCCCTACGCAGGCGACCCGGCAGCAGACACCGACGCGAGCCGCGCCCTGGTCAAGCGATTCTTCGAGCAGGTGCTGCGTGGGCACGACGTGGACGCGCTGGCCGAAATCGCCTCACCCCGCATCCTCATCCACCCGACCGCGATGCCGTGCGAGTCCGATTTCTACGGGGTCAAGGGAGCTGGCGAATGGCTGGCCAGACAGTGGCAGAGCTTCCCCGACCTGTCGGCCTCCGAGGAAATCGTCGTGGCAAGCGGCGACATAGTCGCGGTGCACTGGCAGGCCACGGGTACTTCGGGGGGCGATTTCCTGATGCTGCCGTCGACCGGCAACACGGTCGAGTACACCGGCTCGTCAATGTACCGGATTGAGGACGGCACGATTGCCGAAATCTGGGAGACGCGCAACACGCTCGGCATCATGCGCCAGTTGAACCCAAAGATGTCGGCCGGGCACCCCTAGAAGACGAAGAGCAGGGGTCTGCTGCTGCCAGGCCGGATTCCCTGCGCAGAAGGGATAGGCAATGAGAAAGGTATCGGCGCTGGCCTTGGCAGTCCTGCTGCTGGGCTGCGCGACCATGAAGAAGACGTTCCGACAGAATCCTGATGAGTGGATTCACGGCCAGGTAGCCGAGGGTTTCGAACCGGTCCGAGGGGAATTCACCCGAAACTTCACCGAACGCGGCGAGATAGGTGCCGCCTGCTGTGTGTATTACCATGGCGAGAAGGTCGTCGACCTGTGGGGCGGGTACCGCGACTGGAAGCCGCAGTCGCCGTGGGAGGAGAACACGGTCGTCCGGGTATTCTCCACGACAAAGGGCATGGCGCTGCTCGTGCTCGGAAAGCTCCACTCGGACGGCCTGCTGGACTACCGCGAGAAGGTGAGCGCCTACTGGCCCGGCTTTGCCAAGAACGGCAAGGAAGACATCACTGTCGAGCAGCTCGTCACTCACAAAGCAGGCCTGGTCCTGCTGGACAGGGGCGTGAAGGTAAGCGAGCTGCACGACTTCGACGCATTGAGGGAGTTGCTTGAGAACGCAAAGCCGATGTGGGAACCAGGCACCAAACACGGCTACCAGTCGGCCACGATCGGTCTCTATGCCCAGCAGCTGGTTCAGATGATCGACCCTCAGGCCAGGACCATCGGTCAGTTTTTCCAGGAGGAGATAGCCGAACCACTCGGTGTGGACTTCTTCATCGGGATCCCGAACGACTTTGACACCGGCAGGGTTGCGCGTCTCAAGATGATCTCCCCTATCGGAGGGCTCTTCAATCTCCACAAGCCTCCGAAGGGCATGCTGAAGCACCTCCTCAACCCTTTCTCGCTCTTCAACAAGTCTTTCACGACCATCAAGGCGGATATGAAGGACCCGGTCGAAGAGCTCAGGTACGAGGAGGCGGCAGGCGGAGGCGCCGGGGAAGCCCGGGCCCTGGCGAAGATATACGGTATCCTCGCGACCGGGGGGAATGAGCTGGGCATATCCCCGCAAACCATGGAGTGGTTCACCAGGTACACCGAACCGCCGACAGACGGTGACATTGACGTGGTGATGGGTATCAAGACGCTCGGCTCGCCCGCCGGATATGCCAAGCCGACCGAGCTGTTTGACTTCGGCAGCCGGTCGGCGTTCGGCTTCACCGGGTCGGGCGGCAGCTTTGCCTTCGCTGACCCCGAGTACGGTCTCGGGTACGCGTACGTGATGAACAAGATGGACTTCTACGGCATGAACGACCCCAGGG
>CP070680.1:366811-375462 GCA_020352555.1 Caldifarciminota bacterium | reverse complement strand
GGTGCTTCTGGTTGCTCGCCCACAATCGACTCCTGTCGCTTTTCACATTGCGCGTCCCGGACCATCGAGATCAACTACAGTCCGACAAGTCCGGTCACGGCACCTCCCATCTGCGACAACGTGATGGACTCGTGTTCATACAACGGGATCTGGTACCAAGGCAGCGGGCTGGTGCAGGTTTCGCTCCTGAGGAATACCATACTTGGCACATCGCCCGTAGGTAGCTCCAGAGGCATCCACTGCTACCACATCGCGACTGGGTCGAGCATTCACGGCAACGTGGTGCGTCGCTTCAACTACGGACTCTCGCTATGGGACACCCCCGCACGCGTCGAGTTCAACACAGTTGATTCCAACTGGTGTGGGGTCGTCTGCGATTTCGCTCCTCTTCCGGTCGTCAACTTCAACAACATCAGCGGGAATACCCCAATCGGACTGCTCAACGACGCATCTTCTGATACAGTCGATGCCAGATACAACTGGTGGGGAAGCTCCAGCGGCCCCCGCACGGATCGCAACCCAGGAGGGACAGGCGACAGCGTCAGCCTGAACGTGGATTTCGCGGATTGGCTCTTGCACCCGCTATCACGTGGGCCTGACGTCGGGCCGCTGGCGGTGCTCGCGCCAATGGGCATTGTCGCCTACGACTCAGTGATTGCACCACTCTCCACGGTCCTCAATTCTGGGGCCGAAACGGCGTCCTTCTGGACCCGGATGACGATAGGGTCGGCCTACGCTGAGTCGGTCAGCACCACACTCGCGCCCGGCGAAATTGATACTCTGGTCTTCCCTGTCTGGCAGGCCCGGCCGAAGTGGTTGCAGGCCGTTAGATGTTCAACTATGTATGAGTCTGATAGCTTTCCGGCGAACGACATGAAGACAACCGCGGTCATTGTGGACTCGGGCCTGCAACCCTTGGTCGCGGACGTCAGCCCAGATACCGCCCCCAATACCGCGCCAACCATTGTCGAGATTCTGGGCCGTAGATTTGTCCCCGGCGTTACTGCTAGGCTGCGCAGGGCCGGGCAACCGGATATCGTAGCCGACTCTGCCAATATCCAGTTCATCAGTTCCGAGGAAATCTGGGCTACCTTTGATTTGACCGGCGCAGCGGCAGGCCTCTGGAGTCTCTCAGTCAGGAATCCGAACGGCGACACCTCCTGTTTCCCTGTGGCCTTCGGTGTCGTCAACTTCCTGGGTCGCGTGATCACGTTCGGCCAATGGGAGGATTTCGGTGTGTCGGCGAATGACTCGGTCGAGTTTGGCGTGACCGTGCCGACCGGCCTAGACGATGTGTTCGTCCTGCTGAAGAAGAGGGTGTACAGCGGTGGATGGACGACATGGGACGGTATCTTGTGGGTTCTCAAGGGTGGAAACCTGCTGGGAGCAGAGCGCGGTAGGGATGACTACGATCTGCATTTCCGAGGAGCTTCTTCTGGTTTCTACGTCATCAAGATAGGGAACTTGGACTACGCGGGTCAAGGGTCCATCAGGGTCTGCGGTGCGCTCGATACGGCTGTCATGAACCAGTGGAAGATCGGGTCGATACTGAGACCATACGGATGCGACTGGAAGCAGCTAACGATTACAGGCAGCCCACAGAGGCTCTATCTGCAGACCGAGGGCGTCGGTGACTTTCAGTTCCTCGATGTTTACCGGGATACCTTGGGAAGCCTGCACCACTGGGCTTTCAGTAGCTCGCATCAGGGGACGATCTCGGGTCAGATAGACAACCCAGTGGCGGGAACGTACTACTTGAAATACAGGGAATCCGGCTGGCTGAGCGATACCAGCCAAGTGCGGGAGTATCAAGTTCGCGCCAGCTTGGATTCTGTCGCGCCACCACCACCCCGTGCGCTGACGATAGACCATCTCTCGACGTACCGCGGCGGGACGGCCGGGCCCGTGACGGTGGCCGTGTACGGCACCGGATTTGACAGTACGACATCCGTCTTGCTGACCCGCGACACCTCATCGGTGGCAGCGACGGCCGTGAACGCAGATTCCAGCGGCCGGGAAGTCAAAGCCCGATTTGACCTGTCAGCGGCCACTCCAGGCTGGTGGTCGCTCCGGGCCGTCAATGCATCGGGTGACACCGCATGTGCTGCCAGACCGTTCGTCGTTGAGAGCGGAGGAGAGCAGGACGTTTGGGTTGAACTGGCAGGAAGGGAAGTGCTCCGAGCGGGCCGGTGGACGACCTACACGGTTCGCTTCGGCAACGGCGGAAGCGTGGACGCGCAGAGCATGCTGCTGTGGGTCGACATGCCGCCCGGTTTCCGCTATGCAACGGACTTACCCCTAGTTCAACCGGACCTCGAGGTGCTGGAGAGCCACACGCTGATTGTACAGGTCGGCTTTGTAGCTTCCGGTGTCGACGGGGAGTTCAGCTTAAGGATACTCCCGGCCGCGGGTCAATACGAACTGAACGCTGGTGTCATCGTCACGCCCCATGATAGTCAGCCAGTTTGGGCCAGTGTGCCGTTTCCTAGAGAGATGCCCGACCGCAATCCAAAGCCTGGTGAGAAAGTCTACCGCTACTTCGGTACGCTGACCGCTGGTGGCGACGTAGCGCACGATGGGATCTACGTAGAGGACCCTCCAGGTGTTGGGTGGGTGGTAGACCTGCGGGGAAACAACGAGGTGAAGCGCACGGAGTTCGAGGTGTGGAAGATCGAGAACGGACCAAGTACCTACATCGGTCCTGCCCATCCCGAGGGATGGAACGAGACCATTGGTCTGTCAATCGCCGGAGAAGCCAACCGAAGGGCTCTTGACAAGGAGACGCGGGAGTATTTCCTGACACCCTTCTGGGAGTCTGTCGACAACTGCCATACTTGGTCCGACAAGTTCTTCATCAGTCGAAACCTGTTGCCAGGCAGGAAGATGTGGTGTGAGCCTCCCATCAATCAGTACATGAACTGGAACAGGCATGCGTTTGGGCGAACAGCACAGGTATTCTGGGAGGCGAGGTTCGCGCTCTTCTGGGTCCTGTGGGACAAGTTCGTAGGATGGCTGCGCCCGCAGTTCTCGCCGATGTCCACGAGTCCCGTGCGCGTTGTGTCTTCGTCGTCGCCCGAGGACAAGTGTGGTCCGGTGGGCTACGATCCCGTCGGGGGCTCTCCTGACAGCCTGCGGAGGTTCGTGTCCGGGCCGGACCCGTTCGGATACCGCATCGACTTCTGGAACTCTGAGAGTGCCTCGGCTCCGGCTCAGAATGTCTTCATCCGCGACACTCTGAACGTAGACTTCGCAGACACCAGTCTGAGCTTCATCGAGGTCGGGTTCCTGAGGTGGCATGTTCCGCTCCTCGGCGGCAGGTACTTCAATACCTATGTCGACATGCGTCCGGATGACAGCCTGATAGTAAACGTCGAGGGGCAGTATGACTCAACGAGTAGGGAGATCTCGATAGCCTATCGCTCCCTCGACCCGGTGACGATGCAGACGCCCGAAGACCCCATGGCGGGATTCCTGCCGCCGTTGGATAGCGCCGGCTACAACATCGGCTGGGCCAACTTCTCGGCACGGCCGAGAACGAGTTACCCAACCGGGAAGAAGATAACGAACCAGTCGTGGGTGAAGTTCGACATCGGCCCCTGGAAGCCAGCGCCTCCCGGCGGACCGTATTTGAACACGATTGACGCCGGCGTGCCGGCCAGCTTCGTCCGAGCGCTGCCAGATACTTCGTACTTCGGGGAGTTCACAGTCACGTGGGAGGGAAGCGACGACTCATTGGGTTCCGGCATCGGTGGATATGACATCTACGCGAGAACGGACACTGGTCCGTATGAAGCTTGGCTCGTTGGCACGACAGATACCACCGCGGTCTTCATCGGCAGCAATGAGTCCAGAAACTACTTCTACAGCATAGCAGCGGACAACGTGGGTTGGCGCGAAGAACCTCCCGACAGCTTTGATGCCTGCACGTACGTCCTTGGTCTGGCTCCACCGAGGTACATCTCACCGAGAACCAACATCGCACTCACAGATACGACGCCGACGTTCGTCTGGGGCACTTCTGCCGGCTCGCAGGGCACGTACACGCTGCGCTACTGGTCGGACAGCCTGTTTGCGGACGAGATCGAGAGCATTCCCGGGCTGACCGATACGAGCTACACCGTACCGGACTCGAGCGCGCTGAGCGACGGCATCTGGCACTGGCAGGTCGAGGCAGTGTCGAGACTTGGCGAGCACAGTGGCTACCGTCAGGCGTTCACGTTCGAACTCGATACCCGCGACCCAGGACTGCCGGTCCTGCTGGAACCCGAGGACGGGGCAGTCATTGGCGACACGACACCGACTTTCACTTGGTCGAGTTCGGAAGCCGGCTGCTCGTACTACCTCCAGTATGCTTCCGACAGCCTGTTCGACACCCTGAAGGGAGTGGTACCGACCGAGGATACGTCGTACGAGGTCTCGGACAGCTTCGCCCTCGACGACGGGACGTACTACTGGCGTGTGATGGCTCTGGACCGTGCAGGGAACTGCAGTGGAGTTCAGGAGCATCCGTTCAGCTTGACCATCAGCCGCGACGTACTGGCTATATCGGGTACGGTGGCATACTACATGGGCGAGCAAGATAGCATTCAGGACGCGGCTATCGTGCTGTCGGGCGACATGGCTGACACCGTCTGGACCGACGAAGACGGGTTCTATCAGTTCGTAAACCTGCTGAGAGGCGGTGACTACGTGGTCACGCCTGAGAAGGTCAATCCTAGGCGGCAGGAGGCGGTCAGCTCGTACGATGCAGCGAAGGTCCTGCAGCACGTTGTGCACATCGACACGTTAAGTTCGTTGCAGTGCATCGCAGCCGACGTCGACGGCAGCGATTCGGTCGGGGTCCTCGATGCGAGTCAGATACTCCAATACGCAGTTGGAATGCGGAGCCACTTCGACGTCGGGTACAGGCCCGGAATGGATACGTTGGACTGGGCATTTGACCCGCCACAGGACTCCTACAGGAATCTGGCTTCCGACACGGTCGGCAACTACCTGGGTATCCTGTACGGCGACCCGAGCGGGAACTGGGTGCCGGAGACGACGCTTGCGATGCCTGTTGCAGATGTCGGGCTGAGCATCGAGTCGGTCTTTTACACCCTCAACTTCCCATCTGAGGACCCAGCCGTCGAGCGTATGGAGCCGGGAGCTGCGCCGCTGCAGCCCGGTGTTCCCACCCCTGGCACGGTCAGCGCCGACGAGCCGCAGCAGAGCCTGGGCCTTGCGACTCCGGGCGGCGGGGCTTCTTCCTCCAGCCCGGCGGAGCAGACGGTTGCAGCAACACCGGCGTCCAGCGACCAGTCGTCGCGTTCGTCGCCCACCGTGTCTTGCTTTGTCCGGGCATCCGACGTCGTTGCCGGGCTGTCGGCCGACATGCTGGTGCAGTATGACACCAAGCGCTTGCGACTTGTCGGGCTGCGCACCACCGAGCAGACATCCGGTTGGCTGGTAGCCGCTGCCGACCGGGCGGGCGATGTCCGTATCGCGCAGGCCGGTACCAACGGACTCAGCGGCACGGTCGAACTGCTGGAGCTGGTGTTCGAGCCGCTCGACCCGGCGCTGGCCCCGGTCTCGGATGAAGCCGCCGCCGCCGCTGCCAACCTGCATAGCGGCACCGGCGCCAATGCGGGACAGGGTGTCGCAGCCGTTCTGGAGCAGCAGCAGGCTACGTCAGGTCTTCCGGTGAAAGTGGTGTGGCTGGTGCTGAACGAGGGCAGGTCACCTGCACCTGAGGACCAGGGCGCGATGGGTGGTGAGGACGAGTTGCCCAGTGTGTTCTACCTTGCGCCGCCTAGGCCGAACCCGTTCGGGACCGGGACGTGCATCAGCTACGGACTGCCGCTGGCGACCGACGTCAACCTTGTGGTGTTCGATGCTGCGGGCAGAAGGGTCAGGAAGCTGGTTGACCTGACGCAGCCGGCAGGCACCTATCGGGTCACGTGGCGTGGTCGTGACGATGCCGGGCGCAGGATGGCCAATGGCGTCTACTTCATCAGGCTGCAGGCCGCGGATTTCGAGGCCGAGCGCAAGGTCGTACTCACCGGAGGGAGGAAGGAGCGATGAGGGCAAAGCAAGCCGAAGTGGGCGGAAGTATGAACACCTGGAGGAAAGCTGCCATGCTCAGAGCATCTGTCATCCCGCTGTTTGCCCTGGCTATGTTCTTTCCTGCCGCTGCCGACACCCTGTTTGTCAGCATCTCAGATTCGCTGGAAGGAACGGCTGGGGATACTCTGACCGTGCCGGTCTTGATCCAGGACCAGGTCGACGCTGGAGTCATCGGTGTGGATATGACCCTGACGTTTCGGGAGTCGGTGCTGCAGGCCCAGGACTGGCACCAGACTGGCAGGCCGGCTAGCGGCTGGATGGTCGCGGTGAACCCGCTGCCGGGCAGCCTCCTGGTCGCGATGGCCGGAGCAACAGAACTTCAGGAAGGAGACACTCTTCTGCTCCTGCGGTTCGACGTGCTGGCCACCGACACCTCGACCATCGCTTTCGCGCGCTGCCAGATGAACGAAGGGCAGGTGGCCTGTTCAACCCGGAACGGCATGTTCTGGCCAGCCAGTGGAGTCGAGGAGAGCGCGACGATATCCTTCGAGCCAACGCTGCCAACCGTTGTGCGAGGTGTCCTTCCGCTTGCCGTTGGCCAGAGAGCCACACTGGTCGGAGTGGATGGCCGCTGTGCGGCCTACCTCACCAATGGCAGTAGCGACTTGAGTGGTTTGAAGCCGGGCGTTTACCTGATAGTCCCGGAATACCCGAGTGGGTTCCGGCCGAGGAGGCTGGTCCTTGTGAGATAGAGCAGCAGTAGTGAGAAACAGGCCGCCGGCGTTCTGTCGGCGGCCTTCGTGCGTCGGGCCGGGCATAGGCCGGCTTGACTCGGATGGGGTCCTGGCTAGTGTTTGCCGATGCTGAATGCTCACCCACGCCGCTGGTTCGTCTGGGCCGCAATTCTCTCGCTCGCAATCGACCAGATAGCGAAAGTCCTGGCCTACGGCATGCTCGAGGAGCACGTGCCGGTGCGGGTGCTGGGCGATTTCGTACGGCTCATCAGGACCGCGAACCCTCGCGGCCTGTTCGGGATGCACTACGGGCCGAAGTTCATCTACTTCGTGCTGCCGCTCATCGGCATCGCACTGGTCATCTACTTCGCAATCAGGACCAGGGACCGGTGGCTGCTCACCGCCTACGGCATCGTGATGGGCGGAGCAATCGGCAACCTCATCGACCGGGCAAGGCTGGGGTCGGTCATCGACTTCATCGACATGGGCATCGGCCGGGTCCGCTGGTACACCTTCAACCCGGCGGACGCGTTCGTAGTCATCGGCATCGTCATGCTGGTCGGAAAAGAGCTGCTGTGGAGGAAGAAAAAGGAGCCGGTGCAGGCGCCGGCCGTGGCCGCAGAAAGCGATGAGGGTGCGGGCAGCGATGCTCCGTCGACACCGGAATCGTAGTCTAAGAGCCGTCGGCAGAGGCCGAGCCATATGAGACGCGTATACCTTGACAACAACTCGACCACGTCGATCGACCCTCGGGTTGCCGAGGCGATGATGCCTTACGTCAAGGACTTGTACGGCAACCCTTCGAACCTGCACAGCTTCGGCCGGGAATGCGCCGAAGGCCTTGCCCAGGCCAGGGAACAGGTGGCCGGGTTCCTGAATGCGGACGTGGAAGAGTTGTTCTTCACTGGGAGCGGCACCGAGTCGGACAACTGGGCGGTGAAGGGCACGGCGTACGCGCACAAGGACAAGGGCAACCACATCATCTGCAGCCCGGTCGAGCACGGCGCGGTGCTGGAGAGCGTACGCTACCTCGAAACGCAGGGATTCAAAGTCACGTGGCTCAAGGTGGACGAGTACGGCAGGGTGGACCCGGAAGAGCTGCGCATGGCAATCACCGACAAGACGGTGCTGGTGACCGTGATGCTGGCCAACAATGAGATCGGGACAATCGAGCCGGTCGAGGAGATTGCGGCGATATGCCGGGAGCGCGGGGTGTGTTCGCACACCGACGCTGTTGCGGCCGCAGGCAAGCTCGAAGTGGACGTACAGAGCCTGGGCGTGGACCTCCTGACGATTTCGGGTCACAAGCTGCACGCGCCTAAGGGCATCGGAGCGCTGTACGTGCGGCAGGGGACCGTGATTCACCCGTTCGTGCACGGCGGTCACCAGGAGCGCGGGCTGCGGGCAGGGACCGAGAACGTAATCGGCGCGGTCGGGTTGGGCAGGGCGTGCGAGCTGCTGAAGTCAGAGTGGCGCGAGGACGCGGCCAGGGTCAAGAAGCTCAGGGACCGGCTGGAAAAGGGCATCCTCGACAGGATTCCTGAGGTTAGGTTGAACGGGCACCCAGAGCTGCGGGCGCCGAATGTCAGTCATTTCAGCGTCGGGTATGTGGAAGGCGAAGCGCTGCTCCTGAACCTGGACCTGGAAGGAGTGGCTGTTGCGTCAGGCTCAGCGTGCTCGGCAGGGGAGGACGGTGTGTCGGCCACGCTCGAAGCGATCAGGGTGCCGCCGCTGTTCCGCAACTCTCCGGTCCGGTTCTCGTTCGGCACCGGAAACGCGGACGAGGACGTGGACTACACTCTCGGGGTGTTTGAGAAGGTGGTCGCGCGGCTGCGCGACATCTCACCGATCTGGAAGACCCGGAAGAACAACTAG
>CP070680.1:361931-366711 GCA_020352555.1 Caldifarciminota bacterium | reverse complement strand
TACGAGGCGGTCCAGCTCGGCTACGGCAAGGCGAACCCCAAGCGGCTGCCCAAGCCGCTGGCAGGGTATTTCAAGCAGGCGGGCATCGAACCGGTGCGATTCCTGCGCGAGGTGAGAACCGACAGCGCCGGCGAACTGGAAGTGGGCCAGAAGCTGGGCGCTGATTTGTTTCAGCCCGGTGACAGGGTCCACGTCGTCGGCAACACCAAGGGGCGCGGTTTTGCCGGGGGCATGAAGCGGTGGGGCTGGCACGGCGGCAAGGCCACCCACGGCTCCACTTCACACCGCAGGATCGGCTCGGTGGGTGCAGGCACCTCACCGGGCCGCGTGCTTCGCGGCCGCAACCTGCCCGGGCAGTACGGCAACGAGCGCGTCATGGTGCGCAACCTCAGGGTCGTCAAGGTGGAGCCGGACAAGGGTCTGCTCTACATCAAGGGCGCGGTGCCCGGCAACCGGGGCAGCCTGCTTTTGGTCAAGAAGGTCTGACATGGACGTCCTGACACCGGCCGGCGAAACCAAGGGTATGGTCGAGCTGCCCGGCTCGGTTTTCGCGGCCAAGGGGCGCGAGAGCCTGCTCTGGGAAGCGGTGCGCGCGTACCTGGCCAACCAGCGCCAGGGCAACGCCTCGACCAAGACCCGTGGCGAGGTCTCGGGCACGGGCAGGAAGCCCTACCGGCAGAAGCACACGGGCCGGGCCAGGCACGGCTCGCGCCGGACCCCGATCTTCCGCGGCGGCGGCGTGAATTTCGGGCCCAAGCCGAGGGACTACGGTTTCAAAGTGCCGAAGAAGCGCAGGCAGCAAGCTCTCAACCTGGCGCTGACAGCGAAGCACGGCGAGGGCGCGGTCAAGGTCATCGAGGATTTCGAGCTCAAGACCCACAAGACCAAGGACCTGGTGGAAACGATCGATGGGTTCGGTTTCGAGGGGTCGATACTGCTGCTGGTGCCGGAGGCGAGCGAGAATCTGAAGCGGGCGAGCGGCAACCTGGGCTGGCTCACTGTCCTGCCCGCCAGACAGGTCCACGCCTATGCGGTGCTGAGCCACGACAACGTCGTGTTCACCGAGACCGGGCTGCAGAGATTCCTGGGCAAGCGGGCCGCGGAGCCGGCCGCGGCTGAGGCGGCAGGATGACCGACCTTACTAGGGTCCTGCTCGACGCGCTGGTGACTGAGAAGTCGGAGCGGCTCAAGGCCGATGAGAACAAGTACACGTTCAGGGTCGCGACCGGCGCGAACAAGATTCAGATAAGGCAGGCGGTCGAGCGGCAGTTCAAGGTGCACGTCACCGCGGTGCGGGTGATGAACCAGTTGGGCAAGATGCGGCGGATGGGCGTGTTCACCGGCCGCCGTCCTTCGTGGAAGAAGGCGATCGTGACCCTGAAACAGGGCGAGAGCATCGAGTCGCTGGAGCGCTAGCATGCCGATCAAGCGCTACCGCCCGACTTCGCCGGCCCGCCGCTACTACGACGTCTCGACGTTCAAGGAGCTGACCAAGGGCCGCAGGCCGCACAAGGCGCTGACGGTCCCGAAGAAGCGGACCGGGGGCAGGAACAACGCCGGCCGTCTTACAGCCAAGCACCGGGGCGGCGGTGAGAAGCGGCACTACCGGATGATCGATTTCAGGCGCGAGAAGCGCGACGTGCCGGGCAGGGTGAGGGCGGTGGAGTACGACCCGAACCGCTCGGCCTGGATCGCGCTGGTGAGCTACGCGGACGGGGATTTCCGCTACATCCTGTGCCCGGACGGGCTCAAGGTCGGTCAGCAGGTGCTGGCAGGCCGGAACCTGGCCATCCACAACGGCAACGCGATGCCGCTGTCCGACGTGCCGGTCGGGGTCGAGGTCCACAACCTGCAGTTCCAGCCGCAGGGCAGGTCGTTCTTGGTCCGGTCGGCAGGCACTTCGGCCCAGGTCCTGGCCAAGGAAGAGGGTTTCGCGGTCGTCAAGCTTCCGTCCGGCGAGATACGGAAGTTCGACCTCGGGTGCTTCGCCACCATCGGCCGGGTATCAAACCCGGTGCACAAGGACCTGTCGATGGGCAAGGCGGGCCGGATGCGGCACAAGGGCCGCAGGCCCAGGGTGCGCGCGGTGGCCATGAATCCGGTCGACCACCCGATGGGCGGCGGCGAAGGCAGGAGCTCGGGCGGAAGGCACCCGTGCTCGGAACAGGGTGTCGCGGCAAAGGGCGGCCGGACCCGGAACCGGAAGAAGAAGTCGAGCCGGATGATTCTCCAGAGAAGGAAGAAGTAGTGGGACGTTCGATCAAGAAGGGCCCTTACATTGACGAGAAGCTGTTCCGCCGGCTCAAGAAGATGGCGGATGCGGGCGAGAAGCGGACGGTGAAGACCTATGCCCGGCGCAGCGTCATCCCGCCCGAGTTCGTGGGGTTCACGATCGCGGTGCACAACGGCCGGAGGTTCACTCCGATCTACGTGACCGAGCGGATGGTGGGCCACCGGCTCGGCGAGTTCGCGCCGACCAGGACGTTCCGGGCCCACTCAGGCGCCGGCAAGAGGAAGGAAGAGAGGCACTAGTGCAGGCAACCGCGACCAGCAGGTTCCAGCGGGGCTCAGCCAAGAAGCTGGGCCAGATTGCGACGCTGGTCCGGGGCAAGGACGTGCCTGAAGCATTGAGGGCGCTGACTTTCCTGGCCAAGCCGTCCAAAGGCCCGGTGCTCAAGACCCTGCGTTCGGCGGTGGCGAACGCCATCAACAAGGCGGGCAAGGCGAAGCTGCACGAAGAGGATTTGTACGTGGCCGAGGCCCGCGTTGACCAGGGCCCTGCGCTGAAACGCTGGCGTCCGGCACCCAGGGGCATGGCGTCGCTCATCAGGAAGAAGACCTGTCACGTCCACATCCGAGTGGAGACGAAGAAGGAAGTGGAGGTCTAGTCAAATGGGTCAGAAGACACACCCGATTGGCTTCCGGCTCGGAATCACCAAAGGCTGGCGTTCCACCTGGTTCGCCAAGAAGAAGAACTACCGGGCATTCCTCCACGAGGACATCAAGATCAGGAGCTACATCACCGCCAAGCTGCCCGAGGCGATGATATCGAAGATCGACATCAAGCGGGTCGCCAACCGCACGACCATTTCGGTCCACACCGCCCGGCCCGGGATGGTTTTCGGGACCAGGCGGCAGAACCTCGAAGCGCTGCGCGAAGAGGTCAACCGGCTGGTCGGCCGCGAAGTCCAGCTGCTGGTCGAGGTGGTGCGGGTGCCCGAACTCGAGTCCAGGCTGGTGGCACAGAGCATCGCGCGCCAGCTCGAATCCCGGGTCGCGCACCGGCGCGCCATCAGGCGCGCGGTGACCCAGGCGCTGCGTCTGGGCGCGCTGGGAATCAAGGTGATGGTGTCGGGCCGGCTGGGCGGACGCGAGATCGCCCGGAGCGACTGGTCGCTGCAGGGACGGGTGCCGCTGCACACGCTCAAGGCCGACATCGACTACACCTGCGAGACCGCCCGGACGATAGCGGGCACGGTCGGTGTCAAGGTCTGGATCTACAAGGGCGAGATATCGCAGCAGGCGATGATGAAGGCGTAGCTCCATGCTGATGCCCAAGCGGGTCAAGTACCGGAAGCACCACCGGGGCCGGCGCAAAGGCAAGGCGACTTCGGCCAACCGCGTCGACTTCGGCGAGTACGGGCTGATGGCGCTCGAGCCGAGCTGGGTAACGGCCCGGCAGATCGAGGCGGCAAGGATCTGCCTGTCCAAGGCGCTGAGGCGAGCGGGCAAGCTCTGGATCCGGCTGTTCCCGGACAAGCCGGTCACCAAGAAGCCGGCCGAGTCGCGGATGGGCAAGGGCAAGGGCTCGCCCGAGTTCTGGGTCGCGGTGGTCAAGCCCGGGTCGGTGATGTTCGAGCTGGGCGGAATTCCTGAGAAGGAGGCCCGGAGCGCGCTCAGGCTCGCGGGCAGCAAGATGCCGTGCAAGACCCGGGTCGTCGTGCGGGAGGAGATGAACTATGAGGGCTTCTGACCTGCGCGAGATGGGCTCCGAGGAGCTGGGCCGGAAGCTGGCCGAGCTGCGGGACGAGCTGTTCAAGCTCCGGCTGCGCCGTGGCGGCGAGGAGCTGCCCAACCCGCTCAGGATCCGGATGCTGAGGCGCGACATCGCCCGCTGCATGACGGTGATGCGCGAGAAGCAGGCCGCCGAGGTCGGGGAGAGGGCGGATGGCTAGGCCGAAGAAGCGCCGGACGATTGTCGGGGTCGTCAAGTCGAACGGCATGCAGAAGTCGGTGGTCGTCCAGATCGAGCGGCTCGAGCTCCACCCGAAGTACAAGAAGTACATCAAGAAGCGGAGCAAGGTCTACGCCCACGACGAGCGGGACGAGTGCCAGGTCGGCGACCGGGTGCTGTTGATGGAGACGCGGCCGCTGTCCAAGCTCAAGCGCTGGCGGGTGGTCAAGAAGGCGTGATCCAGGAGTTCAGCCGGATGGCGGTCGCGGACAACTCCGGTGCCCGGGAAGTGATGGTGATCAAGGTGTACGGCGGTTCCAGGCGGCGGTTCGGCGGACTCGGCGATACGGTGCTGGTTTCGGTCAAGGACGCGATGCCCAACGCCCCGATCAAGTCGGGCGACAAGAGCAAGGCGGTGGTGGTGCGGACGCGCAAGGAGGCCCGGCGACAGGACGGCAGCTATGTCCGGTTCGACGACAACGCCTGCGTGCTGATCGACGACAAGGGCGAACCCAAGGGCACGCGCGTTTTCGGGCCGGTGGCCCGCGAGCTGCGCGACCGGCGGTTCACCAAGATCGTGTCGCTCGCTGCCGAGGTGGTGTGATG
>CP070680.1:358680-361831 GCA_020352555.1 Caldifarciminota bacterium | reverse complement strand
TCGGCGGCGACATAACGCTGCGGGCCTATTCCGGGACCTATCTCGGAGACCTGGACCTGGGCACGGTCGGCAACGACTCGTGGCACTTCACGATGGAGGCGGTGCCGGGCGAGACCCCGGTCATCCAGGCCACGGGCGGCAGCACGCCGGCGGTCAGCCTGACGAGCGCGCACGACGTCACGATCCGGGGCCTGACCATGAACGGTTACTACGGCATCCGGATGTGGTACACCGGGAGCGATTCGGGCTGCTGCCGCTGCTCGATCATCGGCAACAACATCAACGGTTCATACTACGGCACCTACTTATATCGCGGCTGCAACAACGTGTTCGCGGGCAACACAATCAGGACCAGTGGCTACTACTGCTTCTACTTCTACGGCTACCCGTCGGGCAGCACCAACGGGAACTACGTCTACAACAACATGTTTATCTCGACCTACTCGTACGGCTACGGCGCGTACCTGTACTACCACGACAGACTGACTTTTGTCTACAACTCACTGCACGGCTCTTGGTACTACGCCATGTTCCTCGGCTACAGCCCGAACTGCCAGTTCAAGAACAACATCGTGTACAACCGATACAGTCCCCCATACTGCAATCTCTACTGGGATGGCAGTGAGGGTTTCGAGTCGGACTACAACTGCTGGTGGAATGAAGACACCGCCAACCCGCGCCGCGTGTTCTTCCCCTGGACACTGCAGATGTGGCAGGATTCGACCGGACTGGACTCGAACAGCATCGACGCGGACCCGATGTTCGTGTCAGAGACCGACCTGCATCTGCGGGCAGGGTCGCCGTGCATCGACTCTGGACTGGCGATGGCCTGGATTCCGTATGACATCGACGGAGATTCGAGGGACTCGTGCCCGGACATAGGAGCCGACGAGTTCACAGGTGTGGGCCCACCGATGGCCGGGACATACTACATCCACCCGAACCCGGACTCTGGCGACTACGTGTCGTTCCTCGAGGCCCTCGGGGACCTCTTCCTGCGCGGGTTCGGTGGTGACGTTGCCTTCCTCGCCTACTCAGGGTTCTATCCGGGCGATATCGACCTCGCCGGGCTCGGCAACGATCCGTACAAGTTCACGATGCAGGCGGTTCCCGACCAGACCCCGGTCATCCAGGCCACGGGCGGGAGTAGTCCGGCGGTCAGCATGACGAGCGCCAGAAACATCAAGATCCAGGGTCTGACAATCAGCGGCTACTACGGCCTTCGCATGTGGTACACCGGCAGCGATTCGGGCTGCCAGAACTGCTCGATAGTCGGCAACAACATCAACGGCAGCTACTACGGCGCCTACATCTACCGCGGCTGCCATAATGTGTTCGCGGGCAACGTAGTGACTACCGCCGGCTACTACGGCCTGTACTGGTACGGCTATCCGACGGGAAGCACCAACGGCAACTACGTCTACAACAACTTCATACACGACTACTCAGGCTACGGTATGTACTGCTACTACCACGACAGCCTGCAGTTGCTGTACAACTCGGTGACCAGCGCCGCCTCTCCGTCCTCACTCTGCCTCATGCTCGGGTACAACGCGAACTGCCGAATCATGAACAACATCTTCTACTACCAGGGCAGGTCCACCACTGCGGCTCACCTGTACGGCAACACGGGTCTTGATTCTGACTACAACTGCTGGTGGACGCATGACTCGCTGCACAGGGTCATCGGCGGCATGACGCTGGAGGACTGGCGAGCCGCCACCGGCCTGGACTCGAACAGCATCGCCCATGACCCGCTGTTCGTCTCCGGCACCGACCTGCATCTGCAGGCGAGTTCGCCTTGCATCGACTCTGGACTGGCGATGGCCGGGGTGCTGTACGACATCGACGGAGAGCTGCGGGACTCCACGCCCTGTATCGGGGCGGACGAGTGGGTAGGCACGGGCATGGCTGAAGGCATGGGCAAGCCTCTTGTCGTTGACCTGTTCCGGCCGGCGCCCAACCCTGCTTCCGGACCGGTCAGGATACGCTGGCAGGTGCCATGTCTCAGTCGGGTTTCGCTCAAGGCCTATGACATATCGGGCCGGTGCGTCGCAACGCTGGTGGACCGGATGGTGGAAACCGGAGTCTATGTGACAGTCTGGCATGGACGCGACAACTCTGGCCGCAGGCTGGCTCCGGGCGTCTACTTCTACACGCTCGAAACCGGGGACAAGACGCTTACCCACAAGGTGGTGCTGACCGGCGTGCGGTAGCTATTTCGGAAGGAGCCAAGGGAGGCGAATATGCAGCGGCCGAGTGACCGAGAGACAAAGAGACAGTGTGACAGAGTGGTGCTACTGCAGGAATCCCACAGATGTCACCCTGAACGAAGTTGCTCTGCCGAAGGCAGGTGCAACCAGATGGCACAAGGGTCTCCAGGTGGCGTGACGTCTACACCTAGGAGATTCTTCGGAGAACCTCAGAATGACTGGGAGGCGGTTCTTGGACAGCCCAACAGGGCGGTTGAGAGACGAAGTGACAGGGTAGGGGACAGGAATCTGGCCAGTCGACTCCTGCTGCTTTTGCTGCTGGGCGTGGGTGCAGCGCTTGGGCAGTACAGCGGGACCTACACCATCATGCCTTCGGGCGGTGACTTCGCGTCGCACGCCGAGGCAGCAGACTCATTGATGACATACGGAGTGACCGGTCCGTGCACGCTCTTGATGTACACCGGTACATACACCGGCCAGGCCTATTTCAGCAGCGCGCCCTGGGACTCGGTCGAGGTCATGTTGAAGGCGGCGCCCGGCGAGAGCGTTGCGGTGGAATACTCGAGCTACCCCTGGTACATCTACTACACCGACAACATCACGGTCGACGGCATCGCGACTTCTACGAATGCCAGCTATGGCTACTACATCTACTACTCGCACAACACTCAGGTCAGGAACCAGACCGTCGGAGCGTCGAGCTACGGCTGCTACACCTACCGTAGTCCTTCGACCGTCTTTGAGAACTGCAGCATCAGCGTCGGGAGCTACGGCCTGTACTTCTACTACTCTGACAGCTGCCGGGTGATCGGGTGCCGGATCAGGGCGGGCAGCTACGGTATCCGCTCGTACTACTCGGGCTATCGCTACGTCGTCGGCAACAACATTACGTCCGGTGGCTCGTACGGCATCTACGCCTACCGCAACGCCGCGGGCTC
>CP070680.1:357237-358580 GCA_020352555.1 Caldifarciminota bacterium | reverse complement strand
TGGGCAGCCTGATGACGTCCCTGCTCGAAAACGGCGCGCCGGTGTATGACGTGGACCAGCCGGGGTATCTTGTCATCGTGCCGGACGATTTCTACGACCAGGTTCTGCCCCTGGCCGAGTGGAAGGAGCAGAAGGGATTCAGGGTCTGGGTCAGAAAAACCTCAGAGACCGGGAACCTGAGAGACGAGATCAGAGACTATATCCAGAACGCATACGAGACATGGGAACCGGTGCCGAGCTACGTGGTGCTGGTCGGTGCGGTGAGCAAGATTCCTGCTTTCATTACCGGCGGAACCCCGTGCGTGACCGACCATCCTTATGCCTGTGTTGACGGCGACGATTTCCTGGCCGACCTTTTCGTGGGCAGGCTGCCTGCAGCCAATGCATCAGAGCTGGCGACAATGGTGGCGAAGACAACCGGGTACGAAATGACGCCTGAGATGAGCGACCCGGACTGGTACAAGCGGGCCTTGATGGTCGGGACCAGTTATCAGGAAGGCGGGACCCCGGCAGTGACCGCGCTTGTCACCAAGCGCGTTATCCGGGACCGGATGCTCGGTCTGGGATTCACCCGCATCGACACGGTGTTCTACCCGCCGACCGCAAGCGGAGTCGGGCCGGTGGATTCAGCGGTCAACCGCGGTGTCACTTTTGTCAATGCGAGAGGCTGGGGCAACTCCGACGGGTGGAAGTACCCGCGGTTCTACCGCAACGACGTGTCCAATCTCCAGAACGGCTGGAAGCTGCCGGTGGTGACCAGCATCTACTGCGGCACCGGCAACTACGCGGCCAACCCGTGCTTCGGCGAGATGTGGCTGCGGGCCGGGAGCCCATCCGAGCCAAGGGGTGGGGTCGCGTTCTGGGGCAGTTCGTGGACCGGGACTTCGACCCGCTGGAACAACTGCATGGACTACGGGATCTACCATGCGGTCTTTGACCAGGGTGTCACGGCCTGCGGGCCGGCGATGTACTTGGGCAAGCTGGCCCAGTACGAGAACTTCCCGCTTGCCGAGGATTCGTGGGACCTCAGGGTCTACTTCCATGTCTACAACCTGATGGGCGACCCGTCGCTTCTGATGTGGACCGATGTACCGCAGCTGCTGAACGTGTCGCATCCCACGACCCACCCGGTGGGTACGAGCAGCTTCGACGTGGTGGTGACTGACGCGAGCCAGGCGGGGGTCGAAGGAGCTTCAGTCTGTCTGCTTCAGTCCGGCGAGGTCCATGCTGTCAAGCGGACAGACGGGTCGGGCAGAGCCCGATTCGCGCTCCGGGTCAGGACCGCGGACACGCGGCTGGTGACGGTGACCGGCCCGACCCGTCTGACCTACACCGGGCCCCGC
>CP070680.1:354390-357137 GCA_020352555.1 Caldifarciminota bacterium | reverse complement strand
GCAATCCGATTGTGGTGCATACCACGTCGTTCGCAGGGCTGGAGGAGGAGCGGCCAAGGGTTCAGGCTCGTCCGGTTTTGGCGACCCTGGTCCGGGGAGTGCTGAGGCTCCAGGGCTGTGGCTGGACCGGTGAAGGAGGATTCCTGCTGGATGTCACCGGCCGAAGGGTCGGGGCCCTGAAGCACGGCGACAACGATGTGAGCCAGCTGGTGCCGGGGATCTACTTCGTCGTCACCCCCTCACCCCAACCCTCGGGCGCAGCGCCCGGCTTCGCCAAGCCCCCTGAGGGGGAGAGGATGAAGGAGAGGGGGGCGCGGCCGGCGGCTTCCGTCCGCAAGATTGTGGTCCAGCGGTAGGCGTAAACACGAGTGGAACGGGGCAGGGCGGTGTGGCACTGCCCGGTCCGGTTTCGGGCACAGGTCAACCCGCGTTGACTGAGTTGCGGTGACCGGTATCATCTGCCGGTGACAATCCTCCAGCGCTACACGCTGAGGCAGTTTGTCGCACCCTTCTTCCTCGCAATAGTCATCCTTGCCTTCGTGCTGCTGATGGACCGGCTGTTCCTGCTGGCCGACCTCTTGGTGCGCAAAGGGGTGGCGGTCGGGATAGTGGGCGAGATAATGGCTCTGTCTCTGCCGTTCGTGCTGAGCGTGTGTGCGCCGCTTGGCAGCCTGATTTCTGGGGTGATGACTTTCGGCCGGATGGCGAGCGACAACGAAATCCGGGTCGTGCGTGCTGCCGGGATACCGGTGGTCAGGGTGTTCGTTCCTGCGATGGCCGCATGCGTGCTGCTGATGCTGGCGATGGTGCCGTTCAACGGCTACGTGGTTCCCGAAGCCCAGCACCGGGTGAGGAATCTCCTGACCGATGTGGCCCGCAAGAAGCCGGCGCTGCGGATACGTGAGGGCGTGTTCATGGACGACTTTGCCCAGTACATGATATACATCGGGACCATTGACGAGCGCAGGTCCAAGGTCAAGAACGTCGCGATATTCGAGAAGAAGAAGGGCAACCAGCCACCCGGCTTCGTGACAGCGCCGAACGGCGAGATTTCGTACACCGCGGACGACCGGTACATGATCCTCAACCTCCAGGACGGCGAGATGCACGAACTGGGTGAGGGGAATACCTACAGGAGGCTCGGGTTCAAACGGCACGTGATCAACGTGCCGATGGATGTCGAGCTGATCCGCCGGGACCGGGAATACAGAAGCGACCAGGAGATGAGGCTGCCGCAGCTGCTGGCGAAGATCGGGCAGTTGCGCGGCGAGGAGCAGGAATACGAGAAGCGGGTGGCCGAAGTCATCGCCCAGGCCAGGACCGACGAGGGCGCGAAGCTGAGGGTCGAAGAGCAGACGACCAGGCTGAGGTACAAGCGGCTCGAGACCGCCCGGTATGAGGTCGAGTTCCAGAAGAAGCTCTCGCTGGCTTTCTCGTGTTTCTTCTTCGTGCTCTTCGGCGCACCGCTCGGGGTGCTGCTGCGCAGGGGCGGGATCGGGACCGGGTTCATCGTCGGCCTGGTGTTCTTTGCGCTCTACTACGTGATGCTGATGGGCGGGCAGAGCCTGGCCGACCAGGGCAAGCTGTCGCCGATGCTGGGCACATGGCTGCCCAACATCCTGCTGGTCTTGCCGGTGGCAGAGTTGTTCAGCCGGGCTTTCTTCGAAACTCCGCTGTTCTGGCGATGGCAGGTCAGGCTGCCGCGGCTGCGGCCGCGGCGAGCGGCGAAAGGCGGCGCGGCGTGAAAGTGATGGACCGCCACCTGGCCAGGGAGGTCGTCAGGTTCGCGCTCATCGCCCTGACCTCGGTGGTTGTCATCTACCTGCTGGTCGACCTGTTCGAGGAACTGAACTACTTCACCAGCCGCAAGGCGACGGTGTTCAATGTCATGCTCTACTACCTGTTCAGCCTGCCTTCGGCAGTCACCCTGCTCTACCCGGTAAGCTGCCTGCTCGGGGTGTTTCTCGTCTACGGCCAGATGGTCAGGTACCGGGAGCTGCACGCGCTCGAGAGCGCGGGCGTTTCGGCTCTGAGGTTGTTCGTGCCCGCGGTCGCGGTCGGTCTGGCCACGGTCGTCGTGTACCTTGCCGGCCAGGAGTTCGTGACCATCCCGGCCAATGTCAGGCTCGACGACCACCGGAGGGTCGTTATCGAGAAGCGGACCGCGCCCGAGCAGCAGAAGCGACGCAACGTCTACTACGTCGGTGAGGGGGGACGGGTCTTCTATGTCAGGGAGTTCGAGTCGGTCGGGGTCATGAGGAACTTCAGCATCAAGGAGCTGAGTCCGGACCGGCTGGTTCGAACCAGGACAGACGGGCGCGAAGCAGTATACCGGGACAGCGTCTGGGTCGGACACGGCATCAGCATCAGAGAGTTTCATCAGGACGGGACCGAGACGCTCGTCAGTCACGACAGTCTGGTGCTTTCGGGCCTGGTCGAGAAGCCTGAGGACTTCACCCGCACCATGCGTCCGGTGTACCAGACTTCGACCACGGACCTGCGCAGGTTCATCGCACGGCTCAAGCGGGCGGGCGAAGACGTTGCCGTGGAGGAGGTCGAGTATCACTACCGATTCTCCTACTCGCTGATAGGTCTTATCGTTGTGCTCATCGGACTGCCGCTTTCGGTCAGGCTACGCAAAGGGGGAGTGATGTTCGGTCTCGGGCTCGGGCTGCTGGTGTCGTTTCTGTACTGGGGCGCAATCCAGATGAGCCGGGCGTACGGCGGCTCGCACGTCATCAGCCCGG
>CP070680.1:349314-354290 GCA_020352555.1 Caldifarciminota bacterium | reverse complement strand
CAGGTCAGCTATTTCTACCTCAGCCTGGCAGTCGCCTACATGGCTCTGGTCTCAGCGCTGGCTTTCCTGATGCTGCGCCACCCGACGAACCACTACTTCCCCTTGTTGCTTGCTGTCGGCAAGTTCTCCAGTTCGGTGCTGTCGCTCGCGCTCTTCATCCTGGTCCAGCGGTCGCTGATCTGCCTCACCAACTCTGTGGTGGACGGCGCGATCGGAACAGCTGCGGCCCTTTTTGCCGTCAGCATCAGGCGAGCGGGCAGGTGAACCTGCTGCTCGGCCTGGCCAGGGTGTATCTGCCCGCGGCCTTTGCCCGGCGCCGGCTCAACCGGCTTGTCGCGGCCACTGCCGACGCCTTTCAGCGCCCGGCACCCGATATCAGCGGCCTGTCCTATCGCGAGTCCCTGGTTGCGTTCGCTGTCTTCAGCGGGGATTGTGCTGAAGCCTGCCTGAGTCTGCCGGAAGGCCAACACGAAGTGCGGCGCCGGCTGTTCGACGCGGCGCAGGCAATTGGACAGGAGCTCAGGCGCAGTCTCCGAGTCACTACCGGGCAGCAAGTCGCTTCCGCACTCAGAATCGCCTATCAGGCCCTGGGCATTGCGTTCGAGGGCACCAGTTATGGCGAGGTTGTCATTCCGCGCTGCCTGTTCAGCTCCTACTACTCAGGCCCGGTGTGTCGGGTCATGGAGGCACTTGACCAGGGCCTTGCCTGCGGACTGTCGGGCGGAGCCCGGCTGACCTTCTTCTGCCGGATCACCGAAGGCAGCCCGGTCTGCCGGGCAGTACTTGAGCCGCCCCCTGCCCTGTGAAGAGAGCGATCGTCGTCGGTTCTGGCGCAGGAGGCGCGACCGTTGCCATGGAGCTGCAGGGACACTACCAAGTCACCGTGCTTGAAGCCGGCCGAGAGTTCCGGCCGTTCCGCGCTCCGCTCTCCAGGTTCGAGCCGGCGCGCCGGGCCGGACTGCTGTTCGATGCCCGCCTGACCAGGTTGCTGTTCCGGCCGATGGAGGTTCGCAGGGCCGATGCAGGGCTTGCCCTTGTGAACGGCCGCGCTTTGGGCGGCACGACCACGCTCAGCTGTGCGAACGCGCTGCGCTGCGACCAGGACCTCGCTGCACTGGGCATCGATCTCGACCCCGAATTCGAGGAGGTGTTTCGGCAGATTCCGGTAACGACCGGCCACGTCGAACGCTGGGGCGCGACCACGAGGCGCCTGTTCGAGATACTCCAGGAGATGGGGCTCCGGCCTGCACCGCTCCCCAAGCTGGTCGACCTTGCCGCCTGCACCAACTGCGGCCGGTGCATCATCGGCTGCCGCACCGGCGCCAAATGGGACAGCCGCCAATTCCTGAACCGGGCGGTCAACGCAGGCGCTCGTGTGTTGACCGGCTGCCGGGTCGAGCGGATTCTGTTCAAGGCGAGCCGCGCCGGTTCGGTTGAGGTTCGAGGCCCGGCCGGACCCGAGCAGATGGCTGCCGAGCTGTTCGTGCTCGCAGCAGGCGGATTCGGCACTCCGGTGATACTGCAGGAATCGGGCATCGAATGCGCCCCGAGTCTGTCGGTCGACCCTGTGCTGTGTGTCGCTGCCGAATACCCGGGCGCCAACCAGCACTCGGAGATGTCGATGGCTTTCGCCAGCCAGCAGCACGGGTTCATGCTCTCGCCCTATTTCGACTTTCTGAGCTTCATGTTCAACCGGGCCTGGCTTCATCCCATCGGCAACATCGTCAGCATGATGGTCAAGCTGGCAGACTCGAACCAGGGCACTGTGACCCGGCGAGGAGTTCGCAAGACACTGACCAGCAGAGACCGGACGTTGCTGCACACGGCGACCGAACTTTGCATCGAGGTCCTGGCACGCCTGGGCATCGACCGGAGCAGGGTCTTTCTTGGCACGCTGAACGCCGGTCACCCTGGGGGCATGCTGCCGCTGACAGCCAAAGAGGCTGAGACACTGCATAGCCCGAAACTGCCTGACAACGTCTATGTCGCCGACGCGACCCTGCTGCCCAAGTCGCTCGGCAACCCACCGATACTCACTGTTGTCGCATTGGCCAAGCGCATCGGCAGGCTGCTGCGGAATCGTTAGGCGGACGTAGCGTGCCAGCCTGAGACCGATTCCGTCCGGAGATTCCGCAGGCTTCCTTGAACAGGACCTTGACCAAGCTCGACTACCTCTGAGTCAGTCGTAGTCAGAGGGCAGATGGGAATAGAATCTCAGGTCGCGGTAAGCGCCTTTGCTGAACCGGAGTTGCCTGAGAAGGCCCTCGTACTTCATCCCGACCCTTTCCATCACCCTGGCTGAAGCAACGTTCTCCTGCCAGCAGTAGCCGCCAATCCGGTTGAGACGCAACTCACGGTGCCCGTAGCGTATGACTCGGGCTACCGCTTCTGTCGCCAGTCCGCGGTGCCAGAGCTCTCTCGACAACTCGAAGGTCAGGTTGGCGCGGGCATGAGCCGGCTCAACCGGGTTGAATCCGCAGAGCCCGATGACGCGGCCGGTCGCCTTCAGCTCAATTGCCCAGATGAGTACCTGAATCTTCTCACGCGAGACGCCGCAGACTTCGACCGTCCTGAGCGCGTCGGCATTCGTGGCGTAGGGCTCGGACCGCATCCAGCGGTGCATTTCCGGGTCTGACCCGTAGTCGAACAGGTTGTTTGCGTCCGCCTTCCTCAGGCCGCGCAGCACCAGCCGCCGCGTGGTCAGCCTCGGCAGCCGCCTCGGGAGTCTGGGAACGTCCGGTGCCCGCATCTCGAGACCATCGTAGCCGCGAGTTCAAGAGGTGTCAAAGCCACAGGGCAGAAGCAAAATCGCAGCATCCCAGCATCGCCGTGGCTGAATTTGGGTCTGATAGTAGGTCCGAATGTCCCTGTGGCCGTGGTGAACCACCGGTCAGAGGAAGGCTGGGCGGGTAGCTGTCTCCTGGCGGCTTGACGGACGGGCAGGGAACAGGACTACCGTCAGTTCGGCCCGGACCCGGGCCGGCAAGGTAATCCAACAAGGAGCTCTAATGCGTTCAAGGACCTTTGTCCTGTCCGTGACTGCTTTCGTCTTCGTCCTGTGCAGTGTCGTTTCCGCGCAGGACGTCCGCTGGGTGCATCGCTTCAACGGGCCCGGCGACTCGCTCGACTACGCCGCCGATATCGCGGTTGACCGTGACGGCAATGTGTACGTGGCTGGTGCCAGTGTCGGCGATACCACATCCAAGGATTTCGTGGTGCTGAGCATCTCGCCAGGAGACTCGCTGCGCTGGGTGTACCGGTACAACCAGCAGGGCAGGTCGCAGGACATCGCCCGTTCGGTGGTTGTCGGCGAGGACGGCAACATCTACGCCGCGGGGACGACCGGGAACTGGCCCTACATGGACCTGCTGGCCGTCAGCCTATCCCCGGAGGGTGAGGAACGCTGGACCCGGCTGCATGCGGGCCCGGGCGGCGGCACCGACACCGCCAACGCCATCACCATGGGCCCGGACGGCAATCTGTACATCGCCGCGTTCGGCGACGAGATCATGGGCGACAACACCGAGTTCGTGGTGCTGAGCCTGGAGCCGGACAGCGGGGCCGAGCGGTGGGTGTATGCCTACAGCGCCTCCTACGTTGACGAGGCGACGTCGGTCGTCTGCGCCCCGGACTCAAGCGTCTACGCGGCCGGCTACTTCTGGGGGAACGATGCGTACATGGGGGTGGTGAAGCTCGACCCGGAAGACGGCGCCGAGGTCTGGCGCGTCTCCCACAACCGACGCAACGCCCGGGCGGTGGACATCGCGGTCGGCAACGACGCGGTCTACGCGGCCGGCTGGGCGGAGAACAACAACCACGACTACACGATTCTGAGCTGCAGCCAGGACACCGGCGGCATCAACTGGGCCTACATCAAGACAATCGGCAGCGAACAGTCGGACAAGGCGTACGCGGTGACGGTCGGGACCGACGGCAACGTCTACAGCGCAGGACGGGTCATCGACACCGTCCTGCCCTACCACCACATCGCGGTCGCCTGCGTCAACCCGGCCGGCGAGGAGCAGTGGGTCTACATGCGCCCGGGGACCATGGGGCGGCAGGAACTGGCCACGGACATTCTCTACAGCTCGCGCAACCGCATCTACGCCTGCGGCTGGACCGACAGGTCGTCCCCGTTCGACGGTGACGACATCGTCGTGGTCCAGCTCGACTCGGCCGGCAACGAAGTCTGGGACTACGTCTATGACTGGAACGGGAACCCGGATGCCGGCCAGGCGATTGTCGAGGGCCCGGGCGGAGAGATATACGTCGCCGGGACCAGCGCCACCGACCGCTACAACGCCGACATCGTCGTCATCTGCCTGGAGCCGCCGGCCGGCGTGGCCGAGGACCATGGGCCCGCGGTACGGCTTCCGCAAGCGGTTCCTTCGGTCGTCCGCGGCCGACTGCTGCTGCCAGACGCGGACCGGGCCGAGCTGCTCGACATCTCAGGCAGGAGAGTGCTGGACCTCGGACAGGGGCAGAATGACCTCAGCCGTATTGCGCCTGGCGTGTACTTCGTGCGCTCAGCGGACGGAGGCGGGCGGACTGTATCCAGGGTCGTGGTGCAGCGCTAGCTCGAAGTAACAACCGCTTGTCTCGGGAGGGCGCTTCGCGCCCTCCCGCGCTATTAATCCAGCGCTTTCCAAGACACCAGCCACCTGATTCCGAACCGGCGATTTCAGATTGATGCTTGTGTGCTAGCCACCCATCCGCACGCTCCCTTCCTGCCGACACCATTGACACACGGACGGCAAGCCGGCATCCGTCTGGATAGACAACTTCGTTGACAAGATTGGAGGAGGTCATACACTCGACCTGAACCGTGAAAGGAGGCTTAGTGAATCGGATTAGCGTCGTTGTGATAGTAGTTGCCTGCGCATCGGTCGTGGGCATCGCCCGGACAGTTTCGGTTGAGTACCTGGAGCGGTCGACCCACCCGGCGCTGCAGGAACTGGTCGCAGAGCGGAACGCTG
>CP070680.1:345497-349214 GCA_020352555.1 Caldifarciminota bacterium | reverse complement strand
GAGCTGAAGGCAAGGCAGGTGCTGAACTCGGCAGACGTGCCGAGCATGCTGTATGTCTTCTATCTCAATTATGCCCGAGAGCTGCACAAGCTGAGCAAGCGGCTTTCCGGGCCGTCGCTTGCGCGCGAGGCGAACGTGCTGCTTGAGAAGTGGGTGGCTCGGACGCTTGAGCGCACGGCGCTCGAACGTATCCGGGACGAGGCGTTTTCGGTCGGGGAGTAGCAGAGCCTGGCAGGACTCCCGGTTTCCAGACGCGAGTGGCCGAGCTCTTGGGCCAGGTGTTGGCCGATGCTTTTGTGCGTGCGTTGGCCAGCGCATTCACAAGTGCGTAGTCAAAAGGGCCAGGTCCGGTGTTGCCCAAGGCGTACCATTCCGACAGCCCTGCCGCGCGCGGGCTGTGCGCCGACGTTCTGCGCGAGGTACTGGCATCCCACGACCTGAAGACATCGCAGGAGGTGCTCAACGAGGTCGGGCAGACGCTGCGTGCGAAGTTCGGGGTACTGCCGGATGCGGCCGAGGAGTACGTCCGGCTGCTGGAGCAGAACTCAGTCGTCGCCAAGACGGCCCCTTTGCCCGGCATCAATCTGGCCGACCGGGATGACCTGGCAATCCTGGGTGCAGCGGTGGCATCAGGGGCAGATGTGTTCGTGACCGGCGACCTTGAACTGCAGGTGCTACAGGCTGTCGGTAGGCTGCAAATCCTGTCACCGCGCGGGTTCTGGAACAAGCTCCGGTCGCACCGCCGACCACAGAAGCAGCGCCCCTCACCTTGACCCTCTCCCGTGGGTCGAAAGAGCCTGAAAGCCTTCCAGCTCGGCCGCTGGACCACTTCAGAGAGTTCCTTAGTCCTTTGTCCTTTGTCCTTAGTCCCTTGTCCTTTGTCCTTTGTCCTTGTCCTTGCCGCTCGGCCACTCTCCTCCTCTCTTGACCTCCGGCACTTGAGAGCCGAACATTACAGGATACCGAAGCCTCAACGAGAGGAGCGATTGCCGTGAAACGCATTGCCTTCGCAGCCGCAGCCCTTGTCCTGTCCGCCCTGCTCGTCACCTGCGACGAGCACATCCCTAACCAACCGCCCGATGTCGCCATCGTGTTCCCGTCCGACGGCGATACCCTGGCCCGGGGCTCGGTGACGGTCAAAGCCGTTGCCGAGGATGACAGCGGTGTTGTGCGGGTCGAGTTCCATGTCGACGACAGCATCTACGCTGCAGACTACACCGGGAACGAAGACACTTTCGATTTCGTCTGGAACACCGCTGTGCTATCCCCTGGCTCTGAACACGAAGTCCTGGCCCGGGCGTTTGACATCGAGAACAGGTCTGCCGACCACAGCATCAGCGTCAGGATCGCCGGCGGTGGAGGAGGCGGCAGCGGGCCGACCTATCACCGCGGCCCGATCGAGGAAGACGAGGTCTGGGACCCGGCCGAGAACCCGCATGTGATCCAGGCCGACGTCTACCCGACCGCCGGTCACAAACTCACCATCCTGCCCGGGTGCTGGGTCGAGTTCGAGACCGGCACCGAGCTGCGCTGCGGGTACGGCGGCAACCAGGGCGCGATAGTAGCGGTCGGCAAGCCCGACTCGACCATCGTCTTCACTTCGCGCTCCGCCTCTGCATCTCCCGGAGACTGGGACAATGTCGGCATCTACTCGGCAGCTCTGACCGAGACCGAGTTCGGCTATTGCCTGTTCGAGTACGGCGGCCGGGCCGGTTCAGAACTGGGGATGGTCTATGTGGACAACGTCGGGCTGCGGATGAACAACTGCAAGGTCCGGAACAGCGGCGACTACGGCATCGTCTGCCGCAACGGCGGGTATTTCACGTCGTTCAACGACAACATCATCGCCGACTGCGCCGGATACCAGATACGGATCGACTGCGACAAGGTGGGCACCATCGGCACCGGCAATGTCCTGACCGGCGCCAATAGCGGCATCGAGGTCGTGGACGGCACGGTGTCTTCGACCGGGACCTGGCGCAACCTCGGTGTCGCCTACATCATCAGCGGCGACATCTCGGTCGGGGGCGACAATGACCCGATGCTGACCATCGCGCCCGGTTGCGAACTCAAGCTCGCGCCCGGTGCCGAGTTGTACTGCGGGTTCGGTGACCGCGACGGCGGGATCCGGGCCATCGGCACTATTGACTCGGTCATCACATTCACCGCCAGCCAGGGAGCAGAGAACCGGTGGGACAAGATCGGGGCTTACCGCGGCTCGCTCGACAGCACCGCGTTCCGCTACTGCTGGTTCGAGCACGGCGGCACGCAAGGTTCGGGCCAGGGCATGATGTACATCGACTATGCCGGAATCTCAATCGACCAGTGCGCCTTCCAGAGCAGCGGCGACTACGGTATCGTCTGCCACGGCACCGGGTATTTCCGCTCTTTCACCGGCAACTCGGTCAGCGACTGCCAGCTCTATCCGCTCAGGATGGGCTGCCAAGTCGTCGGCACCATCGGCACCGGCAACAGCATCCAGGGAGCAGGCATCGAGGTGCTCGGCGGCGACATCACGCAAAGCGACACTTGGCCTGACATCGGGATTCCCTATATCCTGGACGACGACGTGTCGGTCGGAGGCAGCAGCAGCCCGATACTGGTCATCTCACCAGGAGTCTTGGTCCGAATGCGGCGCAACGTCGAGCTGCACTGCGGGAACGGGCTTGCCGGAGCCATCGTGGCGGACGGAACTTCAGAACGCATCAGGTTCACCAGCGACCAGCCGACCCAGACCCGCGGGGACTGGCACAGCATATCGTTCTACCAGGATGCGACCGCAGAGTCCAAGCTGGTGAACTGCAACATCGAGTACGGCGGGTACGGAGGTGCAGAGGAGTACGGCAACATCCTCATCCACAGTTCGGTGCCGACCATCACCGGCGACTCGATCGGCCACGGCTCGGGCTGGGGCGTGTACCTGACCGGCAGCCCGCTGCCCGACACCGCTGAGCTGCGCCGCAACAACTGGTTCTACGACAACACCAGAGGGTCGATCGGGCCGTAGACCGGGCTAGACCGCTTCGATGGTCGAAGGCGGCTTGGCCGCGATGTTGTAGGTCACGCTGACCACGCCCGGCACCTCGGATGTTATCCGGTTCCCGACTTCGGCCAGCAAAGCGAACGGCAGCTCGGTCGGCTTGCCGACCCTGGCGTCCTTTGAGTCCCAGCACCTGACCTCTACCTGGAACCCGAAGTCGCGCTTGTTGTCGCGCAGCCCGGTAACCCGGTCGCTGTGCAGTATTGCCAGGTACTGGAACGCTCCGGTATCCTTGAACATCTCCTCGACGATGGCAGTCGCTTTGCGTACCAGCGCGACCCGCTCGGGCGTGACCTCGCCGATGACCCGGGCAGCCAAGGCCGGGCCAGGGAACGGCGGCCGGGCGTAGATTTCCTCGGGCAGCCCGAGCTCCTTGCCCACGACCCGGATCGCGGTCTTGCGCAGCTGCAGCACCGGCTCGATGACCCTGTACCCGTACTCCTTTTCCGGGTCGATGCCGAGCTGGGCCAGGATGTTGTGCTGGCGCTTCACTCCCGCGACCGTTTCCTCGACATCGGTCAGGTTGGTGCCCTGGAAAAGGAACTTCGCGTCGCCTTCGCGCACCATGGTCCCGAATACGTCCTTGTAGAACGAGTTGGTGATCGCCTCGCGTTTCTGCTCCGGGTCGGTCAGTCCTTTGAGCGCGCCGAAGAAGACGTCCTCAGCCGGTACCAGCT
>CP070680.1:344299-345397 GCA_020352555.1 Caldifarciminota bacterium | reverse complement strand
CTTCAGCCCTACGTCGATGGCGGCCAGATCGACATCATCGACTGTGAGGCGACCGAACTCGACCCAGTCCGTGCCGTTAGCCCGCTCTTCGCCAGGCTGGACCAGGGCGAGATTGAATCGCTGGCCGTCATGTTGCGGCCCGGCCAAGAGGTGAGGTTCTGCACCGCAGACAAGGGCGCCATCCGGGCGGCGGTGATGCTTGGCTTGGTGGAACGGGCAGTATCGCTGGAGGAATTGCTCAAGCAGGTCGGGCTTTCACGGGACTTCTCCGGTCGCGACGACTGGCAGTTCTCGGAACGCAGATTCCAGAAGGCCGTCCGTCAGGCCAACATTGACAAGGTCCAGGGCCTGGGGGCCTCACCTTCTGGGGCCTGATTCGTAGACCTCTTTGAGTCCGCAGGCCGCGTCCACGCAGCACATCCGATTCTGGCGCGGTTTCGGTGGCCGGTTCGTCACTCGGGTGGAAAGGGACACATTGCCGTTTTCATAGTCCGAAGGACGTCAAGGCCTGGTCCGGACTGCAAGGTGTTTGCGCTCTCGAGCTGACTACTGATGACAATCGGGCGGACGACTTGTGCTGGGGCGTTGCTGCTGGAGCCGAGGGAAACCGGAGGTGACCCGGTGGACGACCGGCTCGGCCGTCAAGTGGCAAGCGCGGCCGAGGAAGCCGCGCGAGAAACGACTCAGGAAGCGGCTCAGGGAGCGGCGGGGAGAGCGGCTCAGGGAGCCGCGGACAGGGCGGCAGGGCAGGCAGCGGAGCAAGCGGCGGGCAGAGCCACGGACAGAGCGGCTGGGAGAACAGGGGACCTTGCGGCTGAGGGAGCGGCTGACCGAGCAACGGCGAGGGCGGCCCATAGAGCCGCGGTCCGGGCGGCAGGGAGGGTGACTCACAGAGCGGCTCTGTGAGCTGCGGACCGGGCAGCTCGGTGAGCGGCCTTCTGGGCGGCTCAGAGAGCGACTCAGGGAGCTGCTCAGGGAACGGTAGGGGGGCTTGCGATTTGCGTCACTTACGCGATTCTGGTCCCTCAAGTGCAATAAAACAGGGGTCTGGAGCGGATAGTATATGAGGATGAAAGATATGAATACTAAAGCAGCGAT
>CP070680.1:330117-344199 GCA_020352555.1 Caldifarciminota bacterium | reverse complement strand
GGTCGAGACAGAAGCAGGCCGAGAAAGCGGCAGCGGAGCCTGCCCCGAGCCCGCGTCCAGAAGAGATTGCCACCGACCCCAGTCCGTCGTGCGCAATGACGCGGGCGTGGGGGCTGCCGCAGTCCAAAGGGGCGGAAGCGGCAGCTTCGCTGCCGCCGTCCAAGACGTCGCCTTTGACGTCTGTCCGGTGCCCCATTCGCCCCTCTTGCCAACCTTCCATATTCTGCCTGCCGTATCCTCGGACGCTTTCCGGCCCTTCGCCCGCTTGTCTTGCGCGCATGACTCCGTAGAATATCGCATGAGCACCAGCGTCCGCGTGGCTGCGCGGTCGATCAGGAGGGTAGTCACTCGCAGGAGTCTCAGAGGCTACTCCGAAGCTCGGGCTGACCTTGTCCACTGGCGCTCCCGGAATCCGAGTGAGAGGATCGCTGCGGTCGAGCACCTGCGAAGGACTCACATTGGACGTTCAGCCAGACTTCAGAGATCTGCTCGCATTATTCAACGCCCATAAGGTCGAGTACGTCGTGGTCGGGGCCTATGCCCTGGCCTTCCGCGGGGCACCGCGATTCACCGGCGACATGGATATTCTGGTCCGACCCGGGGTCTGGAATGCCCGCCGTGTCATCGCGGCGCTGGCCGAGTTCGGGTTTGCATCTCTCGGCCCTACTGCGGAGGACTTCAAGGAGTCCGGCCGGGTCGTGCAGCTAGGCGCGGCTCCGGTCCGTATCGACCTCGTGACTTCGCTTACCGGAGTGTCGTGGAAAGAGGCGGCGGCCGGGTCCAGACCCGGCAAATACGGTGACGTGCGGGTGCGCTACCTGGGCAAGAAGGAGTTCATCAATAACAAACGCGCCATCGGCCGCAGTAGGGACCTCGCCGACATCGAGGCATTGGGCGGCTGACCCTCCCCGGATACGGGGGACGCTACCAGCGTTTGAGATTCTGAGGTGTGTCAAGGCTGCTGGCGGGCCATCCTTTGGCATCCGTCAGGTGCTAGCCGCACTCAGAAGACCAGGGGTCAAGGCGGCAGCTTTGCTGCCGCTGTCCGAAGCCCGGCGCGACAGAAATCCGGTCGGTCTCAGGTTTGTGACGGCACGATCGCAACAGGCGTCGGTCGACAGGGATTGAGACCCGTACCGCGCTCCAGAATGTCCCTGGTCCCATTCGACCCTGGGCTAGCGCACGATGACTAGTTGGCCGCCGCGCGCCGTGCCCGGGAAGTCGAGTTCGTACAGGTATACCCCGGCCGGGACCGCACGGCCCGCGTCGTCGGTGCCGTCCCAGCGCACGTCGTATTCCCCGGCCGGCAGGTCCTCTTCGAGCATTCGACGCACCGCGCGGCCGTTCCGGTCCCGTATGACGAGCCGTCCGTGACACCCCGCGGAGAGCGCGAACTTGATGCCGGTCTGTCCGGTTCCGACTGTCGGGCGCGCCAGTCCGTGCCGCGATTCGAGCTCGTACCTTGGCGCGCCGTCGACCCCGGCCCCGGTGTAGCCGTACACCTCAACGTAGCCGTAGCTCGCGTAGTCCGAGCGGGTGATTATGACCTCGTGCTTGCCGTCTCCGTCCACGTCGTCGACGTTCGCGAAGCCGTTGAATCCGGCGATCACGGGGCTCTCCCACTCGAGCTGCCGGGTCGTCGCGTCGTAGACCCGGACCCTGCCCGAGTAGCCGTCGGTCGTGTACTCGGCGCCGCTGAACACGACCTCGCCCGCCGCGTCGCCGTCCATGTTGACCGGCTCGACCAGTCCGTCCCCGTCCACGTCGCGGGGCGTCGCGAGGTAGCTGTACGGGTACGAAGGGAAGCTGACCGTCCACCACGCGGCCAGACTTGAGTTGTAGATTACGACCTGGCCCGAGCTCGACCTGGTCCAGAGGTTGGGCGCGCCGTCGCCGTCCACGTCAAACCCGTAGCTGCCGCCGTACGGGTTCGTCCCGAGGTCCGGGCTCTGGAACTCGCGGGTGTACTGGCCTGCCGCAATCGCGGCCACGAGCGCGATGCTCGAAAGGATTGCACGATACTTCACCACGCCTCCTGGGTTCGTTTCGATTATAGAAGCTGGCGTCGGCCTGTCTACCGCCGCCCGGACGGTCTTCACAGCGGGCCATAGTAGACGGCAGGCATTACAGAGCCCGCGGTGCCGCAAAGAAAAGGAGCCGCAGTGCCAAACGGTCGCGCCTGGGGCAAGGTCCCGGGAAGCCGGGGCTGAACTGAGCCAGACCTGACTCCTCAGTCTTGACTGCACGGGGGCGAGTTGTACGCTGAGCCCTATGCAGACTGAGTTGGCGTAGGGAGAGGACGGACCAGTGCAGAGCATCGTTGACCCCATCATCCTGCTCATAATCGGCGGCGCAGTGTTCGCGGAAGCCCGACGCGGGCTTTATCTGACGCTCGCGGATGCGGTCCGCATTGCCCTCGCCCTGGGCATCGGCCTGCTCGGCTGGCGCATCACGACCTCGGGCGGTGGCGGTTCGGTCGGTGGCATCATCATGTTCTTCGTGCCTGCGGTCGTGTCGGTACTCGCCGCGACCGCGCTGCTCAGGAAGATGGGACTCGATCCCGAGTGGGGCAGGACGGTTGTCGCCCGCATCGCGGCCGGCACCGGCGGTTTCTTCCTCGGCCTCGCCATCTGTGTCGTCGTGGTCCCATTGATCGGCTGGCAGCCCGCTCTTCGAGGCCAGGTGCTACGTTCCAACCTGGCCCGCCCATTCCTCGACTGCATACCCCGCACCTACGAGACCGCCGACCGGCTCGGCATCACCGTTCCCCGGCTCCGAGGCCGTAGGATCACCATTGAGCAGGAAAGCGGCGCCAACATCGGCATCTTCGCTGACCGTGTCAACTTCACCAGGCTCGACGGCTCGGTGTGCATCGAGTGCGGCGAGCCGGTCCGGTTCCAAGGCTACGTCCGCCGCGGCTTCACCGTGTCACCCAGGTTCCTCTGCACCGGCTGCACCCGAACCTCGGATGGCTGCCAGACCTTCGAGGGCTTTCATCAGATGTATGGGCTGTGCGCCATCGAGTACACGCGCAGCGGGAGGCAACTCGATTGCGGAATCCGGCCCAACAATCGCCCTGTCGTTCCCGTGGGCGAATGCCCGGCCTGTGGCCTCGCCCGCAGGTAGCAGCACCCGACCCGCCTCCCCTGAACTCACGGAACTCCGCTCCTTCCTGCCCGAGCTGGTGGCCGAGGCCCGCAACCAGGCCTGAGTAGTCCAACTTCTCAGCACGGAATCCAGCCGACGGGAGCCGCTCGTGCTCTCCTCCCATGTCCATACTCTTGACGTCCGTCCGGGGCGGCGTGACGGCCAACCCGCCGTGTTGTCTGCAGTTGCGCCCGGGCCGGCATCCCTGTTCCTGCATCCGGCGTCGGGCACCCGGTCTCTGGGTCACTCGGTCTTTCCTCGCTGCTCTTGACACACGCCTGGTCCAGGACAGAATGCTCAACAGTCTAGGGATCGTCCGCGCGGAAGGAACGTGGGAGTTCCCGGATTCCTTGGGAGCAAAGAGGGACACAGTACTGTTTCTTCATCCCAGCGGGCAGTGGGCAGGTGACTGCCGGGCGAAGCCTGCAAGCCGAGGATGAGAATCAGAAGTGACCGAGAGACAGGGTGACCGAGTGATCGAGTGGCGGAGTGAAGAGGGGGAAGCACTGACCGCAAGGGCTGACCAGTGGTCAGAGCGGCAGCGGAGCCTGCCCCGAGCCCGCGTCCAGAAGAGATTGCCACGGCCGCAGACGGCCTCGCAATGACGCGGGCGTGGGGGCTGCCGCAGTCCAAAGCCCTGCCGTTGACATTTGGCCGGGTCGGCGATGTAGGCGAACCCGCCGTGCTCTCTGCAGTTGCGCCCGGTTCGGTTACGGCTACAATAGCGCCGTCATGAACCATCGCGAGCTGCGCCGGACCTTTCTCGAGTTCTTTGCCCGGCGCGACCACAAGATCGTCCCGAGCTCATCGCTGATACCCAAGGACGACCCCAGCCTGCTCTTCACCAGCGCAGGCATGGTCCAGTTCAAGCCTTTCTGGGCCGGGACGGTCGAGCCGCCCTATCCCCGCGCCACCTCGATCCAGAAATGCCTGCGCGCGTCTGACCTCGGCCAGGTCGGCAAGACCCCGCGCCACAACACCTATTTCGAGATGATGGGCAACTTCTCTTTCGGCGACTATTTCAAGGCAGAGGCAATACCCTGGGCCTGGGAGTACCTCGTCGATGTTGTCAGGCTGGACAAGGAGCGGCTGTTCGTATCAGTCTTCGAGCAGGACGAAGAGGCGTACGACATCTGGCACAAGACCGTCGGCCTGCCGGAGAACCGCATCTTCAGGCTCGGGGAAGAGGACAATTTCTGGGGACCGGCAGGTTCGAGCGGCGCCTGCGGCCCGTGCTCGGAAATCTACTCCGACCTCGGGCCCGAGTTCGGGTGCGGCAAACCCGACTGCGCGCCGGGCTGCGACTGCAACCGGTTCAGCGAGGTGTACAACAACGTCTTTCCGCAGTTCAACCAGCTTGCTGACGGCACCCGCGAGCCGCTCAAGAACCGCGGCATCGACACCGGCATGGGCCTTGAGCGCCTGGCCCAGGCTTCCCAGAACCGCAGGACCGTTTTCGACACCGACCTGTTCGCCCCGCTCGTGGCCGAGACGAGCAGGATACTCGGCCTCGAGACCACGGCCGAAAACCTGTCCTCGTTCTGGGTCGCGGCTGACCATGCCCGGGCCCTGACCTTTGCCATCACCGACGGCGCCATCCCTTCCAACGAGGCGCGCGGCTACGTGCTGCGCGGAATCTTGCGCCGTGCCCTTTTGTTCGCCCACCGGCTCGGGGTGCGCGAGCCGTTCCTGTACCGGCTGTCCGGCTCTGTGGTCGAGCACATGAAGCAGTTCTACCCTGAGCTCGCGAACAAGCGCGAACAGTCAGGGCTGATAATCAAGTCCGAAGAAGAACGCTTCCTGCGTACGCTCGAAGACGGGCTCGAGCGCTGGAACGACGTGCTCGACAAGCACAAGGCCGACGGCGTCGTGCCGGGCCAGGACCTGTTCAAGCTCCACGACACCTTCGGGTTCCACATCGAGCTGGTCAAAGAGCTGGCGTCCGATGCCGGTGTCAGTCTCGATACCGAAGGGTTCGAAGCCGCGATGCAGGCCCAGCGCGAGCGCAGCCAGAAAAGGACGTTTATCGCCCAGGGAGCCGGTGCTGACCTCGAGGCAGCGACCGCAAAGCTCAGGTTCGTCGGCCATGACAAGGACGAAACCGATACCGAACTGGTCGAGTTCGTCCCGGTCGAGGACAAGGAAGCTGAAGGCAAGCTATTCGAGGTCTATCTCAAGCACAGCCCGTTCTACGCCGAAGCCGGAGGCCAGGTCGGGGACACCGGCCGGATCAAAGGCAGCGGTTTCGAGCTCGAAGTCCTTGACTCATACTACAAACAGGGAGTCAGGGTCGCCAAGGCCAGGCTGACAAGAGGCGAGATCGAGAAAGGCCCGGTCACAGCGACAGTGGACCGCGAACGCCGCCGTGAGATCGAGCGCGCCCACACCGCCACCCATCTGCTTCACGCGGCCCTGCGCAAGGTGGTCGGCGACTACGTCAAGCAGGAAGGTTCTCTGGTCGAGCCCGGACGCCTGCGCTTCGACTTCGCCGCATTCGAGCCTCTGACCCAGGACCAGTTGCGCAAGGTCGAGGACATGGTCTATTCCCAGGTCATCGCCGACCGCACCCTGGAGCGCAAGCCCGACGTGCCTTTTGACCAGGCCAAGAAGATGGGCGCATTGGCGTTCTTCGGCGAGCAGTACGGCGACAAGGTCACGGTGGTCAGCATTCCCGGGTTTTCGATGGAGCTGTGCGGCGGCACCCACCTGCGCTCGACCGGCGAGATCGGCATGTTCGTCATCACGTCGGAAACCGGGGTGGCAGCAGGCATCCGCCGGATCGACGCGGTCGTTGGCCGGGCTGCGCTTGAACTGCTCGCCAGCACCCGCTCGCGTTTGGACCGGCTGGCCGGCATGTTCGGCACCAGCCCTGAAGCCCTTGTCCAGAAAGCCGAAAAGCTGCTCGACCAGGCGAAGCAGAACGAGAACCGGCTGCGCCAGGTCTCAGCCCAACTCGCCAGAAGCGCAGCGACCGAACTCGCGGACAAGCCGGAGCTCGTCAATGACATCAAGGCTGTTGTCGGCTATCTGCCGGTGTTCACTGTCGATGAACTCAGGCTGGTGTCTGACCGAATCCGCGACAAGCTCAAGGACAACTACGCCGCTTTCCTTGCCGGTGCAGCCAAAGGCGAGCGGTTGTCCTACATCGTGTTCGTCAGCCATGGTCTCGAAGCACGACTTCCTGCAGCCAGGCTGGCCAAGACCGTGGGCTCGGCGATGGGTGGCGGCGGAGGCGGCAAGCCGGGCCTTGCATCAGGCGGCGGCGAAATCGAGCGTCTGGGAGCGGCGCAGGACGCTTTCCGCGCCGCGCTCAGCAAAGCCCAGGACAGGCCAAGGACAAAGTAGAAAGTAGTAAGGACAAAGCAAGGACGTAAGGCCTTCTTAGTTCTTAGTTCTTTGTCCTTTCCGCGTTTCCCCTTGCTTCGTCCTTTGTCCTTTCCGCATTTCCCCTTGCTTTGTCCTTTGTCCTTTCCGCGTTTCCCCTTGCTTCGTCCTTTGTCCTTTCCGCGTTTTCTCTTGCTTCGTCCTTTGTCCTTTCCGCACTTTCCGCGCTTTCCTCTTGCTTAGTCCTTAGTCCTTTCCGCCTTTCCCCTTGCTTTGTCCTTTGTCCTTTCCGCGCTTTCCTCTGCGCTGATTCCCAGCTGCTGCATCTCCAGCAACCTGGTACGTAGCGAAGTCGTATCCAGCAACGACTCTTCAGGCGCGAGCCTGACGTAGTCTTGGTAGAGGTATGCAGGACCATGAAAGTGCTGTCTGGTCATGAAGTCCAGGGCCTCGACGTTCTCGTCACGCAGGAACCGGTCCGCCTGTTTCCCGATTTCATGGTAGGCAGGCAGATGGCAGGACATCGTCATCCCGTACCGCTCCATTGTCACATCCGCCTCCTGGCCTGGCAACACCGCCAGGCTGATGCCAGGCGGCTGAAACCCGGCAAACCTCAGACCTGACACCAGGGCTTCCACCTCGTCTGCGGTCAGGTCAGTGTCCCTGCCCACGATACCAAGCACCCTCCGCACGGTCGCATCTCCCAGCCTGGTGTTCCCGAGCCACCACAACCTTTCGACCAGCGCCTTGACCAGGACCAGGTTGTTGCGGGTGCGGTCGATGTCGTCGTCCTTCAGCCCCAGCCTGCGCCGGCTGAACTGCAGCGCCTCTCCAGGGTCTGAGAAAGCCGCGCCTGCTGCCCTGAGCCTTCCGAGCAGCGGCTTCAAAGCCCAGAACGTCATCCGAAAGGTGTCGAAGTCGAACCTGATGAACCGGTGGATTCTGATGCCCAGCAGCCGCTCGACCGTCTTCTTGAGAAGCTTCTCCCCGCCGATGGCATGGACATGGGTGAGCTTTTCCATGTGCGTGAAGTCGGTCTCCGACTCGGCCCGGGTCACTCCCGGAACCTCGACGAGCAGGTCCCTTGGCAGGCCGAGGATGCTCATCCTCCCCTGGTCCAGGTTCAGGTGCATGAGCATCATGACGTCGGAATGGGACTGCGCTTCGCGCGGGTTGCGCTGCCGGCCTTCGTTGACCACCGGGCCAATGGCCCGGGCGTCGCTGCCGATTATCAGGATGTTGACCTTGCCGGTCGCGCCCGGGCTCAGCTCTGCAGGCAGTATTCTCGGCTTGCCCGGCACGACCAGGAACAGGACCGCGGCAACCGGCAACACCAGGACCAGGAGCCAGACAAGTCTGCGTGCCCTGTTCGCCGAACCAGGACTAGCCACCGACCCGCAACCGGACAGGGTATCCCTCGAACCCGAAGCAGTCCCTGACAGCCGATGCCAGGAACCGCTCGTACGCCGGGCTGAGCTGCTCCTTGCGCGAGAGCTTTACCCTGAATACCGGCGGCCTGGTTCCGACCTGGGCCATGGCCAGGACCTTGGTTCTGAAACTCGGAGGCCGGTCCTGCACCTTGTCGACCACTGCGGTCCTGAGCACCGCCTTGCCGAGCTGTCGGCCGCCCGCGTCGTACACCTGGCCTGCCCTGCGCACCGCGTCGACCACGCCCTGGTTGAGCAGGGCCGACGTGTAGACTATCGGCACAAAGCCCACGAACTCCAGCTGGTCTGTTGCCCAGTCCTGCACCTTGCTTTCCAGGCCGGAAGGGACCAGGTCTCTCTTGTTGCCTACGAACACCAGTCCCTTGCCGTGCTCCGCGATCATGCCTGCCAGCTTCTTGTCCTGCCGGGTCGGGCCTTCGGTGATGTCGGTCATCAGCAGAACCACGTCGCAATCCCTGACAACGTCCATTGCCCGGCTAACCGAATAGTACTCGACCGCGTCTTGGACCTTGGCGTGTTTGCGGATACCGGCCGTGTCCAGCAACCGATAGGTCCGGTTCTCGAGCGTGAACTTCTCCTCCACGACATCGCGGGTCGTGCCCGGTATGTCGGTCACTATCGCCCGCTCGTCGCCCAGCAGCGAATTGAGGAACGACGACTTGCCGACATTGGGCCTGCCCAGTATCGCCAAGCTGACAGCGTGCCGTTCGGTCTTCGAGTCTGCCTCGGGCAGACGTTTGATGATCGCGTCGAGCAGCTCGTCGACACCGATGCCGTGCTCGGCCGAGATCGAAAACACCTGCTCTCCCCCGGTCGCGTGGAACTCCGAGGTATCGAACTCTTTCTTCACGTCCCGCTTGTTGACCGCGACCAGGAATCTCTTTCCCCCGCGCCGCAGCCGGTCAGCCACCTCTTCATCGAGCGGAACAAGTCCTTCCCGTCCGTCGGTCACCAGCACCACCACGTCAGCCTCTTCTAGCGCTATCGCCACCTGGAGCCCGATCTGCCTGGATATCTTGTCCTCAGAACCCGGCACAAGGCCTCCGGTGTCGATGACCTGGAACCTGCGGCCCAGCCACTCCGCAGTCCTGATGATCCGGTCCCGGGTGATACCAGGCTCGCGCAAGGTGATCGCCACCCGGCCGCCGACCAGCCGGTTGAACAGAGTGGACTTGCCGGTGTTCGGCCGTCCTACTAGCACCACGGTCGCCATCGGGCAATCAGGCTATCGCTGTGCGCGACCGTGTCAACCCGGCGGGCTGGTGTAGACCTGTCCGGCCCCCTGCGCCGGGCAGGAATCTGCCTGCCGTGCAGCACCCCCTGGCAGCAGGATCGGTCGACTTCCGAGCGCTGCTTCCGGACCCGGCACGGCTATGCTGTTACAGTGAAAGGACTTACCGGAATGAGCCAACGCCCGACATTCCGGCTTGACAACCAAATCTATATTACTAGCATCTAACTACTAACACTAGTATTATGATAATAATCTGGAGTCAATATGCGCGAGAAACTAGCAAGCCTGCTCTCGGACGTCGGGTTCACCGGACTCGAAGCGTCGGTGTACCTGGCGCTGCTGCGGGAACCATGTTCGACCGGATACCGGATCGCCCAGCTGATCGGCAAGCCCGCGCCCAACATCTACATGGCCCTGGACTCGTTGCGCGCCAAAGGCGCGGTCATGGTCGACGAGACCTCCAGGACCAAGACCTACTCGGGACTGCCGATCGCGGCGTACCTCGAAGAAAAGCGGCGCCACCTCGAGGAAAAGCAGCGCGAATTCGAGCACGAGGTCGCAAGCCTCGAAACCTCGACCGCTGAAAGCGGCATCTTCCGGCTGTCGAGCGTGGACCAGGTCTATGCCCGGGTCCGCAAGATGCTTGAAGGCGCCCGCAACGCGGTGCTGCTCGACGTATTCCCCGGCCCGATGGAGCAGCTCAGGCCCGACATCGCCAAGACGGTGAAGCGGGGCATCCACGTGTTCATCAAGGCCTACCGCCCGACCAGGCTCAAGGGCGCTGACATGGTCTGCCCGGACGAAGGCGACGCACCGGATCTCAAGCTCTGGAACGGCGACTGGCTCAATGTCGCTGTCGACTGCTGCGAGAGCCTGTACTCGTTCCTGAAGCCGGACGGTAAAGGGGTCCACGATGCGATCTGGAACCGGAACCGATACTTGGGGATGATGAGTTTCAACGGCCTGATGTTCGAGCTGATGCTGACCAGGATGGTCCATCTGCTGCGTCAGGACAAGACCAGGAAGGAAATCGCACCCGAATTCAGGGAACTGAGCTGTCGCTACATGGCGCTGGCGCTCTGGCGCGACGCGGTCCCTGAAGGATGGATGACAGAATGGAGGCAGGATGGCCCTGGCAAGAGTCCGAAACCAGCTTCCCGGAAGGTCCGGAAGCGCAAGGGCCGAAGGCAGAAGGAGGAGTCATGAATCGCATCGGCTTGACAGTGGGTGCAGGGCTGCTGGCCCTGATGCTGCTGCAGTCAGGCTGCTCGACCGCGACCGGCAGCAGCGACAGCCTGGCTCAAGGCAGCTATGCCGAGACCGGCATTCTTGAGGTTGTCGAAGTGCTCGGACAGCGCCCGGATTTCGTGGTCGACGAGGTTGTTGTGACCGCCGAAGGTCCGGGACTGGACATCAATGAGGTGGTGGTACGGGCGTTTCGGCCTGTGCCGCTCAAGGCCCAGGTCTCGGACCTCAGTCCGGGCGGGGACCTGGCCAACTAGCCGAAGAAGAGGTTTTGCTGATGGCTGCAGTCCGCTGCCAGCCGATACGCCGGCCGTGCCCGCTGCGTGACGGAATCCGGGCCAGGGAGGAACAATGATCCAGTTGCTGTGCCTGCTGCTGGTCGCTGCGGCCGACAAGACGGTCCAGGTCCGGCATACCGACATCGCTCCTCGCATCGACGGCGTGCTCGAACAGGTCTGGAACCAGGCCGATTCGATAGTCGACTTCATCCAGAGCCAGCCGGACGAGGCGGCCGAGCCTACCGAGAAGACCGCGGTCTACGTGCTCCAGGACCGGGCAAACCTCTATGTCGCCTACCGGTGCGAAGCCCGGAACCACCCGCCGGTCGGCCAGCTCTACGGGCTCGAGGACGAGTTCACCGTATTCATCGACCCGATGGACACCAGGCAGACAGGCTACTTCTTCAAGCTCTACGGCAGCGGCATCTATCGCAGCGGCCTGATTCTCGACGACGGCCGGATGACCGACTGGTCCTGGGAAGGGGTGTGGTATTCGGCGATCAAGCTGCACGAGGACTCTGCCATCGTCGAGATGAAGATTCCGTTCAAGTCCATCCGCTACAAACGCGGTGCGGGCGAGTGGGGGATCAACTTCGGACGGTTCATCGCCTACAACCGGGAACGCGACTACTGGGTCGAGGTGACCGAAACCGGCGGCGGCAACCGGGTGTCCAACTTCGGCCGGCTCAAGGGCATGAATCCGCGGTCCCAGGGCTACTACTTCGAGCTCTATCCCGAAGGTTTCGTCCGACTGGACCAGGACCCGGGTGAAGACGCCAGGGTCAGGCCGAGCGCCAGCCTGAACCTGAAATGGGACCTGACCTCGGTCACCACGCTCAACGCCACGGTACTGCCCGACTTCGCCCAGATCGAATCCGACCCTTTCTCGTTCAACCTGTCCAGGTATCCGGTCTACTTCCCGGAGCGCAGGCCTTTCTTCATCGAAGGCAGCGAACTGTTCCGGATGACCGGGATCGGCGGCTGGGGATTCCGGCCCCTGGAGTTGTTCTACTCTCGCCGCATCGGCAAGGCGGTGGGCGAGGAACCGGTGCCGATACTGTCCGGCTTGAAGCTGACGACCCGGTCTCCGGACTGGAGCTTCGGTGCTCTCGGCGCGTACACCGACCGCCTGACCGATTCTGCCGGAGCCGGACTCGAGCCGCGACGCGGCTTCGCCGTGCTCTCGGGCAAGTTCAGGTTGCCCGACGCCACCAGCCTGGGGTTGCTGTTCAGCGGCACCGCTGCGCCAGGCGGCGACTACAACGCCGCACTCGGCGCGGACTGGAACTTCCGCTCCGGCCCGCACCGCGGCGCGGTCCAGACCGCGGTCACCGCGGACTCGGGCAGAACCGGATGGGCGCTCAACTCAGGGTACTCCGGCTATGTCGGCAACTTCACCGCGTCCGGCGCCCTGTCGGTTTATGGCGATTCGTTCTCGGTAGAAGACATCGGGTACGCGCCCTGGGCCGGGATGAAGAGCTTCGAAGCATCGGCCGGCCCTGTCTGGCGGGGCAACGGCGGCGCGCTGCGACGCAGCTCGCTCACTCCGGGATTCGAGTTCGCCCAGATCCCGGGCTCAGACCAGCTTTCCTGCTATGCCTGGATTCCGGTCGAGTTCCAGTTCCGCAACGGTTGGGGAATGCACGGGTCGGCCTACGGCGGCAAGGGCTACGAAGCCGACACCAGCTACTTCGGCCGCGGCGCAGACCTCTCGATATGGGGCAACAGCCTGCAGCACGACCACAACGTCGGGGTCAGCTTCAACCACGACTACAACTACCGCAGAGGGTATGTCGCCGACCATTTCTCGGACTGGTTCACATTGAACTACTACCTGCTCAAGCGGGTGGCGCTCACCTTCAGCTTCAACAACTGGTGGGAATGCTCGCCCGACCGAGATGTCATCGGTGTGACATCGGTGGCAAGACCCAAGGTCGACTTCCGCATCGACGCCAAGATGTCGTTCAACGTCTACAGCGAAATGGTCCTGGTCACGCCCGAAACCCGTTTTGGAGAGACCGACCTGGTCGCAAACCGTATTGGCTTTCTGTTCTCCTGGAACTTCCTGCCCAAGAGCTGGCTCTACGTCGCGCTCAACGACTACAGCGTCGACACCGGCGAAGGCTGCCAACTCGCCGACCGCGTCGCCGCAGTCAAGCTCCGTTACCTGGTCTACTTCTAGGCAGGTCGGACCCTGGCGGCTGACAAGGTGTGCTCAAGCTGGAAATGTCTGCTGTCGCGCCTCTCCCTCGGTCTTGCGTGGCGCTTGGTGCTGCCCGGCCCGGCTGCTGCCTTGACTGCGTTTGCGGATTGGGTATCATAGTGCCTCGTTCAAGGGCCCATAGCTCAGACGGTAGAGCACTGTGCTGATAACGCAGGGGTCAGTGGTTCGAGTCCACTTGGGCCCATAATTGACATGACCAAGCTTTCCATCGGCGTCATCAGCCTGGTCGCAGTCGCGCTGGTCGCGGCCCCGGTCGGGCTGGTGTACCGCGCCGCCATGAGCCCGGCCTTTGCCAGGCTCTTCAAAATCCCACCCATCGGACCCGGCATCGGACTGGTCACGGTCCAGGGCACGATCGGTGAGTCCGAAACCGCTGTCCGCCACCTCAAGTCCCTTTCCGAGAACGCGATGGTCAAAGGCATCCTGGTCCGGGTCAACAGCCCGGGCGGCGGGGTCGCGGCTTCGCACGAGATCTACCGCGAGATCGTCCGCATCCGCGACAAGGGCATGCCGGTCGTGGTGTCGATGGGTGCGGTGGCCGCGTCCGGCGGGTACTACATCTCCTGCCCGGCAGACGTCATCGTCGCCAACCCCGGGACCATGACCGGCTCGATCGGTGTCATCATGCACGTCCCGATCGTCGAGGAGCTGATGGACAAGGTCGGTTTCGAAGTTGAGACCATCAAGTCCGAGGAGTACAAGGACATCGGCTCACCGTTCCGCCAGATGACCGCCGGCGACCGGGAGCTGCTCAAGGACGTGATCCTTGACGTCTACGACCAGTTCACGGCCATCGTGCTCGAGGAGCGCGACATCGAAAAGGACAAGCTGATGGCTCTGGCCGACGGAAGGATCCTGACCGGCAGACAGGCGTATGATGCCGGGCTGGTCGACACGCTCGGCACGTTTGAGGACGCCAAGCGCATCTGCGGCGAGCGCGCCGGTATCAAGGGCGACCCCAGGGTTATCACCCCGCGCAAGCGGCTCAAGTCCTGGGTCACCGATCTGATGGAGAGCGCGGCCCAGAAGACGCTGGGCGTCTCCCGTTTCCCCACCCTGAATTATCTCTGGCGGTAGGCCTGTCCTGACCGCCCCTGGCCGGTGTCCGGCAGGCGGCTACAGGTTCTGTACTCTGGGCGCTTCCTTGACCAGGTTCCGGAACATCCTCCGCGTGTCGGCAAT
>CP070680.1:328648-330017 GCA_020352555.1 Caldifarciminota bacterium | reverse complement strand
TCTCGGGGATGACATAGCAGGGCGGGTCGAAGCGGTTGGCAGAAACGTCAAGCAGTTCCAGCCGGGTGACGAGGTCTTCGGCATCTGCAATTCCGGCGCCTTTGCCGAGTACAGGTGTGTTGCCGCAGCGAAACTCGCGCCAAAGCAGGCCGGTATGTCGTTTGAGCAGGCAGCGGCCATACCCGTTGCGGCAATCCCCGCGCTTCAGGGACTTCGCGACAGAGGAAAGATTCGGTCGGGGCAGAAGGTCCTGATTACCGGCGCGTCCGGCGGTGTCGGGACGTTTGCGGTGCAGATCGCCAAGTCGTACGGGGCTCACGTGACCGGTGTGTGCAGCACGGGGAAACTGGACTTCGTGCGCTCGATCGGTGCGGACCACGTCATTGACTACACGCAAGGGAACTACTTCACCGGCGGGCAGCGCTATGACCTGATTCTCGCTGCCAGCGGATATCGCTCGATTTTCGAGTATCGGCGAGCATTGAGCCCTGGCGGGACCTATGTCTGTGTCGGGGGGACTTTTGCGCAGTATTTCCAGGCCATGCTCCTGGGACCTTTGATTTCAGTGGTGGGCAGCAGGAAGCTGGGCTCCAAGCTGGGAAACCCCAAACAGGAGGACCTGGTTCTCCTGGCAGAGCTCTGTGAAGCAGGCAAGGTTGTGCCTGTCATAGACAGGTGCTATCCGTTGAGCCAGGTCGCCGACGCTCTGGAGTACTATGGAGAAGGACGCGCCAAGGGCAAGGTGGTCATAACCGTGGCACACGACCGCTGAGAGCGACGGGCCTCGCGGGCCGCGGCTCTTTTCGTGTCAGGCAGTGAGCGGTCAGCCTGCGGCGTCGAGGCCTGGAACTTCTTCTTGTCCTTCTTGCAGATGACCTGCATCGCGTGGCGGCCGGACAGAATCGCGCCAGGGATGCCGCCTCCCATGAACACCCACTGCCCGGCCATGTAGAAGTCGGCCAGCCCGGGAAGGGTCCTTTTCATCCACGTGCCCTCGGTTTGGGGCGTGTACCGCCAACCCACGCAGGACCCCTTGCAGCTGCTGGTGCGGGCCCGCAGGTCACCGCTGCAGAACATCCGTGACCTCTAGCTGTTGTTTGATGCGGCGGCTCTACTCCCTATCCGCTCGGTCGATGCACGCGTAGACCGTTTCTCGCAGTGCAACCTCCCTGGGGTCGTTCATGCCGTAGAAGTCCATCTTGTTCATCACGTACGCGTACCCGAGACCGTACTCGGGGTCAGCGAAGGCAAAGCTGCCGCCCGACCCGGTGAAGCCGAACGCCGACTCGCTGCCGAAGTCGAACAGCTCGGTCGGTTTGGCATATCCGGCGGGCGAGCCGAGCGTCTTGATACCCATCACCACGTCGAT
>CP070680.1:326395-328548 GCA_020352555.1 Caldifarciminota bacterium | reverse complement strand
CTAGGGTTCTTCAGCAGCTCATTCCTCTGGCTCGAAATCCCCGAAGATGGCGTAGACCTCTCCGAACCATTCTTCCAGTTCACGCACCGCAGTGTCGGCACGGGTTCTGTCACCGGCCTCGAGCGCTCCGCCGAGCTGCGATATCGCGTAATCAACCGACCCTACCAGGCGTTCGAAGGATTCCGCCTCTCCCTCAGTCATGCCGTACCGACCGATGTCGAATTCCACGTCCGTCATGTCAAGCCAGATCTCCTCAAGCTCCCCCAGCAGCTCAGTCAGCCCGCCGAGCTCCTCATGCTTGAGTGATTCCGGATTCCAGTTCGCGACCAGCCTGACCAGATCTGCCAGCGGTTCCTGGAATTCGTGCAGCGGGTCCACCAGATACTCGATGTCGTTATCCTCGCGCCACTCGAACAGCAACATCCGGATGTCGTCCAAGCTACCATATGCGTCGGTAATGTACTCCCCTGCTTCAATGACGGCCGCAGCGTCGGCAATCATCGTGTCGACTTGATCAAATGTCGCCCGCCAAGTCGAATCTCCGTTCTCGTAGTGACTCTTGCGGAAGGTTTGCCACTCGGCTTCGAAACTCTCGACCGCCGCCATCGCCCGCGCATGGTCGCGCTGCCGGGTGAAGGCCAGCGCAGGAATCAGGTGACGATCCAGCTTCGCACTGTCCCTGACGACGTCCTCACCGCAACCTGACAGCAACAATCCTATTGCTGAGACACAGAGGGCGCGAACGGCGTTGTGAACTGGTCTCATGTTCTCCTCAGCTTGTCCAGAACAGGCTTCGCCTCATCCTTGGCCTTGATTCGCATCCAATGCTGCTCCAACCGATAGCAGGCGTAGTCGACGCACTCGCCACAATGCGCCACCCGCCGGTCCCGGGCGCACGCACGCACCGGGCACATCGCACAGAACGTTGTCATGCGTTCACCGCCACCGAGGCAACCGTCGCACAGGATGTCTTCCGGCCTGACTTGGTGCTCGGGCGTCGACCACCGCTCTGCTGTCTGCTCAAGCAGCGCCCGGTCATTGGTCAGGGTGGCCTTGTGCGCGGGGCACTCGGTGCAGACGAGACCGCAGTATGCTACCATCGGTTCGGCCACAGCAGTACAGATTGAACACCGTACGAGTTGTGTCAAATCAGAACACTCCCTACATTGACCGTACCAGGTGCACGGACTAGACTGCAGTATCAAACTACGCCGCTGTTGCCTTCGCCTCCTTCTCCTGCTGCTGGTGCTGTTGCTTGCCGTACCCTCGCATGCCCAGGTCGTAGAACGGACAATAGTCCTGCCTGACTCCCTCGGCGGACTCGTCTACCCACGTTGCCTCGCGGTCAACCCGCTCAACAACAAAGTCTACTGCGGCGGACAGTGGGGCCAGCGGGTGATGATCCTGGACGGAACCACGGGCGAGCGTCTCGCCCGCGTCGGGTCCGGGTACTTCGGCATCGCCATGGGATACAGCCCTGTCAGCAACCGGGCGTTCAGCGTCAACTACTACGACTCCGAGTTGACGGTCATCGACGGCGCCACCGACTTGGTTGTCGCCCGGGTCAACGTCGGGTGGGGCCACCAGGCCATCGCCTGGGACGCCGGGAACGACAAGGTCTATCTCGCCAACTACACCAACGGCACGGTAACGGTGGTCGACTGCTCCACCGCGGCCGTAGCCGCCCAGGTCCCGGTCGGGTCTCACACCTACGGAATCTGCTACTTGCCTTCGACCGGACGCATCTACTGCAGCAACTCCGGTTCGAACACAGTCAGTGTCATCGACTGCGCGACCGATAGCCTCCTGGCCACGGTAGCGGTCGGCAGCGGCCCGCAGGCCCTCTGCGCGAACCCGGACGGCAACCGGGTCTACTGCGGAAACACGCTCAGCAACAACGTCAGCATCATCGACGGTACCACCCATGTGGTTCGAGCCACGGTTCCGACCGGAGATATGCCGATAGCGCTGTGCTGGTCACCACGTTCTAACAAGGTCTACTGCGCGTCGAGCCGGGGCGACGAGATCACGGTCATCGACGGTGACGGTGACAGCGTCCTCACGAGCTTCCCGGTTGGGGACAAACCCGACGTCATCTGCTGCGACACAGCCGACAACCTGGTGTTCTGCGCCAACCAGGCCGACAACACCGT
>CP070680.1:320781-326295 GCA_020352555.1 Caldifarciminota bacterium | reverse complement strand
GGGTAGGGTACTGGGGGCTGATGGGTTACGGCGCTTGGGGTGCGGGCGGGAATACGCCGTGGAGCCCGTCGCACATGGAAGCCTGGAGCAAGGTCAGGGCCGGGTTTGTCGAACCAGTGGTCGTGACCCGGGACACGTATGACGTTAGGGTGCTCGACATCGAGACCCATCCGCTGGCATTCAAGGTGTGGCGGAACGGCGCGGACACGGACACCTGCTTCTACCTCGAGAACCGTCAGCACAAGGGATTTGACGCGCCGCTGCCAGGACCCGGACTGCTGATATGGCACATCGACCCTGCGGAGCGGTCGTGGCACAACCGGGTGGACCTGGAAGAGGATTCGACGATCCATCTTGACAGCGGTCTGGGCGTGCGTCCTGACCCGCATGTCTACCACGAGCTGCTGGGCGACACCAGCGACCCGCTGCCAGGTATATGGAGCAGGACCGTGTTCGACGACTACACCACGCCCAGCAGCCGGGACCGGTACAACCAGCCCACCCTTGTCAGTGTGCGCAACATCAGAGTTGCCTTGGACACCATCATCTGCGACATCCTGATCAGCGATTCGGTCGGGGTGGCTGAATGGCGGCCGGCTGCTCCTCTTGCCAGGCTGTCCGTCACGCCGAACCCGGCGGGGAACTGGGTCATGGTCCAGGCCACGAGGCTGCCATTGGTCGAGCGAGTGCAGTTGTGCAATGCGCTCGGTGAAGTGGCAAGGGAAGTTGAGCTGCGAAACGGGACAGGGCGGTTGCCGGTCTCCGACGTCGCGCCTGGTGTCTACGTAGTGAGGGCCGGCGCGGTCAGACAGAAACTGGTTGTGGCCAGGTAGGCACGAGATTCCCTTGAAAGCGTGAGGGCGGCCTGGGGCCGCCCTCGCAGTTCAGGACCAGTTCTAGCGACCGTACAGGCCCATCAGCGTAGCAGTGGCCAGCACGTGCCCTTCCATCGCCTTCATGGCAGCAGCGGCGTCCCCGGGAGGGTCGTCGGCGGAAAGCACTATGTCCAGCGCGTAGAGGTTGAAGAAGTAGCGGTGGGGCTTGCCCGGAGGCGGGAGCGGGCCGTCGTACCCGATGCGGCCGAAACTATTGGTGCCCTGACCGGAGCCGTCCTCAAACACCTGGTTCCTGGGCATGCCGGAATTGAGGGTGGTGGTTTCAGGACCTAGGTTGTAGATGACCCAGTGGATGAAGTCGCCACGCGGAGCGTCCGGGTCATTGCAGATCAGGGCAAAGCTTCTCGTGCCTTCGGGTGGGTCGGTCCAGGCGAGCGGGGGAGAGATGTTCTTGCCGTCTCCGGTGTACTGCTTGGGCATGGTCTGGCCGTCGGTGAACGCAGAGCTGGTCAGCTGCATACCAGGCTCAGGCGTTTCGCCCGGCTCCCCGGGCTCGGGTACCGAATCCGCGGGTACAGGTGCAGGCTCCATGTCTGAACCGGTCTGCTGGCCGCAGGCCAGTACAAGGGCCGCACAGAGAACGATGAATCGAGTCATCAGGCACCTCCGGCCAAAGGCTACCACCTGACCCAGATTAGTCAATCACCCTGCCCAGGCGTTTGACAGCAGGGCCGGGGTTCCTAAGATGGACCGGTGCAGGCCGTCCTGACAATCCGAAAGTGAGAGTGGTATGAAGACAACGGCAACACTCCTGCTCGTCCTGCTCGCAGCGGCTTCTGGTCAGCCAGAGCAGATTCCCAGTGAAGATATGGTTCAGCCCAGGGTGATCCGGATGGAGGATTTCTTCCGCAACCCGGACAAGGCCAGGTTCGACCTGTCGCCGAACGGCGAGTACCTCTCCCTGCTCAAGCCCTGGAACAACCGGCTCAACGTCCATGTCCAGCGCATCGGCGACAGTGCGGAGACCCGGGTCACGAGCGCCACAGAGCAGGATATCTTCTCCTATTTCTGGGCCAACGACGAGCAGATCGTCTATGTGCAGGACAAGTTCGGGGACGAGAACTACCACCTGTTCATCGCATCGGTCGACGGTTCCGAAGAAAAGGACCTGACTCCGTTCGACAGCGTCAGGGTGCGGATAGTCGACGACCTCGAGGACATCGAGGACGAAATGATCATCAGCATGAACCGGCGCGACCCAAGGGTGTTCGACGTCTACCGGATCATCCTGAGCACCGGAGAGCTCGAGCTTATCGCCGAGAACCCGGGAAACGTGGCCGGATGGATGACCGACCATGACGGCAAGCTAAGGGTCGCGGTGACGATAGACGGACTGAACATCGGGCTGCTCTACCGGTGGACCGAGGACGATACTTTCGAACTGCTGGAAGAGCACGACTTCAGGGACAAGCTGAGCCCTGAGCTGTTCACCTATGACAACAAAGGACTGTACGTGCTCTCGAACCTGGGCAGGGACAAGCTGGCGCTGTACCGGTACGACTTGGAGAAGAGGAAGCTGGACACGCTGGTCTACGAGCACCCGGACGTCGACATCGCGGGTCCGGTCCTTTCGCGCAAGCGCAAGAAGCTGACCGGGGTCTACTACATCACCGACAAAGTCCGGTACGCGTTTCTCGACGACTGGCGCGCGAACCTCCAGGCCGAGCTCGAAGCGCTGATTCCGGGCAAGGAAGTCAGGCTGTCGGTCCTGAGCCGGGACGAGACCAAGGCCTTGGTCGTGGCGTACGGCGACAGGAGCCGCGGGTCGTACTACTACTACGAAACCGAGACCAAGAAGTTCATGAAACTGGCTGACGTGAGCCCGTGGCTGAACGAGGAAGAGCTGGCCGAGATGAAGCCGGTCAACTATCTGACCCGCGACAGCCTGACGATTCACGGGTATCTGACACTGCCGGTCGAGCTCGAGCCCAGGAACCTGCCGGTCGTGATGCTGGTCCACGGCGGGCCGCAGGACCGCGACTACTGGGGATTCCGACCTGAGGCGCAGTTCCTGGCCAATCGGGGGTACGCGGTGCTCCAGCCCAATTTCCGGGGTTCGGCCGGGTACGGCAAGGAGTTCGCCAACCTCGGGCTGGGAGAATGGGGCCGGAAGATGCAGGACGATATCACCGACGGTGTGAACTGGCTGATTGAACAGGGGATTGCAGACCCGGACCGGGTCGGGATCTACGGCGGGTCGTACGGCGGATACGCGACTTTGGCCGGGCTGGCGTTCACCCCTGAGCTGTACGCCTGCGGCATCGACTATGTCGGGCCGTCCAACCTGCTGACATTCATGAACACTATCCCGCCCTACTGGGAGCAGCACCGGGCCATCATGTACGAAGCGGTCGGCGACCCGGAGAAGGACCGTGAACGGCTGGAAGCCGTTTCTCCGCTGTTCCACGTCGACAAAATCCGGGCGCCGCTGTTCGTGGCCCAGGGCGCCAACGACCCGCGGGTGACGCAGGCGGAGTCAGACCAGATGGTCGAGGCGCTGCGGGCGCGCGGTGTGGAGGTCGAGTACATGCTCAAGGAGAACGAAGGACACGGGTTCGCGAACGAGGAGAACCGGTTCGACTTCTACAAGGCGATGGAGCTGTTCCTCGCCAAGCACCTCGGCGGCAGAGTCGAGAAGGTAGACATCGAGTACAGGCAGTAGCGTGGCAGTTCACAACAGGAGGAGGTAATGAGGATGGGCTTCCTATCGAGCGGCGTGTTCTGGGGCGGGCTGATAATTTTGGTCGGCCTGTCCATTGTCCTGCATGTGGTCGGTATCCGGTTTCCGCTGTTCCGGGTCATCATCGGCCTGCTGTTCATCTACCTGGGAGTGTCGGTCATGGTCGGCGGGTTCAAGCGCAGGAGCCGGTCGGCCGTGTTTTCTGACGTCAAGGTCGAGCACAAAGCCAAGGCTGCGGACTTCGACGTGGTTTTCGGCAAAGGAGAGATCGACCTGACCAAGGTGGACCTGGAAGGCGCTACCCGCAAGGTCGAGGTCAGCACGGTGTTCGGTTCGAGCACCATCATCATCGACCCGAAGACCCCGGTGAAGCTGGTGCTCAGCTCGGCGTTCGGCGGCGGCCAGCTGCCTGACGGCAACACGGTCGCGTTCGGCGAGTACACCTACAAGACCGACGCGTTTCAGGAAGGGAAGCCGCATCTGTACGTCAAGGCATCGAACGTGTTCGGCGGGACCGAGGTCAAGCTCAGGACCGCAAGGCAGCAGGGTTCGTACTAGGTTCTGACCGGTGCAGAACAGGAGGCAAGGATGAAGCAGAGGTTCGGGTTCGTGGTGCTGGCGGTACTGGTGCTGGCACTGCCTGGTGCCGGCGATACCTATCGCCCGGTTTCGGTCTCTTTCTTTCCGCCCCTTTCGACCAACGGGCTCGATGCCATGGATGTGCGGTCCAACTTCTCGCTCAACATCATCGGCGGGTGGATCGGCGCGGTCGAGGGCGCAGAACTCGGCAGCGTGTTCAACATCGGCCAGGACGTGACAGGATTCCAGGGGGCCGGTGTGTTCAACATCACCGGCAGGCGGTTCAAAGGCGTGCAGACCGCGGGTGTGTTCAGCGTCGTCGGCGAGTCGTTCGACATCCTCCAGTTGGCCGGTGTGTTCAACGTTGTCGGGGATGAGCTGCTCGGCTGCCAGGCGGCAGGAGTGGCCAATGTCGTCGGCAATTCGGTCCGAGGCTGTCAGGTGGCCGGGGTGGCCAATGTGGCCGGCGCATACGTCAACGGTGCGCAGCTCGCAGGAGTCATCAACGTCGCGGGCCAGGCCCTGACCGGGGCCCAGTTGTCAGGAGTGGTCAATGTCGCGGGCGAGGGGTTCGAGGGCGCGCAGATAGGCATCGTCAACATCGCTGAGCGGGCCAGAGGGCTACAGCTCGGTATCGTCAATATCGCGGGAGAGGACGACGGGTTCGTGCCGATCGGCATGGTCAGCATTGTCGAGCACGGAATGTTCCACCTGAACGCCGGGCTGAGCGAAGCGCCGCTGGCCGCGCTCGAAATCAAGATGGGCTCGCGCACAGTGTACAACGTGTTCGCTGCCGGGGTGCAGCCGACTTCGAGCAGTACCAGGCTGATGTACGGACTCGGGATCGGCGGCCGGGTGTTCAGACGCGACCGGCTGCACTTCGACGTCGACGCGGTCGGGTACAACGTGAGCCAGGATGATATCTTCGACTTCTCCGGACTGAACATGCTCAACAAGCTGAGGGTGACAGCAGGGTGGCGCATCAACGAACTGGTCTCGGTCACGGCCGGGCCGACGGTCAGCGTGTTCGTGTCCGATTACGAGAGCGGGGAAGACCTGGCGCTCTACGACGCGCCGCTATACCAGGACGACACCGGGACCATGGTCCGGATCTGGCTCGGACTCTCCGCCGGGGTCCAGCTGTTCTAGGCGCAGCCCGGGCCGGGTTTCTCTGCGCTTGACTATCGATGCACAGCAGCCTACTATCCATGCGAAAGCAGGCAATGTGCAGCAAGCAACCAAGGAGGTAAGATGTTCAGACGTCTGAGCATCTGTCTGGTCCTGTTCCTTTTCGCAGTCGGTATCGCGTTCGGCCAGGTCAATATCAAAGCAGCAGCCCAGAACACCTGGATGGTCTCC
>CP070680.1:319650-320681 GCA_020352555.1 Caldifarciminota bacterium | reverse complement strand
TGCGAGAACCGGAACGGCCTCATACGCTACCACTTCCCAAAGGGGACCGACTTTGCTAGACTGACTCAGACCGAGATCGAGCGGGTCGAACACGCGATCAATACCCGTCCGACGAAGTGTCTCGGCTTCAAGACACCACTAGAGGCTGCCGCCCGCTTCGTTGCACTTCGATGCTGAATGTGCCGGGGGGCCGAGCGGCGGATATGCGCCGTGAACCTGCGCGAAGGATACCAGGTCCTGAGTATCAGGACCCCTGAAGAGGTGCTCAAGTATGAAGATTGACGGACAGGACTGGATAGACTGGCTTCATCGTGTCCGGGCCGAGTCCGAAGCCGAGCGCAAGCGGCAGGGTATCTCCCTTGCCGAGCGGCTCGAGCAGGCGGAGAAGTCGGCGGACAGGATCGAGAAGGAGCTTGCCGACCGGTCCACACCGGTCGTCCGCGACGGCCGACGCGACGCCTGACTGCGACTCTCAAACCGATCGCCTGCTACCTGGGCAATATTCTCTTACCGGTCCAACGGCGAGTGCGCGGACTGGAGTTTGCTTCAGAAGCTGGCATTCGGGGTGAGCTGTCTGATGGTACCTGCTCCGAAGTCGCAGCACAAAGGGCCGAGAGAGATGCAGGTGCGACCGGTAGGCGGGTGGCGTGGCGGAGGCTAGAGGAGTTCGGCCAGTTCCTCGGGTGTGAGCTTCGCCTGTTTCAGAATCGACTGCAGGGTCTTGGGCGCGAGGGTCTTTCCGCCATGAACAGGCACGGTGACGAGGGAATCCTTGGCACGGTGGTAAAGGTAGAAATGGCTGCCGTGGCTCCGCAACTGCTCAAACCCTGCACGCTGCAGGGCTCTCAGAACTTCCTTGCCCGAGACCCGCGGCAGGCGGCTCACAGTGCTGCCGACTCGATCTCTACTGGTATCTCGACCGGTATCGGCTTGCCGAGGTCTTTCAGAGCCTCGATGTAGCCGACGATAGCCTCCTGGGCATTGGCGATTGCCTCGTCCCACGTGCTGCCTTCAGTCACACACCCGGGCAG
>CP070680.1:311746-319550 GCA_020352555.1 Caldifarciminota bacterium | reverse complement strand
GACGTAACAAGTAAGGGGAGGGAGCCGTCCCCTGGGCTGTCTGGTAGGCTGTGTGGTGGTCTGTGAGCTGGGCTGTGAACTGGATTGTGAGCTTGGCTGTAAGCAGGGCTGTGAGTCGAGTTGTGAGCCAAGTTGTGAGCCAAGTTGTGAGCCGTGTTGTGTGGCGGGTTGTGAACCGCGCTGTGAGCGCCGCTGTGAGGCGCGCCGTGTGTCCCGCTGTGAGCGCCGCTGAGAGCCGTGCTGAAAGCTATGCCGTGAGCCACGCTGTGTGCCGCGCTGTGAGGCAAGTTGTGACCCGCGCTGTGTGCTGGACTGTGTGGTAGGCTGTGTGGTGGGCAGCGATTGCGACTCGGGAGCAGAACGGCGCGGCTTTCGCCCCGCCGAGATGAGGGATCTACGGGTGCTTCTGCCTGGACTACTTCACCAGCTCCAGCTTCTTCTCAGCCTGGTACTCGTCAGTAGTCAGCCGGGCGAAGTAGCTCCGGAGGCTGCACTCCTGACCGAGTCGCCAGCCCAATTGCCAGCACGGAACGGCTCAAGGCTTCAAACCTCTGGCAGTATGACCAGCCCTTGATGCGCTTCGGGCTATAAGAATGGTATTGCGTCCCCATCTATTCCCGATGTGGCTCTTGCCCGCGTGCGGAGTCGCGGAAGCGGTGAACGGACCCTGTTCGTGACTACTGACGCCTGTCACGCTTCGCTTGACTATGTCCGTGCCGGGCCATAATCAAGATGACCGGCCGGCCCAAGGCCATCCAGTCGGCGACGGGTCGATGACACGTCTGGGAACGTTGCTGCGGGTCGGGTGTGCACCGGCCAAGAGGTGCTCCCGGTGCTGTTAGGAGGTGCAAATGGCCAGATTCCGTCGTCCTTGCGAAGCAGCCGGCCGGTGGTGGCTGGCGGCAGGCGGGTCGCTGTTGGCTGTCGGCTGTCTGTCGCTGGCCATCAGTGGCTGCAAGGGCGGCCTGACGCCGGAGAGTATCCGCGGTGACGGCGGCCATGGCGTCCACCAGCACGGTTCAATCCAAGTCAACTCAATCCCGACTGGTGCCGAAGTCTGGCTTGACAATGCCGCCACCGGCAGGGTAACCGACTGCCTGCTGGACAGCGTCGACTCTGGCGACCATACGCTGGCTTTGAAGCTAGTGGGCAAGTTCGACTGGGCTACGGACGTCAGGGTCGCTGCCGCCGAGACTCTTTTCGTAAACTGCGCACTGCTGCCGCGCGAGGTCGGGTTCTGCGAAACGCCGGGCCAGGCCTGCGATGTGACTGTGGCAGACAGCCTTGCTTTCGTGGCGGACGGGCTCGAGGGTCTTCGCGTCATCGATGCTAGTGATCCGCAGAGCCCTCATCAGGTCGGGTTCTGCGATACGCCGGGCTATGCCGGCGGTGTTGCGGTGTCCGGCGGACATGCTTTTGTGGCGGACTGGAACAAGGGTCTGCGGATCATCGATGTGAGTGATCCTCTGAATCCTTACGAGGTCGGGTGTTGCGAGACGCCGACCAAAGCCGAGCGTGTAGCGGTGTCCGGCGGATTCGCCTTCCTGGCGGACGGGTCCAATGGTTTGCGCGTCATCGACGTGAGGGGTCCGTCAAACCCTCGTGAGGTCGGGTCCTGCGATACGCCGGGCTATGCCAGTGGTGTGGCGGTGTCCGGTATCCTCGCCTTCGTGGCGGGGCGGAGTGGTCTTTCCATCATCGATGCAAGCAACCCGCAGAGCCCCCACGAGGTTGGGTTCTGCGGAACGTCCCCTGGCTGGGATGTGGCGGTGTCTGGCAGCCTCGCCTTCGTTGCGGCCGATTCCGGTGGTTTGCGGATCATCGATGTGGGGAATCCGCAGAGCCCCTACGAGGTCGGGTCTTGCGAGACGCCGGACATCGCCGCGGGTGTAGCGGTATCCGCCGGACTTGCACTCGTGGCGGTGTTGCACAACGGTCTGCGCGTCATCGACGTGAGCGATCCGCTGAGCCCCCGTGACGCCGGGTTTTGCGAAACGCCGGGCTCGGCCTTCGATGTAGCGATATCTGGCAACTTCGCCTTCGTCGCGGACGATGCCGGCGGTCTGCGGGTCATCGAAGTCGGTGACCTGCCGAGTCTCAGTGCGGCCGGGTTCTGTTCACGGACTGGCAGGGTCCGGCAGGTTCGGGTGCGGAGTCGATGACCTGACGGGGCGGCGCATTGTTCAGGAGGCGAGATGAAGGCCATGATGTCCCTTCTTATGCTGCTGACTGCGTTGGGGTGCGGTCTGGCAGCCGACGTTGACATCGGCGTTGGTTTTGGTGGCGGGTATGTGAACTGGAACGGCTGGGACGGGTATTCGATTGCGGCCTCGGGCGGCCCGTCACTGGCCTTCGGCCAGTTCGGCCTGGGCGCCGCCTTCCTGCTTGGTCAATCCAAAGTCACAACCAGCAGCCAGTCGTTGGCGTTCATGAACTTCGGTGGCTTGGTCAAGGCCCGGTACAGCGTCTTGGAGGCTGGAGCCGGATACGTCTACATCCCGGGATTCACGGACGAGTCAGGCGGCTACTACTCCGGCACCGGTTCACCTCTGCTATCGCTTGGAGTCGGCCTGCCGTTTCGTGTGTCCGACCGGTTGAGCCTGCACCTGGGCGCCAGCAATTTGTTTGTGACCAAGCTCGCCGGCTTCTACAATCCTTCTGCCGGGGTTGCGGTCGCCTATCGCCTTGCGCGTCCGGCCCGGGAGCCAAAGCCAGAGCCTCCGGTCCAGCAGCCGGTCCCGAAGGAGGAGGTCACTCCGCCTGCTGCGGTCGTGGTCACGCCCAAGCCCGAGGAGCAGCCAAGGACCCCGACCGGCGGAGAGGTGAAGCCGGCAGAGCGGGCACGGTTCCCGCCGCGCCTGGAGGGCTCGCCGGCCTTTGTTGAGATGGGAAAGAAGAATTCCGCTCTGGATGCCGGGGAGCGGGCATACATCGTTGTCGCCGTGACCAACAAGGGTAAGGGCGCCGGGGAGAACCTGCGCGTGAAGGTTGAGCCGATATCAACGATGTCCGGGGTGAATGTCGGCGGCGAGCAGGTGATAGAGCTGCTGAGGCCCGGGGCATGCGACAGCGTGAGGGTGCAATTGGAGGCGGCCCGGGACCTGAGGGACCAGGAGATTCGATTCCGCGTGTCGGTGATCGAGCCGACCTTCGGCGCAGACGCGCTGCCTGCCGTGATCAAGATTACCGCCAAGGGTCTTGAACCGCCGGAGCTCTATATCTATGACACCGGTCTCAATGACAGCGAGGGCGAGTACATAGATGCAAACGGCAACGGCCAGCTTGAAATCAATGAGCAGGTGGAGATCACCAACGGCATCCAGAATAGAGGCGCGGGCGCAGCGCAGGGCGTCACCGTGAGAGTAAGGTCGCTTGACCCGAACGTGCTTCTCACCGCCGACACGATGTTCCAGCCCGGCGACATTGCATCCGGCGATTGGCGGACCGTAATGTACCCGGTCTACGTGAATACGCGGTTTCAAGGCAAGGAAGTGAGGCTCGTGCTGGACATCCGCGAAGCCCGGCCTGACTATTCGTGCGTTGACACGGTCGTCATTCCCTTGAACCGGCAGGTGAGGAAGACCTCCGAAGTCGTCATCGCGCCCAAAGGCGGTGCCCGGAAGCAGCCGGGCGCGCAGCCGCCGTCCCTGACCGACAGCCTGCTTGTCGACATTCCCAAGGGCCGTGAGAACCCCGACGGCATAGCGGTCGTTGTCGGTGTCTCGAACTACAAGAACGTGAGCAAGGTCGAGTATGCGAAGCGCGACGCCGAAGCAATGCGCCGGTACCTAGTCGAAGCGTTTGGGTATTCGGACGGCAACATCATCGTGCTGGACGACCCCTCCAAAGGCGACCTGGAGCGGACGTTCGGCGCCGTCGGCAACCCCGAAGGCCAGCTGTTCAACTGGGCATCGCGCAAGCCGGGCAAGTGCGACGTGTTCGTCTACTACGTCGGTCACGGTGCGCCGTCAATCAAGGAGAAAAAGGGCTATCTCGTGCCGGCGGACGCCAGCCCGGACTACATCGAGATCAACGGCTATCCGCTGGACGTCTTGTACGCGAACCTTGCCAAGGTCCCGGCCAAGAGCCTGACCGTAGTGCTGGATGCTTGCTTCTCGGGCGAGACGCCGGACGCGGCCGGCCAGGTTACGACCTTGCTGCAGGGCGCCAGCCCGCTTGTGGTCGCGCCTATCACCGAGAACGTGCCCGCCAATGCAGTCGTGATGACCGCGGCCAGCGGCTCCCAGATTGCCTCGTGGTATCCTGACAAGCGGCACAGCCTGTTTACCTACTACCTGCTCAAGGGCCTCAAGGGCAGCGCCGACACGAACCACGACGGGGTCATCAAGCTTTCCGAGCTGCAGCGCTACGTCTCCGCCAACGTCGCGCCGGTGGCGCGCGCAGTGTACAATCGTGAGCAGACCCCGGAGATCAGAGGCGACTCCGACGCCGGAGTACTGCAGGTGCGTTGAGGCGGGTATGTCCTGCATTGAGTGCCGCGAGTCGGAGGGCCGGCTCCGTTGGCTGTCGGCATACTTGCCGAACCACTAGGTCCCGAACACACAAACCTGACCGGGATCTGCGGCAACCTGGACCTCTTCTACATGAACTCGGGACAGCAGCTGAGGGGAGCGTTGGCGAACGGGCATCCGGCAACGGCCGCGGCGTCCGGCCCGCAGCAGCTGCCGAACTACAGGGGCGACAGGGCCGGCCAAGACTCGTCAGGAATACCGGCTTGAGGGGGCAGGGAGAGCCTGCTTCTGAGTTGGCCGTCAGGCATGGGCACGGAACCCGACAGCTCTTCTTCGGCATAGGCGCTGTCCACTATGGCCACTCCTGTCTGCCTGTCAGCCGGGCAGGCGGAAATGGTTGTGCGTCGCCAAGGTCCCGAAGGACCGGCGAGGTCCGGGTCATTGTGTGCCGTGGGACCCTGAATCGCGACTCTGGGCGCGCCGGGCTCCGGAAGCCTGTCTTATCCAGTCGCGGGCGCCGGGCGCTGAGGGATGGAAATGGAACCTCTCCAGGAACAACTCGAAGGTCTCGGTTGCGTCCGCATACTGCTCCAGCTGGAACTGCGCGTACCCCATCTGGAACAGAGCGCCAGGAGCGAAGTACCCGTTGCCATGGTCGAGCAAGAACGTCCGCGCCTTTCGAACTATCTCCTCATGGTAGAAGCGTCTCTTTGCGCCATCTAGGTCGGGGTCCAGTGTCAGATCATAGAGCTCTTCGATGGCGTCCCATCCGGCCTTCTCTGCGCGCGGGACGGCAATCGCCCGCTGGCCAGCGGCCAGTGGGCTGAGCACGGATGGACCTTCCTCCTCGAGGCGCTCGAACGTGAAGCTCTGGAGGAATCGCTCCAAAGGGTAGCTCACGAGCCTGCAGACGCTGGAGGTTGGCTCGACCATCACGACCTCAATCAGCCCCGCCGCCTCCTGTCTTGTGCCAAGGTCCCCTGTCGTTGCGCGATCCTTGGCCTCGCCAGCCGGGACCACGAAGTAGTCACCGACCTCTACCCTGTCGCGGCTGCCTTTGTCCACGACAATGCGCGTGCGGCAGTAGAGTGTGTTGATCCATTCCAGTGTCCACTGTTGCATAGAATCCTCAGCAGTAGGGGGGAGCGAAGGCAGGTCCGTCACTCGTGCGATTTTTCCCGTGGTGGGACGCCCCGGTCCGACAGGCGTCCTGTGTCTCACCACGAGAAACGCTGCCAGAGCCAAGACAGAAACGACAATCCCTCCCCACGCGGCCAGCCGGACGGACGCGCGGCGTGACCTTCGCTTTGTCGCCGGACGCGCCCTTCTGCCAGTCGTCCGCAGCTTGAGCACGAGAAAGACCGCCAGTGCCAAGACGGAGAGTATTATCAGCCCCCACGCGATCGACTGGACGTGGGTGCTTGACGGCCTGAGCGCTACCACCAGCACGACCACCAGCACGACGACCAGAGTAGGAAAGACGAACTCGGGGTAGTCCCTTAGGTAGTACAGCCCTCTCCAAATGACGCCGTGCTTGCCGAACACAGCAGCCAGGGCGTTCTTGTCCCGTCCGTCACCTGCCTCGTCGCGCATGGCGACCTCCAGCTAGTTTTCGAAACTAACGCCAGCTACGGGGGCTTGGTGTGTCATGGGGTCGGTCCGCCTGATCGCATGCGGCGCGATCGACCTCGGGGGGAGCCGGGGTCGCGTGTCGCAGGACTTTGGGTGCGTCCTGCTGGACCTTGACCTCCAGAGTCCTGACTAGCCGTGAACATCAGGCCATTCTATGACTCGCCGGCGGAATTGTCAAGTGGGCCTGGGTGGATAGGTTTGACAGGGGAAGTGAGGGCCTGCGCAGCCGAGCGCGGGCCAGTTCTTGCTCGGCGAACAGGCGGTATTCGTGTGTCACCGGGTTGACGGCCGCGGCATAGGGACACGTGTGGGCGGTGACGGTCGCGGTGCTGTTGGTTTCCCCGTCGATGACGGTGGCGTTGCCGCTACTGTAGGTGGCGACGTAGATCTCGTGTGTCACCGGGTTGACCGCCACGGCATTGGGAAGTATGCCGGCCGTCACGTTGTCGGCCGCCCAGTCGGCGCTGGCCATTGCGGTCAGCATCAGCAGCACCCCTGTCCCCGTGACAGTCCTGTGCACTTCTGCCTCCTCGCGGGTTCTCCCGCGACGGACCGACCCGCCGCGCCCGGTGGCCCCGGTACACCACACATCCGTATTCCTCCACCAGGAAGCTGCCACTGCGACGACTGAAGCAGATTTTCTTCCACCAGGAAGACGCTGGTGCCTGGCAACCGCGAGGCTAGTGACTCGTCCGCGGAGCACACTACAGCAACCAGTGTACGGTTGGCGATTTCTGCTTTCGCAGGAATGAGCGCCAGGTACGGAGACCCTGTGGACTTCGGGGCAGCCCTTGACTCGTCCTGTAAAGCGCCCCGGCTCCGATCGGACTGCCGGATTCCAGGACTCGCGGGCGGTGGTGTCGAATCCGCGGGGAGGGTTGACGGTTTGATGCTTGGGCTTGAGCTTGGGCTGGTTGGGCTTGAGCTGCGACGGAGTCGCACTGCCGGGCGGAATTGGGGCGTGAGGCTGCAGCGTACCCCCTGGGCCGATGCCATTGACTGGCTCCGTGTCAGAAATGAGGAAGGTCTCTCCATTTCGCCTCTATTTCGCCCAGGTAGCTGGGTGGGGCCGGGTCGGCTTTCTTCTTGACACGCCGCCTCCCCCGTTGTATTTAGGGAGTCAATCAGGAGGCGCAGTGGATAGCTACAGGTTTTCTGTGATAGCCGTGGCGGTAACGGCTTTGGCCATTGCCGCAATTGGCTGCAAGAAGGCGCCCAATGAGGCACCGGAAGTTCCTTCCGTCCCGGCTGGCCCGGGCTCCGGTTCGCGCAACAGCCAAATCGTCTTCTCCAGTTCAGCCGAGGACCCGGACGGCGACAGCGTCGCCATCAGGTTTGACTGGGACGACGGCGATACATCAAACTGGAGTCCCTGGGCGGCAAGTGGCGACACGATCTCCATGGAGCATTCCTGGTCAGACTCGGGTACGTACCTCATACGAGCCCAAGCAAGAGACACCAAAGACGGAACCTCGGACTGGTCGATCGGACATCAGATGGCGATAGGCGGGCAGAATGAACCGCCGGATGCTCCTTCAGCTCCCTATGGCCCTGAAACCGGCAGCGTCGGTACCGAGTATGCCTTTGTCAGCACGGCCGCTGACCCGGACGGCGACAGCGTCGCCATCAGGTTTGACTGGGGCGACGGCGATACGTCAAACTGGAGTTCCTGGGCGGCAAGTGGCGACACGATCTCCATG
>CP070680.1:297542-311646 GCA_020352555.1 Caldifarciminota bacterium | reverse complement strand
GTCATTGCGCACGCTCTGCCTTCTGGCAGGTGCCATCGGATGGCTCACGTGCCGAAGGCACGCGCAGTCGAGACTCTCTCTGAGAGATTTCTCCACTCCCTTCGGTCGGTCGAAATGACGGGGGAGCGGTCGGTCTTCTGTCATGTCGAGCGCGCTGTCCGAAGGACAGGTGCCATCGGATGGCTCACGTGCCGAAGGCACGCGCAGTCGAGACATCTCTCAGCCTCTGTCTGCGGCAGAAGACTGCCACGGCCCTGCGGGCCTCGCAAAGACGAAGAAGGCAGAAGACTGCCGCGGGTCTCGCGCCAGCGTCATTGCACACGATGGACTGGGGTCGGTGCCTCCATGGGCACGGCTGCGAAGCAGCCGTGGCAATCTTCCGGTACGCGGGTCGAGGCAGGCCCCACACCCGCGTCATTGCGCACGCTCTGCCTTCTGGCAGGTGCCGTCGGATGGCTCATGGACTGGGGTCGGTGCCTCCAAGGCACGGCCACAGAAGGGCCGCGGCAATCCCAAGCGCCGGAGATCGCCACAGGCCTGCGGCCGTAGCGATGACATGTGTATGCTCTGCCGGTCCGAGCCGCATCTCTCGTCATCCGGCCACCGTGTTCCTGCCTTCTGGCCGGCACGCAGGCCAGACTCCCGGACTCGGGCCGACCGGTTGGCGACCAGCCGGTGGTGGCGAGTCTGGTCCTAGCGACCCGCAGTCAGCTTCTCGTAGTCTTTGGCAGCGTCACCGACGATGTTGCCGACCTGTTCCAGGACCCGGCGCCTGCCGAGCGTGTCCCTGCTCGCGCGGTATCCGCGCAAGGCGGTCAGGGCCGACGAAAGCCGCCACCGGCACGTGCGCATCAGCTCTGCCTCGGTACCTGCCAGCGGGCCGTGCCTGGCAAGGAAGTCGTCGCACTTCGCCTCAAGGTTCGAAATGCTGTTTCCCAGCTCCCTGTACTCGGCTTCCTGCCCGGGCTCCCAGTCCTCCTTGGCTGCCGCATACAACAGCACCGCTACGACAGCCACGGCCATCACCAGCAGGACAAACAGCCCGACAACCGCACTCCTCTTCCTGCGTCGCTTGTCGTGGTCTGCGGTCTCTGCGTCAGATTGCATCGGCGATATCTTTGCCAGACCCGGCCGACTGTCAACTCCAGCAGGCGGTGTCCGCCTCGGTTCGGTCGATTCTGGTGGAATCTAGGGTGTCAGTACGAGCTTGACGCCCGAAGCGCCTGCCTGGATCGGCTGCACCCAGTAGCAGCCCGCGGGCACAAACCTGCCGGCCGACGTCCCGTCCCACGAGAAGCGTCCGTCGGCATCCCCCTCACTCGTCGCGACCAGTCGTCCGTCGCTGGACCAGATCCCGAGCCTGCCCCCGCACCCCGGTGCAGAAACCCGCACCCGCGTGCCGAGCCGCACCGGGTTCGCATCCAGCCGGACCGTGGCAAGAACTGCCGGAGGCCGTTGTCCTGACTGTCCGCTCTGGATTCTCATGCCGGCCAGCTCGTGCAGGTAGACGAGATATCGGAATCCGTTCTGTACCTCGTGCGCCTCGGGTATGTATCTGGGCGGATTGCCTAGGGTATAGGTTCGGTTCGGCTCGTTCATGACCGAGTCGTTGACCCTGGTCCAGGCCGCCTTTCCGCTCCCGCCAAAGGTAGTGTGGGTCGCACTGTCGATGAGCGCGATGCAGTGAGTGTTTCCCAAACCGCCCGAGTGGCCGTCCTGAGCGGTCTGCATCCGTAGGTAGATGCTGGGCAACTGCTTGATGAACCTGGCCGCCTCGCGCTGCACCCAGAAAGCCTCGGAGTCAACCGGCACCGGTATGTGCCCGCCGGAATCCGTACTGGTCTGGTGCCGGTCAGCCGGACCTTCGTAGTCGAGCAGGAACTTGACCTGCGGCGCCTGGCGGTGGCGCGCGATCATCCCGGTCGCCATCGTAACGCCGTCGGTGACCGTCAGGAGCCCGACCGCCTCAGCGTCCACATCCCCGCGCGCGGCAACCGCCTCAAGGCAGCTCCGCAAACCGTCCTGGTGCACGTGCCCGCCGTAGTCCTCCGGGAACGCACCTGTCCTTCCCCTGCCCTCAGGGTCGAAGTGCATGACCACGAATCCGTCGCTCGCGATGTTGTCGGCGAATCGGTTCTGGTCGAACACGGTCCCTGGATTGGTCAGCCCTGGAACGAGTATCACCGCCGGCAGCGGGTTGTCCGGGCTCGCGTATGCCGGCCGGTGCACGTGGACGTACAGGCTGCAGTCAGAACTCGGATTGTAAATCCGCAGCGTCTCGGCCAGCACCTCGACCGTGTTCGGGTATCGCCACACGACCCGACGGTCCGGGCTGATTTCGAGCACGTCCGGACCGGTCGAGACGAGCGTGTTGTCGTTCTCGAGACGCACGGCCATGTACGGCAGCCCGACCACCTGGGACCACTGCCAGACCACGCCCCCGCCCGACGTGACCTCGAGGACGCGACGGTTGCGGGAATCGCCGATAAGGGTGTTGCCGTTGCCGAGCCGCAACGACGAACGCGGCCAGTTGAGTCCGGTACCATAGCTCCACACCACCCCGCCTTCGGGATTGACCTCAAGAACCCGGTCGCGTTCGGAATCGCAGACCAGCAGGTTCCCGTTTCCGAGGTACTTCCCGTGATGCGGCCTGACCAAAGCGGTGTACCGCCAGACTATCCTGCCGAACGGGTCGACCTCGATGACCCGGTCATTGTCCCGGTCGGTTATCAGGGTGTTGCCGCTCTCCAGCCGGAAAGCCTCGTTCGGGTAGTCGAGACTGTCTCGAAACTCCCAGACCCGGTTCCCGTCCCGGTCCACCTCGACCACCCGGTCAGCTTCGGTCGCAGTGATCAGGACATTGCCGTTGTCGAGCAGTCGGGCGGTGTGAGCCCAGGGAATATCGGCCTTCAGGTACGCCCAGACCAGCCGGCCCAGGCTGTCGACTTCGATGATCCGCGCCCTGGGCGCCTGCAGCCCGCCCGCGTCGCAGATCATGGTGTTGCCGTTTGGGTAGCGTTCAATCGAGGCCGGGACGCCGATCGGCCACGAAGCGGAACCGGCCCCGGTCAGGACGACCAGTAGGATTGCGGCGGAAAGCGGGAAACGACGCGTGGCGCAATTCTCCACAGTCGGTTTCATCTGTCAACACTTTTGATGCCGAACGTGTCAAAAGGATGCGCCCTGTGTTGGAGCTGGCGGTTTGACAGCATCCGCACCAAGCCTATCCTGACCCGGCTGCGAAAGGAGCTGCTGATGAACCGCATCTGTGTTCTCGCCTTGGGCATGCTGGCTCTGGCCGGTGCCCGGACCGACGACTCCCTATGGATAAGCCACTACAACGGCAACGACGGCTGGTTCGCGTTCCGAGGCCCGCAGCGGGCGATGAGGCTCGACCCGGCCGACTTCGGGCTCGAGCACCCGGTGCAGGTCGAATCGCTCAAGTCGTGGTTCTACTGGGGCATGGGCTCGCGCGACGACACAGTCATCACTTTCCGCATCTACGGTGCTGACGGCCAGACCCTGCTGTTCGAGTCCGAGAGCATCAACGTCCCGACCGCGAACTGGGTCTACTACGGATTGCCTGAACCCGTTGTGCTCGACTCCGGGTCCTTCTACATCGCAACCACCCACCGCCTTGTCAATCCCTGGGCCCATCCCTACGTCAACGTCGACGACAACCCCAGCCCTTCGCACAGCTACTACGGCTCGCCCGGGAACTGGCAACTGGACGACGTCGGCGAGTTCTGCTTCTTCGCGTTCGTGCGAGAACTGCCGACCGGCGTCCGTGAAGGCCGATGGTCCGGGTTTCAGCCGGTTCCAGAAGCACGGGCCTTCCTCACCGGCAGCATACTCCACGCTGCTGGACAGGGCTGGCTCTGTGACCTGACCGGCCGGAAACAGCTGGACCTCGAAACCGGGCCGAACGATGTCTCAGAACTCGCGCCCGGCATCTACGCCCTGCGCCCGGCCGAAAGCCGGAACCAGACAGCAGCGTTCCAGCGAATCATAATCCCGCACTAGCCTCAGCCGCTCAGCCACGGCACGGGAACGGCCTGGCTCCGGCTATGCAGGCCGACCGTAGTCCGGCTCGATCCTGAACCCGTCCCGGCATATCGCCAGCAGCACCTCGCGCCGCAGCCCCTTGGCATCCCACTGGTCCACCAGGTTGGCCACCTCCATGGCCAGGGTCCGGTCGCCTTGCTTCCGTACGACCCGGTCCACCCGGAACGCAAACGAGTTGTACCTCACGAACTCACTGCCCGGAACACCGAGCCCCCTGATAATCCTGCTCACCGTCCTGCTGACTTCCCGGTTGCGGTCAATCGCCTCGGTGTAGTTCCTGACCTGCTGTTGCTTCAAGGACTCGTCCGCGACCGGCACGGCGCCGTCCTTCATCGCCTGCTTGTAGCTCCGCTTCGGCCGCCCCTTCTTCTTCACACTCTGCAGCATGGCCTCGGGCAGCTCGTACGTTCGCAGGACCTCGAACGTGCGCCAGACAATCAGGACAAAGTTCTGCAGCAGTTCCAGGTCCAGACCCAGGTCACGCCACCTGCGCACCAGAATCACGATGTCCTGTGCCAGGCGGTTGCTGTGCTCGTACCGCAGGGACTTGACCAGTTGCTTCAGGAATGTGACGTAGTTGGTATGCTGCGACACGCTGACCCTGGCCGAGTCCAAGACCGGTCTCACCGCATCCCACGCAATCGGCCACGCATAGTCATGCCGATACCCGTACACCTTTGCCGCCAAGTACTCCTTGCGTATCCGCTGCACGAGCCTGTCCAGTTCCGGCCTCAGCTCAAGCGGCCTCATGGTCTATACCTTTTCTGTCTCTGCGAGGGAGCATCGCGACCGCGGCAGTCTCTTGCCACTGAGATCGCCACAGGCCTTCGGCCTTCGCGATGACACAGACACGCCTGTGCCGGTCTGGTCAGCACAGGTGAGGCGGGCATCAGGTCCTCGATGTCTGACAGGCTTGCGCCGCACGCGGTCAGGAAGTCGGTCACCAGAGCAATGCCCGGACGGCTGACCTTGCCTTTCTCCAGCCTGCACACCAGGCTGCGATACCCTGCAGAACCATGCCCCATCCGCCTGGCTACTTCTGCCTGACTCAGCTTGGCCTTCTGCCTGATTTCCCGCAGGCGAGTGCCTAGACCAGCGGCTGGTGGCAGAACCTGGACTGCAACTTGATTGACCATAGACAAGCCTGGCAATGTTGACCCAGTAGTCAACATGGCCCCTGGGTCGGCCTTCGGCCGCTCAGAAGCCTCTCATAACCCTATATATACGCAATAATAGTGATTTAGCGACAGAATCACGGGTCTGAAAACGACTCTCACCCCCCGCTTCCTGGGTGGTTTCCAGGGTCATGAGCAAGGTCATTCTGGAAGTCACAGTCCAAGCCATTCCTGAGGTCACTCCAGAAGCCACTCCAGAAGCCACAGCCCGAGCCACTCCTGCAGTCACTTCCCAATCCACTCTGCCAAGCATCTGCCCAGGCACTCCTCGATACACCTTCTGAGGCACAGTCCTGGACACTTGCCAAGACGCTCCCAGAGGCACTTCTGGAGACACTCTCCAGGACGCTCCCCAAGTCACTCTCCTCGTCTCTTCCCTCGCCGCTCTCCAAGTCACTTCCCGATACGCTCCCCAAGTCACTCGGCAGGTCAAGATGCCGGACCGTTCCTTTCGGGCAGACGGCGCTGCATCTGACCCTCGCGGACTGACAGACACACCAGGAGAGACAGGGGGGGGGCAACATGCCAATAATACGACACTTACGAACACAGCCGCCGGGGTATTTCTGCTTGACAGGTACTCTGTCAAGCCTACTATCAGTTGAAGCAGACCGCCGGGAAGGCGGGTACGCGGCAAACGAAGTTCGAGGATGATGGAGGCCAAGGCCCAAGGCCTTGGAGAAACGCGTGACTGCAATGCCCGCGACTGGACCGACAACTTACTGCAGCACAACCGAAGCCCGAAAGGGCAACGTAGCATTGGCCGCGAGCCGGATGGCCGTGTGTCCGAGAGTTTCGCGCCCGACCGCACGCCCCGCAGGTCCGGATGGCGGCGCCCGCAGCCCTGCAGGAAAGAAGCCATGACAAAGTGCGGCGTCACGACCCTCCTGTTGGCTGTAGGTATTTCCTCTGCGCAGTGGGTGGAGAAGACAATCATCCTCCCGGATCCGCTCGGGGGCTGCAACCGGACCTGGGACATGGCCTACAACACGGTCGACGACGTGATGTACGTCGGGGGAGTCGGTTGCGTCGTTGCCGTAGATGCGGCAGCCGGGATTCGCGTCGCCAAGTTCGAGGTTGTCGGTCAAGTCGCCTCAATGTGCCACGCCCCCAGCGAGAATCGGCTGTTCGTCACCAGCTTGGACGGGATGCTCGTCCTTGATTGCGAAGATTTGAGCGTTGTAGCGAGAATCTCCGTCACTGGCGAGCTATGCTACGAACCGATGTCAGACAGAGTTTATTGCGCGTCCTCAAGTGAAGACAGTGCCGCCGTGATTGACCCGCGCTCGCTGCAGATTCTGTACAGAGTACCGGTGGGAGAGGGTAAGATAACCTACTGCTTCAACGGCCGTCAGCGCAAAGCGTACATCGCTGCGAGAAGGTCCGACAACGTGACGGTGGTCGACATGGATTCCGACACCGTATTCGCAGTACTGGCGATGCCGAGAGCGCCGACTGCGCTATGCTGCGACACGTTGCTCGACAGGGTCTGGGTTGCATGCGAAGGAAACCAGGTCAGGGTCATTGACTGCAGTGGGGACAGTGTCGTGGCAAGGATTGGGTCTGTGGGCGGTCCCCGTTCCCTGGTCTTTGCTCCTGCAGGGCGCAAGGTCTACTGCGCGAACAACTACAACGAGGCGGTCGCCGTCATCGACGCGGTCGGCGACAGCGTCCTGTCCGTGATAAGGGTCGGTGACGGCCCTATGGCACTGGAGTATTCCGAGACAAACGGCAGGGTCTACTGCGCCACCAACGCCAGTGATATGCTGTACACGATCGACGCGGCGGCGGACACGGTGATTGACAGCCTGGGGGTGGGCTGGACGGCGAATGAGCTCTGTATGAGCATCCGCACGAACCGTGTCTTCTGCCTGGCACACGACGGCAGCTCTCTGGCCGCAGTGGACGCGGCGACATCTCGACTTGAGTGGGTGGTTCACCTGGGGATGCGTCCTCTCCGGGTCTGCTACAACCCTGCCAGCCGCAAGGTATACACGGCCAACCTGGACAACTTCGGGACAGTCAGTGTCTTGGACGCGGATGCCGGCCGAGTCGTGTCGAACCTCGAAGTGGGAGCCCATCCTTGGGATGTCTGTGTCAACGAGATGCGCAACAAGGTCTACGTGTCGAGCTCACGGCACGCCCACGCGCCCGACTCCATCGTGGCTGTGATTGATGGAGCGACGGACAGCGTGGTGCGACGGGTGGTAGCGGGATTGGGCCCGATGTCTCTCTGCTACAATCCGGAGCGTGACATGGTCTACAGCTCCAACGTGTACGGTGGAGACGTCTCGGCCATCGACTGCGAGACAGACAATGTCGTAGCCCGGATTCCCCTTGGGCCGAATCTGGGCGGGATATGCTGCAATCCACAGGACGACAAGGTCTATGTCGCGGTGAACCTGGAGTGGGTGGCTGTGATCGATTGCAGCACCAACGCAGTCCGAGCGGCTCTGCCAGTGGCATGGGCCGGCCAGCCCGTGTACAACCCCTTCCACGATGTCATATACGTACTGCCTGGCGCTATCGACTGCCCGGTAGTCGTGATTGATGGTGCCACCGACACAGTCATTGCTCGGATTGCGATCAGCGATGTACCCAGCTGCGTGGCCTTCAGCCCTCGCGGAGAGAAAGTATATTTCGGGCTATGCAACCGGGGTCTGATGGTGCTCGACCCGGTGCGCAATGTCTTCGTCGACTCAATCCGGTTTGGCCGGGAATGCTCGGGCGTGGTCTACAGCGCGACCACAGACCTGGTCTACTGCGCAATCATGGACAGTTGTCATGTCGCCGTGCTGGATGGTCTTGAAGACACGCTGCTTCTGCGGGTCCCTGTGGGTAAGTATCCCATGGGGCTTGTCTGGGTCGAGGAGAACGGCAGGGTCTACACTGCGGACAATGGAGGGTCCTGTGTTTCGGTCTTGAGGGACGCCCGCGGGGGAATCGCGGGGAGTCCGACAGACAGCAGGCCGTCCGGCAGAGGTGCAATCTTTGCCCGAGGTCAACTGTGGCTGAAGGAAAGCGCCACTTGGGCCTTCCTGGTGGATGCCGCCGGGTCCCGGAGGCTGACCCTTCTGCCCGGATGCAACGACCTTCGGAAGCTGAGTTCCGGCGTGTACTACATCTGCACTGCTGACGGCTCGGCCCTGAACAAGGTCGTGGTCTTGAACGACTGAGCCGGCAATGGGGAGGGAACGATGACCTAGCTACTCGAATAGCCTCTACCTCAGCACACAAGAAGGGCAGCACCTGGATCCCCGTCAAGAGAAACAGGCTTGAGCTTGCGCTCTTGCTGCCCAAGAAATGATAGCCGATAGTGGAACCGGTTCAAGAAAGGAGCACGGTCATGAAGAGTCTTGCACTACTGATGGTCGCAGCGCTGGCACTGGGCTCTTGCGCATATGGCATAGGCATAGATTGGATCTATCACTGGAAATTCCATGAGGTCGGGAGAATCGTCCGGTCCCCGTATGGTGAGGAATGGCAGCTCACAAACAACTGCGGGGCGACGCACTGCTGATGCAGCCCTACCCGCACGAAGAGGAGACCTGGCTGTGGATGACTGCGGGCGTCACAGACGAGAACGCCACTTCCGACAGAATCAACGCCAAGGAGTTCTCCGACATATTCGATGAAGAGGACCTGGTCACCATTCATGACGGCGGCAACGACATGTCGCGGAATGTCTGCGTCGCGGCCAATTCCAGTCGGAAGTTCGCTGCCTGGGCAGAAGGGAATCCGGACGGTAGCAGGGACCTCTACGTCGCATACAAACCCCTCACAGACAATTCGGATGACTGGACTGAACAGGTGCTCACCGAGGAGAATCACTACTGCTTCCGCCAGCAAGTGGCAATCGCTACGCAGACAAACGGCGGGACGGAGTACGTGTATGTGGCGTTCGTGGATTCATTCGCGGATGAGGAAGAAGTGCCGACGCTGAGCCTCAAGGTCGCTGTCTCATCTGACAATGGCACAAACTTCGACATCCACGAAGTCGAGACGGAAGAGGCGGAGGACTACCAGTTCTTCTTCCCCGGCCTCGCAATCAACACATCCGACAACGCCACCGCGTACCTCGTGTTCGCGAAGGGCGACGAGGAGACCGAAGACTTCGAAGTGCGGTTTTCCGATACCGACAACAACGGCACAGACTGGTCGTTCAGCATCTTCATAGGAGGGGGCGGCTATGGCGGCGTCAGCGTGGCTGCGTACTGGAATATGGTCCTGGTCTGTTGGGCCGAGTGCGAGCTCTGGTACGCATGGTCGGATGACGCGGGCTACACCTGGTCTGATGAGGAGGAGATCGAGTGCCTGTTCGAGGAATATGAGTACTTCAGTCCGCGTGTCGAGATGCGGAACGTCTACTCGAATCGCCTCAATGTCGTGCTTGGGTACGAAGGGTTCTACGACGACCCACCAGAATGCCACAGTTCGGTGGGTTTTGCCTCCGGCACCTACGTGGACCGGGGTCCCGGGAACAGATACTGGTCGTGGGGTGAAGTGTTTTGGATGGCTCCCGGCGTGGTGACCGAGGAAACTCGGGACGGGCTCTTCGACCCCTCGCTCGCGGTCGGGGCCGGTTCCGCAGGGACGTGGGCGGGTTTTATCTGGTCCGACCCGCGAGCGGCAACGACCGGTCGCACAATCTGGCGGGGGGTGGCAAAGTGGGAAGTGGACTACGGTGGCGACGTGTTCCCGAGGGTGCATCCCTGCAACGCGGGCAACCGGCTCGTCCCTGCCCTTGACGGGGGTCTTCACTTCGCTGGTGAGGTATCTTCGCACGCTGTCGCTGGACCGGTCTGGAAGAGATCTCCAGTGCCGATTCTGATCGACGCAGGAGTGGCCCCCGCCTTGTCGGTCGATGGTTCTGGGAAACGCTGGGTGGTCTACTACCGGCAAGACACGCTCTGGTGCTCAGTAGCTGAGGATACCATTGTCCCGGTGTTCTGCGGGTCCAACTCCGCTCGGCCCGGACAGCCGTCGATTGCGGTGTACCCGGACAAGGACGGCGATGACTACGTCGCCAACATCAGCTTCGTAGTCTACGACTCGGCCGCCTCTGCCAGCCGCGTGATGTATGCCAAGGTGAAGGCAGGCACGGTGCTGCTAGACACACTCGAGTCCTACGCTTCGCTCGCTGATTCCTGCCCGTGCATCAACATCCACTGCACGGACTCGCTGTTCGTGACCTATCAGCATGGCTGCTCATTGCTTTCGCGTTCTCTGATCGACTACTCGGCCGGGACCTGGTCCCAGCCGACCGCAGACTGGGGCGGGCCGGACACGATCTTCACCAGCTCGGGCCGGGCGCCGATGTCATTCATCGAGGGCGACTACCTGCACTGCGTCTGGTCCGACTCGGTCGAGGACGCGCCCGTCGCAGGCACCCGGGTCATCAGGTCTGCTACCTGGGACCTGGACGGCGGCCAGTTCTCGGGCTGGCAGGCAGGCTCGAACCCGAGCACGTCCACGACCACCGAGAAACTCAACCCGGTGTACGCCGGGTGCGGCGTCGCCGTGTGGCAGGAGATGACTGGCTCGGTCTGGGACATCATGGCCGAGGTGCGCGGTGATACCGTGCGCCTGGTCCAGTCCGACACCGACTCGTACCATCCGCACGCGGTCGCCGAGTCGAGCGCGGCCTCGCCTTCGATTGACCAAGTCCGGGTGTCCCTGCTCTGGACCGAGGGGATCGTGTTCGAGGTCGATAGCGCGGTCTACGACACGGGTGAGACCCGGTTCAAGGCGTGCTCGCTCAACGTCTCCAACGCAGGCAGCGATGCGACCGAGAGCAACAACGGCAGCAAGCTGCTCAGGAAGGCGTCGAGCGATTCTCTGTTCGCAGTGTACCAGGACGCCGACGGCGCGGTGATGTACGCCTGGTCTGCAGACGGCTCGGCCTGGCAGCGCAGACAGTGCGCGAGCCACGGGACGTATCCGGCCCTGTGCGCCGACGGGACCGGCAGAAGGTGGGTCGTGTACTGGGACGAAGTCGCGTGCAAGGTCTACGCCCGGTTCGACAGCGCGGGTACGTTCTCCAGCGCCAGGGAGCTGTGCGACCTGCAGGCTGACCAGTGCGGCCCGATATCGGCTGCCGGCTCTCACCACAGTACCACCTCCTGCGCCTATGCCGCATTCCGGCGCATCAAAGACGGGCAGGTCGACCAGCTCATCCTGGCCAAGTTCGATGCCGCCAACCAGAACACGACCGCGGTGCTCGAAGGCGACCAGTACGTCCATCCCTGCGTAGGCACTGAATGGGTCAGCGGCGACAGCAAGGACCACATCCACCTGTGCTGGGAAAACGCCGACGAGAACGAAGTCTACTACAAGATGACCTCCAGCACGGTCGACCCGGCAGAAGCTGCGCCGTCCTACTCCTGGCAAGCCGACTACAACCTCTCGAACTCTGAGGACGACTCCAAGGACCCGTCGATGCACGTCAGCGACTCGCGGGTGGTCGTGGCCTGGTCCGAGCATTCCACCTACGACGTGGTGGCAGCGTGGCGCGACCTTGAGGACGACTACGACGAGTTCGAGGACACGGTCAACCTTAGCCAGTCTGCGGTGAACTCGCTCTACCCGGTGGTCTACGACGCAGACTCCTGCATCGTGACGTGGGAAGAGCACTCCTCACAGGGCGACATCGACATCTGCACCAGCGTCGAGTTCGAGACCGGGTTCTGCATGGTCGACAATGCGGGCGAGTCGCGCTATCCCCACTGCCTGTTCCAGAACAAGGCCTCAGGGGATAGTGCGATACCCTATGTCCACCTCATCTACTGTGAGGAGCCGGAGGACAACTACTACGAGGTAGGGTACAAGGCCTGGAACCTGAAGGCCGAAGGCGGCGGTGGCGGAGGTGGCCAGTCGGGCGAGGTGCACCAGCTCCTGACCCCGATGCTGTCCGCCTGCAGGCCCAACCCGTTCACGGGCAGGACCTCGATAAGCTACCAGTTCCCGCTCGACGGGCCGGTGACCCTGCGGGTGTTCGACGCCAGCGGCCGGAGCGTGAAGACCCTGCAGAGCGGGATCCAGCGGGCCGGGAAGTATACGGTGACCTGGGACGGCCGGGACGAGAGCGGCCGGAACGTGGCCAACGGCGTCTACTTCTACCGGTTCGACGCGCCCGGATTCCGGGACGTCAAGAAGGCGGTGGTGATGAAGTAGACTGAGAAAGGACGGCTTGCACTTGGGAGGGCGCGTTGCGCCCTCCCAAGTGTGGTGGGCAGTTCGGGTCAGCGGGCCGCAAGGGGATGTCCCTGCTGCCGGGAGCAAATGACATCCGGCACGTCGCGCCGGGGGTGTATTTCGTACAGCAGATGGGTCCAAGGGGTCAAGGGTTGAGCCGTCAGACGGCACCTGCGAGGACGCAGAGCGAGGGGTCGAGTGTGAGGAAGGTGGTTGTGCAGAAGTGACGAAGAGAAGCAGAGCGGCCCAGCGTCCGAGTGATGAAAGGCTACGCCGGAAAGCACTGACCGCGCCGGGCTGACCAGGAGTCAAAGCGGCAGCCGTGCTGCCGCAGTCCAAGACCCTGCCAGGCTGACATCCGCATGAGGGGCAAGCCGCAGGCGGATAGCGGTGGGCGGTCAGCTGTCCGGAAGGTCGTGATTCAGAGATAGCACGAGAGCCGGTCAGATTGCGGCTGGGCGAAAGCTCCACCGCATCTGCAGCACAGGAATACGAACAAACGTTTGTCCGGCTATCTCTCCGGGGCGGGCTGGGAAGCAGGCTGTTAGCAGCGCCGGCAGCAGTCCACCATCGGGTTGGGTGAGACGAAACATCCGGCACGTCGCGCCAGGGGTGTATTTCGTCCGGCAGAGGGGTCCGAGGGGTCAAGGGTCCGAGGGGCCGAGCGTGAGGAAGGTGGTCATCCAGCGCTGAACTGAGAGACCCTTCGACTTCGCGTGCCTCCGGCACGCTGCGCTCAGGGTGACCGAACCAAAGCGGCTGGGTGAGGGCCCCGCAGCGACCATCCGCAAAACGCCTCCGTCTGCCAGGAGGTGCCCGAGCGTGTAGCAGAGGGCGCATGCAGAAGCATGCGCCCGAATGGCAGACCGGTCTCAGGCCTACTTCATTGCGTGGGTCAGCGATATGGTCGTCAAACCGCCCGCTTCTGTGACCAGTATCGCCACAGTCTGGGTCTCGTCAGCGGTCTTGAAGTTGAGCATCATGCTCTCGGTGGTCTCCAGTTCGGACACCTTGGTCCAGCCCTGGCCTGTGAGTTGAGCCCGATACCATTCCCAGACCGGCTTCGCAGGTTCGGACGTTTCCAGGGTCCACACCGTGCCCTTGCCCTCGGACGTCGACATCGCGACCTTGCCTATGGCCTTTGCACCCGGAATGCGCAGGAATTCGGGCAGTGCCGACATGTCGACCTCGCCCGAAGCCTCGATGTCTACCTTCTCTCCGGTCGCCTTTTCGGCCATCGCCTCGGCGGTCCGCTCCGCCGCGTCTATTGCGGCTTCGTTGTCAGCGCCCCCGCACCCGGTGCTGAGCACGCCCGCGGAACCGAGCACGAGAACCATTATTGCAGTGCTGAGTCTGTACAAGACTGTCCTCCTTTGTGACGGCAATGCTAGTCATGGCGGGTTCGGGGTCAAGAGGGAAGAAAGCGTTGAGCCATCTGAGGCACCTGCGCCTGCGGCGCAGAGCTAAGTTACCCAGAGACAGAGTGAACAAGGGCGGTCAGGCGCCCCCTCACCCCCTTCCTCGGGCGCAGCGCCCGGCTTCGCCAAGCCCGCAAGGGAAGAGGGAGCAGCCCTTGTCACGTCGTCATTCGACCGGAGTGGAGGAATCTCTCAGCCGTTGCCTGCAGCCCGAGACTGCCGCGGGTCTCGGCGTCCGGTCATTGCGAAGCC
>CP070680.1:296020-297442 GCA_020352555.1 Caldifarciminota bacterium | reverse complement strand
GGCTGCTGAGCTCTGGCCCGAGTTCGGGCATCGGAGAGATCAAGCTGCAGGCGGTGCAGCCTGGTTCTTCGGCGATGCCGGGCAAGGTGAACCCGGTGCTGGCCGAGTGTCTGACCATGGTCTGCTTCCAGGTAGTCGGCAACGATACTGCAGTATCGCTCGCAGCCCAAGCAGGCCAGCTCGAGCTCAACATCATGACCCCGGTCATGGTCCATAGCATCATGAGCTCGATCTCGATGCTCAACCGCTTCCTGCCTGTGTTCAGGGAGAAGTGCGTTGACAGAATCGAGGCCGACCAAGTCCGATGCCAGGAGCTCTTGGACAGAAATCCGGCAATGGCGACCCTGCTTGCGCCCAGGATCGGATACCTGAAGGCTGCCGAGCTCGCGAAGCGTGCGCAGGAGAGAGGCATTTCGGTGAAGGACCTTGCGGTCGAGGACGGGATTCTGTCAGAAGAGGAGGCGGCCGAGCTGCTCGACCCTGAGAAAGCGGCTCGGGGTCTGTACGACTAGCTAGCCTACCGAATCAGCGGCATCCTGCAGTACCGTCATCGCGCACGACGGACCGCGGTTCGTGCCTTTGCGGAACAGAGCGATTGCGACCTGGCAATCTCTTTGACATTGCTACGCAGAGTCTGCCCAGAGCCCAGGGCCGGTGAGATTGCCACGGCTGCTTCGCAGCCTCGCAATGACGCTGGCATGGGGGTCAGCTATCGCAGACTTGGGTACATTCGGCACCGTGGGGGAGAGTTGGACGGAGTGGTTAGCCGGTGTAGGCGTTCGGGTTCGAAAGGAAATCGGTCGCAAGGGACAGGTAGGCCTTCACCCCGATTCCGAGCGCAGCTTCGTCGATGTCGAAACGGGAGGAGTGGTTGAGCTCGAAGATTCCCTTGTCCGCGTTCGATGCTCCAAGGAACATGAACATGCCGGGCACTTTTTCCAGGTAGTAGGAGAAGTCCTCTGCCCCGAGGTTGAGTTCCATGTTGTCGACGACTCGCGGGAAGCTGCCGCGCAGCACTTCGGTTGCCCGTGCGGTGAAACCCGGGTGATTGCTGAGCACCGGATACCCGCTGACGACCTTGAGCTCGTATCCGGGCTCGACACCGGATTCAGGGTTCTGGAACTGCTGCATCAGGCCGTCGAGGTTTCGGCGCATGGTCTGCTCGATGACCTCTGAAGTCTCGGTGCTGAACGAGCGGAAGCTTCCGCTCATCGAAACCTGTTCCGGAGTCTGGTTGTACTGGGTTCCGCCGTTGATCGTGCCGAATCCCAGTACGTAGACTTCACCCGGGGCAAAGCGCGCCTTGATGTCATTCTGAACAGTGGCGGTGAACCTTGAGGCGATCATGATCGGGTCGATGCATTTCTGTGGTGCCATGTGGTGGCCTGCCTTGCCGCGGATGTCCAGATACCAGTCAGAGGT
>CP070680.1:293966-295920 GCA_020352555.1 Caldifarciminota bacterium | reverse complement strand
GGCCGTCGAGGTTGAGGCGCATGGTCTGCTCGATGACCCCTGAAGTCTCGGTGCTGAACGAGCGGAAGCTTCCGCTCATAGAAACCTGTTCTGGAGTCTGGTTGTACTGGGTTCCGCCGTTGATCGTGCCGAATCCCAGTACGTAGACTTCATCCGGGGCAAAGCGCGCCTTGATGTCGTTCTGGACAGTGGCGGTGAACCTTGAGGCGATCATGATCGGGTCGATGCATTTCTGCGGTGCCATGTGGTGGCCTGCTTTGCCGCGGATGTCCAGATACCAGTCAGAGGTGTGGGCCAGGAACGGACCAGGCCTGAACCTGAACTCACCGAGCTCGGCTTGACCGAGCAGGTGGATGCAGACGATTGCGTCGACCTTGTCAAGGCCGCCTTGCTCGATGACAGTCTTCGCGCCGCCGGGCAGGTTTTCCTCAGACGGCTGGAAGATGAGGCGGACTTTGCCGGCAACGCTGTCCTGGTGCTCTTTCAGCCAGCGTCCGGCTCCGAGCACCATGGCCATGTGTCCGTCGTGTCCGCAGGCGTGCATGAACCCTTCGTTCTTGGGGCGGTAGGCCTTGTTGTGCTCGGTCTCAGGCTCAGAAATCCTGAGCGCGTCCATGTCCGCCCTGAGCGCGATGCAGGGCCTGTGCTTTGCGCCCTGGATGTCTGCGACCACGCCGGTTCTGGCAATAGTACGATGCTCGATGCCGAGTTCGGTCAGAGTCTGGATGACCTTGTTCTGGGTCTCGGTCTCCTTGAATCCTGGTTCAGGGTGCTGGTGGAACCAGCGCCTTAGTCCGGTGACCCAGTCAAGCAGTTCCTGGTTCGGTTCCATGCTGCGCCAGAATAAGTCGGGCCATCGCAGATGTCAAAGCCATCAGCGCCTTAGGTGCAGCTGGCATCGACCGGCCCAGGGCCCTTGGCAGGCTGTGCACTTGACAGACTTTCGTCTCCGCTTCCAACTTCACAGTCTTCAGACCTTTGGCCCGAATGGGGTGATGTCCTGGTTCCTGTAGATTCTGGGACCGACAGGTGGGCTGCTGAGGGAGAAGGCGCAAGCTCAGGTTGAAGTCCAAATGCCGGGGTTGCCGGCAGAAAAGAGACTTGCGCGGTGAAGAGAAAGCGGCAACCGGGCGGGTGCGCAAGGGACTCAGCGACCTGTTGAGCGGCGCTGAGCTGGAGCGCGATAGGGCAGAGGAGTCTGCGAATGAGTCTGTCGGGCTGGCGGTGCGGTGTTGAGTCGGACCAGTTGCAGGCACGACTGGCCAGCCTGGGTCTTGCGCCCTGGAACCAGGAGCAGGACAGAAGGAACCGCGCCTTTTCCTTGTCAGCCTAGAGCCGTTGTCAACAGAAACCCGGTTTTGCAGGGAATCTGCAACCTGGTCGCTGTCTGCCCTGACCGGGCGCAGACCCTGTGTCTGAAGCTCTGTTCTCCAACACATCCGTTCTACCAAAGTATACAATACTGGCGACTTCCCGACTCAGCAGGATTCTTCTCAGACCCGGCCTCGCAAACCCTCTGAACATGCTGTAGTTACGTCACTTAGCAGGAAAGTGAAGGGTCTTGAAACCCTACCCAGGGGTCGTTCAGAGGGCTGTTCTCCAAGTTGCTTCCCAAGCTGCTTGGCAGGTTGCTTCCCAAGTTGCTTGCCAAGCTGCTTGGCAGGCTGCTTCCCAAGCTGCTTGGCAGGTTGCTTGCCAGGTTGCTTCCCAAGCTGTTTGCCAGAGTGCTTGCCAAGTTGTCTCCCAAGCTGTTTGGCAGGTTGCTTGCCAAGCTGTTTCCCAAGCTGTTTCCCAAGTTGTTTCCCAAGCTGTTTCCCAAGTTGTTTCCCAAGCTGTTTGCCAAGTTGCTTCCTAAGCTGCTTGCCGAGCTGTTTGGTGGGCTGCTTGTCGGGCGGCTCAGTTCAGCAGAAGCGGCGGGGCGAAGGCTCCGCCGCAATCCGACCGTCTCTCGCGC
>CP070680.1:287735-293866 GCA_020352555.1 Caldifarciminota bacterium | reverse complement strand
TTGCCTTTGTCCTGGCCTCGGCAGTTCCCGGGCAGGCCGAAAGCGTGTCTGCGTTCGGCCGCGGCACGGCCCGGCCGACTGTCTTCGGTCCGAGGAGCGCGCCGCACCCGCGGGTCGCCGAGCTGGTCGCAGAGCGCAACGCGGCCGCAGCAGCAGGCGACATCGAGCTGGCCCTCGACATCGAGTGCCGGATACAGGCGGTCTACCAGGAGCTGCACCCGCTGGAGTCTGCGAACCACCAATACCAGGTCTGGCCCGGCAGGGAAGCGCTGCCGGCAGGCGACGACCCTGACGTGGTGATAGACACGTTCCGGTTCCTGGCAACAGCTGCTGACTACGAGCTGGGCGGGCCGATGTGGGCGACAGCGTTCAGCCAGCAGGATACCATTGCCTGGATCTACGTCTCGGAGGACCACGGCGAGACCTGGCGCAAGGATGTCGGCTATTCGACCAGCCCGCGCCAGCGATTGACGCCGCTGGGATGCGTGGTCGGGGAAGGGGACTCGCTCTTCGTCTACTGCTTCTTCATCGACCCGCGGGGTGCTGGCGGCGACCTGACTCTGTCGCGCTGGGACCCGCGCACCAGGAGGATGGTGTTCCGGTCCGTGCTTGCCGGGCCGGACACGGTCACCGACTTCGCGGTGTGCCGCGACTACAAGGGGTTTGACTACTGGCTCTACGCGGTGGCCGCGAACGAGCTTGGGCCAGCCAACGCCATCAACGACCATATCCTGCGCTCGACCGACTACGGCCTGACCTGGGCCGTGCTCGGTACGCTGCGCTACGTCCAGAACCCGCATATGTCGGCCGGGGTCGCCAACTGGATGTTCATGTCCATCGAAATCGGGCCCGAGTTTCCAGGTAACTACAACGTACTGGCCAATTCATGGTTCTGGTCACCGGACACCCTCAGCTGGGAGACTTCGTTCTTCCCGGACACCTTTGAGGTGCACGATGTTGTCGTGGCGCCGGCGTTCACTGAGCCGGCTGATTCGGCCACGCTTTGGGTGTTGTACGCCTACAACCGTGAGAACACCGGGGACTGGAACATCAAGTACCGCTGGACTCCTGTGTTCTTCCCGGACTGGAGCGATACGCTGGTGCTGGCCGGGCACCCGGACTTTGCCGAGTGGTTCCCTGACATCCGCAACTACAACTTTGCGGGCAACGCCTGGATGAATGCCTGCTACATAACCGAAGGGCCGCAGTTCCGGGCGGTGCAGCGCAGGCACGCGCACGCCGCCAATCCGACCCAATGGTCTGACCCGATAAACATCAACGAGACCAGCGCGGGCACGGGCAGCGACGTGAAGCCGAAGCTGTGCTATTCGCCCGGTGCCGGACCAGGGGCGGGCGTTGTGTTCACGGGCGAAGGCCTGATGAGTTTGTACTGGAACGCGCCGTGGCGGACAGGGGTGGCTGAGGAAAGGACGAAGTATCAAGGACAAAGGACGAGTCAGACAATCTGTCGCGGGACGCTGACCGTCGGCGCGGGACATGACCGAAATCAGCTCGGGGATTTCGGATCGTGTCCCAAGTCCGTGCTTCTGGACATCTCCGGCAGGAAGGTTATGGACCTTGTCTTCGGTGAGAATGACGTCAGTCAGGTCGCGCCCGGCGTCTACTTCTGCCGGTCCACGGTCAGGAGCCAGGCAGGGGTAGGCAAAGTGGTCATCCAGCGCTAGCCAGAACAGCTTCGAGCAACTGCAGCCCGCCGCAAGGCGGGCCGCCTTGTCTGCGTTGACACCGGGAGTGTCACGGCCACAATCGGGTATCGAGTCGAGACGCGATCTGGGCTCGGCGGTTGACAACCGAAAGGAGGCAACGTGAGAGTGTTGTCGGCAATCATGCTGTTCGCACTGGCGGGTGTCGCCGGTGCGACCGAAGAATCCGTGCTCGGGACGCAGCCGGAAGCGACAGGAACGCCGTTTTCTGAAGGGATGGTTGCGGCGCCACAGCCGGATGCTGCAATCGAACCCGTGACAGACGAGGTGGTGTCAATCATTGACGCCATCACCATCCCTCAGATGCTTTCCTACCAGGGCAAGCTCACCGACACGCTCGGTGTGCCGGTGCCGGACACGAGCTGGTCGGTCCGTTTCCGGCTGTACACCCAGGTGTCGGGCGGGACTCACTACTGGGAGGAGACCCAAACGGTCAGGACCGAGGAAGGGCTGTTCAGCGTCCTCTTGGGCTCGGTGAGACCGATACCGAGCGTGCCGGATGCGGGTGAGCTGTATCTCGGTATGCGGGTCGGGTCGGATGCGGAGATGACGCCGCGGCTGCGGATAGTGAGTGCGGCGTATGCGTACAAGGCTGACAGTGCAGACTACGCTGCCGCAGCGTCGCCTGCCGGGCCGGCGAGCGGAGACCTTGGCGGCAGCTACCCGGACCCGACGGTGGATGGCCTGAGAAACCGGCCGGTGTCATCGGCCGCGCCAGGGACCGGTCAGGCCCTGGCCTGGAGCGGCTCGCAGTGGACGCCGACGACTATCACGCCGACAGGCACGGCGGGCGGAGACCTTGGGGGCAACTACCCCAATCCGACTGTCGACGGCCTGCAGGGTCGGGCGGTGTCAGCAGGGTCGCCAAGCACCAACCAGGTTCTGAAGTGGACCGGCAGTCAGTGGGCGCCTGGCAATGACAGCGTTGGCGGCGGTGGTGGCGGAGGCACCGTGACCTCGGTCAGCCAGAGCACGGGCATCATCTGCACGCCGAACCCGATAACCACGACCGGCAGCGTTTCGCTGAACCGGACCTATACCGATACCCGGTACATGAACGACGATGCCGGCGAGGTGGATGCCTCCGCAGATTTCAACTTCACGTCGTCCACCTTCGTCCGCAACCTCGATGCCGACCGGCTCGACGGCTACCACGCGTCGTCGTTCATGACCACGACCCAGGACTACGGACGAAGCGGGGTGGCGGCCAACCTATACGAGGGCACTTCAACTCTCACCAGTCGCTACGTCAACGAGGGACAGGCTGCAGGCGGGGACCTGACAGGAACCTACCCGAGCCCGACCATTGCCCCGAACGCAGTCGGCTCGGCCGAAGTCATCAACGGTTCGCTGCGAGGTGTCGACATCTCGCTGCCGTGCACGCTCAGCTACACCGGGACCGGCCGGGCGCTGTACGTCAGTGTCCCGAACGCCGGCACCGGTGTCCATGTCGAGCGCAATTCCACCGGGACCACCAACCCCGCGCTGTCGGCCACGTCCAACGGCAGCGGCGCTGGAGTGCTCGGATATGCCTATGCGAACGACGGCGCGTCGGCCGGGGTGGTCGGCCGGCACCGGGCCGGGACCAGGCCCGGGGTATACGGCACAAGCGGTCCTGGGGCCACGTCTGCTCCGGCGGTCGCGGCCGGGGTTGCAGCCTACAGCGACAGCGGACCCGCGTTCTACACCGAGGGCGCGGCTTCCTACGGGGTCCAGGTCGAGAGCCCGAGCTCGCACAGCTTCTACGCGGGCAGGAACCGGCCCAGCACCGCTTTCATCGCGAATGACACGTGCTGGAACGGGTTCTGGGCTTCCTACCCCCGCCAGGCCGGCTTCGTCGCCAACCGCGGTGAGGGTATAGGCTTCCTGTCGCAGGCAAACGAACGTGACGCCTTCTATACCACTGCCGCTGGCCGGCACGGCGTGTACGTCTACTACCCTGACAGCAGCGGCCTGGTGGTCGACAACGCCGGAGTGAACGGTGTTGAGGTGCGGAGCGCGGCCGGCGCCGCGCTGGGCGTCGACTTCGCCAACTACGGCGTTGACGTGGACTCAGTGGCCTGGGACGGAGTCAACATCACCGCGGCAGGCGACGACGGCGTCTTTGTGAGCCGGCCGCGGTACGGTGTCTGGATTTCCAGCGCGGGCTACTCGGGCTACTATGCCAGCAATGCCGGCACATACGGCTGCTATGCCAACAGCAACAACCAGCGCGGCGGCTACTTCCGCAACAACAACAACTCCTACTACGCTCTGACGGCCTGGAACAACACCGGGACCGGCGGGACGGTCCGGGGTATGTACGTCCAAGGTCACGGGTACGCGACCGGCGGCTGGCAGACCTACCTGGACGGCGGCGAGCCCGGATTCGGCCTGGTCTCGCCGGACATGGAAATCATGGCTTCGGGTACGGCCCGGCTGACCGACGGCCGGGCGAACATCACCCTTGAGAGGACGTTCCGCGACGCGGTGTCGGTCGATATCCCGCTCAAGGTGATTGTCACCCCGACCGGAATGTGCAACGGAGTCTGTGTTACCGACCGCTCAGCCCGCGGGTTCACTGTCGAGGAGCTTGCCTACGGCAACTCTGACGCCGGCTTCGACTGGATCGCGATCGGCCGGCTCAAGGGTTATGAGCAGCGGCTTGAGACCGGCGTCACACCGGCACTGATGCAGGCCAGGGAAGAAGAGCGCCGGCGTACGGAGGCGGCCAAGTTTGCGGCCGAGGAGCGTCAGGAGGCGACGCGACACCAGCAAGCACGCACCGGCAGCGCGCGGCCGCGCCCGATTCCAGTCACACCTAGCGAGCGCTAGGAGGGGTGATGATCCGGATTGCGACAGCATTCGCACTACTGCTGCCAGCGCTGTTGCTCGCCCACGACGGCTCACCCAGGCTTTCACGTTCGCCGGAAGAGCGCTTCTGCGGCATGGAGCTCATCGACCCGTTCCTGCCGGAGACGTACCGGCCATCAAGGCCGACGCTGACCGGGCCGGTCAGCTACCGGGTCAAGACCAACTTCCGGGTGCACTACACGACCCGGGGGGCGGATTCGACCTCATGGCAGTACGCCGAGTCGGTCGCGGTCTACGCGGAGTCCTGCCGGGCGAGGGTCATCAGGCTGGGCTGGTATCCGCCGCCGCCAGACCAGGGCGTGGGTGGCGACGACCGGTACGACTACTATGTCCGGCAGATTTCAGGCGCAGTAGGCGTGACACCGCCGGACTCGGCCTACACGAACCCGTTCCCGGATGGCTACTCGAGCTGGATCGAGGTCGACCCGGGCGTGTCGTGGGCATCGCTGCGGTCGCTGGTTGCCCACGAGTTCCACCATGCGGTGCAGGAGCGCTACTCCAAGTTCGAGCAGCCGTTCTGGTGGTTCTACGAGAACACGTCGACCTGGATGGAGGACATCCTCTTTCCGGGGTATGGCGGGCTGTACGGCAGGACCAGGTGGAACCCCAGCCCGCTTCTCGCCACCCACTACGCGATCAACTCGCGAGCAGGCAACTACGAATACCCGGGCGGGCTCTGGCCCAAGTTTCTGGCCGAGTACTACGGCGCAGATGTGCCGCGGCGGGTCTGGGACCTGTGCGGCCGGCACTCAGGAGACCATGTTCAGCAGGACACCGACTCGGTCCTGCGCACGTATTGCGGCAGCGGCATCGAGAACGCTGTGGCCCACTACGCGATCTGGCGCTACTTCACCGGCACGCGCGACGACAATCTGCACTACGACCAGGCCGAGCGCTGCACGACCGCTGTCCTGCTGCGCACCCACACGACCTACCCGGCCAGCGGCACCGAAGGAACCTGGGACCCGCGCGGACCGGGCGGCATGGACTTGGTCGAGTTCAGGACCAACGGCTCGCAGGACCTGACGGTCAGTTTCAACGGCGCCAACGGCTACACTTGGCGCGCCTATGTGCTCGCCCGCCGCGGCAGCGCTACCTACGAACAGCGGATCGTACTCAACAGCAACGGGGACGGGTCGATCACGATACCGTCATGGATGGTGTTGACCGCGGTGCTGATTCCGGTGGTGGTTCAGTGGTCGGATGCCAATGATTCGACACCGGCACTGACGTTCAGCTACTCGGCCAGCGTTGCCGACGCCTATGCGGCAATGGCCGACGTCGAGACGGAGAGCCTGTTCCTGGGTCAGAGCATCCCGAATCCGGTCCGCGATGCTGCGAGAATCGCCTATGCGTTGCAGCAGGGCGAACGCGGCATGCTGGTGATTCGTGACGCGGCTGGCAGCACGGTCCGTGAGTATGCTGTCGCCGGCCAGGGTACCGTTGCGTGGGACGGCCGGGACCGTGAAGGACGCAGGCTGCCGGCCGGCGTCCTGTTCTGCCAGCTGACCGCTGGCGGGAAGAGCGTCCGCAACAAGCTGATACTCGAATAGG
>CP070680.1:283101-287635 GCA_020352555.1 Caldifarciminota bacterium | reverse complement strand
GCTCGGGCGAGCCGGGTCTTGAGGGACTGCGCCTTCTTCAGCGCTTCCTTGGATGTCCGCATGCTGTCTTGGTCAGGATAGCGGCCCGCGGATTGCTGTCAATCTGGCTTGTCAGCAGTATGTCGGCAGCCGGCTAGCGCAGCTTCACGACCTTGCGCGTTTGGACGATGTCCCCGGCCACCAGCCTGAGGCAGTAGATTCCGGCCGGCACTGTCTTGCCTTTCGCATCCCGACCATCCCAGGCGACCAGGTGATGGCCAGGAGTCAGCTCGCGCGACTCGAGAGTCCGGACCCGACAGCCAGCCGAGGTGTACACTGCCAGGTCAACGTCGCCATTGCGGGGCAGACTGAATCCAGCGACTGCACAGGTCCGGAACGGGTTGGGCATCGCATCGAGGACGAGATCGAACACTGGCACCACGCTGCCCGATGGCTTGGCCGAGATGCCAATCTGCGGGTCCTCAAGGTAACCCCAGAACTCGACTGTCTTGTTGCCCTTGGCCGTGAAGAACAGCGGAACGCCGGTGCCCCAGTGGACCACGTCGGCACCATACTTGACCCGCTTCTTGCGGCCGGTCGAGCCGAATGAGGGTATGGTTTCCTTCTCGGTCCAGGTGTCGGCAGCAATGTCGTACTTCCACCACTCCTGGGTATTGCCGCCCTTGAGCGCCCAGATGAAGCCGTTGTAGTAGGCAGCAGAGGCGCCGGCCTTGGACTTCTTCCTGTATCCCGTCATGCCGATGAACGGCATGCCGGAGAGGACAACGGAGTCATCCCATCTCTGCATTTCGAGGTCGTACCGGCACAGCTCGTGGTACTTGGCCTTGCAGGCGTACAGGTACCGGTCTTCGTCCCAGACAAGCCAGGAACCCTTGCCCAACCTGTTGCAGGCACCGGTTGGGACGTCGTCCAGGGGCTCCCAGACATCTCTCGCTATGTTGTATCGGTAGAACTCACCTCTGTAGCCCTTCAAGCAGTAGACGTAATCGGTGTCACCGGGCACATATGCCAGGTCGGCCCCGCCCTTTACCTTCTTGCGGGACGGTCCGAGCGGCACGTCGGACAGGATGTACCAGGTGTCCTCTGCGATGTCGTAGTACCACCAGCCGAGGGTGTTGTTGCCCTGGGTGACGTAGACCCTGTTGTCATGGTCCGCGGCACCCTTGGCGCCCTTGCGAGGGACTTTGGAGCCCCACAGCGGGTGGAGCGAGTACGGCATGCCGGACAGCGTCGTCCACGAACCTCCGCCCTGGGACGGCGGCGCGGGGTCATAGGAGTAGAAGTCGGTGGTCTTGTACCCCTTGGCAACGTAGATCAGGTCGTTGCCCTGGTGGGTCGCTGCCCAGCCGCCGTGCTTGACCGGCTTGCCGGACGGTCCGGCCGTCATCTGGGCGACCTCAAACCATCCGGGCGGGCACGGAAGTGTGAACATCACCTGGAACAGTGTGACTACCAGGTTGTTGGTCCAGTTCTCGTCATCGACAAGGTACGTGGAGCAACGGGCTGTGTACAAGCCGGGCGCGTTGATGTCGGTCTGGTCGAACGCAAGGTCGGCGCTGGCGCCGGGTGCGAGGCTCTCGGTCCTCACCGAGTCGCAATACACCCGGGCATTGGTCTCGTCGAAGATGCTGAAGAAGGTCCAGAAAGTCTCGGCGTTGGCATCGCCGTAGTTCCGGACCGTGGCGGTCACGTCCAGCATCCCGACGGTGTCCATGGACCCGGCCGGCGAGTTGATGCTGACCACACCGACGTCGTGGTCGATGGTGCCGCTCACCCAGAAGGTGTCATACATCACGTTGTTCGAATAGTCGATGTCATCTGGGACATGCGCTTCGACCATGCAGATCCATACGCCGGGAGGGGATAAACGCATGGTATCCGATGCAACCCAGAGACTCTCGGCCGGCGCGAGACTGTCGACCCAGACCGAATCCGACAGCAGGCCGAACCATATTAGCAGCGGGAAGCCACGCATGACATTGCCGTGGTTGGCCAGGTGGGTCAGAATCCTGGCGGTGTCCGACCTCAGCGTTTCCCCGCTCGGCGACAACTCGATGTCGAGGACGGCGATGTCGACTGTGTCCTGCAGCAGAAGCTCCCTGACGCCGACATCGTGTTCGAGTGAATCCGCCCCGACAAGGGGCACAGCATGAAGGACGCCCGACCCGGGAACCGACAGCCCGGCAGTCACTACGATGAAGATAGCGGCGATTAGGCCTTTCATCTCTCGCACCTAGCGCAGCTTCACCAGCTTGTGGGTCGACCGGTACTCCCCGGCCGTGAACCTGAGATGATAGACCCCGCGCCCGAGTTCCCGGCCTGCGTCGTCGCACCCGTCCCAGGCAATACGATACTGCCCCGGTCCAAACGTCGCGGACTCCAGCGTCCGCACGAGCCGGCCTGTCGTTGTGCAGACCGTGACGTCGACCAGGGCCGGTTGCGGCAGCCCGAATTCACACAAAGTCTGTGTGCCGAAGTGGCTTGGCCGGACTGCTGCGGACCAGCAACGCGGAACCGCCTCCAGCTCCTTGACCCCGGTCCTCGGCTGGACCCAGAACCTGCTGTACATGACGTTGTTGGATGGATTCGGGTCGTACGGGTCTGGCAGCACCTCGGCCCGACCGATCCACGCCCCTGGCCGGGACAGCCATGGCGGACCAAGTCTCACTGTGTCGGATGTGCGACCGGGCATAGGCCCTACGGTCCCTCTTGCCACGAAAAGACCGATCTCGAACCTGACCTCGAAGGTCTCGGTGGTCGTCCCGAAGTTGGTGACGACGAACCGCGGATAGCATAAGGTACTGTCCGGGATGGTGTCCACTGGCCAGAGGATCTCGGTGACCCCGATATCGCGGACCTGCACAGCGAAGGGCTGACAGAACGTGTCGTTGGCAGGGTCCAAGTCACCGGTCAGCAGCGTCCAGGCGACGGCCTCGTAGTCACCATGCGGGAAATGGGCGAGCCAGGCAGGAAAAGACACGTCAGTGCGGGCGCCAGCCTCAAGTTCGCTGACAGTTGTCATTTCTTCGTACCCGCCCGGCAGTGTGAAGTGTACCGGGATGTTGTACTCCGCGGATGCACCTACGTTCCTGACCAGACACCGAGGCGTGATCGATGCCCCGCTGTCCACCGGGTTCTGGGGTGCGTAGATTGCGGATACTTCGACATCGTGTTCTAACGGAGGAACGACAAGGAAGTAACGGTCAAGAGTATCATTGGTGCGATCCTCATCACTAAGCAGCCCGTGCCACGTCCTGGCGTAGTAGGTACCAGAGGGTTCGGCAGTCCAGCCGACGTTGAAGGTACAGACCGCACTGTCTCCAACGCCAATGGATATGCCCTGAATGCTGGCATAGACGACGCTGTCTGACAGGTCGTCGATGATGAACATCACGTACACAAACTCAGAATCGGTGCCGTGGTTGACCAGCAGCACAGAGGGTTTGATGGTACGCCTTTCGCGCACAGCTGACGACGGCACGATTATCGACTCGACCGCCACATCGTGCCAGTCAGAATCCCTGACCACGAAAGTGAACACCGTGTCGTCATCCGGTGTTGACATGCTGCAGGAGTGCCTGCCCGGTGAGGCGTACCAGGGACTGGTCGCAGTCACAGTCCTCTGCCCGATTCCGCTGTCCACCCACGTCGTGTCGTACCAGTCATCGATATTGAAAACTACTGGGACCATGTCCTCGCCGCCGACATGGTTCAGTAGCACGCACTGGGGATACATGTCCCCGCTGTCTATGACCCCGCCAGGCGGAGGCTCAATGACTGCCGTGAGCTCAAGCCAAGGCGGCCAACCCGGCCAGTAGAAATACCCTGTGTCGTTGGAGCGGTTCTCGTCTCCTGTTAGCCCGTGCCAGAGCCAGACATGGCATGGAAAGTCGGGCAGGTGCTGACGGTTCACGCCGACGATGACGGTATCCATCGAGGGAACAGAAACGCCCTGAACGGTCGAAAGAATGATTCTACCGGTCGTGTCTTTGAGTGTGAAAGTCACGAACAGGTACTGGCCTCCCAGCCCGTAGTTCGTAATCCTGAACCTCGGGTTGACTGAGTCGCGAATTCCTTCTACCCCAACGTCAATCATGTCGACATAGAAAGGCTGGACGAACGTATCGTTGCTTGGGTCCTCGTCGCCGGACAGCAGGGTCCACGCGACAGCTTCGTACTGACCGGACTCAAGCGGAGTCCAGGTCTCGAAGTCGAGAGTCTCGACCTGGCCTGGTTCGAGTCCAATGACTGTGAGCGTGTCCAGATACCCGTCCGGCAGCTCGAAGTAGACCGGGAAGTCCTCGGCGTTACTGCCCCGGTTCGCGACCACCGCCGACGGCGTCAAAGGATACAGCCGGGGGACGAGGCCGACCGGCGACAGGATCGCCTGGACGCCGACATCGTGTTCGAGTGAATCGGTCCCGACAAGCGGAACAGCAGAGATAGCGCCGTGCCCAAGGACTGGCGAAGCCGCCGTCTGCACGACGAGCGCAAGCAGGAAAAGCATGCTCATGGCCGTACCTCCTGAATCCAT
>CP070680.1:276515-283001 GCA_020352555.1 Caldifarciminota bacterium | reverse complement strand
CTCCTGCTGAGCCGGGCACAAACCCTGACCTCGAGCCAAGGACAGGACTGGCTCGGCAACCGCCTGAAGAAGCACGGGCTTAAGCCGATCTTGCAGGCATGGCTCAACGAGGCAGGGCTGAGGATGGTCGAGTACTTTGGTCAGGTTGGACGTGTGCAACGTGGACGCGCCGGCCGGGCCTTAGTATCCCGGCAGGCGGGCCCTGACTGCGTCAGCCGCGTGGGACGCTGTTCACGTTGCGTCTCGCACCGCTCGCCGTGCACGCCTCGGCCCGGCTGGACCTTGGTCCCGGTGCCTTCTGAACGCAAGCCCGGCGGGCATGTCTGCCCACGCCCGCCGGGCTACCTGACAGCGTGGCTGTCTTGCCGGAAACCTACCACGGCGTCACGGCAGACCAAGGCAAGACCGACATTCTTGAGCCGCACACCGCGGCGGGCAAGCTGCCGCGCGAAACGGTCGGCTTGTGGATGAGGCGCTGACCGACTGGACGAAGAAAGCGCGGGCTTGCCGCGCTTCCATGGCGTTCTGATTCCTGAAGTCGTGGGCCGCTGGTCAGCGCTTGATCTGTACCGAGAACTGGGCGCCCAGCAACTCACCCGGGAAGACGACGTCGCCGCTCGTCTGCTCCTTGTCGTTGACCAGCAGCGATATGTGCAGCACATCCATGTTCTTTTCGGTCGTGTCCTTCCAGACCTTGCCCCAGACTCGGTCGTTGTCTCCCTTGCACGTGACCGTGTAGTCTTTGGGCGTCGACCCTGACATCCCGACGCTGTCGCCCGTGGACTGGACGTTGTAGTAGCCGCCGAAGGCGATGGTCTTGTTCGAGGGGTTGGTGAGTCGGATGACGACATCCGCATCAGGGGTGGTGCAGCTCATCCCGCCGAGCAGTATGAGCAGCGCGGTGATTGCAGCCAAGTAGCGCACAGACACCTCCTTTCTTGCAGGCCGATTATACCCTGAGTCCTATTGCTGTCAACGTGAACCTTGACACCACAGATGTCCACGTTGCGGCTGATGACTCCCGGGTGTCATCCGATGCTGGACGTCTCTCCCCTGCTCCCTACCGTCTGCCCGGCCGTTGACCCGACATCCTGACGCCTGACCGCAGCCACCTGACCCAGGGCAGCACTCGATATCAGTCCAGCCCCGCCCGGCGTGGAGCTGGGTCGTACAGGAAGGAACATTGGACCGCCCGGGTCTGGAAGCGTACGACAACACGCGCCGGGAGGACGAACTGAGACTTGACAAGCGGCGCAACATTGCTTGACTAGGGCACAGGCTGGAGCTGACTTGAAGGGTCTGCCCATGAAGGGAGGTTTGATGTCCTACGCGCTTGCGCTGCTGTCTCTGATCCTGGTCGCCGAGACTCCAAAGGTAGCGGTCTTCGGATTCCAGGGGGTGGGAGTCGACTCGATAACCGCCCTGGTCTCGACGTCCGTCTACAGGACTGAGCTCGCCGGAACCGGCAGTTTCACTGTCGCCACGGCGGACGAGATCGCTGATGCCCTGGGTTCAGACCGCATCGTGACCAGGATCGATGAAGCGCGAACCGCGGCAACCGAGGTCGGAGCCACCAAGGCGGTCATCGGCAGTGTCAGCAGGCTGGGTACCCAGACCCTGGTCAGGGTGCAACTCATCGATGCGGCTTCGGGCGATGTGAGCTTCGAGGACCATTTGGCCACAACCAGCGACGCCGAGCTGGACGTCGTGCTCAAGCGCCTTGCCAAGGCCGTGGCTACCGGCAAGAAGTCGGGCGGCCCGGCGGAAGTGGGCACCATCACCGAGAAAGAGGGCATGGAACCTACCCGCCGGGAAGCCTGGTGGGGTGCCGGAGTAGCTTTCGGAGGGTTCTTCCCGTTCGGTGGTTTCGGTACCAACGACCCCCTGATGGCCTACTCCGGCTTCGCAATGTACGAAACACCTGACTTCTTCGCTGAGCTCGACTACCGGGCGGTCTCGGACTTCTCGGGCGAGAATTTCGCCGTGTTCCAGCCGATCACCATCAACGTCTTCAAAATCTTCGGGAAGACCGACTTCGCGCCCTACGCGGGCGGCGGACTTGGAATCGGGTTCTACTCGAGCGGGGAATACTGGGATGACGGTGGCCAGGGGTTCGTCGTCGCGCCTGGCGGCGGCGTTCTGCTGTTCAGGACCTACGACTTCCACGTGCTGGCCGACGCCAGATACTATATGCTCTTTGGGTCTGGCGGAGTCCAGCATGGGCCGGCACTCACGGTAGGGCTGACATATCGAAGATCCAAGGATGCGCGGTGGTGCTGCTGCGGTCTGGGCTTCTAGCGCCAATGAAACTTGGAACGGGGCGGGACAACCCGCCCCGCTCTCGCTGCAGACACATGGGAGCGCGACTCAGACGAGCCGCCGCCTGCGATCGTGGTGGACCATCATCTTTCGCAAGTACCGCACACGAGGCATCGGCGCGGCCTGCGGGCTGCTCTGGTACTTTGTGCCGTGGGCGACCTGGGGCTGGGACAGCTGGTACTGGTACTAGCCTCTTGAGGGTGAAATCATCTGGAGGGGCGGGCATCCACCCCTTCACGATTTGAATGACCTGCCTGCTCCTGTTCCTGCTGGTCGGCACCGTGCCGCCGTTCAGCGCCCGTTTCGAGCGCGTCATCATCGAACGCGGGACCCCTGACACGGCCCGGGGCCGCATCTGCTTTGTCGCACCCTGGCGCATCTACTACCTTGTCGACTACCCGCTCGACCAGCAGCTCAGCGTGGTCAAGAACACAATGACGATATACTACCCTGAGCAAAACAGCGGGTTCGTTATCCAGGCAAGGTCACGACTCGAGACCCCTCTTTCCCAGCAGTCGATACTGGCCGAAGACCCACGCAAGACCATGTCCAGACTCGGCTTCGGCCTGGCCGGGCAGACAGTGCGCAACGACACGACGTATGCAGTCTGGCGGCCGAAGCGACCCGGTACGAACCCGCTGGCAAGGGTCGTGTTCGGCCGTTGCGGCGGTAGACATGTCTTGACCCGGGTGATCAGGAAAGACGACCGCCCGCTGTCAGAGACCTGGTTCGGCGACTACGTCTTCATTGACACGTTCGCCCTGCCGACCCGGATCGAGCACCACCGTTTCGCCGATGACGGGTCGAGGACCGAACACATCATGACCTACACGATGGTCGACACTTCGACCGCTTTCATCGACAGCCTTGGCAGTTTCCGTGTCCCGAACGACGCGGAGATGAAGCGCATGAAGTGGTAGCCGGGCATGAATCGATGGACCGGGCTGTCGCCAGTCCGAGCCCACGCGCCGCGTCGACCAGGAAGACCAGGTCCGGCCCTATCCACTGTTCGCTCTGAGCGAGAACCGATTGCCGGACACCTGCTTGACTGGCCATTGAGCAGGGCTATATTCGACCCGATTTGAGTCGAGCCCTCGACTCAACCGGACTCGAGTCCGAAAACGCAAACCCAAGGAGGAACCGATGAAGAGACTGCTGCTGGTCGCGGCACTGGCGGCGTTCTCGGTCGCATCGATGACAGGCTGCGCGGCCGTTGCCGTCATGGGCGCCGGCGGCTCACTCTATGCTGATGCCAGAGCCCCGATGCCCGACGTGGCCTACTACGGACCTGAGGCCGACGGTCCGGTCAAGACGGGCGAGGCTTCGTTCTCATCGATTCTGGGCCTGGTCCAGACCGGGGATGCCTCCATCCGCGCGGCGATGAGAGCCGGCGATATCACCAAGCTGCATCACGTGGACTACAAGTTCACCAACATCTTGGGAATCATCGCCACCTACACGACCATCGTCTACGGCGAGTGACCGCAGACCCGAGCGCTTTGAGGGCGGGCTCCGGCCCGCCCTCTGCTGTTGCACACTCGACCGCGATTGATACCATGGTCCCGTGAACCCTCTCATCTTCCGCGAATACGACATCCGCGGCATCGCCGACACCGAGCTGACCGACGACAGCGTGTTCCGCCTCGGCCAGGCCTACGGCACCTATGCCCTGGAGCGCGGCGCCTCCCGCTGCATCGTGGGCCGCGACGTCCGGCTTTCCGGTCCGCGCATCCGAAAGGCTTTCACCGACGGCGTGCTGGCGACCGGGCTTGACGTCACCGACGTCGGCATGGTCCCGACACCGGTGTTCTACTTCTCGCTCTTCGAAATCGCCGACGCCGGGGTGATGATCACCGCCAGCCACAACCCGCCCGAGTACAACGGGTTCAAGGTCGGGCTGAACAGGACCACGATCTTCGGCACCGAAATCCAGGACCTGCGCCGGCTGATGGAAAGCGGCAGGTTCAGGCAGGGCAAAGGCAGGATGGAACAGCATGACATCGTGCCCGCGTATCTCGAGATGGTCCGGTCCAGGGTGACGATTCCCGGCCGGCTCAAAGTCGTGTTCGACCCGGGCAACGGCACCGCCGGAGTCCTGCTCGAGCGTCTCATCGCGTCCACCCCAGTCAGACCCAGCTACATCAACCTCAAGCCTGACGGCACGTTCCCGGCGCACATTCCGGACCCGACCGTGCCCGAATACATGCGCCAGCTAGGCGCCATGGTCGAGGAGACCGGGGCTGTATGCGGCATCGGGTTCGACGGCGACGCGGACCGGATCGGCGCGGTGGACGAGAACGGAGATACGGTGTTCGGCGACAAGCTGCTCGGCATCTTCGCCACTCCCATCGTCAAGGCCGACCCTGGCGCCAAGATCGTGTTCGAGGTCAAGTGCTCCCAGGGTTTGGTCGAGTACATCGGCTCGATCGGCGGCACGCCGCTGATGTGGAAGACCGGCCACTCGCTGATCAAGGCCAAGATGAAGGAAGAAGGGGCCCCGCTCGCCGGCGAGATGTCGGGCCACATGTTCTTCCAGGACGGCTATCTCGGGTACGACGACGCGCTGTTCGCGTCCCTGCGCCTGCTCAAAATCATGGCCGAGACCGGGCGCAATCTGTCAGAACTGGCTGCCGACATCCCGTCGTACTTCTCCACCCCCGAAATCAGGATCAGCTGCCCGGACGAATCCAAGTTCAAGGTGGTCGAAGACCTCCGCGAACATTTCCGCAAGGAGTTCGAGATCATCGACATCGACGGTGCCCGGGTCCTGTTCGGCGACGGCTGGGGCCTGGTCCGCGCTTCCAACACCGGTCCGGTGCTCGTGCTCAGGTTCGAAGCCCGGACCAGGGAGCGGCTGTCCGAAATCCGCGGGCTGTTCCTTTCCCGGCTCAGGCGGTATCCTGAGGTCGAGCTGCCCGAGGAAGACTCCTGACCGGTCCGTTCTCCGACCCCAACGCATTCAGGCGCGCCCGGCGTCAGGTCAAACTCGCCATCGACCGGTTCGGCCTGATTCAAGAGGGTGAGAAGGTCGTTGTCGGCGTGTCGGGCGGGGCCGACAGCCTGTGCCTGGTCCACGCCCTGAACGAATACAATACGCGCTCGCGCAAAGCCTGGGACCTGGTCCCGGTCCACATCGACCCTGGGTTCGAGGGCTGGAACTCATGCCGGGTCAAGCGTGCCTGCGCCCGCATCGGGCTCGAATGCCGTGTCATCGGCATCGATGTCCCGGCCAAGCTCAAAGCCACGAACACCGACTCTTGCTTCTTCTGCGCCAGGGAGAGACGCAAGGCCCTGTTCCAGACCGCGCACAGAATCGGCACTGGGAAAGTCGCGCTCGCCCACCACATGGACGACGTCAACGAGACCTTTCTCATGAACCTGCTGATGGGGTCTTCGTCTGCGGCGTTCGTGCCGAAACAGGAGCTGTTCAAGGGTGAAATCACTATCATCCGGCCGCTCTACTACCTGGAAAAGCCCCGGATCATGGCCTGGCTCCGGGAACTCGGCATCAGGCCGGTGCGCAACAACTGCCCGTTCGAACGCACCGGCACCAGGCAGAAGTTCCGCCGGTTCCTCGACCGGTTGTACAGGGACGACCATCGGATCCGGACCAACATCTTCTGGGGCATCCACAACCTCAAGCCCCAGTACCTGCCCCGCCCGGTCTCACCCGGGCGCGAGCACAGGACAGCGGGCCGCAAGCCGGCTTGACATTTCCCAACCCGGTCTTACCATTGCTGTCGAGCGCAGAATGCCTCTGAGAACCGTATGACGAGAAACACCAATCCCTGACCAAGGAGGATTGAATATGCCAACACGCAAGGTACTGATACTCGGCCTGCTGCTCATCGCAGGCACCGGATTCAGCGCCTGGCTCTCCACCGGCGGCCAGTCCGGCTCAGCCCGCATCGCGGTGCTGGAGCAGTCCAGCCGCAGCACCGTGCTCGATGTCACGGTGCCCGGTCTTGAAGCGGTCCAGGTCGCGACCGACCAGGGCGAGTACACCAAGCTCGAGCTTCCGGGCGAGGTCTTCGCAGTGCTCGAAGAAGGCAAGCCTCAGGTCCCCAAGGTCTCGATCCTGCTCGCCATACCGACCGGAGCAAGGGTCCAGGCAAGGGCCGAGGTGCTCCAGACCCGGACCCTCAAGGTGGCGAACGTCTACCCGCT
>CP070680.1:274969-276415 GCA_020352555.1 Caldifarciminota bacterium | reverse complement strand
GGGCGTCTACGTCTGCAAGGCTCATGGCTGCGCTCCCCTGCGCCTGGTCCTGTCCGACTAGGCGGCAGCGATGAGACTCCGCGTGCTGGCGGGCGTCCTGCTCGCCGGCACGCTGGTTTCAGGGTACACCCTTCTCGCCACGCTCAGCGGCCGCGAGGTTTTCGGCAGGTTCGGCGACGCGGTCTGCGGCCTGGACTTCAACAATGACGGCCATAGCGACGTCTTTGTTGCCGAGCCGGGCTGGAACAGAGTCTGGTGCTTCTTCGGCAGCCCGGGTTTCGACACAACTCCGGACCTCCTTTTTCGGGGCAGCGCAGGTACCAGGTTCGGCTACTGCCTCGCCGCAACCGGAGACATCAACGCGGACGGCATCGCCGACCTCGCTATCGGCGCTCCGCGCGACAACTCTGGCGGCCCAGGAGCAGGCAGGGTCTATGTCCATTTCGGGTCCGGTACGCCGGACACGGTCCCTGACCTCATCATCACCGGCCATTCCCAGGGCGGAAGGCTCGGCGCGTCGGTCGCAGGCAGTTTCGACGTCAACGCAGACTCCTGGACCGACCTCGTAGTCGGCGCGCCCGGCGAGCAGTATGCCTATGTCTTTCTCGGCGGCCCGCTGCTGGACACGATACCGGACCTCAACTTGTGGGACGGCAACGGCGACTACTACGGCGGCGCGGTCTGCCTGCTCGGCGATGTCACGGATGACAGCATCGGCGACATCCTGGTCGGCGACTACCGCCACTCGGGCCCAATCCTGCACGGCGGCGGCTGCTTCCTGTACCATGGCTCTGACCCGCCCGACCCCCAGCTCGACCAGCTCTGGGAAGGCAATGAGCAGAACCGCCAGCTCGGGGTCACGGTCTGCGCCCCTGGCGACATCAACGGCGACAGCATCAATGACCTCGCATTCGGCGGGTCCTACACCGCGACAGTGGACCTGCACTGGGGCGGCAGCACCATCGACACCGGGCCCGACGTCCGGCTCAGGGGCAACCAGCGGTTCGGGTCATGGATACACGGCGGGTACGACGTCAACGATGACGGGTTCTCTGACCTGCTCGTGGGTGCTGACGGCGACGAATACGGAGTCCCGAACGGACCCGGCTACGCCTACCTGTTCCTGGGCGGAGACCCGATGAGCACGAGTCCAGACACGGTGCTTGTCGGCGACGACACCGGCGACATGTTCGGCTCCTGCCTCGCGTTCCTCGGCGACATCAACGATGACCGAAGCATCGAGTTCATCGTCGGTGCGCCGGGCCACAACTCACCGGGACAGAACGCGGGCCGGGCATACATCTGGTCCACGCCGTGGACAGCGGTCAAGGACAAGGACAAAGTAGCAAGGACGAAGGCCAAACCCCGAGTTCAGACCATCATATCCGACCGCATCCTCAGACTGCCCTCGATGCCTTCTGGAGCTTCCTTCACCATCTTCGACGC
>CP070680.1:268077-274869 GCA_020352555.1 Caldifarciminota bacterium | reverse complement strand
TTTGAGGACAGAATGACTCCTGTGGACGTTGTTCCCGCGGTTTCCCAGGGCTGTGCCGGGATGCGAGGGCGACGTCCGTACCAGATGCGTGCGACAGTGCGAAGTGCGTGTGAATGCTGGGGTTCTGCCGTCTGGCCAGGATGGTATGCGCTTGACAGTAAAGATGATTTGACTAGAGTCTGCCAGACGGTTATCCTATTGTGAATCCTAAGGAGGACAGATGATAGACTGGTTTAGCAAAGGCGGCATGACCATGTGGTTTCTGCTCGCCTGTGCTGTACTGGGTCTCGCCATCATCCTGGAGCGACTCTACACCATCCTGTTCCGGATGCGGGTTAACGTGAAGAAGTTCACTCCTCAGCTGATTGAGACCATAGACAAGGACGGGGTCAAGGCCGGCATGGAGCTGTGCGACAAGACCCCGAGTCCGGTGGCAAAGGTGCTCAGGTCCGCGCTAGAGAAAGCCGACCGGGGGACCGAGGTCATGGAGGACGCGATCGTCCGGTCCGGTGCCAGCGAGCTGGCATTCCTGGACCGGGGCATGGCGCTCCTGGCCGGTCTCACTACCGTGGCTCCGTTTTTCGGGTTCCTGGGTACGGTCACGGGTATGATCGGTGCGTTCCAGGCCGTTGCCGCACTGGGCGAGGTCGAGCCGACCGTCGTCGCGAGCGGCATCTCCGAGGCGTTGATTACGACCCAGGCCGGTCTGATCATCGCGGCGCCGCTGGCCATCATCCACATCCTGCTTTCGAGCCGGGTGAACGGCTACCTGCGGGACATGGAGACCGCCTCGACCGAACTGCTGGAGTTCATGGCAACGAAGCAGGTCTGCACGACATAGGAGCCTCTAATGGCTTTGAAGCCGAAGTATCGGTCAAAGGGCTCGACCAGACCGAAAATCCCGACCGCTTCGATGGGCGACATCGCGTTCCTGATCATCATCTTCTTCATGACCACCAGTGTGTTCAGCCGCGACAAAGGGCTGAAGATCGTGCTGCCCGAGAAGGGCGAAGAGGTCAAGATCAAGCAGGAGAACATGGTGACGGTCAGGGTGTCGCCCGACGGCAAGGTGCTGATCGACGACAAGATCGTGACCATCCCTGAGGTACGCCAACTGGTCGAAGAGAAGATCGTGGCGAACCCGAAGCTGTCCTTCGGGATCAAGGTGAGCCGCCGCGCTCCCTACCGGGTGATGATCGAAGTCTACGACCAGCTGCAGCTGGCGTACCGCGAGCTGAACCTGGAAAAGGAGCAGCGCATCAGCCTGGTGCCGGTCAAGGAAGGGGAAGGGTGATACCGTGAAGAAGATCGCCAAGAAGCGTGAGTCGACGCCCGACATCCCGATGGCGTCGACGTCCGACATCGCGTTCCTGCTCATCATCTTCTTCATGGTGTCCACCGTGTTCCGGAAGGAGCAGGGGCTCCAGATAACGATTCCAGAGGCCGAGGCGACCGAGCGGATCCTCAAGCGACGGAACGTGAGCAACATCTGGATGGACCAGGAAGGCAAGACCACGGTCAGCGACAACCTGGTATCCCCGGCGGTACTGACCAACGTGATGGCGGAAAGGGTGATAGAGAACCCGGACCTGGTCGTCATGCTGCAGGCGGACCGGGAGGTCGGATACGGTTTCGTGACCGACGTGCTGGAAGCACTGAAAGAAGCGCGGGCGCTGAGAATAACCTTCGCCACCGACTTTCCGACAGGACTGGGAGGGTAACCATGAAGAACATCGACACCCTCGAATGGGAGAGCCGGTACTATTCACTCGCAATCCGGGTGACGACCGTAATAACGCTGGCGGCCCTGCTGCTGACCTTCCTCTTCATGCCCAGGCGTTTCGAGGTCCAGCCCTACCAGCTGCGCAAGGCGGTGGAGACGGTGATGGAAGCGCTGCCGCCCGAGCTGGAGGAGATCGCCGAGCCGCCCAAGGTCGAGAAACCCCAGATGCCGGTCGCCGCGGAGACCGAGGCCGAAGTCGAAGCCGAGGCGATCGAGACCACGACCTTCACCGAGATAATCAAGCGGCCGGAGGAGACCGATATTCCGGTGGTGCCGTTCTGGAAGGTGGAGGTCAAGCCCACACCGGTCAACGTGCCGACCCCGGTGTATCCGGAGCTGGCCCGACAGGCCGGGATCGAAGGCCAGGCGGTGGTCCAGGCGCTGGTCGACACCGACGGGTCGATAATCGACGCGAAGATACTTAAGAGTTCGGGTAACACGTCGCTCGACAACGAGGCGGTTCAGGCCGCGATGCGGGCGACCTTCACCCCTGCGAAGCAGCGTGACCAGGCGGTGCGGGTGTGGGTTTCCATCCCGTACCGGTTCACGCTCCAGTAGCAGGGCAGACAGTGAGTCCGAAAGGCTTAGACTGAAACTACAAGGAGGCCTGATGAGAAGCATGTTGCTTGTGCTTCTGGTGCCGGTTCTCGCGCTGGCCGTTTCCAACATGCCGACGGTCGACGTCGTCGCGCCCGAGGGACCGGTCCGGCCCGGCGAGCCGGTGGTGACGCAGGAGACACGTATCGAGCCGGGCGAGCCGGCGGTGCTGGTCGGGACCGTGGACACTGTCGGCGGCACGACCTATGACTGGTGCGGCAATGGGCCCATCTACCGTTTCATCGTCAACTCACCCGAGTACGGGGTGCACGTGGCGTGGATGTACTCGGCCCACACGGCGAACACCGAGTTCCCGGACCGGAACATGCGCTACAACTTCTACGACTACTCGGCAGGATGGAACTGGATAGACCCTGACTACATGCAGTCAGGCGTGACCATCTTCACCGGGCGGGTCGGATACGGGAACCTTGACGCTGACCCGAGCTCGGGCGTGGCGGTGGTCCCGTGCCACATCCCTGCTCCGGTCACTCATCGCATCGACGTCGCCCGCGACATGGGGCCTGGAACCGGAATCTTCGAGTACTGCGAGGGTTCTCCGACCCTCGAAGGCTACCTCTGGCCGCCGGTCGCCGTCGACGCCAACGGCAAGTTCCACATCCACTGCGTCGAAGACGTGGGTGACCGCGACAACATCTACTACTCGGGCGGCGCGACGTGGTGCAACTGGACCTCGCCGATTCGCACCGCCCCGCCCCAGCCGGACCCGTTGTTCCCGACCCAGAACGTGGCGGCGTCAAAGGTCAGCGACAACGTGTGCCTGACCTGGACTTATTCGCCCACCGGGTACTCGCAGAAGCCGGGATTCTACCGCATTTCGACCGATGGCGGTACGAGCTGGGGTGACCCGACCCAGCTCATGTGGCCGCAGGCGTACCAGGGCGACACCCTGACTTCGTTCCACCTCAGCTCGCTTTTCCCGTTCTACGACAGTGACGACCAGCTTCACATCGTGGCCGGGGTGACGCCGTTCGTGCGCGACACCAACTGGATCCTGCCGGCAGAGATATGGCACTGGGACCAGTCGACCGACGCGTGGTCCCGAGTCCACCGGGCTGACCCGGAGAGCCTGTTGGCCAATGTCGGGTACAATGCCAGCATCGCCGGCCGGCCCAGCATCGGCGAGGACAACCGCGGCAACCTCTACGTTGCCTGGGAGGAGTTCGACGGCGTGAACTACGAGTCGCTGCCGGTCGGGCGACTCAGGGGCGACATCTGGGGTGCGGGTTCGGACGACGACGGAGCGACGTGGTATACTGCGGTTCGGTTGACCGGGCCAGGGGAGAGCTGCTCGAACCGGTTCCCGTCGGTCATTGACATGGCGGTCGAGGGTGCGTACTCGAACGACACCGTGATGATCCTCTACGAGAAGGACCTGCATGCGGGCTTCTTCGTCCAGAACGAGGGTCCCGCGACCAACAACCCCATAGTCGTGCACAAGGTCCGCGGCGGCGACTTCGGGGTCGGCGTCAAGGAGAGGGGCAAGGCCGTGCTTCCGGACCGGCTTGAGATCGAGGCAAAGCCGAATCCGTTCGGCCGTTCGACCGTGATTTCCTATGCACTGCCCATGACGACCGAGGTCACGCTCGCGATATACGATGAGGCCGGGCGCCCGGTCCAGACCCTGCACAAGGGTCTGACCCAGGCCGGACGCCACACCGCGACCTGGAACGCCAGCGAAATGCCGGCCGGCGTCTACTTCTACAAGCTGCACGCCGGCGACCAGACGCTGAGCGAGAAGCTCGTCGTTTCACGCTAGACGCTTGAACACCGAAGCGGCGGGACAGGAATCGTCCCGCCGCTTCTCTTCTTGACCGGCATGCCGGGACCGAAGCGGCGCAAGAGGCTGCGGCTGTTGTCGTGGAATGTGAACGGGATCCGGGCGGCAGTGCGCAAGGGATTCCTGGAATGGTTCGCGAAAGACAGGCCCGATATTCTGTGCGTCCAGGAGACCAAGGCGGCACCGGAACAGGTCCTGGAACCGGTGCTCGAACCCGAGGGCTATTGTTCGTACTGGAACACTGGAGAGCGCAAGGGGTACAGCGGAGTGGCCACCTATTCGCGCCAGGAGCCGGATTCGGTCGAATACAGCTTCGGTCGACCGGAGTTCGACCGCGAGGGCAGGCTGGTCATCACCGAGCAGCGCGGGTTCCGGCTCTACAACGTCTATTTCCCGAACGGGAAGCAGAGCAGGGAGCGGCTGAAGTACAAGCTCGACTTCTACGATGCGTTACTCGAACACCTGGACCGCGAGGCAGGGCAGGGCAAAAGGCTGGTCGTATGCGGTGACTACAACACCGCGCACAAGGAGATCGACCTTGCGCGGCCCAAGCCCAACGAGCGGGTCTCGGGTTTCCTGCCGGTCGAGCGGAAAAGGATGGACCGGCTGGTCGAGCGCGGGTTCGCCGACACGTTCCGGATGTTCCACCCGGACGAGACCGGGCAGTACACGTGGTGGGACCTGATGACAAGGGCGAGGGAGCGCAACGTCGGCTGGAGGATAGACTACTTCTTCGTCAGCCAGAACCTGAGGGGGTCGGTGGCACGTGCCTTCATCCTGCCCGAGGTGTTGGGCTCGGACCACTGCCCGGCCGGCATCGAGCTCAGAATCTGACCCGGCAGAATGGGCCGGGTGGCGGTGACCGGGCCGGCAAAGGCGGAGGGGCTGCTGTGGTGTCAGCGGCGCCGGAGCCTGGGCACGCGTCCGGGCTTGAGCTGGCCGCGGCCGGAGAGCTGCTTGGCCAGGACCCGGGCCTGGCCGAATTCCTTGAGCAGTCGGTTGACATCGGTCACCGTCGTACCGCTTCCTTCAGCGATGCGGCGGCGGCGGGAGCCGTCGATGACATCGGGGTCGTGCCGCTCAAGAGGGGTCATCGACTGGATCATGGCCTCGACCTTGACGAGTTCCTCTTCGTCGACGTCGAGCTTGCCCGCGCCCGGGACCATTGCCAGCAGCTTGGACACGCTGCCCATCTTCCGGATCGACCTGAGCTGGGCCAGGAAGTCCTCGAGGTCGAACTTGCCCTTGATGAACTTCTCGGCCATCTCCTTCTGGTCTTCAGGCCTGGTAGCGGACCGGACCTTCTCGGCCAGGCTCTTCATGTCTCCGAGCCCGAGTATCCGTGACGCGATGCGGTCCGGGTGGAACTCCTCCAGGTCGGTGAGCTTCTCGCCGGTCCCGATGAACTGGATGGGCAGGCCGGTCGCCTGGCGCACCGACACGACCGCTCCGCCCCTGGCATCACCGTCGAGCTTGGTCATGCAGCAGCCCGACAGCTTGAGGCGCTGGCTGAACACCGAAGCCTGGTTCACAGCGTCCTGTCCGACCATGCCGTCGAGCACGAGCAGGGTTGCGCCGGGCTTGGCTTGGTCCTGGATCGCTTCGAGCTCGCTCATCAGCTCGTCGTCGACATGGAGCCGGCCCGCGGTGTCGAAAACCACCATTCCGTTGCCGTCCCGGTCCGCCCGCCTCAGGGACTCCAGGCAATTGCCGACCACGTCCTTGGCCGCAGGCAGGAAGTCGGCCCTGGCCTGCTGAGCCACGAGCTTGAGCTGCTCTGACGCTGCCGGGCGCTTGGGGTCACAGGCGACGAGCAGGGGCCTGCGGTTCTGGAACCGATGGGCGAGCTTGCCGGCAAAGGTGGTTTTGCCCGTGCCCTGGAGTCCGACCAGGCTGATGACAGCCGGGGATGCCGAAAGGTCGAGTTTGCGGGTCCGGCCGCCGAGCAGGGATGTCAGCTCCTGGAACAAGGTGTAGTTGATGAGCTCGCCCGGCTTGAGCGCCTTGGTGATGTCTTTCTCCTTGAGCCGGGCGTTGACCGAGCGGATGAAGTGGCCGACCACTTTGTAGTGGACATCTGCTTCGAGCAGCACGACCCGGAGCTCGCGCATGGCGTCGGAGATTTCTTTCTCGCTGAGCCGGCCGTATCCGAGGAGCCGGCGCTGCAGTTTGGTGAACCGGTCGGTCAGGGTTTCGAACAACGCAGCTCCCTGACGACCGAGGCGTAGTCTTTGCTCCTGAAGATGGCGCTGCCGGCAATGGCCACATCGGCCCCGGCATCGGCTATCGCCCGGCAGTTGGCGGGCTTCACCCCGCCGTCGACCGAGACAGTAGCACTGGACCCGGTCTGGCCGATCATCTCGCGGATTGCCCTGATGCGTTCCAGGGAACCGGAGATGAACTCCTGGCCGCCGCGGCCCGGGAACACGGTCATGACCAGCACGTCCTGCAGTCCGGGCAGGAACAGCCTGAGCGACTCGGCCGGGGTGTCCGGGTTGAGCGACATACCGGCCTGCTTGCCCGCTTTGTGGATGTCCTTGATGCACGTTCCGGGATCCTCGGCCGCCTCGATGTGGAAGACGACCAGGTCTGAGAACGGCAGGAACATGCC
>CP070680.1:265911-267977 GCA_020352555.1 Caldifarciminota bacterium | reverse complement strand
TAGTTGGCGGTGTCGGACTTGCGTGAGAGGTAGGAGTAGGCGGCTGAGACAATCCGGATGCGCGGGGTCATCTCCGGGTCAGAACCGACCTTCATGCCGAGGTAGAGATTGCCGGCCTCGGGCGCGTAGGGGACTGGTGTCACTGACCCGAGCAGGACCGCGAACAGCCCGTCCTCGGTGGACACGTTCTGGGTCTCCTGCCAGTATGGACTTCCGCCTGAGGCCTGGGTGTAGAGCGCGAACCTGATCGAGTAGTTGCCGTTGGGCACCGGGACTCCCATGGTATCGGTGAGCTTGCCCTGGTATGAGAGCATGCGCGGGATCGTGATGGCATCAGCGTCAGACACAATCGGTCCCTCTATCGGGGCTTCTGCAATGTCCAGAGCCGGGTCCCCGGTCGCATCATCAGCTGCCCACGCCGCCGCGAGCAGGAAGGCAAGTATGAGCAGCAGAGCCTGTGTCCTATTCACTTCTTCCTCCTATCGTCCTTCGGTTCCCTGAGGTACGCGCTCGTAGCGTTGGCGTCCGGCTGCTGTGCGGAAGTCGATTCCTTGTGCTTTGCCTTCGCGGACCAACTGGTCCATGCATCCCGCAAGAAAGTCATCATCGAGCATGGTCCCAGCCAGTTCACCTGTCTTTGGTTGCTCGACCGGCATCATCCTGCGGATGGCCTCGGCCGATACGTCCTTGCGCTCGCCGGTGACCTGCCAGTAGACCTCGGTTCCTGGCGTACCGCCGATGGCGAACCTGTTGCCTGAAACCTTCTCGGCGACGAAGACGTTCGAAGCCCCGACCCCGGTAAGCTGAATGCACGGATTGCGGTTGAGCGCCGAGAAGTAGTCGGGCAGAATCGCTGTGGCTCGGCCCGATGCGTCGAGCACAACCGAACCCTCATAGACATTACGCATCTCCGGAGACTCCACGAAGTAGTGGTTGAGCACCTTGCCGTACGGGTCTGCCGGGTGGTCGATGGTGAAGCTGCCGCCAGCTTCGGACAGCGTGCCGCAGCGGAGCTGGTTCGAAGCGGTGGCCCGCTGGCCGTTGAACGCCGCCGAGTTCGTGCGCGTCGAGGGCACGACCGAGTGGTTGTTGGTGGCGAAGCTGTAGTCCGCTGCGGCAGTGTCAATACGTCCACCCGGTACGGTGGAGTAGTCGCCGCTCGCGACGCAATAGAAGCCGCCGCCGACCGCCGACGAATCTCCGGGCGCACGGTTGTCCTTGCCTCCGGCGATTGTCGCGTGGTGGCCTTCGGCGATGTTATTGTGCCCACCCGATACCGTGGAGTACCGGCCGCGCGCCTCGTTGTGGCCTCCTCCACCGACGAACGCCCCTAGTGCAAGGGCATCGTTTGTGTGGCCCCCGACAATCGCGGTGTAGCTGGACTCGGCGTTGTTGGAGTTGCCGGAACCCACAAACGTCAGAGGGCCATTCGCGTAGTTGTACGCGCCAGACACGACACCACTGCCACCTCCGGTGGCTTCGTTGCCTTCGCCGCCGCCGACGTGCGACGCATAGCCGACAGCCTGGTTGTTCCAGCCGCCACCCACGGTGGCGAAGTCGTTGTCGGCGATGTTATTGGAGCCACCCCCCACGGTGGCGCACTTTCCGTTCGCCTCGTTCGCGATACCGCCGCCGATGGTGGAAGTGTCGCCGCTGGCGGTATTGCTTGATCCTCCGCCGACCGTGGCGCTATAACCGGTCGCTCGATTGGCGGCTCCGCCGCTGACTGTCGAATAGGCGGAATCAGCGCGGTTGCTGCGGCCACCGCCAATCGTAGTCTGGTCTCGCAGCGCGATGTTTGACCAGCCCCCCGCGATGGTGGCGGTGGAGCCGTAGGCACGGTTGTTGAAGCCTCCTGCAATGGTGGACTCGTGGCCGCTGGCTTCGTTGTTATTGCCGCCACCGACCGTGGCCTGGTTATAGGTCGCCCGGTTCCCGACTCCGCCACCGACCGTGGACCAGGGCCCGCTCGCCGTGTTCGACCGTCCGCCGCCGACGGTCGCGCTGTTGTCGCTCGCAGTATTGTGAGCGCCGCCGCCGACCGTGGCGGAATCCCCGCTTGCGGT
>CP070680.1:264069-265811 GCA_020352555.1 Caldifarciminota bacterium | reverse complement strand
GATTCTCATCAAACGGGTCAGCAACATGGGAGCTAACCGACGGCCGCAAGTGGCCTTCGGTGCCGGGGTCTACCTGGTGTCCGACCACTATGGCCAGCAGGCCTGGCGGGTTTCCCCCAAAGGAGCGGTGCTCGATACAGCCATCCTTCTACCAGAGGGCTTGAGCATTGAGCAGCTCCCGGTTGCGTTCGATGGCGTCAATTTTCAGCTCGTTGCTTGCAGTGACCTGCTCTGGCCGGAGTATGAAATGCGCGGAGTGCGGATATCCCCGAACGGGCAGGTGCACGATGCCGAACCGATTCCGATAGCAGTGGTGGACCCGGTGTTCCCCCGCCTGGGTCATCGTAGCTCGGGCCTTGCGGTCAACTCAACAGGCAGACTGGGCATGGTTTTCTGCACAGAGGAGTTCGAGCCACACATGACCAGCAGGATACGAGGTTGTACGTTCCCCCGCATCGCCGGGGCCATCGCCGAGACGCGGGAGCCGGAGCGGACAGGACCGCTGCCCGAGCCGACGATTGTCAGGGATGTGCTATGGATTGGAGACGGTAGACGGGAGACGGTAGACCGGGCAGACTTGCTGGACATCACGGGCCGCAAGGTGATGGACCTTGCGCCCGGACCCAACGATGTCCGACATCTGAGCCCAGGCGTCTACTTCGTTTGCCCTGCGCGAAACCCTGGGGACAGTCCCCGTGCGGGTACAGTCCCCGGTTTCGCAGTCCCCATCCCGGCCAAGGTCGTCGTGACAAGATAGGATGGTCAGGCTGCGTCAACGTACAGGGTTGCCGTGCGGTGCACTTGACGGTAGACTCGAAACATGAGAAAGACGGTCTATCTGGAGACGTCGATAGCCAGTTACCTGGCGGCTCGTCCCAGTCGTGACGTCAGGGCAGCCGCGTGGCAGCAACTCACGATGCAGTGGTGGGAGCAAGTCCGGCCCAGTTATGAGCTCTTCGTCTCCGAGTTGGTGTTCGTTGAGGCTTCCCGTGGTGACGCCGACACTGCCGCGCGAAGGCTTTCGTTCCTCGCGGGGATTCCGGTGCTCAGGGTCGATGATGAAGCACGAGCCTTGGCCGAGCGCTTCATTGCCGACGGCGCGATGCCAGCGTCGGCCGGACCCGACGCGCTCCACGTCGCCATCGCCGTGGTGCATGGCGTGGATTACATACTGACGTGGAACTGCCGTCACATAGACAATGCCGCGCTGCGGCCCCAGCTGCGCTCGTCTTGCACCGCGGCAGGCTACCGCTGCCCGGAGATATGCACTCCGCTGGAACTCCTTACCGAGGAGGACGATGATGTATCATGATGAAGTCATTTCCGAACTCTGGCGTATCCGTGATGCCTACGGGGCCGAGAACCATCACAACCTGAAGGAGATCGTGGCAGACCTGGAAAAGAGGCAGCTTCAGCCCCATGGCACTCTGGTTGACCGGAGGCCGGTCCGCGGTGCAGAGGCGACGACCGATACCGCTCCTCGGACCCGGCAGGAATGACATGCGCCATCTCTCCCCCGGGGTCTGTTTCGTCTGGCGGAAAGCGGTGGGCGGAAAGCGACCGGCGGTCACCAAAGTCCTGATCACCCGCTGACGGCCCACAGCCAACAGCCAGTCTGTCGCTGCGAGGGTCTCGCCGAGATTGCCACAGACCCCGGTGCCTGAGCCATCCGATGGCACCTGCCAGGAGGCAGAGCGTGCGCAATGACGCTGGTGCGAGACCCGTGGCAGTGCTCCGCCCTC
>CP070680.1:259157-263969 GCA_020352555.1 Caldifarciminota bacterium | reverse complement strand
CCGGGCTGCAGGGACATCACGACGCAGCCGGTAGCGTCGAGCAGCTTGGCACTGCTCTGGAGTGCAATGTCTCCGACATTGCGCAACGACGGAGCCGTTGCACTCCAAACCAGCACATCCCCAGCAATCGTCGGCTCGGGCACAGGGCCGGGAGCAGCCTGCCTGCTGCGTTCGGCCACACCAGACGGGACGATGCTGAATCGGCGGTCCGAGCAGTCGAACTGCCAGCCCGGGCCGTAGGCAATCGCCACAATCCAAGCAGCATCCAACACCGTGTCCGGCACTATCCACGGATACGTCGTATCTCCGGGCGACAGCCCGGTCACGATGGTATCCAGGTGATAGAATCGAAGACTGCCAGTCCTCTGGCAGAACCACTCGCCCTCAGGCACGACCGTATCGGTCAGCAGGAACAGGGAAATCGAATCGCACCTCGGCGGCTCGAATATCTCCCAGCGGACAAGACAGGTTTCTCCTGCGCAGAGTTCCCGCGTCGTGTCCGGGTGCAGCACCCGCACCGCCTCGACCTCAAGTACGGACGTCATCCAGCCGCCACCCACGACCAGATCGCCGTACCCGTTGCCATTCATGTCCGTGATGACGGTCGAAAGGACCTCACCGGGGTGGTCATCTTCCCATTCGCTGACCATCTGAAACTGGTTGTCGTCCACGGCTTTGTACATGCGCAGGCATACCGGCAATGCCCAGACCAACTCTTCGACTCCGTCGCCATCCAAGTCACCGCATCTGCTATCGTTGCCGCCGTCGGTGGCGTTCGTGGCCACGACGTCGATGAGGGTGCGTTCGTATGTGTTGTTGTCCGTGGCTTCCCACATGCACAATGTGTAAGTACGCCGGACCCCGCTGAAGTACGACATCAGGGCCTCCGGGCAACCGTCTCCGTCCAAGTCTTGGGCCGTGAAGCCATCCACCCCGTTGGCGATCCCCCACGAGTCGCGGTACACCTCGACGAAGCTATCCAGGCCCGGGGCTACGTTCTCGTACACGGATTCCCGGTAGAAGCCCGCGGCCAAGTCCATCAAGCTATCCTGATCAAAGTCGCCGTATACCGGGTCGTACACGTTGGTCACGGGCAGGCTCCAAACGCGCTCGTACTGGTTGTCGCCGACGCACTCCCAGAATGTCTGGTTGAACCAACCGCTCTGGGACGTGGTGGTGATTTCCTGCCTGCCGTCCCGATCCAGGTCAGGGGAGATGCCCGCGGGCGCGTGCCCGCCCTGCATGTATCCGACGCGGACCGACCAGACAACGGTGTCAGGGAATGAGTGCTCGTCGCGGCTCTCAAGGACCACCATGACGTTGTAGGTGGAATCGTCAGTCTCCACGACCTCGCGGTTGGCGCCGACGATGTCGGTAAGGCCGTCCTGGTCGATGTCGCCAACGTCGTAGACTCTCGTGTTCCCAGACACGATGCCTGGTGGATTCGGGTGGATGCCGGTATCTGCGAACACAAGCTCGTAGCGGTTGACCGGACGGTATTCCCAGAACTCTATCCGTCGCGGGGTATCCGGATTGGTGTTGCCGGTACTGAAGATGACCTCGGGGATGCCGTTGTGGTTGCAGTCCCAGCAGATGACTCGCCCGGACGATGTTCCGAAGAAGAGGCCAGAGCGCCACACGGCGGTCCTCCGCATGCTGAACTGCGCGAGTACGATGCCACCAAGCGACAATATGAGAACGACAGGTCTTGCCATGAAGCATACGGGGAGGCGGGGTGCCCGCCTCCCCATGAGTATAACTACCTCAACATGACTACTCTGTCAACGGCAGCAGCATCAGAAGTCTGCAACCTGCAGAAGTAGATGCCGGCGGCAACAGCCCGCCCCTGGTCGTCCCTGCCACTCCAGGCGGCACGGTGCTCGCCTGCAGCGAGTTCCGCGTCAACCAGCTTGCACACGACCCGTCCGGCCGCATCGAGTATGTCGACTCTCGCCCTGCCCGGCGCAGCCAGGCTGTAGCAGATGGCCGTACGTGTTGAGAACGGATTCTGGCTGGCATGGAACGAGCGGACAGAAGGCGTCCTACCGCCAACCACGGCCAGCTCGTAGCCCCCTCCCCGGGATTCCGTCTGGAACAACTTGAGCCCGGCAAGAGACACGAAGCCGCCTGAGGGCTTGCGCAGACTCAGCTCGATGCGCGCATCCTTCCGGTATACCTCCTGCGGAATCCGGACCCAGACGGTCTCCGGCACGTAGGGTCGAGCCGTGACACTTGCCCAGGCCGTAGAGTCGCCCCGCAGCTCTGCGGACCACGGCTCTTTGCCCTCGTGATAAAAGACCGCCCTCAGCACGTAGGAGCAGCGCGGGTCGAGGTACGGCAGGACATACGTCAGCCCGCTCGCAGAGGTATCGACCCGGAACGAACGATACTCACGGAACCCGCCTCTTCGTGTGCAGTAGCGGGACGGCTCGACCCCGCCGACCTCGACCGCATAGTACGTTCCAGGCTCGTAGGCCGCGGCGTCGAACCCGGTCTGAACCGTGTGGACGTAGTCGCCGAACATGACTTCATACGTCCCTTGCTCCTCTGTGGCCTCTGTCCAGACCGTCAGGCAGTGAAGCGTCTCCCGCTGTGGCGCCTGTGGGTCCATCTCCCAATAGCTGGCGACGTGAGGAAACATGGACTGAAGCTCGGTCTCAAAGACCGGCCCCGGGTCGTTCTCACCGAACTTGGCCCAGATGTCGCAGCTGGGGTCATCGACGTCCTCGTGCCAGACTGTCAGATAGTCCGTGGACATGACCGGGCAGTCTGATGGATCTCCCTCCGACTCGTACACAGGTTCCGGGTCTCTCCAGTTCTCGTTCAGCTCTCTCGAGCAGCGCCAAACATCGCCCGGGTCATCGCCCTGATCAGGCCCGCGCCAAACGCAGAAGACAGAGTCGCCGTACGCCTCAAGAGATGCCATGGCGGCCGGCTCGGATTGGGGGCCGGCCGGGGTCGACACCCGCGTCGGCTCCTGTGGCCACTGGCCGTCGTACTCCATGTACCAGATGGCATCGTTGTCCTGCCAGGACACATGGAAGATATCGCCTGGAGTCACCGAGACGCAGGGGCTGTCGGCCGCTGCGCTCCCGGATTCGAGTATGTACGGTTCTGAGATCGACGACGCTGTGAATGAGTTGAAGATGATCGAATGATCGCCCGAGGTACTGTAGGTTGGATAGACCACGTAGGCAGTGGGTGTTCCAGGCGGGAGCGCGGACACTGCCAGCGAGGGCGGTCCGGCGGGGCAGCTGGTGGGAGCCTCGTACACGATGTCGTAGTCCCATTCGCCCTCGCCAGTGCGTATGGCACGGACTATGCAGCCATCGTCATCGACGTAAGCGATCCAGACCCCTGGCGCCCCCTGGTCAACGACGGCGGGACACCTGCCCTCGCCGACGTACTCATAGGGTAACCAGTCTCCGCCCCCGTTCGTGGAATGCGTGTACAGTACGCTGTCCGGCGCCGGCTCTGAACCCGTACCTGTTGTCATGTACACGACCTGCAGAACGTCCGAGCTCGGCACCCGCGCGATGTGGCGGGCCTGGTTGAATGCGGTCGCGTATTCGGAGTGCGAGTAGAAGTTCTTCTGATATGGGGAGACCCCGTCCAGGCAGATGACTGACTCGTCCGGGTTTGGGTCGGTGTCGACCTCCTGATAGACCACGGCAAAGACATCGCCATGTGAAGCCACATGTGGGTCGTGGTATGCGAGTGTCTGAGTGTGGACGAGGGCATGCTCCAGAGGCCCGACCACCTCACCGACTGGGTTCATCCGCTGACCACTCACGTCGTTGTTTGACTCCCAGGGCACGAAGAAGTTGATATCACTGGCCGCCACCGACAACTTGTCGCACGGGGCTGCCTCAGAGAACACAACAGGGGAGCCCACCGGGTCGCCATCAGCCTCGAGGAGCACGGCCACAAGCGAGTCGCCTGTGTTGTGGAACGCCACGACGTAGGCTCCGCTGTCGGCGTGCCATGCGACGTCGGGGTAGCCCTCGCACGGGCCGTCAGCTATCCAGAAGATCTGAGGTGTCCTGTCACTGCGCCACCCGTACAAATCGTCGTCATCTTCCGGGTCCGCATAGACCAACATGCACACCGTCCCGTTGTCCACCAGCTGAGGGTAGTCCCCGGACCCGACCTCGCCTATTCCGCTCATCTGGTTGTATCCGTAGACCGTGCGGTAGAATATCGAGTCATCCCCCCAGCGCCAAGCAACTAGAAAGTAGTCACCATCAGAGGCGACCGTGGGGTGATGCGCCTGCTTGGCGACGCCGCACACCTGGAATGGTGGCGATGGTCCTTGCGGCGTGATGTAGCAGGCATTGATTACGCCCCCTCCATGGAGGGCTTCCCACACCACAAGAAAGTCCTCGCCGTTCGAGGCGACCTCCAGTTCAAAGACCTGCTCGTTGTCCTGCAGCGTGTCAATCGTTCCGACTGTCTGAAGGTCGAAGCCCACGGTCACTGAATGGGTGCGGCAGTCGTCCACACTGTACCAAACCACCAAGTAGTGGTCGTCTCCGCACGCAATCCTGGGATAGATCGACACCTTATCAGGATCGGAGAGTACGAGCCTTCCCTGCGCCACGGGCACGAGGAGAAGAGAGATGATTGAAACTGCAGCTGCTGTTCGGTTCATTGAAACCTCCTCAACATAGTGTTTCCTATCGGACTATTGCGGCTTTCCGCCGAGTTGGTTGGCCGTGGTTAAGGAGTCGGTCTCCGGACGCTTGGCGCCCTGAGACCCTCAGGTTCCAGCGATGGACTGCCCGGACTGGTTGTGCCAGTGTGCTTCGGTCT
>CP070680.1:254784-259057 GCA_020352555.1 Caldifarciminota bacterium | reverse complement strand
CCGCGGTCGGCATTCCGAACTCCTCGTCAAGGTTGAGCACCATCCGGGACCGGTACAGAACCGAATCTCCCCGTATTATGTCATAGACCGACGTCTCGCCGTCCTGCCATTTCGGCGCTTTGAGTGCAGGCGGCGCGTCTTGGTCTGGAGGACAAGCCAGGAATGCCAGCGTGGAGAACGCCAGCAGGCAGAATCGAGTCCAGCCGGTCCTCTGGCCAGCCATCAGATCCCGCATCACTAGGTTATTACCAGACCATGCAGCCTGAGTCAAGCAGGATTTGCGGCCGGGTCAGCGGCCGGCGTGTTTCTCGAGGTAGAAGAAAAGCTGCTCCAAGTCCGGGGGCAGCGGTGAGGAGAACTCGATGTACTTCCTGGTACGCGGGTGGTTGAGCCCGAGCCGGGCCGCGTGCAGCGCCTGACGCTTGGTGATGCCCATCATGTCTCTGAACAGCGGCATGTGGTCACGATGCTGGATCACCCTGGGGTTGCGGCCCCCGTACTCCGGGTCACCGACCACCGGATGGCCCAGGTGCTGCATGTGTACCCTGATCTGGTGGGTACGTCCGGTCTTTAGTCTCAGCCTCAGGTATGTGCAGACGTTATACCGCTTCACCACGGTATAATTGGTCACCGCGGTCTTGGCAGAGAACGGTGTCACCGCCATCCGGGTCCGGTCGATGGTATGGCGGCCGATCGGCGCATCGACCGTTCCTTCCTGCAGTTCGAAATCACCCCAGGCGAAAGCCGCGTACTCCCGCACTACGGTCCGGTGCATCACCTGATTGCCCAGACCGGTCAGCGCTTCGTCGGTCTTCGCGAACACCAGCAGCCCGGTCGTCTCTTTGTCCAAGCGGTGAACCACGCCCGGCCGGATGATAGAGTCCTTGCGCAGCGGCAGGCTGCGGCAGTGGTAGAGCAGCGCATTGACCAGCGTGTTGTCCCGGTTGCCGCGTGCAGGATGGACCACCATGCCCGCCTGCTTGTCGATGATGATGATGTCTTCGTCTTCGTAGACGATGTTGAGTTCGATGTCCTGGGGTTCAACAGTGATTTCGGGTTCATGCTCGAACTCGGCCGTGACTTCATCGCCCGGTTTGACCCGGTATCCGGGTTTGGTTGGCTTGCCGTTGACCAACACCAGGCCGTCTTCAATCAGGCGTGCGGCCCGGGAACGTGAGACCCCCAACCCCGACATTATCAGATACTGGTCGATGCGCTTGCCCCAGAGCCTTTCCGAGGCTATGCGACGGAACCTCTTGATCCGCGGGGCAGGTTCCTGGCACGTCGGAGCTCTCCGCTCCGACTCGTCGTCGGCTGCGGTATCGGAAGGCTCTTCCGGACTCCTATCCATCAGCACCGGCATCCACGGACGGCAGACCGCCGGCACGCCGGCGGAAAGCGGCGTGCTGTATCTGAATCAGCTCACCGGTTGCCGCTGCCGCCAGGGCGTGAAGCTTGACCATTTGCTCAAAGGTAAACGGCATTCCTTCTGCAGTCGCCTGGATTTCGACTATTCTGCCGCTCTCGGTCATGGCCAGATTCATGTCCACCTGGGCCCGAGAGTCCTCCTCGTATACCAGATCGAGCAGCATTTCGCCGTCAACCACGCCCACGCTCGTGGCTGCGACATGCTCGACAATCGGGCTGCGCTCGATGTCACCTCTTTCCAGCAGCTTGAGTACAGCCTGCTTCAGTGCACAGAAGCCACCGGTCACTGCGAGTGTCCTTGTCCCGCCATCCGCCTGGATGACGTCGCAATCGACTACGATCTGTCGCTCTCCCAACTGCGACATGTCGCACACCGCCCGCAGCGCACGCCCGATCAGCCGCTTTATCTCCTGACTCCGACCCCGCGGTATCGCTGTCGCACGCGCGGTCCGGGTATGAGTCGCACGTGGCAGCAGGGCATACTCGGCCGTTATCCAGCCCGAGCCGCTGCCGACCAGGAACGGCGGCACCCGTTTCTCGACCGAAGCCGCACATAGAACCCTGGTTTTTCCGGCAGTTGCGAAACACGACCCCTCGGCGTGGTCGAGGTAGTCGAGCTCAAGTGCGACCGGTCGCAGCTCGCCAGCAGCGCGTCCGGTTCTGGTCATGGCCGCCCTCCTGCGCTACTGTTGTCGCAGGCTGTGACAGAAGCGCGTACGACATCGCCCAACGGCTCACCCAGAAAACGCGCTCCGACCTTGTCGAAGCTCGGCGTCAGGTCGGTAAGGTAGAACCGACTGCTTCCCGGCCCCTTGGTCGCGGTGAGTGACCGCTTCTCGAGCAATGCCCCAGCGGCCGCCGCGGTTTCGTCCGACGAGTCGATAAGTCGTACGCCCGGCCCAAGCACGCGGGAAATCACCGGCACCAGCAGAGGAAAATGGGTGCAGCCCAGTAGTAGCGCATCCACCCCTTCCTCCGCAAAGCTCGCCAGATACCGCCGCGCAACGCCCTCGGCCACATCGCCGTCGAGCCAGCCCTCCTCGGCAAGGGGTACGAACAGTGGTGTGGGTTTCGCCAGTATTTCAACCTCGTCTGTCAGCGACCGGATTGCCGTCTCGTAGGCAGCAGAGCCGATGGTGGCGGTCGTGCCGATTACTCCGACTTTCCTCCTGGTTGTCGCGGCAACGACCGCGCGTGCCCCCGGCTCGACTACTCCGAGCACCGGGACCGCAAAGTGGCGCTGCAACTCGGGCAGGGCGGCCGACGATGCGGAATGGCACGCTACGACGATCATCTTCACCCCGCGTCCGGCCAGAAATAGGGCATCCTCCAGTGCAAAGCGCCTGATGGTCTCGGCAGACTTGGTTCCGTACGGGACACGGGCGGTGTCGCCGAGGTAGACAATGCCTTCGTCCGGAAGCCGTCGCCGCAACGCGCGGACCACGGTCAGCCCTCCGATGCCGGAGTCGAAGACACCGATCGGCGCGTCTCGGTCAGGTGCCGTTGACGCGTCTCTCATATGCCTTGATGAAATCCAGGATCCCCTGGGTCATGCCGGAAGCCAGCTTCTCGCGATGCGCCGGTTCCTTGAGCAGCTTCTCTTCGCTCCTGTTGCTGATGAAGCCCACCTCAACCAGCACCGCCGGCATGTAGTTGTTCCGCAGCACGAAGAAGTCTGCCTGTCTGACCCCGCGGTCCATGACCCGCGCACTGGGCGCCGCCTGCTCCTGGATGCACGCTGCCAGCTCGCTTGCCTCGGTCAGGAACTCGTTCTGGGCAAGGTCAACGAGGATCAGCTCCAGCTCGTCGGCAAGTCTGGCCGTGTCGGACATCTCGAGCTTGAGCGGTGCGTTCTCGCGCGCAGCGACGGTCCTCTCCCAGTCCGTCTTGGCCTCGGACAGGAAGTAGGTCTCGAACCCGCAGGCATTCCTGTTGACTGACGCATTGGCGTGGACCGATATGAATAGGCCGGCGTCCTTGTCGTTGGCGAACTCGGACCGGTCCGAGAGCGGCACATAATGGTCCTCGGTACGGGTCATGAGCACCTCATAGCCGTGTTCCTCAAGCCTCGCCTTCAACCGCTTCGACAAATCAAGCACAATCTGCTTCTCCAGACTGCCGCCAATGCCGACCGCGCCAGGGTCCTTGCCGCCGTGGCCAGGGTCGAGCACAATCCGCTCGACCTTGTGGTCCGGGCGGGGCCACATCCTGACCACAAGCGCACCTGGCTTCGACAGGACCTGAACCAGGGCTGGACGCCGAAACATGAGCTGAATCGCCGTCCCGGCCCCGATGTCCACGCCTGCGGTCTGTACGATACCGTTCGGTGCCAGAATCGAAACCAAGGCCAGCTGCTCGGCTGTCGCAGTGTCGCATCCGACCCCGAGTACGAGCCGATACTCAAGGCTCGACCTTGTTTCGCCGATCCATGCAACCGAATCAGCGGTGTTGGTACGAAGATACACCCGGGCGGTGTCGCCGGTCCCTTCGACCTCGATGCCGACCAGCCGGGGCAGACCCTCGACAGCGTCCGGGAACACCTTGCTCAGGCCCAGTACCGGGAGATAGAGCTGGCCGTTGTCCATCATCGGCTCTACCGGCATCAGGATCTCCTGTTCCGCGCAGAGAACAAGCGCGCTGTCCGTCCAGAAGACGTACTCGAGCTCGGGCTTGCCAGAATCCCCCTGCACTATCGCCACAAAGCGGTTCTGGACCCGCCAGAACTTGCCGTCCAAGAGCTGAACCAGACGGTAGAGCGGCACGTAGTCGACACCGGCCTCGTGGCGCACCGGCAACTGTTGGCCGGCGAACGTCATATAGTCCGCCGCGCTTGCAGCCGAGGCGG
>CP070680.1:252448-254684 GCA_020352555.1 Caldifarciminota bacterium | reverse complement strand
GTCTAGAGCCAGCACCGCGCCGCCTGGACCGGCGTCGTGAGCCTTGAGCCGGATGGCATCCCACTGCTCGGCCAGCCATTCGGGACCGCGCAGAGTGGGCTCGTCGGCCGATGCATAGGCTGTCGGCAGGTCGAGCTGACCGAGCACCTGACGTACCAGCGTAGTCTTGCCGACCTGGCGCGGGCCAGCGACTACCTGGATGAAACGCCTTGGCTCGACAAGACGACCAGCCAGAACTTCTGCAATAGGCCGGACATACGTCATGTTCTCCATTTTGCTCAGCATTGTGAGTAATATTACTCAATACTATGATAAAGGCAAGGCGGATGTTGTCTTCTGTCCCGCTTCCCGGTCAATGCGCACCGGCGTAACTCGTTGACACAGTCCCACTTCCTGACTGCTGACTGACTACCCAGCGCAGTCTGGCTGAAAAGAGGCCAGGCTGTTGAGTTGAGAAGGTGGCGGGAGGGAGTTCTAGGCCCAGGACTGGCGTTCGGTGCCAGGACTGGAGCCGGGAGCTGCCCGGGAGTGTAGCTGCCCGTGGGGTCTTTTCCAGTTTGCTGTTCTCTTGCCGGGACAGACGGTGCTGCCCTCCGAGGCAGGGGACGGTTCGCGGTCTTCAGTGATTGGGGCAAAGGGTCGTCGGCGAATCGGAAGGTCGGGTTATGTCGCAGGTTGTGCGCCTGGTCACGTTGTCATGAGTCCGTCGCCGGCTCTGGAGAATCCCACGGTCGGCCGCCGGCTCGGGCATTGACAGAGGTATCCTCCCGCGCTACGTTCAATCCGATGTTGTCAGGATTTCTCGATTCGCGCCCAGGGTTTCGCAGAGTCCGGGGAAAGAGGTAGACCATGGGTTTTCTTCTAGCCGTTGTTTTCGCCGCCCAGTTTCCCACGGACTCAAGCCCGAGCGTCATCGGTATCAACCACGGGCAGTTGTTGCTCGCTGGCAGCGAGAGGGAAGCAGCACCAGGAGGCTCATGTTGGGCGTCCTCGGCCGGCGCGACCGTGGCCCAGTCTGCATGTGGTCTGGGAAGCGGAGTTCTCATATCAGGCGCCGGCCTGATGCTGGTGATGGGCGGGATAGTGCACGAAGATTGGGACGACGCACGCGCCGGCATAGTCATAACTGCCGCCCTGGTCCCGGCCGCAACCGCAACGGGCGTGGTGCTGGCCGGACGCGGCTGGGGCCGGGCTGGAAAAGCATACCTTGGCTCCTACATTGGCGCTGTCGCGTTGGGCGCGGTCGGCTTCCTTGTTGACGGCAATCGCATGTCGGGTTCGGGCCTGGCTATCGGTCTGGCGCTCGGTTCGGTGCCCGGCGCGGTCGTCGGCTACAATCTGAGAAGACCCAGCCCGGCGATGAGGTCGTCGGTCCCTAGCCGGTTCGAACTGCCCGTGCTGTCTTTGGAGCACGCCCGGTATGAAGCGGGAAACGCCTGCACCGCGGTGAACCTGAGGCTCGTCACGGTCTGTTTCTGATCTCCAACGTCAGCTGGTGGTCCTCTATTGCCGCGAAGGCCGCTCCAAGGTCGAGCGCGTGGATCAGCTTGCCAGTGCAGCAAAAGCAGGATTGCGGTGCTGGTAGGACTGTATCTAGGCCCAGGACTGGCGTACGGAGGTGGGGGCGGAGGCTGCCCGGGCAGGAGCGCGGCCGGTGTAGGCGGACAGGGGACGGACCGGCAGGGTATCGGCCGGCACTGTGAGCAGGGCGCGGATGAAGAGACGGGCGAGCTCGGCATCGTTGACCAAAGGCACGCCGACGTCGGCCGCGGTGCGGCGTATGCGGTAGCCGTCGGTCAGGGTCTTCTCGTCAGCCGAGCGCTGGGGTACGTTGATCACGCACTCGACCTGGCGGTTGAAGATGACGTCGACCACCGACGGGACCTTGTCTTCCGAGACCTTGTGCACCAGCTCGGCCTCGATGCCGCGGCGTGCGAGAAAGGCATGGGTGCCGGGAGTCGCGTAGAGCCGGAACCCGGCTTTGGCCAGGCCTGAGACGCTGTCGAGCAGCTTGACCTTCTGCTCTTCGGTCCCGATCGAGAGCAGGACCGAGCTGGAGGGCAGCCTGAGGTCGCTGGACATCGCGGCTTTGAGCCAGGCCTCGTCGAGCGAGTCACCGAGGCAGGCGGACTCGCCGGTCGAAGTCATCTCGACGTAGAGCACCGGGTCCGCGCCTTTGAGCCGGGAGAAAGAGAACTGGGGAACTTTGACCGCGACGTGGTCGAGGTCCAAGGTC
>CP070680.1:244131-252348 GCA_020352555.1 Caldifarciminota bacterium | reverse complement strand
GTCGAGACATCTCTCTGAGAGATTTCTCCACTCCCTTCGGTCGGTCGAAATGACGGAAGAGCGGTCGGTCTTCTGTACAATCGGGTCAAGCCCCTTCCGTCACTGCGAGGCCCGCAGGGCCGTGGCAGTCTTCTGCCTTCTGCTGCAGACATAGGCTGAAAAGATGTCTCTACCGCGCTCGACATGACACGACGCGGCGAGCGGAGAATGGCCAGCGTCACTATCCCCCGCATTGTGGCTCAGGATATGACCAGGAATGTGGCACGGGATGTGGCCAGGGATTTGGCTTGCGATGTCACTCGGGTTCTGGCTTGGGATGTGGCATTCGATGTCGCTCGTGTTGTGGCTCGGGATATCGGTCCGGTTGTGACTTTAGTTGTGACTTGGGCTGCGGCTTGGGTTTTGACCCGTAGTATCGCTTGGCTCGTGACCAGGAATGCGGCTCTGGTTGTGACTCAAGTTGTGGCTCTGGTTGTGACGCGGGATGCGGCGGTGATTATGGCCCGGATTGCGGCCCTGGATATGACGGGGGGAGTGGCCCACCCCTCGGGTCGAACGCGCCGTTTGTGGGGTTTCCGCATCTTTCCTGCAAGAAAACAGAGGTCCACGGCAGATAGCTGGCAAGGGGTGTTGCCTGAGCAAGCGGTGCACGACCAGGGGCTTCGGGCTTGCTCCCTGATACGGCAAAGCAGGGACGTCCCTGCTTCAGAGGGACAGTGCCTGTTCTGCCGCCTTGGTGTCTCCACAGTACCAGACGACGTAACCCCCTGTTTCTGCGCATTTCAGGCCTGAATATGCTGTCCCCTGGCGGTCCGGGCACGGGTACTGAAGGCCATCCTGGCCTGCAGACGGCCAACGGCCGGCCTGTTCTTGCCAGGGTTTCGCAGAGATTGCCACCGACCCCGGTCCATGAGCCATCCGACGGCACCTGCCAGGAGGCAGAGCGTGCGCAATGACGCGGGTGTGGGGCCTGCCCCGACCCGCGTACCGGAAGATTGCCGCGTCGCAGGGCCTGCCCTGAACCCGCGTACCGGAAGATTGCCACGGCTGCTTCGCAGCCGTGCCCATGAGGCACCGACCCCGGTCCGTTGTGCGCAATGACCCTGGTGCGAGACCCGTGGCAGTCTTCCGCCCTCCCCGTCACTGCGAGGCCCGCAGGGCCGTGGCAGTCTTCCGCTTCTGCTGCAGACAGAGGCTGAAAGATGTCTCGACCGCGCTCGACATGGCAGGACGCGCTGAGCGGAAGGCGACGTACGGCCACCAGGGTCCTGATCACGCACCGGCCCGTAGCCCGACACGCGGCCTTCCGTCACCCTGGACGTGGAGGAAGGGTCTGGCCGCGTGTCGGAGATTCTCCGGTCGCTTCGCTCCCTCGAAATGACGAATTCCTGACCGGCTGACCGCGGAATCTCCCCTGCCGAGTTGACACAAGACGCCGTGTTACTATAGTCCTGTCGTGCAAATCAGGAGCGGCAGGCTGAAAGGCCGCGAGCTCTTCTACCCCAGGTCCGGACTCAGGCCCACCAAAGACATCACCCGCCAGGCGATATTCAACATCATCGGCCCGCACATCCGCAATGCCCGTATCCTCGACCTGTTCGCGGGCGGCGGCGCGCTCGGCATCGAGGCGCTGTCCCGCGGGGCCAAGGAGGCCGTGTTCGTCGACAACAACCCGGGTGTGCTCAAGCTCCTCAGGGCCAATGTCAAAGGCCTGGCCGACATCCCGGGCATCGAGAACACCAGGGTGATGAAGCGCGATGCCGCCCAGGCCATCAGGCGGCTCAAACGCCAGATGTTCGACATCGTGTTCGCCGACCCGCCCTATCGCCAGGACCACGTCCAGGCCACCCTTGACCAGTGCCTCAGGCTCGACGTGGTCAAGCCCGGCGGCATCCTGATCATCGAGCATCACCGGCTCGAAACCCCGGACAGGCTCGAGGGCTGGGAACTGCTAAAGCACGGCAAGTACGGCGACAGCGAAGTCACGGTCGTGCGGAGGCTGGATGAGTGAAGCCTGTCCCAAGGTCGCGGTCTACCCCGGCAGCTTCGACCCGATAACCCTCGGCCACCTGGACGTGATCAAACGAGCCTCACGCCTGTTCGACCGCGTCATCGTGGCTGTTGGCCGGGGCAGGGAAAAGGACCCGCTGTTCACGCTCGAAGAGCGGGTCGAACTGGTCAGGCAGGTCTCGACCGACATCCCCAACGTCGAGGTCGAATCCTTTGACCGGCTGCTGGTGGACTTCGCCCGGGAGAAAGAGGCCTGCGCCGTGATCCGCGGCATGCGGGCGGTCATGGACTTTGACTACGAGTTCCAGATGGCGCTCACCAACCGCAAGCTCGCGCCCAACGTCGAGTCCGTGTTCTTCGTGCCGTCCGAGAAGTATTTCTACCTGAGCTCATCGCTCGTGCGCGAACTCGCCAGCATGGGCGGCAGCCTGACCTGTTTCGTGCCCGAGCCGGTCGAGAAAGCACTCCGCGCCAAGTTCCCCCTCGAGCAGGAATAGCCGCGCATGCGGTTCGTCGACGAGGCCGTCATCACGGTCAAAGCCGGTGACGGCGGCAACGGCTGCGTGTCCTTCCGCCGGGAGAAGTACGTGCCCCGCGGCGGGCCTGACGGCGGCGACGGCGGCGACGGCGGCTCGGTCGTCCTTGTCGGCAACCAGAGTCTCCAGACCCTTGCCGACCTCGAATACCGCCACACCTACAAGGCCGGAACTGGGCGGCACGGCACGGGCAAGAACCGCAGCGGCCGGAACGGCGAGGACCGGCTGGTTCCGGTCCCGCTCGGCACCGATGCGTTCGACGACGAAACCAGGGCGAGGCTCGGCGAAGTGCTCGAACACGAAGAGCGGCTGGTCGTTGCCCAGGGCGGCAAAGGCGGGAAAGGCAACGCCAGGTTCGCGACCTCGACCAGACAGACCCCGCGCGAATGCACGCCCGGCGCGCCCGGGGTCAAACGCAAGCTCAAGCTCGTGCTCAGGCTGGTGGCTGACATCGGTTTCGTCGGACTGCCCAATGCCGGCAAGTCCACGCTCCTGACCGCGCTGACCAGCGCCAATCCCAAGGTCGCCGCCTACCCGTTCACGACATTAACCCCCAACCTCGGTGTGATGCAGACCAAGCATCACAGGTACACTCTCGCCGACATGCCCGGCATCATCCAGGGAGCGCACAAGGGCAAAGGCCTGGGACTCAGGTTCCTGCGCCATATCGAGCGCACCCGGATGCTGGTGTTCGTGATCGACGGCTCGGAGCCGAACCCGGCGGCAGCCTACAACCAGCTCTGCGACGAAATCAGGCAGTACGACCCGAGCATTCTGAACCGGCCCAGGATCGTGGCACTGAACAAGCTCGACCTGCTCGACTCAGAGCCGGAGCCTCCGCGCTTCGACGTGCCCAGTGTCTGGATATCGGCTCACGAACGCACCAATATCAAGGAGCTTGACAACATGATACAGACAGGATTCGGGCAATGACCCCGACCCTCTTGTTTCTGGTATCTGCCTGGGTCCAGCTTTCTGGCCCTGCCGGAGCCAACTGCCGCAGCATCGACATCAATCCTCTTGACCGCCGCATCCTGCTCTGCTGCACCTGGAACGGGTCCCACGGCGGAGTCTTCCGTTCCACTGACGCCGGCAATAGCTGGTCCACAGTTACAGGCATCCCGCGCGAACAAGGAGCAGGCATGAACGCAATCAGGTTCTGCCCTACCGACCCGTCGATTGCGGTCTGCGGGTCCAAGATCATCGGGACCAACGGACTCTTTCTCAGCACCGACGCTGGCCTGAGCTGGAGCCAGACCGGTTTCCCTCCCGGGTATGCCGAGGACATCTGCTGGCCGCCTGGCGGGCGCGACACTTTCTACGTGGTGTCCGGCACCGGGCTGCAGAAGACCGCTGACCTTGGCCAGAACTGGCAACTTGTCTTCTCCCGCACCTACTGCTGGCGCGCGGGCTTCAGACCCGGGTCCCAGGACACCGTGTTTGTCGGCGGGCTGTACGGGCTGTACCGCTCTTTCGACGCAGGGGTCACCTGGGACACCAGCTCTTTCCGCAAGCGCTGCTACGACTTCGAGTTCGACCCCCTTGACCCCGACACCATCTTTGTCGGAGGCCATGTCTACGGCGTGTTCAAGGTCTGGGACAACGGCGAGGCATGGGACTCGCTCGGCAACGCGGACCACTACAACACCTCTATCCGCATCGACACCAGTGACCTCAGCATCTGGACCGGCGGTTTCGCGTTCTCACCGGTATCAGGCCGCATCACTGTCAGCCACGACCGGGGCCTGACCTGGAACGAGTTCGGCCCTGACCGGCTGTTCGACCCGGTGTGCAACGACATCTGCCTGCCGCAGGGCGACTCTGTCATCTACGCTGCCGGCGAGTACTTCGGGCCCCAGCGCTTCTCGCGCTCTGACAGCATCTGGCACGCGTCTGCTCTGGGCATCCATGAGGCCAATGTCCGCGCCATCCACACCGCGGCCGGAGTCATCTACGCTGCCGGCAGTGTCATGGGCGTGAGCCGCTCTGACGACGCCGGCCTGACCTGGCGCACGGCCGTCAACACCCCGGTGTGCGGCCTGTTCCACAACACCGAGATGTGGCCGCCCGGACTGGTCTGCTCTGCCACGAACCCGGACACGGTCTATGCCTGTTTCCAGGGCCATGTCCCCTTTCTCGACTCGGTGTATCGCAGCACTGATCGCGGCTCCGCCTGGACCGGTTTCCAGGTTCCAGGCCTGGCCGAGTACGACCGGCTCAACCTGCTCGACATCCATCCCTTTGGTCCTGAGACCCTGTACCTTTCCAGCTCGGCCGGTGTTCACAAGAGCACTGACGCAGGCCAGAACTGGTTTCTGGTCGATACGTTCGCAGCCTACTGCGTCACCGTTGACCCGCACCAGCCCTCGACCGTGTACTCGGGCTGGATCGGCCGGGCCCGGCGCAGCACCGACGCAGGTGCCACCTGGTTTGACTTCTCTGCCGGACTGCCCCGATGGTCTGAGACCATGAACATCGAGCCTGACCCTGACTCTGCCGGAATCCTGTTCGCCGCGATGTGCGGGGGCGAAGCCCGGGACCCGCTGTCCGGAATCTACCTGTACCGGGAAACCGCGGATTCGTGGACCAGGGTGTCCAACGGCCTGCCCGGCGCATTCGTATTGCGGCCCCGGGTCGCCGTGGACTCGGTCCTTGACTGTCTCTGGTGCGTGCTGCCCAACCAGGGAGCCCAAGTCTATCGGTCATCTGACCGCGGCGACTCGTGGCATGCAGCAGACACCGGGTTTCTGGCCTATGGTGCGTACTACGTGCACAGTGATGCCAGGACCTACATCGGGACCAGGGCTGACGGCATCTGGGTCTGGGACGCTGGCAGCGGACTGTCTGCCGGCACCTCGACCAGACCCAAGCCGGGCCTGCACACTGTCCTGTTCGGCGATGTTCTCGAGTCAGGACCCGGGTTCATGCGTGTCTTTGACCTCGCAGGCCGGATGGTTGCTCAGGGCAGAACCAGGCTCGACACCCGCCATCTTGAGCCCGGCGTCTACTTCGTGACCAACGGCACCCTGACTGTCAAGGCGCTCAAGCCCAGATAGCATGCCGGGCTTCAACCAGGCCTACATCGACCTCTACGCGGTCCCGCGCATGACCGAGACCAGGCTCAAGCACCTGCTCCAGCACTTTGGTGAACCCCAGGCCATCCTCGAAGCCAGAGCCGATGAACTGCTCCAGGTCGAGAACATCGATGCCGAACTGGCCCGGGCGGTCCTCGAGTACAGACGCAGCGACGAAACCGGGCAGAAGATTGGACTAGCCCTGGAACTCGGTGTCTGGACAACGAGCTGGCTTGAACCTGACTACCCGGCCAACCTCAAACAGCTTGTTCACATGCCGCCGGTCCTGTTCGGCCGCGGCGAACTGACCGAAGACGACAGGCTGGCGGTCGCCGTGGTCGGGACACGAAGGCCGAGTCCGTACGGCAAGATGGTCTCCGAGCGGCTGGCCGCAGAGCTGGCCCGGCACGGAGTGACCGTTGTCAGCGGCCTGGCACGAGGCATCGACACCTTTGCCCACCGGTCCGCCATCCAAGCCGGAGGCCGCACGATCGGGGTGCTCGGCTGCGGCATCGACGTCACCTACCCGCCCGAGAACCGCGGGCTGTACGAGGAGGTCGTGACCTGCGGCGCGATCATCAGCGAGTTCACGCTCGGGATGGAACCGATGGCCATGAACTTCCCCAAGCGCAATCGCATCGTGTCCGGCCTGGCCAAGGCAGTGGTCGCGGTCGAGGCAGGGGACAAGTCCGGGGTGTTGAACACCGCGGCCTGGGCCGCAGACCAGGGCCGCGACGTCTACGCTGTTCCCGGCAGGGTCACGGAGGAACGGAGCGCCGGCACCAACCGCCTGCTCAGGGAGGGCGCCCGGCCGGTCACCTCGGCACAGGACATCCTGGCCGACCTCGGCGTCGCCCTGCATCTCGAGGAGCGGGCCAAGGTCGACGTCACCGACCAGGAAAAGCCGGCGCTCGAACTGCTGTCCGGCGACCCGCTGCATGTCGACGAGATATGCCAGGAGCTCGGTGTCCCGGTCGCGGCCCTGCTCAGCACTTTGATGCAGCTGGAAATGAAAGGGCTTGTCCGCCAGCTGCCGGGCAAGCTGTTCGTCCGGCAGTACTAGCGACCCGGCACCGGCTCCAGGTCGAGCGCGATGTCGAGTGCGGGCGCGGAGTGAGTCAATTCACCGACCGAGATGTAGTCCACCCCGGTCTCTGCCACCTGCCGCACCCTGCGCAGGTTGATTCCGCCTGAAGCCTCGAGCTTCACCTTCGGTCCCGCGACCTCACGGGCCTTACGCAGCTGGGCCAGGCTCATGTTGTCGAGCAGCATCCGCCGCGCCCCGGCATCGAGCGCCTCGCGCAGCTGGGCCAGGTTCCTTACCTCGACCTCGACCGGCAGCTTCGAGTCCCGGGTGAGTTCGACCGCAGCCCGGACCGAGCCGGCTGCCGCGACGTGGTTGTCTTTGACCAGCACCATGTCGTACAGGCCCATCCGGTGGTTGCTGCCTCCTCCGCACCTGACCGCGTACTTCTCCAACTCGCGCCAGCCCGGTGTCGTCTTGCGGGTATCCAGTATGACCGCTCCGGTTCCCTTGACCGCATTCACAAACCGGCGGGTGAGGGTCGCGATGCCCGACAGCCGCTGCAGGAAGTTCAGCGCCGTCCGCTCTCCGGTCAGTATCGACACCGCCTTGCCCTCGACCACCGCGACCAGCGTGCCCTTCCGGACACCGGCGCTGTCCCGGACCGTGCCGGTGAACATCGTACCGCGGTCCAAGGCATGGAACACCTGAGCCGCGATCCCGAGCCCGGATATGACCCCTGGTTCCCGGGCCTTGATCCTGCCCCGGCCGAGCGCGCTGCCCCCGACGGTTAGAGCCGTGGTGATGTCACAGCGACCGATGTCCTCGGCCAGCGCGGCTCGAATCAGTTCCTGGGTTCTCATCTGTTGTGTCGCGCGGGGCTGGAGACTACCGCCCCCTTCTTGCTCGCTACTCTTCTACCTCGCCGAACAACGCCCTGTACAACCTGGCGAGGAATCCGAGTTTCTTCTTCTCTTTGGCTTCGGTCTCGGCCTCGGACTTGGGCGGCCTGACCCGGGCCTTGGCTTCTTCCGGGTGCAGCGTGATCGACTGCTCGGGTACCACTTCCTCGGGTTCCGGCTCTTCAAGCCGCTCGGCAGGCTCAGGCCTTGCCCTCCCAATCTTCCTCTTTCTTCTCTCAGGCCTCGGCCTTATGACCTCAGGCTTGGCTGCCGGAGCAATGAACTCTGTCTCAGCCGGCTCCGCGATGACAGCTTTCTCCTTGACAGGTTCAGCCTCTGCCTTCTTGGCTTTCTTTCTCTTCTTCCTCTTCTTCTTGGGCTTCGCCTTCTTGACCCCAGGTGCTGCGACTGGCGCGTGCCTCTCCTCAACCTCTTCCTCGACCGGAACCTCGACCGGCTCGGCGGCGACCGCTGTCTCAGCCTCGACCGCAGCCGGTTCCACCTCTGCCACAGCCTCTGCTTCTGATTCGAGTATGGCCTGAAGCTCGGCAAGCCGGCGCTCCTCAGCCTCCTTCGCCTTGCGCTCTTCCTCTTCGCGGGCTTTGGCTTCCGCCTCTTCGCGGGCCTTGCGCTCGGCTTCCTCGCGCCGCCTGCCCTCTTCCTCTTCGCGG
>CP070680.1:241764-244031 GCA_020352555.1 Caldifarciminota bacterium | reverse complement strand
GTCGACACTGTTCTGAGGTCGTCCCGCTGGTTGGTGCCCATCATCACGATCGAGAATGTCGGCGGGTACGACGCCCACAATTTCCTTGTTCACTGCGTCATCGACTCTTTCGGCGACGAAATCTACCGCGAACTGGTCGAGGTCGATACCCTGCTCAGGCACCAGACCCGGACCGTCCCGTTCCCGGCCTGGATGGTCGGGCCGGACGGCGCCGAGTACGGGTTCAAGATGTACCACGACGCGACCGGTGACGGCAACCCGACCAACGACACGCTCTCAGTGCAGACCAGGTCTTCGCTCGGCATGCTGAGGATAGCTATCGAGATAGCGGCCGGGTCGCGCGGCCGCATCGAGCCCAACGCCTGCTACGCCATCGATGTCATCAGGGTCGGAGAAGGCTGGGGCGGGGGGCTGGTTGCCGGCGAAGACCTTGACGAGTGGGAGGAGCTGATCAACTACGACGTCGTGGTGACCGGGGACGACGGGTTCTCGGACAACGACTTCGCGCACTACGACGACGCTTTGCTCAAGTGGGTCAAGCGCGGCGGCGGGTTCGTCGGCCTGGGCTGGCTGGTGTACGGCATCTACAACGGGCCGGGCCCCGGGTCCCCGATGGACTCGGTCAGTGCGGCGAAGTGCAACCGCGAATACGCCTACGTGAGCTCGGGCCAGGTAAGGCCGCTCAGCAACGACCACGAGATAACGCAGGGTGTCAACCAGTTCACGGTCCAGGACTACGGCGAGTACCCGCAGGGCGGGCTGTGGGACGATGCGGTGATGCTGGGCGACTACACCGACAACCCGAGCAAGCCGTCGATCGCGTACAAGCTGCTGGGCGAAGGTCGTTCGGTGTACCTCGGGCCTGCGTACTTTGCCGACTTTGCGAGCCACCAGACCGAGCCCTACTTCAGGGACGGCAATGCCATCCGCCTGCTGGTCCAGTCCATCAAGTGGGCGGCATCAGGGCCGGGCGTGGGTGTGGCAGACGCGGCCAAGTCATTGTTGCCGGCGCGCACCGGCATAACGGATGTCCTGCCCAACCCGCTCTTCGGCCAGGCGGTGGTCAGGTACAGTCTGGCCAGGCCGGGCAACGTGTCGCTTGCGGTGTACGACCTGGCAGGCCAGAAGACCAGGACCCTCGTGTCCGGGCATGAGCAGGCAGGGCAGAACGCGGTGACCTGGAACCGTACCGACGACGCCGGACGCCGGGTCCCGGCCGGAGTCTACTTCTGCCGGTTCGAAGCAGAGGAGAAGTCAGACACCTGGAAGCTTGTCGTCCGGTAGAGGCCGGACAGGACGACTCACGGGCGGGCTTCGGCCCGCCCGTCTTCAATCCGGGTCTGCGGTCTTGACAGACAGCCCGCGCCTGGGAGAATGAACCAGCTTTCGGTTTTGGAGCAACCGGTCGACAAGACAAAAGGAGGACTGCGTGAGCAGATATGTGTTTGCCTGTCTTGCGGTGCTGGCGGCTGCAGGGTCTGCCGCACAGATTGAGCCGGCCCTGCTGGAGCAGATGGCCGAATCCCGCTACGGCGAGAGGCTCGGTGTGATGATCGTGCTGGAAGACCAGCTCGACGCCAAGAGCATCATCAACACCATTAAGAACAAGCGCGAGCGCTGGGAGACTACGGTCTACGCGCTCAAGTCCATTGCGGCAAGGACGCAAGCGTCTTTGCTCGAGGAGCTACGCTCCTTTGAGCAGGCCGGCAGCGCTGCCGACATCAAGCCGCTGTGGATCGTCAATGCGGTCTACTGCGAGGTGACCGCCGATGTGATCCGGCAGGTGGCACAGCGCGACGACGTCCGCTTCGTGCAGTGGGACCTGATCGTGACCGAGAACGCACTTGCGGTGATGCCGGACGTGGTCGACATCGTTGACCCGAGCTTCGACATCGAGTGGAACGTGAGCAAGGTCAAGGCCGACAGCGTCTGGTGGGTGCACGGGTACACGGGCGAGGGTGTGGTTGTCGGGAACATCGACACCGGGTGCGACTACACCCATCCTGACCTGGCCGACCACCTGTGGACCGACCCGAACTACGACCACAACGGCTGGGACTTTGAGAACGACGACGACGACCCGATGGACTCGCACGGTCACGGCACCCACACTTGCGGCACGCATTCGGGCGACGGGACCGGCGGGGACACGACCGGGATGGCGCCGAACTCGCTGGTGATGTCGTGCCGGACCAAGACCAGCATCGGCCAGCCGTATCCTGACACGGTTGCCGAGAACACGGTGATGAACTCGATGCAGTTCTGCG
>CP070680.1:232153-241664 GCA_020352555.1 Caldifarciminota bacterium | reverse complement strand
GTGGACCGAGTCGTACTCCACGATAAACCGGTTATGAGCCTGGTCGTGATAATACCAGACCCCGTTGCCATAGGCCGGGTACAGGTCGTCCCAGCACAAGGCCAGCATCGCCCGGTGCCGGTTGGTCGGCAGAGGCCGGTTCTGCCAGGACCGGTCGGTGGTCACACCCGGAGCAATCCAGCCGTTCGAACACACGCTGATGGTGTCGAATCTCTGGCCGTAGAACTTGAACGGGCCGAACTCAGAAGGCAGAGGGACCTGGACCGTCTGCTGGTCCTCGAGCTCGAGCCTGGTCCCGATGTCCCGGATCTCGACCCACTCGTAGACAGGCGCCTCGTTGTACTGGACGTCGCCGTCGTCGTAGGCGAAATACCATTGTGCGACCGGGCCGGTGTCCGGAATCGGGTCGGTGGCGTGCACTTCGCCGACCATGACCGCGAATGATATGCTGTCCTCGAAATTGGTGCCGCTCAGATACAGCATCAGCGACGCGGTGTACTCCAGCGGCGTGTTCAGTTCAGCCTCGAGGACGAACCGGTCGGTCTCGTTGCTGCCGGTGGAATCCGGCTCCAGGTCTCCGAACGACCCCAGCGAGTCGAGAACCGAAACCAGCGTGTCAGCGGTCCTGAGCACTCCTTCCAGCCCGCTGACACCGGCCCGACCCACGTTCTTGAGCTCGAGTATCAGGTCCGCATACTCGCCCGGGTCCAGGTCGCCATCTGCGTTGCCCCCAGGCGGCGAATCCACCACGGTCTTGCTCATAAAGGCAATCTCAGGCAGATTGACGACCACCGCCTCGACCGCATCCAGGTCGAACCCGGCTGTCGCCCCGCTCACAGCGCTGCTGTCGTCTACCACCTTGAGGTAGCGGCACGAGTCGATGCCGCCCGAGTTCAGGTCGAATTCGGCTGTGCCGGTCGCGGTATCCAGCACTGTCCAGGGGCCGAACAGCTCACTGGCAACCTCCACCCGGTACCCTTCAGGGTCCGCGTCTTCTTCGTACACCGTGATGTCCGTGCCCGGCACGTTGAATATCCGGCGCCCGAAGTCGAACACCGCCAGACCGCCCCGGCCCATCGAGAACCTCTGGCTGTCGGGCTTGCCCAGAGCCCGGTCCGGTGTGCTCGCAATCGCCTCGTGGCTCACCCCGCGGCCGTACATGAACTGGTGCAGTGTCGCGGGTGCCGCGGTATCGGCAGCGAGCGCGACGTCCACCCTTGTCACCGTGTCCGCGGCCACGACCACGCCGGTCACGGTCTTCGTCCTGTACCCGTTCGCTTCGAAAACCAGGTCATAGGTCCCTGGCCTCAGGTACCGGTGATAGTCGCCGATGCTGTCGCAGAAGCTCGGGAAGTCTATCGGCATCGGCCTCACCCTGGCCCTGACCGGAAGTCCGGTGCTCGAATCGGTCACGATGCCGCGCACCCCGCGGTCGATGTTCGCCAGCACCATTCTCATCGCCGTATGCTCGCGCGCCGTTATCTGGGCCAGGGATTCGACCGGCGGGGTCTTGAAGATGCAGGTCTCGACCGTCCAGCCCACACCGCCGAGCGAACCGTAGGCGTAGTCCTTTGACGCGCCGTTGATCGGGTACATCCCGCGGGCTCCCGGTCCGTATGGATACCCGGTGATGTTGTGGTACTGCTCGGCCAGATACTGCAGTTCCATCGAGTCGCGCGTGCCGAAGTACGAATAGCTCCACGGTGTGGACACGAAATAGGTGCCGCCGTGGCCCGAAGACCAGTAGTTGAAGGCGTTGCGCTGGCAGAGCCGGGCGTGGACCTGTGTTTCGGGCTGGGTGAACGGCCCGCCTGCCGAGTGCTCGTAGTACCACATGAACCCGTAGTCGCGGTTGCAGTCGATGCCGTTCTGGTTCGCACGCCTGCCGTTGATGTGGCCGTAAGGATTGCAGACGCACTGCACCCAGATCTCGCGCGTGTCCACCCAGAAGGTCACGTCCGGGTCTGTCCCGTAGTTGCGCACCAGGTACGCGGCCCACTCGAATATCGGCTCGGTCGCGCACTTCTCGTCGCCGTGGATCGCGGCCTCGAACATCAGCTCAGGCTCGTCTTCCTCAACACCAGGGTTGTCGGTGATGCGCAGCGCAAACAGCAGGCTGTCGTTCGAGGCATAGCCCAATGTCTCGAACCGGACAAAGGTCGGGTTGTTCCGGGCCATGGTCATGAAACTGTCCTTGACCTCGTTGTAGGTGTGGAACCGGTAGTCGCGTGCATTCTTCTCGTAGAAGCGGTAGATGTCCGGGACCAGAACTTCTACCCGCCGGTCTTCGGCGGCGAGCTCTTCGACCCTGGCGCCCGGCACCTCGACCAGCCACCTGCCGTCAGGGCCAGGGCCGTTGACCACGCAACCCATGCGCTCGAGCCGCCGGACATCGGAGAGGTCCTTCACGTCGACCTTGACCAGGTCGAACCGCTCGGTCGCTGCCAGCGCCGTCAATGCCAGCGCAAGGGCAAGCGCATTCTTCGCCTTTGTCATCGGGTATCTCCTCACACTACTGGCCGCCGCGCTCCTCCTCCTGCCCGGGCGTGGCCAGGTACCGGTTCGCCATGAACCGGACGTCGGGCTGCCAGTCATATGTTGCCTCTTCTATCCTCTGCCGTGCCTGCTCGGTGCCGAGCGCCATCACGACTCGGAACGCCGAAGAACGGGCGGCTTCGTTCCGGGTCGAATCCATCACCCGGGTCGCAATGCCGAACGCCTCGCCCAGGTCAATCTCGCGTTGCGCGACCAGCCACTCAAGAGCCTTTGCCCTGAGATAAGGCTCACCCCGCTCTGCGACCCTGCGCAGCATCGAGGCGACCCGGGAATGTTCGGTCGAGTCCTGGAATCCCAGCGGCTCGCCGCCCGGAAGGAAGAAGACATTGACCCCCCGCGTCCTGTTCTTGGGCGGGGTGGAATCATCAAGCACGAAACGCTCCAGCACCGGCAGCCCGGCAAGCGGCTGCCCGAGCTTGACCAGCGATGCCGCAGCCTCGACCCTGGTCTTCTCGTGTCCTTCCATCACGAGCCAGTTCTTGAGCACCTGGGCTGCTGCGGTGTCGCCGAGTTCGCCCAGGTAGAACGCCGCGGTGCCCTGGGGCGACGGCAGCGAATCGGCATCCGGCTCCAGGTATCTCGCGGTGTCGGCCAGGAACCTCCTGATTGCGGGCACTGCCGAGCTGTCGCCGCTCAGCGCCAGGTGATACACCGCCCACTGCAGCTCCTGGGCATCGGTCGAGGTCTTCAAAGCATTCAGATGTACGGCGACCGAATCCGGTGTCGAGGGAACTGACAGCAGAACCAGGACAAGGACGAGAGTCACTGCCCGATGACCCCTCGACCTGCCAACACCACCTTGCCCCCGACCTTCACCTCAATGCCGGCATCGGTCTCTGTGCCCGAGAGGTGGAGTTGTGACGGCCGCTTCATCTCCACCCCCTGCTCGGTCTTCACCCTGACATCGCTCGAACCCAGGAACCGGTGCTTCACCAGCCAGGCACAAAGGCAGCCGTTTGCGCTCCCGGTTGCCGGGTCTTCGGGCACGTCGTAGTAATCACAGAACGCCCTGACGTGCAGGTCGTTGTCCGGGTCAACGGTCTCTGTGCAGAACGCCAGCACCGCCTTGGCCTTCATCCGCTCAATGAGTGAATAGTACGCGGACAGGTCGACCTTGATGCCCTGGATCGCTGCCAGCGACCTCACCGGCACGACCAGGAACCACAGCCCGGTCGAAACCTCCTGGCAGGGGAACCGGTCGTCGATGTCCTCCGGCTCGAGCCCGAGAACCCCGGCCGCCTCGGACAGGGTCGCGCTGTCACCGAACTCGGGGGCAACCTGGGTCATCACCAGCCGCTCGCCCTTGTCCTCGACCGCAACCGGTACGGTCCCGACTTTGAGGTCAAGCCGGACCAGAGACGACTTCCGGCCCAGGAACCGGTCCCATATCACCCAGGCGGTCCCGAGCGTCGGATGCCCGGCAAACGGCACCTCACAGCCCGGTGTGAAGATCCTCACCGGCCAACCCTTTTCACCGGGCCTGTCTGCAAGGATGAATGTTGTCTCGCTGAAGTGCATTTCGCGCGCCAGAGCCTGCATTTCGGTATCGGTCAGCCCGGCCGCGTCCGGGAACACCGCAAGCTGATTGCCCTGAAACCGGTCCCGGGCGAACACGTCGCATATCACGAACTCCCGGTTGTCGACCATGACACAGTATCCTAGGTTGCCGGACGGCAAGGTCAAGCGGGCGGACTCTGGTCCGCCCGCTTCAGTTGATACCGGGCAGGAGGAGACAATCGGTCGGCCGGTTCAGTGAGAACCTGCTGTAGACCGAAGGGGGCGCAATCCGTTAGTTGTTTTTCCCCCTGCCCGGGGAATCTCGAGCAGCTCGGAAAGACGGTGCCGGCCCAGATACTGCTCGGCCGCTTCCCGCATCCCGGCCCATACTTCGCGGGCCGAGCAGGTGTGGTACAGCTTGCACTCCTGCTCGCAGTCCTGGCGCTCGCAAGGCACGGGCGCAAGGTCCTCCCCGCTGCTGTGCAGGATCTGGTCGAGCGTGATACTCTCGGCCGGGCGTTTGAGCAGATACCCGCCGCCCGGTCCCTTGCGTGACCGCACCAGTCCTTCTGACACAAGCTGCTTCAGCAGCCTTTCCAGATACCCGGCAGAAATGTTCTCGCGTTCGGCTATGTCCGCAGCCCGCACCGGACCGCCAGCCTGGTGCCGGGCGATGTCGATCATCGCCCGAAGCGAGTATCTGGACCGGGTCGTAACCACGGGAATAACATACCGCTGCGGTAGGGTATTGTCAAGAAAATCCTGCCCCCCTCGTACCGCCGTTTCAAGAGCGCACGCCGCCGGCATGGAACTCCGGCGCGGGGCTAGCGCGTCACGACCACCCTGCGGACCTCGACCGCCGGCCTCCCGCCGCCTGCTGCCGACAGCACGAAGTACACGCCCGGCGCGAGGCGGCTGACTGGATTCTCGCCCGGGTGCAGGCCTATGACCCTGCTTCCCGCCGCGTCGAGCAGCATCGCCTCTTGCCTGCCTGGCAGCATCAGCGAGCCCCGGACAAGACTGGCTGTCAGCTGTGAGCTGCAGGCTGTCCGCCGTCTCCTCTCCTTGACCGGTTGCGGGCTCGGGTTGGCATGGGCGTAGTACACTTCCGAATTGCCCATCCGGTAGTCGGTCCACACCATGTGCAGGTCATTGGGCAGGCTGTCACTGCCACCGCATATCGACGGCCGCTCGCGGGTGTTCGAGGTGTCGGTCACGTTCACCGCTGCGCTCCAATCGCCGTTCGCGTCGCGCTCAGAATACCGGATCTGGTTCACGTTCGGCCACGCATCGCTCCTACCGGCCCATACCGCATGTCCCCTGCCGTCCTGAGTGAACACCAGCTGGCCGGTGCCCTGCTCGTGCTCTGAGCCGGGTTCGGACACAGTGTCACGCGGCTGCCAGCCTGAACCTGTGCGCCAGGCATGCACCACCCGGCGCGTGTTGCCGGTCGGCTCATAGCACTGCCACAGCATGTGAGGATTTCCGGTCACCGGGTTCACCGCGATCGAAGGGTACATCTGATGCCGCTGGCCCTGGGACACCTCCTCGGTCGGATTCCAGGTCGTATCGGTCCTGGACTTGTACCAGACATCGTAAAACCCGCTTCCCCCGAGCCTGCCGTACCAGCCAAGGTGAACGGTGTTGTCCCTGCCGCCTGCAACCACCGGATACGCCTTGTATCCGGTGCCGCTTTCCAGCCTGACCTCACCCTGCCACACCGAATCGATGCACTCGCGGTAGACGATGGTCGTGGTCTCGAGCCACACCGCGTGTACGTGCCCGTCCGGCGTGGCCGCCAGGTTCGGGCAGGCTTTTTCCTGGCTCGGGCCGGAAGTCGAGAGCTCGGTCGAGGCCTCATCCCACCCGCCGTTGCCCGAGCCTTCGGGCAGGCAGGTCTTGACATACACCCTGTCGTCACCCTCGTCTGTGGAACCTGCGCCCCAGACCGCAAACACCCGGCCCGATGAATCGACCGCTACCCCCGGGTACTTGCAGAAGGTACTCTCGGCATACAGGTCTGCGCTTATCATCGTGTCCGCGGTCCAGCCTGAGCCGGGCACGAACCGCTTGTAGTAGACCTGGAACCGGTACGTGCCCAGGCCCGAGTTCATCACGTACCAGACCGTGTGCACGCGGCCAGCCTGGTCCACTGCCACCCGGCGCTGGCCGCTCCAGAAGTTGTAGTCAGGCCAGCTGTTGTCGGTCAGCCTGGTCTCAGGGTCCCATTCCGCAGCCAGGGCAGTCGCGGCCAGGACCGCAATCAGAACGAGCAGTTTCATCTTGGTCTCCTGTGTCTGTGCGCGCTGCGCCATGCACAAGCATAGCGCGCATCCGGCTGAAACGCTAGCGCTGGATCACGACCTTGCGGGCACTCGATGCGCAGCCTGCCGGCCCTCTGGCAGAACCCTCGGACCCTTGGACCCTGGGACCCGCTCCAAGTACGAAGTACACTCCAGGGCTCAGATGGCCGACATCGTTGGCACCGAAGTGCAGCTCGGCAACCTGTCGGCCTTCAGCATCAAGCAGCCGGGTCCGGGTTCCGACACCGGTTCTCACAGCCTCGATGTACAGGACTCCTCGGACCACACTCGGCACCAGGTAGTCCGCTGTCACGCTGCCGGGTCGGGTCTCTTCCTCTGCCACTCCCGAATTCGCAGTCGGGTTGCGCTTGTAGTACACCTCTGCGTTCCCGTCCCGCCCGTCTTGCCAGACGAGATGGACCGCTGTCCCGCCGACCGCTATCGACGCGTGGTAGGACCAGCCGGAATCGCTCAGCAGCTCGGCCTGGGTCCAGGTCAGACCGGCGTCGGTAGAGTGCCGGTAGTGAATCCAGTTCCGGCTGTTGACGCGCAGATGCGCGGCCGCGTGCGCGTTGGTCCCAGACCCGGCAACGACCGTACGGCCCACGTTGTCTCCCGGCGTGCTGAACAAGGAAGTCTCAGGTCCCCAGCTCAACCCGTGGTCCGGGGAGCGGATGTAGGACGCCTCGTCGTTGCCGCTGCGCCGGTCCGTGTACACGACGTGGACGATGGGCCCGGCCACCGCGATGTGCGGGTTCATGTGACCGCTCGGCGCACTGCTGCTGGTAAGCTTGACGTCAGACTCCCAGTTCAGCCCGTTGTCCAGTGACCGGACGTAGTGCAGCTCCGGCCCGTCGCCGTGAATCCCGGTGTAGACCACCTGCACCACCGAATCCGCGACCGCCACGGCCGCGTGGCTCACACCGCTGTCGAGCGCGGTGATGACAAGGTCCTGGGTCCAGCTGAACCCGCGGTCAGGCGAGCGTTTGTAGTAGACCTGGTTCGTTGTGTCCCGCCGGTCGGTCCAGACCAGATGGACATACTTCCCCTCGAGCGCCGCGTTCGGCTCACCCGAGGTCCCGGTCGCCGTGGTCATGCGTCGGTTCGCCGACCACGTTTCACCGTCGTCGGTCGACCGGGTGTAGTAGACTTCGGTCCCGTCGCCGTCGCGCGCGTCGGACCAGAAAATGTGCGCATACCCATCCAATGCAGCGATGGATGCGCTGTAGTTGCCGGCCGTGTCCGTGCAGATGACGGCAGGTTCTTCCCAGGACTGGCCCCGGTCTGTTGACCGGATGTACCACGTCTGTGGGTAGCGTCCGGGTCCTTCGTCGTCCAGCCAGACCACGTGGACGTACTCGCTGTCCGCTACCACGCAGCGGCCGACATAGGCCGGTATCTCGGACGCGCTGTCGTTGTGCGTTATCCTGAAGTCAGGACCCCACTGCCCGAGAGCGACCGATGCCGGCAGTAGTATGCCGAGTGCCGCTATGGTTCTGCTCATAGTCGCTCCTCAGTTCTGGATCACGACCCTGGACACAGCCGTTAGCTTGCCGCTGACAGCTGACCGCTCGGCCAGGAAATACACCCCGGGCACAAGGTGTCGGATGTCATTCGCTCCGGGCCGCAGTGTCACGACCTTCCGGCCGGTGATGTCCACGAGTCCTGCTGACCGCTGTGAGCTGTTGGCTGTCGGTCGATACATCAGCGCCCCACGCACAACGGTCTGACTTGTCCTTGGTCCTTTGTACTTTGTACTTTCCTCGGCCATCCCTGTCCCGCTCGGCACCCAGACCGGCATCGCGGCCTCGCCCAAGAGGTTCCAGCAGAAGATGCACCAGCGATAGGCCAGGTTCGTGTCCGCGAGCGGCACCGCCCTGGTCCAAGCATCGGCAATCGCTTCCAGGCTGTTCTCGTCCGGGTCCCTGAACAGACCGCTGACAAACCCCTCGACCAGCACGTACGACATGCCCCGCTGCGGGTTGCCGTCGCTGCCCAGCCCGTAGCGGGAATTGGTCGCGGTCGCCAGCCCGCCCCCGTTCGGCGCCAGGATAAAGCTCTCGGACGCGCACATCGAGGTATCGAACTCGCCGGTGCAACAGCCGAGGGAAGTCATGATCGTGTACTTGCCGCTGTTGGTCAGCGCTCTGAGCTGGTTGTTGTACATCACCTCGCCGTGGTTCATGTACCCCATGCCCATCCCCCACCAGTTGCAGTGGTCGATGTGGACCCAGATGTGCTGGCCCTGGTTCAGCTCGCGGATGACGTCCAGCATGTGCAGGCCCGGGTCCGAGTCGTACTCCTTGTTGCAGGGCTTGTATTCGGGCAGGATGTAGAGCGAGTCGTACAGCTCCATCGTCGTCTCGCCGTAGATCCCCTCGAAGACATCGAACCCCGAAAGCAGCACCTCGTCCAGGTACTCGGCGTCCGGGTTCTCGACATAGGTCAGGAACTTGTCAACGAACAGCGCGAGCGCGGCCGAGTCCGATGCCGGCACCCGGGACACGAACAGGTCCGGGTACAGGTCGACCGAATCCTCGGGCTCGCCGAACAGGTTGTCCTGGTCCAGGTCCCAGTCGCCGTCCAAGTCAGCGTAGTACAGGTCGGCCGGTATGCTGTCGTACAGCAGAGGATGGACATGACGCGCGTCCACCCATGCCCTCCGGCACGGCACGATGTCGATGTCACCGCCCATCAGCACGTGGGTAGTGCCCCATTCCGAGTACGCCTGCTTGATGAAGTTGCGGATCCGCTCGGCGTCGTCCCGGCCCGGTCGGGTAGCGCAGATGTCGGCCACCAGCACCACCGTGTCGTTCAGCCCGAGCGTTCTCTCGATGAAGCTGCTCAGCGGGGCATAGAGGGAAGCAAACGAGTCGCAGGTGATGATGACGTGGTCAAGGGTCTGGCCTGAGGCAGGGGCAACGGTTGCGGCGACCAGGAGGGCGACCGGCAACAGCTTCGCCATCAGCCGCTGAGTATAGCCCAGACTCCGCCCCTGTCACCACCCGCCGGCCGCCATTCTGTCATTCCGGGCGCTCTGTCCGAAGGACAGGTGCCAGGAGGCAGAGCGTGCGCAATGGCACGGGTGTGGGGCCCGCCTCGACCCGCGTACCGGAAGATTGCCACGGCTGCTTCGCAGCCGTGCCCATGGAGGC
>CP070680.1:229410-232053 GCA_020352555.1 Caldifarciminota bacterium | reverse complement strand
GGCCGGTTTCACGGTCCAGCTCGTCCCGATGCGCGACAACTTCCACGAGTACCAGTCCATGGTCGAGCTCGCGCTGTCGCTCAGCCCGCACTACCGCGTGGGAGCGGACTGGCTTCGGCTCTCGGCCTGCGGCTCAGACAAGCGAAATGCCGAGATATCCTGCCAGCGACTTGACCCGAACCAGGTCGTGGCTTTGGACGTGCCTGGTCCGGGTTCAGAAGAGCAGCCCTGCGAGACTGACGACCGGTTGTTCGCCGGCTGCATCGCCGCGCGCCGGGATTTTCATGTGGACCCGTACGGCCGGATCGGGTTCTGTGCCTATGTCGTCGACCCCGAGCTGCGCTACGGCCTGCGCACCGGAACGTTCAGTGAGGCGTGGGATGAGTTCATCCCCGGGCTTGGCGACAAAGTCAGGGGCGGCGCCGAGTATCGGGAGAACTGCGGGTCGTGCGAACTCCGTCCGGACTGCGGTTGGTGCGCGGTCCACGGATTTCTCGAGCACGGCCGGTACAGCGCAAGGGTGGATTACCTGTGCGAGCTGGCGCGCGAGACGCGGCGCTTCAGGAAACAGCGGCACAAAGACCATTGCCGGTACTTCAGCATCGCCGGGATTACGCTTAAGGTTGAGTCAGACCTGCCGATAACCGACCGCACCTTCCATCCGAAGTTCCGCGAGTTCCAGCTCGAAGGCCCTGGTGAGGACACTGTTGTCATCCGCCATCATTTCGGGCTGCCCGAGCTGGGTCCAGAAGACCTTGGCCAAGAGGTGTACCGCAAAGCTCCCTGGGCCATCTTTCGCAAGCGCAAGTCCTGGATTTACCACGGGATCCTGGATGAGGGTGCAGGCCAGGGCCTGCACCAGGTCGTGGTCTTCAACGACGACCATTCGGTCGGAGAGTTCTACCACCCTGAGGACAGGCGGTTCAGGAACGGCAACCTCAACTCGCTCACGATGTTCCCCACAGACCAGATTCTACTCGCGCCCCTGCTTGCGGACCGGCAAGCCTGTTTCCTGCATTCTGCCGGCGCTGTGCTCGATGGCCAGGGCCTGCTGTTCGTCGGTCATTCTGAGGCAGGCAAGTCCACAGCAGTGAAGCTGATCAAGGACCGGGCCGAAATCCTGTGCGATGACCGGAACATCGTGCGCCGCGAAGCAGGAGGATTCCGGGTGCACGGAACCTGGAGCCACGGCGAAGTGCCGCTCGTTTCCGCCGCCTCGGCGCGGCTCAGGGCCATCCTGTTGCTGGAGAAGTCAGCAGAGAACGACGTTGTCCTGGTTGCCGACCGCAGTGAGATACTTGGTCACCTGCTTGCCTGCGTCATCAGGCCCCTTGAGACCCGGGACTGGTGGCAGAAGACCCTGAGCGTGCTCGAGGCGCTCTGCCGCGAGGTTCCCTGCTACCTCATGAGGTTCGACAAGAGCGGTCGAATCGTCGGCAAGCTCGAGGCGCTCGCCAGGCGGACAGAAGGGGTTGAAGGTGAAGGTTAGGGAGCGGGAAGAAGCAGAGATGAGGAAAGGCGGTACTCTGCCCGCCTTACCTTCTGCGTCCACCACCTCCTCTCCGTACGTCGAGCGTGTCATGGTGGGCCGAGGGGAGAGCCTGCTCGGGCGCCAGGCCTTGCTCAGTCATCTCGACATCGAGCTGACCGAGCGCTGCAACAGCGACTGCATCCATTGCTGCATCAACCTGCCGATGGCAGACCGCTCGGCGCTCGAGCGCGAAATGTCCACGAGCACGGTCAAGGCCATCCTGACCCAAGCCGCGAGCCTGGGTTGCCTGTCAGTGCGCTTCACGGGCGGAGAGCCGCTGCTGCGCGAAGACTTCGAGGAGCTCTACCTTTTCACCCGCAGGCTGGGGATGAAAGTGACTCTGTTCACCAACGCCCGACTGGTGACGCCACGGCTTGCCGACCTCTTTGCCCGGGTCCGGCCTGGGGAAAGGGTCGAGGTTTCGGTCTACGGGATGAGGCCTGGGTCCTATGAAGCGGTTTCCCGGGCGCCGGGCTCTTACGCCGAGTTCCGCCGAGGTGTGGAGCTGCTTCTGGACCGCAGGATTCCGTTGATAGTCAAGGGCGCGTTGCTGCCCCCGAACATCGGTGAGCTGGATGAGTTTGAGGCCTGGGCAGCCACGCTTCCAGGGATGGAGGGCCTGCCGGCCAGTTCGATGTTCTTTGACCTGCGCGGCCGCAGGGACTCGCCGACACGGAATCGCCGCATCGCCGGGCTGCGGGTGTCAGCAGAGGCCGGTGTCGCTTTTCTGAACCGGCACCAGGAGAGATACCTGCGCGACATGCGGCAGTTCTGCGTGAAGTTCCTGGGCCCGGCAGGGGACAGGCTGTTCACCTGCGGCGCCGGGCAGGGCATCTGCATCGACGCGTACGGGAACGCGCAGGCGTGCTTGCTGCTGCGTCACCCGGACACTGTCTACGACCTCGGGAACGGCTCTGCCAGAAGGCGGGAAGCGCCCGGTTCGCTCGAAGAAGCGCTCTTTGGTTTCTTTCCCCGGGTTCGGGAGATGAAGGCCGGCCACCCGGACTACCTCAGCCGCTGCGCCCGCTGCTTTCTCAAGAGCCTGTGCGGGCAGTGCCCGGCCAAGTCCTGGACCGAGCACGGCACCCTTGACACTCCGGTCGAGTACCTGT
>CP070680.1:220924-229310 GCA_020352555.1 Caldifarciminota bacterium | reverse complement strand
GCGACACCATCAACCCGTCGGTGCTGTTGCGCAACAACTCGCTTGGTGTCCGTTCCCTGTACCTCACGTTCGTCATCGACGACTACACCGGCAGCGAGGCCAGCATCGAGATCGGCGAGGTTGGTGTCGGGGCGGCGGATGTCGAGACCGACGACGCGGGTCCTGGGACGACGGGTGCTGTGATCGACCTGGCTGAGGGCACTCCGCCTGCGACGGGCGAGGCCGACGCCGTGGTCTACGCCACGATCCAGGGCGTCACGGTCCCGAGTGCGGACACGGTGCGGGTGAACTTCGCGGTGCCCTGGGTGGCGACGCCTTCGGGCACGTACTTCGCGCGCACGTGGCACGCGCTGCTGACGGACGAGGACCGTTCGAACGACAGCCTGCAGCAGGACTTCGCCGTTGTGGGCGAGGGCACCGACGTGGCTCTCACGCAGGTGGTGTATCCCAGGTCGTTCGAGCAGTCTGGGACCGACATGACTCCGACGCTGCGCTGCCGGAACAACGGTCCGAGTGCGGTGAGCTTCATGGGCTACGTGATGCTGTACGACCCGTACACCGACTCGCTGCGCTACAGCGAGATGAAGACGGTGCCGTCGCTGGAGTCGGAAGCGACCACGCTGGTGGAGTTCCCGGTCATCAACCTGGGCAGCGACACCGGTGTCTGGGGAGCGTACTGCTCGCTGTACTGTGCCGGCGACATCGTGCCCGGCAATAACGTGGTGAGCTTGAGCTTCACGGTCAGCCCGGAGCCGCCGTATGAGCCGGGCTGGACCGAGATGGCGTCGATGCCTCTCGGGCCATCGGGCAAGCCGGTGAAGCGAGGTGCCTGGGCGACGCTGCACGTGCCCACGGACAGGATCTACGCTGCCAAGGGCTACAAGACGACCGACTTCTACAGCTACGACCCGTACGCCGACCTGTGGGACACGCTGAGCGGGATGCCTTATACGACCCACCCGATGTGGGGCGGCAGGGTGCCGCGCAAGGGTTCCAAGGGTGTGAGTGACGGCGAGGACATCATCTACGTGACCCAGGGCAACAACACGCTTGGGTTCTGGGCGTACAGCGTTTCCATGGACTCCTGGTGGATCCTGCCTGACGTGCCGCTTGGCGATCGGCGCAAGAAGGTGAAGGGCGGGACCGACCTGCTGTACCTGACCGAGGGTGACACCGGGTACGTGTACCTGTTGAAGGGGTACAAGAACGAGTTCTACCGGTTCAACGTGGTCAGACGGGCCTGGGAGCCGCTGGAGAACGCGCCGATCGGGATCCGGGAGAAGTACGACAAGGGGTCGTGGCTGGCCCATGACCCGATGACGGATGCGAACGTGATGTACGCGCACAAGGCCAAGTACCACGAGTTCTACAAGTTCAGGCGGGACAGCCTGAAGTGGGAACAGACCAACATGGGCGGCATGCCGTTCATCGGGAAGATGGGGCGGAAGAAGAAGTCGAAGGACGGCGGGTCTGCCGACATCTGGGCCGGGGAGATATACGCGCTCAAGGGCGGCAACACGCAGGAGTTGTGGAAGTACGACGACTCCCTCGGGTGGACCGAGCTTGAGACGATTCCGGCGTTCGGCAGCACGCAGAGGAAGAAGCGGGTGAAGTACGGTGCCGACCTGGTGCACTGGAACTACGGCATCTTCTTCACGCTCAAGGGCAACAAGACGGTGGAGTGGTGGCGGTACGTGTCGCATCCGTCGGCGGCCTATTCGGCTCCGCGTCGGAGCGGGGTGATGGCCGAGGCGGTCAAGGTGCGGCGGTACGGCATCACGGTGGCGCCGAATCCTCTGAGCGACGGAGTGGCGCAGGTGCGATTTGCGTTGCCGCGGACCGGGCCGGTGACGCTGTCTGTGTTCGACATGGCTGGTCGGGCTGTGGAGAAGCAGACGGTGTTGGCCGGGCGCAGCGGCAGTGCGAGGCTGGACCTGCGCGGCCTGAGTGCGGGCGTGTATCTGGTGAAGGTCGAGGCTGGGGAGTACACCGACACGCGCAAGCTCGTGGTCAACCACTAGGACAGAAGCACAAACCCGGAAGGGCAGCCTTCGGGCCGCCCTCCCTTCTTTTCAGAGCTGTCATTCTGAACCCTTCGCTCCGTGTCAGTCTGAGCCAAGCGACGAATCCCCGATGTCGTAGATGAGTTTCTTGAGCCATCCCTCAGCACCTGTGCCAAGGACGCCGCAGGAGGCCCGGGGCAGGAAAATTTCCTGTTGACAGGGGGCAGTGGGGGTCTACAATCGGCTCAGTCCTCTCTACGGAGAGGACGGGTTACGGTTCGTAGTTTGCCCCTACAACTGTGGGAAGCGGCTGGGCCGTTTTCTTTTTGGGCGAGAGTCTCTACAAACCGTGGAGGCACGATGCCGCCAGGCGTCGATTCGGTTGTCATTGCGCATGCCCGCCGAACAACGGGCTGCCCCAGATCCTCAAGACATTTTCCGCTGCGGGGCGGATGCCTCCCTACACTCCTGCCCCGCGCTCTGACTGCCCGGACTCCGGTCCGGGCCTATCCACAGAAGGGGTGCGGCCCCGCACTTCGACGACCAAGGGGATATCCTGCCTCCACGGGTCCCTTTCGAAGCCCCGCACCCCTTCTTTTCTTCTTCTCCCCGACAGCGGCAGTTTCCTGCTTCGAGGAGCTGCCGGCGACAAACCGGGCAGCGCAGGAGCCGGGAGCACGCTGCCGCGATTCGACTCAAGCGGTCCGGCCCTGCATGGCCGGGCCAAGACCTGTCTTTCAAGGCTAACCCAAAGGAGGCTAGTGATGCGACATAGCATGTCGCTGTGGGTCCTGCTTCTGTTGCTGTCCGCTGGCCTGGCCGTAGGACAGTACAGCGGGACCTACACAATCATGCCCAGCGGCGGTGACTTCAGCTCGCACGATGAGGCTTCCGACTCGCTGACAGCATACGGCGTGGTCGGGCCGTGTACGCTCCTGATGTACACCGGCACCTACTACGGCCAGGCGTACTTCAACAACGTCGGCTGGGACTCGGTCGAGGTCGTGTTCAAGGCGGCGCCCGGCCATACCCCGGTCGTCGAATACTCGGACTACCCCTTCTACATCTACTACACCGACAACATCAGGCTCGACGGACTCGGCATCGTGTCGACCGGCTCCTACGGCATCTACAACTACTACTCCGACAAGACCCAGGTCCACAACTGCAGCATCATCAGCGCCTCGAGCTACGGCGTCTACTTCTACTACGCGGACACCTGCCGGCTGGTCGGCAACCGGATAAGCGCCGGCACCTACGGCGTCTACTGGTACTACTCGACCTGCCGGTACATCGAAGGCAACCACATCAAGGCGCCGAGCTCCTACGGCATGTACCTTTACAACAGTTCGAGCTCATCCGCCTACTACGACACCATCGTCAACAACATGGTGTACTCGGGCAGCAACTACCCGGCCTACAAGTACTACGCCTACTACACCTACTGGGCCTACAACACGTTCTGGGGCACGTCCAGCTACGGCATGTACTGCAACTACAACTACAACACCAAATACTACAACAACATCTTCTGCAACTCGGCGAACAACTACAACCTCTACTACATCAACGGCTCGATCGACTCCTGCGACTACAACTGCTGGTACAACTTCGCCGGCTACGCCAACATCATCTACTACAACAACACTGCTTACTCCTGGGCGAACTGGCGCGCCGCGGGCTGGGATGCCCGCGGCATGAACAAGGACCCGCGGGTCGGCGGCCCGCTCAACCTGCACCTGAAGACCGGGTCGCCGTGCATCGACTCAGGGGTCACGATTTCCCGCTGGCCGAAGGACATCGACGGCGACACGCGCGGCACCTACACCGACATCGGAGCGGACGAGTATACTTCGGTCGGCTCGCCGATGTCGGGCACGTACCTGATCCACCAGGACCCGGACTCAGGGCATTACAGCTCGTTCGGCGAGGCGATTTCGGAAGTGGCGGTGCGCGGGTGCTCGGGCGACGTGTTTCTCAACGTCGCGGCAGGGACCTATTCCGAAGACGTCATGATTACGGTGTTGGGCAACAGCCCGTACGACGTGACCTTCCAGGCCCGGGGCACGGACAGCGTGTCGATTGCCGGCTACATCAACATGATAGCGGCGAAGCGGGTCAAGTTCCGCGGGTTGCACGTATTTAGCCCAGCGAGCTGGGCGGTCCGGATGTACTACTCGGGCGCAGCTCCCTACAACGGCTGCGACTCGTGCGTGATTGCAGACTGCCGGCTGTACGCGTCGACATACCCGATCTATGCCTATTACAGGTTCAACTACTGCTCGATTGTGGGCAACTTCATCCGGGCGACTTCGAGCTACGGCATCTACTGCTACGGCTACAACCTGAATGCCAACCAGAAGAACGTGATCGCCAACAACATCGTCAGCGGCTGGACCTCATCCGGCCTGTACATGTACTACCACGACTCGACCCAGCTCATCTTCAACACCTTCTACGGCTCGGGCTCGTACGGGATGTACGACGGCTACGGGTACAACAGAATGCGCTACCACGGCAACATCTTCAACGGGAACACATACGGCTGGTACAAGTACTACGGCGACGCGATACCGACATACTCGGACTACAACTGCTTCAACGGTGGCACCAACCCGATCTACCACATCAACGCCGGCGGTTCGATAACGCTCGCCACGTGGCGGGCCTACTCGGACAGGGACTCGCACTCGATCCAGCAGGACCCGCTCTGCTTCAGCTCGACCGACGGGCATCTGAAGCCCATGTCCCCGTGCCGGGACTCGGCGGCCAACTACGCCGGGTTCCCGCTCGACGCGGACGGCGAGACCAGGGCCACGCCGACCGACATCGGTGCCGACGACTTCCAGCTCATCGGCTCGCCGCTGTCCGGGACATACCTGATCCACCAGGACCCGGACTCGGGTGACTACAGCTCTTTCGCTGAGGCGGTCCACGACCTCACGCTCTGGGGCACTTCGGGCCCGGTCGCGTTCAACGTCGCAGGCGACTCCTACGTCGAGCCGGTCCGGGTCGGCGACATCTACGGCGGCTACCCGGTGACCTTCCAGGCCCGGGGCACCGAGCGCGTCGTCATCGACGGCAGAGCCGCGAGTTACGCGGTCGACATGGTCGGGTCCGAAAACGTGCGGTTCCGCAACTTCACGATTTTCGGCTCGAACTACGGGGTCCGGTTCTTCCACTCCGGGACCGACGGCTGCGACGGCTGCATGCTCGAGGGCTGCACTGTGCGGAGCCCGCACGGCGTGTACATGTACTACTACACCGACCACTGCTCGCTCGTCGGCAACTTCATCCAGGCGAATTCGAGCTACGGGGTGTATCTCTACGGCAGCTCGTCCGACCGGAACATCGGCAACGTGTTCATCAACAACTGGGTCTCGCACTGGACTTCCTATGCCTTCTACGCCTACTACCACGACTCGACCAGGATGATCTACAACTCGGCATACGGCCGCGGCTCCAACGCGTATCACGACTACTACGGCTATTTTGAGCACATGCAGAACAACATCTTCTACGGCAACAGCTACGGCTGGCAGAAGTACTACGGCAACACGCTGCCTGCGGTCTCAAACTACAACTGCTGGTGGTCGAACAATGCTTCGAACTACGTCATCAACCACTCGAGCTACGGTGCGCTGACCCTGGCGGACTGGCAGGGCTACTCAAACCTCGACACCAACAGCATCTCGCGTGACCCGATGTTCGCGTCGTTGACCGACCTGCACCTCAAGACCAGTTCGCCCTGCCGCGACTCCGGGCTGGCGATTTCCGGAATCAGCGTCGACGTGGACGGCGACACGCGCGACTCCGACCCGTGCATCGGCTGCGACGAATGGCGCAGCCCTGGTGCGCCGATGTCAGGCATCTACAAGGTCCACCCGAACCCGGACTCAGGGGACTACGTGTCGTTCATCGAGGGTCTTGAGGACGTGGGCCAGCGCGGCTTCGGCGGCGACGTGACTCTCGACGGCTACACCGGGACCTACGCCGGTTCGATCGTGCTTGCCGGGATCGGCAACGACACCTTCGGCCTGACCCTGCAGGCGCATCCGGGAGAGGTCTGCGTCATCATCCCGACCACCGGCAACGTCGGCGTCTACATGGTCGCGAACGACAATATCACGGTCGACGGCCTGAGCTTCTTCGGGCAGTACTACCCGGTCTACATGTACTACTCAGGGAGCGAGGGCTGCAGCAACTGCCGCATCGTCAACAACGACATCAACTCGGTCGGCTACGGCATCTATCTCTACTACTCTGGCAGCGACAACGTGATCGCGGGCAACAAGGTCAGAACCACGGGCTCGTACGGCATCTACGCCTACGGCAACTCCTCAGCGCGGCCGAAGCGGAACATGCTCTACAACAACATGTTCTTCGGCGCATCCTCCTACGGCATCTACATGTACTACCAGGACAGCGCGGTTGTCGCCTACAACTCGCTCTACGGCACCAGCACGGCCGGCTATGGTGCCTGCTTCTACTACAACGACAACCTGACTGTCACGAACAACATCTCGGTCAACCCGTACAGCTATACGTACGGGACCGCGTGGCGCGCGAACCAGAACACGACCGGGCTCGTCTGGAACCACAACTGCGGCTATGCCCCGAACTCGACCTACTTCGGCTACCTGAACGGCAGCTACGTAAACTGGAGCGGCTGGCAGGCCGGCGGGATGGACGCCAACGGGCTCAACGTCGATCCGTGCTACATGAGCTCGAGCGACCTGCACATCCAGGACAGTTCGGCCTGCATCGGCGCCGGTTCGCCGGTGTCCGGCATCACGACCGACATCGACGCCGAGCTGCGCAGCTGGTCGAGGCCTGCGATCGGGTGCGACGAGTACCCGGTCGACGTCTCGGTTGATGCGGTCCTGGCGCCGGTCGGACTGGTGCCGCGGCTGTACGCGGTCACGCCGCGGGCGGTGGTGAGCCATGTCGAGGGGCCGATCGTCAAGGGCAACCTGATCATGGTGTTCGACACCGCGGGGCTCGAGTTCTGGCGCGACACCAGCGACATGTTCATGGTGAGGCCGGGCGAGTCGGAAACGCTCGGCTTCGCGCCGTTCATGCCCCAGTTCTCGTACACGGGCGTCAACATGACCTGCTGGCACACCGGCACGCCGGACGTCAACCCGTCGGACGATACGGTGCAGGGCGGGTTCAGCGTCGACATAATCGACGTCGAGGTGCTGCGGATAGACGTGCCGTCGGGCCGGATCGGGCTGGGCGACACCGTCAGGCCGTCAGTGCTGCTGCGCAACAACGGGCTAGGCAACCGTTCCCTGTACGTTACGTGTATCATCGACGACCGCAGCTTCGGCGAGGCAGGCATCGAGACCCCCGAGGTCAGCCTCGGGAGGGCGGATGCCAGGACCGGCCAGGCCAATCTCGAGGCGGCGGTTGTCGAGACCGGCGAGGCCGACCCCTGGGAGGAAGTCGCCATGGTCGAGGTCGAGGCGGAGGAAGGTACTTCGCCGATGGAGGGCGAGGCCGACGCCATCAAGTACGCCACGATCCAGGGCGTCACCATCCGGAGCGCGGACACCGCGCGGATGAGATTCGCGGTGCCCTGGGTGGCAACGCCCCCGGGCACGTACTTCGTCCGTGCGTGGCACCAGCTGCTGACCGACGAGGACCGTTCGAACGACAGCCTGCAGCAGGACTTCGAGGTGGTGGCCCGGAATCCCGACGTCGGCATCGAGCAGGTGGTCTATCCCAGGTCGTTCGAGCAGCCGGAGACAGACCTCGTTCCGACGCTGCGCTGCCGGAACTACCGTGAGGAGATGGCGAGCTTCACCGGCTACGTGGTGCTGTACGACCCGTACACCGACTCGCTGCGCTACCGCGAGAGCGTGAATGTGTCCGGGCTTGTCGGCGGCTCCTCGATGCTGGTGAGGTTCCCGACCATCAACCTCGGCAGCGACACCGGTGCTTGGGGAGCGTACTGCTCGCTGTACTGTGCGGGCGACATCGCGCCGGCCAACAACGTGGTGAGCCTGAGCTTCACGGTCGGCAGTCCGTATCCGCCGGGCTGGGCCGAGATGGCGTCGATGCCTCTCGGGCCGTCGGGCAAGCCGGTGAAGCGTGGCGCCTGGGCGACGCTGCACGCGCCCAGCGACAAGATCTTCGTCACCAAGGGCAACAAGACCAAGGACTTCTACAGCTACGACCCGTATGCCGACCTGTGGGACACTCTGAGCGGTATGCCTTTTGAGACCCACCCGACATGGTCGGGCGAATCGCCTGAGAAAGGTGCCCGCGGTGTGAGTGACGGCGAGGACATCATCTACGTGACCCAGGGCAACAACACGCTTGGGTTCTGGGCGTACAGCGTTTCCATGGACTCCTGGTGGATCCTGCCTGACGTGCCG
>CP070680.1:216746-220824 GCA_020352555.1 Caldifarciminota bacterium | reverse complement strand
CTCCGCTGTACTGGACGAACCCAACGGAAAAGGTCCGGCGTGACAGCGTGTTCGGGCCGACGGCCGGCGAGGAAGGCAAAGAGACCGATGATTTTCTGAGGGTGGTATTCACGCCAGACCCCGGCAACCCGGAGTCATGGGCGGGCATGACCTGGAGTCCGGGCAGGTTGGCGTGGGACCTTGAGGAAATCGAGAACCTAGAGATAGTGATGCGCTCACGGCGTCTCAGTGGGAACCTCCACGTGACCGCCGGCGTGAGCATCGACGAGGATGCGCCCCGACGCAATCGCTCAGGGATGATTGTCGGCTACAACGGCAGGTTTGACACCGAGGACAGCGACGGCAACGGCAAGCTGAACGAAGTCTCCGAGGACAGGGGGCTTGATACCGTATTCGGTGTCGACGACGAGTGGGCCGCAGGGTCACCGGACGACGGCAACGACGACTACGACCCCGACACCAACCCGACCGGCAAGGAAGGCAACAAGCGACTCGACTCCGAGGACATCGACGGCACAGGCTTCAGCAGGTACAACCACTACTTCGAGTGCGTGATACCGATCGGCGAGGACGACTACCTGGAACGGACGTTGTACAACGGGTGGGAGAGGTACCGCGTTTCGTTAAAGGACACCAACGCGTTCACGGTGGTCGGCCAGCCGAAGTGGGACAACATCCGGTTGATTCGAGTCTGGTTCGACGGGTTCGACGAAACCGACACGATCGAGTTCTACTCGCTTGGTTTTGTCGGCAGCAGATGGCGGCTGCCTTCGATCCGGTCCATCGAGGTACGAAACGTGGAACCGGTGGACACCACCGAGAAGGTATGGGTGTCTCAGGTCACCACCCGGACCGACGAGGACTACGTGCCTCCGTACGAACCGAAGCGCGACGCGCTGGGGAACGAGGAGAAGGAGTCTTCGCTGCTGTTCAGCTACCAGAACCTTTACGGAAACAGAGAGGCCGTGGTGCACAAGACGGGTGCCGTTTCTGACGACTACCGGGACTACAGCGGACTGAGAATCTACGTCCACAGGGACAGCAACGAACTTGACTGGTTCCTGCGTCTGGGTACGGATTCCACCAACTACTACGAGTACGGCTCGCCGGTGACGTCTGGCGACGTGGTCCCGGGGCGGGACGGCAAGTGGCACGAGTTTGACATCGACCTCGACTCCTTTCCCGTCCTGAAGGCGAAACGCGACTCGTTCGGCAACCGGGACAGCCTGTGGCGCAGCGGGCCGTACGCTGTGCGGGGTTTCCCGTCACTTGGTGAGATGAGGTACTCGGCGGTCGGAATCAGGAACCGCGGCGATGAACGGTTGTCGGGCGGTCTGTGGTTCGACGACCTGCGTCTTTCCGAACCTCGCAAGGAGCGAGGATACGGGTTCCAGGCCAGTGCCGAAGCCGCCCTGTCCGACTTCGTGAGTGCAAACGCGTCGTTTGGGTACTCGGACCCCAATTTCCGCCGCTTCAGTGAAGGCCGGCAGGTCAAGACCGGAGGATTCGGCACAAGGCTCGCGTACGGCGTGAGGGCGGGTCTGGACCGGCTGCTGCCGTTCAGCTGGGGACTGAACGCGCCGGTGAGCTACAGTGCCAGCCGACAGGACGAACTCCCGAAATTCTCCTCGGTGCACCGAGACCTCAGGCTTGCCCCGGAGGCGGCGGAGTCCGAGCGGGGCAGCGGGTATTCCGAGGATCTGGCTCTTGACAACCTGTCCAAGCGTCAATCCGAGAACAGACTGCTGAACTACACGCTCGAAGCGATGAGCCTGTCCTGGCGGTGGCGCCGAGCAGGCCGCCACGCTGCGTTGTCGCGAGATTCGAGCACCAGCACGGGCCTGCATTGGGGCTACAGCGTGAGTCCTGACATCAGGGTCAGGCTGACCGAGGACGATGACCTGTATCTGTTTCCTCAGGGGGTCCGCGTCGATGTCGGTCACAGCGAGCGTCGTGACGACAGGGTCACGATAACGACCGAAGGCGATACCCTTATTGACTCGCTGATGGGCAGTGCGCTGAGTGCGGACTTGGGCATCGAATACTCGCCGATCGATGACCTCAACTTCGACTACGGCATATCGTCTGACCGCGATCTGGCGGTGCCGAACCCGGACACGATCCTCTTTCTGGCTCTTGGCAGCGAAGAGGGTCGGGATGAGAACTTCAGCGCCGGCTACTCGATGGATATCGGAGATTTCCTCAGTCCGTCGGTGGATTTCGACGCCGACTACACCGAAAGTCGGACCAAGGGAGAGGGAAACGAGTACACCGAGCATCGCGACGTCACCAACTCTGGCGACCTTGATCTGGGACTTGGATTGGACGTTCCGGAGCTTCTGGGCAGGCTCGAGCCCGAGCCGACCAGGACCGGGGATTCGGGTGAGGCGCAGGCCTCAGCGCTGGGCCGACTCGCAGGAACCTTGTCGAGGTCCGTTGACCCGGTCGATTTCAGCTATTCGATATTCCGCTCAAGCGGCATGTTTCAGGTCTACTACGGAGTACCTTGGCACTACCGGCTCGGCTTCACCGGTCCGCCCGACACGCTCTGGGGTTCGGCCAACCCCGACAGCCAGCCAACGAGCGTCTCTGAGGAAGACGGCAACTCGTTCCGGATGTCGACAGGTGCGCGGGTCAGAGACGTCAGCGGGCGGGTCGGCTACGACTGGTCCGAGGGTCGGAACCGACAGTATCGGTCGGTGAGTCTGGACCGGTCGACGACGTGGCCTGACCTCGAGGTCACGGTCAGCAAGATACACACACTGTTCAAGAGCGCTTCCACGAACTCGAGTATCACCGCCAGGTATCGTCGACGGGTCGAACTGGATGGGGTGGTCGAGGGCGGAGAGCTGAGGAGGATCGGACAGACGGTGTCGAAATCTGACGATTTCAACCCGCTGGTTTCCTGGCAGACGACGTGGAGGAAACGGGTATCGTCAACCGTGTCCGCCAACTACACCTTCACCGACGTCACGGTGTACCTGGGAGAAACGGAAGGAGATCGAAGTGTCACCAACACCATCGGGCGCGGAGCGAACTTCTCACTGACGTACGCCTTTTCGGCTCCCGGCGGGCTCAGGATACCTTTTCTGAGAACGGTCAGGTTCTCGTCTGACCTGCGCCTCACCTGGTCGCTCAAGCTGTCCGAGTCCAAGGCGACCGCGGCCGTCTGGACCAGGGGAGAGGAGAAGGGAGAGCCTACCAAGAACCGGGACGATAGCTCATGGTCTACCGATTTGGCGGCTTCCTACAGCTTCAGCCGGACCGTCGAGGCCGGACTCAATTTCGGATACGGTGACAGCAGAGACAGAATCGGCGAGAACAAGACCAGGACGACCAAATTGGACGTCTGGGTCCTGTTCAGGTTCTAGTGAATCAGCGCGAGCGGGCGGTCCTCGTCTTCCTCGGCGTCTGCCTGCTGTTCGGAGCGGGCATCTACGCGTTCCGGCGGGCGTCTCTGGCGCGAAGGACGGCATCCTCGCCGCTGACAGTCGTCAACCCGGTCGATGCCGACCAGCCAGCCGACCGACTGCTGGACCTAAACAACGCCAGGCAGTATGAGCTCGAAGCACTGCCGGGCATCGGCCCGGTCCTCGCCAGCCGGATCGCCCAGAAGCGCCGGGAGCTCGGCCGGTTTGAACGGGTGGATCAGTTGCTCGATGTCACCGGCATCGGGCCCAAGCGCTACGCCGCAATCAGAGACTTGGTGTCCGTCGGCGGCTCGTTCCCGGATTCGGCGGCAGGAGAATAGCCGCGGTCCTGCCCGCCGAACGAAGCCGCCTCCACTGAGAGGCGGCCTGAGTTTCCTTTCCTGTCCGTGCTACTTCGGCAGCGCGAGCTTGGCTTGGGCCAGCCTAGAGCCGTGACTGTCAGTCAGCAGGCAGAGGTATACACCGGCCTCGACCGTGGAGCCAGAAGCGTCCCGGCCGTTCCAGAACAGGCTGGTGCTCGTGCAGCCGAGTTTCCTGACCAGTCTGCCGTCGACGCCGACGATGTCAACCGCCCAGCCGGATTCGGGCCTGGCCGACAGCCGCAGAGTAGCGCCGGCGCGGGCCCTGCCGGCTGCCGCTTCGAGTCG
>CP070680.1:214192-216646 GCA_020352555.1 Caldifarciminota bacterium | reverse complement strand
CCGTCCCAGACCAGCCACGAGCCTCTATCCCATTTGGGGCCTTGATAGATACCAGGGACCGCATCGAGTTCCTCCCAAGAGTCTGCTGATATGTCGTACCGGTGGAACTCACTCCGGTAGCCCTTGAGACAGTAGACGTAGTCGGTGTCACCGGGCACGTAGGCGAGGTCGGTTCCGTACTTGACCTTCTTGCGAGAGTCCCCGAGTGGCACGTCGGCCAGGTAGTACCAGGAGTCGGCGCTGATGCTGTAGGCCCACCAGCCGCAGGTGTTGTAGCCCTGGGTCACGTAGATCACGTTGTCTCCATCGCACACACCCTTGGAGCCGTCATGTGGCCGCTTTCTGAACCAAACCGGGTGGGTATGGTCGGGCATGCCTCTCAGAGCAGCAGACCAAAGGTTGGAATCCGGCTCGTAGGAGTAGAAGTCAACAGTCTTGTGGCCCTTCGCCCCGTAGATCAACCCGTTTCCCTCATTGTACGCCAACCACCCTCCCTTGTAGACCCTTCTGGGCGACGGCCCTGGCCAAACCGGCATCGACGCGACCTCGCCCCAGCCGCCCTTGCCCAGGGAGTATACTGAGTCCTGGTAGGGTAGTATCGAGTTCCCGGCGGGCACGTGTCCCTCGGATACTGTGAGCATGACCCAACCTGACCCATGCGCTCCGGGCTTCAGGATGGCGACGCCTGATGTATCTGTACGCGCGGCCACGTGCAGCTCGTTGCCCTTGCGCAGACAGACCAGTGCCCCGGTCACAGGCGTCCCATCGACCGAGACCGTCACAGCCAGTTTCATAGTTGTTCTGTAGATCGTGTCCGGGCTCCATGTCAGCTGCGGCGTCCTCGGCACCCCGCCGGTCCACATGTGCATGGTAGGATCGCCCAGCAGATTCCACTCTTCGTACCTCGAGCGGCCCATGTTCAGGGAATCCACCCAGTGGCGCGCCCGCAGGGTGGCGTTGCCGATTCTGGATTCACCATCGTGATACACGCCATGGAGGAAGCCTCGAAAGCAAGTGCTCCGCTGTCGGGCGATCCTTTCGCCGGTGTGGCTCGTTCCGAAGTAGGCCACGGCGCCACCCAGACTATCAGACGACCCCGCACACACGAACTCGTTCCCATATGGCCAAGTCACGTAGGGACCCAGTTCGACCGTTTCGCACGTGGCAGCAACCACGATGGGTGTTCTGTGACCATTGCGCCACGTATCGGCGAGGAGTGAGTCAAAGGGTTGCCGCCAATAGATTACCGCAGTACCACGGTACGTGATGAAGGCACGTCCGTCGCGTGCTGCCTGAGTCACATGGGAACTGGAGTGCCCTGCGGAATCACTGAGGCTGTCGATGACTATGAAGCTATCTGCCTTCCAGTGTCCGTGTGCAATCCGAGAGTCGTTCCAATATATGGTGTCATCGCTATCCCCGTCCTCCCGTATCACGGTACAGCCTTTCCTGTACCATGCCGTATCTGCGCCCGGTGCTGGCCTTTCGTACTCGAGTGTCTTTGTGATGAGTGTGCTGCATTGCCGCGCGTCGTCTACTGGCAGTCGGCCAACCGGCATCTCCATCGGGTAGCCTGACGTTGTATCGCCGTAGGGGCAGTCAGTGTAGTACTCGCCACCATCGCTACTCAAGACCAGACGGGAACTGCCGACTATGAGGACATAACTCAGTCCTGCTTGCATCGAGTCTGCGACGAGCTCGATGTAGTTATCGATTTCGGTGGGCGATGGCGTTGTGTCTGGGTTGATATCGCTGGTGGTGACTACCGTAGTGAACAGTCCCTTTTCTCTCTTCCATTCCGCCAGAGGCTCCACTATGTCTGCAAAACTGTCGGTTGTGATAATGAGCAACCCGCCTTCCGGCTGATCCCCGGAGGCTGAGGCCACACTCGCTACGACCAATCCAGCAGCGAGCGTGCGAACTAACGTTTTCACTTGTCCCTCCCGTATTCCACGCTGCCGGACCGAAACGCCCGGCGCGTATTCAGTCTATCCTTCGGTCTTCACGACCTGAACGGCCATGCCCGGCCCGCGCACAGGCGCAACCAAGTAGATGCCCGCAGGAGCCTCACAGCCGTCCAGGTCTCTCCCGTCCCATTGATACTGCGTACTACCTCCCTTCCTGTCGGCGACGGCCAGGCGCGCCACAAGCCGGCCATCGCAGGAATGTACTTCCAGGCCTTCCGGGAAATGCTCCAACCGGCCGATTGCGATCCTGGTTTGGAGCCGGAACGGGTTAGGTCGCACGACCAGAAGCGGACAATGCCGCCTTGCAGAAGCTGTGTGTTCCTCAATACCGCTGACCGTATCCCTGATGACGTAGACCTTTCTGGATCCCAAGTGTCCGACGTACAAGCGTCGCTGCTGCGGTGAATAGGTGAAGGTGAACGGGGCATCACCGACCTCAAGCACACCCATCATCCTCGATCCGTTGCCAGCAATAGCGGCGACCTGG
>CP070680.1:212987-214092 GCA_020352555.1 Caldifarciminota bacterium | reverse complement strand
TTCCCGGACAGGAACCTGCGATACAACTTCCAGGACCAGAACACCGGACAATGGAACTGGGTCGACCCGGACTACATGCAGTCCGGGCTCAACGTGTTCACCGAGCGGTGTGGGTACGGCAACGTGGCAGCTCATCCGCAGACCGGGGTGGCACTGGTGCCGTGTCACCTGGGTGCACCTCTGACAGTGCACTGCGCCAGGGACGTTGCGCCGGGTGCCGGCGTATTCGAAGACTGCAACGTGGCGCCTGAACTCGAGGGTTTCCTGTGGCCCTTGATTGCGGTCGGAGGGAACGGGTGGATACATGCCGCCATGATCGGGGACGACCTGATACGCGACAACCTGTTCTACAGCCGGTGCACGAGCTGGTGCTCATGGGCAGAGCCGGTGAGGATTCCGCCACCAGAACCTGAACCCTGCCATTCCAGCCACAACATCGCTGCCTCCTCACAGAACAGGGTCTGCGTGACATGGGTCTACCACCAGGCTGAGTACAGCCAGAAGCCCGGGTACTACCGGGTGTCAGAGAACGGCGGCACGACCTGGGGACAGCCCACATGGTTGCCGTATCCGCCGGCATTCAGTGGCGACACCCTTCCGTCGTTCTCGGTCTATTCGCTGTTCCCGTTCTTCGACCAGGATGAGGTGCTGCATATCGCGGCGAGCGTGTCTCCGTTTCTGCGCGACACCAACTACATTGCGCCTTGCGAGATATGGCTCTGGCGAGAGGACAGCGCGGAATGGAATCGGGTTCACCGTGCAGACCCGGAAAGCCTGCTGGCCCCGGTAGGGTACAACGCTACCATCGCCTGCCGGCCGAGCATCGGTGAAGATGACGGCGGCAATCTGTACGTTGCCTGGGAGGAGTTCGACGGCGTGAACGTCGAGCCGACGACAAACCGGCTGAGGGCCGACATCTGGGCCGTCAGGTCTTCAGACGGTGGGGTTTCCTGGTCTGCCCAGAGGCTGACGGGTCCTGGAGACACGGCCTCGAACCGTTTCCCGTGCATCCTCGATGACATCCCAGGCCCGGACAGCGTAGCGGTGCGCTACATGCAGGACCTGGTGGCCGGGTTCTGCGTACAGGGCGAGGGACCGGCAACCT
>CP070680.1:209095-212887 GCA_020352555.1 Caldifarciminota bacterium | reverse complement strand
GGCAATCCTGCCTGGTTTGTGAAGAAGGGTATCCGGAACACAACGTTTCGCTACCCGGTATCAGGGCGGAGGATCGAGAAGGGCAGGAAGTACGCCTGGCAGGTGACAGCCGAGGCTTCAGGAATCCAGCCGCTGGTCAGCGAGAAGTGGGGATTCGGCAGTGCGTTGCCCAAGCCACCGATGAGGGGCAGAGGACCGTTCACGGTTGAGCGTGAGGTTGAACAGTACGGCAACTGGTTCAGGGTCGAGTTGCGGATCACAAACACCGGGAACAAGCCTGTCAGCCACTTCGTGGTCATGGACAGCAGCCGGTTCCTCCAGTGCATCGATGATGCCCAGGTGCGCAAGCTGCCACCGCCCGGCGGCCCGTTGCCCCTGACACTATTCAACTGGGAACATGTCGCCCACGAAGTGAAGACAGGGGGCAACGGCTTCTCAAGCGCAATCGAGATGGACCTCGGTTCCTGGGCCCTGCAGCCGGGTCACATCCTGAAGCTGCGCTACTCGGCCGTGCCGATAATCCACAACTTCAATCAGCCGTCGGGCAAGCCGCTCAGAACCATGCTCGGCGGCCCGACGAATGGGAATGCGCTGAGAATATGCTATCAGCTCGATGAAGACCAGCACTGCCGAAACCTACCGGGCCTGGCCAAAGACCTTGGGTCTGTTTTCCCGCAGGCGCTGGGAGCTGCCGACTACCTGATAGTGACCGTGCCGCGTCAGCTCTTCGGGCTTTTCAGTGCCGGGTCGGTTACCGACCTGCTGACAACGATGGCGAGACTGGCAAAGGCGAAGCACGGGGTGCTCGGGTACTCTGAACCGCTGGGCCATGTCGACCTTTTCGTGCTGCTGTATCAGCAGGGCAGATGGGCGAACCGGATGAATCCGGCCTGGGCCACTACGGGTTACCTGCTGCTGGTGGGCGAAGGCGATGTGGTGCCGCACTGGCCCACGCTGCACAACGTGCCAGACCGGCCGATACGGTACAGCGACCACATGTTCTCGAACCTGCACTGGTCCACAAGGGCGCCGCGGCTCAAGGTCGGCAGGATCGTGGGCAGGACCGCGGATGACCTGAGAGTCGGTATCCAGAACAGCCTTGACGTCTATTACCACGTGGGTGGTGCGAGCTACTCGGGGACCAAGGCCTGGATTGCGACCGGGCTTGAGCAGGCCCACAAGGGCGACAACTTCACCGTGTCGGCCGAGCAGGGCGCGAAGTACCTGCGCGACAACAAGAGCATGACCTGCAATGTCTGGGGACAGGAGTTCATCTCCTGGCACGAGCGAGTGCTGCAGCAGGCGTTGCGTCACAAGGGCCGGGCCAACGGCGGGGCGCATCCGAACCCGGACACCAGCAACCTCAACGCGTTCACGCTGCACCAGCTCGCGGCCTGGCTGCTCGAAATCACCATCGGGCTGCCCCCGCCGCACGCAGGCGACCAGCCTTTCACCGACAGCGAGGGTGTGTCGCGCCGGGTGCCCTACGGGCTCGACCAGGGCGATGTAGCAGATGCGGTGAATCAGGCAGAGGCTATCGAGGATGCCCGGCGCGGGGAGTATGCCCGGCCTTACATCTATGCCGGGAGCCCGACCGCGGCCTACGGGCTGATCGACAACGTGTTCGGCCGGGACCTGCCGAAGTACGACGTGTGCTTCTGGTCGGCGCACGGCTACTACCACGTGTTCGATGCGCTGAGCGCGTCGGATGTCGCGACGTTCGACCTGCGGTCCAAAGGCCGGCGGCCGGTGGTTGTCAGCTTCGGGTGCTACAACGGCGAGTACTTCCACGGCGGCAATGACGGCATCGTCCGGGCCTACCTGAAGTCGGGCGGGGCCGTGTTCCTCGGGTACACCGAGATGACGAGCACCGGCTGGTTCTACGACGAAGTCGGTCCGCCCTACGGGTTTCTGGAATTCTGGTACCCGAACCGAAGGCTCGGGGACATCACGAAGGACTGGAAGACCGACCTTTCGGTGACCCAGGGGCAGAACATGGGCGACCGGCGCATGCTCTACGGGACCAATCTGTACGGCGACCCCAAGTTCGGAGGCAACTGATGACCAACCCGAAGATACTCGCAATCGGCGCGTGGATTGTCCTGTGCGCCCGGTGGTGCCTGGCAGAGCCGCCGGCTTCTGTCAAGGTCAGGTTCCCGGACTACGAGGTCAAGCGACTCGGCGAAGTGGACCATGTCTCGATCCCGGGAGGCAGACTGCTGACCGGCGAAGACGGTGCTCCTGTCGTGCCCTTTTACGTCTACAGCGTCAGCTTCACGGCCGGCTACCGGGTGCAGGAGGTCGAGCTGACCGGGCGGACCGGCCCTGTCATCGATTCAGGCCTGAAACTGCCCACGGTCCAGCCTGACTTCGGGCCTGCGGCAAGGCCCATCACGACCGAGTACCCGGAGCAGGAGTTCGGGTGGAACGCAGTCTACGACGGCAGCAAGGCCTTACTTCACATCTTCGTGTACCCGTTCATCTACGACCCGAGGACCACGAGAGTCAGGTTCTTCAACGACTACGAGTTCGCAATCCGGTACGCCAAGAGTTCGATTGAGATTACTTCTGTGACGCCCGGGCAGGCGGCCTACGAGCCGGGAGATACCGTAACGCTCACCTTGCTCACCGAGAATCAGGGCGAGGCGCTGGACGTGCAGCTTGCGGTCAGCGCTTCGATACCGGGCGAGGATGCAGGCGGTCAGGTCGCAAAGAAGCAGGTCAGGCTCGAGGGCAGGGATTCGCTTGCCCTGCAGTGGCGGGCGGCAGGTGTTGAGCCCGGGGTGTACGAACTTGAAGTCATAGCGACCGACGACGAGGGTGACGAGCTTGCCATTGGCGGCACAACGATCCGCATCGGAAGCCCGCTGGGTGAAGTCACCGGATTCAACGTCAGGCCGAAGCACTTCAAGGTCGGGGACGACATCGAACTGAAGCTGGACTTCAGGAATACCGGTACCTGCGAGCTTGAAGGAGAATGCGTGTTTCGGGTCATGGACCCAGAGGAGCAGTTGGCCGAGATGGTTCTGGCCCTGCCGAAGACGAAGCCAGGGAAGACCCGGTCGTTCACCAAGACATGGAGTTCAGCGGAAGCCGTGGCCGATGAAGTATACACCGCGGTCGGTTTCGTGCGCTACGAAGGGACCGCGTGTGAGCCGAAGACCGTGCTGTTCAGCACCAATGCCGAGCCAGAGGCGGTATTCATCGTTTCGGCGGACTCGGTCAAGATCGGCGAGGCTGTCAGCTTCGACGGTACGACATCAACCGACCCGGACGGCGAGATTGCGGGGTTTGGCTGGGAGTTCGGAGACGGGGGAGAGGCCGAAGGAGCGTCCGCTGCTCACGCATACCAGCAGGCTGGGGATTTCGTTGTGCGGCTCACGGTCACCGACTCCGGCGGAAGGACTTCGACAGCAGACCAGACAGTAGTGGTGACAGAATAGGCGCCGGCTGTCCGCGGTCTGCCGCGGATCCTGCAGGAGGAACCGGCTTCCCAAAGCGGCCTGGGTGGTGTTCGGGTGCGGCCGGCCCGTCTCTACGAAGGCTTCGAGGTTCCATCATTGCGCACGCTCTGCCTCCTGGCAGGTGCCATCGGATGGCTCATGTGCTGAAGGCGCACGAAGTCGAGACATCTCTCTGAGAGATTTCTCCACTCCCTTCGGTCGGTCGAAATGACAGAGGGGAGCGGTCGGTCTTCTGTCATGTCGAGCGCGCTGTCCGAGGGACAGGTGCCATCGGATGGCTCACGTGCCGAAGGCGCACGAAGTCGAGACATCTCTCAGCCTCTGCCTG
>CP070680.1:205715-208995 GCA_020352555.1 Caldifarciminota bacterium | reverse complement strand
TCGGTCAGCTTGACCGGTACCGGCAGGCTGAGCTCGTTCCCCTCCGGGAACTCGAAATCTTTGAGCACCGGAACATCGACTCCCCGGTACTTGCGGTCCGACCCGGCCCATTCGACCCGGTAGCCCTGGGGCAGGAATCCGGACTTCCAGGTCAGCACCAGTCCGCGCACCGGCAGCGGATAGTCTGCGAGCAGGTCGATTTCCACCTCTACCCCGCGCGGGTTCTTCTCGTCGAGCCCGGCCGGGAACTCCCATCGATGCGTTCCATCCGGGATGCGCGCGGCCCTGACTTCTGAAACGCTGGCCCGGGCAATAGGGCCGTCCTTGGACACTCGGCGAGCATAGTTGATGATACTTTCCCAGCGTTCTCTCCACCACAGGTCCAGGTCTTCGGCTTCTGACGTATCCATTGGCACGTGCCGCTCGGCGCGCGCGGTCATGATCGTTTCCCAGTGAATACGGTCCGGGTCATAGATCGGCTGGCCCGATGCATCGAGGCAGATTCCGAATCCCTTGATGCAGTTGCGGATTCCCGGCACACCAGGGTCGGGCAAAGACGCGAGCACGTCGTCGTAGAAATGGTCGTCGCGAACCTTGGCGCCTGAATTGCCCTCGACAAGGTCGAGCCTGACCCGGACGATGCGGCCGCCAGTGGTCTGGTACACCGTCATCTCGTCGACCATCTGGCTGTGCCCGGTGTTCGGGAGCCAGGAGTCGCCCTGCGGGTCGTATCTCCGGCGCTGGATAAAGGCACCAGGACATGGCGCGTTCCAGCCAGGCCAGAAGTTGTCGTAGTCGATTTCGGCCGGGGTTATCCAGCGTCCCCTTGCCCCGAGATCCTCCTCTGCCCGGAAGAAACCGGCCAGGTCTCCGTTGGTGGTGTACTGCCAGCCGTGGACCCAGGTGGAGTTGCGGAACCCGTTGGCATACGGAATCCCGGCCTTGTGGTGCCAGTAGCAGACCGCCTCGGTGCACCAGGCCTGGCGCCCGGTCGGGTGCAGGCTGTCGGCAAACGGGTTGTCGATGTGCTCGAACCACATCGCCGCGAAGTCGGCGACGTCCGGGTCGTCGCAACCGACTACCATCTGGTAGAAAGGCTTGCCTCCGTCCGGGATGAGCGACACCTCGGTGCCCAGGGTGGCGAGTGCGACGTCGACCACCCAGGGGCCTGAAGGATTCCAGGCCCCGCCGTCCACAAAACCGGGCGTGGACGGGCTGTCGCCGTAGTGCGCACCCCAGATGCTGGCCCAGGCCGGGACTGCGAGCAGCAGGAGAACCGGCAACGCGGTTGAGATGTGACAACGCCTCTGACCAGGAACAGGCGGAAGGCAGAAAGGCTCCAGCGCGAATCCGGGCTTTGTCCTTTGTCCTTTCCGCGTTTTCTGTACTTTCCTCACGGCAGCATTATGTCTGCCCGAATCGGCAGTGTCAAACGTCCGTTGCGCTTGACTTAAGGCGAATCAGGGTGTATCTGAATGTGATGAAACGCCTGCTGCTGTTGGTGCTGATCGGGTGCTGGATTGCCGGAGCCAGGGTCATGCTCAGACTGCACCTGCCGCCCGAAGGCAAACTGGGCACCGAGAACCTGTGGTGGGTCGATGTCTACAACCCGGACAGCGTGCTGCACAACCGCTGGTTCAAGGGCGAAGTCAGCGAGCGCAAGGCCGGCCGGGTGTTCTGGGCCACAACTTGGCCGTTCGACGTCGAACTCGGCAGGACGACCTTTCGGCTGGCAGACATCAAGGTCCGGGACCAGGAAGCAAAGCCCGGGTACGAGTTCTTCGTGCTCCGGACCGGTGAGCTGCCTGAAGGCGAATACAGCTACCGGGTGCTGCTCATGCCGGACAATGTCGGCGACAGCTATACGACAAGGGTCGAACGTCCGGGCCCGCCGCGGCTGATGCTGCCGCGCGACGACGAGGACGTCAGGGCAAGATTTCCCCAGTTCAGCTGGACCAGGCCGATGCCGGTGCCGCGCAGCGCGGTGACCTACCGTGTCAGGATCGCCGAGGTGCTCAAAGGCCAGACCGACGAAGAGGCGCTGAAAGCCAACCCGTTCTGGTTCGAGACGTCAGGACTGAGCCGGGTCAGCCTGCGCTTCCCGGTCTCAGGCCGGATGTTCGACAAGGGCAGGCGCTACGCGTGGCAGGTCGATGCGATGTCCGGCATGAAAGTGCTGGGCACGAGCGAAGTCAACGGCTTCTGGTATCACCAGCAGCCCGAGCTGATGTGCGGGTGCCGGATCGATTCGATCTATGTCGGCGACGTGAAGGTCGGCATCGGCACGACCTATGACTTTGTCGACCGGGGCCGGCCTGAGCTCAAGTTCTTCACCAGCTGCGACGAGGACGAGGAGTGCGCCATCCTCGGTCACTACTGGCGGGTGACCGAGCAGGACGATGACGAACACGTCGTGGGCGCAGGCACCGGCACCGAGTTCCAGGTTCCGCCGCTGGGCAGGCCGCGCAGCCTGGCCGTGTTCGTGTCGGTCCGCTGCCGCTGCGGCAAGATTACGACCCGGGCGATCAACCTCAACATCGGCTCCTGAAGCCGCGCCTGTCCTGAGCCAGGCAGTCTGCGGAGCAACGCGCCCGGTGAGTTTGACAAACCACGCAGCCCGCGCATAGAATCCAGCCATGGCACGGATGAGGACGACAGCCTTTCTGCTCATTCTGCTGCTCGCCGCAGCGGGCAGCAGGGCCTGGGATATCGGCCTGATGATGACCCGGCGTTTGGACGGGCCAGGCATGTCAGCGAGCGGGCTTTTCGACCTTGACGCAGACAGCGTTCCCGAGCTGCTCGTACCCGGAAACAAGCGGCTCTACTGCCTGGACACCGCAGGCGTGGAGCAGTGGCGGTTCGAGCCCGCGAGCCAGTACTTCCCCGCGGTTTCATCCCCCCTGGCAGCAGACATCGACAATGACGGGCAGGCGGATGTAGTCGTGTCCACCCCGCTCGCGGTCTACCGGCTCACCGCTGACGGCGATTCGGTCTGGCGTAGGACACTGGCCGGCCAGGGCGTTGTGCAGAACTGCATCGCCTCGACCGCGCTCGGAGACATCAACGCAGATTCGATGCTCGAGGTCTTCTGCTATGAGGTGTACGCCAACCGGCTTCTCTGCCTCGACCCTGAAACCGGTGATACGGTCTGGACCTTCCGCCCGGGCAAGGACGCGCGGTTCTCGGTCGGCGCGCCCACAGTGGCAGACCTTGACCAGGACGGCAGGCCTGAGGTTGTCGGCGTGGTGACTGATTCGAGCGGCGGCCGGACCTACTGCCT
>CP070680.1:201530-205615 GCA_020352555.1 Caldifarciminota bacterium | reverse complement strand
TCCGGCGATTCCAGGCGGGCCGCCCTTCAGCACGGTCACGTTGCTGCCTTCCCACGTAGGTACATAGATGCGGTTGGCCACCGGGTCCCAGGCCAGCTCAAGCGGCCAGCTCCGGATCGGGAGCATCCCGGTCACCTGCCGAGTGGCGACGTCGATGATGTACACCGTGTTGGCGATGATGTCCGGGCAGTAGAGCTTGTCGTCAACGTAGTTCCAGACAATGTCCACGAGATACCCCGCGCCAGGCGTGGCAATCGTGGCGACCATGCTGTCGGTCTCGCAGTTAACCACGCAGACCTGGCCTTCTTCCACCACCCCCACGTAGACTTCGTTCCTCTCGCTGTTCCAGGCCACCGGGTAGGGCCATCCGTCAAGAGTCAGGCGCCTGCGGATGCTGCGAGTCGGAGCATCAATGACCAGCAACTCGAACGGAGGGGCGGGAGGGGAACCATGTGCCACGTAGATGGAGTTGTTGGTCGGGTTCATGACCATCTCAGACGGGCCTTCAAGGTCAGGTATTGTAGTGATGATGCTGTCGGTCTCGCAGTCGATGACCGAAATTGAACGGTACCGGGCGCAGTACATCCAGTTGCTGTCCGGATACCAGAACAGCCGGCTGGCGCTCGGCCCGGTCATGATCTCGGTCAGAATTTGGTTGCTGGAGCCGTCAATCACGATGACGACGCTGGAGTCCAGCCGTTCGGCGATGCTGTACACACTGCAGTAGACCTTGTTGCTGGTCGGGCTGTAGGCAAGGTGGTTGTAGGCTCCGCGGCCGGGCAGAGTGGCGACGACCCGGTTTGCGTCGCAGTCGATGACGTGAATCCGGTGCTCGACCTGGGTGGCCACGTAGAGCTTGTTGAGCTCCGGCACCCAGAGCAAATCACTAGGGGCAGGGCTCACACTGATCGTGTCAACCACTGTCAGGTCGTTGCCGTCTATCACCGTGACATTGGAGGACCGGGCGTTGGCCGTATACAGGCGGTTGTGGATGGAGTTCCAGGCCACGGCCGCGACCTTGGTCCCGACATCAAGCCAGGCCAGCGGTTCTAGCGTAGCGCCATCAAGAACTGCAACCGCGCTGCCTTCGCGGTCTGCTACCCAGAGCTGGTCGCGGCCGGGAACCGGCAGCACCCTCGCCATCCTCCTGCCCACCCGCCGCATGTGTTGAAGCGTCTGGGTCTCGCAGTCCACTATGTACACGTAGCCCGGGATGCCGAGCGGCGGGCTGGCACATATGCACAGCCTGTCGCGGCCTTGCGCGGTGTCTTGCGCAATGTCCATCACGGACCCGACCTCGTCGAAGGTCTTGATGAGGCTGTCGGTCCGGCAGTCGAAGACCCTCAGACCCGGCGCAGACGAGCCGATGTAGAGCAGGTCCCGGCCCGGGTGCCAGAGGATGGACCAGTGCTGGCCGCCGAGCGGGGCCACCGCGGCGACGCTGTCGCTATCAAGGCAAACCGTGACAAGTGAGCTCGAGTACGACCCGGTGATGTACAGCTTGTGGCTGGTTTCGCTCAATGCCACCAAGTCCAGGTAGCCCTGAACTGGTACCGGGAGCGCCCTGATGACCGTGTCGGCGTCGGGGTCTACGAAGTACAGGCTGTCGTGGGAACCGGTCACAAGCAGCCGGTTGCGGGCTGTGTCCGCGAGCATCGCTATCGGGTCGGCTGGTATTGGAATCTCGGCCTGCACCGAGTTCGCGGTCAGGTCCACCGCGACGAGCTTGTAGTCGCAGATGACGAAGAGCTTGTCTCGCGGCTCGTCGAGCAGTAGCCGATAGGGTCGGGCCAGCCCGGGAATCGTGGCGATCACTTGTCCAGCCCTAGCATCATAGACCGTCACCGTGCTGTCGTAGAAGTCCGCGGAGTAGACCCGGCTGTAACCCCGGCTCCAGGCCAGGTCAGTCACGCCGTATCCAGTCTCGTAGCGACCGGTCCTGCGGAGCGCGTCAGCATCAAGGACGACCACGCCGCTCGAGACCCAGCCGGAGACATAGACGTGGTCTTCGGTCTCGATGTGACACAGGACATCCGGGTAGCTGATACCGGCATTCTCATCCGGCAGCAGTATGGCCTTCTCGACCCGCTGGGCATGGGCGAAGGACACGAGCGCAAGTAGATAGACGAGACCAAGTGGATACCAGCCCCGGATGGTGATGCTGGAGTTGACGCTATTCGCTGTTAGCATTGGGCCTCCTCAAGTCATATAGTAAGCTAGCGCGACCTCAGTCGATGTCAACAGGCCGATGCTGATGTTGTCGCCTGAGACAGGCTACGCGCGGGCAGGCAGGCCAACGAACGGGCCTGGCCTGCCCGCGTCCTGGCCTGCTAGGTCACCCGCATCACTCTTCGATTTGGATATTCGAGGGGTCGCCAGGGTACTCGGTTAGCGACAAATCGAGTTCCCGGTAGGTGTACTGGTTCGCACTGCCATAGTAGACCCCGAGGCTCCACTCAGAGTACCACCACAGCCCGTCAATGTACTTCTTGCCCATGAAGGTGTGGTACCAGAGGGTATCGATCACGATCTTGGGCTCGCCCAGCGAACTTGCACCCCATCGAAGACGGTTGTGGTACTCCGGCCACCACTGTTCGTTTGTGTTGTGTGTGGAGTGGTAGTTCCAGCCGGCGTACGGCACCTGGGTGCGCCAGCATACGACACTGCACTCGGGTGCCGGCGATCCGTCGTGCGTTGTGTAGGTGTTGATGCCGGTCGGCTGGGGAAGTTCGTCTGCCCTGGCCAGTGCGCACAGCAGACCGCACGCCAGGATGACTGCGGTCATCGCCTTGCTCATCATCTGAGCCTCCTGTGTCTCTGCCCGACTGCTTCGGCTGGCTGCGAAGGCTGTCTTCTGTCAGGGACAGCCCGAGACGCGGCCTTGGTAGTCAGCCGCGCCCATCAGGCGCTTGTCTTGAGCGGCATACTGCAGCACCGACCGTGCCAGTCAAGAGCAACTGGTAAGCTGCTGAAAGTCAGATACATACACAACTGGGCATCTCCTCTCCGTTGCGTTCCTGGCCGTATTCTGCAGCAGGCATCAAAGGAGCCGCAGATCCGAACGCAAGGACGCGCATCTGTCATGAGGCAAACGACGCTGGCAACAGCGCTTGCCCCCCCCTTCCATACAATCTCCATTTGCCATGCCGCCTGCCGAACATCTCGGCAGGCATGCCTTGTTTCTCGGCTGAGGCAGAGCTGGACCCTTGGTTCCCCGCGGCGGAGACCGCTTCCTCCCTGCAGGGCAGCGGCGGGGCGAAAGCCCCGCCGCATGCATTGGTTCCTTTCTCAGCCTACTTCATCACTACCGCCTTCTTCACCGCCCTGAATCCGGGCGTGTCGAGACAGATGTAGTATGCGCCGCGGGCGATGGCGGCACCTGCGAGAACCGGAACGGCCTCATACGCTACCACTTCCCAAAGGGGACCGACTTTGCTAGACTGACTCAGACCGAGATCGAGCGGGTCGAACACGCGATCAATACCCGTCCGACGAAGTGCCTCGGCTTCAAGACACCACTAGAGGCTGCCGCCCGCTTCGTTGCACTTCGATGCTGAATGTGCCGGGGGGCCGAGCGGCGGATATGCGCTGTAAACCTGCGCGAAGGATACCAGGTCCTGAGTATCAGGACCCCGGAAGAGGTGCTCAAGTATGAAGATTGACGGACAGGACTGGATAGACTGGCTTCATCGTGTCCGGGCCGAGTCCGAAGCCGAGCGCAAGCGGCTGGGTATCTCCCTTGCCGAGCGGCTCGAGCAGGCGGAGAAGTCGGCGGACAGGATCGAGAAGGAACTTGCCGACCGGTCCACACCGGGCGTCCGCGACGGCCGACGCGACGCCTGACTGCGACTCTCGAACCGATCGCCTGCTACCTGTGTAATATTCTCTTACCGGTCCAACGGCGAGTGCGCGGACTGGAGTTTGCTTCAGAGGCTGGCATTCGGGGTGAGCTGTCTGGTGGTACCTGCTCCGAAGTCGCAGCACAAAGGGCCGAGAGAGATGCAGGTGCGACCGGTAGGCGGGTGGCGTGGCGGAGGCTAGAGGAGTTCGGCCAGTTCCTCGGGTGTGAGCTTCGCCTGTTTCAG
>CP070680.1:199116-201430 GCA_020352555.1 Caldifarciminota bacterium | reverse complement strand
GCCGGCGCGGTGTATCTCGACTTCGACTGCGGGTGCTGCGACGACTACGAGAACGTCATCGAGATACACGTGCTGGACGAGACCGACTGGTACTACGAACTGGAGACCCCGGACGCGGAAAAAGACTGCCACGCCAAGTTCAGGCTCGAGATTGCGTGGAACAACCGGGACCGGAAGCGGGACGGGACTCAGGAGTCGCCGTTCAGCGACTCGTCTGACCTGAGGTACGAGTTCAGGGCCGACGAAGGGACCTTCACCCTGTTCCAGATCGGGCCCAGGAAGGACAGCCAGCCGGACGGCTCGGGTGGGTGGACCTACTGGTGGTACTGGACCGACGACGTCGGGGCCAAGAATGAGTCGTCCAACCCGACCCACTACAAGATTGCGGTTTCGGCGCCCGGGCTGGAACTGGTACAGCAGCGACCGGACAAGCCAACCTGGTGGCAGATATGGGTGCGGGCGTCGATCGACTACGTGCCCTGGGACCAGGAGGCCTTCTAGAGGGTGAAGCTATCTGGCTATCAGGAGCTTGCGGGCCGGGACCGCTGAGTTCTCGGTCGAGACGATGAAATAGACGCCTAGGGCAAGGGTGCGGACGTCGTTGTCACCCGGCCCAAGTCGTTGCACCAGTCGGCCGGTTTCGTCGAACAGGCTGGCTCGCATCTGTCCGTGGAGACGCACAATTGCTCCAGCAAGCACGGAGCCGTTGGCGGGGCGCGTCTCTAGCTTCGGGTATTCATCTACGGCCGCCAGCGTGGTGTCGAGGATGACGGTGACTTCCGAGCTGGCATGGTTGGCAACATAGAGCCGGGACTGGCTGTCGTCCCATGCCAGGGCAACGGGTTCGTCGCCGACCGACAAAGTCGTCTGCAGTGTGTTGGTCCGGCAGTCGATGACGCTGACCGCGTTTGAGCCGCGGCCGGCAACGTAGAGACGGTTGCCGCGTTGGGACCACGTCATGCTTCCAGGTGTCGACCCCAGGTAGATTGTGGCCGCTATAGTCCCGTCAGGCCGGATCGCGGTCACGCGGCCGGCGTCCGCGCAGTAGACGAGGTCTTCGATCGGGTTGCAGGCAAGGGCGCTGGGCTGGTCGCCGACCTCGGCGGTCGCGACGACGGTATCTGCGCCAATGTCGATGATGGTCACGGTGTGCCCGCTGTTGTTCGAGCAGAATACCTGATCTTCGATCGGGTTGTGGCAGAGCTCGAGCGGCCCGTCGCCAGCCGGAACCGTAGCGACCACCTGGTGGGTGCCGCCCTGAATGACCGACACGCTCGATCCCGTGCCGTTTGCGCAGTAGATCTTGTTGGCGGGGCCGACGTGACAGAGCCCGCGCGGCCGGGGGCCGACCAGGACCGTGGCAACAACGCTGTCCAGGGCGCCGTCGATGACTGACACCGAATTGTCAAGCTGGTTGGCGACGTAGAAGCAGGTGTCGCCCGGATTCCATGTCGCGGCCACGGGCCAGCGACCGACGCCGAGCACCGCCCCCACCGTCCGCAGGTCGGCATCGACAAGCGTTGCGGATCCGGTGCTCTGGTCGAGAGTGAGGAATTTGCGGTTCAGGCGATCGAAGGCCAGCACCTGGGCCGCGGCGTGGACCGGAACGTAGGCGACGTCGCGGCCTTCCCGTCCAAACGAGGCGAGATTGCGGCTCCAGAGGTTGGCGATCCAGATGCGGCCGCTGTCATCGTCCAGCTGGACGGCCGTGGGCCAGTCGCCGATATTGACTGTGTCCACCACAGCAGGCACCGCGGGGTCAATAATGGTGACGTCGCAGCTGTTCCAGTTGGCGCAGAAGACCCGGTTGCTGGCCATGTTCCAGGCGATGGCCCAGGGGTAGTCTCCGGACGGCAGTACGGCCACGACGCTGTCGGCGGAGCAGTCGACCACCGCCACGGTGTTGTCGGCCTGGTTGGCGCAGAACACCAGGTTGTCGGCTGTGTCGCAGCAGATGACGTCGGGTTTGTCCCCAACCGGGAAGCTCGTGAGGACGCTGTCACCGTCACCGTCGATGACCGTGATGTCGTCGCCCCGGCTCGACGCGCAGTAGACCTTGTTAGAACGTGGTGACCAGCACAGGGCGATCGGCATATCTCCGGCCGGAACCGTGGCTCGAACCGCATGGGTGGCACCGTCGATGATGCTGACGTTGTTGCTGAGTGTGTTTCCGCAGTAGACCCGGTTGCCGTCCGGGTTCGCGCAGAGGGCCTGCGGGCCGCTGCCGACGGCGACCGTGGCCAAAAGGCTGTCGGTTGCGCAGTCGATGACACTGACTGTGTTTGAACCGGAGTTGCTGCAGTAGATGCGCCCG
>CP070680.1:197786-199016 GCA_020352555.1 Caldifarciminota bacterium | reverse complement strand
GAAAGCGGCAGCGGAGCCTGCCCCGAGCCCGCGTCCAGAAGAGATTGCCACGGCCGCAGACGGCCTCGCAATGACGCGGGCGTGGGGGCTGCCGCAGTCCAAAGCCTGACACCATTGACATCCGGCTTGGTGTGGCACAGAAGCCTGCTTGAACCGATGGTCCCGTTGACCAAGGTCTGCCGCATGCTAGAATTCAGCTAGGTACGAATCATGACCAAGCGAGAAGCTCTTCTCAAGGAAGTTGACGGAGTGCCCGAGGCGTACCTCGGCGAAGTCCTGGACTTCGTCCTGTTCCTGAAGAAGCGCATCGCCCGCGACGCCTACGCCTGCGCAGCGGTCAGTGAGTCTGTCCTGGCCAAGGACTGGCTGCGACCCGAGGAGGACGAGGCGTGGAAAGACCTGTAAAGGGCGACGTAGTCGTCGTTCCGTTTCCTTTCACTGACCTTTCTCTTGCCAAGCGGCGGCCGGCGCTCGTCCTGGCCCGGCTCGAAGGAGACGATGTCATCCTGGTCCAGATAACCAGCCAGGCCTCCACGGACCGGTATGCACTACCTGTCGATGATGCTGATTTCGCTGAGGGTGGACTGAGAAAGCCAAGCCGCATCAGGCCGAATCGGATATTCACGGCCGACCGCTCGCTCATCCTGTACCGGGTCGGAGTGCTCAAGCCCGAGCGCACGGCCGAGGTCGTAGCCCGGGTGGTCTCGATCCTGGAATCCTGACCGCATCCGCCAAGCGAGCCAGGTCTGCATCGCAGCAGGAGATTCTGGGAGTCAAGGGTTCTAGCGCGCGGAAGGTAGTAAACAGCGACAGGGTAACTCATGCCTCGGCGGCATCGACCGAGGTCCATCGTGCACCCTACCCTCGGGCGTTCCGTCCGGCTTCGCCAAGCCCCCTGAGGGGGAGAGGTGAAGGAGAGGGGGGAGCGGTCAGCTGTGAGCGCTGGGCGGACAGCGGTCCGCAAGGTCCTGATTCAGCGCTGAGAGATCCTTCGACTGCGCGCCCGTAGGGGCGCTCCGCTCAGGATGACAGCCGGGCAGACAGTGGTACGCGGTCAGCGGTCTGCAAGATTGTGATTCAGTAGCGCACGGCGGTCTGTCGTCCTGGACGAAGAGGAAGGACCTCGCCGTGCGCGAACTGGTCTGAGATACCCTTTCTAGCGTTCGAGCACGAGCTTGCGGACCAGGGTCGTGGTTTCGGTCTCGAGCCTAAGCAGGTAGACTCCGGCAG
>CP070680.1:195122-197686 GCA_020352555.1 Caldifarciminota bacterium | reverse complement strand
TGTTGCCGTCCCGGTCCGTTGCCCTTGCCTTCACCGAATAGCGACCCGGGGCTGCAAACCGATGGCTGTCCAGGACCGGACTGCCCGGCGCGACAAAGCCCGACCACTCGCCCTGTTGTCCGTCGCCCCAGTCGAACTGGATACTGACGCTGTCTTCGCGGACGTGCCCGGCGGATACCGTAAACCACAGGGCCGTGTCCGGGTATGCGGTTTCAGGTACACGCGGTTCGTCGGACACGAACGGCCCGTCGTATGCGACAACGACCTCGTTGCCGCCCGTCCACTCGGACTCATTGCCCTCTTGGTCCCTGGCCTTTACCCTGACCGAATACCGGCCGGTGTCCGGGTATGCATGGGCCCGTGAAAGCGTATCCCCTGACCGAACTTCCGCGCTCCAGTTCTCGTCCGACCCGTCGCCCCAGTCGAACAGGAAAGCGATGAATCCCCGGTTCCGGTCAGTACTCCGTACCCTGGCCCACATGGTATCGCCCGGCTGCGCGGTTTCGGCGATCCGGACCAGCGGAACCGTCGGCGGGACATCGGATACGCAGCTCAGGGCAAGTACGATACTCGCCGCGAACAGGACTGCTGAGGTCCGGATGTCCATTTCAGTACCGCTCTCAGGCTAGCCGCCGCGCTTCGAGTTGTCAAACCTCTGGGCCGGAGAGCGACCGGCCGGGCAAGCCCGGCCGGTCGCACGATGGCCCGCGCTAGCGGGCAACGATCAGTCTGCTCCTGTACTTCTCCTCTCCGTGCGTCAGGACAAGGTGGTAGACACCGGGCTGAACTGAAGCAAGGTCCAGGTCGAGCCCTGCTCCTTCAACCCGCCGGGTCAGCACACACCTGCCGGCCGCGTCCCAGAGCCGCGCAGTTCCTGCACTGGACCCGGCCGGCAGCAGGACCCGCGCGATTCTACCCGCAGGATTCGGATACACGTCCACCCGAATGGCGCGAAGCCTGGGCCTGCTCTCTCTGACCCCGGTAGGAAACGAATACCCGTACACGGCTCCGCCCACGGTCCCGGCAAGCAGGTCAGGCTCGTCGGTAACCGAGAACGCCAGGCACTTCACCTGGCGCCCTTCGAGTCCCTGGTTCAAGGACTCCCAGGTCTGTCCGCCGTCATAGGACACATGGACCCCGGTCTCGCCACCCACGAACACGGTATCCGGGCACCCTGGGAAGCACACCACCGCCTGCAGGTCAGGCGTTCCTCCGCAGGAATTCCAGGTCGCGCCTCCGTCAGTGGTCATGAACTGGCCGGTGGCGGTCGCCGCGAAGACGGTGTTGGCGTCTCGAGCATCCACTGCCAGTCCGTAGACCGTGTCAGGTGGCGAGGCGTCGGTCGCAGACCAGGATGCACCGTAGTCGGTCGACTTGTAGGTCGCTCCGTCGGTGGTGACGTATCCGCCCACGTATATGACGCCGGGGTCTGAAGGCGCCACTGCCAGAGCCCATGCAGACCCGCGGTCCGACCCTGACAGGCTGTGTCTTGCCCAGTTGGTTCCGCGGTCGGTCGACCGCGAAACCGCCATCGGGTAGGGGCTTGGCCCGTTGCCTCCGGTCAGCACGATGTGAGTGCTCTCCGGATGCACGATGCAGCAGCCGCCGTCGTTGTAGTATGAGTCGATCTCGTTCCAGACGGTCCCGCCGTCTGTGCTCTTGAAGAGCTCTGCAGCCCCTCAGCCCGCGCCTTCGAGCGCGTACAGGATATCGGCGTCAGCGCCAGGCTCCACGCCGATTCCGCAGATGTTGCCGCAGGACAGGAAATCACTGCACCTGGTCCAGGTCTCGCCGCAGTCCGCTGTCTTGTACACCCCGTTCTGGTACAACTCGAGGTAGATCCGGTTCTGGTCTTCAGGATTCACCGATATCGTCGATATCTGCGAAACCTTCATCCCGGCATGGGCTTCGGCCCAGTTCGTGCCGTGGTCCTCGGTCCTGAAGCAGCCGTTGGTCCCGCAAACGTAGGCGACTTCGCCCTCGGTCGGATGGACCGCGAATCCCTTGGCATAGGTCTGCCTGATCCCAGGGTCAGGCTGGAACCAGGTCGCGCCCGAGTCCGTGGTCACGAACACCGTGTCGTACGCCGCATACCCGTACGCCGGATTCGCGGCCGAGAACTCGGCGTAGTAGGCCCGCAGCATCATCCCGGTGCGAGCCCAGTTGAGCCCGGCGTCTGTGCTCCGGTACACGCCGTAGCTGGTGGTTCCCGCAATCAGTATGTCCGGGTTTGCGCTATTCTCAGACACTGAGTACAGCACCGCCGTGCCCAGACCGGAGTTGCGCAGTTCCCACGTCTCGGCATGGTCGGTCGACCGGTAGAGCTTGCCGCCCGAACCGGCGATGTAGACCACACCGGAGTCGACCGTGCTGACCCCGCAGCAGTAGCCGTAGGAGTTGCCCACCGAGTCCGCAATCGACGGGGTCCACGTCGCGCCGAAGTCGGTCGATATGAACATCGCCATCTTGCCGATGCTGCCGTCGCGTATATAGCCGCTGATATAGACCCGGCCCTCAACAAACGGGTCCGGCTTCACCATGAACCCGGCATAGGGCAGAGTCGA
>CP070680.1:194014-195022 GCA_020352555.1 Caldifarciminota bacterium | reverse complement strand
CTGACAGAGCGATTCTTTGAGCGTTTGGCCGAGTGATTGCGCAGGCGTTTGACCGGGTGTTTGTCAGAGCGCTTGTACTGGCCTTTGACCGAGCGTTTGAGCGAGCCTTTGACAGAGCCTTCAAATGAGCCTTTGCCAGAGCCTCTGAAACAGCGTTCGACCGAGCCTCCAACCGGCGGGTCTGTGAGACGAGAAGGAGCTGTGCTGTTGACAGCCGGTTGGGGGCGGATACAAGGTGGGGTGAAGGACGAACGCCGGATGTCGTTCGACCGGGTCGCAGAGCTGTACGACGAGGTGCGGCCTGGGTACCCGGATGAGCTGGTTCAGGACATCATCAAGCTGTCCGGGATTCAGGCTGAAGCCCGGATACTCGAAGTCGGGTGCGGCACCGGACAGGCGACCCGGCCGTTTGCCGAGCGAAGGTATCACATGGTGTGTCTTGAAATAGGGAACCGGCTGGCAGAGATTGCGACACAGAACCTGGCCGGGTTTCCGGGGGTCGAGGTCGTGAACGCCGCATTCGAGGACTGGGAATCTGAGCCCGAACACTTTGATCTGGTCATTTCCGGGACCGCGTTCCACTGGGTAGACCCGACTGTGGGCTACACGCGCGCGGCCGGAGTACTGAAACCGGGCGGGACCCTGGCCGTGTTCTGGAACTTCCACGTCCGGCCAGAGGCCGAGCCGTTCCAGAGCATGCAGGAGCATTATCGCAGGCACGCGCCGCAGATGGTCGAGGTCACGCCGTGGGAAGAACGACTCCAGAAACAGAAGGCCGATTTCGAGGCGTCGGGCCGGTTCACACCAATCCGGGTCCGGGAGTATCGATGGGAAACGGAGTCGAGCGCAGAAGACTACATCCGTGGCATGGGCACGCAGTCGAGTCACATCATGCTCGAGCCTGAGGCAAGACGGAAGCTGCTCGCCGGTATCCGGCGGGAAATCGAGCGCCACGGCGGGACAGTGCGCCAGCCGTGGGTCACGGCCTTGCTCCTGGCGCAGAGGCTG
>CP070680.1:192225-193914 GCA_020352555.1 Caldifarciminota bacterium | reverse complement strand
GGCGGCGGTCCGGGCAGGAGCAGGAGCAGTGCCGACCGCATCGGCTCAGTGTATGAAGGGCGGGCAGTGATTCAAGGTGCAGAGCCCGGCAGCGGGGTATTGACAGGCGGTCGAATCTCCGCACAGTGTAGGAGACCAAGGAGGACTTGTGATAATGAGAACGTTGTGTCTGTCGCTTGTCGTCTGCTGCGCTGCAACGGCATCCCAGCCGTCGCTGGACGCCGGTCTGGACCTGTTTCCTTTCGACTCGTCGAACTGCCGGTTTCTCGGCAACTGGCCGTTCGGCCCTTCGTACACCGTCGCGCTTGACCAGGCGCGCGACATCGCGTTTGTCGGTGCGGGCGGCGGCGTGTACGTCGTCGACATCTCCGACCCGGCCGATCCCGAGATAGTGACCGAGCGTCTTCATACTCGCGGCCTGGTGCGAGGGCTCTGGTACGAGTCGGACCGGCTGTATGCAGCCGTCTACCTGGAAGGCCTGGAGATATGGGACGTGTCCGATGCTGCCCGGCCAGCGCTGCTGGGCCGGATCGACACGCCGGGCCGGGCGGTCGACGTGGTGGTCGAGGCCGGGCTCGCCTATCTGGCCGACGAGGCGTCCGGGCTCAGGATCATCGACGTGTCGGACCCGCAGAACCCGGATTCGGTCGGGGCACTTGACACTCCGGGCAGTGCCTATGGGGTCGACGTGTCCGGCAGCTACGCCTACATCGCGGACTGGATGATGGGACTGCGCGTCATCGACATCACTGACCCGGGCAGCCCGGTCGAAGTCGGGTCCTACCTCACGCCCGGACTTGCCAACGGCGTGACCGTGTCCGGCGACTATGCCTATGTTGCCGGCGACCACCAGGGCCTGAGGGTCGTCGATGTTTCGGATGCCCAGAACCCGAACGAGGTCGGTTCGCTGGATACGCCCGGGGCTGCGCACAAGGTTGCTCTGGCCGACACGCTGGCGCTGGTGGCCGACTTCCTTGCCGGGATGAGGGTAATCAATGTGTCGGACCCGCAGAACCCGGATTCGGTTGGGGCGCTGGACACGCCTGGCCTTGCGTATGATGTGGCGGTCGGAGCAGACTTCGCGGTGGTGGCCGACTACTCCGGAGGCCTGAGGGTGGTGAGCCTGGTAGACCCGACCGACCCGGAGGAACTCGGGTATGTCGAAGTGCCTGGAGTGGCCAACGGGGTCGCGACCAAGGGCGACCACGCGCTGGTCGCGGCCGGAGCCGCCGGACTGTACGCGGTAAACGTATCCGACACAGCCATGCCTTTCGAAGCCGGGCAACTCGATGTCCCGGGCAGTGCCAACGACGTCGTCGTGGTTGGCGGGTACGCCTATGTCGCGGCCGGGGCCGAAGGGCTGCGGATCATCGATGTATCGGACCCGACCAGCATGATGGAGACCGGGAGCTATGCCGCGCCCGGCATCGCCCACCGGGTCGCGGTCAGAGGGCACATCGCCTATGTCGCTTACGGTACCGAGGGACTGCGGATAGTCGATGTGGCCAACCCGCACGGGCCGCAGGGCCTCGGTTCCTTGCCGACGCCCGACCCGGCGCTGGACGTTGCGGTGAGGGAGGACCTCGCGTTCGTTGCCAACGGGGATTCCGGTCTGCGGATCGTCAACGTATCGAATCCGGACCGGCCGAACGAGGTCGGTTTCTTCCTCAGGGCCGGCTACACTCGAGC
>CP070680.1:191038-192125 GCA_020352555.1 Caldifarciminota bacterium | reverse complement strand
GTCAAGCTGCGGACAGCGGACGGCTTCATCACAGTGAACGATTCGGCGAAGAACCTCGGCGACCTGCCCGGGCGCGACAGTGCGCACACCGGCAATGACGGGTTTGAGTTCGAGGTCGCTATCGGATGCACCAACGGGCACCTGGTGGTGTTCGAAGTCGAGGCCAGGGACGCCGATGATTCGGTGTGGATGTCAAATGCCTATGTCAGGGTCGGGGCACCGAACCTGGCCTACACTGACTACCAGGTCATCGACACCATGGCCGGCGGCAACGGCAACGGCCGGCTCGACCCGAACGAGACCGCGGAGCTGATGGTCTTGCTGAAGAACACCGGGTTCGGCCATGCCAATGGCGTGACCGCGGTCCTGAAGTCGGGCGATTCGAGGATGACGGTAAGCGATTCGTTCGGCAGCTTCGGCCGGATCATGGCTGACAGCACGGCTATGAACGATACGGACAGGTTCGTTGTCATGACCGCTACGATGCCGCCTGAGACCGAGATACCTTGCACCCTTTACGTGTCAGCTGCCGGCGGGTATGCCAAGACCCTGTCGTTCAACCTTCAGGTCGGCGCAATCCAGGCAGTGGACCCGATTCCAGACGGGCCCAGGCGTCCGTCGCTCTACTGGGCGTACGACGACGCGGACTCGAGCTACACCGAGGCGCCGCGATACGAGTGGTTCGAGATCAACGGCGTGGGAACTCAGCTCGTCTTCCCACAGAACGACGACGTGCTGGTGGTCGACCTGCCGGCTGAGTTCGGCCCGTTCAAGTACTACGGCCAGCGGTACACCCAGGTTTCGGTGAGTGCGGACGGCTGGGTGTGTCCGGGCAACTACACGGTCGAGAACTTTGACAACACCGGGCTGCCGAGCAGCGAGGCGCCGCCCGCGATCTGCCTGAACTGGGACGACCTGTATCCGAACTACCAGAGCCAGGGGTATGTCTACCATTACCATGATGCGGACAACCACAGGTTCGTGATCGAGTACGACAGTGTTTCCTACTACAGTTCTCGTACGGTCCGCGACAAGTTCCAGATGTTGATCTACGACACGACGACGGCGAACGTGACCGGGAACAACG
>CP070680.1:188921-190938 GCA_020352555.1 Caldifarciminota bacterium | reverse complement strand
CCAGTTCGTCACCCTGGTACCCCAGAAAGTCGTAGAACCGCTTGGACGGCAGCGAGGCGTCAAGGTCGACAGTTGTCACTCCGCGCTCCCGTGCCTGCTCCTCGAGCCGCGCCATCATCAGCTGGCCGAGGCCGCGATGCTGGAACTCCGGGTCCACGAACACACGCTTGATGGTGGCTTTACTCAGGCCGCCGGCTCCGACAATCCGGCCGTCGACCTCGAGCACGAACGTATGGCCCTGCCCTGAGTCCTCAAGGATGTTTTCCTTTGAGTGGAACTCCTTGAAGAAGGCCAGGGCTTGGGGCGGATAGACCTCGGCATAGCAGGCGTCGATCGTGCGGAAGATGACAGCCTGGACCGCGCCCAGATCATCAGGCCGGAACAGCCTCAATTCCGGCTGCTGTTCAGTACCCGACACCATCTGCCAGACTATTGCCTGATGCCGGCTACGTCAACCTGGCCGTGCTGAGTCTGCTCGGAAGATCCTGCGGAGCGGGCGGCTGTACTAGTAGTGGAGCAGAGTGATGAAGCCCGGGACGATCCCCTCGTTGCCCTGCACGAATGTGCAGCTGGGCTTGCCGTCGCCCCAATCGATGATGTGGCTGGTCCCGCGCAACTTGTGTGTCTTGTGCCCGCAGCTGCAGATGTGGGACCGGTAGAACGACTTGCCGCCGGCCTCGCCATTGGCCTCCCACTTGGGTGCGTCCTTGTGGTCGTGGCCGTGCAGAACCAAGAGCGGCCTTTCGCCCACCAGCTCTGCCACCTTCTCCCAGGTCAGGGCATCCATGAGCTGCTGGATGAAATGCACCATGATGACGACGGCTGTCGCGCCGGCCACGCTCAGCCCCACCAAGTCCGATGCTTTCACCCCCCAAGGCAGGTTGACGAATGCGAGGTCTTCAACCAGGTCGACCTTCGGCGCATCGGTGGTCCATCCCCGCAGGTCTCCGAAGACACTCGCGGGTCGGTCGTGATTCCCGCGCACCAGAAACCGGTGCGCCTGCGGCCAACGGTTCCACTTCGCAGTCAGCGTCTCCTTGGCCCCGGTAATCACGTCACCGGTCACAGCCACCACACTGCAGTCAGCCCGGTACATCGCGAGGTTATCAACGCGCATCATGGCTTCGTTCTCGCCGTGGGTATCGGAAACGTGGATGATACGCACTAGAAACCGCAGCAGATTCCGTCCGGAACTTCGAACCGCCCTCGCCTGACTGAGGGAAGATGTCTCCTGGGACTCTGGGTCTCGGGGTCCGGCGAGTCCGGAATGCAGACATCCTGCCCGGGCTCGACTGATTTTGACATACTACTAACCATGTCAGCCAAGTGTAGCACCGGCCCGCAGCCAGTCAACAACCGAACCTCCGCCCGGCGGTAGCGGCGCACCCGCGGTCTGTCGACCCGGGACGTGGAGGATGCGCTCAAGACGGGTACTGGCCCGCGGTGCTGTTTCGGAGCAGTTGCAGGCTCCGCGGTCCGGCCTGGGTCTGGCGCCCTGTAACCGGCAGCAGGACAATAGAACCGTGCCTGCTCTTTGTCAGCCCCGGACCGCTGTCAACAGAAGCCGGACCTTGCAGGGAAACCGCGAACTGACCGCTGCTTGCCCTGACCGACCGCAGACCCTATATCCGGAGCTCTGTTCTCCAACAGGTCCATTCTACCAAAGTATACAATACTGACGACTCCCCGACTCCGTAGGCCACTGTTCGGACCCGGTTTGGCGAACCTCCTGAACATGCAGTATTTATGTCACTTGGCAGGAAAGTCCAGGGTTTCAGGACCATACCCAGGGGCCGTTCGGAGAGCTGTTCTCCAAGTTGCTACCCAAGCTGCTTGGCAGGTTGCTTGCCAGGCTGCTTGCCAGGTTGCTTGCCAGGTTGCTTGCCAGGCTGCTTGCCAGGTTACTTGCCAAGCTGCTTGCCAAGTTGCTTGCCAGGCTGCTTCCAGAGCTGCTTGCCAAGCTGCTTGCCGGGCTGGTTCCGATGCTGCTTGGCAGGTTGTCTGCCAAGCTGCTTGG
>CP070680.1:184087-188821 GCA_020352555.1 Caldifarciminota bacterium | reverse complement strand
GGACTGAATGTCGCTCTGCCTGAGCCGGTGCTGCTCCGCAGGTCTGGAGAAATGTGGTGTCAGTCCAGGACACTGTCACAAACACAGGGCAGCGCAGCTCTCTGCCGGTATCTGTCATGCTGCCGGCAAGCCGGGACGGTCCGATTAGCGGTACGGCCAGCGTTTGCCTGGGACCTGCTCGACACGGACAGGCCAATGTCTCTGCGGCGGAACGAACGGCAGCGCTTCACGGTGTGAGACAATCCTCAACCGAAATCAGCTGTCTCTGCCAGGCAGGATGCGGAAAGAAGCTGCTGCTACAGCTGCGACCACTTGCCGCAGCGGTCGCCGTAGCGGTCGATGACCTCGCCTTCGCGCAAGGTCTCGACAACCTCGCAGCGGTTCGGGCACCCTTCGCACTCGAACGCCCGGGTCTCGAACTCCACCTCCGCGGTCTCGAACCCGCCGAACCTGGTGCCTTTGCCGTCGGTCTCTTCTGCAGCCAGGATCGCGGCACCGACCGCGCCCATCACAAGGAAATGCCCGGGCACCTGGATTTCCCGGTCCAAAGCCCGCTCGAACGCGGCCCTGACCCCGACGTTTGCCGCTACCCCGCCCTGGAACAGCACTGCCGGCTGGATGTCCTTGCCCCTGGCAACGGTGTTCATGTAGTTGCGCACGATGGCGTCGCACAGCCCGGCGATGATGTCCTCGGTCGAAATCCCGAGCTGGGCCTTGTGGATCATGTCGCTCTCGGCGAACACCGTGCACCGTCCTGCGATGTTGACCCGGTTCTTGGCCTGCAAAGCCCGGTCTCCGAACTGCTCGATCGGTATCCCGAGCCTGGTCGCCTGGTGGTCGAGGAAACTGCCGGTCCCGGCCGCGCACACGGTGTTCATCGCGAAGTCCACCGGTATGCCGTCGCGCAGGATGATGATTTTGGAGTCCTGTCCCCCGATTTCGAGCACTGTCCTGGCCTCAGGATAGAAGTACCCGGCCGCTACCGCGTGGGCGATGATCTCGTTCTTGACGATGTCTGCCCTGGTCACGACACCGGCCAGCCTGCGCGCCGACCCGGTCGTGCCCGCGCCCCTGATGTCGACGGTCGAGTCGACCCGGTCGCCCAGTTCGCGCAGCAGGCTGCGGATCGAGTTGATCGGCGTGCCCTGGGTGCGCAGATAGCAGTCCGCGACCACCTGGTAGTCGCTGTCAAGCACCACCCCTTTGGTCGATATCGAACCCACGTCGATCCCGACAAAACCCGGCTTCACGATGCCTGCGCCTCCAGGCTCCGTTTCCTGCGCCTGACCAGGTCGACGAAAGCCTCGAGCCTGGTGAGTATCCCGGTCCTTGAGGTGTGCTCGTCGAACGACAACGACAGCACCGGCACACCGGTGTCCTCGGAAAGCCGGTGCAGGCCTTCGAGCGCGATGTTCTCCGGCATGCAGGTGAACGGGAAGATGTGGACGATGCCGTCCACCCCGAGCTTTTCGACGAAATAGATCGCCTCGCCCACTGTCCTCATCGCCTCGCCGCCCGGGCACTCCCTGAGATAGCGCTTGGCAAGCCGGCGCGAGCGGTACGACCCGCGGTCGATGTGCAGCAGGTGCATCAGGTGGTGGAACAGGCTGCGCTCGAACAGCACCTCGGCCCCAAGCCTTGCCAGCTCCTTCTCGATCTCCTGGTTCGCGTACTGCTCGATCATGAAGTAGATCTCTCCGACAAGCCCGACCCTGACCTCAGGCCTCTGGCCGTTGAGCCCGGTCATGCCCTTGAGCCGTCGGCGTACGCGCCTGATGTCGCTCAGGTTCCTGGCCCCTTTCACCAGGCGCAGCGCCTCTTTCTCCAGCTTCTCCGCCCCGCCGAAATCAACCGCCCGCTTCCGGTTCAGCATCTGCCTGAGCTGCTGGGTGAGCAGGCTGCGCTCGAACATCATGTACAGCGCCCATATCACCCTGGTCGGCGACACCCCGAACACCGACGGCATCAGCCTGAACACGAACTCAAAGGGCGAATACTGGCTCACCGGCACCAGCCGGTACTCCTTGCCCCGGCGTTTGAGCGCCAGTTCCTGAAGAAAGTGGTAGTACCCGAAACGGCACTTGCGCGCGCCCGCGGCCATGAAAACCGTGTCCGCACCGCGGTCCAGCGCCTCGATGAAATTGCCGAGCGTTATCTTGAACGGCAGGCAGATAAGCTCGGGCGATCTCTCCACCCCGATCTCCATGGTCCGCTTCGAGGTCTTGGGCGGCAGCACGACCTCGGCCCCGAGGTCCTCGACAAAGTTCCTCAGCGCATGCGTGTCGTAGCCGAAGAACGGGAACGTCGCCTTCATATCAGGAAAAAGATTCTAGCCGGCCTGTTGCGCGAGCCTGCGCCGCTCGGCCAGTTCGGCAAAGGCCTCGACCCGGGTGACGAGCCCGGCTGTGCCGGTATGTTCGTCCAGAACCAGCTGCAGGAAAGGGACTCCCTTCTGCCTTGCCTCTTCGCGCATGAACTCGGCAACCAGCGAATCCGGTCCGCAGCCCATCGACACCAGCACGCAGACGCCGTCGACCTTGTCGACCATGTACCGGAAGGCGTTGTACAGCTCGCGCTCGTACACCCAGCGGATCCTCTGCGAGAATTCGTCCCGGGTGCGCAGGATCCTACTAGGAAGCTGGTCCTTGAGGCAGACCCGGTATCCGTGCTCCTGGAAAGTCGAGCGGACCGCAGCGCCAACGAAATCGTCCTCGACATTGTAGAAATGGCCGATCAGCGCCACCCGCTTCTCCCCTGCCGCGAAGTCCGGCGCCGCGTCTGGACCGGCCAGAAGCTGCCTGGCCCGGCTCAAGGCCCGCGCCACCCGGAACGGGTTGGGGTTGACCTCAAGGCCGGCCCGGAAATGCGCCCGCATGAAGTTGCCCTTGACCGACGGCGCGATCAGCTTGACCCTGTGCCCGAGCATCATCCTTGCGATGTCGCAGATCCCGATCATCTTCGGGCAGGCGTACAGCTCGTCTTCCAGCCACACCATCCGCGGCAGCCAGAGCGCGTCCACCTCGTCGCGCAAAGCCGCGATGTGCCCGGCCACGATCTTGACCGGCAGGCACACTTCGCTCGACACGTGGCCCAGCCCGCGCTGGACCATGGCCTTGTCGGTCTTGCGGCTGACCACGACCTCGGCGCCCAGCCCGGAAAGGAAACTCTCCCAGAACCTTCCGTACCGGAAATAGAGCAGCGCCCTCGGGATGCCGACTCTCATCGCTGCATTGTAGTTGCCGGGTGCCGCCAAGTCAACCATCTTGACCGAATCCCGCAGCCTGTCACTCGACCCTCTCCCGGGCACAGAACCGGGCGGGCAGAATGCCGAGTTCGGCAAGGCGGCCGGCCGCGTCCTCGAGCCCTTTGCCCAGGTCCTCTGGACGGTGCGCGTCGGACCCGAGCGTGAACGGCTCGACCCCGGCCAGCTTCGCCCTGCGGACGATGTCCCAGCTCGGGTAGGGCTCGGCCTCTCCCCGGCGCAGGGCCGAGGTGTTGACTTCGATCCCGACACTGTTCTCGGCCATGCATTCCAGTGCCGGCCCCAGCCGCTCCCCGACCACCCGGTTGAATACCGCAGCCTCCGGTGTCCCGGCCCAGAGCGGCAGCACGTACTTGCGGAAGATGTCGAGGTGGGCGATGCAGTCGAACAGCCGGCATCCGACCGCAGCCTGCAGGTAGTCGAAGTACCGGGAGGCCAGATACTCGGCGCCTTTCGGCACGAGCAGCGCCCTCATCTGCCCGACCTCTTTGCTCCCTGAAATCGAGACGTGCTCCAGGCAGTGTATCGCGCCGAGCACGAAGTCGAACCGGTACTGGTCCAGGAAGTCCGCTATCCTGCCTTCGACCCCCATCTCGTAGCCGATCTCCACCCCGGTCCGTATCACCAGTTCAGGGAACTCATCCTGCGCAGTTCCGATGTCCTCGAGATAGTACCTGGCCCAGTCGGTCGCGGCAGGACAGGCCTCACCGCGCACGATCACGCGCTCGAACCCGGCCCGCAACGGGTCAGGCTCGAAATGGGTGGTGAAGCACATCTCCTCGAGCCCCAACTCCCTTGCCCTCGCGCAGAACTCCCGGATGCTGCCGGCAGCATCCGGCGAATAGTCAGGGTGTACGTGGTAGTCGATCACAATGTGCCGCCCAAGCAGCCAAATGCCTGCAATCCGGCTACCCGCGCATCCTGACAAGACTGCGCAGCCAGGACCACAAGAGGCGGAAAGCAGACACAGCCGGCATTGAGACGGCCAAGAGAACATATGCCCTGCGCGTCAGACTTCGACCTCCGGCTTTTCCAGCTACGTCACCCGGCAATCACCACACCCTGCGCCCGGAAACAGCCTTCGGTCCTGACCAAACACACGCCGAGAGCGACTTCTGATACTCTTGCCCAGCGGGCCTGAACTGCCGGGTTGCGGTTCCTTCAGGCTTGCGCGCTTCACAGGCCATGCTGCCCGTCAGCGGTCCGAGTACCGGCACCAGGTGCTGCGGCCGCAGCAGCGGCTATCAGACCTGCCTTCTAGCCCCGGGCACGGCCTGCTTGGCGGCAGCTAGTCTGTCCAGACAAAGGCCTTGCCCTGCACCTCGTAGACAGTGTAGTCGTCCTGGTGGTAGTACGGGTACCCGGACACGCACCCGCCGGACGCTTCCCTCTGCTGTTCGTGCGAAATCACCACATCCCGGACACCGTCCACCCCGTATTCCGCGGCCTTGTTCCGGAGTGCCCTAAGGTAG
>CP070680.1:181711-183987 GCA_020352555.1 Caldifarciminota bacterium | reverse complement strand
TGCATCAGCAGCCGGTCGGGCCGGCAGGTCACGACCTCACCGGGGAGCACACTTGCCTTGCCGGCTTTTCTGGCCAGCAGCTTCTGGACAAACGTGAGGCTCATGTCCGCCCGGATTATACCATCGGCCCCTTGTACGGCAACAACCCGTGCCTTGACACCGGGTCGGTGCCAGCTAGCCTGAATTCATGGATCTTCTGGCAAGTCTGCTCGGGCTGGCGATCGGCGGTCTCTGGCTGCTGTGCGTGATGTTCGCGGCCAGCATCGGCATAGCGGGAACGGTGCTGTGGATATGGATGCTGGTCGAGGTGCTGATCAGAGAGACGGACAAGGGCAACAACAGGCTCATCTGGGCTCTGGTCATCATCTTCACCCACTGGCTCGGCGCTTTGATCTACATCTTCGTGCGCCGCAAGCAGCGCATCACCGAAGCCGGCCGATAGACAGCCTTCAGCCGACCCGGGAAGCCAGCAGGTCGCCCCGCTGGTAGATGCCCATCTGAACATCCGAGAACGGCGTGCCTTTGAAGGCCCGTGACGTGCCCGTGACCTTGATGGTTCCTGATGCGAGGTCGACCTCGACCTGGTCTCCGTTCCTGAGCCCGGACTCGACGACATCAGCGACCATGACCGGCATGCCGGCATTGACCGCGTTGCGGAAGTAGATGGCTCCGAAGGACCGGGCGATGATCAGGCCGACGCCGAGGCTGCGGAAGCAGTCGACCGCGTGCTGGCGCGAGCTGCCGGCACCGAAGTTCCGGCCGGTGACGATGATGTCGCCCTGCTTTGCCTTGCCGGCAAAGTCCTGCCAGCCGTCGAGGTTGCCGAACGCGTACCGGCCCATCTCCTTGACGTCGGTCACTGCGAGGTGCTGGTTGTGGTAGATCATGTCGGTGTCGATGTTGTCCTGGTCGATGACCCAGACCCGGCCGCTGAGCACTGTGGGCTTCGGTTCAGTTGTCACCGGGCTCGGGCCTGAGGTTCGAGCAGGTTCGGCCGCGGCTGATGGGTGTACCACAGGTTCGGACGGGATATTGGCGGCTGTGCAGATTGCACCTGCGATCGCAGAGGCGGCAGCAGTGGCCGGTGATGCCAGATACACCTCGCCTTTGCCCTGCTTGCCCGGGAAGTTGCGGTTGCCGGTCGATACCGTGACTTCGCCCGGCCCGTTCTGCCCGACCTGGCCGGCAGCGCAACCTGCGCAGCCGGCATTGCCGAAAAGAGCGCCGGCCTGCTTGAAAACCTCGACCAGGCCCTGGGCCAGGGCCTGCCGCCATATCGCGTCTGTCGCGGGCACGACCTTGAGCACGACACCAGGAGCGAGCTCGCGTCCTTCTAGGACTTCGGCGGCTGAGCGCAAGTCCTCGATGCGGCCGTTGGTGCATGACCCGATGAAAGCCGAGTCGATCCTGCGACCAGCCACCTCGGACACCAGGACCACGTCGTCCGGATGTCCGGGCCGCGCGGCCATGGGCTCGAGTCCGGAGATGTCGACAGTGAGCACGTCCTTGTACCCGGCATCAGGGTCAGGGTCCAGCTCAGGCAGTTCGCGGTCGGTCCGCTCCCGGCAGTAGTCGACGACTTCACGGGAAGGCCGGATGATGATAGCGATCGCACCCATCTCGGTCGCCATCGAGGAGATGGTGATGCGACCGTCCAGGCTCAGGGTGTCGACGTAGTCACCGCACAGCTCGACCGCTGCCCCGAGCAGGCCGTGAGCCCCGAACCTGCGGAGCAGGGCGAGCACTACGTCCTTCGGCTCCGCTTCCCTGGCCGGCATGCCGGCAAGGGTCAGCTTGACCGTGGGCGGTACTTCGAACCAGACCTTGCCATGGGCGAAAGCGTAGGCGATGTCGCGATCGCCCATGCCCTGGCCCAAGGCCCCGACCGCGCCGACGATGTTGGCGTGCGAGTCGGTCGAGACCAGGGTCTCAGCCGGGCCGACCAGGCCCTGGTCGATGGCAAGATGAGTGCCGATGCCTTTGTCGATGTCGTACACTTTGATGCCGTGAGTCCGGGCGAACACCCGACAGAGCTGCTGGTTCTCGGCATAGCGTTGGTCTGAGCCGGTCGGGTTGCAGTCGAACGTGAAGAAGGTGCGGGATGGGTCGCGGATCCCGAGTCCGTTCTGCTCGATGTTCTTGACCACGCTGGCCCCACCGAAGTCGCGGGCCAGCCGGGCGTCGACCTCGAACTCCACGATGTCACCGGCAAAGGCGCGGGTGCCCGAGTGCCGGGTCAGTATCTTCTCGATGAGGGTCTGTGCCACGGCTACTGG
>CP070680.1:180227-181611 GCA_020352555.1 Caldifarciminota bacterium | reverse complement strand
TCCTGGCAATTCTGGCTCTGGGGGCTGTGAGCACTGCGGCAAGTCTGGCAGGGAATTGGACACCGCCACGTCGAGTTACTCCTGACAGCACACCGGGCGTCAGGCAGTACTACCACTCGGTCTGCGGCCGCGACACCAACCTGATGGTGGTGTGGGCTGAGGCCCTGGATTCGGTGCATACACTCAAGGCGTCGCGCTATTCCGGTGGGCGGTGGAACGAGCCGGAGACCATCACGAGCGACACGGACGACATGGTCGTGGCCGCGTGCTTGGATGCGGACCAGACGCCCTGGGTTGTCTGGAGCGTGGTGCGCCGCTGGCCCGACTCGGCCTACAGCCTCTGGAGCCGGAGGCAGGGAGACTCCTGGACCCATCCCCGTTTCGTCACAACCGATACGACGAAGTGGGGAGTGGACGGGGACGTGGCCGGCGACCCGCATCAGGGTATCTGGTCGGTCTGGACCTGGATTGGGGACTACGCCAACAGCTACCGGTCGGTCTTCTCTTCCTACTGCACAGGCGACACATGGACGACCCCGTCGCTCCTCGACCGCTGCATCTGGTACATGCAGCCGTACAGCACTTTAATCACGTTCCCTCCCGGCGGAAGACCGAGGGCGGTGTGGACAGGCACATCTGCCGGGTTCGGGCTCTACACTGCCACGTGGCTCGGGGATTCGTGGTCCCGACCCGAACTCATTCCCAACAGCTGGATGGCCTGGTATCCCTCTGTCTGCAGCGATTCATCAGGCGGTACCTGGGTGACGTGGCTGGACGGTTGGTTCATGGATTCGCTCTACTGGGCGTATCACGACGGCACAGGGTGGACAGACGGCGGCAAGCTGGGTACCGGCATGGTCTGGGGAGGTTCTGCTTGCTGTGACGAACTGGGTCGGGTCTGGACCTTGTGGACGTACCATCGGGAGGAACAGGACAGCACGGACATCTGGGTCCGGTACTTCGAGGCCGACACGTGGAGCGACCCGATTCTGGCCATCAGCACTGCTGGTCTGGCGTTCGAGGCAAGACTGGTTGCCGCCTTCGGCAGATTGTGGGCGGTATGGCTCCGATTCCCGTCTTGGCTCCTCTACTACAGCCACTCGCTGCCTGTCGGCATTTCCGAGCGGAGAGCCTCAGTCGCCTCAGGCACGGTGCCCGAGCCGACGATTGTTGGGGATGTGCTGGTTTGGAGTGCAACGACTCCGTCGTTGCGCAATGTCGGAGACATTGCACTCCAAAGCAGAGCGATGCTGCTGGACGCTACGGGCCGGGTTGTGATGGACCTACAGCCCGGTCCCAATGACATCCGGCATGTTGCGCCCGGAGTCTATTTTCTGCAGTTAGCGGATAGCGGTGAGCGGTCAGCGGTCCGCAAGGTCGTGAT
>CP070680.1:178692-180127 GCA_020352555.1 Caldifarciminota bacterium | reverse complement strand
CATCTCGCCCTGGTACGACCCGCGCTACACCATCCCGATCGCGGGCATGGTCATCGGCAACTCGATGACCGCGGCCGCGCTCTGCCTCAACCGGTTCCATTCCGAACTCAAGCTGCGCCAGTCCGAGGTCGAGACCCGGCTCGCGCTCGGTGCGACCGCTGCCCAGGCGTCGTCCGAGGCGACCCGCGCCGCTGCCCGCGCCGCCTCGATACCGGTGCTGGCCAACCTTGCCACTGTCGGCATGGTCCAGCTTCCGGGCATGATGACAGGCCAGATCATTGCCGGCGCTGACCCGACCCAGGCCATCCGGTACCAGATCGCCATCATGTACGTGCTGCTCGCGACCAAGATGTCGGTCGCGCTCCTGTCCGTGGTCCTTGCCCGGCGCCTGTTCTTCACCTCCACCCACCAGCTCCGGCCCGAGCCGCTTCGCAACAACGCATCCCAGTATTCAGGCTCTGCTTGACATCGGCCGCACCTGCAGCCATTCTGGACTGGCCGGACAAGGACTGTCGCGCAGCACTGCGGTCTGGTCATGAAAGAAAGGGGCAATTATGTTTGACTCGCCGATCCTCGAAGCAGGCATCGGGATGGTCCTGGTCTATTTTGTCCTGGGCCTTGTCGCATCCGGCGCCACCGACATCATCAGGCAGATTGTCAACTTCAGGGCCAAGACACTTAAACGCGGACTCGAGGCATTGCTCGACACCAGCGCGCTCGGGCTGTACAAGAGGATCAATACCAGGATATCCGGCAGCAGCTGCAAAGGCCAGGGCAGGCAGAACTACATCCCTTCCCGCAGCCTTGCTCTCGCCCTGATAGCCGAAGTGGAAAAACAGGCAGGCTCGGCGGCCGGCCCGGACAGCCAGTTCGAACATCTCGCAGCCAGACTGGAGGTACTGGCCAAGCAGGCAGAAAACCATCGTCTGTCCTCACTTGCGGTAGCGGTCAGGTCAGCGGGCAAGGAAGCGGACAAGGCGGTCAAGGTCGTCCAGCAATGGTTCGACGACGCGTTCCAGGCCATGGCCGACTGGCGCAAGAGATGGTCCCAGTGGATCGTCGTCGCGGTCAGCGCCGTGGTCGTGGTGGTGCTGAATGCCGACACGGTCACGATCAGCAGGTCGTTGTGGCAGGACACCGCGCTCCGGACAAAGCTGGTCGCGCTGGCAGAGAAGACCGAGGAGCTGGACAGCCTGTACACGGTCGGGTCGGTGACCCCGGACAGCACAGAGCCAGGCACGGCCGAGGAGAAAGTGGTCAAGCTCAGCGAAAAGGGCAAGGAAGTCGTCAAGGAGTTTCTTGGTCTGCCGGTTCCGCTCGGCTGGAGCCGGAAGGCATTGCCCGGCACGTTCTACGGCTGGCTGCTCAAGGTCGTCGGACTGCTGGCCACCGCGCTCGCAGTTTCGCTCGGTGCCCCGTTCTGGTACGACATCCT
>CP070680.1:174435-178592 GCA_020352555.1 Caldifarciminota bacterium | reverse complement strand
CGACCGCAGACCCTATGTCCGGAGCTCTATTCTCCGACAGGTCCGTTCTACCAAAGTATACAATACTGACGACTCCCCGACTCCGTAGGCCACTGTTCGGACCCGGTTTGGCGAACCTCCTGAACATGCAGTATTTATGTCACTTGGCATGAAAGTCCAGGGTTTCAGGACCATACCCAGGGGCCGTTCGGAGAGCTGTTCTCCAAGTTGCTACCCAAGCTGCTTGGCAGGTTGCTTGCTAGGCTGCTTGCCAGGTTGCTTGCCAAGCTGCTAGCCAAGTTGCTTGCCAGGCTGCTTCCAGAGCTGCTTGCCAAGCTGCTTGCCGGGCTGGTTCCGATGCTGCTTGGCAGGTTGTCTGCCAAGCTGCTTGGCCGATTGCTTGGTAGATTGCTTGCTGAACTGCTTGGCCGGCTGCTTAGTAGGTTGCTTGGCCGGTTGCTTCCCGAACTGCTTGCCCAGTTGCTTGCCAGGCTGCCTTCCAAGCTGGTACGGTCAAGTCACAGATTCCCTGTAGAATCGGGCTTCCGTTGGTCGTGGTTTCGGGCTGACAGAGAGGAGGCGCAGCTCCATCTGTACTACCGCTGCTTCCAAGGCGCAAGGCCCATGGCGGCCCGCAGCGCCTGCAACTGCTCCAGTTCCGAGGCGGTGAAGCGGATGCGCGCCCAGCGTCCACTCACACGGTCCAGTACCGCGTACATCAGCTTCAGACACGGCTTCTCACTGAAGAACCGTGGGATGATCTTCGACTGCCGCCGTTCTTCCTCAAACGCTCGCTCCAGCTCAGGTACCACGAATTTACAGGAAGTATAGGACATCACCGGCGCTCTATCAGCCGTGAACCGCGTCTATGTGGCCAACTACTGGGACCGTGATCCGGGCAAGGTATCCGTACTGAGATGCTTCGTCAACACTGCGGAGTCGGCGGGCCGACAGTCATTCTTGCCCTCGCGGGCCGTGCCGAACCCAGTCGGCCCAGGCAAGAGGATCATGCTGCCTGCGTCCGGGTTCGAGCCATCGCAGGCGACGCTGGTTGACGTCACGGGCCGGATGGTGCATGCGGGCGCCTTGGCTCTGAACGGCACGGTGACCGCGCCTCGAGAGCCGGGCGTGTACTTCTACGCGGTGCCCGACGGACGCCAGGCCTCGTCCGGCAAGTTCGCAGTACGCTAAACCAGCCCGGACAGACGACCCAGTATGACCTCAGAGGTGAACCTAGTAGTAGCGGGAAACTATAGGTGGAGATTCGAAACCGGGCCAAGGCACCGGCAGGCTGTGGTTTGGGAGCAGCTCCCGAAATGCGTCAACCGATGGCATACCCCATACTCAGCCCGTTGAGAATCACCTGGCATAAATCACAGGGACGGCCGGGCGGAACCGCAGGCTGAAACTGCCGCGGTACGCAGGGAGAAGCCGGAGGCGGACGCAAGTCCGCCTCCGGCAGTTGAGGCCTGATGAAGGCCTGAGGGGGCCAGCCCTTATCGTCTACTCCAGCCTGCTACTCGAACCAGAATCTCACGCGCGGCAGCGCGTAGACGTAGTCGCCTGTCTCGGAACGGCCGAGTGGGATGCAGAACGAGTTGGACTCCTCCATGACGGATGGACTGCGCTTCGTCCAGTGGTCAAACCAGCTAGGATTCGATTCGCCCTGTCTGCTCGTGGAGACCGTATCTAACGAGAATCCGAGTTGCACGCGGGTCTGCAGGATCCACTGGTCGGCTCCTGTGATGGAGTGCCTTGATTGCAGGTCCTCGCCCTTGTCCCAGTCCTGTACCTTGCCGATGCTGAATTCGGCTTTCTTGGCTGGTTCGGCGTCAATCGGCAGATCAAAGTCCCAGCTTCCCGTCGTACGGTCTTGGGCGTAGCCGGAATTGCTGCAGCCCGCCAAGACCGCTGTCAGCATCACTACCAGCAGCGCGGCTGCCGGCAGGATGAATTCCTTGAACTTCCGCATCATTGACCCTCTCCTCTGAGCCGCTGTACAGGCTGCAGGCTTTCTCCTTGTGCTATCCCGCCTGTCAGCAGGCTGTCTCTACCCTTTCAGCCCTGGGTGTTGCCGCATCAAAGGCCTCTCCCTCCACCCGGAAAAGGGCGCACTGAGACGCATCTTGCCGCGTGGCAGCTGCCAGCGTCTATCGCGGCCCGGCAATCAACGGTAGACGTAGAGCGGTTCTTTCTCCGCAGTCAGTACTATCGCGTGGGCGCCGATGTACAGCTTGCTGCCCCATTCCGGGTTGTACGGCACCGCGAAGGAGACTATGTCTTCGCGCAGTCCGTACGTCCCTGAGTACTCAAACCGGCCCGGAACCGGATTCCTTGACCTGCCGCCCGCGTTAGGGATGTCGAGCAGCGCATTCTGAACGGTCAGCCGGGTCTCGTACAGATGCCAATCGATGTCGGTAGCATACGTCACGTACACGCAGCCGACGCCGTCGACCACATCATCTGTGACCGTGATCCTGCCGGCCACAGCACTGACGTCCCTGAGATCGCACGCGTACAGCGCGCCTTCAAGATCGGTACCGAGCTCGTATTCGAGGTACATCGCCGGGCCCTTGCTCGGGAACCTCCAGACTTCCCAGTTGTCGACGTTCCCGGCCCACGCGGTCTCCTGCCACCACTCGCCAAACGTCTGCTCGTTCAGTGTATACCAGAACCAAGTCGCAGGGTCCTTGCCCGGGGACGGCTGGTTGAGGACCCAGCCGTCTTCGGTCCTGGTCCCGCCGTTCTCGCCTTTTGTCTCAACCACACAGTGAGTCGAGATGGCAAGTTCGGTATAGCTCCTCCAGTCCCCGGTCGGGATCGTGAATGTGTATTCACCTGTGGTAAGGCGGTCTGCCTTGTAGGCAAACATGCCGCTCTTCAGGTTCCCGGCGTTGTCTTGGGGTATACCCGACGGGTCCATCGCGACGTGGGCATGGCACTCCGCAATGGACCACTGACCGCTGTCTGTTATGTCCGTCGCGTACCGGACGTACAGGTTCTCGGCGTCTTCCCACATGTATACATGACCGACCGCGATATTCCCGCAGGCGTGGATTGTCTCTGTATGTGGGTTTTGCTCGGTCACCTGGGTACGCGTTTTCACCGCCAGGCCCAACTCCACAGTGGCCGTCAGGAAGCGAGCTGCCGCTACCACCAGCGCTGCCACACCCGTCAGCAGCAGCGCCCTCGCCACTAGCTTTACGGTCTTCTTGTGGTCCAGCATCACTGTCCCTCTCTTGAGCCGCTTGCCAGACCAAACCGTCTCCTTGTGCGGCTTTGTCTGACAGAAGGCTGTCTCTACCCTTTAAGACCTGGGTGTTCTTGCCGCACCGAGGATGGTCCTTTCCACCCTGAAAGAACGTCCTGAGGCGTAGCTTGCCGCTGTCATGGTGCTGTCACGCCTCCGACACGCACCGTTCTCCTTCTCCGATATCTCCTTCAACCCGTTGCCTCCAGGCCAGACACCCCACATCGCTTGTCTGCCAGCGACCGGCAGCCAGTCCTTTACTGATCGCATGCAGACTGTCCGGCCTCAGCGGCCGAGAATGGTCGCACCCAAGACAGAACCTCGGTCAGGATCCTAGATTGTAGAGTACTACCGTTCTCTCACTCGCTGCATTATACCCGACCCGGCGTTTCTTGTCAACACGGCTGTCGACCAGCTGTTGTCGGACCCGGATTCTCAAGCCGCGGGGCGTCTGAAGGGGCCTGTTGGGATAGGGCTAACTAGTTCTTTTTCAGCAGCATAGCTAACCGCAGTCGAGACGACAGAGCGATGGAGAGGCAGGGCGATTCTGCAGCAGACAGTACATGAGACGTTCACTTGAGATGCCGAAACGGCATCTCAAGAACAGCCCGGAATCGACCGGCTAGCGGGTGACGACCAGTCTGCCAAGGTCGGCACTTGTCTCGGCCCGGCGCACGAAGTAGACGCCAGGAGCCAGGGTGCCCAGATTGTTGTTCCCTTTCTGGAGCTTGGCTACAACCCGGCCTGCGGCGTCGACCAGGTCCGCAGGAACCGCTCCTGGCAGGAAGTACGTGCCCCGGACCACGGTTGCCTCAGTGCCGATATTTCGGGCCTTCGTTGCTTCCTCGATGGCGCCCGGCGGGTCGCGCAGCACTGTGACCTTCGAAAGGTAGTTGTCGGTGACATAGACCCGGTTCTGGGCCGGGTT
>CP070680.1:173096-174335 GCA_020352555.1 Caldifarciminota bacterium | reverse complement strand
GTCTGGGACGGTGACCGGTACCTGTACGCCCACAGGGCCAGGTACCACGAGCTGCACCGGTATGACCTTGAGACGCAGAGTTGGGATACCGCGTTCGCCGGCATGCCGTTCATGGGCATGAAGGTGCAGTGGAAGAAGTCCAAGGGCGGCGGCAGTGCCGTATGGGTAGACAGTCTCATCTTCGCGCTCAAGGGTGGCAATTCGCAGGAGTTCTGGATGTACAGTCCGGCGGCCAATGAGTGGGCCGAGCTAGAGACGATTCCGGCGTATGGGAGTACGGAAAGGAAGAAACGGGTGAGGCACGGAGCCGACGTGGTCTTCGCTGAGGGTGCGTTCTACGCCCTGAAGGGCAACAGGACAGTTGAGCTCTGGTGCTACGTGATGCGTCCAGAGGACACGGTTTGGGGTGTCGCGGGCAGGAGGAAGGCGGCCTTGGATGGCGGGTTCGGCGAGGAGACCATCTGCGAAGGCGTAGAGGCTGAGCGGCCGAGGTGGAGTCCGAACGGTCAGTACATCTGCTACTTCAAGGACGTTGACGGCTACAACCAGATATTCATGAAGGAGTACGGCTCCCAGGAGCCCGAGGTCCAGCTCACCGACATCGAGACTGACTGCGAGAACCCTGTCTTCAGCCTGCAGAATGACTGGATTGCGTTCCAGATGGATGACACGGTCGAGGGCTTCTGGCAGATATGCAGGGTCAGTACGTCCGAGTCTGACTGGGGCGGCGTTGATGGCAGGACTCCGGAAGGGTCAGTTTCCACGTCCGGGTTCCCGACTGCGGCAGACCCGTGCGTCTCGGCTGAAGTCTCACCGGTACACCAGGCTCCGGCAGAGGTGCCTGGCCTCGACTACGACATCGAGCAGCTCACGACCGTAACCGAGGCAGACCACGAGAATCCCGAGTACTCGCCTGACGGGACCAAGCTGGCGTTCCAGCGGGACCTCGACGGCTACTACCAGATATGCATCATGTCGTCCGAAGGCGGGGACGTGACCCAGCTCACGACCGACGAGGCTGACCACGAGTGGCCGGTCTGGCTGGACAACAACACCATCGTGTATCAGAAATGGCCGGACGAAGACTACGTCCAGCTCTACAAGGTCGACGTCGTCACCCAGACCGAGACCTGGCTCACCAACGGAAACTTTGACCACGAGCTGCCCTGCGCAGACAGCGGAAGCCAGGTTACCTACCAGGTAATGGATGATGACGGCGTGTATCAGATCGGTCTTGTG
>CP070680.1:171833-172996 GCA_020352555.1 Caldifarciminota bacterium | reverse complement strand
TCGTCAACATCGCAGCGGGCCAGTAGCAGCGCTTGCGCCGGCGATAAGTGACTAAGATTCAAGCGTTAAGATAGTTTTCCGACAAATCACGCCCGGTGGTACGACCATCCACCGGGCATTTCCTTCTCCGCCTCACCCTCACCCCAGACTTCTCCCGTCGAGGGAGAGGGGAAGGGAACGGGCCGCTAATTCGCGGGCTTCAGTCCTGCCGACAAGGCGACGATGGCGGTTTTGCTCTGTCTGCTTCCTCTCCCCTTGCGGGCTTGGTGAAGCCGGGCGCCTAGCCCGAGGATTGAGGTGAGGGGTTACCCGGCTACCCGAGCAATCCGGCCAGTTGCTCGACTTTTGCGATGGCGGCTTCTTCCTTCTGTTTCAGCTCTCGAGCAAGCGCGGCCTTGTCGTCAGCAGGCATCTCCTTGTCCGCAATCTTCGAGAGCTGTCCGGCGATGTCGGCATACTCCTTGGTCAGACCCTGTGCCAGCTTCTGCCCGTCGCCCTCCAGGTTCCGGGCCATCTCGGCCAGGTACTCTGACGCGCGGGACCGGCACTCGGACCAGACCGTGGCGTTCCACCAGTTGCCGTGGGAACCACCATGTTCTTTGGCTGCTGCGGCCCAGTTGTCGTAGGCCTTGAACCCGACCGCGTATTTGTCGAACTGGTACTTGTCCGGACTGCGGAACAGGTCAACACCGTAGCGCAGGCTCTCTCTGAAGATGCTCAGGTCGTCCTTCTTCTCAAGCTTGCCAAAGGTGAAGAAGTTGACGTGGACTTCCTTGCCGAATTCGGTCCAGTCTCCGAAGGACAGGGTGGCAGGCGGGAACTTCTTGTTTGCAGGCCAGGGCTGGGCAGTGAAGAACTGGCCATCATCGTATCCGTAGATGACCTGGTGCTCCATGTTGGCAAGGGAGCAGGGATTGCCCGAGTCCAGATGCGACTGGAGTCTGGCTTCGACCACGGCCCGCTCGTCGGCCGGGGTGCCAGTGTGATAGAACCCGAGGTCGGTCATTTCGATGCCGAGGTTGCGGAGCGCTGGGTACAGGCCGTCGTACTTCCAGACGTATGGGCTGCTCGGGCACAGTACCTCGTGGATATTGATTAGGAATGCATGACCTGACCCGCCGTAGGCCATCGCGTCGGACACCCTGATGTCGTAGAAGTCGAGC
>CP070680.1:169790-171733 GCA_020352555.1 Caldifarciminota bacterium | reverse complement strand
CTCGACCGGTGTGACGCCGGACGCCCAGACGACCAGGCAGAACAGGACGAGCGCGGCCAGGACGTTGCTCTTGGTCATTGAAGGTCCTCCTTGCCGCACCCGGGAGTGACACGATTGGCTGGTGCGGTCGGGTGCGTATACCGCGCCGCCAGCCAGATTTGAACGCATATGTGGGCGGATGTCAATTGTCTCGACCGCTGTCACCTGCCGACCCGCACCAGCTGCGTTGACCGGGCTTGTGTCCTCCCGACACTTCTGCCCTGTACCCGCACGGAATTCCGTGCTAGAATTGTAAAGGCACCCAAGATACAAAGGACGAACATGAATAGAGTCTTTGGATTGGCACTGATATCCCTGTCTGCGGCGTTCTCGGTCGCGGCAGCCGAACTGCACCCGTGCGGCTACGTCGAAGAGGACCTACGCGTGACCGCGGCCGAGCACCAGGTGTTCTCGATACCGGCCGCGCCCAACGCGCCGTTCTGCAGCGACGTCAGCTACGTGGACCTGTCCGACGAGTTGCCGCCGGTCGGAAACCAGGGCGGCATCGGCTCGTGCACTAGCTGGGGAGTGGCGTATTATCACCGTACCCAGCTCGAGTACCGCGAGCGGCGCTGGGACCTGACCGACCCCAGACACCAGTTCAGCCCTTCGTTCTGCTACAACCAGGTGAACGGCGGCCAGGACGGCGGCTCCGGGTTCAAAAACAACATGTCGCTGATAATGCAGCAGGGCTGCGCCAGCCTGGCCGACTGCCCGTACGGTGCCAGCTACACATCCTGGCCCTCGGAGTCCGCCTATTCCCGCGCCCTCCCGTTCCGGGTCAAGTCATGGCACTGGTTCAGGACCGAGGACACGGTCGGCATCAACATGGTCAAGCAGCTGCTGGTCAACGGCAGCACCGTGCCGATCGCGATCCACGTCTGGGGCAATTTCGACAACATCAGCCGGTACAACTACACCTACTGCGCTTCGGAACGCACCGGCGACAGACGCGGCGGGCACGTGGTAACGATACTGGGCTACGATGACACTTTGCCCACGGCCGACGGCACCGGCGCGTTCAAGCTGATAAACTCGTGGGGCCGGAACTGGGGCAAGGCAGGGTTCTTCTGGATGTCGTACGAGGCGGTGACGGATTCGTTCCTGTCCCAGCGCTCCGCCGCCTTCATGGTCGACACCACGGGCTACGAGCCCAAGTTGCTCGCGCGGGTGAAGATCGACCACCAGACCCGGGACCGGGTCGGCATCGACTTCATGGTCGGGCCGAGGACCAACCCGCTCTGGTACCGCAGTTGGCGGACCTGGCGTCGGGCCCGCGTCGACCGTCCGTTCCCGGACAACAAGATGGTGTTCGACCTGACCGAAGCCGCCAACTTCATCGAGGACCTCACGACCGACTCGATCTACCTCGTCTGCTTCGACGACCGGCCCGACGGGAGAGAAGGCACAATCGACCACATGTCAGGCCAATATCTGCCCTGGGGCAACATCTTCACCTCGACTCACACGCCGGTGGACATTCCCGACAACGGCGGCGCGGCTTGTGCCGGGACCCGGCTCGAGCAGTATGACAGAGACGTTGCTTCGCACCTGATCGACGCGCCGGTCGGCATCGTGACGCCGGACAGCCAGTACATTCCTGTTGCCAGGGTCTGGAACTTCGGACGGAACACGGCCTCGTTCCCGGTGATACTCAGCATCGGTTCCGGATACCTGGACACCGTCCTTGTCAGCGGGCTGCAGCCGACCGATTCGGCCCATGTTCGGTTCCGGACCTGGGATGCGCCATCCAGGGGCGGGTTTGGGGTAAGATGCAGCACCGCGCTGGCCGGAGACGAGTACTCGGGCAACGACCTCGTCACCGACTCGGTCCACCTCCGGCTGCACGACATCGCCGTGCTCGAGATTGTCTGCCCGGTGGATACCGTGGACTCGGGCGCTGT
>CP070680.1:168499-169690 GCA_020352555.1 Caldifarciminota bacterium | reverse complement strand
GCCGGGTGTCGGTCAACGCCGGCAAGTGGAAGCCGGCCGAGCCTGAGGACGGCATTTTCGACGCGACCGCCGAGAAGTTCTCGCTATCGGTCGAACTCGAACCGGGTGAGAACACCATTGCGGTCCAGGCTTTCGACGCCCAGGGCAACACTGCGGCAGGCCGGAAGCTCATCCGCCGGTGACCGCGCGCTACCGCCAGCTCGAACACACCTCAGACATCAGGGTCGCCATCCTGGGCAAGGACCTGCCCGAACTGTTCTCCAACGCCGCCTTCTGCCTGTTCGACATCATGCTCGACATCAGCAAGGTCCGGGAGACCAAAACCCGCAGCCTGAGCCTGGAATCAACCGACCTGCCCGAGCTGCTGATGGACTGGCTGCGAGAGCTGCTGTTCCTGTTCTCGAACGGCTCGTTCGTCCCGGCCCGGGTCGCGGTCCGCAGCCTGTCTTCAGCCGAGCCCTGCTCGCTCAGCGCCGAGCTGTCGGGCGAAACCTATGACCCTGACCGCCACAGGCTGCGCATCGAGGTCAAGACACCGACCTATCACCAGTACGAGCTGAAGCAGACAGAAAAAGGCTGGCAGGCCCTGATTGTGCTGGATGTCTGAACGACATCCTGACAGCTAGTGTGCGGGGTCCAAGACTTCTCTTGCATTACGCGAGGATGAACAGGCCTGTCCCCCACGCCCGCGTCATTGCGAGGCTGCGAAGCAGCCGTGGCAATCTCTCCGAAGGCGGGCTCGGAGCAGGCTCTGCGAAGCGGTCTCAACTGGATCGCCGCGTCGCTGCCGCTCCTCGCCTCAAACGCATCGACCACGGTCCGTCGTGCGCGACGACAGCATGGTCCAAGCATCTATGACGTACCAGACTAGCGACGTCGGTCTAGTTGTTCTTCCGGGTCTTCCAGATCGGTGAGATGTCGCGCAGCCGCGCGACCACCTTCTCGAACACCCCGAGCGTGTAGTCCACGTCCTCTTCCGCGTTTCCGGTGCCGAACGAGAACCGGACCGGAGAGTTGCGGAACAGCGGCGGCACGCCGATCGCTTCGAGCGTGGCCGACACACCGTCCTCCCCTGCCGAGCACGCTGAGCCTGATGCAACAGCCACTCCTTCCAGGTCCAGGTTCAGGAGCAGCGCCTCGCCCTCCACATACCCGACGCTGAAATGACTGACATTCGGCGCCCGCAGCTCT
>CP070680.1:164611-168399 GCA_020352555.1 Caldifarciminota bacterium | reverse complement strand
CGACCCGGCGCTGGACGTTGCGGTGAGGGAGGACCTCGCGTTCGTTGCCAACGGGGATTCCGGTCTGCGGATCGTCAACGTATCGAATCCGGACCGGCCGAACGAGGTCGGTTTCTTCCTCAGGGCCGGCTACACTCGAGCTGTGTCGGTTCAGGAGAACTACGCCTATGTGGCGGACGAGGATTCGGGTCTGCGCGTCATCGACGTGTCCGACCCGGCAAACCCGCAGCAGGTCGGCAGGGTCGTGATGCCGGACGTGCCGGTGTTTGCCTTCGTGCCCGAGCAGCCGGTCTCGGACACGCTCAACCTTGTCTATCTGGCCGTGTCGTCAAGGGGCATGCGGATGGTGAACGCGACCAACCCGCGGCGGCCCCAGCCTTTCGGCCACTACAACACACCCGGCTCGGCGTCCGGGCTTTGCCTGTCCGGGAGCACGGTGTTCGTGGCGGACGGAGAAGCGGGTCTGCAGATATACTATCACCGTCCGGTCGGAGCAATCCTGGAAAGACCGGCATTCGGAAAGGCTTTCGACAGGAGGCGGTCGCCGACCCTGGCCCGAGGCGTCCTGCGTCTGCCCGGGAAACGGCCTGCGCTCCTCGTCGACGTCTCGGGCCGGACAGTGGCCGGCCTGAGTCCGGGCCTGAACGACCTGCGGCAGGTCGTACCCGGCGTCTATTTCGTTTGCCGGCAGCAGGAGGGTGAGCGGTCGGCGGTTTTCAAGATAGTGGTCCAGCGCTAGCCCGGGCAGTGGAAGGCTCTGTTTCGTTTTGACGGGCAGGGCATGTTCGGCTATCCTTCAGGTTCTCAAAGGAGCAAGCAAGAATAGTTACCGGCCGCTGGTCGACACCGGGCAATCCGCCCGGGTCACCACCCCGGGTTTGCAGGACGAAAGAGGTAGCTGATGCTGAGATTCCTCCTGGTTGCGTTTGCGGCGGTTGTGGCCGCCGGCCCGGCCCTGGCTTCCCAGACCGGCAAGATTCTGGGCCGGGTCACCGACCGGTCGACCGGCCAGGCCCTGCCGCAGGCAAGCGTGATTGTCGACGGGGGAGAGTATGGGGCTGCGACCGACGTCAACGGGTACTACGCGATACTCAACGTGCCGGTAGGCATGCACGCCATCGAGGCGTCGATGGTCGGATACCGCACGATCGAGGTGACCGAGGTGAAGGTCGAGTCCGACCGTTCGGTACGCCAGGACTTCCGGCTCGAAGAGACCGCGATCGAGATGCCGAAGGTGGTGGTCAAGGCGGAGAAGCCGATGGTGTCCAAGGAGATGGTCGCCTCCAGGTACGCGGTGCAAAAGGAGCAGATCGCCTACCTGCCGGGCGACCGGCTGTCCGAGGTGATGGTGTTCACGCCCGGGGTGGCGCGCACCGAGAGCAGCTACCACGTGCGCGGCGGACGGGCGCATGAGGTCGACTACCTGATCGACGGGGTCAGCGTGGTCGACCCTCTGACCGGTGAGTTCGGCATCGAGCTGTCCAAGGGGGTGGCGGACGAGGTCATCTTCATGCCGGGCGGGTTCTCGGCCGAGTACGGCCGGGCGATGTCTGGCGTCATCAACCTGATAACTGTCAACCCCAGGCAGAAGCTGGGAGCAGGATACCGGGTCAAGTCCGAGGAGCCGATGCCGTTCTACTACGACTTCGGGTACACCGACCACGGGCTGCAGCTGCACCTTCCGGTGAACAACGACTTCCGGACCGTGGTCAACGCCGGCGTCACGACCACCGAGGACTGGGACCCGAGGCTCTGGTATCTGCCCCACAAGAACCGGCAGGACTACTCGCTGTACGGCAAGGCGTTCTACAATGCCGGCGGCAAGCTCAAGTTCGACCTGTCGGGCGTCGCCTCGCGCACCCAGTACGACCGGTACAAGTCCGAGTGGAAGCTCTTGCTCGACGACTACCGTTCAGACATGAGGCACGGCCAGCTCGGGATCGGCCGGGCAACCTACATGCCCAATTCGCGTTCGGTGTACAGCCTGGCGCTGGCGCTGTTCCACACCGACAAGACCTTCGGCGTGCGCAGACCGGGCGGGGTCGACTTCTGGGAGGATTTCGAGTTCCGCGACACCAGCGAGTACCGGCTGCCGGCCAGGAACGGCTGGAACCCCTGGGAGATATACTCGGACCGGTTCGCCGACTTCTTCTTCACCAACGGCACCTACCAGGAGTGGCGCAGGACCGATGTCAGCGACTGGAACCTGAGGCTGACGGCAAACAACCAAGTCACGTCGAATCACCAGCTGACCCTGGGCGGACAGGCCGACCTGTACGACGTGGCCAGCGACCGGGTCGCCTGGCCCAGCACCAACAGCCCGGTCATCGACGTGTACCACCACACCCCGGTTTTCGTCGGCGCGTTTGTGCAGGACAAGATAGACTACGAGGGCCTGTACGCCAATGTCGGGGTCAGGCTCGACCACTTCAGGCCTGACGCGGACTACAAAGTGGACCCGACCGACCGCAGACCCGGTGCCGAACGGCGCGAGGCGACCCCGAAGTCACAGGTTTCGCCCAGGGTCGGGGCGTCGTTCCGGATTACCGAGTGGCTGTTCGCAAGGGCCAACATCGGCTACTACTTCCAGATGCCGCTCCTGTCCGTGCTCTACGACAACAGCCTGTACCCGGTCGTGTACCGGACATCGTACGGCGACAGCCTGCTCGTGGTCGGGAACCCGGACCTGAATCCTGAGCGGACCCAGTCCTACGAGCTAGGGCTTCAGGGCGAGGTGGCCAAAGGCCTGATGCTCTCGCTCAACGTCTGGCGCAAGGACGTCTACGACCTGATCGGCACCCGCGAAGTGCCGGCCCAGCCCCAGGGCTATGTCACCTACTTCAACATCGACTATGCCCGGCTCACCGGAGTCGAGTTCGTGGTCGATGTCAGGAACCACTGGTTCGGGACCAAGTTGTCCTACACCCTGTCCGATGCCCGGGGCACCAGCTCCTACGCCAACGAGGCATTCTATGAGTTCATCCAGCAGGGAGACACTGCGCCGGCCAAGGAGTACCCCCTTGACTTCAACCAGCCGCACCGGTTCTTCTTCCAGGTCGACATGGAGGCACCTGAGGACATCTCAGGCTGGCGGCCTGCAGACCTGGTGCTCGACAACTCGGCCCTGCATCTGCTTGCGTACCTCGGCAGGGGATTTCCGTACACTCCGCCCGGAGGCAAGAACGACCCGCTGACCTGGAACACGACCTACAGCCCCTGGCGGTCGAACGTCGACGCGGTGCTGACCAAAGGATTCAGTTTCGCGGGCCTGAACCTGGACCTGGTGGTCGAGGTGCTCAACGTACTCCACGTCCGCGACATCCTCTACGTGTACCCGGCAACCGGGCTGCCCAACGACGACGGCGCCTACCCGCCCTACATCGATTTCGAGTACATCCGCGATGACCCGTCGGTCACGCCGATGTGGATCGGCTACCCGTGGTATGACGCGGAACGCGACATGGACCACGACGGGTATGTGACCGGAGAAGAGGCCCAGGCCAGCGAACACTACCGGGCCAGGGAGTACCACAAGGCCTCGATCGACTGGGTCAACAACTACGGCCCGCCGCGCAGGGCACGACTCGGAATCGAGATAGGCTGGTAGGCCCGGATTCAGACGTTTAGGGCGCATGCCTCGGCATGCGCCCTCTCTTACTTACAGGTATCGTCAGTCCGCGACCACGACCCGGCGGGGGATGTTCTCTCCCGGCCGCCGGTCAGAGAAAGAATGGGCGGGTGTGTATTTCGGCAGGCGCGGAGTTGTGTAGTTTCCTCGGTATTTGTGG
>CP070680.1:161422-164511 GCA_020352555.1 Caldifarciminota bacterium | reverse complement strand
GTGGAAGAACCCGTCGTACTTCGACGCCTCCGCCCGCATGTCGGCAACCAGCACCTCGACCTCGTAGCCCTGCCCGACCAGCCGCTCGTATGTCTCGCGCGTGACCGCGCCGACGAAGTACTCGGGCGTCACCTCGTAGAACTCCAGCACCTGGCGAGCAAGAGGCCCGATCTGCTCCGGTCCTGCCAGGACCTTCACCTTCATGTCGACTTGAGCGGACCCGGTCGCCCCAAAAGCAAGGCCGGCCACGACCGCGACAAGCACCGCCGCAGACATCATCGTGCGAATCACAGATACCTCCGTTTTCCAGACAGGACACTCATTCTAGCACACCCCCGGTCTCTGTAAAGCAGCCTTCGACCGAAGGCGGACGGTCATTGACACAATCGAGGTGGCCAATATGATTCAGCGTTGACAGTGAGAACAGCCAAGTAAGGAGGAACCGTGGAAGAAACCACCCCGACCCCGCCTGAACCGCAGTCCCCGGCCCCGCAGCCGACCGCGCCCAAGCCGGCGGCCAAGACCGACGGCAAGGCGATTGCGTCGCTCATACTCGGCATCTTCAGCTTCGCGCCTATGGTAGGCTGGATCTGCGCCATCATCGCCATCATCCTCGGTGCGATGAGCATCAAGAAGATCAATGCCAGCGCCGGTGCGCTCACCGGCAAGCCGATGGCCATCATCGGGCTCATCCTCGGCATCCTCGGACTGGTGCTGGGCCTGATCTGGACCATTGTGATGATTGTTGGTATGGCGGCGGCCGCCGTGGAAGAAGTCGGAGCGGCGGCCTTCGTTGTCTCCTCATTGGTCTGATTCCGGGCACAGACATCGAGGGCGTGGCTTTGGCCACGCCCTCGGTCTTCCGGTGTGTCCCTGTAAAGCCTATGTTTGGGCGCCGACCGCCCGCTTGCCCGCCTTCTTGCGGATGAACTCGTCCCGGTATCTGATACCCTTGCCCTTGTAGGGGTCTGCGGTCTTGATCGCCCTGATCCGGGCCGCGACCAGACCGACGTCGTGCCGGTCGATTCCCTTGACCAGGATCTCGAACATCTGCTGCTTGGTGTCGTCCGGGTTGGGCATCGCGTTGACCTCGAAGGTGATGCCTTTCGGTGCCGCAATGTCGACGAGGTGTGAGAACCCGCACTGCACCTGCACCCCTTCCTTGGTCTTCTGGGCGCGGTAGCCCATCCCCCTGACCTGCAGCACCTTCTCGAAACCGCCGGTCACGCCCGACACCGCGTTGCGAATCAGGGCACGCAGGGTTCCGACTTGAGCCCGGGAGCCGCCCCTCGCAGCCTCGACGTGGATACCGGAATCCTCGACCTTCACGACGAGCCCCTCCTTCACGTTCACCTGCAGTGTCCCGAGCTTGCCCTTGACCGTCACGACATCGCCGGCCTGTGACAGCTCGACCCCCTTGGGGATGGCTATCGGTCGGTACTGCTTAGCCATACCGCCGACCTACCACACCCTGCAGACGACCTCTCCGCCGACTCGCTCCTTGCGCGCGTCGCGGTCGGTCATGATTCCCCGGGAAGTCGAAACCACCGCAGTGCCCAGTCCGCCGAACACCCGCGGCAACTCGTCCGCTCCCACGTAGACCCGCCGGCTCTGCTTCGACACGCGCTCGAGCCCGAGCACGACCGAAGAGCCGTCTTCGTTGTACTTCAGGGACACGATGATCGTTTTCTTCACGCCCTCGCCCTCGACCTGGAAATTGCCGATGAAGCCTTCCTCCATCAGCACGCGGGCGATTTCGAATTTCACCCTGGAGAACGGGGCCCGCACTTCCTTCTTGCGGGCGGCCAGCCCGTTGCGGATCCGGGTCAAGAAGTCTGCTATCGGGTCCAAGCCGTTTCCTCCTGACCTACCATGTCGCCTTGCGCACCCCGGGTATCTCGCCCCTGAGCGCCAGCTCCCGGAAGCAGAGCCGGCAGAGCCCGAACTTCCGGTAGACCGCGCGGGGCCTGAAACACCGCAGGCAGCGGTTGTACCTGCGCACCTTGTACTTGGGCTCGCGCTGCGACTTTATCATCAGACATCTACGAGCCATCAGCTCCTCCGGAACGGCAGCCCCAGGGCTGCCAAGAGAGCCCGCGCCTCGTCGTCGTGCCGGGCCGTGGTCTGGAAAGATATGTTCATGCCGAAGACCTTCTTGACCTTCGAGGCCTCGATCTCCGGGAAAATCAGCTGCTCGGACAGCCCGAGGTTGTACCCTCCCCGGCCGTCGAACGAGTCGGGCGAGAACCCCCGGAAGTCCCTGATCTGGGGGGCCGCGAAGTTGAAGAACCGGTCGACGAACTCGTACATCCGGTCCCCGCGCAGCGTGACCTTGAGCCCGAGCGGCATCCCCTGCCTGATCTTGAACGACGCGATCGCCCGCTTCGCCCGCGTCTTCACCGGCTTCTGGCCGGTGACCAGTGCGACGTCCTCGGCGATGACGTCGAGCACCTTCGCGTCCTGGACCGCGTCCTTGGTCGTGATGTTGACCACGACCTTGTTCAGCCGCGGCACTTGGTGCGGGTTCTTGTACCCGAACTCCGCGGTCAGCGCCGGGGCGATTCTCTTCTCGTACTCTTCCTTCAGGCGCGGCGTCATCTTCAGTCGATAATCTCGTCGCAGGTCCGGCAGACGCGCACCCGCCGGTTGTCGTGGGCCTCGCGTCTGATCCTGGACTTCTTGCCGCACTTCGGGCACAAGAGCGCCAGGTTCGATACGTCCACCGGGTTCGGCAGGTCGATTATCCCGCCCGGTTTGTCCGCTCCCCTGGTCCGCTGGTGTTTCTTGGCCAGGTTGACTCCGTCCACTATCGCCCGCGTCTTCTTCGTCTTCTTGGCCCTGACGAATCTCAGTATCTTGCCGCGCCGGCCGCGTTCCTCGCCGGTTATGACCTCGACCATGTCGTTCTTGCGCAGGTTCATCACACCACCTCGGCAGCCAGCGACACGATCTTGGTGAAACGCCGGTCGCGCAGCTCGCGGGCCACCGGCCCGAACACCCGCGTGCCCTTGGGCTCGCCTTTGTCGTCGATCAGCACGCAGGCGTTGTCGTCGAACCGGACATAGCTGCCGTCCTGTCGCCGGGCCTCC
>CP070680.1:154728-161322 GCA_020352555.1 Caldifarciminota bacterium | reverse complement strand
CTGTCCGGCGTCATCTTCTACCAGACCGGCGAGTACGCCGATGCGGCCCGGCAGTTCGAGACCGTGCTCATCAGCTTCGCCGAAACAGCGCTGCGCGAGCCGGCCTGCGCCATGCTGCTCCTTTCGCTCAACAGCTCGGGCCAGTTCGAAAAGGCGGTCGCGGTCGGCGCCAAATACGTCACCGACTTCCCGGACGACAAGTCGCACTGGCGGAGCAAGACCCTGTATTTCCTGGCCGAAGGGTTCTACCACTACAGGAAGTACAACGAGGCGGACATGTACTACCAGCGCGCCTACGCGCTCGAGACGAGCTCCGAAATAGCGCCCTATGCCCGGCTCGGCCGCTGCTACTGCCTGTACCACCTGGGCCGGCTCTCCGAAGCCGCATCCGGGTTCAAAGGCCTGCTCAACGCCAGGACCGCGGACACGCTGTTCACCATCTCCGCCTACCTGGGCTACGGCTACGCGCTTTTCAACCAGGCCGAGTATCTCCAGGCGCTCGACGTGTTCGAAGCCCTGTCCAACACCTTTCCCAACGACGCGCTGGCCGCGGTCCCCGGCCATTTCTACGCCGGCTACTGCTACTACCAGCTCGAGTACTACGGCCAGGCGGTTGACGCCTGGGCAGTACTGATGAACAAGTATCCTGAAGGCAGCGACAAGGTGGCCGAAGCCGCTTTCCGCTCAGGCGACACATATTTCAAGGCGCTGGAATACGACAAGGCGGTTGCGACGTTCAGCTTCGTGGTCGAGCGGCACCCCTATTCGGAGTTCGGGCCCCCGGCCCAGGCCCTGATCGCCCAGTGCTGGTACAACCAGCAGAAGTACATGGACGCGGTCCGGGAGTACCAGAAGTTCCTCGACATCTACCCGTCCGACCCACAGGGCCCGAGCGTGCGCAAGAGCCTGGAGATGAGTTACTACCTGGCCGGCCAGACCGATTCCGCTGTGATGGAAGATTTCCTCCGGCGCTTCCCCCAGTCCGAGATGGCGGCCGAAGGCCAGTTCCAGAAAGGCCGCGACCTGTTCGACGACGGGCAGTACGAGCAGGCCGCGCTCGAACTGCAGAAGGCGTTCGTCAACTTCCCGGGCTCGCCGGTCGCGGCCGACGCCCAGCTCCTGACCGCCGAGTCCTATGCCCAGCTCGAGAAGTGGCAGGACGCGGCCCGGGCCTACCAGAAGTTCCTCGACTACTTCCCGGAACACCAGCAGCAGGCCGGCGCGTACTTCAACATGGCCATCGCCTATTTCAACCTCGGCCAGTATCAGCCGGCGATCGCCGCGTTCCAGGTCGTGCTCGAGGAGTTCCCCGACTCCGAATACGCCGAGAGCGCCCGGGAGAACATCGAAGTATCGCAGAAACGGCTCGGCGCCGGCGTTGTCGAAGAGAGCCCTCCGTTCCCGGGCCGGACAGAATCTTCCGAGCCCGGTGAAAGCGGTCAGCCGGCCCCTGGCACGACCGAGACCGAGGAATCGGCCACCGAAGAACCGCCAATTGAAGGAGAGCAGCCATGATAATGGGTCAGTCCCTGGTTCAGATTTTCAAGAACAGCTTCGTGATGGTGCTCCTGCTCCTCGCATCGATCGCCGCGCTTGCCCTGATAATCGAGCGCTTCTGGTACTTCACCCGGAACAGGTTCAACCCCAACAAAGGCCTGGTCGAGCTGCGCAACAAGCTCGGCAGCTCGGGCCCGGGCCAGGCCGCGGGCTGGGCCCGGACCGTCAGGAACCCGCTCGGCCGGCTGTTCGCCACCGCGCTCGAGAACATCGCCCTGACCACCGACGAGCTGTCCGACCTGCTCTACAGCCAGATCCTCGAAGAGCGGATCCGCTACGAACGGCTGCTCGGCGGCATGGGGACCCTGGCCAATGCCGCCACCCTGCTCGGCCTGCTCGGCACGGTCATCGGCCTGATCCAGGCGTTCGGCAACATCGCCGCCACCGGTTCGGGCGGCCCGGCGGTGGTGTCCGGCGGCATCGCCCAGGCGCTGCTGACCACTGCCTTCGGTCTCATCATCGGCATCCCGACGCTGTTCTTCTACAACTACTTCTCCAAGAAGGCCGCCGACCTGTCGATGAATCTCGAAAGCGCTTCCGACCGCACCATCGTGATGATCGAGCGGTACAAGAAGGTCCGCATGAAAGACAGGCAGCAGCCCGCGCCCGCTTCCCAGCCCCAACCCGCTCCTCAGCCGGCACCGGCACCAACCAGGGAAGAACCGCCCAGGGACGGCTGGGACTTCTGATGCACCGCCGGATCCGTTCCCCGCTGCGCAAGAACGAGCTGATTCTGACCTCGCTGGTCGACATCGCGCTGTCGCTCGTCATCGGGTTCATCGTCGCGGTCCCCTTGTTCTTCGAGACAGGGATTTTCGTGTCCGCGCCCGGAGTGTCCAGGGCGGCGGCCGACGAGGAAGGATCGGACATCAAAGCCAACATCTTTGTGGCCGACGACGGCACGGTCCTGCTCAACGAAGCCCAGGTCTCCTACGAGAACCTTGCCGACCTTCTGCCCAAGCTGCTCGACCGCAGCCTCGAGCGCAAAGTGGTGGTTGCGGCGGGCGAGCTTGTCGAGTATGATATGGTGATGAAGGTTCTGGACATCGCCAAGCAGTCCGGAGCCGCGGACCTCGCCCTGCTCAGGAAGAGGAGGGCAAATTGAAGACCGCCAGTATCGACATCCTGCCCATGGCTGCGGTCGGCCTGATTCTGGTGCTGGTGATGATGATGATCGCGCCGATGGTGATGACCCACAACGACACCCCGGTAAACGTGCCCCAGACCCGCACCTCCGAGCGCAAGGTCGAGGAAAACGCCACCATCACCTACACCATCGACGGCCAGCTGCTGTTCAACGACAAGCCGGTCGCCGACCTTGCCGAGCTCGAAAACCGCGTCGAGATGGTAGTCGTCAACGACCCCTACGTGCTGGTCGTGGTCCGGGCTGACAAGCACGTCCTGCACTCCGACGTCCTGGACCTGCTCGCGACCGCCCGCCGCGCCGGCGCGCTCCGGATCGCCTGCGCGACCAAGAGGCAAAAGGAGCAGTGATGCCGGAACAGAAGAAGTCGGCATCATTCGACATCGCCATCGCGGTCTCGGCCGTGATTCACGCCGGGCTCATCTTCGTGTTCTCACAGTCCGGCCCGCCGGCCGCCGACTACGCCAGCCTTCAGGAAGTGACATTCATGGACGTGACCTACCGGCCCGAAGTGGCCAAGGTCATGCCCCAGATCCGGCCAGGAGGGGGCGGCAGCTTCGACGCGCCGGTGCCGACCTATGCGTCCGGCATCGCTGCCGAAGACATACCCGCGATCGACATGAGCGCGACACTCGAGCGCGACGCCAGCCAGGCCAAGATCGACCTCGACCGCTACGAACTCGACCGCGGTGACGGCATGGACGTCATAAGGGTCGGCGGCAAAGGCTCGGACCAGTCGACCGAAGACATCCTCGCCCAGCCCAAGGTCGCCCTGTCCCGCGGGCTCAGCCGCGAAGGCGCGGCAGGTCCTGGCGGACTGCGCGGCTATCCCGGAGTCAAGGTCCCAGAGGCCCAGCTCAAGATCGAACACCGCCAGCTCGCCAAGCCCAAGGCCGAAGCCCTGCCCAAGATGTCGACCCAGGACCTGCCTCAGGTCAGCGGCCCGGTCAAGAAAGGCACCGACTTCATGGTCGCCGGCCCGATATCCGAGCGCGAGATACTGCGCAAGTCCGTTCCCCGGTATCCCAAATGGGCCCTCGATCGCCGTATCTCGGGCACCGTCGTGGTCCGGCTCTGGGTCCTGCCCAACGGCAAGGTCAAGGGAACACCGACCGTCGAATCAAGCTCAGGCTACCCGGACCTGGACCAGGTGGTTATCAGCGCTCTCAAAGTCTGGGAGTTCGCTCCGCTCGGCCCTGGCGTCAAGTCCGAGGACCAGTGGGGCGTGATTACCTTCAGGTTCACCCTGTCCTAGTCCCCTGATGTCCTTCCTGCTCGCGGCGCTGCTCCTGGCCCAGGCTCCTGCCGGGGATGAACCCGCCGCCGCGGCCGAGACCACCGCCACCGCGGCCAAGAGCCCTGACGCCCACGGTCTCGGCGAAGAAGTCATCACCGGCCAGGTCGACGTCAAAATCGACGACGCCAAGTACTTCTTCGCCCCGCAGGTCAACCCCTTCGCCCCGATCGACGACCTGCTCGCCCCGGAAAGCTATGTCTTCGATGAGGCGCTCTACCGCTCGGTCGACTCGATGACCGTGCCCCATCACTTTGTCCGGTCCTCCTACCTCAGGGTGCCGGTCGAGCGCGACTTCATCTACGATGACATCATGGTCTTCCTGCCATCGTTTGAGAGCCGGGTCGCGACCTGGGAACTGGTCGTCTCCAACTCACTGGGCGAGACCGTTCGCCGGGTGGTCCGGAAAGGACAGCCGCCGGCCCTGATCTCGTGGGACGGCAGGACCGACGACGGCGAAGCGATCGTGACCGGCGAGATCTACAGTTTCACCTTCAACGCCTACGACGCCCAGGGCAACCAGACTCGGATACCCGGAAGCCCGCAGCGGATCAACGCCATGGTCTTCGAGCAGGAGGACGAATGGGTGGTATCGATCGCGGCCGACCAGATATTCGCCGGAGGCACCGTCACGCTCGTCGAAGGAGCTCCGCCCCGTCTCGATGAGGCGGCCAACATCGTCAAGGAAAGGTTCCGAAAAGAGGTCGTCATCTACGTCTACACCGAGCAGGAGAAGCTGTCGAGCGACCGCTGTGCCGTTATCAAAGGCGAGATGCGCCGGCGGATCGTCCTCCCCGAGGAGGCGGTCAAGGTCGCCCCGCGCTTCGTCCCCGGGCTCAAGCCCAAGTTCTCCAAGATCGAAATCCACGTCCTCTAGCCCGCCCAGAACGACCAGACTCCGCCTGCTGACCGGCCCGCTTGACTCACGGCCGGGGCAGGAATATCCTGACCTGCCGTGGCCATCCACATCGCCTTGCTCTGCGTCCTCGTCCTCACGCCCGGCGCCGACTCGGTCTGGGAAGACCTGAGGGACCGCTACCTCGCGCTCACGACCCTGAGCGGCAGCTTCGACCAGACCATCTGCTCGGACGAACAGGGCACCTGCCAGACCTTCTCCGGCTCGTTCGTGATAGAAATGCCTGACCGCTACCGCATCGAGGTGGCGGCTCCGGATTCCCAGCTAATCGTCTCGGACCGGACAGGAATCTGGTTCTACTTCCCAAAGGACAACTACGCTGTCCGCCAGGCTTCCGCACGGTCGATACCGCTGATGGCGTTCCTCGAACCGATGCTGGACTCGACCGCCGCTGTCTCGTACGCGGACAGCACGCCCGGTGCTCTGGTCCTCGCCGTGACCACCGCCGACTCGGTGATGTCGCTGCACGGCATGAAGCTGGAACTGGACTCCTCGGCCGGCCGGATAGCCGGCTTCTCCTTTGTCGACGCCTGGGGCAATGACTACCACTTTCGCCTGAGCGGCCAGCGGTGGAACCAAGACCTGCCCGAAGATGCGTTCAGCTTCACGCCGCCCGAAGGCACCATCATCGAGTAGCCGGTGCCCGCTGTCGAAAACGCCAAGCGTCGGTCGTCCTTGGCCAATGACAATACCTGTTTCGCATGCGGCAGGAACAACCCGCACGGGCTCAAGCTCGACATCCGCAAGACCGATGACGGAGTGGAGCTCGACTACGTTCCGCCGGCCAAGTTCCAGGGATGGCGCGGCATCGTCCACGGCGGAATCGTCTCCACCCTGCTCGACGAGCTCATCGCCTGGGCGTGTACCGCCCGAGGGTTTGACGCGGTGACCGGTGAGTTGAACATCAGGTTCCGCCGGCCGATGAAAGTCGGTGTCATGGTCCACGGAACCGGGCGCATCACCAGAGAGCGAGGAAAGCTGCTGGTGGGTGAGAGCCGGCTGACCGACGAAGGCGGCGCGGTCATCGCCGAGGCCTGCGGCAAGATGATGAAGGCCTGACCGTGGCAACGGCCGCCACGGTTGCGGGCCGACAAAGGTCGGTCGCACTGGTCGCACTCGGCTGTCCCAAGAATCTCGTCGACTCGGAGTACGCGCTCGGCAGCTTCGCGCTTGCCGGCTATCGAATCACCACCGACACAGCCGAGGCCGACGTGGTGGTGGTGACGACCTGCGGGTTCCTCGAGGTTGCGGTCCGCGAGTCGACCGACACCATCCGTCGCATCCTCAGGAGCCGCAAACGCAGACCCGGGCAGCAGGTCGTGGTCGCCGGTTGCCTGGTGGAGAGACTGAGGACCGCACCATGCAGCATGCCCGAAGGTGTCGACCTGCTCGTCGGCCTCAACCGCATGAACCGCATCCCCGAACTTCTCCACCCTGGGTTCCGGCCGAAGACAGGCGTCAGGACAGCAGCAAACCTGATGCGCCTGGTCTCGACCCCGAGCCACTACGCCTATCTCAAGATCGCGGACGGATGTGACAATCGCTGCACCTACTGCCTGATTCCTTCCATCCGGGGGCCCAGGCGCTCGCGCCCGATCCCCGAAATTGTCCGCGAAGCCCGTTCCCTGGCCCGGCTCGGTGTGAGGGAACTCGTTCTCGTCGGCCAGGACACTTCCGCCTACG
>CP070680.1:152298-154628 GCA_020352555.1 Caldifarciminota bacterium | reverse complement strand
GTGCTCTGGAAGAAGAAGCCTCCCGGCCTGACCACCTGGCCCGCCATCTTCATCGAGCCGACCGTCAGCTCGCCCGACCGGGTCGGGAACAGGGCCACCCGCTTGATCGCCGCGGCGTTGTACTGCTGGCCGTCGTACTCCCGGGTGCGGAACTCGAGCTGCCTGGCGTCGAACAGGGTCTCGACCCAGAATCCGCTGAAGCTGGGCGCGCCGGCCACCTGCAGGTCGCCGATCTGCAGCCGGGTGTAGAACGAGTAGCTGACCGTTACCTGCTCGCCCTGGTACACAGTGGTCCGGTCCGCGTAGGCGGTGACATGGACGTTGTCCTGGACCGTGCCGCCGGTCTGCGGCTGCCTCTGCTGCTGACGCTGGCCGAACGGGTCCCACATGTCGAACGGGTCAAACGGGTCAGGACGGCGCTGCGGTTGCGGTCGTGGCGGCGGGGCCTGCTGCTGCGGCTCCTTGACCGCTATGATGGTTATCGGCTGGGTCTGGTAAGTCTCGCCCTGGAATTCGATCGTCGTTGGGCCGATGGTGATATCGCCCAGCCGGTTCGGCGACAGGTGGTAGATGTAGCTGATGGTCTGCTGCTGGGTCATCCGGCCATTGACGAATGAGATGTTGGTGGACTGGGAAGAGGTGCTGCCCAGGTCGTTGAGCCCGTCCAGCTCCGGCAGGGTCGGCCTGGGCACCCGACCGATGTTCGTGCCCGAGACCGTGACGGTAAGGACGAATCGCTCGCCCAGCCCGACCAGGGTCCGGTCAACGCTGGCCGAGAAATCCAGTTCCTTCGCAGTGCCGACCGCAGCCAGCAGGCAGGTGAGAACGACAGCCGGAAGGATACTGGTCCTGGCTTCAGCCTTCATCCTTGGTCCTTCTGCCTTGTCCTCTACTACCAGTCCTTCTCGACCTTTCTCTCCTGGTCGGCCTGGTGCGCCTTTTCCTGCTCCTCTTTCTCCTTGCCCTCGAGCGCCTGCAGGACTCTCTCGGCCTGGTCCGGACTCATCTGCTGTTGTTGTTGGGGCTGAGGTTGCGGCTGCTGTTGTTGTTGCTGCTGGTCCTGCTGGGACGAATCGGACTGGGGCTGGTTCTGCTGTTCCTCCAGCTTCTTCAGGCAGAACTCGAGGTTCTGCTTGGCATCCATGTCACCCGGGTTCATCATCAGCGCCGCGGTGTAGGCCTTGATCGCGGGTTCGAGCTGCCCGGCCTTGAAGACCGCGTTGCCCATGTTGTACATCGCGTCCGCCCTGCGCTTCTGGTCCTTGTCGGTCAGCACCAGCTCCATCTCCGACACCGCCTCCTGAAACCGGCCCAGCCTGTAGAGCGCGTTGCCGAGGTTGTAGTGGATTGCGGTGGCGTCCGGTTCCAGGACCTCGGCCTGCTGGTAGGCCTCGAGCGCATCCTCGAACTTCTGTCGCGAGTACAGACCGTTGCCTTTGCGCATCAGCCCGCCGACGTCGGCCTGCGCGACACCGGTCAGGCCGGATATGACCAGCAGCGCGAACAGCCCCCTGGGAAGCCAGGAGCCACGGCGGTTGCTCGGTCCGAGTGCGGCGAGGAACAACACAAGAGCAATCATAAGAAACAGCTGGTAGCGTTCAACGTAGTCGGTGAAAGCACCGCCGCCGATGTCCTTCTTGCGAATTTCGTCGAGCAGCCCGATGAGCCGCTCGGCCGAGAACCCCTCGACCCTGAGGAAGCGGCCGTCGGTGGCCCTGGCCAGCAGGATGAGCTGCCGCTCGTTCATCCGCGACATGATTATCTGGCCGTCCTTGTCCCTTTTGTACTCGGACAGGTTGCCGTTCTCGTCGTACTCGGGAATCGGCGCGCCTTCGGGTGTCGAGAACGCCACCGGGAATATCCTGATCCCGTTCTCGACAGCACGCTGGACCGCCTGGGTGGTGTTCTGCCCCATGTCCTCGCCGTCGGTGACCATCACCAGCGCCTTGTGGGTGCGCTCCTTGGGGTTGAACAGCGACATTGCCACGTCGATCGCCTTGCCGAAATCGGTCCCCGGCACCGGCATCATGTCCGGGCTGATGATATCAAGGAACAGCTTGGCCGCGTCCATGTCGGGAGTCAGCGGGCACATGACGTAACTCTCGCCTGCGAAAGCGGTTATGCCGACCACGTTGCCGGCCAGCGCGTCGATGAGCGCGGCCAGTTCGGTCTTGGCCCGGTCGAGCCGGTTGGGCTTCACGTCCTCGGCCAGCATCGACTTCGAGCCGTCCAGCGCGATGACCACATCGATGCCCTTGCCTTTGTACATCTGCAGCTTCTCGCCCCACTTGGGCCGGGCCGCCGCGACGAGCAGCGTCGCGAGCGCCGCG
>CP070680.1:150817-152198 GCA_020352555.1 Caldifarciminota bacterium | reverse complement strand
TTCGTCCTTACCACTTACTACTTGTCACTTCAATCCACTCCCATCAAGGGAGAGGAAGTCCAGAATTCGACGCGCTGTGCGCTCGGTCAGGTCAAAGACCTTTCCGTCTTTCCGTGCTTGCTTTGTCCTTACCACTTGATACTTATCACTTTCCTCTAGAACATCGGCGGCTCCAAATACTCGCCGAACACGTCCTTCATCGCCTGCGCAATCTCACCCAGGGTCGCGTACTCTCGCACAGCCTCCATTATCGGGTACATCACGTTGTCGGTCCCTGAGCAGGCGTCGCGCAGATGCCCCAGCGCCTGCTCGACCTTGGCGTTGTCGCGCTTCCGGCGCAGCTCGTCCAGCCTTTGGCGCTGCTCGCGCTCGACCTCAGGGTCGATCTTGAGCAGCGGAATCTCGAGCTTCTCGCCTTCGAGCTGAAACTTGTTCACCCCGACCACAGTGCGCCGGCTCTCCTCGACCGCCTTCTGGTATCGGTATGCCGCATCCGCGATTTCGCGCTGCGGGAACCCGTGCTCGATCGCCTTCACCATCCCGCCCAGCGCATCGATCTTCTCGAAGTAGTCGTACGCCTGCTTCTCGAGTTCGTTAGTCAGCGCCTCGACGAAATAGGAGCCGCCCAGCGGGTCGACGACATTGGCCGCACCGGTCTCCTCGGCGATGAGCTGCTGGGTGCGGAGCGCAATCAGCACCGCCTTCTCGGTCGGCAAAGCCCAGGTCTCGTCCATCGAATTGGTGTGCAGGCTCTGGGTCCCGCCCAGCACCGCTGCCAAGGCCTGGAACGCGGTGCGCACGATGTTGTTCTCCGGCTGCTGCGCGGTCAGTGTGCAGCCTGCGGTCTGGGTATGGAACCTGAGCAGCCAGGAGCGCGGGTCCTTGGCCTTGAACGTCTGATTCATCTCCCTGGCCCAGATCCGGCGCGCGGCCCGGTACTTGGCGATTTCCTCGAAGAAGTCGAGGTGCGAGTTGAAGAAGTACGACAGCCTTGGCGCGAACGAGTCGACATCCAGGCCGGCCTTGATTCCGGCCTCGACATAGGTCAGCCCGTCCTTGACAGTGAACGCCAGTTCCTGGGCCGCGGTCGAACCCGCCTCCCTGATGTGGTAGCCTGATATCGATATCGTGTTCCATTTCGGCACGTGCTCGGCCGCGTAGAGCATGATGTCGGTGATCACCCGCATCGACGGCTCGGGCGGGAACAGCCACGACTTCTGGGCGATGTACTCCTTGAGGATGTCGTTCTGGATCGTGCCCCTCAGCTTGTCGCTCGACACCCCCTGCTTCTCGGCCGCGGCGATGTAGAACGCCCAGATGATGGAAGCCGGCCCGTTTATGGTCATCGAAGTCGAGACCTTGTCGAGCGGGATTCCGTCGA
>CP070680.1:149184-150717 GCA_020352555.1 Caldifarciminota bacterium | reverse complement strand
GTTCCTTTCGCGCGATCCGTTTTGGGGCGCCCAACAGATGCTACCGCCCACCGTGTCGCGGGTCAACCGGGGATGCGAGGCTGGGCATCTGTCAACGCAGGGCGAGAATGTCATGCCCTTTGCAGAGCGAAAACGTCATGGGTGGCGCAGGTGGTATTCGAGTGATTGATGCGTGCCTTGGGGAGGAGTCGGATCGGTATCTCTCCGGCTCTGGGATGGAAGACGTGAGTCGATCCGTCAAACCACGCCTGCACTTCTACCTTGGCGCCGATTAGACTGATGCGGCGGCTGGTGAGTAGCAGCTGGTAGCTGTGTCCTTGGTAGGAGATGGTGTCGTCGTTGGAGACGGTGCGGGAGTGTTTGGCGCAGAGCACGTGGCGTAGGTCTATGCCTTTCGGGACCGGTCTGAATGCCGGACTGGGGTCTCTGGGTGCCACGCCGAAGCGTCGTGCGTACTTGGGTATGAACACCCGGTTGAGATAGTCGGTGGCGGCAGCGGCTGTTTTGATGCCTTTGTGCCGGAGCTCGGCCACGAGCCGGCCCTGGAAGGAGCCGTTGATGCGTTCGCCCCGGCCTCTTGCCTGAGGGCTGTCGGCGAAGATGGTGCCGACGAGCAGGGTCTGCATGGCGGTTTCGAAGTGGGTGGGCTTGTCGTCGCGCTGGAAGCGGTGGACGCCGCCATGGCGGGTGGTGGTGAACTGGCCTGCCCGATCGAGATACAGGGCTGTGGGCAGGCCATGGCGGCAGGCGACATGGTAGAACACCTCGAGGCAAGCGTCGAGGGTTTCCTGGGGCGCGAAGAGGCCGTGGAGAGGCATTCCGGTGGCATCGTCGGTGGCCAGGATCAGGGTGAGCATGTGCCGGTCTATGCCGAGCCAGTGGTGTAGGCTGCCATCGAGGAAGACGAGCTCGCCGAACCGGGCTCTGCGCTCTCGGCGTCGGCGGTGCGGTCTGGAGCTGTGCCTGGGAGGCGGGCCGAGGCCGGAGCTGCGGAGCCAGCAGCGGATGGTCTCACGGGAGAGTAGGATGCTGTATTCCTCGGCCAGGGTTTCGGTGAAGTGGGTGATGTTGTAGTCGAAGAACTTGCGTTTGTAGAGAGCGAGCACCCGGTCGCGCAGTTTCAGGGGTTTGGCGTTACGGGGTGTGCGGCCGCGGTTGCGGTGGGGAATGCCGGCGGCTTTCAGGAGCCGGACGCGGGCTTTGAGGCGGAACACCTGGCGGACACTGAGGCCGAGGATGGTTGCCGCCTGGCTGGCGTGGAAGTTGGTGTCCCTGAGCAGCTGGCGGATTACGCGCAGACGGTTCATGTCCTTCTCCGTGAAGACAAGCGACTGTTCCATGCCGTCAGCATAGCCACACCCCTACCGCCCAAGCCAAGGCATGACATAATCGCTCTGCCATTAACCCATGACATTATCGCCCTGTGGGCACAATGCGAGGCTGGGCATCTTGACCTCGGTGCGGTTGATACATATGCTGGAGGATGGAGTCTGTGCGTATGCCAGCCGGAATCCGCTTGTCGAGGTCGGTGGC
>CP070680.1:142221-149084 GCA_020352555.1 Caldifarciminota bacterium | reverse complement strand
GGCCTCGCAATGACGCGGGCGTGGGGGCTGCCGCAGTCCAAAGTCAGGCCGTCTCCCCCTCACCTTCATCCTCTTCCCCAGGGCGAGGAACATGAAAGCATCTCGACAGCACCGGCACTGGCGGCATCGGCCTTGGTCCGCGGTACGCAGTGACACGCATCAATCGAATCATGAAAGGGCGCATGCCGCAGCATGCGCCCTTTGAACTGGACTATCTGACAGTCTACTCCAGCCTCAGGACCTTGGTCACAGTCTCCTGGTCCGGGGTCTTGATGTTGATGAAGTAGATGCCGTGCGCGAGCTCAGACGGCTGCCAGAGATACCTGCCGGCTCCGGCCTCGATTCCGGTGCTCCGGCTGTCCACCGTTCTGCCCGCGGCGTCGAACACCTCGATCTCGAGCCTTCCTTTCGAACGGCTGGAGTAATGCACCCATGTGCCGTTGCTGAACGGGTTGGGCACGACCCGGAAGGCGCGGTCTCTGGTCCGGCGCGACTTCGTGCCTTCGGCCAGGCCGACCTGCCGATACCACTGCTGCGCCGCGTCCGCATTGGCCACCGCCTCGGCCTCGGACGCGCCGCCGAATATGGCGAGCGCCAAGGTGAAGCTGCCGCCTGCGGGCAGGTCGAACGGACCGACCGAATTCATCACCGACCAGTCGTACGGCTGGTGTGAGGAGCGCTGGACGATCGAGCCGTTCATGAACCTGAACTTCTGGGCATCTGTCACGCAGGAATCCTGCGGATAGACCCAGACCGCGTGGTCGATGCCGGACAGGTTCGCGAACGACGGCGGCTCGAGGATCTTGATTCCGACCGTGGGGTTGGGTGTGACCTGCGAACGCATGTAGGTCAGGCGCTTGACCGTGTCGGATGCCATCCGGTTCTGCCTGGCGTCCGGGAGCACGTCGAAGTCCGACACGATGCCGGCGTACATGTCATTGACCGGTTCCCCGGTAGGGTTGTCGATCTGGTACGCGATGACCACGAAGTCGTCGTATTGCGCGTCGGCCGTCATGTAGCTGTTCTGGGTCACAACCAGGCCCTTGGGACTGGGATGCCCGGAGTCGTCGAACTTGCTCCGGTAATGCTCGTCCCCGAAGTCGGGCGGGAACACCGGCATCAGGCTCTCGACCGGGTACAGGTCGTCGTTGATCGGCCCGTTGGCCGGTTGCCCGAACCACCGGTCAGCCACGTACTCGGGCGAGTTGCCCATCACGAAACTGGCCAGGAACATGCTATTGCTGGCGGCCTTCGGGTACTTGAACCCGTTGCCCGCGTCCGCCGGCGGCTGGTCGAACCCGATCGACCCGAAGGCGGTCACTGTCAGAAGGCAGTACCCGGTGTCGTGGTCGACAAGCGCCTGTCCGGTCATGATGGCGATGCCCTGCATCATCGAGTCGTTGGTCCGGTCCTGGTCTGTGGCCAGTTCGGTGAACGCCTTCATCTCGTACATCGCGCCCGACGGCCCGGTGTTCCAGTCCGGGAATGTTACCTCGGTCCTGTTGCCCGGCGGCAGCGCGGTGGTGACGGTATAGGTCTCGTCGTACACCCGCGACCCGGACGAGTCTATCCAGCAGGTAACGTCGAAGTCGTTCTCCGAGTTGGTGCCGAAGTTGGTGACCCTGACCCTGGGCGGATAGCTGCCCGGGTTGATGCTCTGCCCCGGGGCCAGGATTCGGGCCACGCCGACATCGTGGTCCAAGCCGGCACCGGGTTCGATGATGGCCCGGACGTTCCAGTTGTAGTCCAAGCCCTGGTCTTCAAGCTGCTGCCAGCGGCCGCCGCTCGAGGACAGGAACCCGCCGCGGTCGCGGATCATCGGCCCGGCGTCGGTGCCGAGCGGGAAGCTGTCGGCCGCGTGGGTGATCTTCACCGCGGCCCAGAAGTCGGTGCCCGCGGTGACGACTATGGGGTTGGGCATGTCGATGCGCTTCCAGCGCATGCCGCCCGAACCGGTGTAGGGCGCCGAGTCAACTACCGCGCCCGGTGTCGTGTCGTTGCCTTCCGCAAAGATGAACACGTAGTCGTCGGCCGACACGTCCCGCTGGTAGAACAGGATCGACTTGACCGTGCAGCTCATGGTCGGGGTGAAACGCACCGCGCCCCGGTACGTCCCGCCGCCGGTCAGTCCGATACCGTTGCTGTTCGCGCCGTCGTAGTGAAGCGTCTCTTCGGGATTGTAGGTCCACTCCAGCTTGCCGTACGGTTCGCCGCCGTTTGACGGCACCGCCTGCAGCATGCCTGGAGTCTGGGTCGGCATGCCGCCCGCGCTCGCGGCCGCCATGCCGGCAATCAGCATCAGGCTAAGCAGCATGACGCTCGCCTTCATCTGAGCCTCCTTGGTTGCTTGAGAAGTCCATTTGTCGCCGCCGCCTCAACAGCGGCGCTATCGTCTCCGAGTGTAGTGTCCCTGCCCGTCTTGTCAACCGGGCTTGCGCAGCGGGCAGTCGTGCCCTATCCTGACCCTGTGAACATACGTAACTTGGCCCTTCGCCCTTTGCCCTTCGTCCTTGTCCTCATTATTGTCGCCTGCGGGTTCAGCCCCAGGATTCCGCTTTCGGTCCCGGAACTGCCCGACGCCGAAACGAACCGCTACGTCATCACAATCGATGGCGACACGTCCGGGTTGCACACGTCGACCCTGCGCAAGCGCACCAAGCATCAGCGAGCGCTGCTCGAGCTCACCGCCCTGACCCGGATCGACGTGCCTGAGAAGCAGTCCCACGATTCGACATGGCTCATGGTCCAGGCACACGACCTCCAGCCGCTTGAGGCGTTTCGCCAGGTAACCAAGGCTGACGGCATCGGCGGGTCTGTCGTGTACTACCAGGACGGCAAGGCGATCGTCAAGTCCGGTACGCCCCTCGGACCGCGGGAGGCCGAGCTCGATGTCGGGCCGGGCGTGACCGACAACGACCTGCTCACCCCGCTGCTCCGGGCGGTCGACATCCCGGTCGGCACGGAGCTGCGGCTCAAGCTGGTCGTGGCGATGGCAGCAACATTGACCGACGCCACGATAACGCGCCTTGAGGACGAGTCCGCCACTGTTCCTGCCGGCACCTTTGACTGCCGCAGGTTCGAGGTCGCGGTCGCCGGCTTGTCGCTCATCATCTGGTACGAGAACCAGGGAGCCCGCCGCATGGTGCGCTATGAGGCCCCGTCTGCCGGGATGTTGATGGAGCTGCTGCCCGAAGCCGAGAAGCCGGTTGAACAGCCGTGACCCTCGGGCTACAATGGGCTTGAGATGTACACCGTACGCGTGACCCGCGCTTTCAGCGCCGCCCATGCCATCCGCGCCCACGGCGGCAAGTGCGAGGATGTGCACGGCCACAACTACAAGGTCGAAGTGTGGATAAGGTCGCACGACCTGAGCCCGCCCGGCATGGTCGCGGACTTTGTCGAGGTCCGCCAGAAGCTGGATTCTGTCCTGCCCGACCACAAAATGCTCAACGAGCAGTACCCGTTCAACCCGACCACCGAGAACCTTGCCCGGCACTTCTTCGAGGAGATGTCGAAGTTCTACCGGGTGTCAAAGGTTGTGGTCTGGGAAAACGAGACCAGCTGCGCCGAGTACGAGGCAGAAGCCGGCCCCTAGCGCGCCACCAGCACCTTCATTCGGGCCGTCCGTCCTGAACCGCTGAGCCGCACGAACCAGGCACCGGGCTTGAGGCGGACCAGCCGGTCGGTTCCGGTTTGCCAGCTTGCTGCGGTTCGTCCGAGCGCGTCGTGAACCTCCGCGCTCTCGGCCCATTCCGGCACCTGGAAGCCCTCTGTGCCGACCACGCGGACCCTGGGCCCTGGCTGCGATGACAGCTTTGCCGCAACCTCGCCGGCCAGCTCGACCGCCCGACCCGCGTTGACCAGGCCGTAGCCGGTGTGCTGGTCGAATCCCGAAGTCCCGAGGTCAATGGCTGCCGCAGACAGTATTCCGCGCACCTGCTTGGCCGACAACCCGGGGTTGGCCGCCATTACCAGAGCGGCCACGCCCGAAACCTGTGGCGCCGCCATCGAGGTGCCGTCCGACCAGCCGTACTGGCTGCTTGGTGCGGTCGACAGGATGCGGACACCGGGCGCCGCGACCTCCAGCTGGCGACCGTAGTTGGAGAACGACGCCCGGCGCGACAGACTGTCGGTCGCTCCGACCGCCACGCACTGCGACAGCCTGGCCGGGTAGTTGATGTCCGGATCACCTTCGTTCCCGGACGCCGCCACCAGCAGCACTCCCCTGTCCTCGGCGTACTTGCACGCGTCGACCAGCGCGGTCGGCGCCGACTGCGACCCCAGACTCATGCTCACGATGTCGGCACCATGGTCCACCGCCCACCTGATGCCGAGCGCCACGTCCGAAGTATTGCCGTTCCCGGAATCGTCCAGCACCCTGACCGCCTGCAGCTGGACCTGTGCCCAGCCGGCAACACCAAGGTTGTTGTCGGTCACCGCGCCGATGGTCCCGGCCACGTGTGTGCCGTGGAATGCCTGGGGTATCGACAGGTCGTCGGGCCTGGGGTCGGTGTCGTTGCTGATGAAGTCGTAGCCCAGCTCCGCGGTGTTGAAGTTGGCGGCTAGGTCAGGATGGTAGTAGTCAGTGCCGTTGTCGACCACCGCGGCCTTGACCCCGGTCCCGGAAACCACGTCCCATGCCTTGTCCGCGTACATCAGCCACTTGTCCCACTGATGGGAGGCGAACAAGGGGTCGTTCGGGAACAGGCATATTCGGACCCGGCAGTCAGGCTCGAAATAGCGTACCCCACGAAGCGTCTCGAAGTCTTGCCCGAGCGGCGCGGCGTCGGTTTCGGCCGGAAACTCCACCACAATGAATCCGGCTTCTGTCGCATCCCGGACCACTGTCCCGCCCTGGCAGACAGCGAAAGCCGCAGCAGCATCAGCAGCGCCGGGCTCGACACCGACAACGAACCTGCCCGGTATCACATCCTCGGCCCGGAGCCGTACAGCGTCCTGGGCCCTCCTGACCGAGCGGCTCTCGAATCCTCGCACCAGCTCCTGCACCCTGGCCGCGTCCTCGGTCCGGACCGGCTCGTATGCGGGCCTCGGCCACAGGGTCAATGCAGCCAGCAGCAGCAGAGTCATGTCTTCCTACTCCAGCGTGAACCTTGCCCAGACTCCGAGCGAATCCGGGCCGGTATTCGAGAAAACCAGATAGAACGTATCGCTGCCCGGTATCCGGACCGCCATCGTCAGCTCGGGCACGTTCTCCGCACGGTGCAGGGCCTGGAACTGCCCGCCCTGGGTGTAGAGCTGGAAGTTGGCAGCGTCGACACACAGGAACAGCGGCAGGTTCCTGCTGTTCGCCACTCGTACCTCGCCGGACAGGCTGTCCCCTTCATCTGCCAGGAACCAGGCCTGGCGTCGGTGCCCGCCGGCCAGAATGAAAGCCCCGTGCAGAACGTCATGCTGACCCCCGCGCCTCACCTGGACGTGAACAGTATCGCTGTATCCGCTGTTCCCGGCCAGGTCCCACGCCACGCAGTTCAGAAAATGCCAGCTCTCGTCAGCCAGTTCGTCGGTGTTCCAGTCCGCCGAGTAGTCGGCCAGCGCGTCCTCGCCGACCAGGCTTCCGTCCGCGTAGAACTGGACGTTGACCACCCCGGCCGAGTCATAGGCCGATGCCTCTATGCTGACCACTCCGCTCACCACCACCGAATCGGCCGGGCTGGTGATGTCGACTTCTGGCGGCGTCACGTCGCCGCACCCGCAGAACACGGCCAGCGCGGCCAGCGCCGCGGACACCAGCGCAGTCGTGCTAGATTTCGTACTCATCACCGACCTCAGGAATGTACACGTCCCTGACCCCCATGTCCAGCAGCGGCTGGACCAGCGCTTCCGCGGCTTCGGGCTCGGAGTGGACGAGGAACGCCTTCTTGAGCCGCGGCAGGTTCATCCTGCTCACGTAATGCAGCAGACCGCTCCGGTCTGCGTGCGCGCTGAACTCGTCCATCACCACGACCTCGCAGCGCAGGTCGAACTCGTCGCCGTAGATCCTGACCCTGGGCTGCCTTTCCGCGATGCGTCGCCCGAGCGTGTTCTCGGCCTGGAACGACACCAGCAGCACCATGTTCTTCTCGTGCTCGACCGAGTGCTTCAGGTGGTGCAGCACCCGGCCGGCTTCGCACATCCCGGACGCCGAAATGATGATGCAGGGCTCGGTCATCCGGTTGAGCTCCTTGGACTCCTCCGCGCTCTCGACGTAGCGCAGGCCCGGGAAGTCGAACAGCTCGGGGTCGGTCAGCAGATGATTGTTGGCCTCGGCATCGTAGTACTGGACGTATCTGCGGAACACCTCGGTGACCCGGCTCGCCAGCGGGCTGTCCACGTACACCGGCATGTCGGGCATCAGCCCCCTGTTCCTCAGCCCGTTGAAGGTGTATACCAGCTCCTGCGAGCGCTCGACCGCGAAGGCAGGGATGACGACCCTGCCGCCCCGGTCGTACGCCCGCCTCACGGCCCGGGCCAGCTTGTCACTCACCCTTGAGTAGTCGCCGTGCAGCCTGTCTCCGTACGTTGCCTCCATTATCAGGTAGTCGACCTCGCTCACTTGCACCGGGTCACGGATGATCGGCATCTTCTTGCGGCCCAGGTCCCCGGTAAACAGCACCCGCTTCCCCTCGACCTCGATGTCGACCATCGACGACCCCAGGATGTGACCGGCGTCGTGCAGCACGGCCTGGAACTTGCCGAGCTTGAGCTTCTTCGCATACCTGACCGGTTCCAGGCAGCGCATGGACTCCTGTGCGTCGGCTGTCGTGTAGACCGGACTCTTGGGCTTTTCTCCCCGCTCCCTTCGCTTCTTGTTCACGTACCTGACGTCGGATTCCTGGATATGGGCCGAGTCCAGAAGCAGCAGC
>CP070680.1:140637-142121 GCA_020352555.1 Caldifarciminota bacterium | reverse complement strand
TCGCTTCGAGCTCGCTCATCAGCTCGTCGTCGACATGGAGCCGGCCCGCGGTGTCGAGAACCACCATTCCGTTGCCGTCTCGTTTCGCCCGGTTCAGGGACTCCAGGCAATTGCCGACCACGTCCTTGGCCGCAGGCAGGAAGTCGGCCCTGGCCTGCTGGGCCACCAGCTTGAGCTGCTCTGACGCTGCCGGGCGCTTGGGGTCACAGGCAACGAGCAGGGGCTTGCGGGTCTGGTACCTGTGGGCAAGCTTGCCGGCAAAGGTGGTCTTGCCTGTGCCCTGGAGCCCGACCAGGCTGATGACAGCCGGGGAAGCCGAAAGGTCGAGCTTGCGGGTCCGGCCGCCGAGCAGGGCGGTCAGCTCCTGGAACAGGGTGTAGTTGATGAGCTCGCCCGGCTTGAGCGCCCTGGTGATGTCTTTCTCCTTGAGCCGGGCGTTGACCGAGCGGATGAAGTGGCCGACCACTTTGTAGTGGACATCGGCTTCGAGCAGCACGACCCGGAGCTCGCGCATGGCGTCGGAGATTTCTTTCTCGCTGAGCCGGCCGTACCCGAGGAGCCGGCGCTGCAGCTTGGTGAACCGGTCGGTCAGGGTTTCGAACAACGCAACTCCCTGACGACCGAGGCGTAGTCTTTGCTCCTGAAGATGGCGCTGCCGGCAATGGCCACATCGGCCCCGGCATCGGCTATCGCCCGGCAATTGGAGGGCTTCACCCCGCCGTCGACCGAGACAGTGGTCCTGGACCCGGTCTGGGCGATCATCTCGCGGATTGCCCTGATGCGCTCCAGGGACCCAGACATGAACTCCTGGCCGCCGCGGCCCGGGAACACAGTCATGACCAGCACGTCCTGCAGTCCGGGCAGGAACGGCCTGAGCGACTCGGCCGGGGTGTCAGGGTTGAGCGACATACCGGCCTGCTTGCCCGCTTTGTGGATGTCCTTGATGCACGTTCCGGGATCCTCGGCCGCCTCGATGTGGAAGACGACCAGGTCTGAGAACGGCAGGAACATGCCGATGACTTCCTCGGGCCTCTCGACCATCAGGTGAGAGTGAAGCGGCAGGGATGTGGCTTCGCGCAGCTTGCGGCCGATCGGGGTGCCGAAGCTGAGGTTGGGGACGAAGTGCCCGTCCATCACGTCGAGATGGATGCAGTCGACCCCGGCCTGTTCGATCGCCTTCAGTTCCTCAGCCAGGCGCAGGAAGTCGCAGTCGAGTATCGACGCCGAGACTTTCATGGCTGGGAGTCTACCGCCACAACCGGCACCGCGACGATAAGATGGACAGAGTCGCCGTCAGCGACCGGCATGCCTTCTTCCGGGTACTGGATCAGGACCAGGCCGGCGGTTTCGTCGCTGGGAGCCTGTTTGACACCGCCGAGTACCAGGCCCTGAGACGCTATGATGCCCGACGCGGTCTCGAGGCCCATGCCGAGCACGTTGGGCATGGGAAACTTGCCGACCGGGGCGGACACCGCCAGGGTGAG
>CP070680.1:139312-140537 GCA_020352555.1 Caldifarciminota bacterium | reverse complement strand
GGTGCTCAAGACCGGGGCCGCGGTCGGCACGTCCAAAGACTACCTCCACTTCGAAATCCGGCGCGAGGGCAGACCGGTCAATCCCGCTGAGTGGCTCGAACCCTAAAAGCGCCTGCCGACAGCTCCTGGCCCGGCGTTGTCGGACAGGACCACGCGGTCAGGGTTCTCCAATCCATGCTCGACACCGGCTCGGTTCCCCCGCTCCTGTTCGCAGGCCCGGCCGGGACCGGCAAGCGCACCCTCGCGCTTCGCCTTGCCCAGCGCGCCAACTGTCCGGAGCAAGACCCGCCCTGCGGCGGTTGCACTTCCTGCCGGACCGCCGCTTCGCTCAACCACCCTGACCACCGCCTGCTGTTCCCGATCAAGTCTCCGGCCGGAATCGACCCGAGCAACCCGGACAAGTCCATCGAGCTGACCGCCCAGGCGACCATCGAACGCTATCCTGAATACACGCTCGAATCCGCTCAGCCGGTCCCTGACCCCAAACAGTTCGTCACTATCTGGCAAGTCCGCTGGCTGCGCAGGGAAATCGCCCGGCCGCCGCTCGCCGCCCGCATCCGGTTCTACACAATGCTGCACGCCGACCGGATGAACCGGGAAGCCACCAACGCCCTGCTCAAGATCCTGGAAGAACCCCAGAAACAGACCACCTTCGTGCTCACGACCGACCGGCCCAACCAGCTCCTCGACACCGTCCGGTCGCGCTGCCGCCTGGTCCGGTTCACCGCGATTCCGGAGCAGGCCATCGCCGACCGGCTGGTCAAACAGAGGGATGTCGACAAGGACGACGCCCTGACCGCGGCCCAGATGAGCGACGGCTCGATGCGTCGAGCCCTCGACTTCCTCGAGGACCCGGACTCGTTCCTCTGCCCTGCAGTGCTCGACTTCTTCAAGCAGCCCTGCCCTGGCGAAGCCGAAGTCCTGGCCGCGATGCACGGCGTGGGCAAGACCCCGCTCCAGACCGTGGTCGGCACGCTTATCTACCTGTACCGCCAGGTCCTGCGCGCCAAGACCGGGATACTCACACAGTACGCCTCGCGCGACCCGTCCGTGCGCCGGAAAGCCGAAATGCTGACCACCGACTACCTGCGCCGGGTCATCACCTTTCTGGCCGAGCGCTACGACGACTGCCGGCTGCCGATCGAGCGCCGGCTTTTCCTCTACACTCTGTTGTCTTCGGTGCGCAGGCCGACCCGCTGACCCGGCCGACTTCCTAGAACCTTCC
>CP070680.1:135660-139212 GCA_020352555.1 Caldifarciminota bacterium | reverse complement strand
TGATTCCGCTGCAACGACAGAGTCGTTGCACTCCACACCTTGCGACGCACTCCGCCGTATTGGCTTGTTTGAAACGTCCGGCGCCGGCTGGCTCTTCGCAGCCGACGCCGTCAGGAACCATGATGACTACCGATGAGGGCATTGGGAGAATGCCGGGGACAGGATTTGAACCTGCATGCCGTGAAGCACATGGCCCTCAACCATGCGTGTCTGCCAATTCCACCACCCCGGCGTTGGCATACGCCGTGGGGATTATAGGTGGTTGGTCATGGGTGTCAACAGCAGGCCCGGATTCGGCCGGATTTGTTGCAGATACGCCCTTGGAATCGCAGCACCGCATCCATCCTCAACGACAGGCGAGGCGGCCCACAGCCGCCTCGCCTGTCACCGTAGCTGTTCGCTACCGGTTGGTCAAGATGACCTTGTAGACCTGCTGTTCCTGTTCTGACCTGACCACGAGCAGATAGGCGCCGTTTGGCGTGCCCGGAGCACGGGTCCATGCATAGGACGCTGGCGTGGGCCTGAGGTCGGCAATCCTGGCTGCAAGGCGGCCGTCAGCATGATACAGGTCGATGGTCGTGTGCCGGTCTGCGCCGGGCGATAGATGGACCACGGCCTCCTGTGACACCAACGTCGGCCGAACCCGAGTCAGCCGCAGCGGGTTGCGTGCTCCAGGTTCGGCGATGCCGATGACCCCGCGGCCGTACAGACCTGAGCCTTCGATGCTGCAGAAGATGGCAGACGAAACTGCAGGATGGCGGCGGAGGAAGAGCACACTCCGGGCTTGGAGCCCGAGGGTGTCGCGCTCCCAGATGCTGCCGGCGTTGGTGGTATAGTAGAAGCCTTGGGTGTCGGTGCCTGCCCATGCCGCGTTCTCGTCAGCAGTGTCGGGCAGGACAGCGGTCACGTTGTCCAGTCCGAGCCTGTCCCAGTTGGAGCCGCGGTTCAGGGTTCTGAACACGCCCGAAGGTGTGGCGCAGAAATAGACGTCGCCGTTGGCCTTGCTGCGCTTGAAGTCCCTGACCTCAGTGCCGGTGATCCCGGTCTTGATTGGGAGCCAGGTCCCGCCCCGGTTGGTGCTGCGGTACAGGGCAGCCGCATCATCCATCGAGCCCCAGACATAGAGGGTTTCTCCATCTCCCACATACTCGAAACCGGTGCAGATACCGCTGGTGCCAAAGGAAACCAGCTCGGTCCAGGTCTCTCCCTTGGACGTGGTCTTGTAGACGGTGAACTTCTTGCGGCCGGCCGCAGAGTCGCGCGTCCCTCCCCAGGCATAGGCCGTGTCCGGTCCGGTCGGGTGGTAGAGCAGGCCTTCGGCTTCGAACCGGTCGTCAATCGGAAAGGAAACCCATGAGTCGCCGCGGTCCGTGGTCAGGTGCAGCCGGGAGTCGAACCGGGAGACCGCGATGACGGTATCAGGGTGCCGCGGGTTGACGGCAATCCCGGAGGTGAACCCGGCACCGGCAAAGCCCTCAAGCATGGTCCAGGTCAGGCCCCGGTCTTCGCTCATCATGATTCCGCGGCCGGGCGGACAGGCATACATCTTCTCAGGGTCGGGCTCGTAGAAGTAGACGAAAGGCACGGTCACGTGCCCGAGTTCTCCGGTGATTTCCGACCATTCGAATCCCCCGTCGTCAGTGTGGAATATGCCGACGCCGTTCGCCGCGTAGACCTCGAGCGAACGGCTCTGGTTGACCGAGAGCCAGCGGGTCGCTGTGCCGTAGAACTCGGTGGTGTCGACATCCCAGGTGGCGCCGAAGTCCTCGCTGCGGTACACGAGGTTGTCCGAGCCCACGTAGCCGAAGTCGCGGGGCGTGTCTCCGAAATCGACCGAGAAGGCGGGCGCCTGCTCTATCACGGTCCACGAAGCTCCGGAGGTGGTAGACCGGTGAATCCCGTAGTCGGTAGCGCAGACCACGGTGCTGGTTGTCGACAGGGTGAATGCCAGGTCGAAGGCGCAGGAGCCCCGCAGGCCGGCGGACACGTCGGTCCAGTTGCCGCCCCGGTCGGTGGTGAGGAATGCTCGGGGGATGTTGTTGACGTGGCCGCCGACGTAGAGGATCTCAGGGTCATCCGGGTGGAGGGTGACGAAGGCGGCCCCGGCTGTATGACCGGTGGCCAGGACCTCGGGGTTCCAACTTGCGCCGGCGTCGGTGGAGCGGAACACGGCGAGCCCGGCCGAGTCATTGACCACGACTTCGGCCGATGCCCACAGCTCGGTGCTGGACCGAGGGCTCACGGCCAGCCGTCTGACACGGGCTTCGAGCGACATGGTGCCGCGGACCTGCCAGTCGCGGGCGCCGTTGAGGCTGCGGAACACGGTGCCGTGCTCTCCGGCGCAGAACAGGGTGAGGACGCTGTTCGGGTCGACCGCTATGCAGTGGATGCGGTCCTCGAGCGTGTCGCGCAGGGTCCAGGTGACCCCGGTGTTCGAGGTGTAGTAGACCATGGCGGGATAGCCCTGGGTGACCAGATAGACGTCGTTGCGGGCGCCCCGGACCGTGGCCATCGCGGATATCGACAGACCGGGCGGTCCGATCCGGGCCCAAGGCTCAAGCCCGGCCGACAGCGAGACCGCCAGAGCCAGAACTGAAAACACGAGTGTCCTGTTCATTCGTTCCTCCCGGGCAGCTCCTTCGTGCCGGTGTCGAGCGAATCGAAATCCGCGCTTAGCGAGAGCTTGCCCTCAAACCTGCTGAGACGCTTGGATGCTTCCTCGTACTTGTTCTGGGCATTCTTGATATGGGTGCCCAGCTTGTCGAACTCCACGTAGAATCTCTGGTACTCCTGGTTCAGCCGGCCGAGGTGCTGCATGATCTCCTCGGCCCGTTTCTCGATCTCCAGCCCTTTGAGCCCGAGCACGATCGACTGCAGGTAGGCGTAGAGGTTGTTCGGGGAAACCGGTATGACTCGGTGCTCCAGGGCGTAGCCGCTGATGCTGGTCTCGTCCGGGCTGTCCTTGATGATGGTCTCGTAGTAGACGTTCTCGGCCGGGATGTACATCAGCGCGAAGTCGAATGTCCCTTCGTCGGGAAGGATGTACTTGCTCGCCACCGAGTCGACGTGCTTCCTGACCACGGCTACGAACTTCCGGCGCAGGGCTTTGCGGGTTTCCTCGTCGGACTCGGCGGACAGGCGCTGGAAGTCCTCGAGCGGGAACTTGGCGTCGATCGGCACGATGCGCTGCGTAAGGCGGACGATGGCGTCCACCGCTTCACCGCTCTGGAAACGGTACTGCAGTTCGTAGTTGTTGGGCACGACCTGCCTGAGCAGGTCGCCCAGGAAGTACTCGCCAACGATTCCTCTCAGCTTCGGAGCACGCAGCACGTCCTCGAGCCTGGACACGCTCTTGCCGACCTCGTGGACCCGGTCGGTGGCTTCCTTGAGCACGCCCAGAGAAGAGTAGACGTTTCTCATCACTTCCTGGGTGGCGTCAAGACGCTTGTCGATGGTGCCGGTGGTGTCGCGCATGCCCTGGTTGATCTCGGACAGCCGCTGGTTGAGCTGGCCGGTGAGGTCGGCCATGCGCTGGCTCACTGCCTGGGTGTT
>CP070680.1:132039-135560 GCA_020352555.1 Caldifarciminota bacterium | reverse complement strand
CCCTCGGTGAGACGTCTGGTCTCCGGACTGAAGCCGCCCGAGGTCGGTCTTGGTGTACGGGTCGAACTTGCCGATGTGGTTGAGAGTACTGGGGCTGGTTGCTACCGGGGCGAAGTAGAAGACGCCGGTCAGTTCGTTCTTCTCCATTCCTGCTACCCACAGGCAGCGGAGCCCCCCGCCGTTCGAGCCGTCGCCCACAAACCAGGAGTCGCGCGCTGTACCGCCCCAGACCCAGGCTGAGTCGTTCCAGACATGGCGCAGCAGGTAGCAGCCGCCGTAGACATCGCCGTCCACAATCTGGCTTATCCAGAAGCAACCCGAATCCGCGTCCCAGGCAATGCCCCAGGGAATATCAGTCGTCTGCTGTCCCATATTGGTGAAGGTCCAGGGCACCTGAACTATGGTCCCGGGCGGGTCAACCGGGTCCAGTTTCCAGACCCGGAACGTGCCGACATACCCCTGGTCCATGAGATAGAAACTGCTCGAATCCCTGACCCAGGTGATGCCTGCCCCTGCATACGAGCCGCTCATCCGCAGCGGCCAGCGCTGAACTACTGTGCCGAAAGGCGGCGGGTCGGCCCGACCTGCCGCAGAGACAAACAAAGTAAAGGCAATCGCGATTGACGCGTGTTTCATCTCGTCCTCCCTACTTGAGCTTGACCAGCTTGCGGCGGGCGACGAAGTCGCCAGCAGTCATGTGCAGGTAGTAGATACCCGGTGCGAGGTGGCTGATATCGTTGCCGCCTTGGCTCAAGACCATGACCGACCTGCCCGTTGGGTCGTGCAGAGTGGCTTGCTGCATGGGGCTGGCCGCGAGAGGGATTGCGAGTATTCCCCGTACGACTGTCGGTTCCGGAGCCACTCCCTTCGGCTTGAGCTTGGGTTCTCTCTCGATTCCGACGCCAGGGCCCACCCGGAAGTCCTGATGGATGGCGTTGTTGAGCCAGTTCTGGTCAGCCGCCAGGTGGATCGAGCAGGCCACCATGTACGGGCCTTCGACCTTCAGGGTGCATGGTCTGTACGCCGCGGTCAGAGTGTCGCCTACCATGAGCAGGACCGGGGCGCTGTCCGAGTAGACGACGACGTCCGTGGCAGTGTCTTCGATCCAGCAGTAGGTCGTGCAGGTGACGCCGCTCGTACCGTAGTTGGCGTAGCGCGCTTGGGGTGTGAATGGCAGTGTGTCCATGATGCCGCTCGGGACCATGATTTCCTCACAGGCAACGTCCTTGCCGATGGTTCCGCGTACATAGATCCAGTAGATAATCTCATAGCGACCTGCTCTTACCCTGCACCACCAGAGCCCTGGTGTCGCGGACCACGGGTTCAGGGCAGTCACTGTGCGAGACCCGCCAGCCAGCAGGTTTACAACCCAGACCGTATCGTAGTAGGGTCCGATGTTAAACACCAAGGGGAATGTCATCGTCAGGTTGCCGAGATTGTGCACTTCAGACTGCGGGTAGCAGGGGCCCGGGTCCAGCGTGCAGCCTGGCAGCGGAAATGTCGGGATGATCAGGATCTTCTGCACCCGAACCAGAAATCTCTGCGCCAGCGTGTCGTCCCAGCGCACAGAATCGCCCTGCCAGTATGTCCACGCGATCGCAGTCGCGCTGTCCCGGTGAAGCGGAGTCCACGGCGTGAACCTGACCGTATCCGACCCGTGGGCCGGTATCGTCACGCATGTGCTGTCGTGGTACACCACCGAATCCCTCTCGTTGTCGACCAGCAGCTGGACCGAAACGTCCCACGCTGGTTCGTCGCTGCTGTTGTAGACAACCAGAGTTGGCGTGATCACCTCACCGCTGTCGACCACTCCGCTCGGTTCCAGGATGTACAACGGCCGCACGCTGTGCTCGAATGCGGACGGCAACTGGCTCCAGAGCATGCCGACAGAAACGCGCTCGAAGTAGTTGTTCGAATGCGAGTTGATGCAGTAGGTGCAGACCGTGTCCTCGGGCTTGATCATAGAAGGGACGTACAACGCCCAGTCCGAGGGACCGTAAGCGGCCTGCGCGGACTGCAGCAGCAGCCCGGTCGAGTCACGCTTGCGATACCCGTCTGCATTCCAGCTGTTGGTAAGGATGTAGCAACTGTCCCAGGGCACGAGAGTCAACCCTCGCTCCCGCAATCCGGCCCCGTTCAGAAGCAGACCCAGGACTGACTTGGTGTACGGGTCAAACCGGCCCAGTCCAAACGTGTCCTGCACCGGAGAGTAGACGTGGCCGTAGTACGCGCCGTCAACCGGGTGCTTCTCCATACCCGCGACCCAGAACAGGTGCACCGACCCGCTGTCTATGCGCCACGAGTCACGTGCCGTGCCGCCCCAAACCCATCGCGAGCCGCTCCAGACGTGGCGGAGCAGATAGCACCCTCCGTAAACGTTGTTGTCGAGTATCTGGCTTATCCAGAAGCAGCCTGAGTCGTTGTCCCAGGCAATGCTCCAGGGTATGTCGACTGTGCTGTCTCCAAGGTTGGCGAACGTCCAGGGAACGGATTCAATCGTGCCCTGCGGGTCGGCCGGGTCGAGCTTCCACACGCGGCAGGGCCCGGCATACCCCTGGTCCATGAGGAAGAGCCTCCCCGAATCCCTGACCCAGGTGATGCCTGCCCCTGCATACGAGCCGCTCATCCGCAGACTCCAACGCTGCACTACGGTGCCGAAAGGCGGCGGGTCGGCTTGAGCCAAGGCAAACGCTAGCAATGCACAGACAATAGCCATCGACTGCCGTTTCATCTCATCCTCCTACTCGAGCTTGACCAGCTTGCGGCAGGCCACGATATCGCCAGTCGTGTGGACGTAGTAGATTCCCGGTGCCAGGTGCCGGATGTCGTTTGCACCGGGCTTCAGGTCCGCTACCTTCCGTCCAGTGATGTCAAGCAGGGTCATTGGTTCTTGGCCATTGGTCATTCCTGCCGCAGGCAGGGACAGCATCCCCCTGACAACTGTCGGCTCAGGAACCTCTGCCGCCAGCCTCTGCCCGGGCTTGTCTGAAATACCTACGCCGCCGCGCACGCGGAAACCCTGGTGCAAGGTGTTGTTGAACCAGTTCTGATCAACGGCAAGAAAGGCCGAGCAACTGGCGACGTAAGGACCCTCGACCCTGAGCGTGCAGGGACGGAACGCGAGCGCTGTATGCTGGCCGCCTGCCAGCGTGACTGGGATGGTGTCATAGTAGACCCTCGTCTCGGTCCAGGTGTCTTCTATCCAGAAGTGTGTGCAGAACTGCTCGGTGCTGCCGCAGTTGTTCCTGACGGTTGCCAGCGGCACGAATGGGAGGGTGTCGACCAGCACGACCGGCGCGTCGATACTGCTGACTTCGACGTCATGGTCGATGTCGCCGCGCACATAGAAGACGAAAGCGGTATCGTTGTTCTCCGGGTGCAGGTCGCAGGTGACCGCAGCACTCATCCGACACTGCCACCTGCCGGCAGAAGCGGCCCACGGCCGGTCCGCAACCGCGGCCCTGGACCCGCCAGCAATCAGGTTGTGCACCCAGACCGTATCCCAGTACGGACCGATGTTG
>CP070680.1:126235-131939 GCA_020352555.1 Caldifarciminota bacterium | reverse complement strand
TGGGCTTCGTTGTTGCCTGGTCGCAGACACATGACTCTCCTGCCAACGATGTCGAGAAGGGCTGCTTCCACACTGCCCGCCAAGGGCAGCACGCCGCGGCAGAAGGTCTGGCCACCAGGGTCCTGTCCAACCGTCGCCCTCCCCATGGTCACACCGGTCGGGGTCGGCGGGTAGCACATTGTCAGGCACATGGCACCGCCCTGGTACGGGTGTGTGACTTGGCCGGTGATGTAGATGTTGTCACCCTGGTCGGCCGCGATGTCGTTGCCCATGGCCATGTCGTTGTCGTGCAAGCGGTAGTGGACAGCCCACTTGAAGTCGCCGGCCTGCGAGTACTTGACCGTGGAGATAGTCCGAGCCCCTGGCGGGTCCGAACACTCGCTCCACCCGGTCACGACGACATTGCCGGAAGGGTCGACCACAATGGCACGAGGCTCGTCGGCCAGGTTGCCCGGACCGTCCCATGTCGAGTGCCACAGGACGGCCCCGAAATGCCCCATCATCCAGGTTTCGAAGTCCGCCGGGCCGGCCGACACTCCGGCCACGCAGAGACTGCCTTGACCGTCCACATCAAGGTCAGTCAGCTTTGCAGGCAGGTATCTGCGCCAGCGCACCTCCCCGTCCGGCGCAAGGCACGCTACCGGTGAGGCCTGTGGGTCGAAATCGTTCACCCCGGCCGCGTAGATGAGAGTGTCCTGGGACACGGCGATGGCGCGGAACCCGCCATCCGATGTGTCCGGGTGGCCAATCCGCCTCACCCAGTCAAGCGTCCCGTCGGACAGGTACTTGAGCACGGTCGGCTTGGTCGCACCGTCTTCACTCACGGTCTGTCCCGCGATGTAGACACTCCCAGAAGGGCCCAGCGCCATGCAGCGCACAACATCACTGGCCCCACCATGGCCGGTCCAGTACCTTTCCCAGACAGGACTCCCGCTTGGCTCGTACCTGGCGGTCAGAATCGAAGAGCTGTCGGAGACCGGGACAACGGGCCCGGTCACATGGACCGTGTCACCCGCCGACACGGTGATGTCGCAGAAGCTGGCCCGGGTGTCGGACCCGTAGTCGTGGTGCCAGACCTGGGTTCCGTTGGAGTCGAAACCGAAGACGTGGAACTCGCGCGGGCGGCCGTGATAGTCGACCACCAAGGCCACGGCAGCGATGTTTTTGCCGGCAGCCACTCTTGCGCTGAACATCGGGTTTGACTGGCTGCCGAATGCCAGAGTCTCAGTCCAGACCAGAGTGCCGTCGAGCTTGTACCGGGACAGCAGCGCATGTGTGCCCATCAACATGCCGTTGTTGCTGGCGAGGACGTATAGCCGGCTCTCATCGGACAGGGCAAGGCTCACCCCGGGTCGCTCCCCGCCGTATCGGTGCCCCAGAGTATCGACCCACTCCTGGCCTGATGCCACGGCCGCCAGGCAGCAGACTGCGAGGATTGCGCTTTTCATGACGCCTCCCTACCTCTGAATCACGACCTTGCGGACGGAGACCGCCGACCGCGTACCGCTTCCCGCTGTCCGTAGGAAGTAGATACCGGGCGCGAGATGCCGGATGTCGTGGTGCCTAACGGCACCGCTCACCCCGCTCGCGAACACTCCGGGCAGGTCCATGACCTTGCGACCGGTCAGGTCGTAGAGCTCTGCTGCTTGCCTGCCCGGCACCTTCAACACGCCTCGACAGATGGATGGGGTCCGGGGGCGTGGTCTCTGGGCAGCCCTGCCTTCTGTTGTCCCTACCCCTGCGCTGATGACCGACACCGAGCTGCCCTCGTAGTTGGTGCAGTAGACCTGGCCGGAAAGCGTGTTGAGACAGAGATTCAGGGGTCGGTCGCCGACCTCGACAGTGGTGATCACGGAGTTATCAGTGCCGTCGATCACCGTCACGGCATGGCTGGACGAGTTCGGCACATAGATGAGGGTGTCTTCCAGGTTGATGCACGGCTGCTCAGGCCGCGAACCGGTGCCGATGGTCGCCACGACCTGATTCGTGGCTCCGTCGATGACAGTCACGTCGTTGCTGCGGTAGTTCGAGCAGTAGATCAGGTTGGTGGCAGGGTTGTATGCAAGCTGCCAAGGCCCGGTCCCGGCCTGCACAGTGGCGATGACCGTATCCACGCCGCAGTCGATCACGGTGACATCGTTGCCGTAGAGGTTGGCACAGTAGACCCTGTCATCCTGTGAGTTGTAGCACAGCGCCCGCGGCGAGTTGCCGGCCTCGACGCGTGCCTTCTCCTCATTGGTCTCGCAGTCGATCACCGACACGTTGCACGCGAAAAGATTCGCGACGTAGACCTTGTTCCACAGCGGATTGTGGCAGATTGAGCCCGGGCCGGAGTCGGTGGAGACAGTGGCAAGAACGGTGTCACCTTCGCCGTCGATCACCGACACGCAGAAGCCCCAGTAGTTTGAGACGTAGACCGTGTTGCCCAGCGGGTTGTAGCAGAGATAGCTAGGGTGGTCGACGACCTTCACAGTCGCGAGCACGGAATCAGCCTCCGCGTCGATTATCGATACGTCGTCGCTTTCGATGTTCGTGGAGTAAACCTTGTCGCTCTGCGGGTTGTAGCAGAGATATGCCGGGTAGGTCCCGACAGCCAGATTCTTCACTACGTTGTTTGTGTGGCCGTCGATAACGGACACGTTGTCGGTGCCCGAATTGGCGGTGTAAACCTTGTTCGAGGTTGGGTTGTAGCAGATGTCCAGCGGCCCGCCGCTGAGCGGTACGGTTGCGAGCACCTCGTTGCTGGCACAGTCGATGACGCTCACATCACCGCTGCGGTTGGCGCAGTAGACGAAATTGTCCTGGGCGTCATGGCAGAGCGCCTGTGGAATGTACTGTACCGATACGCTGTCGACAACGCGGTTCGAAGTGCCATCTATCACGACGACCCGGTCGGGCAGCGTAGTGGCGCAGTAGACCCGGTTCTCCTGCGGGTTGTAGCACAGAACCCGCGGCACTCTGCCGACGTATACCGATGTGATGACCGTATCCGTGGCACCATCGATCACCGCCACCGTGCTGCCCCCGGAGCTGCCGTCCGTGCAGTACAGCTTGTTGTCCCGAGGATTGTAGCACAAAGCCCAGGGCCAGCCGCTCATGACCAGGGTCGCCGTGACCTCATGGGTGACACCGTCGATTACCGATATGGTGTTGTCGTGCGAGTTGGCGCAGTAGACCTTGTTCTCGGCAAGGTTGAAGCAGAGCGCCCAGCCGAAGTCACCCGTACTCACCGTTGTCAGTACCGAGTCGGTCTCGCCGTCGATTACCGACACGTTGTCGTCGTAGGCGTTGGTGCAGTAGACGGTATTGGTGATGGAATTGTAGCAGAGCGCGAAGGGATATTCGCCGACCTCGACCTCGGCGACCACCGAGTCCGAAGTTCCGTCGATGACCCATACCGGGTTGTTGTCGACACCTGCGCAGTAGACCTTGTTGTCCTGCGGGTTGTAGCACAAAGCCCAGGGCCTGCCGCCCACCGGCAGGGTGGACCTGACAGTGTTCGTTGCGCCGTCGATGACAGTGACGCTGCCGTCGTCGATGTCCGCGGTATAGACCTTGTTGTCATCTGGGTTGCAGCACATGGCTTTGATCCAGCCAGGCACCGGAATCCGAGCCACTTTCTGGTGCGTGGCGCCGTCGATTGCCATTACGTACCTGCCGTACTGCCCGCCGACATAGACGGTATTGTTTGCTGGATTGTAGACTGCATGGTCGGGATTGCCCACTCCGTACATAGAGTCGGGTACAAAGATTGTCTTCTCCACGATCTGGGCAGCCGCCTGCGAGAAGACAACAGCGACCGCAAGCACAACCAGTTTCCGCTTCACGGTACCTCCCCTGGTTCTACAGGCCTGCATTCAGACTTCGTCTCGCCTTGTGCTCACTGGATTGCGTCCAGACTCGGTCTGCATCAGAGTCAACCGATAGTAGAGCCAGGCCAACAGCTGTCAAGGGCACTGGCGGTCGAGGGTTCTGGCCCGAGGTGGTCTTGACTGAAGTTCGGGCAGTCTTATGATTGGCCGTGGACGAGCGATACATGCGCCTTGCGCTCGACCTTGCCGCCCGCGGGCGGTATTTCGTTTCGCCCAACCCGATGGTGGGCGCGGTGCTGGTCAAGGGCAACCGGGTCGTGGGCCGCGGGTATCATCGGCGGTTCGGCGGTCCCCATGCCGAGGTCGAGGCGACACTGGACGCGGGCACGAAGGCGCGCGGCTCGGTGATGTACGTGACGCTCGAGCCCTGCTGTTTCTGCGGCAAGACCGGGGCGTGCACCGACGCCATCGAGCAGGCCGGAATCCGCCAAGTGGTGGCCGCAACTCTGGACCCGTTTGCCAGGGTACACGGCCGGGGAATGCGATGCCTGCGCCAGGCCGGGATCAGGACATCGGTCGGTCTCTTGGCAGCAGAGTCGAAGCGGCTGAACGAGGCGTATTTCACCTATCACACAAAGCGCAGGCCGTTCGTAGTGCTCAAGCTGGCCGCGACCCTGGACGGGATGCTGGCCACCCTGGGCGGGGAATCGCAGTGGATAACAGGGCCGGCAGCACGCAAGCGGGCACAGGAGCTTAGGTGCGCGGCTGACGCGGTGCTGGTCGGAGTGAATACGGTGCTGGCCGATGACCCGAGGCTGACATGCCGGGCTGTGCGGGGCAAGAAGCTGCTGCGGGTTGTGCTGGACTCGAGGCTCAGGATGCCGGCGACTGCCCGTGTGCTGAAGGGCAGAGACCCGGTGCTGGTACTGACCACGAGCCGGAACAAGGACAAGGCTGGTAGACTTGCTGAGCGCGGGGCTGAGGTAGTGCGTGCCAGGGCATCCAGGTTCGGGGTGAGCTGGAGCGCGGTGATGGCAGAGCTTCACAGGCGCAAAGTGCTCTTGGTCCTGGTCGAGGGCGGGGCGACGGTCGCGTCCTCGGCGCTGGAAGCGGGTGCGGTGGACAAGCTGTACGTGACCCATGCGGCCAAGGTGCTGGGCCCGGGCAAGGTGCTGAGCGCATGCATGAAGCCGAGGCGGCTGAGCCATGCGGTCTGCCTTGACCGGGTGGAACATGAGGTCCTGGGCAAGGACGTCATGACTTCTGGGTACGTGCGCAGGAGGTAGGAGTGTTCACCGGACTGGTCGAGGAAACGGGCAGGGTCAGGCAGACCAGGACCAGCCAGGGCAACAGGCTGTTCGAGATCGAGGCCGGGTTCGCGCGAGAGGTGAAGGCAGGGGAGAGCATCACTGTCAACGGCTGCTGCCTGACCGCTGTCGCACACACCGAGCGGCATTTCACGGTGGAAGCGGTGGCAGCTACGCTCAAGGAAACGACCCTGGGCCAGGTGAGGGCCAGGTCAGAGGTCAACCTCGAACGCGCGCTCAGGCCTGATGACCGGCTGGGCGGGCACATGGTCCAGGGTCATGTCGATGAAGTCGCAACAGTGCGACGGGTGGAACGCGGGGCAGGACACTGGCGACTCTTGACAAGGGTGAAACCCGAGAACCAGGGACTGCTGGTGGACCGAGGGTCGGTGTGCGTTGACGGGGTCAGCCTGACGGTTGCCGAGCTGGGCCAGGCCCAGTTCTGGGTTAACGTGGTGCCGCATACCTGGGAGAACACGACTCTGAAGAACCTGCGCGCAGGCTGTCATGTCAACATCGAGTATGACATGGTGGTCAAGACCATCAGGCGCTATCTTGATGCCCGCGGGTCCGGATAGACGGGCC
>CP070680.1:123832-126135 GCA_020352555.1 Caldifarciminota bacterium | reverse complement strand
TCTTCTGCTCTGCCTGGCCCTGACTGCCCCGTCCTGCCGCAGGCAGCCGCAGTCCCCGGTCCATTTCGCCCGCGAGGAAATCGAAATGAAGGTCTCTTCAGGGTTCGTCGAAGTCTGGGGCATGTACCATTTCACCTTCTCTGGTCAGGAGCAGCTCAAAGGCATCATGCACTATCCCTTTCCCCTGGACTCGTCCCATGCCTGGCCTGACTCAGTCAGCATCCCGGGCCGCAGGTTCCTGGAGAACGACTCGGGTGTCAGCCTCAAGATGCGGTTCATACCTGGACAGGAAGAGTCGCTGTTCGTGTACTACCGCCAGCCTGTGCTCAGGAACACGGCACGGTACATCGTGACCACCACCCGCAGATGGGACCGGCCAATCGACCGGGCCAGGTTCCGGGTCACAGTGCCCAAGAACCTGCCTAATGTCCGGCTCAACTACGTGCCTGACAGCACGGTCCTGACCGACACCACAATCACCTGGCTCTTCACCCGCGGCCCGTTCTGGCCCTCTGAAGACATCATCGTGACCTGGAACTGAGGGACAGCCAGCAGCCTACAGCTGACAGCACACAGCGAGCCGCCACGCTTCGTCATCCTGAGCGGAGCGCCCACTGGGGCGCGGAGTCGAAGGATCTCTCAGCGCTGAACCACTACCTTGCGGACGGAGACCGCAGACCGCTCTCCGCTCCCCGCTGACCGCACGAAGTAGACTCCCGGCGCAACATGCCGGATGTCGTTCTCCCCCGGCCGCAGGTCCACGACCTTCCGGCCGGTTGCGTCCAGCAGGGATGAAGTGGGAAGGCTGGAGGATGAACCGGGCAGAGACAGGCTGCCGCGGACGATGGTCGCGTCACGTGAACGCGGGACCACGACCGGAATCTGCTGCGCCACGCCGACAACGTCCTCGCCCTTGGCAAGCCAGACCCCGTCACTGCGGCAATACGCGACGATAGGCTGGCCGTCATCGCTCAACACGAAGTCACAGCAGGCGGCCCAGCCCGTGTCCACGGTGGTGACGTGCCAGCCAAGAGACGTCCGATAGGCATACCTCACCCCCTCCCACACGCTGGGGTATGCCACGTGCGGTTGGCCGGCCTCGTCGAACCGCAGCGCCGCCTGCAGCGCCCATGCTTGCTCTACCACCTCGCTGCTGACATAGATGCTGCCTTCCGGCCCAAGGTAGTAGCACGGTACGGCCGCATCCAGCGGGTCCACGGCCACCGCGAGTCCAACCGAGTGCCGGTGAGAGCCCCCCACAGTCCACACCTCCTCCCAGGTGTCTCGCTTCGTCCTTAGGTGCACGAATCCCCACCACAACTGCGAGTTGAACTCCACGTCCTCGCCCGCACAAACCCAAGGGTGATTGCCACTGTCGAATGCAGCCGGGCCGAAGGAACACCAACCCTCTCCGACCAGCCCAGGCGTCGGCGGCACTGCCACTTCTGAGATCCAGCCGCTATCCGTGCGCCAGGCTGCATACACAAGCGGATAGCTGCTCGCGTAGAGCACGAACGGCGAGTTGTCCAAGTCGAAGCTCATCTTCGGGCTCAGGCCCCAGCGCGTCACTTCCTCCGTCACCCAGCCTGTATCAGTGCGCACGGCGTATTTCACTACTAGGAACTGAGCGTAGACCATGGCCACCTTGCCATCTTGGCTCACGTCGAATGAAGGCGCCCCGTCGAAAGTGTCAACAATCTCGCGGTGCCAGATGCTGTCCTTGAACGCGAACCAGACCGCACGCGGCTGTGAGGTAGAATAGCACAGCTGCAGACCTCCGTCAGGCCTCCGGCGGATGCCGACCCCCCAGCCTGCGGGGAGCGAATCCACCTGCTCGAACTCCCAGTGCTGCGCGACCGCCACACCCACAACCAGGATTGTCAGGAAAAGGATTGGACTACGTCTGGACATGATGCCTCCAGTCGAGTCAAGTGTAAGCCCGTTCCCGTCTCACGTCAATAGCTCTGGTGACAAAGCGGCCCAGGATACGACTCGGGATACGGCTCAGGAAACGACTGGGAATGTGACTCAGGATGCGGCCCGGATTGCGGCCGAGGTTGCGGCTGGAGTTGCGGTTCAGGATGCGGCTGGGTTTGCGACTCGGTTTGCGGCCCTAAAAACGGCCCAGGCTACTGCCCAGATTGCGGCCGGGAATGTGGCCAGGCATTCGGCTCAGGATACGGCTGGGAATACGGACCAGACTGCGGCTCAGGATACGGCTCGGACTACGGCCCAGGAAACGGCCCGGCATACGGCTCGGTATACCGCTCAGGAAGCCGCCGGGGGGACGAGGGGGGTGGTTT
>CP070680.1:121860-123732 GCA_020352555.1 Caldifarciminota bacterium | reverse complement strand
GAGCATCCGGTCAGGTATGCGGTCAAAGGTCAGGTTGTGAAACACGTGCGAGTCCGGGATGTAGCGCTGGCCCATCAGCCGCATCCCCTTCGGCAACCCGCCCACGACAATGTCTGACAGAATCGCCGGGACACGAAGCGACTCGGCCGCAGTGATGAACTGCAGGATGTTGCTGTCCGGAGCCACCCAAGCACTCAGCTCGGCCCGTTCTTTGAGTGTGGTGAGCAGGCTGTCGTACTCGTGGGGCAGCAGGTCGTCGGACTCACCGACCAGCCAGGCAGTAGGCTCGTAGACGCTGGTCCAGAGCTGTGCAGGGGACACGCCGTCTGAATCCGCTACCTCGAATGAGGAAGCAAGCAGGGTTGCCCTTCTGGTGAGTTCCACACCCGAGGCCGACGAGTCCAGCCTGAAGGTCATCCTGCCGAGAAACATCATGGCTTTGAAGTAGCGGCGGAGTCTCATGTTCTTCGTGTAGTGGCCGCGGGGTTTGTACTGGCTGAAGTCTTCCTCGTAGCCCATTGTCGCCGAGATTGCCCCGCCTTCGTGGGCCTCGATGTGCGCGAGCTCCTGACGCACCGGTTCGGCAACCTCTGCCGGGACCTTGAACTCCGGGTCGAGCAGTGCGATAGGAACCGAAAGGTACGCGATGTTGCCTTGCAGAGCAGCGCGGACCGTTGGGTCTTCCTCGGTCGCAAGCTGCTCTCGTTGATGTGAGAGCAGGAGCCCAAGCATGCGCTGGACTGCAGGATAGAACTCGTTCTGCTCCACTGCCAGCAGGGCATTGTCGAAGATGACGTGGAACGCATGCAGGAACGGGTCGACCGTGACAAAGACCGGAAGGTCGCGGTCAGCCGCGTCCTCGTAGATTTCGTGGATCTGCTTCCAGTCGGTCGTATGGCCTACAATGCCGTGTTCCTTGAGCACGGCCTGGTCGCGTGCGTCCAGTTCGGAGAGCAGGTCCTTGTTGGCGACGCCGATTCCCCGGCCGAACAGCCAGGCCGAGGCGCTACCGACTGCGAGCAGGATGAAGAGCGAGTGCCTTCCCATGCGGCATGATAGGCCCGGCCTGGCGAGCGTCAATAGGGGTAGGCGGAGGGCCGCGAGATCGGAAAGGGCGGGGCCGAAGCCTCCGACCTTGAGTGTTCTTGTCCTTGGCTAGCGCACGACGACTGTGCGGCGAGTGAGCTGCCGGAGGGTGCCTCGAGTTTGTAGAAGTGGACACCGGCGACTTCGCGGGGGTGGTGGCGCGAAGGGGACAGCGGAACCGACTCGCTCAGGCTGGCGGGGCCAGGTCCTTCAGCTTGGTGATGAGTTCGGGCAGGTCGACCGTCACAACGTCCCAGATGGTGTCGTAGTCCACGTAGAGGTAGTCGTGCACCACCTTGTGGCGCATGCCGATGAGGCTGCGCCACGGGATATCCGGGTGCTCGGTCTGGTATCCGGGGGAAACATGACGGGCGGCCTCGCCAAGGGTCTGGATCAGATGCGCGAGTGCCAGTCTGAGTGTCTTGTCAGCATCGAACTCGGAACGGTCCCGACCCTTGAGCAGCTCCAGCGCCTCGGCGACGGTGTCGAGCATGTGACCGACATAGACCAGGTCATCCTTCTGCATAGACCTGCTCCGCGCTGGCAAGGACGCGGTCGCGGATGCGGCGGTTCAGGAATTTCTCACGCACGATGTCGACCTTGCGGCCGAGTATCTGCGAAAGCTCGTCCTCGATGTCGATGATGGTGAATCCGACGTAGGCTCCGGGCTCGAATTCGACCAGCGCGTCGATGTCCGACTCCGGCCCGAAGTCGTCACGCAGCACCGAGCCGAAGAGCGACAGCCGGCGGATGTGGTGGCGTCGGCAGAACTCGGCGATGCGCTCT
>CP070680.1:120481-121760 GCA_020352555.1 Caldifarciminota bacterium | reverse complement strand
GCTGTTCCCGCTAATGCTGTTGTAGTTGACAACCGGAAGAGGCGCGAAATCGCACACCACTCCACACCAATTGGAGTCAACTGTGTTGAACTCGACGCGTGCGGGGGCGTCCCACAGCGAGAGCCCGTAGTTGAAGCGACGCACCACGTTGCCGTGAATGCTCGACCCGGTCGCGATGTGGTAGCAGTGGATGCCTCTGGAGCTACCTACGGGCGATGTCCCAAGTATGGTATTCCTCAGGAGCGAAACCTGCACCAGCCCATTGCCTTGGTACCAGATCCCGTTGTATGAACATGAGTCCATCACGTTGTCGCAGATGGGAGGTGCCGTGACCGGACTTGTCGGACTGTAGTTGATCTCGATGGTCCGGGACGCGCAATGTGAAAAGCGACAGGAGTCGATTGTGGGCGAGCAACCAGAAGCACCCAACATGTGGTCGTACATCGAAGAATACCCTCCGTACCTCAAGACGCAGTGTCGAATCACATTGTCACCGTTGGTGAAGTTGAGGGAGGCCCAGTCGCCCCTCGCTGGTGGTCCGTCATGGGGCTTCAGGTTGCCGCCGACGCTGTCATCCCGAGAGGACGTGAAGTAGATAGGCCTAGTCCGGGTGCTGCGCAAGTCCAGTAGACCTGCTACTGCAAAGCTGTTGGACCGGCTGATATCGGCATCGAACTTCACGACCGTTCCCGGTACTAGAGTAAGCGCCCGTCCTGAAGGGACAGAGAAGTAGCCGACCACCACGTAGGGCCACGTATCTCCCTGCACAACACCGTCCCACGTGACATTCTGGCCAATGCTCCCGCTCACGGCGATGCCTTGATAGCAGCTGTCCACGAAGACATTGCCGCTGACCGTGGGCACGCCACCCGCATGCCATATCGGGTACATCCAAGCGCCGCGACCGAAGAATGTGTTGCCCTGAACAGCCGGGTTGCCGCCGGCCGCTTTCACTCCGTAGTCGTAGCCCTTTATCCGGTTGCCGCTGACAACACCGCCAAGAGTCGTGATCGCAATTTCCTTGTCCGTGACGTACCATTCCGCTCCGACGGCGTTGCCCGTGATGGTCGATGAACCGCTGTAGATGACGATTCCCTGCGGACAGTTCCACACGCTGTCGCCGGTTATCGCCGCGTTCGGACCCAAGCCCCAGCAGGTGATCCCGATGTGAGAGCACTGGCTTATCTCGTTGCCCTCGATCCTGACCGATGCCAGACCATTGCTCCTGTAGTCAATGCCATAGTAGCACTCTCTGATGACGTTATCCCGAATCGGAGGG
>CP070680.1:113863-120381 GCA_020352555.1 Caldifarciminota bacterium | reverse complement strand
TGGGGCGTGGTAGCCTGTGCCGTATCCAGGCTCAAGAGAAATGCGGCCGCGGGTAGGGTTGGGCCAGACGCGCGGGCGAGACGGCTGCCTGGGTTCGGTCTCGGTCAGGGCAACGAAGGTGTCGCCGATGGCAAACGACCGCGGAGTCATGGACTGGGCGCTCCTGCCCGGTCCGTAGACCGTGTAGCGGATCCGGCAGTCCGGGGAGAGCGTGTCCTCGGGCACCAGCCACTGAAAGCGGCCGTTGTTGCGCAGGCTGTCCGCGATCTCGGTCCAGGGCCCGTCCGGGCCGCTGAGCGACAGCTCGAGCCGGACCCGGGTCGATTCCGCACCGGGCGCTTCGCTCCACCAGTCGATGAACTGGACCGAGCCGTCCATGAACTTCTCACGGCCGCGCGGGAAGACCGGCCGGATCCCGAGCACGCGCGCTGCCGTGGTTTCGCGATAGGCGTGGACCCAGTTCTGGTAGTTGGGGAATGAGCCTTCCTCGGACAGGAGGACGATGTCGGGCCGGCCGTTGTGGTCGAAGTCCGCGCCCGCGCGCAGGGCCTCGTGGTAGCCGGGCGTCGGGGTGTTGAATCCGGTCGCCTCAGTCCAGTTGCCGGCGCCATCGCCGGTCCAGACCGTGACCCGGGAGCGGCCGAACGAGACCAGGTCGGTGAAGCCGTCGCAGTCCATGTCGAAGAGCTGGGTGGCTTCCCAGCTGCCGCTCGAGGGCAGGCCGCTGGACCGGTTCTGCCAGCGCCCGGCCACGGGATTCCAGATCCAGGCCTCGATTCCGCCGTCGGCGTTCGCGAACGCGAGGTCGGACCCGCCGTCGTTGTCGATGTCGCCGGGCGAGATGCCGGACAGCCCGTAGGTCGTTTGCGGCAGTCCGCTGTCGCCGGCCACGAACCCGCCCGCGCCGTCGCCGAAGTACACCGCCGGGCCTGCGGACCCGTGGATGATGTCCGAATTGCCGTCGCGGTTCACGTCCCGGAAGTAGAACTGCATCGTGCTGTTGATGCGGGTGCCCAGGTCAAAGGTCTGATGCCACGTGCCGTCGCCGTTGTTCAGGAACACGCGCAGGCCGACCCCGGACCCGAAAGAGGTGGAGCCGATGTCCAGGTCGCCGTCGTTGTCGATGTCTCCGAAGTCGGTCGCGAACATGCCCCAGACCGAGCCGCCCGGAACCAGGCTGTCGTCCCACGCGGTCCACATCCGGCCGGTGCCGTTGCCGAGCGCGACTTCGAGCATGTCGTCGCCCAGGTCGACGCCCGAGTAGTTGTGGTGCATGCCGTAGCCGATGTCCCAGTCGCCGTCCCAGTTCACGTCGCCGACCGCGATGCCGCCGTACCCGAAATTGCCGTATTCGAACATGCTCCAGCGTCCGGTCCCGTCACCGAAGTAGACCATCACGCCGTGTTCGTGGCTCTGGATTCCGGGGTTGCCGTGGTCGCCGATTGATATGATGTCTACGTTGCCGTCGTCGTCGATGTCGGCGAATTCGAACTCGGTCCGGCCGCCCTCCCAGAGCGAATCGTGGAGCCCGCCCGAACTTTCGACATAGCCGAGGGATCCGAAAGCCAGGGCGACCGAGGCAGACAAGATGAGGGGCGTTTTCACAATCTGCATTCTCCTTTCACCGGTCTGCAGCAATTGGCCAGGTGCAGACATGTAATCCGGCGCAGGTCTGAAGTCAAGAGGAAAGAAAGGAAAGCGGTCTAGCGGCCAAGCGGCCCAGTGACCGGGCGACGAAGCCGGAAGAGACGGCCCGAGAGCCAAGGGGGCGGGTGAGAGGTTGGACGTCCGGACTAGCGGACGATGAGGACCCGGACCGGAGCGCGGGGATCCGGGCCGGGGACGTAGTAGATGCCAGGTCGCAGGCTGCGGGCGTCGGTCTTCCTGCCCAGGGCGTCGAAAACAATCTGGCCGTAGGGTACAAGGCTCGGGTCGGATGGCTTGAGGATTGTCGCGGACCGGAGAGCCTGGACCGGACCGTCCGGCACTTCTCTGACAGCGGTCACCCCGACGTCGATATTGCCCCAGATGTCCGAACTGGTGCCCTGGCCCCAAGTCACAAGGAAGTTGCTGTCCGATGCCGCGACTGCGGGCCACCATCGCCGGTTGTAGGAGTCGCTCGATATTCTGAAACGCTCACCGACCAGCGAGCCGTCCGGGGCGACGAACTGGCCGAAGATAACCTGGCCGGCGTTGTTGTCGCCGGTCTGCCAGACGATGAGGAAGTTGGTGCCGTCAAAGACCAGGTCGGCCCAGCGGTGGCATCCTGAACCGGTGATGACGGCAAATGTGTCGCCGAGCACTCCGCTGGGCGAGACGGTCCGGGCGTAGAGTTCGAGTTCAGGGTAGGTACCGGTGAACCAGACCACCAGGTATCCGGTGTCGCCGAAAGCGACGTTGGCCCCGCCCGAGTACCCGCTGTTGAGAGTGATGCGGTTGCCGTCGGGCAGGCCCTCGCTGTTCACGAACCGGGCGAATGCGCCGCTGCTCGAGCTGGTCCAGACCACGAGGCATCTTTCGCCGTCGAACGCGACATTGGGCCGGGATTCCGAGTACCCGGGCGCGTCGTTGACCCGGATGCCGGTGTCGAGCACCGCGCCTTCGGTCGTTACCCGGGCGATTGTGGTGTAGTAGTAGTTTTCGCTGCCGTGTTTCTCGTCTGCCCAGACCACCAGGTAGTGGGAGTCGGCGAAGGTGATCGTGGGGTCGTTCTGGATCAGGTCAGGGTCGGCAGGGTTGCAGATGGTGAAGGTGCCGAGGGTGTCGAGTGAAGGAGTGACACGCACTCCGGTGATGTCACCCTTGGTTCAGCAGTAGTTACGGGTGACGACCAGGAAATTGCTGCCGTCGAACGCGACGTCGCACCGGTACCCGGCGCTGTCGGTATACAGCTCGACTCCGCCTGAGTCGAGCACGACGCCTTCGGTTGTGACGCGAGCGCCGTATATCGACCTCTTGGGCTGCTGGCGCTGGTCGACCCAGAAGACGTAGTAGTTGTCTTCCGAGAAGCACAGCGACGGGTAGCCGGTGTAGTTCGGCGCTGTGCAGATCGGGAAGTCGGCACCGACCAGGGCGAGCAGCAGGGGCAGCATCATGGTCATGGCTGATTCTAGTCAAGGACAGCCGTCGGGTAAAGGCCTGGTTTGAGGTTGGCACAGGCCGATGCGCGGGCTACAATCCGCACAGACGAAAGGAGCGGCATGGCCGGAATCTTGTTTCTGAGGACAAAGGAGTTCGAGACCGCGCGCCGGTTCTACCAGGATACGGTCGGGATGAAGGTCTGGCTCGAGCAGCCCGACATCGCCATCCTGCAGCACGGCAACATGCTCGTCGGCCTGCACCGCCGGCCCGAGCCTGACCTGGAAGGGCTGCTGACGTTCTTCGAGCGCGGCCGGGAGTTTGTTGACCGGATGTACGACAGGTTGAAGGATGTTGCCGACGCGGCGCCCAGGGAGAATCCGAAATACCGGATCTACCATTTCTTTGCCAAGGACCCGGAAGGCCGCAGGCTCGAGTTCCAGAGTTTCCTGGACCCGGTACAGCCGTTCGAGGAAGGAGCGACCGCTTTGGCCACAAGGCGCAGCATCAGGCAGTACAGGCCGGACCCGGTTGTTGACGAGACGCTGAGCAGGGTGTTCGAGCTTTGCCGGTACGCGCCTTCATCACGCAACACCCAGCCCTGCTACTTCCTCGTGGTCAGGGACCAGGGCAAGGTCAAGGCCCTGGCCGGGGTGCGGGGCAGGAGCAGTGCACCGATCGGCCGGGCGCGTCTAGCAGTCGCGGTCGTGTCCGACCCGGAGAAGTCGGGCAGGCACGTTGAGGACGGGTGTATCATGGCATATCACTTCGTGCTGGCCGCTTGGATGCACGGGCTGGGCACGTGCTGGATAGGTGGGATGGACCGGGACGAGGTCAAGAAGCTGCTCGACATCCCTGACAAACACTACGTCGCAACCGTGACACCGGTCGGATATCCGGCCGAATCACCCGAGCCCAAGACCCGCTGTACGGTAGACCAGTTCGTGCGTGACCTGGGATAGATGACTGCAGCGGACGGCTCGGGTGTTGCTGGTACCGGCCACGGGCTTCGGATCGGACGGGTGTGGCTGGTGCCTGTCATCGTGCTCATCGTGCTGTCTCCGTTCCTGTTCACTTCCCTTGCAGTGAAAAGACCGGTCTGGGATGAGCTCTGGTTTCATATCGACGCGGCCCGTGCTTTCGGCCCGGGACTGCCTGACCTCACCACCCTGCGCGGCTACGATTCGGCTGTTGGCCCCGGGTTCTATGTCCTGTTCGGCAATGTCGGCTCCCTTTTCGGCTATCGTCTGTTCTGGCTCAGGTTGACGGTATTGCTGTTCGCTGTCGCCAACGTCCTACTCCTGTTCCGGCTGGCAACGCGGCTGGTGCCCGAAGACCCTTTGCCAGTGCTGCTGGTTGTGGCGACCTACCCAGACCTGCTCAGATTGTCGGGCCTGTTCATGAGCGAACAGCCGGCGTTGTTCTTCGGACTCGCCGGCATGTTGTGCTACTCCCGGTTTCAGGAAACGCGACGGCCGAGGCTGCTGGCCGCGGCCCTGGCTCTGACCGCGACCGCGATACTGTTCCGTCAGTACTTCGCGTTTCTTCCGGTCGGATACGCGGCCTCCGAACTGGCGGAATCCCGCAGGAACGTGACGAAGGCGCTCGTTGCGCTGACGCCGGTCGTGGTGCTGGTTCCGCTGGTCGTCTTCTGGAAGGGCTTGGCGCCCACCGCTCTTCAGCAGCGCTATCATCCGGGGTTCACCTTGACCGGGGCGAGTTCGGTGCTGGTGTGGTCAGGAGCGTTTCTCTTGCCGTGGCTGCTCCTCGAGCTGGATCGGCGGAAGTGGAGGGTCGGGGCATGGATGATTTCGGCGCTGGCCGGCGGCCTGATTGTCCTGATCTCGCCCGAACTCGGGCTCGGGCCCACGCGGAGCGTGCTCGCAGTGTTTCCGGGCCTGCTTGCGCCGGTTGCCAAGGTCGTGCTCGGTACTGCCGGCATGCTGAGTCTGTTGCTGGTTGGCGCGTCGGTCCAGGACAAGGACAGAAGGACCGTTGCCCTGGCCGGGCTGAGCATGGCGCTGCTGCTCTGTTTCGGCGGGCCGACCGTCTATGAGCGTCATTTTCTTCCTGCGTATCCGTTGCTGTTGCTCGCGCTGACGAGGCGAGCCAGTCTTGCCGTCGCCCTGGTGTGGAGCCTGGGCGTCCACGTCCCGATTGCTGTCATCCACCTGTTCCTCCTTGCCTATTCCTAGTGGCGGATTCACACGGCCCTGGAACGCATCCTTTGCCTGGACCGGGGGCAGTGATATGCTGGAGTCGACCATGATCGGCACGCTGGTAAATGTCGGCACGGTAATAGTTGGCAGCACGGTGGGCGTGCTGGTCGGGTTCAGGATGCCCGAACGGCTGGCAAGGATAGCTTTTCAGGGCATCGCGCTGTTCTCGATGGCAATCGGTGTGAGCATGGCGATCAGGACCGCGAACTGGCTGCTGCTGGTGATGAGCCTGGTGGTCGGCGCGCTGGTGGGCGAGCTGATCGACATCGACCGACATCTGACCAGGCTCGGCGACTGGCTGAAGGTCAGGCTGAAATTCGCGGGCGGCGAAGAAGAAGGGGCGGCCGGCGGCAAGGCCCGGTTCAGCTCCGCTTCGCTTCGGTTCAGCGAAGGCATGGTGACAGCGTTCCTGTTGTTCTGCATGGGCTCGATGACTGTGCTGGGCGCGATTGAGGAAGGACTGGGCAGGCCGCCCAATCTGCTGCTGGCCAAGTCGTTCATGGACGGGTTTGCGGCCATTGCACTCGCCGCGACGATGGGAATCGGCGTCGCATTCTCGGTGATCCCGCTGCTGGTGTACCAGGGTGGTCTGACCCTGCTGGCCGGGTCGCTGCAAGGCGTGCTGGCCGACGCCGTGGTGACAGAGGTCAGCGCGGTCGGCGGTCTGCTGCTCGTCGGTCTGGGTATCACCATGCTCGAGATAAAGAAGGTCAAGGTCCTCAATATGCTGCCGGCGCTGGTGTTCGCCGGGCTGCTGGCGTTCTTCTTTCTCAGGTAGCGGGCCAAGGAGGCGGACATGGCGTGGATAGAAACCGTAGACCGGGCAGCGGCACAGGGCAGACTTGCCCAATTGTACAATGAGGTCGGGCAGCGCCGGGGCAAGGTCGCCAACATCATGCGCGTTCACAGCCTGATGCCCGAGACCATGAAGGCGCACGCGGACTTCTACATGTCGGTCGTGTTCAGTGCGTCAGGCTTGAGCCGTGAGGAGAGGGAGTTGCTGGCGGTTGTGGTGTCGGCCGCGAACCGGTGTGACTATTGCGTGGAGCATCACGCCGAGGCCCTGAACCACTACTGGCAGGACCCGGACCGCTTGGAGAAGCTGAAGTCCGACTACCGGACTGCGGGGTTGTCGAAGAGGAGCTTGGCGATGGCGACCTACGGCAACAAGCTGGCGAGGACGCCGGCTGAGATTTCAGAGCGCGACGTTGCCGACCTGCG
>CP070680.1:111852-113763 GCA_020352555.1 Caldifarciminota bacterium | reverse complement strand
GCCTTTGTCAGCACGGCCGCTGACCCGGACGGCGACAGCGTCGCCATCAGGTTTGACTGGGGCGACGGCGATACGTCAAACTGGAGTTCCTGGGCGGCAAGTGGCGACACGATCTCCATGAAGCATTCCTGGTCAGACTCCGGCACGTACCTCATACGAGCCCAGGCAAGAGATACCAAAGATGGAACCTCGGACTGGTCGATCGGACATCAGATGGCGATATCAGGAGGCGGAAACGGAGGCTGGATTAGGACATTCGGCGGAGACAGTTGGGATGTAGGCTACTCAGTTCAGCAGACCACCGACGGCGGATACATCATAGCCGGCATAACACAATCGTATGGTGCGGGCGAAACTGATGCCTACTTGATCAAGACCGATTCGAGAGGCAATCAGTCCTGGTACAGGACATTTGGCGGGATCAGTTGGGACCCAAGCTATTCTGTTCAGCAGACCACCGACGGTGGATATGTCCTAACAGGCTCTACCGGGTCTTACGGTGTGAACGGGGATGTCCGACTGATCAAGACCGACGCGGGCGGCGATACGCTGTGGACGAGGACATTCGGTGATCTGTCCATAGACTTTGGCTATTCGGGCCAGCAGACTGAGGATGGCGGATACATCGTAGCCGGCACTCAATACTGGGATGTTGGTTCTACAGACGTCTATCTGGTCAAGACAGATGCGAACGGCAATCTGACGTGGTCTCAGACATACGGTGGTTCGTCTGAAGACTGGGGTCGGTCAGTACGGCAGACCACGGACGGCGGATATGTCATAGCCGGCGACACCAAGTCCTACGGTGCAGGTGAAGAAGATGCCTACTTGGTCAAGACCGCTGCGGACGGCGGTCTGACCTGGTCCCAGACATTCGGTGGTCCGAATCGTGACTATGCCGCTTCAGTACGTCAGACTGCGGACGGCGGATACATCATAGCCGGCGTGACTTTCTCCTATGGCGTGGGTTCCGGTGACGTCTATCTCATCAAGACCGATGCGAGCGGCAATCAGACCTGGTTCAAGACATTCGGCGGCTCAGCCGCAGACCATGGCTACTCGGTCCAGCAGACTGCGGACGGTGGTTATATCATAGTCGGCTGGACTCACTCCTATGGTGCAGGTGATGCCGATGTCTACCTGATCAAGACCGATGCGAGCGGCAATGAGACCTGGTTCAAGACATTCGGCGGCTCAGCCGCAGACCGTGGCTACTCGGTCCAGCAGACCGCGGATGGCGGATACATCGTGGCCGGCGAGACCTTCTCATATGGTGAAGGCTTGGGAGATGTCTACTTGATCAAGACCGACGCGAATGGGAATGTAGAGTAACAGTCGACCGCAGTTCCTTCCGAATCTCGCCCTCGGTATCAGCGAACTATCCGGTGGACAATCGGGACACTGACAGTAATGGAGACAGATTGCCATCTACTGGCTGCTGACTGACCTTTCGACACCGGCGGGCCAAGGCCGGTTGTCAAGCGCAGGAAGAAGTGATCAGGAGATAGAGAGACAAAGTGACCAAGTGAGCGGAAGGCGGCTAGCGGCAAGCGGTGGGCGGAATGCGGTTCGCTGTCAGCTGTTGGCTGTAGGCGTTGCCGGCAAGCGGTCGACCAGGATTCTCCTGCTTGAACCCGCGGACCCTTGCTCTGTGTCCTCGCAGGTGCCGTCGGACGGCTCACCCCTGGGACCCTTTCTTCGCGCTGTCGGCGGTCAGCGGGTTGCAGACAGGGCACCCCCTCACCCTGTCCCTCTCCCCCTCAAGGGGGAGAGGATAGAGGAGAGGGGGTGCGGTCGGCGGCGGGCGTTCGCTGTCGGCTGTCAGCTTCTACGGCGTGCGCGTGCGGAGCCGTATCTCCGGGTAGTCCTGCGACGGGTCGTCGAGCAGGGGCGCTTCGAGCCCGCGCAGGT
>CP070680.1:110642-111752 GCA_020352555.1 Caldifarciminota bacterium | reverse complement strand
GAGGTGACATAGACCATGCCCATCGGCGCACCGGAGTCGGTCATGATGAGCAGTGAGCTGTCGACGACCGCGCCGCCGTATGTCGCATCGAACCCGGTGGCGACAGGCAGCATCGGGCCGGGCGGGTCGAGGCGCTGGAGAAAGAACTCGTTGACACGCGCCATGCTGGCCCGGACAAAGCCGGCGTACCGGCCGTCGTCGCTGACCTGGCAGATGTGGTAGTACTCGCGCACCGAGTCGTGTCCGAACACCTTCTCGTCCCGGTCAGCCGGGTCGCCGAGACGATGGAAGTAGACCGTGTGCCAGTAGGCCTCGTCTCCCGCGGGTACGGTGCCCGGGCGCGGTGCCGCGGTGTAGTAGAACCCGGTGTTGCCGGGTACCCAGGAGACCCAGGACTGGCGCGCGCCCCGTAGCGTGTCGGGCAGGAACTTGCCGGTCGCGGTCTCCATTATCCTGATCCGGGCGTCTTCGCTCCCGCCGCGGGCGAAGCCGAGCGCGACGTACCGGCCGTCCCGCGACGGCGAGAAACTCGACAGTCGTTCCTCGGGTTCAAGTTCGTTCTCGTCGACGATGACCCGTGCCGGCAGGCTGTCGTGCTCCTGGACATACGATACCGGTTTCTCCTGGTCCGCGGCCCTGCGCCAGTGGAATCGCGCGTTGCCGTCAGGCACCCGGAACGGCATGCCCTGCCGGTCGTAGCGCCTGAGAGCGGCCAGCCGGGACAGCAGGTACCTGCGCTGCGCCAGGGTATCGAGAAAGGAGCGGGCCAGGCGGTTCTGGGCATCAGTCCATTCCCGGACCAAGGTGTCGGAACCGTTTTCGAGCCAGCGGTAGTTGTCGATGACCACGGTGCCGTGGAGCGTGTCTGCGACCGGCAGGATCCTGGTGTCCGGGTATCCTGCGCTGCCCGCCGCAGCGCCAGGCGAGCCGGGCATGGACAGCAGGACTGCTATCGCCGCAGCTGTTGCCGCGCGGCCCGTGCGTGCTGGGTGGACTACTGACATGTCAGTTCTCCGTTCGTTCCCTGCGGCGCACGACTGCCGGCAACGACACTGGACGATTATTGTTTGCGCAATACTAAGACGACATCGCCGGCTGTCAACCTCCGGG
>CP070680.1:109148-110542 GCA_020352555.1 Caldifarciminota bacterium | reverse complement strand
CTTCCCTGCATCCCATCCGGCCTTTGAAGTTGCGGTTGGCAGTGGACAGGCATTTCTCGCCTGAGGCGAGTACGCCCTGATGCGCGCCAAGACAAGGGCCGCAACCGGGCGGTAGCAGGACCGCTCCTGCCTCAACCAGCGCTGAAATGTAGCCCTGGTCAACCGCCTGTTTCAGGACTTCGCGCGATGCAGGCAGGACAAGGAGGCGGACGTTGCCCGCCACCTTGCGGCCTTTGAGCAGTTCAGCAGCGACCTTCAGGTCGCTCAGCCGGCCGTTGGTGCAGGTGCCGATCAGACCCTGATGGAATTCCATGCCTTCGAGTTCGGACACCGGCCTGACATTGTCGACCTTGTGCGGGGCCGCGATCGAAGGCCCGATTGCTGACAGGTCGAACTCGAAGCGGGCGCTGTATTCGGCATCAGGCTCTGCCCAGACCGATTCATACTGCTGGCACGACATTCCGACCGAATCCAGGTACTCGGCGGCCTTGTCGTCGAGCGGGAACACCGCGTTCTTGGCGCCCATCTCGACTCCCATGTTGGCGATGCAGAAGCGGTCGTCAAAAGTCAGGGAGCCGATGTCACCGTGGAACTCCACTGACTTGTAGCTCGCGCCGTCAGCACCCAGTCTGCCGATGATTGTGAGCACAAGGTCCTTGGCCATTGTCACGTCAGGCAGCCTGGCTTTGAGGTCGATACGGATGGACTCAGGGACCCTGAACCAGGTCTCGCCGGTGAGAAGCAGGGCCGCGGCTTCGGTGCGGTCGATGCCGGTGGCAAAGGCGTTGACTGCGCCGTAGGAGCAGGTGTGGGAGTCAGACCCGACCGCCAGCATGCCGGGCAGGACCAGGCCTTTCTCGACCATGACCTGGTGGCAGACCCCGGTCCCGACGTCGAAGAAGTGCGGCAACCCGAAGCGGCGGACGAACTCCCGGACCTGCTGGTGGCCGGTCGCGACCTTCTCGCTGGATGCGGGTATCACGTGGTCGAGCACGATGACCGGCAGTTCGGTGCTGTCCGGGCCGTACCTGTCCAGTTCTTCCGCCACCTTGGCTATGATCGCGGATGCGTTGTCGTGCATCAGCAGCCGGTCGGGCCGGCAGGTCACGACTTCGCCGGGAAGCACGTTTGCCTTGCCGGCTTTTCCGGCCAGCAGCTTCTGGGCAAACGTGAGGCTCATGTCCGCCCGGATTATACCATCGGCCTCAAGTACGGCAACCGCCTGTGCCTTGACACCGGGTCGGTGCCGGTTAGCCTGAATCCATGGATCTTCTGGCCAGTCTGTTCGGGCTGGCGATCGGCGGTATCTCGCTGCTGTTCGTGATGTTCGCTGCCAGCATCGGCATAGCGGGAACGGTGCTGTGGATATGGATGCTGGTCGAGGTGCTGATCAG
>CP070680.1:107460-109048 GCA_020352555.1 Caldifarciminota bacterium | reverse complement strand
GACCGACAACCGGATCCGCCCGCTGGCGATCTCGGCCGTGGATTTCGAACTCGAGTTCAAGCCCGGCGAACGCGTGCTCAGGATAACCTCTGCCAGGTTGGACCGGCGGTCTGCCCGCCCGGGTGAGACGGTCGGCATAACTCTCGACCTGCAGAACCGGGAGGGCGAAGTCTCGCACAAGGAAATCGACATCGAACTGCCCGCATCTGCGCCGGCAGGCAGGCTGCGCATAGCAATCGCGGCGCGGGACTCGCTCCTTCAGCGCGAGGCGGTCAGGGCACCAGGACTGACCGAACCCCGCACGGTAAGAGGGCTCCTGCGTCTGCTCGGCCAGGTCGGCAACGAGGACGAACTGGTGGTCGCCGGTTTCACTCCGGTGACAGGGCTGACGGTCGGCGACGCCGAGCTGCCTTCTCCACCGCCTTCGGTCAGGGCCGTGATAGGTAACGTGAACTCGGTCGAGGACGTCCAGACCACTGCCGAAAGCAAGCTGTTCGAGAAGAGCTTTCCGATGGACCATGTCGTTTCCGGAGTCATCGAGACAGAGTTGGAGGTGCGGCGTTGAATCTTGCTGCGGTTGGTTTGATGATGTTCGGTGCACTGTGGACTTCTGAGGGCGTCGAAGGGTTCGCGCCCGAGGGCTTCGAGCCCGAGTTCGAAGACGTCGCCCTGCTCCACGACGGTACGGTAACGCTCGCACCGCCTCTTGAGGAGCACGTCAGGCCCGACGAATCCTCGGTCTGGTGCCTGACCGAGACCCGCAGCGGCAGGTTGTATGCCGGAACCGGGAACCACGGCCGCGTCTACCGGTTGTCACAAGGTGACCCGGTCGTGGTGTTCGAACCCGAGTCCGGCGAAATCCTTGCCATGTGCGCGGATGCGGACGACAGGCTCTTCTTTGGCCTGACTCCGGACGGCACGGTCTACCGGCTGTCCGGGTCAGGACAACCCGAACTGCTCTTCGAGACCGGCGAAAGCTATGTCTTCAGCCTGCTGCCTTTCCCTGGCGGCGACCTGCTCTGCGCCACCGGCCCCGAAGGAAAGCTGTACCGCATCAAGCCCGGAGCCGGCGGCTCGAAGGTCTTCACCGCACCCCAGACCCACCTGACCGCGCTCGCCTGGCTCGTGCCCGGTCGCGACCTGCTCGTCGGCACCGCGCCCGGCGGCATCGTCTACCGGCTCAGGTTCGGCTCCGCGTCATCCCCACCCGAGGTCTCGGTACTGTACGACACCCCGCTCGCCGAAGTCCGGTCCATCGTGGCAAGGAGCGACCTGGTCTACATCGCCGCCAACCCGGACGAGAACACCGAGGAGCAGACCACCGCCCAGGTCTTCTGCGTCTCGCTCGAAGGCGGCAAACGCTGGCAGTGGGCTTGTCCTGACTCGACCGTGTTCAGCCTGCTGCCCAGTGGAAACGACATCCTCGTCGCGACCGGGAGCAAAGGCATGGTCTTTCGGCTCGACTCGCTCGGTCGTCAATCCGTCATCCAGAAGGTCGATGAGCCCAATGTCACCTGCCTGCTTGGCTCCGGCGACCGGGTCTGGGTCAGCACCGCCGGCCCTGGGGCGGTATACCGCCTTGGCACCG
>CP070680.1:101573-107360 GCA_020352555.1 Caldifarciminota bacterium | reverse complement strand
CGGTCTTGCCGGGCCAGAAGCGCATCGCGTCCCGAGCGAGGACCATGCCGAACGACCCGACTTCGAACGGGAGCGCATCGGTGCGGCCGCACGAGACGGTGAACCGGGGCGACATCCCGGCGTCGGATATGCGGGTCTCGACCAAGGCCCTTTCAAATGAGTCCTGCACCAGCACGTGGAAGTCAAGCAGGGTCAGCCGGGCAAGCGCAAGCGAGAGGTTGGGCGCGCCGAGAGCTATCTCGAGCACCGACCCTTCATTGAGACCATAGTCGGTGACTATCTGCCGCGCCAGCTTTTCGTGCACCTCGGCGAAGGTACGCCGAGTGAATTCGTCGTAGGCGGCGAGGTCCACTTCGCCCCGTAAATCCGGCTGCGCGGCTACCAGCAGCGCGACCATTGCCGTCTGGACGAAGCTCACGGCTCTGCTATGCCAGAGTCTGCTCGGTCTCAGGATGGAAGAACTTCAGCTTGCCGGGGTCGAAGCGGACTTCGATGTTCTCGCCCGGTCTTGGCGCGAAGCGGGGTGGGACACGGGCGATGAGCGAGTCTTTGCCCAAACCGAGGTAGAGGATGTTCTCGTTGCCCATCAGCTCGGCGACTTCAACAGTCACCCGGATGGGCTGACCATCCGCTTCGCCAAGCGCGATGTCCTCAGGACGGACCCCCAGCGTCATCCGACCGTCTCCGATCGCGGTCAGCGGACCCTCGAACCTGGACGGCAGCGACATCGTGAAAGCTGGGTGGACGAATCGGAGCGGGTGTCGCTCGAGCCTGCCTTCGAGGAAGTTCATCGGCGGGGAGCCGATGAATCCGGCAACGAAGCGGCTTACCGGATTGTTGTAGAGGGTGAGCGGGTCGGCCACCTGGAGCAGCTTGCCGTCCTTCATCACCGCGATCCGCTCGCCCAGGGTCATGGCTTCGACCTGGTCGTGGGTGACGTAGAAGACAGTGGTTTCCAGTCTCTGGTGAAGACGGGCGAGCTCAGCCCTCATCTCCACCCGAAGCTTGGCGTCGAGGTTGGACAAAGGTTCGTCGAACAGGAATACGCTCGGGCTGCGGACAATCGCACGGCCGACCGCAACCCGCTGGCGCTGTCCTCCGGACAAGGCTGCCGGTTTGCGCTTCAGGAGCTCTTCGATGCCGAGGGTCCTGGCGGTTTCGCGGACACGGTCCCGGATCTCGGAATTCGGGGTCCGGCGGAGCCGGAGTGCAAAGGCCATGTTGTCGTGGACGGTCATGTGGGGGTAGAGCGCGTAGTTCTGGAACACCATCGCTATGTCGCGGGCTTTGGGCTCGACGTGAGTGACATCGCGTTCTCCGATGCGGATCTCGCCACTGGTAGGCTCTTCGAGCCCGGCGAGAAGGCGGAGTGTGGTGGACTTGCCGCAGCCAGAGGGGCCGACCAGGACGAAGAACTCCCGGTCCGGGACCTCGAGGTCGATGTGGTCTACAGCGGTGACGTCCTTGTCGAAGACCTTGGTCAGGCCCCTAAACAGAACCCGGCTCACCGGTTTCTTCCCGGTCCGCAGGCAGCAGCATCGACAGAATCCTGGCCACGACGTCTTTCAGATCGCGGCGCTGCACCACCATGTCGATGAGCCCGTGCTTGAGCATGAACTCGGCACGTTGGAACTCTTCGGGGAGCTTCTCGCCGATGGTCTCCTGGATGACCCTGGCGCCCGCGAACCCGAGCAAGGCCCCGGGCTCAGAGATGATGACATCGCCGAGCGAAGCGTACGACGCCATCACACCGGCGGTGCACGGGTCGACCGGGATCGAGATGAACGGGATGCGTGACTGGCGGAGCAGGCCGAGCTCGGCCGAGGTCTTTGCCATCTGCATCAACGAGTACATGCCCTCGTACATCCGAGCGCCGCCCGAAGTCGAGACGATGACGAGCGGAGTCCGTTCTTCGCGCGCGAGCCGGATCGAACGGGCCACTTTCTCGCCGACGACCGAACCCATGCTGCCGCCGATGAATCTGAAATCCATGATGCCGAACACCACCGGTATTCCGTTGACCCTCGCCCGGCCATAGCCAAGACCGTCGGCGCGTCCGGTCTTTTGCCTGGCCTGTTTCAGCTTCTCCCTGTACTGCGGGAACCTCAAAGGGTCCTTTGCTGACAGCCCGGCGTCAAGTTCGTCAAGCTCGGCATCGTCGAGCAGTATCTCGATGTAGCTCTGGGGCGGAATCCTGAAGTGGTGCCCGCAGCGAGTGCAGATGTAGAAGTTGGCCTCGAGAGTCTTGCGGTAGAGGATCTCGTTGCAGCCGTCGCACCGGAGCCACTGTCCGTCTGGTGTCTGGGCCTTGGTCATCGGCCCTGCAGGAGCGGGCATTGTTGCGGAAGTATAGGAGGGCGCCTATGGGTGTCAAGAAGCCGGGCCCCAGGCGGCCTTGAAGCGCGACCGAGCGCCTTGAAGGCGCTCGGTCGGCAGCTACAATGCGGGGTGACGAATCGGTCTCAGTCTGTCGTACCCAGGGAGGCTGCGTGAATAAGTTTCGACTCGGAGCCGCTGCGGTGATTCTGCTTTCCGGTGCTGCCGGGACCTGCAGCCGGAGCGAGGATGCTCTGCCGGGCGATGTGGTCTGGGAGAGGTGCTACGGCGGCGGACAGTCAGAATTCTGCCACGACCTTCGGCAGACCGCGGACGGGGGGTACATACTGGTTGGCTCGACATCTTCGCTCGGAGCCGGCAGCCTGGATGTCTATTTGGTTCGGACCGATGGTGACGGTGACACCCTGTGGACCCGCACCCACGGAGGGCGGGCGAATGACGAGGGCTATGCGGTCCGACAGACCGGTGACGGCGGGTTCATCGTCGCCGGCTACACCGAGTCGGGCGGCGGTGAAGGGCCAGCGCAGGCGTACCTGCTCCGGACCGACCGGATTGGGGACACGGTGTGGACGCTCAGCTACGGCATTGTGGGCGGTGACCGGTTCCGGTCTGTCGTTGAATGCGACGACGGGTTCGCGGTGGCCGGGCACGTGCACACGCCGGGACGGACCGGCAACGACTTCTGGCTGGTTCGTCTTGACCGGGATGGCGATACGCTCTGGACCCGCACCTACGGTACCGACGAACTGGACGAGAAGGCGTTGGCGATTGAGAGAACCGCTGACAACGGGTTCATCTTGGTCGGGTCTGCCGAGGTCGGCGGCGGCGACCACGCTGCCCGACTTGTCCGTACCGACGCATCAGGCGATACGCTGTGGACCAGGACATACAACCCGGGCGAAGACTGGGACGAGACCCGCTCAGTGTCGCTCACGACTGACGGGGGGTATATACTCTCCGGGTACTCCAAGTCGGTGGGAGCGGGCGGGGCCGACATGTGGCTGCTGAGGCTCGACCAGCTGGGAGATACGATCTGGACAAGGACCTTCGGCGGTACCGAGTACGACCACGGCTATTCGGTCGTGGAGACCGACAGCGGCTTTGTATGCGTCGGGAACAGCTATTCATTCGGCAATGGGCAGAACGACTGCTACCTTGTCGCCACCGATGCTGCCGGGGATTCGCTGTGGACGCGGACCTACGGAGGCGGGAGCTACGAGACCGCTACCGCTGTTCGCCTTGCTCCTGACCGGGATTTCATGCTCGGAGGGTGGACCCAGTCCTTCGGGCAGAACCCCGGGCGTGCCAACATGTACCTGGTCAAGGTCGTGGCCGACTAGCCGGCACATCCCAAGAAGCCCAGACCGCGGGACGGACAGCAGAGCGCCGCGCAAGCTTCAGGTTTCTGTCACCGGCCCAACGGATGGCGGCTTCACGCAGACGGGACTGCCTTGAGTACGCGAAGGTTTCGGCCAGGGATCGGCTGTCGGTTCGGGTCAGCGCATCGACCAGTTCCCCAAGGACTTCGGTGTTGCCGATGCAGATGAGGGCCTTGAGCGCATTCTCGACCTTGAGGCTGTTGTCCGAGCTGATGTCTTCGAGCAGAACGGCCTTGGCCAGCCGCCAGTTCGCCCGCAGCGCTTCTCCCTGCTGGGTGGCGACCCATAGGTGGACCTGCTGCTCGTCAGAGTCAGGACGCCAGCCCAACCCTTCGAGTGCCGAGGCGATGGCCTGACCGGCATGCCAGTCAGCAAGGGCATCGGCGAGTGCATCGACAGCATCGCGCTGACCGGTACGTGCCAGGGCGCGGGCAACCTCTGACCTCACCCGTCTGTTCCTGTCCCTGAGCGCCAGAATGAGCGTTTCAGGTACGCGGGGGTCTGCCGCTCCGGAAAGTGCCCAGACAGCCTCGCGCCGGACCTGCCAGGCATCGTCCGCCAGTCCTTCGATCAAGCGGTCGGTGACGCCTTTCGCTTTGAAGCTGGCGAGGGAACGAACCGCCTGGCGCCTTACCCGCCAGTTCGGGTCTTCCAGGGCCCGGACCAGGTGTTCAATCGCCCTTTCGTCACCGGAATCTCCCAGCGCCTTCACTGCCTTGCTGCGGTCGCACCAGCTGTCGCTCTCGAGCAGTCGGGCCGACTTGTCCACCCGGTCCGCGCAGGCGGTAAGGAGGAAAGTGACGGCGGCTGCGGCTGTCGCGTCCGCGAGCATCCGCCCGAGTCGCTCTGCTGAACGTGCGATGCTCTACTGTAGCCCGGCCAGCCGCGGGCGTCAAGCGTCCAAGCCGTCCACAGGTTTGACTGTCGCGACGCCGGTGATATCGTCTGGCTCGAGATGCCGGAGCAGGATGAAGGCCTCCAGACCGAGACAGCATTCTCAGCGAAGCGGGCCCGGTTCGGCGGTGAGTTAGTCTTCCGGTACGCCCTGCCCGTCGCGTTCGGGTTGGCCGCTGTGGTTCTGGTCTTCTTCAACACTTCGCGCTACGGGATAGGGCTCACGCCTGATTCTGCCAACTATGTCAGCGCTGCCCGGAGTCTGTTGGCCGGACGCGGCTTCCTGTGTTTCGACGGTATGCCGTTCGCCAGCTGGCCGCCTCTTTTCCCTGCGATTCTGGCCCTGCCTGGGATGGGCGGAATGGACCTGTTCGTCGGAGCCAGGATCCTGAACGCCGTTGCTTTCGGAGCCATCGCGTTCCTGTCGGTCCGGCTTTTCCGCACTGCCCTCAGGTCCGGCTTCCTTGTCATTGTTGGTGCTGTCTTTGTGGTCAGTTCCTCTGCTCTCCAGTCGGTTTCGTCGATGCTCCTCTCAGAGGCGGTCTTCTGCCTGCTGGCGGTGCTGTTCATTGCCGCGACTGCGAAGCTTCTCGAAGCTCGAACAGAGAAGCTCCTGGCACTGTGCTGCGTGCTGGCCGCTCTGCTCTGCCTGCAGAGGTACGTCGGACTGGCCATCGTCTTCGCCGGAGCCCTGAGCCTGCTCGCCTGGCTGCGCGGCTCCAGCATCAGCAGAAGGATGGTCCGTGCCGGGACGCTGGTCGGTGCTGCGGTACTGCCGCTCGCAGTGTGGATGACCCGCAACTACCTGGTCACGTCCACCGTGACCGGCGAAAGGTCGCCGGCAGCCCAGACGGTCCTCCAGAAGCTCGTAATGGCACTCGTCATCATCGGTGACTGGTTCTACCCGAGAGTGACGGCTGGATGGCTGGCTTGGTCGCTGTTCGGGTTCTTCGCAGTCGCGCTTGTCGGTCTGGTCGCCGCCGCACTCCTGCGGGCCAGGCGAGGGCCGCTTTCCTCCGCGATGGCTGTTCGGGTTTCGGCGGTCGTGCTTGTCGTGCTCGTGCTGACCCTGGCGGCAGCATCATCGATCGTGGCCTTCGACGAAGTCTCTCCTCGCCTGTTAGCTCCGGTATACGTACCCACGATCATCCTGGTGCTCTGCGGGCTTGAGTCGGCT
>CP070680.1:99707-101473 GCA_020352555.1 Caldifarciminota bacterium | reverse complement strand
TTGGACTGCGGCAGCCCCCACGCCCGCGTCATTGCGCACGCTCTGCCTCCTGGCAGGTGCCATCGGATGGCTCATGTGCCGAAGGCACATAGAGTCGAGACATCTCTCTGAGAGATTTCTCCACTCCCTTCGGTCGGTCGAAATGACGGGGGAGTGGTCGGTCTTCTGTCATGTCGAGCGGAGTCGAGACATCTCTCAGCGTCTGTCTGCGGGGGAAGACTGCCACGGCCCTGCGGGCCTCGCAGTGACGAAATGGGTGCCGGCTTTGGGTCGTCAGCAGGCCTGGATGACGTTCCGTTCCCTTGCCCGGATTGCCCGGGGACGGCCTAGTCCTGCCCAGGGGACAGCCTCTTCCGGCGTGAGGCGCGCAAAGGCGCGGTGTCTTGTGGTCTGGTACTCTGGACAGGGCGACCGAGACAGCCCTTGAAGACAAGGGCAGGTTCCTGGCTCGCCGGGTTCACAGGTCTTCCAGGGCTGAGCGTACCACCTGGCCGCGGCTTGGCAATGTTACGTACTATTATCATCGGGAATCCGCGGTTTTTCGCTCCAAGTCGCTGCTCAACAACAAGTTACGCGTCTTGGCCCAAAACCACCCCCCTCGTCCCCCCGGTGGTCTGGTAGGTTGTCTGCTGGGCTGTCTGGCAAGCTGTCTGCCGGGCTGTTTGCCGAACAGTCTGCAGAACTGTCTGCCGCGCTGTGAGGCGTGTTGTGAGCCGCGCTGCGAGCCCTGCTGTGAGCCAAGTTGTGAGCGCTGCTGTGAGCCGCGCTGCGAGCCCTGCTGAGAGCCGTGAGGTGAGCCGCGCTGCGAGCCCTGCTGAGAGCCAAGTTGTGAGCGCTGCTGTGAGCCAAGTTGCGAGCCAAGTTGTGTGCCAGGCTGTGTGGTGGACTGTGTGGTAGGCTGTGTGGTCGGCAGCGATTGCGGCTCCGCGGCGGTGTTGACAAGCTGCTTGCCCGGCGGCCATCCAGTGGCTTTCCGGGTCGCCTCCCTGGCGGCTATCCGAGCGGCTTGCTGAGTGGCTTCCTGGGCGGCTTCTCACAGAGTGATTACGTACAAATGGGGTCTTGTTTTCCGGAATTTGGCTGAACTGCTCGGACCTGGCTTACCCAGGGGTCATACCCCAGGTGCTATATGCCGCAGAATGCGAACCAGAGTCTGAAGCAGAATCGGACCGGGAATCAGTGCCGGAATCAGACGCAGAATCTGAACCAGAATCAAGACCTCGATCCAGCAGAGACTCGAAATGCCACTCAGACCGACACTCTTGGAGTCACTTTGACCAAGACTGAGCCGAAGACTCTCTCCGAGCATGAAACCGAGACTGTGGACGAGACTGAACCCGAGCATCCGAATGAGCATGTGGATGAGAATCGAAATGAGAATGTGAAGCAGAATGTAGAGGAGAATGTGGCAGGGAACATCGGCCCGCCGTCTGTCGCCCAGGACCCTGAACGGCGCGATGGAGTCGAGGGGTCTTTACGGCTGTCTGAGGCGGCACGCGGTTGGCGAAGACGGCCTGGCGTCCGGGCGGTCGGGGGAAGAAGGTGACGCCAGGGGCACTGACCGCGCACGGCTGAGCAGAGGCGAAAGCGGCAGCTTTGCTGCCGCAATACAGAGAGGACAAAGCGGCAGCGGAGCCTGCCCCGAGCCCGCGTCCAGAAGAGATTGCCACCCCCCCCAGTCCGTCGTGCGCAATGACGCGGGCGTGGGGGCTGCCGCAGTCCAAGGCCCTGCTATGTTGACATCCGGCCGGGTCGCGTCATCGACC
>CP070680.1:97329-99607 GCA_020352555.1 Caldifarciminota bacterium | reverse complement strand
TTGTTGTACCCACCCATGATCCAGTGATAGGACGAATCGAACGTGAAGTCGAACACCCTCCGCTCGAGCGTGTCGTCCTCCTCCCAGTACGAGCTCACTGTCGAGGCGATGTGGGCGATGCCGCCCCTTTGGCCGTTGCGAATCCACGCCTCAGAAAAACACTCCGGGCTGCTGCTCGACGCGTAGTTGCCCGACAGGCAAGCATAGGTTTGCACATAGGGAATCATGTCGGTGTTGGTCAGGTTGTGCACGTCGCTCAGCCCGAAGTTCGGGTCGGCCCAGGACGTCGTACTGCCGTGGCCCGAGTACGTCACCCACGCGCGGCCGGTGTTGATCGCGGTCGTGATCGGCGTGCCCTGGCTGTAGTAGAGCCACATCGAATCGCACTCCACGCCCATCGGCCGCAGCTTCTGCATGACGTACTGGTGCGTGCTCTCGGCGACCTGGTGGTTCCCGCCGTCCGAGGAGGCGATGAAATACGCCCGGTTCAGCCACGCGGTCCCGCCAGTACCGGTGTTCTGCTCATAGGTGACGATGTTAGCGACCAGCGTGTCGAGCTGGGCCTCGTTGACGACCGATGCCCGGCTCAGGTCGATGTCCGGGAAATAGTCGCTGCCTTCGAGCATCGCGAAATTCAGGTCAGTGTTCGGGTTGCCGGTCCCCTGCCCCACGAAACAGCCGATGCTATCCACGTCACCAACGAGCAGCACGTAGCTCGGCGGGATCGGCCAGTTGTCGTACGCGTCCTGGATGTAGTCTTTGACTTCCTCGGCCGAGCTGCCACCGACCTGAGTCAGGTTCCGGACGAACACGCTCAGACCCCGCCTGCGCCGCCAAGTGGCGAGCGGCTCGAGATTGTCCTCCCAGCCGTCCGGCGTGATGATGAGGTACCCAACCGGCATGTCGGGCGGTGGGTCGAACGCGAACTGGCCCGGGTTCGCCACCACGCCCTTCAGCCTTCCCTTGAACGGCCGCGAATCGTAGCGCTCGGCCCTCATGCGGGTCTCGGTCCAGTCCGCCCCGGTCCAGCGCAGGCGCACATCGATGCGCTCTGCGACCTGCAGCAGGTTCTGCGCCGGGCTGTGGCTCGCCGGGAACACCTCGACCAGGACCAGCCGGTGCCCGCGCGCAATCCCGGCCTCGGTCACCGTCGCGCCGATGGTGCCGAACGATTCCCCGGATGAGTACGCCTCCTCGTCCAGCGCGAACGCCGGCTCTGGCCCGGTCTTCGGCCGCGGCGCCTGGCGCGGCATCATTCTGTACTCGAGGACGTAGTCGGTCACCCGCTCGGGAAAGGCTAGTACCTCGACCTCGGCGCCATACGGCACCTCCACCAGCTCACGGTACACCGGGATCCCGGGCTCACCGACCTTGCCGGACAGCCCTGCGCCGGGCAGCGCAATCACCGAGAACATCTCCCCTGCCCGCACGGACTCGGACAACTCGAAACCCTCGGCCGTCACCGTCAGCCTGCCGCCGTCGGCTTCACCGCGCCACGCCACCGGGCCGGCGGCCGCCAGCGAGAGGACGCCGAGTGCTATCAGCAGAAAGCGCATTTGATTCCTCCTGTTGGCATCTGAAACAGAATCCGGGGCCAAACCGGCGGTGGGGGCAGCTTCGGCCGCCTGCGGGGTCGAACAACCGCCCGGCCAGCCCCAAGTCATGCTATCACACCCCCTAGTGCGCGTCAACGCGACCTGCAGGGCGTATCCAAGCTGTGCGCCCCGCAACGCCCCGGGATGCCCGAGGCTTGCCCCACAGGCCCCATCTCTGCAGGCGATGGCTGTCAGCCTCTTGTGGCAGCACACCCGGCCCCGGACGCCCAATCTCGCCTCCTGTAAGGAGCCCGTCGGCTTGCCGCGTCCAGGGGAAGTATCGGGCAGGCCCGTTTCCTTGCCTGGGTGTACTGCGAAGTCCACCCCTTGTCAAGCTCGCCCTCTTCACACGAAGCTGTCCTGACCAGCCGTGCCTCTGCGGTAGCTATGACCTCCTTGTATGGCAGGACGACGCGACGAGGCAGAGCCGAAGGCTCCGCCCCTTGGGTTGAGACTTCTGGCCTGCCGAGCCAGAATGGTCTTGGTCTTTGTCATCTCGGACAGGGTCTTGAGCCACGCGAAGCAGATTCCGCGGGTAAGCTGGCTTCCGACATCGTCTCTGCTGTCCAAGACCCGGGCTGCCCTAGTCCGGGGATTCAGTTCTCCGCGGAAAGCTCTTCGGGCTCTCGTTGCCCGAGCTGTCGAGCGAGCTCACCCGGTAGTACAGGCCTCCTGCCCCTTCC
>CP070680.1:96209-97229 GCA_020352555.1 Caldifarciminota bacterium | reverse complement strand
TAGACGTTGCCAGCTTGGTCCACGGCCAGGTCCCGGGCTTCGTCGTCTTCTCCCATGCCGGTCCGGTCGAACCGGGCTACCCAGGCAACCGTGCCGTCCGGCCGGTACTTGATGGTGGCGAAGTCGCAGCGGTAGCGACTGCTGCTGTCCTGCCGGCTCTTGCCGGTCACGCAGACCTCGCCATCAGGTCCGACCGCGACCGCCGTGGGTACGTCGATGCCGGATCCCGGGCCATCGTACCACGAAACCCACTCGGGCTCGACAGATGTGACCTGCCGGGATGTCGCAGCCAGCAAGAAGACGCCGAGTCCCAAACAGGCGCCAGGGAAAGGACGGTGCATTGCTACCTCCCTATGACCGACACACGGGCTGTTGCGGTCCTGCCTCCGGTACTGAGCCGGATGAAGTACGTGCCTGCTGCTACTGGGCAGCCGGACTCATGCCTGCAGTCCCAGGTGAAGTCGCGAGTGCCGGCATCCAGCCAGCCTTGGTACAGACGACGGACAGCCCGGCCCTGTGCGTCGAACACGACCAGGTCCGCCTGCCCCGGGCTGGCCAATCGGGCATTGACACGGATGCCATCTCGAGTGCAGACAGCCCGCAGCAGGTCGACTCCAGGCGAATACGGCAGAATCCCGGCACCCTGGCCGCCCTCGGACAAAGCTGGGGTGCTACCCGTATTTACACGCTTTCGATTCTGGTACATGGGAGTCCGCTCTCACGGGTTCTTTCAGCTCAGCGCTGTATCACAACCTTGCGGACGGAGACCGCTGACCGCTTTCCGCTCGCCGCGGACCGCAGCCCCCTCTCCTTTTTCCTCTCCCCCTGAGGGGGAGAGGGCAAGGGTGAGGGGGTGATGACGAAATAGACTCCCGGCGCAACGTGCCGGATGTCATTGGGGCCAGGGCGAAGGTCCATCACGGCCCGTCCAGAAGCGTCCAGCAGCTTCGCTCTGCTATGGAGTGCAATGTCTCCGACATTGCGCAACGACGGAGTCGTTGCACTCCAGACGAGCACATC
>CP070680.1:94645-96109 GCA_020352555.1 Caldifarciminota bacterium | reverse complement strand
TGTCTGTTCATTGTGACTACAGCGTGACACCCAGTTCGAGACCGGCCCACGGGAACGGAAGACCGAACGGCCGGACCTCTTCATCCACAATCCGCGCAAGAGGAACGGAGATACCGCCGAAGATCTGGAACATGAACCATGAACCCGACCGCTGGAAGCGGTACCCAGCGCATCCGTTGAGCCCTGCCATCGGGTCGGCTAGTTTGTCTATGTAGTTCTTCCGCTCCTTCCCTTCGAGCAGGTTCTCCTGGTAATGCGCCCACAGCCCGGCCTCAACCCAGGGACGCCAACTGGCTGTTTGGCCCAGAAGTCTCCGGTACCGGCATGAGGCGCCTAATCCTCCCCGGTATGCCGAGCTGCACACCGGCACCATCGGATGGAGTCCGATGATCACCGACGCCTTCGGCCCTGCATCAAGCGCGACGTTGATAGGAATGTGCAGCCGTCGGTACGCCAGGCTCAGGACCGCCTGAGCACCCAGGTTCGCGCTCAGAGAAACGCGCGGCGCCGCGCCGGCCACGCCTGCCGCAACGGCCAGCAACAGAAGACCGTGTGACACCAACGCTCGCCGGCAACCGCCCTTCTGTCCGGTCACTCTCTATCTCGCTCTGGTTGCGATCTCGCGCGCCGGGACCCCGCCGTAGGTCTTGCCGGCAGGCACCACGCCCCCCTTCGGCAGAAACGACTGGGCGCCCAGCAGCGCGCCGTCCTCGAGTACCCCGCCGGCGATTATCGTCGCCCGGGTGCCCACACCACACTCCCGGCCTATCCTGACCGGCGCGAAGCGTATCCTGCCGTGCTCGACCGCATGGCCGAGGATGGTCGCAAACCCTCCGGTGACGGTTCCATCACCGACCGTCAGCAGGCCCGGATCCATGACCAGGGCACCCATCACAACTCCCTTGCCGACCTTGCCGCCGAACAGCTGGACGTGCATCGTTTTGAGCTGGTAGAGGTGGAAGAAGTCGAGCACGACCGCTGTCGGCAGATAGATGGTGAGCGACAACAGCCAGCGCCGGACGTCCGGTACGGACAGGTCAAGCGGGTGCTCGCCCGAGTACCTCAACCTGAAGACCCGGGAGGCGGCTCCGGAACACAGCACGGCCGAGACAAGAACCAGCACGAAGACAGCCGGCAGCAGCATGACGCCGACGACGAACCCCGGCAAGCCGAGTCCCATCAAGGGCAATATCAAGTGCCTCACGAGAACGGCCGGGGCTAGCAGCGCCAGGCCGTGCACAAGAATGAACAGCAGCGACATCTGGATGACGACGCCGATCCCGAATCCTGTCATACTACCTCCCTAGTGGGTGCAGACCCGGTCCCTGAGCCCCTTGATTACTCCGGGCAATGCGTAGTCGAGCCCGATTCTGGTCACGAAACCCGGAAGCATGATGCCGGGGTCAGAGAACGTCGTGTACGTGGCAACGGTCCTGTCGCCTACTCCCAGAGGCTCAAGGTGCC
>CP070680.1:93327-94545 GCA_020352555.1 Caldifarciminota bacterium | reverse complement strand
TCGAGACAGAAGCAGGCCGAGAAAGCGGCAGCGGAGCCTGCCCCGAGCCCGCGTCCAGAAGAGATTGCCACCGACCCCAGTCCGTCGTGCGCAATGACGCGGGCGTGGGGGCTGCCGCAATCCAAGGCCCGACGCCATTGACATCCGGCCGGTTTCGAGCCTAGACTGACACATGTTGAAGGGAAGACTGACCGGGCAGGAGTGCAGGAGAAGTTCCGATCCGGCCCGTGCCGGTGATGGCGCTCGCCAGCCAATCGGGAAGCTGAGGCAGGACCCTGCAGGGTCTGACGCGCTGGGCGAGTCGGAAGCCGGCTGCGTCCCGGGCGTCCCTCTTCGAAGCAGAGCGGCCGCGGTGTTGGGCGTTGCTTCACCGGCCCTTCCGCGCGACCGGTCTTCGAGGACTGATCAGGAGGAAGTCACATGAGAGATGGTGCATTCAGTGAAGACCAGGTTCTGCGCCTGGCCAGAGAAGCCTATCGCCACGGGCGGGCCAGATTCGACATCTTGCCTGAGAACTGCGCCCTGCTGGTCATTGATATGCAGGATGAGTTCGTCAGACCACATCGGACGCCTGACTGGGTGCCTGAGGCGACGAGGCAGGTCCCGCGCATCAAGGAGCTGATCGAGTACTGCCGAGAGACACGGATACCTGTGCTCTTCACGGTCTATGCCAAGACCCACAACTACCTCGACCGTCCGAAGACCGGCTCGTCAATGCCTGGTCGCTACCCTGACGTGGATGTTGACCGCTCCACGTTCTACGTCGAGGGGCGCGTCTGGCACGAGCTCGCCCCGCGAGAAGACGAGATCGTCATCCGCAAACCTTCCTACGGGGCCTTCTATGACACGCCCGTAGAAACCATCCTTAGGAACCTGGAGAAAGACACCGTGATAATCTGCGGGACGTTGACCAACTACTGCTGCGGGATGACGGCCCGGCAGGCGTATGAGCGAGGCTTCAAAGTGGTGTTCGGGAGCGACGTAACCTCGACCGATGACCCGGATATGCAGGAACCCGAGCTGAAGGTTCTGCGAAAGGGCTTTGCCAGAGTCATGACCGCGGCGGAGATCATCGAAGCACTAGGGGAAGTCGGCGTCACAGTACCATTTCCTGACTGTTGACTGACCTTTCGACACCGGCGGGCGAAGCCCGCAGGACAAGGAAGGTAGACCGTAGACGGAAGACGGTAGACCGGGGGATGGACGACGAAGGACTAG
>CP070680.1:89730-93227 GCA_020352555.1 Caldifarciminota bacterium | reverse complement strand
CTGCTGGCAGACCTCTGGGTTGAGCCCGTACTTGTCCCGGCCTTTCACCGGGATGTGATGGAAAGTGCGCACCCCCAATTCCTCAAGCACACGACGGAGAACCGCACTCGCGGTGATTCCGTCAAGGTCATCGTGCCCCCATACCAGTACCGACTCTTGCCTGTCCGCAGCCTCTTTTACCCGCGACAGGGCAGGTTCGAAGTCCGGCAGCAGAGACGGCGCGTGCAGCTGCTCGACCGAAACCGCCAGCCAGCGCCTGGCATCCTCGACGCCTCGGACTCCGCGCAGCCACATGACCCTTGCCATAGGCCCTGGCAGGCCCAGCCCGGCGGCCAGCCTGCCGACCTGGGCCTCGTCAACCCGTTTCAGCGGCCACACGTTGTCCCCTGGCTAGCGAACGGTCCTCTTGATCCTGCCCTCAACTGCCGCATCCACCGGCGAATGTCTTCGGACATACCGGGCAATCGCGTCGCGCAGCGGCACCGACGTGTCCTCGACGTTCTCGCCAGCACGGAACACCCCGTACTCCCCGGTTCCTGACCCGACATAGGAGTTGGTGACGACCCGGTACCTGCGGCCCGAGTCCAGTGGTTCGCCGTTGACCAGGATGGACTGCACCCTGGACCCGAACGGCGCACCCGGGTCATATTCGACCCTGACCCCGGACACCTGGAATATCGCATACCGCCCGTTGAGCCCGATTTCCATCATCTCCCTGACCTGGACCGCGGAGTATTCACCCTTGACCAGCGTGTTGTCGAACCCGTCGATTTCATAGGCGTCACGATATGTCACATCGCCTTCAGGTATGTTGGTCCGTATCGCGTTCGAATTGTGCACCGCGATGTCGGCGTCGAAGTACTCACGCATCGCGTCGGTGACGAAGTTGCCTGCCGGCGACTCGGCCATTTCGTAGCGCACCAGCTCGCGCCGCACCTTGCCGAGCACCTCGTCGTAGTCCTTCTCCGCATCGGCACGCAGCGAATCAAGGTATTCCTGGTACTCAGGGTCGCCGGGAAACTCCTCAGAGTATAGGCTGGTCAGCCGACCATCATAGCCAACGACCCGCCTGGTGTCAGTGTCGACCGCAAGGTCCAGGAACCCGACCGCGGTCAGCCTGCTCGCCGCCTGGACAACGATGGTGTGATTGCGCGGGGTCTCGACCGGCTCGTACAGCGCGGTGTGACTGCGTCCGCCCACGATGACGTCGAACCCTGGAACGTTGTCAGCCAGCCTTTTCTCGTACCTGTGCCCGATGTGGGTCAGCCCGATGACCGCATCGACCCCGAGCCGGTCCATCTCGGCAATCTTCTCCCCCGCCACCTTCTCCTCATCCAGCACCTTCAGGTCACCTCGCACGCTGTCCTTGATGACGTTGTTGTTGTAGGAAGTGATCAGCCCCACGATCCCGAACCTGATGCCGCCGCGTTCAAGAATCAGGTGCTGCCTCAGGAACGAAGGGCTTGTGTCAGCTCCTGGCACCCTGATATTGGCGCTGACCCACGGCATGTCCGATGCCTCGACCATCTGCTCGAAGGCCTTTCGGCCCAGCGCGAAGTCGTACTCGCCCACCCCGACCGCGTCATACCCGGCCCGGTTGAAAAAGTCGACCACAGCCTGGCCCCTGAAGAAGTCGCCCAAGGGCGTACCCTTGAATACGTCGCCTGCATCGAGCAGCAGGAATCCGTATCCCTCTTCTTCTGCCTGTTTCCGGAAAGCCCGGATGACTTCCAGCGCACCCGGCCCGTTCGACAGCCTCGGCGGGAAATCCCGGCTCACCCACCACGCCTCTGACGGCAGGAGCGCACCGTGGATGTCATTGGTGTGCAGGATGTAGACGTGCTGGACCTCGGCCGCCCAAGCCGCCAGCGCGGCGCCGAACAGAACAAGCACAGCCCTCAGCATCACCTGCTAGAACTCCCTGCTCACCGTGACAGCTAGCACGCCGTCGGTCTCGTACACCCGCAGGTCGGCCGGTGTCAGCGGCGTGCTGAACATCGAAGGAGCCAGCACTCCGCGCGTGAACAGCGCCCCGAGGTCGATGACCACCGGTCCGGCGTCGAACCCGACCCCTGCACCGACCCGCACCATCTCCGCAGTCCGGTCGCACGGAAGCGGCTCGAGCCCGAACCCGTACCGCAGCCGCACCGAGTTGGAGAGCCGGTGCTCGACCCCTGCTCTGACGCTCAGTACGTCGTACATCAGGCTGTCGATCATCGACCACGGCTCGAATCCTGCCTCGGCCACGACTTTGCTCGGCAGCCTGCCTCCTGCGCGATATTCAATCGCCAGTCTTGCCCGCCACGGCCGCTCAGCGGCTGCGTTCACATCGTACTCCGGGTTCAGAAGGAAATCCCTCAGCCTTACCCCGCTCCTGAATCCTGCGTCAACCACAAACCCGGGCAGCGGCTCGACCGCAAGCCCGCCCCCGAATCTCACGCCCTTCGGACTTCCGGTCTCGCGCAGCAGCACATCGAGCGTATCGTTGTGCAGATTGCTGACTTCGAGCCTGCGGTTCCCGAACAGATATCCTCCGCATACGCCTGCGCTCAACCAACCCAGTACCCGGTACGCGGCTCCAAGCCTGGCGCTGTACACCGTGCCGGACTGGACTGTCCGGTCCTGGCTCACGACATTGTAGAAGTCGTCGAGGTTGAGCTTCTCGTACTCATACCCGAAGTCGTACACCGGCGCAATCCCGGCTCCGAGCACCAGGCCGTGCCCGGCCGGATACGCGCCTGCCAGTGGTCCGGCCCACCCTGCGAACGAAGTGTTGTCCGCAAACGTTGCCTCGCCGATCGCGTTCTCGAACCGGTCGTAGACCATCCTGGTCCTTTGCTCGGCCAGCCACCTGAACCCGGCACCAACCTCGGCCTGCGGTGAATCCACAAACCCCAGCATCTCCGGGCTCACAAACACCGCTGCCGCGGTCCTGCTGAAACCGGTTCCACCCTGAGCCAGGTCCTGCGCACTGAACCACGTGAGCTCGTGCCCCTGGTACATGTGCAGTGGCACGTATCCGAACGCCGCGATCGTCACTGCCGCAATGCTCAGAATCACCGGTCTGCTCATCCCATATCCCTACCAGAACACATCGACCTGGAGCGCAACATTGAAGTCGTCTTCAGTGCTCATGAAACCCGGCACCGGCTCGGTCGAACCCTGGTAGTGGATCCCTTCAGACTCTCCGAGCGCGGTCCGCGGGAACCGGCTCAGCTTCTGCCTCGCCTTCACGTACAAGAGCAGCCGGTCCGAAATCCTGTCACTCACTGCCGCGTACCATTTTACCCCGTCGCCTTCCAGCAAGTCGGTCCCGATGTCCTCGAATATCCACTGGGGCATTTCCCGGGTCATCCATGCCGCGACACCAAGCTCTGTGCTCAGGTCACTGCTGAAGTTGTGCTCCCACTGCACGGCCACGAAGTTGCCCGACGTGCTGGCCTTGTCACCGTACAGCGGGTTCGGGGTCAGGTACACCCGTGCTTCGCGCAACTCCG
>CP070680.1:87045-89630 GCA_020352555.1 Caldifarciminota bacterium | reverse complement strand
CCGGGCAAGGACGCGCGGTTCTCGGTCGGCGCGCCCACAGTGGCAGACCTTGACCAGGACGGCAGGCCTGAGGTTGTCGGCGTGGTGACTGATTCGAGCGGCGGCCGGACCTACTGCCTCAGTGATTCGGGCCAGCTGCTCTGGGAGTACAGGACTCCGGGATCAGGGCTGAGCGGGTGGCAGCTCGCATCGGCGGCGGTGGCTGACGTCGACGGCAACGACTCGCTCGAACTCATCGGCACCGCCAACTACTGGGGGATTTTCTGCCTGGACTGTGTCGGCGACACGCTCTGGACAGGGCGGTACGCCGAGCATACGGCAACCTATCCCGCGATCGGTGACATCGACAATGACGGCGCATTAGAGGTCGTCAGCGCGTTCGGTCCGGTGATGCGCTGCCTGGATGCGAGAACCGGGCTCCAGGAGTGGCGGTTCGAGGTGCAGACCGGGTACTACATCGTGAGCTCGCCCTGCCTGTGCGACATCGACCAAGACTACCGGCTCGAGACTGTCTTCGCCGAGCTGAAGCAGAGCAACCCGAACGATTCACTGCGGCCGATGTGGGTGCTGGATTGGACCGGGAACCCGGTCTGGTACGATACCGTGGGCACGACGATGTCCGACCCGGTGGCCGGAGACCTGGACCAGGACCGGTGCATGGAATTCTGCATCGGTCCGACGTACCGAAGCTACCTCTTCTGGCGGTTCGAGGCCGACACTGCGGCGGTCTTGCCCGGTGCAGTCCAGTGGCCGACATTGCAGCACGACATCTGGCGCACAGGCTGGTACGAGTTCCCAGGCCCGGGAACAGGGCTGGCCGAAGTCGGCCACAACCAGGCCGGCAGGTTCCAGCAGGTCCAAGTCAGGCCCAATCCGAGCAGAAGTCTGGTGCGCTTCTTCGTGCCCGGGTCAGAGGACGCAGACCTGAGAATACACGATGCGAGCGGCAGGACCGTGGCGCGGCCGTTCCTGGAGCGCGGTATCGGGACCTGGGACGGGACTGACCTTCAGGGCAGGAATGCAGGGGCCGGGGTGTTCTTTGTAGGCACCGGATGCGGACCGAAGACGAGGATGGTCCGGTTGGGTGAAAGGTAAAAGGTGGCTCGTTTCAGACCTGCTGCCTGACCGGGTCTGAACCGCCGGGTCGGCTTCCCAGCGCCTGATAACGACCTGGTGTGCCGGTTCGCCGTGTGCCGAGCGGATGGACTAGTCCAGCCCGTACTCCTTGCCGAGAGCCAGAAACTCGGTCAGGTACCGCCGAGCATCCCCCTCGACTTCATCCAGCAGATTGCGCATCCGGGCAACGTCCAGGATGACCTCTTCGCCCGACTTGAGTCTGACGTGGATGTCGGCGCGCTCATGGACTAGGCCGACCTTCACAAGGGTCATGTCGTTCTCTGAGACGTTCCTCAGCATCTCGGGCTCCTGCTCGGCTGACACTGTCAGCACCAGCTCGAACTCACCGTGCGGCCCGGCCGCGGTCAGCCACGCAGGCACCTTGGCTTGTGCACAGACCTCCAGAACACGTGGATCGACCAAATCAGACCATCTGCCCCTGATCTCAAAACCGACCCTGTTGAGCCTCATCAGCTGGTCCAGGGTCGCAAGCAAACCATCGCTGGTATCCATGCAGCAACCCGCATACCGCCTGAGCAGCCTGGCCTCGCGGGTCCTTGCCTGCGGCCGGTAGCTCTGCTCAGGGAACAGCTCGTCCGGCATCCCGGAGAGTCGGACAAGCCCGAGCGCATTGCCGGTGCCGACCCGGCCGGTAATGTACACCGAATCCCCGGGCCTGCACCCGCGCCGGGTCATCAGCTCTCCCTTGGGCACCAGACCCAAAGCACAGCCGGTGAACGCGACATCTGGTGTAGTATTGACATCTCCGCCAATGATGCTGGTCCCGGCCGCCTTGCACGCCCGCTCCATGCCTTCGGCAGCCGCATCGATGAACGACTCGTCTCTGCCGGTATCGACTGACGCCGACACCGCCAGCCCCAGAGGCTCGGCGCCGACTGCCGCGAGGTCGCTGAGCGACGCCATCACCGTCACCCATCCCATCGTGAACGGGTCGCGGTACAGACCCTCGGCAATCTCCTCAGCCACGGTATCGACCGTCAATGCGAGGTAGTGGTCTGGACAGGTCTGGACTTCGAGAATCTCGGCGTCGGTTTCGTGCGGCTTGTTGACCTTGTACGCACCTGCAGTGAAATGCCTGGCCCAGGAATCTATGACAACATTCTCCCTGATTTCGTCCATCCGGCTCACTGGCACACCTGAACAGCCTTGGGGACTACGCTGAACCGGACCTCTCGAGCTCTCACCACTTCTCCGTCAACCTCAAGCGCGAAGCTGCGCTCGGAACGTACCGACAGCGAGCCCGCAAGACAGCATCTGGTCTTGGGCAACCCCTGGAACCGGCCTTTGGACAGCGATACCAGAACCCTGACCCGCTCGAACAGGCTGAGGTCGTGGCACAGGTTGACCGCCAAGGTCCCGCTGTCCGGAGCAACCGGAGTGTCGTAGCAGAGCGACCCGGCAAAGTGGTGACGCTTGAGTATTCCAAGGTTGCTCACTCCGAAGCGCAT
>CP070680.1:83062-86945 GCA_020352555.1 Caldifarciminota bacterium | reverse complement strand
GTGATGCGGAGCAGGTGCGAGCTGTCGTCGAACCGCTTCTCGAAGTACTCGGGCACGGTGAGCGCGTTGTACTTGCCGCTCAGCCTGCGCAGCGGGGTCGCCATCACCAGCCAGTTGAAGAGCGAGCCGACCCAGACTCCGATCCCGGCCCAGATCGCGCCCAGCCCCATCTTGAACGCCTGGCCCGGCAGCCCGACCAGGAGCCAGGCCGAGAAGTCTGTGCCTTTTTCCGAGAGCGCGATGACCGGGGTCCACATCTTGCGGCCGCCGAGGATGAAGTCGCCCATTGACCTGGACGCGAGCCGGGCGGTGATGAAGCCGACGACGACCATGCCGGCGAGATAAGCGAGAAAGACGATTAGGACGATACTCATGGCGCCTCCTGGAGGAGAAAGCGTAGGGAAAGGGCCCTGGGATTCAAGGATTGAGCCATCCGATGGCACCTGCGTCAGGAGCGTAGAGCAAGTGAGGCGCAAAGCGGCCAAGCGGTCTAGTGGCCAAGTGACCCAGTGGTGGGCGGGCGGAGCCGGCAGACGACGGGTAGGCTAGCTGGTGATTCGCTCGACCCGGGCAAGGAGCGCGGGCAGGTCCTTGGTTACCACAAGCCAGACGATGTCGGAATCGACCGTCATGTAGTCATGACCGATCTTGTGGCGCATGCCGATGACGTCGCGCCATTCGATTTTCGGGTGGGCCGCCTGCCCTTCGGGCGAGACCCGGCGAGCCGCCTCGCCGATAGTCTGGATGAGGTGGGCGAGCGCCAGCCTCAGTGCAAGGTCCTGATCGTAGTCCGAACGGGACTTGCCTTTGACAAGAGACAGAGCCTGGCGGACGGTGTCGAGCATGTGCCCGAACAGGATTCCGTCATCCTTCGGCATACTGCTCCTGGGCTTCGGCAAGCACCCGGTCGCGAAGGCGCGGTATCAGGGCCTTGTAGGTGACAAGGTCAACCTGCCGCCCCAGCAGTTCGGACAGCTCGTCCTGGATCCGGATAAAAGCGTACCCGGGCGTGTGCCCTGGCTCGAAGTCGACGAGCACGTCCACGTCGCTGTCCGGCCCGAAGTCGTCACGCAGAACCGAGCCGAACAGCGCAAGCCGCCGGATATGGTGTCGGCGGCAGAATCCGGCGATACGGCGCCGGTCGACCGATATGCGTGGGCTCACGGCTAAGTGTAGCTATCGCGCCCGAGGCGTCAAGGGGATGGGAAGAAAGTGACCAAGAGACAAAGTGACCGAGTGACACGCAGAAGTGACCTAGTGACCGGGTGATCAAGAGATAGAGTGGGGAAGATAGTGGTCTAGCGGCCAAGTGGGCGGACGCGGAGAGATCTCTCCACTACGGTCGAGACAACCGGATGAAGAGACTGGAGGAGTTCGGCGAGTTCGTAGCGATTCAGGCCGGCGTGCAGTAGGAGTGTGACCTAGAGGTCGAGTGGTCTAGGGATCAGGCGGACAAGCCATGCGCGCGGAGGCTCTCGACATAGAGGTCGATGGCCTCGCGGGCGTTTGCCATCGCCTCTTTGAGCGTCGCGCCGAAGGTCACGCAGCCAGGCAGAGCCGGCACAGTGACGGTGTAACCGCCCTCCGGTTCCTCGCGCAGCAGAACACGGTAGCTCGTCGCTTTCATCAGCCTGATTGTAGAATTGCCCTCACACGTCAAACCTCGGGCGGGATTAGGGGGAGTGCCCTGTGGCCAAGCGGATAGATGAGGGTCCAGGGGTGAGCCATCCGATGGCACCTGGGCCAGGAGCGAAGAGCAAGAGTCCGAGGGACACCCTCACCCTTGCCCTCTCCCCTCAAGGGAGAGGGAAAACGGAGAGATCCTTGTGTCGGAAGACCTGCGCCTATGACCATACAGCCTACCGCGTGCCGCTGACCGCTGAAATGGCAGACGCAGAGAGATTTCCCCACTCCCTCCGGTCGGTCGAGATGACAAAAGAACAGAGACTCGGATACCAGGGCAGAGGGAGGGATTGACGCGAGAGCTGCGGGAAGAGGAAGGATAGTGACCAAGAGACAAAGTGACCGAGTGGTCAAGTGGCGGACCACTGATTGCAGATTCTGCCGAACTGCTTGGCGTGAGCCGGAGACAGAGCAGTTGACCGAAGAGTGCGGCGCAATAAGGTTGTGGAAACGAAAGGAACAGACATGTATCGAGCAATCGCAGTGTGTGCAGTAGTCTTCGGCCTGGCTGGCATGGGGGCGGGTGAGGAACCTGCTGCCGAAGCTCCGGCCGGAAACGAGATAGTCGGCATTTGGCAGGGCAAGCTGGAGGTAATGCCGGGCACGGAGATGACCATCGTTTTCCGGATATCGGAAGCGGACGCCGGTCTCACCGCGCTGATGGATAGCCCGGACCAGGGCGCGACCGGGATCCCGACAAGCTCGGTATCTTATCAGAGCAAGACCCTGGTGATCGAGGTCAAGGGCATCGGCGGCAGGTACGAAGGAACCATGCAGGAAAACCGGACGATAAGAGGCACCTGGTCTCAGGGCGGCAGCGCGCTCGATCTGGTGCTCGCGATGGTGGACAAGCCAGCCGAACCGGTAAAACGGCCCCAGGAGCCCGTGGAGCCGTTCCCGTACGACGCGACCGAGGTGGAGTTCAGGAACGACAAGGCCGGGGTGAAGCTTGCCGGCACCCTGACCGCACCCAAGCCCGAAGGCAAGTACCCGGCCGTGGTCCTGATCTCTGGCTCGGGCGCACAGAACCGGGACGAGATGATTTTCGGCCACAAGCCGTTCCTGGTCCTTGCCGACCACCTGACCCGCAAAGGCATCGCGGTGCTGCGCTACGACGACCGGGGAGTGGGCGGGTCGACCGGCGACCCGTCGAACGCGACCAGCGAGACATTCGCGGGAGACGTGCTGGCCGCGGTCGAGTTCCTGAAGACGCAGGACAAGGTCGACCCGGCCAGGATAGGGCTGATCGGGCACAGCGAAGGCGGCATCATCGCGCCGATGGTGGCGACCAAGTCCAGGGACGTGAGCTTCACCGTACTGCTGGGCGCGACTGGCGTGCCCGGGACCGAAGTGCTCTACCTGCAGGGCGAGAAGATACGCCGGGCCGCGGACCAGACCGAGGAGCAGGTCCAGGCCGGGCGCAAGCTGCAGGAGAAGCTGTTCGAGATAGCGCTTTCGGACAAGCTGGAGAGCCAGAAGCGCAGGGAGATGACCGCCGAGCTCAAGGCAGTTGTCGAGGACGGGTCCCTTGGCGAGGAGCTGAGTGACGAGGCGATCGAGGCCCAGGTCTCGATGATGGTCTCGCCGTGGATAAAGTTCTTCCTCGGCTATGACCCGGCACCGGCGCTGAGGAAGGTCAGGGTCCCGGTCCTGGCCGTGACCGGCGAGTTGGACCTGCAAGCCCCGCCTGAGCAGAACCTGCCCAAGATCGAAGCTGCCCTGGCCCGGGGCGGAAACCCGAAGTACATGACCGTCGAGCTGCCGAAGCTGAACCACATGTTCCAGACTGCTGAGACCGGCCTGGTCGCTGAATACGGCAAGATCGAGGAGACGTTCGCACCCAACGCGCTCGAAACCGTAAGCGGGTGGATAGAGGACATCACAGAGTGATCAAGTGACAGAGAGACGAAGTGACATAGTAGGACAGGAAAGTGGCCTAGTGGCCCAGCGGCCAAGTTAGGTGAAGGTGACAGAATGATCGAGAGACAGTGTGACGGGCGAAAGTGATCGAGTAGAAGAGAGGGGGGGGCCTGGCGACCAGGTGAAGCAGCGGATTCGGATGAGGTGGGAGATAGTGCGGCAGGAGCCGGTCGGAAGCTGGGAACCCCGGGCTGTGACCGAGGCCGATGTTCCGGCACTGGGCCGGCTGATGCTGGATTCGTACCGGGGCACTGTTGACTACGAGGGCGAGGAGTTGGAG
>CP070680.1:78256-82962 GCA_020352555.1 Caldifarciminota bacterium | reverse complement strand
GACCTGCTCGAACTCGTCGTTGCCCACAGCCTTGTACAGGAAGAGACCCAGCGGCAACGCCCAGGCCAGCTCGTCCACACCGTCACCGTCCAAGTCGCCGCACCGGCTGCGGCCACCACCATGACCGACCACCATCCGCCGCTGGTCCACCAATGTCCGCTCAAAGGTGTTGTTGCCGGTGGCTTCCCACATGTTGAGGAAGAACGTGTTGGCAGAATACGAGTGGAAGCTGATGAGAAACTCGGGCCAGCCGTCCTGGTCCAGGTCCTGCGCTGAAAACCCGTCATTCCCATTGCCCAGGCCGGTCGTGTCACAGTAGACGATGACGTAGCTGTCCTTGCCCGGAGCGATATTCTCGTACACCGCTGCAAGCGACCATCCCCCTGCAAACTCGCGCAGGCTGTCGCGGTCGAAGTCGCCGAACATCAGGCTGGTCATCGATGGAACGTCCCATGAGTTCCAGACCAGGTCGTACTGGTTGTCGCCTGACGGCTCCCAGATACCGAGTCCAATGTACTGGCCTGCACCCAACAGCACTATCTCGCGGTTGCCGTCTTTGTCAAGGTCAGTTGTGACGTAGCAGGGTGAGCTCCCGGTCACGTACCTGCCGAACCGGTACGTCCAGACAAGAGAATCGGGAAGCGAGTGCTCGTTCGGGCTCTCCATTACCACGAGGACGTTGTAGAGCGTGTCGTTGGCGCGCTCCCAGTTCACACCCACGATGTCGGTACGGCCGTCCTGGTCTACATCCCCGATATCGAAAGGAATGAGGTTCCCGGTCACAATGCCCGGCGGGTACGGGTACGCACCGGTGTCTGCAAAGACCAGCTCATACCTGTTGACCGGCCGGTACTCCCAGATTTCCCAGCGAAGCGGGTTACCGGGATTGATTGTCCCAGTGCTGAAAAGCAGCTCCCTCCGCCCGTTGTGGTCACTGTCCCTGCACAGCACTTTGCCGTCGACAGCATCATAGAGGCCTGCAGCAAGCAGATTGACTCTGCGGAGGCTGAAGTCCGCGAGGGCAGGGGCCACAACCGATAGCAGCAGTAGAGCAGTTCGTACCATAGACATCGTGCGGGGTGGCGGGTTTCACCCCACCCCGCTACCAAGTACTACCTCAGCAGGACGACCCTGTCAATGGCGGCTGCATCTGGCGTCTGGAGTCTGCAGAAGTAGACGCCAGCGGCAACAGGCCGACCCCGCTCGTCTCTGCCTTTCCAGGCGGCACGGTGCTCGCCCGCAGCAAGCTCCGCATCAACCAGCTTGCACACGACCCGGCCGGTCGCGTCGAGTATGTCGACTCTGGCCCTGCCCGGCAGAGCAAGACCGTAGCGAACAGCCGTCTGAGACCTGAACGGGTTCGGGCTGGCGCGCAACTGGCGTACCGACGGCGCGCTGCCGCCAAACACGGCCAGCTCATAGCCCTTGTCGCGGAACTCCCTTTGGAACAGCTTGAGCCCGGCAAGAGACACGAATCCACCCGAGACCTTGCGCAGACTGAACTCAATCCGCGCATCCTTTCGGTAGGCCTGTTGCGGAATTCGGATCCAGACCGTCTCCGGCACGTTTGGCCGGAAGGCAACGCGCGTCCAGGTAGCGGAGTCGCCCCGCAGCTCTGCAGTCCAAGTCTCCTTGCCCTCGTGGTAGAAAACCGCCCTCAACAGGTAGGTGCAACGCGGGCTGAGATAGGGTAGGACATACGTGAGCTCGCTCGCAGAGGTGTCGGCCCTGAACGACCGATACTCCCGGAAACCGCCACGCCGGGTGCAGTACGGAGACGGCTTGGGGCCGCCGACCTCGACTGCGTAGAAGGACCCCGGCTCGTGGCCTTCAGCGAACGCACTTGGAGGCCCGGTGTCGCAGAAGACGACCTCGAACATCTCAGGGTTATCCGTCGCCTCGGTCCAGACCGTCTGGCAGTGGAACCGAGGTGGTTCTTCTTCGCAGTAGCTGGTGACGTGCGGAAACCAGGACCGAGTCTCGGTCGTGCACAACGGGTCCGGCGCAGGACGGTCTACGTACCTGGCCCAGATGTCGTAGTTCCCGCCGACGCCCACCTGCTCATGCCAGACCGATACGTACTCCGTGGTCATGACAGGGTAGTCAGACTCACGGTCCGCTGTGCAGTTCTGGGTGTCAGGGTCATACCACTGCTGCGGGGGGTTCTGAAGCCATCTGCTACCGCGCCAGACGTCGCCAGGGTCCGCCGGCCCGCGCCAGACGCAGTAGACGAAGTCGCCATAGGCCTCAAGCGAGGCGTGGTCCGCAGGCTCTGACGTCGGTTCCTGCGGGGCGGGCGTCGACACCCTGACCGTGTCGGACCAACCACCTTCCCCGTACGCCATGTAGTAGATCGCACGTTCCGCTTCCTCGCCCTCCTGCCAAGACACGTGGGCGATGTCGCCTGGGGTAACGGCAACGCACGGGAAGTCGGCAGTCGATGACACCCGCACCACCGTGTCGTACTCGACGCCCAGTTGAGTAGAGACGCTGAAGTGTATCCAGCAGTCGCCCGATGAGATGTAGACCGGGTATGCAGCGCAGGCAGCGGGCACGTCCTCCTGGGGCGCGAGGTAGCACGGGGCATAGGACGGCGGCCCAACAGACTGCTCCACGGGGAGAGCGTCGAAGATGGTATCGTAGGACCAGTCGCCCTCGCCTTGGCGGATGGCCTGGACTAGGGAGCTGTCAGCGGTGACGTACGCCACCCAAGGCCCGCGCCCGCCGCCCACATCGTTCACGATGACGGCAGGGTAGCGACCCGCACCAACGTACTCGTATGGGAACCAGTCCTCGCCGTTGTTGGTGGAGCGGGTATACAGGACGCTGTCCTGCGTCTCCGGCTCTCCGGTCATGTATACGACGTGAAGGTCGCCGGTTACCGGGTCGCGGGCGATGTGCCGGGACTGGTTGAATGCAGTCGCGTGCGCGGACCCAGAGTAGAAATGCCGCTGGTATGCGGGAAACGTGTCGATGTATATCACCGAACTCGTGTCGTCCACCTGCTGCCAGACCACGGCGTAGTCCGATCCGCGAGACGCGACGTGAGGGTCATGGCCCGCGGGTTGGCTCACATCGGCCTCCGGACCAACCATCGCCCCAGCGAAGTCGTGCCGCCGTCCTCTCACCTGACTCATGACTCCCGGCTGCCAAGCCAGAAGGTAGTTGAAGTCCCCGGAACTCACGTCAAGTGAGTCTCCGGCCAAGTTCGGGGAGACAACTATGGGATCGCCAAGTGCTTCGCTGAATCCGCAGAGGCAGGTGCGGAGGCTGCCTGAGGTGTCGATGAAGGCGACCAGAAACGTATCGGGCGCGGAACACCCGGCCATACCTGGAGTCCCTTCACTGATGGCATCGAATATCTCATATGGCGGTAAACCACCTCCGGCCTTCACGGCGCGGAGCCGATTCCAGTATATGTAGCTCACTAGGAATCCCGCGCCGTCACTCGCGACGCATGGGAAGGCCCCGAAAGGAACCGTCACCTCTGGCTCGCCGGCTTCTCCGTGGATGCTCACCCGTCGACCCTGTATCGTGGGATCCCCGACGGGGAATACCTTGTATGCCACGAAGTACTCCGTGTCGCTCCCGGCGACTGTAGGAGTAATCGCATGAACCCCAGGGGGCGATACGTTCCGCGTCAACCCCGGGTTGCCCTCCGAGTCTATCGACTTGCATATGATCTCTGTACGGGTCATGCCGCTGTCATTGAACTCGGGCCTCCACACCACTAGGAATCGAGTCCCAACTGCGGCAACTTCGACATCGTAGATGACGCCCAGTGTGTCTGTTACAGTGACGCGATGCCGGACTTCCAAGGTCGAGTCGTCCAAGAGCGCGCCCCGCACATGCCCCTCTTCCTCCCAGACTACGAAGTACTGGTCTCCGCCGTGTGCAATCCGTGGATAGACTGCCCAACGCAGGGAGTCTGAGATCATCTCTGCTGCTGGGCAGACCCAGAGAACGCCCGCCAAGCAGAGCATCAGAGAGACGAGTTTTGACATAGGTCCTCCTTCACTATCGAATGCTTCCTCCGTCGGCGGCAGCGAACATCGGCAGTTCCTGCTACCTGCAGCACGGCTGTCGGGTCCGTGCTGAACTCGATCGCGCGACGCTCCGGCACAGCCATGCTCGACCTTGGGCATCGTGCGCTCTGTTGTCCGTGACAGAGCGCAGTCATCTGCCCGAACTGGTTGTGCCAGTGAGTTTCGGTCTTTGGATTGTCGTGCGCCATAGGCGCCTCTCAGTCGAGGTTGTTTCTTCCGACGAGCCACATTCTGGCCCGGCCCTCACAGAGATGCAAGTTGCTCGCCCTGACACAGCGCGTCAGGGCTATCCCGGAGGTCCTCACCTCCATCGTAGCCTAGACATCCAGGGGGGGGGTCTGTCAATAGGAATCTTGTCAAGGGCATCCGCCTGCTCAGTGACCCGCAGGTACGAAGCAGCATGCAAAGGAGGGATTTCCCATTGCAGTTCGGTCCGACAGCTGTCAATGGCTGTCTGCCCGACAGGATGCGGTCCGGCAGGCGACCTGCCAAGTGACTTGGGGAGCGTATCAGGAAGTGACTTGGAGAGCGGTGAGGGAAGTGACGAGGAGAATGACTTGGGGAGCGTCCTGGGAACTATCTCGGGAAGTGCCTCTGGGCGCGTCTTGGGAAGTGTCCGGGACCGTGCCTCAGAAGGTGTATCGAGGAGTGCCTGGGCAG
>CP070680.1:75075-78156 GCA_020352555.1 Caldifarciminota bacterium | reverse complement strand
GGCCCCCATATCAGAGACATCAACAGGCATGCTTGAGCTAGAGCCATCATCTCTCACCCCCGAGAGCGCTCATCCACTCCTCAGGCCTGAAGTTGGCCACTAGCCAATCTGGACATGGCACCAGTGGCGCGAGGAGCCACAACTTCTCCTCTGGTGTCTTCCCGTTGTCTTCTAGGATCATCCATGCCCTGAGAAGAGCGGGGCGACTAGTGGAGGCATACCAAGTGCCGTGTGCGACGGCCATGACTCTGCCCGCGGCCAGGTCGCCGCGTAGCGTCCTAGCAACGTTGGCCGCGACTTCTTCCTTTGTACGGGACAGCTCTGGAGCCGGTTGGTGAAATGTGTCTTTCGGCCACTTGAAAGCCATTGCGAGTGGTTCGAGTCTTCCGGTCCAGTGCACCCAGCATCCTTCACCGGAGATCGAGACACTGTCCACCAAAAGGCTTCTCCTGATGAACTCAACGGCAGCTTGCGTGGCCCCCGCTGAATCGCCCGCGGCAGACACCGAGTCATAGACTGCTTGCGAAGAGGCAATAAGCTCTTCCTGCTCCTTCTCCACCTTTAGCTGGGCTGGACTCCGAGATGCCAGCGATTCAGCTCGGACTCTCTGTTGTCTTAGCATCTCCGGTGTCATGAGCGGAGGCAGAATCTGCACCTCGTTTACATACACACGGCCGCTTTCGGCAGTGACGGCGTATGGTGGCGTGATTGGGTGTCCGTAGGCGATGACCAGTCCAGCAAGGATGCCTGAGTCAAGCTTGGCCGGGTGGACGTCCATTCGGTAGCGCTCCATCTCTACTTCGTCGAACGGGACGACCAAGGGCTTCTTGTTTGTCTCAGCGGTATCTGCACGGAGCGGGACTGACAGCACCGCGGCTAATGCCGCGAGGCAGAGGGCCCATCCGCTCTTTCTGGTCCCCTTCACGACTCCTCCCTTCTTGGCGACGGACTACCGATTGCCTGGCAATGCCGGTTCCACCGAGCGGTCGAGCTGACTGGATTGTCTGGGGGTGGGACTACGCAAATGGCGTTCGTGCGGCATTGGGTCCTGTTTGTACTGCGAAGCTACCACCCCTCTACTCCCTTGTCAACACCGGCGTGTGTCTTGACAGACGGGCCTTCCCTTCTAGCCTAACAACACGATGGTGCCTAGTGAAGCGACGTCGACGGAGTTTGATTGAAGAGAGTCTTTGTCTTCTTCGCCTCTGCGCTGACCCTCTGCGCGGCCCAGGAGTGGGTCAACGCCCTTGATAGCCTGCGCTCTGGCAGCCATCAAGGCTATGTCATAGCTGTCGATGGGCAAGGACGCATCTATGCCGGCGGGACCACTCCGGCCCAAAACGGATCCCCTTTGCCGACAGTCGTGCGCTACTCATCCGATGGCCGGTTGCTTTGGGCCAGGCAGTTTGCACTGGAGGGCCTCATGATATTCTGGAGCCCGGCGATCGCGGTCGGACCGACCGGTACAGTTGTCCTTGCCGGACTCGGACGCGAGTTCTCACGGGATGCACTGCTGATATGGGCGTGCAGTCCAGACGGAGACTCGCTGTGGAAGACGGTCGTTGAGATGGAGCCCAAAGGGGTGATCAGCGCAGACATTACCGCAGATGGCAGCGGCAATTTCTACGTAGCCGGACCGGCTGGGAGTGACAGCACTGGAGCCGACATGCGTGTAGTCAAGCTGGACGGGAACGGCGGCGAAATCTGGACGAGGGTGTACGACGGCCCGTACGCGGGCGGGAACGACGCAGCTTTGGAAGTGGTGGCCGACGCCAGTGGGAATGTCTATGTTGCAGGTGTCGCCCGCAACCTGCTGAACAAGACCAAGCCTACCTTGTTGAAGTATTCCTCTTCGGGGGTCCTTCAGTGGGTGCGTATGTTCGGCAGCGAAGGCAAGAACAACGGAGAGTACAGATCACTGGCCCTGCTTGCCCAGGGCCGAGTAGGAGCAGCGGGGCACGACCAATTCACTTGGCAGGCTCCGGTCGCCGTCTACTCTGGGCAGGGAGATTCGGTCTGGGCCGGACTGACCGACGGTTGCGTGACTGCTGCCGCCGCAGACCACGACGGGGCGTTCTGCGCAACAGGCAGGACCCGCAATGCTGACTGCAAGACGTGGAAGTTCCTCTCAAATGGGAGTCTGGAATGGACGGCGACATACGACAACCCGGAAAACGGTTCGGACGAAGCCGTTGATATCGCAGTCGATTCAGGCAACAATATCATAGTCACCGGCCAGAGTAGGGACTCGCTTATGCGACTTGCGTTCTGTACGATCAAGTACTCACCCACGGGTCAGGAACGCTGGGTTGCCTTCTACCGCCACGCGTTGGACGGCCTTGGCCGTGGGGTGGCTGTGGACCGGTCTGGCAGTGTCTATGTAACGGGGACAGGGCTTGATTCGACAGGGTCCAGGTACATCTGGCTGACACTGAAGTACCGTTCTTCCGGGCCAGGCATTGCCGAATCGGAAGATACGGTCCAAGGCTGGCGACTTCCGAGTCTTGCCGTCCGCCCGAGCATTGCGGGGACAGTCTGCCGCCTTCAAGTGCACCACCCTTGCGGTATCGCCTCTGACTTGGTCATCAGAGATGCAGCTGGCCGGACCGTGAGGACCCTCCCAATGCCTGGCAGCCAAGGGACCGACATCTTGTGGAATCTCGATGATGCTAGCGGCGAGGTTCTGCCTGAAGGGGTGTACTTCGTCACGTTGGACGCACCCGGGCAGTCAGCCTGCGCCAAGATCATCGTCCAGCGCTGATACCGTCTGACGTCTCAGAGTCACCGTAGCCCAACGGGGGAAACAGGCGACGCTTCCTATATTTACACGCTTTCGATTCTGGTGCAGGGGCAACTTCCTCCTTGGACTCTCGCCACGGAAAGGCTTAGGCCGTCCTGGGCAAAGCCCTCTGGAGAGCATTGGTAACAACAGCCGGGTAGATCTAGGGACACAATGAGAGATTATTGACATTTGGGAGAGTCTGCGAAGGGTGGTAGTTGTATGGCGCGATGGCCGCGGGTGGTTGTGCCTTCGGTGCCGCACCACGTCACGCAGCAAGGGATTCACGAGAGCTGGAGCGG
>CP070680.1:72135-74975 GCA_020352555.1 Caldifarciminota bacterium | reverse complement strand
TGCCTTGAGGAACTCCTGCTCACCTGCTGCCTTGCGATAGACATTGAACCCAACGACGATGTCTGCCTGGCCTGCCTGCCACTTCGGATACTCCCACTCCAGGCGCAACTGTCCTTTGCCCGCCGAGAGCGAAGGCTTGCCGACCCGCTTCTCAGGGCCTTTGTGCTTCCGGACAGCGACCGTCTCTTCGATCCGGGATATCTCCTCTGCTTCGTGGTTGATGAAGCTGACCCGATAGCTGTACTCCTTTCCGGTCCGGGCTGTCGTGTCGACAAAGACCTTGCCCAGGATTGCAGCCACACCCGGGCTCACCAGGCTCAATGCACCGCCGATTCCCGGGTCCCTCAGCCGACGCAGAAGGACGAACTCCTCATCAGCACCGACCCCGACTGCGCGGCAGACCCGGTCAAACTCCTCCTTGCCGAGCACGTCCCGGGCAACAGAAGGCTCATCAATCGGCATCACCGGCTCCTGCGACAGCAGTGTGAACTCCTGCTCTCCCCGGGCTTTTCGGTAGACCAGGAACCCGGCCATCTCTCTGGGCGGAGATGCCAGGATCACCGACACCTTGCCCTCGTCCGGAATCACGAAGCACGGCGGTGCGTTGGTCTGTCCCAGGGCAGCTGCAGCGGTCAACGCGGTGCAGACCAGCAGCAGGAGGCACGAACAGCGACGTCTAGGCATCCTTCCCCCTACTCGATTGCGATCCGGGATTCTCGCTCGGCTGTCAGTCCCACGCCGTTGACAGCCTTCACCGTGATGTAGGCAGGGGCGGCTCTGAGCTTTGCCCTGACCCGGGTCTGCGTCCCGATGCTGGTCCATTCTACCATGATTCGGCGCACCCTCTTGAAGTCCGGATATGGACCAACGTCCTCTTTCTCGATCTGGTACTGATAGTCGGCCACACCCGACTGGTCGTCCGAAGCCGACCAGCGCGCAGAGAAGACAGAATCCCCGGGCGTGAAAGTAGCGCTGGAGATCGATGGCCTTGAAGGCGGGGTCGTGTCGAGGAACGTGACCACGCAAGAGCCTGTATCCTGGCTGTGGAGCCGTGCGTGATTGACAGCCCTGACCGTGAAGAAGACCGTGTCGCCGTTGCGCAGCGGGAGCGGGCTGGCACGGACTCGGACGGCCCTGGGCGGAATCGTGTCCCAGCCCCTGAGTTCGGTACCCAGCGGGGTCCGGCCCAGGCAGTACACGCAGTGGAGGATATCCGACTCCCGGTCCTCGGCCGCTTGCCAGCGGGCAAGCACGGTATTGGGCACCGGGACCCGGGTCTGGGCCAGATAAGAAATGCGCGGGACCGAAGGCGCGGTGACGTCGACCTTGAACCGCACTTCACGCTCCGGGCTCCACAATCCGGCGCCGTTCGTCGCCATCACCTTCAGCACGTAGGTTCGGCCATGACCGAGACTCAGGCCCCTGATGTTCACTTCGGTCCTGCCCCCGGCCGAGGTCCAGTCTACGATCGGGGTGTAGATGTACGAACCGATGCGCTCGCTCCATAAGTACCTGCCGACCGAGTACCGGTAGTCCGCGATTCCTGACTCGCGGTCCTGAGACCGCCAGCTGGCCGATATCTGGCCGGTTGTCGAGATGATGCTGTCGGTTGTCACGACCGGCCTGGTCGGCGGAGTCGTGTCGGTCGTTGTCATCCCGGCACGCTGGGGCAGAACTTCAGGACCGAAGTAGTCAATCGGAACAACTCCTCTCTGAGTTATCGCGTATCCGCCCGCACCGTGTGCCCGGAGGAAAACCTCGTACTCGCCCGGCTCGTTCACACCCAGGATGAACGGCTGCCAGAAGCGCCGGCTCCGGCCCAGAGTCTTGTATCGACGCAACCCCGCTTTCGGCGCATCGGCCTTCCTGAGATAGAAGCTGTAGTCGGCGATCCCGTCCTCGTGCTCGGCCAGCCAGTCGAGGTCAAGCCTGCCGAAACCGGCCGGCATACTTCTGTTCGACCGGTGCAGCCCGTTGAAGCTGACAATACAGGGCGTGGTCAGCAATCGTCTGAGCTGCTCCTTTCTGGGCACGATCAGCGGCCCGATCCTGCCCGCGTCGAGCGGCCGTTCGACCATCTCCTGCCTGACGCCTTCGACAATCACCCACCTTCTCGGCTCGGGCGTCGGCACATCGCCCATCCGGTCGAGCTGGTCGTGCAGGTCATAGAGCAGCTCGTACAGACGCGCCTTGCGCGAATACACCCGGTCAACAGACCTGGTGTATCCGGTCCAGGAACCGGCGAAGCTGCGGGTGCCGGACCGGTACGCGGCTTTCATCGTGTCCCATCTCGCCTCAGCAAACCGGATCACGTTCCGATACCCGGCCCTGGGAATGTCGTACCAGAGCTCCTCTCCGTAGTTGACCCACATGTCGCGAAGCTCTGCTATCCTCGCTGAATCACGGTTGTCTCTCGGTCGAGGAATCTCGCGCCGCCTGAAAGACGTATCCAGCTCGGCAATCAGCTCCTGCCGCGATCGAGTCTGGGCCCTGAGCGCTCTCCAGCCTGTCTCGCGCGCCTCGCTCGCGAGCGCCCACCGGACCGCGGTGCTGCAGTTCACTGATCCGAGGCCGAGCAGCCTAACCTCCCGGCCCATGAAGCTATTCTTCTTTGCCGCGTCGGTCTGATTGTCGTCGATGTAGGTGCCGAGCTGCCAGAAGTAGTCAAGGACCTGTCGAAACCCCTCCTGATATAGGCTGCAGAGAGACGACATGTCGTCTCTCCGGCCCGGAGCGCTGTAGTACAGCAGACTGTCGAGCCTGCGCAGCCTGGAGTCGATGACCCCGGCGATTCGCAGCAGCTCCTGGCGACGGCGTTCGTTGTCAGCCTGGGCACCTGC
>CP070680.1:70488-72035 GCA_020352555.1 Caldifarciminota bacterium | reverse complement strand
TTCCTCGGCCAGCCGGTCACGTACTGGACCGCCTGACCCCTGTCCTTCGCCCTTGGTCATTGGAGATTGAGCATCGGTTCTAAGCCCTTGGTCATTGGGCATCGTGCATTGGTCCTTGGTCCTTTGCACTTGCGGCTCTGCCGTTCTTTCACTCCATCTTCTCGAACCGCCTTGTTTCTTCCCTCTTCGTCAGGTCCTGCAGCCGGTTTGACCTTATTCCCTTCGGGTGTAGACTTGAGTCGACTGGCAACAGAAAGGCTGATGCTGTGACCTTCCACGTAACCCTTGAGAAGGCCGACGACGGCTGGATTGTGGCCGAGTGCCCTGCCCTGCCCGGCTGCGTATCGCAGGGAAAGGACGAAGAGGAAGCGCTGAAGAACATCAAGGAAGCGATAACCGCCTGGCTCTGGGCCGAGGACCAGAAGGCTGTGGCGTCCATCCCGCGTGACGTCATGCGCGAGCCTGTTGTCGTGGCCGTCTAGTCAGGCCGTATCATGGCTCGGCTCGGCAACATCCCGGGCAAAGAGGCGGTCAAGGCGTTCCAGAATGCGGGCTGGAGCAGGCTCGGTCAGGTCGCCAGCCACGTGGTCATGGTCATGCCGGAAGTCCGCGTCAACCTTTCGATCCCCCAGCACAAGGAGCTGTCAGTCGGTACACTCCGGCCCTCATCCGAAGCGCCGGGCTGACGGTCGAGCAGTTCCTCGCGCTGCTCCAGCACCCCTACCGTTCAGCCCTGCGTCCCGTACTCAGTAGCATTCGGTCCTGCCCTGTCCGCCTCCGGTCGCCCGCTGTTCGAGTCTCCTTCAGTTCACTTTGACTAGACGCGGCGCAGGCACTAGAATGCTGTCATGGACTGGCGAACGAGAATCGAAGTCAACCCTACGGTGCTTGTCGGCAAGCCGGTGATTAAAGGCACGCGTATTGCCATCGAGTTCATCCTCGAGCTGCTCGCACAGGACTGGCCCGAGGCCCGCATCCTAGAGAACTACCCGCAACTCAAGCATGAGGACATCCTCGCCGCCCTGCACTATTCGGCCGCCCTGCTCAAGGAGGAAGCGGCCTACAGCCTACCCTGACCAAACCCCGGCTCCTGGCCAACGAGAACGTCCCGCTAGCCGCGGTTGACGCCCTTGCCCAAGCAGGATACGACATCTGCTCGGCGACGCATGAATGCCCCGGTGCCACAGACAGGCAACTCATAGATCGCGCCCGGGCGGACGGCCGCATCGTCATCACATTTGACAAGGGCTACGGCGAACTCGCCTACCGACAGCGCCTCGTGCCGCCAGGGGTGGTGCTGCTTCGCGTTGTGCCGCGTTCGCCCGAGTACATTCAACAGCGGCTTGAGCTGCTGCTGGCCAGCCCGGCGGTTCTAGAGGGCCGATTCACAGTGCTGACCGACGCCGGTACATGCTCCCTTCCCCTACCCAAGGACTAGCCTACCCGGCCGCCCTGCTTCGGTCCTGCGTCTGTTTCTCAGCATCTGCCTGCGTGCGCAGCCCGCCAGTCCCCCGCCCTTGGTCATTGGGCATTGTGCATTGGTCCTT
>CP070680.1:69086-70388 GCA_020352555.1 Caldifarciminota bacterium | reverse complement strand
GAGTAGTGGACCGAGTCCCACTCGATGACGAACCTGTTGTTGTCCGCATCGTGCCAGTACAGCACGTTGCCGCCGTACGGAGGCAGAAGGTCGTCCCAGAGCGGCGCGATCAGGGCCCGGTTCCGCGGTGTCGGAAGATGGCGGTTCTGCCAGGACCGGTCAGTGGTCACGCCCGGCGCTATCCAGCCGTTCGAGCACACGCTGATCGTGTCGAAGCTCTCGTTGTAGAACACGAACGGGCCGAAGGCATCGGGCAATGCCACCGCCTTGGTCTCCTGGTCCTCGAGCTCGAGCGATGTGCCGACGTCCCTGATCTCGACCCAGTCATAGGTCGGCACCTCGCTGTAGAAGACGTCGGCATCGTCGTAGGCGAAGTAGAGCGGCGGGATGCGCGGTCCGTCCGGTATCGGGTCAGTGGCCACCCTGCCGCCGGAGAAGAGCGCGAACTGGACCGTGGTGTCGTTGCCGGGGTCCCCGATGAGGTCGAGCTCGAACTGGAGCCTGCTCTCTGGCGGCAGGTGGGCATGAGCCGTGACCCCGAACCGGTCGGTGCACACAACAATGCTCTCGGACAGCACGGTGCCGAAGAACGCGTGGGTGTCGGTGACAGTGCAGAGCGAGTCCAGGGTCCGGAGCACGCCTCTGACCTCGAAGCTGTTGCCCATGCCCTGGTTACCGACCGTGACCACGAGCTCGACGTCTTCGCCCGGGTCAAGCCTTCCGTTGGGCCATGTCCCCATCGAGTCGTCTATCTCCACGCCCACGAAGTACGGACTGGCCGCGAACGCCTGCAGCTTGAACTTCGAGGACCAGCACGAATCCAGCTCATCCCGGCACACCAGCGAGCACGAAACCCAGTACTCGTCCGGCAGACCCGGGTCGAGCTTGACCCCGAACCCGGTCTGGCCGCACACGCTGTCCCCTGACCCGACCTCGCCGAACACGACCAAAGTGTCGGTTATGACAACGCCCGGCGTGTTCGAATACAGCCTGCCTGTGACCGACTGCGCGTCCTCCTCGCCCCAGTTCTTGACCCAGGTCTCGACTTCCACCTCCTCGCCCGGGTTGATGACGCCGTCGTTGTTGCCTCCGGAGGAATCGTCGACCGCGTGGCGCAGGTACATGACGTACGGCCCGGCCGACGGCAGGGCCAGCGCCGCGCCGAGGTAAGGCTCGAGGTCGTGGCCGGTCACGGTGATGTACACTGAGTCGGGTGCGAGGTTGTTGACAGTCAGCGTCACCTGCCCGTTGGCGTCGGTGTACCCGGCCGCAAACACTGTCGTATCCAGCTTCGCGGCCGCG
>CP070680.1:67965-68986 GCA_020352555.1 Caldifarciminota bacterium | reverse complement strand
TGACGCTTTGCTGCGACTGGTGCTGGCCGGACCTCGAACCAGTCCGGCTGTACGCCAAGGAGGGACACTACCTTTGCAGACCGGTAGTCTCCTCCGACGGCAACACAATATACTTCCTGGACGATTCCACGCCTTTCGAGGAGGTGGTGGCAATCTACTCATGTAGTGGAGCGCTGTACGCCTACAGTCTCTTTGATAGCTCGGAACGACTGCTGCTGGCTGGGGACTACCATCGGATTGCACTTTCGGACGAACGCTCGATGCTCGCCGTTTTGACGTTCGACAGTGCTTCGCGGGAACCCGAGATCGCACTCGTCGATACATCGGGAACCATCCTCCAAGTTTTCAGAATCAAGCGCCCCTTTGACCGATGCTATTTCGGTGACGTCAGGTTTTCGAGGTTGGGTCAGAGGATTGTCTACAGCTTCTGGACAGACCCGCCTAGCTACGCGAGCCGTACCTACTTCTATTCGAAGGGACTGGTGGGTGATACGAGCACGACGCTGGTCCGTGAGGTCGGGTGGACCCAAATAGGTCTTGATGTCTTCGGAGGCGATTCAATCTACGCGGATCAGATGTCGAAACATGTCTACCCTGACGTCAACCCTGTCAACAGCCGATGGGTGGTGTTTGTCGCGGACTACTCGGGGTGGGCAGGGTCCCACTTCGCACTCCACGACCGGCGGAAGGACAAGATGGTGTCGCTCGGGCCCAAGTCCCGCCCGCCTGGGATGTACGTCGCGTGGCCAAGCTGGATGCCGAACGGACGCGACTTCGTCTTTTCCGCCGGACTACAGACCGGCTCTGGCGGGGACGAGAGACATCCGACCGAGATCTGGCTGCTGACAGACGTGCTGGGGTCGAATAGGGTCAAATCTTGACATTTGACAACAGCGGGAGGATTTGCAGGATTCGGTCATGGCGAGACAACTGAGAATACTGTACCCTGATGCCTGCTACCATGTGACCTGTCGTGGGAATGCCCGGCAGAGCATCTTCGCTGGTGACGAGGACCGCGAGC
>CP070680.1:65365-67865 GCA_020352555.1 Caldifarciminota bacterium | reverse complement strand
TCGTTCGCGCTGCTCTTCGCTCAGCGCGTACATCGAAGCCTGGGCATCGGCCATCGCCTCACGCACCCTGTCCTTCTCTTCCTGCATTTCATCTGCCAGCTCCCTTGCGTCATCGATGAGCCGGTCGTAACGCGAGTTCCGACCCGTGCCGCCGTCGAACCCGTTCGAGCCGATCGAGACCCAGATGCTGCCCGAGAACACCTCGACCCAGCAGACCTCGACGCTCAGGCTGCCGACGCAGTAGACCAGGTAGTGAGGCTCGCCGATCAGCGCGCCTTCAAGCCCGAAACTGGCGCCTGCCAGCCCGCCCAGTATGTCGGCAGAGGCGTGAAGCCCGGCATACCCTCCCCAGGACTTGGGCACAATCTGCTTGTACCAGACCATCCCCTCGAACTCGATGTCTCCGCTCAGCACATAGATGTCGATACCGTAGTCGAACTCGACCTCGAGCAGGAACCCGGGATTGCCGACGAAGAACACCGTTGAGGCGTCAACCACTTCGGCCACTTCCAGCTCGGCACCGCCCATCACTCCCCAGGCATCCGAAGAGTAGACGTAGAACTCAAACTCACCCTCTCCGGTCATCAGGCTGACAACGTCGACATCGACATCGATCCGGCCCTCGGCATAGGCCGGGTTCCAGCCGACCGAGAGATAGCACAGGCCGTCCGCCATATCGGTCGCCTTCAGGACCTTGACTTCGGCGTCGAGGTCGAATCTCCGGGATGTCAGTGTGACGAGGGCCTTGCCCCAAACCAGCTCGTCGGTCCCCGCGACCTCGAGCTCGCCGTAGAGCATCAAGGCAAACGAGCCAGGGTCGTCGGCGCTCGGCTTCTTGGCCTGGAACTTGTTCTCCATCTCGGGCCGGCTGAACCCGCAATGGCTCCTGACCGTCTCCAGGTCGATCTCCTCAGGAAGCACGAAGAACCCGCCGCCGACACCAGCCAGCAGCACTCCTGGCCCGACCGGAATGTCGAGCCCACGCGCGGCCACGAACAGCCCGGCCGACGGGTCGCCGTCCCGGTTGCCGATCTTGCCGACCGCGGTCAACCCGACCCCAGAAGGCAGGTTGAGCGTGCCGGCCAGCCGCAGGTCGGTGCCGGGATTCGAGTAGTCGAAGTCTGCCAGAAGCTGCATCCCCGCGATTGAAAGGTCGGTGCCGGTCAGGCTGACCTTCTTGGTGCCCTCGGACTTGTAGACCAGGAACCGCTCGAACTCACCCGATGCCAGGCTGCCACCTGGCCCGATGTTCAGCCGCGCCTCTTCCATCAGGAAGAACGAGTTGCACGGCACCCGCTCGACTCCGCTCTGGAACTCTCTTGCCACCCCTGCCCCCTCGGTCTTGTCCTGATTCAGCGTGAATGTCGTGTCCTTGTCTGACCAGCGCAGAGCGCCGACCGAGGCCCTGACCACCTCCAGAATCCTGAACTCTCCGCCGCGAATCGCGGGCAAGCTGACGTCGCCCGACAGCGGTATCTTCAGCCCTTCCAGCGCCGCGCCGCCCTCGACCCCGGCGACATTGACCCCGAGCGAGCAGTTCAGCGCCAAGGCGAAAGGCGACGGTTCGATCGCCAGTCGGTCAAACCTGAGCCTGAGCACATCTCCCAGGTCGAGCTTCCTACCCCTGATTGCCGGGATCGAGACCGGCAGGTCCCAGTCGACCCGGCCGCCGAAGTCGATCGAGATGCCGCCTTCGACCCGGTCCCCCACGAGCTCGCCGATCACCACCCTTCGCTCAGCCACCGGCAGTAGTTCGCCGGCGTTGTCCCGGAACGGGAAGTAGATGTCCATTGCCGCGGCAATCCGGCTCTGATTCGTCTTCAGGTCACCGTCCCTGACGGTCAGAACCAGACCCAGGTAGGTCAGGTCGAGCCTGATGTCGACGTTGGGAATGCTGAATTCCGAGCCGTCGTTCCTCTCGCCGCGCCGGTTCGGCGACCACTCATTCAGCGCCGCAATTCCGCCCACGCTCCTGCCGTCCGTGTCCCAGAGCATCCGAAAACCGGTCCTCGGCACCAGGGAGTCCAGTGGCGCGGGCAGGCTCTCGACCTCGCCCGAGAACCTGAGGTAGCAGTATCCGAGGCTGTCGAGCAGACCAAGGCTGTCGATCTTGACAAAGGGCCGGTCCGGGATCAGCCTGAACGGCTCGTCCGGCACGAACCGGCCGCGTATCCCGCCGCGATGGTTGATGCGCAAACCGGTGAACTCGGCCAGCACATCCTGCACCCCGTCCCTTGAAATCCTCATCTCCCCGCTCAGCGACGCCCACAGGATGTCGCGCTCGTAGCCGACGGCAATCGCCCTCGCTTCGCCTACATCTCGTAGCGAGAAGCTCATGCCCCAGTGCGAGAACTCCTGCCGGGTCGAGAAACTCTTGCCCACGATCCCGGTGCTGCGGACCAAGAGGTCCTCGAGCCGGTCGAGCCTGACATCGATTCTCGGAAGGTTGAGACCGGCATCGATCGATACATGGTCGACCGGCGCCCCCCGCTTCTCGAAC
>CP070680.1:61902-65265 GCA_020352555.1 Caldifarciminota bacterium | reverse complement strand
GATTCGCTATCAGGGTCAGGACAGCGGACACGCTGCTGGTGACGGTGACCGGCCCGACCCTTCTTACCTACACCGGGCACAGCCTGGGCTTTGACCCGGCCGTGATCGTCGGGCATGACGGGCACTCGCCTTCCTCCCTGTCGCCCGGCGGTCCTGGCCAGGACCTTGCCGTTGTTCTGAAGAACTTCGGCAGCTCTCAGACCGCGACCGGGGTCCAGGCAACGCTGCGCTCGACGGACGGTTGTGCGCATGTTGTCGATTCGGTTAGAAGCTATGGCGACATCGCACCAGGGGCCAGTGCGAATGCGGCCGGGTTCAGGGTCGCGGTGGTGCCGGCCTGCACCAGCGGCCAGGCACTGGGTTTCGAGCTCCTGGTCAGCAGTTCGGACGAGACTTGGCTGTCGGCGTTCGTGGTCGGTGTGTCAGGCCCGAACCTGAAGGCGGTCGGGCACACTGTGCACGACGCCAACCGGTACATCGACCCGGGCGAGGAGGCCGAGTTTTCTGTCAAGGTCACCAACTTCGGCGACGTGCCGGCGGCCAATGTTTCCGCAAAGCTCCGTTCCCTGAACGAAGCTGCGATCGAGGTCGTGGATTCATCCGGGACATTCGGCAACATCGGTGCCGGCGACACGGCCGAGAACACCATGAACCGGTTCAGGGTCAGGGCCAATGCTGCAATCGGTGTCGGACGAAGGTTCAGTCTCAGGATCGTGATGACCGGCGACCAAGGGTTCGAGCAGGCTTGGGACTTCCCGGTAACGGTCGGCAAGCCGGTGTCGACCGCAGCTTTGGGTCCTGACCGGTACGGGTACTATGCCTATGACGACACCGACGCAGGATACTCGGAGACACCGAGCTATGACTGGGTCGAAATCGACCCAGCGCATGGCGGGTCAGGGCAGAAGCTGGACCTGGGCAACGACGACATGGCCCTGGTCGCGCTCCCGTTCACCTTCCGGTTCTACGGACAGGACTACAGCACGGTTTCTGTCTGCGACAACGGCTATGTGGCGATGGGCAGTTCAAGCCTGGCCGAGATATACAACTGGAACATACCCTCGGCCAACGGGCCGGACGGTTTCGTGGCAGCGTTCTGGGACGACTTCAGGTCTGACACTCTTGACGCCTCTGGCGTATATACCTGGGACGACGCGGCCAACAGCCGTTTTGTCATCGAGTGGAGCCGGTGCAGGCACGTGCACGGCTACCGGCCGCCGTACATCGCGGAGCCCCAGACTTTCCAGGTGACGCTGTACGACCCGCAGAAGGTACACACCCAGACCGGTGACGGCGCTCTGTTGTGCCAGTACAAAGAGGTCTACAACGACGATACCCTGTTCGGCAACAACCACAACTTCGCGACTGTCGGGATACAGAGCCCGGACCATTCGGACGGGCTCGAGTACACGTATGCAGGACGCTACCCGGCTGCTGCTGCGCGCATCGGCGCCAACCGGGCGATCAGGTTCACGACCAATCCCCCAGACACCTTCACTGCGGTACGCGAGCAGCAGGCACCAAAGAACCTGGGTCCAGGGCTTAGGGCTGTGCCCAACCCGGCGACAGGCCGGATGGTTTTCGAACTGCCTGAGCTTCGTGTGCCGGCCCGGCTCCAGGTGTTCGACGCTGCGGGCAGGGAGGTCAGGCGGTTCGAGGTTGCGGTTCCCGGCAGCGGACGGGTCTTCTGGGATGGACTGGACCACACCGGACGCACGCTGGGTGCCGGCGTGTATCTCGCGACATTGACACCGATGACCGGCAAGGTTAGCATAGAGAGAGAGACAATACTGGTGCTGCACTCGGGCAGCCGACCCGGGAACTGACAACTGATTTCTGAAAGGAGCGCTGTGATAATTCTGTTCTGGCTCGCCTTGCCTGTCTTGGCCGCCTCAGCCCAGGAAGGGCTGATATACCACGGAGTAGCGGTCGAGCCCGGCGGCATGAACGCCTGGGTGGCGACGATAGAGACGGTCGCGGTCTACCATACGCCGGATTTCGCCCGGACCTGGGAATGCCAGGAAGTACTGACGGTCCGCGACTTCTTCGACATCCATTTCATTGACAGCCTGAGAGGTTGGACGTGCGGCAGACTCGGCACGATCTTCGGCACCTCGGACGGCGGCGCGAGCTGGGCACAACAGAACCTTGGCGGCCCCAAGTTCGCGACCAGGATACGTTTCCTGGACGATACCCTGGGCTGGGCTGCCAGCGGCGAGGCCAGCCTTCTGAAGACCACGGACGGCGGCGCAGAGTGGTCCTGGCAGATATTCCCCAACCCGCCGTTCCCGGTCGACACATGCGACTTCCAGGGAGTCTGGTTCACCGACCCTCAGCACGGCTGGCTGGCAGGAGGACGGTATCCGACCGGGGATACCTTCACGGGCGGTCAGGGGTACATCGTACGAACCCATAGCGGCGGGGATTCGTGGCAGGTCGTGCGGTTGGACACGGTCTACGACTTCTACGACGTTCACTTCTTCGATGAGGACCGAGGAGTGGTCGTCGGCGGCGACGATTCAGACATGAGTGCGGTGGTCCTGCTGACCACGGACGCGGGTGAGAACTGGTCCGAGGCTTCGGTCCCCGCAGAGGCGAAGTTCCTGCGCGGGCTCAAGTTCGTCGGTGAGAAGGGCTGGGCGTGCGGCCGGAGCGGTACGGTCATCCACTCATCGGACGGCGGGATGAACTGGGTGCTGCAGAGAACCCGGGTGGACACAACGCTTTTCGACATCGATTTCGGGGACAGCATGCACGGCATGATCGCGGGCAATTCGGTCGTGCTGTTCACGACCAATGGCGGCCGCCACTGGGAACGCGGGTACGGGGGAGTCCAGGAGCCGAGGAAGCTGCCTGCGCTGTCCGGGCGAAGGCTTGTCGTGATCCAGTCTGACAACGAAGTCAGGTTCCAGGTGAACGGAGTGACAGGGATGTTCTTCATCCGGCTCTTTGACGCGACCGGGCGGCAGGTTGCTCTGCTCTTCGGGTCAGAACAGGACACTCCTTCCTGGGACGGCAGAGACGCGGGCTCAGGGCCGTACTTCGCGGTCCTCAGTGCTGGCCGTCATCGTGAGACAGCCAGGTTCGTCAACATCGCAGCGGGCCAGTAGCAGCGCTTGCGCCGGCGATAAGTGACTAAGATTCAAGCGTTAAGATAGTTTTCCGACAAATCACGCCCGGTGTTACGACCATCCACCGGGCATTTCCTTCTCCGCCTCACCCTCACCCCAGCCCTCTCCCGTCGAGGGAGAGGGGAAGGAACGGGCCGCTAATTCGCGGGCTTCAGTCCTGCCGACAAGGCGACGACGGCGGTTTTGCTCTGTCTGCTTCCTCTCCCCTTGCGGGAGAGGATTGAGGTGAGGG
>CP070680.1:60695-61802 GCA_020352555.1 Caldifarciminota bacterium | reverse complement strand
GGCATGACGGTGCTTGCGGCCCTGTTCTCGGTCCAGGACCGTTTCGACGACTCGCTGTCCTTCCGCTATTCGTGCCGGGGCGCGGTATGCGGCAGTTGCGCGATGCTGATCAACAAGGTTCCGAGGCTGGCATGCAGGACGCAGGTGAAGGCCGTGCTCGAAGCCGAGCAGATGGAACTCAGGCCGTTTGCCGGTAGCGCTGAAGGCGTGACATGGGAGCAGGGTGAAGAGGTCCTGGTCGAGCCGCTGCCCAATCTGCCGAAGCTCAAGGACCTGGTCGTGGACATGAGCCGGTTCTTTGAGTACTTCCAGAAGGTCGAACCGGTGCTCAAGCCTGGGGAGGAACCGCCTGAGCACGAGTATGCGATGCAGCCTCAGGCGGTCACAGAGCTCGAGCCGTACACGAACTGCATCCTGTGCGCGTCATGCCTTGCAGCGTGCCCGGTCAGCGGCAGGAATCAGGCCTTTCTTGGGCCTGCAGCCCTGGCCAAGCTGTACCGCTTCGCTATCGATCTCAGGGAATCTGGTGACGGGTCGCGGCTGCTGCAGGCGAACACTGCACAAGGCTGGTGGGCGTGCGAGTTCCACACCAACTGCCGAGCGGTGTGCCCGCGCGGGGTGCCGCCCAACATCGCAATCGGCAAAGCCAGGGCCGAGCTGCAGAAGTCAGGACGCAAGGCACCAGAGGTCTAGGCTATGTCCCGCGTCGAACAAGACTCATTGGGCACAAAGGAGCTGCCGGACAAGGTGTACTACGGGATCCAGACAGCAAGGGCGGTGGAGAACTTCCCGGTCAGCGGGCTGAAGGAAAGCCCTGAGCTGATACATGCCTACGCTGCTGTCAAGAAAGCAGCGGCTCTGGCGAACATGGAGCTCAAGCTGCTCAAGGAAGAGCTGGGCAACGCGATCGTTGTAGCAGCCGGAGAAGTGATGTCAGGCAGCCTGGATGACCAGTTTGTGGTCGATGTGTTCCAGGCCGGGGCCGGCACTTCGTTCAACATGAACGTCAACGAGGTCATCGCCAACCGGGCGCTCGAGATGCTGGCAAGGCCCAGGGGAGAGTACTCGTTCCTGAGCCCGAACGACCACGTCAACATGGGCCAGTCC
>CP070680.1:57552-60595 GCA_020352555.1 Caldifarciminota bacterium | reverse complement strand
TGGTGCAGTTGCCTGCTATGAACGGGCTCTCAGGGTTTGATGCGTTGACGATGCACAGCCCCCTTGAATGATTCGCCACATACACGAAGCTGCCGGCCAGTGCCGCGTCACAGGCCATGCCCATCACGATGCAGCGGCCGATCTGGCGGCAGTACAGCGAATCCGCCTGCCCGACCGAAACCGCGACTGCCAGGCATACAATGACTGCCGGGGTCTTCATCCGGCCCTCCTATCTCGTCACAACAACCTTGTGCACGGCCGTCTGCTGTCTACTGCCAGCTCTCGGCTGGTGCACGAAATAGAGTCCAGGCGCAAGTTGGCGAATGTCGTTGACCCCTGGCCCAAGGTCCATGACCTTGCGGCCAGCGACGTCCGACATGGTCATTGGCACTTGGTCATTGGTCATTCCTGCCGGAGACAGGTTCAGCACCCCGCGCACTACCGATACAGCCGGGTATGAACGCGACACCCGCTGCGCAGCGCGGTCTTCTCTGATGCCGATGGGGCTGAAAGGCGCGGGCCGGGCCCAGATGCGGAATGCGTCGTAGACCGCGCCGGAGAGCGTTCCGGTCATGCTGATGTAGGCGGCGAGCGCGTTGCTGCCGGTCCCGCAGGCAATGGCCGGAGCATGCTGGTCGTCGGAATGCTGAGAAACGACGAACGAGTCGATAGTCGCGCCGCTTGTGTTCACTCGCGCGCCGTAGATGTTCGAGCCGGGGCTGCGCCCGTCCTTCCAGACCACGAGCCAGTCGGTACCGTCGAATGCGAGCTTCGGAGTATACTGAGCTCCGGGGGCCGAGTAGACGACCAGGCCGGTCGGGTCCAGCACCGTTCCGGCCGGACTCACCCGCGCACCGTAGATGTCGGTGTTGGTGCGGGTGTCGTCCCAGACCACCAGGCAGTTGGTCGCGCCCCGGGCAATCATCGGGAAGCGCTGGTTGTTGGAGGCGTCTGATATCACGAACCCGTCCGGTTCCAGCACGTCGCCGGAAGGGCTTACCCGCGTGCCGTAGATGTCGTAGTACGGGTGGCTGCTGTGGTCCATCCAGGCGACCAGATAGTTGGTGCCGTCAAACGCAATACCCGGGGCATACTGGTACCAGTCCTGGGTCGATATCGGAATCCCGGCGCTGTCGAGCACGTTCCCGGCCGGGGTCACGCGGGCGCCGTAGATCTTGTAGTTGGTGGCATCGCGGAAGTCCTGCCACACCACAAGCCAGTTGGCGCCGTCGAAGTCCAGCATCGGCGCCCGCTGCAGGTTGTAGGCGTCGGACACCGCGAATCCGTTCCGGTCCAGGACCACACCGTCCGGCGTGACGCGGGCCGCGTACACGTCGCAGTACCTGTCGTTCCGCTCGTCCTCCCAGGCGACCAGGAAGTTGGTCCCGTCGAACGCGATCGCCGGGTAGTTCTGCGCGCTGTCCGCGGTCGTTATCGCCAGGGCCGCTGTGTCGAGCAGGGCCCCGGCCTCGCTCACCCGCGCTGCGTAGATGTCACGGTCGCCGTTGCGGTCGTCAGACCAGGCGACCAGGTAGTTGGTCCCGTCGAACCCGACCGCGGGATTGAGCTGGACATTGACCGTGGCGGAGACCGCGATTCCGGTCGAGTCGAGCACGACCCCGTCCGGCCCGATCCGGGCGCCGTAGATGTCGCCCGAGGGGCTGACCCGCAGGTCCTTCCAGACCGCGAGGTAGTTTGTCCCGTCAAAGGCCAGGGCCGGTATCGTCTGGCTGTCGTCCGCACCCGACACCAGAACACCGGCCGTGTCCAGGACCGCGCCGTCTGAAGTGACCCGGGCCGCGTAGATGTCCGTGGACATCGACCTCAGATCGTCCCATGCCACCAGCCAGTTCGTCCCGTCGAACGCCACGGTCGGGCTGGTCTGCCACAACCCTGCCGCCGAGACCACGATGCCACCAGGGTCCAGCACCGAGCCGGCCCGGCTCACGCGCGCACAGTAGATGTCGTCATCCGGGCCGTTGCGCTCGTCCTCCCAGGCGACAAGGTAGTTGGTGCCGTCGAAGGCCACGGCCGGTGCGGCCTGGCCCGAATCCGCAGAACAGATGACGACGGTGTCGAGCACGACCCCGCCCGTGCTGACCAGGGCGCCGTTGATGTCGGAGAACCCCGGAGCCAGCAGGTACTCCCAGGTGACGAGGTAGTTGGTACCGTCAAACGCAAGAGCCGGGTACTGCTGGAGATACGGGCCGAGTCCGACCGGGATGCCGGCCGTGTCGAGCACCTGCCCGGTCCTGGTCACCCTCGTGCCGTAGACGTCGGTCTGGTCACCGCCGCGCCGTCCGTCGGTCCAGACGACCATGTACTCGGTCCCGTTGAAAGCCACTGCCGGCGCAAACTGGATCCGCGTGGCGGTCGATATCGCGAACCCGGTCCGGTCGAGCACCGTCCCGGCCGGGCTGACACGCGCGCCGTAGATGTCGTTGTTTGGACCGTTGCGGGTGTCGTCCCAGACCACGAGGTAATTGGTGCCGTCGAACGCGACCGCAGGCGACCCCTGGCCGCCGGTGGCTTCCGATATCGCGATCCCGGTCCGGTCCAGCACGATACCGTCCGGAGTGACCCGCGCGCCGTAGATGTCCATGCCGTCGCGATGGTCCTCCCAGACCGTGAAATAGTTGGTGCCGTCGAACGCGACCGCAGGCTCGGTCTGCTGCCCGGTCGTCGATACGTAGAAAATGGCCGTGTCGACCATGAACTCGGGGTCAAGCCGCGGCTGGCCCAGCGCGGCCGCGCACAGCGCAATGCAGAAAGCCAAGGACATCACAGACTTCATCCCTACCTCCTTTGCGGCCGCGCCCGGCCTCCGGCTGCACAGCGCGCCCGAACCTCAGCCAAAGACCGGCCCGGCCTGCATCGTTCTAGTGCAACACAGGCCTGCTGTCAAGCACTTGCCGCTCGGATGTCATCAGACAGGTCCTTGGATTGCGGCAGCCCCCACGCCCGCGTCATTGCGCACGACGGACTGGGGTCGGTGGCAATCTTCCGGGACGCGGGCTCGGGGCAGGCTCCGCTGCCGCTTTCA
>CP070680.1:55812-57452 GCA_020352555.1 Caldifarciminota bacterium | reverse complement strand
GACCGCACAGGGCCGACCAGAGGCAAAGCGGCAGCGGAGCCTGCCCCGAGCCCGCGTCCAGAAGAGATTGCCACCGACCCCAGTGCATGAGCCATCCGATGGCACCTGCCAGGAGGCAGAGCGTGCGCAATGACGCGGGCGTGGGGGCTGCCGCAGTCCAGAGCCCGACGCCATTGACATCCGGCCGGGTTCGGATACTAGTTGTGGCGTGGTGAGGGACGAAACGCGTTGAAGCGTCCTCAGTTCCATGAAGAGGAGAAAGGGGTGAGAGCAGGAAGAGGAGGCACACAATGAGTCGGACAGAATTTGCGTTCCCGGTCGGATACCATGAATTCAACAAGAACAAGGGCATAAACTTTCAACTGAATCGCTATCATTCCATGGGAAACGCCACGCTTGAGGATATGGAAAGGGCGGGCCAGAGGATCCGTTCTCATGAAGAATGGAAGACAGAGATGTTAGAACTGGCCGAGACAGCCGTTTCTGAGGGCAGGTTGATGAATGCGGCGTTCTATTATCGGGCAGCCGAGTTCTTTCTGTTACGAGATGACCCGGAGAAAGAGCTTCTCTATCAGAGATTCATTGACAGTTTCTACAGGGCTACTCAGCAGGATGAAATCAGCAAGTGCGAAGTACCCTATGGCGATACGTTTCTGCCCGCAATGCGGATACAGCGTGTAGGTACAGAGAGAAGAGGCACGTTAGTCCTGCATGGAGGGAATGACTCCTTTGTTGAGGAGTTTTACCCCGTGGCAAGGTACTTCTCGGACCACGGTTACGAGGTAGTTGCTTTCGAGGGTCCCGGACAGGGTGCCGCTCTCAAGAAATACGGTCTCACGCTGAGTGTTGAATGGGAGAAGCCGACAAAGGCCGTCCTGGACTATTTCAAGCTGTACGATGTTACTCTGCTTGGGATATCAATGGGGGGATGGCTGTGTCTCAGAGCCGCCGCATTTGAGCCACGAATACAGCGAGTCATACCTTGGAGTGTCTCGTTTGATGTTACTCAGTACGCCAATGCTGTAGGCCAACATCTGGCCAGACTGTTTATGAGGAGATTCAGAAACTTCGCAAACACGCAGATGTTGAGGAATATGAAGAGGAAGCCTGAGTATTCATGGTTCGTCAACAACCTGATGTATATGACCAATAGGGAAGTGCCCATCGAGGCAATGGATGTTCTTATGCAGTTCAACGAGGAGAACCTTCACTCGGATTTGGTGCAGCAGGATGTCCTGATTCTCACTGGCAGGGAAGACCATCTAGTTCCCTTCAAGATGCATGACATGCAGGTAAAGGCATTGACAAATGCCAGATCGGTAACCTCCCGAATATTCACAAGAGAAGAGCAGGCACAAAACCACTGCCAGATTGGGAACATCGGACTTGCGCTTGACGTGATGAGGAAGTGGATTGTGCAGAAATCGTAGCATGTTCTCTTCGCATCCAGCGAAGCAGAAGGGACACAAGCCTTTGGGGAAAGGCGGGACACAATGCCATCTCATGACTGCTACTGACCTTTCGACACTGGCGGGCGCGGCCCGCAGGACAAGGAGGGTAGACCGTAGACGGAAGACGGTAGACCGGGGAACAACGAAGGACACCGGACAAATGCACAATGCCCAATGACCAAGGGCTAG
>CP070680.1:52725-55712 GCA_020352555.1 Caldifarciminota bacterium | reverse complement strand
TGTGATGGCGGCGTGTTTGTCCATCGGCTGGTTGTTGTCCCCGCAGCGGGCCGTGAGTCCGCGGACGGTTCACTTCGGGCGAGCCCGAAGGCGTGTCAATGGGTCCGGCTCAGTATCAGGGCAGGCGCCGGTCGAGCGAGATGCCGATTCCGACACTGCTCGCCCGGAAGGAGCCGCTTTCTTCCGTGGGTCCGGTGTCGGTTCCGACAGAAATCGAGCAGCCGAGCTTGAGTTTGTCCTCGACGAACCAGTCCAGTCCTCCGCCTGCAGTCAAGCCAAAGCGTCGGTTGGTTTCGTCCCAGGAGTAGCCCTGAGCGATTGAAGTACTGACGTGCCAGGTTTCGCCCAGCAGATAGCTGAGCGTGACCTTGGCGTTCTGGTTTCTGGGCCATCCCCACGTCGCTTCTGCCAGCAGGTGCAGCTCCGTGGTCAACGGCCAGCCGGCGTCGAGCTGGATGCCGTTGAAATCCAGTTTCGTATCGGAGGACGTGCCTGAAATCGTATTATCCCCGCGTGTGTTTCTGTTCCAGCCTGCCGAGTATATGACCCTGCCGGTCGGCCTGACCGAGATGCCGACAGTGCGGTCCGAGACCGACGTGAGCCCCGCGGGTTCTCCGTAGTAACGGGACCAGTTGATGGTCATCGCGTCGCGAATCCTGAACAGGGTGCGAGCCGGAAGCGACCCGAGACCCGGAACGCGTCGTCCCAACCAGGATTCCAGTTCGTCATACCAGTGCTTGCGGCCGCGGCCGACATCGGACGTGAAGTCCCAGCGCCAGGAGGTCGCTATCAGCTCGGCCAGTCCCTGGATTGTCTCTCGCGGCAGACGGCAGTCGAGCACACCTTCATCGAGCAGTATTCTTTCGATTCGCAGGGCCTGGATCACGACCTTGGCATCCCTGGCCCGGCCGAGCACCGGCCCACCCTCAAGACGGACAAAGACCGAGCCGCGCTCGTCGGTCTGAGCCGGGATGATCTCTGACCCGCGGACCGTCGGGGCGTAGTACGTGGTGCCGAAACCTCCGTAGACGTACACGCTGGCGGCCAGGCCAAGCGGGAATCCCCCGGGGAACCACTGGACATCTCCGCTCACGTTTGACCCCGCCCCATAGCTGTGGCCCTCGAAATAGATGCCATGCCCATAGTCGAGGGCGAAAGGGCTTGCGCGGAGCACTATGTCGGCCCCGCCGGTGAGCTCGAGTTCCTCCCCGGACATGCGATACTTGACGTACGGTCCGGCTTCGGCCGAGAGGAACACCGGCACCTGTTCGTTCTTGGGATTGTACTTTGCTTCAACCGGGAACACGCTGATACCCCAGACGAGCGCCCGGGTGTCCGGCATGCGGAAATCCGCGACCGGGTTGGATGGGAGAATCCCGCCGACCAGCGCCACCACGCAGATGCTACAGGTAATACCGCACCCCCCATCCGGACGGCAGCCGGCCGAGATGCAGCTTGAAGTTCAAGGTCCAGAACGCCCGCCCAGAATGCTCGAAGCCGTAGCGGTCCCAGTCGAAGTCGCGATATCCGCTGCACCCGACACCGGCCACGATGCGAAGATGCTCGGCAGCGTAGTAGGAGATGCCGGCAGCGAGGCTGAACGGGGTCTCCAGGTGGTGGCTTGGAGGCGTCGGGCGGTAGGTCAGGTACTCCGTGAACCTGTAGACGGGACAAGCGTTAAGGCCGAGGTCAACGGACAGGCGGTCGAGGGCCTGCCAGGACGCGGCTGCACCGAGCCTGAACTCGTAGGGGTAGATGTTCACGTACCGACTCTCCTCAACCTCGTGCAGGCGATAGGAGACCGTGCCGGTGAACAGCCAGTTCAGCCCGACCGGGCGGGCGTAGTCCGCCCCGGCCTCGAACTCGAAATCGCCTTCGGTGGTCGCCAACTCAGAGGTGTCCTCCCCGGTGACGTACTCGTGCGCCAACTCGGTCCAGCCCGCCACCGTCGCCCAGGCGCGCCAGCCGAACGGACGCTCGTAGGAACCGACGAACAGCTCTTCGTCCAGCCGCATCAGGGCGCGGGCCGGGAGCGAACGCCGGATGGCCCCGGCTCGTCTCAGGTAGTGCTCGAGCGAGTCGTAGTAGTGCTTGGCCGGACGCTCGTGGGCCAGGAAGAGCCGCCAGGACCTCGATATGAAACCTGCCAGGTCCTGCAGTTCGTCCGGCGTCAGGGCGCGGTCCAGGACTCCTTCGTCCTGGAGGATGTCGCTGACCCGGACCGCCTTGAGCAAGGGCCAGGCGTCCCGTACCCGGCCGTAGCCGACACCGGCGTTGCCCTGCAGGTGAAGCCAGCGACTCGACGAGAGGGCAGGGATGTCCGCCCGTCTTTCATGCCGCTCCCAGCCGGTTGAACCTCGCGCGCCGCCGGTCAGAAAGAGGTCGGTGCCTCCCTGGTAGAAGCGGGCCTGGAATCCCGGGGCGATCTCTACATCGGCCGTGCGGTCGGACAGATCAAACGCGGTATCCGGTGTTGTCACCTGTCTGTCCTTGCGCCTGAATTCCGCCCCAGCCGGGAAGTCTAGTTCCCAGTCGACGTCGTCGCTGAGCGTGCGAATTCGGTAGTCGGCGCTGCCCCTGAGGGAAAGCCGCTGGCTGGATTCCTGCTTCGTGCTGTCATCGTAGCTGCGAGCGTCAGCGCCGCCGCCAAGGCTCCAGTCGAGCAGTGCGTGGTGGGCGTAGTCGGTGCGGAAGGTGGTAAGGTCGATCGCGGCGCAGGCCACGAATGCGGCCAGCAGCAGGGAGGTGGTTCGGGCAGGCCTTGCCATCGGAAGCAGAGTAGGGTTTGGCGGCCGGCTGTCAATCCGGAAGGCCGGGACGAGTCTAGCCGGTCAGTGCTTTGAGGATGTGATGGCGGCGTGTTTGTCCATCGGCTGGTTGTTGTCCCCGCAGCGGGCCGTGAGTCCGCGGACGGTTCACTTCGGGCGAGCCCGAAGGCGTGTCAATGGGTCCGGCTCAGTATCAGGGCAGGCGCCGGTCGAGCGAGA
>CP070680.1:51426-52625 GCA_020352555.1 Caldifarciminota bacterium | reverse complement strand
GCAAAGGCATGGTCTTTCGGCTCGACTCGCTCGGTCGTCAATCCGTTGTCCAGAAGGTCGATGAGCCCAATGTCACCTGCCTGCTTGGGTCCGGAGACCGGGTCTGGGTCAGCACCGCCGGCCCTGGTGCAGTATACCGCCTTGGCACCGGAGTGGCGCGGCAAGGATACCTGCTGTCCAGGCCCCGTGACTGCGACGGCCCGGCCCGGTTCGGCCGTCTGGAATACCGCGCCGACATACCGGCCGGCACCGAACTCAGTTTCGACACCCGGACCGGCAACTCCGAGACCCCTGACTCGACCTGGCACGAATGGCAGCCGGTCAGCGGCTCGGTGAAATCCCCGAACGCCCGTTTTATCCAGTGGCGCGCGCGATTCTCGTCCAGATTCCCGAACCTGACTCCGGTACTGCGCCGTGTCGACATCTACTACCGTGCACCCAACCGCCCGCCTGTCATCAGCTCGGTGACGGTCGACGGCACAGACTCCGAAGAGACCGCCAACCGCAACTCCAGCCCGACCCGCAACGTCTCCTGGCAAGCCGAAGACCCGGACAGCGACTCGCTGGTGTTCGAGCTGCTGTTCAAGGGCGAGGACGAGACCAGGTGGAAGCAGTTGGCCGAGGACATCACCGAAACCAGCCATCCGGTCGACACCCGGGCACTGCCCGACGGCTGGTACCGGTTCAGGGTCAAGGCGTCTGACCGCGCCACCCGCCAGCCCGAGCTGTCGCTCAGCACCGAAAGGACCACGCTCCCGGTCCTGGTCGACAACACGCCGCCCGAAGTCTCTGACATCAGGGTGGACGGCGCCCGGCTGAGCTTCTTGGTCAGGGACGCCGCCTCGGTCATCACCGGATGCCGGGTGTCGGTCAACGCCGGCAAGTGGAAGCCGGCCGAGCCTGAGGACGGCATTTTCGACGCGACCGCCGAGAAGTTCTCGCTCTCGGTCGAACTCGAACCGGGTGAGAATACCATTGCGGTCCAGGCGTTCGACGCCCAGGGCAACACTGCGGCAGGCCGGAAGCTTATCCGCCGGTGACCGCGCGCTACCGCCAGCTCGAACACACTTCCGACATCAGAGTCGCCATCCTGGGCAAGGACCTGCCCGAACTGTTCGCCAACGCCGCTTTCTGCCTGTTCGACATCCTGCTCGACATCGCCAAGGTCCGGGAGACCAAAACCCGCAGCCTGAGCCTGG
>CP070680.1:47931-51326 GCA_020352555.1 Caldifarciminota bacterium | reverse complement strand
GGTCCGCAAAGTGTTGATGCAGAGGTAGTTGCTCTGGGGCACGCTGCCAGACTGAGGTTCTCAGCATCTGGTTCCCGCGTCTTTCACCGAAACCTCGACCAGCCTGACAGAAACACGGAAATCTGGAGCCTGCATCCCGAGAGAGACAGGTTGGGGCTTGACGAATCTGCGACTTGTCCTAGAATTCTCCGCAATACGCAAGCGCCGCTCGGGCAAAGCGAACCGAGCCTAACAGCATCACGGGTCCTGGCTTGAGGCGCCGCCCGGGCAAAAAGGAGAAGAGATGGGTAAACCACCCAAGAAGAGCTGGCAGATGCCAAAGCTCAGGGTCCTTGCCAGGGTATACACAGAAGAGAGAGTCCTGAAGAACTGCAAGACGCAGTGGGGCGCGCCTGGTGGGCCGCTCTGGTTGACAATGTGTGGTTCCGGTTCCGGACGATGTGACGTCATTGTGAACTCCTGATACCGGATTGCCGTGGGTCTGGAGCCAAGCAGAGGTCGAGGCTGAGGTTGAGGACAAGAAGGATTGCGAAGGACAGAGGGCGGGCGACAGACGACCGTGGACAGGCCGGACCGGACCCCGGTTCTCGGTCCAGGCCCGGGCCGAAAGGGAAATCGATGCAGCAGTCAACCGTGAAACTGGACCGGGTATATGTTCCGTCCGAGGACATAGTGGCCCGCGAGATCGAGGGCGAACTGATTATCGTGCCTCTCGCAGCCGGGGTCGGAGACATGGAGGACGAGCTGTATTCGCTCAACGACACGGGCCAGGAGATCTGGCGCAGGCTTGACGGCAAGTCAGACCTGCAGGCCGTGGTGTCGGCGCTGTGCGGCGAGTACCAGGCCGACCCGGCCGAGATCGAAAAGGACGTTGTCGGGCTGGTCGAGGAGCTGGTCAGGCGGAGGATCCTGGTTGAAAAGCCCGGCGGCTAGGCCCGCGCTCTCGGTCCGGTCAGGCAGCGAGGTCCAGCTTCCGGGTACGGCCCTGGTCGGTCTGATGCGGGCGGTGCTGGCACGCGGGCTTCCGTTCCGGTTCCGGGCCAGGGGCTGGAGCATGTCGCCTTTCATCCGGGACCGCGATGTCATCACCATCGTTCCGGTGGACTCCACGTCTCTGAAGATCGGGGATATCGTGGCTTTCGCCGGCCCGGACGGCCAACGACTGGTCGTGCATCGAGTGGTCGGGCGGCGCGGGACAGACCTGCGTATCCAGGGAGACAGCGCTGCCAGGGCTGCGGATGACCTGGTCCCTGAATCGAGCGTGCTGGGTCGGGTGAAGCGGGTAGAGCGCAACGGCCAACAGGTCTGGTTCGGCCTGGGCACTGAGCGCCTGGTGGTTGCGTTTCTTTCCCGCAAGCGCGTGCTTTCTCTCCTGGTGATGAAGGTCCGGGCCCTGGTCCGGCGCCTTGGCCGCGGCAAGGCAAAGTAGGCGACATTGCACAGGACCCTGGACAGCGACCGGGGCAGGAGTGGTGTAAGTTACTGTCGCCTCGGCACATCGAGCTCTGCCAGATCAAGCCCCCCGGCTTGACGACCGGTCGGCAGGGAGTACAATTGCTCCGGGTGGACTTCGTAGGCAGAGTAAGAAGTCCTGAGTAGCGGTGCGCTGACCCAGCCGGGCCGGTGCGCCAAAGGAGGATGATGTCGTGAAGAGCGCGCACGGCAGGATCTGGCATCGACCCAAGCTGAGGGTGCTTGCCAGGGTGAGAACCGAGGAGAGAATCCTGCAACTCTGCAAGACGCTTCCATCCGGGACCGGACCTTCCTCAAAGTACAACGCCTGCGTGCAGGCCCGTTACTGTGAGCATCGGTGCCAGAATCATGGCCGCACTTGATACCGGTGTTCGTTGGAGCGATGCGGCATTTGCCCGACTCGCCGGCGCGGGCTTCTTGAGCAAGCCGGCCAGACACTGACCTTCTGCAGTACTGAGGTTGACCAGGGATGGCTGCCAGCCTGGCGCCAGGGTGGGTGCACGCGGCCGTCTCTGTATCGGGTTCCACAGGCAGCATCATGCTGATGGGCCTGCGACCCTGCGTTCCGTCCTGGGGCGTTGATATCCAGAACCTAGCGGCCCAAACCACATTCCCTGATGCCGAGCGAAACCCTGGTGTCTACTGAAGCCGGCTGGGTAGAAACCGAGCGAATCCGTGCCGACCTGTTGCCGAGAGTGCCGGTCCGGGGTTCGATTGACCTGACATACCGCTGCAACAACAACTGCCGGCATTGCTGGCTGCGGCCTGAGCCCGGTGCATGTGGTCAGGAACTGGGCCTTGCGGAGATTCAGAGCATTGCGGACGAGGCGCGGGCAATGGGCTGCAGGGAGTGGTCGATTTCGGGCGGAGAGCCGATGCTGCGCCCGGATTTCCCGGATGTCTTCGACTGCCTCACCCGCCGGGCAAGCGGCTACACCCTCAACACCAACGGCACGCTTGTTACGCCGGATATCGCCCGCCTGCTCAGGCGCAAAGGGTCCAAGCTGGTGTCGCTGTACGGTGCTTCGGCAGAAGTGCACGACCACATCACCCGCACGCCCGGTTCGTTCGAGGCGCTGCTGGCCGGGTGCCGGTATCTCAAGGAAGCCGGGGCGGGTTTCACGGTCCAGCTCGTCCCGATGCGCGACAACTTCCACGAGTACCAGTCCATGGTCGAGCTCGCGCTGTCGCTCAGCCCGCACTACCGCGTGGGAGCGGACTGGCTTCGGCTCTCGGCCTGCGGTTCAGGAAAGCGAAATGCCGAGATATCCTGCCAGCGACTGGACCCAAACCAGGTCGTGGCTTTGGACCTGCCTGGTCCTGGTTCGGAAGAGCAGCAGCCCTGCGAGACTGACGACCGGCTGTTCGCCGGCTGCATCGCCGCGCGCCGGGATTTCCATGTGGACCCGTACGGCAGGATGGGGTTCTGTGCCTTTGTAGTCGACCCCGAGCTGCGCTGCGACCTGCGCACCGGGACGTTGAGCGAGGCGTGGGATGAGTTCATCCCAGGGCTTGGCGACAGAGTCAGGGGCGGCACCGAGTATCTGGAGAACTGCGGGTCGTGCGAACTCCGTCCGGACTGCGGTTGGTGCGCGGTCCACGGATTTCTCGAGCACCGCCGGTACAGTGCAAGGGTGGAGTACCTCTGCGAGCTGGCGCGCGAGACGCGGCGCTTCAGGGAACAGCGGCACAAAGACCATTGCCGCTACTTCAGCATTGCCGGGATCACGCTTAAGGTTGAGTCAGACCTGCCGATCACCGACCGCACCTTCCATCCGAAGTTCCGCGAGTTCCAGCTCGAAGGCCCGGGTGAGGACACGGTCGTCATCCGCCATCATTTCGAGCTGCCCGAGCTGGGTCCTGAGGACCTTGGCCATGAGGTGTACCGCAAAACGCCCTGGGCCATCTTTCGCAAGGGCAAG
>CP070680.1:46119-47831 GCA_020352555.1 Caldifarciminota bacterium | reverse complement strand
CCAGGGGAAGTATCAGGCAGGCCCGTTTCCTTGCCTGGGTGTACTGCGAAGTCCACCCCTTGTCAAGCTCGCCCACTTCACACGAAGCTGTCCTGACCAGCCGTGCCTCTGCGGCAGCTACGACCTCCTTGTATGGCAGGACGACGCGACGGGGCAGAGCCGAAGACTCCGCCCCTTGGGTTGAGACTTCTGCCCTACCGAGCCAGAATGGTCCTAGTCTTTGTCATCTCGGACAGGGCCTTGAGCCACGCGAAGCAGATTCCGCGGGCAAGCTGGCTTCCGACATCGTCTCTGCTGTCCAAGACCCGGGCTGCCCTAGTTCGGCGATTCAGTTCTCCACGGGGAGCTCTTCGCGCTCTCGTTGCCCGAGCTGTCGAGCGAGCTCACCCGGTAGTACAGGCCTCCTGCCCCTTCCAGGTCGATGAAGACCTCGGTCTTGACGACCTCAGCATTCAGCCTCTGGTACACGCCGGTCGGCAGTTCGGACCGGTAGACGTTGTACCCAACAAGGTCTTCGGCAACGACCTTGTCCCAGACAAGGCTCACCTGCCCATCGTCTTCAACCGCCTTCAGCCCCTCAGGGACCGGTGGCGCAAAGATGTCCCTGGGCACGAGCGTGAACTCCAACGCCTCACTTTCGTTCCCCGCGCTGTCGACCGCTGAGACCGAATAGCTGTACAGCCGGCCGCGCTCACAGGTCTTGTCGAGGAAGCGGTTGGTCAGGGCGTCAACCTGCTCGAGCAGCTTCGGCGACTGTTCGCCCTCCTTGCGCAGAACCCGGTATCCTGCCACATCCGAAGACATACTTGCCTGCCAGCTCACATCGACCGAGCCGTCGTCATTGTTCCGGCAGTAGACCGAGGTTGCTCTCATAGGCGGCTCGTCGTCAGGAATCACGACTTCGAGCATCAACTTCTCGCCTTCGTTCAACGCGATGTCGACCTGAGAAACCGCGTAGTAGTAGGTCCGTCCCGGTTGCAGCCCTTTGCCGCTGAACCCGGAGTCGGTGAAGGCAGGCGCGTTCCTCGCCAGCGGCGGGCCGACCAGGCGGAACAGGTTGTCCGGCTGCTCGCCTCGGTACACGTAGAATCCGTCCAGGTCAGCGGTCATTGCCGGAGACCAGTTCAGTTTCACCATCCGATTCGCGACCTCGGCCCGCAGCCCGGAAACAGGCCCTGGCGGCGTGGTATCCTCAGGACTGGCGAACACCGCGGTCGACCGCTTTCCTTCCAGTCCCGCGCGGTCGATGGCCGACATCCGGTAGACGTACATCTGGCCGGTCAGTACGTCCTGGTCCACAAACCGGGTGGTCTCCTTGGGAATCGGCTCAGGATTCAGCTTCCTGAACTCACCGTGGATCGACCAGCTCCTATAGAGATTGTACCCGACCGCGTCTTCGTCTGCTGAAGGCTCCCATGATATCACCACCCGGCCTTCGGCCGGCTGGGCTGCGACCCCTTGCGGCGGTCCCGGAGCAGTGATGTCCTTGAGCTCGGCAGCCACGGTCTCGGATGCCGGGCCCTCGGCCCCGACCAGGTCGACCGGCCTGATGCAGTACTGGTAGGTGTTCCCTTCCACGACATCCTCGTCCACGTACTTAAGCTGCTCCCCGGTTCTCAAGTACGGCAAAGGCGTTGCCTTGAGGAACTCCTGCTCACCTGCTGCCTTGCGATAGACATTGAACCCAACGACGATGTCTGCCTGGCCTGCCT
>CP070680.1:43545-46019 GCA_020352555.1 Caldifarciminota bacterium | reverse complement strand
GTGGACCAGAATTCGAGAATCACGAGACTCTGCTATTCTGTGAGTTTGTTTCCCCAAACGATGCAACGGGGGCTCATGTTCCGAGGCCATTAGAGTACATTTGTACTGGCGGTGACAGCGGCGGTGGTCTATTCAGGCAAAAAGGAAACGGCTGGGAACTAATAGGCATTTGTGGGGGCGGTGGCGGTGGCGTTGACCTTCAACGATTGCTGAAGACGGGGTATTACGGTCAGACAATGAGTTGGACAAGGTTATCTCCATTCACAGGCTGGATAACGGAACAAATGGAGTGAGGAGACGCGGGGGGCCGCTATCCGCGTTTGAGATTCCGGAATGTGTCAAGGCAGGCGGGAGAGAAGCGGAGCAACAACCACATCCTGACTGCTGACTGACCTTGCGACACAATCATGGGCACGATGCCCGCGCCCGATTGCAGATTCCAGATTCTGGATTGCAGATTGTGCCGGGCGGGCGAAGCCAGGACAGAAGGACGAACCGGATTGTAGACTGCAGATTTTGGATTGTAGATTGGCGGATTGCCGCGCTTCCGCGCGGCTCGGTTCCATCCTGCCGACGCCGTTGACATCCGGCCGGTTCTGAGATACAACCACCAATGGCAGCGGAGCAGCCGGAACCGGAGCGCACTGACGATACTGGCGGGTCCTCTGTCTCTGACCTGAACCGGTTCCTCAATCGCTATCACTGGCCCGTGTTCTGCGGCCTGGCGGTGTTCGCCGTGTTCCTGGCGTGGCTCCACCGCTTCGTGTGCGACGACGCCTTCATCTCGTTCAACTACGCCCGCAGCCTGGTCGAGGGCCACGGCCTGATCTGGTTCGGCAACAGGGTCGAAGGGTATTCCAACTTTCTTTGGGTCCTCTGGTCAGCACTGGGAATTCGGCTCGGAATCGAGCCCGTGCTCTGGTCCTGGTTCACCGGCATCGCGTGCTTCGTCACAACGGTATATGCCACCTGGCGCGTCGGGCTCAGGTTGTTCTCAGAACCCGCGCCGGCCCTGCTCGCGGTGCTGTTCCTCTGCACCAACTACACCGTGTTGTCGTTCTCGACCAGCGGGCTCGAGACCATGCTCCAGACCGCTTTGCTCAGCCTCGGCGTGCTCAGCCTGGTCGGGATTGCCGGGCCCGAGCCTGTGCGCCTGCGCCACCTGCTTTCATTCTCGGTGGTCTCAGGCCTCGCGGTCCTGACAAGGATGGACAGCTTGCTGCCCGTTGCCGTGATCGGGCTCTGGGCCATGACCAGGCTCGTCCGGCAGCGCACAGGGGGCCGGCACTGCGCCGCGCTCGTGCTGCCAGGACTCTGCCTGGTCCTTCCCTGGCTGGTCTGGAAACAGCTCTACTACGGCTCGATCCTGCCCAACTCCCTGCAGGTCAAGGTCGGCCTGGAACCGGCCGCGTTCCGCGTCGGGCTCAGCTTTCTTGCCCGGTTCTTCAACTGGTACCTAGTCTGGCCGGTGCTGGCGCTCGGCATCGCGGCCTTTGTCTGGCGACGGCGCCGGGTCGTGCCCGGTGTGTGGCTTCTCGTGGCCATGACCATGGCCTGGTTCGGGTACGTCGTCGTGGTCGGCGGTGACTTCATCGAATTCAGGTTTCTCGTGCCCGTGGCCCCGGCATTGTTCCTGCTCACTGCGTTCCTGGCCTGGTACGGACTGGGCAGTGTGCTCAAACGCAACCGGCTGGCCCTGCCCGTGCTGTCGCTCGTTGTGCTGGTCGCGGCATCGGTGGTCCATGCCCACCGGTTCCAGCACACCACCCCTGACCTGACCCTGGACAGCATCTCCACCCTGGCCGGTTTCTACGACATCAATCCTGACCACGACTGGTCCTGCATCGGCCGGAAACTCGGGACCGACCTGGAGGGCACCGGCGCCGTCCTCGCGCTCGGCGCGGTGGGCTCGATCCCGTTCTACAGCCGGCTCCGGACCGTCGACATGCTGGGGCTCAATGAGCGGGGGGCCGGTCGGCTCTTTCCGGCACGCGCCTACGTTCGTCCTCGTCCCGGTCACCGGCTGCGTGCCGGGCTCGGCTATCTGCGGCAGAAGCGCGTCAACTTCGTCGTCGCCAATCCTACTCCGATCCGGCTCGGTGCGCTCAACCGGGCCGGAGACGTTGCCCCGCTTGCCTGCTGGGTCATGGGGAGTATCGACCTCACGTCCGAGGCGATCGACGGACCCAGGCTCGTGGTCATGCCCTACTCCGACGAAAGCGGACTACTCATGTGGTATCTGTCGTCGACACCCCGGATCGACAGTGCCATTGCCAGGAGCGGCTGGGAGAGACGGCGACTGGCGGTCCGGCTCAGACCCGAACGCATCTCCGCCCCAGACTGACCGTCAGGAGTGGCACAGAGGGCATAGTGGTGACGCAGGCCGTTTTCCGAACGACGTCAAGGCCCTAGAGGAAACCAGAAGACCGTACTCTCTTTCTGAAGCCGCGGCCGGACCGACAAGGACGAAGGGG
>CP070680.1:40978-43445 GCA_020352555.1 Caldifarciminota bacterium | reverse complement strand
GTGGTCAGGTTCGAATCGAGCCCGCGGTTGATGCAGGCCTTGGCAAGCCTGACCGCAGCCGGGCCGTTGGCTGCAATGCTGTTTGCCAGCTCGGTTACATTCGCGATGAGTTCGCCTGCCGGAACAACACGATTGACCAAGCCGATACGCAGCGCCTCGGCAGCAACCAGCTGCGCCCCGCTGAAAATCAGCTCCTTGGCCGCGCCAGGACCGCAGAGCCGCGACAGACGCTGCGTTCCTCCGAAACCCGGTATCAGGCCCAGCTTGACTTCAGGCTGTCCTATCTTGGCCGAATCGGCCATGACCCGTATGTCGCAGGCCAGGGCGATCTCGCACCCGCCCCCGAGCGCGAACCCGTTGATTGCCGCTATCACCGGCTTCTCGATATCGGCTATCTTCCCGAGCGCGCGGTGCCCGCTGGTCGCGAACTCCCGGGCCTGCATCGGAGTAAACGCACTCATCTCTCCGATGTCCGCGCCCGCAACAAAAGCCTTGCCCTCGCCTGTCAGCACGATGACGAGCACGTCGTCCTGTGCCGCGAACCAGTCGAACGCCTGCTCAAGCTCGAGCACGACCTCGGTATTGAGCGCATTGACCGGCGGCCGGGCAAACTTCAGCCACCCGACAGCGCCGTCTTTGTTGACCTTGATGTGTTTGAATTCCATTGCGTCTCCTGGTCTCTGATTGTCTGAGATGTCAGTTCCTACTGGAATGGCAATCTTAGGCAAATGCGGGCAAGGGTCAAGCCGACGTCCCTGCCACTTCCTGTGCTCGGCCCGTTTGCCGGATGTCAAATGGCAGGGCTTTGGACTGCGGCAGCGCAGCTGCCGCTTTGGCCCTTTTGGACTGCGGCAGCCCCCACGCCCATGTCATTGCGCACGACGGACTGGGGTCGGTGGCAATCTCTTCTGGACGCGGTCTCGGGGCAGGCTCCGCTGCCGCTTTGGCCTCCTTGGACTGCGGCAGCGAAGCTGCCGCTTTGACTTCTCGTCAGCCTGCAGCAATCCTCAAGTCTGCAATCGACAATCCGGGGTGAGGACGGTGATTCTGTAGGTCCCAGTCTGTGTTTCTCCATGGCCGAGAACGGCTTACGCCACGTTGGAAGCGCGATTTCGCGTGTATGCTGGTGCTGCAGTCCAAGAGAACCGTCTGACATGGCACAGGAGGCCAAGAACCAACGACTACCCCCTACTGCAGCCAACAGAAATGGCGTCTGCATCCCAAAATCTGCAATGGGGCTCGCCCCCGACTGTGTCGAAAGGTCAGTCAGCAGTCAGGAATATGGCGCTATGCCCCAGCTTCTCCCTAGCGCTGGATGACTACCTTCCGCGCACTTGAAGCGCAGCCTGCCACTCCTCTGGCAGAACCCTCGGACCCTGGAACCCTCGAATCCTCCCTGATGAAGTACACCCCCGGCGCGAGATGCCGGATGTCGTTCTGTCCTGGCTTCAAAGACATGACCTTCTGTCCGGTGATGGAGAACAGGGTCCAAGGGGTCGAGGGGTTCAGGGTTCGAGACAGCAACAGGCTTCCACGGACGATGGTCGGACCCAACGCCCTACGTCCGTCAGACTTCGTCCTTTCCTGCTGTCCCACGTAGTACTCCATCCGGTACACCGGGTACACCTCCAGGTTGCCGGCAAAGGGGGTGCCCAACCCGAGGTTGTTCGTCGTCCCGGCCTGGTCCTCGAGCGGAACCGCCACCAGGAAGTTCTCGCCCAGCACCAGCGAGTCATCGCACCAGTTCCAGGCCCAGGTGATGGAATCCGTGCCCTGGCCCGAGGTGATGGTCGCCACGTTCCAGCACTGCTGGCACGTGTTCAGCCGGTTCACGACGCCCATCATGCCTGTCCGGTTCGGGGTCCAGCGGTTCACAGCCTTGCCCGTGAGCGCGGGTTGGGCCAGGCTGGTCGTGCAGCCCGGAACCGGGTCCAGTTCCGCCCGGACTTCCGTGTCGTCGATCGGCACCTCAGTGATCACCGTCACGTTGTCGGTTTCCCCGTTCGCAACGTAGACCCTGTTTGCGACCGGGTTCACCGCCACGTCCCAGAGCTCTGCACCCGCGGTCACGCTCAGCGTACTGTTGGTCGCGCCGTCGATCACCGTCACGTTGCCGCCGTGGAGATTCGCGACGTAGATCCTGTTCGTGACCGGGTTCACCGCCACGGCATAAGGGCCGTTGCCCGCCGCCACGGTCAATGTGTCAGTGGTCGCGCCGTCTATCACCGTCACGGTGCCGCTGTTGTAGTTCGCGACGTAGACCTTGTTCGTCACCGCGTTCACCGCCACGGCCCGGGGCCAGTCGCCTGCAGGCACTGTGAGGGTTTCATTGGTGGCGCCGTCGATCACCGTCACGGTGCCGTTCTGGCCTATTCCCCGGCTCGCGACGTAGATCTTGTTCGTCGCCGGGTTCACCGCCACCGCCTCGGGCAAGCGACCCACGGCCAAGGTCACGGTGCCATTGGTC
>CP070680.1:37776-40878 GCA_020352555.1 Caldifarciminota bacterium | reverse complement strand
TGACCCCGATGCTGTCTGCTTGCCGGCCCAACCCGTTCTCGGCCAGGACCCAGATAAGCTACCAGTTCCCGCATGACGGACCGGTGAACCTGCAGGTGTACGACGCCAGCGGCCGGAGCGTGAAGACTCTGCAGCACGGATTCCAGCGGGCCGGGAAGTACACCGTGACCTGGGACGGCCGGGACGCAAGCGGCCGGAACGTGGCCAACGGCGTGTACTTCTACCGTTTCGACGCGCCCGGATTCCGGGACGTCAGGAAGGCGGTGGTGATGAAGTAGAGGCCGGGGCTTCAGCAGGGCGGCGGCGAAGCTGCCGCCCTGCTGACCATTGACACCGCGCGAAGCTGGCCTAGCATCGTCGAGGAGCATTCATGAAGGTCACCGAGCCGGAGAACCGGCACCCGAAGTGGGCGGTTCTGGCCCTGTGCGCACTCATCCTCGCGGCCTGCCCCGCACACTCCCAGTTTCTCGAGACCACGGTCTGGCTGCCGGATTCGTTCGGCGGGCTGCTGTGGCCGCAGCACATGCTATACGACCCGGCGAACGGTCTGGTCTATGTCGGCGGAGAAGTTGGGGAGTGCGTCTCTGTCTTCGACCCTTCAACTCTTGAGAAGGTCGCCAAGGTCCCGGTCGGGCTCTGTGTCTCGGACATGTGCTTGAGTCATGGAGGCGGCCGGGTGTGGGCTGCGGCAGGAAGCAGCAACACGGTGACGGCGATTGACGCCAGGACGAATACCGTGCTCGGCACGGTCAGCGTGGGCCACAATCCGTCCTCGCTAGCGATGGCAGACAGCCTGGGCAAGCTGTACTGCGCGAACGCAGGCATGGCCGAGGGTCCGTACGACAGCACGGTCTCGGTGATTGACGTCGAGCAGGTCAGTGAGGCTCTACGATACGCGGTCTGCTTCCGTCCGCTTGTGCTTTGCATGGCTGCAAACCTGGACAAGCTCTACGCCCTAGGGGTGGTCGGCTCCTTCGCAGTTGCGATCAGTACGGTACCTGACACGGTGCTGTATTCCGTCAATATCCCGGGCTACACCATTTCCCTCCTTTACAACTCCAGGGAGAGGAAGTGCTACATCCACCGGCGGGTCCACACTGCGATTCCGATGCTCGATGCACTCACAGACTCGCTCGCCGGCGAGATCGTCCTCGAGGGTCGCCCGCTTGCTTTCGACTACGACTACGGCGTCAACAGGCTGTACTGTGCCACTGACGCTTTCGAGCTTGCGGTGGTCGATGGCGAAACGGACTCGGTGTTGGCTGTCCACGCCGTAGGTTGGACTGCCGCGGCTGTGATGTACGTCCTGTTCCAAGACCTTGTCTACTGCGCGAATGCTGGCGACGGCACCGTGGGCGTGGTTTCGCCGGACTCAGGGGTAGTGGCGGTTGTCCCGGTCGGAGTATGGCCTGCGGCACTCTGCCACGACTCACTCACCCGCCGGGTCATGGTCGCCAATTCGCGCTCTCACAACGTGACCGTCATAGACGCAGACGCAGACACAGTCATAGGCTCAGTGCAATTGGGCGACAGTCCCAGGCAGCTCTGCCACCACCCGGGCCAGAGCAAGGTCTACTGCGCCAGCCTGCACAGCGGGCTGGTGACCGTAGTGGATGACCGCACGAACTTGGTCATCGCCAACGTCCGGTCAGGCGATGCCCCGGCTGCGCTGTGTGCGATCGGAGACAAGCTGTGCTGCGCCAACGAGAAGAGCGGAGACGTCGCGGTGATTGATGCGAGCGCCGACTCGGTGCTCCAGACCGTACTAGTGGGCAGCGGTCCTGCCGCGCTATGTCCGGCAGAAGGAGTGGGCAAGGTGTACTGCGCCAACTACGGGCTGTGGCCAGACCAGGACTCCAGCGTGTCGGTGATTGACGCTACCTCGGGACGAGTCATCGCGACGGCTGTGGTCGGGAATCGGCCCTGTGCGGTGGCTTGCCATCCTGCTGTGGGCAAGGTCTACTGCGCGAACTACGGCAGTGCGACGGTGGCGGCCATTGACTGCGCGAATGACAGCGTGGTCGCGATCATCCCTGTCGGCCGGTCCCCAAGGGCCCTGGCCGTGTGCCCGGACCAAGCCAAAGTGTACTGTGCCAGTGAGTGGGAGGACGTGGTCACAGCCATCGATGCCGATGCCGACACGGTGGTCGCCACCGTTTCTGTTGGGCAGCAGCCTGTGGCCCTGTGCTGTGCCGGCGGCATTCTCTACTCCGCCAACCGCTGGAGCGGAGACGTGAGCGTCATCGATTGCAGGGCCGACTCGTTGATTGCGACGATACCTGTCGGAGACAAGCCAGTTGCCCTGACCTATGACTCGCTGCACGGACTTGTATACTGCGTGAACTCGGGCAGCGACGACGTGAGCGTGATTGACTGTGCCTTGAACGTGGTGGTCGCGACCATACCGGTCGGCGACGAGCCTGAAGCCCTTGCCTGGAGCCCTGCATACGGCCGTATGTACGTGGCGAACTACTATGGTTCCAGCCTGTCGGTCATCAGGGACACGAGCGCCGCAGGCATCACTGACTTCCGGACAGCTGACGCCTTACTTCACCGGCGTCAGCCGACCATCGTGCGCGGAACGCTCGTCTGGAGCGCAGCGACTCCGTTGTTGCGCAATGTCGGAGACATTGCACTCCAGAGCCGCGCCAAGCTGCTCGACGCTACCGGCCGCGTAGTGATGTCCCTGCAGCCGGGGCCCAATGACATCCGGCACGTCGCGCCGGGAGTGTACTTTGTGGAAGAGGGTCCTAGGGGCCAAGGGTCCCAGGGTCCAAGTGTGCGGAAGATAGTCATACAGCGGTAGAGATTGCCACGGCCGTCATGGACGGCCTCGCAATGACCCCACAAAGGCAGGGGCGGAGGTGATACCTCCGCCCCTGGGATTTCTGTTCTGTTCTACCGCGCGAGGATGGTCTTGGTCTTTGTCATCTCGGACAGGGTCTTGAGTCGAACAAAGTAGATGCCGCGGGCCAGCTTGCGCCCGGCGTCGTCTTTCCCGTTCCACGTCGTGGTGTACGTACCTGCGGCCCTGCGCCCGCTGATGAGCGTCCTGACCACTCTGCCCGAGGCGTCGAACACCTGCAGGCTGACCTCAGCACC
>CP070680.1:36049-37676 GCA_020352555.1 Caldifarciminota bacterium | reverse complement strand
TGCGCCGGACCGATATCTCGTGGCGGTTCATCTCGCGGTCGATGGCGTAGATGTCCTCGACTTCTCTCTCGTTGTCGAGCAGGACCCGCATCGAGTACTCAAACATCCGGAGCCCGGTCTTGAGCATCTCGGTACAGGTGTCGGTCGCTTCGCTCAGCAGCGTGGCTTTCTTCCAGATGTGAAAGAAGTCGGCAAGAAGCATCAATTTCTCCTAGCAATGATAATCACCACCAGGGGAATGGCAAAGAACACGATTGCGGTGTAGATGACGGCCCACACCCGATGGCGGGTGCAGAACCGACCCCAGACTCGGGACAGTCGGATGGGCACGACCCGGAGCGGGTACCAGACTACGGTGCCGAAGATGTTGAACAACAGGTGGGCGAAGGCAATCTGGATTCCGGCCAAAGACCCGGTGACGAGCGAAGCCAGGATGGCGGTCACGGTAGTACCGACGTTGGCGCCGAGCGCGTAGGGGAATATCTGGTTCAAGGTCAGCAGCCCGGCACCGGCCATGGGCACTGCGATCGATGTCGTGGCCGAGCTGGACTGGACCAGAGCGGTCAGGAGCAGGCCGACCAGGAACGCCTTGGCCGCATTGCCGAACAGGTACTTGTCCACCACCAGCTCGATGCGGCGGCTGATGAGCGAACGCATCATGTCGACCATCAGCTTGAGTGCGGCGAACAGCAGCACCAGCGATAGGGCCAGGACGATGGCGGGTATGTTGCCGACCAGACCCTCGAGCACATGGCCGACCGGCCCGGTAATGAGCTTGAGCGGGCTCGTGAACGTGACCCCGCCCACCCCGGTAAACGTGTGGGCGAGAACGGCAGAGGCGCGCTCGAGCGGGTGGAACAGTATCTCGAGCGGGAGCAGGACCGCGACCGAGAGCAGATTGAAGATGTCGTGGACCACCGCGGCCGGGAAAGCGCGTTCGAACTCCAGCTTGCGGGTGACGTGGGCGAAGCTGACCAAGGTGTTGGTGACCGTGGTGCCGATGTTGGCGCCCATGATGATGGGCACCGCGTGCTGGATGTCGAGCGTGCCGCAGGCCACCAGGCCGACGACGACCGAAGTGGTCGAGGACGAGCTCTGGACCAGCGAGGTGGCCAGGATACCGACGAACAGTCCGGACAGCGGGGTGGCGGTGATCGAGAACAGGGTCTGGGCAAAACCGGAACCCAGGCCTTTGAACCCGGAACCCAGCAGCTCGATCGAGAGCAGGAACACGTAGAGCGCGACCACGAACAGGGCGATGCGGACACCGGCCGGAAGCTTCTTCAGGTCGGGGAATTTCACTCGGCGCGCTATTCTAGGGCAGGGCCGGCTTCAGTCAAACCGCTGCCCTGGGCCTGGGCTATTCGTCCGGGTCGTCGGGCGAGCCGTCGGGCTTGTACCCGAGCTTGTGGTACGGGTTGACCAAAGAAGACGCCACGTTCTTCAGATGCGCGGAAACCCGCTTCAGGAACCGCAGCAGCAGGGCACGGATCACCGCATCACGGCCCGGCATCTCGGTCTCGGCCAGCAGCCTGTCGGTCAACCCGTCGCACTGCCGCGACAGCTCGGCCTGCAACTCCATCGCTTTCCGACCAAGCTCGCTGTCGCCCTGCTCGAATGCCTCGAC
>CP070680.1:32921-35949 GCA_020352555.1 Caldifarciminota bacterium | reverse complement strand
GGTGTTGCGGTATCCAGGCGGTCCGCGATGCAGCCCGGGTCGCGGCCAGGCTCGGATTCCCGTACTACCCGGTGGATTTCAGGCAGGACTTCGAACGCGACATCATCGAAGACTTCTGCTCAGAGTACGGCCGGGGCAGGACTCCCAATCCCTGCATCCGCTGCAACGAGAAGCTCAAGTTCCGGGTCATGCTCGGCCGGCTTCAGGAACTCGGCGCTGAAAGCCTGGCCACCGGCCACCACGCCCGGATCACGCGCGACAACTGCTCCTGGCAGCTCCGAAAAGGAGTCGACGAACGCAAGGACCAGTCCTATTTCCTGTACACGATGACCCAGGACCAGATGGCACGCGTCCTGATGCCGGTCGGCGAACACACCAAGACCGATGTCCGCAGGCTCGCACGCAGGCTGGGTCTTGCTGTCGCCGAGAAGGCCGAGAGCCAGGAGATCTGCTTCATCCCTGACAACGACTACACCGGTTTCCTGCGCCGGCGACGACCGGACATGTTCCGGCCCGGCCCGGTGCTCGACACTTCGGGCAGGGAGATCGGCCGACACCAAGGCATCTGCGGGTACACTGTCGGCCAGCGCCGAGGATTCGGAATCGCGCTCGGCGAGCGCCGCTACGTGACAAGCATCGACGCCGAACGCAACGCGGTCGTACTCGGTACGGAAAACGACGCCCGGTCCACCAGAGGTCTTGTCCAGGACGTCAACTGGGTTTCCGGCAACCCGCCCGAACATCCGCTCGATGCCGTGGTCAAAATCCGCTACCAGCACTCCGGCGCACGGGCGCAGGTCGAGCCGCTAAAGAACCGCTGTGCCCGGGTCAGCTTTGCCGAGCCGCAATGGGCGATAACACCGGGCCAGGCGATGGTGTTCTACAGCGGCGATGTCGTGCTCGGCGGCGGCACCATCGCCCGCTCAGGGGAATGAATTTCACCGCCTGTCGGTATATACTGCTACACGGAGAGTGAGTTTCAGTATGTCGCTGCGAGGACTGAATCGTACCCATAGGGAGGAAACATGATTCCTTTGCTGCTCGCGCTCATATCCATCACGGTCGACTCCAAGGTCGACTCGGTCGTGGTTTATCCAGACCAGGTCCTTGTCGTCCGCACCGCCACTGTCAGCGTCTCAGGTTCGGGCGAACTCGTGTTCACCGCCCTGCCTGGAGGTCTCAACGACAACACCGTCCGGCTCAAGGCACCGGGCATGCAGATCGGCGAAGTCCAGGTCATCCGGGGCTACATGGACGAACCGACCCAGACCGTGAAGAAGCTCGAGGAAAGAGTCAAGGCACTCGAAGACGAGCTCCAGGGACTCGATGACCGGGCCGAGATACTCAAGGCCAAGGAGGAGTTCCTCAAGTCGATCAAGCTCGGCACGCCGGAGCTGATAGCCAGGGAGCTTCAGCAGGGCAAGGTGTCTGCCGAATCCTGGAGAAGTGCGCTTTCGTTCATGGCCGGCGAGCTCGGCGACGTCAAGCAGAGCCTGATCGGGCTCAAGCGGAACCGGGAAGACCTGAGCAAGCAGCTCGACGCCGCACGCAAGGAGTACAACGATGCCAGGGCCGCGATCGAGAACCGCAAGGAAGTCAGGGTCGAGTACGACGCCTCGGGCGGTACCTACGACGTGAGGCTCGCCTACGTCATCGGGCACGGCGCGAGCTGGGCGCCGTACTACGAGCTCCGCGCCCGGCCGGAAGAGGACAAGGTTGGGTTCTCCTACTACTGCAAGCTGTCACAGCGCACGGGCGAGGACTGGAGCCGGGTCAGGGTGGTGCTGTCCACTTCCCGCCCGGTGCTCGGACTCGCGGCCCCGACCCCCTATCCCTGGTACTTATCCCTCTACGAGCCAGTGGTCACCAAGAAGGGATTGCAGTCCCGGGCCATGGTCCCGGGCGCAGCGATGGAAGCCGGACCTCAAGAAGCCGTCTACGATGAGGTATCCGCGGTCGAGACCGGCATCTCGCTCCAGTACGTGATACCCGGCCGCGTCAGCCTCAAGAGCGGCGAGCCGGCCAAGAAACTGATGCTCAGGGAATCCGAGCTCTCGGCCGAGTACGGCTACTACACCCTGCCGCGCTCCAGCGCCCAGGCGTTTCTCCAGGGCAAGCTGGTGAATACCACTCCGTTCGTCCTGCTCGAAGGTTCGGCCAACACCTATGTCGGCGACGAGTACACCGGCTCGACCTATCTCCAGTCTGTCGCCCCGGGTGAAACGACCGAGGTCAGCTTCGGTGTCGACGAGCGGGTCAAGGTCTCGCGCGAATTGGTGAAGAGCTTCAGGTCCAAGTCCGGCCTGTTCTCCAAGACCGAGAAGGACCAGCTCGTGTACAAGACCGTGGTCCAGAACTATCACCCCAAGCCGATCGAGATCGAGATCGTCGAGCAGGTGCCCGTTTCCCAGCACAAGGACATCAGCGTCAAGATAAACAGCATCGAGCCCAAGTGGCTGGAGCGCGACGAGAACGCAGGCACCTACACCTGGAAGCCGGTGCTGGAGTCCGGCGACAAGTTCGAAATCGAGGTCGATTTCACAGTCTCGCATCCGCCTCTTGCCGGTTCCGGCGGCCACATGCAAATGGAAGGCCTGTTCTAGGCTCAATTGATCCAGGCAGGACGGGTAGCACAACTGTCCTGCCTGCTGTATCCTTGGTCCGGTGAAGCGAATCAGCATCATCGGTGCCGGTCTTGCCGGGTGCGAAGCAGCGCTCCAGTGCGCGAAGCGCGGTGTGGATGTCACCCTCTTCGAGATGCGGCCGGACACGATGACCGAAGCTCACCGGACCGGCGATGTCGCCGAGCTCGTCTGCTCCAACTCGCTCAAGTCATCTGAGCCCTCGAACGCCCACGGCCTTCTCAAACAGGAGCTTCGGGCCTGCGGTTCGGTACTGCTCCAATGTGCAGACCGGGCCGCGATACCGGGCGGCAAGGCCCTGGTTGTCGACCGCATCGGTTTCTCCAGAGAAGTCTCGCTGGAGCTGGCGAATGCCGGGATAGAAGTAGAGCGCCAGGAAGTCACCG
>CP070680.1:31711-32821 GCA_020352555.1 Caldifarciminota bacterium | reverse complement strand
GCGTCGGACAGCTTCGGCCGCTTCAGCATCGCGGACATGTTCGTCTTCCCGCTCGGCGCGTTCACCCTGCCCCGGGTCACGGCCGTGGCGGCAGGCTACGCGATATGGGACGTCCGCGGAATCCAGCCGTCAGATTCGTTCATCGGCCGGTTCGGGCACTACGTCCGCGAGTACAGGTTTGAATTACCGCTGCCCGGCGTGGACAGCGTCCTGCTCGGCGGCGGGGTGATTGAGGTCCGGGTCGACAACCGGACCCGGGTGCCGCTGCACCGGGTGAAGCTGGAGTTTACCGGCATCAGGACCCGGCTGCTGGGCATGGCGGACACGATGGCGCAGACCGGGTTCAGACTGGACCTGGCCGGGGTCCGTCTCGGCGAAACTGTGGCCGGCCGGCTGGTGCTGATATCCCTCGGCACCGGGGAAAACGAGGTGCTTCTCTGTCACGCCGACTCGGTGCTGGTCGAGCTGGCCGTGGATTCGGTGCGGCTGCAAACCGGCTGGCTCCGGCCAGGCTGCCCGGTTCCCGTGCTGGTCGACGCCGTCTACTCGCGCACGTTGGTCATGGACCAGCGCCTGGTGGTCGATTCCGCGCTGTTCTCCCAAGGCGATATCGTACTGACTTTCGGAAACACCCTGTCGGTCGGAGTCGAACTGGACTTCGCCATCCGCGAGTTGGGTTTCGACTCGTGCCTGGTCGTAGCGGCGGACACGACAACGGTCTGCGAAATCGAGCTGTCCGGTCGCTGCTTCAGCAATCCTGACCAGGATTCGATTCGGCTCACCACCACGGTGACGGCACGGCTGCTGCCGGCCGCGGAACCGGTCACCGTGTCCGAGACCCAGGAACTCCGGGTCGACGTGCTCGGCTCCGGTCTCCGGACCGCCTACATCCACGCAACCGCGCGCGACACGGTCTGGACAAAGCCAACAACCGAGACAGTCAGAGTGGAGCAGCCGCAGCGATTCGCCCGGATGCGCCTCGCCAGCCTTTGGCTGAACGCGCGGGCCAGGAGCACGCTCGGTTTCCCGGGCGTGATGGAGGTGACCGTCGCGGCTGAGACAAGGTCCGGAGACAGCACTGAGGTGAGGCTGGTCGCCGACCTGCCGCCT
>CP070680.1:30583-31611 GCA_020352555.1 Caldifarciminota bacterium | reverse complement strand
CCTGCCGTTGTTTCTGACCGTTGCCAGCGGCACGAATGGGAGGTTGTCGACCAGCACGACCGGCGCGTCGATACTGCTGACTACGACGTCATGGTCGATGTCGCCGCGCACATAGAAGACGAAAGCGGTATCGTTGTTCTTAGGGTGCAGGTCGCAGGTGACCGCAGCACTCATCAGGCACTGCCACCTGCCGGCAGAGGCGGCCCATGGCCGTTCCGCTATCGCCGGCCTCGACCCGCCCGCAATCAGGTTGTGCACCCAGACCGTATCCCAGTACGGACCGATGTTGAAGACCATCGGGACCGTCGCGGTGATGTTGCCGTGGTTCCAGAGCACGCAGCCCGGATAGACCGTGTCCGGGTCGATGGTGTCGCCCGGAATCGGGCTTTCCACCGCGGTTATGCTGACGTCAATGACCCGGACAAAGAACCGCTGCGAAATGGTGTCGTCCCAGCGCGTCGAATCGTCCTGCCAGTACGTCCACGCGACAGCGTCCATCGAGTCGCGACCGGTTGCAGTCCAGGCTGTGAACTCGACAGTGTCGGTTGACATGGGTGCCAGAGTAACGACCAGGCTGTCATGGAAGATGACGCGGTCGGCCTGGTCGTCGATGACAAAGTGTACGCTGACGTTTTCTGCCCATACCTCGGCGGTATTGCGGACCACGAGAGTCGGCACGACCGCCTCGCCGCTGTCAGCCGCGCCGACCGGAGCCAGGACCGCTGACGGTCGGACGCTGTGCCGGTTCGCTGACGGCAATTGGCTCCAGGACAGGCCGGTCGATACCTTCGAGAAGTAGTTGCTCGCATTGGAGCCAATCATGTAGAACCAGACCGTGCTGTCCGGCTCCGGTAGAATCGGCACCTCGACCGCAAGATCGGCCGGGCCTCCGCCTCCACTATCTGCCCGTTGCACAATGCGGCCCAGGGTATCCATCTTGACAAGGCCCAAGTTCCACCCAGAGGTCAGTATGTACGCGCTGTCCCAGGGAATGAGCGCACACCCTCGGTGAGACGTCTGGTCTCCGG
>CP070680.1:27450-30483 GCA_020352555.1 Caldifarciminota bacterium | reverse complement strand
GGACACGATTCCCGAGTTCTCCGGGTTTGAGCCTCTTTGGTTCGAGCACGGGTGATTGTACATTACCCTTTACTCTATGTCAAGTATTATTTACGCGAGGTCGCTAATAGATTGCCAAAGGATACCAGGCCGAGGCCTGCAGGGCTGTGGGCAGAAAGGGCCGGCCTGGTCCGACTTCCTATTCTCGCAGGAAGCCGAGGTTCGCGGCAAGCATGTCCTCGTACCTGGCGTCGTACCCGGTGTAGTCGAACACGAAACCGAGAAATCTGGGCGGCGATATGACCGGCGAAAGGTCTTTGAGCTCCTCGGGCAGCCGGTCCTTGAGCGGGCCTGTCACCGCACTCCAGTCAAAGCCCAGGAACACGCCGCCTTCAGGGTCATGCGGCCCTGGCCGGGAAACCCCGAGCTCGTCCGTCACCCTGGCACCGAGAAGTTCCAGCACGTCCAGGAACCCGGTCCGGGCCGCCTCAGGCGTTGCGGCTGAGAGCAGAGCTGCGACAAGCTCGTGCATCTTTCGACCCGTCTCTCCGAGCCCCTGGAGGCTCCGGGCCATCCACTTGTGATACGGGCAGTAGCGCCGCTCGAGCAGGTGGGCGGCCTTGATCGCGAAGTAGCTGAAATGGCCTGCATACAGCCGGAGCGCGACCAGGTCCTTGCGCCGGACCGCCCTTTCCGCGCCGGCGCACTCGGACATCCGGACAAAGGCCAGCCTGAGCAGGTAGAGCCTGACCTGTTCAGGGAAGAAGCCGAACCGCTGCCTGAGCTCGGCCAACCGGCCGCTCGGGTCGTGGAAGACCCTGCCCGCAGTGAGTTCGAGCAGCCGCTGCTCGTCGTACTTGAGCCAGTCGAGCGGCGTTGCCGGCATCGCAGCCACGCCCAGGTACTCAAGGAAATGCCTGGGCAGAGGCAGGACCTGAAGCGCGCTGCGGCCCCCGTGCTCGAGCAGTTCGACTCCGGCGTGCCGGCCCGGCAGGCCGCTCTTCAGCTGCTCGGCAACCGCGCTCCCGACCCGGTCGAAAGTCTCGTCCTCGAAGAAGAGCACGACCCTGGGCGAGAAGTTGTGGTCGCGCGAGATTTCGTCGTCGTACCCGAGCACCTCTGACCCGTCGCCGAGAATAGCGGCGGAAATGTTGTCCAGCAGTTCGGGGAACAGACGCTGCAGCAGCGGACGGACGACCTCGCTGAACAGGCTCTCAGAGAGCCCGATGCCTTTCATGCCCTGCTCAGACCCGGCCGGATCAGGCCGTGCTATTCCAGGTCCACCTCGGTCAACTCGAGCCGGCTGACATACGAGTATCCTTCTGACTCTATTGCCATCTCGGTCTTGACCATGCCTACGTCCGGGGCAAACCAGGTGTGGAAATCGAAGTCTTGAGCGAGGAGTCCGAGCAGCTGCACCTTCCAGCAGTTCCTGTACGTGCCGGCAGGCACGCTGACGGTCTCCTTGCCCCGGACCACCATCGCCGAATTGCCGTATTCCCAGACCCGGCCTTGTTCCAGAGGAAAGCACAGCCAGGTGTCCGGCTCGGTCTCAGACCGGGAGGCGTAGACGAGCACTGCGTCCCCGGTCTCCCGGAAGAAGGCCGTGTCTCCGTCTCCGACATCCACTGCCCAGGCCTGCTCGCCGTCGTCCATGGTCTCCTTGTCGCAGCACCGCCAGACCGTCGCGTCCTCGAATACGGTCGTGTCCGAAGCGCTGTCAGGAGGGGTCCGTATGGTCATGTCGCGGAAATGCCAGCAGTTGCCTTCGGCCATCGGCCAGTAGTCCGGGTCACCGGAGCCGAAGATGCTGCAGCTTGATACCAGCAGGCCGACGCCTGCCAGCACGGTCAGGGCGTACTTGTACGTCACTGCGCCTCCTTTGTCCAGGCAGACTAGCCCGCTGCCGCAGATTGTCAAGAAGGAGAACCAGATGGCTGGGGAGTGGCCGGAAGGGAATCTGCCGGGCGGTTCTGGGTTGCGGATTGCGGGGCTGAGGACAAGGAGCGTAGGCCGTAGGCGGAAGAGGCGCTCAAGCAAGAAGGACAAAGGACTAATGCATAATGTCCCAGGACCAAGGACGAGGGCGGTAGGCGGTAGAAGCAATCAAGTAACAAGGACAAAGGACGAAGGACAAAGCAACACGCGGAGAGCATCAAGGCGGCCAAGTTGAGGCCAAGACTGAGGTTGAGGAAGACGAGGAGCTAGGAGCCAGGGACCAAGAGCAAAGGACCAGTACCCAAGGACCAAGGACGGAGGACTAAGAAGAGTAGACGGTGGGCGGTAGACGGTAGAAGGGAAGACCGGGGACAGGGGACCGGTCGCAGCGAGCCGTCGACCTCGAGCGCCCCGAGACCGGCAATGCCTTCCTGCCTCCCCTAATCCCCGAAAGCAGCGAGGGGGCAGGTTCTTTCTGCCCCCTCGGTCAGTCGAGTATCCGGCTCAGCGGAGTAGCTGCGTCTTCCTGGTCGTCGTGTAGGTCCCCGCCTCGAAACGGAGCAGGTAGATGCCCGCTGCCAGCTCTCCGCCCGCATCATCCCTGCCGTCCCAGGTGGCGCTGTGATAGCCCGCTGCCTCAAGCCTGTCCACCAGGGTCGCCACCCGCTCACCGGCCGGGCCGTAGACCTCCAGGCGGACATGGGTCGGTGCCGGCAGGCCGTACCCCACGGTCGTGAAGAGTCTGAATGGGTTGGGAGAAGTCTGCTGGATGCTGACACGCCCGGGCAGGTCGGCAGCCGTGCCCTGACCTCCGCCCTCCTTGTCGATCAGCTCGACCGCAGCGACGCCTTTGAAAAGGGTGCCGCCGGCAAGTCCGCCGGTCATGGTCAGCTCGGGCTTGTCTCCGTCACCATAGCCCATGTCGATGAGAACGCCGACCAGTTTCTGCCGGCTGAATTTCACCATCAGGTCGTTGATGTCGTCGTTGTCGTAGTCGCCTACCTCGGTCGGGCCTTCCCGATAGAGCGGCGGGTCGAGGAGGTCGCCGTCAATTGCGCTGATGGCCGCCGTGCTCAAGTCGATGTCCTCAACCGAGGACCCTTCCGGAAGCTCGAT
>CP070680.1:25135-27350 GCA_020352555.1 Caldifarciminota bacterium | reverse complement strand
ATGGTCCGGATACCGAAGACGCCAGCACGACGGCGTCAGCAACCGGTGATTCCGTCATCCTCGTCGTCTGGAACCGGACGCAGCGCATCCGAGGATGCCGGCTGACACATGACTTCCGGCTTCTCGACTCAGTCTGTATAGACATCAGCGGCATCCACCCTCGTTCGGTTGACCACGAGGTGGACGTGGCCTGGAGCGGCGAGAGCTTCCTGGTCGTCTGGCGGGCCAGCGGTTTCGACACCTCCTCTCGCATCATGGGGACCTTGGTGTCCGAGGACGGAAGCGTGGTGCGACGGTTCACCATCGACTCTGACGGCAGTCTCTACGAGGGCCCGCGTGTGGCCTACGATGGGACATACTACCAGGTTGTGTGGAGGGAGAGTGGCGCTGCCAGATTCGCTCGGGTAACCACGGCCGGGTCGGTTCTCGGCCCATCGCGTCCTGTTTGCCCTGCAGGCGGATGGCAACAGCATGTGACCATCGCGTCCACAGATGGCGCGAGCTTGGTGGCCTTCGGCGACTCGCGACAGCCCGAAGGAATCGGCCTCTACGCGAACATCATCTACCCGGATGGAACGCTGCTTGACACGACGCCGTTCCGCATCCGGTCTGCCAGCCCTCCGCCAGCACCCGCGGTGGCACACGACGGCTTGAACTTCGTCGTCGCCTGGGCGGAACGTGGGGATGCTGCGGAACTGAGAGCCGCACGGGTCACGGTGGGCGGAGCGGTGCTCGACTCGGGAGGAGTCCCAGTGGGCCAGGTGCCGCTCGTGCGCGACCTCGGAGCGGGAGCATGGAAAGACACGACGCTCCTTGTCTGCGTGACGAGCCAGGACAGCCACTTCCAGGTCAGGGGCTGGAGACTGGACAATGACCTGAACGTGCTAGACAGCGTCGGCCTGATCGTATCCTCGCTCTACGTTGGAGACGAGGTGTGGAACCCGTACGGCGTGTCCGTGGCTCGCGCCCGGGGCGATTTCCTCATCACTTGGTCGCATCTCTTGGGCCCGAACTGCTGGCTGGGCCGCGATGTTGTCGGTCGGCGGGTCGCCCGCGATGGCACGGTGTTGGACACGACCGAAGTCCCGCTCTCGTTCGCTGCGAGCTACCAGTGGCGGCCGGACATCGCCTCGGACGGCGAGAACTTCCTTGCTGTCTGGAGTGACTTTGACCGCGGACGAGGCCCATCCCCGCGTTTGCGAATGTCGAGGTTCGCATCGCAGGGGACCCTGCTGGATTCCAGCTTCCCACTGAGCTCACCGCCGGTCTGGGCTTCTGGGGTGGCATATGGGGCCGACTGCTTCTTGGCATGCTGGGCTCGCATGCTGTCTCCTGACAGTGAGCAGGTTGAATTCCGGCGCATTGACCGGCACGGAGTACCTTTGGACACGGCACCGCGGGTGTTGTCGTGCGGCTATGGTGATGTCTGGACTGTGGACGCCGCCTACGGAGACAGCCTGTTTCTGGTGGTGTGGAACCGCGAGTGGAACCTCAGGTTCGATGTGTTTGGGATGCGGATATCACCCGATGGCACGGTTCTGGATTCTGCCCCTGTCCGGCTCGAAGTCGGCAATACCATCTCCGCAAGTCCTCAGGTTGCCAGCGACGGACAGAAGTTCCTGGTGACCCGATACGGGCAACGGCGCATCCGCGCTGTCAGGGTCAGTTCCGCCTGTGTGGTGTTGGACACTGCCGAGATTATTATCAAGCAGGTCAGCAGCATGGGAGTAGACCGTCGGCCGCAAGTGGCCTTCGGTGCCGGGGTCTACCTGGTGACCGACCACTATGGCCAGCAGGCCTGGCGGATTTCCCCCAAAGGAGAGGTGCTCGATACGGCCCTCTTTCTACCAGAGGGTCTGAGCATTGAGCAGCTCCCGGTTGCTTTCGATGGCGTCAATTTTCAGCTCGTTGCTTGCAGTGACCTGCTCTGGCCGGAGTATGAAATGCGCGGAGTGCGGATATCCCCGAACGGGCAGGTGCTCGATGCCGAACCGATTCCGTTAGTAGTGGTGGACCCGGTGTTCCCCCGCCTGGGTCACCGTAGCTCGGGCCTCGCGGTCAACTCATCAGGCAGACTGGGTATGGTTTTCTGCACGGAGGAGTTCGAGCCCTACATGACCAGCAGGATACGAGGTTGTACGTTCCCCCGCCTCGCCGGGGCCATCGCCGAGACGCGGGAGCCGGAGCGGACAGGACCGCTGCCCGAGCCGACGAT
>CP070680.1:22244-25035 GCA_020352555.1 Caldifarciminota bacterium | reverse complement strand
TGCTGCGGCGTAGGCAACATCTATTCCGACGACGCCCTGTTCCGGGCCGGAGTCCGGCCCGCAAGACCCGCCGCCGAGCTCACAACAGCAGAGACCGGCAAGTTGGCCCGCAGTCTGAAGAGGGTCATCCGGGACGGCATCAGGTGGTGCGGCACGACCCTCGCCGACCGACGGTACCTCAGACCGGGCAGGCAGAGCGGATCATTTCAGCGTCGGCTCAAGGTGGTCGCGCGCGAAGGCGAACCGTGCAGGTCAGGATGCGGCGGTACGATCCGCCGAGTGAAGCTGGGCAACCGCAGCAGCTACTACTGCCCGGTCTGCCAGAACTAGGAGGCTTGGAGTGAGGACATCACCACTGGGTATGGTCTGTCACGGCGGAGCGGGTGCGCTCGCGGACAGGCAGGCGCATTCCGACGGCCTGGCGGTCGCTCTCGAGGAAGGCTACCGGCTCCTGCGCCAGAGCGGCAGCGCGCTGGATGCGGTGGTCAAGGCGGTGAGCATCATGGAGGACAACCCGGTCTTCAATTGCGGCACCGGCTCCAATCTGACCCTGGACGGAACCGCTGAGATGGACGCGGCGGTCATGACCCAGGACGGCCGGTTCGGCGGGGTGTGCTGCGTCACCGATGTCAGGAATCCCATCCTCGTGGCGGAGAAGGTCCTGACCGACACCGACCACGCGCTGCTGTGCGGTGCCGGGGCAAACGCGTTGGCCCGCCGGATGGGTTTCGAGAAGTATGATGTCAAGACCGAAAGGTCCAGCAACCGGCTCGAGACCCTCAAGGCAGAAGGGAAGTCCAGCCACTTCCCCCGGCTGGGCGGACGAGTCAAGACGGGTACCGCCGGTGCGGTGGCGATCGACAAACACGGCAGCCTGGCGGTAGCCACGTCTTCCGGCGGTATCACCGGGCGCATGCCGGGAAGGGTGTCGGATGCCGCCATCCCCGGTGCCGGCACCTATGCGGCACCGAGCGGCGCGGTATCCTGCACCGGGCACGGCGAGGCGATAATCCAGCTGATGCTGGCGCACGATACGGTAGGGCGGATGAAGACGATGCCGGCTTCGGTCGCGGCAACGCTGGCGGTGTCTGAGGCAAGACGCCGGAAGTTCATGGTGGGGCTGGTCGGTATCGACGCCAGAGGCGGGGTGTGTTTCGGGCACAGTACCCCGGACATGTCCTACGGCTATATGATCGCAGACAAGCTGTTCATGTTCGCAGAGGGCAAAGGGAAGTAGCCGGGTCTGGTTCAGAGATGAACGAGCCCGGCAGGATGCATCGGGTCTGGGTGGGGCAGGCGTCGATCGTGTTGCTGCTGGCGCTGCTGCCCGGGACCGGGTCGGCGCAGTACTCCTACTTCGGCAAGAGCAAGGTCCAGACCCGGCAGTATGACTTCCAGACCTTCGAAACAGAGCACTTCCGGATCCTCTTCTACCCGGGCGGCGAGTCGATGACCGAGTTCGCGGCGCGCTCGGCGGAGACGTACTACTCAGGGCTGGCCGGCGATCTCGGGTTCGAGCTCGACTACAAGGTCCCGCTGATCCTGTATCTTTCGCCCGGCCAGTTCACCGAAACCAATGTCATCACCAATGTCATAGAGGAAGGTGTCGGCGGTTTTTCCGAGCTGTTCAAGAACCGTATCGTCATCCCTTTCAACGGCTCCTACAACGACCTGCACCACATCATCGGCCACGAACTCGCGCACATCTTCGAGTTCCAGATGTTCTACCGTTCGCAGCTTTCAGCTCTGCTGGGAGCCGTCGCTCAGTTCGAAATCCCGCTCTGGGTGATGGAGGGATTCGCCGAGTTCCAGTCCGGCTGGGTCAATGTCCGGACCGAGAGCTTCATGCGCGATCTGCTGCTCAACGACAGGCTCGTACCGCTTCAGGACCTGGGCGACGAATTGGGCTACTTCGCGTACCGGGAAGGTGAGTCCTTCTTCAGGTACGTCGCCGAGAAGTACGGCAGGAAGAAAGTGTACGAGTTCATGCACGCGCTCAGAGCCAAGCGCAACCTGGAGGCGGCGTTCAGATCCGCCTTCGGAATGGATGTCGAGGATTTCGACCGGCGCTGGCAGAAGTGGCTCAGGGCACGGTACTGGCCCGACGTCGGCAGAGTGGCGAACTTCGACGACATCGCCCAGCGTCTCACCAACCACCGCAAGGACGGGTCGGTCTACAACACCGCACCGGCTATCTCGCCGAGCGGCACCAAGATCGCGATGGTCTCGGACCGGAGGGAGTACGTCGACTGCTACGTGATTTCGACGATGGACGGCAGGATACTGAAGCGGTTGGTGAGGGGCGGCCGGTCGGGCGGGTTCGAGAACATGCACATCGTCAGGCCGGGCGTAGCCTGGTCGCCGGACGAGAAGACTGTCGCCATCGTTACCACCTCGGCCGGCCGGGACAACATCGCGCTGGTCGGGTTCCCGCGCGGGAAGGTCAGCAAGCGGCTGGCGATCGGACTCGACGCGGTGTACAGCCCGAAGTTCTCGCCGGACGGCGATTCCCTCGTCTTCGTCGGGTTGAAGAACGGGTTCAGCGACATCTACGTCGTCGGCGTCGACGGCGGCGGACCGCGCAGGGTCACTTATGACATGTACGAGGAGAGAGACCCCGGGTTCTCGCCCGGAGGAGACACGATAGTCTATGTGTCCGATCGGCCGGACCCGGGTGATGACTGGCGTCCGGGCGAGCAGGCGGTGTGGCTGCAGCCACTGGCAGGGAGCGCCGAGCGCCTGAGCGAGCGGGGCGGAGAGCTCGGGTATCCGGTCTTCACCCACGACGGCC
>CP070680.1:19953-22144 GCA_020352555.1 Caldifarciminota bacterium | reverse complement strand
GATTGCGGCAGCCCCCACGCCCGCGTCATTGCGAGGCCGTCTGCGGCCGTGGCAATCCCTTCTGGACGCGGGCTCGGGGCAGGCTCCGCTGCCGCTTTGACTTCTGGTCAGCCCTGTGCGGTCGGTGCTTCCGGCGTTGCCCCTCTCCACTCCACCGCTCGTGCGCTCTGCCGCCCTCGCCTCCCCTCCACTTTGTCTCTAGGTCACTCTGTCACTTCTGCACAACCACCTTCCGTACGCTAGGACCCTCGGCCCCTTGACCCCTGGGCCCCTCGCTTCTGACCAAATAGACCCCTGGCGCGAGGTGCCGGATGTCATTCTCTCCAGGCCGAAGCTCCATAGCCTTCCGGCCGCAGGCGTCGAGCAGGATCATTGAGACTTGGTCATTGGTCATTCCTGCCTGCGGCAGGACCAGTACCCCGCGGACGATCGTGGGTCCGCCCGTCCTTCGGCTTTCAGACTTCGCCCGTTCCTGCTGTGCCATATAGTGCTCAATCCGGTACACCGGGTACACTTCCGGGTTGCCAGCACAGGGTGTGCCGAGCCCGAGGTTGTTGGTAGTGGCCGCCTGGTCCTCGAGCGGAACCACGACCAGGAAGTTCTCGCCCATCACCAGCGAGTCCCGACCCCAGTTCCAGGACCAGGTGATCGAATCCGTGCCCTGGCCTGAGGTGATGGTCGCCAGGTTCCAGGCCTGCTGGCACGTATTCAGCTGGTCCGCGACGCCCATCATGCTTGTCCGGTTCGGGGTCCATCGGTTCACACCCTTGCCCGTTAGCCGAGGCCGGGGCAGACTGGTCGTGTCGCCCGGCAGGTGGTCAACGAATGCCCGCACTCGCGTGTCATTGTCCGGTGAATCGACAATGACGGTCACACTGTCGCTCCAGTACTTCGATACGTAGAGCTTGTTGGTGACCGGGTTGACCGCCAGCTTCACTGGGCTGTCATCTGCGGACAGGTTCACGATGGCGGTATCGCCCGCGCCATCTATTACAGTCACATCGTCGCTCATCCAGTTCGCAGTGTAGATCTTGTTTGTGACTGTGTTCACTGCAACATCCGTGGGCTCGTCGCCCACGCCGACAGTCGCGACCACGATGTCCGACTCTCCGTCAATCACCGTCACGTCGTCACTCTGGCGGTTCGCAACGTAGATCCTGTTCGTCGCCACATTCACTTCCAGATCCTCGGGGTTCTGGCCTGTGCTGACAGTCGCAATGACCGTATCTGTCCTGCCATCGATTACTGTCACGTTGTGGCTGTCCCAGTTCGCCACGTAGATCTTGTTGGCGATTGGGTTCACCGCCACCGCTTGGGGGGCATCGCCTGCGGGTACGGTCAGGGTGTCATGAGTCGCGCCGTCGATCACCGTCACGTTGTCGCTGCCGGTGTTCGCGACATAGACCTTGTTGGTAACCGGGTTCACCGCCACCGCCTGCGGGCTTTCTCCTGTGGCGACGGTCAGGGTGTCATGAGTCGCGCCGTCGATCACCGTCACGTTGCCGCTGCCGGTGTTCGCGACATAGACCTTGTTGGTGACCGGGTTCACCGCCACCGCTTCCGGGTTGTCGCCCGCCGGCACGGTCAGGGTGTCATGAGTCGCGCCGTCGATCACAGTCACGGTGCCGCTCATCGTGTTCGCCACGTAGATCTTGTTCGAGACCGGGTTCAACGCCACAGCAAGGGGGTCCACGCCTACACGGACTGCCGCGATTGCGGTATCGGCCCTGCCGTCGATCACTGTCACGCTGCTGGTGTCATGCCAGTTGTAGTTCAAGACATAAATCCTGTTGGTCAGCGGGTTCACCGCCGCGGCGCGGAGATCGTGGCCTGCGGCCGCTGTCAAGGTAGCATTGGTCGCGCCGTCGATCACAGTCACTGTGTTGCTTCCGAAGTTCGCCACGTAGACCTTGTTGGCGACCGGGTTCACCGCTACCGCCCAGGGGGAATTGCCTGCGGGCAAGGTCAGGGTGCCATTGGTCGCGCCGTCGATCACAGTCACGTTGTCGCTGTCCCAGTTCGCCACATAGATCTTGTTGGTGACCGGGTTCACCGCCACCGCCCAGGGCAAGCTGCCTGCCGCGATGGTCAGGGTGTCATGAGTCGCGCCGTCGATCACCGTCACGTTGTCGCCGAACCTGTTCACCACGTAGATCTTGTTGGTGACCGGGTTCACCGCCACGGCAAAAGG
>CP070680.1:18629-19853 GCA_020352555.1 Caldifarciminota bacterium | reverse complement strand
TGGGGGCTGCCGCAGTCCAATGCCATGCCCTTTGCAGATTTCAGATTGGTGAGTGTGGGCTGCGAACCGCGCGTGGCGGCTAGCGGGCGAGCACGAATCTGCGCACGACCGACTGGTCTCGGCTTCTCAACCTGACGAGGTAGACGCCGGCCGGAAGCCTGCTCCCTGAGCCGTCGGCCATGTCGAGCCCCAGTTCGTATTCCCCGGAGGCAGACGTGCGCACCGGGACTTTCCGCAAAACCTCTCCTGTGGGACTGACCAGCTCGAGCCTTCCGTGTGCCAGAGCCGGCAGGGCTCCTCTGACCAGGAACCGCCCGACAGCAGGACTTGGGAAGACCGCAAGGCTTGGCACCAGTCCGGACCGGACTGCGGGCCCGGACAGTCCGGTGCCAGGCAGGACCTCGACGTCCTTTGTCATGCAGTCGTCGTCCGGGAACTCGTCTCCGTCGAGCATGGTCGTGCACCTCAGCGTGTGTCGTCCCAGCTCTTCCGGTACCCAGACGCTGAATTGCACGGTGTCGACAGACCCGGGCATCAGATTGTAGATGGTTACTTCCTCGGGCAACGTGTCGATGTAGAAACAGACCGGGAAGGTCTCGGCCGAACCGCCGTAGTTGGCCACAACCACGCGGGGGGTGACGACCGCGCCTTTCTCCACGGTGTCGGGCACCGCAATCGCCATGACACCGACATCATGTTCGACGTGCCCGACCACAGCCCTGATGTTCCAGTTGTAGTCGAGTCTGGACTGGTAGAGCTGACGCCACGAACCACCCTGAATCCGGATGAACCCACCTCTGTCCCTGACCTGGGGCCCGGAGTCGATGCCCACAGGACGCACCCGGGGAGAATGGTTGACGGCGATGCAGGCCCAGAAGTCGCGGTAGGCGGGAAGGTAGAGCTGCTGGGGCAGCAGCACGTCCTTCCACCCGGTTCCAGAGCCGTTGTACGGGAATGAGTCCAGCACCGGCCCTGGAGTGGTATCGGTACCGTGCCCGTATACGACGATGCTGGCCCAGTCGAAGGAATCGTACGCATACCACAGCATGTTGGTGAGTGTGCGCGGCCGCGGGGCCGTGAATCGTGCAGCGGCCAGAAAGGTGCCCCCGCCTGAACCGATTCCGTAGAAGTTCGGACCGTCCCAGTGCAGGGTTTCAGGTGCGAAGGTCCGGGTCTGCGCTACCTTCGACGCCTCGGTTTCTTCTGCGGACCTGAGTCGAACCG
>CP070680.1:17171-18529 GCA_020352555.1 Caldifarciminota bacterium | reverse complement strand
CGAGCCGGTGTGCACTGACCCTGATTTCCGGCGCATAGGACTGGGCAGGGCTGCTGTACTCGAAGCAGTCGGCCGCTGCGCCAAGCTCGGCGCCACGTTTGCCCAGAGCGGAGTGATGGAGTTCTACCTGTCCATGGGATTCAGGCAGTCGTATGTCCAGCACCGCTGGGTCAAGCGCCTGGACGCTTGACGAAAGAAAGGCGGGCCGAAGCCCGCCTCTCGAAGGACTGGTAGCCCAGACTACTCCACAACCAACTTCCTGGTGTGGGCCGTTTCCTCGGCCTCGAACTGGCAGAAGTAGACACCGGCCGGGACTTTCCGTCCTGCGTCGTCGAGTCGGCTCCACGTCACCTGCTGAGAGCCGGGCGCGTGCACGCCCGAAGCGAGCGTGCAGACCTTCTTGCCCGCCAGGTCGTAGATGCCGATTTCGACGCTGCCCTGCTTCGGCACGAGGAAGCGGATGACGGTGCGCCCGGTCACCGGGTTGGGCCGGATGCTGCTGATCTCGGCCCGCGCAGGCTCGACACGTCCTGGTTCCTGCACCCCGACTATGCCCAGGCCAGCCCATTCCAGCGCCTGTTTGAGCAGCCGGACCGAGTTCGGGTCCTGGTAGTACGGCTCGTTGTTGTGGGTGGAGAAGTCGGCCATGTATATCGGCCCCAGGTACACCGACCGGCCGGACCCGAGCGCCTTGCAGGCAACGGAGGCTCGGCCGGGCTGCGCCGTGTAGTCACCCAGGCTGACCGCCCCGGGCCAGAGCCCGGAGTTGGCGTACTCGCCGTAGCCTTGGACGTCGAAGTCGGCGACACCGTCGGTTATCGGGTGGCTGCTGTTCGTGATCCGGACCTGGTCCTCGGTCACGAAGGCGCTGCCATCGACGCACGACACCGCCATCGCCGAGTCCATCGGCGACGGGACGCCCGCGCCATAGTACACGGCACGGACCACCCAGCCGGTCGTCACCAACCCGCCTCCGCTGCGCACCCAGTCCAGCAGCGCGTCGTCGTAGAACGAGTGGTCGTAGTCGCCATAGAAACCCGACGCCCCGGTCGCGACCACGTCGTAGTTGGCGAGCTCGGACAGCTCGTCGATATCCACGCCGGAGACGATAGAGCCGGTCCAGCCCCAGACGTCGCAGAGCGAGTCGAGCGCGTAGCAGGCGTTCGGCGGCGTCCGGCCGATTGAGCCCTCGGGGAGTTCGATCGCCACCCGCATCACGCTGGCCGACGCCATCGTCACCCGGACGAGAACCGGATGAACGACACGCTCGTCCGGCGGGCAGTTGTGCCACATCGCGACTTCGTAGTACGTGCTCTCCGGACCGACATTCCAGTCCGGGAACTGGAAAATGCGGGTCT
>CP070680.1:15258-17071 GCA_020352555.1 Caldifarciminota bacterium | reverse complement strand
CTCTCGCCTGACACGGCTTTGCGGTGTCCGGCAAGAGCCTCCATTGCGCTGAGGTACATCTCGGCCAGATGGCGGCAGTACTCCTCGTAGAAAGCGTCGTCGTATCCGGCAGGCTGTGCGTCGACCAGTTCCTTCCTGGTCGCCGGACTCAGGACGAACTCGTAGTGATACCGGGCGTTGAAATGCGCGCTGACCAGGCTGGTGACCAGGCCTCTGGCGACCGCCATCTTCGGCCGGTCATTGATGTCAAGCCCGACGCTCCTGAACCAACGGTCCAGATCCGCGCGGTGGGCCTTGTGCTGGTGGATCTGCGCCGCGTGGACCTCCGGGATGTCCATCCACAGCACCCGTTGCGACGCGATCGCGAGCTCGATGTCATCGCGGTAGACCTTGACAATCGCGCTGATATTGGCGAACACTCCGTCCCGGATATTGTCCGACACCGGGTTGGCCAACCTTATCCCCTGGTAGTAGCGCTCGCTGAACTCCTCGATGATGGCCTTGAGCAGCCCGGCCTTGTCCCCGAAATAGTAGTTGATACGGGCGATGTTGACCCCGGCAGCTTTGGCGATCGCCCTGATTCCGGTCGCCTCGTACCCTTTGCGCGCGATCAGCTCTACCGCGGCCCGGAATATTCTCTGCTTCGGATTTTTCCCGACAGCGTGATTCATCACATAGCTCTCAACATTCTCTGTTCTGGTTCGTCCGCTTCAAACATACGATTGACCCATAGTAAGGCCATAGGCACCCCTTGTCAAGCAGAAATGTTCTGAGCTGTAACACCCAAATTATATGTGACTTACCATAGGCAAGGAATCTACGTCTGGATGTGTCGACAACGGGGGGCACCGGGCTGTTCCTTGTGCAGCACGGTTGCTGTTCAACGGCCTGTGCCGGCCGCCCGGTCACGAAGGGACAGACTGACCCACAATCAGCAGGCTATTCTATCTGGCCCCTCCCCTTTCCTGACACCACTTGGTCACAGATTCCTCTCGTCCTACTGCTTGACCAGCTTCAGGCTGGAAGCCGACCTGCCCGGAACCGAGACTGTCGCAAGATAGACTCCGGCTGGAAGCTGTGCCAGGTCAGGGCCGTCGACCACCAGTTCGCTGCTCGCTCGGTGGAAGGTCCTGCTCAATACCCTCGAGCCGTCAAGGTCGTAGAGCCGGAACCTGACCGGCGCGGCAACCTCTGCCCGGAGGTTGAGCACGATCCTGTCCTTGAACAAGGTCGGAGCCCTGACACGACCCGCGACGTGGTGCTCATCGCCTTCCCTGGTTCCGGTCCCGGCAGTCAGCCCGACGACCGCCACATCCATCCCGGTCAACTGACCGTTTTCGTATCCGGTTGTATAGATGTTACCGTCGCGCGGGCAGACAATCGAACGCGCGGAGTTCAACGGGCCCTGACCCATGTACCGGTACACCCAGCGGCCGTTCCCGGCCAAGTCCAGGCTCAGGGCGGTGTACTTCGTGTGGTCAAGGTAGAAGGTATAGCCCGCTGCGTAGAGATTCTGGTCATACCCCAGGCCAAGGTCGTAGCAGCCGCCCTGGAAATCCGTGTACACCCAGAGTTCTGTGCCAGCGGTGTCGATGCTCATGACCTCGAACATGCGGACCGGCTCACTGGGATTCTCGGTCACGTACCCGGCAGCATACAGGTTGTTGTCCGGGCCGGGCAGGATGTCTTCGATCACGTCGTCGCGCGGCCCGACCTGACGGTAGACCCAGCGTTCCGAGCCCTGGTCTGTCAGCCCGATGATGACGATGTCGTACCACGACTCGCCGCCCCAGCTCATCCCTGCCGCGTAGAT
>CP070680.1:13427-15158 GCA_020352555.1 Caldifarciminota bacterium | reverse complement strand
CCGGAGGCTCGCCGCCCTGTTCGGGAACAAACTGGACGACGTGACCAAGTTTTCCGCCGATGCTGCTCTGGCACTGCGTCGTGCTGGTCGTGGCCGAGGGCAGTTCATCGCCCGTGCATTGAGGCAGGAAGCGAAAAAGATCACGGAGATGGCGAAGACTGATGGGGCACTGGCGAAGGAAGTCGAGAAGTACGGCACCGTCAACCTTGCCCTCGACAAACTGGTCAAAAAACAGGGGAGCGAAGCAAAGATTGCGCCTGAAGATATGTGGGATGAAATCTTCGCGGTCATGTTTGATCCCAGACTCAACCGGGAGGTACTGCTCCGAGAGATTGATGCTGCACTCCCCGGCTTGCGTCAACTCAACTACCCCACCACGCAAGCCATCGACGCTGTGGCAAAGATCGCAGAAAACGCTCCTGATCTCAAGTGGGCAGGAAGGACTTCTGCTTTCAGTCGGGATGCTCAGAACTTCATGGTCGCCATCCTGCTTGACGGCAAGATCAAGGAAGTCTTGGCAAAGGGGCGTATCGGGGTGGATCTTCAGCGGCAGATGTCCCTTGTCCCTTACGTCCAGCATGGGATGAGAAACCAAGACCCCCGCAGCCTTGTTGATCTCATCTTCGATCCGAAAGTGCAGGAGGCGGTCGCCAGAGACTCTGAACGCTACGGCACCATGTTCGGCACGTCTCGTCCTCTCGGTCGTTCACGGATGATTGCAGGCACCGACACCGAGTATGAGGAGGTCATCGCCAGAGGTGGGGCTGAGTTTTACGAACTGCTCAACTATGTCCCGCCGAAATACCGTGGTTCTTTGCTGGAGATGGCGAAGTCTGCCGGGAACTACCTGCTTGGTGAAGGTCAGTTGGGTCTTCGTCAGTCCGCGAAGTATGGATACTTCCTCCCCAACCTGCCCTTCCTTGTGTGGCGTGGTCTGGAGATGCCCTTCATCGCAGCGACCCAGACGGGTGTTGCCTCTGCCGTGTCAGGCATGGGTCGTGTCGCACTGGATGCAACACGAAAGGTCTTGCGCCGGAACCTGACGGGTCAGGGGATCACCACCCCCACGGGGGTCTACTACAGCCCTGCGGATCTGGTCAAACTCGCGGAGCAGGAGGGCATCGGCTACACCGCTGTTGAGGCAGAGCGGATCGGTGGTCTGGTCAACGACATTCTGGCCGACCTGAACCGCACCTACGGTCGCGCTGGACGTAGGTTCTTGGACAGCATCAACCCCGCCACCAAAGGCTTCTGGACGAGGACTGCGGAGGCGATGGAGCAGTCTTTCCGGCAGGGTGTGTTTGAGGCTCGTCTTGCTGTCGGGGATACGGTCACGGAGGCTGCGGAGGTCGCCCGTCGATCTCAGTTTGACTACGACGAGGTTCCGAGTTTCCTGCGGGAAGGTGTGTTCCCTCAGATCTATCAGGGTGTCTCGACCACCTACAAACTCCAGCAGGAGATGGCTCTGGCTGCTCTCAGGAATCCCCGTGCTCTCACCGCTTACCTGAAAACACTGGACGGGATTCAGGAGGCACAAGACCCCTACGGGATTGAGGGCGACCGGAGCCTGCTCAACCTCAAGGTGCCTGTTGCTGGCAACGACTACTACGTCAGGGTGCCCGGTGCCGGGATCGCTGAGACAGCGGTGATCGCAGCCCGTCACGGGGACAACCTCGTCACCGCGATGAGGAACGCACGGGCTGCTCTGAAGGCAGACCCCGGCAAAGCCCT
>CP070680.1:12297-13327 GCA_020352555.1 Caldifarciminota bacterium | reverse complement strand
GGATGGGCCTTGCCCGGCCGAAGCACTGCTGTCTCGAGCCGCGGATCGTATTCCTTGAAGGCCACGCCTCGCCATTCGCCCGAGACGATGAGTTCGGGAGTGAGCTGTGTTACCTCCTGCGCCGGCTCGATACCCTCGTTCTTCAGCCTGCTGCCGGCATCGGTCAAACTGATGCTCCGGGCGGTACGCTGCTTGCGTTTGAATAGTCCAGACCTGCCTTTGAGCGCGGCCAGACCGGCCTCGACATCAGTGCCGAGGGAAGCAAGGTCGTCTGAGAATGCCCGCCCCATCTGCGCCAGCCGGCATACGAATACCTCATCAGGTCCCGCGTCGCTGAGTGCCGCCCTGCCCTTGTCGGTCGCCACAAGTCGCCCGGCCACGCGCCTGCACCAACCCTTCTTGGTCAGCCACTTGACCTCGGCCCGGACATCTTCCCTGCCCAGCAATGCGGGCAGATCCTGAAACGCAACCTCCCCGCCCTTGTCGATGACGGCCTGCAGAGCGCGCTTCTCGGGCAGACCTTCCCTGCTGACCTTCAGGCCCTCCTCAGTGATCGCGTATTCCTCCCGGACCTGCTCGTGGATCTCAACCAAGCCCTTGTCCGACAGCGACTTGGCTGCCGCCATCACCAGCGATTGATCCAACCCGGACTCCTTCACCAGACCCTCAACTCCGACCGCGACACCCGGCGCGAGCGCCGAAAGCAGCTTGTATTCGATCTCAGGCAGTCGTGTCATGGTTGAGCGTTCGAAAGATTCTGGCACAATATCGCCGAAAACCCACTCATGTCAAGGGTTCGCCTGTTCAGGACTCTGTAGTGAGAACCGGCTGAAGACACCGCAAAGCACATGGTCCACCACGACTACCGGGACTGACGTGACAGCACGGCTGCCAGCAGACCGGCGGCAACCGCCAGCCGCATCGGCTAGGAGAGTACGCCGAGCTCCTTCAGCTTTGCCGTAATCAGCTCATCGAGACCCGGCCGGCTGGTCACCTTCAGGCTGTATCTGACACGAACCAGCGGCTTGTT
>CP070680.1:11003-12197 GCA_020352555.1 Caldifarciminota bacterium | reverse complement strand
TGGAGCTTGTCGCTCGACACCCCCTGCTCTTCGGCCGCCGCGATGTAGAACGCCCAGATGATGGAAGCCGGCCCGTTTATGGTCATCGAAGTCGAGACCTTGTCGAGCGGGATTCCGTCGAACAGGGTCTCCATGTCATTGAGCGAAGAAATCGCCACCCCGCACTTGCCGACCTCGCCCCGGGCACGGTCGTCGTCCGAGTCCCTGCCGTACAGGGTCGGGAAGTCGAACGCCACCGAAAGCCCGGTCTGGCCGTGTTCGAGCAGGTAATGATAGCGCTGATTCGTGTCCTTGGCTGTGCCGAACCCTGAGAACTGGCGCATGGTCCAGTTCCGGCCCCGGTACATGTTCTTGTGCACGCCACGGGTGAATGGATACTCGCCCGGGAACCCGAGGTCGCGCAGGTAGTCGAGCTTGTCGACATCTGCCGGAGTATAGACCAGGTCGACCGGCACGCCGGACACGGTTTCCCGGTCCGGCTTGTCTTCGGGCTTGAACCCGGCTTCCCACTCCTTGCGTTTCTTCCTGATGTCGTCAATCGATGCCATTCAATTCTCCTGTCCGTTGCGTATCAGGCTCAGCAGTTCGTCCGCTCCCTGGTATGGAGTCGACTCGCCCTTTGTGACCGACTCCACCAGCTCACCCAGCCGGTCGCGGACTTCGGACCGGGTCCAGGCGTCCTTCCTCATCCTTTCCTCGACCAGCTCCCGGATCTTCCTCGTCACCCTGGCCCTGCGCCGTCCCGCCATCTGACCGGTCGTGTCCAGGTGCTCGCGGTGTCGCCCCAGCTCGGCAAGGAGTTCCTCCACTCCGGCCGCAGTCGTTGCCACGGTCTTGACCACCGGCGGCCGCCAGCCGTCGTCCCGGTTGCGCAGTCCGAGCATGGTCTCGATTTCCATGACCAGCCGGTCCGCGCCTTCGCGGTCGCTCTTGTTCACGCAGAAGACCTCGCCTATTTCCATCAGCCCGGCCTTCATCACCTGGATCGAATCCCCGGACTCGGGCATCAGCACCACCACTGTCGAGTCCGCCGCTGCCGCGATGTCGAGCTCGACCTGCCCGACTCCTACCGTCTCGATGAGCAGGAAGTCCTTGCCGAACGCATCGAGCACGTCGCAAACCTCGCGCGTCCGGGCCGCAAGCCCGCCGTGTCCGTCCCGGCTGGCCATCGACCGGATAAAAACCCCAGGGTCA
>CP070680.1:9300-10903 GCA_020352555.1 Caldifarciminota bacterium | reverse complement strand
AGGCTTGGGAAGCAAGGTGTCCTTCGGAAGGCTGTCCTCCAAAGCGGCCTTGGGTACACCTCTTGACCGCATCTCTCTCCTCAAGTGCCCGATGTACTCCACGGGCACGCCTGGAAGGAAGATGTACACCGCGAACCTACCCGTTCCGTACGGAATGCGCACAGCCTTGAAGCGTTCCAGGGCGATCGTCTGGTACTCTCCGCTGCGGGACATGAACGGGTGCTCGACTTCAGACCCATCCTCCAGCTCGAAACGCCCGGGACCGGTCCGCTTCGGGTCAAAGCTGTCTATCCACCTTGCGTCGAAGTAGACGGCATTCAGCAGGTAGAGCACAACTCCGGACGGAATCCCGTCGATGAGCTTCCTGATCATTCCGTGGGTCTTCTTTGCGACCCAGCGGTTGATTGCGACGGTCGCGTCCGGGCTGTTCAAGTCCCGCTGAAAGAACTCGGCGTTGAAGTAGTCGGCTAGAACCTGCCGATACTCGGGGTAGAACTGGTAGCCCTCATTCAGCCAGGCTGAGTTGGCGACTTCGAGCTGCACACGGTCGGTTTCGGACAGGATGTCGGCGAGCAGTGCCGCAGCCAGCGGGTTCACGCGGGAAGTGTCGAATCCTGTGATTCGCAGGACTTCTGCAAGTGAGTCGCGCGTTGTCCCGCGAGCGCCGTTCCAGAGCATTGTCAGGGCTGCCGCAATGCTGGTGGGCGAGATGAGGGTGTTACTCCGGGCTGTTGTGTCGTAGAGCTGTTTGAACAGGTTGAGGCCGAACTCGTTGTTGGCCCTCGCCATTTCGGTAGTGGTGTAGGGTCCTGCATCGAGCTCGATCGAAGGCCATGGGGTTTCCTTTGGCCCACACCCACGGGGCAGTACAAAAGCCGCCGCCAAGAGAGCCGGAAGTAGCCTTGTCATGGCAGTCGTCTGGTTTCCCAGCCTCTGTTCGCCCGGTAGTAGAGTATGTCGCGCCAGGCCTGGCGTTCCTCTCTCGTCATTTCGTACTCACGCGTGCCGCCCGCGCCAGAGAGGATGACAGTGGTTGGGGGTGGAACGAGTATCGCCTCCAGCTCTGGTCCATGCGACGGGAAGTCGAACACCTCGATTGTCCGTCCGTCCGGTGTCGTACGAAGCTGGCGTTCCTGCCGCCACTTCCTGTGGGCAAGGACAAGCGTGTCGTCCCCGGAACGGATTGTGACGCTGGTCATCTTGAGGCTGTCGCCTGCGTTCCCTCGCTGGTAGACGGCCATCAGCTTCACGACGGTCAGGTCTCCATATGTCACTTCAGGATAGGCTGCAGCGGCGAAGCCTGAGCGAAGTATCGGAAGGTCAGGGTGGAACATGCCTGGCCTGACGTAGCACGGATACTCGAACTCCAGGCGACTCTCGACCGTTTCCAGTTCAGGGCTTCTCTCAGGTTTGTCCGGGGCCGGGCACGAGCAAGCCGCGAGGATGACCAAGGTCAGCAGCCTTGTCATGAGCACAGGATAGGGCAGATGCTGGGCTGGTGTCAAGCAGCGGCAGAAGGCTGGCTTCGGTCAGAGGAGGGACGTTCGCTTTCGGCCTTCCACGTACATAGACAGTTTGGCGAGCGTGAAGGTCAAGGCGCCTT
>CP070680.1:7475-9200 GCA_020352555.1 Caldifarciminota bacterium | reverse complement strand
GTTCCTCGGGTGTGAGCTTCGCCTGTTTCAGTATCGACAGTAGGGTCTTGGGCGCGAGGGTCTTTCCGCCATGAACAGGCAGGGTGACGAGGGAATCCTTGGCACGGTGGTACAGGTAGAAATGGCTGCCGTGGCTCCGCAACTGCTCAAACCCTGCACGCTGCAGGGCTCTCAGAACTTCCTTGCCCGAGGCCCGCGGCTCACAGTGCTGCCGGCTCGATCTCTACTGGTATCTCGACCGGTATCGGCTTGCCGAGGTCTTTGAGGGCCTCGATGTAGCCGACGATAGCCTCCTGGGCATTGGCGATTGCCTCGTCCCACGTGCTGCCTTCAGTCACACACCCGGGCAGAGCCGGGACAGTGACCGTGTACCCACCGTCCTCGTTCTTCTCCAAGTCTATCAGGTATCTCGCCTGCATGTGATTATCTTACGCTGGCCACGAAGGCAGTCAATGGGCGAGTTTCCAGGGGGCAGTGAGCTAGCGGCGACGCACATAGGAAGGTAGAAGCTACCGAGTCGACGCGGGCTAGCGGGTCAGGACAGCGCGGGCGACAGAGGAATGTCCGGGGACGTTGACCCTGAACAGGTAGATGCCGGAAGGGAGTTGGCGGCTGTACCGGTCCGTGCCGTCCCAGGATGCGGTTGAGCAACCGCTGCAGTCCAGACGACGGACGAGCGAGCCGGTTGCATCATAGACTTCGAGAGTCGAATTCATGCTGAGCGGACCGGAGAGCCTCAGAGATAGTGGAGCCGGTCCGACGGTCGGGCGGACTTCGAGCAGCCGGGCTGCGGGTCGATGCGGTCGTTGTTCGATTCCGACCGGAAGATGGGCGCCGCCGAGCTTGGCAATAGTGGCGACAAGGGCTTTGATGACCTCGGCTTCCATCGGGATGTTGTTGGTGCCGCACTGGGCATAGTAGAGCGGGCCGATCGTGTCGCCGGTGCTGTGATAGTGCGGGGTCCGGTCAGAGTAACCGCCGCGGATGGCAGGGAACCCGTATTTCCAGAACGAGTAGTGGTCAGAACGGGCCTGGGGGATGTACTCCATTGTCTTGCGGTGCTTCAGGTCGGAGAAGGAGTCGGCCTGGGCGATGAAGAAGTCGACCCATTGCTCAGACCCAGGGGCCTGGCGCGCGCCGTAGATGACGATGGTGTCTTTGTTCTCGCGGCCGTAGGAGATCATGTCGAAGTTGACGGCGAGCACGATGGAATCGCCCCGGTCGGCGGCTTGCCGGGCGAAACTGTCCGAGCCGACAAGTCCCTGTTCTTCCCCTGCGAACCCGATGAACCAGACCGTGTTCTCGAACTCCGTGTCAGCGGTCGCGCGGCACAATTCCATGACCGCGGCAGTGCCCGAGGCGTTGTCCTCAGAGCCTGGGGTCAGGGTGAACGGAATCTCGGACGTGGCGTCGGTGTGGCCGCAGACAACGAAAACGGCGTCCGGGGTCAAGGTTCCGCGCTTGATGCCGACCGCATTGGGCGCGTAGCCGGGACGGAACGTGTCGAGATATGTCGAGCATCCCCAGGCTTCGAACCGCGAACGCACCCATTCCATGGCTCGGAAGCACGAGTCGGTAGATGAGTAGCGGGTGGCGAACTGGCGCATGCGCACGAGCAGAGATTCGACCGTGTCCCCACTCACCCGGCTGACCAGTTCTCTGACCAGGCTGTCGTCCACAGCAGCCGGGCAGGGAGATGATGCCCGGGTCCGGGCAGCGAGAGGG
>CP070680.1:6112-7375 GCA_020352555.1 Caldifarciminota bacterium | reverse complement strand
GCGAGCTGCGCTGTGAGAACTGCTGAGAGCCTTGCTGCGAGGTCTGCTGCGAGCCGCGCTGCGAGCCAAGTTGAGAGCCAAGTTGTGTGCCGGGCTGTGTGATGGGCTGTGAGGTAGGCTATGTGGTCGGCATCGTTTGCGGCTTCGCGGCGGTGTTGACAAGCGGCTGGGTCCGGGATAGAACTCTCCCACGGTGAAGGCATATGCGCGCTGGCAGACCATGCTCGTTGCCGTCTCCATCCTGGCAGTCTCCTGCGCGACGACCTCCATTCTGCGCAACCGACCTCGATCCAGACTTGTTGCCTCCCTGCCCAATCACTTCGAAGCCGTAGGTCTCGATAGTGCGCCAGTCCAAGGCAAGGACCGCGAGCGGCTGGAGCGCACCTTCCTGAACAACGAAAACCTGTCGATCCTTCGCTTTTTCCAGAAGGACTGGGTGAGCATATGGATTAGGGGAAAGCCGTCTCGCGTCTGGCGCCGATGTGCGACGCATCCATACCTGGCCGAGGTCTTCCCCGGCGTCGAATTCTACTCCGTGGAGGTCGGAGAGGTCGATTCGAGTGACTGGTTTCCCCGGTTGATGCAGACGCTCGAAGTGGCGGTAGCCGTGAGAGACAGCAGCAGCCACCTGTTGCCGTACGAGCTGAACCAGCTCATGGTCGATGCGGACTGGCGCGTGGACAGTACAGACGTAGAGAGATGGGTGCGAGTGTACGCTCTCCTGTGGGCGATGATGAAACGAGGCACGCGGAGCGGCAAGGCCATTCGCAGCATGAATGAGTACTGGTCGCTTCCCTTCTTTCCCGAGATAGACATGGACAACGTTGTTGTCAAATGGCGGAACCCCAAAGAGCCGCCCCTGGTGTCGGCGGCCTTTCGGACACAGGATGGGTCGACAACCGAGTACTATTTCTTGGTCACCTTCTGTGGGGGCTTGGAAGGCCCAGTCTGGCTGGTTCCGCGTTCTCTGTATGGCGGTGGCGAACCGCATCTCGATGAAGGCCCAACTCACTACTTTCTGGAATTGCCCAGGACCGAGAGCTTCGAGAAGAACGAGCCGTAGCACCTTTCCTGACTGCTGACAGGAAGCCGCTAGCCCCTTCCCGCCGACCGCATTCCGCCAGGACCTAGGGACTTCTCCATCAGGCGAGCCGGAGGACCGGCGGGGCAGCCCGCAGCCCATTGCAGATTTCAGGTTGTGGATTGCTGATTGGAGGATTGCCGCGGGCTGAAGGGGTCAAAGCGGCAGCGGAGCCTGCCCCG
>CP070680.1:4433-6012 GCA_020352555.1 Caldifarciminota bacterium | reverse complement strand
CGACCAGCCGCTCGTACGTCTCGCGCGTGACCGCGCCGACGAAGTACTCGGGCGTCACCTCGTAGAACTCCAGCACCTGGCGCGCAAGAGGCCCGATCTGCTCCGGTCTTGCCAGGACCTTCACTTTCATATCGACTTGAGCGGACCCGGTCGCCCCAAAGGCAAGGCCGGCCACGACCGCGACAAGCACTGCTGCAGACATCATCGTGCGAATCACAGATACCTCCGTTTTCCAGACAGGGCACTCATTCTAGCACACCCCCCGCTTCTGTAAAGCGACCCTTGACCCGAGCCGGCGGTCGGTCACTTGCCGCGCGGTCGACAGACCCTGCATCGACGCGGACAACGACCAGGCAGAGAGGAACGACGCTGAACCGAAGGCCGGGCCGGTTCCGCTCCGCTCGGCGGTCAGGCCGATTGCCGGGGACGGAGAGCCCGCTACCCGCTGTGCTTCCCGGCAGCCTCCACGTGCCTCACCTCGACGCCGGCTTCCTTGAGAAATTCACGCCCGAACTCGTCTGGGTACCGCTCGCGGACAACGAAACTCCTGACACGGGCGTTGACCAGCATCTTGGCGCAGGTGATACAGGGCTCGTGCGTGCAGTACAGTGTGGCACCGGACACACTGACCCCGAAAGTGGCCGCCTGGACCAGCGCGTTCTGCTCGGCGTGGATGCCCCGGCAGACCTCAATGCGCTCACCGGCCGGGATGTTCAGCCTTTCCCTCAGGCACCCGAGTTCGAGACAGTGCCGCATCCCGGCAGGCGCGCCGTTGTACCCGGTACACAGAATCCGTTTGTCCCGCACAAGCACCGCACCGACATGACGCCGAAGACAGGTGGACCTCTCGGTCACCAGCTTGGCGATGTCCAGGAAGTACTCGTCCCAGGACTTGCGTTTCTCGTGCTCGACGCCCACCAGAGCTGCCTAGCGCATCTTGACCGTCTTGGCCGACGCCGTTTCCTCACCGTCGGCGAGTCGAAGCCAGTAGACCCCTGACGCGAGGCTGCGACCCGAGTCGTCAGTTCCGTCCCAGGTGACCCGGTAGGCTCCAGGAGTGTGGCGGCCAGAAACCAAGTCCCTTACCCGTCGACCGGCATTGTCGAAAACCGCCAGTTCGACGGTCCCGGACCCGCGCACGGAATAGCGAATGCTGGTAGAGCTCAGGAACGGGCTGCCGAGCGGAACTAGTGCAATCTGGCCAGCCTGGGGCCGCAGCGGGCTCTCGGCGACCCCGGTCGGGTCCACAGTCGTGTACTTGACCGCTCTGCCAGGCTCAATCGGTGCAGCCCCTCTGGTCCAATCTCCGTTGAGCACGACCTGGATCGCGATTGCGCGGGTCGGGTCCTGGATACCGACCGTCGAACTGCCGAAGTGGTTGGCCGTCATGTACTGCATCACGACCACGTTGTCGCCGCTCGGGGTCGCCATCGTCGAATCGTAGATGACGACCTCGTACTTGTCCCGGAGCTCGCGCGGATTGTAGTACGCCACGCTGTCGTACTCGATGATGAACCGGTGGTTGGCCGAGTCGTGCTGGTAGTACACGTGCCCCTCCCCGTTGTAGCTCGGGTACAGG
>CP070680.1:2717-4333 GCA_020352555.1 Caldifarciminota bacterium | reverse complement strand
TCTGCTACAACACCAGCCTGAACAAGCTCTACACAGCGAACGAAGACGGGGACAACGTTACAGTCATCGACGGGCTGACAGGCAGCACGCTGGCCACAATACCGGTCGAGGAACTGCCCCAGGCGATATGCTACAACCAGACCGACGACAAGGTGTATTGCGCAAGCCTGGGCTTCTTGGGTTCGTACCTTTCGATTATCGACTGCGCGACCGACCGGGTGACAGCGACCCCGGACATCGGCCGGTATCCCAGGGCGTTGTTCCACAACCCGCTGACCGACCGGGTCTATTCAGCGGGCAGTGCGGCCGGGACCGTGACGGTCGTGGACGGCGTCACGAACAGCGTGCTGACAACGATTCCTGTCGGCGAAGGGCCGATGGCGATGGCGTGGAGCCCTGAGTTCAACCGGGTCTATGTGTCCAATGCCGCGAGCAGCAACATTTCGGTCATCAGGGACAGCGTGCCCGGAGGGGTGGAAGAAGAAAGGACAGAGGCAGAAGGACAAAGGACAAGTCAGACCATCTGCCGGGGAATGCTGGTGCTGCCGGGAGGGATGGCTGATTTCGGCAGGCGTGAATCGGAGCGTATCTTGAGGCATGTGCTGCTCGACGTGGCCGGCCGGAAGGTGATGGACCTGCCGGGCGTGCTCGCGAGCGGAGCGAGCGGTGCCGTCAGGCACCACGACATCGGTCATCTCGCACCAGGCGTGTATTTCGTGGCGCAGGACAAAGGCTGCCAAGGGGTCAATAGTATCGGCGAGCAGATTGTCGTGCTCAGATAGTCCTGACAATCTAGGTCTGAAGTGTGTCCGGTACGGAAAGGAGCCGAATCGTGAGACGGATGACAACCATAGCAGTTGCCGCGCTGGTGTTCGCTGTGGCAGGTTGCGGGCTGAAGGCTACGGTCCCGCCCAGGCTCGACCTCGGCGAGTTCGAGACCATCGGGATCATCGACTTCGAGTGCTCGAACGAGGGGGAACTCGGACCGTACGCGACCACCAAGTTCATCGAGTGGATCCGGAGAGACCAGGGAATGGTGCGGATTGTCGAGCTGGGCTCCGAGGAAGAGCTGCTGGAAGAACTCGGGCTTGCCAAGCTCGGCAAGGAGGCGTTCGAGGAGCTGGCCGAGATGCACGGGCTGTACACCGTCATCACCGGAGAGCTGACGATATTCGACGTGCGGCCGGACATCACCATCGCGCCTGGATTCGGGTTCATGGATTTTTCGGCAGAGGTCGACGCGGTGATGTCGGTCCGACTGGTCGAGGCCGAGACCGGGGCTTCGCTCTGGAGCAACTCGGCCCAGGCCACCCGCCGGGTGGCAGGGGTCAGCATCTTCGGACGGAGCAGCTTCGCGTTCGACGCCCGGGACCCGGAGGAGGCGTACGGCGAGCTGGTCGAGGCGCTGGTCAAGAAGACCTCCAGGGATTTCCGCGAGACCTGGGAGTGGAGGTGCTGTCCCTGAGAAGAGTGACCGGGTGACAAAGTGATAGAGTGATCGAGTGGCAAGCAGAAGTGACCGAAAGGCCCAGTGTGAGCCATCTGGTGGCACTTGCGCCTGAGGCGCAGGGCAAGTGACAGAGCGGCGGAGACCCCTCACCCCAACCCTCTCCCCC
>CP070680.1:1414-2617 GCA_020352555.1 Caldifarciminota bacterium | reverse complement strand
GTGGAGAAATCTCTCCGAAAGACGCCTCGACTCCGCTCGACATGACAGGAGGCGGTGAGCGGAATGACGAGCCTCTGTGCCGCAGACCGCTCAATCCTCAATCTGCAGTCACCGGCAATCTTCAATCCCCGTTGACTCACTCCGTCACCGGCATAAGATACGGCTGGTGAACTTTCTGACCGCGCCCGGACGCTACCTGCTGTTCCTGGGACGGAGCCTGCTGGTCGCCTGGGACCCGCGCCGGACCATGCCCCGGATAGCGGACCAGGCGTTCACCCAGGGCATCGGCGCCCTGCCGATAGTCATCATGGCAGGAGTTTTCGTCGGCCTGACCACCGCTATCCAGACCAGCTACCAGCTGATGGGCGTGGTGCCCAAGTACTTTGTCGGCATGGGCGTGGGCCGGCTGGTACTGATCGAGCTGGCTCCGATATTCACCGCGTTCGTGGTCGCGGGCCGTTCCGCATCCTCGATGGCTGCCGAACTGGGCGCGATGCGGACCTCGAACCAGATCGACGCCCTGGCGGTGATGGGCGTCAATCCTTACCGCTACCTGTGCCTGCCCCGCATCGCGGCCCTGACCATCAGCCTGCCGGTCCTGGTCATCGTCATGGAGCTGGTCGCCATCTTTACCGCGCTCGCCATCTCGTCGCTCACGCTCGACATCTCGGCCTACACCTTCACCTACGGCGTCACCCATTTCTTCATGCCCCGGGACTTCTTCGGCGGCCTGGGCAAGGCGTTCCTGTTCGGACTCATCATCGGCACCAACGGCTGCTATTTCGGGTTCAACGTCATCGGCGGCGCCAAGGCCGTTGGCAGGGCCACCACCAGCGCGGTGGTGGTGTCGGCCAGCATGGTCCTGGCCTTCAACTTCCTGGTCGCCCTGATCTTCTTCAACCGTTGACGGTCTCGGCATGATCACGGTCAAGGGAGTTTCCCGGAGGTTCGACGACCGGGTCGTGCTCGACCACGTCAGCTTCGACATCCCGGACCGTAAGGTCATCGCCATCCTCGGCCCGTCCGGCGTCGGCAAGACCGTGCTGCTGCGCATCATGACCGGGCTCCTGTCGCCCGACCGTGGCACTGTCGAGTACGACGGCGTCCCGGTGCGGTTCGGCGCGTTCGCCGACAACTCCGAGCTCTTGTCCAGGCTCGGTTTCGTGTTCCAGGGCGGCGCGCTGTTCGACTCCTTGTCGGTCT
>CP070680.1:0-1314 GCA_020352555.1 Caldifarciminota bacterium | reverse complement strand
TCATGTTCATCGAGACCTGGACGCAGCCGCGGTCCTTTATTTCGAACCCGAGCGCCTTGGTGTACTGGTACCCGCCGCTCCTTGACCTTATGCCTTTGGCGATGTTCTGGGCGACCTTCAAGTCATCGGTGTCGAGGTAGACGTTGTACGGGACCAGCGGGGCCCTGACTCCGACCACGGTCGCGCCTGCGGTCGGGTGCAGCTCAGGCTTGCCGAAGTCGGGTGCGCGGTCCGGATCGCTCTTCACCGCCTTGAGCAGACCTTCGAACTGGCCACGCCTGATGTTGGCGAGGTCGACCCGGTCAGGCCTGGTCGCTGCCAGCTCGTACAGGTAGGTCGGGATCGAGAGCTCGTCGGCGATGCGCTTGGCCAGCCGCTTGGCGAGCTCGATGCACTCGGCTTCGTTGACGTTGGTGATCGGGATGAAAGGCACCACGTCGGCCGCGCCCATCCTCGGGTGCTCACCCTGGTGCTTGGTCAGGTCGATGAGCTCCTGCGCCTTTCTGACCGAGCGGAACGCGGCTTCGAGCACCGCCTCAGGCTCGCCCACGAAGCTGATGACCGCGCGGTTGTGGTCAGCATCCATCTCCTGGTCGAGCATGCTGACGCCGTTCACCGACTTGATAGAGTTTACTATCTGTTCGATGACCTCGGGCCTGCGGCCCTCACTGAAATTGGGCACACATTCGACGAGCCTGCGCATGGTCAGGAACTCCTTTCAATCGATGAGATTCAAGCCTGTGCAAACAGGAGGGTATGTTAGCCAGCGAGTCCTGAGTGTCAATCCGCCGCCGGGTCGCGTGTTCACAGACCGACAGAGTCATAGGGTCAGTCGCAGAGCGATTGTGTCAGCCCTGGGAGAATGGAAGGACTGCCGGTTAGGCTCGAGGCATGTCATTGCTTCACGACCGCAGGGAGAGAGATATGTTTCGCTTGAGAGTCATCCGGCGGCAGCGGGACAGGCGACCTCCCCTGCTTCTGGCTCGCGAGGCGGCAAGGATGCTTGGCTGCAGCATCTGCCAGGTCTTCTGACTGAAAGCCAAGGTCAGAGACCGAGGTGACGCCGGCATGGTACACGGCAACCGAGGCCGCAAAGCCCACAATGCCAAGCCCGCCGCCACTCGCAGACGGGTCCTCGCGCTTACACCTGCATATCCTCAGGTGCCTGACTTCGGGAAGAACCGTGCCTGCAAAGGCTTCTGCGAACGCCTGTCAGGATGTAACTCCTTGAAGAATTGAAGTTTAGTCCTGAGCCCCGGCCTGAAGGCCAGCCTGGGTCCCCCTGCCCCGGGCATGCCCCCCAACAGTCCTCCC